>NZ_JAGYPH010000008.1:0-17500 GCF_018343525.1 Lederbergia citrea | reverse complement strand
TTGCCACCTACGTATTACCGCGGCTGCTGGCACGTAGTTAGCCGTGGCTTTCTGGTCAGGTACCGTCAAGGTACCGGCAGTTACTCCGATACTTGTTCTTCCCTGATAACAGAGTTTTACGATCCGAAGACCTTCATCACTCACGCGGCGTTGCTCCGTCAGACTTTCGTCCATTGCGGAAGATTCCCTACTGCTGCCTCCCGTAGGAGTCTGGGCCGTGTCTCAGTCCCAGTGTGGCCGATCACCCTCTCAGGTCGGCTACGCATCGTTGCCTTGGTGAGCCGTTACCTCACCAACTAGCTAATGCGCCGCGGGCCCATCTGTAAGTGATAGCCGAAGCCATCTTTCAACCTCTCCTCATGCGAGAAAAGAAGTTATCCGGTATTAGCTCCGGTTTCCCGAAGTTATCCCAGTCTTACAGGCAGGTTGCCCACGTGTTACTCACCCGTCCGCCGCTAACCTTTGGGAGCAAGCTCCCAAAGATCCGCTCGACTTGCATGTATTAGGCACGCCGCCAGCGTTCGTCCTGAGCCAGGATCAAACTCTCATAAAAGTAGTTTGTTAGCTCATTTGCTGGTCTTACTAAATTACTTTTGACGTTTCGTTTCGTTCAGTTTTCAAAGATCAAATTTCCCAATCGCTCATTGGCGACTTTTATATAATAGCATGGTTAATATATTTGTGTCAACACTATTTTCAAATTTATTTTTAATATCCTTTTTAATACGATAAATATAAAACATCCGCTCTTTTTGAACGGATGTTCATACAACCCATAACTGAATAATAGTCAATGCTGCTACTCCAGGTAATCCTAAAAATCCAGATATTGCTGTCGTGGCCAAATTAATAGGAACAAAGATTCCAAACTGATTGCCGACAGCATTCAAGAAAAACAAGAACAAGGCGCCAATCATCAGTTTCATAAATGATTGACCAATTAACTTCATTACCTTTCCCGGCATTCCTGCCAATAACAATAAAATAATTATTCCGGAGATAACTGATATTATTATAATTGAATCCAAGTATTGTCCCTCCCGGATCATCCTTTTAATGTATTGTATGAAAGGTTTGTCCGAAAAGAACCTTAGTGATTTCTATCTATTATCTTTTTATTATTATGTTTCTGTTTTTTGCCTCTGGAAAAAGAAAAAAATACTTGGCTTTGGCAAGCTTTGTCAAAGTACTTAGTTCAGCATTTTGTTCATAGCTTAGTTTTTCCATGCGTGAGAGTTCTAGCCAATCATTCCTTGTCGCTTCCATTAACTCTATAAATTTTTGATCGTATTGTTTGCGGAGCTTTTTTTTTCGAAACAAATCGGATACCTCTCTATCTATAGTTCTCTTCGACCTTCTAATGCTTTAGAGAGAGTAACTTCATCGGCGTATTCCAGGTCGCCTCCAACAGGAAGCCCATGAGCTATGCGAGTTACTTTAATGCCTGACGGTCTGAGCAAGCGCGAAATATACATCGCGGTCGCTTCACCTTCAATATTGGGATTTGTAGCTAAAATGACTTCCTGAACAGTTTCATCCTGTAGCCTTTTTAATAGGTCCGGGACATTAATGTCTTCAGGCCCTATTCCTTCCATTGGAGAAATGGAACCGTGCAGTACATGATAGAGCCCGCTATATTCTTTCATTTTTTCCATGGCAATGACATCCTTCGGTTCTTGGACAACACAGATAATGCTGCGATCCCGTCGTTGGTCATTGCATATATAGCAGGGATCTTGGTCGGTGATATGGCCGCAGATGGAGCAGTAGCCCAAGTCCCGTTTAGCATTCACAAGCGCCTTGGCAAAGTCCAATACCGTGTCTTCTTTCATACCAAGAACAAAAAATGCCAGGCGGGCTGCTGTTTTCGGCCCGATTCCCGGCAGTTTCATAAAGCTGTCAATCAACTTTGATATTGGTTCTGGATAATGCATATATAAACCTCCTAGAATCCAGGAAGATTCATTCCTTTAGTGAATTGCCCCATTGTTTGGTTAGTCAATTCCTCCGCTTTTTTCAAAGCGTCATTCGTAGCGGCAAGAACAAGGTCTTGTAGCATTTCGATGTCTTCAGGATCTACTACTTCTTCTTTCATATTCACTTCCAACACTTCTTTATGTCCAGATACAACGACTGTTACCATGCCGCCGCCCGCTGTACCTTCAATACGCTTTTCTCCAAGCTCTTCTTGAGCCTCTGCCATTTTCTTTTGCATTTTTTGCATTTGTTTCATCATACCTTGCATATTTCCCATTCCTCGCA
This sequence comes from Lederbergia citrea, assembly GCF_018343525.1. GTDB lineage: Bacteria > Bacillota > Bacilli > Bacillales > Bacillaceae_C > Lederbergia > Lederbergia citrea. Next base: position 15,238 of record NZ_JAGYPH010000008.1, on the reverse strand, counting down.
TCATCTTTCATACCTCCAAAGTAGTTTAGTTTTTAATTTCAATCAAATCAGCACCCACTAGCTTCATCGCTTCGGAAATAAGTGGATCCTCTTGATCATCCTCATTTTTGTCGCCATCTTGTTTTTGGTTTTGCAAAAATTCTTCCCGAATTTGCAGCCATTGATCTTCCGGAACACCGACAAATTGATATTGATTACCTGTAATTTCTTTAAAAAACTGAGATATAGTCTCAATAAGCTTATGATTTTCCGTGGCCATTTGGCAATGGATTTCATATTTGAATTTGAGAATGAAAGCATTCGGCGATGCAGCTGCTGGCTCGGCATCATTGAGAAGAGCCGACTGAGAACGCATTTGCCTGCTATTCAGCATTTCCAGTAAATCACCCCAGCGGCTTTTTACTGAATTTAAGTCTTCTCTTGTCGCTTCTTTTAAAACTTCCCGAATCATCCTAGTATTGGCTTTGAAGCCCTTCGTTGAACGAGCCGTAGCTTTCTTGGCAGGTTGCTGTGTTTGTGTAGCTTCACCAACTGGTACTTTATTCGCTTTTAAAAGCTCTATTTCCTTTTCAAGCGCTGCTATTTTAGCAAATAAGTCTTGAACGCCGTCCAAATCAGCAACGGTTTTCTTGGATTCTGTCTGGCATAATTTAACAAGGCAGACTTCTAAATAAATACGAGCGTGATTTGAAAATTTTATTTCCTGTTGGGTTTTATTCAGAATATCGATATACTCATAAATTTGTTCGTGCTCTATCTCACCAGCTAACGTAGTGAAATCATCATCAAGTAGCGCCCGCTCCATCGACTCTTCCAATGTAGGAGCCGTCTTGTAAAGCAGCATATCACGGTAGTAAAGAATCATATCTTCCGCAAAGCGAGCAGGGTCCTTACCTTGAAGCATCATATCATCAAGAGCAGCCAGCGCATCCGGAATCTCTTTTTTATAAATCGCCTGGCCGATTCTGTTCAAGTAGTTTTGTGAGACTGAGCCGGTAACCGTTAGAGCGTCTTCCACAGTCACTTGATCAGTGCTGAAGGAAACGGCTTGATCGAGCAGACTCAAAGCATCCCGCATTCCGCCGCCTGCGGCCCTCGCAATGACATGTAGTGCCTTCTCTTCAAACTGAAGGCCGGATTCTGACGCAATATGCGCCATTCTCCCCGTAATGTCTTGAGCCGTGATTCGTTTAAAATCGAACCGTTGGCAGCGAGATATAATCGTTAACGGTATTTTATGAGGTTCGGTCGTCGCCAAAATAAAGATAACATGCTTCGGCGGTTCCTCCAACGTTTTCAGCAATGCATTAAAGGCACCAATTGAAAGCATATGCACTTCATCAATAATATAGACTTTATACGGAACAGCGTTAGGGGCATATTTAACTTTATCCCGGATATCCCGAATTTCTTCGACCCCGTTATTTGAGGCGGCATCAATTTCAATGACATCTGGAATGGATCCGTCTGTTATTCCTAAACAAGCGGAACATTCATTACATGGTTCCGAGACTGGCATTTTTTCACAATTGACTGCTTTTGCCAAAATTTTAGCTGCACTCGTTTTTCCCGTTCCGCGCGGCCCTGAAAATAAATAAGCATGTGTAGTCTTTTGTTGAAGGAGAGCATTTTGCAAAGTTTTAGTGACATGTTCTTGTCCTACTACGTCTAAAAATGATTGCGGTCTCCATACTCGATACAGCGCTTGATAGCTCATGCTCTCCCCCTCCTTTTTCTTTACAATAATTTCGGACCTTTCCTTCTATTATACCTTACTTGAGCATGGATTTACAAAGTGAATCTAAATAGGTCGCGATATTCATTTCTTTTGCTTAAAAGGTTAAAACGCTCCAGATCCACCGCCCCCACCGCCGACTCCACCACCACTGCTTGAGCCGCTTCCGGTGCTAGAGTCAGCGGCAGCTGCCCTTTTTATTTCTTTATCAGCAGATATAAATGTTGAAGTTAGCATCGGTCCTGTAACCATATAATAAGTTAAAAACGAATGATCGGTTTGCCTACTGAAATTATCATCTATGGATACAATCTTTTTTTTCGTTCCTAATCCATAAATTAAGGCAATTTCCTGGTCCTCTTCCGACCATTTATTAAATTCCGTTTCTTTAATATCATCAAATCTTAGCCAAAACTGCTGCCATTCTTTTTTTATGATTAACCCATCCCAGGAAAGCGGCTTATAAAACAGCGTCATTCCCATTCCAGTCATAAACAACAAGGTTGTCATGAACATCCATAAATACAAATCATATAGAATAAAGAGTACGGTGAGTGGAATAAGCATAAAACTTACAATACCGAAAAGCCACCTTACAGGAGCCTTGTTCTCAAATATTCCAAAAGCTGCTATTTCTTCTTTTAAAGCCTGGCGCCACTCTGCCATCGTCTTTTCATAGCGCCAATGATTTTTCTTTTCGTTGACATATAGATTTAAATCCTCTGAATGAAAAGTTCCTTCTTTTCCCACTTCATAAAACAACCAATCCAATAAAACAGTTTCATGCCGATTTTCGACATTTCGGTTGACGAGCAAAAATTCATTATCCGACAATTGTTTCACATACTTTTTTCGGACAAGATCCAACAATGCTGCCGCCACCATATTAGTGGAAAATGATTTTGTGTGGAAAATGGTTGCGGGCATACTCATCTTCAATTTAGGAAGAACAAGTCTTTCTTTAGTAATTTCAATATTGGCAGCTTCACCATTACGCCTTGAGGAAATTGCGGCAATCGCAATAAACATAGTAAAAATAGCAGATACGATTGGAATGACGATCTTACCGACAGAGGACATCGTTTCTTTATTCTCCGCGTACTTCCTTTTCTGTTCCGCTAACTTCTGTTTTTCTTCAATAATCGTATTCTTTATTTCTTTACTAGATGTTGTAGCTATTGCCGGAAACAAATTAGATTCATAAGCAACCCGAATATCTCCATTTTCCCCTGCAGCCACTTTTCCTAAATGAAAATGCACTGTACCATCTGCATCAATTTGTTCCGCCTCATACGCTTCATCATACCCGAGTGCCATGACATCATTGGCTGGGTGTGGAGGGTGAACCGTAATGGTCATTTGTTCATATGATGATTCATTGCGCTCATCGAAAAATGGCCAATAAAACTCTGTCATATCTTTATACTTTGTAACGCCGCCTTCAATCCTGTATCGGAGAATGACTTCAATCGTTTCATCTGAACCACTTCGATATATTTTATATAAATGATCTTCTTTTTTTATTTTTAATTTAGCACCATCTTCACTTGCCTGAAATGAAGTAATCTTCGCTCCTTTTTTCGGGACAATTTCTCGGGTAATTCCATTAAAATCTCCATCAAAAGAATATGTATGCTTTTCTTCTACAATGACATCGCCATTATTCATCATTTGCGCATCAATCAGCACATCTGTAATTGAATATTCGACTGCCAACACTTTCATAGGCAATAATACAAATATGGATAAGATAAGTAATGTGACTAATTTTCTCTTCATATAACACACCCCTTTATATGACTACGATAATAGAAGAGGAAAGTTTCACATTATAAATACAAAAAACCCATCCACGATTGTGAATGGGTTTGTGTTTATAAATTAAGCTGCCGCACACCTTTCTCTGACTGTGCACCATAAACGTTACTTAAGCAGTTAGCTCGACCCAGGCTGCCCTGCGGCACATGGGAGCGTCCACTTAATGCTGCTTCCTTCCGGACCTGACATGGTTCATGGATTCCCATTGCGCAGGACCCGGGTGTCAACACCACTTACTTAAGGCAGACCCTACAGTACATCAACCTCGGAAAGGAATTCAACCCCGCTGGAGCGGATTGCGGGTTACAGGGCTCCGCTACTTCCCCGTCTAGCACGGCAAAATTAATACCAATGTTAATGACACACATGATGTGTGCAAGATTTAGTATACTATTTATTAGAAAAAAAATCAACGGTTGTTGTCAGGCAGTTGTTCCCAATTAGCTTCCGCAATCATTTGTTGCTTTCGGGCTTCTTTCTTCTTTTTACGAATCTCACGAAAAAAATTACTTAGAAGCCGTCCACATTCCTCTTCAAGTACACCCTCAATCACTTCGCTTTGATGATTAAACCGTTCATCCCCTAGCAAATTCATCAATGTGCCAGCACAGCCTGCTTTTGGATCAGCGGCACCATAAACTACTTTTTTGATGCGCGATAAGATGATAGCGCCGCTACACATCGGGCAAGGTTCAAGAGTTACATACAACTCTGCCCCTTCCAGTCGCCATGTACCAAGTTTTTTACAAGCTTTTTCAATGGCGATCAGCTCTGCATGAGCAACCGCATTTTGATCCGTTTCACGAAGATTATGGGCTGTTGAAACAACTTCTCCATTCAGGACCATAACGGCTCCAATTGGAACTTCATTCATATCGCCCGCTTTCTCCGCTTCAGCGATGGCCATTCTCATATAATACTCATCCGTTCGCTCCATGTTAAAGCTCCTCACCACATTGTTTTAACTAATATTTTAGCAAAAATACTACGGATTATCAGGTCTATCCCCCATTCATCGTTCATACAATGGTGACAACCATTGATTTGGTTAAGGGGGGATTAAATGCAAATTCATATTGTGCAGCCCAATCAGACATTGACTTCGATTGCTGCCCGCTACGGAGTAACACCTGCAGTCATTACTGATGCGAATGAACTACCAAATCCTGATCGACTTGTCGTTGGTCAAGCAATAGTCATACCGATTGTTGGAAGCTTTTATTTTGTTGAAGCTGGTGACAGCCTCTTTTCCATCGGAAGAAAGTTTGGTATTCCCTACCAAGAGCTAGCCCGTATTAATAATATTCAAGTAAATCAGCCGCTTCGGGTCGGGATGCGGCTCTATATTCCACAAAGGCAAAAGTCGAATAGAGAATTCAACGCGTACGTAGAACCATTTGGCACCACCGTATCAGCTGCACTTGAAACAAGCGCGAGGAAAGCTGCACCTTATTTAACTTATTTATCTCCATTTGCCTACCATGCGAAGCGTGACGGATCATTGTCCGCTCTTCCTTTAAATAATTTCCCTGATATTGCGCGAGCCAATAATAACGTGCTCGTCATGGCTATCGCAAATCAGGAGGAGGGACAATTCAGCACCGAGCTTGGGCATATTCTGCTGACGAATAATCAAGTTCAAAATACTTTTTTAACAAATATCATGAACGAGGCGAAACGAATTGGATTCAGGGATATTCATTTTGATATTGAACGATTATCTGCATCAGACCGAGAGCCGTATAACAACTTTCTGCGAAAAGCGCGCGATCTATTCCATAAAGAGGGAATTATGATTTCTACCGCCCTTGCCCCAAGAACGAGCGCAGAGCAAACAGGGGAATGGGTGGCGGGTCATGATTATAGTGCAATTGGAGCAATCGTTGATTACGTCGTTATTATGACATATGAATGGGGCTATAGCGGTGGTCCTGCAATGGCTGTATCGCCCATCGGACCTGTTCGTCAAGTATTGGAATATACGAAAACAGTCATCCCAGCAAATAAAATAATGATGGGGCAAAACTTATACGGCTACGACTGGACCCTTCCGTTTGTTCAAGGAACAACAGCTAAAGCCGTCAGTCCACAACGGGCTATTGAAATTGCAGCAGACAATAATGTGGCCATTCAATATGACGAGAAGTCACAGGCTCCTTTTTTCAACTATACCGCCTCAGATGGGAAAAGACATGAGGTATGGTTTGAAGATGCTCGGTCAATCCAAGCTAAATTTGATCTTGTTAAAGAATTACAATTGCGTGGCGTCAGCTATTGGAAGCTCGGATTATCCTTCCCCCAAAACTGGCTTCTAATAACCGATAACTTTCATGTTGTGAAAAAATAATCTATTGAAATTTCAGCCTAAGAGGATAAGCCCGATTAGGCTGTTTGTATTTATTCCTGATTTTCCTAGTTCCTTGGCTCCTTGAGTATGATAAAATAACCATTGCTGCGGTTTTTTGCAGCCTATTTATTTTAAGGAGGCAGCTTGATGGGACAGGCACCTTTTATTGCTGTTGAAGGCCCTATAGGGGTAGGTAAATCTTCTCTAGCAAAAGCTATATCAGACCATTTTGGCTATTATTTTTTACAAGAGATCGTTGATGAAAATCCTTTCTTACATAAATTTTATAAGGATATTGGCGAATGGAGCTTTCAAACGGAAATGTTTTTCCTTTGCAACCGGTATAAGCAGCTAGAAGATACAGAAAGAGATTATCTAAGTAGCGGAAAGCCCGTTGCAGCAGATTATCATATTTTTAAAAACTTAATTTTTGCGAAACGTTCTCTTCATCAAGATCAATACGACAAATATGTACAAGTTTTTGATATTTTAACTAAAGGACAAGCAAAGCCGAACTTAATTATTTATTTAACAGCAGAACTTGATACATTATTTGCCCGAATAAAGAAACGGGGTCGAGGGTTTGAAAAAGATATTGATCCCACCTATTTAAAACAGCTATCTGCAGATTATGAAGCTTATATGGATGAATATGAAAGAAGACATCCTCATATTCCAGTTCTTCGCTTCGACGGAGACAAGCTTGACTTTGTTGCAAATGGAAATGATTTGACATTTATTTTCGACGCTATTCAAGAAAAATTATAAGAAGGAGCCTTTTCCCATGGATTTACGTACGAAATTTAATATTCCCTCGAATGCGGTCATTGCGATTGCGGGCACTGTCGGAGTAGGTAAGTCAACAATGACAAGAACTTTAGCAGAAGCGCTTGGCTTCAAAACATCATTTGAAAAAGTTGACGCAAATCCTTATCTCGACTTATTTTATCACGATTTTGAAAGATGGAGTTTTCACTTACAAATTTATTTTCTCGCAGAACGCTTTAAAGAGCAAAAGCGAATGTTTGAACAAGGCGGTGGATTTATTCAAGACCGCTCCATTTATGAAGATACTGGGATTTTTGCTAAAATGCATTACGAAATTGGTAATATGACAGAGACTGATTATGAAACGTACATTAATTTATTTGAAGCAATGGTTATGACGCCGTATTTCCCTCATCCTGATCTTCTCCTTTATTTAGAAGGACCACTAGAAGACATTCTTCAACGCATTCATCTTCGTGGACGTCCGATGGAACAACAAACGCCGGATTCATATTGGATTGAAATGCATGAGCGTTACGAAAAGTGGATCGAATCATTCGATGCCTGCCCGGTGCTTCGACTAAATATTAATGATTATGACTTAATCAATGACAGCAGTTCAATTAACTCGATTATCGAACAAATTAGTAAGCATATTAAATAGAAAAAACCCACTGCAATAGGCAGTGGGTTATTTAATCTCCAATATTTATGCGCAATGTTAATGGAGGAGGTAGAGGGATTCGAACCCCCGCGGGATTTGACTCCCCTGTCGGTTTTCAAGACCGATCCCTTCAGCCGGACTTGGGTATACCTCCGTAGCAACAAAAATAATTTTAACAGCCGTAATTGAGATTGTCAATATATTATTTGTGGCTCATAAAAACTTTTTTATGAGCCACTTTTTAATACTTACTCGATCACTTCTCGGTTCCTCATGTAGGGGCGAAGGACTTCTGGAATAATGACTGTGCCGTCTTCCTGTTGGTAGTTTTCCAAAATGGCCGCTACTGTTCTGCCAACAGCCAAACCAGAGCCGTTTAGCGTATGAACATGTTCTGGTTTTGCTTTTGGCTCAGGGCGGAAACGAATATTAGCGCGTCTCGCCTGGAAATCTTCAAAATTTGAACAAGAAGAAATCTCTCGGTATTTATCTTGGCTAGGTATCCAAACTTCAAGATCATATTTTTTCGCCGCTGTAAAACCAAGATCTGCAGTACACATACTTAACACACGGTATGGCAATTTAAGCAGTTGCAACACTTTTTCAGCATGTCCAGTAAGTTTTTCAAGCTCGGCATAAGATTCTTCTGGTTTTACAAATCTGACCAATTCCACTTTATTAAACTGATGTTGGCGAATGAGACCACGCGTATCACGGCCAGCTGATCCAGCTTCAGAACGGAAATTAGCGCTATAGGCCGCATAGGTGATTGGAAGCTGATCAATGTTTAAAATTTCATCGCGATGATAATTGGTCACCGGCACTTCCGCTGTAGGAATCAAGAAATAATCTTCGCTCTCAACCAAGAATGCATCTTCTTCAAATTTAGGTAGCTGACCTGTCCCTGTCATACTTGCTCGATTCACAAGATAAGGTGGAAGCATTTCCTCGTAGCCATGCTCTTCCACATGAAGATCTAGCATAAAACTGATAAGCGCACGCTCTAAACGTGCTCCTAGCCCTTTATAAAAGACAAAACGACTACCTGTTACCTTTGCCGCTCTTTCAAAGTCTAAAATGCCAAGGCCTGTAGCAACTTCCCAATGCGGCTTTAATTCAAAAGCAAACTCGGGAACCTCTCCCCATTTACGAATTTCAACATTATCATCTTCCGTTTCTCCAACGGGCACACTTTCATGGGGAATATTCGGGATAGATAACAATAAATGCTCCAGCTTTTCTTCAACTTCACGTATCCCGTTATCCAATTCTTTAATCTCGTCTCCAACTGCACGCATCTCTGCGATTAAGTCATCAGCATTCTGTTTTTCTTTTTTCAGCTTTGCAATTTGTTGAGATACTTCATTCCGTCTACTTTTAAACTGCTCTGCCTTCGCGATCGCGGCACGCCGTTGTTTATCTAATTCCTCAAATTTATCCAGATCACTTAGATCTTCTCCACGATGCTGCAGTTTTGCCTTTACCTCTTCAATATTTCCACGAAGCTGCTTCATATCAAGCATGATTAACCCTCCTAAATTTTTCTTCATTCCTCGAGCTTTTTTTAAAACACAAAAAACTCCCGTCCCTTAAAAGGGACGAGAGTTTACCCGCGTTGCCACCCAAATTGAAAGCATGATGCTTTCCTCTTAAACAGATAACGGCTTTGAACCGAAAATGCTTACAAGCTCGGAGCGTTCGGCATTTTGCTCGAGGATGGATTCACAGGTTGCACCACCGATTTTCACCAACCACCGGCTCTCTACAAGGCCACAGGCCTGTTACTATTTCCTCTCAATACTTTATACATATAAATTTTCTCATACTATACTACAAAGATGTATCAATTGCAACTTTTTCTTGCGAAAAATCTTCCTTTGCAGCATTTACCATATCCAAGAAGTATTGCGTAAAGCGATAGTCATCCGTTAACTCTGGATGGAAAGAACAGCCAAGGAGATATCCTTCACGAGCCGCTACAATTCGTCCATCATATTTTGCCAGGATTTCAACATTCTCTCCAGCTTCTGTAATATGGGGAGCTCTGATGAAAACCGCGTTCATGGAATCCGCTACACCTGCAATAGCAATTTCAGCTTCAAAACTATCTCGCTGGCGTCCAAATGAATTACGCTCTACAGCAATATCCATCAGACCTAAATGAACCTGATCAGAACCGTCAATTTCTTTCGCCAACAAAATCAACCCCGCGCATGTACCAAACAGCGGTTTCCCTTTTGCTGCAAATTCCTTTAATGGCTCAATCATTTCATACTTATCAAGCAGTCTGCGCATTGCCGTACTTTCACCGCCTGGAAGGATTAAACCATCTAACCCCGTGAGTTGTTCAACACTTTTCACAACTACCGCCTGCGCTCCGCATTGTTCCACAGCTTGTACATGCTCACGGACCGCTCCTTGTAAGCCAAGTATGCCGATCGTAGTCACGTTTACCACCCGCGTTCCTGCATCCGGTTTTCCGGTGCAAGTGTAGAAATTTCAAGACCTTTCATCGGTGTTCCAAGTCCTTTTGATAGCTCAGCAATTTTTGCGTAATCCTGATAATGGGTTGTTGCTTCTACAATCGCTCTTGCAAATTTTGCAGGATTTTCAGATTTGAAAATTCCTGATCCAACAAACACGCCATCAGCACCCAACTGCATCATCAAAGCAGCATCTGCTGGTGTTGCAACACCACCTGCTGCAAAGTTTACTACCGGTAAGCGCCCGTTTCGTTTAATTTCTAATAATAATTCATACGGTGCACCTAGTAATTTCGCTTCTGTCATTAACTCGTCTTCATTCATATAAGCAATTTTTCGTACTTGTGCGTTTACTTTTCTAATATGACGAACAGCCTCTACGATATTTCCTGTTCCAGGCTCACCTTTTGTTCTAAGCATTGAAGCACCTTCGCCAATACGTCTTGCTGCTTCACCTAGATCACGACAGCCACAAACAAATGGAACCGTATATTCTTTTTTATTTAAATGAAATTCTTCATCTGCTGGCGTCAATACTTCGCTCTCGTCAATATAGTCAACGCCCATCGCTTCCAACACACGTGCTTCAACGATGTGACCTATCCGTGCCTTTGCCATGACTGGAATAGAAACAGCTGCCATTACTTCCTCAACGATTGATGGATCGGCCATCCTTGCTACTCCGCCGGCAGCACGGATATCGGAAGGTACACGCTCGAGAGCCATTACAGCTACAGCTCCTGCTTCCTCCGCTAATTTAGCCTGTTCTGCATTAATTACGTCCATGATTACGCCGCCCTTTTGCATTTCAGCCATGCCGCGTTTTACCCGATCTGTTCCAGTTCTCATTTCCAGTCGCCCCTTTATGATTTAAATATTCTGTTTTTTATTATTAAAACTATCGGAATAATATGTTTCAATTTTAGTTAACTATAAAAGTACCCCCCTGTCAATGGGGGGTACTTTTTAAGGTTAAAACCAACCTTTCACAGCATTCGAAACACCAGTCCAAATATCAGAGAAAAAGCCACCAACGCCGCGCATCATCAATACGAACCAATTTGCTTTTTCGGCCTTCTCTGCTGTAATCACTTTTACTGTTGGCTTATAACTCTTTTCCAAATAACCGAAATCTTTACCTTCTTTATAGACTGCGCCAAGTGTCCCAACTTGTTCGCCTTTCTTTAAAGGAGCCGTTACTTGTCCATGCTTATTAATTTTCTTTTTATCTTCAGTAAAAACTGGTTTATATGATTTTTCCTCACCATTTTTTATGACTATTTTCAAAGGTGCCTGCGAATGAATCTTCACAGATTTCTCTTTACCTTTAATAACTGGTAATGATTCATTGCCTTTTATCTTGTAATTTTCAGGGAAAATTTCTTTAATAGAGAAATTGGAGAACGCATATTCCATCATTTTTTTCGTTTCACCAAATCTGCCTCTATCACTGCTCATGCCGTTTGAATCTTTTGCATTCATTACAACCGTAATGACCCGCATATTATCGCGTTCCGCCGTTCCTGTAAAGCAGCGCCCTGCAAAATCAGTTGTTCCAGTTTTCAAACCATCTACGCCTGGATATTCATATTCTAGAGATGGAAGCATCTGGTTCCAGTTTTTCATTTCGCCTATTAAATTACGAAATTCTTTTCTTGGTATACTTGATGTCTCTAAAACCTCTGGATAATCCTTCATTAATCGTGATGCCAACTTAGCAGTCGCTCGTGCTGACATGACATTTTCATCTTCTGGGCCTGTCCCTTTCGGATGCTTGCCTTTTAAATCACGATTATTAACACCTGATGAATTGACAAATTTATAATCTTTTAATCCAAGCTCTTTTGCTTTCTTGTTCATTAATTTGACAAACTCTGATTCAGATCCTGCAATCGCTTCTGCAATGGCAATAGTCGCTCCATTAGCCGAAAAAATGGCCATCGCTTCATATAATTCTCTAATTGTATATTTTTTACCAACTTCTAGGCCTACATTTGATAGACTTGAATCTATTGAAACTAGATGAGCATATTCACTAATTGTTTGCTTTTGATCCCATTTAAGTTTCTTATCTTTGATGGCTTCAAACATGAGGTATTCAGTCATCATTTTTGTCATTGAAGCAATACCTAGTGCAGTATCTTCATTTTTTGCATAAAGGATTTTACCTGTACTCGCCTCGACTATAATGGCAGCATCGGCATTCACATCAAGAGATCCTTTTGCAAAAGATCGGTCCGGAAACTGGAATAAACTTAATAACATAACTGTAACTAAGGAAAAAGCAACATACATTCTGTACGATCTTATTTTCACAAGTAAACCCTCCAACATAATATGTACACGTTTGTCATTTTATCATACATATGAATGATTTAGTAGATGACAATAGTATTTAAAAAACAACAAAAAAATGGCAAAGGTCCATGAATATGTGAATACATGGACCTGCCATCCATAAATTAGGAAATAGAGTAGTTCGGTGCCTCTTTTGTAATTTGAACATCATGTGGATGACTTTCTCTCAAGCCAGCTCCAGTCATTCTAATAAATTGTGCTTTTTCACGGAAATCTTGCAAATCCGCGGCACCGCAATAGCCCATTCCAGCACGTAAACCACCGGTTAGCTGATAAAGAGTATCGGCAAGCGGTCCTTTATATGGCAAGCGTCCTTCAATTCCTTCAGGCACAAACTTTTTCGCATCTTCTTGGAAATAGCGATCTTTAGATCCTTTCGCCATCGCTCCCTCAGATCCCATTCCTCGGTACACTTTAAACCGGCGTCCTTGGAATATTTCAGTTTCTCCTGGGCTTTCAGAAGTCCCGGCAAGTAAGCTACCTAGCATAACGGCATGTCCGCCTGCTGCCAATGCTTTAACGATATCACCGGAGTATTTAACACCGCCGTCTGCAATAATCGCCTTCCCGCGTTTTCTTGCTTCAGTGGCACAATCATAAATCGCTGTAATTTGTGGTACACCTACTCCCGCGACTACACGGGTTGTACAAATAGAACCTGGCCCAATGCCTACTTTTACTACATCCGCACCGGCATCAAACAATTCGGCCGTCGCTTCCGCTGTTGCTACATTTCCAGCAATGATATTTAAATTTGGATATTGGCTGCGAATTTCACTTACCGTATCCATTACACCAGCAGAATGTCCGTGGGCTGTATCCACGACAATGACATCTACCTGTGATTTAACAAGCATTTCAACACGTTTCATCGTATCCTTCGTTACGCCTACTGCAGCTCCCACAAGTAATCTGCCTTGAGTATCCTTAGCTGAGTTAGGGAATTCAATTACCTTTTCAATATCCTTAATTGTAATCAAGCCTTTTAAAACTCCTTGATCATCAATAAGTGGTAACTTTTCAATGCGATGCTTCTGCAGAATGCTTTCTGCTTCCGCCAATGTCGTTCCAACCGGAGCTGTCACTAAATTTTCTTTCGTCATGACATCTGTGATTAAGAGGGAATAATCTTGGATAAAGCGCATATCGCGATTCGTAATGATACCAACTAATATTTTATCCTCTTCATTATTAACAATAGGGACTCCGGAAATGCGGTACTTACCCATTAAGTGTTCCGCATCATACACTTTATGTTCCGGTGTTAAAAAGAAAGGATCGGTTATTACACCGCTTTCGGAACGCTTTACCTTATCCACCTGTTCCGCTTGCTGTTCGATGCTCATATTTTTATGAATGATACCCAACCCGCCTTGGCGCGCCATTGAAATGGCCATTTTAGATTCAGTAACGGTATCCATCCCTGCGCTAATGATGGGGATCTTCAACTTCAAGGTTTGTGTTAACTCTACCTTTAAATTAACATCTTTTGGTAATATTTCCGATTTAGCCGGTATTAATAGCACATCATCAAACGTTAAACCTTCTTTAGCGAACTTTGATTCCCACATTTTTTCTTCCCCCTGCCCCGAAATATTATTAGTAGGTTATCAATTGGTTAAAATACTGTCAAGGATATGTGATGATGTTCCATTTTTCAAATAATTCGGAGGTATTATATTGGAGAATCTAGATTTTATATGGAAGCGATTAAATTTCTTTCAATCCGCTGATACTACACAGCGTTTTTTAAAAAATGGCTATCATAACCTGGGTGTAAATGATGCAGAATTAAAAAGCTATGATAACTGTTATCCATTTATGTATTACTTGGAACAAGGTGAATTATTTTATAATCAGGCTGCTTTATCACCCTTTTCTATAAAACCAATCTTACTTTTCTATGGTCTCGTTCATTTATTGAAAGCCTGTATTCTAACTACCGATCCATTTTATCCATCATCAACTTCTGTTCTTGCTCACGGAGTTTCAGCTAGAAAAAGAAAGAAGAGGCAATATTATTTTTATCATGATGAAATTAAAATCCAAAAATATGGATTATGCCCCCATTTTTCAGAACAGATGTTTCACGTGAAACATCTTGAAGGAGAAAAATTTATTATGGGGGAGCTGTTTTCATTAGTCGCTGAACTAGATGATGCTTTTTTATTTATTAAAGGCAAATCAAATATGATTGTTTTACAACGGAGCAACACAAATTTAATTACAATCCCAAGAGAAGCAAGCGACTTATATCACATGGATGACAAGAGATTAAAACAATACTTAAATGATAAATATAAGGGCGGACAAATTTCCTGGCAAGGTGAAAATGATGCCGAACAGCTGACATTTGAAAGAAAGGAGGCTATAAAACCACCTTTTCGAGAGAATATCTTCAAACAAGTCACTTGTCTTCCAGCAAGGTTACATTCAAATAATACCCTTCCCGATATGATTATCCATTATTTAATTTTGTATAACTTGAGTATGATTGCCCGTTACGAAACAGAGTGGTGGTTCGAGTTAATAAAAACGACACCTAATTCCGATTACCCCTTTATAAAGACATTCCTTGATATCACGGAAAAAAAGGGCCCTTTCCTTGTTTATCAATATTTAATGCAAGGACAACCATTATAAAGAAGACCACGTTATGGAATCATTCCATAACTCGTGTTCCTAACGAATTTTGGTTCCGGCGTGGTCTCTTCGCTATCGTCACCAGATCTTGCATAGGATATTATGAAGACAGGAAACTTCTTATTTTAGTAAAAGCTGTACTCATGAGGCCATCATAAGGACGGATTTTGGTAAAAACTGTACTCATGAAGCTGCCATGGACAAGCTGCCAGAAATTGATACTTTAATTATAAACACAAAAAAACACGCTATGGATTAAACCATACCGTGTTCTTAGTTGCCTGGCAACGTCCTACTCTTGCAGGGGGAGATCCCCCAACTACCATCGGCGCTGAAGAGCTTAACTTCCGTGTTCGAGATGGGAACGGGTGTGACCTCTTCGCTTTCGTCACCAGACTATTTTGAGGTATTCATTCCCTCAA
>NZ_JAGYPH010000007.1 GCF_018343525.1 Lederbergia citrea | reverse complement strand
TTGGGAGCAAGCTCCCAAAGATCCGCTCGACTTGCATGTATTAGGCACGCCGCCAGCGTTCGTCCTGAGCCAGGATCAAACTCTCATAAAAGTAGTTTGTTAGCTCATTTGCTGGTCTTACTAAATTGCTTTTGACGTTTCGTTTCGTTCAGTTTTCAAAGATCAAATTTTCGTTGACTGTTTTTCACAGCGACCTTACTAATATAACATTTTCTAAAAGTGATGTCAACCACTTTTTAAATTATTTTTTTTGCTAGTGTGCGTCTGTTCGAGGCACGAATAATAATATAACATCTATTTTTTATTGTTGCAACACTTTTTTATAAGTTATTTTATTTATTTTAAAAGCCCCTGCAAAAAGCAGGGGCAAATGTAGGCTTAGTCACGATTTCTCATTAACGGGAATAACAGCACATCTCTAATAGAAGGAGAGTTAGTCAGTAACATAACTAAACGATCAATGCCGATGCCTAAGCCGCCTGTTGGTGGCATTCCGTATTCAAGAGCCTCGATGAAGTCTTCATCCATTTCATGAGCTTCATCATTTCCTTGCTCACGTTCTTTTAATTGGCTCTCAAAACGTTCGCGCTGGTCAATCGGATCATTTAATTCTGTAAAAGCATTCGCGTGTTCACGCGCCACGATAAATAACTCAAACCGGTCAGTAAACCTAGGATCTTCTTCATTCTTTTTGGCAAGTGGAGAAATTTCCACTGGGTGCCCGTAAATAAATGTAGGCTGAATCAACTTCTCTTCAACTTTTTGTTCGAAGAATTCGTTAACGATATGTCCGTAAGTCATATGCTCGGTAATATCAATACCATGTTCTTTCGCAAGTTGCCTTGCCTCTTCGTCTGTTACTTCTCCCCAGAAATCAACGCCAGTAAATTCTTTTACCGCATCAACCATATGGAGGCGACGCCACTTCGGCTCAAGATTCACCTCATATTCGCCGTATTGAACGGTTGTAGAGCCAAGAACTTCTTTCGCAATATGCGCTACGAGGTTTTCTGTTAGTTCCATAATATCATTGTAGTCAGCATATGCTTCATAGAGTTCGATCATTGTAAACTCAGGATTATGTCTTGTCGATACACCTTCATTACGGAATACACGACCAATTTCATATACCTTTTCTAATCCACCAACAATTAAGCGCTTCAGATGCAATTCGATTGCGATCCTCATAAAGAACGGCATATCCAAGGCGTTATGGTGCGTTTCGAAAGGACGAGCAGCCGCTCCACCCGCAATGGAATGTAGCATTGGTGTTTCCACTTCTAAAAATCCTTGTTGGTCAAGATAGCGCCTCATCGCTTGAATTATTAAACTGCGAGCGATAAACGTCTCCTTGCTTCCTTGATTAGTGATTAGGTCAAGGTAGCGCTGGCGATAACGCTGTTCAACATCTTTAAGGCCATGAAATTTTTCCGGAAGCGGACGGAGAGCTTTCGTTAAGTGCGTAAATTCAGTCGCCTTGATTGACAGCTCACCGACTTTTGTTTTAAATACAGTTCCCTTGACGCCGATAAGGTCGCCTAGGTCAGCAGTTGTAAATAGGTTGTACTGTTCTTCTCCAACCGCGTCTTGGCGTACATAAATTTGTATTTGTCCTGGAAGGTCCTGAATATGGGCAAAACCCGCTTTTCCTTTTCCTCGTTTGGTCATTAAACGACCAGCGATAGTTACTGTAATCGCCTTTTCTTCTAACTCTTCTTTTGAAAGACCATCATATTGCTCTTTAATTTCTTTTGTATTATGCGTACGTTCGAATCTTTTTCCAAATGGATCAAGGCCACTCTCACGTAATGAAGCCATTTTATCGCGACGAACCCGTAGTTGATCATTTAATTCTTCATGACTCATATATACCACTCCTATCTATTAGTAAGCCGAAACCACGATTATATCCTTTATTATTGTACACAATTATAGCCATGCACACATCATTATAACTAAAAAAACAACTGCCAGCAGTAACTGGCAGTCAATCAGCATGGTTATCCAGCTTGCATTTCTTTTACTTCTGCATTTTCGACGATAAAATCAAGTATCGCTACAAGCTCGGCTCTAGTATGACATTCATTAATGGCATTTCTAATTTTCCCAGTTCCATGAATACCTTTTAAATACCAAGCAACATGCTTTCGCATTTCACGCACTGCTACATTTTCCCCTTTTAAAGCAATCAAACGATCGAGGTGAAGTTTACATACATCCATCTTCTCTAGAACTGAAGGTTCATCTATTAATTTTCCTGTTTCTAGGTATTTAACAGTTTGATAAATCATCCACGGATTTCCAAGAGCCGCGCGTCCGATCATGACACCATCCACACCTGTTTCCTCTAGCATTCTTTTTGCACCCTGCGGTGTTTTAACATCTCCGTTACCGATTAGAGGAATATTAATGGACTGCTTTACTTGACGTAAAATATCCCAGTTCGCGTCACCTTCATACATTTGGACGCGCGTGCGGCCATGCATAGAAACTGCAGCACCACCAGCTCTCTCAACCGCTTGTGCATTTTCCACTGCAAAAATATGCTCCTCATCCCAGCCAATGCGCATCTTTACCGTTACAGGCTTGTCAACCGCTTCCACAACACTTGAGACCATATCATAAATCTTATTCGGTTCAAGCAGCCATCTAGCGCCCGCTTCACATTTGATAATTTTATTCACTGGGCAACCCATATTAATATCGATAATGTCAGCATTCGTATTACGATCAACAAATCTTGCTGCTTCCACAAGGGTTTCTTTTACACCGCCGAAAATTTGCAATGATAGCGGCTTTTCCCGCTCGTCGATATAGAGCATGTTCATCGTTTTTGCATTTTTACTGACGATGCCTTTATCGCTGATCATTTCTGCACAAACAAGACCGGCGCCAAATTCTTTAACAGTTAAACGAAAAGCGGAGTTACAAATGCCCGCCATTGGAGCGAGGACCACTTGGTTTTTCATTTCAATATTTCCGATTTTCAACACCTTCATTACCTCCTCCCTCTTTTTATTACTCGTCCTGTTCTTCTTGGGGAGTCAGTTCTTCCATTGAAACACCGAGGATTTCGGATATTTTCTCCAAAACAGGCTCTGAAGGCAGTCGGCTGCCTCTTTCAATTTCACCAAGGACAGAAACGGAAATTTCTATTTCTTTCGCAAGTCCTTCTTGTGTAAATCCTTTTAACTTTCGAAAAGCGCGGATGCGTCTTCCCCATTTATCTGTTTCCATAACCGAACTCCTTCTTTATCAGGTATTTCGTCCAGAACTTCAACCAAAGGGGTATATGTTTTCGGAAGCACTAGGCTCCGGTCGATTTCCAACAATGGAATAAGTACAAATGCCCGTTCTGTCATCCGAGGATGAGGAACCTGCAATGTCTCCATCTCAATATTTTCTTTATTATACAATAAAATGTCAAGGTCTATTATTCTGGGACCCCATCTGAATTCCCTTATTCTCCCTAAATCTTGTTCAACTCTTAGGCAAAGTTCAAGAAGTTGCAACGCCGATAATGTGGTTGAAACTTTCACGGCCATATTTAAAAAATTTGCTTGGTCTGTATATCCGACTGGGTCGGTTTCATAAATGGAGGATAAAGCGGCTATTTTTACATCGGGATTTTTTTCTAACTCCTGTATAGCTAGCCTCAAGCATTCCTGCCTATCTCCCATATTAGAACCTAATGACAAGTATGCACTATTATCCTTCATGTTTTTCTCTCACTATTTCTACCGCTACCGAATGATAATGTCCCGGTATAGGTGGATCTGGCTTAATGACTTTTACAGTGACCCGTTCAATTTTAGAAAATTTTTCAAGTATGGAAGCGGATATTTTTTCCGCTACAGCTTCGATTAGTTTGTATGTTTGTCCCTCGACTATTTCTTTGCACAAGGAGTAAATCTCAGCATAGCTGACGGTTTGTTCAAGATCATCAGCAAGCGCAGCTTCTCGAAAATCAGTTTCAGCAATGACGTTTACACGAAAACGCTGGCCAAGCCGCGTCTCCTCAGGTAATACGCCATGATATCCGTAAAACTCCATTTCATTTAAATATATTTTATCCATTACGATCTCCCTTTCCCACTAAGACATCCGTCATCGCTGCCATCCGGCTCATTTCTTTGACGTCATGAACGCGGACTATATGGCAACCACTTTGAATACCGAAGCAAACGGTAGCCCCCGTTCCTTCCATGCGCTCCTCCACTGGTAAATCAAGCGCCGTACCGATCATTCGCTTTCGGGATGTTGCGAGAAGAACTGGGTAGCCAAGCCCGACAAGCTTGTCTAGGTTTTTCATCATCTCGATATTCTCTTCATAATCTTTTGCGAAACCAATGCCGGGATCGAGAATAATTTGATCATCTTTCACGCCAGCTTTTTTCGCAATGGAGATACTTTCGTATATATCATTCAGAACGTCGCGGATAAATGAATCATAGTTGCCGCTATCCCGGTTATGCATCAATATAATTGGAACATTGAGATCCGCCGCTACGGCGGCAATTTCCGGATCCTTTTTAGCACCCCAAATATCATTTATGATGGATGCTCCGGCATCGACCGCTCGCTTCGCAGTTTCAGCTTTGTATGTATCAATTGAAATAGGAACCTTTCCATCTGCAGCAACCGCTTTGATAATAGGCAGTACTCGTTCAATTTCCTCATTCGCAGAAACCGGCTCATGCCCCGGTCTTGTCGATTCACCGCCAATATCAATAATATCTGCGCCATCTTCAATCATTTGGTTCGCACGCCTTACAGCAATTTCACCTAAGTGATATTGCCCACCATCCGAAAAAGAATCTGGTGTAGCATTTAGGATTCCCATGATTAAAGTTTTATCGTTAAAATTCAGTTCATACGGTCCACATTTCATAACTTTCTTCATCTGGACACACCTTTCCTTCCACGTTGCAATCTATTCCTTTAGTCTAACCTTTTACGATTAGAATGAAAATAAAAAAGCGTAAGCGCCTTGGTCAGCCCCGACAAGCAAATGTTCTGATGCAAGAAAAGTCCGATCTTGACTTTTATTGCATCAGGTTATTTGACCTCGAGGGGCTAGGCGCTGGAGCTGGACAAATAAAAAAGCGTAAGCGCCTGTTAAACGGGCGCTTACGCTTTTCTCTGTCTAGCTTCAGCGCCCAGCGACTAGCAAACTTCAGGATTCTTCCTACGATAAGTCAACATCGATTTACCTTTCAGGCTCACCGTGTTTCCTTTATCTCGTCAGAATCCCTAAAAGTTTGTACGTCGCTGAACGGGCGCTTACGCTTTTTTTATTAGTCTTCAAATTGGTATAGCGGCGTACTTAAATACCTCTCTCCATTACTTGGGAGGATTGCTAGCACTTTTTTGCCTTTACCTAGTTCTTTTGCTACTTTCAAAGCTGCCGCGATAGCCGCTCCGGAAGAAATTCCCCCAAGGATTCCTTCTTCTTTGGCTGTCTTTCTTGCTGTTTCAAAAGCAGCGTCATTTGTAATTTTGATTACTTCATCATAAATGTCTGTGTTTAAGACTTTAGGAACAAACCCAGCGCCAATCCCTTGGATTTTGTGAGGACCTGGTTTTCCACCTGAAAGGACAGGAGAATCTTCAGGCTCGACCGCATAAATTTTTATATTTGGATATTTTTCTTTAAGTACTTGACCTGCACCCGTGATCGTACCGCCTGTTCCGATTCCCGATACAAAACCATCAAGCTCCTCACCCATTTGCTCGACGATCTCCTTACCTGTGGTTAGACGGTGCACTTCAGGATTTGCAAAGTTTTCAAACTGCTGTGGTATAAAATATCCGTTTTCACTCGCTAATTCATTCGCTTTCTTAATAGCGCCATTCATTCCTTCAGAACCAGGAGTGAGCACTAATTCTGCTCCATATGCTCTTAGCAGATTACGGCGCTCCATGCTCATCGTATCTGGCATGACGAGAATAGCACGATATCCCTTTACTGCCGCAATCATCGCGAGTCCGATTCCTGTGTTGCCACTTGTCGGTTCGATGATTGTATCGCCTTCTTTAAGTTTTCCGTCTTTCTCAGCCGCTTCAACCATTGATAAAGCGATCCGATCTTTAACACTGCTTCCCGGGTTCATGTATTCCAGCTTCACATACACCTCAGCACTGTTCTCATCAACCATTCGGTTTAATTTGACTACCGGGGTATTCCCCACGAGTTCCGCAATAGAATTTACCAATTGTGCCATTTTCTCCACCCCTAATTCCGAGTATTTTTGTTGGTTTATTTACAAATTACCATGACAAAAGGCTGATGTCAATAATGAAAGCGTGTACTCCTATTATAATTATTAACCTAAGAGACATTTAAGAAACAACAAAAAAAGAAGGCGGTACTTTTAAATACCACCTTCTCCCTTTATTCCTTTTCGGAAGCTTCTTCTAATTCTTCTAGTTCTGTTTTTGTAAAGTGGTAAGACTCATTGCAAAAATGGCATTGAGCATTTGCTTCGCCGTCTTCTTCTATCATATCCTGAATTTCTGCTTTACCTAGGCTGACAATCGCATTGCCAAATCGCTCTTTTGAGCACGTACAACGAAAATTCACTGGCATTCTCTCTAATATCTTCACATGTTCTGCACCAAGAAGCTGCTCAAGAATTTCTTCAGGATTTAAGCCATCATGAATCAGCTTAGATACGGGTGGTGATGATTTTAATCTTTCCTCAATCACATCGATTACTTCATCTTCTGTACCCGGCATCAATTGAATGATAAAACCACCCGCAGCTAATATGGAATTATCGGGATTAACAAGTACGCCTACACCGACAGATGAAGGAGTTTGTTCTGATGTGGCAAAATAATAGGTAAAATCTTCACCCAATTCTCCAGAAACAATCGGTACTTGTCCCGAGAAATGGTCGCGGAGCCCGACATCCTTCACAACGGATAATGTTCCATCGGTTCCAACCGCTTTCCGGACATCTAATTTCCCTTGCTCATTCAAGTCGAAATGGGTTTGTGGATTTGTTACATATCCGCGCACATTACCTTTTGCATCAGCATCAACAAGAATAATGCCGAGCGGCCCGCCGCCTTCTACTTTGATTGTGAGTTTTTCTTCGCCTTTTTGCATAGCACCCATCATAGCGCCTGCAGTCATGGCCCTTCCCAAAGCAGCAGAGGCAGTCGGCCAAGTATAATGGCGACGCTGCGCTTCTCCTACCGTTTCTGTCGTTTTTGCCGCATAAGCGCGCACTTGGCTGTTATAGGCCAATGCTTTTACTAAGTAGTCACTCATTTGCAAGCCACCTTTCATTCACTTACATTTCTTTTATAGATGAGCTGCAGCCCTGTTAATGTTAAGTCTTGGTCTACAATATCGATCATTTTTGTTTCAGAAGCAATTAAATTTGCAAGCCCACCAGTTGCAATGACAGTAGGCTTCTGTTTACTTTGTTCGATAATGCGTTTTACAATACCCTCTACTTGTCCGACAAAACCAAACAAAATGCCTGCCTGCATCGCTGCCACGGTGTTTTTACCAATAATTTCATCAACATGGGTAATCTCGATTCTAGGAAGCTTGGCCGCTTTTGAATATAGCGCTTCAGTAGCAATACCAATTCCCGGGGCAATGACACCGCCCATATATTCGTTTTTTTCATTGATATAGCAAAATGTTGTTGCAGTTCCAAAATCTACAATGATCAAAGGACTTCCATAAATGTGAATACCTGCCACTGCATTGACTATTCGATCTGCACCTACTTCGCGCGGGTTTTCATATTTTATATTTAAGCCCGTTTTAATACCCGGACCAACAACTAGCGGCTTTTCTCCGAAATATTTATGGCACATTTTTTCCAAGGTAAACATGATTGGAGGAACAACAGAAGAAATAATAATGCCGTTAATGTCTTTAAATCGAAGTCCCACATGATCGAATAAGGACTTAATAGCCATCCCAAATTCATCTTCCGTTTTATGACGGCTCGTTTCGATTCGCCAATGATATTTCAACTCTTCACGATGATATACACCGAGAACGATATTTGTATTGCCAACATCCAGTACAAAAATCAATATTCTCACCACTTTTAAAAGAGACTTTTTTCACTTCAAATATCATACCATAATCACTTTATTATGTGGCAAATAAACATATTGCTTACATATAAGAAAAGACACCGCATAATTGGTGTCTTCAGATTGTCGATAAAAGGTATATTTCTCGGCAATTTTTTATTAATCGATGGTCCCGGCTAACCGGCCTGTTGATTTCCGCTCCGGGCACTCGCTTTCCGCGGGGAGGTCCGGGAGCCTCCTCGGCGCTTTGGCGCCTGCGGGGTCTCCCGTAACCTCTCGATCCCGCAGGAGTCGAGTACCCTCCGCTCCAATCAACAGGGATGCGTATCAACATAAGGTTTTACATCACACTTTTTCTA
The DNA here is from genome assembly GCF_018343525.1 of Lederbergia citrea. Lineage (GTDB taxonomy): Bacteria > Bacillota > Bacilli > Bacillales > Bacillaceae_C > Lederbergia > Lederbergia citrea. The sequence goes on along the minus strand of NZ_JAGYPH010000007.1, from coordinate 49,687 downwards.
ACCTGCTATGTGTGTTGCAATCTTTTTATATTTTGACAGTCTGCAGTAAGGAGAGCCTGTTCACTTGCATTCTTCAATTCCCGTAACTGGCAACGATAAGCCGTATTGGTTTATTGTCATCATTCCATCACCTCAAGGTTAGCCTTACTTTCCACTATAAAAATAAATGGGTATATAGAAAAGTAAAATATAGAACTTTATTGGTTTGGAGAAGCGTCCGCTCGACTCCTGCGGGATCTGCGAGACAGCCGAGACCCTGCAGGAGCGTAGCGACGAAGCGGCTCGGCGCTCGCCCCGCGGAAAGCGAGTGGTAAGCTTCGGAAAACCTGGTCTATCCAATATAAAAACAAAAAGACTGAAGACACCGCATGAGCGGTGTCTTCATTAAGTTTAATCTTTTTTGGGATTATCTTCATCGGACTGTTTAGACGGTCCCATTTTTTCAGGTGGGCCTACAGGCGGATCCACTCGTTCTTCCTTAATGGATAAGTCTGATTCCTTAGGTTGAATCGTCACCTTAGGTTCGTCATTATCTTTAGTTGGAACTGTTCGATCCGGCAATTTCCCGGTTTCGTATAAGCTCGTAATTTGATCTGCATCAAGTGTTTCCACTTTAAGAAGTGTTTGAGCAATGATTTCAAGCTTATCACGGTTTTCAGTGAGTATTGTTTTAGCACGATCATAACAGTCTTTAATAATACGCTGAATCTCTATGTCGATTTCATAAGCAATCGCATCGGAGTAATTTTGTTCATTATGCAAGTCACGGCCGAGAAACACTTGGCCTCCTTGTGGTTGGCCAAACTGCAATGGACCGAGCTTATCACTCATACCATATTCCATTACCATCTTACGCGCAATTGCCGTTGCCCGTTGGAAGTCATTATGGGCACCTGTCGATACTTCGCCGAAGATAATTTCCTCTGCAACACGACCTCCAAGAAGACCAGTAATTTTATCCAATAGTTCTGGTTTAGTCATGAAGTAGCGGTCCTCTCTTGGCAGCATAACAGCATATCCGCCAGCTTGCCCACGCGGAACAATCGTTACTTTATGAACCACATCTGCTTCATCTAACACTAAGCCGATGATTGTATGGCCACCCTCATGGTAAGCAACAATATTTCGTTCCTTTTGAGAAATGACGCGACTACGTTTAGCAGTACCTACAATTACACGATCTGTTGCTTCATCAACATCGTCCATATCAATTTTCTTTTTATCATGACGAGCAGCAACTAATGCAGCTTCGTTCAATAAGTTTTCTAAATCTGCACCCGAGAAGCCAGGAGTTCTCGCAGCAATTGCTTTTAAATCAACAGATTCATCTAATGGTTTATTTCGAGCATGTACGTGCAACACCGCTTCGCGTCCCTTAATATCAGGACGATCAACTGTGATTTGTCTGTCAAAACGACCTGGACGCAGTAATGCAGGGTCAAGAACGTCCGGACGGTTTGTTGCCGCTACAATGATGATCCCTTCATTTGCGCCAAACCCATCCATTTCAACAAGCAATTGGTTCAAGGTTTGTTCACGTTCATCGTGCCCACCACCGAGTCCTGCTCCACGCTGGCGACCAACAGCATCAATTTCATCAATAAAGATGATACATGGCGCATTCTTCTTAGCATTTTCAAATAGATCACGTACACGTGACGCACCAACACCAACAAACATTTCTACGAAGTCCGAACCACTAATAGAGAAAAATGGCACGCCAGATTCTCCAGCAACCGCTCGAGCCAACAATGTTTTACCAGTACCAGGTGGTCCAACTAAGAGGACACCTTTAGGAATTCGGGCACCGATTTCAGAGAATTTCCGCGGGTCTTTCAGGAATTCCACCACTTCAACAAGTTCCTGTTTCTCTTCATCCGCTCCGGCAACATCCTTAAAGCGAACTTTCTTCTTTTCTTCTGAGTAGAGTTTCGCCTTACTCTTACCGAAGTTCATCACTCGGCTTCCTCCACCCTGCGCTTGATTCAACAGGAAGAAGAATAAAATAAAGATGATGATAAATGGAATAATCGTTGTGAAGAAAGATACCCAGCCACTTGTTTCTTTAGCCGGCTTGACATCAAGTCCCGCTGCATGCGTATCAATACGATCAAGCATCGCTGGACTGTTCATGACGTAAGTAAGGAAATACTCCCCTTCTTTAGCGCCTTTCAACGTACCTCTAATCTCATAGACGCCTCTTTCAGGCTGCATTGCGTACTTATCAATATCACCATTTTCCAAATGTGTGACAAATTCATTGTAAGTTATATTTTTTGTCGTCTCATTGCTATTATTAAACCAGCTTACAATCCCAATGAGTACGAGAAAAATGAGTAAATAAAAGATTGTATTTCTAAAAATCCGGTTCATCCCTTACCTCCTCCCACGGTAAAAAACTATATTCAATAGTATCATAGACATTTCCGCCTTTACAACATTTCAACTTCTTTTTCAATGTTTATTTCATTCCTCTTCATTCTTGCCATATACTTCAGGCTTTAAAATCCCAATATACGGGAGATTGCGGTATTTTTCAGCGTAATCAAGACCATATCCCACTACAAATGCATCTGGGACGATAAAGCCAACATAATCTGCTTGAATATCCGCTTTTCTACCTGTCGGCTTGTCAAGTAAGGTAACAATCTTAATTGATTTGGCTTTACGGTAGCGGAATAATTCTACTAGGTAGCTTAAGGTTAAACCACTATCTATGATATCTTCAATAATTAAGATGTCTCTTCCTTCTACCGGTGTATTCAAATCCTTTAGGATTTTCACTTCTCCGGAGGACACTGTGGACCTTCCATAGCTTGAGACATCCATAAAATCCATTTCTAAATATGTATCTACACGCTTCAAGAGATCCGCCATAAAAGGGGTAGCTCCTTTTAATACACCTATAACGAGCGGAAAGCGGCCATCGTATTCTTCTGTAAGCTGCCCTGCAATCTCAAGAATTTTTGCATTGATTTCTTCTTCGCTTATTAATATTTTTTCAATATCTTGTTTCATTGGTTTGGTTGCCCCCCAGAAAATGTTTGGTTGCTGCAGTGTATGCTGTAAAAATGGTGTTCATTATCAGGAGAAGTGTCATAGCTTGATTTTTTCAATCCGGGGATCCAGAGGAGTTTGCCAGTATTGTCTGTAACAATCGGCCAAACCAACCTATCATGTAAAGGTATTTTCATGTCAATAAAGATGTCTTTTACCTTTTTTGATCCATTCATTCCCTTTAACTTCATTCGGTCACCGGGTAATCTTGTCCGAACGATGATTGGGAATTGTACTTCACTCGGATTTAATACAATGATATTCTCTTTTTTTTCTTTCGAAAGCCCCTGACCTTTTTCCACCCGAATGATTTTACCATCCGGCAGAGATACTTCTTCGCCCTCATATAGTTTGTAACAGAAGCTTGAAACTTGGCCCGGCTTATCAAACGTAAAATGACATACATCATATGATCGGATTACCTTCAAACCAGAAGGAAAGTCCAATTTCCCTGACGGATTTTCACTTTTCAGCAACTTTTGAAGCAAATCTATATGCAGCGCTGTCAAGTCAGCCGCCTTTTGCTGGTAAAGATAGTTTAATATTAGTTGAATCACCCTTCTTTGTAAAGGCAAAGGCACTCTATAAAAAGAAGGAATGTTGAGCGTGATTTCATCCTTGCCCAACTCTTGACACATTGCGTTATATTCCTTTTTAGCCATCTGTTCCAATAACTGTTCGTCTTCAGTTAAATCCTCGCTGAACCGTTGAAATTGTTCATGGACATGCTCATTTTCACTTTTCAGGAATGGAAGAATTTCAAGTCTAAAACGATTTCTTGTATACAATGGCTTTTCATTACTGACATCACGACGGGGATTTAGTTTATGAGTAGCACAGTATTCTTCTATTTCCGCTTTCGTGACGCCGAGTAGCGGGCGAATTAACTCACCCTTTGCAAATGGTCTTTTCATCTGGATGCCCGCTCTCGATTTACCATGACTCCCTCTAACTAATCGCATCAGTATCGTCTCCAACTGATCATCGCCATGCTGACCAACCGCCAGCTTGTCCGCATGAAGGTCAAGCATTACTTTTTCAAAAAATTGATAACGATATTTTCTTGCAGTCTCCTGCATGCCAGTCTCGTCCAGCTCCATTTTTTTTCGAATATCAATAGAAATGGCCCTAAACTCTATATCTTTGCTCTCACAATAATTTTTTACAAAATATAGATCTTGTAGCGACTCTTCTCCTCTTAACATATGGTCCACGTGAGCGGCCGCCACCCTTATACCATATTTCTCTACCCTATTATTTAAAAAATCGAGCATTGCCAATGAATCTGGTCCGCCTGATACGGCCGCTACTATATAATCACCCGCTTTTATGAGTGAATGCTTCTCAATAAACGCCTCAGTTTTCTTTTCAAAATCCAACATGATAAAACCCTTCCTTGGTGGCATAAATAACGCATAGAGCCTTTATCATATGGTACCATTTTTCCCTAAAAGATGTGTCCATATAGGTAGAGTGCATATAAAATACCGGTAATTAGAACGATTGATGCGCTTTCGAGGAAAGTATGATTCTTTTTTTGCTTATGGTTTAGTTTTTTATAGCGCCCCCCTTCGGCTAAAATTACCAACATGTCTTTTTTCATCTCCCGTGCGAATTTATATTCGCCCAAAAGCGCTTTATACATTACTGGTTCAAATTTATTTAATTCTTTATTTAAACGAACCTTTTCCATCAATTGCTTTAAAGGAGAGATTCCAGCATCTTTTTTTGTAAATCGCTGCGGATAAAAAAGATTGATCATGAGCATTGCAGTGGAAAAAAGATCGTAAGTCGGTTCTGCTTTTCTTGATCCAAGGCTCCAATAACCGCGGTCAAAAAACTCGGTAAATTCTTTAATGGCGCGTCCGTTCATTGTTGTTCCCCCAACATCTATGCAGCGAATCGCGGGAGTAGGACCCGAGACAATTAAATTTTCGGGTTTTAGATCGCCAAAGATCCAACCTTGTGCATGTAGCTCCTCTAACACATCAAGTAGTTGAACAATCATAACCCCCGCCCATGAGTAGCCTTTTTCCCGAACGAAGGAAAGCAAATCAGGCCCTTGAATATATTCCATTGCGTAAAAATGAACCATACCGGAATTTCCCTCCCAATCATCTACATCATACAAAGAAGGTCCGAGGGCAGATCCCTGGACCTTCGCAAATGCTTTCAGGACATTTACCTCTGATGTGATAGAGAGACTATCCGTACTCATTTTCAACGCTGTATATCCATTAATTCCTTTTGCTAGATACACAACCCCATTTGCCCCAGCTCCAAGTTCGTTCACAAGTTGATAACGATGTTTATGCCATTTGCCTTTTACAATGGTTCCAGAAGGATATTTACATTGACTCTTCAAAAAATTGTTCATCATCTTTTGATAGCAGCTCCCTCAAAGAGCGCTTTTTCTTAAAATAAGTCATAGCCTCACGAAGTGCTGGGCCAGTTGGTGTGATACCTCCGATGGCCAGCTTTGGAAAAACACTTGTCAATAACTGCAAATTTGGTGTCCAATCGAGAAGTTTTTCAACTTCTTTCTTTTTCCCTGGGAATATTAAGACGGCAAAGCGGTTATTTCCCATCCGCGCATTCAAACTTAATGACAGATCGAGCAAAGCCTCCTTCACAGTTGGAAGTTTGGACTTCATACTCGCACTTGTATCGATTAAAACAAGCACTTCTACGTCGGCTGTCTCCCCAAGTTCATCTACTACCTCCATCACTTCACCGCGTGTCTCGGGAGAAAGCTCCTCTATCGTCGTTTCACTCCCCAATATTTGTCTTAGTTCCCTATTTACAACTCCCTGCAATGTTTGTGTCATCGCTTTACGCGTAACCATTTGTACAGTTTGGGACAATGCTTCCGCAAAAACGACTTGGCTGATCCCCCCTCCTGAAGCAGCCATTCCTTCTATCTCACGTAACCCTTTTTCATCAATAGCATCATTCTCCATCACACCGATTACATTGACAGTTATCCCGCTTTCTTTCGCAAGTGCAGCCATTGCTACGGGATCTTCACCTTTGTTTGAACAGCCATCTGTAATTAATAATATTTGTTTCAAAGTACCTTTTTTCATGAAACTCCCCTCCATTATGGCAACAGCCCTATCCATTACTATAAGGAGAACTGTCTTATTGCTATCATCCTCGCCGGGAGTATACGTTTTTATACTTTATATTAGGAGATTTTCATTTTCCTGTTTCGAACTGGAATTGCCGCCCATTTCGGCGTATTATGGCTTATTTTCACAACGGCAATTGTCATATCATCTGCTATGACGCCCGACCTCGTTCTAATTACTTCTTCCATCACTAAGTCTGCAATGGCTTGCGGGTCATCGGTTTCAATTTCTCTTAGTTTGCGCTTCATCCATAGTTCGTAGTTCTCTACATGTTTTGGTCCTTCAAACACCCCATCACTCATCATAATGAGCAAATCACCAGCACGTAATTGTTCCGATACGACATCAACATCAAATTCTTGTAAAATACCCATCGGCAAATTTCCGGATTCAACTTTCAAAATCTTACTTCCTCTTTTAATAAAACTTGGAGTTGAACCAATCTTCAGAAATTTAGCCTCCGCATTTTGCAAATCAATCATCGCCAAATCCAAAGTAGAGAAGATTTCCTCCGTTGATCTAAGCGAGAGAACCGAATTGACCGATTTAATAGCGACCTTTTCTTCAATACCCGATTGGAGAATTTTTTGTAAAAGTTTCAACGTTTCGCTACTTTCATGATGGGCTCTTTCGCCATTACCCATTCCATCACTAATAGCCACAGCATATTTTCCTGGCCCTAATTCAATCGTTGAATAACTGTCCCCCGATAGAAAACCTCCTCCTTTTGCCGCGTGGGCCACTCCCGTTTCAACTATAAACGCCTTGGCGGATCGAAGCGTTGCATAGCAGAAGCCCATCCCGGGAGATTCCTCGCTTTGCACGATAATAGTCTCATTTAAAATATCTGAAAGTAGCGGAGCAATAATCTTCTCACATTCACCTAGACTGCTACTATTCGGCAAGGTAATGTCGATATCAATATTTCCTGGTTCCAAGCTATAAATTTCCACATGTTCAATTTCTATTCCGAAATCCTGGAGTGCATCAAACATCATTTCTTCTTGGCGATGATGGTTTTCCTGATCTCTTTGAATTTCTTTTGCAAAATCACCCATTACTGCCGAAACGCCCAGAAGTTGTTCCGCTACAAGCTTACGACTTTCTTGCACTTGTTTTTTCAATTGCTGATTTACTTGATATACCGTTAGTTCCTGGTGTATAGCATCCCGCACTTTTTTTGCCTTATTGCAGTGTTTATCTAATTGGCGGAAGGTTTGGGGAGGAATAGTCCCTGTATTTTCGTCCATTTCATGCATAACATTCTTCATAAGCTCATATGTTTTATCAAAGTTATTCCCCCAACATTGAGATTTTTTAAAACAAGTTTGACATGTTTTTTCTGTGACATGGCTAAGGAAGAAATCAAACTCCTGCTCTTCTTCATCTTCTTGCCATTTTTCCGGTTGAGAAAAGCTGTTCGACAATGCTTGAAAGACAGAGGAAAATTGTTCAACCCTGCGAACTGTGATATCACGGATTTTCCTGGCATAACGTTGCTGATCCTGCGCATGTTCCGGTGTACCAGGTATATGACGAGCAAGCTTATCTATCAGGCTAATAGGAGTTAAAAAGAGTAGAAGAATGGCAGCACATGACTCATAGATTGTTTCCATAAGAATCGTATTCGTCTCGCCGTACATGCCGATAAGTACGGTTGCTACAATGAGCCCGATTGCAGTTCCAGCACGTTTTCCTTCTTTGAGTAATCCACCCAATAAACCTGAAAATGCGAGAAGACTCATTTGAAAGAAGCTAGAAACGCTCGCAAGGCTAAAAATCAGTCCAGTCACTACCCCGACGGTCGATCCGACTGTCGCTCCAGCGGTAAATGCAAATAAGATGACTAAATAGCGAGAAAGAATATGTTCAATGGACAAGTCATAAAAAGTCCAGCCAATTGTTCCGGTCATAACCGAAGCAAGCATGATGATAAGGCTGATTACTTCTTCGGTTTTTAGTGTTTTTTTCCTTTTGTGAAAAGTTAAAAATGGGATGCTTTGCATAAAAATAAAAACGAGTACAAGGGCAAGCCCCGCTTCAACACCAGCCATTACGCTGTCGTATCGAGTAAGCGTTTGACCATTTACCATAAACTGATAGCCACATTTCGTGAAAAAGGATATACCAAAAACAAAATAAGGCAAGATTCTGACGACTCTTTTTGAAAAAGCCTCAAATATTTTAAAACTAACAAGAAATAGCATGCATAGTGCAAATGTAAATGCGGCATTCCCCATCGACAGCGTAAGCGAACCAACCAAGAGACCGAAAAGAACAAGCGGAGCCTTCTCTCTTTTTATGATATAGACAACCGCAAAGAAAGGCAGTGCAAATGGCGTAAGATGGGATAAAATTAATGCTCGTCCCAAAAGTAAAGCTACGAGTAGCAAAGCGATACCCTTCTGCAAAAAAAGATACTCTAATTTCTGCTGTAATTTTTTCAGCCCATTTGTAAATTCCATTTTTGTTTCATGCAGGTCAACATTATCTGCCGGCGGAATTACACTGCGATCTCCTCTTTCCACTTTTTCACCACTCCCCACTGTGATTAGTTTTACTCATTATAATGGGGCTTGTATTAAAAATTTGTCAGTTTGATGGAGATTGCAAAAAAAAGAGTTCGACTAAATTGGGCAAAATAAAAAGCATAAGACAAATTCTTGTGGGAAATTTGTCTTACGCTTTTTGTTTTTCTTTTGGCAAGCGCCTTATGCTTTTCTTTTAATAGCGGCGGAGGGGATCGAACCCACGACCTTACGGGTATGAACCGTACGCTCTAGCCAGCTGAGCTACGCCGCCATGATTCCTTTTGTTAAAAGGCACAATGTCTATAATACAGACAGTCGAAAATCTTGTCAATGGTTATTTCAAAAAAAATGACAAATCCGGATGTGGATTTGTCATTTTTTTGTCTAGCGCCTTGCGCATTTATTATTAAAAAACAGACAGCAAGTTAACCTCGCCTTGCGCCTCGTCCACCGCGCTTCGATTCTGTGTTGCGTTTCAAAGATGATAAACGGTCTTCACTGTCTTTTAAGAACCGATTCATTTTTTGCTCAAAGCTTTCTTTTGGACGAAAATCATTCGTACGGTTATGACGCGGACGCTGGTTTGAATGAGATTGAGCCGGCGGCTGGTCTTTCGCTTTACGGATTGACAATCCAATTTTGCCGTCCTTCTCAACGTTTAAGACCTTAACAAGGACTTGATCGCCAACTTTTAAATGCTCATTAATGTCTTTTACATAATTGTCGGCTACTTCACTGATGTGAACAAGTCCTGTTGTGCCCTCGGGCAATTCCACAAACGCTCCAAAATGAGTGATGCCTGTTACCTTACCTTGTAACTTGCTGCCTACTTCGATCGACATAAAAAAATTTATCCTCCTTAAAGTATAAAAAAATAAACCTTATTCTATATTATATCGGACTTTTGAAAAAGGTGTCAATATGACATCTCTTCTTCTTTTTTCTTTTTCGGATCAGGAATGTTAAATATTACTTCACCTTTATCAGATAGAAAATATTCACTTCTTGCAAGCTTAGCTATATATTCATCATCGTTAAGCTTAACAATTTCGTTTTCAAGCATTGCTTGTTTTTTTTCTAACTTCGCAAGCGTCTCTTCTAACTTCACTTTCTCTTCCTGCTTTGATTCCAAAATCGATGATCTGAAAACAAGAGTGGAAATAACTAAATAAGACAAAGCAACCGTCAGGATAAGAAATACAGACAACCGACGCAAAAGGAGTTTTCTTCTTTTTACTGCTCTTTTCATTGCGACTTCTTGTTGCTTCATATAGTTTGTTTCTAGTGAAGCGATCGGCATTTTATGTTTGACTCCCACCCTGAGGCCTCCTCGCATTTATTTACGAAAAACTTTTCGTAAAACATTTATCACTTTTATATATTTATTCTTGCCTGCTTTTAATAATCCTGCCAAAAATGCATATAATCGTCCGACAGCTTTTTTAACAGAATTCGGCAGTATTAAGATAAACCCTCTTCCTATTAATTTAAAGGGAAATAAAATAATCTTTAAAATCCATAATAACACTCTTCCCGTAATTTTTACAAGTCCGAAAAGGATGCGAGCAGTAAACAAAAGTACTCCAATAAGAAGCAAAATAAGACCTTTGATTGGCCTATAAATTAAATTTAACAACAATTTCCTAATAAATAACGCAGTTTTGATCGTAAAATTGATTAAAAGTTCGAGAAATTTTAAATAGAGATGTTTAATTAATGCTTGGTAAGCAGAAAAGCCGCAGAGAAGTGCTAAGATAAGATAAAATCGAAGTTCGCCATGATTAACAAGAAATAATATATAGAAAATAATTAAGCCCTGGATGATCCAAAATAGGATATCGTTCAAAAATACAATCAATCTTTTTCTTTTGCCTCTTTTTAAGAAACGCTGATACGTGTCGAGGGATGCGCCAAAAAAGCTTCCCATGGCAATCATGGAAAGCATGGTAAAAAACTGGGTAGACAAGCTCATCGAAATAGCTTGCCAAAGAATCCTTTAGCTTTCTCCCCATGATGATCATCCAAATATACAAGATCATAAATTTTTCCTTTAATTGACACAATCCCTTTATCGACATCAAGATTCTTCATCTGTAAATTTTGACCACGAATTGCAAGAAATCCCATCGATGTTTCTAGCAAGAACTCTTCATTATCAAAGCTTTCCACTTGCTTAACGCCCGTTATATCAAGTAATTTCCTACCCCGCATGATCACATCATGCTCTGGCACCGGACCCTTTCCGCCAGGTACAGACTCATAATATTGGTTCATTTTCATCCCTCATTTTCGCACTGGTTTTGTTAAAACATATGAGAGAATATGAACAAATAGAACAAGCTGTCGCGAAAAGCGGAAGCGCCCGTTAAGCGACGTACAAATTTCAAGGATTCTGACGAGATAAAGGAAACACAATGAGCCGCAGGCGAATTGATGTTGACTTATCGTAGGAAGAATCCGAAAGTTTGCTAGTCGCTGGGCGCTGGAGCTGGCAACGAAAAGCGGAAGCGCCTATTATTTTATGATTAATCTTCTGGATTGATTTTTTCTTCTTTTAAAATGGTGTACATATTGGCTGCTTCTTCTTTTCTCGTAGATTCTTGAAGTTCATTAATTGTGACTGTTACGAGCTTTTGTCCGTAGCGGATTTCAAGCTCATCACCAACTTTTACATTGGAGCTTGCTTTCGCCTGCAAACCGTTTATGGAAATACGGCCTTTGTCTGCAACCTCTTTTGCAAGCGTTCGTCTTTTTATTAATCGGGAAACTTTTAAAAATTTATCTAATCGCATTGTTGCCATCACTATCACCTCTCCTATAAACCTTCTTTCTTCGCTACATCCCAAAGTTGGTCCAAGGCTTCGAGATTAAACTCTTTAAACGGTTTACCACTCTCTCGAACTTTTTCTTCTACGTATGAAAAGCGACGGTAAAATTTTTCGTTCGATGCCTGGAGTGCTTCTTCTGGATGAAAACCTAAGAGCCGGGCCACATTTACAACAGCAAACAGTAAATCTCCCAACTCATGAAGTTGCTCTTCTTTATTTCCTTTCGCTAATTCAAGCTCAAATTCCTGCATTTCTTCTTTTACTTTTTTCCAAGCTTCCTCAGCCTGACTCCAATCAAAACCAACTTTAGCAGCAATTTTTTGGTAATCATAAGCTTTCAATAGAGCAGGTAATCCTTTTTCCGACTTACTCAATAGCGAAACATCCGCCTTTATATTTTTCTCAGAAGCTTTTATCTTTTCCCAATTAGCTACTACTTCTTCAGGATTATTTGCTGTCGCTTCCCCGAACACATGGGGATGGCGGCGAACCATTTTCTCCGATATGCTTTCGATGACATCTTCAATCGAAAACATTCCATCATCCTCACCAATTTGGGCGTGGAGCATGACTTGTAATAGGACATCGCCTAATTCTTCAATCATATTGTCGATATCATCGCGGTCAATGGCATCGAGCAACTCATACGCTTCTTCAATTAAATATTTTTTTAGCGTTGTATGCGTCTGCTTTTTATCCCATGGACAGCCATCTGGTCCACGGAGTTCAGCAATAATGTCTCGTAATGTTGAAAATTCCTTATAGGCGAGTTCCCGTGAAGTTACTGGCGGGACATAGAGACTCGTAAGATTGTCCAGTTCAACTTGCCGGTCCAATTCATAAAGCGGAACCTTCCTGATTTTCTCATGTGAGCTTCCTGCTCCCGTAACAATCATCACTTCATAGTCATCCGGGTATTTTTCCATTAAAGTCAATTTTACATCTGAGGCAATAAATGTATCGTATACTTGCGCAATAATAATATGCTGGTTGATTCTAATATCTTCTTTTCTAAGCGATGTTCCGTCTAAAAGCTGGAAACCTTCGACAGGATCCGCTTTTACAGCCGTAAAAAGACTATCCAAAAAGCTGTGTCCACCTAAGACAATGATGTTAATTCCCTGCTCTGGCCCACGTTCAAGTAGTAATTGAACGGTTTTTTCAGCAACCATCGGATGCCCAGGAACAGCATATGTAATATCAGTTGTAGCTGCTTTATTTAAAAGCGTATTCGTTATCTCTTCATAGACCGCTTCAAAATGATCATGTTTCTCGTAAATCGCATCAAAAGAGTCAAAAGAGATGTCTTCATCGATAAGCTCACTGACAGCAGGATGTTCTTTCGTTCTTAAAAAAAGCTGCTCAGCATTTTTCAGTTTTTTATAAATACCTAGCGGAAGCTGCTCCAAATCTCCAGCTCCCAGGCCGATAATAATAATTTGCTTCATTCTGACTGCCTCTTTTCTCGTTTTCTGTTTGCGTTGATGAGACTGAGCCTGCTTCCAAAAGGAAGAATGGTGATTTCCTCTTCAGTTAATAAGCGGGTGCGCAAAATGAAAGCTAAGAACACAGCGCCACCAATGGATACACTCGATAAAGCGATCATTGTGCTCCATAATCTGCCTTGCACATTAGCTAGAGTAAAAAGCAGCATCCATAATTGTAGGATTACCGTCATCGCCGCTCCCGCCAAACTTAGATTCTTAATCATCTTCGACAAAATCTCAATAATATTTACTCTTTTATTCAGCTTTTTTATTAAAAGAATTGTGACCATTGCTAGACCGATTATTGTTGCCAGTGCGGCTCCCTTCGTTCCATATAACGGAACGAAAATGAGGTTTCCAGTCGCTTTGAAAGCAAGACCAATCAAAATATATTTTGCAGGGGCAAACACATGACCCAGTCCTTGCAGGATACCTGAACAAACCATGATCAGTGAACTGAAAAAGATTGCTATTGCTAAAATGGAGAGAACGGATGACCCATCACTATTTTCAAACAGCATAGCATTGGTTGGTCTCATTATATTAGCAAGCCCCACAGCAGCTCCCGTCCCAATCACTGTACTAATTTTCACTGCATTGATCGCTTTTGTTTGTAAAACGGCAGTATCACCTTTCATCCACGCGGAGGCGATAAGCGGAACGAGCGCAAGTGAGAACGAAGCGGCCGCGACAGTTCCTAATTGAATGAGAGGCTGACCGCGATCAAAGATACCTTTTAAGGCTTTCGCCTGTTCTGTTTCAATTCCTGAATGAACGAGTAATGAATAAAGACTAAAGGAATCGATGAATTGAAAAAGGATGAGTACCATGCCGCTTAAGCACATAGCCGTCCCGTGAACGAGTACAATGTGGGCCGTTCTATAAAATTTCCGTAAGGCCAAGCCTTTGGCAATTAAGGGCGAAATAATTTTATATCTTGCTGCAAAGATCGTAATTAAAAGTAAGCCGATAAATCCGCCAAGCAGCGACCCTGCCCATGCTCCTCTGCCTGCTTCATACAGTGAATGTCCATTAGCTATTAAGAGTGAAGCAATCAACAATATCGCCGATACTCTTGCTAATTGTTCTGTAACTTGAGTGATAGCAGTGGGAACCATATTTCCTACACCTTGGAAATATCCACGCCATACTGAAAGGAACGGCATGAAGAGAAAGGTAAAGGAGGTGACCTTAATTAAGGGAGCGAGTAGCTCATCACCCATCAATCTTGCAATGATATTTGCACCGAAAAAAAACAAGCTATTGAAGAATAGGCCTAAAATAAGTAGGGTCAAAAAAGCGGCCTGCAAATCATGTGTAAACTTATTTCGTTTTCCCGCTTCACTTTCTGCAGCCATCTTAGAAATAATGATAGGGAAGCCGGATGTGGCTAAAACGGCTCCAATCCCATAGATGGGATATACTTGCTGATATATGTAAAATCCAATATCGCCTACGATATTTTGAAAAGGCACTCGATAAGCGGCACTCAAAATTTTCACTATAAATGCTGCTGCTGTTAAGACCATTGCTCCCCGGATATAGTGATTTGATTTTTCTTGTGGCAAGCTCTCCCTCGCCTTTCTAGTTTGGAATTAATTCTCAAGTGAAATGTTATTATAGCATAGAAAACGAGCCAAGCTTGATGCTTGGCTCGTTTCCTTTCGTCTAGGATTCCATTTGTCTTGCCAGAAAGCTTGCCGCGGTTTCGGCTGATTTTTGTTCAATTTCACCAATTGTTTGTTCTTTGGAGAAAATGACAACTGCACCAATCGGATCACCGCTCGCGATGATTGGGGCAATGGTATAAGAAGCTATCTCTTCTTCATTACCATCAATCAGCGAAACATTACCTGATTTTTTCTCTAGGTGAGATGATCTGTCTGCCATTGCCTTTTCAATCATATCTCCATTGTTTTTATTCAAATATTCCTTTTTCGATCCACCTGCAACAGCAATAACTGCATCTCGATCGCAGATTAAAACGGCACTTCCTAAACTTTCAAATAAAGCTTCTCCATACTCTTTAGCAAAATTACCCAATTCATTAATTGGAGAATATTTTTTCAAGATGACTTCTCCATCTCGATCTACAAAAATCTCTAATGGGTCTCCTTCACGAATTCGAAGTGTCCTTCTAATTTCTTTCGGGATGACCACCCTTCCTAAATCATCAATTCGACGAACAATACCAGTTGCTTTCATCTTATGCTGCCTCTCTTTCATCAGATGATTATCCGGATGCCTCTAGCCTGATTGATACTAATACAAACAGTACAGCTCCATCATCACATTGCCAGCTTCCGTTTTTTTCAATTCCTACCAACAGTTATTGAATTTAGTATCTTTCAGTTAGAAAGTTCTATACATAATTAACTGATTTTTTTGGAGGGCATTTCAATTTAACTAAAATTTACTCATCATCCGATTAGAGAGGCTCTTTATTTTACGGTTGTTTTTTGGCATTTCCCAGGTCTTTCATGATGGCTTGAGCGATTTCGAGCCATTCATCCGTATTCATTCGGCTAATTTGAATGGTAATCTTCAACTTTGAACCATCCATACCTAATCCAACCATGCGGCCATGTCGGCTACATATACTAAAGACCTTTGATCCATCCATTTCTTGCGTTCCTTCTTCAGACATATAAATGGCAATTTCTGATTTCGATTGTTTAATGGACTCCAAACTTGCTGCCCGAGCAAAAACTTTTATCTCTGCCACAGTAAATAAATAACCGACTTGATATGGGTAATCTCCAAAACGATCGATCATTTCTTCGCGTAGCTCTTCTAATTCATCCAAAGAATCTATATTTCTAAAGCGTTTATACATTTCTATTTTCTGATGTCCGTCGCTAATATATGCATCGGGAATATATGCATCGAGTTCAAGTTCCACTTCAAAAGAAGGAGTCCTCTTTTGGTGGATTTCACCTTTACGTTCGTCAATGGCTTCTTTGAGCATTTGCGAATACAGGTCAAAACCGACGGAGTCAATGAAACCATGCTGCTGTGCACCGAGCAGATTCCCAGCACCCCTGATGGACAAATCCCGCATGGCAATTTTAAATCCAGAACCTAATTCGGTAAATTCTTTTATTGCCTGGAGCCTTTTTTCTGCGATTTCTGTGAGAACCTTATCCTTTCTGTACGTAAAGTACGCGTACGCGACCCGGTTTGAACGGCCGACCCTCCCTCTCAATTGATAAAGCTGTGAAAGGCCCATCCTGTCCGCATCATGTACGATTAACGTGTTGACGTTCGGGATATCTACTCCAGTCTCGATAATGGTCGTAGTCACAAGGACATCAAATTCACCGTCAAGGAAGCTTAAAATAACGGATTCCAGCTCGGACTCAGTCATTTGCCCATGTGCATAGGCTACCCTTGCATCAGGTACAAGCATGGAAATCTCTTCAGCTTTTCTCTCAATATCCTCAACCCGGTTATAAAGAAAATATATTTGACCGTCTCGGGAAAGCTCACGTTCAATCGCTTCTTTTACAAGAGCCCCGTTATATTCCATGACATACGTTTGAACTGGGAACCGGTTTTCCGGCGGTGTTTCAATGACTGATAAGTCTCGGACACCCAGCATAGACATATGAAGTGTTCTTGGGATTGGTGTAGCTGTTAATGTCAAAACATCTACATTTGTTTTTAATTGTTTGATTTTCTCTTTATGTGTCACCCCAAAACGCTGCTCTTCGTCAACGATTAAAAGTCCGAGCTCAGCAAATTGGATATCTTTTGACAGCAGCCTGTGTGTTCCAACAACAATATCAACCGTACCATTCTTCAAACCTTTTGCGGTTTCGGTTTGCTGCTTTTTCGTACGAAAGCGGCTTAGTAAACCAATATTGATTGGGAAGTCCTGATATCGCTCTTTGATTGTTTCAAAATGCTGCTGTGCCAAAATTGTTGTCGGCACGAGTATTGCCACTTGCTTGCCGTCCATGATCGCTTTGAATGCAGCCCTTATTGCAACTTCTGTTTTCCCATAGCCAACATCACCACATAAAAGGCGATCCATCGGCCTTTCCCTTTCCATATCATGCTTTATTTCCACAATGGAACGGAGCTGATCTTCCGTTTCTTGATATGGGAAAGAGGCTTCAAATTCACGTTGCATGTCGCTGTCAGGGGAATATGGGTAGCCCTTTGCCGCTTCCCGTTCTGCATACAACTTAATCAAGTCATCCGCTATATCCTTAACAGATGATTCTACTTTCTTTTTGACGCGCTTCCAATCACTCCCGCCCAGTTTATACACCTTCGGCTCTTTTCCTTCGGAGCCCACATATTTTTGGACGAGGTCAATTTGTTCAACAGGTACATATAATTTATCGCTTGCTTGATATTTAAGATGTAAATAGTCCTTATGAACCCCATTAATTACAAGCGTTTCAATACCTAAATATTTTCCGATTCCATGATTGACATGGACTACATAATCACCGACTTGCAACTCAGAATAACTTTTGATCCGCTCAGCGTTAGATAGTTTTTGCCGACGCTTCGACTTTCGTGTCTTTTTATTAAATATTTCCTCTTCCGTAATGACAACCATCTTTGACAAAGGAAGTTCAAATCCAGTATTCAGTGCCCCTTGATATATTTGAATTCCCGTTATCGGATTCTCAGACCCTTCCACGATAGCCGCTTCGATTTCATAGTCCATTAAAACCGATTGCATTTTCTTTGCCCTTTGCCCATCTGGTGCCAGAAACACAACCGAAAATTGATTTTTCCTCCAGCGGTCGATTTCAGCTTTAAGTAAATGCATTTGGCCGTGGAAATTCTGCATTAATTTACATGGAACATTTGCAATGTTCTGTGGACTTGTATTAGCTATATGTCTTAAAAATAAAGAAAGATAAACACGTGGCAATTCATGTTTAGAAAGCAGATTTCCTAGTTGATTGGAAACGGCAAGCCCGTGAATAATCTCTCCACGTTCCAGTAGGGATGTATACCATTCAGCTTCTTCTTTTTCCAGTCGTTCATTCATTTCATTTATACGGCTTAGTTCATCAAAAATAAGCAGCCCATTGGTAGAAATATAATCTAGCAAACTGGCAGGAGACTCATAGGCATATGATAAGTATTTAAAAAATTGCTCTGGTTTTTGTCCATTTCGAAACTTTTCTAAATCAAAACCAACATTCTCTGCCATACGTTCTTTAGCTTGTTCATTGTTAAGCTTCTTTAATGAACGGGATAACCCGGCTTCAAGCTGCTGAGTAATTTGATTAAATTGGTTACTGTCAATCGGAGCCTCTGTTGCCGGGCCAATGACAATTTTCTCTCTTTTATCTTTTGAGCGTTGGTCATCAAGTGAGAAGGTACGAATAGAGTCAACCTCAGTATCAAAGAGCTCAATTCGGATCGGATCCACTTCTGTAAGTGGATAAATGTCTAAAATGCCACCGCGCAGGCTGAATTCCCCAGGTGCACTGACCATTTCAGCACGGCTATAGCCCATTTGAACAAAAGTAAGCAAATCCTTTTCAAGATCTAAATCCTTACCTACTTCAATATGCAATTGATATTCCTTCCACTTCGCTGGAGGGGGTAAAATTTTTCTTAATCCGGCCATTGGAACAACAAAAACACCGCGACGGCCCGACGCCATATAGTTTAGCGTCTCAATTCTCTGGGCGCGCAGTTCGGGACTTGCAATGCTAAGTTCTGCTGCAATTAATTCATTGGCTGGATATAGGAATAGTTGTTCTTCATCCATAAATTGCAATAAATCCTCGTGAAGCTTTTGAGCTTGCAAAAGATTATGGGTGACGACAACGATAGATTTTCCGGTTTTTTCGGCTGTAGCAGCAATAAAAACAGCCCTAGCTGATCCGGATAAGCCCGCGATCAACTGCTCATCAAGGTTTTCCTCGATACCAGAAATGATTGATTGTATCTCTTGTTGCTGTAAAATTAAGCTCTTTAAACCTTGCATGTCTATCTCCTCTTCTCAAGAAATGCGTTGACGATCAAAAGCGAGAGGTACCTATTAGGCTTAACCTTAAGCCCTGACAGGCACCGCTAGCTGGATATTTAAATAGAAAAACGCTTTGGACCGAGCTCCAAAGCTTTTAATGAATCAGATAATCATATTGATGCAATTCGGGGTTTTTGGCAAAGGCTTCTTGGCAGTCTTCACATATTGCTTGGATATGAATATCTCCCTCCGAACTATAGGAGACCATCTCGTCCCTTTCTTCATTCGTTAATTTATGAATGCCAAGTTGTTCCGAGTTTATTGAAGCTTCTTCAATTGTTCCCATTTTAGCAGCACAATGGCGGCAATAGTAATGAACTGGCATATTTATCCTCCTTGCATATACAATCTGTCCATATATTATGAACAGCATTGGAGGGAGTTATTCGTTACTTTGCATTAAAGCGGTTCATTACTTCAAGAAATGGTTTATTTAGCCACTCTTCACATGCATCAGCACATGTTTGGATAACATTTTGCATTTCTTGCCATTCTTCTTTATAAAATTTGCCGAGAACATAATCAGGGACCGTCATTCCTATCGGCGGCCGGTTGATCCCGACTCTAATCCGATTGAAGTTTTCGGTGTTTAAATGGGCAATGGTGGACTTGATGCCGTTATGGCCACCCGCACTTCCTTTTTGCCTTAATCTAATTTTTCCAACTGGTAAATCCAAATCATCATAAATAACGACTAAATCTTCAATAGCAATATCATAGTAGTCCATAATGGGACGAATGCTTTCTCCGGATAAATTCATATATGTTAAAGGTTTTAACAAAATGAATTTTTCTCCATTTTTATGGATGATGGAGTAGACGCCATTAAATTTTGACTGATTAAGGGGTGAACCAAACCGGTTTGCCAACTCCTCAACCACTTCAAAGCCGATATTATGTCTCGTTTTATTATAGGTAGAACCGGGATTCCCCAATCCTGCAATTAATTTCATTTACCAAACACTCCAGTTTGTTTTAACTGTTTCTTTCCTTTATTATACCGAAAAGTCACAGAGGTACAAGAACAAAAGCACTTTGAACTAGACGGAATAAAAGCGCAACCACTTGTGGCTGCGCTTGTAATATTTTACTATATTTAAACGTTTTCTACTGGATCTCCGTTATCTTCCGATGGATTCTCTTCTCGTACTCCTCCATCCGGATCTTCTTCTTCCGTTCTTGGTGGTTGGATATTTGCGATTGGCTCATCATCTTCATGATTGATTTTACATGAAAATTGATTGCGAATTTCACCAACTGTCAAGGATTCTCCAATATCCAAGTTTGCAATATCTAGGTGGATGACTTCAGGAATTTCATCCGGAATAGCCGTTACAGAAAGCTCATGAAGCAAAGTTTGCAGAACTCCACCGCTCTTCACTCCAACAGCATCCTCTGATAACTCAACGCGGACACTCGCTTCAATTTCTACCGACATGTCGACGACGAGAAAATCAGCATGAATGACTTCTTTTCTCAACGGATCTTCTTGATACTCATGTAAGAGTACGTTTAACTTTTTTCCTTCGAGATCAAGGGAAATAACACCATTTCTACCTACTTCACGCATTGTCTTAAGAAACTCTGCACTATTAATGGTGATGGGGGTATTTTCCACCCTATACCCATAAACTACTGCAGGAATGTTACCCTGATTACGAACGTCCGATAATTGTGAACGGCGTTCGCTCGTACGACTTTTTGCTGATAGTACTGTACTCATAAGTATTACACGCCCTCTCCCTAATATGTAAAACAATGGTCTATCTCTATCTTTACCCTATCACATTAAAGAATAAACATCTAATGATATGAAAAAGCACCGGAAATTTCGTTATTTTATTTTTATATAAGAGAGAGCGGGTTTTCCGAAGCTTACTGCTCGCTTTCCGCAGGGCGAGCGCCGAGCCGCTTCGTCGCTACGCTCCTGCAGGGTCTCGGCTGGCTCGCAGATCCCGCAGGAGTCGAGCGGACGCTTCTCCAAACCCACAAAGTGTTACCAACTAATTCATAAAGATCGATGTTGATTTATTATTAAAGTACCGGCCCGTTTCATATTGATCTATAACTTTACAGCAAAAAAGGTATAATTCCTCAATTTGAGGTACTATACCTTTTTTAACACTGTTGATTGGAGCGGAAAGAGAAGCAAATCAACAACCAAGTTTATAAGTGCATTGACTTTAAAAGGGAACTTTTAAGGTCCTTTTTTATAATTTCACAAATCTAAAGCACCGGAAATTTCCGGTGCTTAATTGCTTCATTTTTTATTAATCAAATAATGTACTAACCGACTGGTTCTCGTGGACGCGAATGATGGCTTCGCCGAGCAAAGGCGCCACTGAGAGTTCTTTAATTTTGTCGATTTTCTTGTCTTCAGGAAGAACAATTGAATTCGTTACAATTAGTTCTTTTATATTTGAGCTTTCTATTCTTTCGATAGCTGGCCCCGATAGAACTGGATGTGTACAACATGCAAATACTTCCTTTGCACCCGCTTCGGTAAGAGCATTAGCAGCAAGAGTAATTGTTCCCGCTGTATCAATAATGTCATCGATTAAGATGGCAATTTTCCCTTCCACATTACCGACAATATTCATGACTTCAGATACGTTCGGGCGCGGGCGACGTTTATCAATAATCGCAATCGGCGCTTTTAAACGATCAGCAAGTCTTCTTGCCCGTGTTACACCGCCGTGATCAGGCGAAACAATAACAACTTCATCTCTATCGAAATGTTTTGTTTTAAAATAATCACCTAAAATTGGCACTCCCATTAAGTGGTCAGTAGGGATATCAAAGAATCCTTGAATTTGAGGTGCATGGAGGTCGAGATTAATTATTCGAGTAGCACCAGCTATTTCAATTAAGTTTGCTACTAGTTTCGCCGTGATTGGCTCACGTGCTCGCGCTTTTCGGTCTTGACGAGCATAGCCGTAGTAAGGCATCACAAGATTAATTGTTTTTGCTGACGCACGTTTCAACGCATCAATCATAATAAGGAGTTCCATCAAATGATCATTTACTGGGTCGCTCGTTGATTGAACAACATACACATCACACCCACGGATACTTTCTTCAATATTAATTTGAATTTCTCCATCACTGAATCGATTTACGGAACACTTCCCAAGTTCCAAACCTACCACTTTTGCAACTTCCTGCGCTAAAGCACGGTTTGAACTTAATGAGAATATTTTCAAGCTCGGGTCAAGATATTGATTTGACATGTTGAACCTCCAATTAGTTTTTCAAATTTAGTTTCTTGACGTATTCTTCTTTATTAACCTGTCTCGCACGTGCAATGGAAAGGGCCTCTCCGGGCACATCTTTTGTAATTGTTGAACCTGCCGCAATATAGGCACCTTCACCAATCGTAACCGGTGCAACTAGATTGGAGTTACAACCAACAAACACATTATCTTCTATTTTTGTTAATGCTTTAGTTTTACCGTTATAGTTTACGGTAATGGAACCGCAGCCCACGTTCACATTGGTACCTACTTCAGCATCGCCAATATAGCTTAGATGAGACGCCTTACTGCCTTTTCCAAAATCAGCCTTTTTAATTTCGACAAAGTTGCCGATTTTAACCTCGTCATGAATATTCGATTGTGGCCGAATATGAGCAAATGGCCCAATATGAACATGTGAACCAACAGAACTGTCATGAATAACCGATTGGCGAACATAAGTCTCAGAACCAATGACGGCATCTACCATTTCACTGTTAGGTCCAATATGGCAGTCTTCCCCAATCACAGTCTTTCCTTTCAATACTGTTCCTGGGTAGATTGTTGTATCACTGCCGATTTCAACATCAGCATCAATATAAGTATTGGCCGGATCAATGATTGTTACGCCATGACGCATTTGCTTTTCATTAATTCTTTTTCTCATTAGTCGTTCTGCTTCGGCAAGCGCAACCCGATCGTTTACGCCCATTGTTTCATCAAAGTCAGCTGTTTGATAGGCCGAAACTACCTCATTTTGTGACTTCAAAATCTCAATCACATCGGGAAGATAGTATTCACCTTGCGCATTTTCATTCGATACATGCTCAAGTGCGTTAAATAATGCTTCATTATCAAAGCAATAGGTGCCCGTATTAATTTCTTTCACGTTCTTTTCTTCTTCGTTTGCATCTTTATGTTCAACGATTTTTTCAACCATACCTTCAGAATTACGAATAACTCTACCATAGCCGTCAGGCTTATCTGTATATGCAGTTAAGATGGTTGCTTTTGCTTGTTGTGCTTTATGCTGTTCAAGTAAAGCTTCCATTGTATCAGCTTTAATAAGTGGTGTATCCCCGCAAATGACCAGAGTTGTTCCCTTCTTGCCACTCAGGGCTTCTTTCGCCTGCATGACCGCATGGGCAGTCCCAAGCTGCTCATCCTGTAGAACAAAGTCACTTTTTCCTTCCAGGTGAGTTTTCACAAGCTCAGCTCCATGACCAACAACTGTAACAATCTTGTCAACTTTGAGCTCGGAAACGTTTTCGACTACATGCTCTACCATTGGCTTTCCACAGATTGGATGAAGCACTTTATATAGTTTTGACTTCATTCTTGTGCCTTGTCCCGCAGCCAAAATTACAGCGAATCTATTTGTCATAAACGGTCCCCCATAAACCTTTTTTCCCTTATGAATATATCTTAAATAACGTATTTTTTCAACAAAACGACCAAAAGTATAAAAATTGGACACTAATTAGAAAAGCGGAAGGCGCTTGCTCAGGAGCGACAAGCATAAGACGAGCGCTGACGAAGGCGCTCTTTGCCTTCTGCAGCGATTGGCTTATGACCTCGAGCTCCTAGCGCCTGGAGCTGGACAATTAAAAAGCGGAAGGGGACAGGTTCGCGTGAACCTGTCCCCTAAAATAAAAAAGAGCCGTACTTAGAAGTAGGGCTCTAGTTGCAGTTTATAATTAGGAAGCACCGGCTTCTTCCAACTCCGGTTCTTCTACTTCTCCTAAACGATGATATTCTGCCAATACAACGTCTTGGATTTTGCTGCGGGTGTTAGAATTGATTGGATGAGCAATGTCGCGAAATTCTCCATCCGGAGTGCGTTTGCTAGGCATCGCCACAAACAAACCATTGTTTCCGTCAATCACGCGAATATCATGTACAACAAACTCATTATCTAGGGTAATCGAAGCAATCGCTCTCATTCTACCCTCTGTGTTGACACGGCGTAGTCTCACATCTGTTACTTCCATTGTGCTCACCACCTTCTGGTCCTAGATAGAATCATAAGTATGTATTCAACACAGAATGTAATTCTCCTTCTTTAATTGTAAAATTTTTTAAAAACTTATGAATAAAAGGTTTATTTATTGATTTTATCGGTTATTTAAGTTATTTGGACATAAAAAAACCGCTCCCCTAAAATGAGGTAGCGGTTTTTATTATTTAACCAGGGCAATGACTTCTATTTCAAGTTGTACATCTTTCGGCAAACGGGCAACTTCTACACAGGACCGTGCCGGTTTATGTGTTGAAAAATATTCACCGTATACTTCATTAATCGTTGCAAAGTCATCCATATTTTTTATAAAGACAGTCGCTTTGACCACTGTTTCCAATGAAGCACCAGCTTCTTCCAGCACAGCTTGGAGATTACGGAATACTTGATGTACCTGTTCTACAGTATCGTCAGAAATGATCGTTCCTTCTGGGGTTAAAGGTATTTGACCAGAGCTGTAAAACATATTGTTTACGACGATTCCTTGTGAATAAGGACCAATGGCAGCCGGTGCTTTGTCAGTAGATATTATCCGCATTCCTTTACCTCTCCTTTATAAAAATTCTGTTCTTCCTGTAAAATAATTTCCCGCTGATACGTTAATTCGCTTTTCTTTGAGATCTACATCTGAAAGCTCTACAAGTGAAATATAATCATTTACAAGACGCTCTTCAGGAAATTCCGACTCAACTAAAACTGCTATTCCTGCAACAGTTGCGTTAAATTCAGCAAGAAGATTGACCATCCCATTCACTGTTCCGCCAGCTTTCATAAAATCATCGACAATTAACACCTTTGCCCCTTCTTTTAAACTACGTTTAGATAAAGACATCATTTGAAGGCGTTTAGATGAACCGGATACATAATTAATACTAACCGTAGATCCTTCAGTTACTTTATTATCGCGCCTGACGATAATAAATGGGACATTTAAATGGTGTGCTACTGTCTGGGCAATGGGAATTCCCTTCGTTGCAACCGTCATAATGACATCAATGTCCCGATCAGCGACAGCAGAGGCTAGATGCTTCCCAACTTCATTTAAGATTTGGGAGTCGCCTAATAAATCTGTCATATATAAGTAACCGCCAGGTAGTAATCGTTCGGGATCAGCGATCAACTTACATAGGCGGCCAATGAATTCTTCCGCCTGTTCTTTCTTTACTTTAGGTATGTATTTAACCCCGCCTGCCGCTCCCGAAAGGGTTTGCAGCGTACCAATACCTTGATTTTCGAAAGTATCTTTAATAATGACCAGGTCCTCACTAATGGACGATTTGGCCGAATTATATGTTTGAGAGAAATATGTCAATGAAACAAGCTCGCGAGGATGATTCATTAAAAAGTGTGTCATATCTACAAGACGCTCGCTGCGGCGAAATTTCATCCTATAACCTCCTGCACAAGTCAAATGCGAATATTATTATTATGAATATACATTATTGTACGGTTATAAGCAAGATTTGGAGGGATAATCTCTCATTATTCACCTAACATTCTAACTGCAAATACTTGATCACAAAAACCACGTAGTCCGTTATAAATACGCTGTAGCCTTGAATCATGCTGGACAAGGCCAAATACAGTAGGTCCACTTCCGCTCATTAACACGGCATCCGCACCAAATTTCTCCATTTGCGTTTTAATATGCATCACTTCGGGATGCATATTTAATGTAACTTTTTCTAAAGCATTGCCTAAATGACTGCAAATGTCTTTGTACTGTTGATTTTCAATTGCTTTCACCATAGCTGCCGTATTTGGATGTTCGATATTTTCAATATTTAAATTTCTGTATACATCCGCCGTAGAAACACCAATGGACGGCTTTGCTAATATTACCCAGCAATTGGGCGGTGCAGGCAGCCTTGTGATTTTTTCCCCTCGACCACGTGCTAAGCCCGTCCCTCCATGAACACAAAAAGAAACATCTGAACCGATCTCGGAGCCAAGATCCGCTAATTCATCCATTGATAGTTGCAGTCCCCAAAGAATATTTAATCCTCTTAAAGTCGCTGCAGCATCGCTGCTACCACCTGCAAGGCCAGCAGCTACAGGAATCGCTTTATCAATGGAGATAGCAACCCCTTGTTTAATTTTAAATCTTTCCTTAAGGAGCTTTGCAGCCTGATAGGCAAGATTTCGTTGGTCATCAGGAACAAATCGATTATGGGAAATGATTTCAATCCGACCATCAGTCGTTTCGGAAAGTTCAATCCTGTCCGCTAAATCTATTGTTGTCATGACCATTTCTACTTCATGATATCCATCTGGGCGCTTGCCAAGTACGTCTAAAGATAAATTAATTTTGGCCGGTGCCTTCATTAAAAGTTTCATTGTCTTCACCTGCTTGTCTTTCCGTCTCATCATTTTCCCCATTTTAACATGAAACAAGCCGGTACATAAATAATTATCAAAAAAACCGAAGCGGATGCCTCGGTTTAGCGGGTAGTTCATTGTTTATTGGTTTGAAAAATATCAACCATTGTTATTTTCGCCGGCGAGTCGCTCTTGTGCAATTTCAATGGCACGTTTAACCATATTTCCTGCATCCCTTGCTTTGATGCCGCCCCAACCTTCCTCCTGAACAACATCATAAAAGCCGAGCTCTTTTGCCAACTCCACTTTCAATTGATCCGACATAATCCCTCTTCTTCGCCCCAAAACAAATTCCCCCTTAGCCCGCTTTTATAGTGTGGGTAAATCATTTCAAAATTATCGCGGGAATTTTTTCTTAATGAGAAAGGCGTAAGCGCCTTGTTCAGCCCCGACAAGCAAATGTTCTGATCCAACAAAAGTCCGATCTTGACTTTTATTGGATCAGGTTATTTGACCTCGAGGGGCTAGGCGCTGCAGCTGGACGACTACACACTTTGTTAAAACTGATCTACATCTTGATATTTTATAGTTTTGTTTTAAACAAAAAACAGCAGTAAACATAATAATGTTTACTGCTGTC
The DNA here is from genome assembly GCF_018343525.1 of Lederbergia citrea. GTDB lineage: Bacteria > Bacillota > Bacilli > Bacillales > Bacillaceae_C > Lederbergia > Lederbergia citrea. Next base: position 22,437 of record NZ_JAGYPH010000007.1, on the reverse strand, counting down.
CTAGTGCTAAATTCCCTGCTGTATCTTCGTAGAATGTAAGTTCAACCGTTTCAGTAAGTACATCTGCATAGCTGTATGAAACCCGCTCAAACGCATTTTCTTCCTGGTCTAATTCGATGACAAAAACTGATGGATAAGTTTCTGCCAAAACCCCGGAACGCTCAATGGTTTTTCTGCGACCCCCATTGGCTTTTAACATTAATCTCTTACCCAAGTTTGAATCAAGGGATTTTTTAATGCTTGCTAATGTTTTTGGCATTTCGCTCCACCTCACTGATTATAATCATACCACAGTGCAGCAAAAAGGTCAAATAAATTATTTATTTTATCAATGAAACCTATCCTTTGTCAATGGTTTTTTTTCTACAATATGACCTAAATTGCAACATTTTTATTATGCTTCAATTCAGTATTTTTATGTACGCTATAAAGTGCCCTCGTCATTACGGAATAACGAAAAGCATTGGCTCCTATTCACCAATGCTTTCGCATCGTTTATAAAAGTAATCATTCATCGATAATTGGTTTAAACGGTGCTCCTGTTCTCAAAACGCCTTTTGTTTCTATTCCTCCTAGACCTTTCTCACCGGTAAGTGTATTTCTCAGCACATCCCATACGTTAATTCTTTCCATAAATGGCGTAAAGCTAATTTTGGAAACAATATAGACTGGATCCAGTGCATGGATATTAACCCGAAGTGGGGAACTTGCAAAATTGGCTCCTGCATAAATGAGGGATTCAAAATGCGATTGGCATGCACCAGCAAAAACAACTAACTGATCCAGATTTGGAACCTTTTTTCGAGCCTCTTTTACCGTTTCGACAAAATACTTCGAATGACGGTAAGCATTTAAATCAATCTTTTTCCCTTTCGTCTTTGAATAGGCATCATGGCCAGTAATAACAAGAATATCGGGACGGTATTGTTCGATTAATGATCCAACGCGCAGATGCATTTCTTTTTCATTACAATGGATTCCAACTACAGAAACGCCAAGTCTTTCATATAAGTCGAGACATTTTTGCAAATATGTGGGGTCCCCGTCAAGATGAAGCACTCGCCCGGGAACTTGAAAATAATTAAAATCCCGTTTATAGCCTGATGTTGCATTAAATTCCTGTTCCAGCCGGAGCAAATCAATGTCCTGCCTAAACAATTCAAATGACTGCTCTTCAAGCGTACGCACTTGAGAGGTTCTCTTTGTCCGTTCTAAATCATTAATCGGGACTAAATCATCGATCGGTGCATCCGCTTCGAGCCGATAATCTTCACCGTATAATATCGCCACTTTTTGACCGTTAATCTCCATGATATCGATGACTCTAAATAAAATGTCACACTGATGGGACAAGCGGCCGACAATCATATTGATTTCAATCACGGTCGTCAACTCCATTGAAAAGCAGAATAAAATTCATACTCGTCATAGGCTATGCGGACGACTCGAGCCTTGTGCTTGTTTAGTGAAATGATACTAAAAGAGCATCGCTCAATGCCCCAAACTCTTGGATGGAAAGTGTTTCTCCTCTTCTCGAAGGGTCAACCCCAGCTGTCATTAATGCGTTTAAGATTATTTCCTTCTTTTCTTTACCGTTCGGTAGACCACTCGTTAAATTGTTTAAAATGGTTTTGCGGCGCTGTGCAAATGACATTCTTGTGATTTCAAAGAAGAACGCCTCATTTTTCACTTCTACGGCAGGCTTTTCTCGCTTCATTAACCGAATGACTGCTGAGTCTACATTTGGCTGCGGCATAAAAACGGACTTAGGAACGATCATGACAGTCTCTGCCGTTGTGTAATACTGAATGGCGATGGATAATGATCCATATTCTTTTGTACCTGGTTTGGCCGCTATCCTATCACCAACTTCTTTTTGCAGCATGACGACAATCCCACGTAACGGCAGATTCTCTTCTAATAATTTTAAAATAATCGGTGTCGTGACATAATACGGAAGATTGGCTACAACCATTACATCATCGACATCTGTAAATTGTTCCGCAATCGCGGTTTTCAAATCCGCCTCCAAAATATCTTGGTGAACAATATTTATATTGTCATACGGAGAAAGCGTGTCTTCTAGAATCGGAAAAAGACGTTGATCAATTTCAAAAGCAACTACCTTTTTACTTGCTCTCGCCAAATGTTCTGTTAAGGCACCGATCCCCGGTCCGACTTCAATAACACCTGAATCTTTCGTCAACTCGGCAAATCCCGTAATATTGCGTAAAATATTTGGATCAATTAAGAAATTCTGGCCAAGGCTCTTTTTAAAGGAAAATCCATATTTATTTAAAATTTCTTTCGTACGTATCGGTGTAGCAATATCTTTTTGCATTAGTCTTGTTCCTCCTGTAAAACGCTCTTTAAGGCTTCAACGAACTCCTCTTTGGAGATTTGGAACATCATTAATCGTTTATGAAGCTGCTTTCCGTTAGTATAGCCGATTTTTAATAATTCCCCGATTCGCATTCTACGAACCTTCGCTTTTGGACCTCCAATTAAACCGGCATCGATTAAATCATCTTTAGAAATCCACTCTGGAGCATAAGCTTCCATGGCTTGAGCATCCTTTAGTGCCTCTTGAATGACGCTTGGCGGAGCGTGTTCCACTCCTAAGCCGCGCCCATACGCTGGAATGGCATGTTTTTTATCAATAAAGGCATGTTTACAGTCTGGTACATGCTCTACGATGAATTTCCGAATTTTTTCACCGGGAAAATCAGGATCTGTCAAAACGATGACGCCCCTTACCTTTTGTGCCAATTTAATCTTCTCAATTGTTTCCATAGAAACCGCTGATCCATTTGTTTCAATTGTGTCTGCATTTACTGCTCTTTGAATGGCCCTTGTATCATCTTTGCCTTCAACCACAATAATTTCTTTAATTTTCATATTTCCTCCAAAACATTGAAACATTTTATATACTATAGACGTCTAATCTATAGAGATGGTTTTCCCCTATCTTCTTACCGAAAATCTTCTTAGCCATAAGTTAAGAAGGTTTTCGGCAATATCTTTAAATTATAACCCTCTTTTTAAGAAAATGGAAAAAGCAGAGGAATCATTCTCCCCTGCCCAATCATAAAATATTTAATTTAATACACGAATTTTAACTTGTTTCCTGCCGAATCGATATGCCTGCTCTTTTGAAGGTACAAATAGGTCAATTCGATTGCCTTTAATTGCCCCACCAGTGTCTCCGGCAACAGCGTAGCCATAACCTTCCACCCACACTTTAGATCCTAATGGAATGACACTTGGATCTACAGCAATGACCTTAAGGTTAGGATTAGCGCGCAAGTTGATTCCTGTTGCAGTTATACCTGAACATCCGTTGCAATATGCGGTATATGCTGTAGCATTTACATACATCTCTTTACCGCCAATAGAAGCATCGTTTTCGGATGATCCAGTGGCCGTTGTTGATTTACCACGGGATACTTGTGCCACAAGTACTTTTGTACCTACAGACACTATTTTATTTTGGCTTTCTCTCACGGTAGTTTCTTTAACTAGCCTTCTCGTCACTTCTTTACCGTTTTCTTTCGTGATCTCAAACTCTTTTTTCAAGAGTCCTTCTTTTCCTTCTTGGACTACTTTTTCCGCACCTTGACTCATGTTCGAATCCTTCTTCGTTACAACTGCAAAATCAATCGGTTCTTCCACTACATCGGTGACTTTTTCAACGCGGACGATTTTAATGACACCGTTTGGCTCCACGTTATCGCTCAGATCTGGCTTTACTTTATCCAGCTTACCGAGTTTAACTCCTTGTTGCTTTAAAAAGTCAGCGACCGTAGTCGAAGTGGCCCATACATTTTCCTTTTTCTTACCATTTTTTAATACAAGCGGAAAAGCGCGATCTATGACCAGTTTCTGATTTTCAGAAATGGGTTCATCTAGCGTAAAATTGATTTTATCGTGAACATTTATTGCAATTTCTTGGTCTTTCAAAAATTCATCCACTGTATGAGTTGTCGTCCAAACACTTTCTTCCGTTTCGCCATCTTTTACTATGACCATTTTGGCCGGTTCAAACACAACATTCAACTTGTTTTTGACAAGCGTATCCACGGGGTGGGATAAAAAGTCGTCTTTATTGACTGATACTTGAAGATCCTTGAGAATTTCCCCAATCGTATCTGCATGGGTTTTCACAACCATTTTTTCTCCATCGACTGTCAATGCCACCGTTTTCTTTGTTCCTTCGAAAACCAGTAAACTTAAAGTAGCTGTAAACACTATGAAACTAGCAATAAAAATACCTATTTTTTTTCGGCTCATTGATGAAAAAATTGAGTATTTTGGTGGTTTTGTGTTCAAAAAACACGCCTCCTTCTTCTCCGAGAGATTATACGAATATCGTTTGCCGATTGCCGTTCACATCCTTTCCCGTAAGATATGCCTTATTATGCACAGGGTGGGATGAAAAGAAAAGGGTGAGTTATCGACAATATCAGCCTTCGGAGAAGCAAATAATTTGTTGAATTTCCTGAAACTCTATTAAAACCATGCGATTAGTCTTTTATTAAAACTAAAGTTTTTTGTCAATCAATGCCGAATACTTTTTTTGCATTTGCTGTAGTGACATGTGCTACTTCTTCAAAGTCAATCCCTTTAATTTCTGCAATTTGTTCCGCTACGAGCCTTACATAAGCAGGCTCATTTCTTTTGCCTCGATAAGGATGTGGAGCAAGGTACGGGCAGTCTGTTTCAATAAGCAGACGATCAATCGGCACTTGATCTGCCACTTCTTTTGGTGTTTTAGCATTTTTAAATGTAACTGGACCTCCAAGAGAAATATAGAAATTTAATTCTAAACATCGTTTTGCCGTTTCAGCACTCCCACTGAAACAATGCATGATGCCGCCAACTTCCTTGGCATTTTCCTCTTGTAAAATCTGAACAATGTCTTGCGTAGCATCACGATTATGTATAATGATTGGCATTTTTAGTTTTTTAGCTAGCTTGATTTGTTTACGGAACACTTCTTTCTGGATATCTTTCGGTGATTTATCCCAATGATAGTCCAGTCCCATTTCGCCTAAAGCAACTACTTTGGGATGTGCCGCAATTTCTTCAAGCCATTCGAGATCTTCTTCTGTCATATCTATTGCATCAACGGGATGCCATCCAACACTCGCATAAATAAAGTCATATTCCTCGACAATTTCGAGTGCTTTAGTGATCGTTTTTCGATCAAAGCCAACGACTACCATGTATTCTACACCTTCAGCCTTGGCACGTGCGATCACTTCTTCAATATCATCAGCGAATTGTTCATCATTTAAATGGACATGTGTATCAAATAACATAGTTAAAATCTCCTTATTAGAGTATACGCCATAATTTCGTAACATTTATCACAGCAAGATAACATTCCTATTACAAATAAAATAACATAGAGAGATGATCTAAAAAGGATTTTTCCATTGACATCTCCCTATGTTATTGAGTTGTTAACTTACATAATTATCAAATATATTACATTTACTTTACAAGCGCACCGTTTTCGAGTGTGCTATCTACACTTGCAAGGGAAAGAATGCCATTTTTCTCTCCTGCAAGGATCATCCCCTGTGATAATTCTCCGCGCAGCTTAACAGGTTTTAAGTTTGCTACAACAATTACTTTTCGTCCGATCAGATCTTCCGGTTTGTAAAATTCAGCAATACCTGAAACAACTTGGCGCTTCTCATACCCAAGATCCAATTGGAGCTTAAGTAATTTATTTGTCTTCTTCACTGGCTCACAGTGAATGACTTCAGCCACTCTGAGTTCCACTTTCATAAAATCATCAATGGATATTTCCGGGCTTTGCTCAATTTTTTCTTCTTCTTTTTCTTCAGCTGCAGGAGTAGTACCTTTCATTTGGTCTTTAATAAACGCAATTTCGTCTTCCATTTCCAGACGAGGGAATATAGGTTCTCCTTTTTCAACAACGGATGTGTTTTCAGGGATTGCTCCAAATTTCGATAAGCTTTCCCAAGAAGTAAATTGTTCATTATTTATATTTAGCTGTTCAAATATTTTCCCAGGCGTTTTTGTTAAAAATGGTTTTAGCAAAATAGCAATTCTTCTTAAGGATTCAGCTAGATGAACCATTACACTTGCCAGTTCATCCCTCTTATCCTCATCTCGAGCCAATATCCATGGCTGTGTTTCATCGATATATTTATTTGTTCTGCTGATTAATTGCCATACGGCAGATAAAGCAACAGAAAATTCCATTCTCTCCATCGCTTCTTCGTATTGATTGATCGTTGCTTCATTCACTTGATGCAAGTCATAGTCGAATTCTGTAATAGAACCTTGATAAGTTGGAATCTTACCACCAAAATATTTATTAATCATAGCGACTGTTCTGTTTAGTAAATTTCCTAAATCATTCGCCAAGTCAAAGTTAATCCTTTCGACAAATCCTTCCGGTGTAAATACACCATCCGAACCGAATGGAACTTCCCTTAATAAATAGTAACGAAGTGCGTCAAGCCCAAAACGATCAATTAATGTCACAGGATCAACGACATTTCCTTTTGATTTCGACATTTTTCCATCTTTCATGAGCAGCCAGCCATGGGCAAACACTTGCTTTGGCAGTGGAAGATCAAGAGCCATCAACATAATCGGCCAATAAATCGTATGGAAACGAACGATTTCTTTTCCAACAAGATGAACATCCGCAGGCCAATATTTTAAGTATTTCGCATCGTTATCTGATCCATACCCAAGCGCTGTAATATAGTTTGATAATGCATCAATCCAAACATAGATGACATGCTTCGGATTCCCAGGTACCTTAATACCCCAATCAAATGTCGTTCTTGATACAGCTAAATCCTCAAGACCTGGTTTAATAAAATTATTGATCATTTCATTTTTCCTTGATTCAGGTTGGATGAATCCAGGATTTTCTTCGTAATATTGAAGCAATCTGTCTGCATATTTACTCATTTTAAAGAAGTAAGATTCTTCTTTTACTTTTTCAACAGAACGGCCGCAATCAGGGCAATTTCCATTTTCTAATTGGCGTTCAGTGAAAAAAGATTCACATGGTGTACAGTACCATCCTTCATATACGTCGAGATAAATATCGCCTTGATCAAGGAAACGTTGAAATATTTTTTCAACAAGTTCTTTATGTCGCGTTTCTGTTGTCCTGATGAAGTCATCATAAGAAATATCAAGACGACCCCAAAGCTCCTTAATCCCGCCCACAATTTCATCTACATAAGCTTGAGGCGTAACGCCGCTTTCTTCGGCCTTTTTTTGAATTTTTTGTCCGTGTTCATCGGTTCCTGTCAAATACATGACATCATATCCACGCATTCTCTTATAGCGTGCCATCGCATCACCGGCAACAGTCGTATATGCGTGTCCTATATGTAAATTTCCGCTTGGATAATAAATAGGAGTCGTTAAATAAAACGTCTTTAATTTCTCTTTCATACAAGTCCCCTCCATCTTAATAAAATAAGCTTCTGATTATATTATACCATTCGCATCATAACCTCATATATCATCAAAATATACGTGAAAATAAACCTTTACGCAACTTATCCAATTTTAATTGAAAGGGCTTTTTAAAAAAGATGTGGTTATTCGTTTGGATACTTTTACCAACATTTTTATAATTGACGTTTTTTGGAAGGATTGGTATGATGAAAACGGTAAAAAAATATTGTCGAAAAATGGCGATTACGTTAAAAATATATAAATATAATATGAGATATTTGGGGAGGAATTTGGAATGAAATCTACTGGAATTGTACGGAAAGTCGATGAGCTTGGTAGAGTCGTGATCCCGATTGAACTTCGTCGTACTTTGGGGATTGAAGAAAAAGATGCACTTGAGATCTATGTTGACGATGAAAAAATTATATTGAAAAAATATAAGCCAAGCATGACTTGTCATATTACTGGGGATGCCTCTGATGAAAATGCTCTTTTTGCTGGCGGAAAATTGGTTCTTAGCCGTGAAGGTGCTGACCAATTAATTAAAGAAATACAGGACGCTTTTAAAAAATAATACGTAAAAAAATCCGGTTCGATAATGAACCGGATTTTTTAAATTTATTACGCTAAAGCATTCTCTAAATCTTCCAATAAGTCTTCGACATCTTCCAACCCTACGGAGATGCGGACTAAGCCGTCCTCAATTCCAAGTTCTATCCTTCTTTCACGCGGGATCGAGGCGTGGGTCATTAAAGCAGGAATAGATATTAAACTTTCCACTGCTCCTAAGCTTTCAGCGAGTGTAAAATATTGAACCTTATTTAATAAAGTTAATGCTTTTTCTTCACTTTCAACAGTAAAGGAAATCATCCCACCAAAGCCTTCTGCCTGTCTTTTGTGGACTTCATAACCCGGATGACTTTCAAATCCCGGGTAAAATACTTTTCCAACTGCTGAATGACCAGTTAAAAATTCCGCAATCACTTTTGTATTCGCTTCGATCTCTTCCATTCTAATGCCAAGCGTTTTAATTCCCCTCATTAACAACCAGCTATCCTGTGGACCAAGCACTCCACCCGTAGAATTTTGGATGAAATGCAGCTCTTCGCCAATTTTCTCATCAGCCGTAACGAGTAGTCCCGCTACAACATCACTATGTCCACCTAAATATTTTGTTGCACTATGGAGAACAATGTCTGCGCCTAAAGAAATAGGATTTTGCCAATAAGGCGTACTAAATGTGTTGTCCACTATAAGCATAAGATTCTGCTCTTTTGCAATTGTACTGACAGCTTGTAAATCCGTAATTTTCAATAGCGGATTAGTTGGTGTCTCAATATAGATCGCTTTCGTATTCGGAAGAATAGCTTCCTTCACTTTATTCAAATCTGTCGTATCAACAAATGTAACGTCAATGCCAAAGCGATTGAAAACTTTCGTCATGACTCGAAACGTTCCGCCATACACATCATCTGTAAGGATGAGGTGATCACCTGAAGAGAAAAGCTGCACAACAGCGGTAATAGCTGCCATGCCGGAACCAAAAGCGAATCCTCTTTTGCCGCCCTCAATATCAGCAATCAGCTTTTCAAGTGCTTCTCTTGTCGGATTACCTGTCCGAGCATACTCATATTTAAAATTCCCCACCCCATCTTGCTTAAATGTACTAGCTTGATAGATTGGTATTGAAACGGCGCCAGTATATGGATCGCGGCTTACTCCACCATGGATCAGCCTTGTTTTCTTTTTCAACGTCAATTCACCTCATCATATATATGATTGCTAATGTATCGTTCACTGCTGTCTGGAAAAATAGTCACAATATTTGTGCCTGGTTTAGCTTTTTCCGCTTCTCTTAAACTAGCAGCTAATGCTGCGCCCGAGGAACTCCCTACTAATAAACCTTCAAGTTTTGCTATTTCCTGAAGATGTGCGAACGCTTCTTCATCTGAGATTGTATAGATTTCATCAAAAAACTCTCGGTCCATGAATGGAGGCAAAAATTCCATTCCGATTCCCTCTGTTCGGTGAGACCCGGCCTTTCCTCCATTCAAAATCGACCCCTCGGGTTCGACAATGACACATTTCACTCCTGGAATATGTTCCTTTAAATAACGGGATGTGCCCATAAAAGTGCCTCCCGATCCTGCACCAGCAACAAATATGTCAATGTTACCATTAAGCCCTGCATATAACTCAGGACCCATGCTTTCATAATAAGTGTCAGGATTATCAGGGTTTTGAAATTGGCCGGGATAGAAGGCATCTGGATGCTCAGAAAGGAGTTCCTTCGCTTTTTGGATGGCCCCTTCCATTCCTAGTTCCGTCGGCGTATTGATTACTTCTGCACCAAGCGCTCGCATCAAGGTCTGCTTTTCATGACTGAATTTTTTTGGCGTGATAAAGATTGCTTTTATATCGTATTCAATAGCTGCAAGGGCAAGGCCAATTCCAGTGTTCCCCGCGGTTGGTTCAATAATTGTACCGCCCCTTTGCAGTCTGCCATCTTTCAATGCCTGCTGAAGTAGAAATTTGCCGAGTCTGTCTTTCACACTGCCGCCAGGATTAAAATACTCCAGTTTCGCAAATAATCTGACTCCAGTGGGAAGCGGGTAAGAAGTGATCTCAAGCAGTGGAGTATTTCCTACCAACTCATGAATTTTTTTTGCATATTTCATGATTTAAAATACTTCCGTCCATTCATCACGGTGTGCAAGCATTTTTTTGGCAATTTCTTTCGCCCCCTCAAGGCTATGGCTAGCTGCCCAGCCACATTGCACTTCATTGCATGCAGGCACCTCGGTTGCAGTTAACACATCGTTTAGTGTTTTTTCTACCAATGATAAAATATCTTCATAATCATCATGATTCACCATTGAAAGATAATACCCTGTCTGGCAGCCCATTGGACTGATGTCAACAATTTGATCAGAATGGTTTCTGCTGAATTCAGCCATCATGTGCTCAAGTGAATGTAAAGCTGGCATTTCCAAATGCTCTTTATTTGGCTGGCAAAAACGAAGGTCATATTTGCGGATTACATCACCGTGCCGACCTTCTTTCATACCCGCTAAGCGAATATATGGTGCCTTTACTTTCGTATGGTCCAAATTAAAACTCTCTACATTCATTGTTTTCTTTACAGTCATGTTCAAACACTCCTTTGTTTAATTGCTTCGATAATCCATACAAAATCATTTTTTTGTGTAAAAGAGACAGTAAATCCATGTGATTCGAATATTTCTTTCAATACAGGAATAGTCGTATAAAATTCGGTCTTTAAATCATTGGCAAGCCTATGATATCCCCTGCTTTCTGCAGATATAATCATATTATTTTTGGCAGTTATATCTGCAAACACTGTATCCGCAAATACGATTTTCCCATTATCATTTAGAATGAGGCTATATTGTTTAATTGCAGCAGATTTTTCTTCGTCCGTTAAATGATGAAATGCATATGTGCTTACAATAGTGTCAGTTGTTTCAGTTGGATGAGGAAAATTAAGAAAATCTCCCTCTTTCAAAATAAGGTCCGGTAATTTTTCCTTTGCGACTTTTCGCATTCCGGCTGAGGGTTCTACACCATACACTTGTTTTCCACTATTCAGTAATTTTTCCGTAAGATTTCCTGTACCTACTCCAAACTCAATCACATTTCCTTTTGACTTATTAGACACTTCTTCTAATATATGTGAATAAAGACGAAAAACTTCATTATATTCAGGATCATGCCCCGCTACAGTTTCATCATAGGAACTAGACCATTCATCAAATAACTCATTAAAATCAGTTGCCATGCTTATACCTCCTTTTCAGATAAAAATACTCGGATTTAGTATATTCTTTAATTTAGCATTTGTTGCTTATAAATGCAATACAAAAAGAAAAGCGAAAGCGCCCGTTTAGCGAGTACAAACTTATAGGGATTCTGACGAGATAAAGGAAACACAATGAGCCCTAAAGGGCGAATTGATGTTGACTTATCGTAGGAAGAATCCTGAAGTTTGCTAGTCGCTGGGCGCTGGAGCTAGACAACAAAAAAACTGCCGGCTAATCGACAGTTTTTAATCAGTATTAATATGATACGCTTGATAAACTTCCCGTTTTGAGACGCTTCGATCTTTCGCTGTCAGTTTGATTGCTTCTTTAGACGAAAGACCTTGTTCATCAATATAATGCCGCACATGTTCTTTTAAATCCATGGAATGCCACCACAGCTCATCATCTTCCTCTTGAATGGTTTCTCCTTCTTCGATAATAAGACAGAATTCCCCTCTAACTTCGACATTTTCAGACCATGCCAGAGCTTCTTGTATCGTTCCCCGCAAAAACTCTTCGAACTTTTTTGTCAGTTCGCGGCATAAGACAATCTTCCGGTTTCCTAAAATCTCATGCATCCATTTCAATGTATCCTTTAGACGATGTGGTGCTTCGTAGAAAATAATTGTACCGGATTGTTTCTTCAAGATTTCCAGTTCAGACTTTTTTTCCTTTTTCCCTCTGGACAAAAAGCCATAAAAGTAAAATGGCTGGGGCTTAATTCCTGAAGCAATGAGTGCCGTTAAAGCTGCATTTGCTCCTGGGAGCGGTACGACTGTAATCCCCGCTTCTATCGCTTTTACAGTGATTTCATAACCCGGATCTGAAATGCATGGCATGCCGGCATCACTAACAAGTGCAACTGTCTCGCCCTTTTCCAGCCGCCTTAAAAGCTCCCTGCCGCCCAGCTCTTTATTATGCTCGTGATAACTAATCAAGGGTGTGTTTATTTCAAAGTAATTGCATATCTTCTTGGTGTTACGTGTATCTTCAGCTGCGATGACATTCGCTTCTTTCATGATCCGAATCGCTCGAAAGGTCATATCTTCTAAGTTTCCAATTGGAGTCGGAACCAAATATAATATGCCTTTTTGAGATTTTCCATCAAAACTTTTCTGAATCTGCATCCCACTCACCCGCTTCATTCAAAAATTGCTCTTTTTTTAAACGAGTCAAGCGCTTAAATGAATATTCTGCACGAAGCGCTTCACTCTTATTGTCATATTTTGAGGCATAAATTATTTTCACTGGTTTTCTCATCCTCGTGTATTTTGCCCCTTTTCCACTGTTGTGCTGGGCAAGTCTGCGTTCGAGATCAATCGTATAACCACCGTAATAAGATCCATCATTGCATTCCAGCACATAAAAATAATGGTCATTCTTCATTGCCATATAAGATTTCTCTCACTTCTGACGTATATTCATTCTTTTCGTTATAAACAAAAAGCGGAGGCAATACTTTCAAGCTTGCATTTCCATTTTTAATACCTTCGACTAAAATGGTATTGGCTTCCTTTCCTGCCTTTGGATAAACAAAGCGAAGTCTTTTCGGTTCGAGGCGATATTCCCTCATGAGTGTCAAGATGTCCATGAGCCGTTCAGGCCTATGTACAAATGCCGCTTTTCCTCCCTGCCTTAAAAGTTGGCTGCTTGTCCGAATCACGTCTTCCAGTGTACAAAGAATTTCATGGCGGGCAATGGCCAGATGTTCATTGGCATTAATGACATCCGGTGAAGGAGAAAGAAAATAAGGCGGGTTGCATGTTACGACATCAAACTTGTTATACCCTAATTCACCAGGCATATCTTTTAAATCTCCGTGAATCATCTTTAACCGCTCTTCAAGTCCATTATAGGAGATACTGCGCTTAGCCATATCATATAGCCGCTTCTGAATTTCTACTCCGGTAATATTTGCTTTCGTTTTATTGCTCAGCAGAAGAGGTATCACCGCATTGCCACTGCATAAGTCGATAATATTCCCTTTTTGAATAGGCAAGTAAGTAAAGCGTGCCAGCAATACAGCATCAAGGGAAAAAGCAAAAACAGAAGGGCTTTGGATGATCCGCAAATCCTCTGCAAGCAAATAATCTATACGCTCATCGTTATTAAGTTCTATCAATTGATCTCACTCCTATTAATAAAAGCGCAAGCGCCTTGTTCAGCCTCAGGCAAAAATGTTCTGATGCATAAAAGTCCGGTCTTGACTTTTAATGCATCAGGTTATTTGACCTCGAGGGGCTAGGCGCTGGAGCTAGAGATTAGAAAAGCGCAAGCGCTTCGGGCTAAACATGATAAAAGAGCCTTCCCCATTGCAAAAGAGGAAGGCTTCTCAAAATTATATGGCCTAACATCTGCCATTCCATTTATTTTTTATTTAGAAAGGATAGGCAAAATAGGCAATCTTCATCACGACGGGGGCTGCCAAAATGGACATTACAAATATGGAAGCCTTCTTGATAAAGTCGGGCAAGGTTATCATAACCCTCACCTATCTCCGACATTTTGTCGTATACACTTTTCTTTCGATTTTCTCCATCGTCAGAGGAGGCATCTGGCTCTTGCTGCTCTTGTTCCATATGCTTTCGCAAATGGTCATTTTCAACTTTCAAGGCGTAATTTTCTTCTATTAACTCGGCAAGATATTGTTTAAGCTCTCCAAGCTGCTGATACAAATGGCCAATTTGCATCTCCATGCTGCTAACTGAATCGAAGAACTCCTTTTTATCCATATTTAACACCTCATTATTCAGTGGCCGGAACAGATGTTGCATTTTCATCCTTAATTTCTTCTAAAGTATATTCCAAAACGCCTTCTTGTCCTGATAAATCTACTTGGATTAAACGCTCTAATATATTTAAACCGATGACTTTCCCTGGTCCATCAGGCGTTTTAATCGCCTCACCGACGTCGGGTAATTCAGCTTTTGCAGCTTCATATTCATCGTTTTCATATTTCAAGCAACACATGAGTCGCCCGCAAAGTCCGGAGATTTTCGATGGATTTAATGAAAGGTTCTGGTCTTTTGCCATCTTAATTGAAACTGGCTCAAAATCACCTAGAAAGGTTGAACAGCAAAGCATTCGCCCGCATGGACCAATGCCTCCCAGCATTTTTGCTTCATCTCTAACCCCGATTTGCCTAAGCTCAATTCTCGTCCGGAAAATCGAAGCCAAATCTTTTACAAGGTCCCGAAAATCAACCCGTCCATCGGCAGTAAAATAAAAAATGACCTTATTCCGATCAAATGTATATTCAACATCCACAAGTTTCATATCGAGCTGATGCTCCAAAACCTTATCACAGCAAACTTGATAAGCTTCCTCTGCTGCTTGCTTATTTTCCTCGACATTCAACTGATCTTTTTGGTCAGCCAATCTTACGACCTTTTTCAGTGGCAAAACAACATCATTTTCGTCCACTTGCTTTTTGTCGGTAACAGCTTTTCCATATTCGATGCCACGAGCCGTTTCAACAATCACATAATCATTTTGGCGAATAGGATGGTCTCCCGGATCGAAATAATATATTTTACCGGCTTTTTTAAACCGGACACCTACAACATTATACAAAAGAAGGTCCCCCCTGCAAATTTAGCACAAGCTGTTCCATTAACAGCTGAGGATTGATATTTGCGTTTAATTTCCGTTTTGCTTCCAAAATTGCAGTCATTTGCTCTGACAGCCTTCTTGAAGAAGATTGGAGTGCATCTCCCTTAAACCTGTCCAGTTGGTCCGGATAGACAAGTTGCCCTTCCTTCCCCAATTGAACATAAAGCACATCTTTATATATAAGTAATAAAAGATTTAGTCCCATATCAAGTTGGGCTTTCTCTTTAAAGTGGCTAGTCCATTCATCTTGCAACGATGTCATTGCATAAAGAGGATTTTGCTTCAAGACTTCATATAATTTTAACACTATTTTTCGTGCTTGTGCAAACCAATCATCGCTGTCTAGCTCTAACCCCTCTTGTAAATTATTGGTAATTGCAGCTATGAGCGGGGCTTTTACATGATTTACCCCATTATCTTGCAATTTTTTTATGAATAATTCAGGTGGAAGTGACTTAAAAGCAATCGATTGGCACCTTGATAAAATAGTCGGTAAAATACGCTGTGATTGATCTGTGACAAGGAAAGCCATCGTTTCAGAATTTGGTTCTTCTAAAAATTTTAGTAAGCTATTTGCCGCGGAAATTGTCATTTTCTCAGCATCTATAATGATATATAATTTTTTATTCGATTCTACTCCTGATTTGCTAAACTCCGTCCTTAATGAACGAATTTGCTCTATCTTTATTGATAAACCGTCCGGCTGTACAACATGAACATCAGGATGATTTCCAGTTTTTATTCTTTTGCAATTTATACAAGAGCCACACGGAATGTAGTTATTAATAAGTTTTTCACAAAACAAGGTCTCAGCCATGAGCATGCTTGCTGCCCGCTTACCTGTACCATGGTCACCTTCGAATAAATAAGCATGGGCAACGCGTTTTTTTTCAATACTATTCTTTAACATTTTTGCTGCAAACGGCTGCTCTTGTTCTAAGTCTTGCCAAGTCATGGACATACCCATTCACTCGCTTACCATATAAAAGTTAAGCAGCTAACATAGCTGCTTATTATCTATCTTATAAATAATTACTCTCGATTTTTTTCACCCATCAAAATTGATGAAACTGTTCAATCGGAAGGACAAATACAGTTGCTCCTCCTACGGATACCTCTACTGGATAGGGAATGTATGAATCGGCATTACCGCCCATTGGGGACACAGGAGCCATAAGCTGTTCACGTGATTTACAATTATCCTTGATTACTTGAAGTGCCTTGTTTACTCTGACATCTTCCGTACCGATCATAAATGTTGTATTTCCTGACTTTAAAAAGCCACCTGTGGTTGCAAGTTTTGTCGCTCTAAAATTATTCTCAACTAATGCACTCATCAAACGATTGCTATCCTGGTCTTGTACAACTGCCATAATTAATTTCATTTTCCATTCACCCCTCCATAATATTGTCACTTATCTCTTATTATATTTATTATATCAGCTATCTCTATATGTTACATCGATAATCAGTAATTTTAAAGGTGCAAACGACCAATTAACTTTTCAACTATTTCTTTTGTTTGAGTATAAACTTGCTCCACTTGCTTACTTGCATCTATGGTAATCATTCTTTCTGGAAATTTCTCAAGTAATATATGATATCCTTCTCTTACCTTATAATGAAAGTCGAGATTTTCCAAATCAAGGCGGTTAACCTCGCGTCCTTCGTTATTGCCAATTCTCTCAAAACCAAGCTCAGGTTCAATATCAAAATATAAAGTTTTGTCAGGCATTAATGTTTGAATTGCAAATTGGTTAATTGAAAAAACTTCTTCAATCCCAAGCCCTCTCGCATACCCTTGATAGGCAAGCGAACTATCGATAAATCGATCACATAAAACGATCGTGCCTTCGTTTAAGGCAGGTACCACTTTTTCTACTAAATGTTGCCTTCGTGCTGCTGCGTATAATAACGCTTCTGTACGTGCATCCATTTCAGTATTATTGGGATCCAAAATAACATGTCTAATTTTTTCGGATATTTGGATACCTCCCGGTTCTCGTGTCAAAAGGACTTTGACCCCGAGTTTTTCTAAATCGCTTGCTAATTTTTGTATAATTGTTGTTTTTCCTGCGCCTTCAGGACCTTCAAACGTTATAAATAATCCCTGCATTATTAGCCTCCGTAAGCAGTGCTTGATGTCGTTTTAGTATAACACTGTAACAACTTTTTGACAGCGAAACTACTTGATAAATACTGCAATCTTTTCCGCTTTTATTTCTTCCGTACCACCTTGAAAACGAGCACCGGCTTGTAAAAGCTGTCTTAAACGTGTAATATGCTCAGCTGTGATTTTTTCCCCGGGTAATAGTAAGGGAATGCCTGGCGGGTATGGAATGACCATCTTGGCTGCAATCCTTCCCAATGCTACTTCAAATTTCACCCATTCGTAAGCCATATTCAACATTTCTTTATAGGAAAATGACAATTCAATTATTTTATTTTCTTCTTTATCCAAGTGATTCACTTTTTTTATCTTAGTTGAGCTTCTTATCGTATTCCATGAGAACTGTTTCATTCTTTCAATCGTTTGTTCAAATGGATATTCCTTTTTTTCTTTTAATAAAGGAAGGATAAGCAGCACTTGATATGGATCAGCAAGTTCAGGAAATATACCGATGCCTTCAAGAATAGTTTGCAATTCATATCCAGATAAATAATCATGCCTTAGCAGCAATTTTATTGGATCATGAACGCCTATAACATTAAGACCTGGAATACTTTTTAACTTATCAATAAAAGCATCTTTTTGCCGAAGTGTATAAGCTAAATCATTTTCCGACAAATGTTCAAGGTAGCTACGAGCTACATCTAAAGATGCCATAATAGGATAGGAGGGACTACTTGATTGTAGAACACTTAAATAAAATTCTACCTTTTCGAGTGAGATTCGCTCACTATTTATATGTAAATAGGAACCCATCGTCATGGCGGGCAACATCTTATGAGCTGAGTGTACAGCCATATCGGCTCCGAGTGCTAACGATGAAGGTGGGAAGGGATCTCCCAATTGAAAATGCGGCCCATGTGCCTCGTCAATTAAAACAAGGATATTGTCTTGATGTGCCATCTCAATGATTTTTTTTAATTCGTATGTTTGTCCATAATAATCCGGATATGTAAATATACAAGCTTTTATATTGGGGTATTGATCCAGTGCCTCTCGAACTCTCTTCGCGTCTACCCCTGTAGGAATTAATAGATTTTTGTCGATTTCCGGGGAAATAAATATTGGTTTTACGTTTGCGAGCATGAGTCCATTCAATATTGATTTATGACAATTGCGCTGGACCAGCACTATATCGCCTTCATTACAGGTCGATAAAATCATTGCTAAATTTCCAACGGTGCTTCCATTAACAAGAAAATAACTTTTCTTTGTTTTATATAATTTAGTAAGCCGCTGCTGTGCTTCAGCAATAGCCTCATTTGGGTCATGTAAGTCATCTAAGCCCGTCAGCTCTGTGACATCAAATTCCATAAATTCTTTAAAAGTTGAATCAAATCCGTTATACAGCATTCCATTTTTATGTCCCGGGACATGAAAGGAAATAGGATTATTCGCTTTATGCTTTGCCAATCGTTCATAAAGAGGCATTTGTTTTTGCTCCATCATAAATAACCTCACTTACCTACTTTTCTATATTGTACAATAGAAAAACAAAAAACCAGGCAGTTTAGCTTTTACCTGGTTTACGAAAAGATTTTTGTTTCCTTTATCACTTTTAATTGATTAATATAATAACGATAGGCTGGATCCTTCGTGCTTGTAGCAATCATAGCTTTCTCACAATCTGTGCAAATAAAGGATGTATAAAGATGAATTCCGTGCTTTTGAGGTTCCTCACATATGATACATTTCTTCACAATCCCACCTCCATACACAATAGTTTGCCCATTCTCATGATTTGTATACACAATTTATAACATTTAACCAATTGGAGTAACTCCACTGTAAATTCTATGCACTTAGGACACCTGCTGTGTTTGTACGGTGATTAAAAAGGAAGAAATAAAAACAGGACATAATGTTATTGTGTCTTGTTACTTATTGATTGTAGCAATATCTGTGGTGGCTGAAGAGTGAGATGGAAACCGGAGGTCACTTCTTTATGAGTATTCTTAAAACGGTTTTTTTGGGGTGCCATGAGGACAAAAAAATGCTCCTTATGGATTTGGCTTTCCTCATGAAGCGGGTATGAAGACAGATTACTACTCTTTTTGGATAAGTCTGTCTGCATACAGGCGTTATGAAGACAGATTACTACTCTTTTTGGATAAGTTTGTCTTCATACAGGGGGTATGAAGACAACTTACTACTCTTTTTGGATAAGTCTGTCTGCATAGAGCCTGTATGAGAACAAGCCTTAAAATAAACACAAAAAAACGCGTTATGGATTAAACCATAACGCGTTTTTAGTTGCCTGGCAACGTCCTACTCTTGCAGGGGGAGATCCCCCAACTACCATCGGCGCTGAAGAGCTTAACTTCCGTGTTCGAGATGGGAACGGGTGTGACCTCTTCGCTTTCGTCACCAGACTATTTTGAGGTATTCATTCCCTCAAAACCAGATAAATGAGAAGGTAAACCTTGAAACATTTGTTACATATTTGATTAAGTCCTCGATCGATTAGTATCCGTCAGCTCCATGTATCGCTACACTTCCACACCGGACCTATCAACCTGATCATCTTTCAGGGATCTTACTAGCTTGCGCTATGGGAAATCTCATCTTGAGGGGGGCTTCATGCTTAGATGCTTTCAGCACTTATCCCGTCCGCACATAGCTACCCAGCGATGCTCCTGGCGGAACAACTGGTACACCAGCGGTGCGTCCATCCCGGTCCTCTCGTACTAAGGACAGCTCCTCTCAAATTTCCTGCGCCCGCGACGGATAGGGACCGAACTGTCTCACGACGTTCTGAACCCAGCTCGCGTACCGCTTTAATGGGCGAACAGCCCAACCCTTGGGACCGACTACAGCCCCAGGATGCGATGAGCCGACATCGAGGTGCCAAACCTCCCCGTCGATGTGAACTCTTGGGGGAGATAAGCCTGTTATCCCCGGGGTAGCTTTTATCCGTTGAGCGATGGCCCTTCCATGCGGAACCACCGGATCACTAAGCCCGACTTTCGTCCCTGCTCGACTTGTAGGTCTCGCAGTCAAGCTCCCTTGTGCCTTTACACTCTGCGAATGATTTCCAACCATTCTGAGGGAACCTTTGGGCGCCTCCGTTACACTTTAGGAGGCGACCGCCCCAGTCAAACTGCCTGCCAGACACTGTCTCCCACCCGGATCACGGGTGCGGGTTAGAATGTCAATACAGCAAGGGTAGTATCCCACCAATGCCTCCACCGAAGCTGGCGCTCCGGTTTCCAAGGCTCCTACCTATCCTGTACAAGCTGCACCAACATTCAATATCAGGCTGCAGTAAAGCTCCACGGGGTCTTTCCGTCCTGTCGCGGGTAACCTGCATCTTCACAGGTACTATAATTTCACCGAGTCTCTCGTTGAGACAGTGCCCAGATCGTTGCGCCTTTCGTGCGGGTCGGAACTTACCCGACAAGGAATTTCGCTACCTTAGGACCGTTATAGTTACGGCCGCCGTTTACTGGGGCTTCAATTCGCACCTTCGGTTTACACCTAAGCGCTCCTCTTAACCTTCCAGCACCGGGCAGGCGTCAGCCCCTATACTTCGCCTTGCGGCTTCGCAGAGACCTGTGTTTTTGCTAAACAGTCGCCTGGGCCTATTCACTGCGGCTCTCGCAGGCTTGCACCCGCAAGAGCACCCCTTCTCCCGAAGTTACGGGGTCATTTTGCCGAGTTCCTTAACGAGAGTTCTCTCGATCACCTTAGGATTCTCTCCTCGCCTACCTGTGTCGGTTTGCGGTACGGGCACCTGTTACCTCGCTAGAGGCTTTTCTTGGCAGTGTGGAATCAGGAACTTCGGTACTAAATTTCCCTCGCCATCACAGCTCAGCTTTAGGATGAAGGATTTGCCTCCACCCCGGCCTAACTGCTTGGACGCGCATATCCAACAGCGCGCTTACCCTATCCTCCTGCGTCCCCCCATTGCTCAAACGGTAAAAAGGTGGTACAGGAATATCAACCTGTTGTCCATCGCCTACGCCTTTCGGCCTCGGCTTAGGCCCCGACTAACCCTGAGCGGACGAGCCTTCCTCAGGAAACCTTAGGCATTCGGTGGAAGGGATTCTCACCCTTCTTTCGCTACTCATACCGGCATTCTCACTTCTAAGCGCTCCACCAGTCCTTCCGGTCTGGCTTCACAGCCCTTAGAACGCTCTCCTACCACTGACACTCGAAGGTGTCAGTCCGCAGCTTCGGTGATACGTTTAGCCCCGGTACATTTTCGGCGCAGAGTCACTCGACCAGTGAGCTATTACGCACTCTTTAAATGGTGGCTGCTTCTAAGCCAACATCCTGGTTGTCTAAGCAACTCCACATCCTTTTCCACTTAACGTATACTTTGGGACCTTAGCTGGCGGTCTGGGCTGTTTCCCTCTCGACTACGGATCTTATCACTCGCAGTCTGACTCCCAAGGACAAGTCATTGGCATTCGGAGTTTGTCTGAATTCGGTAACCCGATGAGGGCCCCTAGTCCAAACAGTGCTCTACCTCCAAGACTCTTACCTTGAGGCTAGCCCTAAAGCTATTTCGGAGAGAACCAGCTATCTCCAGGTTCGATTGGAATTTCACCGCTACCCACACCTCATCCCCGCACTTTTCAACGTACGTGGGTTCGGGCCTCCAGTAAGTGTTACCTTACCTTCACCCTGGACATGGGTAGATCACCTGGTTTCGGGTCTACGACCTCATACTCATGCGCCCTATTCAGACTCGCTTTCGCTGCGGCTCCGTCTCTTCGACTTAACCTCGCATGAAATCGTAACTCGCCGGTTCATTCTACAAAAGGCACGCCATCACACATGAATGTGCTCTGACTACTTGTAGGCACACGGTTTCAGGATCTTTTTCACTCCCCTTCCGGGGTGCTTTTCACCTTTCCCTCACGGTACTGGTTCACTATCGGTCACTAGGGAGTATTTAGCCTTGGGAGATGGTCCTCCCGGATTCCGACGGGATTTCTCGTGTCCCGCCGTACTCAGGATCCACTCTGGAGGGAACGAAGTTTCGATTACAGGGCTGTTACCTTCTTTGGCGGGCCTTTCCAGGCCGCTTCGTCTACCCCGTTCCTTTGTAACTCCGTATAGAGTGTCCTACAACCCCAAGAGGCAAGCCTCTTGGTTTGGGCTCTTCCCGTTTCGCTCGCCGCTACTTAGGGAATCGATGTTTCTTTCTCTTCCTCCGGGTACTTAGATGTTTCAGTTCCCCGGGTCTGCCTTCCATTTCCTATGTATTCAGAAATGGATACTACCCCATTACGGGCAGTGGGTTTCCCCATTCGGAAATCTCCGGATCAAAGCTTGCTTACAGCTCCCCGAAGCATATCGGTGTTAGTCCCGTCCTTCATCGGCTCCTAGTGCCAAGGCATCCACCGTGCGCCCTTTCTAACTTAA
>NZ_JAGYPH010000006.1 GCF_018343525.1 Lederbergia citrea | reverse complement strand
TTGAGGGAATGAATACCTCAAAATAGTC
This sequence comes from Lederbergia citrea, assembly GCF_018343525.1. GTDB lineage: Bacteria > Bacillota > Bacilli > Bacillales > Bacillaceae_C > Lederbergia > Lederbergia citrea. The sequence continues at coordinate 110,040 of NZ_JAGYPH010000006.1, read as the reverse complement.
TGGTGACGAAAGCGAAGAGGTCACACCCGTTCCCATCTCGAACACGGAAGTTAAGCTCTTCAGCGCCGATGGTAGTTGGGGGATCTCCCCCTGCAAGAGCAGGACGTTGCCGGGCAACTAAGAACACGGTATGGTTTAATCCATATCGTGTTTTTTTGTGTTTATAATTAAAGAATCAATTTCTGGAAGCTTGTCCATGTCGGCTTCATGAGTAAAGCTTTTACTAAAATACGAAGTTTCCTGTCCTCATGACGTCTTTATGAGGACAGTTTTTACCCAAATAAGAAGATTCTTGTCCTTATGACGACTTCATAAGGACAGCATTTACCAAAAAGGGTCAAAGTCTGTCCTCATACCCACCCTTTGAAGTCAGATTTATCCAAAAAGAGTAGCATTCTGTCTTCAAACCTGCTCTATAAAGACAGACTTATCCCAAAAGAGTAGCATTCTGTCTTCATACTTGCTCTATGAAGACAGATCTATCCTAAATGAGTAGCATTCTGCCTTCAAACCTTCTCTCTGAAGCCCTATTTATCCAAAATGGGCTCTTTCTTATCCTCATATCTGTTTCATAAGTACTGTTTCCAGCTTTAAGAGTAGGTTTCAGTCCTCGTGCCCCTTCATCGGTTAAAAGCAGTTTCCAATCCCCATGCCCTTCTTTTTAAATTTTTCTATCTTTAAATGGTTTCGTATTATAACCTCGTGGATAAAATGATGTTAAATATAGAAAATTGCCTTTTACGCACATTTTCCTGTATAATATAAGTCAAATATAGTCAAAGTCAAGCATACATATAGGGAGGCGGCTTGATGATGCGGAATATATCCGATGTGATTGAAAACTATTTAAAAAAAGTGCTTGAATTAAGTGAAGGTGAAATAGTTGAAATAAAAAGGAGTGAGGTGGCAGATAAATTTCAATGCGTACCTTCCCAAATTAACTATGTAATTAACACTCGCTTTACGATTGAACGAGGTTATATGGTGGAAAGCAAGCGGGGTGGTGGCGGCTATATTAGAATTACAAAAGTGAGAATTCATGATAAGGCCCACTTAATTGATCAATTAAAAGTATTAATTGGTCGAAGTATCTCCCAGACGAGTGCCCAGGATGTAATATTCCGCCTTGTCGAAGAAGGAGTGGTCTTGGAGAGGGAAGCAAAGTTAATGTTAAGTGTAATCGATCGCTCAGTCATTTATATTGATCTGCCTGTTCGGGATGAGCTAAGGGCAAGATTGCTTAAGGCGATGATTCAGGCAATTAAATACGATTGAAAAGTAGGTGAAGGCGATGATCTGCCAAGAATGTAAAGAAAGACCAGCCACTTTACATTTCACAAAAGTAGTGAACGGTGAAAAGACGGCTATTCAGCTTTGTGAAAAGTGCGCTCAAGAGAAAGGTGAGTTTTTTATGATGGATGGAGCCGGGGGCTTTTCATTCAATGATTTACTTGCGGGCTTATTAAATCTTGACCCTTCCATTCAGCAAGCACAATCAGCCCCTTCTCCGACACATCAAATTATCCAATGTGAAGTATGTAAGATGACTTTTCAACAATTTATTAATATCGGCAGATTTGGTTGTGCCAATTGCTATGAAGCATTTAAAGGCCAAATGACCCCCATTTTAAAAAGGCTGCATAGCGGTAACATTCAGCATGGAGGAAAGGTGCCTAAAAGAATTGGCGGCTCTATACATTTAAAGAAACAAGTTCAGCTTCTAAAGGAGGAGCTACGTTCGTTAGTTGTACAGGAAGAGTTTGAAAAAGCTGCCGAAGTACGTGATCAAATCCGATCCCTCGAAAATAATTTATCTAACGGGGAGGGAAAAAGCAGATGAGCCTAGAAAAGTTTCTTAATAAGGCAGTCAGTTCTTGGATGAGCGCAGAAGGTCCTGATTCCGATATTATTCTAAGTTCTCGCATTAGACTAGCTCGTAACTTACGCAATTATAAATTTCCTACATTGTTTAGTAATGATGATGCAAGGGAAATAATCAACAAGGTTAATGAAATCCTCCAAGCAAAAGTTTTCCAACCATATGGAGAAATGGAGCTTCTACAAGTCGATGAATTAAAATCCTTACAAAAAAGAGTACTTGTTGAAAAGCATTTGATTAGTCCTCGACTTGCAGATGACGCTTCCCACGGCGCTGTACTTTTATCTGAAAATGAAGATATTAGTATTATGATCAATGAAGAGGACCATGTTAGAATTCAATGTTTGTTCCCAGGATTACAACTTACCGAGGCGTTGGAACGGGCAAACGCGATTGATGATATTCTGGAAGAAAAGGTGAACTATGCTTTTGATGAAGATCTTGGATATTTAACAAGCTGTCCAACGAATGTTGGTACAGGATTAAGAGCTTCTGTCATGGTCCATTTGCCAGCTTTAATTTTAACGAGGCAAATAAACCGGATCATACCCGCAATTAATCAGCTCGGACTTGTCGTTAGGGGAATATATGGGGAAGGCAGCGAGGCGCTTGGGAACATTTTTCAAATTTCCAACCAAATTACCCTTGGTAAATCTGAGGAAGATATTATCGGTGATTTAACGAGCGTAGTGCAACAAATCATTGCACAGGAAAGGTCTGCAAGGGAAGCATTAGTAAAAACATCTAACATACAATTAGAAGATAGAGTATATCGCTCCTATGGAATATTGGCAAACAGCCGAATAATTGAAACAAAAGAAGCGGCAGAATGTTTATCTGACGTTCGATTGGGCATAGATGCAGGATATATCAATCATTTATCGAAAAATATTTTAAATGAATTGATGATTTTAACGCAGCCCGGATTTTTACAGCAATATGCAGGCGGACCTCTCCGACCTGTTGAACGCGATATAAAAAGGGCATCATTTATTCGTGAACGTTTGAAACTTGAAGAGAGAGATAGTTAGGAGGAGATCGTATGATGTTTGGCCGTTTTACAGAGAGAGCACAAAAGGTATTAGCTTTATCCCAGGAGGAAGCCATTCGTCTTGGACATAGCAATATTGGTACCGAACATATTTTACTTGGACTTGTAAGAGAAGGAGAAGGTATTGCTGCAAAAGCTTTATACGGACTTGCTCTTGGTCCGGAAAAAATTCAAAAAGAAGTTGAAAATTTAATTGGTCGAGGCAAGGATACTGCTGCACAAACAATTCATTATACACCCCGAGCAAAAAAGGTCATTGAACTTTCCATGGACGAAGCAAGAAAACTTGGCCATTCCTACGTTGGTACTGAACATATCCTGCTCGGCTTGATTCGTGAAGGAGAAGGCGTTGCAGCAAGGGTTCTTAGTAATCTAGGAGTTAGCTTGAATAAAGCCCGACAGCAAGTACTTCAACTCCTTGGGAGTAATGAGGCAAATAATCATACAGGTGGAAGCTCGTCTAGCGCCAATACACCTACACTAGATAGTCTTGCCCGTGATTTAACAGCAATTGCAAGAGAGGGAAGTCTAGATCCGGTCATTGGGAGAGGTAAAGAAATTCAAAGGGTAATTGAAGTGTTGAGCAGACGTACAAAAAACAATCCTGTGCTTATCGGTGAGCCAGGGGTTGGTAAGACTGCAATTGCCGAAGGACTTGCTCAACAAATTATCAATAATGAGGTTCCGGAAATTTTACGAGATAAACGCGTCATGACCCTTGATATGGGAACGGTTGTAGCTGGAACAAAGTATCGAGGTGAATTTGAAGATCGCCTGAAAAAAGTAATGGATGAAATTCGACAAGCAGGTAATATTATTCTGTTTATCGATGAACTGCATACCTTGATTGGTGCGGGTGGAGCGGAAGGGGCCATTGATGCTTCAAATATTTTAAAGCCATCGCTTGCCCGTGGAGAGCTGCAATGTATTGGTGCAACTACTCTAGATGAGTATCGTAAATATATTGAAAAAGATGCCGCGCTGGAACGTCGTTTCCAACCTATCCAAGTGGATGAGCCAACTGCTGAGGAATCCGTTCAAATTTTGGAAGGTCTTCGAGACAGATACGAAGCGCATCACCGTGTATCGATTACCGATGAAGCCATTCAAGCAGCCGTAAAATTATCCGATCGCTATATTTCTGATCGTTTCTTACCTGATAAGGCAATTGATTTAATTGATGAAGCAGGTTCTAAAGTGCGACTGCGTTCTTATACAACGCCTCCTAATTTAAAAGAATTAGAAGTGAAGCTTGAGACAATCCGTAAGGAAAAGGATTCAGCTGTTCAAAGTCAGGAATTTGAAAAAGCCGCATCTCTTCGTGACTCTGAACAACGTTTACGTGAAGAGCTAGAAGAAACGAAGAAGACTTGGAAAGAAAAGCAAGGGCAGGAAAATACGGAAGTGACAGTGGAAGACATTGCACATGTTGTCTCAAGCTGGACGGGAATCCCGGTTTCAAAACTTGCCGCGACAGAAACGGAAAGATTGCTAAACTTAGAAGATATTTTGCATTCAAGAGTGATCGGTCAAGAAGAAGCAGTCAAATCGGTTGCAAAAGCGGTTCGCCGCGCGAGAGCGGGACTAAAAGATCCAAAACGCCCAATTGGGTCATTTATCTTCCTTGGGCCTACAGGGGTAGGTAAAACAGAATTAGCGAGAGCACTTGCCGAATCAATGTTTGGTGATGAAGATGCCATGATTCGTATTGATATGTCAGAATACATGGAGAAGCATTCCACTTCGAGACTTGTCGGTTCACCTCCGGGTTATGTCGGATTTGAAGAAGGTGGTCAGCTAACAGAAAAAGTACGACGCAAGCCTTATTCTGTTATTTTGCTAGATGAAATTGAGAAAGCACATCCGGATGTGTTCAATATTTTACTTCAAGTTCTTGAAGACGGACGTTTGACGGATTCCAAAGGAAGAACAGTCGATTTCCGTAATACTGTGCTAATCCTGACATCAAATGTCGGTGCTGAAGCTCTCCGTAGAAATAAATATGTCGGCTTTAGTATTCAAGATGGAGAACAGGATTACAAAGATATGAAGGGCAAAGTCATGGAAGAACTGAAAAAAGCATTCCGCCCAGAGTTTCTAAACAGGGTTGATGAAATTATTGTTTTCCATTCTCTTGAGAAGCCGCATCTAAAAGAAATCGTAACATTAATGTCAGAGCAATTAACGAAGCGGTTGAAAGAACAGGATATGGATCTTGAACTTTCAGAAGCAGCGAAGGAAAAAATTACAGAAGAAGGGTATGACCCTGAGTATGGAGCCCGTCCGCTGAGAAGGGCGATTCAAAAATTTATTGAAGACCGTTTGTCTGAAGAGTTGCTAAAAGGGACCATTGCTACTGGAAACCATATTTTAATCGATGTGGAAAATGGGGAATTCACAGTAAAAACTACAGAAGAATCGGTATCTTAGAAAAGCGAAGTAGATTGAGTACTTACGCTAAACAGTTCTTAAAGGAACGGGGTACACAGGATCCAACCGTGTACCCCGTTTATTTTAAATGGGAGGAAGAAAAGGGTTGGCTAAGAAAAAAACTAAATTTATGTGTCAAGCTTGCGGATATGAATCTGCAAAATGGATGGGCCGTTGCCCTGGTTGTGGTGAATGGAATCAGATGGTTGAGGAAGTAGATATTGTTGGGAAACAACCTAAACGATCATTCCAACATTCCGCACCTGGGATTCAATCTAAGGCAACTTCCATTTCTTCAATCGAGACAAAGCAAGAACCACGAGTAACAACTGACTTAAAAGAGTTAAATAGAGTGCTTGGCGGCGGTGTCGTACCTGGCTCTCTCATTTTAATTGGTGGTGACCCGGGAATTGGCAAGTCGACGTTACTCCTGCAAGTTTCCGCCCAATTAGCTGTAGCAAATCAAAAAGTGCTCTACATATCTGGTGAGGAGTCAGTTAAACAAACAAAGCTAAGAGCTGACCGCCTTAATGTAAATTCTCCGGAATTATATATATATGCAGAAACGAATCTAGAATTAATCCACCAGACGATAGAAGATATATCCCCTCAGTTTGTCGTGGTTGACTCCATACAAACCGTTTATCATCCAGAGGTTACATCTGCTCCTGGCAGCGTCTCTCAAGTAAGAGAGTGTACAGCTGAATTAATGCGCATTGCTAAGACGAAAGGTATCGCAATCTTCATTGTCGGCCATGTTACAAAAGAAGGAGCTATTGCTGGACCAAGGCTTTTAGAGCATATGGTGGATACTGTTTTGTACTTTGAAGGTGAGCGCCATCATACATACAGAATTTTACGTGCTGTAAAAAACCGTTTTGGCTCAACCAATGAAATGGGTATATTTGAAATGAAGGAAGCGGGCCTTGAAGAAGTAGAGAATCCTTCAGAGATTTTTCTTGAAGAAAGATCGAAGGGAACTTCCGGTTCCACTGTCGTTGCCTCCATGGAAGGGACAAGACCTGTACTTGTTGAGATTCAGGCATTAATTTCACCAACGAGCTTCGGTCATCCACGGAGAATGGCGACTGGCATTGACCAAAATCGCGTTTCTTTGCTAATGGCGGTATTGGAAAAGCGTGTCGGGTTACTTCTACAAAATCAAGATGCTTATTTAAAAGTCGCGGGAGGAGTCAAGCTTGATGAGCCGGCAATTGATCTTGCTGTAGCTGTTAGTATTGCTTCAAGCTTTCGTGATAAGCAAACGAAGGCGACCGATTGTATCATAGGCGAGGTCGGATTAACTGGTGAAGTTCGCCGTGTCTCCCGAATTGAACAACGAGTTCAAGAAGCAGCCAAACTAGGTTTTGAACGGGTTTTGGTGCCGGCTAATAACATCGGAGGCTGGAAATTTCCCGATGGAATCCAAGTGATTGGTGTCGGAACAGTGGGTGAGGCATTAAAAGAGGCATTTTCTGAATAAATAAGATAGTTTAAATTCCTTTATAGATTTCCTTTGAAACTCAGTCAATGCATGTCTAGCTCCAGCTCCTAGCCCCTCGAGGTCAAATAACCCGAGCCAATCAAAGTCAAGACCGGACTTTTCTTGTCTCAGAACATTTGCTTGTCGGAGGCCCGCAGGATGCGGGTCAGGACGGCGTTGCCACAGGACGTGGCGATTTTAGCCGTTCTTCCTATAACAAGTCACTTCCGCTTTTCCCATTAAAATTGACAATAGGAATAAATATTGCTACCTTTTGGGAAAGGAATATTTTACAATTATTGTTATTTACCTATATGATTAGGTTAATTTTGATAAATATTTAAATCTATGACGTTTTAAAGCTGGTTTATTGTTTATAATTATTAGAAGGAGGTGACAGGATGTATGTTAAAACGCATTGTGCAGGCTTGTTTTTTACTGCTGGGCGGGACACTCGGGATTTTTCTAATACCAGAATTACTGAAATTGGTAAAACTCGACGAAGTGGCATTAATCAATAATCCTTATATTACTGCTATTATAGGTGCTATTATTTTTTATTTACTTACTTTTTGGGCGGTTGATTATCTTGTCAATATAGTGAAGTGGCTGGAAGACATGCTTGTTAAAGCGCCGGTTACAGATATTTTATTCGGAAGCCTGGGTCTTACATTCGGATTAATTGTGGCATTTTTAGCTGGACTGGCCATCAATCAAATGGAAATTCCGATTCTCAATACATTTGTCCCGATTTTATTAACGTTACTGCTAGGATATCTTGGATTCCAAGTTGGCTTTAAAAAACGTGATGAACTTACAAATTTATTTTCCATTAATCGCGCTGGAAAAAAACGCGGTGCAGATGGCGATGATGAGAAGGAAGAAGCTCGATCACGAAGCTTGAAAATCCTTGATACGAGTGTGATCATTGACGGAAGAATCGCTGATATTTGCCAAACTGGTTTTTTGGACGGGGTCATCGTCATCCCACAATTCGTCCTTGAAGAACTTCAACATATTGCCGACTCATCTGATGCATTAAAACGAAATCGAGGGAGAAGAGGCCTTGATATCCTTAATCGTATCCAGAAAGAAGTGGATATTCAAGTTGAAATGTATGAAGGTGACTTTGAAGACATCCAGGAAGTGGATAGCAAGCTCGTCAAATTAGCTAAAATTACAGATGGAATTGTTGTGACAAACGATTTTAATTTAAATAAAGTGTGTGAATTTCAGAACGTTAACGTGTTGAATATTAATGATCTAGCGAATGCGGTGAAGCCAGTAGTGTTGCCGGGTGAGGAACTGAGCGTTCAGGTAATTAAAGATGGTAAAGAGTACAATCAAGGTGTTGCATATTTGGATGATGGAACGATGATTGTCGTCGAAGAAGGCCGGAATTATATCGGTAAACGAATAGATGTTGTTGTCACAAGTGTGCTTCAAACTTCTGCAGGACGGATGATTTTTGCAAAGCCGAAGCTAATGGAAAAAGCATTATAAGATTGGGGAAAATTAATAATGGATTATCAGGTGATTATTCCGGCAGCTGGATCTGGGAAAAGAATGGGTGCAGGGCATAATAAATTATTTTTAAAACTGGGAAAACGACCAATCATTCTTCATACAATGGATGTTTTCACTGCTGATCCAAATTGTCGCAAGGTGATTCTCGTTATTCAACACAATGATGAAGAATACTTTAAAGAAATACTTGAAGATGTCGATCATTCGCCGAAAATCCAGCTTGTTTATGGCGGTAATGAACGTCAAGATAGTGTTTATAATGGTTTGAAGGCCGCCTATGCAGATGGAATTATTCTCGTCCACGATGGAGCTCGCCCTTTCATTCGTCTTAAAACGATCAGCCAGCTAGTGAGATCAGCGGTTGAAAGCGGAGCAGCCATCGCTGCAGTTCCTGTTAAAGATACGATAAAAAAGGCCGTTGGTCATGAAGTGGTTGAGACAGTTGAACGATCTAGCTTGTGGCAGGTGCAAACCCCACAAGCTTTTCGTTTTTCTGTGTTGTTGAATGCACATGAACAAGCAAGGAATGAATGTTTCTTAGGAACGGATGAAGCATCGCTTGTAGAGAGAACGAGCCATACGGTGAAAATTGTAGAGAGTGATTATGATAATATTAAGTTGACAACGCCGGAAGATCTTTATTTTGCAGAGGCGATTATGGAGAAACGGAAGCGCTTTGGCTGAAACTAGGCTTTATTAGACCTAGTGATGGAAGGAGAACGTATATATGTTTAGAATTGGACAAGGCTTTGATGTTCATGAATTTGCTGAAAATCGCCCCTTAATTATTGGCGGCATTAAGATACCTTATGAAAGAGGACTAATTGGTCATTCTGATGCAGATGTGCTGCTACATACCGTAGCTGATGCTTGTCTCGGAGCGATTGGAGAAGGTGATATTGGCCGTCATTTTCCAGATACGGACCAAGAATTTAAAGATGCAGATTCTGCGGAATTGTTAATTCATGTGTGGAAACTTGTAAAAGAAAAAGGCTATACATTAGTTAATATTGATTGCACGATTATGGCACAAAAACCAAAGATGGCGCCTCATATTGAAAAAATCAGTGCACGAATTGCGGAACTGCTCGAAGCTCGTACAGATCAAGTGAATGTTAAGGCAACAACGACAGAAAAGCTTGGCTTTGTAGGCAGGGAAGAAGGAATTGCTTCCCAGGCAGTTGTATTGCTTCAAAAGGTGAACGCTTGAGAAGCGTAGCTTTATTGATTAACTGAACTATTGTAAAATAAGGAAAGTGAATTAAGAGATTTTTGAGGAGGCAATCACATGTCAAATGACATTAGAGTACGTTATGCGCCGAGTCCAACTGGACATCTACATATTGGAAACGCACGTACAGCATTATTTAACTACTTATTTGCCCGTAATTTGGGTGGAAAGTTCCTAATCAGAATTGAAGATACAGATCTGAAGCGTAATATAGAGGGCGGAGAGCAAAGCCAGCTCAACTTTTTGAAATGGCTTGGAATTGACTGGGACGAAAGTGTCGATAAAGATGGCGGCTACGGCCCATACCGTCAGTCCGAGCGAATTGATATTTATAAAAAATATTATGATGATCTTTTGGAAAGAGGATTAGCTTATAAATGCTATTGTACGGAAGAAGAACTAGAAGCAGAGCGCGAGGCTCAATTAGCTCGTGGTGAAATGCCGCGTTATTCCGGGAAGTGTGCGAACCTTACAAAGGAAGAACAGGAACAGCTTGAAGCGGAAGGTAGAAAGCCAAGCATCCGTTTTAAAGTACCTAAAGGGAAAGTATATGCTTTTAATGACATGGTAAAAAGCGAAGTTTCATTCGAATCAGATGGTATTGGTGATTTTGTCATTGTTAAAAAAGACGGCATCCCAACGTATAACTTTGCGGTGGCTATTGACGACCACCTCATGAAAATCAGCCATGTTCTTCGCGGTGATGATCATATTTCCAATACACCAAAACAATTGATGATTTTTGAAGCTTTTGAGTGGGAACCACCGATATATGGTCATATGACGCTAATTGTGAATGAAAGCCGTAAGAAACTAAGTAAGCGTGATGAATCAATTATTCAGTTTATTGAGCAATACGCTGATCTTGGCTACTTGCCAGAAGCCCTTTTTAACTTTATTACTTTACTTGGATGGTCACCAGAGGGCGAGGAAGAAATTTTCTCGAAAGAGGAATTCATTAAAATATTTGATGCGAACCGACTATCTAAATCCCCAGCTTTATTCGATAAGCAGAAGCTAGCTTGGATGAACAATCAATATATGAAAAAACTCGACTTGGATGAAGTTGTGGCGCTTTCTTTACCCCATCTTGTAAAGGCTGGTGTACTTAGCGATCAGATGAATCCTGAAGAGGAAAAGTGGGCGAGAGGCTTGATTGCCTTGTATCAGGAACAAATGAGCTATGGAGCAGAGATTGTTGAGCTATCTAGCATGTTCTTTAAAGATGACATTGAATATGATGAGGCAGCTAAAGCTGTTTTAGAAGAAGAACAAGTTCCTGAAGTGCTTGCTGCTTTTTATGAGGAAGTCGATGCGCTTGAGCCATTTGAGCCAGATGGCATCAAAAAAGCAATTAAAGCTGTCCAAAAATCTACAGGGCATAAAGGGAAAAAATTATTTATGCCAATTCGGGTTGCAGTTACTGGCCAAACTCAAGGACCGGAACTTCCAAATGCGATTGAATTGCTTGGTAAAGAAAAAATAAAAAGGCGTTTGGAGAGTCTAAGGGGTTAACAATTAGAAAGAAATGTAATATATTAAAGTTATAATCGAAATCGTTGAAGAGGAAAAGTAGAAGAACGATGCTGATCAGAGAGAACCGCCACCGGCTGAGAGCGGTTCAAGCCTCCCGTTTTTTGAAGTGCCCCTCTGAGTCCTGGGCCGAACGGTAACTAACCAAGTAGGTACAGGCGGTAGCCTTGTCGTTATCAAGGGGGAAGCCGGGTCATTGCAGCATTTATTCAAAGCAATGGCCAACCAGAGTGGAACCGCGCCAAAAGCGTCTCTGATTTTTCAGAGGCGTTTTTTATTTTCCAAAAAGTAAAGAAGTTTCCTAATAATGTCTAGCTCCAGCGCCTAGCCCCTCGAGGTCAAACAACCTGAGCCAATAAAAGTCAAGACCGGACTTTTGTTGTCTCAGAACATTTGCTCGTCGGAGGCCCGCAGGATGCGGGTCAGAACGGCGTTGCCACAGGACGTGGCGAACTTAGCCGTTCTTCCATCGCAAGGCGCTTGCGCTTTTCTCATGAAAGGAGCGGCAAACATGTTCAAACGAATGAAAGAAGATATCGATACTGTGTTTGATCAGGACCCTGCTGCACGCAACAGCCTGGAAGTCATTTTGACTTACTCGGGGCTGCACGCCATTTGGGCCCACCGAATCGCACATGCTTTTTATAAAAGAAAAATGTTTTTCTTTGCCAGGGTCATTTCCCAAGTAAATCGATTTTTTACCGGCATAGAAATTCATCCGGGAGCTAAAATTGGCAGGCGCTTTTTCATTGATCATGGAATGGGCGTCGTGATCGGCGAAACTTGTGAAATTGGTGATAATGTGACTGTTTACCAAGGTGTGACCCTTGGAGGAACGGGAAAAGAAAAGGGAAAGCGGCATCCAACTATAGAAGATTATGCATTAATCGCAACGGGTGCGAAAGTGCTCGGGAACATTATTATTGGTGAAAACTCCAAAGTAGGCGCAGGTTCGGTCGTTTTAAAAAATGTACCGCCCAATTCTACAGTGGTAGGCATACCAGGACGAATTGTTGTAAAAGATGGAGTTAAACTTAAAAATGATCTGAACCATTGTGATCTGCCGGACCCAATTGCAGATAGATGTTCAGAAATAGAAAATAAAGTTGCTCGATTGGAAGCAGAAATTGTACGACTAAAATCGAAAGGAGCCACGGAAGATGGCAATTAAAATATATAATACTTTAACACGAAAAAAAGAAACCTTCGTTCCACTTGAAGAAGGAAAAGTGAAAATGTATGTTTGTGGACCGACTGTCTATAATTATATTCATATTGGTAATGCAAGGCCTGCCATTGTATTTGATACGGTCCGCCGTTATTTGGAATACAGAGGATATGATGTTAATTACGTCTCTAATTTTACCGATGTAGATGATAAATTAATTCGTGCGGCACAGGAACTTGGGAAAGATGTACCGACAATTGCTGATCAATTTATTGAAGCCTTTTTTGAAGACGTCTCTGCGTTGGGGTGCAAAAAAGCGGATCTACATCCGCGAGTAATGGAAAACATGGATATTATCATTGAATTCATAGATAATTTAATCGAAAAAGGGTATGCATATGAATCAGAAGGTGACGTCTATTACAAGACAAGAAAATTTGCCGATTACGGGAAACTTTCTCAGCAATCAATCGATGAATTAAAAGTAGGAGCAAGAATACAAGTTGGTGAGAAAAAAGCAGATGCACTTGATTTTGCCCTTTGGAAAGCTGCCAAAGAAGGCGAAATCTCCTGGGACAGTCCCTGGGGTAAAGGTCGTCCAGGATGGCATATTGAGTGCTCTGCGATGGCACGTAAATATTTGGGTGATACAATCGATATTCATGCAGGAGGACAGGATTTAACATTTCCACATCATGAAAATGAAATTGCGCAGTCTGAAGCATTAACAGGGAAGACTTTCTCCCGTTATTGGATGCATAACGGCTATATCAATATCGATAATGAGAAGATGTCCAAATCCCTTGGAAACTTTGTCCTGGTACATGACATAATCAAGCATGTGGACCCTCAGGTGTTAAGATTTTTCATGCTGGCAGTCCACTATCGTAATCCGATTAATTACAATGAGGAACTACTTGAAAATGCAGGAGCTGGCCTCGAGCGGCTGAAAACGTCTTACCAAAATTTAAAACATCGTCTGGATGTAAGTGCCGATTTAACGGATAATAACGAAGAGTGGATGCAAAAGATCAATGATTTAACTTCTACTTTTGTAAAAGAAATGGATGATGACTTTAATACGGCAGATGGTATTTCTGTTTTATTCGATTTGGCGCAGCAAGCAAATTATTACTTAATGGAAAAGAACACATCAACTAAAGTAATCGAAGCATTTATGCACGCCTTTGAAGAGTTATTTTCCGTTCTTGGTCTTGACCTCGAAATAGCAGACCTGCTTGATGAAGATATCGATCTTTTAATTGAAAAGCGGCTGAATGCTAGGAAAAATCGTGATTTTCAACTTGCAGATGACATTCGTGATCAATTAAAAGAAATGAATATTATTCTTGAAGATACTCCACAAGGCACCCGATGGAAGCGGGGATAGAAGCATGAATTTGTCGGAAAAAAGAATAGATTATCAGCAATTAAATAGTTTGGCACTCGCTTATATGGGTGATGCGGTTTATGATGTATTCATCAGGCGGTATCTCTTAGATAGTGGGAAGACCAAGCCACATAGACTTCATCGTGAAGCTACCCGCTATGTTTCTGCAAAAGCACAGTCTGCCATTTTGAAAAAAATGGTGGACGAAGGCTTTTTGAACGAAGAGGAATTAGCCGTTATGAAGCGGGGAAGAAACGCGAAATCAGGGACCATACCAAAAAATACAGATGTTCAAACGTATCGGCATAGTACTGCTTTTGAAGCTGTGATCGGATGGGTATATTTAGCGAATAATATGGATCGACTTAACGCCATTATGGAAGAAGCGGTTAAAAAGATTGAAACCAGGGGAGTGGATACAGCATGAGCCAAGAATGGATTGCGGGAAAAAACCCTGTTATTGAAGCATTGAAATCAGACCGAGATATAAATAAAATTTGGATTGCTGAAGGATCGCAAAAAGGACAAATGCAAGTCATTACTAAGCTTGCGAAACAACGTAACGTCCTCGTTCAATTTGTCCCAAAGCAAAAAATTGAACAAATGACAGAAGAGAATCACCAAGGTGTTGTTGCCCAGGTTGCTGCTTATCAATATGCGGAAGTGGAAGATTTATTTACTCGTGCAACTGAAAAAGGAGAAGACCCATTTTTTCTCATTTTGGACGAGCTCGAAGATCCGCATAACCTCGGATCGATTCTAAGAACTGCTGATGCAGCGGGTGTCCATGGCATCATCATCCCTAAGCGTAGAGCTGTTGGCTTGACGGCCACAGTTGCCAAGCTTTCAACAGGAGCAATCGAGTATATTCCCGTTGCCCGAGTGACAAATATCGCAAGAACAATTGACGAATTAAAGAGTCGAGGAGTCTGGGTGTTTGGCACTGACGCGGAAGGAAGTCAGGATTATCGTAAAATGGACGTGACATTGCCACTAGCTGTCGTTATTGGAAGTGAGGGAAAGGGGATAGGTCGTCTCATTAGGGAAAAGTGCGATTTTCTCATTCATTTACCGATGACGGGGCATGTTACATCACTAAATGCCTCGGTAGCAGCGGCCTTGCTTATGTATGAAGTTCATCGTAATCGGCACCCTCTTGAGGGTTGACAAATGGATATCCTCATTGTTGATGGCTACAATATCATCGGCGCGTGGCCTGAACTGAATGACCTAAAAAAGAAAGACCTAGCCTCTGCCAGAGATCGATTAATTGAAATCATGGCTGACTATCAAGCTTATACAGGATATAAAGTTATTGTGGTGTTCGATGCCTATGAGGTTAAAGGGATCGAAAAAAAATATCGTAAACATAAAATCGATGTAATTTTTACAAAAGTGGAAGAAACGGCTGACGAGCGAATTGAAAAGTTAGCCGTTGAACTAAATAATATTAAAACACAAATTCATGTTGCAACCTCTGATTTTACAGAACAATGGGCTATCTTTGGACAAGGGGCCCTTAGAATATCCGCGAGGGAATTACTAATTGAGGTAGAAGCGGTAGACCGTAAAATAGACGGTAGACTGGAAAAAACGAAAGAGACAATCCCTGCGGCTAAAATCCCGTTAAGTGTCGAAGTTGCAGAAATTTTTGAGAAATGGCGACGCGGAAAAAAATGACTGGTTGACGCTTGAAAATTCTGTCATGTATAATAATTGTATCTACTGTTTTTTAAGGGCGGGGATATGGTGGTCTCAAATATCAGATTAGAGGAAGAAATCAGATTTGATTTGCTTGAAGATGAAGAATTGATTGAAATGATTCATGAAGGAGAAAGTGAAGCACTAGATTATCTCATTAAAAAATACCGCAACTTTGTAAGAGCCAAAGCCCGTTCATATTTTTTAATCGGCGCAGATAGGGAAGATATCGTGCAAGAAGGCATGATTGGACTTTATAAATCAATTCGTGATTTTCAAGAAGATAAGCGTGCTTCTTTCAAAGCTTTTGCTGAGCTCTGCATTACAAGACAAATCATTACTGCAATCAAAACAGCCACTCGTCAAAAACACATTCCACTTAATTCCTATGTTTCCTTGGACAAGCCTATATACGATGAAGAGTCTGACCGGACGTTAATGGATGTTATTTCAGGTGCAAAAATTCTCGATCCTGAGGAATTGCTCATCAATCGAGAAAAACTTAGTAATATTGAAGGAAAAGTAATAGAGCTGTTAAGTGACTTGGAAAGAAGGGTCCTTGCTCTTTATTTGGACGGGCGATCCTATCAGGAGATATCTGAAGAATTGGATCGTCATGTGAAATCAATTGATAACGCTTTACAAAGAGTTAAGCGTAAGTTGGAACGGTATTTGGAAATTCGCGAATTCAGTATGTAAGGCTTATATCCTTTGTTGACAGAAACAAACATCCGTGATATTTTTTATAGGATATTCATCAGGAAGCGTTTATTCGCTGAATTTTAAAAATCCCGGGAGAGCGGGTGCTGCATCATGAATAAGAAAGTCGCGTTAGCCTGCGCAGTCTGTGGATCGCGAAATTATTCGACAGACCGAAATAAAGAAGCAACTTCAGGTCGTCTTGAGGTAAAAAAGTATTGCAAACGATGTAATGCTCATGTCATTCATAAAGAAACGAAATAGCTCTTTTTAATATATATAAGCAGTTATCTACTTTTGGAGGTACAATCATGACAAGCTTAACGCAATTCTTTCGCAACGTAAGCTCAGAGATGAGAAAGGTGAGCTGGCCGAAGCGGAAAGAACTTACCGGTTATACGGTTACGGTTATTGTAACAGTTACGATACTCGCTTTGTTTTTCGCGGGGATTGATCAAATCATCTCCAGATCCGTCCGCTTTATTCTCGGACTATAATAATCGCAAAACCTTATTTTTACCGGATGACTTGTATAATATGCACTTTCTCATGGTATAATAAAAACATAAGAATAAATGTCGCAAAAAAACCCGGGTTACGGGTTTTTTATTTTGGTGGAAAAATATCGAATAAAACATCGAAATGACTAATAGGGAGGGAAGGACGTTACGTCCTATTAAATGGAAAAGAACTGGTATGTTGTCCATACTTATTCCGGTTATGAAAATAAAGTTAAAGCAAACCTTGAAAAACGTGTAGAATCAATGGGTATGCAAGATAAAATCTTTCGGGTGATCGTTCCTGAAGAAGAGGAAACAGATATTAAAAATGGTAAAAAGAAAACCGTAAAAAGAAAGGTATTTCCTGGATATGTGTTAGTCGAAATTATTATGACGGACGATTCTTGGTATGTTGTCCGTAACACTCCAGGCGTAACCGGATTTGTTGGTTCTTCTGGTTCCGGCTCGAAACCGACACCGCTTTTACCGGAAGAAATTAACTTTATCCTTAAACGGATGGGCATGGAAGAAAAACGTGCAGATGTGGATTTTGAACCAGGTGAAACTGTAACTGTAAAAGAAGGTCCATTTGCGAATTTTACAGGAAAAATCGAAGATATGGACAAAGACAAAGGAAAAGCAAGGGTTATGGTGAATATGTTTGGCCGTGAAACGCCTGTTGAATTAGATTTTACACAAATTGATAAAATATAATTTGAAAAAACTTGAAATCCTTTGTGAAAAGTGATAATATCTTTTAAGTCAGTATGCTCAAATAGAGAAGCTGAACAATTGTAAATCATTCTATTTTTATATGTTGAGTGGGAGGGGCCAACCCTATTACCACATCACGGACTTAAGGAGGTGTGTCTCGTGGCTAAAAAAGTAATTAAACTTGTAAAATTGCAAATTCCTGCAGGCAAAGCGAATCCGGCTCCACCAGTTGGACCGGCACTTGGTCAAGCGGGTGTAAATATCATGGGATTCTGTAAGGAGTTTAACGCTCGTACAGCAGATCAAGCTGGATTAATCATCCCTGTTGAAATTACGGTATTTGAAGACCGTTCATTTACATTTATCACTAAAACTCCGCCCGCTGCAGTTCTTCTGAAGAAAGCAGCTGGTATCGAATCTGGTTCTGGTGAACCGAATAAAAAAGCAGTTGCTGTTGTTAAACGCGATAAAGTACGTGAAATCGCTGAAACAAAAATGCCTGACTTGAACGCTGCAAGCGTTGAAGCAGCTATGCTTATGGTAGAAGGCACTGCGCGCAGCATGGGTATCACGATCGAAGACTGATCCTAGTTGCGAGTTACGTTGTTGGAGGGAGGCTGTGATAAAAAATCTCAGCCTTTCTTTATTCGTGGGAGGTTATTCCGCTAAAACCACATAACAGGAGGAAATAATAATGGCTAAAAAAGGCAAAAAGTATGTAGAAGCGTTAAAGCTTGTTGATCGTTCAAAAGCTTATTCAGTTAACGAAGCAATTGAACTTGTAAAGAAAATTGACTATGCAAAATTCGATGCAACAGTTGAAGCTGCATTCCGTTTAGGGGTAGACCCTAAAAAAGCAGACCAACAAATTCGTGGTGCAGTAGTGCTTCCGAATGGTACTGGTAAAACTCAACGTGTATTAGTTTTTGCTAAAGGCGATAAGCTTAAAGAAGCAGAAGCAGCTGGTGCAGATTATGTTGGAGATGCAGAATATATCAACAAAATCAATCAAGGTTGGTTTGATTTTGATGTTATCGTTGCTACTCCTGACATGATGGGTGAAGTTGGTAAACTTGGTCGTACACTTGGACCAAAAGGTTTAATGCCAAACCCGAAAACTGGCACAGTTACATTTGATGTAGCAAAAGCTGTAAATGAAATTAAAGCTGGTAAAGTTGAATACCGTTTGGATAAAGCTGGTATCATCCATGTTCCAATCGGAAAAATTTCTTTCGATCAAGAAAAACTTGCTGAAAACTTCGCAACTATTTTCGATACATTGCTTAAAGCAAAACCTGCAGCAGCAAAAGGCACATACGTGAAGAGCGTAACTGTTACTTCTACAATGGGTCCTGGTGTGAAGGTTGATCCTTCTACTGTTGTTGAAAAAAACTAACTTGACAGCTACTAATATATTTGATATAGTTTTAGCTGTTGAAAAAACAGAATAAACATTTGTACCGTAGACAGCAGGTGCCAAAAGCTTAATTTCCTGCCGAGGTCATTGCGATATATATTCAATCTACTAAGATTGAGCGCATGAAACCTCCATGTCTAGAAAGTATGGAGGTTTTTTGCATGCTGGTATAAATGTCCATCTGGAATCTTAGGAGGTGTAAGGATGAGCAAAGTGATTGAGCAAAAGAAACAAATTGTGGAAGAGATCGCAGAAAAACTAAAAACGAGCGTTTCCACAGTCGTAGTTGATTACCGCGGACTAAGTGTTGCAGAAGTTACAGAACTTCGTAAACAACTTCGTGAAGCGGGCATTGATTTCAAAGTTTATAAAAACTCGATGTCACGTCGTGCAGCAGATGCAGCTGAACTTTCAGGTCTAAACGAAGCGTTAACTGGCCCGAATGCGATTGCTTTCAGTACGGAAGATGTTGTGGCTCCAGCTAAAATTTTGAATGACTTTGCGAAAAAGAACGAAGCACTTGAGATTAAAGCGGGTGTAATCGAAGGTAATATTGCTTCTGTTGAAGAAGTAAAAGCACTTGCAGAACTTCCATCACGCGAAGGATTGCTTTCTATGTTGCTTAGCGTTCTACAAGCTCCTATTCGTAACTTGGCACTTGCAACTAAAGCAGTGGCAGACCAAAAAGAAGAGCAAGGCGCTTAACATCGGATATTCATTATAAAAAACAAATACTATTAACGGAGGAAATAAATCATGACTAAAGAACAAATCATCGAAGCTGTCAAAGAAATGACAGTTCTTGAACTAAACGATCTTGTTAAAGCAATCGAAGAAGAATTTGGCGTAACTGCTGCTGCTCCTGTAGCTGTTGCAGGTGGCGCTGCTGGTGGCGAAGCTGCTGCAGAACAAACTGAATTTGATGTAGTACTAGCTAGCGCTGGCGCATCAAAAATTAAAGTTATCAAAGTTGTACGTGAAATCACTGGCCTTGGCTTGAAAGAAGCTAAAGAGCTTGTTGACAATGCTCCTAAAGCAGTCAAAGAAGGCGCGTCTAAAGAAGAAGCTGAAGAACTTAAAGCTAAACTTGAAGAAGTTGGAGCTGTCATCGAAGTTAAGTAATTATCTTATGAATAAAAAGCTCGCTGCTATATAGCGGGCTTTTTTTCGCTAGGCGCTATAGCTATATATGGGAGGATACCTCTAATGGCAGACCATTATTATTCGCGCAGTCCTGAGACCGCAAGCGATCCTATGTATTGGAATGCAGAATTACGTAATCACCAGTTTCGCTTCAAAACGGACCAAGGTGTTTTTTCAAAAAAAGAAGTGGACTTTGGATCGCGATTATTAATAGATACGTTTGAGCTCCCCGATAAAGCGGGTCCTATATTAGATGTAGGATGTGGATATGGCCCGATTGGTCTTAGTCTTGCGAAAGACTTTCCTGAACGTCATCTACATATGGTGGATGTTAACCAAAGGGCAATCGCACTCGCGAGGGAAAACGCGGGACTTAATATGATAGATAACGTGGATATATATGAAAGTGATCGCTTCGAAGAGATAAAGGAAACGAACTTTGCAGCTGTTTTAACAAACCCCCCGATCCGGGCGGGCAAAGATATCGTTCATGATATATTGGAAAAAAGTTTCCAACATATCATTCCTGGAGGAGACTTGTGGGTAGTTATTCAAAAAAAGCAAGGTGCTCCTTCTGCTAAGGCAAAAATGGCTGAAGTTTTCGATAGAGTAGAGATCATCGCAAAAAAGAAAGGCTACTATATTTTGAAGGCTTCAAAATATTGACTTGTAAGTTTCCTTGTGATAGCATTGTAAAATGCATATATAGTGTTTTCTAACTGATATCCAATATTCTTCCATAAGGTATGGAAGTTGGTAAAGTTGGAAAAGATTATACAATAATAGTACGTCATGTGAAAATGTGGTTTTCGAAGCAAAACCCTTTTTCTTTTTGTCTTATGATACAACATTTTTGCTGGCTAAACCAGGGAAAATGCAATCATTAAAACGCATGATTTGAGGGGTGAATCAGTTGACAGGTCAACTAGTTCAGTACGGACGGCACCGCCAACGCAGGAGCTTTGCGCGTATTAGTGAAGTATTGGAGCTGCCGAACCTTATCGAAATCCAATCTTCTTCTTACCAATGGTTTCTTGATGAGGGCTTAAAGGAAATGTTCCAGGACATCTCCCCAATTGAGGATTTTGCCGGAAATCTTTCATTGGAATTTATCGATTATACACTCGGCGAACCCAAATATTCTGTTGAAGAATCAAAAGAGCGAGATGCTACTTATTCCGCTCCTCTTCGCGTCAAGCTACGCCTTGTGAATAAGGAAACTGGTGAGGTAAAAGACCAGGATGTATTCATGGGTGATTTTCCATTGATGACAGAAATGGGAACCTTTATTATAAACGGTGCTGAGCGAGTAATCGTTTCGCAGCTCGTTCGTTCACCGAGCGTCTATTATAGTGGGAAGCTCGATAAGAACGGTAAGAAAGGCTTTACTGCCACAGTCATTCCAAACCGTGGAGCCTGGCTGGAATATGAAACAGATGCAAAAGACGTCGTCTACGTCCGCATCGATCGCACGAGAAAATTACCAGTAACGGTTCTTTTACGTGCACTAGGATTTGGTTCTGATCAAGAAATCATCGATTTGATTGGTGATAATGAATATCTCCGGAACACGCTTGAAAAAGACAATACGGAGAGCATCGAAAAAGCCTTACTCGAAATCTATGAGCGGCTTCGTCCCGGTGAACCACCTACTGTTGAAAATGCAAAGAGTTTACTCGTTTCTAGGTTCTTTGATCCGAAGCGATATGATCTTGCAAGCGTAGGTCGCTATAAGCTTAATAAAAAACTTCATATAAAGAACCGCCTCTTTGGGCAGCGTTTGGCTGAAACACTCGCAGATCCTGAAACAGGGGAAATCGTTGCGGAAAAAGGCACTTTGCTCGACCGCCGCACTTTAGATAAAATCATTCCATACCTAGAAAACGGTACGGGATTTAAAAGCTATAACCAGCATAGTGGCGTATTGGACGGCGATATTGTTGTTCAATCCATTAAAATCTATGCTCCCCATGACGAAGAAGAAAGAGTTATCAACGTTATCGGGAATGCATATGTAGAAGATACCACGAAGAATATAACTCCAGCTGATATTATTTCTTCCATCAGCTATTTCTTTGACTTGCTATACGATGTTGGAGATACGGATGACATTGATCATCTTGGTAATCGCCGACTTCGTTCAGTAGGAGAATTGCTGCAAAACCAGTTTAGAATTGGTTTGTCACGCATGGAGCGGGTTGTACGAGAGCGTATGTCTATTCAAGACATAAACACAATCACTCCACAGCAGTTGATCAATATCCGTCCTGTTATAGCATCAATCAAAGAGTTCTTCGGAAGTTCACAGCTGTCACAATTTATGGATCAGACCAATCCGTTGGCTGAATTGACTCATAAACGACGGTTATCAGCATTGGGACCAGGAGGGTTAACTCGTGAACGCGCAGGATTTGAAGTGCGTGACGTTCATTACTCTCACTATGGCCGGATGTGTCCGATTGAGACGCCGGAGGGTCCGAATATTGGATTGATTAACTCCTTGTCATCATTTGCAAAGGTCAATCGTTTTGGTTTTATCGAAACGCCATATCGCCGTGTTGATCCAGAAACTGGCTTAGTTACGGCGCAAATAGATTATTTGACTGCCGATGAGGAAGACAACTATGTAGTAGCGCAAGCAAATGCTCCGCTTTCCGATGAAGGAGCTTTTATAAATGAAGAAGTAATTGCTCGTTTCCGCGGTGAAAACACCGTTGTGAGAAGAGAGCGAATTGATTATATGGATGTATCACCAAAACAAGTTGTTTCAGCAGCCACAGCTTGTATTCCATTCTTAGAAAACGATGACTCCAACCGTGCTTTGATGGGGGCGAACATGCAACGTCAAGCTGTGCCGCTTATGCAGCCAGAGGCGCCGCTCGTTGGTACAGGAATGGAGTATGTATCTGCAAAGGATTCCGGTGCTGCAGTTATTTGTAAGCATGATGGCATTGTAGAACATGTAGAATCCCGCGAAGTATGGATCCGTCGAGTTAAAGAAGTTGATGGACAAGAAGTAAAAGGTGATCTTGACAAATATCGCATGCAGAAGTTTATCCGTTCTAACCAAGGAACGTGTTATAACCAGCGTCCGATTGTAAGTGTCGGCGAACGGATTACAAAAGGAGAAATCCTTGGCGATGGACCATCAATGGATAAAGGTGAACTTGCACTTGGACGAAATGTTCTTATCGGATTTATGACTTGGGAAGGTTACAACTATGAGGATGCAATCATCATGAGTGAACGCCTTGTCAAAGATGATGTGTATACATCGATTCATATTGAAGAGTACGAATCAGAGGCCCGTGACACGAAGCTTGGTCCAGAAGAAATGACTCGTGATATTCCAAACGTTGGTGAAGATGCACTGCGTAATCTTGATGAGCGTGGAATCATCCGAATCGGAGCTGAAGTTAAAGATGGTGATCTGCTTGTCGGAAAAGTAACACCAAAAGGTGTAACAGAACTGACAGCTGAAGAACGTTTACTTCATGCTATTTTTGGAGAAAAAGCCCGTGAAGTTCGCGATACTTCCTTACGTGTGCCACACGGAGGCGGGGGAATCGTCTTGGATGTAAAAGTATTCAACCGTGAAGATGGCGACGAATTACCACCAGGTGTTAACCAGCTAGTACGTGTTTATATCGTGCAAAAGCGTAAAATTTCCGAAGGGGACAAAATGGCAGGTCGCCACGGAAATAAGGGTGTTATTTCTCGTATTCTCCCGGAAGAGGATATGCCGTATATGCCAGACGGTACTCCAATCGACGTCATGTTGAACCCACTAGGTGTTCCATCACGGATGAACATCGGACAGGTGCTTGAAATGCATTTAGGTATGGCAGCCAGACATCTTGGTCTCCATATGGCATCACCAGTTTTTGATGGTGCGACAGAAGAAGACGTATGGGAAACAATCGAAGAAGCGGGTATGGCTCGTGATGCGAAAACAGTTCTATACGATGGTCGTACTGGAGAAGCTTTTGATAACAGAGTATCCGTTGGAATTATGTATATGATCAAGCTTGCACATATGGTTGACGATAAGTTGCACGCGCGTTCTACCGGACCTTATTCTCTAGTAACACAGCAGCCACTTGGCGGTAAAGCTCAATTTGGCGGACAGCGTTTTGGAGAGATGGAAGTATGGGCGCTTGAGGCATATGGTGCAGCTTATACACTTCAAGAAATCTTGACAGTTAAATCAGATGATGTTGTTGGTCGTGTGAAAACATACGAAGCAATCGTTAAAGGTGAAAATGTTCCTGAACCAGGAGTACCTGAATCATTTAAAGTATTGATTAAAGAACTCCAAAGCCTTGGTATGGATGTGAAAATCCTCTCTGGCGACGAACAGGAAATTGAAATGCGCGATCTAGATGATGAGGATGAAGCTCATCAAGCAGATACGCTTAATATCGCACCGGATACAAAAGTCGAAGAGACTGTCCCACACGAATAAATTAATCAGTTTGAGCAATAAGGGTAGAACCTGTATACGAAAAGGGAGGTAGGCCCCTTGCTGGATGTAAATAATTTTGAGTATATGAAAATTGGCCTCGCTTCGCCGGATAAAATCCGTTCTTGGTCCTTCGGTGAAGTTAAGAAGCCGGAAACAATCAACTATCGTACGTTGAAACCGGAAAAAGACGGTTTGTTCTGTGAGCGGATTTTCGGTCCTACGAAGGATTGGGAATGTCATTGCGGAAAATACAAACGCGTCCGTTACAAAGGCGTTGTATGTGACCGCTGTGGCGTAGAAGTTACACGAGCAAAAGTTCGTCGTGAACGCATGGGTCATATTGAACTAGCTGCGCCGGTTTCACATATTTGGTATTTCAAAGGTATTCCAAGCCGGATGGGACTTATTCTTGATATGTCCCCCCGCGCTTTAGAGGAAATTATTTATTTTGCGTCTTATGTTGTTACAGACATTGGTGATACGACATTAGATAAGAAACAACTACTTTCTGAAAAAGAGTATCGTGCATACCGCGAGAAATATGGCACGAAATTTCAAGCGGGAATGGGTGCTGAAGCAATTAAAAAATTGCTTCAAGATATCGAATTAGAAAAAGAAACAGATCAGCTTAAGGAAGAGCTAAAAACAGCTCAAGGCCAGCGTCGTACTCGTGCGATCAAGAGGCTTGAAGTACTTGAGGCGTTTAGACATTCAGGGAATCATCCTGATTGGATGGTCTTGGATGTTCTTCCGGTCATTCCACCTGAATTGCGTCCAATGGTTCAGTTAGAAGGCGGACGTTTTGCTACTTCAGACTTAAATGACTTGTACCGCCGGGTAATTAACCGGAATAACCGCTTGAAAAGACTACTCGATCTTGGAGCACCAAGCATTATCGTGCAAAACGAAAAGCGTATGCTTCAAGAAGCAGTCGATGCATTAATCGATAACGGCAGAAGAGGCCGCCCGGTAACAGGGCCGGGAAATCGTCCGCTTAAATCACTTTCACATATGCTGAAAGGAAAACAAGGACGTTTCCGCCAAAACTTACTTGGTAAACGTGTTGACTATTCAGGCCGTTCTGTTATCGTCGTTGGTCCAAACTTAAAAATGTATCAATGCGGACTTCCAAAAGAAATGGCTCTTGAACTTTTTAAACCTTTTGTTATGAAAGAGCTTGTCGAAAAAGGACTCGCACATAATATCAAAAGTGCAAAAAGAAAAATAGAACGAGTTCAGCCAGAAGTTTGGGATGTACTAGAAGATGTCATTCGTGAGCACCCAGTTTTATTAAACAGGGCACCAACACTTCATAGGCTAGGTATTCAAGCTTTCGAACCGACGCTTGTGGAAGGACGAGCGATTCGTCTTCATCCGCTTGTATGTACGGCTTATAACGCCGACTTTGACGGAGACCAAATGGCTGTACACGTTCCACTTTCTGCCGAAGCTCAAGCTGAAGCACGCTTACTCATGCTTGCAGCACAAAACATTCTTAACCCAAGAGATGGTAAGCCAGTTGTTACACCGTCCCAAGATATGGTGCTGGGTAACTACTACTTAACACTCGAACGAGAAGGCACAGATGGAGAAGGAATGATCTTCAAAGACACAAACGAAGCGCTCCTTGCATACCAAAGTGGTTATGTGCATCTTCATACACGGGTAGCTATCCATGCCGGATCACTTAAAAATGAAAAGTTTACGGATGAACAAAGGAAAAGACTGCTTGTTACAACAGTTGGGAAGCTGATTTTTAATGAAATACTTCCGCCTTCATTCCCGTATATTAATGAACCTACAATTGAAAATCTAGAAGTAAATACACCTGATAAATACTTTATTGAGCCATCGACAAATGTCGCTGACTTTATCAAACAGCAACCGCTTGTCGCGCCATTCAAAAAGAAAATACTTGGGAATATCATCTCGGAGATCTTTAAACGATTCCATATTACGGAAACGTCAAAAATGCTTGACCGAATGAAAAACCTTGGATTTAAATATTCAACCAAAGCAGGAATTACGGTCGGTGTATCTGATATCGTTGTTTTGGCGGAAAAAGAAACTATTTTGAATGAGGCCCAAGAAAAAGTAGATAATGTCTTGAAGCAATTCAAACGTGGATTAATTACGGAAGAAGAACGTTATGACCGCGTCATTTCCATCTGGAGTGCTGCAAAAGATGTCATTCAAGAAAAGTTGATGAAGACACTCGAAAGCTTGAACCCGATCTACATGATGAGTGATTCTGGAGCAAGGGGTAACGCTTCGAACTTTACACAACTTGCAGGAATGCGTGGTTTGATGGCCAACCCGGCTGGACGGATTATTGAGTTGCCTATCAAATCCAGTTTCCGCGAAGGGTTAACGGTTCTCGAATACTTTATCTCTACGCACGGTGCTCGTAAAGGTCTTGCAGATACAGCCCTGAAAACAGCTGACTCCGGATACCTAACGAGAAGACTAGTAGATGTTGCGCAAGATGTCATCATTCGTGAAGACGACTGTGGAACAGATAAAGGACTTCTAGTCGCTTCCTTGAAAGACGGAACTGAAGTAATCGAACCACTTGAAGAGCGTTTAATCGGACGTTATGCACGGAAAAAAATCGCTCATCCTGAAACAGGAGAAATTCTTGTCTCAGAAAACGAGTTAATAGATGAAGATTTGGCGAAAGAAATAGATCATGCGGGTATCAAGGAAGTCTGGATTCGTTCAGCCTTTACATGTAATACACGCCATGGTGTATGTAAAAAATGTTATGGCCGTAACTTGGCCACTGGCACCGTAGTAGATGTGGGTGAAGCAGTAGGGATCATTGCAGCTCAGTCTATCGGAGAACCAGGAACACAGCTGACAATGAGAACATTCCATACAGGTGGGGTAGCCGGGGATGATATTACTCAAGGTCTTCCACGTATTCAGGAATTGTTTGAGGCCCGAAATCCAAAAGGTCAGGCTGTTATTACAGAAATCAGCGGGGTTGTTACTTCGATTTCAGAAGGTCGTGACCGACAGCATGAAATCGTTGTTCAAGGAGATATCGAGGCACGAACATATAATGCTCCATATACAGCGAGATTAAAAGTAGCAGTCAACGATCAAGTAACTCGCGGACAGGAATTAACTGAAGGGTCTATTGATCCGAAAGAATTACTACGTGTTCGTGATGTTGCGGCAGTACAAGAATATCTGCTGCTCGAAGTTCAAAAAGTATATCGTATGCAAGGTGTTGAGATTGGCGACAAACACGTAGAAGTAATGGTTCGCCAAATGCTCAGAAAAGTACGAGTTGCTGATGCGGGTGATACGGATGTATTACCAGGAACGCTGCTTGACGTCCATCAATTTACTGATGCTAACGAAAAAGCGCTTCTTGAAGGCGGGCAACCTGCGACTGGACGCCCTGTTTTACTCGGTATTACAAAAGCATCATTAGAAACAGATTCATTCTTATCAGCAGCATCCTTCCAAGAAACTACCCGCGTTCTAACAGACGCTGCTATAAAAGGTAAACGAGATGAATTGCTTGGACTAAAAGAAAACGTCATAATCGGTAAGCTTGTTCCAGCAGGAACGGGTATGCAACGCTACCGTAAAACGATTACTGTTATGGCGGATGAAGAAGTGCAAACTGTGGAATAATCAAATGTCGCCGGCGAACTTCGCCGGCTGACATTTATAATATTATTCTTATAAAATTTTTCGTATTTTATGTTGACATTGAAAAAAGCAGATGTTACTATATTCAAGGTGCTCCTATCATTAACCTGTTACTTTGGAGGATAGTCAAATTGTCTTATGAAAAAGTGTCGCAGGCTTCAAATTTAATTGTAGGAACAAAGCAGACAGTCAGAGCTCTTAAATCAGGGCATGTGCTGGAAGTATTCGTGGCTGCAGATGCTGATCCGCGAATTACCGAAAGTATTATTCACACAGCGAAAGAAATGGACACCCCGATCACGATGGTGGATTCCATGAAAAAGCTTGGGAAAGCATGCGGAATTGATGTCGGAGCAACAACTGTTGCCATTATCCAATAAAGGTGTTTTTGCAGTTGTTTCATCTGCAAAAACTTGTTTTTTACCTTAAAAAGATCCACCTGGATGTGTGGGCTTAAGAAAAAGAATGAAAGGAGGAAATATAATGCCTACTATTAACCAATTAGTGCGCAAACGTCGTAAATCAAAAGTAACTACTTCTGACTCGCCGGCACTTAACAAAGGCTATAACAGCTTTAAAAAAGTTAACACGAACGTATCTTCACCACAAAAACGCGGTGTTTGTACTCGTGTTGGTACGATGACACCGAAAAAACCGAACTCAGCGCTTCGTAAATATGCCCGTGTTCGTTTGACTAACGGAATCGAGGTAACAGCTTATATCCCTGGTATCGGTCATAACCTGCAAGAGCACAGTGTTGTACTCATTCGCGGGGGCCGTGTGAAAGACTTACCGGGTGTTCGTTACCACATCGTTCGTGGTGCGCTTGATACAGCTGGTGTTGAAAACCGCGCGCAAAGCCGTTCAAAATACGGTACTAAGCGTCCTAAAGCTAAAAAATAATTGATTGAAACATACTAGTTTCGTTTGAAAGGAGGAAATCCGATGCCACGTAAAGGACCTGTAGCAAAAAGAGACGTTCTACCAGATCCAATTCATAATTCAAAGCTTGTAACACGTTTAATCAACAAGCTAATGGTAGACGGTAAAAGAGGTAAAGCACAATCAATTCTTTATTCTGCATTTGATATTATTCAAGATCGTACAGGTAAAGAACCAATGGAAGTATTTGATCAAGCTCTAAAAAACATTATGCCAGTACTTGAAGTTAAAGCTCGCCGTGTTGGTGGTGCAAACTATCAAGTGCCGATTGAGGTTCGTCCAGAACGCCGCTCAACTCTTGGGTTGCGTTGGTTAGTAAACTACGCTCGTCTTCGCGGAGAAAAAACGATGGAAGAGCGTCTTGCTTATGAAATCATGGATGCTGCTAATAATAGCGGAGCTTCTGTTAAGAAGCGTGAAGATACTCATAAAATGGCAGAAGCAAACAAAGCATTTGCTCACTACCGCTGGTAAGATTATCTTTCTACTTATTAATCAATATATACTCATCCCAGGAAGGAGAAATACGAAATGGCTAGAGAGTTCTCCTTAGAAAAGACACGTAATATCGGAATAATGGCTCATATCGATGCCGGTAAAACTACTACAACCGAGCGTATTCTTTTCTATACAGGGCGCATTCACAAAATTGGTGAAACCCATGAAGGTGCGTCGCAAATGGACTGGATGGAACAGGAGCAGGAACGCGGTATCACAATCACTTCTGCAGCAACAACTGCACAGTGGAAAAACCACCGCGTTAACATCATCGACACTCCGGGACACGTTGACTTTACAGTTGAAGTTGAACGTTCTCTCCGTGTTCTCGATGGAGCTGTAACTGTACTTGACGCCCAATCAGGTGTTGAGCCACAAACTGAAACAGTTTGGCGCCAGGCTACAACTTATGGTGTTCCACGGATTGTATTCGTCAATAAAATGGATAAAATCGGTGCGGACTTCCTTTATTCAGTTAAAACACTTCATGAGCGCCTTCAAGCAAATGCGCATCCAATCCAACTTCCGATTGGAGCAGAAGACAACTTCAGAGGTATGGTTGACCTTGTAGAAATGAAAGCGTGGTTCTACGAGGGAGATGCGGCTCTTGATGCAGTTGAAGGAGAAATTCCTGAAGATCTTCAAGAACAAGCTGAAGAGCTTCGTGGAAACTTAATTGAAGCTGTAGCTGACTTCGACGAAGAATTAATGATGAAATACCTCGAAGGAGAAGAAATCTCGAACGAGGAATTGAAAACTGCAATCCGTCAAGCAACCCTAAAAGTAGAATTCTACCCAGTGCTTTGCGGAACTGCGTTCAAAAACAAAGGTGTTCAAAAGGTGCTTGATGCAGTAATTGATTACTTGCCAGCTCCAACAGACATCGAAGCTATCAATGGTACTGTTCCTGATACAGATGAAGAGGTAGCACGTCACGCTGATGATAGCGAACCATTCTCATCTCTTGCTTTCAAAGTAATGACTGACCCTTATGTCGGTCGTCTAACTTTCTTCCGTGTGTATTCTGGAACATTAAACTCGGGTTCTTACGTATTTAACTCTACAAAGGGTAAACGTGAGCGAGTAGGGCGTATTCTGCAAATGCATGCTAATCACCGTGAAGAAATCAGCACTGTATATAGTGGTGATATTGCAGCAGCGGTTGGTTTGAAAGATACAGGCACTGGTGATACTCTATGTGATGAAAAGGATGTAGTAATTCTTGAGTCCATGGTATTCCCTGAACCAGTTATCTCGGTTGCGATTGAACCAAAATCAAAAGCTGACCAAGATAAGATGGGTACAGCACTTGGAAAACTTCAAGAAGAGGATCCGACATTCCGTGCGGAAACAAATCCTGAAACAGGCCAAGTTATCATCTCAGGTATGGGTGAGCTTCATCTTGATATTCTCGTCGACCGCATGAAGCGTGAATTTAAGGTAGAGGCTAACGTTGGTGCGCCACAAGTTTCTTACCGTGAGACATTCCGCAGTACTGCTCAAGTTGAAGGGAAATTTGTACGCCAATCTGGTGGACGTGGACAATTTGGACACGTTTGGATCGAATTCTCTCCAAATGAAGAAGGAAAAGGCTTTGAATTTATCAATGCCATAGTTGGTGGTGTTGTACCACGTGAATACATTCCTGCGGTACAAGCTGGACTAGAAGCTTCTTTGGACAACGGTGTTATTGCTGGATATCCACTTATTGATGTAAAAGCAAAATTATATGATGGTTCATACCATGATGTAGACTCCAACGAAATGGCGTTTAAAATTGCCGCATCAATGGCACTTAAAAACGCAGCGAAAAAATGTGATCCCGCATTACTTGAGCCGATTATGAAGGTTGAAGTAGTTATCCCTGAGGAGTACCTCGGTGGTATTATGGGTGATATTACATCTCGTCGCGGACGCGTAGAAGGTATGGAAGCTCGTGGAAATGCACAAGTTGTAAAAGCATTTGTTCCGCTTGCTGAAATGTTCGGATACGCAACTTCACTTCGTTCTAACACACAAGGTCGTGGAACATCTTCCATGCACTTTGATCATTACGAAGAAGTTCCTAAGTCAATCGCTGAACAAATTATCAAAAAAAATAGCGGAGAATAATTGATTTTATCCCGCTTATCAAGTATAACTACTATTAGATATGCAAAGAGACGCTTTGAAATTAGTATTATCTAATTTTAAGGCGCCCTCTTATACTTAATATTTTCTTAATTTAAAGGAGGATTTCCAAATGGGTAAGGAAAAATTTGATCGTTCCAAGGAACATGCGAATATTGGTACACTAGGTCACGTTGACCATGGTAAAACAACACTTACTGCTGCTATTACAACTGTAATGGCTAAGCAAGGCGGCGGAGACGCTAAAGGTTATGATATGATTGACAACGCTCCTGAAGAGCGCGAGCGTGGAATTACAATCTCCACTTCTCACGTAGAATATGAAACTGAAAAGCGCCACTATGCACACGTAGACTGCCCAGGTCACGCTGACTATGTTAAAAACATGATCACTGGTGCAGCTCAAATGGACGGAGCAATTCTTGTTGTATCTGCTGCTGATGGCCCAATGCCACAAACGCGTGAGCACATCTTGCTTTCTCGTCAAGTAGGTGTTCCATACTTCGTAGTATTCATGAACAAATGTGACATGGTTGACGACGAGGAACTACTTGAGCTAGTAGAAATGGAGATCCGTGATCTTCTTTCTGAGTATGACTTCCCTGGCGATGACATTCCTGTTATTAAAGGTTCTGCTCTTAAAGCTCTTGAAGGAGAGCCTGAGTGGGAAGAAAAAGTTATCGAATTGATGAACGCTGTTGATGAGTACATCCCAACTCCAACACGCGACACTGACAAACCATTCATGATGCCTGTTGAGGACGTATTCTCAATCACAGGTCGTGGTACAGTTGCTACAGGACGTGTTGAGCGTGGACAAGTTAAAGTCGGTGAAGAAGTTGAAATCATCGGTCTTCAAGAAGAAAACAAGAAAGTTGTTGTTACTGGAGTAGAAATGTTCCGTAAACTTCTTGACTATGCTGAAGCTGGAGACAACATCGGTGCACTACTTCGTGGTGTAGCTCGTGACGATATCCAACGTGGTCAAGTATTGGCTAAGCCTGGTACTATCACACCACACACTAAGTTTAAAGCGGAAGTTTATGTACTTTCAAAAGAAGAAGGTGGACGTCACACTCCATTCTTCACTAACTACCGCCCACAATTCTACTTCCGTACTACTGACGTAACAGGAATTTGTAACCTTCCTGAAGGAGTAGAAATGGTTATGCCTGGCGACAACGTTGAAATGACTGTTGAATTGATCTCTCCAATCGCGATTGAAGAAGGTACTAAATTCTCAATCCGTGAAGGTGGACGTACAGTAGGCGCTGGCGTTGTAGCAACAATCCAAGCTTAATAACTGTTTTTATAAAAAAGCAAATGGATGACGATCCATTTGCTTTTTCTTTTGTTGTTTATTACTTTTCTTCTATAATATATTCGTTGTAATTCAGTATGGTAAACTATATATTCTGAATCTATCCAAACCCTTGATTTCATGCCGAAATCTATGTATAATCTTATGGGTGCGAAAGTGTAAAGAAATGTTTTAAATAATATTGCATCTGCTTTATATTTTCTGTATAATAGACAATGTTGGTCTTTGACAGCAATGAAATGGAAGGTTGCTGACACACCCGGCCGCTTTGCCATGGCGAGTGTGTGGGAAATTTCCATGGAGTATGTCTATTTTAAAAATAGGCGAAAAGGAGGGAAAGTAATGGCAAAACAAAAAATTCGAATCAGATTAAAGGCGTATGATCACCGAATTCTTGATCAATCAGCGGAAAAAATCGTTGAAACAGCAAAACGTTCGGGTGCAAATGTCTCAGGGCCGATTCCATTGCCAACTGAGAAAACTATTTACACAATCCTTCGTGCGGTGCACAAATATAAGGATTCACGTGAGCAATTTGAAATGCGCACACATAAACGTCTAATTGATATCATCAACCCTACACCACAAACTGTAGATTCATTGATGAGATTGGACCTGCCATCTGGCGTTGACATTGAAATTAAACTTTAATTAATAAATTGAATTTGAAACAGGAGGTGTGACTCATGACCAAAGGAATCTTAGGAAGAAAGATCGGTATGACGCAGATTTTTGCTGAAAATGGTGAATTAATCCCTGTAACAGTAATCGAAGCTGCTCCAAACGTAGTTCTTCAAAAGAAAACAGTTGAAACTGATGGATATGAAGCAGTCCAGCTTGGATTTGAAGACAAGCGCGAGAAGCTTGCGAACAAGCCTGCGAAAGGACACTTTGCTAAAGCAAACTCTGCTCCTAAGCGCTTCATCCGTGAATTTAACGGAGTTAATTTAGACGAGTACGAAGTTGGTCAAGAAGTCAAGGTTGATATTTTCGCAGAAGGCGATTTAGTAGATGTATCAGGAATTTCAAAAGGTAAAGGATTCCAAGGTGTTATTAAACGCCACGGACAATCACGTGGACCTATGACTCATGGTTCTCGTTTCCATCGTCGACCAGGTTCAATGGGCCCGGTAGATCCAGCGCGCGTTTTCAAACAGAAATTGTTGCCAGGACGTATGGGTGGAGAAAGAATCACGATTCAAAACTTGCCAGTTGTTAAAGTTGATGCAGAACGCAACTTGATTTTGGTAAAAGGTAACGTTCCAGGACCTAAAAAAGCAATGCTTGAAATTAAAACAGGAATTAAAGTGAAATAAATAGTAGTTGAAGAAAGGAGGAAATAGGAATGCCGAAAGTAGCATTATATAACCAAGCGGGATCCAAGGTTGGAGAAGTCGACCTGAATGAATCTGTTTTTGGTATTGAACCTAACAATCATGTATTGTTTGAAGCTATCGTTATGCAACAAGCTTCATTAAGACAAGGAACATCAAAAGTAAAAAATCGCTCGGAAGTACGCGGCGGCGGACGTAAACCATGGCGTCAAAAAGGAACAGGACGTGCTCGTCAAGGTTCTATTCGTTCCCCACAATGGCGCGGCGGTGGTACAGTATTTGGACCGGTTCCACGCAGCTATAGCTATAAGCTTCCTAAGAAAGTACGTCGCTTGGCAATTAAATCAGCACTATCCACAAAAGTGTTGGAAGAAAGCGTACTAGTATTAGAAACTTTATCTTTTGATGCACCAAAAACGAAAGATTTTGCTAATGTTCTAGCTAGCCTTCCAGTAGGCAAGAAAGCTCTTGTTGTTACTGAAACACTTGACGAGAACGTAGCACTTTCTGCAAGAAATATCCCAGGAGTGACAGTGATTGACGCTGGCAACATCAATGTATTGGATGTTGTAGGGCACAATACATTGATCATTACGAAAGCCGCAGTTGAAAAAGTAGAGGAGGTGCTTGGATAATGGATGTACGTGATGTTCTAAAGCGCCCCGTTATCACAGAACGATCTACTGATCTTATGGCTGAGAAAAAATATACGTTTGAAGTAGACGTAAAGGCGAATAAAACACAAGTGAAAGATGCGGTTGAAAGCATCTTCGGCGTTAAAGTCGCAAAAGTTAACGTATTGAATTACAAAGGTAAGTTTAAGCGTATGGGCCGTTTCGGCGGATATACAAATAAACGCCGTAAAGCAGTCGTTACTTTAACTCAAGACAGCAAAGAAATCGAATTCTTTGAAGTTTAATATAAAAGGCATTTAAAAAAGTAGAGGAGGGAAAAAAATGGCGATCAAAAAATACAAACCTACCTCAAACGGACGTCGTAATATGACAGCTTTGGATTTCGCAGAAATCACTACTGATAAACCAGAGAAATCTTTATTACAGCCTCTTCATAGAAAAGGCGGCCGTAACAACCAAGGTAGAACTACAGTTCGCTATCGCGGCGGTGGTCATAAGCGTCAATACCGTATTATCGACTTTAAACGCATTAAAGATGGTATACCAGGACGCGTTGCTACAATCGAGTATGATCCAAACCGTTCCGCAAACATTGCACTCATCAACTATCTTGATGGTGAGAAACGCTACATCTTAGCACCGAAAAACTTGAAAGTGGGCATGGAAGTAATGTCTGGTCCTGAGGCTGACATTAAAGTAGGTAATGCACTTCCACTTGCAAACATTCCAGTTGGTACAGTAGTGCACAATATTGAGTTGAAACCAGGAAAAGGTGGACAATTAGTTCGCTCTGCAGGAACATCTGCACAAGTTCTTGGTAAAGAAGGAACAAAATATGTGCTTGTACGCTTAAACTCTGGTGAGGTTCGAATGATTCTTGCAACTTGCCGCGCTTCAATTGGCCAAGTAGGCAACGAACAGCACGAACTTGTCAACATTGGTAAAGCAGGCCGTTCTCGTTGGTTGGGCAAACGTCCACATGTACGCGGATCTGTTATGAACCCGAACGATCACCCGCATGGTGGTGGAGAAGGTCGTACACCAATTGGCCGAAAATCTCCAGTTACACCTTGGGGCAAACCAACACTTGGTTACAAAACACGCAAAAAAACCAACAAGTCGGATAAATTCATTGTACGCCGCCGTAAAAAATAACGGGATTGACCTACGGTTCATAGTAGGAACCGTAGCGCAATCACGAAGGGAGGTTCAACCATGGGTCGTAGCCTGAAAAAAGGGCCTTTTGTAGATGAGCATTTGATGAACAAAGTGGAGAAGTTGAATGAAGGCGAGAAGAAACAAGTAGTAAAAACTTGGTCTCGTCGTTCCACAATTTTCCCGAATTTTGTCGGACACACAATTGCAGTCTATGATGGCCGCAAACATGTACCTGTATATATCAGTGAAGATATGGTAGGCCACAAGCTTGGTGAATTTGCACCAACGCGCGCATACAGAGGTCATGCCGCAGATGATAGAAAAACAAGACGCTAATGAGAGGAGGGCATCCTGATGCAAGCTAAAGCTGTTGCAAGAACAGTGCGAATTGCTCCTCGTAAAGCACGATTAGTAGTTGATCTTATTCGAGGAAAGCAAGTGGGCGAAGCAGTTGCGATTTTGAAATTAACACCAAAAGCTGCCTCCCCAATCGTAGAAAAACTATTGAATTCTGCTATCGCAAACGCAGAGCATAACTATGACATGGATATTAACAACCTTCTAGTGTCAGCAGCATTTGTTGACGAAGGTCCAACAATGAAACGTTTCCGTCCACGTGCACAAGGCCGTGCGAGCCAGATCAACAAACGCACAAGCCACATTACAATCGTGGTATCAGAAAAGAAGGAGGGATAATTCGTGGGTCAAAAAGTAAATCCAATCGGTATGCGTATCGGCGTTATCCGTGATTGGGAATCCAAATGGTACGCTGAAAAAGACTACGCAACATTATTACACGAAGACATTAAGATTCGTGAATATATAACAAAACGTTTGGCTGATGCTTCTGTTTCACGCGTTGAAATTGAGCGTGCTGCAAACCGCGTCAACATTACAATCCACACTGCCAAGCCTGGCATGGTTATCGGTAAAGGTGGAAGTGAAGTTGAAGCATTGCGTAAAGCATTGAACCAACTAACAAATAAACGTGTACACATCAATATTATCGAAATTAAAAGAGCAGATCTTGATGCTAAATTAGTTGCTGAAAATATTGCACGTCAACTTGAGAACCGCGTTTCTTTCCGTCGTGCACAAAAACAAGCAATCCAACGCACAATGCGTGCAGGAGCTCAAGGGATTAAGACTCAAGTATCCGGCCGTCTAGGTGGAGCGGATATTGCTCGTGCTGAACATTACAGCGAAGGAACAGTTCCACTTCATACACTTCGCGCTGACATCGATTATGCACATGCTGAAGCAGATACAACTTACGGCAAGCTCGGCGTTAAAGTATGGATTTATCGTGGAGAGGTCCTTCCAGAAAAGAAAAAGTCTGCGGAAGGAGGAAAATAATTATGTTAATGCCTAAACGCGTTAAGTATCGTCGCGAACACCGTGGAAAAATGCGTGGTCGTGCTAAAGGCGGCACAGAAGTATCGTTTGGTGAATATGGTTTGCAAGCTGTTGAAGCTGCGTGGATCACTAATCGTCAAATCGAAGCTGCAAGGATAGCAATGACTCGTTACATGAAACGTGGCGGTAAAGTTTGGATTAAAATTTTCCCTCACAAACCATATACAGCTAAACCTCTTGAAGTACGTATGGGTTCCGGTAAAGGTGCTCCTGAAGGATGGGTAGCAGTAGTAAAGCCTGGCAAGATCATGTTTGAAATTGCTGGGGTATCAGAAGAGGTGGCACGTGAAGCGCTTCGTCTTGCTGCGCACAAACTTCCTATTAAATGTAAGTTTGTAAAACGAGAAGAAATTGGTGGTGAACGTAATGAAGGCTAATGAAATCCGTGACTTGACCACTGCCGAAATTGAACAAAATGTAAAATCGTTGAAGGAAGAATTATTCAACCTTCGCTTCCAATTAGCAACAGGGCAACTTGAAAACACTGCCCGCCTTCGCGAAGTTCGCAAAGCGATCGCTCGTGCGAAAACTGTGATTCGTGAAAGAGAACTTGAAGTTAACAATCGATAAACAGAGAGGAGGTTTGCAGAATGAGTGAACGCAACCAGCGTAAAGTTTATACAGGACGCGTTGTTTCCGATAAAATGGATAAGACCGTTACTGTTATGGTTGAAACTTACAAGAAACATTCATTATACGGCAAACGCGTAAAGTACTCTAAAAAATTCAAAGCTCATGATGAGCAAAACGAAGCAAAAATTGGCGATGTTGTTCGTATCATGGAAACTCGTCCGCTATCAGCAACTAAACGTTTCCGTCTATTAGAGGTTGTTGAGAAAGCAGTCATTATTTAATAATTGTTTCGGATTTAAGCTTTCCGAAGGGAGGTAAACTAGATGATTCAACAAGAATCTCGTTTAAAAGTGGCTGACAACTCTGGTGCACGTGAAGTTTTAACGATTAAAGTCTTAGGTGGCTCAGGCCGTAAGACTGCAAATATTGGCGATGTAATCGTCTGTACAGTAAAACAAGCAACACCAGGCGGCGTTGTCAAAAAAGGTGAAATTGTTAAAGCTGTAATCGTAAGAACAAAAAGTGGTGCTCGCCGAGCAGACGGTTCTTACATTAAGTTCGATGAAAATGCTTGTGTAATAATCCGTGATGATAAAGCTCCTCGAGGAACTCGTATCTTCGGACCTGTTGCCCGCGAACTTCGTGATAACAACTTCATGAAAATCGTATCATTAGCTCCAGAAGTTCTTTAATTAAATTTTTATGATTCGGTCACTCAAGGAGGTGCGATTCAATGCATGTTAAAAAAGGTGACAAAGTAATGGTCATCACTGGCAAGGATAAAGGGAAAACTGGTACAGTATTAGCTGCCTTTCCGAAGAAAGACCGTGTGCTTGTTGAAGGTGTGAACGTTGTTAAAAAACATTCCAAGCCATCACAAGATAACCCACAAGGCGGAATCATCAGCAAGGAAGCTGCAATCCATGTTTCTAACGTTATGCTGCTGGATCCTAAAACAAACGAACCAACTAGAATTGGTTTTAAAGATATAAATGGCAAAAAAGTACGTGTAGCTAAAAAATCAGGTGAAGCTTTAGATAAATAGTTCTTAGATGAAGGGAGGTACACTACATGAACCGCCTAAAGGAAAAATTTCAAAAAGAAGTTACTCCTGCTCTGATGAGCAAGTTCAACTATAAATCCGTAATGGAAGTACCTAAATTAGAGAAAATTGTTATCAATATGGGTGTCGGCGACGCTGTACAAAACGCAAAAGTTTTGGATAATGCTGTTGAAGAATTGACATTAATCACAGGTCAAAAACCAGTTGTAACAAAAGCAAAAAATTCAATTGCAGGGTTCCGCCTACGTGAAGGTATGCCAATCGGCGCTAAAGTTACTCTTCGCGGAGAGCGTATGTATGAGTTCTTTGACAAGTTAGTTTCCGTATCACTTCCACGTGTACGTGACTTCCGTGGAATCTCGAAAAAAGCATTCGACGGCCGCGGCAACTATACACTTGGCGTTAAAGAACAGCTCATCTTCCCTGAAATTGATTATGATAAAGTGAGCAAGATTCGTGGTATGGACATTGTTATCGTTACAACTGCGAATACAGACGAAGAAGCTCGTGAACTACTGACTGCATTTGGAATGCCGTTCCAAAAGTAATCGCTAAATAAGGGAGGCGAAAACGTGGCTAAAAAATCTATGATCGTGAAACAGAAACGTACTCCGAAGTTTAAAGTGCAAGGATACACACGCTGCGAACGTTGCGGTCGTCCACATTCCGTAATTCGTAAATTTAAACTTTGCCGTATTTGTTTCCGTGAACTGGCATATAAGGGTCAAATTCCTGGCGTTAAAAAAGCCAGCTGGTAAGACCGAAATTGGGAAGGAGGTAAATATAAATGGTTATGACTGATCCAATTGCAGATTTGCTTACACGCATCCGCAACGCGAACATGGTCCGACATGAAAAGCTGGAGGTTCCTGCTTCCAACATCAAAAAAGAGATTGCTGAAATTCTTAAACGTGAAGGATTCGTCCGCGACGTGGAATTTATCGAAGATAACAAACAAGGCATCATTCGTATTTTCCTTAAATACGGTGCAAATAACGAACGAGTTATTACTGGCCTTAAGCGCATCAGCAAACCTGGTCTGCGCGTATACGCAAAAGCTAATGAAGTTCCTAAAGTACTTAACGGACTCGGTATCGCACTTGTCTCTACTTCTACAGGCGTTTTGTCTGATAAAGAAGCAAGAGCGAAACAAGTTGGCGGAGAAGTACTAGCATACGTTTGGTAATATTCTTCTGAAGAACGGAGGTGCAAAGAAATGTCCCGTATTGGTAAAAAACCAATTGAAATTCCTGAAGGCGTAACAGTTACAATGGACGGACAGACAGTGACTGTCAAAGGGCCTAAAGGTGAATTAACAAATACATTCAATTCTGATATGGCTATCGCTATCGAAGATAACATCATCAACGTTACTCGTCCATCTGAAGCAAAGGAACACCGTTCTATTCATGGAACAACTCGTTCCCTAATTGCAAACATGGTCGAAGGCGTTTCTAAAGGTTACGAAAAAACACTTGAACTTGTTGGTGTTGGATACCGTGCACAAAAACAAGGTACAAAACTTGTTTTGAACGTAGGGTACTCTCACCCGGTTGAGTTTGAACCGGAAGCAGGCGTTGAAGTTGACGTTCCAGCTAACACTAAGATCATTGTTAAAGGTTACAATAAAGAAAAAGTTGGTGCTTTAGCATCTAATATCCGTGCAGTACGTCCACCTGAGCCATATAAAGGTAAAGGAATTCGCTACGAAGGCGAAAACGTTCGACGCAAAGAAGGTAAGACAGGTAAATAATGCCGCTTAGGCACTGAAAGGAGTGACTCGTAATGATCACTAAGCAAGATAAGAACAAAGTGCGCAAAAAAAGACACGCACGTGTCCGAGCTAAGTTAAGTGGAACTGAAATGCGTCCTCGTTTGAATGTGTATCGTTCTAACAAGAACATTTACGCTCAATTAATCGATGATGAAAATGGCGTAACATTAGCTAGCGCTTCTACACTTGATAAAGATTTAAACATCGAGTCTGCAGGTAATGTTGAAGCGGCTCAAAAAGTAGGCGAATTAATCGCGAAGCGTGCAGTTGAAAAAGGTGTTAAAACAGTTGTTTTTGACCGTGGAGGTTATTTATACCACGGACGTGTTAAAGCTCTTGCAGATGCAGCACGTGAAAACGGCCTTGAATTTTAATCGAAAAAGGAGGGACATAATAGATGCGTCAAATCGATGCTAACAAACTTGAACTTGAAGAACGCGTAGTTACAGTTAATCGTGTAGCTAAAGTTGTAAAGGGTGGACGTCGCTTCCGCTTTACCGCGCTTGTAGTTGTCGGCGACAAAAATGGCCATGTTGGTTTTGGTACTGGAAAAGCACAGGAAGTTCCAGATGCAATCCGTAAGGCAATTGAAGATGCGAAGAAGAATATGGTTGCTGTTCCAATTGTGGGCACAACAATTCCTCACGAAATTATCGGCCGTTTCGGCGGTGGACAAATTTTACTAAAACCTGCAAGCACAGGTTCTGGAGTTATCGCAGGTGGACCAGTCCGTGCGGTACTTGAACTTGCTGGTATTGCTGATATTACTTCAAAATCTCTTGGTTCAAGCACACCAATTAATATGGTTCGTGCGACAATCGAAGGTATTAAAAATCTTAAACGTGCTGAGGACGTAGCAAAATTACGTAATAAATCAGTAGAAGAACTGTTAGGTTAAGGAGGGAATCATAATGGCGAAGAAATTAGCAATTACCCTCACTAAAAGTTTGATTGGTCGTACTGAAGGCCAACGTGAAACTGTCAAAGCGCTTGGATTAAGCAAATTGCATCAAACAGTAGAACATGATGACAATGTTTCAATCCGCGGTATGATCAATAAAGTTTCTCATCTAGTCACTGTAAAAGAACAGTAATCTATTTATGAATAATAAGGAGGTGCCAACTATGAAACTTCATGAGCTAAAACCTGCTGAAGGATCCCGCAAAGAACGCAATCGCGTTGGTCGAGGCATCGGTTCAGGTAACGGCAAGACAGCCGGTAAGGGCCATAAAGGGCAAAATGCACGTTCTGGCGGCGGTGTACGTCTAGGATTTGAAGGTGGTCAAACTCCTTTATTCCAACGTTTGCCAAAGCGCGGCTTTACAAACATTCACCGCAAAGAATTTGCAGTCGTGAACCTTGACGCATTAAATCGCTTTGAAGACGGTACTGAAGTAACTCCAGAACTTCTTATCGAAACAGGTGTTGTACGTAACGAGAAGTCAGGAATCAAAATTCTTGCTAAAGGCAACATCGAGAAAAAGCTTACTGTAAAAGCAAACAAATTCTCCTCTGCTGCTATAGAGGCGATTGAGGCTGCCGGCGGTAAAACTGAGGTGATTTAAGTTGTTTCGGACAATCTCCAATTTTATGCGCGTGGGTGATATAAGACGAAAGATTATTTTCACCCTATTAATGTTAGTTGTATTTCGCCTAGGAGCATTTATACCGGTTCCCAATGTAGATGCAAATGTGCTCAAAATGCAAGATCAGGCAAGTTTGTTTGGATTCATGAATATTTTTGGCGGGGGCGCCCTTAAAAACTTCTCCATTTTTGCAATGGGCATCATGCCGTATATCACGGCTTCCATTATTGTTCAGCTTTTGCAAATGGATGTAGTGCCAAAATTCACAGAGTGGTCCAAGCAGGGTGAAGTCGGACGTCGTAAGCTGGCTCAGTTCACACGCTACTTCACAATTGTTCTTGCTTTGATTCAAGCTATGGGTATGTCTTATGGTTTCAACCGGATGACACAATTGCAGCTCATCAAGAATCCGGGTTTTGGCACGTATGTGATTATCGCAATCGTGCTTACAGCAGGTACAGCATTCCTAATGTGGCTCGGTGAAGAAATTACAGCTAAAGGTGTTGGCAACGGAATTTCCATTATCATTTTTGCTGGGATAGTTGCTGGGATACCAACAGCAGTGAATCAGATATATGCCCAACAGTTTGAAGGTGCCGGAGAACAACTGTTTCTACGCATTGTAATCATGCTACTTGTTCTTCTTGCCATCGTTGCGATTATTGTTGGTGTCGTTTTTGTACAGCAGGCGCTGCGCAAAATTCCAATCCAATATGCTAAACGAATGGATGGACGCAGTCCGGTTGGCGGGCAATCCACACACTTGCCGTTGAAAGTGAATGCGGCTGGAGTTATTCCGGTCATTTTCGCGAGCGCATTTATGGTGACTCCGCAGACGATCACTACTTTTTTCGGATCTAATGATATAGCTAGTACCATTCAATATATCTTCGATCATACAAAGCCGATTGGAATGGTCATTTTTGTTGCTCTCATTATCGCATTCACATATTTCTATGCTTTTGTTCAAGTGAATCCTGAACAAGTATCGGAAAATTTGAAGAAGCAAGGCGGCTATATACCAGGTATTCGTCCAGGGAAAAACACGCAGGAGTATTTAACGAGAGTGTTATATCGTTTGACTTTTGTCGGTGCGATTTTCCTAGCGGGCATCTCCGTATTACCTGTCTTCTTCATTAAATTTGCAGG
Source organism: Lederbergia citrea (assembly GCF_018343525.1). Taxonomy (GTDB): domain Bacteria; phylum Bacillota; class Bacilli; order Bacillales; family Bacillaceae_C; genus Lederbergia; species Lederbergia citrea. The sequence goes on along the minus strand of NZ_JAGYPH010000006.1, from coordinate 66,463 downwards.
GTTACCCCAATCAGCTCAGATTGGTGGAACAGGCTTATTGATTGTGGTAGGAGTGGCACTTGAAACAATGAAACAATTGGAAGCCCAGTTGGTGAAGCGTCACTATAAAGGCTTCATTAAATAATCGAGATGGTTTTAGGAACAAGATGTTTGTTCCTGAACCCATTTAGATGCTCGGGGGCGTTACGGATGAACTTAGTTCTAATGGGCCTTCCTGGTGCCGGTAAAGGTACACAGGCCGATAAAATTGTAGAAAAGTATGGGATTCCTCATATTTCTACTGGAGATATGTTCCGCGCTGCCATGAAAGATGGCACGGAACTTGGATTAAAAGCTAAATCCTTTATGGATAAAGGCGAGCTTGTTCCGGACGAAGTAACGATTGGAATTGTCCGTGAACGGTTAAGCAAAGACGATTGTGCACAAGGCTTTTTGCTGGATGGCTTTCCAAGAACAGTCGCGCAAGCAGAAGCACTTGAAAATATTCTTGCCGATATGGGTAAGAAAATTGACTATGTCGTCAATATTGAAGTGGATCAAAGCATTTTGATGGATCGCCTTACTGGCAGACGCATTTGCAAAAGCTGTGGAGCTACCTATCATCTTGTATTTAATCCTCCAACAGAATCTGGCGTTTGCGACCGCTGTGGCGGGGAGCTTTATCAACGTCCAGATGATAATGAAGAAACAGTCCAAAATCGCCTTGAAGTGAACATGAAGCAAACACAGCCACTTCTTGATTTTTATCACGGAAAAGGTTATTTGAAAAACATCAATGGCCAACGGCATATCGATGAAGTGTTTTTAAACATTGATTCGTTACTTAAAGGTTTGAAATCATGATAATTAGTAAAACGCCTCGTGAAATAGAAATCATGAGAGAAGCTGGTAGAATTGTTGCATTAACACATCAAGAGCTTCAAAAACATATTCAGCCAGGAATTACGACAAAAGAACTGGATGTCATTGCAGAAAGGTTTATCAAAGAGCATGATGCTTTGCCTTCCTTTAAAGGATATAACGGCTTCAGTGGGAGTGTATGTGCATCAGTTAATGAGGAGCTTGTACATGGCATACCGGGCAGTCGTGTTCTTAAAGAGGGCGATATTATCAGCCTTGATATTGGTGCCCACTATAGTGGTTACCATGGGGATTCCGCATGGACATATGCAGTAGGAAGCATCGACGATGAAACTCAAAAGCTTCTTGACGTCACAGAAAAATCTCTCTATCTCGGCTTGGAAGAAGCTAAGCCAGGCGAACGTCTTTCTAACATATCTCATGCGATTCAAACATTTGTTGAGTCGAACGGTTTTTCCATCGTCCGTGAATATGTAGGACATGGAATTGGCCAAAATTTACATGAGGATCCACAAATTCCTCACTACGGTCCGCCTAACAAAGGGCCACGTCTTAAACCCGGCATGGTGCTTTGCATTGAACCGATGGTTAATGCGGGAAGTCGCTATGTAAGAACTCTGGCGGATAATTGGACTGTCGTTACAGTCGACGGAAAAATGTGTGCACATTTCGAACATACAATAGCAATAACAGAAACAGGTTTTGAGATTTTAACAAGAATTTAAGCGCAGGTGATCTGGTTGAATGAGTCTGATTCGACTCCCCGTATAGGTCAAATCGTGCTTATTAATAAGGGACGAGACGCTGGACAATTCGCGGTTATTATCCAACACATCGATGAACGGTTCGTTCTTATTGCGGATGGGGATAAAAGGAAATTTGATAGTCCAAAAAAGAAGAACATCCAACATCTTAAATGTTACAACTATGTTTCTACGGAAGTTCGAGACAGTATCAAAGAAGCCAATCGAGTTACAAACGGAAAGTTACGATGGGCACTAGGCAAATTTGTAGAAGAGGTTAAGGATGTTTTAGAGAAGGGAGACGGGTTTGATGGCGAAAGAGGATGTAATTGAAGTTGAAGGCACAGTCGTTGATACTTTGCCAAACGCTATGTTTAAGGTAGAATTAGAAAATGGCCATACGGTTCTTGCCCATGTTTCGGGCAAAATCCGCATGCACTTTATTCGCATTCTGCCTGGCGACAAAGTGACTGTAGAACTTTCTCCGTACGATTTGACGCGCGGAAGAATCACATACCGTTTTAAATAACAATGCACTCCGGACTACTAAGGAGGTTATAAACAATGAAAGTAAGACCATCTGTGAAGCCAATCTGTGAGAAGTGTAAAGTTATCCGCAGAAAAGGCAAAGTCATGGTTATTTGTGAAAACCCAAAACATAAACAAAAACAAGGATAAAAAGGAGGTGCGCATTTTTTATGGCACGTATTGCTGGTGTAGACATTCCACGTGAAAAACGTGTAGTCATTTCTCTAACATACATTTTCGGAATTGGTAAAAATACTGCTGCTAAGATTCTTGCTGAAGCGGGTGTTTCTGAAGATACACGCGTTCGCGATCTTACTGATGAAGAGCTTGGCAAGATCCGTGACATCATCGACAAATTGAAAGTTGAAGGAGACCTTCGTCGTGAAGTATCCCTTAACATCAAACGTCTGATGGAAATTGGATCATACCGTGGTCTTCGCCACCGTCGCGGTCTTCCTGTTCGCGGACAAAATACTAAAAATAATGCTCGTACACGTAAAGGCCCTCGTAAAACTGTAGCGGGCAAGAAAAAATAATTGGTAAAGGAGGTAACTTACTAACATGGCACGCAAAACTAATACTCGTAAACGTCGTGTGAGAAAAAATATCGAAACTGGTATTGCACACATTCGTTCTACTTTCAACAATACAATCGTTACAATTACTGATTCACAAGGTAATGCTATCTCTTGGTCTTCTGCTGGAGCACTTGGATTTAAAGGTTCACGTAAATCTACTCCATTCGCAGCGCAAATGGCTGCAGAAACGGCTGCAAAGACTTCTATTGAACATGGCATGAAAACTCTTGAAGTAACTGTTAAAGGACCTGGTGCTGGTCGTGAAGCGGCAATTCGTGCTTTACAAGCTGCAGGACTTGAAGTTACAGCAATCAGAGACGTAACTCCTGTTCCACATAACGGATGCCGTCCACCAAAACGTCGTCGTGTGTAATGATTCTGTATAAATTTTAAAATACCTGTCTATAATGGGTTATTATATGAATTTATGCACGTATAGAATTATTCTTCATCCAGTTGTTGCACAAATGGGAATGTAACATGGGGAATTTCGGGAAATATACTCCGGGATTTCGACGTTTTGAAGGAGGGTATATTTGAATGATCGAAATTGAAAAACCGAAAATTGAAACGATTGAGATCAGCGATGATGCCAAATTTGGAAAGTTTGTTGTAGAACCGCTAGAGCGTGGATATGGTACAACTTTGGGTAACTCCTTACGTCGTATCCTTCTATCATCTCTTCCGGGTGCTGCTGTTACATCTATCCAAATCGAAGGTGTACAACATGAATTTTCTACTATTGAAGGCGTCGTTGAAGATGTTACCTCTATCATCCTTAACATAAAGAAACTAGCTTTGAAAGTTTACTCTGACGAAGAAAAGACTTTAGAAATCGATGTACAAGGTGAAGGCGTAGTAAAGGCGTCAGATATTATGCATGACAGTGATGTGGAAATCCTTAACCCAGATTTGGAGATTGCAACTCTTGGGGAAAATGCTAATTTCCGTATGCGCATGTCAGCTAAACGTGGCCGTGGCTACACGCCCGCTGACCAAAACAAGCGTGATGATCTACCAATTGGTGTGATTCCAATTGATTCGATCTATACTCCGGTATCACGTGTAAACTATCAAGTTGAAAATACACGTGTTGGTCAGATGACAAACTATGACAAACTTTCACTCGATGTATGGACAGATGGAAGTATCGGCCCGAAAGAAGCTATTTCTTTAGGTGCTAAAATCTTAACTGAGCATTTGAATATTTTTGTTGGACTGACAGACGAAGCCCAACATGCTGAAATTATGGTTGAAAAAGAAGAAGATCAGAAAGAAAAAGTCCTTGAGATGACGATCGAGGAGCTAGACCTTTCCGTTCGTTCTTATAACTGCCTAAAGCGTGCTGGAATCAATACTGTCCAAGAACTGGCTAATAAGTCAGAAGAGGACATGATGAAGGTTCGAAACTTGGGAAGAAAATCTTTGGAAGAAGTAAAAGCCAAACTAGATGATCTTGGACTTGGACTTCGTAAAGACGACTGACCGAAACTCCTGATTTAATACACATAAATATTATCAACAAAGGAGGGAAACTTGATGTCTTACAGAAAACTAGGACGTACGAGCTCTCAACGTAAAGCCATGCTTCGCGATTTGACAACTGATCTTATCATCAGCGAACGCATTGAGACAACTGAAGCACGCGCAAAAGAACTTCGCTCAGTTGTAGAGAAAATGATCACTCTTGGAAAACGCGGTGATTTACATGCACGCCGTCAAGCTTCATCATTTATCCGTAATGAAGTAGCTAATGCTGAAACAAACCAAGACGCAGTTCAAAAACTATTTGCTGATATCGCTCCACGTTATGCTGAGCGCCAAGGCGGTTACACTCGCATCATGAAACTTGGACCTCGCCGCGGAGACGGTGCACCAATGGTAATTATTGAATTAGTATAAGGTTAAAGCTACAAAGGGCAGGGCAATTGCTTTGCCCTTTTTTAAAAACCAAACGATTACAAAGCTTATAAAGAGCGTTACGATAGGCACTATGTAAGTTGGTGATCCTGTCTAGCTCGATGCGCCTCCTCCCTCAACTCTGAGAAGATCCATTTATGGATCTGAAACTGGATAGCCGGTTTCTTGGATTGAGGCGCAGGCTTTTTTTCTATTTATAGACTTTTTCAAAAATAGTAAGAATTGTTGAGCACAGCTGAGCGGAGAGGAGAAAAAAGATGGTGGCTACCCCTGTAATCTCGATTAATAATATCTCCTTTAAATATGACGGACAAGAATCGTATGCTTTGAAAGATGTTTCATTTTCTATTGCTAAAGGAGAATGGCTTGCCGTAGTAGGTCATAATGGATCCGGTAAATCTACGCTGGCAAAAATATTAAATGGTCTGCAATTCCCCGAGAGCGGAGCCGTCATTGTTGAGGATGAAACTTTATCAGAGGAAACGGTCTGGGATATTCGTAGATTGGTGGGAATGGTATTTCAAAGTCCTGATAACCAATTTGTTGGAGCGACGGTTCAAGATGATGTGGCTTTTGGGCTAGAGAACAACGGAGTCCCGCATGATGAAATGAAAACGCGGGTAAAAAATGCACTGGAACGAGTAAAAATGGCTGATTTTCTTGACCAAGAGCCACACCATCTTTCAGGAGGCCAGAAACAGCGAGTAGCCATTGCCGGTGTGATTGCATTAAGGCCGAAAGTGATTATTCTTGATGAAGCTACATCTATGCTCGATCCTTTGGGACGTGAAGAGGTTTTGAGAACTGTCAGAGAGTTGAAGGATGAACAAGGGCTAACCGTTATTTCTATTACACATGACCTAGAGGAAGCGGCAAAAGCGGATCGAATTGTGGTTATGAATAAGGGCGAAGTATATACAGAAGGTAACCCTGATGATATTTTTCAACTTGAAGAAGAACTGATTAAACTTGGGCTCGATATCCCCTTTCCAATTAAAATGGCAAACGCATTACGAGAAAAAGGTTTAGATGTCCCGAAGAGTTATTTGACAGATGAAGAGTTGGTGAATGAGCTATGGACATTGCACTTCAGCAAGTAGAATACAAGTATCAGGCCAATACCCCATTTGAACGACTTGCTATTCAGAATGTCAATTTGTCGATTCCACATGGAGTATTTATGGCGTTAATTGGTCATACTGGATCCGGAAAGTCAACGATCCTTCAACACCTGAATGCCCTTTTAAAGCCGACAAAAGGTCAGGTTGTGATTGGTGACCGGATCATTGATGCAGGGAAAAAAGAAAAGAACCTCCGTCCGATTCGCCAGAAAGTAGGGATTGTTTTTCAATTCCCGGAACATCAGCTTTTTGATGAAACCGTAGAGAAGGATATTTGCTTTGGGCCGATGAATTTTGGTGTTTCCGAAGAAGAAGCAAAGAAACGGGCAAGACAGTTAATTGCAGATGTCGGGTTGCCAGAAGAGGTATTGCAAAAATCCCCCTTTGATTTATCTGGTGGACAAATGCGCCGTGTTGCTATAGCAGGCGTACTTGCTATGGAGCCTGAAGTCCTTGTGTTGGATGAGCCTACCGCTGGTTTAGACCCGAGAGGCCGAACGGAAATTATGGAGATGTTCTATCGACTTCATAAACAAAAAGGATTATCTACAATCCTCGTAACGCATAGCATGGAAGACGCAGCCAACTATGCTGATGAAATTGTGATCATGCATCGTGGACACGTGAAAAAAACAGCCGATCCGAGGACGATCTTTTCTAATCCTGAGGAACTTCTTGAATTGGGCCTTGATGTACCAGAGGTTGTTAAATTTCAATATATGCTAGAGAGAAAAATGAACAAGAAAATAGGTAAGACTTGCTTAACGATAGAAGAATTATCGGAGGCTTTAATAGAATTGCAGAAGCGGGGTGAACCGCTATGATGGAGAAAATGATTTTTGGACGCTATATCCCTGGGACGTCTATCCTTCATCGTCTTGATCCGCGCTCTAAATTATTGTTTGTATTCGGCTTTATTTGTATCGTTTTCCTAGCAAATAACACTTATACTTACGGACTACTTCTATTATTCGTCGCTTTTATTATTCTATTATCGAAGCTGAATATTAAGTTTTTAATTAATGGGTTGAAACCCGTATTATATCTTGTCATATTCACCTTTTTCCTTCAGCTATTTTTTAATAAAGAGGGAGAGGTCATTTACTCTTTAAGTTTTATTGACATCCATGAGGAAGGGCTGCGACAAGGGATTTTTATTTCGATGCGTTTTGTGCTGCTCGTTTTTGTTACGTCGCTCTTGACGCTAACGACTACGCCGATAACGTTAACAGATGGCCTGGAAAGCATCATGAAGCCTTTAAATAAGGTCAAATTTCCGGTACATGAATTAGCGTTGATGATGTCGATCTCACTCCGCTTCATCCCTACATTAATGGACGAAACGGATAAAATTATGAAAGCCCAAATGGCAAGAGGTGTAGAGTTTACGAGTGGACCGATTAAGGAAAGAATTAAAGCTATCGTCCCTTTGCTCATTCCATTATTTGTTAGTTCCTTTAAGCGGGCTGAAGAGCTTGCGACAGCCATGGAAGCGAGAGGGTATCGCGGGGGCGAGGGGCGGACGAAATACCGTCTGCTGATGTGGGAGCCTCGTGATACAGCGGTAGCAGGAGCGTTGATTTTATTAGCAGTTCTGCTGATTATTTTCAGATCTTAAATAAGGATTGAAGAAACATGCAGCGTTACAAAGCGAAGATTGCTTATGATGGATCCAGGTATTCCGGATTCCAAATTCAGCCTAATGGCAGAACGGTCCAAGAAGAACTTGAGAAGGCATTGAAGAAAATGCACAAGGGGACACTTGTTAAAGTCACAAGCTCAGGCCGTACAGACGCAGGTGTTCATGCACGTGGACAAGTATTTCATTTTGACTCGCCACTTCTACTGCCATCAGAAAGATGGGTTAACGCAGTGAATGGCTTGCTGCCGTATGACCTATCCCTTTTAGAGGTTGAAAAGGCAGATCCCGGCTTCCATGCACGTTACGATGTAGTCGGGAAGACGTATAAGTATTTTTTATACACCGGTAAGATAAGAGATCCTTTCAGGCATCATTATACTTCTTATTATCCATATAAGTTGGATGTTCATCAGATGAGGGAAGCCGCAGGATATTTGGTCGGTACGCTCGATTTCACGAGCTTTTGCTCCGCAAAAACGACGAAAGAGAATAGAGTCAGGACCATCTCCGTCATCGATATTGAAGTGGTAGGAGATGAAATCATCTTCACCTTCACGGGAACTGGCTTTTTATATAATATGGTCAGAATTATTGTCGGGACGTTGCTAAAAGTAGGATCGGGTAAAATTAAACCTGGTGACATACCAGAAATCCTAGCGGCCCACGACCGAAAGCGTGCAGGCAAAACCGCCGCTGCGAAAGGGCTATACTTATGGGAAGTGTATTATAAATAAAGCTAAACAACTTCACCTGGTGTATAAAAATTTTCTTGACTTTACTTGCAAAAAACGATAAGATATCCTATGGTATTGTTTTTAATCCCACGATAAGCCCCGGAAACTTATTGTGATCAAAATAAATACGAACTTGAATTTTTAAATTTTTGGGAGGGTAACAAATGCGCACTACGTATATGGCTAAAGCCAGCGAAATCGACCGTAAATGGTTCGTTGTAGACGCTGAAGGTAAAACACTTGGCCGTCTTGCAACTGAAGTAGCTTCCATTTTGCGCGGTAAACACAAACCAACTTTCACACCGCATGTTGACACAGGCGATCACGTGATTTTGATTAATGCTGAGAAAATCGAATTAACTGGTAAGAAATTAACTGATAAAATTTACTATCGCCACACAGGATTCGCAGGCGGAATTAAAACAAGAACTGCTCTAGAAATGCGTACGAAATATCCAACAAAAATGCTTGAGCTTGCAATCAAAGGCATGCTTCCTAAAGGTTCTTTAGGACGTCAAATGTTCAAAAAGCTTCACGTTTATGCTGGAGCAGAACATCCACATCAAGCACAAAAACCGGAAGTATACGAGCTTCGCGGATAATTAAAGGGAGGGCATTATATTGGCACAAGTTCAATACTATGGTACAGGTCGCCGTAAAAGCTCTGTTGCCCGCGTACGTTTAGTACCAGGCGAAGGCCGTATCATCATTAACGATCGTGAAGTAGAAGACTATATTCCATTCGCAGCATTACGCGAAGTTATCAAACAGCCACTTGCAGCAACTGAAACAGTAGGTAACTACAATGTATTAGTTTCTGTTAAAGGCGGCGGCTACACAGGACAAGCAGGAGCTATCCGTCACGGAATCTCTCGTGCGTTGCTAGAAGCGGATCCTGAATACCGCGGAACACTTAAACGTGCAGGACTATTAACTCGTGACCCACGCATGAAAGAACGTAAAAAATACGGTCTTAAAGGCGCACGTAGAGCTCCTCAGTTCTCAAAACGTTAATAAACCTTATATACCAAGGGTTTGCCCTCTTTGCTCTTATAAAGCAGAGAGGGCTTTTTCATGTCCAAATTTGGAATTGAATACCCCTTGAATACCCCGAGCTAAAATGCCATGTACTTCTGGAACATCTCGGCTGTTTTCTCCTTCGCTTCATCGGTCACATGAGTGTAAATATCCATCGTGGATTTAATATCGGTGTGGCCGAGTCGGGATTGTACATCTTTGATAGAAGCCCCGGCTGCAAACAACAAACTGGCATGTGTATGTCGGAAGGCGTGAACATTTATCTGTGGCAGCTCAGGGTTCTTTTGATAAATCCGCTTCAGCTTTTCATTTAAGTAAGCCAGTCGACAATAATCCATTGCATGTTTTAACTGATTATAGACAGTAAAGATGGGCTGCTTATCATCAGATTGAAAAGGAGCGGCAAGTTTTAACGTCAGATAGCGCTGTATTTGCTTGCTACGCCATTTCTTTAATATTGCCAGAGTTTCATCGTCCACGCTAACCACACGCCGGGAGGCCTTTGTTTTCGATGTCTGAAGCTGCTTTTTGTCGTTCGTGTGAATCAATGTCTTTTTCAAGCTGATCGACTTATGGTGGAAGTCCACGTCCGACCAATGCAGGGCATACAGTTCCCCCTTGCGTGCTCCTGTGAAGGCGAGTAGCCGAAACATGGTATAAGCCATGTCATCCTCCTGAATCGTCTCTAAAAATCTCCTGAGCTCTTCACGTGTGTAGTAATGCTTCTTTTCTTCCAGCTCCGCATTATATTCCATCTCATGTTTTAGTTTCGGCAACGTGACATAATCCATCGGATTGCGCTTAATAATGTCCATTTTCATGGCATATCGGAAAACCAGGTTTGCTTGTATCTTATAATCATTGAAGGATTTAAGCTCCTGGGCCCAAGCGTTGATAGCTTTTTGACAATGCGAGGGGGATATGTCTTTCATTTTGTAAGGACCGAAGACCGGGAGGATCCTGCGGCTGAATTTACTCTCGATTGCATATACCGTTGTTGGCTTTACTTCTCTACGATGTTGCTTAAACCATTCCTTAAAAACTTCCTGGAAGGTCATCTGATCATTTTGGCGGAGCCCGAGTTCATCGACTTCCACCAATAATTTAGATAGCGCAATATTTGCATCTTTTTTTGTCTTGAAACCTCGGCGTGTGGTTCGTTTCTTCTTGCCCGTGAGAGGATCCTTGCCGAGATACGCATTAAACATATAAGCGGTGGTACCGTCTTTCTTTGTATACTTTTTAATGTTTGCCATAATAGTTTCCTTTCCAATACGCTGGCAGGCTATATACAGGAAAGGGAAGAACTTATTCAAAAATTAATTCAAGTATAGTTCTAATTTTTTTGCGTTTTTCATCTGTTAGAGATGCATTCTTATAGTATAAGTCAATCTTCATATTAAGAAGATCATGAAGGTCAAATAATCTTCTTCTTAATTCGTCATCTGATAATTCTCTAATAGCTTGCTCTCCGTTTTCTACTTTCATTTCCTCAGTACATGGAAGGTTTACATCTATATTTCTCGTTTTGTTTAGGAATTTTTCATCTTTAACCCGATCATTACCTTCATGTTTAATTAGACCATTCTCAACATCTACATAAGAATCAGAGTAGCCGGCTAAATTCATTAGATAAATATGCGAAATGTCTAACCCTACAGCAAGCGTTCTTAATAATGCAGGTTTAGGTAAACCTTTATAACCGTTCTCGATTTGAGATAAATATGAATCTGAGTAACCAGTTCGTGCTTTTAAGTCTAGTAAAGTTATTTTTTTCTCTTTCCGAATCTCTTTGAGTTTGGCTCCGAATTCTTTAGCATCCATTAAAAGTTACCTCACCTTATACGTTTGTTTATCATCATTATCACACATTAACTTTACTAAGTAAATGTTTTTCTAACTAAAGTGTTGATTGTAGTATGAGGATAATATATAATTAGGTAAGTAAATGTTTTACTTAGTAAGTAAAAAGGGGGTAGGACAAAGCTTATGGAGGGTATCATACCATTACAGGTCTCAGATGAGTTTAAGAGTAATTATTATGAACTATTCTATGAACTAAGCAAAGAAGCTTTTGAAGCTGCTAAAAAAGAAAGTGGAGCGGGAAGGTTCATGACGAAAAAGCAATGTTGTGAGTTTATCGGTATTTCTTTTGGTCATTTGCAAAAATTGGAAAAACTTGGCTTACCAGTTATTGAGTTAGAAGGTAAGGTGCTCGTCGATCGTGAGGATGTTATAAAATTCATGAGTAAGTATAAAAAAATTGAAAATCTAAAATAAATACATAATCGCTGGCAGGCGAAATTAAATTCATTTGTCAACACGGTAAAGAGTGGATTTTAAGGGAATGGTTTTGTTTTACTATCGAGTAGTTCTACTAGACAAAAAAGGACCGGGCTTTTTTAACGGCTTTATTTCAGAGGTTAATAAGCAAAAACACATGCGATGTCACAGCAGAAGTCACATGTGTTTTTTTGTTGTATCTATGTTTTATTATTAAATAGACATGGAATCACAATGTAATTCACACACCTATTCGTATAGGTGTAAATAATATATCCTTCTTGTGATTTCGATGTGATTTGCCATGTGAATTTTTCTATGAAAGAGAAGGGCTTGGATATTATGTTAAAATAAATGAAGGGAATAAACAGACTTTGTGAAGTAATGTATTTAAAGTAATGGGTCCGATAATTCAAGAAGGATTATCGCTTATTTTTGTTGAAGTTATTGTACTAACGGGCAGATTAGTTGAAGAAGGGGTTTTATTCCAGATTGCAGAATATCTATGAAAAAGTAAGGGTTAATAAATAGATAGCAAAAACTGGGGGGCAGCACTATTGAGCGAAGAAATTTATAAAACTGTAGAACAACTGATAAAGGAAACAAAAAGAAAAGAGACTGTAATTGAGATAAATAACTTACAAACAAATAAAGATGGATTTAGTAATGACATTACAATGTTTCATCTTACTTACTCTCAAGGTGGGGATATATTTTCCAATGAAGTTGTCTTAAAAAAATTTAGTGAAAATGTGAAGTTTAATAAAGAATTAAATATTCTAAGGAGTAAGGCTGTAAATTCAACCATTAATATTCCAACTGTTTATTTTGAAGATAAAGAAAAGAGAATAATGTTGATGGAACTAGTAAAGGGAGCTACTCTGGACAAATATTACTTAGCAAACCCAGAGGATATGCAGTCAGCATTTAGAAAATTTGGTGTCACGCTCGCACAAGTTCACTCAATTTGCACTGATAGGGTTCGTAACTTTTTTACGGATAACGATTTACGACAAGAAGTTTATATCGATTTTTACATAGAAAGTTTAAAAAATAGAGTTGCGAAGTTTGAAGACCCTGTATACATAAATTGCCTTCAAAATATTTCCGATATGTTCAAGACTGTTTCATTTACTGAAGTTTTAAATCATGGAGATTATCATTTTTGGAATACAATAATAACTGATGAAAATTCATTGTATATTTTGGATTGGGAAAAAGCTTTTATAGGCGACCCTCGTTATGATATTGCTAATACCCTTGTTTTAGGATATTCGTGGTTCGGGACTAGCTTCAAAGAACCTATGTTAGGTGCTTATCAGAACATCACAAACAAGAAAATTGAAAATTTGGAGTGCTTTGAGGCTTTATCAAGTTTTGACTCATTTACTAAAATGGTTCCCTTAATAAAAGGTGCCGATGACTCACATATTCGTGACAGGTCGTTTGAGTGGTTAAAGAGACGTTATGAACTTTTTGTAAGACATAATGGAAAGAGAATAAATGAAGCTGAAGAGTATTTATTTTCTAAAGGTGTATCATTCATAATTTAGTAGTTTAATAACAAGTAAGAGGTATCCATCTCAATACGAGGTGGTCTTTTTTATTTTAAAAGTGTTAAAAGTTAAGGAGTTATTAAAAAGTTCTTATTCAGCTAACGGAGCAGTTTTGAGCCAAGAAGGATTAACGCTTTTTTTGTTGAAGTTATTAAGCTAACAGTCAATACTTGAAGATAAAATCTTAAAAAAAGAAGGTATTAAATTTATGTCCTTGAATTTAGAAACTGAACGTTTAACTTTACAACCTTTTAAAAAAGAAGATGCAATTAGAATAAGAGATTTGGCAAATGACAAAGAATTAGCAAGTATCCTTGGTCTTCCGCATCCATACGAATTGAAATATGCAGAGGATTGGATTGCAATTCAATCCGATCAAATTGAAGAAGGAGTTGAATTTCCATTAACAATAACATTTAAGGAATTAAACGAATTAATAGGTACTATTACCATAAGAATTGATAAAAGTAACAATAAAGGGGAACTTGGTTATTGGATTGGTAAAGATTATTGGGGTAAAGGGTTTGCAACGGAGGCAGTGAAAAGGATAATAGATTTTGGATTTAGCCAATTGAATTTAAACAAAATTTGGGCATCAGCTTTAGCCAGAAATATAGCATCAAAAATAGTTTTAGAGAAAGCTGGATTACAAAAAGAAGGAACATTAAGGCAAAATAGACTTCTGCAAAATGAGTATGAAGATGTCGATATATATGGACTCCTTAAAATAGAATATAAACAGTTGTTATTTAACTAATGAGGCAGGTTAGTTTAATAACAAGAGCAATCCCAGAACTAATGTATTATATATTATAAAAATATGTAATGGGTGGGGGATCTTTAGTGGTTTATCATATTAGGGTAAGGGCGTGTGCACTTATTTTAGAAAACGATTCAATTCTTTTAGTTGAATTTAATGACGAAAATGGGCTTCACTATAACTTGCCAGCAGGTGGAGTTGAACCTAATGAATCTGTTGTTGAAGCAGTTCGAAGAGAAGCAAAAGAGGAAGCATCAATTGATGTTGAAGTTGGTCCTTTAGCTTTTGTATATGAGTATGCTCCGCACTTAAACTCAAGTAAATATGGAGAAACCCATTCTTTAGGATTAATGTTTGAATGTAAAATAACAGATGGAGCTATTCCGAAACTGCCAGATAATCCTGACCCTAATCAAACTGATGTTAAATGGATTAAACTAACAGAATTAAATAATATAGTTCTTTATCCCAATATAAAAGAATAAATAATTACCTATGCAAAAAGTAAAAAAAATATTGAGATAATTGAAGAACATACCCTAGAAGAATATGTATTAAAATAACCTAACGGGTGCGTTTATTCAAGAAGAATTAACGCTTATTATTTATTGTAATCGGGAATTAACTAAGGGGAGTGATGGGAGAGATGAATTTATTTTCAAATAAACCTGAAGCGTACGAATGCCCATTTTGTCGGGTTGTGTCAGGTAATGAAAAATCAAATAAGGGAACGAAACAAAGAGACATTATTTATCAGAATAAACACGTAACGGCGTTTATCGCTAGTAAGTGGTGGCCTAATAACAAGGGGCACGTTCTCGTTGTTCCCAATGAACATTTCGAAAACATATATGAGCTTCCTGCAGAAATGGCTGCTGAAATTCATCGTGCTGCTCAATTGACTGCGTTTGCGATGAAATATACATATGGGTGTGATGGAATATCTACTCGCCAACATAATGAGCCTGCTGGAAATCAGGATGTGTGGCATTATCATCTTCACGTTTATCCGAGGTATGAAAACGATAACCTCTACCTAACCAAAGGTAATTATACCGAACCAGATGAACGTCCTCTCTATGCAGAAAAGTTACGTTCGTGGATACAGAAAAACGTTTAGTGTCCTTCTTCAACTAACGATCAGAATTCTTTAATAAGGAGGAACTTATGAATTATGAAAGTGTTTTACATCAAATTGAAGTAGCTGTCAAAACATTAATAAAAATAATAAGTAAATTGGAAGAAGGAGATTTACAAAAAAGACCAACATCTAATAAGCAGTCTATCGGGGAGTTGCTGGAACACATTGCAATAATTTGTGAAGCTGACTGGCGTATTTCTAATGAAGCAACCCAAGTAGAGATGGAAAAAATTTATTCTAATGTATCATATAAAACTTTAGAATCAATAGAAGATGGCTTAATTACTAATTTTAAATCATTAAAAAATAATTATATGAGATTATCGGACACAGAACTTGTATCTCGTACCACTTCATATTGGGGTGTGACTTATACAAGGTATGAATGGTTATTAGAGATATTAGCACACGTTTATCATCATAGGGGACAATTACACGCTATGCTTGTTCACTGTTACAATAAAGACCCTAAAATTTTAATGTTTGAATAATTTTCTTCAACTAAAGGGTGCGATACTTTTATTAAAACGTGTGCTAATCGAAGCAGGATAAGTGCCCCTTCTTGTTGAAGTAGATGGTCAGTAATGTTTAACAGGGGGGAATAAATAATGAAAAAGTTTTATGTTGCATCGAGTTTTAAAAACATAGATACAGTTCGTTACGTTAGTAATGAGTTAATAAATAAAGGTTATATTCAAACATATGATTGGACAATAAATGAAAGAGCTTCAAGAATTGAGGATTTAAAAGAAATAGGAAAGCGAGAAAGAAATGCTGTAATGGAAGCAGATTTTATTATTGTTTTATTACCAGCAGGTAAAGGAAGTCATATTGAATTTGGTATTGCACTTGCACAAGGAAAAAGAATTTATCTCTACTCAAAAAATGATGAAGTAAATAAATTCGAAACAACCAGTACGTTTTACCATTTATCCGAAGTTGAGAAATGTAATGGAACAATTGAAGAGTTAATTGAAACAGTCGGTGAATGTGTATCTGTGTGAGATCCCACTCTTGTTGTATTAACGAAGCAGGTCAATGAAAAAAGAATATAGGGAGATTAAAATGGAAATCAGAGAAGCAACAATAAATGATGTTGAGGAATTAACTTCGCTGGTGGAACAACTTGGTTATCCTGCTACTGTAGAAAGTATGAAAACACGATTTAAAAATATTGAATCAAATCCTGATTATCACACTTTATTAGCTTCTTATGATGGCAAAATAGTTGGGATGATTGGATTGGTTAAAGTTTTTTATTATGAGATCGATGGCTCTTATGTTCGTATTGTAGCTTTTGTTGTAGATTCTAATTATCGTAGTAAAGGGATAGGAAAAAATCTTTTAGAAGAAGCAGAAAGTTGGGCAAGAAAAACTGGAGCTACTGGAATAGGATTAAATAGTGGGAACCGACCAGAGAGAACTAATGCTCATAATTTTTACAAAAATATGGGTTATATAGAAAAAAGTATCGGCTTCGCTAAAAGTCTTATCTAAATCTTCTTTAATACAAATCGAGATTGTGAAGTAATGTACTTAAAGTAAAGGGTGCGTGAGTATTATAAGGTTAGAGTGAAATCTAATTTAGGGTGCATTTTTATGCCTAATTTAGTTGTCTTTTTATTTGGGTATGCTTGAATAAAAAGCGTGCTCTCGTGGTCATACTTTTTTAGCCAAACCGTGCTGTGGCGGACATACTTTTCAATAAATATAGACGTAAATAACCAATAAAAACCGTTCTCTGGTGGTCATACTTCTCTTAAAAAAGCGTGCTCTCATGGTCATACATCGATTTCAGCCCGTGCTCTAGCGGTCATACAACTCGAAAAAAACGTTCTCTGGTGGACATACTTCTTAAAAGAGCTATCCACAATAGAAACCATTAAGAATTTTTTTGAAAATACTTATCCACAGGTAATTTTCCTACCTTATCCCTCTTATATCTTGTTCTAACTCTTTATTAATAGAGAGGTGTGCGCCTACGGTGTTTAAAGCACCCTCCCCACACAGGTATTCACTTTGTTGTCGTTTGGTTTTATTAATTTTATACTTTATATAAACCCGAACTTAGATGACACGGTAAGTGATTACACGCAACTACAATTAAAAGAACTACACACATATGATTTAATGCGCCTATTAAGCCCTATACGAAAAGAACGTTAAAACCATACAAACCGTCAGAAAAGCCCCCGACGAAGCTAACGAGGTTGGACAGCAAATGTATCGAGAATTCACCGCAAAAAAGTCATCGAACAAATTCTGGTGGATCGTATGGGTTATTACCCTCAATGAGTCGATGACAAGCTCTTAGGTGCATTTAAAAAGAGGTCACGAAAAAAACAGATAGGCGGTTCCTATCTGGGGGGATGTGGTGACCTTACCACAATCCTGTGACCGTTCTTGGTATTTATATTAGATATTATGCTTCCGAGTGTTATCTAAATCTAATACATTGATCGACATAAATGCTTCAACCTCAATGGAAGAGAGAATCCGTTTTATCACTTCATCGTTCTCAGAGATACTGTGAGCTCTGTGTAAATCTGGGTTGTACCTTACATTTGACAAGGCATTTTGCTTGAATACATTTGCCATTTTCTCAACTCCTTTTTTGTGATTCATTTGTACAAAGAGAGAATAGTTTACGGAAAGTCAAAACTTGATATCTATTTGTTTAAAAACTTTAAGGGGAAGGTGAAAATAACTCATAGGTAATCGTTCCGTGTATTTTTCGTGAAAATGTGGTATGATAGCAGTAACAAAACATATAATAAAAAATCGACCACAGTGGGAACTGCGGTCGATAGATACCCATTCTTCTGATAGGGGATTGGCGTTATCTAATCTGTAATGAAAAATAGCCCTTACCCGGTGGAACAGGGGGGCTATTTTTTTCGTTTAAAATAGTGACAACGACTGTGATTAGCTCTATAAATTTATTAATATCACACGGCTAGAGCGCGTAGTTTTCTATAAAAGGTTCTGAAGATACGTGAAATTTTAAAATAACGTGCAGCTTGTCGATTCTATCATTATAATTAATGAAACTGTGTTACGTATTATGTAATAGGGCGAAGTAACAGGAAGTTTGGACAGGATGGGGTCTACATAAAACATTACCTATTATGGAATTGGGATGAATAATAGGTGCCTATAAACAGGTGAAGAAATCATCATAAAGTGTCAGGCAGATATGTCATATAATTACTACTCCCGCACACAAAAGGTGAAGAATGATAACGTATAACGTATGATGCAGCAGAAAATGGTTTTGCGATTGTTGTATATAGAATACGTATACAATAATCTATTACATATTATGTAATATTACTTCTTAATATAAAGTGATAATAAAAAACCTCTCCATATTCCGTATCATGAGATAAAAATATGTCATATGAAATAAAAATAGAAATTATTCATTATAAATGTAATCATACTATGTATACTATTTCTGATTTATGTCACATGATGGTATTACGTCGAAATTAGATTTGGAACAATTAAATTTCACTCTTATCTTTAGAGAAGGCATACCAAAAAAATTTTCAGGCAACAAAGAGAACACAGATCAACCAAGGGAACCCCGACGCAGGGTTCCTATTATATTAAAAGGCGTTCTCATATTGTTGGGGGAAATTAGCTAACTAATAAGAAGAATATGGTTGAAGATAGCCCATTATTTACAAATTGATCTTTTCCCCTTGATTGAATAAAGCAAAGCGAATATATTAAAACTATAGATAATGTGACGAGCAGTTACTTGTTCGTGTTTCGCCACCATGAGTGCGAGCTCTAAAAGCGGGCGTTTCGCTGCCAGAAATGCGAGCTCTAAAAGTGGGTGTCTCACTACCATAAACGTGAACTTTAAAAGCAAGTACTTGACCACCAAAAGAGCCATGCGAAAATAGAGTATCCCGGACTGAGGATGCTCTTAATACATATAAATATATAAATATTTAACTTGTAGCGCCCATTCCGCCGACAACTCGATGTGGTGCGCCAGTAATAAATTTGTTTTCGTCAGATGTAAGAGAAAAGATTTGAAGCCCTCACCGGTGAAACATAAAATTATTAAAAAAAGACCAGGACGTTATCGCCCTGGTCTTTTTCTTGTAAACAATAAATGTACGAATTATTGGCGAAAACGGATCATCCGATTCTATGAATCACAGAAAAAATTGGAGATCGCTAACATATAATCGTGCATGTATTTACCTTTCGGCGAAAGCGTTTACTTTTGTTCCTGCTTTGTTCCTTTTGGGGGTAAAAATGTTCCTTTTTCGCCCTAAATGTTCCTTTTTAGGGGGCATTTTTGCATACACGCAAGTAATTTTTATATGAAAGCGGTTTTATTATCACGCGAACACATGATTTATTTTACTTGCATGGATGCAATTTCGCTTTATTTGTTCCTGCTTTGCTAAAAATGTCCTTCCAATGTCCCTGCCTTTTCACGCTAATAAGGAACATACGAATGCTATTACATCAAGGGGTCACAGAGTTATGTTCCTTTGTTCCTACTTTTTTTAATGAAAGACTATAATAAAATATTATATATACACACATATCACGCATATAAAGTTTTCTCGAAAAAACAAGGAACAGAGGAACATTTTTGGAATTTCGAGAATCTCCGGGCGCAATTTCTGGTTGTGGTGTTGAAAACTCCCGCAAGCAATTATTAGGTTTTTCTTTGTGACCCTTCTTGTTGCCGTTAAAACCTCCTAAGGGGCTTTCTGTGCCTATTTAGGACGTTCATATGGGTTGTTGTCCAGTGGATACGAAAACGTCTTTATGGCCCGTTATTTGCATCCTGGAGCCTTGTCTCTGTCAGACATGGTGTTACCGCTGTCGATTGAGTTTGGCTGATCTTTCGCTGCGTCATTCAGCGTGGGAAGATATGCGCTACTGATTGGTGTCTGGAACATGCTCGCATGTGAATCGCTCACGGAGCGTAGTTTTGATGCACGATGTGAATTAATAATATACTCGTACTTTTTCGCTTGAGAGTGTCACAAACATCATGCGCATGGACTCCTGTGACATAGCGTCGCAAGGTATTTCGGAGTATTGCGTACACTGGAAAGAATTCCTGATGGGTGTAAGCTGGCGCCACCGGTCCGTTTCCTGGATAGGCGTGCGTACAAATATGTCTTTGGTGTGTGTACGAATGAAGCGTGAGCTTTATGCAGGAAACACACGGTTCAGGTAATTGATTTTTACCGTAATCGATGCGGGGATAACAATTTACCGCCGCAGAATTGGAGGAGAGGTTTTGAAATAGAAAGTGACGAATAGGAGCTTTCGAATGAGCACCCCGAAGGGGCAAGATTTATGGACGCGTGAGCGTTCATAAATCGCAGTAAGGGGGACGGTCAGCTATGCTGACTGACATGGGAACGAAGTGGACATGTCATACGTCCCCCTTATGCTCTTTCCCCTACACCCTCACGATAACACGCCGCATATCGAACAAGCAATCGAAATCCTTGGCGCTGTAAGGCGTGGCGGAATACCGGGGCGAACACCACACCGAATACGCCGCGTATCCGCACCCGGCAAATCCGCGCCGTTATGCGATTCGTCAAATACGTCGGGTACGCACTCCGTACCACAGGCGTATGACGGCATATTCGGCACATTTCCGGCACGATCCAAGCCCCGAAATGCCCTTTTGAGGGGCGGGTTTCGTGCGGGGATGCGGTGCGGGATTCGGCCCACTTGGAGGCGTGGCGGAGGACGCCGGAGAGAGGTGCGCCGAGGGGGATGAATCGACATACAGCGAGAGAACGTGTAGGGGAAGTTGTCAAAAAAGAAGATAGAGAAGCGGACCGAATGGGGAGCGGATCGTCGGGAAAGGGTCTTCCGGGAGATCGTCACTTCGTCAAACAGCGTGGACGACGCGAGGCGGTTGTATGTCAAATTAAAGGCTCTTGTACGCACGAATGTGCGAGCTAAAAAGTCAGGAAAAACCACCGAGCGGAGGAAGGCTCCGCGCTGTTTGTAAGAAGGGTCTCTCAGGGATTTTCGAGGGGGAAGGAGGGAGCGGTTATACGAGCGCAGCGAGCGAGTCAAGAAAGACCACCGACCGACGCGGGACCCGCTCGAAAATCCCTTGCTGCCCTTGATTAGATAGGGTTTTAAGGAAGTCTCTGTGTGGGCTACCCGAGGCGCTTATACGAGCGAAAGTGAGAAAGTCAGGAAAAAGCACTGTAGGGTGGGAGGGCCCCACGTAGAACGCGCTAGTTTAACATCAGGTAATACTGTCTGATACTTCTTAATAATACTAATCTGCTTTTCTGAAAAAGATAACAAAAAAAGGAGGTTCAAAGCATGTCAATCTCGGTGTGGCATTCTATAAGACATGTGGTGCGTACTTTGTACGAAACGTCATACTACACCGCGTATGTATATCGGACTTACGCATCAAAATTACCTTATTGTATCTCACATATCATGCGACACATTATAAGTATATCTATACGTGCCACGAAATGTTATATTGTGTATCACACGCTGTGCGACATTACGTACGCAAATGATGAATAATTGTTATATGTACATGCCATGCACACATCATATGATATAACATACGCACCGCATCACGTATTGTATGAATACACCGATAATCAGTATGGTGTTCGGAATGGGGTGGCATATACTGTATGCATACCATATGACATAT
This sequence comes from Lederbergia citrea, assembly GCF_018343525.1. Lineage (GTDB taxonomy): Bacteria > Bacillota > Bacilli > Bacillales > Bacillaceae_C > Lederbergia > Lederbergia citrea. Next base: position 44,867 of record NZ_JAGYPH010000006.1, on the reverse strand, counting down.
TATGTGGACTGTTATTCATACGGTATGTCTTATCTGCTGTCAAAAAGAAATATTTTTAGGCACAATGAAGTAATCTGAGGACGGGGTTATACTGTTTTGGTATAAAAATTAAATAACTTTATTGTCACTTTACAAGAAGAAGGGTTTTTCAATGCTTTTAGAGGGGGAAGCCAGGGGCACTTATACGAGCTTGTGTTGAGAAAGTCGATTAAAAACCAATGTCGCGGGATTTCGTCTTGCAGGGCACTCAAAAGGACGCCCGAAAAGATTGATGCGAAAAATGGAGCTGCCAATAAATCTGGTAGGGGAAACTGTCAAAAAAGAAAATAGAGGAACGAAGCGGATCGTCGAGAAAAGATATCAGGAAGTTGAACCTGGAATCCGACAGCGCGGACTGAGAGAAGCTTCCTCCGAGTGCCGTCTCAGCATTCGTGACTTGACTTGCCCACCAGGACACGTTTTTTCCCCCTTCAGAACAAATTATACGTTAATATCATAAACGATCCTAGGGATGCTCTTTGGAAGTTAAAACGGCAATTGCGGGAGAGTCACAGAAGAATGGCTTGCGAGATTATCCTGCAGCTCAATAAAATTCACACCCCGAAAATACTCTGAATTCAGAGTAAGTTCCTTGGTTCCTCGTTTTTTCGAATAAACTTTTATATGGGTAATGCATTATATATTTATTTATTTTATATAGTCTTTCATTAAAAAAAGTAGGAACAGAGGGACATACATTGCGTGACCCCTTGATATGAAAGCATTTTGCTGTTCCTTTTTACTATGAAAATCTAGGGACATTGGAGGGACATTTCGAGCAAAGCAGGAACAAATTCGTGAATCTTACTTGCATGTATACCAATATGTGAAATTTGTGTGACAAAAATTAAATCGCTTTCACTTAGAAAGATACTTGCATACATGCAAAAACCCTCTAAAAAAGGAACATTTTGACCCCAAAAAGGGACATTTGAAGCGAAAAAGGAACAAAGCAGGAACAAATAAAAGCGCTTTCATTGAAGGGCGAGCTAACGATGATTTAGTAGCGGCCACCATTTTTCCTGTGATTTACAGAATCATCTGTTTTTCATCCATAAACAATTCAAGTCATATATAATTCTGTGATGGAAAATAGGAACGTCGAGGTTGTCTTTAAAATCATAATCTACAGGGGAGGATATCATGGAAAAAGTTGGAATGACAATAAAATATACAACAGAGATTTATAATTTTTCAATGAAAATGTATAGGAAGGAGGGTAAAAAGGGAATTAATATTTCCTTTATTAAAAAATGGAGAATATAAAGTGGTCCATATGAGGCAGATATCAATCAAAGCTCATGTGATTATGGACTATCCTGAGTTAAAAAAGTTATTGTATTTATATTTGGATCGTCAAATACGAAAACGCAAGGCTATTCAGATGTTACACATAGAGGTAAATCGAAGAGTGGATCAATTGTTTAAAAAGATTAGTTAAGGATTCTCAAGTATAATTGTGACAAAAAACGGAAATTCCCCCACTATTTACTAAATGGGAAAACAGCAAAAGACGTTATTATTATATTAATCCAAGGGATATTTCCTCCTCAAGAGATTAGACAAGCTAAATTAAACAACGAAGACAACAGGAAATGAGTGATAAATATGAATAATAATGTAGAAATTCCGTCATCCCTAATATTATTCTTGCTGGAGATTAGGGAAGAACAAAGGAAAAAAGATGTAATCATGCTTCCCCGCGAGATTGTCAAAAAATATCTAGAGTCAGATAATTACGATGAAGAAGGAAGAAACTTTCTATTTGATGAAAATGGATCTATTAATTCCAAAAATTATCTTGAAGCACAAAAAGAGCTATTTAAATATATCAAGTGACATGATCATACAACACTAAGGAATTGCAAGGTGATTTCACGCTTAACGTGGTGAAATCATCCTTTTTGCATGTATTCGAGCCATACATAACACGAAAAGTGACAATCGTACTTTCAGAGTACACCCTGTGCAAACAGACAAGAGTATAGTATTATTGGTACATGGATATGTTCAAACAGACTTGTTCAATACATAGAGGTGAGAAATTTGATTTTTGGGTATGCAAGGGTTAGCTCCAAAAACCAAAACCTATCAAGGCAGCTACAAGAATTAAAAGAGTATGGTTGTGACCGAATATATCAAGAGAAACAATCCGGAAGGGATTTTGAACGACCAGTATATAAAGAAATGCGTTCTAAAATGCGATTTGGTGATGTATTGGTTGTGCATGATTTAAGTAGGTTTGGAAGAAATAAACAGGAAATTATAGATGAATGGGAAGCCCTTGTTAAAGAGGAAATTGATATTGTTGTACTAAATATGCCTATCTTGGATACACGGAAGTATAAAGAGCTTGAAGGCGTGGGGCAGTTAGTTTCTGATTTGGTGCTTACCCTATTATCATGGATGGTGGAAGAGGAAAGAACACGTATTAGAGCTGCTCAGAGAGAGGGCATTGAAATTGCGAAGAGACAGGGTAAGTTCAGAGGCGGTAAAAAGAAATATCATAAGAATGCTAAAGGTAAGGATAGAGTTATTTACGAAGAAGTGGTTAGATGTTTAAAAGAAAATATAAGTGTAATGGACACCCATCGTAAGACAGGTTTGTCAAGAAACACTATATACTCTATCAAACGGGAAATTGAATTTACTGAAACTATCTAAACCAATCATAAAGCGGAGGAATAACAATGATAAAAGAGAGACGCTGATAATAACGAATAAGGAAAATTGAATGGAAAAGACAACCAAAGAATAACAGCAAAAGACAGTTCCTATCTCCTAAGAAAGGAACTGTCTTTTTAGTGAACAAAATCGGAACGTATGTTCGTTTGGGTGTCTTGTTAAATATAGAATATTCAGTATAATATAGGTAACGAATAATTTGGGAGGTAGAATATTTTGTCTCTTATTGAATCGTATAGAAGGACAATAAAAAGAAAAAAAGGAGAGTTAAACAAACTAAGGACTTCCAAAGCTAACGTGGTAGGAAAAATATCTTCACATAAGAAAAAAATTCTCTCGGCTCAAGCAACGATAGGTAGAACAAAATCCCTTGCTACATTAAATTCTAAGTATAGAGAAATTGAACGGGAAGAAAAAAAACTAGCCGATATTGATAAAAAGGTTGCGGAAATAGATAGGGGGATTGCGAAAGTTGAAGGCGACATAATCCTTGAAGAAAGTAAGCTGGGTCGTGCAGCTGAGCGTGAGCAAAAGAAAAGAGATGCCGCTGAAAAGAAGAGGATAGTTGATAATGAAAGGCGTATGAAGGAGGTAAGCGGAATGCTAGACAAGCATAGTAAAATGCACCAAGAGACAAACAGGTCATTGAAAGAATTGAACAAACTACCAGAAGAAATTACCGTCTTATTTATAGCTTCAAATCCATTGGATGCTCCCCAGTTAAGATTAGACGAAGAGGCTAGATCTATACAAGAAATGATAAGAAAATCGGAACATAGGGATTCCGTATCGTTTGAAACTCGATGGGCGACAAGAGCTCTTGACGTAATACAAGCAATTAATGAGGAGAACCCAACAATTATTCATTTTAGTGGGCATGGCTCTGATCATGATGAAATTGTGTTCCAAGACAACCAAGGGAATGCTAAATTTGTCTCTAAAGAGGCAATAGTTCAAACAATGATGAGTACATCTGATCACATCAAATTGGTGTTTTTCAATACATGTTTTTCCTATGGACAAGCACAGGCAGTAGTACAGCACGTAGATGTAGCAGTTGGAATGACCACAACAATTGGAGATGAAGCAGCTAGAGTTTTTGCAGCCCAGTTTTATTCAGCTATCGGCTTCGGGTATTCTGTAAAAAAGGCATTTGAGCAAGGGAAGGCAGCTCTGATGCTTGAAGGGATTCCAGAAAAAGATACTCCAGAATTATATGTAAAAGACGGTTTAAATGCTGATGAATTAATTATCGTTAAACCATAAAATAATGGAGGGAAGACAGTGGGTAAAATCTATCATTATCCTCCTGAGCTGTTTAATTTGCTAGTGGATACAATTCCATTACTTTTTAGATCTAAAAATGATGTAATGATCTTCTTTAAAGGCTCAGGGGTATCAAAGCAATATACATTGGATTTAGAAAACCAAGTAAGATTAGATCGCCTAAATGTAACGAAGTATGAAATTGTTAGAGTTGTACTGAGTAGGCTTAATGAAATGGGTGAAAAGACACTAAGGGAGCGACGTGAAGTTTTAAAGAGGGTAGTAGAATTTGAGAGTTTCTCTTCTTGCTGGCCGGATGATCAGTTAAAAGCTAGGGGGCTGGTTGCTGAAATACAAAAAGTAGTCAACACTAAAGATGCCTTTATGAGGATGAAAATTGCTCGTGATAAAGAGGCTGAGAAAAACCAAAAGGAGTACCAGCGTAGGATTAATGAAGTACAAAATCTTCGTAAAGAAAGAAGTAAATTAAAAGAAGGATTCAATCATTTGTTTACAATATCCAATCCTCACAAAAGGGGTAAGGAATTAGAGCATGTTTTAAATGAGCTGTTTAAAAGCTATGGGATTCTTGTCAGAGAATCATTCAATTTAATTGGTTCAGATGGCGAAGGGATTGTTGAACAAATTGATGGAGTAGTAGAGGTAGATAGCCAAGTATTTCTGGTAGAAATGAAATGGTGGGACAAACCAGTTGGTGTTGGAGAAGTTTCTCAGCACTTAGTCCGAATTTTTAATAGAGGTCATGCCTGTGGAATATTTATTTCTACTTCATCATTTACCCAACCTGCTGTTGCACTTTGTAAAGAGTCACTTTCTAAGGTATTGATAGTTCTAGTGAATCTTGAGGAAATATACAAGGTTCTTGAACAAGAAGATGATTTAAAGGACTATCTAAGAAGGAAAATACAGGCTGCCATAATAAACAAGGAGCCTTTACATATTCCTGTTTAGATTTTGAAGAACCAAAAAAGTTAAAGTTTATATAGAAAGAGAGACGGCAGAAGCAATCACTCTCGCCATATCACGACGGTGAGTAGCAACATAAGTAAATATAAGTAAGAATTATTTATTAAGGAGAAGGTATGCAAACATATATTAAAGATTATAGAGTTAGGAAGAGCTTTTCTTTTGGTCTATATGATGCAAAATTAGATCCGGAGATTGTTACAAGTCTTATAGCTACAAGAGCCCTATATTGTTACATTGATGATGAATTCAATATGATCCGTGTAAAAGATGGTAAACTTGATAAGTCTAAGATAGACTTTCATACGGAAAATTATACAACTATGGCCACATTAAAATTTGGTGAATCCAATATCGATGACTTTGAAACACATTATTTAGGTCATATTTCTGGAGAAAAGCTATTTAGAAACTTCTTCTTTGCAAAAGATGATGACTTTAAAGACGAGTATAACTATTTTATATTCCAGCCTATAGTTCTTGAGTTGGAAAAGAATCCAGAATATTATTATCGGATTTATCCTGTGGTCAAAGTAGTAAATAAAGAAATTGTTATAGTTGATTTCAACTATTTTCCACACGATGAGGCGGAGACTGTCGAAGAATTTGCATATAGATTACTAAGAATTGGGGACAAAATAAAGAACCTGAAACTACCGTATACCTACTTTGTAGCACTGGGTATAGAAATGGACAAAGAAAATGGAGAGTTATTCAATTTTGAAGCGAATGAATCAGCTATATTTAACTCAGAGGGTTTTTCTGTAAGAGATGTTCATGAACTCGCTGAAATGTTTTTATCAATGCTATTAAAATACGAGAGATATTCATGGTTCGGAAGGACTTTAATCTCGCTAGATAATCCTAATCTAACACATGAACAAATCCAGTTAATTAGAAATGGATTTGCTTACACTGAAAATAATCCACTATATGATAGACAATTGATTAATTTTAGTGAACATCCCTCGACTAAGTTTTATGTATTTGAGCATATCACTTTAACACTTGGTGATATTTTGGACTCATATATGCCTGCTGCAGTTTTGGACGATGAACTATCAATCTTAAATACTAAGATGGTTGTATATTCAAAAGTTGTAGATGATGAATCCCTAGGTGAGTTACTAAAGTCCAAAAAAGAACTTCATCTTCTAAAGCAACAAATTTCACTTAAATATTCAAGCATTCTTAAAGCACACACAATAATGGACTATGCCATAAATGAGCTCTTCAAAATAAATGATCAAATTAATCGCATTGATGCGTTAGCAGATATTTCTTTTAGACAAAAGGAGTTCTCAAAAACGAAAAGGGATAACATTTTTCATTTTATCATTGGTTTTGTATCTGTTATTCTATCAATGTCTGTAATTTTTGATTATATTATTAAACCAATTTATGAAATTCGATTTTCCAGAGAAATGTCCTCATTGGATATATTACTAAACTATTTAATGTTAATGGGGGTTTCAGTAGTTATCTTTTTTGCTGTGTATCTTTTTTTAATGAAAAAGAAGAAAAACAGAAAATGAAATAAGGCAAATGAATAAATATATTCAAATGCCTTATTATTTTTAACCCTTAAATCTAACAAGGTGATGTTTTAAAAAAATTACGCAAAGAATTTGCAAATCTTTATATATCAACGTTTTGACGCCATATTTCGACCCCAACATAGTATTTATTGTTAAATATAAAAAGATAGTTTGTTAATTCAAGAAAGCAGCATTGCTAATTACTTTCCAATGCTGTTTTTTTGCCTCTTAAATCACTACGGTGAACCTTACCATAAGTAAATGAGGTTTTTTATATATTAAAGATTAATCTTATTCAAGTTAGTATCTTGAGTAGGATTTTCTATTAGAACACAAATAATTAAAGTTCGACTCTAAATACTATTCATTAAATGTGTGTATAAGAATTGTGCTCCTTCTTTTTTTCTATTTCTCCTGAAGGTGTTTACAAACAACCAAATAAATATCATATCTATCATAAGGATGGTAACAACCAATAAAATACTGTAAAGGGAATATTACTCTAGTGAAATTATTGAAGTAAGGAAGGTATGGAATGGTTGTCTTTGTATATGAATTTTAGTAAATGCTTGTCCAAAGATGTCTATGAATCCCCTTCCACAATGGAAGGAATAAGTAATAGACATGGAAAAGGCGAAAGTTTTTTATGGAAGAGTATCAAAATTTAGTTAACAAGAGTAAGTATTTGAGGGAAAAGGAATATTTTGTTATTAATAATTGATTAAAATATTGCGTTGGAATAATATTTAATTAACAAACATCTATTCTTAGGAGTGAAAATATGTTTCAAATCCTATATGTATCCTTAAAGAATTTTAGAGGGAATAAAGAAGTTAGACTGACTTTTCCAAATGATAAAGTAACGATAATACACGGTACTAATGGTTCTGGAAAAACAACATTATTGAAAGTTATTCATGCTATGTTTAATATGAATGATTCAATAATAGCAAATGAAAAAATTACAGAAGGACTTCTTATATTATTAGAAAAAGAAACAGAACAAAAAAAATTTGTATCAGTAAAGTTTGTTGAAGATGAAAATATCTATGTTTGGGAAACGGATATTGATGATTATGAGGATTTTACAGAAGACTTTTCATCACTAGTTTTTGGAGTAAATAGAGGAATAACATTTAATAATGCGATAAATAAAGTCTCTCCGGTCGATGTTCATAGAATGTTTAGAGAATTTAATTTGAATTTTGATGAGTCTACTAGATATTCAAGTTCCTCAGCTAGAGTTATAGAAGATGTGACCGATTTTCTAAACCAGCAAGTAGTTTTCCGTACTAGAAGGATGAATAGAAATCGTTTAGATATCGATCTTCATGAAAAGCACTTAATGTTGGATAGCTTATCAATGATAAATGTTGAAGCTATGCTCAATCGAAAATATATTATAGAGAAGAAATATATGTCTGAACGGGTCCAAAATGCCCTTTTCGATACTTTGGCTCAGGTAGTAGATAATGAGAATAAAGATGTGGAGGAAGTTCCTGAAGATTTTGTTGAGAAACTGTCTAAATACCGTGATACATTAATTGAATTGTTATCTGATTTAGAAGGCAATGAATTAAGTAAAAAGATAGTACATGCTCTTTCAAACTATGAGGATATTAATAATCCTTTTGAAAAGAAGGGACTTATTACTCACCTTGTTTATAATATGATTACTGAGCTTGAAAAAGGACGAGGTATCTTTAATACTGTTACTCAGTTAATTGATGAATTCAATGATTATCTAGAAGAAGAAAAAAAACTAGTAATTGATGAGAATGGCACGAGAGTAGTAACAAAAAGTAATAAACATGGTATAGAAAAGTTATCAAGCGGAGAAAGGCATCTACTTTCCTTTTTAACTTTATTTGTTATTGAGGGAAGCAAAAGGGACATACTAATGATTGATGAGCCAGAAATTTCTCTGAACCTAGAATGGCAAAGTAAATTACTGAATATGCTTTCAAAATTTGCACCTAATTCTCAAATAATTGTTGCAACCCATAGCCCTGCAATAGCTGAATATAATACTAACAATCTTGTGGAGATAAAATAATGAAATCTGACGGGGGAAGAATTAAAAAGGGCAATTTTGACTATAATAGCTTGGACTTTTCAACATCCAATGTTTCCAATGGAAGTGAGAATAAATTACAATACAATACTTTTGGACAACTCATATCTAGGGCGAGATTAGAAAAGAAACCCTTAGTAGTGGTTGAAGGTAAAGATGACGTACCTATATATGAACAATTTGCTAAAAAAGTAAATAAAAAAGTTCGTATATGTGCAATTGAAACATTTTCTAATTATTCAGAAGGTTGCACTCATGTAAAACGATTTATTGAAGATGCCCAAGTAGAAATTAATAAAAGTGAAGAAAATGAAAAGTTTATAATGGGAATTGTAGATAGGGATGCATCTTATTATAGAGATGAAATTAATGAAATGAAATGTTTGCTTGTTCTAAAAGCGTATTCATTTGAATCCCATTTTGTTACTCGAAAGAACTTAGAATATGCAGTAGAGAATTACCTAAGTAGCAATTTTGGTATTAATGAGTTTATTATTGATTATATTTTTAAGGAATATGAGAGTTCAATTAATCTATTTTATTATTACTCATTGGAAGCATTAAAAAATGCATGCTCTAAACATTATAAGGGTATCATAGGGTATAGTAAATCCTATGGTCAAATAATTAGAGAAACAGACCTTCCAAATAAAATAATGGCTAAAAAGGAAGAATTGGATCAATATGCATTAGCTATGAGAGTACCAAGTGATAATCCAATTTCAATTATAAAAGGTAAATGGCTTTTAGATTTATTTATTGATAAAACACATGAGAGTTTATTGGCACTATCTGAATTCTGTTCAACTGATAGTGTAATCGATGGACAAGAACGGTGCTCATTTTGTCAAAGTGGAAATGCAAATAAATGTTCATGGAAGCCTAAAAAGGGATTTATTCCAACCATTTATAGAGGATTTATTCTCCAATTCTTTAATGAAATTGAAGTAGATTATATTTATGAAAGATTCAAGAGTTTGGGATAATTAAATACTAACAAGATCAATCTTTTTAAAACCGTATTCTTTACGAAGTACAGTTAAAAGATCCTGTGAATTAACGTGGTGACTTAAATCAAATCTAATAAGTTTTACCAAGTTTTCAAATTCTTTATTATTATAACTTCTTTCGTTAATTAAGTAATAAGTGATATCTTCTAAATCGAACTTTATGCTATATATCATGTGAGAGACTCCTTTTTAAAAAATCCTTTTATTATTTAATATGCTCTTTTTTCACAAATTATAATCAATCATAAAGTGGGATTTTGGAAAAACCTCCAATAATCACTAAAATAAATAAATAGAAAAGCATTCTTTCTTTACTCTTTATTCATATAGTTTCGCTCAGGTAAAAAAACATTTGAATAGCATAAAAATTCGATTAGAAGACCCAAGATGGGAAAAATAAGCCTGGGTAAAAGAGGAAAATATAGAGACTAACTTTTGTAGCATACTCTCTGAAATAAGAACTCTAAATGAAATACTTGAAAAGTAAGTTATTAAACCTTAGTAAGATATAAACCTCATTTAGATGTACTACGGTGAACCTTATCATCATACAAATGGAACGTATGTTTCTTTTGAGCAAATTTTACGCATAAAATTTCAAAACCTTATTTAATCAACACTTTAACTGCATTTTCGACCCCGACCACCGGTGTTCAACCGGCAGATATGAGAAATTAGATTAATTAAAAAGCAGCAACAAAGGTTAGAAACACAAGCAAATAGATACTTCAATTCTTATAATGAATTGAGCAGAAATCTAAAAAATGAGAAATCAAATAGGTTCCTTGTATATAGCCTGCCAGCGTATTTTTTTGAATACCTTTTTGAATACCCCTTGAATACCCTTTACGAAAAATCAGTTAAAATCCCACGAAATACAAACAGGGAAAAACATTGATTTAAAGCGGTTTATGAACTTCCATATAATATGGAAGAAACTCGTCTATGAAAGAACGTAAAAAATACGGTCTTAAAGGCGCACGTCGTGCACCACAGTTCTCAAAACGTTAATTATCAACAATACAAAGGCTCTCAACCAATTTGGTTGGGAGTCTTTTTTTGCATTTTAACGAGAAAATTAAAAGATTTTCAAATTAAAACGCTTAAGGATTTAGTAACCTATCGGCGGGGATTTTCAACAGCTATTTGTCCAAGTTTTGAAACCCGTCTCCTAAACGGATCACTACGGAATTTCCGGTATGTCCTTTTGTTACATTTCTTGTATCAAAAATAAGCGAAGCATGATCTAATATTTTATTAAGAGGAATGGTCGAATGGTCAGTTAATATAATGACGCAATCAACCTCGCTCAGTAAATCTTCAGTTATATCTGTATTTGCAAATAATTTATTATTAATATTTAATGAGGGAATATACGGGTCATGATATAATACTGAAGCTCCTTTTTGGTCAAGCTTCTCAATTATATCAAGAGTAGGGGAGTCACGAGTATCTGCTACATCTTTTTTATAGGTTACACCATAAACCAAGATTTTTGCTGAAAAAAGCTTTTTGTTTCGCTTCAAAAGCTCCTCCGTATGGTTGACAATATAATCAGTCATTTTTTGGTTTACTAATTCAGATAAAGCTATAAAGTCACTCTTTTTACCTAATTGCTGAAATTTCCATTGAAGGTAAAGAGGATCAACGGGAATGCAATGTCCTCCGATACCTGGACCTGGATAAAATGGCATAAATCCGTACGGTTTTGTACTCGCAGCCCCGATCACTTCCCATATATCAACCTTTAAATGATCGCAAAGGATTGCCATTTCATTTATAAATGAAATATTAATGAACCGAAATGTATTTTCAAGGAGTTTGGTAAATTCAGCTGCTTCCGTTGAAGAAACTGTAACAACCTGATTATAAATTTTGCTGTAAAGCTCCAAAGCCTCATGTTCACATATGTTAGTTTGTCCCCCAATTACCTTGGGAATTTCCTCCACGCCATATTGATGATTGCCTGGATCAACTCTTTCTGGAGAATTGGCTAAGTAAAAATCCTTACCTACCCGCAAACCACTTTGTTCAAGAATTGGCAAAAATACTTCCTTTGTTGTACCAGGGAAGGTTGAGCTTTCTAGAACAACAAGTTGCCCCTTTTTGAGCCTTTGTTGAATTTCTTCCCCTACATTAATAATAAAACGTAAATCCGGTGTTTTCTGTTTTGTAAGCGGCGTTGGAACACAAATAATAATTGTGTCAACGTTCTTAATCGCATCAATATTAGTGGTTGTCTCGAATTTCCCCTTATCTATAACTCTTTTTAACCTATTGCCATCAACGTCTCCAATATAGCTTATTGCTTGTTGAAGTTTTGTTATTTTACTCTCATCCATATCTATTCCAGTCACATGAAATTCTTTTTCAGCAAGCATCATAGACAATGGAAGTCCTACAAAACCTAAACCTATAACAGCTATTTTTTTTCTTATGAAGTTTGAATCTACTGTATTCATTCATCTCCCCCGTCTCAATCATAGATTTTTATTTATACAATCTACATTATGTTCCTTGGCGATATTGGAAATGGACAAACATCCATTAGATGGAATTTGAGTAGAGAAACTAGAAATGCTATCCCTACATAGTAGTTTTAGCCTTTAAATTAAAGAAAAATTGGCTATAGGATTGGTTTTCAGCCGTTACTCTGTTGATAAATGCGTCATAGATTATGATTAACTATCTTAATGACTATATCAACGTGGCATCCAAAACGGTGCATAAAACAAAACATTAAAAAGACTTATTCATTGATGTTTAGAGGTCAATCATTTTTTGATATTTCCCATTTACCGTAAGGCTTATTGATATAGGGATAAGGAGTATATGATGATTAATTTAGTCAATTTAAAGCGTCAGCTTCAAAGTGTTAAAGAAGAGATACTTCAAGGAATTAAGGATGTCATTGATAACGGTGACTATATTTTAGGGCCAAAAGTGAAGGAGCTGGAAGAAAAAATTGCGAGAAAATTGGGTGTTCGAGAAGCAATCGCTGTTGCAAATGGAACAGATGCACTGATTCTTACCCTTGATGCTTATGGGATTGGAAAGGGAGATGAAGTCATTACAACCCCTTTTACTTTCTTTGCAACGGCAGAAGCAATCTCGCGTGTTGGAGCCATCCCTGTTTTTGCTGATGTAGATCCTTTAACCTTTAATCTAAACCCATTAGAAATTGAAAAAAGGATAACTTCATCAACTAAAGCTATTATTCCTGTTCATTTATTCGGGCTGCCCTCAGAAATGGATGAACTCAATGAGATTGCGAAAAAGCATGGGTTGTTAGTCATTGAAGATGCTTGTCAAGCCTTTGGAGCTACCTATAAAGATCGATGGGTAGGAAGTTTAGGAGATGCGGCTTGCTTTTCTTTTTTTCCAACTAAAAATTTGGGAACCATTGGTGATGGGGGAGTCATTACCACTTCAAACATCAAACTTGCAGATAAAATTAGAAAACTACGTACTCACGGATCAACAAAAAAATACTATCACGATAGGATAGGATATAACAGCCGGTTGGATGAAATACATGCAGCAATTTTGCTTGTTAATCTTACAAAAATAGATCATTGGAATGAAGAAAGAAGAAAGATTGCTGGCCGCTATCGACAATATCTTAAGGAAATCTCTCATATAAAACTCCCTAATGAGTTAAGCGACCGAACACATATTTATCACTTATATTGCATTGAATCTGATTATCGTAAAGAAATAATTGGAGCTCTTTACAAAGAAAAAATTCAAACAGGTATTTACTATCCCCGCTGTTTACATCTTCAGAAAGTATATAGCTCATTCAATTATAAAGAAGGAGATTTTCCAATAGCTGAATCGTTATCAGAAAGATTATTCGCCATTCCAATGCATCCCTTTTTAACAGAGAGTGAACAAGATAAAATTATAGAAATAATAAAAGAAACGGGAGGTGCCTAGATGGTCGTACGATTTGGCTTAATTGGTTGTGGCTATATTTCCAAAAGACATCTATTTGCCCTCGCGTCCAGTAAGGGGACCCTGTTAACTGCAGTGAGCGATCTTAATCATGAAAGAATGGAGGAGGCGAAGAAGTATTATCAAACACTCTTAGGTCAGGAGTATCCAATAAAGAATTATAAAAATTATAAAGAGATGCTAGAGGATGATCATATTGATGCCGTGATCATATCTTCATTCTCAGGTCTTCACGCTCAGATGGCAAATGCGGCACTCTTAGCAAGCAAACATGTTGTTTTAGAGAAGCCGATGGCTTTATCTATAAAAGAGTCAAATGAGTTAATTCATCAAGCCCAAAAACAAAAAAAGGAGCTTATGATCTGTCATCAGCTTCGCTTTATGCCAATTATGCAAAGAATTAAGAAAATAATTGATGATGGGAAACTCGGAAGACTGCTTTTAGGTGTTTGTTCAATTCGCATCAATCGTTCGCCAGAATATTATTCATTAGCTTCATGGAGGGGAAAATGGGAAAGTGATGGCGGAATGCTGATTAACCAAGGTATTCATGTTATTGATTTACTTCAGTGGTTTTTAGGCGACGTTGAAACAGTATATGGGGAGACAATACAATATTTATCACAGTTGAAAGAAACAGAGGATATCGCTGTGGGAGTAATTAGCTTTCGTAATCAAGCAAAGGGAATTATTGAAGCTAACATCGTTACCCAGCCAAATAATTTGGGATATTCCTTATCCATATTCGGAGAAAAAGGAACTATTTGTCTTGAAGGACCATCCCTCAATAAAATTTCCCGTTGGTTTATTGAGGGTGAGGAAGTAAAAAAAGAAGAACTCAATAATCTTATTAATGATAAAAATGAGGAAATTTACATGTATAAAAATTTTCTTGAAGCCATAAATTCCGATAATAAGCATTTATTAATAGATGGTAAGGAAGGAAAAAAAGCACTTGAACTTATTTTTGCCCTTTATCAATCAGCTCTTAATCGTGAGGTTGTGAACTATCCATTAGAGGCATTTGCAACCTCAGATATGAACAGAAAGGAATGAAATTAATCAATGAATTTAGGAAAAGTAATGGTTACAGGAGGGGCGGGCTTTTTAGGTTCACAGCTTGTAAAAAGGCTGAGTCCGTTATGTGACCATATTTATGTGATTGATGACTTATCCACTGGAAACAAGGCTGTAATCCCTGATTCGAATCACATCACATTATTCGAGGAAAGCATCACTAACGAAAAGATATTAGAAGAAGTATTACCAAAGGTAAATTATATTTTTCACTTTGCGTGTAAAAATCTAATATTGTCAGTTGAAAATATTGAAAGTGATTTTGAAACGAATTTGTATGGAGGTTATTTGCTACTTCAAAAGGCGCAAGAGTGCTGCCCTGAACTAAAGCGGTTTATTTATGCTTCTACAACCTCAATATACGGTCAGGCCTCTATTTTACCTACTCCTGAATCATACTATAATATCAACCTTCCCTATGCCGCCAGTAAATTCTCCATGGAGCATTATTGTAATGTTTATCATAAGATGTACCAATTTCCGGTCAGTGTTCTAAGATTTTCAAATGTATATGGTCCCGGTCAGCTTTCATCAAACCCCTATTGTGGTGTTGTTGCAAAGTTCTTTGAAGCAGCTGAAAATGATCAACCCATGATTGTTTATGGTGATGGAAGCCAAACGAGAGATTTTACATTTGTAGAAGATGCAATGGATGCCATTACACTCGCAGCTTTTGATGAAAAAGCAATTGGGCAAGTTTATAATGTTGGAACTGGAGTGGAAACAAGCGTCCTCGATCTTGCTAACGAAATAAAAAAAGCCAGTAAGAACAAAGATCTTCCACTTAGGTTAGAGCCAAAACGAAAGGTGGATGTGGTGGAGAGGCGATGTATCAGTGCTGAGAAAATTAAGAGTGAACTTAACTGGAAACCTCACCATTCAATAAAAGAGGGATTAAATAAAACTTATTCTTGGCTAAAAGGGGATGAGACCAATTAGGATTTTCCATGGAACAACCGAGATCGCAGGTCAAATGGGAATCTTAAGTAGTGCCCTTATTAACAAGGGACACTACTCTCTTGGTTACAATACCTTTCATTCTTATTTAGGTTATAAGGATAATCTAGTTAATATCAATCATGAGACACTTAAGGAAAGCCATCAAGAAATCCTCGATTCATTTGACTTGTTTCATTTTCATTATGGCACGACTCTCTGCCCAGATTTTAGCGATTTGCCAGAACTTAAAAGAAGAAATAAAAAAATGATTATGCACCACTGGGGAAATGACGTAAGGTTCCATGATCAAGCAAGAAAAAATAATCCGTATGTCAATACCGACGATTCACCGCCAAATGAAGCCATTCATGAAAAGTTACTGAAAATAACAGCTTATATCAAGGAAGCAATTGTTCAAGATTATGAAGTATATGAATATGTTAAGGACTATTACGAAAAGGTACATGTATTACCAATTGCTATTGATCTTCAACATTTTTACCCTAATTATCCATCTGTAACAAAAGAGAAGCCTCTCATTCTTCATGCCCCTACGAATCCTGATTTTAAAGGTACTTACTTAATAGAGAAGGTCATAGATAAATTAAAACAAGATTATAGCTTTGAATATAAAAGAATTGAGAAAATGAGTCATGAGGAAGTCATAAACATTTACAAAGATGCAGATATCATTATTGACCAGGTTTTATGTGGTTCTTACGGATTACTAAGTGTCGAATCCATGGCACTTGGAAAACCTGTGCTAGCCTTTATTCGTCCTGATCTTGTTTCGTACTTCCCTGCTGATTTGCCTATTGTTAATAGCAACCCAGATAATTTGTATAAACGGGTTAAAACGCTGCTTGACAATCCGATACAGCGTAAGGAGTTAGGAAAAATAGGACGTCAATATGTAGAAATGTTTCATTCACATGATGTATTAGTAAATCAATTGATTGAAATTTATTTAAACCTGTAGATAGGACTAAAACAGAGGCTAGGTCAAAAAAGGTAACTTTTTTGACCTAGCCCCTTTTTTTTAGGATGAAAGAGGAAGGGACATTATGATCCGGTTGAAGAATTATGAACTGATGGAAAGGCAGCTGTAGGATAAATTGGCTTATATTTCTTTTTTATAAAAGAATAGATATAAGCATAATCTCTGGGGTGTTTTTTATAGATTTCGCCCATTGTTTGATTAGGAAAATGATAAACAAGCAAGCTATCGTTCATATATTTTTTATAAACACCGCTATTTAAATAATCATATAAATGATTTTTTTTAAAAAGAGCACCTTTTCCAAAGATAATTTGCATACCTGTATGATAATACTTAGCGAATACCGTTGAGTTGTTAATCCAAGAAAAATTTGGACCCTTTTGACCGTAATAATTTGGATGAGTACATGCTGCATTAAAACCAAATTCTTTCCACTCCACACAACCAGCTGAGCCATACTGCTGAAGCCATAAGGAAAGATGACCTTTTTTACGAATAAAATATGTTACTCTTTTAACAAGTTTCTCATCTCTGCTGTCAATTGAGGCGCGTGGCCATACAAACCCTTTGAACGATAATCTATCATGTATGTGTTCAGCTTCACCCCACTTTTTTAAAAACTCAAGAATCCACCATTTCATTGCTTCAATTCGATGTGAATCGAATTTAAAATTTATAATACGATCCTTAATTTTTCCGAAATTAGTTTGAGTAGAAGTTGGATAAGGGAGTGTTACCCATATATCAGTTTTTTCTCCTTTTTTTGTATTGATAGCTGCAGCATCAAGGTTGTATTCTTTGTAAAATAGTCTTTTTAAAGCTAATTCCCAGTCCTCTTTCTCCGCTAATATACCAATATTCGTATACATCGGGTAAAGAAAACGATTTTGTCTCCCACTGATGGGGTGGAAAATCAAGCCTCCAAACATCGTATCAACGGCTTTATTATTAACTAGATAATACTGGTAAGGTTTTAAGTCTATAACTCTCCACTTCGAAATCCTACTTTCTGATTGGTCTCCACAGGGAAGTAAGCATATATGATTTTGTACACCAAGCTCTTTTGCAGACATATAGTTATTTTGTGACAAAAATCATCCCACCTTTTTAAAGTCCTACTATATAGAATATGACTTACTTTTATTACCTGTGTGTCCGCTATTTATTCAATTCTAAAGCTAGATATAACCGTTTTGTCGAACCAGAATATACTATTACGAAAGGAGAGATTTATATGAAAATTGTGCATGCTCCGACAGAAATAGCGGGACAGATGGGTATTTTATGCAAAGAATTGAGAGAAAAAGGGCATAACGTTTCCGGATACAATTGCTTTCATACTTACTTAAGCTATAAAGGTGATATTTTAAATACTGATGCATGGGAACTGCTAAAAGAATTTGATTTCCTTATAAATAATACAGATATCTTTCACTTTCACAATGCTAATTCGTTTCTTCAAAATTTCGAAGACATTCCCATACTAAAAGAAAAGGGAAAGAAAATGGTTATGCATCATTGGGGTAGTGATGTGCGCACGGTTAAAATGGTTAAAAAGCTAAACCCTTATCCGCTTGAGCCTACCTACTATACCGACAACGAAATTCACAAACAACTCACCACTATTTCTAAATACATTGATACAGCAATTGTTCAAGATTATGAGGCCTATCATTATGTAAAAGATTATTACAAAAATGTTTTCGTATTACCCCTTGCATGTAATATTAATGATTTTAGAATGTCTTTTCCAAATGTAACTAATGATAACCCACTTATTGTTCATGCTCCAACGAACCGAAAATTTAAGGGCTCTTATTATGTTGAAAGGGCAATTAAAAAAATTCAAAACAAAGCTAGGTTTACCTATAAAATTATCGAAAAAATGAGTCATCAGAAAGCAGTTTCAGAGTATTTAAAGGCCGATATCATTGTTGATCAATTACTTTGTGGTACTTATGGAATGTTTAGCGTGGAAGCAATGGCAATGGGTAAACCGGTTGTTGCCTTTATTAGAGAAGATGTCCGTGAAAAGTTCCCTGCCGATCTTCCAATTGTTCAAGCAACACCAGAAACACTTGCAGATGTTCTTTTGGAGTTGGTGCAAAATCCTAAACGGCGTAATGAACTTGGGATAGCTGGGAGAAGGTACGTTAAAAACTACCATTCAGCTGAACGTGTGACAGACGAACTTATAAAGATTTATAAGAAACTATAAAGGCATTAAGACAAGTGCTTATAATAAAAAAACTAATTTTGAAATACGTTAGAAAAGGGGCGGCAACTATGATAAATCCATCAGCAATAATAGGAGAATACGTCTCCATTGGAGAAAATGTAGTCATTGAAGAAAATGTTAAAATAGGTGACCATGTGACGATTGGACATCATGTAATTATCAAAAAAGATACGAATATTGGAAATTACGCCCAAATTGGAGAACTAACTGTTCTTGGTAAATCTGCGTCCTCCAATAAAAAAATGAACCGCAAACCCGAGAAAGATCTTGAACCTCTAATTATTGGAGACCATGTTATTGTTGGTTGCAATAGCGTTATTTATCGTGGGGTTAAACTTGAGACTGGCATTTTTATTGGAGACCTGGCAAGCATACGTGAAAAAGTAACAGTCGGCGAAGACAGTATTATTGGAAGAAACGCGATGGTGGAAACTAATACGAAAATTGGAAAACGTGTGACAATACAGACCGGATCCTATATAACTGCAGATATGGTAATTGAAGATGAAGTATTTATTGGTCCATGTTGTTCTACTTCTAATGATAAGTACATGGGGGAGGGAAATTTCAAGCACCAAGGCCCAATTATTAGAAGAGGAGCGAAAATTGGCAACAACGCTACTTTACTACCAGCGGTTACCATTGGTGAAAATGCTATTGTGGGGGCCGGGAGTGTTATTACTAAAGATGTTCCAGCAAATAATACAATTGTTGGAAATCCGGGTAGAATAATTAAATAGAATTTAATTAGACAATAGAATTCGTTGTTTTTAGATTTTCAATTAGTAGATGATTTTAAGCTTGTCACTTCTTTTTGTAATTAAGGTATAGATTATCGGTTTAGGATTGAAACTATGCCAATAAAGAGCTATCTACTTGAATAAAAATGTTATTGCTAGAAAGTTAATGGAATCTCAAAGTGGTTCGATCAGGGCTGTTTCCCTTGACCTAAGGAAGAGCGAGAAGTGGTTTTTCACATTCTTCCTAAAATACAAGAAAATATAATGAATTAAGAAGGTAACAAAATTGACTAAACCTAAATTGTGGACGAAGGATTTTATTATTGTTTCGACTATCAATTTTTTCTTAACGGTAGTCTTTTATTTATTAATCGTCATTATAGGTGTCTATGCAGTAAATGAATTTAATGCTTCTACAAGTCAAGCAGGGCTTGTAACGGGGATTTTTATTATCGGTGCTTTAATCGGAAGGCTTTTTATTGGCCGCGGTATTGAGTCTATTGGCCGTAAGAAAACATTATTCATAGGCATAATTCTTTTTACTTTGGCAACTCTTTTATATTTTGTTAATTACGGTGTCAATTTCCTGCTCCTTGTTCGTTTCATACATGGGATTACACTAGGTATGGCGAGCACAGCCACAGGAACGATTGTAGCTCAGATTATCCCGACAACACGAAAAGGAGAAGGTATCGGCTATTACAGCATGAGTGCGACATTGGCTACAGCAATCGGACCGTTCATCGGATTATATATGAGTCAACATACTAGCTCTCAAATGATTTTTAGTTTTTGCCTCGCTTTAGGGATCATCAGTTTGATTACAGCATTCTTTGTGTATGTGCCGGCCATGGAAGTATCAATAAAAACATCTGAAATAAAAGGATTTAAACTATCCAACTTTATTGAGCCAAAGGCCATTCCGATTGCATTAATTACTCTGGTTGTAGCCTTCTGTTACTCCAGCGTCCTTTCGTTTATTAATTTCTATGCAAGAGAAATTAACCTAGTTCAAACAGCAAGTTTCTTCTTTCTAGTCTATTCAATAGCAGTATTGGTTTCACGTCCATTTACGGGCCGTTTAATGGATGTAAAAGGTGCAAACTACATTATGTATCCAGCCTTTATTCTCTTTACAGCCGGCATGCTGATTTTAAGTTTTGCCCACAATAGTATGACTTTATTATTATCTGGTGTATTTATTGGACTCGGATTTGGTAATATGCAGTCATGTACTCAGGCGATTGCTATTAAGTTGACACCTCCACATCGTATGGGACTGGCCACGTCGACTTTCTTTATTTTTCTTGATGCAGGACTTGGATTTGGACCTTATCTGCTTGGATTCATCATTCCATTCGCAAGCTATAGTATGCTCTATGCTATCTTAGGGGTTGTAGTTTTAGCATCCACAATTCTTTACTTTTTACTGCACGGCAAGAAAGAAAGGGCGAGTATCAATTCTTTAGCTTAATAATAAATACCTTGCCAATTGTTCATCGAATATTTAGTTCCATAATCAGAAATCACAAACCGCCATTTCGTTACGGAAAGGCGGTTTGTGATTCTCTATTATTCAGGGGCATTTTCCGTATATTTCTCTTCAAGCATTTGGATCGCTTCATCGATTTTCTTGTCGTTCATTTCATACAAATCTTGTTTCAGCTTTGTATATTCTGCTTCTATCCATTCATGGTAGTCTCTATTTTTTTGTTGTAAATAATCATAACTTTCGCTGGACATTAATTCCCTTGTTTGATACAAATACTGCATTGCAAAGCCAACTTGTTGGCGTTCATCTACCCATTTCCTAAATTGACGCGCATCATAATCCCAAATGTCATTCCAATTTTTCAAACGGTCGATTTCTAATCTAGTACTTTTATCCTTTTTCCAGTCAGCCCATTTTTTCGCTATTTCACTTGCTTGATCTAGTTCTTTTTGGAGACTTTCCGCATTTTGTACGTCTTGATATGTCCCTTCCGTCGCCTTAGCTACTTCTTTCAATTGTTTCTGCCCTTCATGATCAATATTAAATCCAATCACGTTTACAATGGGAGTAATATCAGAGTTATAAAGAGACTTGGCCGCACCTACTGGATCATCATCACATGTAGAAATTCCATCACTCACGAGGTACACGATATTCGTATTTGCCTCCCCTTTAAATGGAGCCAAATCTTTTTGGGCTTCATTTAAAGCGAGTTGAATAGGTGTCCAGCCTGCAGGCTGCGTTTTATCCAATGAGGATTGAAAAGCAGATTGGTCATAAGGGGCAAGCGGATAAACCAATTCACTGCTCGAACAAGATAATTCTTTATCCGAATTACTTCCTGTTCCTTTATGGCCATATATCCGCAACCCGACATTCGCGTCTTTTGGCAGTCCCTTCATAAAATTCGTAATCGCCTTTTTGGCCGCATCCATCTGTGTCTGGCCGCCCAAATCTGCCCTCATACTTCCCGATGCATCGAGAAGGACTAGCACATTCAGATTCTCCTTGAATTGCTTGCGCGGATCATCAATATCCGGATCACCGATTGTCTGAAACTTCAACTGAGCGATGAGATCTTCCGGACCTTGGAAATCTTGCTGAAAAATAGCCAATAAATCATTATAATACGCATCCAACTGCAACTCTGAAGGCTCCTCCGAAATATCAGGCAAATCCTTTGTTAATTCATCGATCTGCTTCTGTTCTTCCGGTCTAAGAATACCTAAATAATCAACGTAGCCGGGAGGAAGAGCTGCCAACTCTGACAGCGTTTGAGGGAGCGGTGCGACTTCGATTTCTTCCTCTGTTGAATCAGAAACAGTCTCCTCCGCTTGCTCATTCTCTTCCTCAATCGTTTTGTCGATAGTAATCGGCTGATCCGGTACAAGCTTTTTCTCATTTGCTGCTTTATCACCGCAAGCTGTAAGGACAATTGAAATAACTATCCATAAAATTAGGCTTCTAAATTTCATATGTATTTCATACTCCCTTTATTTTTAATAAAACTCTATACTTGGGAAATATTGTATCATTTTATTTGGGGAGATGGTCATGCATATGGAGGAACGGGAGGAAAGTCACGGTTACATAATTAATTATTACGGTCTTAAAGGAGCTCGTCGTGCATCACAGTTCTAAAAACGTTAATGTATATGTTACAAGGCTCTCAAGCTTTTTGCTTGGGGGTCTTTTTAATGCATTGGAGGACAATTCCAAGATGGCTTTTTTAATAAAGAAAATCACAAACTGCCATTTCGTTTCGGAAAGGCAGTTTGTGATTCTCTATTATTAAGGGGCATTTTCAATATATTTCTCTTCAAGCATTTGGATCGCTTCATTGATTTTCTTGTCGTTCATCTCATGCAATTCTCTACTCAATTTTGTATATTCTGCCTCTATCCATTCATGGTAGTCTCTATTTTTCTGCCGTAAATAATCATGACTTTCCCTAGACATTAATTTCCTTGTTTGATATAAATACTGCAATGCAAAGCCAACCTGTTGGCCTTCATCTACCCGTTTCTTATATTCACGGGTGCCATAACCAAAAATGTCAAGCCAATTACGATTACGGTCACCTTTTAATCTGGCAGTTTTATCCCTTTTCCAGTCCGCCCACTTTTTGGCGATTTCACTTGCTTGATCCAATTCTTTCTGAAGGCTTTCCGCATTTTGTACGTCTTGATATGTACCTTCCGTCGCCTTAGCTACTTCCTTCAATTGTTTTTGTCCTTCATGATCAATGTTGAAGCCGATGACGTTTACAATGGGGGTAATATCAGAATTGTAAAGGGACTTGGCTGCACCTACTGGATCATCATCACAAGTAGAAATTCCATCACTCACAAGATACACGATATTCGTATTTTCATCCCCTTTAAATGGCGCTAAATCTTTTTGGGCTTCATTTAAAGCAAGTTGAATAGGCGTCCAACCCGCAGGCTGCGTTTTATCCAATGATGTTTGAAATGCAGATTGGTTATAGGGGGCAAGCGGATAAACCAATTCACTGCCCGAACAAGATAAATCTTTGTCAGAATTACTTCCCGTCCCTTTATGTCCGTAAATGCGCAATCCGACATTCGCGTCTTTTGGCAGTCCCTTCATAAAATTTGTAATAGCCTTCTTTGCCGCATCCATCTGCGTCTGGCCGCCCAGATCTGCCCTCATACTTCCCGATGCATCGAGAAGGACAAGGACATTCAGATTTTCCTTGAATTGCTTGCGCGGATCATCAATGTCTGGACTACCGATGGACTGAAACTTCAACTTAGCAATGAGCTCTTCGGGACCTTGGAAATCTTGCTGAAAAATAGCCAATATTTCATTATAATATGCATCCAACCGTTGCTCTGAAGGCTCCCCCGAAATATCAGGCAAATCCTTCGTTAATTCATCCATTTGCTTCTGTTCTTCCGGTTTAAGAATGCCTACATAATCAACATGGCCGGGAGGAAGTGCCGCTAGCTCAGACAGCGTTTGAGGAAGCGGTTTGACTTCGATTTCTTCCACTTTTGCTTCTTCTTTTGAATCAGAAACGGCCTCCTCCGCTTGCTTATTCTCTTCCTCAATCGTTTTGTCGATAGTAATCGGCTGATCCGGTACAAGCTTTTTCTCATTTGCTGCTTTATCACCGCAAGCTGTAAGGACAATTGAAATAACTATCCATAAAATTAGGCTTCTAAATTTCATATGTATTTCATACTCCCTTTATTTTTAATAAAACTCTATACTTGGGAAATATTGTATCATTTTATTTGGGGAGATGGTCATGCATATGGAGGAATGGGAGGAAAGTCATGACTATACGCTTGCCAAAATGACGATGATGATTGTTGCAATCGGACCTAATAGTAATGAAAAAATCAAATGAAACCCCTCCTATTTTTACAACCCCGTGCCACTATTCCAAGACTGCAAAATAGCCATTATTACCCATGCGCACTACTCCCTTTTGACTACACTTACATTTTAAACTTGTATTGTACATCTTACCTTTTCCCTATTTATGTATGGAAATATTTAATCGAATTCAAATAGTGTTACAATATTTTACAATACATTCTATATTGCTGAAATAAGGAGATATTATGAAACTAAAACACTTAATATTATGGACTGTTTTCGTTTTCATCCTCACTGCTTGTGGAGGAAAAACGGAGGATGAAAAAATTTTAGACTCAAATGAATCTATTGCAGTGGACAATGTAGAAATATCTGAGAAAGAAAAGGAAATTGAAGTCGAAAGTGTGAGTGAAAAACAAACGATAGCTGAAGACATTGAGCCGGCCCCACTTCCGCAAACATTAGCTGAATTAGCTGCCTTACCACCCGGTTATACGGGTCCGCAGCTCTTTGGAATTCATGAGGACGACCATCCTAAGCTGGATGAATTGACAGCACACCTGCCTGATATTTCGGGTGAACCTACAGAGGCACAGCTTAATCACTATTATAATGAAATATTGGCAGTTTTTCAGCATGATTTCAATGGACCTGAGGAGTTGCTTGCCAAAATGCGCTTTCAAGCGATCGGCAATCCTGATATTGAAGATCCTCGAATGCAGTTTAAAGAAAATTTAAATGTCCTCGTTTTACTTGATGCTTCTGGAAGCATGAGAAAGGATCTTGGCGGAGAAACGCAAATGGCAGCAGCGAAAAAGGCAATCACTAATTTCGTGGAAGGCTTGCCAGCTGAAGCCAATGTGGGACTTCGAATATACGGACATGAGGGAACTGGCAGTGATTCTGATAAAGCACGTTCATGCTCAAGCAGCGACCTTATCTACCCAATTGGAAAATACGACAAAGCTGGCTTTCAAACTTCTTTAGAAAAAGCTCAGCCAGCAGGATGGACGCCGATACAATTGGCGATCAACGAGGCTCAAAAAGATTTAGAAGATTTCAAAGGAGACCAAAACACGAATATTATTTATTTGGTCAGTGACGGGGTTTCAACCTGTGATGATGATCCCATCGCCGCCGCCAAACAGCTTTACGAGTCTGATATTACTCCAATTGTCAACGTCATCGGATTTAATGTCGACAATGAAGGACAAAAACAGTTGAAGGAAGTGGCCAAAGCTACAGAGGGTACTTACGAAGACGTACAAAATGCGGAAAGTCTGCAAAATGAGTTAGAGCATATGAAAGAAATAGCGAAAAACTGGGAAAAGTGGAAAACACAGAGAGAAACAAGCTTAGAACATGACAAATTAAAGAATTCGCTCGATATCTTTGGATATGGAGTCGATGAGTACAGAAAAAGGCTAGATGAAGGAAGCCAAATTGGAACGGCCTTACAATATTTATACCAGCAACGAAAATTGATGTCGCGTGAAAGCCATGACTATTTAAGAAAAAGAAATGGTGAATACCATAACTGGATTGAAGAAGAATATAATAAATTAAAAAAAGAGTTAAAAGAACTTAACGAAAAGAAGATTGGTGAAGCGTTACAATTACTTGAAGAAAAGTTTAATCAAAATGTACCGGGAGATTCCTAAATATCATACTGTTGATTTTCGCTTTAGGCGTGCTTGTGCACTAGAATTTTCAGAGCGTTAACATCGTTGTCACATCAACTTTTACAGCCTCTTCCTGAGAAAATCGGGAAGGGGTTTTTTGATTCTAAAATAGAGTTGAAGCGAACCAATCATTTAGTAACGTCTGACAAAAAGACGGTATCCTAAATATTCATGTGGGGTACCATAGTAAAGTATTTGATCGGTTTGAATTTGAAGTGAATGGAGATTGGGAAGCCTAGAAACTGAGGATGGTTTATACGGAAACATATATTAATAAAAATAATTGGATCTATAAAATCCTTTAAGTTGGGAAATTAATCGTCCCGCTATTGCCGGTATTAAAATGAAGGAGAAAAATAGATGAAAATTCGTTTTGGATATGTTGCCAATGCATTAGGTTTATGGGACGCGAGCCCTTCCAAAACTTTAACCTTTGCCCGCTATTCAACACTTTCAAATAGCGGACGAATGGACAAACTCAAATCTGTAACAGCACAGAATTTACAGCATACGAAAAGAATTTTGTATTATAATATCGCACATGAAATTGAATTATACCGGTTTTCAAGTTCACTTGTACCCTTAGCAACCCATCCGGAAGTAATGTGGGATTTCGTTACTCCATTCAAAACCGAGTGGGAAGAACTGGGGCAGCTCATCCATCAATTTGGGCTGCGACCAAGCTTCCACCCCAACCAATTTACACTTTTTACGAGCCCGCGGGAAGAAGTGACCGTGAATGCAGTGAGGGATATGGAATACCACTTTAAAATGCTCGAAGTGATGAATGCACTTGAAAGAGGAATCATCAATATTCATATTGGTGGAGCATATGGGGATAAAGAAAGTGCATTAGGGCGTTTCCATCACAATATAAAAAAATTACCTACAAATATTAAGAAACATATAACGCTTGAAAATGATGATAAGACTTACGATGTAGAAGAAACATTGATTACTTGTGAAAAAGAAAATATCCCGATGGTTCTTGATTACCATCACTATATGGCCAATAAAGGGGATGTTGATCTCTCAAATTATTTATCACGTATATTTGATACATGGAATAACATTTCCGCAGTACCCAAAGTCCACCTTTCGTCACCGAAATCAGAGCAAGCCTATCGTTCACATGCTGATTTTGTATCTTTAGAGTTTATCCTCCCTTTTTTGAAAATGGCAAAGGAGCTTGATCGGGACTTTGATATTATGATTGAAGCAAAGCAAAAGAACCTTGCTATGCTGAAGCTTATCGAAGAAATAGCCTCAGTCCGGGGAATCAAACGTATATCAAGCTCAGCAGTGGAATGGTAAGTATGGATAGGATGAGTGAATACTTGGTGATAGAGGTGAGAAAGTGACGATCTTACGTTTAGGTTACGTGGCAATGAGCATGGAATTAAAAAACGCATCTCCCTCACAAACCATGACATTTGCGCAATTTCAAAAGATTAAAGACAGGGAAGCTGCTATTCGCAAATTGGAACGTATATCTCTTTCCAATTTACAAAATACTCTTAGAATTTTAAAGCATAATGCAGCGTCTGAAATACATTTTTATCGTTTAACCTCTCGCCTAATTCCTCTGGCCAACCATATAGAACTTCTTGATTGGAATTATTTGAAGCCCTTGCGAGCACAGCTACGGGAGATTGGCGATTTTGCCAAAGAACATAAAATAAGAATTGATTTTCATCCAGATCATTTTGTTCTCATTAATTCTATGAAGAAGGAAATTCTAAAGAATTCCATTCAAACATTGAAGATGCATTATTTATTATTAAAAGGGATGGGGATGGATCCGACCCATCGCTGTGTGATGCATGTCGGGGGAAATTATAAGGATACGGAAACATCGCTTGAACGGTTTATTGATCATTGGATGGTAGTCCCGAGAGCGATTCAAAAGATGATTATGCTTGAAAATGATGATACTTCTTTTACCTTGGAGGATTGCCTTTACTTATGTGAAAAACTTGATATTCCACTCGTATTTGATTATCATCATCACCTTGCTCATCATCAAAATCCAGATTGGGAAGTACATTGGGAACGAGTGATTCAAACGTGGAGACATTCTCCACTTCCCGTAAAAATGCATATATCAAGTCCAAAAAGCCAAAAAGAATTCCGGCATCATGCAGACTTTGTTGACGTGGATATGTTTTTTAACTTTTTACAAGCAATAAAGGGCAGCATTCCACAAATTGATTGTATGATTGAAGCGAAAAGAAAAGACGAAGCCCTGTTTCATTTAATGGAAGAAATTAAAGCTAGGGATGATGTGGAAATCATTGATGGCTCTTCGTTTCATTTAACATGATAATAAAAAAACGCATGAAGCCCCTTCGCAACAAAAAAGAGATACCCGTACATATTATTAATCGCTATAATAGTACTATTGATTAAATTTGGTGGTGGATCACATGCGGAAATATTTGGGGGAAATGGGGCTAATTATTACAGCGATCATCTGGGGGAGCGGATTTGTTGCCAGTGCGATGTCATTGGATCACTATACTCCCTATCAGATTTTGGCGGGAAGATTTTTCATCGGGACTATCATTTTAAGCCTCTTATTCAATAAGAAATTGAAAAATATTAAGAAAAGCACAATGATAAAAGGGGCAGTTTTGGGAATCATTTTATATGCAGCTTTTGCTCTCCAAACAGTTGGACTAATATATACGACACCTTCAAAAAATGCATTTTTAACAGCAGTTAATGTCGTCATTGTTCCTTTCATCGGATTTTTACTGTACAAGCGAAAAATTGATATGTTTGAGCTAGTTGGAGCTGTTACAGCTTTGGTAGGTGTTGCAGTACTCTCGCTTAAATTATCCTCTGAAATCAATATTGGAGATTTGCTAACACTATGTTGTGCGGTCGGATTCGCATTTCATATTTTTTACACAGCAAGATTTGTCAAAGATGAGGACGCTGTGTTAATCACGATTGTACAAATGGTAACGGCAGCGGTCATCAGCTGGATCGTTGTCTTGTTGAGAGGAGAAACATCCTTTACACTTGGATCGGAAGGGCTGCTTCCACTTCTTTATCTAGGAATTTTTTCAACAACAATCGCTTTTTTATTGCAAACAGTGGCACAGAAATTCATTACTGAAACAAAAGCGGCTATTATTTTATCGACAGAATCATTATGGGGCATGGCCTTTTCAGTTGTCATTTTAAGTGAAATCATGACTCTGAAAATGATCATCGGCGCGGCCCTTATTCTCGGTGCGATTATACTATCTGAAACTAAGTTTAGCTTTTGGAAAAAGAAAAGGGTAGAGGAAATGGTTTAATTGGTGTGGATAATAATGTACGGTAAATCGAAGTTCACTCCATTGTCCTAAAGAGATAAGAAGGCCTACTAACAATCTGGGAAAGTATCCGTAAGGTTTGTAGTTCCTTAGTTTCATAATATTATCTTATTAACGCTCTCAATCGAAACTTGATTGAGGGTCTTTTTGCATATTTAAAGAACTCAAAATAAGTAAGATTCACAATTATTCTATTTTACGTTACCTCCGAAAAGAAATTGACAAAGTTGTATATACAGGATAAAATGAAAACGTACTCACGATATGTATATACAAGTTAGCGCTAAACGAAAAGTACATGAATTTAGAATATATAAAGAGATGATTTTTACATCATCAAGGGGGAGAACAGGATGAGTAAGTACACAGATCCGGCAAAAGATCTGCTTGAATACATTGGCGGCAGCGAAAACATTTCCGTTGTTACTCACTGTGTGACAAGAATGCGCTTTGTGTTAAAGGATCCTAAGAAAGCGGATGTCGAAAAAATTGAAGCAATTAAGCTTGTGAAAGGGACATTTACACAGGCAGGACAGTTCCAAGTAATCGTCGGGAACGAAGTGTCTTCTTTTTATAATGATTTTGTTAAAATCGCTGGTGTAAGCGATACATCGAAGGATGAAGCAAAAGAAGCAGCGAAGCAAAATATGAACTGGCTGCAAAGAATGATTGCTCATTTAGCGGATATTTTTACGCCTCTTATTCCTGCACTTGTCGTTGGGGGATTAATTCTTGGATTTAGAAATGTTATCGGTGAAATCAAGATGCTTGATGGTAAAACGATGACACTTGTAGAATCTTCACAATTTTGGGCAGGTACGAACGATTTTTTATGGCTGATTGGAGAAGCGATCTTCCACTTCTTGCCGGTAGGGATTACGTGGGCAGTAGCGAGGAAAATGGGTGCTACCCCAATCCTTGGTATCGTATTGGGAATTACACTTGTTTCACCACAGCTTCTTAACGCATATGGAGTAGCCGGAGCGGCGGAAGTTCCGTTTTGGGATTTTGGTTTTGCCAAAGTCGATATGATTGGATATCAAGCACAAGTAATTCCAGCAATAT
Organism: Lederbergia citrea; assembly: GCF_018343525.1. GTDB lineage: Bacteria > Bacillota > Bacilli > Bacillales > Bacillaceae_C > Lederbergia > Lederbergia citrea. The sequence goes on along the minus strand of NZ_JAGYPH010000006.1, from coordinate 14,403 downwards.
TAGCAGGTCTTTTACTATCTTTCCTAGAATTAAGATTGCGTAAAATTATTCCAAGTGCTATTTCGATGATTGTTGTACCATTTTTAGCTCTAGTTCCAACTGTAATTATTTCTCATGTTGTTCTTGGACCAATTGGTTGGAAAATAGGCTCTGCCATTTCATCAGTTGTTTACTCAGGTTTGACATCTTCAATGGGCTGGTTGTTTGCCGCAATCTTTGGGTTTGCTTACGCACCGCTTGTCATTACCGGTTTGCATCATATGACAAATGCGATCGACTTGCAATTGATGAGTGAACTTGGTGGAACGAACTTATGGCCAATGATTGCTTTATCAAATATCGCTCAAGGATCTGCTGTTCTTGCGATGATCTTTATTAACAGAAAAAATGAAGAAGAAAAGCAAGTATCGATTCCGGCTGCGATCTCTTGTTACTTGGGAGTAACAGAACCGGCGATGTTCGGAATTAACTTGAAATACGGATTCCCATTTTTAGCAGCGATGATTGGATCATTGGTGGCAGCAGTTATTTCAGTCGGAAGTAACGTCATGGCTAACTCAATCGGTGTTGGAGGACTCCCGGGAATTCTTTCCATCCAGGCGCAGTATATGGTGACATTTGCAATCGCAATGGTTATCGCAATTGTCATTCCGTTCCTATTAACAATCGTATTTTCTAAAAGCAATATGGGGAAAATTTCGTTTAAAAGAAATTAATCAACTTAAATAAAGCGGAGGGACATTTACTTGTTCCTCTTTTGCTATATCCCGACTAATCTTACTCGCCTTTAAAGGTTTGGTTTCCTCACGTTAGAGGTAGGTTACTCACGAATAGCCGGAAAATCATTGAAAATTTTTAATAGGAAGGTGTATTTTTTATGACGCAACCATGGTGGAAAAAATCAGTCGTATATCAAATTTATCCGAAAAGCTTTAAGGATACGACGGGAACTGGGACTGGGGATATACAAGGTATAATTGAGAAGCTAGACTATTTAAAAGAGCTTGGCGTTGATGTTCTATGGCTAACTCCGATTTATGAATCTCCACAGCATGATAATGGTTACGATATTAGTGATTATTATCGGATTTATGAAGACTATGGAACGATGGAAGATTTTGAGCGTTTGCTAATGGAAGCTCATCATCGCGATATGAAAATTATTATGGATATTGTTGTGAACCATACGTCGACAGAACATGAATGGTTTCAGAAATCCCTTTCTTCTCCTGACAGCCCTTATCGTGATTTTTATATTTGGAAAGATGGCGAGCCTGGGGAAGCTCCAACGAATTGGCAGTCGAAATTCGGCGGGCCTGCATGGGAGTATGATGAGCAGTCTGGGCAGTATTATTTGCACTTATTTGATGTCACCCAAGCAGACCTAAATTGGGAAAACGAAGAGCTCCGAAAAGCAGTTTATGAGATGATGACATTCTGGCTTGATAAAGGCGTCGATGGCTTCCGTCTTGATGTAATTAATCTGATTTCTAAAGATCAGCATTTTCCAAATGACAGCACAGGGGACGGAAGGAAATTTTATACAGATGGACCAAGAGTACATGAATATCTTCATGAGATGAACGAGGCTGTTTTTTCAAAGTATGACATGATGACAGTGGGCGAAATGTCATCAACGACCATTGATAACTGTATTAAGTACACAAGACCCGACCGTAAAGAACTAGACATGACGTTTAACTTCCATCATCTAAAAGTCGATTATCCAAATGGAGAAAAGTGGACGAAAGCTGATTTTGACTTTTTACAACTGAAAGAAATCCTGTCAGTTTGGCAAGTAGAAATGACAAAAGGCGGCGGTTGGAATGCGATGTTCTGGTGTAATCATGATCAGCCAAGAGCCGTTTCTCGCTTTGGAGATGATGGTAAATATCATCTGGAATCGGCTAAGATGCTGGCAACGACCCTTCATATGATGAGAGGCACTCCTTATATTTATCAGGGGGAAGAGTTTGGGATGACAGATCCTAAGTTCGAGAAAATCGATGATTACCGTGATGTTGAATCGTTAAATATGTACCGGATCAAGAAAGAAGAAGGAATGGCAGAAGAACAGATCCTTGATATTCTGAAGCAGAAATCCAGGGATAACTCAAGAACACCGGTTCAGTGGGATGATAGTGAAAATGCTGGATTTACAGCCGGAACACCTTGGATAAAGACAGCCGAAAACTATCCAACCATTAATGCAAAAAATGCAATGGAAGATGAAAATTCGATCTTCTACCATTATCAAAAACTCATTCAGTTAAGAAAACAGTACGACGTGATTACGGATGGCGACTATGAATTGATTTTACCTGAGCATCATGCTATTTTTGCTTATATACGCGATGCGGGAAATGAAAAACTGTTAGTCATTAATAATTTCTATGCGGAAGAAACAACATTTACACTTCCGGAAGAGCTTGATTTTAGTGAATACACAAGCAGCATTTTACTTTCCAATTATCAAGATTCGTCCGCCGAGTTCGAACAGCTTACGCTAAGGCCGTATGAATCTATCGTTTATCACTTGAAAAAATAATTGGGGATATGAGGATGACAAATAAATATTTGACAATCCATAATGATATTGTAAAGCAAATAGAAGCAGGGGAGATTGCTCCGAACTCTCTTCTGCCTTCTGAGCATGAGCTGAAGGATCTTTATGGGACATCAAGGGAAACAATCCGAAAAGCACTAAACTTGCTTGCGCAAAACGGCTATATCCAAAAAGTTAGAGGAAAAGGGTCTATCGTCATTAAAAACACGAAATTAGACTTTCCGGTTTCTGGTTTAGTCAGTTTTAACGAACTGGCTCAGAAAATGGGTAAAAAACCGAAGACGATTGTCCATGAACTTTCTTTAAGAAAACCTGATCAGTATATTAAGCAGCAACTAAATATCTCATCTAAAGATCATGTTTGGCATATTAGCAGGGTGAGGGAAATTGGCGGAGAAAAGATCATTTTAGATAAGGATTATTTGAATAAAAAGTACGTCCCTCATATTACGAAGGAAATCTGTGAACATTCCATTTATCATTATTTGGAAAATGAGTTAAATCTAGTGATCAGCTATGCCAAAAAGGAAATTATTGTGGAAGACCCTACAGCGGAGGACAGGGACTTGTTGAATCTAGAAGGCTTCCATAATATCGTCATCATCAAAAACTATGTATATCTGGAGGACGCTAGTCTTTTTCAATACACGGAGTCGAGACATAGGCCGGATAAATTCCGCTTTGTTGACTTTGCACGAAGAAATCATATGTAAGAGAAAAAGGCTCTCATTGGACGAGAGCTTTTTTCGATTCTCCAATTATTGATATAGCTGGTCGCTATGACCAGTTACTGGATTTTGATTTCCTGTTTGGTTCATATATTGTTGAATCTGATTTTGGTCCTCCGGGATAACTTGATAGACGGCGCCAATTTTACTAATCATTGTTTGATCAGCTGGTTCAAGTTTAAGTAAAAAATTTTTCGATCAATAATAAAAAGCTCTCGATGAATTTAAATCGGGAGCTTTTAAATATCTAGGTTCCTGTTTTCTTTATTGTCAAAATTTCCTGTGCCCATTTAACTTTATCTTCAGATGGTGTTTGGACATCATTAAGCGGATAATCGAGGCCCAGTGCTTCCCATTTATACACACCTAAGCGGTGATAGGGGAGGATTTCCACTTTCTCGACATTGGATAGTGTCTGAATAAAAGCGGCGAGTCCTTTTAGATCTTCTTCACAGTCAGTCAATCCAGGAATGAGTACATGGCGGACCCAGACGGGCACCTTTTTTTCTTCAAGATAACGAGCAAAATCAAGAATATGCTTATTTGAAACAGATGTTAAGGCCTTATGTTTATTATCATTGATTTGCTTCAAGTCTAAAAGTACGAGGTCTGTCAGCTCCATCAGCTGGTCGAGTGCTGTAATAAATCTTCCTTTACGCGTAAAGCATCCTCCAGAACTATCGATTGCAGTATGAATGCCGAGTTTTTTACACTCCTTAAATAATTCAATCAGAAAATCAACGTGCAGTAGCGGTTCGCCGCCGCTAACAGTCACACCTCCATTGGACGCTTGCAAAAATGGTAAGTAATCTTTAATATCATCCATCAGAGAAGCAACAGAAACTTCTTTACCTCCACCCTTGCCATATGCCCACGTATCAGGATTATGACAAAATTGACAGCGCAATAAACAACCTTGTGTAAAAATAACATACCGCAAACCTGGACCATCAACCGTCCCACAAGACTCTATAGAATGAATACGTGTTTTAACCCTCATCACATCAAATCCTTTCAAAATCGAAATCCATCTTTCGACAAAATCCGGGCCGTGCCTGTCACTTGTCGTTTTCGACATAATTCGGGGCGTGACAGGCACTTGTCGAATTTCGAATTACATTGTTTCGTGGAAGGTGCGGTTGATTACGTCGATTTGTTGTTCTCTTGTTAGTTTGATGAAGTTGACGGCGTATCCGGATACACGGATTGTGAGCTGTGGGTATTCTTCAGGCCGCTCCATGGCATCGAGTAATGTTTCGCGATTGAATACGTTGATGTTTAAGTGATGTCCGTTTTTAATCATATAGCCGTCAAGAATTGCTGCAAGATTGGATATCCTTGTTTTTTCCTCTCTGCCGAGTGCTTTTGGCACGATGGAGAACGTATTAGAAATTCCGTCGAGCGCGTATTCATATGGTAGTTTTGCTACTGAACTCAAGGATGCGATGGCTCCTTTTTGATCCCGGCCATGAAGCGGGTTTGCTCCTGGTGCAAATGGTTCCCCTTCACGTCTGCCATCCGGTGTGTTTCCGGTCTTTTTGCCGTATACGACGTTGGACGTTATCGTTAAGACAGACAAAGTCGGTGTTGCATCGCGATAGGCGCGGTGCTTTTTAAGTTTACTCATAAACGTTTTAACGAGATGAACGGCGATATCATCGACACGGGCATCGTTGTTTCCGTACTTAGGGAAATCTCCGTCAATGTCAAAATCAATGACGATGCCATTTTCATCACGAATCGGTTTCACTTTTGCATATTTGATGGCACTTAGAGAATCCGCCACAACAGACAATCCAGCGATTCCACAAGCCATTGTCCGTAAAATTTCTCGGTCATGCAAAGCCATTTCGATTCTTTCATAACTGTATTTATCGTGCATGTAGTGAATAACATTCAAAGTATTCATATAAAGACCCGCGAGCCATTCCATCACATGGTCAAATTTTTCAACAACTTCCTCGTAATCCAAATACCCTGAATCAATTGGAACAAACGCTGGGGAAATTTGTGTTTTAAGCTTTTCATCAACCCCGCCGTTAATGGCATATAATAAGGCTTTAGCAAGATTTGCTCGTGCACCAAAAAACTGCATTTGTTTTCCGATCCTCATCGCAGACACGCAGCAGGCAATGCCGTAGTCGTCTCCGTAAGTCTCACGCATAAGATCGTCATTTTCATACTGGATAGAACTTGTCTTAATGGACATATCCGCGCAATATTTTTTAAATGCTTCCGGTAAATCGGTAGACCAAAGAACGGTTAAGTTAGGTTCCGGGGATGGTCCCAAGTTATCCAATGTATGCAGGAAGCGGAAAGAGTTTTTCGTTACAAGCGGTCTACCGTCAAGACTCATTCCTCCGATTGACTCCGTTACCCAAGTTGGATCTCCACTGAATAATTCATTATAATCCGGTGTTCTGGCAAACTTAACGAGTCGCAGCTTCATAACAAAATGGTCGACAAGCTCTTGAGCTTCCATTTCCGTTAATGTATTGTTCAATATGTCTCTCGTAATATAAATATCAAGGAAGGTAGATACTCTTCCCAAACTCATGGCAGCACCGTTTTGCTCTTTAATTGCTGCAAGATAGGCAAAATATAGCCATTGGAATGCTTCAATTGCATTTGTAGCAGGTAAGGAAATGTCGAAACCGTAAATGCTGGCAAGATCTTTTAATTCGCGTAAAGCACTGATTTGCTCAGCAATTTCTTCACGTTCCCGAATGACTTCTTCTGTCATTGCTACAATATTTGTCATATTCATTTCTTCTTGTTTTTGCTTTATCAGGAAATCAATCCCATATAGCGCCACACGTCGATAGTCCCCGATGATTCTTCCGCGCCCGTATGCATCAGGCAGACCAGTGATAATTCCCGCTTTTCTCGCGAGCTTCATTTCGGGTGTATATGCGTCAAAAACTCCTTGATTATGCGTTTTCCGATATTTTGTAAAAATCTCTTCCACTTCATCATCTAATTTGTATCCGTATGATTCACAAGCGGATGCTGCCATCCGAATTCCACCGAAAGGCTGCAATGATCTTTTAAAAGGCTCATCAGTTTGGACTCCGACAACCTTTTCTAGTTTTTCATTTAAATATCCAGGTCCGTGAGAAATGATTGTAGACACAATTTTCGTATCCATATTTAGTACGCCGCCATTTTCCCGCTCCTGCTTTGTTAAATCCATCACTTGTTCCCATAATGCAGAGGTTGCTTCGGTCGGTTTTGCTAAAAATTCTTCAGTACCTTCATATAAGGTGTAGTTTTTTAAAATAAAATCTCGAACATCCACTTCATTTTGCCAGCGTCCTTCTGTAAACCCATTCCAATGCATCATCATCGAAAACCTCCTAGGTATTTGGATACTTACAGTTCCATGGCATAAACAATTATCATCAATTATTGTGAAGTATTGAGCAATGATGTGTAACATTGTGAAATGTTGATCAAACTTCTTAACTTAAGTATAGCACCTTTTTATTTAAAGCTAGTGGAAGATTGTTACAAAATATTGTCAGATATGTTTGAATGACAATGAGGGGAACAATCTTTTAAGGAATTGGATAAATTGATGATTAGTGCCCGCTCCATTAAACTGAGAGTAGGCAGGTTATATTACTCACAAAATTCATAAAGGTGGTTTTTTAGTTGACAATGCAAAGTAATCATTCGGATTTACCGCCAAAAACGTGTACGATCGAGCGGTTAGTTACAGTCCCTGCAGATATTGAAAAAGTGATCAATGGACAAAAAACAGCTACACGTCGTAACGGTAGATATGCTGATGTCGGTGAAATAATGACGCTTCAAAATAAAGATTTTGTAATTGAAAGCGTATATTCACAAACTTTGGGCGAGTTGACCAACCAACATGCGCGGCAAGAAGGGTATGAAAGTCTTGAGGAATACAAAAATGCAATTTTAGGATTCCATCCAGGTATGCCTTGGGCACCGAAAATGAAAGTATGGGTTCATGAGTTTGCTCCTGTTCATAATCATGAATGAGTAACTGGCTCCAGCGGCTCTAGAAAACAACCGGACAATAACAACTGGTTTTTCGCTTTTTATTTTTCAAATTGAAAATTTCTACCACATGCATGACTTCGCACTGTTCGTTAAAAGCTAAGGACAGGGAGGCTGAAGAAGTATGATAGTGGTGACAACATTTGAAGAGAAAAAACGGGAAAAGCAGTTAACATATGAACGAAAACTCCTGCGGGAATTGTCAATGGTCGAATTGAAAAAGAGTGTTTTACTTCATTTTGCCGCTGCTAGAAAGAGCTTGAATCCATGGCTTGATGAAGGAGTGGAGGAAGCGTGCTTCGATGTAGCTATAGAAGCTTTCTTAACCGGAGGGGAATTCAGCCGCTTCACGGTGCATGGAGAAACAATGGAAATGGCTAAAAGACGATGCCGGAGCGAGATCAAACATTTTACGGATACTTTATATCACTTTTGGTTGTATTGGGATTATGGCAAAGAAACCATTCGCGATGAATCCATTTATTTTTCATGTGAACATTTCGTTGATTCCTGGTGGAAAGAAGGCTATATAAAAGGAGAACGGCGCCATAAACTCCGATTACATTAACGCATTTTTGTTCTAAACATACTTCTTGTCCCATATGCTTTGATGAACAAGGCGTGAAGGGGAAGATGTTATGGGGAGAAAAGCAAAGATCATTTTGTTTTCAATTGGTGCGGCGGTGCTGTTTCTTCTTTTTCAATATCAATTTATCCCGAAAGATTCTTTTGACACTTGGAATCTTCCATTAACAGGGAAAATCATTTACTTGGATCCAGGGCATGGCGGTCCTGACGGTGGAGCCGGAAATAAAGACGCACTTGAGAAAGACATTGCATTAAAGGTTGCACATAAGCTGCGTGATTATTTACAGGAACAGGGAGCTCTAGTGCTGATGACGAGAGAGACGGATAAGGATTTAGCCGATTCGGACATCAGAGGATATAGCCGCCGTAAAACCGATGATTTGAAGAGGAGGCTAAAGATCGTTAACGAATCAGATGCCGATTTATTTCTCAGCATTCATTTAAATTCTATCCCCTCTCCACGCTGGAGGGGAGCCCAGACTTTTTTCAACCCTCAATTAGCGGATAATAAACGAGTTGCGAAGTTTATTCAGGAAGAATTGGTCCTTACCCTTGAAAATACCGATAGGGAAGCTAAAATCATTCAAAATGTTTACTTGCTAAAACATGCGAAAAAACCGGGGGCGCTCGTCGAAATTGGATTTTTATCGAATCCTTCAGAACGAAATGAATTGAAAAAGGATGAATATCAGGAAAAGGTAGCAGCATCTATATACAAAGGAATATTAAGATATTTTACCGAAGAGAAAACACTAAAATGAGGCCCGTAGGTGAACGGGCCTATTGGCATTGTTAAAAAGCTTATTACATACCGAAAAAAAGGCATTATGGTATAATTGAATTGTGTGTAAATCCACAATAAGGACGGTGCTAAATCTTGGTTACAGAACAGCAAGCCTTTGAATTATTAAAAGAATTAAAAGATCCAATCCTACATAAAACACTCGAAGAAACAAATGGCATTATTGAAGTAAAAGTAAAAGAAGAAAAATCACATATCAGTATTAAGATTGCCCTTGCCAAAACGGGGACACCTGAACAGCTTCAATTGCAGATTCAAATTGTAGATATGTTGAAAAAAGCAGGTGCTAAAACGGTTGGAATCCGCTTTGCGGAACTTCCAGAGGAAGAGTTGGAAAAACACCGCGCGTCCGGTGATTTACCGGGAAGCGGTTCGGCCAATCTACTTTCTCCCGATAGTAAAACTACATTTATCGCTATTGCGAGCGGTAAAGGCGGTGTAGGAAAATCAACTGTCTCAGTTAATTTGGCTGTTGCGCTTGCCCGTCTCGGTAAAAAGGTAGGGCTGATTGACGCGGATATTTACGGATTCAGTGTTCCAGATATGATGGGGATTACAACACGTCCGCAAGTAAAGGGTAATAGCATTATTCCGGTAGATCGCTTCGGTGTAAAAGTAATTTCCATGGGCTTTTTCGTTGAAGATAATTCGCCTGTCATTTGGCGCGGGCCAATGCTCGGAAAAATGCTTAATAACTTTTTCACGGAAGTAGAGTGGGGAGAATTAGATTACTTGTTGCTTGATTTACCTCCTGGAACGGGAGACGTAGCACTCGATGTTCATACTATGCTTCCGAGCTGTAAAGAGATTATTGTTACTACACCGCATCCGACTGCAGCTTTCGTTGCTGCTAGAGCTGGGGCGATGGCACTGCGTACGGACCATGAAATTCTTGGAGTAATCGAGAATATGTCCTACTTCGAGAGCAAATTGACGGGTGAGAAGGAATTTGTATTCGGGCAAGGTGGCGGAGATAAGTTAGCAGATGAACTAAGGACAGAACTGCTTGGTAAGCTTCCGTTGCAACAGCCCGATTGGGATGAAGAAGACTTTGCTCCATCGGTTTATGATGAAAATCATCAAATTGGCCGTATTTATAGTGACATTGCCGAGAAAATGATCAATCTACTCAACTAAAAAAAGAGGCTGGGTCCCTAAAGTTTCATGGGATACAGCCTCGTTTTTATTATGAACTAGAACCACCGCCGGCGCCGCCACCGCCACCGCCTCCACCTTGTGATTCTCCTGATTTGCCTCCTTGTTTACCGCCTTTTGTTTCTTCAGCAGCTTTAAGCAAAATATCTTGTATTTTAGCTTTAAAAATAGGACTTTCCATTGTATCGGTAACAACTTGCTGTAAATGCTCGCGGAATTCTTTGCTTTTTAGCGCTTGCGTAAAATCTTTTTGCACTTGTGGATCTTTTAAAATATCCATTACCATACCTTGATATTCAGGATCTTTCATTAAACCCTTTAGAAGTGCTTCATCTTCTTTTTTCATGCTTTTCGCTACTGCCGCCGCAAATTTAGGGTCTTTAAATGCTTTTTTCCAAAATTCTTGGCCTTTATCGGAAGTGAGTGTCTTTTCGATTGTTTCCTTAACAATAGCTTGGTCCATGACGAGCTGCTCTTTCATTTCCTTTTCTGTCATAATATCTTGAATCGCTTTTTTACCTTCATCTGTTTTTAAAAGGTCGACCATCATTTTCTTCGTCTGGTCATAATCAAGTTTTGCATTTCCTGATTCTCTATTTGAACACGATGAAAGAATGAAAATAAACATTATTAGGAGCAAATAAACGCCTTTTCGCATAGGAAGGCTCCTTTCCTTTACATGTCTGGCTTATCCCTTACATTTAATATGGAACTTTGTGAAGTTTTTATGCACAATTGAGCCAATCATGGATTTTTCAAATGAACATTGATAAAATCGGTGTGATAAGTACATTCACTATGGGGGAATTAGGGCAGTGACAATTCGAAATTTGATAAAATTTTTATTCAACTCACTCATTTTGGGTGGTATTATAACGGGGATATTAGGATTCTTTATTCGGTGGAGCGAATTTCAACCTTACTTTGCGGATATGAAAATTGGAGCGATCCTTTCTACTTTTGTCTGGTTAGTGGGCGTTGGCTTTATCTTTGCCGTTGTAAGTCAGGTCGGTTTTTTTGCCTATTTGTTTATACACCAGTTTGGCCTCGGGGTGTTTCGTTCCATATCTTTATGGAATGCCGTTCAGCTCATCCTCATCATTATTGTTTTATTTGATCTCGTTTACTTCCGATTTCAAGCTTTTGCGGGAAAAGAGGAAAGTCTCCTTCCATATATAGGGCTTGCTGTTTTTATTTTGGCAGCTGGTTTAATCGTTGCCTTTTTTAAGGCAAGGATGACAAATCGCACCACTTTTGTTTCGGCGCTCTTTTTTATGGTCGTAGTCACCATTCTTGAGTGGCTTCCAGTATTGCGTCCCAATGATGAAAGTTGGATCTATTTAATGATTTTCCCTTTAATAGCATGTAATGCCTATCAAATATTGATGCTACCAAAATACAATCGCTTATCTGCCCAAGAAATGGCTCAGCGTGCATCAAGGAAAGAGACAACTAAAACCATTACTAAAAGTAAAAACAAAAAAGCGAGCCGCTAATGGTTCGCTTTTTTTCTTTTAACCTCTATCAAGTCGCTTGCGCTTTTCTTATTTAAGGAACTAATCTGGTTTTTACTCTTCCATTAGCAATCAAAATGGAAACAGTAACTAGTTCACCCTTCTCCCGAATATTAGACAGGATTGAAGGGAGCGCCTTTGCTGTCTGCGTGGCTGAGTCGGAGGCGTGCAATAAAACAATATCGCCCGCTTTCGATTTGTTTACCTGTTTTATGATTGCTTCAACACCTGGATTTTTCCAATCCTGGGAATTTAAACTCCAATGCACGACTGTTAACCCAAGTTGATTGGCAATGGCGAGCGTTCTTTTATCGAAATGTCCTGTCGGCGAGCGGAGAAATTGAATATCTTCAATTTCGAGTTTTTTTAGAACGTCTATAGACCTTGCGATGTCCCTTCTTACCTTTTCATCTTCCAATTCAGTGTAATCCTCATAGGCATATCCAAGACTGCCGATTTCAAAGCCCATCTCTTTAATTCTTTTAATCGTATCTGGATGTGTTTCTGCCCATGCCCCAGAAACAAAAAACGTGGCCGATCTTACGCTTTTTTCCTTCAAAACATCTAAAATAGGTTCTGCCTGAATATCACCCCAGCCAATATTAAATGTTAAGGCAATTCCCTTTTCTCCTCTATATATAGCTTTTGGCTCTTCCTTTGTGCTGATTGCGGGAATATGCACGGAAGTTTGGGAGAAAAAAAGTACCGCTGTAAAGAAAGCAATTAAGATGACGAAAAGTCCCTGTTTTACTCTGCGGCCATCAATCGTAATAAAGAAATTCATGCAATCCCTCCTAATCTGCCTGTCCATAACAGTCTATGCCTGATGTTCTGCTTCGTATGAATGAAAATGGTGAGTATGGTCAAGGATTGGAATACATAACAGCAAAAAGAAAAATCATGCAGTAGGAAATCCGATCCAAAATAATGTTTTTTTACAACATAAATTTTTTAGCTTCGGCAATACCTATATATACGAAAATGTGTGAGGTGGACAAATGCTTGGTATACTAATTAGCGAAGGTGAAAAAGAAGAAATTATTTATTTACTAAAACGTGAAATGGAAGAAATTCTTTTCGACATGGATGATTCTCGGATTGAACAGATAATAAAACAAGCAATGGAAGATCGCTACAGAACATTATTCTCTTTATTTAAACGCGTGGCATCGCAACAAGATTGTGCAAAGTATATCCCGCTATTTAAAAGAAATTCAAAAAACTTTTCGTGAAAATGCATTGACACTTTCAAATAACCTTGTTATATTAGAAAACGTTGCTGCAAAAAGTCATTGCAGTTAACGAAAAAAAATAACGAAAAAAGTTATTGACTTAGCATTTGCGATTTGATATGATGTAAAAGTCGCCAATGAGCGATTGGGAAATTTGATCTTTGAAAACTGAACGAAACGAAACGTCAACAAGTAATTATGTAAGACCAGCAAATGAGCTAACAAACTACTTTTATGAGAGTTTGATCCTGGCTCAGGACGAACGCTGGCGGCGTGCCTAATACATGCAAGTCGAGCGGATCTTTGGGAGCTTGCTCCCAAAGGTTAGCGGCGGACGGGTGAGTAACACGTGGGCAACCTGCCTGTAAGACTGGGATAACTTCGGGAAACCGGAGCTAATACCGGATAACTTCTTTTCTCGCATGAGGAGAGGTTGAAAGATGGCTTCGGCTATCACTTACAGATGGGCCCGCGGCGCATTAGCTAGTTGGTGAGGTAACGGCTCACCAAGGCAACGATGCGTAGCCGACCTGAGAGGGTGATCGGCCACACTGGGACTGAGACACGGCCCAGACTCCTACGGGAGGCAGCAGTAGGGAATCTTCCGCAATGGACGAAAGTCTGACGGAGCAACGCCGCGTGAGTGATGAAGGTCTTCGGATCGTAAAACTCTGTTATCAGGGAAGAACAAGTATCGGAGTAACTGCCGGTACCTTGACGGTACCTGACCAGAAAGCCACGGCTAACTACGTGCCAGCAGCCGCGGTAATACGTAGGTGGCAAGCGTTGTCCGGAATTATTGGGCGTAAAGCGCGCGCAGGCGGTCTCTTAAGTCTGATGTGAAAGCCCACGGCTCAACCGTGGAGGGTCATTGGAAACTGGGAGACTTGAGTGCAGAAGAGAAGAGCGGAATTCCACGTGTAGCGGTGAAATGCGTAGAGATGTGGGGGAACACCAGTGGCGAAGGCGGCTCTTTGGTCTGTAACTGACGCTGAGGCGCGAAAGCGTGGGGAGCGAACAGGATTAGATACCCTGGTAGTCCACGCCGTAAACGATGAGTGCTAAGTGTTAGAGGGTTTCCGCCCTTTAGTGCTGCAGCAAACGCATTAAGCACTCCGCCTGGGGAGTACGGCCGCAAGGCTGAAACTCAAAGGAATTGACGGGGGCCCGCACAAGCGGTGGAGCATGTGGTTTAATTCGAAGCAACGCGAAGAACCTTACCAGGTCTTGACATCCTTTTGCCCTCCCTAGAGATAGGGATTTCCCTTCGGGGACAAAAGTGACAGGTGGTGCATGGTTGTCGTCAGCTCGTGTCGTGAGATGTTGGGTTAAGTCCCGCAACGAGCGCAACCCTTGACCTTAGTTGCCAGCATTCAGTTGGGCACTCTAAGGTGACTGCCGGTGACAAACCGGAGGAAGGTGGGGATGACGTCAAATCATCATGCCCCTTATGACCTGGGCTACACACGTGCTACAATGGATGGTACAAAGGGTTGCGAGACCGCGAGGTTTAGCTAATCCCATAAAACCATTCTCAGTTCGGATTGCAGGCTGCAACTCGCCTGCATGAAGCCGGAATCGCTAGTAATCGCGGATCAGCATGCCGCGGTGAATACGTTCCCGGGCCTTGTACACACCGCCCGTCACACCACGAGAGTTTGTAACACCCGAAGTCGGTGGGGTAACCCTTACGGGAGCCAGCCGCCGAAGGTGGGACAGATGATTGGGGTGAAGTCGTAACAAGGTAGCCGTATCGGAAGGTGCGGCTGGATCACCTCCTTTCTAAGGA
>NZ_JAGYPH010000005.1 GCF_018343525.1 Lederbergia citrea | reverse complement strand
CTTCTCATTTATCTGGTTTTGAGGGAATGAATACCTCAAAATAGTCTGGTGACGAAAGCGAAGAGGTCACACCCGTTCCCATCTCGAACACGGAAGTTAAGCTCTTCAGCGCCGATGGTAGTTGGGGGATCTCCCCCTGCAAGAGCAGGACGTTGCCAGGCAACTAAGAACGCGATATGGATTAATCCATATCGCGTTTTTTTGTGTTAATAATTAAAGAATCAATTTCTGGAAGCTTGTCCATGGCAGCTTCATGAGTTCAGCTTTTACTAAAATACGAAGTTTCCTGTACTCATGACGTCTTCATGAGTACAGTTTTTACCCAAATAAGAAGATTCTTGTCCTTATGACTGCTTCTCATAAGGACAGCATTTACCAAAAAGGGTCAAAGTCTGTCTTCACACCGGCTTCATGAGGATAGCCTTTTCCAATTAGGGGATTAGACTTCTCGAAAAAGATAGCACTTTAAATGGATAAAGGATCCCAAGCAATTGTCGGTGAGATTGTGTCTGCCAGAAGAGTAGGGCATGGAGAAGTTTATCAAGCCAACTGAAATTTTATAATAGAAAAGAACCTGATGCCGTACATACAGGTTCTTTTTGGCACTTTATAAAATTTAATGATAAAAACAGTTGCATTTATGAAATAGTTGGTATATAATTAGTTTTGTTGCTAAGGAAGCAACTCGTAATGAATATTATCTTATCGTCGCGGGGTGGAGCAGTCCGGTAGCTCGTCGGGCTCATAACCCGAAGGTCGCAGGTTCAAATCCTGTCCCCGCAATCACTTTTTTAACAGGCATATCCTATGCCAGTTGGTCCCGTGGTGTAGCGGTTAACATGCCTGCCTGTCACGCAGGAGATCGCGGGTTCGATTCCCGTCGGGACCGCCATTATATAATTTTACTCATTAAAACGAAACGCGGTTTCGTTTTTTTTTGTTTAGGAAATTATAAAATAACATTATGTGGATAAATTTAATGAAAGCTAGTCGTGTCTAGCTCCAGCGCCTAGCCCTTCAAGTCAAATAAGCCATTAGGCAATAAAAGTCAAGACCGGACTTTTTTCTCAAAAAATATGCTTGTCGGAAGCCCGCAGGATGCGGGTCAGGACGGCGAAGACATAAGGACGTGGCGGTCTTAGCCGTTCTTCATTCAAGGCGCCTGCGCTTTGTATTTTGTTTTGCCTTATTTAATCGTGTAAACTTAATATAAGATTGAATGTATTTTACAAAAGGGAGAGTTCGAATGAAGAACTATGAATTAAGATCGAATGGACCCGAAGAAACATATGCTGTTGCAAAAAGACTAGGTACCCTACTTAATGAAGGTGATGTGATATTACTTGAGGGCGATCTTGGTGCAGGTAAAACAACATTTACTAAAGGTTTGGCACTTGGGTTAGATATTAAAAAAACAGTTAATAGCCCTACCTTTACGATTATTAAAGAATATGCTGGAAGAATTCCCCTTTATCATATGGATGTTTATCGAGTCCAAGATTCAGCAGAAGATCTTGGTTTTGACGAATATTTTTACGGCGATGGGGTCACAGTGATTGAATGGGCTCACTTAATTGAAGATCAGCTTCCAGATGAGAAGCTTGCGATTTATTTGTATCATCAAGGCGATGATGAGCGAAAATTAATTTTGAAGCCATCAGGGACAAGATATGAAGCCTTGTGTGAGGAGTTATTAAATGAACATATTAGCGATTGATACATCCAATGATATTCTCGGTATCGCACTTTTAAATGAAGAAAAAATCATTGGAGAATATATAACAAATATTAAGAAGAATCACAGCGTCCGGGTGATGCCAGCGATTGAACGATTACTACAAGACTGTGGAATCGTACCGGCGGAACTTGAGAAAATTGTCGTGGCCAAAGGGCCCGGTTCTTACACGGGCGTCCGGATTGGTGTTACAATTGCCAAAACGATGGCATGGAGCCTTGGAATCCCTCTTTCTGGAGTATCTAGCCTGGCTGTTTTGGCTGCTTCTCCGCGTTATTTTAATGGGTATATCTCTCCTTTGTTTGATGCAAGAAGGGGATTAATCTATACAGGTTTATATCAATATCGTAATGGACATCTTGAAACAGTAATGGATGACAGAAATATTTTAGCTGAGGAATGGGCTGAAAAACTGAAAGAATTGCAGGCACCGGTTTTATTTACGGGTAATGATGTCACTCTTCATCAGGAAACATTTCAATTGCAGCTTTCAGAAAATGCTTTTTTTGCAAAGATGACTGAGTATAATCCGAGGCCAGGAGAGTTGGGGAGACTCGGAATGCATTTGCCTGCAGAAGAAATCCATTCATTTTCCCCAAATTATATCCGACTCGTGGAAGCGGAAGCGAAATGGCTAGAGAAACAGGAGCAGAAAAATGATAAACTATAGTCCAAAAACTTGGGATATTACTTTCCGATTTGCGACCGAAGATGATATTGAACGGCTTGTGGACATTGAACAGAAATCATTTACAGTACCATGGCCAGCTGAGGCTTTTTATAATGACATAACCAATAATCGTTTTGCTGTTTATGTGATGTTGGAATGTGACGGAGAAGTAGCTGGTTACTGTGGTGTTTGGCTTGTGATGGATGAAGCGCATATTACGAATATCGCGATTTTGCCAGAATACAGGGGCAGAAAGCTCGGTGAGTCATTACTTCGAAAAATGATGTCGCTTGCCAAAGAAGGCGGAGCCAATACGATGACGCTCGAGGTAAGAGTCAGCAATACTCCGGCTAGGTCGCTTTATCAAAAATTAGGTTTTCGCGAAGGTGGTATCCGAAAAAATTATTATTCGGATAATCAGGAAGATGCGATTGTCATGTGGGTGAAATTATGATGGAAAAAGATCTATTAGTTTTAGGTATTGAAACGAGCTGCGACGAAACAGCGGCTTCAGTTGTCAAAAATGGTAAGGAAATCATTTCAAATATCGTTGCTTCACAGATAGAGAGCCACAAGCGATTCGGCGGTGTTGTTCCCGAACTCGCATCTAGGCATCATGTGGAGGAAATTACAATAGTCATTGATGAAGCGCTGGAACAAGCTAATATAACAATGAAAGATATTGATGCCATTGCAGTTACAGAAGGTCCCGGCTTGGTGGGCGCCTTGCTTGTAGGAGTGAATGCGGCCAAAGCACTTGCTTTTGCCCATCAAATTCCGTTAGTCGGTGTTCATCATATTGCCGGCCATATTTATGCGAATCGGCTTATTTCAGAATTGAAATTTCCATTGCTATCTCTCGTTGTTTCTGGTGGGCACACCGAGCTGATTTTCATGGAGAATCATGGCTCATTCCAAGTGATTGGAGAAACGCGGGATGATGCGGCAGGTGAGGCATATGATAAAGTTGCGCGAACATTGCAACTTCCTTATCCAGGCGGTCCTCATATTGACAGACTTGCGCATGAAGGGAAACCTGTGATCGACTTGCCAAGGGCATGGCTTGAGGAAGGATCGTATGATTTCAGTTTTAGTGGATTAAAGTCAGCTGTGATTAATACGCTTCATAATGCGGAGCAACGCGGAGAAATAATATCTCCTGAAGATTTAGCTGCTAGTTTTCAAGCGAGCGTGATTGAAGTTTTGACGGAAAAAACGATCCGAGCTGCTAGAGAATATGAAGTGAAGCAAGTGCTTTTAGCGGGGGGAGTGGCAGCAAATAAGGGGCTGCGAGCATCTTTAACTTCCGCATTTGATCGGATGCCAAACGTCGAGCTCGTAATCCCCCCACTTTATCTTTGTACCGACAATGCAGCGATGATTGCAGCGGCAGGAAGCATTTTGTTTGAACAAGGTAAAAGAGGCGGTATGGAAATGAACGCCCACCCAGGGCTGGACATCGAAAAATAATGAAAAAGTAGAAACTCATTAAGATACGATTCTTAATGGGTTTTTTTGTTATAAGTGACCCAATTAGGGTAAAAAGATAATAATATCCCTTCATAAATCAGCTTGTGGATAATTATGTGGATATTTTTTTGAACTCTCCTATCCCTTGTCCCCCTTGATGTTAAGATATTCAGTAGTTGTGGATAACAGGATCGTGTTTTGTGGATTGTGTGGAAAAGTGACGTGAAGCCTTTATTTCCGCTGTTGATAATGTGTGTAACTCTGTGGAAAACCTCAAGCTGATAGTGAGGGTTACACCCTGTCCTGTGGCGACGGCTTATAAAAGTGTCACCAAAGCTAACAAGAAAAGCATACGGTCAATAAGAGTGCCGAAACAGCCAAAATGAGTGCCGCGCGGCCAGTAGAAACAAATATAACACCCAAATAGGGTGTTATATTTGCAACAGCTCTGATAGTTCGGTCCATTCCTCTAATAGCTTGTCGATTTCAGCTTTTATTTCTTCTATGCACTCATTAATGGCCATTACTTGTTCGTGATCTTCGAAAATATCGGGCCGGCATAATACTTCTTCCTTTTCCTCTAATTGTTCCTCTAAGGTAGAAAGTTTTTCTTCGATTTCTTCAATCCGCCGCTTACGTTGTCTTTCTAATCTCTTGATTTCCTTATCTTGTTGATAAGAATTTTTGTTTGACTGGGCAACTGCTTCTACACGCTTCAATCCTTCCTCAGCATCAAGGCGTGCAAGTTCGAGCATTTCCGCTTTTTTCTCTACGTAATAGTCATAATCACCAAGATATTCTTTCGTTCCTTCAGGAGAAAGTTCCACGACGATCGTTGCTAATCGGTTAATAAAATAACGGTCATGTGAAACGAATAGAATCGTGCCTGGATAATCGACAAGCGCGTTCTCAAGCACTTCTTTACTGTCTAAATCCAAGTGGTTAGTGGGCTCGTCCAAAATCAGGAAATTAGCTTGCTCAAGCATTAAAATAGCAAGGGCAACCCGGGCTTTTTCTCCACCACTGAGAGTGGAGACTATTTTTTGGACATCATCACCGCTGAACAGGAAATTACCCAGCACAGTCCGAATTTCTTTTTCGTCCTTATGTGGATATTGATCCCACAACTCTTGTAAAACGGTTTTATTAGAAGAGAGTTCCGCTTGTTCCTGGTCATAGTAACCGATCGTTACGTTTGAACCATACCCAATGCTACCAGCAAGCAATGGCAATTTTTTAATAATGGTCTTTAGTAAGGTTGATTTACCAACACCGTTTGGTCCCACAAGCGCGATACTGTCATGTCTAGAGATAGAGAAGTTTATATTATTAGAAAGAGAAGTTTGTCCATAACCGATGACAGCATCTGTTATTTTCAAAACGTCATTTCCACTTTGCTTTTCAATTCCGAATGCAAAGCTTGCTGACTTTTCTCCCCCCATTGGTCGATCTAGCATTTCCATTTTCTCTAGCTGCTTCCGGCGGCTTTGGGCCCTTTTCGTTGTAGAAGCTCGCGCTAAATTTTTCTGGATAAAATCTTGAAGTTTGGCTACTTCGTCCTGTTGCTTTTCAAACTGCTTCAATTCCCGCTCGTAAATTTCCGCTTTTTGCGTTAAGTATTTGCTATAATTACCATGGAATTTCTTTAATTCATGTCTCGAAAGCTCGTATACTTGAGTGACTACTTTATCTAAAAAGTAACGATCATGGGAGACGATTAAAATTGCACCTGAATAGCTCTGCAAATACTGTTCCAGCCATGACAAGGTCTCAATATCAAGATGATTGGTGGGCTCATCCAAAATGAGAATATCTGGTTTAGTTAAAAGCAGTTTGGCGAGAGCGAGCCGAGTTTTTTGACCTCCGCTTAATGTTGAAATAAGTGAACTATAGTCTTTTTCATAAAATCGTAATCCATGAAGAACGGAACGAATATCAGATTCGTATTGATAACCCCCAATATCCTTGAATTTCACTTGTAGCTGATCATACTCTCTTAAAAGTCTTTCCGATAGACCCGCCTGTTCATAATTAGCAGGGTTTGATAATTCCTGTTCGATATTCCGGATGTCCTTTTCCATCTTCCTTACGCTATCAAAAACGGACAGCATTTCATCCCAAATCGAAAGAGTAGATTCAAGGCCGGTATTTTGAGCAAGATAACCAATCGAGACATCCTTTGGTTTAACGATTTGACCGGAATCATAGGATAGTTGACCAGCAATCATTTTCAGCAAAGTGGATTTCCCTGCACCGTTTCTGCCGACAAGCGCAATGCGATCCTTGAGCTGTATTTCTAATTTAATATTTGATAGGATTAATTCTGCCCCAAAATATTTAGTCAATTGTTGTATTTGTAATAACATCATTTTTTTCACCTCATACTTATAGCTAGTTTACCGTAATTTATGGAATCTTCCAATGAAAAAAGACAGTAAGAAAGAAATAGTGTATGATTAAGGAAGAGGTGTTGACAGTGAAAAAGTTAACGCATTTTAATGAAGAAGGCCGGGCGAAAATGGTTGATGTAAGCTCCAAGCCTGATACCGTTCGCACAGCAACTGCCCAATCAAGCATTGAAGTAAACGAGGTCATTTATGAGCATATCCATGCGAACAAAATTAAAAAAGGTGATGTTCTCGCTGTCGCTCAAGTAGCTGGAATTATGGCTGCTAAAAAGACTTGGGACATTATTCCGATGTGCCACCCGATTGCTCTCCAAGGTATCGATATTTCATTTGAATGGGAAAAAGCTACTGACGAAAGCCGTCTATTAAAAATTATGGCTTCAGTGAAGACGAAGGGGAGCACAGGAGTAGAGATGGAAGCTCTTACGGCCGTTTCCGCCGCAGCTTTAACCGTTTATGATATGTGCAAAGCAATCGACAAAGGGATGGTCATCGGCCCTACATTTTTGATCGAAAAAACCGGTGGAACAACTAGCAAAGATTATCAGCGTAAATGAAATTGGATGGCAGAGCCTGAAGTCAGGTTAAGTCAGCCCATTAGGCATTTCACGGAGGATTAAATATGAACGACGAAAATATAAAAATACCGCAGGCAACTGCAAAAAGGCTGCCGCTCTATTACAGATTTATTAAAAACCTGCACGCTTCTGGAAAACAGCGTGTTTCTTCTGCTGAATTGAGTGAAGCAGTAAAAGTCGACTCAGCGACCATTCGAAGAGATTTTTCTTATTTTGGTGCGCTTGGAAAAAAAGGATATGGGTATAATGTAAATTATCTACAATCTTTTTTCAGAAAAACGCTAGATCAAGATGAACTGACGAAAGTCGCTTTAGTTGGTGTCGGAAATTTAGGAACAGCTTTTTTAAACTATAACTTTTTAAAAAATAACAATATGAAGATTGCCATGGCCTTTGAAGTGGATCCGGAGAAAGTTGGCAGCAAAATTGGTGATGTGGTCATCCATGATATGGCTGAACTAGAAGAGCGGCTTCGCAAAGACGCAGTGTCTGTCGTTATTTTAACTGTACCAGCCGGTGTGGCTCAGCAAATCACCGATCGTCTGGAACATACAGATGTGAAAGGAATATTGAATTTCACTCCAGCAAGATTAAGCGTTCCGCCATCTGTCCGCGTCCATCATATTGATCTCGCGGTTGAACTCCAGTCTCTCATCTATTTCTTAAAAAACTATCCTAATGAAGAAGACACCGAAAATTCACAGGAAATAGAGAATTCTTGATAGCCAAACACATTTAAATCCGGTAAAATTATAGTTATTAAGGAGGTGGGCGTAATGGTTTTAGGAGCAGTAGGTCCAGGTAGTGTAGCCATCATTGCTATTGTTGCATTATTGATTTTCGGTCCGAAGAAATTGCCGGAACTAGGTAGGGCGGCAGGCAAAACATTGCGTGAGTTTAAGAACGCAACGGCAGGGCTGGCGGATGACGAAGATAAAGATAAGGTTAATAAAAAAGACGCCGACCAATGATAGGATGAAATTGCTATGAATCAAAAAGATATGACAATCTTTGACCATATAGACGAATTAAGAAAACGGCTGATGATTATAGTCGTTTTCTTCGTATTTGCAGTCATTGTTAGCTTTTTTCTAGTAGAGCCGCTTATCAAACTTATTCAAAATGCTGATGCTGCCCAGGAACTAACAATGAATGCATTTCGTGTTACGGATCCATTTAAAGTGTATATGAACATGATATTTGTTCTTTCATTAATCATGACATCACCAGTGATATTATATCAGCTATGGTCTTTTGTCAGTCCCGGCCTTCTTGAAAAAGAGCGTAAAGCTACTCTGGGATATATCCCAATATCAGTATTGTTATTTTTAGCCGGATTGGCGTTTTCATATTTTGTTCTTTTCCCGTTTGTCATTACGTTCATGCTCGGCTTATCCAGCGATATGGGGATTAAATCGACGATCGGCATAAATGAATATTTTCAATTTTTATTTCAAATCACATTACCATTCGGATTGCTTTTTCAGCTCCCGGTTGTCATGCTCTTCTTAACTAGGCTTGGCATCATTACCCCGAAGTTGATGTCCGATATCAGAAAATACGCCTATTTTGTTTTGCTCGTCATTGCTGCATTTATTACACCGCCTGATATCGTTTCGCATTTGATGGTAACTGTGCCGCTTTTAATTCTTTATGAAATCAGCATCTGGATTTCAAGAATTGGGTATAAAAAAGCACAGGCAGCGGAAACAGAGCAAGTGAAAATGAATAACTAAGCAAAAAAAGAGACTTTCCATTTTACGAAAGTCTCTTTTTTAGTTTACTTTTTTTGTTGTTTCTTTAGTTTTAAATGTAGTGAAAAAAGCCTAAAACTAGCTCCAAAATCAAATGTCGCTAAAATGATGAGCAAATATGCGAAGAAATTCCAGTCATTCATTGTCACTTGCTGGACAGCAAAAACAGTAAAAACAACGCCAAGTACTAAATATACAAAACTAGAAAACAATGGTGATCTCACTTAGAAGAAACCTCCAATCCAGCCTTGTACATATGCAGTCATTTCTTCAATCTTTTCCCTATTGGTAAATTGTACGACTGTCACAAGGGTATTCATCATCATATGAGAAATAATCGGAACGATGATTCTTTTTGTTTTTACATATAAAAATGCGAAGGTAAAGCCCATCGCTGCGTATAAAATAAGATGTTTTGGTTCCATATGGGCAAGCGAGAATGCTAGGGAACTTATAAGAGCGGCGGCCCAGAAAGGAAGTCGATTATATAATGTACCAAAGATGACTTTTCGAAAAACAATTTCTTCAAGGATAGGTCCAATAATGGAACTGGCAACCATCACTAAAGGGAAAAGTTTAATTAAGTTCATGATTTGTTGTGTATTCTCGGAACCTGGCTCAATACCAAGTGCCCTTTCAACTAAGACAGCAGCAATTTGCGCGAAAAACGCGATGAAAATTCCTCCTACAGCCCAAATCATCGCTGGTCCAAGCGGCATTGGCGCCGATCTTTCAACATTCGTATAAGCATCTTTTTTCCTTAATAGCAGCAACACAATTAAAAGACCTGCAGTAAAACTAAAGACGATCCAAATACCCGTTGCTAAAACTTCCATCTTAGCCGGCTCCACATTAAAAAGTGTGACCCCAGTAAAATAAAGCAAAGGCATTCCGATGAAAACCGAGAGCTGAATCGCAATAAAGGTAATCAAAATATATACATACTTTTTTTCCATGGATAAAAAATCCCTTCAAGCATTATTAGAAACAACTTTCATTTTACTAATAAAATCAGGAGCATTCAAATATTGTAGGCTTTTTCACGAATATATAGACTAGATGGGCGGCTTTGAGGAGTGCGTTCGCTGGTTTTTGGAGAGTCCATGGAGGACTGTACTATCCAAGTCTCCAAAATCTAGTCCTGATGATCTTTGTTTAAGGATCGTGTTGCCCTTTTATAAAAATATCAGCGTCATTTGCAGAAAATGTAGAGGATTGGAGAAAAGAATTTTTTATAAAATGATGCAGGAAGCTTGCAAAAAGAAATTGAATTTATTATTATAATAACTGTGTTAGCACTCATTGAGTAAGAGTGCTAATAAATGAATAAATAAACTACATATTTATTTAAGGAGGTTGTTTCACTTGTTAAAACCATTAGGTGATCGCGTTATTATTGAACTAGTTGAATCAGAAGAGAAAACTGCAAGCGGTATCGTGCTACCGGATTCAGCAAAGGAAAAACCGCAAGAAGGTAAAATTGTTGCTGTTGGTACTGGCCGTGTTCTTGAAAGCGGTGAGCGTGTAGCTCTTGAGGTGGCTGAAGGCGATAATATCATTTTCTCGAAATACGCTGGAACAGAAGTGAAATACCAAGGCAATGAATACTTGATTCTGCGTGAATCTGACATATTAGCTGTTATCGGCAAATAATTAAAAAGTTATTCTGTTTCTTAATTTTATTTTCGATGAGGAGGTCATTAAACAATGGCAAAAGATATTAAATTCTCTGAAGATGCTCGTCGTGCACTACTGCGCGGAGTAGACCAATTGGCGGATGCTGTTAAAGTAACTTTAGGACCAAAAGGACGCAACGTGGTTCTTGAGAAGAAATTCGGTTCACCACTTATTACTAACGATGGTGTAACTATTGCAAAAGAAATCGAACTTGAAGATGCATTCGAAAACATGGGTGCTAAATTAGTTTCTGAAGTTGCAAGCAAAACAAATGATGTAGCAGGTGACGGTACAACTACTGCAACGGTTCTTGCTCAAGCGATGATTACGGAAGGCTTGAAAAACGTAACAGCTGGAGCTAACCCTGTAGGCGTTCGTAAAGGGATCGAAAAAGCAGTTGCTACTGCAGTAACTGAACTACAAGCGATTTCTAAACAAATCGAAGATAAAGAATCCATCGCACAAGTTGCGTCTATTTCTTCAGGTGACGAAGAAGTTGGACAACTAATTGCTGAAGCAATGGAGCGTGTTGGCAACGATGGCGTTATTACAATCGAAGAATCAAAAGGCTTCACAACAGATCTTGATGTAGTAGAAGGTATGCAATTCGACCGTGGATATACTTCTGCTTACATGGTAACAGATACTGACAAAATGGAAGCAGTTCTTGAAAATCCATATATCTTGATCACTGACAAGAAAATTTCTAACATCCAAGAAATCCTTCCTGTTCTTGAGCAAGTTGTTCAACAAGGCAAGCCACTATTGCTAATTGCTGAAGATGTTGAAGGTGAAGCATTGTCTACACTAGTTGTAAACAAACTTC
The DNA here is from genome assembly GCF_018343525.1 of Lederbergia citrea. Taxonomy (GTDB): domain Bacteria; phylum Bacillota; class Bacilli; order Bacillales; family Bacillaceae_C; genus Lederbergia; species Lederbergia citrea. The sequence goes on along the minus strand of NZ_JAGYPH010000005.1, from coordinate 126,225 downwards.
GCGGAACATTCAACGCAGTAGCTGTTAAAGCTCCTGGCTTTGGTGACCGTCGTAAAGCTATGCTTGAAGACATCGCTATCTTAACAGGCGGTGAAGTGATCACTGAAGAGCTTGGCCTTGACTTGAAATCAGCTACAATCGATTCTCTTGGCCGCGCTGCGAAAGTAGTAGTTTCTAAAGAAAATACTACAATCGTTGAAGGTGCTGGAGAAACTGCAAACATTGGTGCACGTGTTAACCAAATCCGTACTCAAATGGAAGAAACTACTTCCGAGTTCGATCTTGAAAAACTTCAGGAGCGTTTGGCTAAACTTGCTGGCGGCGTAGCTGTTATCCAAGTTGGTGCTGCAACTGAAACAGAATTGAAAGAGCGCAAACTTCGCATCGAAGACGCTTTGAACGCAACTCGTGCAGCTGTTGAAGAAGGAATCGTTTCCGGAGGCGGAACTGCACTAGTAAACGTATATAATAAAGTAGCAGCAATCGAAGCAGAAGGCGATGTTGCAACTGGTGTGAAAATCGTTCTTCGTGCACTTGAAGAGCCTGTACGCCAAATCGCGCACAACGCTGGCCTTGAAGGATCTGTTGTTGTTGACCGCTTGAAGAAAGAAGAAATCGGAATCGGCTTCAACGCCGCTACTGATGAGTGGGTGAACATGATTGACGCTGGTATCGTTGACCCAACTAAAGTTACACGCTATGCGCTTCAAAACGCAGCATCCGTTGCAGCTATGCTTCTAACAACTGAAGCAGTTGTAGCTGACAAGCCAGAAGAAAACGCTGGCGGCGGAATGCCTGACATGAGCGGCATGGGTGGAATGGGCGGCATGATGTAAGGCTTTTAGAAACCTTGATATATCAAGGGTTTCAAAGGTTTACAGGAAGCTCGTGACCGCATATTAACCGCGGAAAATAAAAAACTCCCTCTGAAAAATTATTTCAGAGGGAGTTTTTATTTTAATTATAATTTTATTAGGTTTTTATAATAGTCCCCAGTGAGATTTCTTTCTATATATGATCAGAAACAAGTTTTAATTCTGTTATCCAAAAATCGTTATCAAAAGGTTGACCTATATTATGCAACAACATTGGGGATATAAACATATAAACACCTCTAGATAATTTTAACATGAAGAATTGAGACTTAATACGGTTTTACCTTTGGTAAGTTATTGAAAAAGATGGAGATAAAGGTTGACGATAAGAGGGTTAGTTGACTCGATATCAAAATAATCAAAAGTCTAGTTAAAAACACATCAGAACCCGTTACTCTATGAGTGATGGGTCTTTTTTATTCGGTGACCCTTTTATTTCGACTACTCTCTATTAAGAAATTGATAAACAGGATAATCATGGCTGCTGCCAACATCCCGAAACTTATTACAGCAAGCCCCATTCCGATCCATCTGCCCATAATATAGGCACTAATCAATATCATTATTGGAGCAATTAACGTGGACTTAACTGCACGGTGCTTGTTTTTTAACAATCCTAGAGCTACAAAGTAAATCAATGTATTAGCACCAAAGCCAATGCCAATAGGGATTAGTATGTCCATGATTTCACCTCGTTCATATATTCATCTTTCATAAAATGGTAACATAACCGACATTTGTAAACAATCGAAAGTAGAATCGGATGGTTGTTTTCCCTTTAGAATAATTCCTTTATTTAATCTTTAAGGGTGTTTCTTCTTCTTTTAAAGAAAATCAGGAACTTAATACAGATAATATCGTTCCTATAAATAAGTAACTAAGGCATGAATGGGAGGGGAGGGGGCTGTCATTAAGGTTGTTACAATCACTTGTGAATGTTGTACAAAAGATTCTTATGTAGATGAAGATGATTTTCCTCTATATTGTCTTTTTGCGGAAGTCGTTCCACGATTTACTATAAAGAGGAAACCGGGTATTTGAAACTAGAAAAAGTAATATCATATTGCGATGAAAAGGAGTGAAAAGATTGAGTGAACTTAGAAATGACTTAGCAATACTAGAATCATATGATCTACATGATTGATGTACAGTTGGAAAATTAGATGAATCTAAGACGAAAAATGAGACATGATGATTACGGCGATAGGAATTTACCACCTCCGCCATCTTCTTTACCACTCTTTGACAAAGAATTTACCAAGCTTCACCAACCCTTTACCAATAAAAAGCTCCTCTTTTTACAATGTGTCTAGAGGAGGTTTTTATTGGTTTGAATTTTATATTAGGCCTTAAAGGGGTACCGTCAGGAAACCGCGGATTTACAACGATAAGGAAATTCCAATGCTAAAATGCCCAACTTCTCCGTAAATTTGTGGAGAAATTGGGTTTCTTCATATCCGCTGCATGGTGAGTAGACCTGTTACTGTTATATGTATCCTCCGTAGCATACGAAAAGGTCTCTGGGAAGAAGCACGGATCTACGCAGATTTTAGACATAAAGAAAACATTCAGAGTGCAGACCAGGCCCAGTTTCCTTTCATACATAGTCTGAAAGAGGAAATGTTCGCGGGTGATACCGTATCAATGGAACGGTTCCGATGGGGACTTGAAGTGATTTTACATGGAATTCAACAGTCAATCAATTAGAAAGGAGCAGTTACTTTTAATGAAGAAAAAAAGCAGTCAATGGCTGCTTTTTTTTCTGTTCTGCGTGTCTTAATGGAATAAGGATTGCTTATTATTTGGGACTGACCGTATAGCTTTCCTGAGGGTTCTCTTGATAAAAGTAGTTTGGAGTTAACGTGACATTTTTATATTGTTTATGATAAATATGAGTTGTTGCAGGTGATATTGGTGGAATAAGCCATGCCCAATTGCCTGTGATATGTCGACCATTTTTCATTTCATTTTCTTCAAATTTTTTAAATTGCTTTGCTGCAGTATGATGGTCAACAATGGTTACACCAGCTTTTTGATAAGAATGTAAAACCGCAATATTTAATTCAATTAAAGCTTTGTCTATCCACAGTGATCCATTTAACTTAGTATCCAATCCCATTATTTTTGCAACTTTTGGTAATAAATTATAGCGGTCTTGATCTGCTAAGTTTCTTGCTCCAATTTCAGTGCCCATATACCAACCATTAAACGGAGCCATAGGATAATCAATTCCGCCTATCTCTAAACGCATGTCTGAAATGATTGGAACAGCATACCACTTTACACCTAGCTCGTTAAAACCATCAAGTTGTGGGTGAGTTATCGGTACTTCTTTAATGATCTCATTTGGAATTTTAAATAATTGAGGTTTTTTCCCTGATTCTTGGATAACTAGAGGAAGAATATCAAAGGGAGTCTTGTGCCCTTGCCATCCCATTCTTTCGCACATTTTGGTCAGCTTGATAGATGTGGAATCACCAATTATTTTATCGTCCTCTTTGTATCCTGCATAACGTAATAATTGATGGTTCCAAATTCTGATAGGATCTTTTCCATTTCTTCGAGGCGCAAAGATCGTAATTGCAGATCGGATTTTCCCATCATTTGTAGCAAAATTAATATGTTTAACTAGTTTTTTATACGCATCTTCTGCTATGAGTACATCTCGCGCATCAAAAACATGTAGGGTATCCCAGAGTAATCGTCCAATACAACGATTACTGTTACGCCACGCCATTTTTGCTCCGTGTGTTAATTCAAAAGTCTTGTGAACGTATGTTCCAGTAACATTTATTTCATTTTTTATTTCTTGAATTCGTTTCAATTTTCTTGCTTCGGATATTCCGAGTTCATCGTAACAACTTTCTATAAATTGTATCGCTTCAAGTAGTAAATTATTAATTTTAGTAGACTGAACCATTAGTATCAACTCCATATTTCTAGCTTATCATCAATACATGACTGTAATAATGAAATAATTTGTAAATTTATTGAATTATTATTGAGGTAGATGCCAATAGCTGTACGGAAATAAGTCGATTTTATTGCACATTTCGATTATTATGCACATCACAATTGTGGTGTGTTTTTTTTATTTCAGGAACCTTTAACGGATAATTTCGTTTGAATTGTTCTATAATCAACGAAAGATTGAACGAAAAGTGGGTGTTTTTTTATGTCAAACGTAATCCGTTTCCGGAGACAGGAAGAACGGGGCAGGAAAAGAAGGATAAGCAATTGACAGAATGGGAAGCAGTATTTGGCATAGGAAGAAACCTTGAGATGGGTAAAAGAAGAAAACGAAGAAATAAATGAAGGACAATAGCTAATGAATTGGATGTATTAGTGACCGCATTTTGACCTGAAAAAAAATATATAACTATATAAATCAGTACAAAAGGAAAATCTAATAATCTCTTTAAAGCTTGTTATACCAACGCTTATATCATTTCTTAGAGAACCATAAAACATCCAGTGTTAAGGGCGGCATGATGTAATAGCGCCCCTCAACCCTTGATATGAATGGGTTTGTAAGTAAAATGAGAGTGGTTTGCTAACATTTTGCTAATATCAGGTATATAAAAGAGGCTTCTCATTAGTTGATTAAACTTTTGGGAAGCCTTTTTCTATTGGTTAATTAGAAGGTAATGCACTATGTATTATCATTGAAAATAATAGCCTAATGATCTACTCCATGTTTTCTAATTTCTTCTGAGAATATGGTCAAATAGTCCCTCGTCATGATCGAAAAAGACAAAATACTACAAAAGAACTCGTGAAATTACAAATTATTCTGTATAATTAAGGCTAAAGTAATGTATAATGGTGGTAACAAACCAAATATATTAAAGGGCAACTTATCTGAAAAGATAAGGACGCAATGCTATAGGGTCTAAAGTATCATGATACTATGCCAGCCAGTTGCATCTTCAGTCCCTTTAATTATTAAATAAGAGACTTTTTTAATTAAGTCCGATCAAAATAGGGGGGGAATATGGTGAGAAGGTTATTAGTACTATTAGTTTTATCAGTAATGATGATAGGTTTAGGGACGAGTGTCTCAGCAGCGAGTGATACTGAAAATGTTAAAGCGCTAGAGTTGATTGAAAAAACAAATAGAGAAATAGATAAAGAGATTGAAAAAGCAGTGAAAAAAGCGGACAAGCTTCAAGCAGATTACATTAAAGATGTAAAAGTGATAGAGGAAGGTAAAGAGGTTATTAAGCTAAAAGACGAAAAAGAGAAGTTATCTTCTGAATTGGAAACCCATAAACATGATGCGAAAAAGATTGCAAAATTAGAAGAAGACATGTTGAAAATAGAAGAAAAGCTAGCTAAAGAAACGGCAAAAATTGAAAAGAAAATAAGTGAAATTGAAGCAGACATTCAAGAAATAACGATCAGTTTAACTTTAGCCGAGGATAAGGACTCTAAGAAGCTACACGATAAGCTAGAAAAACTGACAAAGAAACTAAATAAAAGGATAGAAAAGGCTGAGGAAAAGACAGAGAAGTATACAAAGGATTTGGAGAAGGTCATTACAGACAATTATAATAAAACATTAGAAATGTCAGCAGAAACGATTGCCAAAGTGGCAGAAGTAGGGATTATTGCTGAATGCACCTGGAAATTAGTTCGCTTTGCTGATCAATGGGTTTGGATTGACCCGGTCCGTGTGGTAAAGTTATAAGTAATTAAATTATAAAGTCATTGAGGAATTATTGCCAATATTATAAAATGATAGATAGAAAGCGAGTCTAGCAATTTTGTGTAGACTCGCTTTCTTTGTAATCAGGTGTAGAGGTGACTTGTATGGCTTTTTCAATTGGAAGAGACGGAACACATATAGAACAGGTTAAATCTGATCATTTTAATATAAGTCTGCTTGCCAGAGGGGATGGGTCTGAAATTATGATTCAGACGATAGCAAAAGACAACCTCTTCTATGTTTATCCTAGTGATTCTCCTAATGTAATGGAGTTCTTCTATATCTTAAAAGGTGAAATGACTTGTGAATTAAATGGTGAAAAAGTTAAACTTGGTCCTAACGATTATTACACAGCCACTAACTTAGATGAGCCAATTCATTTCATCACGTTATCAGAAGTAGTTTATTTATGGGTGATTACAGAACCTGCCTTTTATCAATTAAGTGAAAGTATCACTATTCTTAAAGAGACAGTCGATGAGGTAGAAAAAAAAGACCGATACACATATAAGCATAGTGAGAGAGTATCTGAATATGCAGTTAAAATTGCCAAGAAATTAAAATTGCCCAAGGATAGACTTGAGAACTTATATTTAGCCTCCCTTTTACATGATATCGGAAAAATAAATACTCCTGAAGAGATTTTAAATAAGCCAGGAAAGTTAACTGATGAAGAGTTTGCAATAATTAAGCGTCATCCAATCGATGGTGCAGAGATGGTGAAGGAAACCTATTATGAAGAAATCTCTACAATCATCGTACAGCATCATGAGAGATTAAATGGAAGTGGTTATCCTAATCGTTTAAAAGGGGAGGATATCCTGCTTGAGGCGCGGATCATAGCAGTAAGTGATACCTTCGATGCAATGACAGAAGACCGATCCTATCGTCAAGCTTTGGATATACAATTTGCAGTTGATGAGCTAATAAAACTCTCTGATACACATTATGATAGAAAAATAGTAGAGGCATTCGTTGAAATTTTAAAAGAAGAAGGACGGATTTAGAAGCATGGGAAAAGGACATATATTGGTAATACATTGATGGCACAAATTGGGTTGTTTATGGCAGGAAGGTAATAAGCGCCTCTTTTTTCATCTCTTTTGTAACATGTAAATAAACATTTTTTGTTGTGTCTTCATCGTTGTTGTGTCCTAATCTTCCTATTTATTTGTGGAAGACTTACCCCTGCCTCAGCTAATAGAGAGGAATGAGTATGGCGTAATGAAAGGCCTCCCATCAGTTCGCTAAACTGATGGGAGGCCTTTACTTTTAAAGATATTTACATGTAAATATAATTGAACTCCTCAATTGTTTTAATAGAACCCGTAAATAATTCACATAACCATTATTATCTGCCAGAGCCCTTTTATAAACCCCTCAAGAATATAATCATATGTGAGTTTTTGGCTAATTATCATTCAAAGACAATATAAAGTCCACCAGCACATCCTGATATTCCCTCACCGAATCGACATAAACCATTTCGTTCTCCCCATGCCAGTCGCTGCCAACGGGGCCAAATTCTACGGCTGAACCTCCGTACTCGGTGAAAAACTGTCCATCGTTGGAACCATGCTGACCGAATATGGTTACTCTTTCGAGCTGGGTGATTCGTTTAATTGATTCGCCCAATGCTTCTACATAAGGATTGTCTGCTTTTGTTTTGAGCGGATTATTGCAAAAATGGGTTGTTACGGTACCGTCTGTTATTGCCTGAATCTGATGAACGATATCCTCCGGAGACTGGTCTGGCAGATATCTGATATCCAGGGAAATTTCGCATAGATCGGGTACCTTATTATAGACGGTTCCTCCTTGGATCTTCGCGAGATTGATAGATGGCTGAGTAAACATAGGGGAGCTTTCTTGTGCAAAAGGAAGCTCTAAAATTTCTTCAAAGAGACTAATCGCTTTGGTTATTGCATTCGTGCCTTCCCATGGACGACTCCCATGGGCGGGTTTCCCCTGGACGGTAATATCGAGCTGAAGCACGCCTTTAGATTGGATGGCAATCCCCATATTTGTTGGTTCGCCACAAATAATAAAATCTCCCAAATAGCCTTTTTCTGTTAAATATTTGGTTCCATTGATGCCGCCGGTCTCCTCGTCAGGAACGATTTGAAGCATGACCCTGGATGTTAAGTCCCTGTCTTTCAATTGTGCTGCTGCCACCATGAAAGCAGCCACTCCTGCTTTCATATCCACTGCACCCCGACCATACATTTTTCCATCTTTAAAATGGGGTTGGAACTGTCTTTCCTCCGCTTCAATGACATCGATATGTCCGTTTAATACAATCGTATGATCACCTTGGCCTATTTCACAAACTAGCATATGAAACCCATTATTTACTAATTTTTTTACGGGGAGGCCTTGGTCTGTTAACCATTGTTCACAATAGGCAATCGCTTCATTCACACCTGCTTTTGTAGAGCTGTCTATTTTTATTAGTTCTTCTAATAAGGGGATTGGATCGCCGATTTTATCCCTCCTACATTTTTTAAAGTTTGATCAAACGTTTTACTTTCAATGTTACTCTTGAAGTACTTGCATCACCTTTTGTTTATTTATCGAAACAACAGTGTCATGTCGTGCTAGCTCGATATCAGGTTTTTGACGCAGCCAATCCTCTTGTACCTGTTTACCGGCGGTTAGTGCAATGATTGCGGCTGGAATATCCGCTCCTGCTGAATGGGTAAAAGCATAACCGCCGCCAAAGCGGGGGTTGATATCAATAACGTAATAATCGATACCATTGAAATAGACATCAGCGTTCATATAGCCTGTATGGCCAAAGCTTTCACCTAATCGCTGTGCGATATCTGTTAATTCAGGGATATTTACCGTAATGCACCGATCGATATCTCCGCCTCTCATACCTAATTGCTTTCGAGCGAATGAAGTAAGAAAGCGGCCATTTAAATCGTTAAACATATCCACACTAAATTTATCACCTTCAATCACTTCCTGAATAATGACATTGTCCTCCGGTTCTCTGGATGTGGCGCTATCCAATGGACTTTCTTTAATATTTCGAACGGCCTGCTGATAGGCAAATTCCATATCCTCTAAATTATCGATAATATCAACACCTATTGAGGCTGAACCGTTACGGGGCTTCACGATTAACGGAAAGGATACTTCTTGTTTTTCCAATGCCTTCTTCGCATCTTCAACATTGAAGTAAGAAAGCGGAGTCTTAACGCCAAACGGATCAAGCAGCTCCCGGTACTTTCCCTTGTCCCGTACCTTTTTGACAATATTTGAATCCGGCGCAAATACGGATACACCTAATTTCTCCAGTTCTTTTTTGTGTGCAGATATTTTGGGCACTTCCCAATCATTCAATGGGACAAGACAGTCCACATGATGTTTCTTACAAATCTCCACTATTGTTTCCATATAATTTGAATCCGTTTGATGTGGAATTACATAGTTTTCGTCCCCAGCTTGGAGCGATGGGGCATTATATTCAGGATCGGCAGCAATCACTTTCCCGTCGATACCAGCATTTTTTAAAGCTTCCTGAAAAAATCCTACCAAGTCTATTCTTCTTGCAGTTGATGTCAATAAGATATTCAGTTTATTCAACTCCTCGCATTTTAAATCAGTTGCTAGAAAACCAGCTACTAATATTTACCCGCCATGTGAAACTTTAACCTGCCTTTCTAGTAGTGATTTTTGCAAAGAGCAAACCTGTTATTTTGGATTATCAGTTTTATAGCGCCGGGGTTCTTAGCGGTATTTCTAAATAAAATACTTTTTTCCTTATTTTTAGAAAATATTTAAAGGATTACTCAGTTGGCGAAAAGTTTAAAGGATTTTTGCTGATTTTATTGTCTGGATGATATTATACATATAATTAAAACCTAAAGGAGTAGTAATCATGAAATATTTATTACAAGTGGATTTTAAAATGGATGGGCCATTCGGTGAAGAAATGTCAAAGGCATTCGTTGATTTAGCGAAAAGTATTAATGATGAGCCAGGTATGGTTTGGAAGATATGGACAGAGGATGCGGCTGCCAAAGAAGCTGGGGGGATATACTTATTCGAAACGAAAGAGGATGCTGAAAAATATTTAGTAATGCATTCAGCTCGTTTAACAAGCTTTGGTATTACTGATATTCGAGGTAAAATTTTTGAAGTGAACGAAGCATTATCACTTATTAATAAGGCACCAATTAAATAATAAAGATTACTTATAGGTCTTTTATTATAGAAACAAAGAAGAGAAGCCAAGGTTTTTTTACACCTGTTTTCTCTATTTTAGAAAATCATGAATGTGCGGCATGATGTAATCTGTCCAGAAATCCTTGTAAGTAAAGGTTTCCTTGCTAGAAAAATGTGAAATGCTAAAGTAATGTATATAGGCTTCTCAATAATTGTTACAAATTGATGAGAAGCCTTTATTTTTTGACTACATGCACAGTTTGGAACGCTAGAGATCTCAATCCATGATGGACACATATAAAATTAGCAGGAATCTTCACGGCTTTTTATAGTGAACTCATCTCCTTAATCAATTCCGATATACTTTTTACTCTTCTTCCATTATATTCGGGATAGTCTGATTCATATAAATCAATATATACCGTTTGCATCCCAATGTTAATAGCTGGAGCAATATCATTTATGTAATTATCACCAATAGATAATCCTTTTTCAGGTCGAATATTAAACTTTTGTAAGAAGTCTAAAAAATGTTTCGTTGTATCTCGAGGTTTATTTGCTTCTGTGATGATATTTTCAAATATGTCCTGCAAATCTATATTTTGAAGAATGCGCTGTACATTATCTTTCTGGCTGTTCGTCATTAGCACTATGTCTTTCTTTTCCTTTAGATGTATAAGTGCTTCTCGTAAACCAGTTATTTTGCTTAAATGAAACTGATCCGTTGCCATAAAGTTTTTCGTTTGAACATAGGCGGATTGTGTATCTTGTAGCCCAAAATGCTTTGCACAAACAGTTGGGAGCCACCATCCGTCTCCAATGGCGATCATCGTATCAAGATCAAAATTTAATGATTGCGGGTAAAGTCTTTGTATCAAATCGGCTTCCAATTCTTTTCCTTTCCAAGTCCAAGCCTTTAAAACCGTTGATTGAACTGAATCTAATTTTAATACATAGTCATGAACAACATCGTATACTTTTCCTATAGTTACAACATGTTCTCCAGATACTATCTTTTCGTATTCTTTTGTAAAAAGGGGCTGTACATCTTCTGGCAGTTGCCTTTTTAATTGTTCCGAATAATAAACGAAATGGTCTGTATCCTCGTATAAAGTGCCGTCAAAATCAAAAATGACTAATCCCGCGTTTTTTATTATATTTCTTTCCATTGTTACCTCCAATATTTCTCTAAAAAATTATCCACTAGTATATTGTCGACATAAAGCGGTCTAAAAATATATGAGGATAAAATGGAAATTTAGGATAATAATGTAAGAGGTTGATTTTATAGGGAATATAAGGCACCAATTAAATAATAAAGATTACTTAGAGTTTTTTAATGAGCAATTTTCAACAATAGCTCACTTTAATTTAATAAAAGGAGAGTACATATTATACGTAGTGACTAATATGTACTCTCTTTTATTTTTAAGGATTTTTATTTATTTAAAACGGGGGATTAAGTATGAAAAAGCGGTTTTCATTTACATGCGTTTATCTTAACTCTATAAATCGAGAAACAAAAATGCTTTTAATTAGAGTGAAAACTAGTCATTAAGCACCAAGAGATAATTCATATTTTTATTCACTTTTCGTGTAAACATATAGTAAAAATTAACGACATTGGGGAATACAGGCGTTTTTGGAAAATAATGTTTTGTGTTTTTTGAGAGTTTTAGTAGTGTTTTATATGCAAGTGATAGAAAAAATAAGGAGATGTGAATTTACCAAATTGAAAAAGTATCTTATTTATCCATTTCTAGTTGTATCATTAATCTTTGTACTGGGAGCTTGCTCAGATCAGACGAAGGAAACAACTATACCAGAAAAAGAAGTAACTGAAACTAAAGAAAATAATGCAGCAAAGTCAGATGATACACCCACTGCTCAATGGTCTTACGAAGGAGATACAGGTCCTGAACATTGGGGGGAATTGGAACCTTCATTCTCAGCCTGTATCCAAGGAAATGAACAATCACCCATCAATATCGAATCCTCTCAGGTAAAAACAAGTAAAAAATTAGAAAACATTGAAATTCAATATAAACCAACACCATTTTCAATAATCAATAACGGTTATACAGTGCTGGCTAATGCCGAAACACCAAGTAATAGCATTGTCGTAGAGGGAAATGAATACAAACTTGTTCAATTTCATTTCCATACACCAAGCGAGCATCAATTTAATGGTCAACACTTTGATATGGAACTGCACCTTGTACACCAAGATGCGAACGGTAAACTTGCTGTTCTTGGTGTGATGATTGAAGAAGGAAAAGAAAATGAAAAACTAGCATCTGTTTGGGATGTATTGCCGAAGGATGAAACAGAAAAAGATATTTTCATAAAAGAACCTGTTGATTTACAAGCTTTGCTCCCTTCAGATCAAAGATCTTTCCATTATAATGGTTCATTAACGACACCACCTTGTACGGAAGAAGTAAAATGGATTGTTTTTGAAAAGCCGATTGAAATGTCAAAAGAACAAATTCAAGCATTTCAGCAAATTTTCCCTGATAACCATCGTCCTGTTCTGAATTTAAACAAACGCGAAATTATTAAGAACTAGTAAAGCAAGATTCCATTTACATTGAGACATATATCTCCAAAGTCCTTTTTTTGCTGCACTAAAAGGAACCCGGGTTGGCTGTGGAAAATTAAAGCGGGCAAGAGATCTACCGGTAGAGCCAGGATTGAAGGCGAAACGCAGCAGCTAGATATTCAAGGCGCCATCCATAATATTCACAGTGATAAATAGGAAGGTGAAGGACACCTTCCACAGCTTGTAGAGAAAGTACCATATTTTCTCTACAAGCTTTTTTGTTTGATAAAATTGTAGAATTTCCTTCCAAATCTTTACACTTTCCACAAAAACATCCACTTTTGGCTTAATAAACCCATAGCTATTTCAAATCTTGGACAAATTGACTTATCCAATTTAATCAGCTCCTTACTTATATTTTATATAGTTATTATTAGTAATTAAAATACATATTAAAAATAACTTACTTGACTACATTTAATTATGAGTATATACTAACTTACATAAAGTAACTAACTAATACTTTGTTCACGTAAATATAACCAGGAGGTAACTAAATGAGTTTTCATCGTGAGCCTATTACATTCGTAGGTCAAGTAAACTTAAAGGTACAAAATTTAGAACGTTCAATAGCATTTTATCAAGAAATAATCGGCTTTAAAGTATTGGAGCAAACTGAAAGAAAAGCTAATTTGACCGCGGATGGAAAGACAGTATTATTATCCATTGAGCAACCAAATAACGTTCTCTCTAAGCAAGAAAGAACAACGGGACTTTATCACTTTGCACTTCTTATACCTAAACGATCTGATTTAGCAAAAATAGTGCAGCATTTTATGGAAACTGGAGTGCGATTTGGCTCATCTGATCATCTTGTGAGTGAAGCTCTTTATTTAACAGACCCAGATGGCAATGGAATTGAAATCTATATAGACCGTGAACCTTCAGAATGGGTTTGGAGTAATGGTGAAGTTAAAATGGCAGTGGATCCATTAAACTTCCCTGACCTCCTTTCTGGCGGAAAACAACAGTCATGGAGAGGTTTACCAGCTGACACGGTCATGGGACATATCCATTTGCATGTATCCGAATTAAAAAAGACAGAAGAGTTTTATACTAAGGGACTGGGGTTTGAAGTAGTAAACCGGTTTGGAACGCAGGCACTGTTTATTTCGGATGGTAAATACCATCATCATATTGGTTTAAATACGTGGAATGGTATTGGCGCTCCAACACCATCTCCTAATAGTGTTGGACTTGAATCATTTACTTTAATACTTCCAAATGAGGAAAAGAAAAATAAAATTATTGCGCAGTTGAACAAAATTGGTGCCTCCGTCTTTGAAGAAAAAGGTTCTATTGTTGCTACAGATCCTTCTGGAAATCGTATTTATTTAAGAGTTTAAAGGTATAGGAGGGATAAATACGATTATGCCTAAAATTGAAAATTCAGGAATTGAAATTGGTCTATATACACTTGGAGATATTGAGGCAGATCCGGTTACTGGAAAAACAATTAGTGCAGGACAAAGAATGAAGGAAATCATTGAAGTAGCGAAACTGGCTGACGAGGCTGGACTGGATGTTTTTGGGGTAGGTGAGCATCATCGATTGGACTATGCGACTTCCTCGCCTTCTGTTGTCTTAGCCGCCATAGCCCAAATAACTAAACGAATCAAATTGACAAGTGCTACTACAGTTTTAAGCACCATTGATCCTGTTCGTTTGTTTGAAGACTTTGCTACATTGGATTTACTATCGGATGGACGTGCGGAAATTATCGCTGGCCGTGGGGCGTTCATAGAATCCTTCCCTCTTTTCGGTTATGACACAAATGACTATGACGCATTGTTCTCTGAAAACATCGATTTATTTTTAAAGCTAAACAAAAACGAGAGAATCACATGGGATGGTCATTTTCGTTCGCCATTAAGGAATGCTGAAATTGCACCACGCCCTTTTCAGAAGGAGTTACCGATATGGGTTGGTGTTGGAGGAACTCCAAACAGTGCAATCCGTGCTGGCAGGTTAGGTGTTGGGATGACCTTAGCTCTCCTTGGTGGTGATCCTATGCGATTTAAGCCATTGGTTGATTTATACCGTAAAGCTGGGATCGAAGCTGGACATGTTCTGGAAGATTTAAAGCTAGGTATAACTGGTCATGGGTATTTTTCAAAGACAACTCAACAAGCCAAGGATGAGTACTATCCTTATTATTCGAATTACTGGTCATACGTTAACCGCCAGCGGGGGATGGGAGGAGGAAGGATGTCACGAGCAGATTTTGAGCAAATGGCAGCCCCTGATACTGCATTATTCGTAGGCAGCCCGCAACAAATAGTAGAGAAAATCCTTCAACAATATGAACTCTTCGGGCATCAACGTTTCATGGCGCAGATTGACATAGGGGGTATACCGTTTAAAAAAGTAGTCGAAGGTATTGAGTTATTAGCTACAGAGATTGCTCCAATCGTTCGGAAAGATACAAGAAAATAAACTTTTACAAGTAAAAATCAATCATTGAAAAAGCATAGGTGGGTGTTAGTAATGGGATTTTTAAATAAATTATTTGGAAGTACAAATAAGGAGGAAGTAACAATGGCAAATGAAAAAATAAATATCGGAATTATTTTAGGAAGCACACGTCAAGGGCGCGTAAGTCCTCAAGTAGGAGAATGGGTAAAAGGGATTGCTGACCAACGTGGAGATGCAAATTACGAAATTGTAGATATTTCTGATTTTGAATTACCGTTTTTAGGAACCACAGAAGGTACAGAACCAGGAATTGCAGCTTGGAATCAAAAACTTGCTAACTTGGATGGATTCGTATTTATCGTCCAAGAATATAATCACAGTATTACAGGAGCATTAAAAAATGCACTTGATTTTGCTCGTGAACCATGGAATAACAAAGCAGCTGGTATCGTCAGTTATGGTTCAACTGGTGGGGCTCGTGCAGCGGAACATTTACGTGGAATCTGTGGCGAATTAAAAATTGCTGATGTTCGCACACATCCAACTCTATCTTTATTTACCGATTTTGAAAATGGGTCAGATTTTAAACCTCAATCATTACACCTAGATAATGTTAATACAATGCTTGGTGAAGTTGTAGAGTGGAGTAAAGCCTTAAAAACATTGAGGTAGAAACTAGAGTTAGAAGGATTACGGATTTTTAGCCGAAATCCTTGCTAATTGTAGTAATAAAAAAATCATAAATAGAGGAGATTGAAGATGGTACAAAAATATGAATTAAGTTTATTAATACTTCGCTTAGTTTTAGGGATTACGTTCCTAGTTCATGGAATAGCAAAATTTCAAATGGGTCTTGGTAATGTAGCGGGTTGGTTTGAGAGTATTGGTATTATGGGCTTCTTAGGCTATGTTGTTGCTTTCATTGAACTTATCGGAGGAATCGCCTTAATATTAGGCTTTGGCACTAAAATTATCTCAACATTAATTGCTTTCGTGATGATCGGCGCTATCTTTACAGCAAAATTATCTGCAGGATTTATGGGAAGTGAAGCCGCAGGCTATGAATTAGATTTAGCTTTATTGTCTATGGCGGTTGTACTTTTAATTAGTGGAAGTCGGTTGTTCGCTTTGGATAATAAGCTTTTCAGAACTGAAAAAGAAACAATATAATTACGAGTACGTTAAAAGGTTTCAAATAGTGGAACAAAAACCTGAGTTTTTATCACTTCATAGAAAACTTTAAAGTTTACTGCGTTACGGGCGGCATGATGTAATAACACCCTCAGCCCTTGACATATAAGGAATTTTAACGGAAGCTTCCCATAAGTTGACTAAACTTGTGGGAAGCTTCTTTTTTATTTCTTGTGTTACAATGTCTTCATCCACAATTATTTTACATGTTAATATTCCCGTTTTTGGTGTTTCTAGTGATACTTCATTTGAGTTTAATAGAGTAGGTGCATCCTAGGAAGCCATTCTAATCTAAAATACATTTCCTTCGGCTTAAACTAGGATCTCATCTCTTTTCTTAGTTTTAAAACCAATCTTATGGGTCTACACCCTTAAAGTCAAAGTTAAAATGGCATAAAAAAATCATGAAAATAGAGTCAAATAAATTATAGTGGTATAATATAGATATGAGTTTGGATTATTGATGAACAAGAGGCTACACTACGGTCAATTGAACCATTGTTTTTTTGAGTACTAAAACCCGAGTATTATTAAGGAGTATAAGGCTTTTTAGTCAAAGCTTTTGAATAATCTCTACCAAAAAAGGATCGGGCAGCTATTGCCCGATTTTTCTTTTGGCCTTCGACCGGTATGTTTACTAAAACAACATCAATGTATCGTAATTCCTTTAAAGTCGCAAAATAAGATGCGGATGTATGTGGTTGTATAACCCCGATGTAATATGCGAAGCCAAAAGATGATTTTTACTTTTTACATAATTTTAAAAGATTTAGTTATCGGCTTTTTTAAAATAATGGAGGTGCTTTATCATTGCTGAAATTTGAACATGTTTCGAAAGTGTATAAAGGCGGAGAAAAGGCAGTTAATGATTTATCTTTACACTTTAAAAAAGGAGAATTTATTTGTTTTATCGGGCCGAGCGGTTGCGGTAAAACGACAACGATGAAAATGATTAATCGGTTAATTGAGCCTTCTTCTGGAAGTATTTATATTAACGGAGAAAACATTTTAGATAAGGACCCGGTGCAACTGCGCCGAGAGATTGGCTATGTAATCCAACAAATAGGCCTGTTCCCGCACATGACAATACAGGAAAACATAGGGCTTGTTTTAAAATTATTAAAATGGCCTGAAGATAAGCGGAAGGCAAGGGCAAGGGAATTAATTAGCCTTGTCGGTCTAACTCCAGATTACTTGGATCGTTTCCCACATGAACTAAGTGGCGGGCAACAGCAGCGTATCGGCATTTTACGTGCGTTAGCAGCTGATCAGCCGCTTATTTTAATGGACGAACCGTTCAGCGCACTCGATCCGATTACACGTGATTCTTTACAAGAAGAGTTTAAAAAGCTTCAACAAAAGTTAGGAAAAACAATCGTTTTTGTTTCCCATGACATGGATGAAGCACTTAAGCTTGCGGACCGGATCGTCATTTTACGTGATGGCGAGTTAGTTCAATGTGATACACCTGAAGAAATTTTGCGCAATCCCGCCAATGAATTCGTTGAGGAATTTATCGGAAAAGATCGGCTTGTTCAAGCGAGACCTAACATTCAAACAGTTGAACAAATCATGAATCCAAATCCAATATCAATTACTAAAGACCATTCACTATTGGAAGCGATCCAATTAATGAAAGAAAGAAGAGTTGACGCATTGCTTGTTGTGGATGAGCAGCAGGTACTTGAAGGGTTTATTGATGTTGAAATGATTGATCAGAAGCGGAAAAAGACAAGCTTGGTCGCTGATGCATATGAAACGGAAATGTTTACAGTGACTGAAGGAACCCTCATTCGTGATGCAATCCGCCGAATTTTGAAAAGGGGAATGAAATATATTCCTGTGGTTGATCAAGATAGACGTTTAATCGGGATAATAACGAGAGCAAGCCTTGTTGATATCGTTTATGACTCCATTTGGAGCGAGGATGAGCATTCACTACAGTAATACTGGAGGGAAATTGGTGGAAAGTATGGTTAGTTTTTTAAGTAGCAATGGTTTGGAAATGTTATATAAAACATGGGAACATATAGGGATTTCATTGATCGCTGCATTACTGGGAATTATTGTCGCTGTGCCGCTTGGAATTGTTTTAACACGACTTCCGAAAATCGCCAACATTGTAATGGGAATTTTAAGTGTCGTGCAAACATTCCCTAGCTTTGCGATATTAGCGTTTTTTATTCCGATATTTGGTGTTGGAAAAATACCGGCAATTATCGCATTATTTTTCTATTCAGTCCTGCCTATTTTGAGGAACACGTATATCGGTGTAAATGGAGTGAGTCGCGATTTGCTTGAAGCGGGCCGCGGAATGGGGATGACTGGGTGGGAAAGAATTATTTATGTTGAATTACCATTATCAGTTCCAGTCATCATGACGGGGATCCGTTTATCAACCGTTTATTTAATTGGCTGGGCAACACTCGCATCATATATTGGAGCTGGCGGTTTAGGGGACTATATTTTCAGTGGACTTAATTTATATCAGGCTGAATTTATTATCGCTGGGGCCATTCCAGTTACAATCCTTGCGCTATTAACTGACCTCCTTTTAGGGCGAATTGAAGGGTGGGCAACACCAAATGGAATAAAAAACTTGAAGGAAGTCAAATAGGAGGAGCAATTTTTCATGTTTAAACTAAATCGATTACTTATTATTTTATGTTCTGCCTTGTCGCTGATCATAAGCGGCTGCTCTCTTCCTGGACTTGGCGGACCTGCTAAAAATACAATTGCAATTGGCACGCTTGACACATCGGAATCACAAATTATCGGGCATATCGTAAAGTCCTTAATTGAACATTACACAGATATACCGGTATCAATGGTGAATAATTTAGGATCATCAATCGTTCAGCATAAAGCGATGGTGAGCGGCGATGTAGATATTACCGCAACTAGATATACAGGAACGGATTTAGCCGGAGCATTAGGGATGGAACCGGTCAAGGATCCTAAGGAAGCACTAAAAATCGTTCAGCGTGAATTCCAAGAAAGGTTTGATCAAACGTGGTTTGACTCTTACGGCTTCGCAAATTCCTATGCTTTTACAGTGAGGAAAGAAGTAGCTGAAAAAGAGAACTTGCTAACCGTATCTGATTTAGAACGAGTTGCTGCAGACTTAAAATTTGGCGTTGATAATTCATGGTTAAAACGAAAAGGCGATGGGTATCCAGGATTCATAGAAGAATATGGTTTCCAATTTGGCGAAACATTTCCGATGCAAATTGGTTTAGTTTACCAAGCAGCGGCTAACGGAAAGATGGACGTCGTGCTTGCTTATACAACGGATGGACGGATAAAGGCTTTTGATTTACAAGTATTAGAGGACGATAAACACTTTTTCCCACCTTATGATTCATCATTAGTAGCCCGGAATGATGTATTGGAAAAGCATCCAAAACTTAAGGGGATTTTACAGAAATTATCAGGGGAAATTGATACCGAAACAATGCGGGCAATGAATTATGAAGTCGATGGAAAGATGAAAGAACCAGCGATTATAGCGAAAGAGTTTCTAGAAGCAGCTAATTTTTTTGAATAGGGAGGTGACTATGTTGGAAACAATACAAGATGTTTTATTGTATTATTCGCAAAATGCTTCATATGTTTGGGAACAATTTTATCGGCATTTCTTAATGTCCATCTATGGTGTCTTATTCGCAGCGATTGTGGCGATTCCAGTTGGCATTTTAATTGCGCGTTATCATCGATTAAGCACTTGGGTTATTTCACTCGCAAATATTATCCAAACGATTCCCGCTCTAGCAATGCTAGCAATCTTAATGCTTGTGATGGGGCTTGGTACGAATACAGTAGTCCTCGCCCTCTTTTTATATTCCTTGCTTCCTATCATTAACAACACGTATACAGGTATTCTTAATGTCGATCATGCCTTGATCGAGTCTGGAAAAGCGATGGGGATGACGAAATTCCAAATTCTTTGGATGGTTGAGCTGCCGCTTGCGTTATCAGTCATTATGGCGGGTATACGAACTGCTTTAGTTATTTCCATCGGTGTTGCGACAATCGGGACCTTTATCGGGGCAGGCGGTTTAGGCGATATTATATTGCGCGGGACAAACGCCACTGACGGGACGGCGATTATTTTAGCAGGTGCAATCCCAACCGCATTAATGGCTGTTGTTGCAGACGTTGCAATGGCATGGCTTGAACGAAGATTGTCACCGAATAAAAAACGAAAAAGTGTATTTCAACTGGCAGGGGAATAAGTTCCTAGGCGTTCACTATGCCGGCAATAGAAAATAATATTAGAAGGGAATAACGGCTATAAACAGAACATTTTCTTTTCAAAATGAATTACCATCATTACCGATTCCACCTTTAAGCAGCACAAAATCTAAGCTTCTTGAATGGATTGAGCCTATAGTAAGTTTGGAACAATTTAATAAAACTTCAGATGTGATTGAGCGTTTCTTTGAGATAGGTGGAGAGGCTGAAAAGCTTCAAACAAAACTACAAGAATGGGATCAAATGAGGACTGGGAGCTGGCTTGCACCCTTTTGGGAAGATTCTTATTTAAGACATCGGGATTCCTTGCCTTATAGTATGAATTTCAATATTTTATTAAAAAATGATCATTATAAAAATCGCTATACAATCGCGGAAATGGCTGGAAGAGTTAGCTTTTTAGTCACAGAACTATACCACGCGATTATCGATGAGGAAGTTGAGCCGGAAACTGTCAGAGGAAAGCCGCTCGATATGAGTCAATATAAAAACTTTTTCCGCTCGGTTCGTATCCCAAGATTAGACAGAGATGCATTTCACGTAGCTGATTTTGATAAAAAGAATAATCATGTTGTCATTCTTTTTAAAAACAATGTTTATAAAGTACAAGTAACAAATCGTGATGGTGTCATTTATCACAGTCTTGATATCGCCGCTGCGATTGAAGCGACGATTTTAGCGGAGCAAGATGAAGGTGTAAACGTTGGCATATTTACAACGGCAGAGAGAAACATGGCTGCTGAAGTGTACGATATGCTAAATACATCAAAAGAGAATGCGGAAATACTCCGAACAATCGCTGATTCTTTGGTTATAATTTCAATCGATGAAGAAAGCAAGGATTCTGAAGAGGCACTGAGGAACCTTATGTTAAACGCTAATAATAAGTATTTCGACAAGACGATCGAAATCATCATTACAAAACAGAGTGAATTAGGTTTTAATGTTGAACATTGCGCTGTTGATGGGACATCAATCTCTGCTGTAATCAGCCACGTTAGTAAAGGGCTAAAGGAAGACCTTCCCCAATTTGTTCAAACGTTTGAACAACCACTAGTTGAAAAGCAAAAATGGGAACTCTCAACGGAAACACTAGACATATTAAACCAATTCCAAGAAGATCATCTCCAGCAAAAAAATAAATATTATCTCCGATCAGAAATTTTTACCGACTTCGGGGCAGATGAAATTAAAAATATGAATTTCAGTCCCGATGCTTTTTTCCATATGGCTTTACAAATCGCTCAATATCGTACATATGGGCAGCTAAAAAGCGTGT
This sequence comes from Lederbergia citrea, assembly GCF_018343525.1. Taxonomy (GTDB): domain Bacteria; phylum Bacillota; class Bacilli; order Bacillales; family Bacillaceae_C; genus Lederbergia; species Lederbergia citrea. The sequence goes on along the minus strand of NZ_JAGYPH010000005.1, from coordinate 104,725 downwards.
ACGAACCCGTGTCAGTTCGTTACTTTTATGAGGGAAGAACAGAGTGCGCGCGAGCAACAAGTATGGAAAAACGCAATTTAGTGGAAGCGCTAGAAAGTGAGAGCGAAAGTAACGAAACTTTATACGCTCTTATGCAAAAAGTGAGCACTGCCCATTCCGAGCGGATCAAGGATTGTCAAAAAGGCTTCGGTGTTGAAAGACATATGTACGGTCTTAAACAAATATCTCATTTATTTGGCACTGAACTAGGCTTGAAAGAATTACCGGAAATCTTTCAAGACAAAGGATATTTGGCGATGCGCCACGACTTCTTATCTACAAGTGGAATGACATATCAAAATGTTAAATATCGTATGTTTCCCCCTGTCGTTGACGATGGTCATGGAGTTGCTTATATCCTTTTGGAAGATTCAATTACTATCAACATTTCAAGTTATATAGAAAACAAAAACAATGCAAATCAATTAATGGAACATATGGTAAATGCGTTAAATGAATTAAGAATGATCGCTAAAAGATAGGAAGTGGCTTTTGTCCGTCAGAGGAACTTAACGGTGGCTTTCCATAGGTTTCTCATAAGTTGAGTACACTTGTGGGAAGCTTCTTTTGGGTTATAATGGATATATAAATGTTATTAAGGGGTGTGAAAAATGTACACTTTTCTTACATATTCAGTTTCCCTTTTTGTCATTGTAATATCAGTATTTATTACACTTTTTGTTAAGTATGAACTGGAGCAAATGTTTCGAGAGAAAAAAGATGTGGTTCCTTTTCATATATGTAATGTGGTTATTACATTAATGGTTTCTTGTGGAGCACATGCTGTAATGACTATTTATATCATTGGGAATGAATTCAATTTGATCCTACAATTAGTCATCCTCATGTTCATTATCATACCCATTTATATTTCAGGGCATTTTGCATTTGAGAAATATAAATCAGTTTATCGAAAATATATAAATGCAGATAATGGGAAAGTGATTGTACTTAACGAAAAGTACTTAAAAAAGAAAAAACTGCCTTCAAAACTTAAAAATTATAATGCCATTTCCAAGGAAAAATAAATTAAAGAAATACAAGAGAATATAAAATAAGGGGTTTTCCAGCGTCGAGCAAACTTAGGGAGGGCCTCTTTTTTTATGTCTTTTTTGACGTGTGTATCCTTATGATAGAATATTTAATTCTATAGTTACTTGACAAAGATCATTTACTTAAGTGAACTTACTTACATAAAGTAACCAAAGGAAGGAGATTATGAATATGATTAAAAATGAAATAGGCCAAATTATTTTACGTGTAGGTTTAGGTCTTATTTTCTTCGCTCATGGATTATCGAAATTTCAAGGTGGCATAAATAACACTGTAGGATTTTTTGACAGTATCGTGAGTATGCATCATAACAAAAAGCCTTCCGGGAATAATTCGGAAGGCTTTTCATTTAGATGCTAGATTATAGATTCGTTGACCATAATCCTGCTGATGATTTTACAAGAATACGCTTGTGTAGCTTTAATTGAGAGATCATAACTTCTGCCATATCCTCAGGCTGCATAACTTTTTCCGGATTGCCATCTGTAAGATTGTCGGAAAAGGCCAAATCTAAATCGCCTGACGAACACGATCGAATAAGACGTTGTTTTCAAGGTGAACATGGTTGAAGGTTTCTTTTTCAAGTTGCTCTAGTCGTGCATAAACAGCGCGATATGTCCCACAAGCATCATTTGGAGGAACAAAATTATTAGTGATGTCACGTAGTTCAAACAATAATTTCCCAGCATTCTCATGCTCTTCCTCTAGTTCAAATACACGTGGCCTTAACTCTTCTTTCAGTTCGTCCGTTGGATTACGTAAAAATTCGAGAATGAGGGGGAAAACGTTTTTATCTTCATCTTCCGTATGTTCAAGTAACTCTGTCCGTAATTCCCTAAAAATTTCTTGCACACATAGGAGATGTGGGGATTTCTCCCCGTGCACCCGTGCAACCTTTGTAATATATGGTGAAAGAGCTGGCAGTTCTTCGCGCAAACTTTCATGATAGTTTTCCTGAATGTATGCTACGAGGGTTTTATTCCCAAATGAAGTAGGATCAAACGAATCTCGGCGCTCCTGCTTTATTTCTATTTCTTTAATATGATTTAACACCTCTGCTGGATTAAGATGCCGCGCCTCGGCGGCTTCCTTTAGCGCAATCTTACCACCACAGCAAAAGTCGATGCGCAGTTTTCTAAAGAGATCCGTACTTTGTGGTAGTGCCGAAACGATATCGGCAACATGAGTATCAATTGTCAGTTGAGTCATTGTTTTCATCCTCCATTTCGTATCATTAATGCAATCTTAATGGAAAAACAAAGCCATAGTTGTGATGAAAATCACATTTAAAGCTTAATTATAAAATATAGTATTTTAGGTGCCGGTTAACCCTTATGATAATCATTATTATTAAATATTTGATATTAGGTGGTATTTATGTTAATATATAAGTAGATAAGGGGTGAACGGTATGGAACAAATTAAAATCAATGACCAAATAACTATTCAGAAAATGAATGACCATTACTGTTTAGTTAAAAACAAAAAGGACGATAAGTTAGTAGAGTTGTGCTTCTATAGCGTTGTCGATGCACTAGCATATTCTGCTGAACGCAATTATGTATAATATTATCCGAAGCTAGTCCAAATGAGCTTTCTCATTTGGACTAGCTTTTTTTCTTTTGACAAGGCTGGTATCCCGGCTAATAATCAATACAAAAGACGGCTCAAAAAATAGGTCCGTCTTTTGTATTTCAATCCTCCCAAACAAGAAAGTCTGTCGCTTTTATTGTGGGATGAAAGTGAATCAGATACAGAGTCCTACTAAAAACAAGAAGTTCACGGTACTTAAGTATCTGAATATTTGTTTTGAATATTAAATATATCAGCCAAATGCGGTAGGAGCCACAAGTGTTTTTTTAGCTAAGACTTACGAAAAACATGACAAATCAGGTTTTTGCTTAGGAAGAGTACGCTATATATTGATTTGTTGGATTTTGTCATATTTCCCCGGGAATAAAATCCATTATCGACTATTTCACATAAAAAGTGATATGGCGAATAACGTTAAACAACGAAAGAATTGCATTTTTAAAAGGTCTTCTTTGTTTTTTTCTAGGCAGCATCCATGCTTGATTCGCGATGTGCTGTCTTCTTCGTTCTTCTTGCTTCATCCTTTTCTCTTCTATATAAATGTTTATCATGTTTTATCTCTCCTTTTTCAATACTTCTTGTAATAATTGTAACGAGTATATGGAAGTTGAAAAATGGCAGAGATTATGCATGATACTTCTACTTTTCAAATAAACAATTGGATAATAAACATACATAATTCGTATTCTGAAAATTGTTTGCATGATATATTGAATTTAAGGATGTCACTGTATAGAAAAGTTGAAATGAACGGTAAAAAATTTTCAGCTTTTAACAACTGCAAATAAAAGGGGGATAAACATGTTCCAAATATCGAATGATTATATCTTGTTACGAAAAGCTTTTATTGATGTTAAAGAAAATGAGCCAATCCCTGTTTCAATGGATATGCTATCTAATATTTGGTTCTGTACACCTCGTAATGCAAAAATAATTGTTACCAAAATGGTGAATCATGGATGGGTAGAGTTTGTCTCTGGCAGAGGGCGGGGAAACCGGTCGTTATTAACATTTAAAGAAACACTTGAGGAAATTCTTTTTAACCATGCCATTCATTTTGTTAAGCAAGGTGAATTAAAAGAGGCGCTTGATCAGATCCAATTATTCGGTGAGGAGACAAATGTAAAAGAAAGAATTATGTCGTGGTTATCTGATTACTTTGGTTATAAAGTTGAAAACGAAAAGGATCATCGGATTGAAATACTTCGTTTCCCCATTTCACGCCCGATCACTACCCTTGATCCAGCGCGCATCTATTATGAATTTGATGCACATATAACGAAGCAAATTTATAATACATTGATTGAATATGATAGGAACTACCAAGAAATTAGAGGGGGGCTTGCTCATCATTGGGAATCAAATAAAGATCTGACGAAGTGGGTTTTTTATTTGCGTAAAGGTGTACAATTTCATCATGGTAGAGAACTTTCAGTGGAAGATGTTATGTATTCTTTTACCCGTTTAGGCGATTCACCACATAGATGGTTAGTGCAGCCAATTAAGGAAATGCTGATTCATGATAAATATACGTTGCAAATTAACTTAAATAGTCCCAATTATCTGTTTTCAAATTATTTAGCCTATACACCAATGTCCATTCTCCCCGCTGATCTATGTAAAACAAATGAAGATTTTCCACTTTGTCCAAACGGTACCGGTCCATTTGAAGTTGTTAAAAATAACTCCGACACTTGTTTTCTCGAAGCATTTACCTCGCATTTTGCAGGTAGACCTCAATTGGATAGGATTGAAATTGCAAGGGTGGATAACGAAGCAAATTTATGGAAACTCGATAAACAAAATTTTGAACGCCTGTTTGTTAACCATGATGAATCTTTTAATGATCGTCATACAAAGTGGCAGACAAAGGAGGAAATTTATGCTGGAAGCAGTGTTTTGACTTTGAACTTATCGAAACCGGGACCGCAAAACAGCTTTTATTTTAGAAAGGCGTTTCATAGATTAATAGACAGAGCAAAAATGGTTTCAACTTTAGGAGAACCTCGGATGTACCCATCTAATGGATTTCAATTAAAGGGGCTTCCTTCTGTTATTGATCGTGAATATAATAGCTCCGAGGTTGGTCCGCTGCTTCAGAAGTCAGGTTATTCTGGTGAAGAGGTTCATTTATTTAGTTACAAAAGACATGAACCAGATGCGCTTTGGTTAAGAGAAGAATGTTTAAAACATGGCATCAATTTAGTGGTAAACATAGTAGATTGGGAAGACATGGCTGAAATCCAGTTGATAAAAAATGCAGATTGTATTTTATTTGAAGTTGTATTGGGCGAAAAGGAGATTTCACAAATACATGATTATCAGTTTTCCAATGGATTTATACGTCTTCATTTAGGTGAAGAAATTTCCGGACAAGTGGATATGAAAATAAATGAATTATTAATGGAGCCTAATGCAGCATCGAGAGAGGATAAGTTGTTGGACATTGAGAATCTATTAAAGGAAAACCATGCGGTCTTATTTCTCGTTCATAAAAAACTAGGTGCCACTTTTCATCCATCTGTCCAAGGTGTCCATATGAATTCAAGGGGATGGGTTGACTTTAAGGACATTTGGTTCAAATCAGATAAAGCAAAAGCTGCCTTATCCGAATGAATAATCAGCAGATTGAGCTGGAAAATTAGAAGGCTGATATATAAATCTAGCCCAACTTGAAAAAGGGTGTGAACGAAAGAAGATTTATGGCAAATGAAAATTTTAGAAAAGATTGTGAATTTTTTTACTTAAAGTAATGAAAAACAGATAGAAATTTTATTAATTCTGCCTGTTTTTACTCTTAAAACTATCTCACTTAAATTGGCCTTTGAATCTTTTGGATAGATAAACACGTAGTAGTCTACAAGAGGTGATGGTGATGAGAAAATATGTAGGAATTACTTTTATAGTTTTTAGCTTATTGCTTGCGCTCGGTTGTTTAACAAACTTCGAAGAGGATATGGTCGCCTCCATTGTCGTATTATTTGTCATAAGTCTTCCATTGTACATAATCGGTCATTTACTTAGAACTTCTAAAATGGAAATGAAACGCAATGGCAAACGTTGGCTAGCAATCTATGTCTTTGGTTTCATTATTCTTCCGTTAATATTCTATACATACGAAAAATACTATGATAGCAAGCGGACCACAATATCAGACGGAAATTTTATTTTTTATGAACCGAGTTCCGGTGATTTAGGCGAGCTTTCGATCGGCTTTTTAATGGTACTGCTCTTATTAATACCTATTCGTCTCTTCAGTCCTGAGTTAAAGAGAAAACGACTAATGAGTGTGATTATTATTGGAACTATTTTCATTTATGGTGGTTTTCAATACATAATGTGGTCCGATTATCGGGGAGTGCACAAAGAGCTTGGCTTAGTTACTCAAAATTGGAATGGTAAGAAGAGTGTTCAATCATTCGATGAAATTGAAAAAATTTACGTGCAACCATCCCTGCATATTGGAAAATTAAGTGACCCATCTGATGAAACACAATTTATGTGGAAAATAATTTTTATAGACCAAAATGGTAAGAACATTATCTATCAATTCCGTAGCCTCTCCGAAGATGTACTTGATAGTGCCCTTCAAATTAAGGATATTGCGTATAATAGGCAAATCCCATATGAAGTAATAATGATGAGTAATAAGGAGCGCGAGTGGTTTGATTTTGAATTGATGCTTCTGGAATTGGAGAAGGAACCGTTTTATCATTTTTTTGAGGTACAGGATTCTTAAAAATAAGACGGCTTATCATTCAAAAATTGAATGAGAACCGTCTTATTTTTATATGTTGACTCTGGGCCATTACCTACAGCTTTTTGTACCGAACTATTCTTACCGCTTATTCATCTCACTAGGCACTGAATTATGGCGTTCATTGCGATCCAAGGCTGCAATCTTATCCATATCTGCCTGACTAAGTTCAAAATCAAAAACATTCAAATTTTCTTCCATGCGTGAAGGTGTTACCGTTTTTGGAATGACAAGGACATCTGTTTGAAGATGCCAACGAAGGATGACTTGGGCAGGTGTTTTTCCATATTGTTCGGCCATTTCTTTGATCACTTGATCCTCTATCACTTTCGTACCATTCATTAATGGGCTATAAGCTTCTAAATAAATGCCATGTTGTTTACAAAATTCCTTTAATTCCTTTTGTTGTAAATAAGGGTGGCATTCTACTTGGTTAACAGCCGGCACCACTTCACACTCATCCAGGATTCGCTGTAAATGTTCCATCTCGAAGTTGCAAACACCAATTGCCTTTGCACGTCCATCCTTATAAATTTTTTCTAATGCTTTGTAAGTTTCTACATACGTATCAAACTTTGGTGTTGGCCAATGGATTAAATAGAGATCAACATAATCGAGACCTAGTTTTTCAAGGCTTTCATCAAATGCTTTTAATGTATTTTCATAACCTTGATCCGCATTCCATAATTTGGTTGTAATGAATAGCTCCTCACGAGGTACATTGCTATTTGCTAATGCCTCACCAACTCCAAGTTCATTCCGATAAATTTTTGCCGTATCGATCAAACGATAACCAGTTTCAAGTGCTTGTTCTACTGCATTAGCTGCTTCTTCATTAGGTATTTTCCATACACCATAGCCTAGTTGTGGCGTTCGTATTCCATTGTTTAATGTTATGTAATTCATGAAACCGCTCCCTTCGATAATATTCCCTTTAGTCTATCATATACATATTGAAATTCGAAGTTTAGATATTTATAAATCAAACCAATATTTTCCCTTTTTCCCAATTTGCAAATTCAATCTCCAACATATATTAAATATGAAATTGCATACTTGGTCATATTGCGAATAAATCATACATAAAATCATGTCAACAAGTTAGGACTTGTGCCTTTTGGCATGGGGCCTCAGAGGAGGTTAATTTTTATGAAAAAAGCTTTAAATGTATTTGTTTTACTCTTATTGTTCATGGTACCACTTCTTAGTGCATGTGGTTCAGAAAAAACAGGTAATAATGCGGGGAAGGATTCGGGGAATAAAAAGCACAAAATTGGCATTCTTGCACCGGCTGTTACACACGGTTGGGTTGCTGCGGTTGCATATCATGCAGAAGCTCGTGCTAAAGATCTAGCCAACGATATTGACTACCAGATTCAAACTAGTTCTAATGCTGAAGAGATGACATCACAATTAGATGATTTAATGACATGGGGAGCAGAGGCGATTGTTGCATTTCCACAGTGGGAGGGTATGGAAGTTCCTATTCAGAAGGCACTTGATGCCGGTATTAAGGTTGTGAACTTTGATATTGTGATTGACGCAGATGGTGTGTACCGCGTTTCCGGAGACAACGAGGACATGGGAATTCAAGGGGCTAAATATATCGTAGACAAGATAGGTAAAGAAGGAAATGTTGTGATATTGGAAGTGCCAACATCGGGTTCTGTTTCCGAGTTAAGGAAAAAAGGTTTTGTTGAAACGATGGCAGAAATTGCACCCGATATGAGAATCGAAATGTACGCTACTAAGTTTACAAGGGAAGATGGCTTGAAGGATTTCGCTGATATTTTAACGAGCAATGATAGGATTGACGCTGTTTACTCTATGGACGATGAAACTTCTATCGGTGTACTACAAGCCATCAGTGAAGCAGGCAGAAATGATATTAAAGTAGTAACTGGTGGTGGCGGTATGCAGGAATATTTTAACATGATGCCAGAAAATGAAGATATATGGATTGAGTCAGCTCTTTACAGCCCGGCTATGGTAAAGGATGCTGTCGATGTTGCTCTTAAACTTTTAAACGGTGAAGATGTTGAAGAGGTGAAGGTTATTCCAACAACAGTAGTAGATAGAGATAACTATCAGGATTTTCTTGACGGAAATTCTCCTTACTAAGCCTTAGGAAAGAGGGATTATGGGGCTGCTATAGTCCCTCTCTTTTAACAAAATGATGGAAGTGATGTCATGATCATTGAGATGAAAAACATCAGAAAGTCCTTCGGAAGCAATGATGTACTTAAAGACATATCTTTTACAATAAAAGGCGGTGAAATCTGCGCTTTACTAGGTGAAAATGGGGCAGGGAAATCAACACTCATGCATATACTTGGCGGAGTTTTTTCAATGGATTCAGGCTCAATCATGATAGATGGAAAATCAGTCGATTTTAGCAGCCCAGCACAATCACAGGAAACGGGAATCGCATTCATCCATCAGGAACTGAATTTGATTAACGATTTACCGATCTATGAAAACATGTTCCTAGGCAGGGAATTGAAAACGAAAAGAGGAAGTCTAGACTTAGATAGGATGTTTCAAGAAACAGAAGAAATGTTTAAAAAAATGAACGTGGACTTGGATCCGAAAACGATGGTTCACGACCTTGATGCTTCCTATAAACAAATCGTTGAAATATGCCGGGCGATGATGACGAATGCATCAATCATCATTATGGATGAGCCTACCACTTCATTAACGGATCCGGAAATTGAACGCGTTTTTACAATGATGAAAACGTTGAAAGAACATAATGTGGGGATCATTTTTATCTCCCATAAATTAAATGAAGTGATGGACGTATGCAATCGATATGTTGTGCTCCGAGATGGCAATCTTGTGGCAGAAGGGAACGTCAGTGATGTAACGACTAAAACCCTAGCCCGTTTTATGGTGGGCTATGATGTAAGAAACATAGCGCTAATTAGAGAGAAAAAATTAGGATCTGAGATCTTACGAGTAGAGGGGCTTACATACAAATATACTTTTAGGGATATTTTTATTTCTATCAAAGCGGGTGAAATCGTTGGTGTGACCGGGCTTCTCGGCGATGGTAGAAGTGAACTCTTTCAATCTATTTTTGGAGCAAATAAAGTTTCATCAGGGGAAATATGGTTAAACGGAAAAAAAGTAACGATCAAAAGTACAACACAGGCTATAAATGAAGGAATTGCATATCTTCCACGTAACAGGAAAGAAAATGCCATCATTAAGGATATGAATATCATAGAGAATGCGTCGATTGTCACTTGGCCTAAATTTGCCAAGCGAGGGGTTATAAATGCGAAAAAGCATCAGGAAACATTTGAAAATCAACGCCAAGCTTTAAGAATAAAGATGGAAAAGCTGACCGACAGCATTACGAGTCTTTCTGGTGGAAATCAGCAAAAGGTTATCCTAGCCAAATGGTTAGCGTCAAATCCTCAACTGCTTATTTTAGACAACCCCACCCAAGGTGTCGATGTCGGAGCAAAAGAAGATATTTACGATATCATTTTGCAACTTGCGGGTGAAAACATTGCAATAGTCGTGCTATCCAGTGAAGCGTCTGAAATTATACGTGTATGTGATCGGGCACTTGTTATGTATCATGGAGTCATTCAAGGGGAAGTTGCTGGCGAGGTAATGAATGAGCATAATATCATGAGTCTTGCTACGGGTGGGCAACTAACTTGAGTATGGGAGAGGAGTGCCAATGATGAATTCTGTCAGTGTAAAAACTCATCGAAGCTTCTTTGAATGGTTTAAATATAAATGGACGAGCGAACCACTGTTTAGCACGGCCATTGCACTTATCATCATGATTATTTTACAAACATTGGTCTTGGGCTTTGATTATGATTCAGTTGGCAGTTGGTTTCAATCGTGGATCAATAACTGGATAAACATTTTAAGAAATAATGCGGGGGTTGGAATCATTGCTCTAGGCATGACTTTTGTGATCATGACTGGGGGCATTGATTTAGCCGTAGGTTCTACTTTAGTTGCGAGTGGTGCTTTCACCATGATCCTTCTTGATACTGGTACGAAAGGAATCTTGGGAAGCTTGGGAATAACGGGATTTTCAGCATTTGTTATTACCATCATGGTAGTTCTACTTTTTGGATATTTGCTTGGGTTACTAATAGGTGTAACCATTACAAGGGGAAATGTCCCCCCCTTTATTGCTACATTGGGTGCGATGATGATATTTAGAAGTGTGACACAGCACTTTATGCAAGGGTATAATCCGAAGATACCAATGGAGTTTTTACAGATTGCTAGTTTTAAAATTGGAAATTACATGATCATGCCGATTATTTATTGGGCGGTCATTGCTTATATTCTTTACTATGTATCTAAGCGAACCACCTTTGGAAGACACATCATTGCAGTCGGATCGAATGGAAGAGCTGCAAAACTTTCCGGTGTCAATGTGGAAAAAGTCAAGCTGCGTGTGTACGCACTTATGGGAATACTCGTTTCAATTGCGGCGATCATTCAAGTTTCTCGAATTGGTTCAATGGATTTTTCTAATGCCGGCAGGGGAATGGAAATGGATGCCATTGCAGCAGCTGTAGTTGGTGGTACTAGTATGATGGGGGGAAGAGGATTCATCCTAGGAACCATGTATGGTATGTTGATCATCGCTGTGATGAACAATCTTTTGAATCTATTTGGAGTGCCGCCGTTTTTGCGGGAGGCATTTAAAGGGATCATTGTGATTGCGGCTGTGCTTTTGCAGAGGAAGGAAAAAACTTCTTAAAGGGGGAGGGGATAGAAATCTTGTCCCAGTACTTACGCAATTTGAAGGCTTCGGGGTAGAGTAAACACTATCGCACTTTTTCTTGGGAGCCGATTCGTTTATAAGGACGGTTATCTATTGAAAAGAGACAAAACGGGACTCATGGAGCGTTCATGAGTACAGTAATATGGGAAATCATGACCAAACGTGACTCATGAAGCGTTCATGAGTACAGTAATTTGCGAAATCACGACAAAACATGACTCATGAAGTTCTCATGAGTACAGTAATATGGGAAATCATGACAAAACAGTACTCATGGAGCGTTCATGAGTACAGCGACATGGGAAATTATTAATAGCTTGATGTGATTTAACACCTCCCACTATAACTATAAAAACCTCTTTCCAATCTAATAGTGACGGAAGGGGTTTTTTATGTTCATAAAAGAGTGACATGTTTAACGTAGCCGCGGGTGGTTAAAATATTTGAAACAGATTTAAAAGCGAAGGCTCTCTTCTGTTTTAGCAAAACAACGGGGGAATGAAAATGTTTGATCCAACTATTTTTGAGAATTTAAAAGTGGCATTTGAAAATCATATCTATGATCTTGATAATATCGATCGCAAAATTACGATAGTGAACAGGGCCGACCGAATGGACTTTGCTATTCTGGCCAGGGAGTTATCCATTCAATTCTCATTGGTTGACCAACCAGATGTAACAGCCGAAGTTGTATTGGAAGCTTCCCTAAAGGATTTGGCAGAGGAGATATTAGAGATTCCTGAGGCAAAGCCGGGTTGTTCCCTATTATTGCGATTTAACAAGCGCGTTCACAATGTAAGCACCCAGTGCGAACAGATCGGGCAAGCACTATACGAAGTTTGGGAAAATGATATCCAGTTAACTCAAACGGTGAGCTTCGTATATAAGCAAGAATCTTCCGGACTCATGAATAACATAGAAGTTAAATTCGAGTCCAAACTTAATGAAGATAACATGTGGGAAATTACTCCTTTTCTTAATCATGTCCTAAAAACGCTGGAGGTATTGAATAGGATATAAGGCTGGTGTCAGGTTCCTTTATCTCGGCTATTTTGTTTCCTCCAAAAATCCCCAAAAAATGTTTTAAATCTTCAACTTGAAGGTTTATTCCATCAATCAGCAGTGGTTTTTACACTAAAATTACGTTCAATGTGCATTTTTGCATGCTTGCAGGGAAGGTTAATTTAATAACCAGTAGAGCATAACAATTAGGCTTAAAATAAGGAGGGATAAAATGGCGAAAAATGACATCGACCAAACTAGCGAGGGGTTAAACCAAATATTAGAAATTATTAACGCAAAAGGGGATAAAGGAGAATTAGAAAAAATAGTGGAAAGGCCTACAACCGATCACGGCCCAGAAAAGGGAGATGTTTAATCGAAATTATAGACCCGTTTTTCATTAATAATTAATATGCCAGTCCCCTATGCTTTAGCACATTACCGCACCGGGGGTCAGACCCCAAATTAGACCCCAAATTATAGTCGATCGACTTAATTAGAAAAAGCCCGGCGCTGACCGGGCTAATTATTATTCCTCATTAGCTTCCTCTGTTTTCTCTTTAGATAAAAACCAACCACCTAAAGCAATAAGAAGCATCACTGACCAAAAGATTGACTTCCAAATGATTCCTTCGACAAAATCATGAGAAATAATGTTCACTGAAGGATGAGCAAGAGTATGCATTAATAACTTAACCCCAACCCAACCAACTAATAACATGGCGGCTTTTTCAAGACTTGGGCGTTTTGTCAATAACCTAACGAAGAGTCCCGCTGCAAATCTAATAACAATTAGACCTGCAATTGCACCTATTACAATCACAATAAATTTAGCGCCATCCATGCCACCAATATTACCCATAGGCGTGTCAGGTAGGTCAATGACTAGAGCTACTGCTGCTAAAATAGAATCAACAGCGAACGCGATGTCTGCTATGGCAATTTGAGCAACAGTCATACGATAGCTCTTTCCTTTTTTATTATTATCTTCATTGTTCCTTTTTAGTAAATGTTTTACAGCGATGAAAATTAAATAAGCAGCTCCAATCGCTTGAACTTGCCAAACGTGGAAAAGGAACGAAATAATAAAAATGGCACCAATTCTAAATATAAAAGCTAAGAGCAAACCAATATTAATAGCCTTTTTTTGCTGTTCTTCTGGTAAATGCTTTGCCATTATAGCTAGAACTAAAGCATTATCGGCGGATAATAAACCCTCTAAAAGAATCAAGATCATTAAAACCCAGCCATACTCTAATAATAAAGATAGTTCCATCCTGTCCTCCTGAAATTTGCCCTTTCCTTTTTCACTATATTAGAGTATGGAACATCAGAGTAATTTTTAATCATTGTATTCTAACCATTGATAATCGTGGAGCCTATATAAATAACCAATTTTTTAGAATAGGAAGTCCACCCATCAGTCTGCGACCTGGTGGGTGGACTTTTTAACGACAATCCGTTTTTAGGTTTTGTGAAAATATATTCTAACAAACATGATATAATTTTACACAGAAGTATTTTAACTTAACGAATATAAAAGAACACAATTATGAATAAAGGACTTGCCCGAGCCAATTCAATTTCCCTTTGAATGAGTAATAAAGGATGGGTGAAGATGTTTAATTTAGTGCCATTAATGCTTGAAAAAGTAGGAATTATCGTCATTGTTGCTTTTTTGTTTTCGCAAATGAAATCATTTCGTAAAATCATTCAAAACAAGCACAATACAAAAGAGAAAGTGATGCTTATTTTCCTCTTTGGTGCATTCGGGATCATCAGTAATTATACAGGGGTAGAAATTGCTCAAAATACAATTGCAAAAACTGGCTGGCTTTCAGAAATACAGCCTGAGAATGCATTAGCAAATACAAGGGTGATGGGAATCGTCATAGGAGGTTTGCTGGGAGGACCCATGGTAGGCGTCGGTGCCGGCCTAATTGCAGGAGTCCATCGTTATATGCTTGGTGGATTCACTGCGTTTTCTTGTGGGATTTCTACAATCATAGCTGGAATTGTGGCTGGATATTTGGGAAGAAGACGAAAACAGAATGGGAAAAAAATCACGGCAACCTTTGCTGTCTTGATCGGAATGATAATGGAAGCCCTGCAAATGCTGATTATTCTTTTAACAGCTAAACCATATGAACAAGCGTGGAATCTTGTCCAACTCATTGGCTTTCCGATGATTTTCGTCAATGGGTTTGGAACATTGCTGTTCATGTTCATCATTCAATCAATCATGCGGGATGAAGTACGCGTACGTGCAAACCAGACGAACCGTGCCTTTCAAATTGCCGATCAGACCCTGCCTTTTTTTCGACAAGGATTAAACACTCATTCTTGCAAGGAAATATCAGAAATTATGCTGGAACTAACGGATGCTGATGCGGTTGCAGTAACAGATGATCATCAAGTCTTGGCACATGTTGGCGCCGCTTCTGATCACCATACACCTAAAGCCAACCTTGCGACTGGTTTGACGAAGAGAGCACTTGAAAGCGGCAAGATATTAGTCGCAAAAACAAAAGAAGAGATATTCTGTTTTCAAAGTCACTGTCCTTTAGAAGCCGCGATTGTTCTACCTTTAAAGGTAAAGAACAAAATCGTCGGTACATTAAAAATGTACTATTCCCAGCCTGAAAAACTAGATAAGGTGCAGCAGCAATTAGCAGAAGGACTTGGAAATCTATTCTCTACGCAACTAGAGCTTGCCGAAGCAGAACGGCAGACGAAGCTGTTGCGGGATGCAGAAATTAAAGCTTTACAAGCACAAATCCATCCGCACTTTTTATTCAATAGTATCAATACAATCTCAGCACTTTGCCGCACAGATGTAGATAAAGCTCGTAAATTACTGTTAGAGTTAGGTTCGTTTTTTCGCGGAAATCTCCAAGGTGCAAGGCAGATGCTCATCCCTTTGGAGAAAGAATTGGAGAATGTTAGGTCCTACATCTCATTGGAACAGACTCGTTTTCCAAACAAGTACTTCATTACTTTTCAAATCGAACCTAACCTAAATAAAGTACTTATTCCACCGTTTACTTTACAGCCCTTAGTAGAAAATGCGATTCATTATGGTTTTCCAGGCAGCAAAAATCAGGGGGACATCACAATCAGGATTTTTACCAAAGATAATAAATTACATATTATTGTAGTCGATAACGGAAAGGGAATTCCGGAAGAAAGAATCAGAGTGCTAGGTAAGCAAGTAGTGAATTCGAAAAAAGGAAATGGAACGGCAATTTTTAATATAAGCGAGCGTCTAAATGGAATTTATAGTGGTCAAGCCAGTTTAACAATCAAAAGTCAAGTTGATTTTGGAACAACCATATCGATATCCATTCCGCTCGGTAGTAAGGGAGTTTTTGATCGAGATGTTGAAAGCTTATATAGTGGATGATGAACCATTAGCAAGAGATGAATTAAAATACTTGCTTATCCGGAGCAAGGAAGTAGAAATATTAGGCGAAAGTGATTGTATCGAGGATGCAATGGCAGACATAACTGCGTTAGAACCAGATCTTGTTTTCTTGGATATTGAACTGGCTGAGGATATTGAACTGGCTGAGGATAATGGGCTGAGCCTGGCTAAGCAATTAGTAAAACTTGATCCGAATCCAGCCATTGTCTTTGCAACAGCCTATGATGATTATGCGCTGCAAGCTTTTGAATTAAATGCAGTCGATTATATTTTAAAGCCATTCGATGAAAGTCGTATTCAAAAAACATTAGAAAAAATCAAGAAAATGCAAAAGATCGGCAATGAGGATCCTCCTAGCCACCCAGTTATGAGTAACGACCGGAATGGAAAAATAGCTATTTTAGTAGATGAGAGAATAGTTTTATTAACATATGAAGATATTCTATATTTGGAATCTAGCGAAGGGAAATGTACCATCAAAACGATAGAACAAGAATACATTGTTAGTGATGCACTTGTCGTATTGGAGAAAAAGTTAAATAAAGCCCAATTTTTCCGTGTTCATCGTAGTTTCATTGTAAATTTGGACCATATCATAGAAATAGAGCCTTGGTTTAACTCAACATATAATTTAATCATGAAGGACGGCTCTAAAGTTTCGGTTAGCCGGACCTATGTAAAGGAATTGAAACAGCTTCTTGGCTTCTGAATCATTTGTATTTCATCTGCCGATTTATGCACTTCACCTTTCCATTTTTGTATTTTATGATGAAAATGAAATAAATCCGCTTTCATTTTGTATGATAAATTACATACAAAAGAATGGTTGGTGAATGAATAAATGAATGCGATTTCAATCGTTGTTGGTTCAATCTGTATTCTCTTAATTGCTTATCGTTTATATGGTACCTTCATGGCCGCAAAGGTTTTGAAGCTTGATGATTCAAAGTTGACTCCGGCCCATAAATTAGAAGATGGGCAAGATTATGTACCTACGAACAAATGGGTTACATTTGGCCATCATTTTGCGGCAATCGCCGCAGCAGGTCCGTTAGTTGGTCCAATTTTAGCAGCTCAATTCGGTTATTTACCAGGATTGCTTTGGCTTTTAATAGGGGCGGTCATCGGTGGAGCAGTCCACGATATAGTTGTTCTTTTTGCATCTATGCGGAGAGAGGGAAAGTCTTTATCTGAGGTGGCGAAAGAAGAACTCGGTCCTGTCGCAGGATTCTGTACAGGATTAGCCATGTTATTCATCATCACTATTACAATGGCAGGGTTGTCATTAGTGGTACTAAGCGCATTAGAAAGAAATCCATGGGGAACATTCGCGGTAGGAATTACGATCCCGATCGCAATGGCAGTTGGTTTGTATCATAAAAAAACAGGAAACTTAAAACTTGCGACAACTGTTGGTTTCGCTTTAATTATGTTGGCCATCATTTTTGGACCAAACATTCAAGGCACATGGTTCGGCGATTTATTAACACTTGAAAAAAGTACACTTGCTCTTCTACTCCCGACATATGCGTTTTTTGCTGCCGCGTTACCAGTCTGGTTATTGCTGGCACCGCGAGATTATTTAAGTACATTCATGAAAATTGGGGTTTTCGTTGCATTGATCATTGGGGTTTTCATTGTAAACCCGTCTGTTCAATTCCCGGCATTTACAGAATTTATTAATGGCGGCGGTCCAATTATTGCAGGCCCAGTTTGGCCATTTATTTCCATTACGATTGCATGTGGGGCGATCTCAGGTTTTCACGCATTCGTCGGTTCCGGTACAACACCGAAGATGATTAATCGATGGAGCGATGTGAAAGGTGTTGCTTTTGGTGCAATGCTTGTTGAATGTTTAGTTGCGATCATGGCTTTAATCGCAGCGGTATCCTTGCAGCCAGGAGATTATTTTGCAATCAATTCAACTCCAGAGAAATTCGCAACTCTCGGAATGGAGACTGTACATCTAGAAAAACTAAGTGAAGAGATAGGAATGGATCTAGAAGGAAGAACAGGGGGAGCTGTTACACTTGCTGTAGGGATGACGTACATCTTCACAGAAATTCCGCTTTTTGAAAAACTGGCATCCTACTTCTTTCAATTTGTTATTCTATTTGAGGCTGTCTTTATCTTAACAGCCATAGATTCGGGGACAAGAGTTGCCCGTTATCTCATCCAAGATTTCTTTGGTGACTTTATTAAACCGCTAAAACGTACTGATTCTCTGCTAGCGAATATTTTTGCCAGTGCATTAGCCTGCTTTATCTGGGGATATCTCCTTTACTCCGGTGACATCAGTTCCATATGGGCATTATTCGGAGTTTCTAACCAATTAATGGCTTCGATCGGCTTGATCGTTGGTGCGACAGTTGTCCTCAAGATTGCTGAAAAGCGTTGGTACATGCTGACATGTTTAGTTCCTCTTGCTTACCTATACGCAACTGTAAACGTAGCAGGATACTGGATGGTTAAAAACGTCTACTTTAATGCAGAAAACCCAGGTTTTAACGTACTAAACGGTGTTCTTTCCATTATCATGCTTATTCTTGGATTTGTGATTATCGTTACTTCCATTAAAAAATGGATTCAGCTATGGAAAATTCCACAGGCCATACTAGTAGAACAATCGAAACGGGAAGTAGCCTAACAAAGGGCTGTCTAAAAAGCCCCTAAACTGATCATAAAGACAGAGTTGTCTATTTTTCTCCTTTCTAGTTTTCATGAACGATTACTTTATAGATAGCCTCCTTTATAACGTAGAAATAAGCTCATATCCCGTACATCTATAAAATAGACATCAAAATTATGAAAATATTTCTTTTCAATATAACCGATTTTCTTTATGATAAAGAATATCAAAATATTGAAAGGATATGTCATCCATGTGGGGGAATATACGAGTATGGCTGCAAAAACGGGCACCTGCCCAGGTTATTACGGGTTATTATTTATTAGCAATAACTGTATCCATTCTATTATTTAGTATCCCGGCAGTCCATAAACCCGGGGTTAAAGTGGATTTTTTTGATACCGTCTTTACAGCTGTCAGTGTAGTAAGTGATACAGGTTTGTCTGTATTTAATATTTCGGAAACATTTAGTGTATTTGGGTATTTTGTCATTATGCTCGTATTGCAATTTGGCGGTATTGGCATCATGGCCATCAGCACTTTTTTCTGGATGATTATAGGCGGGAGAATTGGCTTACGCGAGCGTCGTCTAATTATGGTTGATAATAACCAGTTTGCATTATCAGGACTCGTTAGATTAATTAGAGAAATTATCAAGATTATTCTTCTTATTGAGTTGATAGGCGCACTCGTTTTTGGATTTCATTTCTTGAAATATTATCCGACATGGAAGGAAGCATTTCTTCAAGGCTTGTTTGCATCAGTCAGTGCGACAACTAACGCTGGAATGGATATCACTGGAGAGTCCCTTGCTCCTTATGCAGGTGATTATTTTGTGCAAACGATAACGATTATCCTCATCATTCTTGGTGCAATAGGGTTCCCTGTTTTAATTGAAGTGAAGGAATTTATTTATGGGAAAAAGACGAGGTTTTCGTTATTTACAAGGTTGACGACATTAACCTATGCAATTCTTCTTGTTTTGGGGACAATCCTTATTTTGCTATTTGAATTTCAACATTATTTTAAAGATATGTCTTGGCATAAAAGCTTTTTCTATGCCTTATTCCAAGCAGCAACGACGAGAAGTGCTGGTCTCACTACATTAGATATTAACGAATTTACGATGCCGACACTCTTAGTTATGAGTATTTTCATGTTTATTGGCGGATCTCCGAATTCTGTGGGCGGAGGAATCCGGACGACGACATTTGCTTTAAATATGTTATTTATTTATCATTTTGCAAAAGGAGATCGTGATATCAAAGTCTTTAATCGCGAGCTTCATCACGATGATATATTGAAATCGCTGGCGATTTCTTTTTTAGCTATTGTCATGTGTTTGATTTCGGTTGTCGCTTTGAGCGTTTCTGATCAACAGCAGCAGCTTAGTGCCATTTTTTTAGAAGTTTGCTCTGCCTTCGGAACGGTCGGCTTATCTACGGGAATAACCCCAGATCTAAGCATTTTTGGGAAATGTGTTCTCATGATTTTGATGTTCGTTGGAAGAATCGGTTTAACTTCGTTCTTATTTATCATTGGAGGAAATCAAAAGAAATCAAAATATCATTATCCAAAAGAAAGAGTTATTACAGGGTGATTGAAAAAAGGAGGCCATGGGTAGACCTCCGTTTTTTTATTGATTTTATCATTATAAAATGACGATGAAACCTTGAGTAAGCGCATAGCCTGCAAATTGCCGATCCCGAATTAACGAAAGGAAATTTTTCAAGGTGTCTCTTATAATTGCTTGGTACTCATTTTGGGGTGTCAAAGTTTCCTCTAACTTCCATAGAGAATTTAACAAAATTTATACCACAGATTCCCATCCAAATGGAAATCCGGGGTTCATTGAGATACCCCGGATTTTTTAATTTGGCTATTCATTTACGCCATCACGAAAATTTTTATTCCAGTTTTTATCCCCGGTATGTTCCAAGTCTTGTGTAGTACGCTCCAACACATCAAGCATCCATCTTTTAGTTTCGTTGATTGTATCGTAGAATATTTTTTCTTCTACTCCAGATGTCTTTATACCCGCTAGAGCATTCGATGCAGTCAGGCGGCGATGTTCTTCTATTTTTTTGTCATACTCATCAAAAACATGTTTTACGAACTTTGCAATGTCTCTATGTTCCTTAGTTACCCTATGTTGAATTTCAATTAATCTTTTATCCATTTTTATAATCCCCTTTGCCTTCGTAATGACTACAAATCGAAATGAATAAAATATTTATCTCTATAATACTTCCCTAAATATAAGAAAACAATCACTTTAGATATCGTATGCGCTAATCGACTTTTCTATATTGTAAATCAATTCCGATAGTGTTACTCAGTTTTTTCTTGACATTTTTTTATCTGTATATTACAGTAATTCTAACAACTTCATAATCCTTATCAAGAGAAGCTAAGGGACTGGCCCGATGAAGCTTCAGCAACCTCTGCATTGCAGAAAGGTGCTAAATCCAGCAAGAATTATTTCTTGGAAGATAAGAGTAATGGCCTATTTAAGCTAATCCCTCTTTTCATTCGAGAAGGGGGATTTTTTGCGGCTTGTTTTGGAGCAGAAAAATTAAGAAAAGGGAGCGAATTGAAGGATGAGTAAAATAGTCATTATTTCCGGAAGTCCACTTACACCATCAAGAACGGATCTCGTATTGAGGCATGTTGAATCGTTATTACAAAAGAAAGGCTTCTCGATAGCTTATGTTTCTGTGCCCGATTTACCACCAGCAGATCTAATAGGTGCCCGTTTCAACAGCCCGGCTATTCAAGAAGTGATTAATCATATTAAAAGTGCAGACGGAATCATTATTGGATCTCCAGTTTATAAAGCTTCTTACACTGGCGTACTGAAGTCACTGCTCGATTTGTTGCCTGAGGATTCGTTCAATGGTTTACCTGTATTGCCATTTATGGTTGGCGGTAGTAAAGCCCATTTACTGGCAGTAGAATTTTCATTAAAACCGCTAATTTATAATTTGAAAGGAATTCCTACACAGGGGATTTACTTCGTTGATTCTTTAATTGATAAAAATAATCCCGACAACCCGATAGCTGAAGTGGATTGTGAATTAAGATTACAGCGGCAACTGAATGAACTAATTGATGCGATTGAAACGAGAAAACGGTCGCCCGAGTTAGTGGGCAGTTTTGTTTAACAGGAGGGATATCGATGAGTCCCGTAAATGCATTTTACAAGACTCAATTTCTACATTTAACAATTGATGTTCCGTAAATATCGGTTTGGAGTGTTCATACGTACTGAAATCGGAGGATAATACAAAGATATGAGTATACTGCCTCAAAGACTCAAGCTACAATAATGATCATACATGTGGATTTGAAAGGCAGTTGAAAAAAATGAGTGATAAAGCATCAATTAAATCATTGGCCTTTATATTTTCAGAGCATCGCAATCGGGAAAATGCTATAGCAATGGAGAAGTATATGAAGGGTTTATTTCCTTTTATCGGTATTAGGGCGCCTGAGAGGAGGCAGATTTCCGCGAAGTGGCTGAAAAGTGTTGGATTAATTCCTAATCAGAATTTACGACCCTTCATTACTGATTTATGGGAATTGCCTGAAAGGGAATATCAATACATAGCGCTGGATTACCTCATTA
Source organism: Lederbergia citrea (assembly GCF_018343525.1). GTDB lineage: Bacteria > Bacillota > Bacilli > Bacillales > Bacillaceae_C > Lederbergia > Lederbergia citrea. The sequence goes on along the minus strand of NZ_JAGYPH010000005.1, from coordinate 82,829 downwards.
AAAAGAAAAAGCATTTAGTGGAAGCGGATATCGATTTGTTGGAATATTTAATTGTAACAAAATCATGGTGGGATACGGTTGATTTGATTGCAAGCCATTTAGTTGGCAGTCTGTTTTTAAAATATCCACACTTTATAAAAGAACGTGGTGAAAAATGGCTTAACTCCGAAAATATGTGGTTAAAGCGGACCATGATTCTTTTTCAATTAAAATATAAGGATCAAACGAAAGAACAACTATTGTTTTCATATATAGAGCGCACTTCTCATATTAATGAGTTTTTTATCCAAAAAGCGATTGGCTGGTCGTTAAGAGAGTATTCTAAAACGAATCCGGATGCGGTTGCCCGTTTTATAGAAAATCATGATTTATCGAATTTAGCTACGAGAGAAGGATTAAAACATATACGAGCATAATGAGGTGTACACTTCAATATCATGCATTTATTTTATAATATAGAAGACTTTAGTGTAGAATGGCAGCTTGTGTGCTGAACAAGGTCATATAACCGCAAAAAAACCAGGCATTAATTTTGGCCTGGTTTCTCTTTATGAATATTAAGTTGAATTACCCCCAAACCTCCTTCGCAACATCAACGATAAATTTCAATTTCTCCCATTGTTGTTCTTCAGTTAGTTTATTTCCGTGGTGAGTAGAAGCGAATCCGCATTGTGGGCTTAAGCATAGTTGGTCAAGCGGTACATATTGCGAAGCTTCTTTAATACGTGCGATGATGGCTTCTTTGTCTTCTAATTCACCATTTTTTGATGTCACAACGCCTAATATTACTTGTGCTCCGCCATTTGGAATATGTTCTAACGGATTAAAGTCACCCGAACGCTCATCATCATATTCCAAGAAGAAACCATTTACTTTTTCTTTTGCGAATAATGTTGGTGCGATGAGTGCATAGCTTCCTTCAAAAGCCCAATTTGAACGATAGTTACCACGGCACAAATGCGTTGTTACAACTAAATCTTCCGGTTTTCCTTCCAACACTTTATTAACGACACGAAGAGCCAAATCAATTAGATACTCCCTTGTGTATGCTCCATCATTAAATGGAATGTTAGGAGATGAAAGTCCAGCAATATAAACATCATCTAGTTGTAAATAACGAACTCCCGCATCGTAGAAAGCCTTGATAGCATCTCGATAAGCATTGATAATATCATTTGCATAATCCTCAATGTCAGGGTAGATATTTTCATCGCGGATACCAATATTAAATAATTGGTTAGGGCTCGGGATTGTTTGTTTGGCAACCGCACGGCCAGCAACGATTTCATTAAATTCAATAAAATCTTTTACATGTGGATGGTCGGGATTAAATGATACTTTTCCTGTATTTCGAATGTTATATCTTTCTGTTTCTTCATTACCATTAAAAATATATCCTACTTCAGGAACATAGCCTTCTATACCATTCAAATGTTCTAGGAAATCTGTGTGCCAAAATCTACGTCTAAACTCTCCATCTGTAACTAATTCCAATCCAACTTCAATTTGCTTGTCAACAATCCGTTTAATTTCTTTCGTCTCGACTTCACGTAATTGTTCTACCGATATTTTGCCCTCTTTAAAATCTTTTCTCGCAGTATGTAAATTCTCTGGTCGTAACAAACTTCCAACGTGATCTGCTTTAAATGGTGCTTTCGTTAATGTTGTTGTCATGTTAAATTCCTTCTTTCTTTTTTGTTTTAGTAATTCTGTGATAAAAAAAATTAGGGACCCTCAAGAAAGAAGAAGGTCCCTAATATCGAAAACATTCTTCTTATCTTCTAGGCAATGGATAACCTATTGGAATTAGCACCTTGGCCTTAAACAGGCTGGTTGCTGAGACTTCATCGGGCCAATCCCTCAGTCTCTCTTGATAAGAATAAAAGTATATGAAATTTTTTGAAAACTTGATTGTCTATTACTCTATTACACATTGGAAAATAATGCAAGGGGTATATAAATAAAAATTTCTATTAAACTAATATGAACGCGAGTAAACTACCTCAAAACTGGGTATACTTAGCCTGAACGTGACCAAACTCACCTCGAACATGAATAAACTCATCACAGACAATAATGAGTGATGAACGTCAATGAAAATATTACTCAAGGGCTTGACATTTCAATAAAAAGGAGTAAAATTCCCTTGTTATCTTTTTTTCGTTGCTTATTCATAATTTGTTCATATTTAACAGTTAAGATAAATACTAGATTTATTGGCTATTAGAAAACTAATGCCAAATATGTTATAATAATGTGCTAGGAGGTAGGTATAAAATGAATAACTTGTCCGAAAAAGGTCAAAGTATTTTTAATAAATATATTGGCTTTTTCTTTGTTGCAGTATTCTTTCTTTGGATGAAGACATACTTAACTCAATTGACACAGTTTAATTTAGGCGTTGAAAATTCATTACAAAAATTTCTATTGTTTATAAATCCTTTAGGATCTTCCTTATTGTTTTTAAGTTTTTCTATGTTTTTTAAAGGTCGAAAGAAGTATATTTACTTAATCGTCATTCACTTCTTTTTATCATTCCTTTTATTTGCAAATGTTTTGTATTACCGATTCTTTAATGATTTTATCACTTTACCAACTTTAAGTCAGACACAAAATTTTGGCGATGTAAGCGGAAGTGTAGCTACTCTTTTAAAGCCTTATGACTTTTTATTCTTCTTGGATACTGTCCTTTTGATTGCTTTACTAGCATTTCGTGTGGTGAAAATTGAAGTTAAAAACATGAATCGTCAAAAGGTTTTAGCGGTATTTTTATTGGCACTGGCTTTTTCTAGTGCAAATCTCGGTTTAGCTGAAACGGATCGTCCTCAATTATTGACAAGAGGATTTGACCGAAATTATATTGTGAAATATTTAGGTATGTACAATTACACAATATACGATGCGGTTCAAAGTACGAAAGCATCCGCTCAAAGGGCTACGGCAAGTAGCGACGATATGACAGAAGTCATTAACTATACAAAATCGAATTATGCTAAGCCTAATCCCGAGTACTTTGGCATCGGCAAAGGAATGAATGTGATTTATTTACATCTTGAATCCATTCAAAACTTCTTGATTAATTATAAATTGCATGGAGAAGAAGTTACACCGTTCTTAAATTCATTGACGAAGGAAGGAAATACATTATACTTCGATAATTTCTTCCATCAAACAGCGCAAGGAAAAACGGCTGACGCCGAATTTATGTTGGAAAATTCATTATATGGATTACCACAAGGTGCAGCATTTACAACAAAAGGTTTAAACACATACCAAGCAGCTCCGGCTATTTTAGGTCAACACGGCTATACGTCAGCAGTGTTCCATGGGAATTCAGGCAGCTTTTGGAATCGTAATGAAATTTATAAATCGTTTGGATTTAACCATTTTTTCGATTCAAGCTACTATGATATGAACTCTGAAAACATGGCACCTTATGGCTTAAAAGATAAACCGTTTTTCGAGGAATCTATTCCACTCTTGGAAACATTGCCTCAACCATTTTATACAAAGTTTATTACGGTATCGCATCACTTTCCGTATCCAATTGATGAAGAAGATGCAACGATTGGACCGCATACAACAGGTGATGGTTCTGTAGATAGATATTTCCAGACAGCTCGTTATGCGGACGAAGCGTTAGAGCAATTCTTTGTATACTTGAAGGAATCCGGATTATACGATAATTCCATTATTATTATGTACGGTGACCATTATGGAATTTCGAAAAATCATAATAAAGCAATGGAACAAGTTCTTGATAAAGAAATTACACCATTTGAAAGTACCGGTTTACAACGAGTACCATTATTCATTCGTGTCCCAGGTATGGAAGGTGGCGTGAATCACGAATATGGTGGACAAATAGATCTTCTTCCAACGTTGCTTCACTTACTCGGAATAGATACAAAAGAGTATGTGCAATTTGGTACAGATTTATTATCTGAAGACCACGACGAACTTATTCCATTCCGAAATGGTGATTTTGTCAGTTCCACAATTACGTCAGTCGATGGTAAATTCTATGATTCAGAGACGGGAATGGAATTAGAAGAGGACAGGATGGAAGAAGCTAAAAAATATCAGGAAGCGGTAGAATATAAATTATCTCTTTCCGATAGAGTAGTGACTGCCGATTTATTACGCTTCTACACTCCTAAAGACTTCATTCCAGTCGATCGATCACTATACAACTATAGTAATACGAAAGATAACAAATCGAATGAGTAAATGAAATAAATAAGAGACTACCCGAGAATTTTTCTTGGGTAGTCTTTTTTTATTTCTTAAATAAAAAATGATGTGGTTGTTGTGGATTCGTTTACTTTTCTATTGTTTTATTTTGTTTAATTTAGTATTAACGGACAATGATCCATTGTTAAGAGTCTGTAAAGTTTTAAAATTCCGTTTGACAGAATATTAAACAAATATATATAATAAAAACACAACAAAAAACAACAACAAAAAAGAAGATATCACAACAACGCAAAGGAGAGATGAAAAGGGAACTTTTATTAATTAAAAACATGTATGCGTTTGCGGAAAGGTGATGAAAGTGAAGACTATTAGAGAAAAGTATCCTCTTACATCTAATGTAAAGGTCCCAAGTAAGATGAAACTAGGCTGGAAAAGCATTTGGCGTCATAACCAACTGTATTTGATGTTACTCCCATGTATCACTTTTTTTATTCTCTTTTCCTATCTTCCAATGGCTGGTCTAGTTTTGGCATTTAAAGAATTCAAATTTAACACCGGCATTTGGGGAGGAGAATGGGTTGGTTTTACATATTTTCAAAGATTTTTTAATGATCCTCAAAGCTGGGTATTCATCAAAAATACACTAATTATTAGTTCCATGAAATTATTTTTAGGACTTCCCTTTCCAATATTTTTAGCAATAATGTTCAATGAAATGAAAAGCAATAAAATGAGAAACCTCTTTCAAAGTATCACTTATCTTCCTCACTTTTTATCTTGGGTTATTATTGTAGGGCTTTTGCAACGGGTTTTAGCACCTGATATTGGTTTATTAAACCAAGTCATTAAACATTTTGGAGGGGCGGGTGATAAGTTCTTCTTAATGGAAAAGGATTATTTCTATTCCGTTATGTTTTGGAGTCATGTTTGGAAGGAAATTGGCTGGAGCTCAATTATTTATTTTGCAGCGATAGCAGGAATAAACCCGGAATATTATGAAGCAGCAAAAATGGATGGGGCAAATAAGTTGAGACAAATATGGCATATTACTCTCCCAGGTATAAGACCGACCATTATTATTTTGTTTATCTTGTCTTTAGGAAATATTCTATCTGCAGGATTTGATCAAATTTATTTATTAAAAACGCCGGGAAATGCTGAGGTGGCCGAGATTATTGATACTTATGTGATACGCGTAGGTCTCCAAGGCGGTCAATTTGGATATGCAACAGCAGTAGGGATGCTGCAGGGTGTTATTGGATTAATTCTTGTATTAGCAGTAAATGCAATTTCCAAACGCAAATTTGATACCTCACTATGGTGAGAACTTAACAAAAAGGGGGACAAAAAAATGAAAAAATTTCGACAGGTGACAGGCACGCCTCGGTTTTTGTCGAATTTTGGTAAGGTGTTTATTCTTTCGTTGGTTGCGGTGTTATTTATTTCGGGTTGTAGCCCTAAGAAGGAATCTAGTAGTAAGGCTTCAGAGGACACTGGGGATAAGCCTGATACTTGGATTGCTGATCGGACGATTACTGGCTTGGTATTTATGAGTGATGATGATGCGTCAAAAGAAATGAATCCAGAAATTGCTGCTGAGTTAAAGAAAAGAACAGGGATCACTTTAGAACTGCAAACTGTTTCTTCGGATAGTTCATTGCAGGCACTAACGGCGGGTATCGCGGCAGGGGATTTACCGGATTTCATCGCTTACTATTTAAATAATAGTGGACGTCCGGAAATGCAAGTCCTTTTGAAAGCTGCCAGAGAAGGAATGTTCACAGATTTAACACCGTATATGAAAGATTCAAAAATATATAGCAAGTATTTTGAAGATGATTATCTTCCTTTGGATACAAAAAACAATATTATGTTCCGTCCTGAATTTGACGGCTCAACATATATGGTTCACATGACAATCCCTCGAGAAGCTGGTTATGAATCTAGGAAATATGTAGGCGGCCCATATATTCGTAAAGATATTGCTGATGAATTGGGAATTACTCCAAGTGAAATCAATACATCCGAAAAAATGTACGAACTTGCAAAGAAAATCAAAGCGGGCAATTTTAAGGATGAAAATGGAAGGGATATCACTCCGATTGGTCCGACAATTTGGGGTGGCTCGGATCGTGACCAATGGTATAGGGATATGATTTGGACAGGCAATAGTGGTGAAAAATTCTTCCGTGATCCCAAGGATGGAAAAATCAAGCACGAGAGTCAAACCGATTATGGGATTAAAAGAATAGAGTATGTTCAGAAACTGATGAAAGAAAAATTAATGCATCCTGAATTTTACACGATGGAAGAAAATCGTGCCAAAGAAGGAGTCATTAATAAATCGTTTGGCATTGTTGCAGATATGCATAATTTTGTACCGGAAAATAGCGATATGAAGTATATTCCATTAGGGCCTTTAAACTCGATCGAAGGTGAGTACCAGATGGAATTAGCTTTTAAATCTGGATATTCCGGCTGGTCCATTCCATCTACCACGAAAAATCCTGAAGATATTGTAAAGTTTGCGGATTACTTGGCAAGCCGAGAAGGAAAATTATTATCTTGGTATGGCTTAGAAGGTCGTGATTATACACTCGATGAGAATGGGAATCCATTGGTGAAACAGGAAGTGCTTGATTTGCTTGAAAAAGAACCTGACGCAGCAAAAGAACTTGGCTTTAGAGGTGTTCGTTCTTATTGGGCTGAACATTTAGGGTATACCGATCTTGACCGGGAAGCTGATTTTGGAGAAGCGGAATACGGTGAAGCCGTCTCACCTAATGTAAATAAAGCCGCCGCGGATATTATTAAAATGTGGAAATACGATGAAAAATTTGCAGACGCAAAAATAGTAGATGGCTATACTCCAGGATCCTTTATATTCGAAGTTGAAGGTGGGGAGGACTTAGACATTGCACTCAAGAATTATAATGAAAGCTTACTGCGCGCATTTTACAGCAAAAACCTGGAAGATGCAAAAGACATCATGAAGGAAGCTGCCAAACAATTGGAAAGAGCTGGGCTCAAAGAATATATTCAGACTTTAGAAGAAAAAGATAAACATGAAGAAACTAGAATAAAATATTAATAGTTATTCTCTTGAAAGGGAAGCGTCCTTCTCAAAAGAAGGAACTTCCTTTAAAAATAATTTCTCTTAACCAAGGAGAGACAAATCGTGAAAAAAAAATATTATCAAATGTCTAAAGGTGAAAGATTTTTTGCATTTTTTAACTACTTCATCGTCATTGTTTTTTGTTTAACGATTATACTCCCATTCATCAACATATTTGCCTTATCATTCAATAGTGGTGTGGATGCGCAAAAAGGCGGAGTTTATTTCTGGCCAAGAGAATGGACGCTTGAAAACTTTAAAGAAGTATTTTCGCAGTCAAATATCGTAAGTGGCTTTTATATATCCGTATTCAGAACAATTTTAGGTACCTTTTTAAGTGTATTTCTAACGGCCATGGCTGCGTATGCTTTAAAAAGCAAAACATTGCCTGGAAGAAAACAAATCACCTTTTTCGTCTTTTTCACGATGTTATTTAGTGGTGGGATCGTACCCTATTATATGGTTTTAAAAGAACTGCATCTAACTAATAGTATATGGGTATATATTATTCCCTCGTTGTATAGTGTCTGGAATATCATTATTATGAGAACATTTTTTAATCAAATTCCCGATAGTGTAGAAGAAGCAGCAAGAATTGATGGATGTTCAGATTTAGCGATCTTTTTCAAGATTATCTTGCCGATGAGTATCCCAGTCATTGCAGCGATTAGTTTATTTAATGCAGTGGGACATTGGAATGACTGGTTTTCTGGATCATTCTATGTGCGTGACCAATCATTAAAACCATTGTCCACCTTGCTTCAGGAAATGCTTACGAGACAAGAAGCATTGCAAAAAGCATTGCTGCGCTCATCATCTACTCACTATGATTTAGTAGAAAAAGTTCATATTACAGGTGAATCACTAAAAATGGCGACGATTGTTATTGTCGTTACGCCAATTATTCTTGTATATCCATTCTTACAAAAACATTTCATCAAAGGTGTCAATATTGGGTCTGTTAAGGAATAAGAAGGAGAAAATAAACATGAAATCAAAACTACAATTTCGCGAAGACCATTCATTTAAAATCATCCAGTTTACTGATTTACATGTCGGACCGGACATTCATCACGAAAAAGATGCACGCACCTTTAAACTTATTGACGATACCATACAAGCAGAAAAACCTGATTTGATTGTCTTTACAGGCGATCAAATTTGGAGTGAGGGTATTGATGAGCCAGATATTACTTATAGAAGGGTTTTAGATCATGTATCTCAATATGATTTACCGTTTGCAGTAGTATTTGGAAATCATGATTCCGAAGAAAATATCACAAGACTTGAATTACATACTATTGAAAAAGATTATCCTATGTCCCTGTCTGAGAGCGGTCCAAAGGAAATAAATGGAGTAGGCAATTATACTCTTACCATTCAATCTTCTGAATCGGACCATAATGAGGCCATATTATATTTTTTAGATTCCGGTGCCCTCGCTCCCGATTCCGTTGGAGGTTATGAATGGATTCATCAAGATCAGGTGAATTGGTTCGTATCTGAGTCACAAAAATATGAAGCAATAAAAAACAATCCAATTCCTGCGTTAGCATTCTTTCATATTCCATTGCCGGAATATAAATATTTGCTCCAGGATGGTAAGTTTTCCGGGAATAAAGGTGAAGATGTTTCTTCGCCAAAAATAAATAGTGGATTGTTTACAGCCATGCTGGAAGCGAAAGATGTAATGGGAACTTTTGTAGGACATGACCATGACAATGATTATTGTGGAAAGTTATATAATATCTCCCTTTGCTACGGTCGTGTCAGTGGTTATCACTGCTATGGTGACCTTCAACGTGGTGCAAGAATCATTCAACTTTATGAGGGGGAAAGAAGGTTCGATACTTGGATCCGTCTTGATAATGGTGAAAAGATTTCTTATTACAGCCATAGTGAAAATAAAGGATAAATATTTTACAAAGGGTGAAGTAATTTGAAGGTAGATTATCATTTTCATCTTGAAGAAGGGCCATACTCTTCAAGATGGTTAAAAAGAACATTCGATGCAATCGATCATTTTAATGATTCACAGCACGAAGCACATACTCGTGAATGGTTAAAAGAGGCGTTGGCAACATTAGGAAAACGCATAGAACATGGACCGTTTTCTGAAGAGTGGCTGGATCTATATTTGGAACAGGCTAAACGTTTGGACCTTAAGGAAGTAGGTATTGTTGACCATCTGTACCGCTTCAAAGAATATAAACCATATTATGAAAAACATATGTATTTAAGAAATGATGAGCTTGGTAAGCTTCAAAGAAGCTGGCTAGATAAAGTTTGTGTTGAATCAATTCAAAGTTTTATCGAGTTAATAGAAAACGCAAAGCCAAAGTGGATGGAAGAAGGAATCGAACTTCGATTAGGTTTGGAAGCAGATTATTTTCTAAATGGAGAGGAAGAACTAGCTGGGATTCTTAAAGAAAATCAATATGATTATATCATCGGCTCCGTTCATTTCCTTGATGGATGGGGATTCGATAATCCACAAACACAAGAACTCTTTTTAAATCACGACTTATATACACTTTATGAAGAATTTTTTAATCTGGTCGAGAACGCAATTTCATCTAGGTTATTTGATTTTATTGCTCATCTGGATAATATAAAATTATTCGGCTATCGCCCTAACGAGGAAGAATTAATTCCTTTTTATGAACGAATCGCAAAAAAATTAAGCGAGCTGGATTTAGCAACGGAAATCAACGCTGGACTCTATTATCGGTATCCAATCAAAGAAATGTGTCCTAGTCCTACATTTTTAAAAATTTTAGCCGAAAATAAGGTTGAGATGACAATTTCCTCCGACGCTCATTTTCCTGATGATCTCGGAAATTATGCTGCAGAGCAATTAGATATATTGAAGAAATTAGGGATTGATGAAGTCACAACCTTTAAACAAAGAAAAAAGCTAAAACATCCAATTGAGTTTATAGTCTGTTGAGAAAAATTTAGGCGTGAGACCCATTGGTCCACGTCTTTTCCAAAGAGAGGTGAATATGATTGTCACTGTTAGCTGAAGAAAGAAAAAAAATTATATTGGAGGAACTAGATACTCAAGGCAAGGTACAAGTTCTCGCTTTAGCAGAGCAGCTGCAAGTTTCTAGCGAAACGATTCGTCGAGACCTAGATACGCTTGTTAAAACCGAGAAAATCAAGAGAGTATACGGTGGAGCTGTGAAAATATCATATGATGATGGAGAACCACCATATCAGGAGCGTCAAATTATTAATCGTGACGCGAAAATGGCGATTGGAAAGCAAGCATCATTATTAATTGAAGATGGCAATACGATTTTTTTGGATACTGGGACAACAATCCTTGAGTTCGCAAGATTTATTGAAGGGAAGAGAGGGCTCACGATTGTCACTAATTCACTTCCAACAGCAAGTCTGTTAAAAGAGTCCTTATCTCAAGGATTGTTTAGAGGAAAGTTAATCATCCTTGGCGGTGAAATATCGCCGGATCAGCAGTCAGTAAGCGGATATTTATGCGAAGAAATGTTGAAGAATTTTCATGTGGACAAGGCCTTCCTTTCTGTCGGCGGAGTCTCAATCCATACTGGTATAAGTGACTATGACTTAAATGAATCTGTGATATCAAAAATTGCAACCAACCAATCTAAAGAAGTCATTGTACTCGCTGATCATAGTAAAATAGGCGTGCAATCTTTTTCACATATTGCTGATTTAAATATGATAGACGTCATTATTAGTGACAAAAAACTACCTGCATCCTGGTCTGCCAAACTGGAACAGAATGAGGTAACGTGGATTGCTACTTGAGTATGTTTGATTTTTGATAGGAATTTTCTGGAACAGGTGATAGCTTATTTACCTGTTCCTAATTCCAATCAGTGTGCCTTTGTTCCAAAAACTGTCCATCGGGAATGTTTATATGATCAACAAATGACTCCCTGTGTCCTCGTCTTTAAATATCCAGGATAACTACGTTCAAGCTCCTCATTTAACATCCTTTTTCTAAATAACATAAAGGTTTTCCTGCCATTTTCCATCAACGCTTTCTTAACGTGAGACGTTATTTTTGGTTTCTCTAATAAAAATAACAAATTAAGAGATATATCATTGAGAATAAATAACAAATTATGAGGCAACATAATCACTGTGTGCGTTAAGAAAGGTGGCACTACACATGAATATAATAAGGAGGATGAAAATGGGAATTTTAAGTGGAAATCCAACAGATGAACCTATGCATTATGGTGAAGTCTTTAGTACATGGTCTTTCCTGATGGTAGTCAAAGGATTAGTTGCTGGTTACGAAACCAACCTAAACCATGCGGGTGATGAAGACTTACAAAAATTACTGGAGGAAGCTATTCAAGGTGGGCAGCAAGAAGCCAAACAGATTGAAACTTTATTAAAAGAAAATGGCATTGGCTTACCTCCAACTCCACCTGAACGACCTAAAGCTTGTATTGAAGATATTCCAGTAGGAGCACGTTTTCAAGATCCAGAAATAGCCGCTTTTCTTGCGGCAAACATCGCGGCTGGATTAGTAGCCTGTAGTACGATTATGGGTCAATCAATTCGAGAAGACATAGCTATGATGTTTGGGCAGTTTCATGTTCAAAAGGCAGCACTTGGAGCAAAAGTCCTTAGACTCAACAAAGAAAAAGGATGGTTGGTTCCACCACCTCTTCATCATAACAAAGCGGAAAATTGCTGAATATGTAATCAACGGGCAGACATTTGTGTGCCCGTTTTTTCGGTCATATACTTATGACCTTCCCATCAATCATAATCCAGTCATGAATGAGATTTTTAAAATTTCCTTGATTTCTTGATTCCCACTTGATATAATATTCTAAATATTAAATGCGTCGAAAAGGAATAGTAGGGTTTTAAAGCGACCAGAGAGCTGTTGGGTGGTGCGAAACAGCCGTAAATAAAATCTGAACTCACCTTGAAGCAGCTCACTGAAATGAAAGAAGAGTAGGTGGAGACGGAGCCTAACCGTTATAGTAGGAGGATATAAGGTTTTTAAAAACCCGTATCTGTTAGAGTGCATACCGTTTTGGTATGAATTAGAGTGGTACCGCGAATGCTGACAACAGCCTTTCGTCTCTATTTGTAATATAGAGACGAAAGGCTTTTTTATGTAAAAAAACAAATTTGAAGGGCGGTCATTAAAATGAAAAACGTCGAAAAGTATGATAGAGGTTATTTTATGCCTCCTGTAACAAGCATGAATTGGGCCCAAAAGGAGTATATTACTGAGGCTCCAACATGGTGTAGTGTCGATCTTCGGGATGGAAATCAAGCTTTGGTCGTCCCGATGACGCTACAGGAGAAGCTTGAATATTTTCAGATGCTTGTGAAGATCGGCTTCAAGGAGATAGAAGTTGGCTTTCCAGCAGCATCGGAAACAGAATATACTTTTTTGCGTACGTTGATCGAAGAAGATTTGATCCCCGATGATGTGACCATTCAAGTTTTGACACAATCAAGAGAACATATTATTCAAAAAACGTTTGAATCGCTTCAAGGTGCGAAAAGTGCAGTGGTTCATCTTTACAATTCAACTTCTGTCGCCCAGCGTGAGCAAGTATTTAAAAAATCAAAAGCAGAGATTATTGATATTGCGGTAACGGGAGCAAAATTACTTAAAAAGTATGCAGCGGAAACGGAAGGAAACTTTAAGTTTCAGTATTCTCCTGAAAGTTTTACAGGAACCGAAATAGAGTTCGCGCTTGATATATGTAATCAAGTGCTTGAAATATGGCAGCCGACGAAAGAGAACAAGGTCATTATTAACTTGCCAGCTACGGTATCTATGTCAATGCCGCACGTGTATGCAAGTCAAATTGAATACATGAGTAATCATCTGAACTACAGGGAAAATATTATTTTATCGCTTCATCCACATAATGATAGAGGAAGCGGTGTTGCAGACGCGGAACTGGGATTGCTGGCTGGTGGGCAGAGAATCGAAGGAACGCTGTTTGGAAATGGGGAAAGAACAGGCAATGTGGACATTGTGACACTTGCTTTGAACATGTTTTCTCACGGAGTAGATCCGAAGCTACAGTTCGAAAATATCCTTGAAATCATCGATGTTTATGAACGGATGACGAAAATGAAGGTTGATGAGAGACAGCCATATGCCGGTAAGCTTGTATTTGCGGCCTTTTCGGGTTCGCATCAAGATGCAATTGCCAAAGGAATGAAATGGCGTGAGGAAAAAGAATGTGAGAAATGGACGGTCCCTTATTTGTTAATTGATCCGAAAGATATTGGTAGAGAATATGAAGGGGATGTCATTCGAATAAACAGTCAGTCAGGTAAAGGGGGAATTGGCTATCTGCTTGAGCAGCAATATGGGCTCGATCTACCTCCGAAAATGCGTGAAAGCTTCGGTTACATTGTTAAAAATATGTCAGATCGTTTGCAAAAAGAGCTGATGCCTGCTGAAATCCATGACATTTTTGTAAAAGAATATGTGAATATTAAAGAACCCGTCGAGTTTATCAATTACAAATTTACTAAGTCCGATGATTTTCAAACCTCTATATCGATACGAATCAATGAGGAAGTGGATGAAATTAAGGGGGAAGGGAACGGAAGATTAGACGCAATTAGCCATGCACTTCAAAATAAGTTGGGTTTAGATTATACAGATTTGGTCTACAAGGAGCACGCTCAAGAAATAGGCTCTGGATCAAACGCTGTCTCTTATGTGGGGATAACCGCTCCAGACGGCACGGTCCATTGGGGGTGCGGGATTGACGTGGATATCATGACTTCCTCTATAAAAGCGCTATTTAGTGCCGTTAACAAAATGGCAGTCAGTATCAAGCTGCCAATGAAAAAAGAAATACTATCATAAAAATTCGACAAAATTCGGGCCGTGCCTGTCACCTGTCGAAGGTTGTTGATGAAGAAGGCCCCCATTCTTAGAATGAGGGCTTTCTGTTATCCATTTTTCTTCTGAAATTGTTTCATAAATTCGCTAAGCGCCTTACAAGCTTCCAATGGAACGGCATTGTACGTAGATGCACGGCATCCACCAACAGAACGATGGCCGTTTAAGCCGACAAATCCTGCACTTTTCGCTTCCATTAAAAACTTTTTCTCTAACTCTTCATCAGCTAGTCGGAATGTGATGTTCATAAGAGAACGGCTTTCGGAATCAGCATGACCAAGATAAAAGCCATTGCTGTTGTCGATTGCATCATAAATTAGCTTAGCTTTTTCTTCATTTTGTTTCGCAATGGCCGCTAGTCCGCCTGATTCTTCTATCCAACTAAGCACTTCTCCGAGCATGTAAATACCAAAAGTCGGAGGGGTATGGTACAGAGAATTACTTTTCGCATGAGTGCTATATTTTAACATCGTCGGTATATTCGGGTTCGCTTTTTCGAGTATATCTTTGCGAATAATGACGACTGTAACCCCAGAAGGACCAAGGTTTTTTTGTGCACCTGCGTAAATCATTGCAAACTTGCTCACGTCTATCGGCTTGGACATAATATCACTGGACATATCCGCAATTAATGGAACATCGCCTGTATCAGGAAAGTCCTTCCACTGGGTACCATAAATCGTGTTGTTAGATGTTAGGTGAAGATAGGCATCCCTCTCGTAATATTGCAGTTCGTCCATCCTCGGGATAATGTGATAATTACTCTCTTTTGTGCTAGCAACGTGATATGGTTCTCCAAATAATTTTGCTTCAGCAAACGCCTTTTCTGACCAAACTCCTGTCATTACATAGCCGGCTTTTTTCTCCGGTTGCAAAAAGTTCATTGGAATCATTGAAAATTGAAGACTTGCACCGCCTTGCAGAAAAAGCACCTCATAATTTTCAGGAATTGAATAAAGGCTTTTTAAACGAGCAATTGCTTGGTTATGTACTTCCTCATAGGCTGGGCTCCGGTGGCTCAGTTCCATAATCGACATTCCAGTACCTCGGAAATCAACAAGTTCTTGCTGGGCTTTTTCAAGAACTGCTAACGGAAGAGCTGAAGGGCCAGCGTTAAAATTGTATACGTCTCGAATATTTTGCTTCAAAGTCCTCACTCCTATGTTTTAAAGCTTCAATTGTAATTATACAATGGGTAAATATCTTTTTGTTAATTTCATATCTCTTATTCGAAATTTAATGATAAAATTGAAAAATGGGAAGGCAAATACAAATTGAGTAAATTGAAAAGTTGGAATATTGGGGGATGGAAACGCGTGTCAGTCAAATATTGTATGTCCTGTGGGCATTTATTAGAAATTAGAGATATAGATGGAACAGAGCGGCTTGCATGCATGAGTTGTAGTTTTGTCCACTGGGGTAACTATAGTGTTGGTGTCGGTGCAATCGTCATTAAAGACAATAAGGTACTTTTAGTGCGCAGAGCACAAGAACCCGGTAAAGGGAAGTGGACTAATCCTGGCGGTTATATCGAGCAGAATGAATTCATTGAAGATACAATTGTACGAGAGCTCATGGAGGAAACAGGCATCAAGGCAAGAGTAACAGGCATTACAGCCATCCGGGACCAACCATCTAATATCCATAACATCTATCTTGTTTTTGCGATGGAATATTTAGATGGGGAAGCGAGACCCGATGAAATTGAAGTTGATGCTGCAGGCTTTTTCAGTATGGAAGAAATGAGAACATTGGATGTCGCAGACTTAACGAAATGGATTGTGGATTCAGCAATGAATGCCACAGAGGCAGGCTTAATTCCGGATAAAAGTCCAATCATTCCATTGAATGGCAATGGACTATTTCGGGTGGCTATTACTGGAGAATAAGGGATATACACGCATCGCAGGAATTCTTAATAAAAACAATATTTTCGCTTGTAATCTAGGGATTTCATGGAGATAATAAAGTAAGAGATTAGACGATAAGATGTAAGGGGAAATGATTAAAATGGGGATAGAAGGGATTTTTCAAAAAAAGGGTGTCAAACGCATCATTATTTTTGGTTTGATCGTTTTGATTTTGTATAGCATGAGAAGCATGATTAATTTAATTTTGCTTACGTTTATATTTGCATTTTTAATGGATCGGCTTGTGGAATTTACTTTTAAGCGTGTACCGATAAACCGAAGGGTACTAGTTTTGTTTATGTATACGCTTATTGTCGGCTTATTGACGTTTGGTCTTGTGAAATATTTACCAATCATTACACTGGAAATCAGCGAGTTAATCAAACGAATTACAGCTTTTTATACGCAACCTCATGAAAATGTCATCATTAATTATATTGAAACAATTATCTCCAATAAACAAATTTCTGCCTATTTAGATAATGGCCTTTCTTTTTTAGTAAAATCATTTACTGACATTAGTAAAACAAGTATTCAAGTGCTGATTGCGTTAATATTAAGCTTGTTTTTTTTACTCGAAAAACCACGTTTAAAAGAATTCACTGCTAAATTTAAAAACAGCAAAATTGCACCGTTCTATTATGAAATTGAATTTTTCGGTCGGAAATTTACACGCACATTTGGTAAAGTAATCGAGGCACAATTTATCATTGCGATTATCAACTGTGTTTTATCAGTGATTGCCTTAATTATTATGGGCTTTCCGCAAATATTTGGTTTGGCGATCATGATTTTTTTCCTAGGACTCATCCCGGTTGCAGGTGCGATTATTTCTATGATACCTCTATGTTTGATCGCTTACACAATTGGCGGTTTTATAAAAGTCCTTTACGTTGTTATCGCAATTGCCATTATTCATGCAGTAGAAGCCTATATTTTAAACCCAAAATTAATGTCATCCAAGACTGACCTACCTGTCTTTTATACATTTATCGTCTTGATTTTTTCACAAAATTTCTTCGGCGTATGGGGTCTCATTATCGGGATTCCGGTATTTGTATTCCTGCTAGATGTCCTTGAAGTGACGAATAAAGAAACACCGAAGCCGGTTGTTTAAGAAAAAAGTAGACGATATCGCTATCCAGCGGTATCGTCTACTTTTTAAAAAGCTTTAACTTTTATCTTTTATAATTAATTAATATCCTCTTTTTATGAAATTAGTCGTTATCGCGCTGTTTAGCTCTTGCTTTTCCGCCTTTTTCACCAATTTCTTCGTAGAATTCCCTACCATGTGTTCTGGCAGTTTCTTCTCCGCCTTTACGACCTGCTTCTTCAACAGTCATTTTACCGTTATTGTTTGAGTTGTTCTTTGCCATGTTAAATTCCTCCTTCAATAACTTTTTGTTGTACATTAATAAACTACCCTTATCAATTTATCAAAAACGTATTTTGCGCATATTACTGAGAATTAATATAAATGTAATTTTTCGTTAAAAGTTTAAAAGAAGTGGGGTACAATTAATATAGCAGCCCGTTTCAAAAATAAAGGAGGAATCAGGATGGATACTAACGAACAAATGATTAGCTGGTCCACTCTAGAATACGACCAGTGGCAATTATATGTAGCCAAAACGGAAAAAGGACTTTGTTATGTAGGTTCACCTGGTCAGTCGTATGGGGAGTTTCAGGCTTGGATTCATAAACATTTTCCTAAAGCGACTCTTATAGAAAGTGAAGGAGCCTTGCAGCCATATATAAACGAATTACGAGAATACTTCGGGGGGACTAGGCAATCTTTCTCATTGCCAGTTGATATAAAAGGAACACCATTTCAAGAAGAAATTTGGAACGCATTAAAGCAAATTCCTTATGGAAAAACATATACTTATTCAGATATCGCCGAACTCATTCAAAGGCCTAAAGCGGTTCGGGCAGTCGGATCGGCGATCGGTGCCAATCCAGTTTTGATCAAGGTTCCCTGTCACCGGGTAATTGGGAAAAATGGAGCAATAACTGGTTATCGTGGAGGGACAGAGATGAAACAATTTCTACTTCAATTAGAATGCAACAAGGGCCAAAAAGGTTCACAGGTTCACCCGTGAACTTATTTGGCCTTATATATATTAATTTTCTCTCTCTTATTTCTCTTGTGGACTCAAAAGGGAAGAGGTTGGTTCTATTGCACTGCCAAGTAGCATAATATCCTCAACAATAGCAGGCTTTATATCATTGGGTGATCGATAATAATCATCCAATAAACGACCTAGCTCTTTAATGAAAATTAACGTTTCATCGATTTCAGGCATATACATAACCTCCTACTAAACTACTATTATTTTATAGGAAAAATCTCCCGGACGAAAGGGGTTAATATAAGATCTATCCTGTGTTAGAAGAAAGATATGCTTCAGATATTGATCTATCAATGATTAATCTTTGCTTGATCTAGCGTTTGTTTTAAAAATTATCCTATTAAATTTGCTCTGGCTTATTAGATTCCCTTATTATACATATTTAGTTGAAAAACGACAATATTTGAAAAAACGTGTAGAATCTTGTTGAAATTAGTAGAAAAATGACTTATGATTCTAAGGTAGTGGTTAAAAGTTCATACATATCATTTCAAAGACAAAGGCAAACTATCTGAAAGGATAGGACGCAAAGCTTAGGGTCTAACGTTTAATTAGGTGTAAATAACTATTAAACTATGATCGCCTGGTTACCAATTGTTTGATTTTTTTTGTGTTCGAAAAATCTGTTGGCATATTCTATTTCACTAGAATAGCCTATTTTTTTTGTTTAAAACAAAGGAGGGTGTCAATTTGTCAATTGCCATTGAAGAAAGAAGTAACTATATAACACATTTATTGAATGGTACAATTACAGCTTTTAAAAATATCGTTCCTATTAAACATGATATCTTAAAACCAAAATTACTTGGGCAGTCCTTATATCTTCAATACGGTGTTCTGATTGGGGTTACGGGTGAACTAAAAGGAAAATTGATTTTGGCTGGAGATTCGACCGTTTTTGGAGCAATTGGTCGTTCTATGTTCGGAATGCCGTTAGAAGGGGAGATGCTTGTCTCTTTTAGTGGTGAATTAGGCAATATGATTGCTGGATCTCTTTCAACGGTTATCGCCCAAAATGGAATCAAAACAGATATTACCTCTCCAACAATCATGTCAGGCGAAACAACATTATCAGGTTATGAAAAGGCAATTCAACTGACAATAAAGTTAGAAGATATTGGTGAAATGGAGATTTACTTACTTTTAGATTGATAATAACGGGGGTTAGGAAATGAAGAAACTTTTTAATTTTAAAAGTATAAAAATGAAAATCCTCTTTGGATTTTCCATTGTGATTTTACTTGTGTTTGGGTTGGGCGTTTATAATTATTTAAATATAATCTCAAGCAATAAGGAAGCTGAAAAGATTAAGAACGAGGAGCTCCCATTGTTAATTGCTAACGAAAAGTTAGCTTATTCTTTGGCTAATAGAATTGGAACAGCCCGTGGTTATGTACTATATGGGGGCGATTATAAAGACCGGTTTAATGCATATACGGAAATTGGTAAGGAATATGAGGAAACGGTTAGAAAGATAGGTGCTTCTGAAAAATTCGATGAACTCATTAAACAAACAGTTGCATGGCGGGAGTTTATTACAACCAAAGTATTTGATGAGTATGACAAAGGTAATAAAGAAGTCGCACTAAAAAACCTAGAAGAGTTGACGCCCATCGCACGTGATTTAATGGATGGTTATGAGGAATTGGCTACTAACAGAGAAAATTTAATTTACGAAGCGGAGCAAGTCATTATTGAAAACGGAAAAAAAACAATGATTATAGCGCTGATTGTAAGTATTTTGGTTGTTATCGTTAGTATTGTTACTGCACTTCTTACTTCTAGGGCGATTACAGTTCCTTTAATTAAAGTAATGGAGCGAATGAAATTAATTGCAAGCGGAGATTTAAGTCATGAGCCATTAATATCGAAATCACGTGATGAAATCGGACAGCTTGTTGTTGCTACAAACGAAATGAATCTTAATATTCGTGAATTATTAAGTGAAATAAATCACGTTTCTGAATCAATTACAGGTCAAAGTGAAGAGTTAACGCAATCAGCAAATGAAGTCAACTCCGGTTCCCAACAAATTGCTGCAACGATGCAGGAATTAGCGACTGGGACCGAATCACAAGCTACTAGTGCAAGTGATCTCGCTTCAGTGATGTCAACTTTTTCAACGATCGTTCAAGATGCTAATGCGAATGGAGAGATCATCCACCTAGCTTCAAATGAAGTTTTACAATTGACGAATGAGGGAAATCAGTTAATGGAATCCTCCAATGAGCAAATGGTTAAAATTGATCATATCGTCCAAGACGCAGTAGAAAAAGTGCAAGGTCTAAACATCAAATCACAAGAGATATCTACCTTGGTATCTGTTATTCAAGAGATTGCTGATCAAACAAACCTTTTGGCACTAAATGCAGCCATTGAAGCTGCAAGAGCTGGTGAACAAGGCAGAGGTTTTGCTGTTGTCGCAGATGAAGTGAGAAAATTGGCAGAGCAAGTGTCAGCATCTGTAGCTGATATTACAAACATTGTATCCGGTATTCAGGATGAAACGGGAATGGTTACAGAATCACTGCAAGCTGGATATGTTGAGGTATCAGAAGGAACAAGCCAAATAAAAACGACACGACAAACCTTTGAAGGAATAAGTACGGCGGTATTGGCTATGGCGAATAGTATTAATACAGTGTCAGATAACTTATCTTCCATTTCTTCCAACAGTGAAATAATGAATGGGGCAATCTCAGATATTGCGGCCATTTCTGAAGAGTCAGCAGCAGGAGTAGAACAAACTTCTGCATCATCTCAACAAATAAGCAGTTCAATGGAAGAGGTGGCTGCTAGCTCTGATGAACTTGCGAAATTAGCTGAAAATCTAAATGGATTAGTTCATCAATTTAAGCTTTAGGAGTGATAATAATGGGAGCTTTAAAGGAACAATCTAGATATGATTTGTTATTAGCTCAATTTCAATATAGTGATTTATATTTAAATGAAAAAACAAAACAATCGTTGGAAAGAATCCGTACGTTTTTATACGAAGAAACTGATGTTCATTATCTTGTCTTTATACGACAAGAAACGTTAATTCAATATCTTCAGTATCACCGTTCAAAAAAATTCAATAGGATTTCTTTTATCCAGGCGATTAACGATATTAAAATCTTTCTTTTCTTTCTAAAGTCTAAAAAAGAAATAACAAGCATTCCAAAAATTGATTTGTCTTTACAAAATTTAAACCTTTGGATTAACTTATAATAATACAAGCTGATGCGTGGGAGAAATCCCGCGCTTTTTTATTTTTTACAAAAGCCATTTTACCCGCAATGTGTTAGGATTAAGTGGATGTTTTCTAGTGGAAGGAGAATCTTCATGGCTTGGCTATATGTTCTTTTTGCGACTATTGTAGAGATCTTTTGGGTGATTGGGTTACGCTATTCAACTACAGTCTGGGAGTGGCTCGGTACAATTATAATGATTGTGTTTAGCTTCTTTTTTATTATCAAGGCATGTGAGAAATTGCCTGCAGGAACTGTTTATGCTGTATTTACCGGTTCAGGGGCGGCTGCGATTGTGTTCATTGACTTCATTCTCTTCGGGGCTGATTTTTCCATTTTTAAAGTTATCTTCATTGGTTTAATCATTGTGGGTGTGATTGGAATTAAAATGACGACAGAAGACACCCCGTCTACAGAGCAAGGAGGAAAATAGGATGGAATGGGTATATCTGTTCATTGCCAGTTTTGGTGAAATATTCGGAGTGATGAGTATAAATCTGTATCTTCAAAAGAAGTCTTTCAGTAGGCTCCTTTTGATTGTTGTTACATTTGGACTAGGTTTTGTTTTTCTTGCACTTGCGATGAAAGAGATACCATTAGGTACGGCTTATGCGATATGGACGGGATTAGGTGCGGCAGGAGCAGTCATAATGGGTATTTTATTTTTTAAGGAGTCGGCAGGGTGGAAGCGAATTATATTTTTATTTTGTATTATCTCTGGTGCAGTAGGTTTAAAGCTGCTTGGGTAAACTACAGTGAGAATGTAAAGATTTAGGGAAAATAAGGAGAGCGAACGTTGAAAATAGTTAAGATCATCATGCAAATCACACTTTTATTTATCATGTATATGGCTGGTGTCTGGAGCCAAAAGACATTCGAGCTTTTCATTCCCGGCAGTATTATTGGAATGTTACTTTTATTAATTTTATTATTTACGCGGACGATAAGACAAGAATGGATCGAAACGGGTTCCCTTCTATTAGTTAGATACCTTCCGTTGCTCTTTCTGCCAGTAACAGTCGGGATCATTACTTTTTTGGATTTATTTACAGGGAAGGGTTTTTTCATTATTGTTATTGTCCTTATTAGTACTGCTCTCGTGATGGGATGTACAGGAGTAATTAGTCAGTGGATGATGATGAAAAAGGGGCAAGAAAATGAATAATTTTATGATCGGAGTACTTGCAATCTTAGCTACCATTACCATTTTCTTTGCTTCTAGATGGTTGAATAGAAAATTTCCTCATCCTTTAACCTTGCCAGTTTTAGTTTCAACAATTGCCATCGCTTCAGGACTCCTAATTTTCGATATTTCTTACGATACGTATTTTATAGGTGGTCAATGGATTGACCGATTTCTTGGTCCTGCGGTTGTCGCGCTTGCTTATCCTCTTTATCAACAGAGAGAAATTATTAAACAATATACTTTTATCATTTTTGTTGGGGTTTTTATTGGCTCTGTAATTGGGGTATTTAGTGGTTTAATGATGGGGAAGTGGCTGAATTTAGATCCGCTCATTATTAAGTCAGTTTTACCTAAATCAGTTACTTCGCCAGTAGCAATGGATATTGCCTACTCCATTGGAGCTTCTCCAGCGCTCGCAGTCGTTTTGGTTATGGTTGCCGGAATCAGTGGTGCAGTAATGGGTCCAACGATATTAAGATGGGCCGGAGTTCATGATCATCTTGCGAAAGGCTTAGGAATGGGCAGTGCTTCACATGCAATTGGAACGGCAAAATCGATGGAAATGAATGTGCAGCAGGGGGCCGCAAGTACTATAGCAATGATCCTTTGCGCAATTATTGTATCCATTATTACTCCTATTTTAGTTGTGTTGTTTTTGTAATCCAACAGTAATCGTATTGAAAACTGAATACGGTAAAATGTAGGATAGCCATCAAACTGCATACATAATGAAAGGGGACTAAGTATGGAGGAGCATGTAAAAAAATCTCTGGAAGAATGGAAAGAAGAAATTTGTGAGTTATTAATTGAAATAGATAAAGAATATGAAGAAATAAAAAGAGAACTGCAAGTTTATTCTTATAAATTTAGCATTACGAAACAAGTGATCCAATCGACGGTAAACGATGAAATTATTAGAAACATCCGTGAACTATACCACACGCCTTTTGAACGAAGATTTATTCAGTTAAAAGAGGGAATCAAGGACTTGGAAGAAAAGAAGAAGGTTTTTCAGATGTTTGTCGATAAAATCGATAGAGTGAAAGGCAAGGAAGAGGAAAGACAGCCTTTAGTAGTTCAATAGGAAAAATGAAAGCCCAAGGGAAGGGGAACCCTCTTGGGCTTTGTTTGTTGGGTAGATAGCTATGATAAGAGGGAAAGCAATATAACAATAACTCCAAGGACCAATGAACACCAAGCAAGAGCTTTTTGCGGAGAAGCTAAAACAATTAACCCTAAAACAGCAGCTAAACCGCCTAGCCAAATAGGAGCATAGAAAAATCCTACAACAGCAGCAAGAATACCTAACCAACCGAGCCACATGCCTGTCGATTTATTCATACTTAAACAACTCCTCCATATTATTTAATCGACACAATTACAACTTGTCTAAGGAACATACTGTTGCTGAATGGTCTTGCTGTATACTATGATTTTTGCAGGAGAAGTGACAATCATTAAATAGTAAAAAAGACAAAAAAACGGGGGTGAATTGCCCCGTTTTTTGAAAATTAGTTATCTTTACAATTTGCAGCTAGCTGATTAAGACAATCGCGTATCTTTTCATAGACAACATTCCGTTCGGTATTAAAGTCTGCTTCATTTCTGAAGCAAATGGGTTTATCGGCAATTAGCATTCGTTTATTTTTGCTGGCGTAAAGAGGTACAAAGTAAATATGTTGGCCAGTAGCCTGAAAATAATATTTTTCCAAAAATAGAAAACCACCGTACATCTCTTTCGTTTGTGAAGAACGATCACGGTAATCAATATCTGGGAATATCACAATACTTTCGCCTTTGCAAAGTACTGCAACGCTAAGATTGAATGTTTGCAGGATCTTTCTTGAGCCTCTATATACAGGGATACCTCTCCCAGATTGCAGAAGATGGGAAATTATATATGATAATGGTAAAGCGATTATTTTAGCCACGAATTTATTCAAACCAAATCTTTTCGTAAAGGTGTAATTAACATATTGTTTATAACAACTATGTTGGTCAAGTAAAGCATCAAAAATCCACGTTCGAATAAATTTCGGGAACCAGAGCATTGTCACAAAAGGCCCAAAGAGATTTTGATGGTGGGATACATACACGACGGGACCGTTAATATGCTGCGATAATTGTACTGAATATTTCGGATAAATAATTCTAAATATCCCCCGTATAAAAATAAATAAAGGCCCATAATAATTATTTATCATAATTTTTCCCACTCAATTGTTTCTGGAAATGCAGTCCACGTGTATAGGTAGAGTGAAAAAATTCTGTAATAAGTTTACGAAAAATGATGATAGAATCGATGATCGGGTTATAATGAGAACTTGCATTATTATTAAAGTATAGCGTTTGTATAGGAATCTCGTTGATCTTAATCTTTCTTTTCGCTGCATTGATTAACATATTCATTTCGTACTCGTATCGTTCGCCTTTAAGTTCTGTAATCCATTTAAGTTCATTATGAGGAATTCCTCGCAATCCTGTTTGCGTATCCTTTAATCTATAACGGAATAATAGTTGAAAAATAAAACTAGTTATTCTGTTTCCAAAATAACTGCGAACTGGAATATTAGATTCGTTAAAATCCCTCACTCCAAAAAAAATTCCTTCATTGCTATTGACCATTGCTTTTGCTACTTTGCACACATCTTCGACTGAATGTTGTCCATCAGCATCGGCTGTGATAACCCCTGTTAAAGTGTTTTTTTCATTTAGATAATGTTTAAATCCTGTTTTTAAAGCTCTGCCTTTTCCATAATTTTCTTTATGTGCTAAGACAGTACAACCTTTTATCATGCTTAATTCAGTAAAGATATATTTTAAATCTTCAAGGCTGCCATCATCTACAACAATAATGTGTGCAACACCTTCTGATAACAATGTTTTCACATACTCAATTAATGATTCATTTGGATTCAGAGCAGGTATGATGACTGTGCAATCGATCATAATCATATCCCCATTCCAACGATTAATTTTTATGCTAATCTACATAAATCAATCAAATGGATATAAGATGATTTGTTTCTAATGCTCTTTTTTATATGTATATTACCAATGTGTTATAAGAAGAACTTGAATGCCTTGCAATAGGGGGAAGCAAAAAAAACAGAATGTAGACAAAATCGCACCATGGCGATAGCGTCTACATTCTGCAGGGGATCTTTTTATTACAAAAAGACTTAGAACTCTTATCAGTTAAGCTTTAATGGCTATTCTCCGCCATTTCTAACTGGATTTTCTATACTTATTAGTCGTCATCACGCTGTTTAGCTCGCGCTTTTCCACCTTTTTCGCCGATTTCCTCATAGAAATCTTTGTCATGGTTTTTAGCTGTTGCCTCTCCGCCTTTTTGGCCGATTTCCTCATAGAATTCTTTATCATGAGTTCTTGCGGTTTCTTCGCCGCCCTTTTTACCAATCTCTTCATAGAATTCTCTATCGTGAGTTCTTGCAGTTTCTTCTCCACCTTTACGTCCTGCTTCCTCTACAGTCATTTTACCGTTGTTATTATTATCTTTTGCCATTATGAATTCCTCCTCTGTGTTTATCTTGTACATTAATACAAGTACCCGGCTTGTCTTGAAGAAAACATCATTTGTCAAGTGTTTCTTCAAATTAATATATTTGTTACATTCGTGTAATAAGAATTCCGTCCAAACGTATTCATCTTATTTTTCCAAGATTGATGTAATTGACCAGGTCCCCGAATTTTAGAACTTCATAAAATAAGTTTAGGCGACATAGGTTAATTTGAGGTGGTGTTGTGGGTAACATTGTAATCATACTATTTATGTATGTGGATATATGTATTGCAATTGGCTGTTACTTTTATTTTTTGCGGGTGAAGAAAAAAATCGGACTCCAGTTAGGGATGAATATCAGCATGGTAATGGGAGGGATGGCCGGATTACTTTCTGGGATCTTACTCATCTTGCAATTTCCCTTTCATTTCACATTGATTACAGTTATTTCCACTATAATCGGCGGCATAACGGGAGGCCTATTTGGATTATTATTCAATTACCAAATATTTGTGATGGGGGCCACGAATGCTATGGTCATTGGGCTAATGTCACCGATGATTGGAACAGTGTTAGAAATGCCATCCGTATATGTATGGTTTATTCAGGCCGTTTTTATTTTAAGTTTACTTACTATTATCATTGCAATTAAAAGGTCGTGATGTAAACCTTGTTCGTCATCTTGATGTTATTTATCTGGATTTTAGTTGAACTAGTTTCTATATATTCCATTATTAAAAAGAAACATTTATTATTTGATGAGCGTATTACGACCACAATGTGTACAGCCATTACTATGATTTCTTCTTTTTCCATAGCTCTTCACATTAAACTACTACTCCCTGAACCTTATATTGCTTTTTACCTTTTCCCAATCTTAACTGGGTTGATAATAGGCTGGAAGTTCGATAAAATCATCAAACCCGCTGCTTTAAGCGGTATTTATCACGGCACAATGGGAGGAATAATGGGAATGATGCTTGGGTCTGTTCTTCTAAATCCGGCTCTATGCAACATCCCAATCAAGTCAGATGCAATGATGGTTACAAACATGTATAGCCTTGCTATGTTCATAGCTTTAATTCATGGGCTAATTAGTCATTTAATCCGTTATTCGTTTAAGGGGAGGGGGGGAAACAAGTGAAAGTATTCGCCATTGCCCTCAGTTTAGTTGCCGGATTTTTTGCTTTTTATTTTTTATGGCCCAAATCAATCGAGTTACCGAAGATTGGTACTGTAAAAGAATGGCCACTTGAGGAAGTGAGTGGGAACCAATACAATCAAAAGAAACCGAAGCTCGTTACCTTCTTCTATACAAACTGTCCAGATGTTTGTCCTTTAACAATGTGGGATTTGAAAGATTTACAGAAAGAAATGATGAAAAAGGGGATATCCGATAATCGGTATTTGATTTTATCAGTAACATTAGACCCCGAATACGATACGGTAGAGAGAATAAAACAATATGAAAAGAGTTTTGAGATTACGAGTCCCAACTGGTTATTTTTTAGAGGTTCGGTTGCAAAAACAAAGAAATTTACCCAATACTTTAAGAACATGATTTACGAAAAAAATGAAGATGGATTTCTCACCCATTCCACGAATATGTATGTCGTTGATTCAAATGATCAAATAAGAGCCTATCACAATATGTCGACAGGTAAAAAGCGGGCGAATATTGAGGAGATTGCTGATCAATTAGGGGAGTTAGTGAATAAAAAGTGAAAAGAGCTTGAATTCACAAGCTCTTTTTCATATTTTCTTTAATGGATCTTTTCAAGCAATTTATACGCTTCTTCATTCGATTGAACAGACAATAGTTCGTTTCTAAATGAATCGTCCATCAACTTGCGCGATAGCATTTGAAGGATTTTTAAATGCTCGTTTCCTGCGCTTTCCTCTGGTACTGCAATCATGAAAATGATTTTTGCGTCTGTTCCATCTAAACTATGCCAGTCTACACCATCTCTTTTTAAACCAAACACAACCGCAGGCTCTCGTACAGCTTTTGATTTACCATGAGGAATGGCAATATTCATGCCGAGACCGGTTGTAGTTTCTTTTTCACGATTCATAATCGCTTGTTTGAACACATCTTTTGAATCAAGTACACCGTTGCGATCTAGTTTGCCTATTAATTCGTCAATAACTGAATCTCGAGACGTGCCCTGTAAATTGACGTCAATTAAATCGATACTTATAATATCCGTTAATTTGTGAATTTGTTTTACTTTATTTTCTTCTGCTACTTGCGGTTCAACAGACGGTGCTTGATCTACATCAACATTCTTCTTCAAAAAGTTAACCATTATGGCCGTTACAAATACCCCAACAATTGCTGCAATGAAGAACATAACGACGTTATCGACAGCGCCGAGCACTGCAACAATAGGGCCTCCGTGTGCTACTCGATCACCGACGTTACCAATCATAGCAATGACCGATCCGACCATTGATCCAACCATAATACTTGGAATAACTCGAAGCGGATCCTGTGCGGCAAATGGAATGGCACCTTCCGTAATACCGAACAATCCCATCGTAAATGCAGCTTTTCCTGCTTCCTGTTCTGTTTTCCGGTATTTCTTTTTGTTTAAAAAGGTTGCAAGTCCCATGCCGATTGGAGGAATACAAATTGCTACGGCAATTGGTCCCATAATTCCATAGTTACCTTCTACTATCATCGCTGATCCGAATAAGAAAGCCACTTTATTAAATGGGCCACCCATATCAAATGAAATCATCGCTCCAAGAATAATTGCCAGTAATATTGAACTTGTTCCTTGCATTCCGGCTAACCATGTAGTTAAAGCCTCAAATATTCCAGCAACTGGAGCTCCAATAATATAAATGAAAGCTAATCCGACAATCAATGAGGCGAAAATAGGAATAATGATAATGGGCATAATGGGTTGCAGTGCTTTAGGCACTTTAATATTTTTAATTGCGAGTGCAACATAACCCGCAAGGAAACCGGCGATAATTCCACCGATAAATCCGGCTCCTGCTTCACTGCCGTAAAAACTACCATTCGCAGCAATAAAACCGCCGATCATTCCCGGTGCTAATCCTGGTCGATCTGCAATACTAACGGCGATAAATCCAGCTAAAATTGGAATCATAAAGGTGAAGGCTGCGCCTCCAAGACTTTCAATCGTTTTCCAAATGGAATCCTCTGGAATGACAATCCCACCCGGTGTTTTTTCTCCACCCAAAGTTAAGGCAATCGCGATTAATAATCCACCAATGACAATAAACGGAATCATATAAGATACACCATTCATTAAATGGCGATAAATCGGATTTTGCTTAGAAGCTCGTTCTTTCTTTGTATCTTCTATTGAACGCTGCTCAGGTTTATAGACAGGTATATCTCCATTTTGAAATTTGCTAATTAATTCTTCAGGTCGGCGGATTCCGTCTTGAACACCTGTTACGATAACTTTTTTACCTGCAAACCGTTCTTTTGGAACTGATTTGTCAGCGGCAATAATAATGCCATCTGCCTCTTGAATATCCTTATCAGTGAGCGCATTCTCCACTCCTGTTGAGCCTTGTGTTTCAACTTTTATCTGAACGCCTAATTGGTCAGCTGCTTTTTGGAGATTTTCAGCGGCCATATATGTGTGAGCGATACCAACTGGACATGCAGTTACAGCTAATATTTTCATATTAAACTACTCCTTTTAAGATTAATAGTACTATATATTGTATACTCTAAGGGGGATCTGATATATATATACCATTTTACAGGATGTACCAGTAAAATGGTAATCACAATCATTAATAGAGGGACTGAAGACAGATATTGGTGAAGCTGGAGTTTTGAGTCCAGCACCGAAGCAATCGAGATAGATATCAGTAAAAAGGGACTTTGCTAGTCTTTGATAGACAAGCAATCCTTCTATAAAAAATGACCTATCCGCGTTTGCGAATAGGTCTATGATTTTACCTGGTATTGTACTGCTTTGTCCCCATTAATTGATCAGTAATAATATTTTTATTTTTTATCATGTTTTGCTTTTGTGAAAGATGGAAGACCTGTAATATATCCTACATCTCCCGATTTGTTCACTCCAATTTCCTTGTCAATCGTTTCGATCAGCTTTTCTTTATCAACGGCTGTAATACTTTTACCTTCGAGTTCATCGCCAGGGTGCTGATAGTTACTCATAATATAGGCAAATCCATTACGGTCATCCGCCGCCATCAGTCCTGTTGCTTCCGCTCCAGCCGGGACAGATAGAACACGGGAAAGTTTTTTCGTCTTAGTATTATATGCCCACACATAGTTATTCGTATGCATGCCGCTATCTTCTCCAATAAAGAGTGTTCCCATCGCGTCAGAATAGGATAGATTGTCTGGGTTTGCGACTTTTTCAGGATGGGCTGTATTCCCATATGCATCAGCCTTTGCCATGTCCTCGCCAATAATGATGCCCTTCATGGAAGCTGCTACATAGCTGCTATTAATCTTATTTCCATTCCGATCTTTTTGGCTAGCTTGTAAATCCAGTTCATACGTAACACCGGATTTGATTTTTGGAAGGCGGATATCATCCTGCGGATCAGTAGGATTCACTTCCATTCCTTTACTTTGATCGGAAATCGCCATATACGCTTTTTTATCAGCTGTATTAAGAGCAAGTCCTTCCATTTTATTAAACTCGCTCGTTGCACCAAGTGTTGCCGCGTAGCGTCGCGTTTCTAGGAAGGCAGCCGCCTGTTCCATTCCTGGCTTCACTTTCAAATACTCTACCTGCTGTTTATTGGCGTATGTTTTAATTTCTGAAAATCCTTCTTTCGGTTCATTTGATGTTTCAAAAATATCGCTAAAAGTAATACCGTCTGTAATATATTTTTCAATCTCTTTATCTGTTGCATGGCCTAGCTTAATCCAAGAAAGATCCCCAGAACCACCATTTTCAGTTCCTGTCTGATTAAATTTAGCCGCATATAATGTTCCGCTGGAAAGATCCTTCGCTTTATCTGCGACGTACATAAGCATCATCGTATAAGCGCCGTCATCCCCGAAGTAAGCTGTTTTGCTGTCTGGCATCATCTTCATTAATTCTTTCGAAAAACGCCCGGTACTATAATGCTTCACTGCTTTTGCTTTGCCGTTTGGATGAACGATTACTTCTGGAACGAATCCATACCAATATGGGTTTGCCTTCTCCATTCCCTCTTTGCCAAAATAATAGTTTGCGAATGCTTTTACATTCGTAGAATCCTTGTCTGTTCCAATTTCTTGTTCGAAAATTCTTGCATCGGGTTCATATTCCTCAGATCCTAAATGAGTGTTCCAAGGGGATAGTGAGCCGTTACATGGAATCCAAAGTCCATTTGTTCCGGCAAAATCAATTTTTTCAACACCCGCAACAGTCAAATTTCCTGTTTTTTTATCTTGTTGTAATGATGTTAAGGTCATTGAAGCAGGAACTCTTCCATAAGCGCTGGAGCCAGAGTGATCCACGGTTTGATATTCGTAGTGAGAAACTAAATGAAGCTTACCGCTATTACCATTCAATGGCTCCAGTAAACTGTTCGAATCTGGTGCATCTGAAATAAATGGAACGGGATCATTTGGAACACTGTTGTCCATGATCGGATTGCCCTGCGCGTCAATAGGTGTACCAGCAGGAACTTGTTTTCCTTTCATATTAAAAGTATCAGTTGATTTAAAAAGTTTTTCATAACGGAGCGGTAATGTTTTCTTCGTTCCATCACTATACTTCACATCAATGGTTGCATTTGAATACGCCTTTGACATTTCCTCAATTGTTGTCGGTGCATCCATGCCATTAAATTCAACCGAATCTACAACAACACTTTTCGGAGCGGCTTGTATAGAAGCCGCAGAAGGGATAAGCAGTGATGCAGCCAGTGTTAAAGCAAGATGTTTTTTCATTCCAGTCCAACCTCCATTAATATGATATGTACAGTCCAATCATAATCTATGAGTATAAAGGTTTTATTAATTTCATATTAAGAGATTGTTCGAAATTGCTAACATTCAGGTAACGTATTTTGTTAAAAGAGAAAAAACAGCGCCAAAGTTCATAAACTTTGACGCTGTTCTTCGTTAAAATTTCGGCCCTTTTTGTTTTCCTTCCCCTGGTACAAGATCTTTTACAATTGGCCATCCATCTTCCCATACGATGGGATCAATCATCATTGGTCGTCTTGTAGCGCCATTTGGCAGCCAGCCATTCTCCTTATCAATCGCATGGTATACAATCCAGTCAGTCCCTTTTTTATCAGTGACAATAGCGTTATGTCCAGGCCCGGCAAAATTATCACCCTCAGCTAAGACGAGTGTTCCTTCTGAATAAAGAAGATCATTTCCGTCTTTATCTAAATACGGTCCTTTAATAGAGTCCGCTTTTCCAACACTAACACGATAAGTACTCCATTCTCCTTCACAACAAGAACCTAGCGAACCAAAGAAATAATACGCTCCATCTTTTTCCATGATCCAGGGAGCCTCAAAGGCAGTTCCAGCAATTTCGAACTTGTCTCCAACTGTACTGAACCCATCTTTTGAAAGTTCGATGCCGTAAATTCCATGGAAACTGCCCCAAAATAAGTAGGGGGTTCCATCTTTATCAATATAATGAAAAGGATCGATCGAGTTTAAAACACCAATTTCATCACTTGTAAATAGTGGGCCTTGGTCTTTAAATGGACCTTCGGGCTTTTCAGCAGTAGCAACGCCAATTCCCGGGTTTGCATCTCCCCACGTTGACATAGAATAGTATAAATAGTATTGATCATTAAAAAATGCAATATGTGGTGCCCACAAGCCCCCATCTTTCCAATCAGGTTTCGTATCAAATGTAAAAGCATCTCCAATATATTCCCAACTGATTAAATCTTTTGAACGAATGATTGGAAGATAATGAGACCCTTTTCCATCACCCCAGTCATCTTCCGTTCCATAAGCATACAGGTACCCATCATCTGCTTTGATTACTGACGGATCTGCAATCACTGGCTCAAAGACGGGATTTTTGTACTCCGTCGTTTGATTAAAAAATAAGAAATAGGAAATGACTGCCAATGTTAAAATTGCTAGAGGAATGAACATGAATACTTTCGCATTCCCTTTCTTCACTTGCTTGCTTTCTACTTTGCTCAATTAATTTTCCATCTCCTTAAAAAAATATTTTAAAAGCGCTAACAAAAAATAATAAACCAAACTAAAGTGTTTAACTGGTAAAATAAATATAAAATATGTAATACTCTATAAATAAATTATTGTTTCAAACAAGAAAGATGAAATGAAGTTAATTTTATTCTATAGTATTTATAAAGTTTGTTCAAAACATTTTTTCTGTAATGAATGATTTAAGGGGGGAAGCAACTTTGTTAGAACTAACAATTGATGAATCAGATACACTGATAAAAGTATCACATGCCTTATCTTCAAAAATTCGGATAGATATTTTAAAGCTGCTTAACTTTCAAAAAATGAATATAAATGAACTGGCTGAAAAGTTGGATCTCCCGGTTTCCACTATAGCTTCCAACATTAAAGTGCTTGAAAATGCCGATATCATCGCAACAGAAATACAGCCTGCATCAAGGGGAACAATGAAGGTGTGCTCCCGTAATTTTGATGACGTGTATATCAACTTAAATTTGAATATGGGTCACAATAATCCAAATAATTATTATCAAATTGAAATGCCTGTAGGCCACTATATCAATTGTGATATAGCACCTACATGTGGATTAATTGGTAAAACTGGAATCATTAAGCCTGAAGATGAACCGTCTATTTTTTTTCTGCCGGAACGCATGAATGCACAGTTATTATGGTTCCGCAAAGGCTTTGTTGATTATCGTTTCCCGCTTTTTCTCCCTGCCAATAGTGTCGTCCAGTCGCTTCAGTTTTCAATGGAGCTTTGTTCAGAAGCCCCTCGGTATGACCATGACTGGCCATCAGATATTACGATTTGGATCAATGGGGTTGAAATATATACATGGACCTGTCCAGGGGATTTTGGTGACAGAAAAGGCAGGCTAAATCCTACATGGTTCCCAGAAAATAGTACGCAATACGGATTATTAAAAACATGGAAGATTGACAATAATGCTAGTTATTTAGATGACGTAAAGGTATCTGCCGTAAATTTATTAGATATAAAGCTAGGAACGCAGAAGTATGTCGATTTAAGAGTTGGGATTAAACAAAATGCAAAAAATGTCGGCGGAATAAATCTGTTCGGTAAAGAGTTAGGGGATTATGAGCAAGATATTTTAATGCGGGTGATTTATTAAAAAGGCTCCATTTGCTTCAGGTTTTCTGAACAAATGGAGCTTTTTTTATGAATAAGTAAAAAATTCTTTTGCAAAGTTATTGACGGAACCTTTTGCAACCGTTATCATGAAGTTAATAGGTGCAACAAAGTTGTTTGGTATAAAAAAGTTGTATTAAATGAGCAAGGACTTTTATCTTGGTAGATCGAATGCATAGGCAGTCTATCTATAAAATAATTAGGGGGTAGAAAAATGAAACCGGTAAAAATACTGGCAGTAATGTTTCTTAGTTTCATAGTTGTATTAGCGGGATGCAGCAAAAGTTCCGGAAGTAATGCAAAAGGTGAAATTACACTTCAATATTGGAATATATTCACCGGGCCAGATGGCGAGAACATGAAAAAAATGGTTGATGAATTCAACAAGGATCATAAAGGAGAAATTCAAATTAAGTCGGAAACAATGCCGGCAGGAAACTTTTATGACAAAGTCCGTACTGTTGTTTCACAAGGTAAAGCACCAGATGTTGCAATCATGCATTTAGATCAAATTGCGAAATATTCCGCTATGGATGTTCTAGAACCTCTTGATGAATTAGCGGATAATTTAAATATGAGTGAAAGTGATTTCATTCAACAAGTGTGGAATGCAGGGGTTTATGATGGTAAACGCTACGGTGTACCGCTAGACGTTCATCCGCTTGCATTGTACTACAATAAAGATTTATTAGAAAAATCCGGATTTGATGCACCACCGAAAACATTAGAAGAACTTATTTCAATGAGTAAAAAAATTCAAGAAGATAATAGTGGCGTATGGGGAACAGCCATTCCACCATTATGGCCGTCAGGATTTATTTTCCACTCAGCACTTTATCAGTTTGGTGGGGAAAGTGTGAGTCCGGATGGATTAACACCGCTTTACAACAGTGAAGCAGGCGTAAATGCGCTACAAACGATGGCAGATCTTGTACACAAAGAAGGGGTTTCACCGAAAAACATCCAACAAGATGGAGAAGTTACATTATTCCGTCAAGGAAAATTGGCCTTCCACTTTAATGGAATTTGGATGATTAACGGATTTAATGAGCAAGATGGACTAAACTATGGTGCCGCTCCAATTCCTGTCTTCGGTGAAAAAGAAGCGACATTTGCTGGATCACATAACTTTGTTATCCCAAAACAAAAGAAACAAGATCCTGCAAAATTAGAAGCAGCGATGACATTTATTAAATATATTACTGATAATAGCTTAGAGTGGGCGAAAGCGGGACAAATTCCGGCGAAAAACTCTGTTCGTGACAGCGATGAGTTTAAAGCCCTTGAACACCAAAGTGCCATTGCAGAACAAGTTCCATATTTAGTGTTCCCACCAGCATCACCAACATTTATGGATGCATGGTCACCTACGGATGAAGCGATCAACCTAGCAGTTTTAGGTAAAAAATCTGCAAAAGAAGCGTTAGACGCTGCAGCTGATAAAGGCAAGAAACAAGCTGAAGCAGCTGCCAAGAAATAAAAACTACATGAAAAAAGGTGGGGGCCCCGGCACCCTCCCTTTTTTTGAAATGAGAAGGAGGGCGAGAAAGTGAAACCAAAGATCGATCGTTCAGAAATAAAAAATCTTCAAGTTAACAAAGATAAACCAGTCTTAAATAAACTTTCGCCTTATGCATTTATCGCGCCACATTTATTCTTTTTTACCGTGTTTATGATTTTTCCCACCATATACGGAATTTATCTCAGTTTTCATTCTTGGGACTTCTTTAGTTCTCCGGTATTCGTCGGGTTACAGAACTATGCGGATTTGATTGTGAATAAGGATAGTCTCTATTTCACTTATTATTGGGATGCATTTAAACATACCCTCTTATTTGTCGTTTTTGCAGTCCCTCTATTAATCTCCATTCCACTTTTAATCGCAATGGCCGTTGACACGAAAACATGGGGAAGTAATTTTTTTAGAGCCTTATTCTATGCACCTAGCTTGTTTTCAATTGCAACTGTCGCGTTGATTTGGATTTGGATGCTCGATACAAATGCTGGTCTTGTAAACTATTATTTAAATAAACTTGGGTTTGAAAATATACCATGGTTAACGGATCTACCGTGGGCATGGGTTTCAATTATCGTCATGACGATATGGTGGACATTAGGATCGAATATGATTTTATTTTTAGCTAGTTTACAGGATGTGTCTCCTGAATTACATGAGGCAGCAAAAATCGATGGCGCAAACGCAATTCATCGCTTTTGGCATGTCACCTTACCAGGAATAAAAAACCAAATGATTTTTATTTTAATTATGACGACTATTGCTTCCTTTAACATATTCGGACAGCCGTTTATGGCGACAAAAGGCGGGCCAGGTACTGACACGAAAGTCCTTCTTATGTATATACAGGAAGTGGCATTTACCGGGAGTTCTGAAGCTGGAGTAGCTTCAGCCATGGCGATCATTATGGGCTTTTTCTTAGTGATTGTGAGTGTAATTCAATTTAAAGTTATTGGAAAAGAGGATAAGAAAGCTTAATTTTCTTAGAAAGGAGGAAGCAATATGTCTGTAAAAAGTGAAGAACGAAAAATAAAAACGACGAGTTTTATCTTTTTGTCGGCCGTAGGGGTTTTGTGGATAGCACCTTTAATTTGGATTTTATCAACATCATTAAAGCCAGAAAGTGCGGCAATA
Organism: Lederbergia citrea; assembly: GCF_018343525.1. GTDB lineage: Bacteria > Bacillota > Bacilli > Bacillales > Bacillaceae_C > Lederbergia > Lederbergia citrea. Next base: position 45,688 of record NZ_JAGYPH010000005.1, on the reverse strand, counting down.
TCCTGGCCAATAAGATGGATTCCCGAAACACCAACACTGAAAAACTATATTGATGTCATCTCAAATACGAGTGAGGCACCGATTTTGAAGTGGTTTGTTAATAGTCTGTTTATTGCTGTTAGCCATACTGTATTAGTCTTGTTTATTGCCTCTTTGGCGGCCTATGCTTATTCGCGATTAGAATTTAAGGGAAGAGACAAAATCTTTTGGTCCTTAATGGCGACAATGATGATTCCGCCAATCATGAACTTGATTCCAGCCTACAGTATTGTAAATTTCCTAGGATGGATTGATACACCATGGGCAATGATTATCCCTGGTCTTGGCGGAGTATTCGGCATTTTCTTATTACGCCAATTTTTCCTCGGAATTCCAAAAGAACTCGAAGAAGCGGCGATTATCGACGGTGCAACACTCTTTCAAATATATTGGAAAATTATCCTTCCTCTATCAAAACCGGCGCTTGTGGTGCTTGCATTATTCACGTTCATGGGCAACTGGAATGATTTCTTATGGCCGCTCATTGTAACGAACAGTATAGAAATGAGAACATTACCAGTAGGATTATCGATCCTACAAGGCACATACAATATTCAATATGCGAAAATGATGGCTGCAACATTTATTTCAGCGGTACCAGTATTAATTTTATTCCTACTGGCACAACGATTCTTTGTTAAAGGAATCTCACTCTCAGGAGTGAAGGGGTGATCTAAGTGAAAGCTTCGTTACGGGTATTTCATAAAAGTATCTTTGAAACGTATCACCAACTAGGCTTTGTTTTACGGATCAGTCTTTTGTGGTTACTTTGTTCTATTCCCATCGTTACGATTGGATTTGCAACAATCGGATTGCTATATAGTATCGAGAAGAAACAAAAGGGAGAAGACGATTTTCACAATTTTTTTATTGGTATGAAAAGATATCAAAAGCCGACACTTCTTCTGACTGTTTTATACGCAGTAATCATGATTCCAGGTGGAGTTTATTTTTCAATATTATTTTCGCTTAATAATATTTGGGCAATCAGTTTTTCGTTTGCGCTATTGTATTTAATGTTTAGCGTTCAATTTATGATGATGTATATGGTTTCATTGATGGTGAAGCAAAACTTGCTAGATGTGAAACTAATCATCATTCGATCTTTTCGATTATTTATTGAGAATGTTAGTTTTACGTTGAATCTATCTATATATATCTTGTTAATAACGATTCTTTCGCTTTTGGTCCCAATCTTATTGCTTGTCTGGGCAGGGTTATTAGGATTTATAGCCTATTATTCACTTCTTTATTTACTAGCAAAATATGAATCTCGTCCATATGAGGCTGATTTAGAAGTAAGTTGGAGAGGCGCATGGAAGCCTTGGAAAGCATATTGACAGTAAAAAATATAATTTAGGGAGAGATTTCACATGAATCAACCAAGACCAGAATATCCACGTCCACAATTCGTTCGAAATGAGTGGATCAATTTAAACGGAGTATGGAACTTTTCATTTGATGATGAGAATCTAGGAATGAACAATAAATGGTATAAGGACCATACGTATGAACAAGAAATAACCGTCCCATTTTCATATCAAAGTGAATTAAGCGGGATTGGTAATACGGATTTTCATGATATTGTCTGGTATGAAAGAACGTTTACTATCCCAAGTGACTGGAATGATAAACGCATCATTCTTCATTTTGGAGCGGTAGATTACCGAGCTCAAGTATGGGTGAATGGCGAGCTTGTTGCCACTCATGAGGGAGGACATGTTCCTTTTAAAGCGGATATTAGTCATGTCATTAAGGCAGAAAACAAAGTAGTTGTTCGTGCGGAAGATCCGTCAAAAGAATTGGATCAACCACGTGGAAAACAATATTGGAAAGAAAAATCAGAGTCGATTTTCTATACACGTACGACTGGAATTTGGCAAACGGTTTGGCTTGAAGCTGTTAATGAGAGCTACCTCGAAAAAGTAAAGTTCACACCTAATATTGATACGGATGAAGTTGTCGTTGACTATGTGGTCAATGGAGGAACAGCGGAACAGCAACTGGAAATTGAAATCTCCTTTGACGGTGAACTAGTAGCAAAAGATGCTGTTCATCTTGGTTCAAATAGCGGTTCTCGACAAATCTATTTAAGCGATTTTAATGTTCACGGTCCAGGCAGACTTTGGAGTCCGGAACATCCGAATTTGTATGATATCGTTCTCCGAGTAAAGGAAAATGATCATACAGTAGATGAAGTCACAAGTTATTTTGGCATGCGGAAGGTATCGATCGTTGAAGGCAAATTTTTGCTGAATAACCGTCCTTACTATCAGAAACTTATTCTTGACCAAGGCTATTTCCCTAAAGGAATTTTAACTCCTCCAAGTGATGAGGACCTGAAAAAAGATGTAGAACTAACGAAAGAAATGGGCTTTAATGGTGCGCGTAAGCATCAAAAGGTAGAAGATCCACGTTATTTATATTGGGCAGATAAATTAGGCCTGCTTGTCTGGGGAGAAATGGCCAATAGCTATACGTATACAAACGAATCAGTTGAAAGAATTACAAAAGAATGGCAAGAGGTAATTGAACGAGATTATAGTCATCCGTCCATCGTTGCATGGGTACCGTTAAACGAAAGCTGGGGTGTACCGCGTCTTCTTTCTGATGACCGTCAAGTGGCACATAGCTTAAGCCTATATTACTTAACGAAATCACTTGATAGCACTCGTCCTGTGATTTCCAATGATGGATGGGAACATACCAAATCCGATCTGCTTACAATCCATGACTATGAGTCGAAAAAAGAAGTATTAACAGAAAGATATTCTACGGTTGAGAGTACAATATCAGCAATGCCTGCCGGAAGATTTATTTTAACACCAGGTTTTTCATATCAAGATGAACCCATCCTCGTTTCTGAGTTTGGCGGGATTGCCTATAAAAAGAGTGATTGGGAAGGCTGGGGATATAGTGGAGCGGATAGTGACGAAGATTTTGCAGATCGTTACAATGCCGTCGTCTCAGCAATGCTTGAGTCACCAACTGTTCAAGGATTTTGCTACACACAACTAACGGATGTCGAGCAAGAGATTAATGGTTTATTGACTTATGATCGTGAACCGAAAATTCCGCTTGAAACGATTCGTGCGATTAATGAAGGTAAAACATATAAGATTGAAAAAGTTGAGGCAAAATAAATGATTTATCATAATCCAGTCATTTTTGTTCCTGATATGGATCATGGCGATCCTGCTATTTTGAAATATAACGGAAAATACTATTTATACCATACAGGACAATATGAAATCCTCGTCTATGAGTCCACAAATCTTGTAGATTGGGAAAAAGTTGGCGTTGCACTTACAGCGTCAAATGATAAAAATCATTGGGCTCAAATTGATCTTTGGGCCCCTGAAATCATCCATTATAATGGAACGTTTTATATGTACGTGACTGGTGCGATGACAAAAGCCGATGGCAATGCCGATGATGAAATTCGTCACATTGGTGTCGCTAAAAGTACAAGTCCAATCGGTCCATTTATCTTAAATGCCGAGCCATTAACGAATGAGTGGTCGATTGATGCACATCCCTTCTTAGATGATGATGGCCAGTGGTTTTTATTTTACAACGTCCGAAACGAGTATACAAAAGGTCCTAACGGTGTCATCGGCTGTGGGAATGTTGTTGATAAAATGATAGATTTTGAAACCCTTGCCGGCAATCCAACGCTTGTTGTCAAACCTGAAATGATGCATGAGGGGAATAAAGAAGGGACATGGTTTTGGAACGAGGGTCCATTTGTTTTAAAGAAAAACGGTGTATATTATCAAATGTACAGCGCTGGTTGGTTCGGTGATGATACGTACGGAATGTATGTTGCGACTTCTAAAGTACCAATGGGGCCAAATGGAATGAATGATACGACCTGGAAGAAGTGGGAAGGCGGTAAACCGATTCTTGCAAGCAATGCTGCATGCTTCGGACCTGGCCACCATGTTGTAACGAGCGGTCCTAATGGTGTAGATAAGTATGTGGTCTATCATGGATATGAACCAGATCCAGAAAAAAAGGGAAGAAAAGTTCATGTTGGTAAATTTGAATGGCAAGATGATCTTATTAAAATTGAGGAGCCAACTTTAGAAGCGATTCCTGCACCATCGCTACCAACGGTCGATTGTAGATTTGATGATGGAATTCATTCGATTAATAAGAGTTTAGCTTCCCATCCAGCTAATTCGTTTTACTTTGAGACCAACCTATCTACGGTTAACCCTGAGAATTCTACACTTGGCGGAAGCCTTTCTGATGAGAATGGGATGGTCCTAAAATGGACAATTGATCCAGACGAGAAGGCATTTGAAGTTCGCCAAGGGGATAGTCACAATAAAACATTATTAAAAAATGACCCTGATTTTTCTACATATCAACATTTGTCGATTGAAAAAACAGGTGATGTTGTGGCGCTTCAAGTTAATGGATTGGTGGTCTACAAAAGGACTATTCAATCCTCAAACTTGAAGGTTCAACTAATTGAAGATCCATCGGTCACATATAAAGGAACACTCTTAACGGTTCTTTAAATTAGGAAAGGATGCAGCATATTTTCGTGCTGCATCCTTTTTTGAGCATAATTAAAGGGGTTTCTCATCTGCTTGGAGTATGTTAATACATAGAAGAAATTATTTAAAAGGTGGTAAAAAAATGAACTCCCATTTGAAATTTGATTTTCATACGCATCACTACCGTTGTGGACATGCCCGCGGTGAGATAAGAGATTATATCGAAGCAGCAATAAATAACGGTTTGGATATGATTGGTATTGCAGATCATTCACCGTATTTTGCAAGTGAAGAAGAACAGCCTTTTCCTGGCATTGCTATGGGAAAAAGTGAATTCCCAGCTTATATCAGAGAAGTTTTAATGTTGAAGGAAGAGTTTCAGGGGAAAATCGATGTTCTTTTAGGGATTGAATCAGACTTTTTTCCAGACCATATCAACCTTTATAAAAAACAATATGATCAGTATCCTTTTGATTATATTATCGGTTCTGTTCACCATGTAGATGGCATTAATATTTTTAAGAAGGGTCGATGGGATGGTTTGACTGAACAAGAAAAAATAGCGACGAAAGAAAGATATTATCATCTCATTGAACAATCAGCGAAAAGTGGGTTATTTCAAATTCTCGGGCATATTGACGCAATGAAGGGATTTTATCCCGCTTTTTCTAAGATTCAAACGAATGCAATCGATCATACTTTAAAAGTAATCGGTGAAAATGAGATTGCCATTGAAATCAATACTTCAGGTAATACGAAGGACTGCGGCGGCTGGTACCCAGCAGATGATATTCTTGAAAGAGCGCTTTATTATGGAGTAAAACCTACTTTCGGATCTGATGCACATGATCCGGAAAGAGTTGGCGACGAGTTTGAATTGGTGAGACAGCGACTCAAAGAAATTGGTTTTAAAGATTGGGCTTATTTTAAAGAAAAGAAAAGATATCTTGATCATTTGTAGGAGGATAACGCAACAATGTATAAAGTTACTCAGAAACAAGATGCAAATTTTACAATCTATGAAGTAACCGATTCAAATGCGCATTCATGGATAAAAGTGGCTCCTGAAAGAGGGGGAATCATAACTGGTTTTGGTGTACATGGCGAGGAATTATTATTTTTGAATAAAAAGACCTTTTATGATGAAGAGGCCAATGTTAGAGGTGGAATACCAATTTTATTTCCTATATCAGGCCAATTAGTGGATGGGAAGTACGAGTGGGATGGTAAAGTATATGAAATGAGAAACCACGGATTTGCTAGAAATTATCCGTGGGAAGTTATGAATACTGACACAACTGACGGTGCTTCGATCACCTTAAGACTAAGAAGCAATGAAGAAACCAGAAAATCTTTTCCGTTTGATTTTGAAGTAATCTTTACATACGTATTGCAAGGAAATACTTTGAGCATCCAGCAAGAATATGTAAATAAATCGGAATCTGACATGCCAATTTATCCAGGTTTTCATCCATATTTCAAAACTTCCGAGAAAAATCTTACATATGAAACAGATGCAAAAACGTATCGCGATGATAATGATTTTAAAATTAAGAATGTGAAGGAAGGATTAGATTTATCCGATAAGAAGGAATCGCTTGTTTTATTGGATGCTATAAAAAAGGAAATTGCTTTTGAATTGCCGGAACTGAATAAAAAGGTGTTAATGAAATACGGCGAAGAATTCAAATACGTTTATTTATGGACAGAAAAGGGGCAAGACTTTGTTTGTGTAGAGCCATGGATGGCTATGACGAATGAAATGAATCGTAAAGAAGAATTGCCTATAATTGGCCAGGATGAATCTTTAAAAACGGTTATCACTATATCTGTAGAGTGAGTAAATATAATTTTTTGTGATAGTCCGTTTTAGAGTTGCTTTACACATTTATGGAGCTACACTTATGCAACCAACTTGTTATAACCCGATAAAATCTGTGCAACAACTTCTGAGGATAGAAGAATACGCTAACAAATGAAAGAGAAACATTTAACGAAAAATGATTTGTTGAAATTGCGTTGATCAGGTTGATGCGAGAGTTTAGATAAATAAACAATAAAAGGTTGGTGACGGTTGTTTGGGTGCTGGTGAAGTAATGATGAGTATATTGCCATTCTTAATGTTTCTTGTTTATGTAGTTCCGATAATATTTGTTATTTGGTTTGCGGTTTCGGTTGTTAAATTAGCAAAAGAACGCAATCGCACACTTCAAGATATTTTGAGGAAATTAGATAACAAGTAGGATTAGTTGAATGTGCAATAATAAATTAAAATAGTGGACAGTTTTAAATTTTAAACTATACACTCAGTTTGAAGACAAAAGGCAGTTAAAATAAGCCCTTTTCCTTCGCCTCCGCAAAGAAACGTTCTACCGTTATAAAAATGAAAGAGTAAACAGAAAAGTAAATTGTAGAATTGTATTGGTTTGGAGAAGCGTCCGCTCGACTCCTGCGGGATCTGCGAGACAGTCGAGACCCTAAAGGAGCGTAGCGACGAAGCGGCTCGGCGCTCGCCCCGCGGAAAGCGAGCGGTAAGCTTTGGAAAACCCGCTCAATCCAATATAAAAAATGAGGTAGTCCAAGGCTGGACTACTTCATTTTTTATATTTCAATAAAATAAGAAAAGCTTGATTTATTATAATATTTGTTATATATTTTTAGGGAGGTTGAGTTAAGCGCTTTCCTTAATTTATTTTCCTTAGTTAAAGTCAGGATTAAAAATGGGGTGAAAAGAGGATTCATTAATAAAAATTGCGTGGTTTTATTTTTTTTACACTTATGTAAAGCGCTTTCTTTAAAGCGAATCTTTCTACGTAAACGGAAATAGTGTAGTACACGCGAAAAAAGGAGGAGTATACATATGCTTTGGATTATTGCAGCAACCTTTTTAGCATATACCATTTTTGTAATGTGGTTTTCTTGGTACAAGACAAAAGGTACGGATTTAACAAGTTCAGATGGATATTTTCTTGGAGGAAGAAGTTTAACTGGAATTGTCATTGCAAGTTCTCTTATACTAACAAACTTGTCAACGGAACAAATCGTCGGACTTAATGGACAAGCATTTGGTGAGTCAATGGTTGTAATGGCCTGGGAGGTAACCGCTCCTATAGCTTTGATTCTTATGGCATTTGTATTTTTGCCTCGTTATTTAAAAGCGGGCATAACGACAATTCCAGACTTTTTGGAACAACGTTATGATGTGAGAACGAGACAGATTGTTTCCGTGTTATTTTTATTAGGTTATGCGACCGTATATTTACCAACTGTATTATATTCGGGAGCACTTGTGATTGATAGCATTTTTTCATTAACTACGATCACTAATATTAGTACATTCAAAATCATTTTTTTCATTTCAATGGCGATAGGGATTATCAGTTGTGGCTATGTCATTCTTGGTGGACTTAAAGCTTGCGCAATGAGTGATACGATTAATGGAATCGGTCTTATTATAGGTGGTTTGCTTATTCCATTTTTAGCCTTGTTTGCTCTTGGCGGTGGTAGTTTAGTAGATGGTGTCGGTAAGCTAATGACGGCCAATCCCGCAAAACTGAATTCAATTGGAAACCATTCATCATCTGTGCCTTGGACGGTTTTGTTAACGGGATTATTGTTTAATAACTTATTTTATTGGTGTACGAACCAATCGATTATTCAACGTTCATTAGCCGCAAAAGATTTAGCGGAAGGCCAAAAGGGTGTGCTGTTTGCTGGGATCTTTAAAATATTCGGGGCAACATTTTTAGTCTTGCCCGGTATCATCGCTTACTTGTTATATGGTGGTGCCCTTGGAAACCCGGATATGGCCTATCCCACACTCATTAATGATGTGCTGCCAATAGCATTATCAGGATTCCTGGCCGCTGTTTTATTTGGCGCTATTTTAAGCTCTTTTAATAATGTGTTAAATAGTTCTATTACATTATTTACGCTGGATATTTACAAGCCAATTTTTAAACCGAAAGCAAAAGACGATGAGCTTGTTAAGATCGGCAGGATATTTGCTGCCTTACTTGCAGCTACTGCCGTCATTGTTGCCCCATTCATCATCTATGCTCCATCAGGACTCTTTTATTATTTACAAGAAATGAATGGGTTTTATAGTTTGCCGATAATAGCAATGGTAATGGTAGGATTTTTCAGTAAGCGTGTGCCGAAGAGTGCTCCTAAGATTGCAATAGTAGTCCATGTTATTTTGTATGCGTTGTCAAAATTCATTCTTGACGAAATTAATTTCCTTTATGTTTTAACTGTATTATTCCCAATCAATATTTTAATAATGATTGTGATTGGAAGATTAAAACCTAGAGAAACAGCTTATGAATTATATGATTCTAAGGTAGTTGACCTAAAACCTTGGAAGCATGCAAAAGCTTTTTCCATTCTGATTATTGCGTTAATGGTTGGTGTGTATACGTTCTTCTCTCCAATCGGTGTAGCGAAAGCGGGTTATGATTATTCAAACATGTCACTTGTGTTTTTCTTGGCGAGTCTGATTCTCATCGGGGGAGTGGTTTGGTTCTGGCGTAATACAAATAAGAAACTTGACCCGATACCGAAAGAGACGATTGCAAAAAAAGTAAAACCGGAGCTTAAACAAGAATCCATTTAATATTTTACGAGGTGATTTATGATGAAAAAAGTAACAGTAGGCATTATTGGGGCTGGCAGAATCGGTCAGCTGCATGCTGATAATATATTGAGATCAGGCTTATTCCACTTGAAATCCATATCAGATATAAGCATTGATCATTTAAAAGGAACGCATTTGGAGCAACAAGTACCAGTGCTCACTACACAAACTGATGATATATTGAAGGACCCTGAAATTAACGCGGTTTTCATTTGTTCATCAACGGACACACATGTCGATTTTATTAAAGCTTGCGCAAAGGCCGGGAAGCATATATTTTGTGAAAAACCGATTAGCTTTCATATTGAGGAAACGAAAGAAGCCCTTCAAGTCGTACAAGAGGCTGGTGTGAAATTCCAAGTTGGATTTAACCGTCGGTTTGATAAACATTTCCGCAAAGTCTTTGAAACTGTTCGCGCTGGAAAAATTGGCAAGCCACATATTTTAAAAATAACCTCCAGGGATCCGCAAGCACCTGATGAGTCCTATATTCAGCGTTCTGGTGGGATGTTTATGGATATGACCATTCATGACTTTGATATGATCCGATATCTTTCTGGCAGAGAGGTAGCCGAGGTGTCTGTAAGTGCAGCGAATTTAATTGATCCAAAGTTCAAACGCAATAATGATGTAGATACAGCTATTATCACCTTGACCTTTGATGATGGTTCCCTTGGAGTAATCGATAATAGCCGTCAGGCTGTGTATGGGTATGATCAGCGTATCGAGGTATTCGGGGATGAAGGAGTCGTCTCAGCTGAAAACGAACGTTATACAAACGTCCAAATCTCTACAAAAGATTCAATTACAGTTGATCATCCAAAATACTTCTTCCTTGATCGCTATAAAGAAGCGTATGTAGCAGAAATTGCTGAATTTGCAAAAGCTATTGTTGAAGAAAAACCACTTTCTTGTTCCGGAGAAGATGGATATAAGGCTGAATTAATCGCATTAGCTGCCCAATTATCGTGGAAAGAAAAACGCTCCGTTTCATTATCCGAATTGAATGCGGTTGCAGTGAAATAATCTTTATTATATAAAAAATATTGATTATATTTTGATAATCAGATAGACTTTGGTTAAGCGCTTAACTTATTTTATAGCAGGAGGGATAATATGTCTCAACTACTTTTAAAACCTAAGCAAAGAGACGAAAATGGCAGGGTGTTACATGTAACGCCAGAATCTGCTGGATGGAAGTATGTTGGTTTTGAAGTTTATTCCTTAAAACAAGGAGAAACATTGAGCACATCTACAGAAGAAAATGAAGTATGTCTCGTTCTCTTAAGTGGACGAGCAGACGTTAAAACTGAAAAAGAATCGTTTGAAAATATCGGAAAGAGAATGAGTGTGTTTGAAAAAATACCTCCATACTCCGTTTATGTGCCAAATGAAGATTCCTATACGGTTAAAGCTTTGACAGATCTTGAATTAGCTGTTTGCTTGGCGCCAGGAAAAGGGAATTATCCGGCACGGTTAATTGCACCGGAAGATGTCGGCCAAGAAGATCGTGGATCAGGAAAAATGAGCCGTAAAATCCATAATATTTTACCAGAACAAAAAGAAGCTGATAGTTTGCTAGTTGTAGAGGTTTACACTCCTGATGGGAATACATCCAGTTATCCTCCTCATAAGCATGATGAAGATAACTTGCCAAATGAATCATACTTAGAAGAAACGTACTATCACGAAATCAATCCTTCACAAGGATTTGTCTTTCAACGAGTTTACAATGATGATCGAAGTCTGAATGAGACATTAAGTGTCGAAAACAGAAACGTCGTACTAGTCCCTGAAGGGTATCATCCTGTATCAGCAGTGCCAGGCTATGAATCATACTATTTAAATGTAATGGCTGGTCCGAAACGAACATGGAAGTTTCATAATGATCCAGATCATGAATGGTTATTTCCGAAATAAAAATTTTTAAGTTAGAGATAAAGTGCTTAACTTAAGTGTGTAAAAGTAGGAGGGAATTATATGTACAATTTAGATTTTAAAACTGACCGTTCCATCGACTTAATTGGAATAGGCAGACTGTGCATCGACCTAAATGCTGATCAATTTAATAGACCAATGGAGGAAACATCTTCTTTTACAAAATATGTTGGCGGTTCCCCAGCTAATATTGCGATTGGATCTGCGAGATTGGGCTTGAAATCAGGATTTATCGGTAAAGTTTCAGATGATCAAATGGGCCGTTTTATTGTTCAGTACTTAAAAGATAATCATATTGATACTTCTGGGATCTCGGTTGATCAAACAGGTGCTGTTACAGGACTTGCTTTCACAGAAATTAAAAGCCCTGAAGAATGCAGCATCCTTATGTACCGTGATAATGTAGCTGACTTGAAGCTTGATACGAGCAATGTTTCGGAAGAATATATCAAAAATTCGAAAGCGTTATTAATTTCTGGAACCGCTTTAGCGGCAAGTCCATCGAGAGAGGCCGTATTTTTAGCTCTAGACTATGCGCGTAAACATGATGTAGTTGTCATTTTTGATCTTGATTACCGCCCATATACATGGACATCTGCACAAGAGACGGCTGTTTATTATAATCTAGCCGCTGAGAAATGCGATGTCATTATCGGGACAAGAGAAGAATTCGATATGATGGAACAATTTGAAAGCAATGATAATGATGACCAGCGAACAGCGCAAAAGTGGTTTAGCTATCATGCAGAAATTGTTGTTATCAAACACGGTTCTGAAGGCTCGATTGCTTATACGAAAGATGGATCTTCCCATAGAGGAGGCACGTTTAAAACAAAGGTATTAAAAACTTTTGGTGCAGGTGACTCTTATGCATCGGCGTTTATTTACGGATTGATGAATCAATGGGAGATACCAAAAGCGATGGAATATGGAAGTGCATCTGCTGCGATTGTCATTTCGAAGCATAGTTGTTCAGACGCAATGCCGACAACGGATGAGATTGATCGTTTAATTGCGGAGCAAAAAGTCAGCAAGTAGTACTAAGCATTTTGGCCGAATTAATTTAATAACGGCGCGATTATTAATGAATTTGGCGGGATTACTAATCAAATCGGCGGGATTATCGATTAAACTCGCGGGATTAATCAGATTGCCCCCAATTTACCTTGATGACATCTAGAAAAATCTCAAAATAACATTGGAGGTTACTTAAATGACACAAACTACAGTGAAAACATTACAAAATTATGTGGGCGGAGAATGGATAGACGCAAAAACAACAAAAACCGAGGCAGTTTACAACCCAGCAACAGGTGAAGAAATTGCCCGTGTTCCGATTTCTACACAAGAAGATGTAGATTTAGCGGTTCAAGCGGCTGCTAAAGCATTTGAAACATGGAAAGAGGTAGCTGTTCCAAGACGCGCAAGGATTCTATTTAAATATCAACAACTGCTTGTTGAACATTGGGATGAACTGGCAAAGCTAATCACAATTGAAAACGGTAAAAATTACACAGAGGCACACGGAGAAGTATTGCGCGGAATCGAATGTGTGGAATTTGCAGCAGGTGCACCGACTCTGACAATGGGCTCACAACTGCCTTCGATCGCTACTGGTCTTGAGTCAGGCGTTTACCGTTATCCAATTGGTGTAGTTGGCGGTATTACACCGTTTAACTTCCCAATGATGGTGCCTTGCTGGATGTTCCCGCTCGCTATCGTAACGGGGAACGCATTTGTATTAAAGCCATCTGAGCGTACTCCGCTATTAGCGAATCGTTTGGCGGAACTATTTGAAGAAGCTGGGCTTCCTAAAGGTGTGCTAAATGTTGTTCACGGTGCACATGATGTTGTCAATGGCTTATTGGATCATAAAGATGTAAAAGCTATTTCATTCGTTGGTTCCCAGCCTGTAGCTGAATATGTTTACAAGCGTGGAACAAACAATTTAAAACGCGTTCAAGCTCTTGCTGGAGCTAAGAACCATTCAATTATTCTAGGCGATGCAAACTTGGAAAATGCTGCTGTTCAAGTGCTCAATGCTGCCTTTGGCTCAGCTGGAGAGCGTTGCATGGCATGTTCAGTTGTAGCGATAGAAGAGTCTGTAGCAGATGAGTTTATCGAACTTCTATTGGAAAAAACGAATGAACTTACAATCGGAAACGGATTGGATGAAGGGGTTTTCCTCGGTCCAGTAATCCGTGATCAGCATAAAGAAAAGACTTTGAAATATATTGAAACAGGTGTAGAAGAGGGTGCTCGCCTCCTTCGTGATGGGCGGAATGACGAGAAGGCTAAAGACAAAGGTTATTTCGTTGGCCCAACGATTTTTGATGAAGTGACAAGTGAAATGAAAATCTGGCAAGATGAAATCTTTGCACCAGTTCTATCTATTACACGTGTAAAAAATCTTGAGGAAGCAGTCGATCTTTCAAATCAATCACGATTTGCAAACGGTGCTTGTATCTTTACTAAAGACGGTGGAAGCGTTCGTCAATTCCGTGAAACAATCGACGCAGGAATGCTTGGTGTAAACATTGGCGTGCCGGCTCCAATGGCATTCTTCCCATTCTCCGGATACAAGGATTCTTTCTACGGAGATCTACATGCTAACGGAACGGACGGAGTTGAATTTTATACAAGAAAGAAAGTAGTTACAGCTCGTTGGGTTTAGTTGACTACCTTTCGTGAGGAGCATCCATATATTACTTCATTTTACATGAAGAATGGTGGCGAAAAATGGCGAGTGGCTCGTATATAGGTGTGAGTGGCTTGAATACCGGCGTGAGTGGCTCGCATCCGAGCGTGAGTGGCTTGAATCCGAGCGTGAGTGGCTCGCATCCGGGCGTGAGTGGCTCGAATCTGGGCGAGTGGCTCGCATCCATGCGTGAGTGGCTCGCATCCATGCGTGAGTGGCTCGCATCCATGCGTGAGTGGCTCGCATCCATGCGTGAGTGGCTCGCATCCGGGCGTGAGTGGCTCGAATCTGCGTGAGTGGCTCGAATCTGCGTGAGTGGCTCGCATCCAAGCGTGAGTGGCTCGCATCCGAGCGTGAGTGGCTCGAATCTGGGCGAGTGGCTCGCATCCATGCGTGAGTGGCTCGAATCCGAGCGTGAGTGGCTCGAATCCATGCGTGAGTGGCTCTAAGCCAAGCGCGAGTGGCTCGAATCCTACCGGGAATATTTCGAATCCATTCCCATACGCCAAAAATACAAGCCTAAGTGGCTCCAATGCAATCCAGCCTGAGTGCCCCGCATCCTGCGGGCCTCCGGCTTTCTTTCAAACTGAAAGAATATCATATGTTATGAGGTGAGTTTTTTGAAATTAACAACATCACAAGCGCTCATTAAGTTTTTAAATCAACAATATATTGAAGTGGAAGGCAAAGAACAAAAGCTCTTCAAAGGTATTTTTACTATTTTCGGGCATGGAAATGTATTGGGACTTGGCCAAGCATTGGAAGAAGATAGCGGTGATCTTGAAGTATATCAAGGCCGCAGCGAGCAAGGGATGGCCCATGCTGCCACTGCGTTTGCTAAACAAAATCATCATAAGCAACTGATTGCGTGCACGTCTTCAGTCGGGCCTGGTTCTGCAAATATGATTACAGCGGCAGCGACAGCAACGGCCAATAATATTCCATTATTACTGCTTCCGGGCGATACATTTGCAACGCGTCAGCCAGACCCTGTTCTCCAACAAATTGAACAAACGTACGATGCGAGCATCACGACAAATGATGCGTTTAGGCCTGTAAGCAAATATTGGGACAGAATCACGCGTCCAGAACAATTGATGAGTGCGATGATTAACGCTATGCGTGTGCTTACGAATCAAGCAGATACTGGGGCGGTCACGATTGCCCTTCCACAGGACGTCCAAGGTGAAGCCTATGATTATCCCGAATCCTTCTTTAAAAAACGTGTATATCGTTCGAACAGACAAAAGCCAACAGATCAAGCACTTGCGGAAGCTGTGGAGCTTTTCAACAATAAGACAAAGCCGCTCATTGTTTGTGGCGGGGGAGTGCGTTATTCAGAAGCTGCGGGTGCATTACGTGAATTCGCAGAGAAATTTAACATTCCTTTCGCAGAGACGCAAGCAGGCAAAAGTGCCATTGAAAGCACGCATCCGCTTAATTTGGGAGGGCTTGGTGTAACTGGAAATGCTGCAGCAAATAAAATTGCTAAGGAAGCCGATCTCGTTCTTGGAATTGGGACTAGATTTACAGATTTTACAACAGCCTCAAAACATTTATTTCAATCGGCAGATGTAGACTTTTTAACGATTAATCTATCTGAATTCCATGCGGGGAAGCTAGATGCAACTCCATTGGTTGCTGATGCAAAAGCAGGGCTGGAAGTACTTACACAAAAGCTAGCAGAAATAGATTATAAATCTTCGTATGAAACTGAAATTGAAGCAGCTAAAAATGAGTGGCAAGAAGAATTGTCAAGGTTATATGAAACCGATTACGAAACGGAAGGTTATCAACCAGAAGTTTCGGGTCATTTAGACGAAGTTCTGCCGGAATATGAAAAAACGCTTGGCTCATCTCTCACACAAACGGCAGTCATTGGCAAGATCAATGAAGTTGTAGATGAAGATGCGATCGTTATTGGTGCATCCGGAAGTTTACCAGGGGATTTGCAAAGAATGTGGGTTAGCCGACAGCCAAATACATACCATATGGAATACGGATATTCGTGCATGGGGTATGAAATATCCGGCGCTCTCGGCGTAAAGATGGCTGCACCTGAGCAGGAAGTATATAGCTTTGTCGGGGATGGAAGCTATATGATGCTTCATTCCGAGCTTGTTACAAGTTTACAAGAGAACAAGAAAATTAATGTTCTTCTTTTTGATAACGCAGGGTTCGGTTGTATTAATAATCTTCAAATGGGTAACGGAATGGGCAGTTTCGGAACTGAATTCCGCAAACGTGATAATGAAACGAACCAATTGACGGGATCCATTATGCGTATCGATTTCGCTCAAAGTGCAGCCGGATATGGGGTTAAAACCTATACAGTCAAAACAATGGAAGAGCTGCATGAGGCATTGGAAGATGCGAAGAAACAAACTGTTTCCACGCTGATCGATATTAAAGTTTTACCGAAAACAATGACAGATGGCTATGGTGCTTGGTGGCATGTTGGAGTCGCTGAAGTTTCTCAAAATGAATCTGTTCAAGCCTCTTTTCAAGAAAAGGAAAAACAACTGCAAAAAGCAAGAAAGTACTAAATAGGAGTGTAGGAGAGGGAGCTTATGTTCGAAAAAAACGCCGTGAAACTTGGAATTGCTCCAATCGGATGGACGAATGATGATTTGCCTGAATTAGGTGGAGAAAATACTTTTGAACAATGCATCAGTGAAATGGCGCTTGCAGGATTTACAGGATCTGAAGTGGGCAATAAATATCCGCGAGACATCCCGGTATTGCAAAAAGCTTTGAAGTTGCGAAACTTAGAAATTGCCAGCGCATGGTTTAGTGCATTTTTAACAACGAAACCTTTTGATGAAACGAAAACAGCGTTTTTGGCCCATCGTGATTTTTTATATGAAATGGGTGCAAAAGTCATTGTCGTTTCTGAACAAGGCTATAGTATTCAAGGGCAGCAAGAAACTCCCTTATTTGCAGAAAAGCCAATTTTCACTGAAGATGACTGGGGAAAACTTGCTTCAGGTTTAAATAAACTTGGGGAACTGGCTCAGGAAAAGGATATGAAGCTTGTTTATCACCACCATATGGGGACAGGTGTACAAACGACTGAAGAGATTAATCAATTAATGGAAATGACGGATGAAAATCTGGTCTATTTACTTTATGATACGGGGCACCTTTATTTTTCAGGTGAGAATCCTTTAGAAGTTTTAGAAAACCATATGTCGAGAATAAAGCATGTCCATTTAAAAGATGTTCGTCCCGAGGTTGCCAAAATGGTAAAGCAAGATGGCTTAAGTTTCTTAACGGGCGTAAAAGAAGGAGTTTTTACCGTGCCTGGAAACGGCGCCGTTGATTTTAAGCCAATCTTTGAAATCTTAGCACAGTCAGGCTATGAAGGATGGATGATTGTTGAAGCGGAACAAGATCCATCAAAAGCAAATCCTTTCGAATATGCTTTAATGGCTCGAAACTATATTAAAGAAACAGCAGGGGTGTGAGGCATCATGAAAAAAGTAAAAGTCGGAATTGTTGGGCTTGGTCGTTTAGGGCTCCAACATGCAAAGAATTTGGCATTCCGAATCCCTCATTGTGAACTAACGGCAGTATGCAGTGTCATCGAGGAAGAAGTCAATGAAGTTATGCAAAAATGGAATATTCCATTCGGATATACAAACTATGAAGATATGCTTAAAAATAAAGAGTTGGATGCCATATTTATCGCCTCACCTTCCGGATATCATTGCAAACAAATTAACCAAGCATTGGAAGCTGGATTTCATGTTTTCAGTGAAAAACCTTTAGGCCTTTATATGGAAGAAGCACTTGAAGTCCAAACAGCGGTAGAAGCTCACCCGGATCAAGTGTTTATGCTTGGATTTATGCGCAGGTATGATCGTTCTTACGCTGCTGCCAAGCAAAAAATTGATGCCGGTGAAATCGGCCAACCGGTTTTAATCAGATGTTATGGCTTGGATCCTGCTAATAAAATGGATAGTTTCCTGAAATTTGCCAAAGCGAATTATAGTGGCGGATTATTCCTCGATATGGCCATTCATGATTTTGATTTGGCACGCTGGTATTTAGGAGCAGAGCCGGAAGAAATATGGGCAATCGGCGGCAGCTATGCTCGTCCAGAATTTGACGAAATCCAAGATGCAGAAACGGGTGCTGCAATGGTCCGGTTTGATAATAATACAACTGGGATATTTGTAGCTGGCCGAAATTGTGCCCATGGCTATCATATTGAAACCGAAATCATTGGCACGAAAGGAACGCTTCGGATCGGAACGGTTCCTGAACGAAACCAAATCGTCATCATGAAGGAAGAAGGCGCGATTCAAGAGTGCGTAGATGGTTTCTTAGAGCGCTTTGAGCAAGCATATTTAAGTGAAGTTGAAGAATTTATCAACTGTATTTTGGAAAAGCGTAAACCGGAAGTTACTGTCAAAGATGGAGTTGAATCTACTAAACTTGCCTATGCCTGTAAAAAGTCTTTCGAAACTAAGACGCTGATCAATGTGAAGGAAGAAAGCGTTGCATATAACTAAAGTCTTGGCCTTAATTGATAAGAAACACATGCACCACTTCTTTCTGCCTATTCAGTATGATAAAATTCCTAAGGCGGTATTAAGCGGGAAACAACAACAGAATAGGTGTTGCATAAGAAATGAGGCATTGTTATGAAACCAACCATATATGATGTTGCAAAAGAAGCAGGCGTATCAATTGCGACCGTATCGAAGGTAATAAATAATACAGGGAAAATGCGGGATTCTACAAGAGAAAATGTTAAAGAGGCCATGCTAAGGCTTAATTATCAACCAAGTTTAATGGCTTCTGCATTGACCGGTAAAGGAACGGAAACCCTTGGTTTATTAGTTCCCGACATATCTAACCCGTTTTTTTCAGAGATGGCTCGAACGATAGAAGATCGTGCGCATGAATCAGGGATGAGTGTGATTATGTGCAGTACGGATGAAAATCCGGAAAAAGAAAAGAAGTATCTAGAATTATTGCAAAGAAAACAAGTAGATGGGTTTATTGTTGCATCTAGTTTTCAAGATAAAAATCTGTTAAAAGGTTTAAAGAAACTGCGCATTCCGCTCGTGATGCTAACGCAAGATGATATTGGACTTGATGTGACATCTGTTTCAGTGGATGACTTTAAGGGCGGTTACGAAGCTACCTCACATCTTATCACTGCGGGTCATCGAAATATCGCCATCATTGCGGAAAATGCTAATAGCAGTAAGATGCGCATATATGGATATCGAGAAGCACACGCCGAGCATGGTTTAATATGCTCCGAAGAGAATATTTTTCAAACGACCGCTTCCATTACAAATGGCAAAGAGTGCCTAAAAAACATGGTTCAAAAAGAAAATGTGCCTACAGCGATTTTTGCCTGTAATGATTTAATTGCCATTGGTGTCATTCAAGGTGCGAAAGAACTGGGCTTAAAGGTGCCGGAGGATTTATCTATCGTTGGCTTCGATAATACCATTTTAGCGACCACAACTGTTCCAGCTTTGACAACGGTTGCACAACCCATTACAGAAATGGGTAATAAAGTTGTAGACGTCATTATTGAAGAAATCAAAGAAAAAAACCGTGGGAAAGAACGGGTTTTATTCAATCCGCAGCTAATCGTTAGAGGAACAACCACATCTATCGATTAGGCGGAGAAAGAAATATCAAATATGGCCACGGGATTGCCCGTGGCTTTCTTTATTTTTGGATAAAAAAGAAGAGGATTACAAAGGATAATTCCTACTATCATGCAGTATAGGAGGGATTATCGTGAATAAAAGAGTAATTTCTGTAATCATTATATTAATCATTCTCTTTAGTACACCAATGAATTCTTCATTTTATGTGGACGCTAAAGAGAGTAGTAAAGTAAAAAATGTTATTTTTATGATTCCAGACGGCTTTTCTACTTCTTATGCCACCAACTATCGTTGGTATAAGGGGGAGGATTCAATTATGGACAGTATGTTGGTAGGTATGCATCGTACCTTTTCTGCAAGTTCAGAAGTAACGGACTCCGCGGCTGCAGCAACCGCCATGGCAACAGGAGTTAAAACGAATAACGGGATGATCAGTATTGCTCCTACTGGCGAGACATTAAAAACAATATTAGAAGCTTCAAAAGATGCAGGTAAAGCAGCAGGCCTTGTAGCAACATCAACAATTACTTATGCGACTCCAGCGGCGTTTGCCTCACATGTGGCATCTCGCACCGATGAAGCGGAAATTGCACCTCAGTACATTTATAATAAAGTGGATGTCATTCTCGGCGGCGGAAAAAAGTACTTTCCCGAAACCTTGATCAATAGAGCGAAAAAAAATGGCTATCACTTTGTTTCTAATCGCGATGAATTACTGAATGCTAAAAAAACAGACAAGTTAATTGGATTGTTTTCAGAAATAGGGATGGCTCCCGAATTGGATCGACATGCTACAACTGAGCCAAGCCTTGCGGAAATGACTGAAGCAGCTTTAAAGATACTGAAAAAAAATAGAGACGGATTTTTTCTGATGGTGGAAGGAAGCCAAGTTGATTGGGCCGGTCATGCCAATGATGCTGCATGGGCAATGAAAGATATTCAAGCATTTGAGGGCGCTGTCGCCAAAGCACTCGCATTCGCCAAGAAAGATAAAAAGACACTGATTGTTATTGCAGGAGACCATGATACAGGCGGAATGTCTGTTGGAGGATATGGCCTGTATGATGCAAAGTTAGAAGTCCTTCGGAGAGTCACAGCAACAGGTGATTTTATGGTGAGCCAATTAACAAAAGACCGGAGCAATGTGAAAGATGTGGTTAAGAAGCACGCAAACATTGACCTGACAGAAGAAGAAATCCAAAAAATAAAAACGGCAACCAAACCGGATTTGGCGATGAATGAAATAGTGTCCGAAAGGGCGCTTGTCGGTTGGACAACGAAACAGCATACAGGTGTTGATGTGCCGCTCTATGCATATGGTCCTGGCTCCGATTTATTCAGAGGGTTGCACAACAATACCGATCTCCCCGCATTAATGGCAAAATTAATGAAAATAAAATTTTTACAATCAAAGTAAACCATTATGAGGACAGTAATCCTTCTTTTTAGCGAATCCTGTCCACAAAAACCCATCTAATATTAAGTAAACTTCTCTCCAAAACTGAGAATTTTAGCAAAAAATTAAATTTTCTGTTAAAATAGTAATAACTATGTAATCAGGATAACTTTAAGGGGTGCTAGCATATGGGGAAGACAGTAGAGAGAGAAAACGCCCTTATAATTGAAACACTTAAGTGGTTTGCAGATTCCTCAAATGAAATGTTAATTTTGCTTGATTCCAAAGGAAGAATCAAGTACGTGAACGCTTCATTTGAAAAAAATTTGCAATATGATTTTTCTGAGTTGGTCCATATGAATTACTTAGATCTTATTCATGATGATGACCGTGAGAAAACAATGGAAGTGGTAAAGGCGATACAAAATAAAAATTTCTTCTCTCCATATACGAATAGATATCGCCGGAAAGATGGAACATTTATCACCTTGCTTTGGTGTAATGGAAAAGCAATTAATGATGGTTGGGTGCACGCGGTTGCCCGTCTGTCTGAGGACACTATTGAAAATTTCGGAAAAGATCTTGCTAATTATATCGGGGCGAATAATCTGTTCGATATTTCAGAAGAGGCTGCTGATATGTGTGATTTGGAAGGACGCGTTATTTTTCTGAACTCTGCATTCGAGCAAATGTACGGCTGGAAATCGGCGGAAATAATGGGAAAGACTTTACCTGTAATTCCAGAGCATCTTCAATATGAATTTGGAGACATCGTAGGGGAAGTTTTAGTCGGCAAAAAATTAGTCCATCGACAGACGCTAAGGATGAAAAAAGATGGGACCATTTTTCCGGTCTCATTGATTGTCTCACCTATTATCGATGATACTGGGAGAATCATCGGGAATGTAGCGATTACAAAAGACCTTACTGAGCTATTGGAAACAAAAATGTTAATTGAAAGGCAAAATGAGGTAATTGCTGAACGGGAAAAATTATTACTTGAGATAACCGAGAATATAAGTGAAGTTATTTGTTTATTTGATTTTGAACAATCTAAATTTCTTTATATAAGCCCCTCTTATGAAAAGCTTTGGGGTTTTAATATTGAAGCGATGTATACAGACCCAACTGTCATGTTTGAAAGATTTGAACCGGAGGATTTTGAAAGAATTAAAAGAATCTTCTCATCTCCTTGTAATGATCCGATTGAAATTGAATTTAAGTTGAAGGATATTGAAGGTGGGGAAGAAAGATGGGTCAGAACGAAAGTCACGCCTATGGCAAATGAAAATGGGCAAATTACACGTAATCTTAGTGTAACCCAAGATATAACGGAATGGAAAAAGAAGGACCAAATGATCAAGAAGCAAGATAAATTAGGAGTACTCGGCCAATTGGCAGCAGGAATCGCACATGAAATCAGGAATCCGCTGACAGCGGTAAAGGGATTTTCACAGCTGATTGCCCAAGAATCAAAAAGTACATATAATCATATTATTTTAACAGAGCTTGAGAGAATCGAGTCGATCGTAAATGAGTTTTTAATGTTAGCAAAACCACAAGAGGAAATGAAATTTGTTAGCAGTGATATTAATGTAATTTTACAAGAAGTCATTTTTTTCATGAATCCTGAAGCCTTACTACATAAAGTACAAATTAATATGAATTTTGAAAGAAAATTACCAGCGATTAGCTGCGAGCCAAAGCAAATTAAGCAAGTGGTCATGAATTTAATTAAAAATGCGATTGAATCAATGCCTTTGGGAGGTAATATACATATTGCAACAACCCTCATGCCTAATGGATATGTACAGATTGAAGTTAAAGATGAAGGAATGGGCATTCCAAAAGAATTCCTGAATCGGTTGGGTGAGCCTTTTTATTCTAATAAAGAAAAAGGCACGGGTCTTGGCCTTATGGTCAGCTATAAGATTATTGAAAATCATCGAGGAACAATTCAATTTACCAATAATGATGAAAAAGGTACCACTGTGACAATAAAGCTACCGTCAGATAGTGGCGAATAAGTTCGATAATGCGAGGATGGGCAAAAAGTTGCTAATCCTTTTTTTTGTTTGCTTAACTTTATCAAGCGACTAAATTATGGAAATGACCATTACTAAAAGTAATGTTTAAAAAATGATTATTTATACCTACTTTTGTAAAAAAACGGAAAAAATTTCACCGAATTGTGGGTATTTTTATTCGACATACCTCGCTTGTCACAATTTAAACCGTGTAATAGGACCTGAAAATTATCTCAGTTTCAAAGTAATGCTGGTTAAAAGGACTTAGGTAAATTTCGACACCATTTTCGAGACGTTTGACCTAAATGTGAACATGTTATTAACTTATAAAATAAAAACAATATTTGTTAAGTTTACATTTGTTGATTACGCTGCAAAGAAACGAGGTCAAAGAATGCTGGAGTCAAAGAGAAAAGCGATTATATTTTTTGTGATTTCTTTATTATTAGCATTAACATCCGGATTTCTTGTTTTAAAAAAGGTTCAGGCTCTAAACAACAATTTAGGCACAATGGTGCAAATCTTTGTTGCTAATGATGACATCCCTTCTAGAGCGCTGATTCGTCCGGAAGACATAAAAATGGAAGAGATTCCTCAAAAATATTTAAGAGATTACCATATTACTAATGCTGAAGAACTAATGAATAAGGTTTCAATTGTACCTTTATCAACAGGGGACATTATTACAAAGAACATGCTGAAGCAAGCTTCTTCAGTTGTTGAAGAAAATAACCGCCTTATTACTCTCATGCAGGCCGACAGAATTTTCTTCGATGAGCCATTAGAGGCAATGGATCGTGTCGATATCATTGTTTCTCATCGTTTTAACTCAAAAGAGGAAACAATCGTCTTTATGAAAGATGTTAAAGTCGCAAGAGTTGCAAAAGAAAAGAACAAATTTAAAGGTGTCCAGCTTGAGGTTCCATTGGAAGCTGCTCCAGAGCTGATTCATATGCAAAACTATGCGGATAGTGTCCGAATCGTTAAAGCCAATGTAGGAAAATTGGAGTCGATGCAGCTTGAGGATACAGATCAAAAAGCACCGGGAGAGAAGATAATAGAAGAGAAGGCTGATATTGAAAATCAAGAAATGGACGCAAATCAACAACCTGCTAAATCTAAAACGAAAGATGCTGAAAAGTCAACTAAAGAGGAAGTGACAAAAGAAGAAAAAACGAAGGAAAAGCAAAAGCCGGATCCAAAGCAGAAGAAGCAAGGAAACTAAATGGCCCGCTAGCTAATCTTTCATATGAACATGGCTTTCAGTAATTGCTTTTTGAAGCTGTGCGAACTGACGGAGGGAACCAATGAGCAAACGAACGGAACTATTGATTGTAGGAGAAGATAATGAGCTTTACGAATCTATTCATGAAACATTAAAGGATACATTCCAAATTAAATTAATCGAGCCGAATCAAATCCGATCCGAATTTCGGGATACACAAACTAATCTTGCGATTGTGTTGAAAAACGGTGCGGAGTCTCCACTCGATATCATTCCATTTTTACTAAAAGAAAATCCTCAAATGTCCATTTTGTATATTCATGATGGTCAGGATTTCCAATTACTTCGGGATGTGATTCGTGCAGGTGCAATCGATTATTTAGTAATTCCTGACGAAATGAATATATTGGCTGATCGAATTCATGGTCTTGCAACAAGACAGGCAGGCAATGCAGAAGTTGCAGCTGGAGGTGGTTTCAAGCGAGGAAATGGCCAAGTATTTGCCTTTTACAGCGGGAAAGGCGGAACAGGAAAAACATTCCTAAGTACAGCATTTGCCCAAACACTAAAGCTTGAATCGACGGCTCAAGTATTACATATCGATTTAAATCTCCAATATGGTGGAGCGGAAACTTTTCTTGGGATAGATAGCAGTCGATCTTTAATTGATTTAAAACCTGTTATTCATGAAATCAACGAAAATCATATCCGGAATATTTCGGAAAATGAGCCATCATCAAAACTAGAAGTTTTAATCAGTCCCCGTGATGCGGAACTTGCGGAAAGTATTGATGGCGAATTCGTCACCCGTTTATTAAGAGCCTGCCGTAGAAGCTACGATTTCATTATTATTGATCTTCCATCGATGATTGATGAAAATTCATACGCTGCCCTAGAAGAGGCTGATCGTATCTATTATGTGATTACACTTGATACCCCCTCCATTCGAGTATTAAAACATGCAGAGGAACTTTTCCAAAGGCTTAACATTGTCGTTGAAGAGAGAATGGAAATAGTGATTAATGAAAAAGGCAGAGAGAACGAGCTCACCAAAAAAGACTTGGAACGCTTTGTCCAATATCCTGTAGCTGCGGAAATACGAAGAGATATCAAAGGTGTGCAAGCAGCCATCAACCAAGGAAAGCCAATCAGAACCGAACCAAAAGAAAAAAAATTAATCCCTGCAGCAAAAGACATACATAAATGGGTTAACTCGATGCTGAAGTGATCCAAAGCGAAAGCGCCCGTTCATCAGGCACTTAAAATAAAAATGGATAAAGACAGGAGGCGCCAAAATGTCGCTCTTCCAAAAAAAATTCGATCGGACACAAATAAAAGAGCCATTAGTGGATACTCGTATCCCATTGGCAAATCCGTATATCGATGAATTAGTGGAACATTATAAACTTCGGTTACTGGCAGAAACAAATCTCGAACAGTTGATCAGTCTTTCAGAAGGCGAAAAAAGACTTACAATCGAACGGTTAATCAATCAGTTTATGTCCGAGGAAAAAGTGATTATTCCGCGACATGAGAAAGATATTTTATTATCGCGGCTTATTGATGAAAGCGTTGGTTTCGGTCCGCTAGAATCGCTTTTGAATGATGAAGAGATCACTGAAATTTTGGTGAATGGACCAAAAGAAGTGTTTGTGGAAAAAAACGGAAGACTTGAACAAGCAAATATTATATTCAAGGATGAAGCACATATACGGCATATTATTGACCGTGTTGTCGCCCCGCTCGGTCGCCGGCTCGATGAAAGCTCGCCAATGGTGGACGCCCGATTACCTGACGGGAGCCGGGTAAATGCTGTCATTCCTCCTATAAGTTTGAACGGAACCCTTATTTCTATCAGGAAATTCCGGAAAACGCCGTTTGAAATGGAAGATTTACTGAACTTTAAATCTTTAAATGAAGAGATGTCTCTCTTTATTCAAGCTCTCGTCAAAGCAAAAACAAATATATTAATTTCCGGGGGAACGGGAAGCGGGAAAACCACATTATTGAATGCAGTCGCCAAAGCTATTCCAGCTTACGAACGGGTCATCACAATTGAAGACTCCGCTGAACTCCGCCTTAACCGCTCAAGCGTTGTTGGTATGGAGGCACGGCCGCCAAACGTAGAAGGCAAAGGAGAAGTGTCAATTAGGCAATTAGTTAAGAATGCCCTAAGGATGAGACCCGATCGGATTATCGTTGGAGAAGTCCGTGGGGCAGAAGCGTTTGATATGCTGCAGGCCATGAATACAGGGCATGAAGGGTCGCTAACAACCGTCCACGCGAATACGCCAACAGATGCGATCAGCCGTGTTGAGGGAATGGTGGTTATGGCAGGCATGGATTTACCGACTCATATCATCAGGGAATATATTGTCGGTGCACTTGACTATATTATTCAAGCAGAACGGTTAAGCGATGGCACAAGGAAAATCGTAAACATTTCCGAAGTGTATGTAAATCAAGAGAATCGGATTCAAGTCCAAGATATTTTCCACTTTAAAAGAAGTGGTGTAAATGAAAAAGGACATGTCACTGGGGAATTTGTTGCGACTGGTATTATTCCGAAATGTTTAGAGCAAATGAGAATCTATGGAATCGATCTCGATCCTTCCATCTTTACTGTCGGAGGAGGTGCTGGAAATGAACTTGAGCGTACCCATACTGTATAGCTTGTCAGTCTTACTCATTATCTGGTCGTGCTATTTCTATCTAGGGTATAGAAGCCAAAAGAAGGAATGGCAGAAACGAGTAAATAAATGGTTTCCCGAGGAAAAAAGGAAAAGCGCTATAAGTGTATGGGGAGATCGCTACGATCAGTCAAAAAATGCACAGGCACTCATTAGTAAACTACAGAATGCTAATCTTCCACTATTACCATCTGAATATATCGGAATTCATATTTTAGGTTTCCTAGTTTTACTGCTCCTATTCGTCAATATTTTTAATATGCCATTTTCGCTAAGTATGATGATCGCAGTAGGTATTTTGACAGCCGTGCATTTCTTGCTCTTCTCTCTAAGGAAGAATAAATATGAGGAAAGATTTAATGAGCAGCTAGGAGAAGTATGTCGAATGCTTGGAAATGCTGCCCGTTCAGGATTGACAATCAGCCAAGGGATTGACATTGTCGCAAGAGAAGTATCAGCTCCTGCAGGTACTGAATTTAAACGGATATCGCATGAACTTAAGCTTGGAGTTTCATTGGATCACGCCTTGAAGTCGGTTCAAAAAAGAAATAAATCGAGGGAGTTTCAGCTGTTTATCGCTACCCTTCTCATCCAGAAAAAAACGGGAGGCAATTTAGCTCTCACGCTCGAATCGATGTCCAATACGTTGGAAGATCGAAAAGTGCTAAATCAAGTAATCAAAACAATGACTTCCGAGCAGAAGTACATTTCGTACATTGTTCCTGCAATGCCAATTTTTATCTTACTCGTGATGAATAATATTGTAGAGGGGTTTATCGATCCATTATGGACAGGCCCTGGAATCATAATTTTGATTTTATTTATTGCCGGCATTGTGCTTTCCTTTTTGCTTATCCGTAAAATTACGAATATTAGGGTGTAGTATATGGATGCATTAATTATTCTTAGCGTTATCTTATTTTGGTTCATGATTATTCTTACTGTTAGGCATTCCTCTGTTTATATAAAAGAAAAACGACAGCTATTAGAACATGTCTCGGAAATTGCCTATACCGATGCGTTTGAGAAAAAGAAAAAACAGCTCAACAGACGTGTGGTTTTATTTCAAAAGATGACGAAATACGCGGACGAATTTGCTGATTTAGGACAAAGAATTAACTTTTTTAGCGAAAACCAGGATGTTGCCGTCTTGCTAAAAAAATCAGGAAACAAATATCAATTGACTGTTGCCCGGTTTCAGGGGATGAAAATATTTTTGCTAATCGTCGGCTTTTTTGCGGGAGCAATGTCATTTATGATTGGGCTTCCTTTCTCGCAATATGCCATTATCATCTTTCCGATCATCGGTTATTTTATCCCAATCATTACGGTTCGGAACCAGGCAAAGAAACGCCAAGAAGCGCTTCGTCTCGACTTGCCTGATTTCTTAGATACCATTAGCACTAGCTTGCATGCAGGAGTAAGTTTGGATCAAGCACTTAAGGAGGTGATTCGTTTCTTCGACGGTCCTCTCAGAGAGGAATTTTCTCGCTTCAATTATGAAGTCGATCTTGGAGTACCACGGGAGACCGCTTATCGGAATCTATTAGACAGAAACGATAACCAGGAATTCCAAGGGTTGATAAAAGCACTAATCCAAGGACAAAAGCTGGGTGTTCCCATTGCCACGACATTCAAAATTCAAGCGGAAGCATTAAGGCAAATTCGCGAAGAACAAATCAAAGAATTAGCTGCCAAAGCGTCTCCAAAGGTAACGCTCGTAACGACATTTGTGGTTGCCCCTGTATCAATCTTAATCATCGCCGGGTTGATGCTATTAAATTTAATATACGGCGAGAATAGTATTTTCACTTTATTTTAACCATTAAAAAAAATGTTGGAGGATGAAAAAAATGAAAAAGCTCACTGAAATGTATGTAAAATGCACAAATCGTCTTAATAACGTAATTCGTAATGAAAGAGGATCACAAACACTGGAGTGGATTGGTATCGCTGCAGTAGTCGTTATAGCAGTAGGACTTATCTCCACTGCATTTGCTGGTGATACCCAATTCGGAGATAAAGTAGTGAAAAAGTTCACAGGATTTATTGACAAGATTGGAAAGTAATTTTAAAAAATAGGGAGGAAGAAGTTAATGAAGAAAAGTTTTTTTATATTCATCATCGCCATCTTCCTCGCCTTGACGGGTTGTAAAGGGGAAAATAAAGATGTAAGCCAAGCTGGGAAGAAAAATGATCAAATCGTCCAAGAAAATAAGGAAGAAACCAAACCTGAACCGGAATCTGAATCCGCGACTGAGTCAGAAAAAACAAAAGAAGACGTCGCGTTTTTTAAGGATTTACCAGATGTTCCAAAAACAGCAGGTGATTTGATTCATCAATCAGCAGGACAGTTTGCGGATCAGGATGTATTTTCCGAGGAAGCCAAAGTCATAGAAGAAATAAAGGATATGCCACCACTATCTGAAGATGCTAGTGAAGAAGAATACGAGAAATATTTTCAGTATGTGTATGCTCAAGTAGCAACTGATTTTCCGAATCCGGAAGATTTGATTAACAAGTGGGAATATTCAATGTCTGGTGATCCGGCTGTGAAGGACGGACGGTTTACATTTAAAGAAAATTATAATGTCGAAGTCATTCTTGATGCGAGCGGAAGTATGGCTCATACAATTGGCGGGAAAACGATGATGGAACTGGCGAAAGAGGCAATTTCTAAATTTTTGGCCAGCGTACCAGAAGAAGCAAACGTATCATTAAGAGTATATGGACATAAAGGCACGGGATCAGAAAGTGATAAAAAACTATCCTGTTCCAGCATTGAGCAAGTATATGGCTTCGGGAAATATGAAGAAGCCGCCTTTAAAAAGTCGTTAAACAAATTTCAGCCGAGCGGATGGACACCTCTTGCCCGGGCATTAGAAGAATCAAAAAAGGCTCTTGCTAAATTTGATGCAAAAACAAACACGAACCTTATATACGTGGTAAGTGACGGCATTGAAACATGTGGTGGAAACCCGGTCGAAGTTGCGAAATCATTCGCTGATTCAAATGTTTCTCCGATTATTAATGTGATTGGGTTTAATGTTGATTCTGAATCACAAAAGCAATTAAAAGAAATGGCGAAAATCTCGAATGGTGTTTATACAACTGTAAATAACGGAGATCAGCTGCAAGATGAATTTGAACGTGCAAGTAAAGTAATGGAAAGATGGGAAGAGTGGAAAAGCGATTCGCATAGTGATGCTGATAATCAAAGAGTCGAAAATAGTTTTGATATTTTAGGATTTTCAAATGATTGGGGCTCTCGAGCTGATACGCAGAATTTAAATATTAGTTACTTTTTGTCCATTATGGAAGAAGAAGAAAAAATCAATATGGAGCAAAGGGACTTTTTTAATAAGCGAAGCATCGAATTAGAGAATCTAGTGAATCAAGCTCAAAAAGATGTAGTGAACGATCTGGAAAAATTAAATATTGAAAAGATAGATGAGCTAAAAAAACAGATCGATGAGAAATATCGATCCAATACATAATGTTCAGGCAGCGATGGGTTAAATAAATACGAGGAGTATACGAATGCGATATAGAAAAGTAGTTAATAGAATAGCTGCCCTTTTAGCTTTATTCATCGTATTGCTGCAAACTTTTTCCATTCCAGTTTTGGCTTCTGTCCAACCATGGGAAGGAAACTCCTGGGAAGGTGATTCCTGGAAAGGCGATTCTTGGGATGCAGGCGACTTAGAATGGGAAGGGAATCCTTGGAAAGGCGAATCTTGGGAAGGTTCGGGCACTACAGGAGATTCTTGGAATGGCGCACCCACTCAAGGTGGGAGTGGCTGGGATGGGCATACGTGGACAGATCGGCCATGGTATGCCAATCCTTGGCAAAATGGTGGATGGACCAATCCAGGGTTTAATGGAGGAAACTCATGGCAAGGGCCAGGGTTTAACGGGAATTCTTGGAGCACGCCAGGGTATAACGGTAATTCATGGAGTTCATCAGGTTATCATGGGAACTCTTGGAATGCGTCGGGTTACAATGGGGACTCCTGGAATTCACCTGGATACAATGGTAATTCATGGGCTGCTCAAGGGTATAACGGTTTACCTTGGAACAACCCTGCCTATAACGGTTCCCCATGGGCAGCACAAGGCTATAACGGAAACGGCTGGAGTAACGGTCCTTGGTCCAATCCGGGTGGTTTATACGGATCACCATGGATGAGTGGCGGCGGAGGTGGGGCCGGTACCATAGCTTCAGGTGCTGAGGCCCCACCTCCAAGTATTTCCGATATAAGTACTTTCGTGGTAGAGGATATTATCGGTGGCCAAGTAAGTATGATTGGCGAATATCTTGACGGTGCTACGGGCTTTGGCCCAAGCGGAAATTTCCTTGCAGGTTTAGCGTTAAGCACTGTCAAGGTTGGGCTTGGTGAAAATACACCCTGGTACGTAGACGCAGCAGAAGATACGTATACTGCAGTTGATATGCTTACTAATGGCTATGAAAAAGGTAAGTTACTCATCGACATGAGTCGAGGTGGTAGTTTAACAGGTACTACAGCGGCAAGAGGAGCAATTACAACAGCAAGTGGTGGTGTAGGTGCGCTCTCTAAATTTACTGTTGCCGGTGCCGCTATCGGTGCAGGTGTCGGGGCATATAATACGACTATGGATACGATTAATGCCGTTAAAGTTGTAAAGAGCGATGCAACAGGTGCAGAGAAAGTGTCGGCTGTTGCCGATGCTACCGCAAGCTTTGGAGAAGTCCTGTTTAATGCAGGAGCTATTGCCAGTGCTATACCTGGCGGTCAGGCGGTAGGTGCAGCGTTAGTCGTTGGTGGAGCAGCGGTTTGGGGTGCGTCGAAATTAACGAAGCTAATTGCTGACAATAAAGATGTGATTGCAAGTACTTACAAAAACGTAAAAAATGCTGTATCGAACGGAATTAGTAAAGGATTCAGCAAGCTAAGCGGATTGTTTGGCAGATAATAATCTATATGGCTCAAAGGTTGCTATGCCACCTTTGAGCTAATCATTTTACATATAATATCGAGGTGGATTCCATGAATACAGACCAATTAATGCGAAAAGCAGCACAATATAAAAAATGGCTAGAACAGTATACGTTGAATCCTTTCGCATACGTCATAAACGGAAACGAATATTACCTTGTAAACTACCATACGAATGATCCAAATAAGTTTAAAGGATATGCAGTTATTTCCCTGGATTCAGGACCAAGTGAGGAATATAGAGCTGCATTGCTTCCTTTAACTCTCTTTTCAGGTGCTTCTGCGAATATTTTTAATATAATGGAGCCCCGCAGTAAAATTCATCCCGATTTTTATAAACATACAATCGAGGCAATTGAAAACGAAGTATCGTCGAGTGGCGACGTCTCTACTAGTGATCCGATTGTTAAGGGTAAAAGTTTATTTGAAAAACTCATGCGCGTACAAACAGATTTTAATCAAATTTACAATAAGTATGAAAAATATTATGACAATGAGATTTTAGTTAAACATGTCATCGGGGATAAGGATATTGATGATACTTTGACCGCTTTATCAAAATTAGATCTTCTCCAATTTCAGCAAGGGGTGCTGCTGTCTGAATATGAAGAGATACTTCCGGCATTCTTTCAAGCAGTAGAAAAAAGAAACTTTAAAAGTAAGCTTCCACGGGAAAGCTGGAAGTTCTTAATGGGGATGAAGGATAACCTACATATTCTCGATGATCGGGTAGCACAATTTAAGTTCGAACAGTCCATTAAGCATTTGCCTTTTGATGAGCAGATTCGACATAAGATTGAAGATACGACAAACAGCGGCAAACAGCTCATTAAGGAACGTGAAAAAAGGTTAAGGGGTCCGGCAGCTAAATAATCATTTTTATAGACTCACAGAATTTCGAGGCGTAAATCCGCCGAATTTCCAAAAACCTACTTGGAATTGAGCTTTATTGAATATTTGGTATTTGTTTTTAAACCTTTCAAAAAAAGACACGCCAAAGAAGCTTTACATATTTATTTTTTAAAAAGGCTTTTTTACCAAGGTAGTGCTTGGTTGATTTCCGCTACAGTTGCTCGCTTTCCGCGGGTCCCCCCGGAACGCGTCCGCCTGGAACGGAAATCAACGGTGATAGAATACTTTGTACGTAGATTATTTATCTCATTCAATACAGAATAGTCAATCCCCTATTAAAAGTAGGAGGGGACATGAAAAATTGGGACAAAAAAATCTTGTACCATCCGACTCGGTGAATGCCGAGAGTCTATTTTTACTATAGGAGGTATTGCATAATGGATAAACCCATTTCTTTCGCTTTTTCTTTATTTGCTGGGAAATATGAAAAATTCCTGATTATCGTTTTCTTAGTGCAAATACCATTCTTACTCATTCATTCGTTTATAACGAACTATATATACGCAATTACGCCAACTTTTGGTTCGTTATTCTCGATAGCAGATATTTACTATGCATTTATTACATTGCTTTTACTTTTATTTGTACTCATTCCCTTTGTAAAATTTACAATTAATGAATATCAAGGAAATGAAAATTCCTTAAAAACAGCATTTTATAGTTTCGCTGTTCAAGGTTTTAATATTTTCGTATTCTCTGTTCTTCTCGCTTTAGCAGCCGTAATCGGATTTATGTTTTTCTTTATCCCGGGATTAATTATTTTGGCTGCATTTATTTCCGCTCCTATTATTGCATTGAATGATGAAAAATCAGTCTGGAAGAGTGTGAGAGAAAGCTTGCAAATTTTCAAAAAGCACTTTCTAGGTTTAATTTTTTGTATCTTACTATTTAGCTTATTGGAATTAGGGATTGGCGTATTTTTAAACTTTATCATTTTATCAATTACACCTTCATATGCAGCAATTATGATTACACAAATTTTTCTAAATACGATTTTCTTCCCGATCTTTATCGTTGTATTAACATCACTTACCATTAAATGGCGTGAGAACTTAAGTTCCTTACGCTTGGACAAAAATAAGGCTTTTGCGTAACAGGAAAGGGGCTTTTTAGCATAATGAGCTCAAAAAAATATATTCAAAATGAGGAAGGTTCTGCGACGATTGAATTTCTCGGAATACTACCATTTATTCTATTAGTCGTAGTCATCATGTGGCAGTTAATTGTTTCCATTCACGCGGTAATTTTAGTTCAATCCGCTGCCAATGAAGCAGGTAAAGTATATTCTTTAACAAAAAATCGGGGTGAAGCATCTGCTGCAGCCCAAGAAATTATTTCGGCAGGGGGGAGCTATCTTTCTTTTCAAAGTGCTCCTATAAGTGGTGAGAAAAATTATACTGCTACTGTAAATGCGAATATACGCTTTGTCTTTCTTCCGCAAAAATATTTTGGTGCTGCGCCCTCCTACTCCTTTTCGTCAACTGCAAAGGGCAGGGTGATAGAATGAAATTCCTGAAGAATATTTTGAAGAATGAAGATGGGAATGCCGTTTTATTCATGCTTGGCCTTCTTTCCATTATGATGATTCTCTTTATGTTAGTTGTTAATATGACGCAAGTGTTGGCAGTAAAAGAGCAGGCCAATACGACATCACAGCAAGCGAGTCTAGCTGCGACATCAGTCTTATATGAAGAAATATGGTATTCAATAGATGAATATGAGCGGTCGCTAATTGGAATGATTGAAAGCTATCCCGAAACAATTAGGGAAAAGGTGGATAAGCGAATCACTCAATTACGTTCTAACCATTCTTATCGAAATGATAGTGATAATGAGATTAGGAGGAAAGCTATTAATCAAGTTATATCAGAACAACTTCGGTCAGGTATTGGTAAGGAAGCACTGCGAAATCAGCTAGAAAATGATATTCGCTTTAAAATAATTCCTAAGATGAAAACTGCTGCTGTAGCCGCAATTGTCGCCAATAACGGAAATGTCAATGAGGCAGAAATGCAAGTTTTTAAGGACGAAAGAATTTATGTGAAGGCATCAAATAATGTAGAAGGAAGTGCCTATAATAAATATTTTAGTGGCATTAAAAAGAAGCTTTTCCAAGAATCAGCAGGTCCAAAAGTAGATTTTGTTTCACAGCTTTCCATTAGCCAAACAATTAAACTGAATTGATTTTATTTGGAAAGGAAGGGGAATATGGCAGCAAAAGAAAGAAAATGGAGACGAGTTTATTTATTTTTAATGATTTTCTTTTACGGTATTTATACACCGGTTTCAATCTTTGAATGGCTTGCAGCTGATGGAAAATTCCCATTTACAGCAATTTTAGTAGGCTTGGCATTGCCATTTATGAGGAAGAACCATTTAAACCAAATACAGCAGCAGAAAAACTAGGGGATCCATTGTGATCTTCTTTTTTTATCCGGCTCTAGCGCCTCCGCTTTTGTTCTGGAAGTAAATATGAAGAAATGGTAACATTATAGGAAATATTTGAATATTAAAGGGAGTGTCTGCCTATGAAATTACTCTGGGATTTGGATGGAACCATTTTTGATACATACCCGGCGATTTTGGAGAGCTTTTGTGCAGTCCATGAAGAAGCACACGGGAGATCAGTTGATAAAGTGGAAGCACTTAGGTGGCTGAAAAAGACTTCAAAAGAAGCGTTTAAGTATTTCGGGATTTCGGAAGACTACCGGGAAAGATTCAAAGAGTTGGACCATGCCCGTGCTGAAGCTGGCAGCCCTCCGTTTGAGGGGATAAAAGCTATTTTAGCAGCAACTGATGTGAATGTCATTGTGACACATCGCACAAAGTTATCAACAAAGGAGTTATTATCAAAATGGGGTCTGCTCCAGTATTTTGATGAAATTGTCAGTCCAGATGACGATGGCTACCCAAGGAAACCAGATGTTGGGGCATATCGGTATTTGCATGATAAATACAATTTGGATTGGGCCATTGGGGACAGAGCGCTTGATTTAATTCCTGCAAAAGCCGTTGGTATGAAGACATGTGCGTTTCAAAACGCTGATATCGAAGCAGATCTTCATATTGAAAAATACACGGATGACTTAATAGAAAAGCTTAAATAACATATCAATGGAGGGTTCTTTAATGACAAAAAAAGCACTTATAAACGTTGATTATACATATGATTTTGTAGCCGAAGATGGGAAGTTGACTTGCGGGAAACCAGGACAAGAGATTGAAAAGGCGATTGTTTCTCTTACTAAGAACTTCATTGAAACTGGCGATTTTGTTGTTTTTGCTATTGATAAACATGTTGAAGGGGATATCTATCATCCAGAATCAAGGCAGTTTCCCGATCATAATATCGAAGGAACTTCTGGCCGTGATTTGTATGGCACATTAGAAGATGTTTACATGCAACATAAAAATGATGCGAACGTACATTATATGGATAAAACAAGGTTTAGTGCTTTTGCCGGAACAGATTTAGAAATAAAACTGCGTGAACGGGGTATAGAGGAAGTACATCTATGCGGTGTTTGTACGGATATTTGTGTTCTTCATACAGCGGTTGATGCTTATAATAAAGGATTTCAAATTGTCATATACGAAGATGCTGTTGCAAGTTTTAACCAAGCAGGTCATCAATGGGCTCTTACCCATTTCGCCAACACCTTAGGGGCAAAAGTGACATCAGTCGAAATAAAGGAGTGAAGTTTATGAACCAGGGCTATGAAGATGATAGTTTAACATTACATACAGATTTATATCAAATCAATATGGCTAAAACGTATTGGCAGGATGGCATCCATAATCGAAATGCGGTATTTGATCTGTATTTCCGTAAGATGCCGTTTGCAAATGGCTATGCGATTTATGCTGGATTAGAAAAAGTGATTCAATATATCCGTGATTTTCGTTTTAGTGAATCGGATCTTGCCTATTTACGGGAAGAAGTTAAATATGAAGAAGATTTCTTAGATTATTTACGTAATATGCGCTTTTCAGGGACAATCCGTTCCATGAAGGAAGGGGAAGTTGTTTTTAACAATGAACCAATCATCCAAGTGGAGGCGCCACTCGCCGAAGCGCAGCTAATAGAAACCGCTTTGCTTAACATTGTGAATTACCAAACATTGATCGCGACGAAAGCGTCTCGCATCAGGCAGGTCGTTAACGGTGAAATCGCTTTGGAATTTGGCTCGAGAAGAGCGCAAGAAATGGATGCGGCGCTTTGGGGTACAAGAGCTGCATTTATCGGCGGTTTCGATGGAACAAGTAATGTGAGAGCTGGAAAACTATTCGGGATGCCGGTTGCAGGGACCCATGCTCATGCTATGGTCCAAGCTTACAAAGATGACTATATCGCATTTAAAAAATATGCAGAAAGCCATCGGGACTGCGTGTTTCTCGTCGACACGTATGACACACTGAAATCTGGAGTTCCTGCAGCCATTAAAGTAGCGAAAGAATTTGGCGATCTGATCAATTTTAAAGGCATTAGGCTGGACAGTGGGGATATGGCCTTTTTATCAAAAGAAGCACGCAAGATGTTGGATGAGGCCGGGTTCGTGGACGCCAAAATTTTTGCATCAAGCGATTTGGATGAATATACGATTTTGCATTTGAAGGCTCAAGGGGCAAAAATCGATTCCTGGGGTGTTGGAACGAAACTGATTACAGCATTTGATCAGCCCGCTTTAGGGGCTGTGTATAAACTTGTTTCAATTGAAGATGAGCATGGGGATATGCAAGATACCATTAAAATTTCCGGAAATGCGGAAAAAGTTAGTACTCCTGGCCGCAAAAAAGTTTATCGCATCATTAATCGGTTAAACCATAAATCAGAGGGAGATTATATTACTCTTTGGGATGAAAACCCGGAAGAAGAATCGCGTTTGAAAATGTTCCACCCCGTTCACACATATATTAGTAAATTTGTGACTGATTTTGATGCTGTGAATTTGCATGAAACTATTTTCAATCATGGAGAGCTCGTGTACGAATTACCTGCACTTCAGCAAATTAAAGGTTATGCATCGGAGAATCTCAGTTTATTATGGGACGAATACAAACGATCGCTAAATCCCGAAGAATACCCAGTCGACCTCAGTGAAAAATGCTGGGACAATAAAATGAGAAAGATTGAAGAGGTTAGGGAGAAAGTAGATCATCTAAAAAAATCATGATTGGTGGGAGGATTCATAATGGATGAACTCCAGCAGCGAATTATCGAAGAACTTGAAGTACTGCCACACATAGATCCAAAAGAAGAAATTCGTAAGAGCGTGGATTTTATGAAAGCATATATGTTAAAACACGGATTTTTTAACGGTTATGTGCTCGGAATTTCCGGTGGTCAAGATTCAACGCTTGTTGGTAAGCTTGCCCAAATGGCCGTTGATGAGCTAAATGAAGGTAGAGATATTGAGAAATATCAATTTATTGCGGTCAGGCTTCCGTATGGTAATCAAAAAGATGCAAGTGATGTGGATGATGCGCTAACGTTTATTCAGCCAAGCGTCACTTTTGAAGTAAATATAAAAGCTGCCGTAGACGCGAGTGCTGAAGCATTAAAAGCAGCAGGTGTCGAGATAACCGATTTTACAAAAGGAAATGAAAAAGCACGGGAAAGAATGAAAGCTCAATATAGCATTGCTGCGAATTATAATTGTGTTGTTCTCGGCACGGATCAAGCGGCAGAAGCGCTAACAGGATTTTATACGAAGTATGGCGATGGTGGATCCGATTTAGTGCCGATTTTCCGCCTTAATAAAAGACAGGGACGTCAGATGCTTAAGGAACTTGGCTGCCCAGAACATTTATATATGAAGGTTCCAACAGCAGATCTTGAGGATGACCGGCCAATGCTCCCGGACGAAGTGGCACTGGGCGTTTCCTACGAAGAAGTGGATGACTATCTCGAAGGTAAGGATGTTTCAGATACGGCAAAAAATACAATTGAAGCTCTCTACCGAAAATCTCAACATAAGCGGCATATGCCAATTACGATTTTTGATGATTTTTGGAAATGATCCGGTGGGACGAGTTGAAAGTGCAAATAACACTTTCGACTCGTCTTTCTTTTTCTATCATGTCTAGCTCCAGCGCCTAGCCCCTCAGAAAATTTGCTTGTCGGAGGCCCGCAGGATGCGGGTCAGAACGGCGAAGACATAAGGACGCGGCGCTCTTAGCCGTTCTTCCATGGCGAGGCGCTTGCGCTTTTCTTAATTAACCGAGAGGATTTTTCGAATATTGACAGAATATATGG
Organism: Lederbergia citrea; assembly: GCF_018343525.1. Taxonomy (GTDB): domain Bacteria; phylum Bacillota; class Bacilli; order Bacillales; family Bacillaceae_C; genus Lederbergia; species Lederbergia citrea. Next base: position 6,745 of record NZ_JAGYPH010000005.1, on the reverse strand, counting down.
GTGATGGGAAAAATAATTGATGGCGGTGCATATAGATGAAAATTGATATGAAGCAACAACAAATAAAGAAAATCATTCAAAATATCGAGAAAGTCATGATTGGAAAGACCGATGTGGCAAGGCTCAGTCTTGTTGCGCTTTTGGCTGAAGGACATGTGCTGCTGGAAGACGTTCCGGGCGTGGGCAAAACAATGATGGTGAGGGCTTTAGCGAAATCTGTCAACGCCTCTTTTAAAAGAATCCAATTTACACCTGATTTACTGCCATCGGACGTACTTGGCGTATCCATTTATAATCCGAAAGAAATGGAGTTTACATTTAGGCCAGGTCCGATTGTCGGGAATATTATTCTTGCTGACGAAATTAACCGTACCTCTCCGAAAACACAGTCTGCACTTCTGGAGAGTATGGAAGAGAAAAGTGTAACGATTGATGGTGTCACTTTAAAACTTGAAAAACCATTTTTTGTCATGGCTACGCAAAACCCAATTGAATATGAGGGAACATATCCACTGCCTGAAGCACAGCTCGATCGATTTTTATTAAAAATGAAAATGGGGTATCCACTTCCAAATGAAGAAATCGAAGTATTGACAAGGTCGCAGAAAGTATCCCCAATCGATGAGCTTGAGCCAGTTATTTCGCTGGCGGAATTAAGGGATCTGCAACAGCAAGTGAAAGAAGTTTATGTGGAGGAGACAATCAAGCAATATATTGTGGAGCTCGCCACACAAACAAGAAAAGATCCTAGTATTTATTTAGGTGCAAGTCCTCGTGCTTCTATTGCATTGATGAAGGCCGCTCAAGCGCTCGCTTTTATTTCTGGGCGGGATTTCGTCATACCAGATGATATTCAATATTTAGCACCTTACGTATTTACCCACCGGATCATTTTGAAATCAGAAGCGAAGTATCAAGGTGCATCCCTAGAACGCATATTAGCAACCATTATTAGTAAAACGCATGTCCCTATTAAAAGGGCAGTGAAGTAAAAATGAAGTCAAGATTTCGTAAACCCCGATTATTTACTCGCTTAAAACCAGTTTTGGGTTTTTTTATGCTAATCATTTTGTTTGCACTTACCTTTTCATATGCCATGTTTCAAGGCGGATTTGTAAGCTGGTTTTTATTTTTTAGCTTTTTCCCGTTTGGTCTTTATTCCCTTTTTCTACATCTTTATTCTCGTCGCCAATTTAAAGTTGAAAGATTAATAGAGCCTAAAGATTACAGTGCAGATGATCATATGAACGTGACGATTATGATAAGAAGGCGGATGCCATTGCCATTATTTTTTTTAATCGTAGAAGATATTACACCAGTGGGGCTTGATAGTGTTAGAAGTAAACAAGTATTATTTCCTGGTTTTAAAAGAGAGTTACAGCTATCTTATCGAATTGACAAAGCCTCCAGAGGAGAGCACATTTTTGAAGCGATCCGACTTACATCTGGTGATGTGCTTGGAATAGCAAAGAAGGAATGGTGGTTTGACTGTCGAGAATCAATCCTTGTTTATCCGAAATTCGAAGAGATGATATATCGGCCCCTTGAAAACAGATTCGAGCAAGGAGGAACGACCTCAGCTATGCAATTTCAAAAAGATACATCGCTTGTCGCTGGTGTTAGACAATATCAGCCAGGTGATCGATTTGCTTGGATTGATTGGAAAGCGACAGCTCGAACCAATGAAATGATGTCAAAAGAATTTGAAATTAGGCAGTCTAATGATCTCTTCATCGTTTTGGACCGGACACATACCGAAAACTTCGAGGAAATGGTTAAGTTTACGGCATCAGCTATTAGGGCGATTTTGAGGAATGGGGGGCAGGTTGGTTTGTTATCGGCAGGAAAAGAAAGAACCATCATTCCAATCAAAGGCGGAGAACAGCAACAACAGCAAATTTTTCACCATCTTGCCAAAGTGAATGCAGATAGCACCGTTCATTTAGCAAATTTGATTGAAGGAGAAGCCGCACTATATAATCATCCGGCAGCTTTAATTTTAATTACTTCAACATTAGATAAACAATTGATTGATCGTGCTGGCATGTATATGCGGCGAAAAGGTACACTCATTATTTACTTAATCAAAAAAAGACGTAGTATTTCTCACGCACAAGAAATGAAGCTTAAGGCATCAGCATTAAAAAGCGGCTTGATCATAAAAACGTTATATGACGGGGAGTTCCGAACTGCATTTTCAGAGGTGATGCGGGCGTGACCAATAAACGAATCGCTTTTTCATTCACGCTTTATTTCTTTGGCTTTTTATTGCTTTGGGAATGGCTGCGACCACTTAACCAAATAACTGATACGGGTGAAATCCATTATTTCGTTATTTTCATTGCATTCTCACTTTTGGTAAATTATCTTCCGCTTTTCTGGTGGATAAGCTATTCTTTAAAAGCAGGATTTATTTTATATTTTCTTCATGCTATTTTTAATGAAAAAAATAGCAGCTTTTTAAGTTGGCTCGTCGTCTTTTTTAAAGATATGGTAGCCAATTTGAAGATGCTGCTATCTGGGAATATTTATGATTTATCAGATATATTTCGTTCTGTCCTTTTCTTTATCTTGCTTTGGATTATGACGTATCTTCTTCAATATTGGCTTATGATTAGAAAAAGAATTTTCGTATTTTATTTTATGACTATTATTTACGTAGGAGTGCTTGATACTTTTACAAAATACGATGGTGAATGGGCGATTGTTAGAATTACAGCGATTGGGTTTATCCTGCTTGGCATATTATTTTTTCAGCGGTTATTGGAAAAAGAACAAATCGAAAATCGCCAAGTACTGTTGACAAAATGGATGATTCCACTGGCAATCATGGTTGTGGCCAGCATCACTATCGGTTTCGCTTCACCAAAAGCGGGACCGATATGGCCTGATCCAGTCCCTTTCATCCAATCGAAAGCCGAAAATGTCATGCCCCGAAAAAATAGTATTTCTACAATTGGCTATGGCATCGATGATTCCCGATTAGGGGGGCCATTTAAAGGTGATGACCGTGTTGTTTTTGAAGTTAGGACACCATCCCAACAATATTGGAGAGTAGAGACGAAAGATATTTATACCGGGAAAGGCTGGAAGGCATCAAAGAATCCCATTCCTCAGAGAAAGATTCGTAATGGAAAGGAATTTATTCTCGACTATGCATCTATTACAGATGAGCCAATCAGAAAAGCTATTATTGATGTAAAAATTCCTTATCCCCATATTGTCGTGCCTTATGGATTTCTTTCTGTTCATGGCAATGAAGATGGATATTTTCAATTCGATCCCGATTTAAATAAAATTTCCACTTTTACAAGTAAGGATAAAGAAGTCAGTCTGAAAGAATATGAAATGCAGTATAGAAGAGCTGCCTTTAGTATGAAGGAATTACGAGGAACAAAGAAGCTGCCTGATGAACCACACTTCGAAGGTATATTGGAGCAGTACACACAGCTTCCAGAATCGTTGCCAATCAGGGTACGGGAATTAGCAGAACAATTAATAGAGGGTCAAGATAACTGGTTTGATCAGACGAAGGCGATTGAACGGTATTTTCGATCGGGAGCCTTTGTGTATGATCAGACGAATGTCGCTATTCCAGAGGAAGACGAAGATTATGTGGATCAGTTTTTATTCGAAACATATCGAGGATATTGTGATAACTTCTCCACATCAATGGTTACGCTGCTTCGAGCGGTAAATATTCCAGCTAGATGGGCGAAAGGGTATACTGCCGGTAATTATAACGGCCTAGAAGGAACTGACAATAGGATTTATCAAGTCACGAATAACGATGCTCACTCCTGGGTAGAAGTATTTTTTCCGACACAAGGGTGGGTTCCGTTCGAACCGACAAGAAGTTTTGATAATTACACTACCTTTCTTCGGGATGAGGCTATAGAAAACACTGGAACAGTTACACCAACTGTTAAGCCAGCGAAGCCAGTTATATCTGAAGCAGAGAAACCAAAACCGGAAATTAGTAAAAAGAAGGAAATTAAAACTTCAAATACTAAATGGCCCAAAATAAAATCATTTACAGTAAACAATAAAATGGCATTGTTATTCGGTTTACTAGCGATTGTGGCTTTAGGTTTTTCGCTCTTTTGGAATAGAGGAAAATGGATTCCACATTTACTTTTATGGTCTTATAAACGAAAGTCTGGAGGAGAAACATTTGTCCAAGCTTATGAAGACTTACTGAAGCAATTGGATCGATTTGGTGTTAAGCGGGAGATTGGGCAGACCTTACGTGAATATGCGGCCTATGTTGATCGCCACTTTGACTCTAATGATATGAGTGACTTGACAGAACTTTACGAACGGGCCATTTATCGTGGAGATTATCCGGATTCAGAATGGGAATACGCGAGCAAATTATGGGAAAATTTAATCAAAAAGGCAACAGGTTGACCGTGAATTGAAACAGGTATAAAATGAAGCAAATATACATGAAACGTTGCTGACAGAATGATTATACGTCTAGCTGCAGTGCCAGCCTACGTTGCCAAACGGGCACTTCAGCTTTTCTATTGTTGGCAGCCCTTCATATAATCCCGTTAATATGGTCCGGGAGTCTCTACTAGGCCGCCGTAAATGGCCTGACTATGAAGGCAGGTTTTTCCGGAAGACAAGCGAATGCTCAGGAAAGATGCATGGGTTTATCTGGGCTACGCGTTTTTTGTCATCAATAAAACTGGAATTCTGCCTTCTTAGATGAGAAGGAGAGTTCCAGTTTTTTAATTTTCTAAATAGTATTGGAGGGGCCTTAATGCCAGGAAAAACAGAGTTACATAATCAAGAGATGATTGTTGTACTGGATTTCGGAAGTCAATATAATCAACTGATCACAAGAAGAATCCGTGAGTTTGGAGTTTATAGTGAACTACATCCGCACACAGTTACCGTAGATGAAATAAAAAAAATGAACCCAAAAGGAATTATTTTATCAGGCGGGCCGAACAGTGTTTACGCGGAAGATGCTTTTCGCTGCGATGAACAGCTATTTGATTTAGGTATTCCTATATTTGGGATTTGCTACGGAATGCAGCTTATGACTACCCATTTTGGTGGAAAAGTTGAAAGAGCAAAGGGCCGTGAATATGGAAAGGCGCTTATGCAAGTTAAAGAAGGTTCTCAGCTTTTTAAAGGCTTGCCAAATGAGCAGGTTGTTTGGATGAGTCACGGCGACTTGGTTCAAAATGCACCGGAAGACTTTATCATTGATGGTACAAGCCCAGCTTGTCCTATTGCCGCCATTAGTAATGAAGCAAAGCGGATGTACGCAGTTCAATTCCACCCGGAAGTTCAACACTCCGTGCATGGGAATGAAATATTGAAAAACTTTGTCTTCGGGATTTGTGGATGTAAAGGCGACTGGTCAATGGGGAATTTCATTGAAGTAGAGATGGAGAAAATCCGCCAGGAAGTCGGCAACAAAAAAGTACTTTGTGCTTTAAGCGGTGGTGTTGATTCGTCTGTTGTTGCCGTTTTAATCCATAAAGCGATCGGCGACCAGCTAACATGTATCTTTGTTGATCATGGTCTGCTTCGAAAAGGTGAAGCTGAAAGTGTAATGAAAACATTCACGGAAGATTTCCATATGAATGTTATAAAAGTGGATGCAAAAGAGCGGTTCCTTGGAAAATTGCGAGGTGTAACAGATCCCGAGCAAAAACGTAAAATCATTGGAAACGAATTTATTTATGTTTTTGATGATGAAGCAACGAAGCTGGAAGGCATTGATTTCCTAGCCCAAGGGACACTGTATACGGATATTATTGAAAGTGGTACAGCAACTGCACAAACGATTAAATCGCATCATAATGTCGGCGGTTTGCCGGAAGATATGCAGTTTAAATTAATTGAGCCGCTTAACACGCTGTTTAAGGATGAGGTTCGTGCATTAGGTACTGAACTCGGTATTCCTGACGAAATCGTTTGGCGTCAACCTTTTCCAGGACCTGGACTTGGTATTCGAATTCTTGGCGAAGTAACGGATGATAAGCTCGAAATCGTTCGCGAGTCCGATTTTATTTTACGAGAAGAAATTAAAAAAGCAGGATTAGATAGAGAAATTTGGCAGTATTTCACGGTATTGCCTGATATCCGCAGTGTTGGTGTCATGGGCGATGCCCGGACATATGACCATACGATCGGAATCCGCGCCGTAACATCCATTGACGGAATGACTTCTGATTGGGCGAGAATCCCTTGGGATGTGCTTGAAATAATCTCGACACGAATTGTTAATGAAGTGGAGCACGTTAACCGTGTGGTTTACGATATTACGAGCAAACCGCCAGCAACCATTGAGTGGGAGTAATTATAGTAAGTAATAGAAGAGTTAACATTTGACCTGTTGGCAAAAGCTGATAGGTCTTTTTTTACGACCTTTTTGTTAAAAAAATACTTTGAACAATCAAGTTGACTTTAATAGTTTCTAATGATAGAATATGTTTACTGTTAATCCGGAACAACGTTCTATAAAAACATTTTAAAAAAAAGGGTTGACGGTGATTTGCTCGCATGGTATATTAGTTAAGTCGCCAATGAGCGATTGGGAAATTTGATCTTTGAAAACTGAACGAAACGAAACGAAACGTCAACAATTAATTTAGTAAGACCAGCAAATGAGCTAACAAACTACTTTTATGAGAGTTTGATCCTGGCTCAGGACGAACGCTGGCGGCGTGCCTAATACATGCAAGTCGAGCGGACCTTTGGGAGCTTGCTCCCAAAGGTTAGC
>NZ_JAGYPH010000004.1 GCF_018343525.1 Lederbergia citrea | reverse complement strand
TTCCCATAGCGCAAGCTAGTAAGATCCCTGAAAGATGATCAGGTTGATAGGTCCGGTGTGGAAGTGTAGCGATACATGGAGCTGACGGATACTAATCGATCGAGGACTTAATCAAATATGTAACAAACGTTTTAAGGTTTACCTTCTCATTTATCTGGTTTTGAGGGAATGAATACCTCAAAAAGTTTGGTGACGAAAGCGAAGAGGTCACACCCGTTCCCATCTCGAACACGGAAGTTAAGCTCTTCAGCGCCGATGGTAGTTGGGGGATCTCCCCCTGCAAGAGCAGGACGTTGCCAAGCAACTAAAAACGCGTTATGGTTTAATCCATAACGCGTTTTTTTTGTGTTTATTTTAAGGCTTGTTCTCATACTAGCTCTATGCAGACAGACTTGCCCAAAAAGAGTAGCAATCTGTCTTCATAACCCTCGTATGCAGACAGACTTATCCAAAGTGAACAGTATCTTGTCTTTATAAAAGTTTCATGAGGATATCCTTCTCCATTCCGAGTAATTTCCCCTCCTCATATACTCCATTATCCTCAAAAAAACCTAAATCACCAATTAAAGCACCAAAAATTACAAATACTAGCCAATTTTAAAAAACTTACCCCTTTCCCGATTGTCGTTATGACTAAAGGGTAAATGTAAAACTATAGTGTTATAATGGAACAAATATTAGACGGAGGAATGTTCATGCTTGATAACAGCTTAGTGATGGTTCTCATAATCTTAATTATTAATATTGTTTATGTTACTTTTTTTACGATAAGGATGATACTAACTCTTAAGGGATACAGATATATTGCTGCTTTTGTGAGTATGGTTGAGGTAGTGATTTATGTTGTGGGTCTTGGGTTAGTACTTGATAATTTGAATCAAATACAAAATTTAATTGCCTATGCCATAGGGTATGGTATTGGTGTAATTGTTGGTACGAAAATTGAAGAAAAAATGGCACTTGGTTATATTATGGTGAATGTCATTACAAAAGAGTATGATAGGGATCTTCCGAAACAGCTGCGTACTGAGGGGTACGGCGTTACTACGTGGGCTGCACAAGGGTTGGAGGGAGACAGAATGGCTCTCGAAGTTTTGACACCAAGGAAATATGAACTTAAACTATATCAAACAATTAAAGAAATTGATCCGAAAGCATTTATTATCGCTTATGAACCAAAAGCAATTCATGGTGGCTTTTGGGTAAAAGCAGTCAAAAAGGGAAGATTGAATAGGTGAATATGATGAAAAAAGAATTTGAAGTAATGGAAAATGAAACAATTGATGATTGTTTGAAAAGGATGGAACTAGAAGGATTCAAGCCTGTAAGGAGAATTGAAAAACCCCTTTTCAAAGAAGAACAAAATAAAGGTGAAACTAAATACATCCCAATTGCACAAAAAATTATTTTTCAAGGGGTAAAAACCCCCTAAACACGAACGTTATATTCAGTTAGTTTTCCAATGTTCGATTTTTGATTGACATCCCATCTTGATATTTGTTAAGATGTAGGTGTCAACAAAGGCCTCGTATATCATGGGAATAAGGCCCATAAGTATCTACCCGATTACCGTAAATAATTGGACTATGAGGAAAGTGGAATTTGGGAAGCATTTGAAGGTGCTTTTTTCAAGTGTGATTTCTAACCCCGGATAGCCTGCTTTCTTTTATAGAAAAGCAGTCTATCCTTTTTTTATTTTACATATAAAGGGCGGAGGGATGATATGAAGACCGAAGTCGGAATCATCATGGGCAGTACTTCTGATTGGGAAACGATGAAGAATGCCTGCGAAGTACTTGATGAATTACAGGTACCTTATGAAAAGAAGGTTGTATCGGCACATCGTACGCCGGATTTAATGTTTGAATATGCGGAAACGGCAAAAGAACGAGGGTTAAAGGTGATTATTGCCGGGGCAGGTGGGGCAGCGCATTTACCAGGGATGGTGGCAGCAAAGACAGTGTTGCCTGTTATCGGTGTTCCTGTTGAATCTAAAGCATTAAAAGGTATGGATTCCTTACTATCCATCGTGCAAATGCCCGGTGGAGTTCCTGTTGCAACTGTAGCAATTGGAAAAGCAGGGGCTGTGAATGCTGGTTTACTTGCTGCACAAATACTTGGAACTACAAACGAAGAAATTGCCGAGCGTCTTGAAAATAGAAGAAACGATATGAAAGAAAAAGTGTTGGAAAGCAGTGATCAGCTTGTCTAAAACATTTATTAAACCAGGACAAACGATTGGGATTATCGGTGGTGGTCAGCTCGGTCGAATGATGACCTTTTCAGCGAAGGAAGCCGGATTCAGAGTAATCGTATTGGAGCCATCACAGGACTCGCCGGCAGGACAAGCAGCAGATGAACAAATTGTTGCGGCCTATGATGATCATGAAGCACTGGCAATATTAGCAGAAAAAAGTGATGTCATCACATATGAGTTTGAAAATATTGATTATGAAGCACTGCGTAAATTAACTGAAAAATCATATATTCCGCAAGGTGCAGAATTGATTAAAATCACCCAGGACAGAATTTTGGAAAAACAAGCTTTGACGGATGCCGGAGTGGAAGTAGCGCCATATTCTATCATTCAAACGGAGAATGATCTGGAGCTAGCGGTGCAAAAGATTGGGTTTCCTTGTGTATTAAAAACTTCACGCGGCGGATATGACGGCAAAGGGCAATATGTCATCAATAAACAAGAAGATTGTGATGAAGCTGGCTCACTATTAAGAAATGGACCTTGCGTTCTGGAAGCTTGGATTCCGTTTGAAAAAGAAATATCCGTGGTCATGGCGAGAAGTGTAGAGGGAGAATTAAACTGTTTTCCAATCGGTGAAAACATTCACGAAAATAATATTTTGCATGAAACGATTGTACCAGCCAGAGTTTCAGGTGACGTGGAAGACAGAGTCCTTGAATTGGCAAAGAAAATTGCGGATCATCTAAATCTGGTCGGAACGCTTGCAGTTGAATTATTTTTGACAGAAGACGGGAATCTGTTCGTAAATGAATTGGCTCCAAGGCCACATAATTCAGGCCACTACACGATTGAAGCATGCAATATTTCACAGTTTGGTCAGCATATTAGGGCTATTAGCGGGTGGCCATTACAAGAAGCAAAACTCCTGAAACCAGCAGTAATGGTAAATATATTAGGACAGCATGTTGAAGCTGTAATGAGTGAAATGCCGCAGCGCCCTGACTGGTCCATTCATTTTTACGGAAAAAAAGAAGCAAAACATAACCGTAAAATGGGGCATGTGACAATTTTAACGGAAGACATCGATACGACCTTGCAGGAACTTGATGCCAGTGAAGTGTGGAATAGCTAAAGAGACAGGCAAAAAAACGACATTCGGAGGAGAAATGATCATGTATAAAGTGAAGGTTTTTGTAACGTTAAAAGAGAGTGTTGTTGATCCACAAGGTTCTGCAGCAACGAAAGCACTGCAAAAAATAGAATTTCCTGAGGTTAAAGATGTGCGCATTGGTAAGTTTATCGAGTTAACAGTGGAGAAGACAGAGAAAAACATTGAAGAAACGGTTCATGAAATGTGCCGCAACTTGCTCGTTAACACAGTGATTGAAGATTATCGCTTTGAAATCGAGGAGGTCGGTGCACAGTGAGATTCGCTGTTGTCGTTTTTCCCGGAACTAGTTGTGAAGTTGACACTTTTGACGCAATCAAAGATGTGCTTGGTGAAGAAGTCGATTTTGTCAGACATGATAGCTACCAATTGGATGCGTATGATGCGATTGTGCTTCCAGGCGGTACTTCATATGGCGACTCGGTTCGTCCTGGTGCGATTGCCCGGTTGCAGCCTGTCATGAAAGAAGTGAAAAAAGCAGCTGAAGCAGGAAAACCCATCCTTGGCATCGGCAACGGATTCCAAATTCTACTCGAAGCGGGACTTCTTCCAGGTGTGATGCTTCAAAATCAGAATCTTAAATTCATTTGTAAACCTGTTCAGCTTAAAGTGGTGAATAACGATACAGCGTTCACCTCTAGCTATGAAAAAGATGAACAGATTACCATCCCGATTGCACATGCAAAAGGAAATTACTACTGCGATGCAGCAACTTTGACTGAATTACAAACAAATAAACAAATTATTTTCACTTATACATCGGATAATCCGAATGGAAGTATAAAGAATATTGCGGGGATCACCAATAAACAAGGTAATGTTCTTGGCATGATGCCACATCCAGAACGGGCTGTAGATGAGCTTTTCGGTAGTAAAGACGGAATCAGGCTTTTTCAATCGATTGTTAGAAACTGGAGGGAATCACATGCAACAAATGCTTGAGCCAAATCCTACTCAAATCAAAGATGAAAAAATTTACCGTGAAATGGGTTTGACAGACGAAGAGTTCGCACTTGCGGAAAAAATGCTCGGAAGAACTCCCAATTATACTGAGACAGGCTTATTTTCAGTGATGTGGTCTGAGCATTGCAGCTATAAGAATTCCAAGCCAGTATTAAAAAAGTTCCCGACAAAAGGCAAACAAGTTCTTCAAGGTCCAGGTGAAGGTGCGGGGATCGTTGATATTGGTGATAACCAAGCCGTTGTCTTTAAAATCGAAAGCCATAACTCCCCATCTGCAATCGAACCGTACGAAGGTGCGGCAACTGGCGTAGGCGGTATTGTGCGAGACGTGTTCTCGATGGGGGCAAAGCCAATCGCTGCGTTGAACTCACTTCGGTTTGGTGAACTTGATTCTCCAAGAGTTCGCTATTTGCTTGAGCAGGCAGTAGCTGGCATTGCTGATTATGGTAATGCACTCGGTGTTCCAACAGTCGGCGGTGAAATTCAATTTGATCCGGCTTATGAACATAATCCACTTGTCAATGCAATGGTAGTCGGTTTGATTAATCATGAAGATATGCAAAAAGGTCAGGCAAAAGGAGTCGGCAATACTGTCATGTATGTCGGTGCTGCGACTGGCCGCGACGGGATTCACGGAGCAACCTTTTCATCCGTAGAATTAGCAGAAGAAGAAGATGAAGACCGCGCGGCGGTACAAGCAGGAGATCCTTTTACTGAAAAATTACTGATGGATGCGTGTTTGGAACTTGTAAAATCAGATGCATTAATCGGTATTCAAGATATGGGTGCAGCAGGTCTTACGAGTTCATCAGCGGAAATGGCGAGTAAAGCTGGATACGGAATTGAAATGAATCTTGATTTAATTCCGCAACGTGAAGCAAATATGACGGCTTACGAAATGATGCTGTCAGAATCACAAGAGCGGATGCTGATTGTCGTTACAAAAGGACGCGAGCAAGAAATCATCGATTTATTTGCGAGTTACGACCTAGAGGCAGTATCCGTTGGTCACGTAACTGACGATAAAATGCTTCGATTGACACATAAAGGCAATGTAGTGGCAGAAGTTCCTGCAGATGCACTTGCTGAAGATGCACCTGTTTATCATAAGCCTTCTGCCGAGCCGGCTTATTATCGAGAGTTCCAAGCAATGGATCAGGATATTCCTGAAATCTCCGATTATAACGAAACATTGATTAAACTTTTACAGCAACCAACAATCGCCAGTAAAGAATGGGTTTATAGTCAATTCGACCATCATGTTGGTTCGAACACAGTTGTAAGCCCAGGCTCAGATGCGGCAGTTGTAAGAATTCGCGGTACAGAAAAAGCAATTGCGATTACGACTGACTGTAATTCAAGATATATATACTTAGATCCGGAAGTTGGCGGTAAGATTGCAGTTGCGGAAGCAGCACGTAACGTTGTCTGCTCTGGTGCTGAGCCGCTTGCCATTACAGATGGCCTTAACTTTGGGAGCCCGGAAAAACCAGAAATATTTTGGCAATTAGAAAAATCAGCAGCTGGTATTAGTGAAGCCTGTCTTGCTCTTGAAAGCCCTGTTATTGGCGGTAACGTGTCGCTTTTCAATGAAAAAGGCGGTAAAGCAATTTACCCAACACCAATCATTGGTATGGTGGGCTTAATCGAAGACCTCTCTTATGTAACAACACAAGAATTTAAATCAGCAGGCGATCTAATTTATTTAGTCGGTGAAGCGCGGGATGAGTTTGGCGGAAGCGAATTGCAAAAATTAGTTCATGGCAAAATTTTCGGAAAAGCACCTGCGATTGATTTAGAAGTGGAAGTAAAAAGACAAAAACAAATCCTTCAAGCGATTCGCGGCGGATTTGTCGCGTCTGCACATGATGTATCTGAAGGTGGGACAGCTATTGCCCTTGCAGAATCCTTATTTGGAACGAATGGACTAGGTGCAGAAGTAACGCTTAATGGTAACGAAACATCATCATTATTTTCCGAAACACAATCACGTTTTATCCTCTCTGTGAAAAAAGAACATCAAGAGGCATTCGAACAGCTTGTTGAAGATGCTTCATTAATCGGCGAAGTTACTGAAAGCAAGCAGTTGATCATCAACGGTGCCGAAAAACAGTTAATCAAATCTAACATTAAGGTATTGGAAGAAGCCTGGAAAGGAGCCATTCCATGTTTGCTGACATCAAAGGGCTAAACGAGGAATGCGGCGTTTTTGGAATTTGGGGACATGCAGATGCGGCTCAAATTACGTATTACGGTCTGCATAGCTTGCAGCACCGCGGGCAGGAAGGCGCGGGGATTGTTGTTACCGATGGAAAGCGCCTTAATGGGATCAGAGGCGAAGGGCTTGTCAATGACGTTTTTGATAAAAAGAAAATTGAAAGCTTGGAAGGGACAAGTGCGATTGGCCATGTAAGATATGGGGGAGCTGGGAAAGGCGGGCTGGAAAATGTGCAGCCTTTCCTGCTCCATTCACAAAGTGGAGGGCTAACGCTAGCTCATAATGGCAATTTAATTAATGCCAATGATTTAAGACATCAGCTTGAGATGCAAGGCAGTATTTTTCAAACAACGTCAGATACGGAAGTACTTGCCCATTTGATTAAACGCAGTGGATATCTTGCATTAAAGGATAAAGTTAAAAATGCCCTTTCGATGGTAAAAGGTGCCTATGCTTTTATTTTAATGTCTGAAACGGAATTAATTATCGCCTTGGATCCGAACGGCATGCGCCCGCTTTCGATTGGTAAAATCGGTGACGCCTATTGTGTATCATCCGAGACATGTGCCTATGATTTGATTGGAGCGGAATTTGTTCGCGATGTGGAGCCGGGAGAATTGATTGTGATCAATGACGAAGGTTTACATGCAGAGCGATTTTCCCTTTCAGCATCAAGTGCAATGTGTACGATGGAATATGTCTATTTTTCCCGTCCTGACAGTGATATTCAAGGGATTAACATTCATACAGCGAGAAAAAATCTGGGGAAAATGCTGGCGAAAGAAGCACAAATTGAAGCGGATGTCGTAACAGGGGTACCTGATTCAAGTATTTCCGCAGCGATTGGCTTCGCGGAAATGGCAGGTATTCCATATGAACTCGGCATTATTAAAAATCGATATGTCGGCCGGACATTCATTAAGCCATCACAGGAATTGCGCGAGCGCGGCGTAAAGATGAAGCTATCTCCTGTCAGAAAAGTTGTTGAAGGCAAGCGGGTCGTCATGGTTGATGATTCCATTGTTCGCGGGACGACATGCAAGCGAATCGTATCGATGTTGAAGGAAGCGGGAGCGACAGAAGTGCATGTGTGCATCAGTTCACCCCCTATGAAAAATCCATGCTTTTACGGAATTGATACGTCAACACATGAAGAATTAATTGCCTCAGAACATAGTGTGGAAGAAATTCGTGAAATTATTGGAGCAGATTCCCTTACATTTTTAAGTGTCGAAGGAACGCTCGAAGCCATTGGCCGAAAAGGATACGGAAAAGATTGCGGACAGTGTATGGCATGCTTTACTGGAGAATATCCAACAGAAATTTATCCAGATACACTATTGCCGTATGAGAAGGAACTAATGAGATAACCAACTAATATAATGTGTCACCCCAGAGATTATTCGACATAATTCGGGTGGTGACAGGCACTTGGAAGGGGCAGTGAGGATGGCGAATGCTTACCGGAAGGCTGGAGTCGATATTGAAGCTGGGTATGAAGCTGTTGAGAAGATAAAAAAGCATACGAAAAGAACGATGCGTACTGGTGTAATGGGACAATTGGGTGGTTTCGGCGGCGCATTTGATTTGTCAGAGCTGAATTTAAGGGAGCCTGTGCTTGTTTCTGGTACGGACGGTGTCGGCACGAAATTGAAGCTCGCATTCATGATGGACAAGCATGATACCATTGGGGTCGACTGTGTAGCTATGTGTGTCAATGATATCGTTGTCCAAGGCGCGGAGCCGATTTATTTTCTGGATTATGTCGCGCTCGGTAAAGCAGTTCCTGATAAAATCGAACAGATTGTGAGCGGGATTGCAGACGGATGCGAGCAGGCAGGGTGTGCACTGATTGGCGGAGAGACAGCAGAAATGCCTGGTCTATATGAGGAAGACGAATATGATTTGGCTGGTTTTTCTGTTGGCGCTTGTGAAAAATCACAACTCATCACTGGGGATGCAATTCAGGAAGGCGACGTCCTTATTGGCCTTGCTTCAAGCGGGATTCATAGTAATGGCTATTCGCTCGTCCGAAAAATATTCTTAAAGGATCAAGGCTTTAAACTTGATGCGCAACTGCCTGAGCTTACTGGTAAGCTTGGCGAAGAATTGCTGAAGCCGACAAGAATTTATGTAAAACAGATCATGGCGGCATTGCAAGAGTTTGAGATTAAGGGAATGTCCCATATTACTGGCGGTGGTTTTATCGAAAATATTCCAAGAATGCTTCCTGACGGTTTTGGTGCCGAAGTTGAAGCTGGCTCATGGCCTATATTGCCTATTTTCCAGGCTCTTGAGAAATACGGAGAGCTAAATCGTGATGAGATGTACAATATTTTCAACATGGGCATCGGTTTTGTCGTAGCAGTTAATGCGAGCGATGCTGAAGATGCCATCCGGTTTTTTATTGAGCAAGGAGAAAAAGCATATAAAATCGGATCTGTCGTTAAAGGGGAAGGCGTCCAATTTGTGAATGCGAGGACTGTGAAGTGAAAAAAATAGCGATCTTTGCTTCAGGAACTGGAAGCAATTTTCAAGCAATTATTGATGCGGTAAAAGTTGGAACACTAAATACTGAGATTGCGCTGCTCGTGTGTGATAAACCCGGAGCAGCTGTAATAGAAAAGGCGGAATTGGCAAGTATTCGCACGTTCGTTTTTAATCCTAAACAGTATGCATCTAAAGCAGATTTTGAGCAGCAGATCATTGAACAACTTCAACAGCATCACGTCGATTATATTATCCTTGCCGGCTATATGAGATTAATTGGCTCAACATTGCTAGAAGCATTTGCAAACCGAATTATTAATATCCACCCATCCTTGCTGCCAGCTTTTCCAGGTAAGGATGCAATTGGGCAAGCTTTTCGAGCAGGTGTAAAAATAACTGGGATCACGATTCATTATGTGGATGAAGGAATGGATACGGGCCCCATTATTGCGCAAAGAGCGATCGAATTGACAGAGGAAGATTTGCTCGAAGATGTAGAACGAAAAATTCATGAAATTGAGCATGTTTTTTATCCCGAAACATTGCAAAAATTGCTGGGAAAATAGTGAAATCAAAAGGGGGAACCTTCAAGATGAAAAGAGCGCTAATCAGCGTATCCGATAAAACGGGTGTTGTTGAATTTACGAAAGAGCTTGTTAAGCTTGGCTTTGAAGTTTTGTCGACGGGCGGCACGAAAAAAGCATTAGAAGATAGCGGGGTTCCGGTAAAAGGCGTGGAAGAAATAACGGGCTTCCCTGAAATATTGGAAGGGCGTGTCAAAACACTTCACCCATTCATTCACGGCGGACTATTAGCGAAACGTAATGAATCCAGCCACTTGAAACAGCTTGAAGAACAAGGAATTCAACCAATTGATCTTGTATGCGTGAATTTATATCCATTCCAGCAAACAATTTCAAAGCCTGATGTGACACCTGAAAACGCAATAGAAAACATTGATATTGGCGGCCCTGCAATGCTAAGGGCATCCGCAAAGAATCACGACCATCTTACTGTAGTGGTAGATGCAGCTGATTACGAAAATGTGCTTGCTGAATTGCGTGAAAGCGGCGAAGTGCGTAAAGAAACGAAGCGCAAGCTTGCTGCAAAGGTTTTTCGTCATACTGCGGCATATGATGCTCAAATTGCAGAATATATGACCGAGCTTGCTGGTGAAGAGCAGCCCGAACGACTAACATTTACATATGAGCTAAAACAAAGCTTACGATATGGAGAAAATCCACATCAACAAGCAGCTTTTTATAAACGTCCGTTAGGTTCAGAGTTTTCGATTGCCCATGCAACTCAGCTTCATGGCAAAGAACTTTCCTACAATAATATTCATGATGCAGATGCTGCTTTGCAGCTGGTAAAGGATTTTGATGAGCCGGCAGCTGTAGCTGTAAAGCATATGAATCCTTGTGGTGCAGGAATAGGTGAGAGTGCTTCAGATGCTTTTAGAAAAGCGTATGAGGCAGATCCAACATCTATTTTTGGCGGAATTGTTGCTTTCAATAGGGAAGTGGACGGTGAAACAGCTCGTCAATTGAATGAAATCTTCCTTGAAATCGTCATCGCTCCAGCTTTTACAGAAGAAGCATTGGGGATTTTGACTGCAAAGAAAAATATTCGTTTATTGACGATTCCGTTTAATCAAGGAAACAAGCGTGAAAAAATGCTCACGTCGGTTGAAGGCGGATTGCTCATCCAAGATCAGGATTCTTACACGTATGAGAATGCAGACATTACCATTCCAACAAAACGTGAGCCGACGGAAGAAGAGTTGGCAGCACTAAAATTGGCATGGAAAGTTGTTAAACATGTGAAATCTAATGCGATTGTTGTCGCAGACAGCAATATGACACTTGGCGTTGGCGCTGGACAAATGAACAGGGTTGGGGCAGCAAAAATTGCGCTTGAACAAGCAGGTGAACGTGCTAAAGGTGCAGTGCTTGCATCTGATGCATTCTTCCCGATGAACGACACAGTTGAAGCAGCAGCACGTGCAGGCATTACAGCAATCATCCAACCGGGCGGTTCAATCCGTGATGAGGATTCGATTAAAATGGCGGACGAACATGGCATTGCGATGGTCTTTACGGGTGTAAGGCATTTTAGGCATTAATAAAAAAGCGGAAGCGCCTGTTCAGCGGTGTAGCATGACATTAATTTGATTGACTGTCCTCCTGAGGTCTGACTTCAGGAGGATCGTTTCATTACGAGAAATGGGCGGTGGATTTTATGAAAATATTAGTTGTTGGCGGAGGCGGCAGAGAGCACGCGATTTGTAAAAAAGTGAAGGAAAGCGAACTCGTCACCGAAGTATATTGTGCTCCTGGTAATGGCGGAATTGCAG
Organism: Lederbergia citrea; assembly: GCF_018343525.1. Lineage (GTDB taxonomy): Bacteria > Bacillota > Bacilli > Bacillales > Bacillaceae_C > Lederbergia > Lederbergia citrea. The sequence continues at coordinate 401,801 of NZ_JAGYPH010000004.1, read as the reverse complement.
CAGATGCAATCATCGTGCCAATCGCAGAAACGAATTTTGCAGATTTAATCAGTTTTGCTAGAGAAAACCGAATAGATTTAACAATCGTTGGTCCGGAAGTTCCACTTTCTGCAGGAATTGTTGATGAATTTGAAGCGGCAGGCTTAAAAATATTCGGTCCGAGGAAAAATGCTGCCATCATTGAAGGCAGTAAATCATTCGCGAAGGATTTAATGAAAAAATATCATATTCCTACGGCTGCCTACGAAACCTTCCATTCTTATGATGGTGCAAAAGCGTATATCGAAGAAAAAGGAGCGCCAATCGTCATTAAAGCGGATGGATTAGCTGCCGGAAAAGGCGTTGTCGTTGCAATGACGAAAGAAGAAGCACTAGCTGCCATAAAAGATATGCTGTTAGATGCTAAATTTGGTAAATCATCTGCAAGTGTCGTGATAGAAGAATTTTTAGATGGTGAAGAGTTTTCGCTCATGGCATTTGTGAATGGGGAAAATGTGTATCCAATGGTGATTGCACAAGATCATAAGCGTGCCTTTGACGGTGATCAAGGTCCAAACACTGGTGGTATGGGAGCTTATACACCCGTTCCGCATATTTCGGATGCTGAAGTTCAACGTGGAGTGGAAGAAATTCTGATTCCAACGGCAAAAGCAATGATCCAAGAAGGAAGACCGTTTACGGGAATCTTATACGCCGGGTTAATTCAAACCGAGCAAGGTCCAAAAGTGATTGAATTTAATGCCCGCTTCGGAGATCCAGAAACGCAAGTGGTCCTTGCTAGATTAGAAAGTGACTTGGTAAAGCTATTAAGTGACTTAATGGATGGAAGAAACCCTGAAATAACATGGTCGGACGATGCAGTCGTCGGCGTTGTCCTTGCTGCAAAAGGCTATCCTGGTGAATATAAAAAAGGTATCGCTTTGCCGAACCTTGAAATAATAGACCCGGATGTTTCGATTTTTCACGCAGGTACTACCCGCAGAGAAGAAGATGGAGCATATCTGTCTAATGGCGGTAGACTTCTCTTGACAACAGCCAAAGGCGATACAATTAAATCAGCCGTCGAAAAAGTATATAAAGAAATGAAAAAGATCGACGATAAAGAATTTTTCTATCGTAATGATATCGGACATAAAGCACTTTAATTTTTAAGAAAAACCATATGGGATGGGTTTAGATGAACCCCTATCCCATATGGTTTTTCTTTGTTTTTAAGCGTTTTCACAATTTGTTAATAATTTGCTGTAAACCTTTACTGCGTTAAATTAAATAATATGTTAGAATAATAACATGCAGAAAGTAGCTCCTCAGGAGGAATGGGTATGTTAAATCAAAAATATAGATGGAAGAATAAACAAATACGCGAGCAAGTAGCCGTTATGAACGGTAAAAAGTCGCCTACAATTCTATTAAAAAATGCACGTTTTTTACATTCAGTTTTAAAGAAATGGTTGATCGCGAATATTTGGATATATAATGATCGGATTATTTATGTTGGAGAGGAACTGCCGGAAAGCACAAAAAACTGTGAAGTGGTTGACTGCACTGGATTAACGCTTGTCCCTGGTTATATCGAGCCACATGTTCATCCGTTTCAGTTGTACAATCCACAATCGTTTTCCCGCTATGCAGCACAAACAGGTACTACGACAATTATTAATGATAACTTAGTCATGTTCTTACATTTAAACAAAAAGAAAGCGTTTTCCTTGTTACGGAAATTTAATGAATCTCCCGTAACAATGTATTGGTGGAGCCGATATGATTCCCAAACGGAATTGGAAAGCGAAGAAACGGTTTTTTCAAACGGAGATGTAAAATCATGGCTCGAGCATGATGCCGTTGTGCAAGGCGGAGAATTAACTGCCTGGCCGAGATTGCTCGCTGGCGATGATCTATTGCTTCACTGGATACAAGAAACGAAGCGACTTGGTAAAAAGGTAGAAGGGCATTTTCCAGGCGCATCTGAGAAAACACTGGCAAAAATGATGCTTTTTGGTGTCGATTGTGATCATGAATCAATGACAGGGAATGATGTGTATAACCGTTTAATGCACGGCTATACAGTCTCATTACGCCATTCATCGATCAGGCCTGATTTGCCTAATTTACTAAATGAAATGAAGGATCTTGGTCTTAATCAATATGAATCAATGGTTTTTACAACAGATGGCTCTACTCCAGCCTTTTATAAGCAAGGCATTGCCGACATGATGATCCGCATTGCAATTGAAAGCGGTGTCCCGCTGATTGACGCTTACCATATGGCTTCATATAATATAGCACGTCATTATAATATTTCGCACCACCATGGCATGATTGCAACGGGAAGAGTCGCTAACATCAATTTCCTTTCTAGCGAAAACGAACCAACCCCTATTTCTGTACTTGCAAAAGGACAATGGGTGAAAAAAGATGGTGTTGAAAAAATTGCTGATGAAGATATTAATTGGAGTGAGTATGGGCTTGAACCATTAAAATTAGAATGGGATTTAAATAAGTCTGATTTGCAGTTTTCCATGCCATTTGGGATTGAGATGGTGAATGATGTGATTACGAAGCCTTATTCAATCTCGATTGATTTGGCTACGGATGAGCTTCCGCAAAATCATGATGAATGCTTTTTTATGCTATTGGACCGTCACGGGAAATGGAGAATTAACACAATTGTCAAAGGATTCGCAAAAAGTGTAAGCGGTTTCGCCTCATCGTTTTCTAGTACGGGAGATTTTATTTTAATTGGAAAAAATAAAAAAGATATGATGCTAGCCTTCGAGCGGATGAAAGAAATTGGCGGTGGAATCGTTCTCACTGAAAGTGGTGAAATCATCCATGAAATGCAGCTTTCTTTATTAGGACTAATGTCTAATAAAAAATTGGAAGATCTTATTCAAGAAGAGGAAAGGTTAAAAGAATTGCTTGTGGAAAGGGGATATCCATTTGGGGATCCGATCTACTCTTTGCTTTTCTTTTCATCTACTCACCTACCATATATCCGGGTTACACAAAAAGGAATGTATGATGTAATGAATAAAACAGTACTTTTTCCAACGTTAATGCGTTAAAATAGTAGAGGAACAACATTTAGACTTAATAATCTAGGGGATGGGAATGTGTCAAAGGTAAGAATGCCGCTTCTATTTGCGGCCATGTTTATATTGTTTTTATCCGCTTGCAGCAAAAATCCACCAGAGGAAGCGAAGAAGAAAAATCCGCCTCCTACAGATCAGGTATCTGAAGATGAGGAAAATAAGGATTCTTTTCAATTTCCGCTTACTGGCATAGAGACCGATAAAGAGTCAGACCGAAGAGCGGTAGCGGCGATGATTAATAATCATCCTACGGCCCGACCGCAAAGTGGCCTTTCAAAAGCAGATATTGTATATGAAGTACTTGCCGAAGGATCGATAACTAGATTTTTAGCTATCTTTCAAAGTGAAATTCCAGATAATATTGGACCAATACGCAGCGCCCGGGATTATTTTATTGAACTGGCCGAAGGATATAACAGCCTCTATATTGCACACGGTTATAGCCCCGAGGCGAAACAGATTCTTTTATCGGGAAGCATCGATCATTTGAACGGCATGAATTATGACGGCACTTTATTTAAAAGAGCCACTTTCCGAAAAGCACCACATAATTCTTATATTACTTATGATAATATTGAAAAAGGTGCGGAAGCCCAAGAGTATGATATGGCAAAACCTCCTGCAAAATTGGAGTTTCTGAATGAAGATGAAGTGGATAAAATAAATGGTGAAAAAGCCGAAAGTGTAACTATCACTTATAACCCTAATTCTCGGCCTTCGGCAAAATATGAATTCGATCAAAAATCCGGGAAATACTTCCGTTATTCTGATGGCGAACAAACAGTAGAGTACGAAACCGAACAACCGGTGCAATTGGATAATGTGATTGTCATCGAAACGACTCACAGTGTCATTGATTCAGCGGGAAGACGGTCGATAGATTTGACGTCAGGTGGAAAAGCTTATTTATTCCAAAAAGGAATAATGAAAAATATAGAATGGAAAAATCAGGACGGCCGTGTTCTTCCATTCGAGGATGGCCAACTTGCAAAACTTGTTCCAGGGAAAACTTGGATTAACATCGTCCCAAAAATGGAAAATGTTTCATACAGCGAATAAACATTCGTTCTATGAAAATAAAGGAGACAGTAGAAACATGCAAATCGAAAAGTTAAGAGGAAAAGGACTTGATCAGCTTTTTGAAGCAATCTTATCGTTAAAAGATGTAGAAGAATGCTATCGCTTCTTTGACGATTTATGCACAATTAATGAAATTCAATCGTTATCACAGCGTTTGGAAGTGGCCAGAATGCTACGAGAAGGTAAGACCTATCATAAAATTGAGACTGAAACTGGAGCAAGTACAGCAACGATTTCCCGAGTAAAGCGTTGCCTTAACTATGGAAATGACACTTATGAAATGGTGCTCGAAAGAATTCAGAAAGAAAAATAGTATATACGAAGAAACAATAGATTATTTTGTTAAGCCGCGGAATTTTATTCTGCGGTTTTTCTTCGGTGTAGTCATGCTAAATGTTATAATGGAAAATGGACAAGAAAAAATGGAGGATTTCAAGTATGTACGATGTAAAAGATTGGCGCCATGCTTTTAAGCTTGATCCGAACAAGGTGATTTCAGATGAAGAGCTTGAACTTGTTTGTGAATCGGGGACAGATGCCATTATTGTTGGTGGAACTGATGGGGTCACTTTGGAGAAAGTGCTTGATCTGATGGCGAGAATTAGAAGATACACAGTTCCTTGTGTACTGGAAGTAAGCAATATTGAATCCATTACGCCAGGATTTGACTTATATTTTATTCCTTCCATATTAAACAGCCGTGATATCCGCTGGCTGTCTGGCCTGCATCATGAAGCTGTTAAAGAATATGGGGAAATCATGGACTGGGATGAAATCCTTGTGGAAGGTTATTGTATATTAAACGAGCAATGTAAGGCAGCAGAGCAGACAAATGCGAATACGAATTTGGATGCTGATGATGTGGCAGCCTATGCGATGATGGCAGAAAAAATGTTCCATATGCCGATTTTTTATATGGAATATAGCGGCACGTATGGGGATCCACAGCTTGTTAGTCGAGTAAAAGATCAGCTATCAGAAACAAAGCTCTTTTACGGGGGCGGTATTAAAACTGCTGAACAAGCAAAAGAAATGGGCCAATTTGCAGATGTCATTATTGTTGGTAATGCTATTTATGAAAATTTAAAAGAAGCACTAAAAACTGTTACTGTTTTACAATGACAAGTATAGATGAATTAATGTATAATAGAACAAATGTTCTCGATGGGTGGTGGAGTACGTGCAATTTTTAACAAATCGTCTCCTTGAAGGATTGAATCCTGAACAAAAGGAGGCTGTCAAAACAACTGATGGTCCTTTATTGATTATGGCAGGGGCAGGGAGTGGAAAGACGAGGGTTCTGACTCACCGAGTTGCCTACTTAATGGTGGAAAAAGGAGTTAATCCATATAATATTCTAGCAATTACATTTACGAACAAAGCAGCTCGTGAGATGAAAGAAAGAATTGGTAAAATCATGGGTGGCGCTGCTGAAGAAGTATGGATCTCCACTTTTCACTCCATGTGCGTCCGTATTTTACGGCGCGATATTGATCGGCTTGGCTATAACCGCAACTTTACAATCCTCGATAGTACCGACCAGCTCTCCGTAATCAAAAATATATTAAAAGATCAAAATATTGATCCGAAAAAATTTGAACCGCGAGCTATTCTCGGATCCATTAGCAGTGCGAAAAACGAGCTTGTCACTCCGGATGAATATGAGAAACAAGCTGCTGGCTACTATGCTAAGGTGATTAGTGATGCATATAAAGAATATCAGCGCCGGCTCCGGAGAAATAATGCGCTCGACTTCGATGATTTAATCATGATTACAATCCAACTGTTTGATCGCGTACCGGAAGTGTTGGAATTTTACCAGCGCAAGTTCCAGTATATCCATGTTGATGAATATCAGGATACGAACCGTGCGCAGTATATGCTTGTAAAGCTCCTATCAGCAAGGCTGAAAAATTTATGTGTTGTCGGTGATTCAGATCAGTCTATTTATCGATGGCGTGGAGCAGATATTGCGAATATCTTATCATTTGAAAAAGACTATCCGAATGCAAATGTCATTTTGCTGGAACAAAATTATCGATCAACAAAAAGGATACTAGCGGCAGCAAATGAAGTCATTAAAAATAATGGTAACCGCAGGCCGAAGAACTTGTGGACTGATAATAACGATGGTCAAAAAATTGTATATTACCGTGCTGACGGTGAACAAACGGAAGCGCAATTTGTAGCAGGAAAAATAAAAGAAATGACAGCAGACAGCAATCGAAAGCTTTCTGATTTTGCTATTCTTTACCGAACAAATGCCCAGTCGCGTGTGATTGAGGAAGTTTTACTAAAGTCGAATATCGAGTACAACATCGTCGGCGGAACAAAGTTCTATGACCGTAAAGAAATTAAAGATTTGCTTGCTTATTTACGACTTATTGCGAATCCTGATGATGATATTAGCCTTCTCAGGGCGATAAACGTGCCAAAACGCGGTATTGGTGCCACTTCATTGGATAAAATCTCCCGTTATGCGCAGGAGCATGATTTATCTTTATATCAGGCACTTAACGAGATTGATTTCATCGGTTTAAGCGGCAGAATTGCCAATGCTGCTTCTGAGTTCCATGCATTTATTCGCAACTACACCCAGATGCAGGAATTTCTCTCTGTGACTGAACTTGTAGAGGAAGTAATAGAAAAATCGGGTTATAGAGCGATGCTGATTGCAGAAAAGTCGCTTGAGGCAGAAAGTCGTCTTGAAAATATTGATGAGTTTTTATCTGTTACGAAAAACTTTGAAGAAGGTACCGATGATAAGAGCCTCATTGCATTTTTAACGGATTTGGCGCTTGTTGCAGACATTGACAAGTTAGATGAGGATGGGACACCTGGAGATGCGATTACGTTGATGACCCTCCACTCTGCAAAAGGATTGGAGTTTCCGGTTGTGTTTTTAATCGGGTTAGAGGAAGGCGTTTTTCCACATAGCCGTTCATTAATGGAAGAGGAAGAAATGGAAGAAGAGCGCAGGCTTGCGTATGTAGGAATTACCCGTGCTGAACAGGAATTATTCATTACAAATGCTCAGATGAGAACACTATACGGGCGGACGAATATGAATCCTGTTTCCCGGTTTATTGGAGAAATTCCTGAAGAGTTGCTTGAAGTTGCGCAAACTGAAAACAGACGATCCATTTCTTTCGGTGGATCTCCGGTTGGACAAAAAAGAACGAAGCCGGTTTTTCGTCCAACTCCTGTTTCACAAGGTGCAGGCAAAGCCTCCTGGAAGGTCGGGGATAAGGCGGAACATAAAAAATGGGGAATTGGTACGGTTGTAAGTGTCAAAGGTGAAAGTGACAGTATCGAACTCGATATTGCTTTTCCAAGCCCAACAGGCATTAAACGTCTCCTTGCTGAATTTGCTCCGATTACAAAGGTGTAATGCCATGAATGTAAGTTGATTAATAGTAGAAAGGGCTGTTTCTATGGATAGTAAGGCAGCTGAAAAGCAGTTAAAAGAACTGTACAATTTATTAAATCAATATAATTATGAATACCATGTCTTGGATAACCCATCCATTCCAGATGCAGAATACGATCGTCTTATGCAGCAATTAATAAAGCTTGAAAAAGAACATCCAGAAATGATTGCCCCTGATTCCCCAACACAGCGCGTAGGCGGTGAGGCTCTTTCCGCTTTTGAAAAAGTGCGGCATGATACGCCTATGCTAAGTTTGGCCAATGCTTTTTCTGAAGCCGACTTACGAGATTTTGACCGTCGTGTCAGGCAGGCAATCGGGGATGAGTTCACTTATATATGCGAATTGAAAATTGATGGACTAGCTGTTTCCCTGCGTTATGAAAATGGCGTCTTTGTAAAAGGTTCTACCCGCGGAGATGGAACTGTTGGTGAAGATATTACAGCCAACTTGAAAACGATTCGCTCCATACCGCTAAAGTTAAATGAATCATATTCAATTGAGGTACGCGGCGAGGCGTATATGCCTAAAAAATCATTTTTGAAATTAAATAAAGCAAGAGAAGAAAACGAGGAAATGTTGTTTGCAAACCCAAGAAACGCTGCTGCAGGATCATTGCGGCAGCTAGATCCAAGAATTGCAGCTTCCCGAAATCTTGATCTCTTTCTTTATGGCATTGGCGACTACGGCTCAACGGGCGTGACGACGCATAGTGCGGGCCTTGATTTACTTGAGAAGTTAGGCTTAAAAGTGAATAAAGAACGTAGAAAATGCGAGTCGATTGAAGATGTCATTAAATATGTTGAACAATGGACGGAAGGTCGTCCGAACTTGGACTATGAAATTGACGGAATTGTAATCAAGGTTGATTCGCTGGATCAGCAGGAACAGCTTGGCAATACAGCTAGGACCCCGCGCTGGGCTATAGCTTTTAAGTTCCCAGCTGAAGAGGTAGTGACCAAGTTAATAGATATTGAATTAAGTGTTGGAAGAACTGGTGTAATCACACCAACCGCAATACTTGAGCCCGTCCTTGTAGCAGGAACAACCGTCCAGCGGGCATCTCTTCATAATGAAGATTTAATTCGCGAGAAAGACATTAGGCTTGGCGATTGGGTAGTCGTAAAAAAAGCGGGAGATATTATTCCAGAAGTGGTGAATGTTCTTGTTGAGAGACGAAGTGGTGAGGAATTAGCATTTGAAATGCCGTCTCATTGCCCGGATTGCAATAGCGAGCTCGTCCGTCTCGAAGGAGAAGTGGCACTCCGCTGCATTAACCCGAAATGCCCCGCCCAAATACGCGAGAGCCTTATTCATTTTGCATCGCGAAATGCGATGAATATTGAAGGTCTTGGTGAAAAAGTAATCGGTCAGTTATTTTCTCATCAATTGATTAGGGATGCTTCAGATATTTACTTTTTGACAAGAGAGCAATTACTTCAGATGGAGAGAATGGGGGAGAAATCTGCCTCCAATTTACTTTCTGCAATTGAAGCTTCGAAAGCTAATTCCTTAGAAAAGTTGTTATTCGGTCTTGGTATTCGCCATGTCGGAGCAAAAGCGGCAACAACTTTAGCAGAGCATTTTGAATCGATCGACAGGCTTGCGTCAACTTCTCGAGAGGAATTGCTGAATGTTCCTGAGGTAGGAGAAAAAATGGCTGATGCCATTGCTACATTTTTTGAAAATGAGGAATTTGAACAGTTAATTTCTAAATTAAAGCTGGCTGGTATTAATATGCATTATCTTGGTCAAAAACGTGCTACGCTTGAAAACATAGATTCTTATTTTACAGGTAAGACAGTCGTCTTGACCGGTAAGCTAGAGAAGCTGACTCGTAACGAAGCGAAAGATAGGATTGAAGCACTCGGTGGTACTGTAACTGGAAGTGTAAGCAAGAAAACGGATCTCGTCATCGCAGGTATTGATGCCGGATCGAAATTAGCTAAAGCAGAGGAGCTCGAAATTGAGGTATGGGATGAAGTTCGGCTTCTGGATGAACTTGAGGAGTAAAGGTGGAAGAACGGCATGAAAAAATGGTTGGCAATGCTTTTGGCAGCAACCCTTTTAACAGGGTGTGCGCCGGCATTTGAAAAAAATGATGAAGTTGTACAGAAAAAAGATGATAAGAAAGAAACATCGATTATTCCAAATTACCAAATTTCAGAATCTCACTATCGATCAATCATCCCTTTCCAGCCTAGCCAAACAAGAGGGATGGTTGTATCTAATCTCCATTCAAAATATGATATTAACGAATTTGAAACTGGATTAATGCGAGTGGCAAAAGAAAATTTTTCAACAGATAAATATGTATTTCAAGAAGGTCAAAAAATAAGTCGTGATACGGTAAGCGGATGGTTAAAAAGAAAATATACGAAACAACAATTAAAAGAATTGAAAATGGATGCAAGCGAAAATATTGGCTTAAATCCTGCAAACCCTGAGACTGGTACGGTGGAAGAACAAAATGAAAAGTATCCGATCTACTTGGCCCATGTACTCGAACATAATTATTTAATTAAAAATGATAAGACAGTCAAACTTGGGGGAATAGTCATTGGGCTCGCATTAAATTCAGTCCATTATTATCAAAAGGAAAAATACGGTGCAACATTCCAACAGGAAATACCTCATGCAAAGTTAGAGGAAGAAGGTAAGAAAATGGGACAGGAGATAGTGAAGCGACTCCGTTCCATGAACGACATTGGGAATGTTCCAATTACGATTGCCCTCTTTGAACAAAAAAGTAAAAATGCAGTAATCCCTGGAAACTTCTTTGCGTATGCTCATGCTAGTAAAGGGAGCACTACTCTTGGAGACTGGAAAAAAGTAGATGAGGAATATTTTCTGTTCCCTTCCTCAGATGCAGAACAAGCTCATCGAGATGATGTTGCATACTTCTTAAGATTTAAAGATGATGTCGAAAAATATTTCCCGAATTATAACGGTGTAATTGGAAGAGCCTTTTATAAAAATGGACAATTAATGGATCTTGCTATTGATATTCCAATTCAATTATACGGTGAAGCAGAAATAATTGGTTTTACCCAATGGGCGGCATCCCTTGTCATGGATCATTTTCCAGAATATATTAAAGTGGAAGTCAGCGTTACATCTGTTAACGGAGCGGAATCATTAATCGTCAAAAACGCCGGCGAAAAAGAACCTTTTGTTCATATATATAAGTAGAAAAGCGGCTGGCGCCCGGAGCTGGACAAGTAGAAAAGCGAAAGGTGCATACGCTGAAAAAAATTAGGGGGGGTCAGGCTCTTGAGCATCTGGTTGCCAAGGGCTTGACCCGCTTGCGTTTGCCTGGCTTTTTCTGATATTATCAATAGTATTGCTAGTGTTCGATTAAACACGGAGGTGTATAAAAATGTCTAGAATATCAAAAGATGAAGTGCTTCATGTAGCACACTTAGCCAGACTTGAAATAAATGATGAGCAAGCGGAGTTTTTTACAGATCAGATTGGCCGTGTCATCAAAATGGCAGAGGAGCTAAATGAATTAGATACAGCAAATATCGACCCGACTTCACATGTTTTTGCACAGAAAAATGTCATGCGTGAAGATGTAGCGGAAAAAGGTTTGCCGCTTGAAGAAGTATTGAAAAACGTACCGAACCACCAAGATGGACTAATTAAAGTACCAACGATTTTGGAATAAGGAGGGGAACCCACCACATGTCACTATTTGATCATAAAATATCGGATATTCATGAACTTTTACATAAAAAAGAAATAACGGTTTCAGACCTTGTCGATCAATCATTCAAAAGAATCAATGAAGTTGATGGAAAGGTGAAAGCATTCTTGACATTAGATGAGGAGAATGCACGAAATAAGGCGAAAGAACTTGATGGACAAGTTGGGGAAAATGCACTATTCGGTATCCCAGCTGGAATCAAGGATAATATTGTCACAAAAGGTTTACGTACAACATGTGCGAGTAAAATGTTGGAAAACTTTGATCCAATTTATAATGCAACCGTTATGGATAAACTTGATAATGCTAACACGGTTACAGTTGGAAAATTAAATATGGACGAGTTTGCAATGGGATCCACTACTGAAAACTCTGCTTTTCAAATCACACGTAACCCTTGGAACCTGGATGCCGTCCCTGGCGGTTCTTCAGGTGGTTCAGCAGCAGCTGTTGCAGCTGGTATTCTTCCATTTGCACTCGGTACAGATACAGGTGGTTCCATCCGCCAACCTGCTGCTTTTTGTGGTGTGGTTGGTTTAAAACCTACATATGGACGCGTTTCTCGATATGGAGTTGTCGCTTTTGCTTCATCTCTTGATCAAGTCGGACCAATCACAAGAACGGTTGAAGATAATGCGCTTGTTTTACAAACAATCGCTGGACTTGATCCGAATGACTCCACAACTGTTAATCAAGAAGTACCTAACTTTGTGGATGGCTTGACAGGTGACATTAAAGGATTAAAAATTGCAGTTCCGAAAGAGTATCTTGGAGAAGGGGTAAGCGAGGCTTCCCGCCAGTCAGTGCTTGATGCGCTTAAAGTACTCGAAGGACTCGGTGCGACTTGGGAAGAGGTATCTTTACCACACTCAAAATACGCAGTAGCCTCGTATTATTTACTATCTTCATCAGAGGCTTCTGCCAACCTTGCCCGTTTTGACGGCGTTCGATACGGCTACAGCACACCAAATCCAAAAAACCTAATGGACTTATATTTAAAGTCCCGATCCGAAGGCTTTGGAGAAGAAGTAAAACTACGTATTATACTTGGTACATATGCGCTCAGTTCAGGCTTTTACGACGCTTATTACAAAAAAGCGCAGCAGGTCCGTACATTAATTAGACAAGATTTCGAAGATATTTTTGCGAAATATGACGTAATTATCGGACCGACTACCCCGACAACAGCGTATAAAATCGGTGAAGTCGTTCACGATCCGGTAACAATGTACGCAAGAGACTTGTTGACTATTCCAGTTAACTTGGCTGGACTTCCGGGCATTTCCGTACCTTGTGGATTTACAGAAGGTCTTCCACTCGGCTTGCAAATAATCGGCAAGCATTTTGATGAACAAATGGTTTACCGTGTTGCTCATGCATATGAGCAGGCAACGGATTACAATACGAAAAAACCACAATTGTAAGGGGTGAAAAAAACATGAACTTTGAAACGGTGATTGGACTAGAAGTCCACGTGGAACTAAAAACAGAATCAAAAATATTTTCACCAGCACCAAACCATTTTGGAGCTGAACCAAATGCGAATACGACCGTGATTGACCTTGCGTATCCGGGAGTTTTACCTGTATTAAATAAACGTGCAGTAGAATTTGGTATGAAAGCTGCAATGGCATTGAACTGCCAAATCGCAACGGAAACGAAATTCGATCGCAAAAACTATTTTTATCCAGATAATCCAAAGGCTTATCAAATTTCTCAATTCGATAAACCGATTGGTGAGCATGGTTGGATTGATATTGAAGTAAATGGTGTGAAGAAAAGAATAGGTATTACTCGCGTGCATCTGGAAGAAGATGCAGGTAAATTAACACATACAGCCGATGGCTCCCTTGTTGACTTAAACCGGGCAGGTACGCCTTTGATTGAGATTGTATCCGAGCCAGATATCCGTACTCCAGATGAGGCATATGCATATTTGGAAAAATTAAAATCAATCATTCAATACACAGGCGTTTCTGATTGTAAAATGGAAGAAGGCTCACTGAGATGTGACGCTAATATTTCATTACGTCCAATTGGACAGGAGAAATTTGGAACGAAGGCTGAATTGAAAAACTTAAACTCATTTAACTATGTCCGCAGAGGATTAGAGTTTGAACAAAAACGCCAAGAAAAAGTACTTCTTTCAGGTGGAGTCATCCAACAGGAAACACTGCGATTTGACGAAGCAACTGGTGAAACAATCTTAATGAGAATTAAGGAAGGTGCCGATGATTACCGCTACTTCCCTGAACCAGATCTCGTTCAACTGTATGTTGATGATGAGTGGAAAGAACGTGTTCGTGCAGAAATTCCTGAGTTGCCGGATGCACGCCAAAAACGCTATGTAGAAGAGCTTGGTCTGCCTGCGTATGACGCGATGGTTCTGACATTGACAAAAGAAATGTCTGATTTCTTTGAGGAAGTTTTAGCTGTTGGTGCCGATGCAAAGCAAGCGTCTAACTGGCTGATGGGTGAGGTATCAGCTTATTTGAATGCTGAGCAAAAAGATTTGCATGAAGTTGCTCTAACGCCAGCTGGTCTTGCTGGGATGATCAAGCTCATTGAAGATGGCACAATCTCTTCCAAAATAGCGAAGAAAGTATTCCGCGAGCTCATCGAAAAAGGCGGCGATGCGGAAACAATCGTTAAAGAAAAAGGTTTGGTGCAAATTTCTGACGAAAGTGCACTTATTCCGTTTGTTAATGAAATATTGGATGCAAATCAACAATCCATCGAAGATTATAAAAATGGTAAAGGCCGTGCCCTTGGATTCCTTGTCGGTCAAATCATGAAAGCAACAAAAGGCCAGGCCAACCCGCCAATGGTCAACAAATTGCTTGTGCAAGAAATGGATAAGAGATAAAAAGAAAAGCTGAAGCGCCTGTTTATGGGCGCAGAAGCTGGACAACGAAAAAGGACGGTAGAAGCATAAAATATGCTCTACTGTCCTTTTTTAGTGGGTCCTCGATCGATTTTTAATAACGGAGGCGTCCAGAATGAAGGTTATAGTGATGTAGTATATAATAGATAGCAAGAAATCTTGATAAGGGGTGAGGTTGTGAATCTAGAAAACTGGTTTGAAAAAGGCATGACTGCAAACGAGTACATAGATGCCATGGAAAAGCATAAGGAAAACCTTCAATTGATTCTAAAGTCTTTTGAGGTTCCAGCTGAAGATGAAGAGTTTTTTGCCAATTTGAGAAATAAACAACTTCGTGCCATTGCAATCACTGAGGATTGGTGCGGTGATGCAATGCTAAATGTTCCAATTTTATTAAAATTGGCGGAAAAATGCGGGATAGAAGTAAGAATGCTCCTCCGTGATCAAAACTTGGAGCTCATGGATCAATATTTGACGAATGGAACTTCGCGGGCGATCCCTATTTTCATTTTCCTTGATCAGGAAGGAAATGAGCATGCAGTATGGGGACCAAGAGCTGAAACAGTGCAACGATATGTCGAAGAGCAGCGTTCGAAGCTACCTCCGAAAGATGACGAAAGTTTTGCCGATAAACAAAGAGAAATATACGGACAAATGCATGATAAATACTTATCGGATCAGTCCGTTTGGAACGATGTATACCAGAGTATTAAGCAAAAGCTACGATAAAGGAAAGGCTTAAAAAGGAGGTGTTGAATGATGGAGCAAGTTGTTAATCAGTATTTGAAATGTTTACGATTAAACAAAGAAATCCCTAGTATTAATTATTTACAGCGCCTCATTCAGCATCACTTATCACTTATACCATATGAATCGTTCAGTAAATTTCATTATTATTCACTCGCTCCAGACTATATCCCACCACTTCCTTTGTTTGTGCAAAATTTGGTGGATAAGGGATGGGGTGGTACTTGTTTTACGTTGAATATGAATTTCGCCCGACTTCTTTCCGAATTAGGTTTCGATTGTTCGCTAGTTAGAGTGGAACCAGGTCATCTTGCGATTATGGTTGAGATTAGCGATAAAAAACTTTATGTGGATGTGGGCTATGGTTCACCAATTATGAAACCGGTGGAACTTGAGGCAAAGCCCCGGCACATTATGCACGGATTTGGCGAAGAAATTATTTTTACAAAATTAAGTGCTGATATATATGAAATTGACCGACGAGCAAATGGGAAGACATTTGTAAAAAAACAAATAAAATGGAAACCTTTATCTGAATTTGATATAAGGGATGACATTCGTTCCTCTTATATTGACAGCGATGAAAACATTACAATGAGAAGAATTACCGCTGTCCGATTTAATGGCCATCAATGTTTTTATTTACGTAATCGCTCGATGAAAGTAATGACATTCCGTAATATTAGCGAAATTCAAATGAATGATCGAAAAAAATGGGGCAAACTTGTCCAAGAAATATATCAAATTGAAGCCGAATCATTAGTCGAATCACTAGACTTTTTAGAGGAAAGAGGCATCCAGTTATTCTAGAGCTAGACGAAAACTCACCTGTTTGCAGAATGAACAGGTGAGTTTTCGTTTATGAATCTAAATATTTTTGTTATAACATTCAACTTTCAGCCAGTATCTAGCTCCAGCGCCTAGCCCCTCGAGGTCACAAGCCGATTCCCTGTGGTGGCTGAAAAGCTGCCTCCTCGGGAATCGTCTTGTGCTTGTCGTGGCTGATCAAGGCGCCTCCGCTTTTAAGTATTAAACTTCTCTTCTCATCGCTTTCAAAACATCTACCCTCGTAGCTCGCTCCGCTGGTCTCCATCCGGAGAAAAGCGTGACGATTAGGCAAATGGAAACACTGATCAATGTTAATGACCAAGGAATATGTGAAAGGACAAGCCCTTTAGGAGGGGTTTCCTCAAAAACAGCAGTCAAAACTAACGGCAAAGCCAAGTTTACGATATAGCTAATTCCATAGGCAACAACCGTTCCAATTAACGCTCCAAGGAAGCCAATATAGCTGCTCTCTAGCAGGAAAATATTTTTTATTGTTTTCGGATTGGCGCCAATGGCTTTCATAATTCCAATATCAGGCGCACGCTCGGTTACAGCCATGGTCATCGTATTATAAATGCCAATGGATGCGATAATGAGGGCAATCGTACCGATAAAGATTAAACCCACTTTCATAATCGTAAAAATCATATTGATTTGTTTCAGTTCATCAGCGATTGAGTGTGCAGCATATTGATCCTTCTTTAGCTGTTCAGATATAGCAGCTACAGATTTGACGTTATCTGCATAGAGGTTTACATTATCGTATGTTCTCTCAGTTTTCGGTTCATTAGCTTCACCACCAGGTTCTAGTGATCCGCCTCGGGTCCCTGTGTACGCTTCAACCTGTTTCAAAACTGCTTCAGAAATAAATACGTCTGTAATTTTCAACCATTCCCTGGACGGTGCTTTTGCAATCCCGACAATCGTAAGTGGAATTGCTTTTTTTACTTCCTTTCCATCTTCCATTTTAATCACTTGCATGTTGATTGTTTGATCGATCAGTTCACCTTTATAGGCGTATTCTTCTTTTAATGTCCCATCCTCATTGTACGGTTCATCAACTTTTGATAAATCCTTTGATATAGTTTCTGGAAAGGCTGAACCTACCACAATTTCATTATCTTTCTCAGGTAAGCGACCTTTAGAAAGCTCAAATCCTGCTTTTATTTCTTCTGGGAAATAGGTGACAAGGGTATTGGAATTTATTTTATAGTCATCAAGCTGAAATTCTGGCCATTGCTGCAGCGTTTGTCTCCGAGTCACTGCTTTAACGTTTTCAATCGTTTCAAAGTATTCTATATCAGTATCCGTAAGCTCGTGAAATGCCCCTTTATCATCTGTTTTTCCGTATAATGTAACCTCTGTTACAAGGCGATTTTCCATCATTTCTCCAATGATCGATTTATGAAGCCCAAACCCAACCGAAGCAAGCACAATTAAAAAAGTACAGCCAATCGCAGTAGCTAAGATTGTCATAAATAGTCGCGTTTTATTTTTTTTCGTGTTTTGCCTAACAAAACTGAATTGATCTTTAAAAGTCATATGAGTACACCCTCCAATACTTTCCCGTCTGCAATTTCAATTGTTCGATGCCCGATATTGGCTACTTTTTCATCATGAGTAATAATTAAAAAAGTGATGCCTAAGTCTTGATTAAGTTCTTTAATAAATCGAAGCAAATCAGTTTCTGTTTCACTGTCAAGGCTACCAGTCGGTTCATCTGCTAAAATAAGCGGAGGATTTACAACAAGTGCTCTCGCGATACTGACCCGTTGCTGCTGCCCTCCGGACAGTTCACTTGGATAATGGTCTTTATACTCAAGCAGGCCGACTTTATTTAAGGTTTCTTCAGCCTGTCTTTTTCTTTCCTCTTCATTTATACCTTTAAATACAAGCGGCAGTTCGACATTTTGGAATGCAGTCATGCTTGGAATGAGCTGGAAATTTTGAAAAATAAATCCGAGGTTTTGCAAGCGGAAATCGGCAAACTGAGCCTCATTAAAGTCGCTGACCATTACTTGGTCGATCCACACTTCTCCTTTATTCGGTTTTATAAATCCGCTGATAATATTAAGCAGCGTCGATTTTCCAGAACCACTGCGCCCAACAATCGTTACAATCTCTCCCTTTTTCACTGAGAATGATATATCCTCCAATACAGGAATAATATTTTTTTGTCCCTTTTTACCAATCTCAAAAGCATGGCTTATACTTTTTACTTCTATCAATTTTTCTCCCACCTTTTTATAATCACTACTCTATTAGACGACTCAGAAATAAAAATCACTACAAGAAATATGAAAATATATTATTTTTTTATATTAAAAGGAAAAGTTCGGCTATTAGTAGAAGATGGATACGGATGAGAAAGGAGTTAATAGCGATGAATAATCAAAAGAGTCTCCGTATCATGACTTATAATGTGAGGTTTGATGTGGATAGTCCGCCGAATTCATGGGAGGAACGCAAAAAGTTAATCGTTGAATTAATCCAGCGCGAATCTCCCGATATCATTGGAACCCAGGAATGTTTATATCACCAAGTTCAAGATTTAATTACTTTAATGCCGGAATACGATTGGGTTGGTTTAGGCAGGGAGGGGGGAAGTAACGGGGAATACGCGGCGATTTACTTCAAAAAAGATCGGTTTAATGTATTGGAATATGATCATTTTTGGTTGTCGGACACGCCTAATGTCATAGGTTCCTATACTTGGGGAAATGACATTCCGCGGATGGTCAGCTGGGCTCGATTTTTGGATGCAAAAACAGGAGATCAATTTTATCATCTGAACACACATTTTGATCATATTTCCGAAAATGCTAGATTTAAAGGCTCACAATTAATTATAGAAAGAATAGCCTCACTAGACCCTGTTGTCCCTATTATTTTAACAGGTGACTTTAATACTGGGGTGGATACGGAGCCACATCAAGCATTGTTAAAGAAGGGAAATCTTATTGATGCATGGGATGCAGCGGATAATACGACCAACGACCACTTAGGAAGCTTTAACGGCTTTAAGGACCCTTCCGGTGGAAAAGAACGAATTGATTGGATTTTATTCTCAGGAAACATTCAAACTGCAAGCATCAAAATCGTCGATGATCAACCAAATGGATTATTTCCAAGTGACCATTTTCCAGTTGTAGCGGAAATGAGAATTGGAAAATAAATAAAAAATATAGGCAGGCAGTGTCGTAGAAAAAAGCGACCTGTCTCTTTTTTTTACGGTAAAATAAAAATATTAAATAAAACTGTAGGGGTTAGACAAAAGCTTGACGTCTATATAGGTGTCGGGCTTGAAAGGGGGGGAGAGAAGTTTTGGATGATGTGCTCATTGAAAAAATAAAGAGTGGGAATGACCATGCGTTTCGAGTGCTTGTTGAAAAATATCGGAACACGGTTTTTCACACTGTATACGGTGTACTTCGGAACGAAAAAGATGCAGAAGACGCCGCACAGGAAGTGTTCATAAAAATCTATACTTCTCTCCCCCAATATGAGAAGCAAGGATTTAAGACATGGATTACGAGAATTGCGGTCAATCATGCGATTGATATAAAAAGAAAACAGGTAAGAAGGCAGGAGGACCAAAGAGTTGAGTATGAAGAAACAGATCACTCTCCGCCTGCTGATAGCGTGGAATTACTCGTGATTAAAAGAGAGAAACAGTTTTTAATTAGAAAAAGGCTTGAAGAAATGCCAGATAATTACCGTGAAGTCGTTGAAGGCTTTTACATACTGGAGAAGTCATATCAGGAACTAGCGGAAGAACAAAATGTCCAAGTGAAAACAATTGAAACGAAGCTATATCGAGCAAGGCAATGGATGAAAAAGCACTGGAAGGAGGATGACTTTTCATGACTAACAACCATAAGACATTTGAAAATTGGCTTCAATACGTGCAAGAAGAATTAGAAGAAAAGACACGTTTAGAATATGAAAACCATCTTTACAGCTGCGATCATTGCCTGGAACTATATGTAGCAGCTCTCGAGTCAAATGAACGAAATCTACCAAAGATGGAAGACGAATGGGCATTTACTGATGCAATTATGCAAGGGATTGAGAAGAATCAAGATGAGGTAACGACAAATGACCGAGTTGCAGCAGTAAAAATCGAACCGAACCAGAAAAAGAAACTGCAACAAAAAACAATGTTTAACTATATTTTGGCAGCTGCGATGACGCTATTACTCATGTCGACTGGAGTATTCTCACAATTGATGAATGTGATCCAAACCTTTGAAAGCTCCAGCACGCGGGCAAATACTTCCTTCGTTGCTCAAATCATGGATAAATCAGCTTCACTCACAACTAAAATTGAAAAAAATGTTCAGGAGGGAAAATACAATGAATAAAAAGAATCCCATTATCGCCTTTTTACTCGCCTTTTTTCCGGGCGGAGGGCTCATGTATCTTGGGAAAGTATTACGAGGGCTATTTTATACCGCAGCTGTTTTCGGTATTCCTATATTATCGATTGCAGCTGTATCAATCACAGCCTTTCAAGCATTTATCGTATTCGGATTAGGGGGCGGCCTGCTCTTATATATCGTCAATCTGATAGATACAGCCGTGACTGCTTCAAAGCTTTACAACCAATCAGACACGGTGAAGGATGGAATCACGGTCGAGAAAAACCCGGATTCGGAACGATTTTTTACGATAATCCTTTCATTTATACCAGGCATGGGCCATTTCCAACTAGGGCTCGTTTATCGAGGAATGACCTTGCTCGCCGCATTTTTCGGGCTTGGCGTCATGGTTGTATTTGTGACGTTTCTGTCACATCGCAGTGAATTCCTTATCTTCCTAGCATTACTGCCAGTAATTTGGATTTACAGCTTTTTCGATGTTATGCAGCAATTAGCCTTGAAGCAAAAGGGAAAAGAACTTGTGGATAGATCTATACTAGAAGATCTGGAAACACGGAGAACAGATGGAAAGAAGAGTAAGTCGATTGCTGCGCTTTTATCGATCGTACCAGGTGCAGGGCATCTATACTTAGGACTACAAAAACGGGGTATCCAGTTGATGGCTGCCTTTCTGTTCTCCATCTATATTTTAGATGTAATGAGGCTCGGTATATTCTTATTTCTCGTACCGATTATCTGGTTTTATAGCTTTTTTGATGGATTACAAAAAGCATCAAGACAAGGAGATGAAGAACTCGAAGATATACCGATCGTCTCTTACTTAATCAATAACCAGAAGTGGTTAGGCATTGGTCTCATTGCTCTCGGTCTATATTATTTAACGTCAAATATCTTTTTACCAATTGCCGCACCATATGTTCGAAATTTAATCGATATCGATCTTCAATATTGGTTTTATCAATATTTCCAAACAGGGATCATTTGTCTTTTATTAATAGGTGGAGGAATTAAATTGATGACGGGAAGAAAAGCGAAACAAATGGTAGAGGAAGGTGAAGCTGAATGAGAACATGGAGAGTTGGTTCAATTTCGATGGGGGCTGCACTTGTTTTGCTCGGCGTTTTCCTTCTTTTAGCGCAAGTCTTAAGCTGGGATCCGGCTATTGCGATGATTTCATGGTGGCCATTGCTGCTCATTATTCTTGGTGTTGAAATCCTTGTATATTTAAATTGGAAAAAAGATGAGCAACAGCATGTGAAATATGATTTTATTAGCATTATTTTCATCGGTATCATTGGTACATTTGGACTTGGAATGACGATGTTAAATGCCACGGGATTATTAGATATCGCAAGCCAAGCAGTGAGTGCGGAAGTGCGAACTTTGGACTTGCCTAAATATGAAGAAGTAATGACAGATGATATTAAACGAGTATTTGTGGAAACAGGGAGATACTCTGCTAATATAGAGGCTTCTCCAGGAAAAGAAACGGTCATGTTTGGAACATATAGAGGGGAAATGAGAAAAGATGTTGCTGTAAAAGATGTTTCTGATTACGCTCTAATTGAAAAGCAAGGAGATACATTATTTATCAAGTTGAAGGAAATGCCAACGAGCCGGCTGCTGAATGATGGAAGTGAAATAAACGCTACCTTGCTCATACCTGATAATGTGAAGCTTGAAGTTGTCGGAAATGGCAATGATGTCAACATAAAGACGCGAAACCTCAAAGCGGATTGGTCTGTTGCAAGTATGAGCAATGTTAAACTTGATGTGCCAGAAACTTCGAATGTAAAAATCGAAGCCATTGATATGCAGGAACTCGGAGACGAAACATGGAAAAACGTGAAGAGAAATGAAGACGTAGATAAAGTATCAGGAAACCTCACCTACGGAAACGGCGCACATACCCTACAAATCCAAAACAGCTACACACTCCAAATCGGGCGGTGACAGGCACCACCCGATTTTTGTCGAATTGGATTTTGGAGTTAAAAAGGGGTATGATAGGGGAATAAACTGTAAAGATAAAGGCTATTTCTTGATTTCAAGTGATAGGGTGATGAGAATGAAGAGAGCACGTATTATATACAATCCAACATCGGGCCGTGAAATTTTCAAGCGAAATCTTGCGGACGTGTTACAAAAACTAGAGACTGCCGGTTATGAAACTTCCTGTCATGCTACTACGGCTAAGGGTGATGCCATTAAGGCGGCAAGAACAGCTGTTGAGCGGAAGTATGATATTGTTATCGCAGCTGGAGGCGACGGGACAATTAATGAAGTCGTCAATGGACTAGCTGAACAGGAGTATCGACCGAAGCTAGGGGTAATACCAACTGGCACGACCAATGATTTTGCTCGTGCGCTTAATATTCCTCGTGACATTGACTCCGCAGTAGAAGTAATTTTAAAAAACGATACGATTCCCGTAGATATCGGACGAATGAATGATCATTATTTCATTAATATAGCAGGTGGGGGCCGACTAACTGAGCTAACGTATGAGGTACCAAGTAAACTGAAAACCGTGTTAGGCCAGCTTGCATATTACTTAAAAGGCATTGAAATGCTGCCATCCATCCACGCAGCGGAAGTAAGCATTGAGTACGATGGTAAGTTATTTGAAGGCGAAATCATGCTATTTTTAATTGGTTTAACGAACTCTGTCGGTGGGTTTGAAAAACTGGCTCCGGATTCTTCCGTGAACGATGGATTGTTTACATTAATGATTTTGAAAAAGACGAATTTAGCAGAGTTCATCCGGGTCGCATCTCTTGCCCTTCGCGGAGAGCATATTAACGATCCGAATTTAATTTACGCGAAAGCCAACTATATTAAAGTTAAGTCTAAAGAAAAAATGCAGCTGAACATCGACGGAGAATACGGCGGTCTTCTACCAGCAGAGTTTTCTAACTTGTATCGCCATCTAGAAGTTTTCGTACCAATCGATAATATAAGACCAGAAGATAAAGTTGAATAAAATTGGAGAACAGCTCTTTTTTATGAAAAGGGCTGTTTTTTCATGAGAAGAATTCACCTTCTTGATAATACTTGTCCGTTGTTCTATTTGTTGATATATTTGATTTGAGAAAGAAATGTAAAAATAAAGAAAAATGCAAACGATTTAATCTCTAATTAAGGAGTTTAAATAAATACACACAGGGGAGAGATATTGATGAAAGTAACAATTTGGAATGAAAACCGTCACGAGAAATCAAATCCGGTTGTCGCTGAAATTTATCCAGAAGGCATCCATGGCGCTATTGCCAATGCGCTTGCCGAAACTGGCTATGATATAAGCACAGCAACGTTGGACGAGCCTGAGCATGGTCTAACTGAAGAAGTTCTTAATGAGACAGACGTTTTATTTTGGTGGGGACATCTTGCACACCACGAAGTGTCTGATGAAATTGTAAACCGTGTACATGAACGTGTACTGCAAGGTATGGGGCTTGTTGTTCTACATTCTGGACACTTCTCTAAAATTTTCAAAAAGCTAATGGGTACTTCTTGCGATTTGAAATGGCGTGAAGCGAATGATAAAGAGCGTCTTTGGGTAGTAGATCCTTCACACCCAATTGCAGAAGGCATTGGCGAATACATCGAAATTGAAGAAGAGGAAATGTATGGTGAGCATTTTGATATCCCTGCTCCAGATCAGCTTGTTTTTGTCAGCTGGTTTACAGGCGGAGAAGTATTCCGTTCCGGTTGCACATACCAAAGAGGAAATGGCAAGATCTTCTATTTCCGACCTGGCCATGAAACATACCCAACATACCACAACGAAGACGTTCGCAAAGTTCTCGTCAACGCAGCTAAATGGGTAAGCCCTTCAAACCGCCCATATCCTAAATATGGAAACGCAAAACCATTAGAAGAAATGCCAACAAAATAAAATTCGACAGGTGACAGGCACCGCCCGAAATATCTCGAAATGTGTCGGAAAATAATAAAGCGAGGATTAACTATGTGTTGGTTAATCCTCGCTTTTTGCTATCTGAAATAATTGGTTATTTTTTATCGTACGCTCGTGACACGATGAGTCCGACGATACCTAATAAAATAAACATCATTGCTCTTACTGCGATTGACACAAAAGGAATATCAACAATGATAATTTTCGCTAATGTAAAAAACAAAATTCCAGCACCCACATACTTACCTTGGCGGATGGAAAGAGGCCGGCTCAGAACCATAAATAAAACGGCAATCGCAATCCAAAGGGTGCTCATGATGAACCGCTCCGTATTTTCTCCAGCGTTTCCTGCCAAAAGCTCTGAAAGTAATGTCGTAAACATAAGCAGGAGAATAGCTAAATAGGGAACCCCGAAATTGTAAATGATCCTACCATCCTTCTTCTTCGTAGAAACAAGAAAGTGGAGGGCATAGCCTGTTGCTGCTATAAACACAGTCCAGTGCAGCATTTCCCATGATATCCAAGCAGTAATGGATTTGTCGAAAACTAAGAAGAAGGCGATGATATAGGTGAATCCACTCAAAAGAGCATGGAAAAAGCTCTTGTATTTTTTTGAAACAAACATGTATACGATGCTAGATCCAATAAGTACTTCTGGTGTGAGATTGTCTGCTAGCATCTCAACGAACAATAGAAAGCCTATTAATCCATTCGCAATATAAATTGGCGCCCGTTTGACGTCAGTTATATTTAAATAATAGCAAGCCGCATAAAGCAATGCGATTGCGGCGAACACAATCGATGATTCTTTGTCAGTGAAAGCGGCTTGGACCCACAAAGAGGTGAGGATTATGCTAGAACATAAAGTGTAGGCCTGCTGTTTTAAAAAATGATGCGACTTTAAAAATCCTGAAAGTAGTGCGAATTGCTGAAAGATAATTGGTGAAACGGAAATCCATTTGTATTCCTCAGGTATGTTCACAGTGATAAAGAAAAGAAGAAGTGCGATGTTTAAAAATACAGCAGAAACATAGTAAAGAATAGTGTAACGTTGCCGTAATGCAAGCCAAATAAAGAATACGTAAAGAATCGTCTCGTAGAAAACAAAAACCGGGATATTTGGAGAAGTGCTTTCTATCAAAAATGGAACAAATACTCCACCGACAGAAGATACAATTCCGATACCTTGTGATTTATATTTAAAGGTAAAATATAATCCAAGCCCAATCCACAAAACGTTAAGGATGAATGAAAATTCAGGACCCGTGATGTCATAAAGCTGATGCATCGCAAACGTCGTTAACATGAGGATGGGGATGGAACCACCCAATAGTACTTGACCTAACACAGTCCGCTTTTGTTTTAGCTGCAACATACCTAGGAAAATTAGAGCTGCGGCAACGAAATAGCCAAGTGCGACTTTTACATTTTCCGTTAAAAACCCATAATCTGAAGCAGCTTTAAAGCCCCAAAGCACTCCAATGATAAAAACTAAAATAAATAACCGTGGCAAGATCTTGTGAAAAATAAGAACATCCCATTCGATGGACTTCTGAAGTTTGGATGGATTGACTGTTAATGTTTCTTTAGAATCTGGACTTATTATATCAAGCTTTTTTTCAAGGTGACGCACACGATTTTCCAAATGTTGCACCCGTTCTTCTAGAGATGGTTTACTCTCCATATATTTCCCGCCTTTCATAAAGATCGATAGCCCTATTACTTATATATTAGTAAAATAATGTCAATTCCCTCTATTTCACCTTTAAATATGGTAGAATTTAATCGACAAGTGACAGGCACCACCCGAAATATGTCGAATGAATTTTAGAAGGAGTGTTGATCTTTGTTATCCAATTGGTTAAAGGAATCGCGTTATACGGTTGTGTTAACCGGAGCTGGTATGTCCACGGAAAGTGGCCTGCCTGATTTTCGCTCGGCTGGCAAAGGTATGTGGACGAAAGAAGATCCGAGTAAAATTGCAAGTACGGAAGCATTGAATCGGAACGTAGAGAGGTTTTTTGAATTTTATCGTCATCGTGTTCTAGGATTGAAGGATTGCCGGCCTCATAAGGGGCATGAACTTCTTGCGAAATGGGAAAAAAAAGGCGTGATTAAGAGTATCATTACGCAAAATGTTGATGGCTTTCATGGGAAGGCAGGCAGCGAGAACGTACTAGAGTTACATGGCACATTGCAGCGGGTGCATTGTCAGACGTGCGGAAAAGAATATGGTAATGAGACATACGCAGAAGAAAGGTTTCACTGTGATTGTGGAGGAAAGCTTCGCCCATCTGTTGTCCTGTTTGGTGAAATGCTTCCCGAGGATGCGCTTATGAGGGCGGCTGAGGAAAGCGAAAAGGCTGACCTGTTCATCGTTCTCGGTTCATCCTTGACAGTTACACCAGCGAATCAGTTTCCACTAATTGCTAAACAAAACGGCGCCAAGCTTGTGATCGTAAACATGGAGCCAACCGAATTTGATATTTATGCTGATCTTGTTATCAATAATCGGAAAATTGGCGAGGTACTGCAGGAAGCTGATAAAAACTTATCACGGAAAAAATGAAAAAAAGAGCCGCTACGCCTATCATTGGGCAAGCGGCTCTTTTATATTAAGCAAAACTTCTTCTAGGTTTACTGAGAAACCCTTAAAAAGCCAATTTCATTAAGTTCGCCAATTTTCCAGTATTGTCCATTTTCTATTCGACAAGTGACAGGCACGCCCCGAAATACCTCGAAATATGTCGGATGATTTAGACTTTTTTTGGGGTCATAGGATAGCTTTATTCTGGAAAGGACATTTTCCTTCAATTGGTTTGGTGTCGTCACCGATAAAGTATTGTTTCCATTCACGATGCTCGGGGTCCCCGTAGTGGCTGATGTTTGGATGCTTTGGCAGCTGATCCCACTTTTCCACACGGGCTCGCACTTTTTCGCGAGACATACTCCCGCCTTTAGATGTTCCTTCCAATCCTTCAAATATTCTTCTTGGCTGGAATCCGAGAATCATGCTATTACCGAGATCTCTTGTTTTTCTCTGTTTATAAGCAGGAGTATTGCCGAAAACGAAAAAGGGTTCCTCCGCAAATGAAAAGTTCCATAAATGGTGATCGGGATCTTCAGGTATATCCTCTGGCCATGGCTTTTTGTCTACATCGTGCAAGTACTGAAGAATCTTCCAAAAGTATTCACGGTAATAATCAAGGGATTTCTCTTCTTTTTCAGGTTCTACGAAAAGGAAAAAACCATGCCGGATCAACTTATCCGACTCATCGAACAAGGCAATAAATTCTTCTACTGCATACGGGAGACTAGACCAATCGTCGTGGGATATATATGAATAGCGCAGTTCTCCTTTTTTCTCCGCAGCCATTCCAAACGTACAAGGAAATGTTTTATTTGTCACAATTTCATTAAATGTTTTATATTCTCTAATTACCCAATCGGGAACTAGATCACTATTAGCCATGTCTTCTTTCGTTAACAAGTAGTTCTTGTTCGTAACATTCATCACATTCACCTCGAAATGAGCTATGTTAATTTTTTTACCCGCGATTTTTAGCATTAAACAAATAGGCCGGATAAAAGTTTTATTAAAATATAAATCTCATAACTTTTAATTTTGGGAAAATTTTCGTACAATTGAATTTGGAAGGGTTTTCAGTAGGCGTGATTGCGGATAATAAATGAACCTATCTAACTATTTATAAAAAGGAGTGTTTTTATTGATTAATGTTGCTTTATTAAGTAGATGGCATGTACATGCTGATGATTATGCAAGGAATGCGCGGGATAATAGCAATATTTCTATCCAACTAGTTTGGGATGAAGAGGCAGAACGTGGTAGAAAATGGGCGGAGGAATTGGGTGTAACTTTTGAGGAAAGTTTAGAAGCAGTTTTATCAAATCCAGCTATCGACGCGGTCATTGTTAATACGCCAACTAACCTGCATAAAAAGGTCATCATTGCAGCTGCTAAACATAAGAAACATATTTTCTCGGAAAAAGTGTTAGCGTTTTCTGTGGAAGATTGTAATGAAATATACGATGCTGTTGAAGAAAATGGTGTTCACTTAATGCTCTCATTACCAAGATTGACTGAAAGTTATTACTTATATGCACAGGAAGCATTGGATTCAGGGAAGCTAGGAAAGCTAACAACGATTCGCTGCCGCATGGCGCATAACGGGGCTGTAGTAAGGGAAGGAGAAGAAAGTGGATGGCTGCCTGACCGCTTCTATAATAAAGAACAAGCTGGCGGTGGGGCGTTGATTGATCTCGGTGCTCACCCGATTTATTTAACAAATCGGTTAGCAGGACAAGCTCATTCGGTTCAAGCCACATTGCAGCAAACGAATGGTCTAGGTGTGGACGATAACGCAGTAGTTTTAGTAGATTACAAGTCCGGAGCGCTGGGCATTATTGAAACAGGCTTTTTATCACACGGAAGCCCTTTTCAGCTAGAACTATACGGAACAGCGGGCACATTATTAATCGAAGACGGACGCATCCGAATTACGAGCAGTAAATTTGAAGAGTCTGGCTGGCAAACTCCAGAAAA
The DNA here is from genome assembly GCF_018343525.1 of Lederbergia citrea. Taxonomy (GTDB): domain Bacteria; phylum Bacillota; class Bacilli; order Bacillales; family Bacillaceae_C; genus Lederbergia; species Lederbergia citrea. Next base: position 373,168 of record NZ_JAGYPH010000004.1, on the reverse strand, counting down.
TCCTGAAGCATTGCCAATGCCTATGAATCAATGGGCGACTGCTATTATCAATGGAACTATCCCATCTATTACAAAAGATGATGCGATTCGCTTAACACTAATCAATGAAGCGGCTGCACTTTCTCATCAAGAAGGAAAGAGAATAAATTTAAAAGACGTTTCGAGTATCGTTCAAAATATATAATAGGACATAAAATTAGCCGCTGATTCTATCAGCGGCTAATGATACTATTCCTTAATATGTGCCTCAGAGGAAATTGCAGAAACGGTTTCTTGATAAATTTTTAGTCTTTCTCTATCCTCTAAGAAAAATAAACTAATGAGATCGATGAGATAAAGTGCACTCAAATCTAAACCTGTGGATATATATCCAGTCCGTACAGGATGTAAGGTCCATAAAACAGCATCAGATAAATTTGTAAGTGGAGTATCTCCAAATGCAGTAAATGAAACAAGTTTAGCACCATTACTCTTGGCTTTACTCACAGATTTTAATAAATCCTTGGTTTGTCCCGAACGAGAGAAAGCTAGAAGTAAATCGCCATCTCGGAATAAAGCACTTCTGATGATCATTAAATGTGGATCGGTCACTGCCTCAGATGCAAATCCCATTCTGCTTAAACGATAATTTAATTCTTGGGCTGCGAGTCCTGAACTACCTAATCCATAAATGTAAATATTCTTGGCGCCTTGAAGAAGTTGCAGGGCTTTTTTCAATGATTCTTTTCCACTAAGTCCCTGGATGTCATGCAACATTTCCTCATATTGGAGCTTTAAATAATGATCAACGCTATCGCTATTTTCCTGATGCGCTTCTCGAGCTAGCTTCATTTTCATTTCAACAAAATTTCGGCAGGAAACCTTTTTACAAAAACGAGTAATCGTTGCAACGGAAACATCAGTCTTAACCGCAATATCCTTTATATTGCTTTTTGAGGCTTCAATTGGCATAGAAAGTAAATAATCCGCCAAGTTTCTTTCTTTATCAGAGAAGGAAGAATATCTAGTCTGTATTTCCTTCAAAAGCGTAACCATCGATTACTCCCCTTTAATGGCCTCTACAAACCGGCTTGTAATTTGCTGTGGTCTCGAAATGGCTCCGCCTACTACGACAGAATATACACCAAGAGAAAGGACTCTTTTCGCCATTTCAGGTGTAACCACATTACCTTCAGCTATCACCGGGATGTTAATATTATCTAAAATAATCTTAACAAATTCAAAATCATTATCATATAGTTTATTTCCGCTTGTTTCGCTTGTATACCCGTAAAGCGTTGTTGAAACACAGTCAAATCCTAAACGTTCTGCTTCAAGTGCATCTTCCAATGTAGAAATGTCAGCCATCAATTGAACATGTGGATGATTTGTTTTTACATACGAGACAAGATCAGCTACTTTTTCGCCATTTGGGCGCTCTCGAAGTGTGGCATCCATCGCTATCATTTCACAACCGGATTCGATTAACTCGTCCACTTCTTTTTTAGTAGCGGTAATGAAAACATCGCTATCTGGATAATCACGTTTTACAATTCCAACAACAGGGAGTGAAACTTCTTTTTTTATCGCTTGAATGTCTTGTTTGGAATTTGCCCGAATTCCGACAGCTCCGCCTTGCATGGCTGCCAACGCCATTTTCGCCATAATAAAAGAACTATGAAGAGGCTCATCTTCAAGAGCTTGACATGATGCAATCAGTCCATGTTCTACTTTTTTTAACACTGATTATTCACCTACAATTTCTGAGATTTCGTTTTTAATGATTGTTACATGTGGTCCATATATGACTTGGACTCCTTTTCCTTTCGTAACGACACCCTTTGCCCCTGTTTTCTTTAATAGATCTTCATCCACTTTTTCCGGATCATTGACACTAACCCGCAAGCGAGTAGCACAGCAATCCACATTGGTTAAATTATCAGCGCCACCTAAGGCAGCAATGATTGTTTCAGCCTGTTCACTTGAATTTTTAACCGTTTCTACGGTTTCTTGATCTTCACGGCCAGGTGTTTTTAAATTGAATTTTTTAATAAAGAATGAGAATAGGAAGAAATAAACAAAGAACCAAGGAATCCCGATTAATGGTACGATAATCCAGTTTGTTTTAGCATTTCCTTGTAAAATTCCAAATAGGACGAAGTCGATGAATCCTCCAGAGAAGGTTTGCCCGATTGTAATTTGGAAAATATGGGCCATCATAAAGGCTAATCCATCTAAAAATGCATGTAAAACATAAAGCATTGGAGCGATGAACAAGAAAGAAAACTCAATTGGTTCTGTAATCCCTGTTAAAAAGGATGTTAATGCAGCTGAACCCATTAATCCAGCAACGACCTTTTTATGCTGAGGTTTTGCAGTACGATAAATAGCATAGGCTGCACCAATGAGCCCGAACATCATTGTAATGAATCGACCTGACATAAAACGAGATGTTCCAATATAGAACTTTTCAACAGTCGGATCTCCAAGCTGAGCAAAGAAAATTCGCTGTGTACCTTCAACAAGTTGGCCATCTACGACGAGAGAACCACCTAAGCTTGTCGTCCAGAACGGCATATAGAATATATGATGTAAGCCGAAAGGGCCTAGTAACCGTAAAACGAAACCGTAAATGAAGGTACCAATATACCCTGTGGCTTCAACAAGTCCACCCATTTTGAATATTCCTGCTTGTACAAAAGGCCAAACAAGATACATAAGAACACCTAGAAAAATAGTAGCAAATGAAGAAATAATGGGTACAAAACGTGATCCGCTAAAGAAACCTAAAAACGGAGGGAGCTGTTTCTTATTATATCGATTATGTAGCCAAGCAACCAATATACCTACTACTACCCCTCCAAAGACTCCTGTTTCTAAAGTGTGAATACCAAGCACCATGCCCTGACCAACAGATGCTGGATTTTCTGAATTCATACTTCCTGTAATCGTCAATAAAGCCGAAATCGTTGCATTCATAACAAGGAATCCAAGCATTCCAGCTAGTCCTGCTGTTCCTTTATCACTTCTAGCTAAACCAACAGCAACACCAATAGCAAATAGCAAGGCAAGATTAGCAAAAATAACACTACCTGCACTAGACATAATAGTGAAGATGGACTGAAGCCAAGAAACCTCCAAGAATGGATAAGCTTTTATCGTATTTGGATTGGATAAAGCGCCGCCAATTCCTAGTAGTAAACCAGCTGCAGGTAGAACAGCGATAGGCAGCATAAAGGATTTACCAAATTGTTGTGCTTTTTCGAAGAAAACACTCATCAAACAATACCTCCAAATGTAAATTATTTTCATCGATAATTATAAAAAGATAAAACAAATAATGCAAGAAAAAATTTTAAGCTCTTTCATAAATTATTTGTTAGATAAAGAAAGCTATTCAAAAATGCAGATAGAATCAACAATGAAGTGAGATGGGTGGAAGTTGTAAGATCAACAAATTTAAAGGTAGTACTTTTTGGAAATTGCTAATGCTTGTAAAGAGTAAAGCATATGTTTCTTCCAGGATTTTCACTTAACTTCGATAAATCTAATCAGTATGTTACAATCAATGCAGTAAAATCAGCATGGAAAAGGACGAAAACAATGAGTAAATTTCAAGCACCAATCAAAAAAAATGATTATATAGATGTCACTTTTGAGGACTTAACCCATGATGGTAATGGCGTTGCAAAAGTGGATGGGTATCCGTTGTTTATTCCGAACGGATTGCCCGGTGAAAAAGCTAAAGTAAAAGTTGTGAAACTAAATAAAGGCTACGGCTTCGGACGTCTAATTGAGATTTATGAAGAGAGTAAATTTCGAGTAGAACCAGAGTGTTCCATTTATAAGGAATGTGGTGGCTGCCAGCTTCAGCATTTAAGCTATGAAGGGCAATTAAAGGCCAAAGAAAAACAGGTTCGTGATGTATTAGAACGGATAGGAAAATTAGAAAATGTTAGGGTTCATCCAGTTCTTGGCATGGACGATCCGTGGCGCTATCGTAATAAGGCTCAAGTGCCAATCGGCGAGCGCGAAGGGGGACTGATAGGTGGGTTCTATCAGCAACGATCACATGACATCATCGATATGGATGAATGTTTAATCCAACTTGAACAAAATGACCTTGTTCTACGAAAAGTAAAAGAGATTTGCGGAAAATATGGAGTGCGGGCTTATAATGAACAAACGAATAAAGGCACCCTCCGACACGTGATGGCACGCTACGGAAAAAAGACAGGCGAGATCATGGTCGTACTCATTACACGTACGCAAGATTTGCCAAATCAGAAAAAAATTATTGAAGAAATTTCCCGAGAGATACCGGGGGTTAAATCCATTGTGCAAAACGTAAATCCGAAGCGCACAAATGTGATTTTTGGAGAGCAGACAAAAGTACTTTGGGGAGAAGAAGTCATTTATGACTATATTGGTGATATCAAATTTGCCATTTCAGCCCGTTCATTTTACCAAGTGAACCCTGAGCAAACGAAAGTTCTTTATGATAAAGCGCTAGAATATGCAGACTTGAGTGGTAATGAAAACGTCATTGATGCTTATTGTGGCATTGGGACCATTTCCTTATTTCTTGCCCAAAAAGCGAAAAAGGTATACGGGGTAGAGATTGTTCCGGAAGCTATCGAAGATGGAAAAAAGAATGCAGAGCTAAATGGCATATCAAATGTAGAATTTGAGGTAGGGGAAGCAGAAACAGTGATTCCCAATTGGTACAAACAAGGCATTAAAGCTGATGTCCTCGTCGTCGACCCGCCTCGCAAAGGCTGCGACCAAGCACTTCTTGATACCATCATCAAAATGAAGCCGAAAAAAGTCGTCTACGTATCGTGCAATCCAGCAACATTAGCGCGTGACCTTCGGATTTTGGAAGATGGCGGATATAAAACTGTGGAAGTGCAACCTGTCGATATGTTTCCGCAGACAATGCATTGTGAGGCGGTTGCGTGGTTGGAGTTGGTATAATAGAAAAGCAGTTGATATAGAAAAAATCTATACCATCTGCTTTTTTGTTTATAAAGATACCATTCAGGACCGATTTTCGTTAAAATAAACATTGCCGATTTTCACAATAGTTTTTCACACATTATTAATGTCTAAATGTACTTGTGTTGATAATAAGTTATTAAGCATGATATAAGTGTCAAAGAAGTGGAACATTTGGCTTTATATTTTTTGAACGAGAGTTTGAAGTTGTATCCATAGTGAGAGGATTTGAGTTTGAAATGATAGATAATTTTTGGCGTGATTTACCACGACCATTTTTTGTGCTTGCGCCAATGGAAGATGTGACAGATGTTGTTTTTCGTCACGTAGTAAGTGCAGCCGGTCGACCGGATGTATTTTTCACAGAGTTTACAAACTCGGATAGCTATTGTCATCCAGAGGGCATGAAAAGTGTGCGTGGCCGTTTGATTTTTACAGAAGATGAACAGCCAATGGTGGCACATATTTGGGGGGATAATCCCGAATATTTCCGTCAAATGAGTATTGGCATGGCAGAGCTAGGATTTAAAGGCATTGATATTAATATGGGCTGCCCTGTACCGAATGTAGCATCGAGAGGGAAAGGCAGTGGTCTTATCCTCCGTCCAGATGTTGCGGCAGAACTTATTCAAGCAGCAAAAGCGGGCGGACTGCCTGTCAGCGTGAAAACACGACTTGGCTATACGGATGTAAATGAGTGGGAGGAGTGGCTAACGCATATTTTAAAACAGGATATTGCGAACCTTTCTATTCATTTACGTACAAGAAAGGAAATGAGCCAGGTAGATGCGCATTGGGAGCTAATTCCAGAAATCAAAAAATTACGTGACCGGATTGCACCAAATACGCTACTAACCATCAATGGAGATATTCCTGACCGTCAAACTGGGCTGCAGCTTGCTGAACAATATGGTATTGATGGCGTTATGATTGGGCGAGGTATTTTTAAAAATCCTTTTGCTTTTGAAAAAGAGCCAAAAGAGCATAGCAGTAAAGAATACCTTGATCTTCTAAGACTGCAGCTTGATCTTCAAGATCAATATGCGGAAGCACTGCCACGTTCAATCACAGGGCTTCATCGCTTTTTCAAAATTTATGTCAAAGGATTCCGTGGAGCCGGTGAATTAAGAAATCAATTGATGAAAACGAAATCAACAGATGAAGTGCGTGCATTGCTTGATAACTTTGAAAAAGAATGTTGCTGGGACGGGGACAGTGAAAGGGTCTAATTGAGAATCAAGGTTATTTCTGCGAACTCTAGTACGGAAGAATCCAAAGATTTACATGACATTATTGTTATATGACATGAGGAGGAAATCTCAGAAAAGAAGATGTTAAGGCTAGACAAGTTAAAGCTGGTACGGAAATTCCTCAATTTAATAATAGAGACACAGCAAAATAGAGCATCTGCTTTCGCACAAGCAGATGCTTTTCTCCTGTAATCAAAAGGCGATCTTTCGCCGAAAAAATTTAAATGTGATTTTTTTAAGAAAATTCCTTTACCATTTCATGAATTTTTTCAGGTTTTAAAAATGGTGAGATTGATTTTTCAGTTTGAAGGGTAAGGGCAGCACCGGCAAGTCCTAATTGGCACGCACTGACTAGCGACTCTTCGTTCATGATGCCATATATTGCACATGCGGCAAATGCTTCACCAGCCCCAGTGGCATCGACAACATTCGCTTTGAATGGAGGCAAATGCCCCGATTCCTCATTGGATGAATAATAAACTCCCTGATCCCCAAGAGTAATCATCACTTTTTGAACGCCGCGTTGCCTGATTTTTTCACAGGCTGTTTGACAATCCTCGATTGAGTCGATATTTATTTCAGCAAGCTTCTCTGCTTCTTCCAGATTTGGAAACAGTATTTCTACGCCATCAAGCCGAAATGGAAGCTTTTGAGCTTTGGCTGAAGAAACAGGGTCAATATAAATCGGGATGTTTTCATCGTTGCAGCGTTTAATGATATAACCTATGCATTCCTTAGGAAGATTCGTATCCAGAAAAACAGCTTGTGAGCCCGCAACATAGGACCATTTTTCTTCTAACATAGAAATGGTCACTTTTTCGTACAAACTCATATCAGCCATGGAAACAATATTTTCACCATTCATATCCAATAAAGTGGTATAAGTTCCGGTCTGTTCCGTTGGCAACACCCATACCAGACTAACATCAACACCTTGACTTTTCGTTTCTTTCAGTATCCAACTGCCTTCTTTGTCGTTACCGACACACGTCATAAGCGAGGCACTAAGCCCTAATCGACTTATACTTTCAGCGAAATTGCGTGCCACCCCGCCATAAGCTTCGGTAATTTTCACTGGATTGGATGAATACAAACGAACCTTCTGATTCGATTTCGCTTTCCGGTCGATGTTTGCTCCACCGATACAGATAATCGACGATTCTTCCCGGAGGATATAGCCACGTCCTTTAATTTCACCGCGTCTAGTCAAGTTCGCAATATAATTCGCAACCGCAGGTCGAGATAAACCGACTTTGCTTGATAATTCTTGCTGTGAAATGTAAGGATTCATTTTTATGTGATGTAAAATTTGTTTCTCTTTATCCATAAAACAACCTCATTTCTCCTTAAACAATAGTTTAACTAACAAACATTTATTTGTAAACGCTTATATCAATTCCTTCAAGACAGACAGTATTTCGGAGTTAAAGGGCTTTCTTCAAAACTACTCAAATTTGCTCATTATACTCTCAATGACTCTATTATTTTACACAAAAAAATCCATTCAAGCCAAAAAAAAATGATTGATAAAAAGTCTATCAGTGATTTATATTGGAGATTGTGATTTTTTTTTGTTCCCTAAGAAACTATTTGAAAATCATAATGAGATTCGATTCATAATGAAAAATTTTAGGAGGTAGTCGAACGATGAAGATGTATATATATCCTTTGTTGGTAGTGATCGCAGCAAGTAGTTATGGTGTCGTTTCAACCATCATAAAACTTGCCATGCAGAGTGGATTTTCGGCCTCAGAAGCCGTTACAAGCCAGTTTTTTATCGGATTTTGTATCGCAGTATGTATTTTCCTTGTTACGAACCGCACAAAATTAAGCTTTAAGGGAGTTAAACTTCTGATCCTCGCAGGTGTGTTTACTGGGTTGACAAATATTGTCTATGGGCATTCTTTAAATTATCTGCCTGCTTCTTTGGCTGTGGTGCTTCTGTTTCAATTTACATGGATCGGTATGTTGATTTCCTGTATCACAAAACGCCAGCTTCCAAGTCGAATGGAATTGATCTCTTTAATCATATTGATTGTGGGAACGATACCAGCCGCCGGTTTGATTGATGTTGACTTATCGCAAATCCCGTTTCAAGGGTGGTTATGGGGGTTAGCAGCCGCTATTTGTTACTCTCTGTTTTTATATGTTAATGGGAAGGCAACGGAAAATATGAACACCTCTAACCGATTAGTATTGGTTTCTTTCTTTGCTTTTATGATGTCAGCTGCTTTTCAGTCACCAGAAATTATTTGGAATGGCACTTTGTTTAGCGAAGGACTTTGGATGTATGGTTTGGCCTTGGGGTTATTTGGCCTAGTCATTCCAGTTTTCTTGTTCTCGATCTCCGTTCCCAAAGTTGGATTGGGCATGTCCTCTATCTTGAGTGCAATTGAATTGCCGATAGCGGTGATGGTCTCCGTCATTTTACTTAGCGAAACGGTTACCTCGCTGCAAATTGCCGGCATCGTCATCATTCTTCTCGGGATGAGTTTGCCGACAATGCTGAATAGAAATATCTTTCGAGGAAAGAATAAGGCTTTCAAAACAGTAAGCAAACATGACCCCCATTTGTTGAAAAAAAGTTCATAAAAAAAATTGTTGACACATTTCGACATGGAAGCGTATACTAAACATGTGTTTAAGAGATAAACATTTGTTGTGCAAGGAGGTGTCAAGATGACTAATCAAATGAATGAACAAGAAGAATTAGTTTTAGGGATGATCAAAGAAAATCCGTTTATTTCTCAAGAAGAGCTATCAGAAATAATTGGATTATCTAAATCTTCCCTTGCAAATATTATTTCTAGCCTGATCAAAAAAGAATATGTTTTTGGCAAGGCTTACGTTCTAAATGAAACAGCTCCAATCATTTGTATTGGGGGAGCAAACATAGACAGGAAATTCTATGCACAAAATGAAATTACAGCTGAAACGTCCAATCCGGTAAAATCTTCGAGAGCGGTTGGAGGCGTAGCAAGAAATATTGCGGAAAACTTAGGTAGATTAGGTGAGGAAGTTACTTTACTTTCAACAGCCGGCAACGATTCAGAATGGGAAGAGATTTATGATTTATCGTCACCATTCATGAATTTGGAGCATGTCGCTCACTTTGAACATTCCGCGACAGGTTCATACACAGCCGTTTTGGATCAGAACGGGGATTTGAACATTGCTTTGGCTGACATGGACGTTTTTGAACATATCACACCTGAGCTGCTAATAAAAAACAGCAATATCCTTAGAAAAGCTAAATGTATCGTAGTAGATTTGAATTGCCCAAGTGAAACAATTGATTTCCTATTTTTCTTCACATCGAAACATAATATTCCATTAGTCATTATCCCGGTTTCGTCTCCAAAAATGAGTCGACTCCCAAAAACGTTGAATGCAGTAAGCTGGCTCATCGTCAATAAAGATGAAACAGAAACCTTTATGAACGTTAAAATCAACGACGAGAAAGACTGGGAAGATTCTGTCAAGAAGTGGTTGGATCTGGGAGTAAAAAATGTAATTGTCACAAATGGATCAAAAGGTGTCATGACAGGGAGAGAATATGGAGAAATTCGTTATTTTCCGGCTATCGAGACACCAATGGTTGTTGATGTGACAGGTGCAGGAGACTCATTTTGCGCAGCAGTGATATACTCCTGGCTGCAAAAGAAAGACACCGATTACATTATCAAATCCGGTTTGGTCAATGCCCATAAAACGATTATGTCAAAGTATACGGTTAGACAAGAATTATCACAAAAACAATTCATGTTAGATATGGAGGCAATATAAATGAAACAATATCTTGAATTTTCCGCAGAGGTACAAAAAGCAAAAGAAGAAGGCAAAGCAATCGTAGCATTAGAATCAACGATTATTTCTCACGGTATGCCTTATCCACAAAACGTACAAATGGCTCGTGAGGTTGAGCAAATCGTTCGTGAAAACGGTGCCGTCCCTGCAACTATTGCGATCATTGACGGGAAAATTAAAATTGGTCTAACAGATGAAGAGTTAGAGCTATTTGGTAAAAGCTCAGATGTTGCCAAAGTATCAAGACGTGACTTAGCGCAAATTGTTGCGACAAAAAAACTTGGCGCCACAACTGTTGCTACAACAATGATCTGTGCTGAATTAGCTGGCATCAGCATCTTTGTAACTGGCGGTATCGGCGGCGTTCATAGAGGCGCTGAAACAACTATGGACATCTCAGCTGATCTTGACGAATTAGCGCAAACAAATGTAGCCGTCATTTGTGCGGGTGCGAAATCAATCCTAGACCTTGCTCTTACTCTTGAGTACCTTGAAACAAAAGGTGTTCCTGTCATTGGATACGGAACAGAGGTCCTTCCAGCATTCTACACCAGAAAAAGTGAACATAAATTAAACTTCTCTACTGATTCAATCGATGTCATCGCTGAAACATTGAAAACGAAATGGGAATTAAACCTTAAAGGTGGAGCGGTAATTGCTAACCCAATCCCAGAAGAGCATGCAATGGATGAAGAGTATATTAATGGAATTATTGCTGATGCTGTTAAACAAGCTGAAGAAAATAACATCATTGGTAAAGACAGCACACCATTCCTTCTTGGAAAAATCAAAGAATTGACTGGCGGAAAAAGCCTTGTTGCCAATATCGAATTAGTAAAACACAATGCAAAAGTAGGAAGCCAAATTGCAGTTAGTTTCAACAGCAAAACAAAATAATAATAGACTGCGTTCGTAATTTGCAAAAACACAACTTCTATAAAGGGAAATTACTCACATTAATGGACCTTATAGAAGTTGTTTTTCCAAATATGTGAAAACGCTCACATCTAAGAGGAGAGGGACTAGATGAATTTTATCTTCTTGCTAACAGGAATACTGCTCGTTTTTGTCATTGGTTTTTTAGTTAGTAATGATAGAAAAAACATAAAATATAAACGAATTCTGACCATGTTGATTGTGCAAATCCTTTTAGTTTTCTTCATGATGCACACGAATATCGGTCTGATTGCCATTACCAAAGTAGGCGTGTTTTTTGAAAAATTAATGAAAATCGCTAATGCAGGCATTGAATTTGTCTTTGGCGGCATCTTAAATCAAGGGGAATTTTCGTTCTTTCTTGGAGTGTTATTACCTTTAGTATTCATGTCCGTTTTAATAGGGTTACTAAACTATATAAAGGTATTGCCATTCATCATCAAGTATATAGGGTTATTTTTAAGTAAAATCACCGGAATGGGGAGACTAGAAAGCTATTTTGCCGTTTCTACTTCTGTACTTGGACAACCTGAAGTATTCTTGACCATTATCAAACAAATTCCAGTCCTATCGCAAAAAAGGCTGTACACCATCTGTACATCCGCAATGAGTGCGATAAGTATGGCGATGGTTGGCGCTTATATGACTATGCTGGAGCCGAAATTTGTTGTAACCGCTGTCGTATTGAATATTTTTAGTGCACTTATCGTTTCAAATATTATTAATCCGTATGATTTAGATGAAAAAGAGGATTTAGTTCAAATTGAAGAAAATGAAAGACTCCCTTTCTTCCAAATGATTGGCGAAAGTGTCATGGATGGATTTAAAATTGTCATCATCGTTGCCGCCATGCTATTAGGATTCATCGCCCTGATGGAGTTGATCAATGTGATGTTCCTAGGGGTATTCCAAGTTTCCTTCCAAACCGTTATTGGTTATCTGTTTGCACCAATCGCTTTCTTAATGGGTGTTCCATGGGCAGAAGCGGTCCAGGCAGGTGGAATTATGGCTACTAAGTTGATCACGAATGAATTTGTGGCCATGCTGAAATTTGGAGAAATTACAAAACATCTTTCTGATAAAACAATTGCCATTGTATCCGTTTATTTAGTCAGCTTTGCAAACTTCGGAACCGTGGGTATTGTTTCGGGATCAATCAAATCAATCAGTGAAAAACAAGGAGCTTATGTTGCAAGATTCTCGTTGAAACTATTGTTAGGCGCGACATTGGCATCCGTCATTTCTGGAACAATGATGGGCCTTGTATTATAAATATGATTTAGAGGTGAAATCGGATGACGACTAGAAAAATTATTATGGATTGCGATCCAGGACATGATGATGCAATTGCGATTATTTTAGCCGCTGTACAACCGAAATTGGAGATTTTAGGAATTACAACGGTTTCAGGAAATGCAGAAATCGAAAAAACGACTGATAATGCCTTGAAAATTTGTGATTTAGTTTCATTAAATGATGTGATTGTTTCCAAAGGGGCGAGTGAGCCATTGGTTCGCCTTCGCGAAACGGCGCCAGGCATCCATGGAGATTCAGGCTTGGATGGCCCGGAGCTGCCAAAACCATCCCGCAGCTGGAGCGAAGAGCATGGGGTGGATACAATCATAAGGCTAGTAAAAGAGTCGAAAGAGCCTGTTACCATTCTTCCGACAGGACCATTAACAAATATTGGTCTAGCTTTAACAAAAGCACCAGAAATCAAGAACAATATTGAAGAAATTGTCCTTATGGGCGGCGGAACATTTGGCAACTGGACGCCAACTGCTGAATTTAATATTTGGGCCGATCCAGAAGCGGCTAAAAAAGTATTTGACAGCGGCCTCCCAATTGCAGTTATGGGACTGGATATCACCCATCAGGCGTTAGCAACAAAAGAAGTGATCGAACAAGTGAATCAAATCGATAATAAGGTTGCTAATATTGTGGGCGAATTATTAGTATTCTTCGCCTCAACCTATAAAGAAATGTTCGACTTTGATGGAGCGCCGGTACATGACGTCTTAACAGTGGCCTATCTTGTTGCGCCAGAATTGTTCAAGATGAAAGATGTTAACATTACAGTGGAAACGAAAGGCGAGTTCACTGCAGGAACAACATCGGTGGATCTGCACGGGGTCACTGGCAGGAAAGTCAATGCCAAGTTCGGATTGGAACTGGATGTCGAAGGTTTCTGGAAACTTATGATTGAAGCCCTTAAAAAATACTAGAACGCAATAAAAAGCGAATTAAGGTGATAATGTGATTACCGTAATCGGCAGCATTAATATGGACTTGGTTATTCAAACAGATCACGTCCCCGAAAAAGGAGAAACAAGGTTAGGAAGCACCTTTACCACTTTTTTCGGTGGAAAAGGGGCCAATCAAGTCGTATCAATTGCAAGATTGGGGAAAGAGGCACAAATGATCGGTGCTTGCGGTACCGATGAATACGGAAAGATGGCACTTGAATCATTAAAGAAAGAAAACATAAAAACAGATCATGTATTTACCTTTCCCGATGAAACAACAGGTATTGCCACTATCATTGTATCCAATGGCGATAATCGAATCATTGTCGTTCCCGGGGCAAATAACCGTTTGACACCGAAAGAAATAGAACTTGTTAAAAATGAGATTATAAACAGCGAAATGGTCGTCATACAATTGGAAATACCAGCTAATACCGTTCACACAGCCTTGAAAATATGTAATGAACACAATATTCCGATTGTATTGAACCCTGCACCAATTGACCGTTTTAAACCCGAATTTATTGAGTTGGCCACTTATATTACACCAAATGAAATGGAATGCATCAGCATGTTTGGTGAAAATATTGAACAAGCTTTGGAACACTATTCGAATAAATTAATCGTCACTTTAGGCGATAAAGGTGCCCGTTTTTATGACGGTAAACAACATATATTCATTGAAGGATTTAAGACGGACCCGGTAGACACGACAGGTGCTGGTGATACGTTCAATGGGAGCTTTGCTGTTGCATTAACAGAAGGAAAAAATATTGAAGAAGCAGTAAGATTTGCAAATGCAAGTGCATCTTTATCAGTTGAGAAAAAAGGTGCTCAAAGTGGTATGCCTTCATTTGAAAGAGTTTTAAGAAGGTTGAATTTGGAGATATAAGATAATCTAGGGATCCTCTCATATACTTATGGGAGGGTTTTTTTCATAAATACTAAGAAATACTTTAAAATCTAGTCATTACTTAGTCGGTCAGGAATTTAAGTAATAATTGGATATGACTTTAAGGTAATGTTTAAAATATTGCTATTCATATCGATAAATCAGCTGAGTGGATGTCATAATGTATAAAAGTAATTCATAAGAAAGGAGATATAAAGTGGCAATTTCAAAGCAAAGTTTAAGGGTTTGCGATAAAGGACACAAATATTATAAAAGTAGCGACTGTCCAGTCTGTCCGATATGTGAACAAGAACGGAAACCTGAAAAAGGATTTCTATCACTATTATCGGCACCAGCTAGACGGGCTTTGGAAAACAATAGGATAACCTCTTTAGAACAGCTATCAAACTTTAGTGAAGTAGAGATCTTGCGTTTTCACGGTTTGGGACCAAGTTCTTTACCTAAGCTAAGGACCGCTTTACAGGAAAAGGGGTTATCATTCAAAAATTAAATATTAATATCAATGAAAATAAATATTGGTTTTGTAGAAGGGTATTTGAGGGAGCTGCTTATGGTTTCATTGCAGTAACTATCCTTATAATAATTGGCAAAATCAATAAGGCTGATCCCATATTAAAAGGAGCTTGGATGTCCAAGTTCTTTTTATTTGCTCAAATGATTGAAATCCGTTAGGGAGATCTCCTCAGTTATTTTAAAATCCCGGAACACAAAGGCCTATTTAAGAATATTTTGTAAATGTATGTGAAATAGAGGAGGTAAACCATAATGGAACAAACTGTCGATCCGCAAAGAGATATGAAGCATTTCCATGATAAGTGTAAAAGAAATTTGTATCAATTTATTCAAGTTGAGTTAAACGATGGCTCTGTTTATCAGGGTCTCCTTCACAGCTATGATCATGATAAAATGTATGTCATCATGCCAAAAACGCATCATCATCATATGGAAATGGAAACAGAAGATGAAAGCCGCTTATTTCCCTTCTACGGGCCATTTGGATTATTCGGCTTCCCTTTCTTTGGAGTAAGAGGATTTGGTCCGTTTTTCCCATTCTTTATCTAAACTTCAGTACCAAAAAAGGCATGCAGTATATGTTTTGCAAGCCTTTTTTTATTATAACTTTATTTAGTGCATGAAAAAATTCTATAATCCAAAGCCCCTTCATACTTTGCTATCATATTAAAATGCTCAATCATTACCATAAAAAGTTCAGGTTCAATATACTCTGAGTACTGATATTCAGGAATTTGATTATTTTGGACAATAGGATATTTTTGCGGATGAATTTCAATGTTTTTAAACCCTGTCTGTTCAAAAAAATCTATCCATTCGGTCTCTAGAAGGGAAGAATCAAATCCGTAAAATTGTTTTATTTCCTCCTTGTTAGATGTATCGAGCTGATAATTAATGGTAAGTTCATTTGCAATGAACCGGCCACCACTCTTAAGTAACCGATATATTTCTTTAAGAGATTTAGGTGCATTCACAAAAGCAAGAACGGATTCGGAAATAATAAAATCAAATTGATTATTCTCTAACGGACAATTCTCTATTGACCCTTGAATAATTTCTACTGGTAATTGGTATTTTGTCACTCTATTTTTGGCTTTTTCCACCATTATTGGATTAATATCCATACCCGTTACTTTTGCTCCGTATTGGGCAGCCAGATAGGCAGCTGTTTGGCCAGTGCCGCATCCTACATCTAAAATGTGGTACGTTTTGTTAATTTTCTCTGTTAGGAAAATTTCCTTTGTCAAATCAAAGCCTCCAGGGTGTGCACTGCCAATACCGAATTTGGATAAAAAATCCAAATATTTCGAATGTGTAATTGGAACCACCTTCTTTACTCATCTATTTGCATGATATGAAAAAAAAATAGGATGGTTCCGCATATGTACTAAGTCTTCATGATAGGTCCTTATCATTACTGACATTCGGGACGTTTTTTATATTGCAACATTTTAAGGGGGCGGTGGAAATGGGTGATATCCAAAGGTGGACAAAGGTACTGCTAAAACCAAATCTACCTGGCTGGTACGTGATAGATACATTCGGTCACCGCAACATCAGCCATTCGGGTGGCTATCCGAACGGCTTTCGTAACTACATTGCCAGATATATCGACGATGACCTGACCATTATTGTGTTGAGCAATCAGATGGAAACCGATTCGAAAGGACTACCGAGAGAATTAGCTTCCATTGTATTTGGAAAAGGCATATGGTTTTGGCAAAAGTATATATAGAAGTAAAGGCGAAATTTCAGCTGTAAATCTTGGTATGAAGATTTGGAATCAATATAGGGAAGAGGAAGAGTTTGTACATTAATAAATATGGAATTAAAAAGACAGTTAAGTTTTGTTTAGGAGTAGGTGCAGGTGCAGGTTTCTTTGTCATCACAAGGGTAGCTTAAAATGGGGTTACATTTCCCTTAATAGCTACCCTATTTATCTAGTAATCCTAAATAGAATAATCATAATCTCCAATAATTCTTCTTAAGAACTGCGTTCGAATTTCCTTCGGGTTCACGAATATTTCTTGAGGCGCTCCTTTCTCGACAATCACTCCACCTTTATATTTAATATCATAATAGACAACCATGAGTGTAAATTCTGATATTTAAACATCTTTATCTTGTTCAATTGCTGTCAAAGCTAATTTTTTGATCGTCATGTCATCCATTGGTGGATTATGCAATCCTGCTCTTACATCACGATAGTAACGTTGTAAAGGATTGCTCCGTTGTAGACTTTTTGCTCCTACGACTCTCATTGCTTTATCGACAATCATAATGGCCGAATTTGTAACAGTATGTTTTACGACGCCAAGCTCATTTGTGAGCAATCCTTTTCTCGATTCATCATTATAGATTGCTGCAACGCTATAGATCAGATGCCTTGCTTTTATTAACTCCAAATCAATTTCACCTAGATGTTGTTGAACATTAGGTAATTGGCTAATCGGTCCGTTAAGACTATTTGGCGCATGATGATTGGCAAAATGAACTGCATAGTCACGCGCCGCCTGTGCAATTCCGAGATAAACAGCAGGAATATGGAGATTCCAACCACTTAATTGTCCTCCAGGCGTATCAGGAAGTTCCACAAGCTTTGACTCATCAACTTTTACATGATCAAGAACAAGGTCATGGCTTCCCGATCCCCTCATAGAAATGACATCCCATGTCTCATCAATAGTTAATCCTTCCAAATCTTTATGTAGGAGGAAAAAACCGACCTTTTGCTTTTCCTCAATCCAGGCAGATGTTAAAAAGTAAGTTAAAGCAGGTGATGCCGTCGTAAAAGTTTTACGTCCTGATATAACCCAATAATCCCCTTTTTTGACTGCATGTGTTCCAGGGCGACCACCTCTACTTGGACTTCCTGTTTGTGCCTCACTAACTGAGCGGTTCACTAACGCGCCATTAAGAATTTCCTCGGCAAAAAACTCCAATTTCTCATCAGGCCAAAGCTTTTTTTCGAAAAGTTCACCGATCACTCCGAGGTTCCAACCAATGGATAGTGCTGTAGTAGCATCATAACTAGCCAAGGTTTCTTGAAGGAGGACCATGTCATAAATCGATAATCCTTTTCCACCATAAGCTTCTGGCAGCGTAATACTAGAATATCCCATATCAACCAAATCTTGAATATTTTCTTTTGGAAAAATAGCCAGTTCATCAATTTCAGCTGATTGATTTTTGAATTTTGTTTCTATATCTTGTAATCTTTGTAACCATATTTTTTGACGTTCCGTTTTTACAAATAAACTAATCACATTTTCCCTCCTAGATTTGTAAATGGCTATTATATTAATATAATAAATCACATTGGATTGGTAGGCATTAATGATAAGCGAGGGCAAATTGTGTTGTCAAGACCGTATTTTACATTCAGGAATAAAGACTTGTCTTTGAATTTCGATGAAGCTTTACAACCATGGTCTTCAAGTGTAAATTTCTTATTGGTATAACTTAACCAATGGTATTCCGAATTTAACAGGTAGTATATTTATGAAGTTAACAAATCCTATTTAATTATTTTAATTCGATGCAACTAATCGATATGTTCCCGTATCTAATATATTGAAAAGTAAATAAGAACTAGCGAGGAGGTGCCTTAATGAAATCATTAAAAGCTTTAGTAAAAAAGGCGAAAAGGGGTGATGGAGAAGCATTTGTTTCTCTTGTAAAACAATATGAAGATGTATTGTACAGGACAGCCAGCAGATTGTTAAACAATGATGAAGATGTGGCTGATGCAATGCAGGAAGCGATTATTTCAGCCTATGAAAGATTACATACTCTGAAAAATGATGAGTACTTTAACACTTGGATTTGTAAAATCCTAATCAATAAATGTAATAGTTTACTCAATAAAAATAAAAGTTTTTCAACAGTTGATGTGCATGTCCTCCCCGATCAAAATAATGATGATTTTCAAAAAATAGAGTTAGAGGATGCGCTTAATAGTTTAAATAAAGATTATAGATTAGCTTTCATCTTATACTATATAGTCGGTTTGAACATTAGAGAAATGAGCGAATTTTTAAAAGAGCCAGAAGGTACGATTAAATCAAGACTCTCTAGGGGTAAGTCGATATTGAGAAATAATTATTATAGAAAGGAAGCGATTGTAAATGAATACTAAATTTGAAAAAGAATTTGATCAGGTTATGAATGAAAAGAAAGAAATGCCTATAAATGTAAGACAGTCTTTAGATAAATCCTATGATATTATTCGAGCACGATCGAAAAAAAAGAAAAATAGTTTCATTTGGAAAAGAATAACTGCAGCAGCCTGTGCTCTTATCGCAACCGGTATTGTCCTCTCTAATGAGCATGTCATCGCAAGTATAAATAATTTCTTTAACTTTGGTGATAAAGGCATAGAGCGTGCCGTAACGGAAGGATTCACACAAGAAAGTAATAGTACGGATACCGATCAGAATATTAAAATAACGTTAAAACAACATTTTTCAGACTCAAATAAATTAGGAGTGAGTTTTCAGTTAGAATTTGAAGATCCTACAATCCTTAAGAATGATGTGAGAGAAATTTCAATGGACTATCGATTAAAAAATGGAGATGGGGAATATATTGTAGAATTTATTCCTGATACAAAATCTAAGAAAGGCAATAGCGGCTATATTTCTAGCCTTGAAGATCAAAATCCTATACTAGATGTAAAAACAGGGAAGGTTCAATATGATGTTATAATAGATTCCAATAAAGGCGTTATACCAAGTTTAAATGATGCTGTTATAGAAGTAGAAAGTGTCAATGTTTTTTACGTAACTGAAGGATTAAAGAAAATTGATGGAAAATGGGATTTACCAGTTGCTAATAAGGAAAAGGGCAAATCAATAGCAATCACTGAATTCACAATGCATGATCAATCGTCTAACATTCACGTCTCATCCGCCAAGGCAAATCCAACATCATTAAATCTAACATTTTCGGTGAATAAGGTTTTTGAAAATGAAAGTCCTTTCGTGGAAAAAATGAAAATCATTGATAAAGAAGGTAATGAATATCACCCTGATGGATTTAGTATCGAAACAAAAAATAATAAAACAATTATTTCAACCAACTTCCCGATAACTTCTTATAATAATTCTAAAAAGCTGAAATTAATTGTAGAGGATATAGGAGAAGTGGAGCTGCTCAAAAAGTAGATGGAACGTAATGACCATTAGTAATTGAATAACAATTCGATTGTTTAACTGAATATCAACAAGACAAGTTTGGTCTAAAAATGTTGTTGTTGAGATTATTGTGAATTAAAGAACATAAAAAAAGCGATCATATCGGATCGCTTTTTTTATTTTCTCAATTTAACCAAGCGGATATTTTTTGTAAGGGATAGTTGTATCTGTTTATAAAAATGTGATAATGAAAGGAATCGTCTTTGGAGAAGTCCTGTTAAAAGTATTACAGCATTAAATCGAGCTTAAAATCACCAAAAGGCACCAAAAGGGTAGGTTCTACACCATTCAGTTTAAATATGGAGGAAATGAGATGGATATAGAGGAACTGAAAAAGGCTGTTCAAGGGCTACAAGAAGATGAAGTAAAATCATTACTTTTTCAGATATGTTTTCTATCGGTCCTATTTGGCAATTGCACGAAAGAAAAGGAAAACAAGAGAGATTTGAATGGTTAAAGATTAGAATGAATGATGAATTTGACGAATATAAACTTAGATTTGAAAAAACTATTAATGAAATTAAATCTATTCCTGAAGGCGTACCAATAACAATATGGATTGCCGACAATGCACATGAGCAAACAGGTTTACGATATGTAATGCATCTATTAAAAGGCAAAAACAACGATATCAATCTGATCAATACAACAAAGGTGTACGGAAAACTTTTTAATGCAAAAAAATACACCATATTATTACATTTACATTCAGGTGAAATTCCTCCTGAAAAACTGCACTTAATCTATGAAAATGGTTGGAGACCACCTTTAACACAGCGTGAAAGAGAGGAATTGGAAAAAGAATGGCTAGAGCTTGCAAACAGTCGCGATACATTGCGAATTTGGCGGAATGATAGGATTGCGATCGTTTCGGAAGACTATTATGATCAATATATGATCAATACGGCGAAAAAACTATATCGTCATTGTAATCCAGATGAATTTATTATGTCTGCAAGATTAATTGGTGAGGTGCTCGGACATTTAGACCAATATGTAGGTGACCAGTTCTTGGAGTATCGACTGAGGCAGCTAATAGAAAAAGGTGTGTTCGACATGGAAGGTAGCCTCAAAGCGATGAGGTTTTATCGTATACGATTAAAAATATGACAACATGGGAGAGAGGTCAATTGAGAGCAAGTCTGGCAATGTTAGTTATTTTAGGAATAGCTTTTTTAGCAGGGTGTCAATCACTGCATGGAGAAACGATGGTTTTATTAGAAGAAAAGATAGCAGCTGTGAATATTTCAAAATCAAACGGATTTGATGATATGAACGTAGACATTCTCCAATCCTTCACAGATGACGAATCTATCAGAACTTTTAAAAATGCGATTACAACGGCTCAAAAACAAATGGGAAAGGTCGATGTGTCGGAGCCGGAGTACGATGTAATGGTTGAGTACGAAAACGAATTACCAACACATGGTATTCATTTATGGCTGGGGAAAGAAAGTGAGAAAAGTATGTTTATGTACATCGGAGATGATGAAGTTTATCTGACCTCGCCAAAAACAACTGGGAAGTTGAGAGCGTTAATCATTTCGGGAGAATAATAAATGCCAAAAGGAAAAGTCCTAAATGCCGTTTTTAGGGCTTTTTTTACCTCGAGAAATAGCGGATATAAAGAGCTCCATTTGCTCATATGGTCATATTCGAAGCCCAAGGAATTTGCTATAATTAATAAAGCTTATGCAATAAAAGGGGAGAGAAAATGAAGAGAGAGACAAATCGAAAATCCGTTGTCATTGCGTTATTAATATCTACATTTCTGATGGCAATAGAAGGAACGATCGTCAGTACGGCAATGCCGAAAATTGTCGACGATTTAGGCGGAAGCCATTTATATACTTGGGTCATTTCCATATATTTATTAGCAGTTGTAATTAGCACGCCTATTTTTGGGAAAATGGCAGATTTATATGGAAGAAAATTAATGTTTACGATTGGAACAGTCATATTTTTAGTAGGATCTATGCTTTCTGGCCTTTCCCAATCGATGGAACAACTCGTGATCTTTCGGCTCATTCAAGGGATTGGTGCGGGAGCTTTGGCAACTATACCTTTTACCATTATTGGGGACGTGTTTGAATTTGAAATGCGTGCAAAAATGCAAGGATGGATGAGTAGTGTTTGGGGAATAGCTGGTATTTTTGGTCCGCTTGCTGGTGGCTTTATTGTAGACACAATATCATGGCATTGGATTTTCTTTATGAATCTACCTTTTGGAATCTTTTCACTAATTCTATTATGGATGGCTTTACACGAACATGTAGAAAAGAAAAAACAAATTATTGATTATGCGGGTATTTTTTCATTTACGGTTTGTATGAGTGCCTTTTTATACGCATTAACTTTAGTAAAAGAGTATAAACAGATAACAAATCAAATTTTTATTTTATTTTTAGTGGCCTTCATTGCACTTTGCTTATTTATTTGGATTCAGGCTAAAGGAAAAGAACCAATGCTTCCGCTTTCCTTATTTAAAAATAAATTTATTTCAATCTCAAATATTGCAGGATTTCTATTAGGGTTTATCCTTGTAACCGTTACTTTTTATATCCCATTATGGGTGCAAGGCGTCACAAATTTAAATGCAACCTTTTCTGGCATTGCCATGCTTCCCATGTCTTTAACATGGCCACTTGGTGCCGTTTATTCAGGGAGATGGATGAGCAAGAAACCAATAGCCCACATTACATTAATCGGGATTGCGATTATTATTATCGGCTGCATCGGTTTAGTATTTTTCAAAGCTGAAACATCTCTTACATGGATGATGGTAATTACGGCTATTTTAGGATTAGGTTTTGGTTTAACGTATACTGCATTCACTGTTGCAGTTCAATCAGCTGTAAATTGGGATATGCGCGGGGCAGCGATGGGTTCGCACAATTTATTGAAAAATCTCGGGCAAGCAATTGGCATTGCGGTGTCGGGATTATGGTTAAGCGATGAACTAAAAGGAATTGCCTTAGAATCTAGTTTGCAATCAGTGTTTGTTCTGCTTTTCATCCTCGCAATATGCTCTTTTGCTGTTACAGGAATGTTACTTAGCAAAAAAGGGAAATCCTTTGTTGTGGAATAATTATAGATTAATATTAAATCATACTATAATTAACGTATGACAAAGGGCCTGGGGATTGATTCCAGGCCCTTAAATAATAGAGAAAAACTCACTTAATAACTCATCTCCTATTTTAAAGAAGGCTACGTATCTGAGTTCATCCTCGATGTTCACATCAAATTTGATCCTTTTTTTCTAAAGTTATAACTCACAGAAGTTTTACTTTTTCACTGAATTTCCACTTTAACGAATTATATGATATATTAGAAAAATGTTTACCTAACAAAATATTTTTCATATGAATGACCATAGTAAAAACATCCAACAGGTCATTTGGACGCTAGATAACACCGTGCAGCGACCTACCCGGTGGTTAATCAGCGTAGCAAACAGGTGATGTGTATCTAGATATTTCTGAAAAGGGGGAATTATTAATTTGCTCACATAGAATACCCAGTCTTAAACACTGTTTTAACGATATTTGCTATTGTTACTCGTTAAAAATAGTAGATGAGAAATAATGTGTACTACATAGAAAACTAATTCAATCAAATGGTTATATAAAAAGAGAAGGGCTGATTTACATATGAAAAGACCTGTAAGAGACAGTATTATTATTGGGCTTGCACTTTTTGCAACATTTTTTGGGGCAGGGAATTTAATTTTTCCACCATTTTTAGGGTTACAGTCGGGTACCGATTGGCTTAGCGGCAGCATGGGATTCATTATTTCAGGGGTCATTTTCCCTATAATAGCGATTTATATTATTTCTCATGCAGGCGGTACTGTAGATCAATTGACTAAAAAAGTGCATCCTAAATTTTCACAATGGATACTACTAGGCATTATGTTATTTTCAAGCTTTATCGCCATTCCAAGAACAGGGGCGGTAACACATGAATTAGGTATTCAGGCGGTTTTCCCATCGATTCCGGCGGCACCAATCGTCATCATTTTCTTTGCGTTAACATATTATTTTGTAAATGACAGGAACAATGTCATCGATAAATTGGGAGCCTTTTTAACACCTGCATTAGTGATCATTTTAATAGCTATCATCATAAATGGAGTCATAACGCCGGTTGGGGAACCGGTGGACACAGATATTTCGAGTAGTTTTGTTAATGCATTTCTTGGCGGATATCAAACAGGCGACTTATTAGTAAGTTTTATGGTTGCAAGTGTGTTTATTTCACATATTGTTGGCAAAGGATATCGATCTGAAAAGGAAAGAAATAAGATGACCGGATTTGCAGGGCTCATCGCCTTTTCCTTTTTAGTTATAATCTATTCCGGGCTTTTATATTTAGGGGCTTCTGGCAGTGGGATATATCCGCAAAACATGGATAGATCCGAACTATTACTAGCGATTGTAGAAACGATATTAGGCAAAGGCGGACTATATGGATTAGGGATCGTGGTGGCATTAGCATGCTTGACAACTGCGATTGGCTTGACCACAGCTGTTGCTCAATTTTTTGATAGTTTAACAAATGGGAAGCTAAGTTATAAAACAACCGCGGGCATCGTTTGCGCACTAGGCATTGCCATTGCATTATTAGGTGTAGATCGAATCGTATTTATAGCAACACCCCTTTATCTGGCAATATACCCCATTTGTATCGTAGTAATATTGGTTGGGATATTCCATAGGCACTTACCAAACACTGCCTCCTTTCAAGGTGCCGTGTTATTTACAGTGATTATTAGCGTAGGTGAAGCTATGACAGCAGCCGTAAACATACCATTTTTATCTAGTTTAATTGGGATCATTCCATTGAGCAGTTATGGGTTCGCGTGGTTTCTTCCGGCAATGATTGGATTCGTTGGCGGTGCAATGATTGGAAGATTTAAAGAGAAGGAGAAAGGTAAGGCCACAGAGCATTCGATTGTTAATTAAGTTTTTAAAATAAATCATTGGTACTCTTTTGCACTAAGAGAAGAGGGCCAATGGTTTATATTCTTATCGGCTGTCAAGGTACTAAACCTTGATTGGATAGCTGGGCAGAAATCGTCTGCTACAGCTATCTTTTTTATTTTTTCCAAATGGGAATTTAAAAATATTGATAAAAATGTGATAATAAAGAGAAAAAATCTTTAAGGGGAAGGCATGAAATAAGTATGAAAAAGAAGTTTTTTAGATTAGGGATATTAGTTTTAGCGGCATTTTCATTAATCGCCTGCACAAATAATAATAAGAAATCAACAAATACTGTTTCTCCATCTAAATTAACGGAAAGAGAACAATCACTTCTTTTTGCAATAACTGATCAGTTGTTTGTATTTGATTTTAATGTAGATCAATCATATGAACAAATCTCTGTTTGGGTAGACAAATATGAATTTGGTAAAAAGGTCGAAGCACCAATTATTGATATGAGTTCGGGAGTAAAGGATAAAGGGACAATCGTCTTCACTACAGTCAATACGACTGAGGACAACAAATCGATATTTAATGTGAGTGTTAATAACGCTGAAGGAATGTCTAGCGGCAGTAATTTAGAAAAAGTTTTAACAAATGTCTCAATTATCTCAGGAGATATTCAAGAAGAAAATACTCCAATTGCAGGCCAGATGGTTTTAGCAAGCATGGTTTTTGCAAAAGGTGAAAAAGTTAAGGATACGATTTCACAAGATTTTTATCAAGATGTAAATGGCCATATTGACCAGATTAAAGATTATGATGTTGTTTACCTGCTAATGTGTGAATTTAAATGAGGAAATCAAGTAAACAGCAATGGACTTGATAGAGACAGAAGAGGATAGTAAATATCGGAAAAAATATATGTCTGTATGGAAATGACTCGTGTGAATAGAAGATATCAATGCCATATTATATTCACTTCTTGTGTGAAATTAGAGTGCTTGAAAAAAAGCCCTCTAATTTATTCAAAAAAACAAGAGAATTATATGAGGAAATGCCTAACGGAGATATACTTCTCCGTAAATACCCTTATTTTGGTTGGTGCAACGCTCGTTCTTTACAAAATAGATGTTCGGAAATTTCACAAAGAGACAGATGGCTTGTTTGGCAGTTTAGGAATTCTAGTATTAATATTTTTCATTCCGATCATCACCTTTATCAACTTCTATATACTTGAATTTGTAAGAAACAGAGCAATAAAGAAGTGATTGCGAGAGTATTTTTTCTATGATAAAATGAAAGTGTGCGTTATTAAGAACGAGGGGGGATTTAATGGAACGGGGTAGAAGGCTTTCTAGTTTACTATTGGTGTTCATATTGCTTGTAGCTTTACCGGGCATTTCGTTTGCAAAACCAGCGAAGAAAGTCATCGATTATGTGGCTTTAGGGGACTCGCTAGCTGCTGGACAAACACCCGACCGTAAAATCAGTTTAGGCTATGCTGATTATCTTGTGAGCCGTTTTGAGCAATCACAATATACAGTGAGCTTCACAAATTTTGGAGTTTCCGGCTATACGTCTGATCATTTAAAAAATGATGTTTTATTTAAGCAGAATGTAAGAGACCAAATTACAAAGGCCCAGTTTATTACTATTGATATCGGCGCAAATGATTTACTGAGCAAGCTAAGTAATCCCGCGCAGATTCCCGGTGCAGTTGCCAATTTGACCATGAATTTAGATATAATCCTTAAAACCATCGATTCATTAAATCCAAATGCAAAA
This sequence comes from Lederbergia citrea, assembly GCF_018343525.1. Classification (GTDB taxonomy): domain Bacteria; phylum Bacillota; class Bacilli; order Bacillales; family Bacillaceae_C; genus Lederbergia; species Lederbergia citrea. The sequence continues at coordinate 346,615 of NZ_JAGYPH010000004.1, read as the reverse complement.
GTTTATGTAATGGGCTATTATAACCCATTTCCCTATTATCCAGAGGAACAGCAGCCAGATCTTTTACAACTATTGGCTACATTAAATCAAACGATCGAATCACGGGCTACTGCTAATGGCGATACTTATGTACCGACCGAAAAAGTCATCGAGAAACGCTACGAAACTTATCTTCCAAATCCACAAGATATTCATTTAAGCCTAGAGGGATACCAATTAATCGCTAAAGAATTTTGGAAAATGATTGATAAGAGTAAATAAAAAAGAAGAGTGGACCGGTGTGTAACGGTTCACTCTGTTTTTATTGACTCATTTTTTGCTATGAATTATTTGGAATAACTATCACTTATGTTTAGTAATTTACCATTATCTTGGGGTTATAGACTTTACAGATATCGCTGGAGAAGATGTCGTTATTATACAGCCATCAAGGTCTTTTTCATGTAAAAATCCTAAATTAAGTGCGGACTTAATTTTAAGGGCATCTGGTTTTTTTACGATTTGAATAAGATCATTCATTTTTAAATCTTCTAATCTTTTAATCGTTACTTCTTCATCAAATTTTTCTGTTTTTCTGATTTGCCTTTGCAGTTTGTAACCATTTAATATGACTTCTCCTTTATCGTCGGCCCCAATATGATTATCAAGGTAATCATGAAATATCTTCTTTAATTGATTCATCTCTGCTTCGATTTCTTTTTTCTTCTTATTAAGTTCGTAATAATTTGTTAGCATTTCTCCTGTTACTTGCGACACCTTACTATTTTTCAATATTCTCCCTCCAATAACACTTAGATGGTCTATCTTATTGTGTTACGTAGTGAATTATTACAGATAAGGTAGAGCTGTTTAATGCAACGAATCGACAAAATTCGGGGCGTGACAGGCACCCCCCGAATGTTATAATTAATTTATGTTGCTCTTGAATGGGAGTGTGTGAATGAAGGAACAGTTTTATGATGCGTTGCTGAATGTTAAGACAGTTGGGGACCAGAGGGGATTCAATCAGTCTGTGCATTATTATCGTTACGAGCCTACGCCATATAGCGCTCTTGAAACTTTATTTAGTGACTATGTTTTGAATAGCAATGATCGGATTGTTGACTTTGGGTGTGGAAAAGGAAGATTAAACTTCTACATTAATTATTTATTTAATGTGTCTGTTGTTGGGGTAGAAATGAATGAAGCTTTCTATCAAGAAGCGGTAAATAATCGAACTAGTTATTTGAAGAAGATGAAAAAGAGTGAAGGCAAAATTCACTTCCAATGTTGTTTAGCACAAGATTACGAAATTGACCCATTAGACAATCGGTTTTATTTTTTTAATCCGTTTTCCATCCAAATTTTTATGACGATTATTAACAATATTCTGCTTTCGGTAGAAAAATCGGAACGGGAAATCGAGCTGATTTTATATTATGGATCAGATGATTATATCTTTTTTTTAGAAAATCATCCTTCTTTTGAATTGAAAGAGGAAGTTAAACTGCCGGATTTATATGAATATAATCCTTATGAAAGATTTTTAATATATCGATTGGTATATTAGAGGCATCGCCCCATTCCAGTGCCTAAGGAGAGTCAATTATACACTATTAATATTTTTGGGAAAGAAGGGATAGACATGTTGTTGAATTCATCTTATTGGTTAACGAATGTAAGATTAGAACAAAGTTATGTGTTAGAAGATGGGCAGGTTGCTGAGACCAATACTGAGATTTGTCATCTAAGAATCGAAGGCGGTACTATTGCTGAGATTATTGGGGCTGATAAGGAGTTGCAAAGCAATCTTCCAAAATACAACTGTAATGAATTATTAATGTTGCCTTCTTTCGAAGAGGCACATATTCATTTGGATAAAACTTATTACGACGGACCTTGGAAAGCAGTTAAGCCTATATCAAGTATCTTCGAACGAATTGAACAAGAGAAGATATTATTGCCAAAATTATTACCAATGGCAAAACAACAAGCCGAAAGCATCTTAACACTTATACAAGGATTTGGTGCGACACACGTCCGTACCCATTGTAATATCGAGCCTGTGAGTGGACTACATCGTTTAGAAGCAACCAAACGGGCTCTTGATACGTTCTCCGGTAAAATTTCATCTGAAATTGTCGCTTTCCCACAGCATGGACTGCTTCGTTCGGATTCCGTCCAACTCGTAAAACAATCTTTGGCAGAGGGGGCAACACATGTAGGCGGGGTAGATCCATATTCGGTTGATGGAGACATTGAGAAGTCACTACAGACTATGGTAGAAATGGCGGTTCTGAACAATGCTGGCATCGATATTCATCTGCATGATGGCGGCGAAGCCGGAAAACAAACTTTAATGAGGTTGGCTGATTTAACCGAAGAAGCTGGATTATTAGGAAAAGTGACTGTTAGCCATGCTTTCTGGTTTGCAGGAGCAGAGCCGGAGGAAGCTGAAGCTGTAGCTGAACGCATGGCATCGCTTCGAATGTCCATAGCTTCAACAGTTCCGATTGGCAAAACGGCAATGCCGCTTCCGATGCTGCATAACAAAGGTGTAAAAGTAAAGTTGGCTACAGACAGCCTTACGGATCACTGGTCTCCTTTTGGAAATGGAGATCAATTGGAGAAAGTAGGGCGGTTCGCAGAATTGTACGGTCGTTCTGATGAATTGTCGTTGTCTCAGTCTCTAGGATTTATTACAGACGGGATAACTCCGCTCGATGACAAAGGTGAGCAAGTATGGCCAAAGATTGGAGACGCAGCAAACTTTATATTGGTGCATGCAGGTTGCTCGGCGGAAGCAGTGGCACGTAGATCGCATCGTCAAGCAGTATGGTATGAAGGGCGACTAGTGAGTGGTTCATTGTAACTATACATAATTATATGGAAAAAAATAAGCAGCTGCCTCTCTTCATCTGTTTTGAAGAGAGGCAGCTGCTTATTAGAATTCTTTTATAGATAATAAGTGCAAATTCGAACTGATAAATTCCTTTATTAAGGGCATAGAAAATAGATTGTCGAGCATTATGTTTTGTGATGAGAGCGCCTGAATTTTTCGGTTATGGTTGGAAATAGCTAAATTGAGGGGGTTACAATCCTTGTGGTTTCCCCCTATTTAGAAAGGTTATATAAAAACAAAAAATTAGGGTATTAAACCTACATGAATTATGTTATTCTACTAATATGGTAACGTACTAAAGTAAAATGATAACTAATTAAAGGTGGTTTTATACAATATGAAACGTTTGGCGACTATTTTCCTGACCATAGCAGCGGTATTCTCGCTCCTAGTAGGATGCTCCAAATCGGGCGGAAAAGAACAAGACAACACACTTGTGATCGGGATCGATGATAAATTTGCACCAATGGGATTCCGAGATGAAAATAACGAAATTGTTGGTTTTGACATTGACTATGCTAGAGCTGCTGTAGAAAAAATGGGATATACGCCTAAATTTCAACCAATCGACTGGAAAACAAAGGAGTCTGAGTTAAGTAGTGGGCGAATTGATCTTATTTGGAACGGGTATACCATTACGGATGAGCGTAAAGAAAAGGTTCTTTTCACAAAGCCTTATTTGAAAAATGCACAGGTAGTTGCTACCCTGGCTAAATCAGATATTACTAAACTTGATGATTTATCAGGTAAGGTCGTCGGGCTTCAATCTCTTTCGTCTGCCGCAGATGCATTGAATAGTAATCCAGTTATATCCAAGATTAAGACAGTTACTGAGTTTGCTGACAATGTATTAGCATTGACTGATCTAAAGACAGGACGTATGGATGCGGTCGTTATTGATGAGGTTGTCATTGACTATTATATGTCAAAAGAGAAGGATACTTTTAAGTTGTTAGATGAATCACTTGCACCCGAAGAATATGGGGTAGGTGTGAAAAAAGGTAATGAGAAATTGTTGCAAAAGCTTCAAAAAGCTCTTGATGAGATGAATGAAGACGGCACAGCAGCTGAAATTTCGCAAAAGTGGTTTGGAGAAAATAAGGTATTAAAGTAAATAGAGTAAACAAATAGAGGACAAACAGGATTTCCTTTGGAAACCCTGTTTTGTTTTTGGAGGAATCATTTTCATGTCCTTAGATTATATGAACTCAATTCTTAAGCCCCTGCTAGAAGGGGCACAGGTGACTATTCTCTTGTTTTTGATTGCCATTGTGGTGTCCATTCCACTTGGTTTCATACTTACTCTGGCAGTTAGAAGCAATATCAAACCAATATCCTTGTTTGCCCAGGGCTATATATATTTGATGCGGGGTACGCCACTTTTGCTGCAGCTGTTGTTTATTTGCTTCGGGTTGCCACTACTCCCTGTGATTGGGGAATATTTGGTACTGGATCGCTTTGTCGCCGCCTCTTTAGGCTTTATTTTGAACTATGCTGCCTATTTTGCAGAGATCTTCCGCGGTGGTCTTCTGGCTATTGATAAAGGTCAGTATGAGGCTTCCCAAGTGCTCGGTTTGAATAAATGGCAGACCACAACGCGGGTCATACTTCCACAAATGTTTCGCATCGCACTTCCCGCCGTTTCGAACGAATCAATCACACTCGTTAAAGATACGGCGCTGCTCTACGCCGTTGCTGTACCGGAATTGTTACACTTTGCTCAGACTGCAGTGAACCGTGATTTTACGATTGTGCCTTTCTTCTTGGCTGGTCTCATTTATCTATTCATCACGCTCTTATTAACAATGCTCTTTAAATGGCTCGAAAAACGGTATAAATTTGACTAGGAAGAAGTGATAAATATGGCTATCATTGAAGTATCCAACCTCAAAAAATCATTTGGTAAGCTTGATGTACTGAAGCAGATTACTTTTGATGTAAATAAAAACGATGTGATTGCGGTGATTGGTCCCTCAGGCTCTGGGAAAAGCACGATGCTCCGCAGTTTGGTCCATCTCGAAGAAATAAACGATGGTAGTATCTTCGTATCCGGCGATTATCTTGTAAGGGACGGAATTTACTCCAAGCCGCAGGAGATTAAACGGATTACCACCAAGATGGGAATGGTCTTCCAACATTTTAATCTCTTCCCGCATCTCACGGTTACAGAAAATCTTGAGCTTGCTCCCAGAATGAAAAAGAAGGAGTCGTTAGAGGTTATCCGACGACGAAGCACTGAGCTCTTGCAGAAAATTGGCCTCTCTAATTGGGCAAAAGCTTATCCGTCAACACTCTCTGGCGGTCAAAAACAAAGAGTGGCCATTGCTCGGGCACTTATGACGAATCCCGAAATTCTATTGTTTGATGAGCCTACATCCGCATTGGACCCGGAATTGACAGGTGAAGTATTGCAAGTAATGAAGGACCTAGCCGAAGAGCAAATGACGATGATTGTGGTGACGCATGAGATGGGATTCGCCAAAGAGGTGGCGAACCGGGCTATTTTTATGGATAATGGAGAGATTATCGAATCCGGTCATCCAGCCGAGTTGTTTACGAACCCCCGGTTTGACAGAACGAAGGCCTTCTTGAGTCGAATATGAAATAATTCGTGACTCAGCATTATCCAATCTTGATTCTTTCATAAAAAGGCAAGAGCCATTCGATTTATAACTGCGAAATATAAAGAATATTTCAGGAGTAAGCACAGTTTACTCATGAAAAATGATGACTAGACTAATAATAATCAAATTCCTCTCTCGACTGATAAGCGACAGAGGTTTTTTCTTTTAATCAGTGAATCCCGACTACATAAACCTATGATGAAGAACTACCTCAGAATCTCTAGCAATTTGGAAATAATAAATGAAGGTCCGGTGTGCACATTGCGAATATGGAAAAAATAGAAAGAAGTGAAAACCATCAATTCTTTAGAAGAAGTAAAAATAAACGGAATAAAACAGTGGATTTATATTCGAAGTAAAAATATTAGCAATCCCATTATTCTTTTTTTACATGGTGGTCCTGGTGTGTCACACATTTATTGTATAAAAAAATACTTCGAAGACTTAGAAGACCATTTTGTGGTGGTAGATTGGGATCAACGGGGTTCGGGAAAAAGTTACTCAGAAAAAATACCTAAAGAAACCTACAATATCAATCAATATATTGAAGATGTAAGAGTTTTGGCTGAGTTATTAGCCACACGTTTTAATAAAGATAAGATATTTCTTGCATGTCATTCTTGGGGAAGTATTATTGGCCTTTTGGCAGTTCATAAATACCCACATCTTTTTCAATGTTATATCGGTATTGGTCAAGTAGTTAATATCGTTGAAGGAGATAGTGAAGCTTTTAATCATGTGTTAGAACAAGCTAAGTTAAAGAACGATGACCTAGCATGTAAAATGCTACAAAAAATTGGTCCACCACCCCATGATTCGCTTTATAAATCAGTAATGTTTCGGATTTTTCTTCATAAATACGCAGATGTTAATTTTAAAGAAACATTGCTTTTATGGAAAGACTTCTTTATAGAAATGCTTTTTTCTAAGGAATACAGCCTAATGGATAGTGTTAAATGGCTGAAAGGCATTAATTATTCAGGTAAGAGAATGAAAAAAGAAATGCTTTCTATTAATTTTATCGAGCAAATTAAAAAAGTGAAAGTTCCCGTCTATTTTTTGGCTGGAAGATTTGATTATATAACACCGAGTTCTTTAGTAGAAGAATATTATAAAATCATCGAAAGTCCATATAAAAAAATGATTTATTTTGAAAATGCAGCCCACAACTTACATTTCGAGGATACTGATAAATTTATTCAAGTTTGCTGCGACATTGCAAAGAGGCATGCGTAGGAGTGATACCTGTGCAAAAAGCCATGACGTATAATTCCACTTTCACTTCTTATACTAAAGGAAAGAAGGAGGGATACTGATGGCGAAGCGGACGAAGAAAAACGACGCAGATCAAAAGAACAAAAAAGGCTTTGATTCCAGCAAAACTGATTCCGAATTCTCCAAGGAATTTGGCAGTGCAAATGCTAATCGTGCACATAAAGAAAAGGCTAAAAAAGAAAAAGCGTTCAAAAATCAAGGTGAATGGAACGGGATGCATTGATTTTTCCTCTTTCAATATAAAGAAGAAAAGGAGCATATATCGAGATGACGCAATCTAAACGACAAGCAGAACGTCAATGGAAAGACCGAAAACAATCGCAAAATCCACATGGCAAGGTCCAGTCTTTTGAGCAACTTGCTGAAGATGCGGGAAAAAATGAATCTAATAAATAATCCTAAATAAATTAATGTCAATATCTTATCTTTAGGAGGTGTAGCATTGGAACCGGAACATTTTGAGAAAATCTACAACTCGTATCGCGAACAAAGCCAACAACAGGTAAACCTTGAAACAGCGCAAGAGAATACTTCAGGAAAAGAAGAAATTATTGCAGTTAGAAAAAATAATGATGGTGATATCATCGCTTTTAAAACGAAAACGGGGCGTGAATTGGATTATCTGACTGCCCTAGATGAAGCGAAAGCAGGGAATATCGCTCATATTGATGTATTTCATAAGTATGGCAGGGATATCATCCGGAGCGAACCTGATGGGATAAAAGAGAATAATTTAGATAACCTACCATCATTTTAAAAAAATAAATAGCCCCCCATCATCTTATCCGGGGGGCTATTTGTTTACAAATTGTTATTTTGTTGTTCAATTTCGTCATGGGCAAGCATTTCGTTTCCTCTTTCAACGGCGCGCTCTTCGTCAACGGAATCACCTGGGACTACGTTATTTAAGTTTGCTTGAATAAGCATTTTCTCCTCATTCACCACGGGGTTTTTTCTCTTCTTCATATTTTTCACTCCAATCTTCATTCCTAATAGCCTTTACAAATTCAAGTACTTCATACGAATAAAAAAATTAGTATCATTCATGTATGTATAGTGTTTTAACACTCAAGGAGCTGTTATGATGAAAGGGTTTTTTGACATTGATTTTTCAAGTATTCAAACATACTTTGTATCCTTAGCCTTATCAATAATTATTACTTATTTAATGATTTTTGTTATTAGGAAGCTATTAGGACAAATTTTTAAACATACGAGTATCATGGAAGATAAAAAGAAAGAAACGATAGAGAGTGTGGTTAAAAATACATCCAGATATATTTTAGCGATCATTATATTGATTGTAGCGATTAAACCTTTCGTTGTTGGCTTAAAAGAAGTTATTTTAGCTGGAGGAATCATTGCAGCTGTTATTGGTTTTGGTGCACAAAAATTAATCAATGATTTGTTGAGTGGCATTTTTATGATTTTCGAAGGGACGATTAAACGAGGGGACTTCATTCATATTAATGGAGAACCAGATGGTGGTACAGTTGAGGAATTAGGATTTAGAATTGTAAAGATCCGTTTAATCAATGGGAAATTAGTGACAATTTCTAATGGGGAAATTAGAGAAATTGTGAATGGCTCCGTTGAAAAAAGACGTATTTTCGAAAGTATCATCGTTTCTTTTAATCAAAACCCTGGGATTGTTAAAAACTTATTGCAGGAAGTTTGTGATGAGCTAAACCAAAAACAGGAACAATATTTAAAAATAGATAAAGAAACCGGCGAATTTGTGGAAATGTATCGAGTATATGGCTTACACTCGCTTGATGTTAGCCCACTTGGTTACAAGTTTTCCATCGTCGCAACCGTTAATGATACAGATTATTTAATCGCTTCTTTGGAAACAAAAGAAATTTTAGCTCAAAAGCTATACGATAACCAAATTAAAATGGCAGAGCAATTTATTAACAGAAATCAATCGCATTAAGTATCTTTCACAATTCAATTCAATGTGCATACCAGGGCAAAGCCAACCGTATGGTACAACAATCTCCTTCGTGCTTAGCATTGCTTAAATCAACTTTTATTCCATCAGGACTAAAACTGGTTTTGACTTTAATGGTTATACCGGTCGATAATATCAATTCAATCACTTTCTTTTGATTTGACTTTTGAGCAGCATCCATAAGGTTCCTCGCAAAACTTGGCGAAGTAGTAATTTTATTTACTAATAACGTTGCCTGATTCAAAAGTTCTTGGTATTTTTGAGCTGATTGATGAAGCTTCTTAATATCAACTGGTGGGTACATGCTTTGGGGTCTTAAAAGATGGGGAGGCATATATTGGGCAGGTAATGGAAAACCCCTCCATGGATACCAATTAGGATAAGTGTAATTGGGAATATTATACAAAGTGATTACCACCTATAAAGAAGATTTTTTATTATCATATTTAACAATGTGTATCATGGTGAGGAAAGAAAGACCAGCAATCATAAACGCTGGTCTTTTCTTGATTATCGAGAAAATCCGGTTATAAATGCAAAGATTCTCCCATATAAGAGTATTTACAAAAAAGAGAAAAAAGATATAGTAGTAATTAAAAGATCGATATCGTTTGAAAGCCATCCGACATTAATCGACAAAAACCGGGTGGTGACAGGCACTTTTAAAAAGGGGTAGAAAAAAGATGACGAGTGATAAGAAGCGGCTGGTTATTGAGGTGGCGCGCCTTTATTATCAGTTTGATTATACGCAGCAGGAGATTGCTAAGAAGCTAGGTGTTTCAAGGCCAACTGTTTCTCGATTACTTCAACAGGCGAAGGATCAAGGGTTTGTTAAAATTAAGATTATTGATCCATTTACGAATAATAATGAGCTATCAAAATCACTGCAAACAAAATACCATTTGGATGAAGTAAAAATTGCGTATGCAACAGTAGAAGAAGATCGCGAAATACTGCAAGTGATGAGTGAAGTTACGGCAAAATATTTATATGAAGTCGTTAAAGATGGAGATGTACTAGGTGTAACTTGGGGCACGACGATGCATAGAGTGGCCCTTCAATTAAAACAAAAACCGGTAAAAGGTGTGGAAGTCATCCAGTTAAAAGGCGGGGTTGGTCACTCACATGTGAATACGTATGAATCAGAAACGGTTTATTTATTTGCAGAAGCATTTAATACCATTCCACGCTATTTGCCGCTCCCAGTAATCGTTGATAATCCGATGGTTAAGGAAGTAATTGAATCAGACCGTCATATGAGTCGGCTCATCGATTTAGGAAAACAAGCGAATATAGCTATTTTTACCGTAGGCCCGGTAGATAATGAAGCTCCTTTATTTCGTTTAGGATATTTGTCCCCAGAGGAAAAATCTTTACTTCAGTCGGAAGCCGTTGGTGATATTTGTTCTCGTTTTTTTACACGGGAAGGGGATATTTGCAGTCCATCAATCAATGAACGGACGATCGGTATTGAATTAGAGGAATTGAAACAAAAGGAAAATTCAATCCTCGTTGCTGGTGGGACCCGCAAAGTAGAAGCCATTCATGGTGCTCTATTAGGAGGTTATGCCAACGTCTTTATTACTGATCAATATACGGCACAATCGTTGTTATTGCATGAATGAATTCTTGGCATAAGTAAAGGTAAATAAGGAAATAGTAAGAGAGTCAGCTTAGAAGTCTAGGTTGATTCTTTTTTTTATCCATTCTTTTGAACATTATTTCATAAGTGTTGCACATTTGTTCAAATGGGTGTTATAATCTGTTTATACGTTTAAGGATGACGGCCGTCTCCATGACTATGCTCTTTTTTATGTTGGCTTGAAAGCGATAACACTTATACTTCGATGGAGGAAACATTATGAATATCGTCTTTTACCTTACTGGACTTTTACTCGTGTTCGTTGTCGGTTATTTATGCAGTTATAATCGAAAGAACATTCGCTATAAATCAATTGCTATTATGCTTATTACACAACTGGTTTTAACATTTATTTTACTTAATACAAAATTAGGAATTGTCTCAATTGGATTTGTTTCTGCCTTATTTTCAAAGCTCGTTGACCTTGGGATTACGGGTGTGGACTTTGTTTTCGGTGGAATAGAAAATGAAGGCCAATTTACCTTTTTCTTAAATGTTTTGTTACCAATTATTTTTATTTCTGTTTTAATTGGGATATTAAATCAATTTAAAATCTTGCCTTTTATTATTAAATACGTTGGAATTATTTTAAGTAAGTTAAATGGCATGGGGAGATTGGAAAACTATATCGCCGTGTCGTCTGCTATCCTTGGCCAGTCAGAAGTATTCTTAACAGTGAAAGACCAAATGGATGATATTTCAAAAAGACGTTTATACACGTTATGTACATCTGCGATGAGTGCAGTTAGTGTTGCCATCGTCGGAGCGTATATGGAGTTAATTGAACCGCGTTACGTCGTTATCGCAATTGTATTGAATATCTTGTCGGCTCTTATCGTGGCTAACATCATTAACCCGTATGAATTATCGGAAGAAGAAGATACGCTAGCTATAGAATCAAGTAAAAAATTATCGTTCTTCCAAATGATTAGTGAGAGCATTATGGATGGATTTAAAGTTGCGATCATCGTGGCCGCGATGTTAATAGGATTTATCGCATTAATGAATGGTATTGATTATATATTCACGCTCGCATTTAATGTATCTTTCCAAAAGATCTTAGGATTTGTATTTGCGCCAATTGCATTTATAATGGGGATCCCATGGGCTGAAAGCGTTAATGCCGGGAGTATCATGGCGACAAAACTTGTGACAAATGAATTTGTTGCGATGTTAAGCTTTAAGGAAATTGCAGCTGGATTATCACCAAAAGCAGTTGGCATAGTATCTGTTTTCCTCGTAAGTTTCGCTAATTTTAGTTCAATTGGAATCATTACTGGAGCAGTAAAAGCCCTAAGTGAGAAACAAGGGGATGAAGTGGCAAAAAATGGCCTGAAATTACTGCTTGGTTCGACAATAGCTTCGGTTCTTTCTGCAACGGTTATCGGGCTATTTTTATAATAAATATAGATAAATCATTAAAAATAGGAGTGATGAGAGCATGCGTATGGTCGATATGATTGAAAAAAAGCGTGATGGGCACGAGTTAACCAAAGAAGAAATTGCTTTTGTAATTAAAGGGTATACAGATGGAACGATTCCTGACTATCAAATGTCCGCATTCCAAATGGCTGTCTATTTTCAAGGGATGACAGCAGAAGAAACAGCTGAGTTTACAATGGCGATGGTGGAGTCTGGAGACCAAGTAGACCTATCCGCAATCGAAGGCGTAAAGGTTGACAAACACTCGACAGGTGGAGTTGGTGATACAACGACGCTTGTACTGGCACCTCTTGTTGCTGCACTTGATATACCGGTTGCGAAAATGTCTGGTCGTGGACTAGGTCATACAGGCGGAACGCTAGATAAGCTTGAAGCAGTCCCAGGTTTCCATGTGGAAATTACTGAAAAGGAATTCTTCGATTTAGTAAATAAAAATAAAATTGCGGTCATAGGTCAATCTGGTAACTTAACACCTGCAGATAAAAAGATTTATGGTTTGCGTGATGTGACGGCAACAGTTAATTCTATTCCATTAATTGCGAGTTCCATTATGAGTAAGAAAATTGCTGCTGGATCTGACGCGATTGTGTTAGATGTAAAAGTTGGTGCTGGTGCATTTATGAAGGATTTACCGATGGCACGTGATTTGGCTAAAGCGATGGTTGAAATCGGCAATAAGGTTGGTCGTCAAACAATGGCGATTATTTCTGATATGAATCAGCCACTTGGATATGCGATTGGAAATGCTTTAGAGGTAAAAGAAGCGGTGGAAACCCTTCAAGGAAAAGGGCCTGAAGATTTACATGAACTTTGTTTAACTCTAGGCAGCTATATGGTACGTTTAGCAGGTAAAGCGGAAACGACGGAAGAAGCGCGGAAAATGTTAGAAGAAGTGATTGAAAATGGGAAAGCACTTGAGGTCTTTAAACTATTTTTACAATCGCAAGGCGGAGATACGTCCGTGATTGATGATATGACAAAACTTCCAACGGCACGCTTCCAAATAGAGGTTCCAGCAAAAGAAGCAGGCTATGTATCGCAAATCACCGCTGATGAAATCGGCACAGCAGCAATGATTTTAGGTGCAGGACGCGCAACAAAAGAGTCCGAGATTGATTTAGCAGTTGGCCTTGTGTTACACAAGAAAATTGGTGATCAAGTGGAAGTTGGCGAATCGATTGTCACGATTCATAGCAATACCGAAGATGTGGAGTCGGTAAAAGAAAAAATTTATCACGCTTATGAAATGTCGACTTCAAAAGTAGGACCTGCTACACTAATCCACGATGAAATCACAAAGTAAGGGAGAATGATGATATTGAATAAGGCAAAAATGATCGACCATACATTATTGAAGGCAGATGCAACGAAGCAAGGGATTACAACATTAATCGAAGAAGCAAAGGAATACGGATTTGCTTCTGTATGTGTGAATCCAACTTGGGTTTCCTACGCAGCTGAAAAATTACAAGGGACAGAAGTTTTAGTTTGCACAGTGATTGGCTTTCCGCTAGGTGCATCGACATCAGCAGTAAAAGCATTCGAAACCAAAGATGCCATTGCAAACGGAGCGGGCGAAATCGATATGGTCATTAATATCGGCGCATTGAAAGACAAAAATGATGCGTTAGTGGAAGAAGATATTCGCGCAGTAGTCAACGCTGCAAATGGAACATTAGTAAAAGTAATTATTGAAACATGTCTTTTAACTGATGAAGAGATCGTACGTGCATGTGAGCTTTCTGTAAAAGCAGGAGCAGACTTTGTTAAAACATCTACAGGTTTCTCAACAGGTGGAGCAACAGTGGAAGATGTCGCTCTTATGCGTAAAACAGTTGGCCCAGATATTGGTGTGAAGGCATCAGGTGGCGTTCGAAGTGGAGAGGACTTTGATGCTATGGTCAAAGCTGGGGCTACACGAATCGGTGCAAGTTCTGGTATTAGTATCGTAAAAGGCGAAGTATCAGACTCCAATTATTAAAAACATAGAAAGAGCTGTTCTAGGCGTACTTAGAACGGCTCTTTTTTTATTGAAACATAAAAATTGGGAGGAATTAAAGTGAAACTTATTAATTTCACAAACGTAGTAATATATTATTAACGAGTCATCCAAAAGGAGGAATCTATAATGGAATTTCTCATTGTCATTGGTTCGGTTCTTGTTATTTATTATCTTATTTTAATTCCGGTGCAATATAGAAACATTGCGGCAACAAGAGAGTCATTGAAAAAATCTCATTTAACTCATAATGAAATGTATGAAAAAATGAGTTTTGAAGAGCAACAACTTCAATTTAATCTGCAAGGAAATCTATTTAACTTACCTGCTACTTTGATTGCACAGCTAATTTATTATATTCGCCATCGGGATGATAAATGAAGTGCTTACCTTAAGAGTATTACTAAGAATAAACACCAATTGGCATGGGGTATACCGTGTGTTGATTGGTTTTTTTGAGTTGTAAATTCAGGTTCATTGGCTAGTTCGAACTTCAATGCTACAATTAAAGTAAACAGATTATAATGAGGTGTAAAAATGGATCTCAAAACATATTTGACATTAGATGCCACTGATATGGCGGAATTCATTCAAAAGAAAGAAATAGCGCCGAGTGAATTCATAGAATTAAGTTTTCAACAATTAGAAAAAGTGAATCCAAAGCTAAACGCAGTGACACATGCTCGAATGGAAAAAGTAATGGAAGAAGCAAAACGAATGACCATAGAGCACCGCCCGTTTGCAGGGGTACCGATATTATTAAAAAATATATCGCAATCTTTAAAAGGCGAAGCGATTACTTCAGGATCCTCATTATTTAAATCCATGATTTCAGAACATGATTCTAACTTTGTGGCTAAGGTTCGAGAGGCAGGGTTTTTATTTTTAGGTCATACAAATACACCTGAATTTGGATTGAAAAACATTACAGAGCCGGTGTTGCACGGACCGACGAGAAATCCATGGAATCCTGAGTACTCGCCTGGCGGTTCGAGTGGTGGGGCAGCGGCGGCGATTGCATCAGGAATTGTTCCGATGGCAGGTGCAAGTGATGGTGGTGGATCGATTCGAATTCCTGCTTCTTTTTCCAGTTTATTTGGACTTAAGCCGACAAGAGGAAGAACACCTGTAGGTCCAGGAGTTGGCCGCCAGTGGCAAGGGGCATCCATCGACTTTGTACTTAGTCGGAGTGTACGGGACAGCGCGGCCATGCTAGATGCGCTTCAAGTCGTTCAGCAAGAGGCGGCATTTCAAACACCATTACTCACAGGAAATTCTATAGATGCAATGAATGAACCTTTTAAGAAGCGTTTAAAGATTGCTTTTACAACTAAATCGCCAGTTGACACACCTGTTTCAGAAGAGGCGAAATTAGCAGTTGAAAAAATAGTGAGATGGTTAGAAAAAGAGGGACATATCGTTGAGGAACAAGAAAACGATGTAGACGGGGTTCAATTAATGAAGGATTATTTTCTTATGAATAGCGGAGAAATTTCTTCAGTTGTTGAACAATTGGAAAGATCAATTGGGCGATCGATTACAGCGGAAGACGTTGAAATCGAAACGTGGATGCTAAATGAAGCCGGAAAATCAGTGTCTGCGGCTAAATACTCGGCAAGCCTTGCATCATGGGATACAGCTGCCGCACAAATGGCCAATTTTCATAAAACGTATGATTTTTACATAACACCAGCAACGGCATTCACAGCACCTAAAATCGGTGAGTTAACGCATTCTAATGCTGACCAAGAACGCCTGCGTGCACAGATGAAGGAAGCTCGTAACAGTGAAAAACAACAAGAATTAATATGGGATATGTTTTTACCGAGTTTAACGTACACACCTTTCACTCAACTAGCTAATTTAACAGGACAGCCTGCTATATCCGTTCCGGTTCACCTTTCAAACGAGGGTCTGCCATTAGGTGTCCAGGTTATGGCACCAAAAGGCGGAGAAAGACGTCTTTTACAGCTAGCCGCACAGCTTGAGCAAACTGACTTATGGGTGGGAATAAAAGGCAACCCGATATTTGCATGAAAAAAATTGGAGTCTTCATTTAGATGAGGACTCCGTTTAAGTTTGGGGCAAACCAAACGAAAGAGACTAAATGTCTCAATATTTTTCTTTATCGACAAGAATGTTTATAATGGAAATTGCATGTTTATTTTAAAAATCTAAAAGTAGGAGTTTGTATCTTGAATCAATCGCAGAAATTATCCATACAGAAAAATATAACGGTCGGACTTATGCTGTTTGCACTTTTTCTTGGGGCAGGAAATATTATCTTCCCACCCAAACTTGGGCAGATGGCAGGTGACAATTTTGCTATTTCCATGATCGGATTTCTCATTACAGGCGTGGGGCTTCCTTTATTAGCGGTTATTGCCATTGCTAAATCTGGTCGAGATCTCGAATCAATCGCAGGCCGGGTGCATCCTATTTTCGGCGCCGTTTTTACAATGATTGTTTATTTATCAATTGGCCCGTTTTTCGGAATTCCACGCACAGCAACTGTTTCTTATGAAATTGGAATTGTGCCATTTTTGCCAGAAGCAATTAAGAACACCGGATGGACCCTCGCATTGTTCACCATTATGTTCTTCATTATCACGATCCTTTTTGCAATGAATCCGACCAAACTTGTCGACCGTATTGGTAAAATACTGACACCAGTTTTATTAATTGTTATTGCACTTCTTGCACTCAAAAGCTTTATAACACCAATGGGGCCGATGGGAGCCCCGATCGATTCTTACGTGGGCAACGCTTTTTTTGAAAGTTTCGTCCAAGGGTATTTAACGATGGATGTCATCGCTGCTCTTGTGTTCGGTATCGTTGTCATCAACGCTTTAAAGAATGAAGGGGTACGAGAAAGTAAATCACTTATTAAAGCTACCGTCATTGCCGGCGTGATCGCAGCAGCAGGTCTTTCCCTTGTTTACCTCTCACTTGGGTATATCGGAGCGACAAGTATCGAAGCAATCGGAGTGCAGGAAAACGGAGGGGCTATTTTAGCGCTCGCTTCTAAAGTTCTTTATGGACCATCAGGGACGATAATCCTTGCTCTTACTATCATGTTCGCATGTTTAACAACATCAATCGGGCTTGTCTCCGCATGTGCTCAATATTTTGAGAAATTGATGCCGAAAATTTCATATACGACATTTGTTTTCATTTTCGGAGGATTTAGCGCGTTTGTAGCGAACGTCGGGCTAACGAAACTCATCCAAATTTCGGTCCCGGTATTGCTTATGGTTTATCCGCTCGCCATCGTTCTTATGCTTCTGTCTTTCATTGACAAATCATTCGAACGTTCGCCGATCGTTTATTCACTTGCCCTGATTGGGACTGCAATCGTCAGTATTTTTGATGGACTGAAAGCTGCGGACATACTAATCCCATCCATTGACAACATACTTTCCATCTTACCGCTCTACGAACAAGGAATCGGCTGGCTCGTACCGGCAATCGTCGGTGGCCTAATCGGATTACTCCTCCGCCCAAAATAATTCGGGCCGTGCCTGTCACCGCCCGAAATTTGTCGATTTTTGTCACCGGTCAAATAATTGTATAGTTGATAAAATAGCAGGAATCAAAAGCGATTCCTGCTTTTGGTATTCGGGTCGTGCCTGTCACCACCCGCTTTTTGTCGAATGGTGTCTGATGATAAATACCGAAGATGAGTGAAAGGAATTGCGGGTGGACTGAATAGTCTGTTAAATTTAAACAGAATTCATTAGTTTATCTACATAATGCAAACGGGGTGTTTATTATGGAGAAGATTGTATCTTTCAAAAATGTATCATGGCGAAGAAGCGGGCAAGAAATTTTGAGCGAGATAAACTGGGATATGGAACAAAATGAGCGGTGGGCGATTCTTGGTTTAAATGGATCGGGAAAAACTTCCCTCCTCAATATTGTAAACGGTTATTATTTTCCATCTGCAGGAGAAGTGACGGTGCTTGGGAATCGATTCGGAAAAACAAGTTTACCTGAACTTCGCAAGGAAATTGGCTATGTCAGCAGTTCATTAGAGCGATTTGCTCAAGTACTGGACTATGAAACGGTCGAAGAAATCGTTGTGAGTGGGAAATTCGCTAGTTTCGGATTATATGAGCAAGTTTCAAAAACGGACTGGGAAAAGGCTGATGCATTAATAAATAGTTTTCGTTTAGATTATTTGAAAGGGAAACCTTATCATCTTTTGTCACAAGGCGAAAAAAGAAGAGTGTTAATCGCTAGAGCTTTAATGAGTAGTCCTAGAATTCTCATTTTAGACGAGCCATGTTCAGGATTAGATATTCTTTCCCGTGAAGAAGTCCTATCATTAATGAAAGAGATAAATTGCCAGTTGATTTATGTGACGCATCATATTGAAGAACTTGTTAATGAAATTACTCATGTTCTCCTTTTACATAACGGAAAAATAGTTGCGGCAGGACCGAAAGAGGAGGTTGTGAAAGACGATTTATTATCAACAACTTTTCAAATACCTGTAAGTGTGCGCTGGGAAGAGGGACGGCCATGGCTAACGGTAAATAGAGAAATGGCCGAAAAAAGCGAACTCGTGAAGAGTAGAAAATAGGGGAAAATATGAACATTATAAAAGATTTTAAAGCATTTTTAAAAATAAAAGGTGCTTGGTATTTGCTTCTGGGCTTATTTTTGTATGGAATTGGTCTAGGAATATTAGCCCCAATGAATGCTGTTTACATGAGCGAAGGGATAGGTTTGACTAAAGGGGAAATTGCGACGATTTTCTCAGTTTCAGTGTTACTGAATATGGCGATCACAATCTTAATTGGTTTTATTAGTGATAAAATGAAACGCAAAAAGCCACTTCCTATTTTCGCATTAATATTGTGTATGTTTGGCCTAATTTTGTATATGCAAGCAGATACTTTTTTGGGAGCCTTGATTGGAATGGTCATTGCTGTAGCACCTTCGGGTTTAATCATGGGTCAAATGTTTGCGATGGCGCGTAATCATTTTATGCAGCTAGCTCCGGGGATTTACGAGATGGCCCAAATTTGGCTCCGTGCGATGATGAGTGTGGGCTTCTTTGTCGGTTTGCTTGTAGGAGCTAATTTGTATTTAGTAGCAAGCTTTCAAGGGATTTTATGGGGGAATTTTTTAGGTTACTTTCTCCTTTTTGTCCTTTTGCTGCTTTATAAAGAATATGAACCAGTGGAGATAAATTCAAGCAATACTAAAGGAGAAACTTTTTCTTTGGTTATGCTCCTTGCTCTTCTGCTTCTTGGTTGTGCAGATTCACTAAGAGGACTTTACTTGCCACTCGTTGTCGTAGATTTATTTGAAAAACCACAATTAATGTCTTATTTATGGAGTGTGCAAGCTGTATTTGAATTGCTCTTTATGACGTTCTCCGGATATTGGGCGATGAAATTTGGAAGTAAGAGGATTATTTTGCTCAGTAGTTTTTGTGCGATCGTCACATACTCGATCTATAGTACGAGTCCGCCTTTGTTTGTTTTCTTCCTCGTCCAACCGCTTTACTCATTTTATGTGTCCGTTTTATTCGGGGTGGCCATGGGCTACGTGCAAAGAATGTTCCATACGAAAATTGGTTTCGGATCGAGTCTATATGTATTTCTATTTCAAATGGCATCCCTCATTGGATACGTATTGCCGTTTATTGTAGAAGGCTACAAACCACAAATCTTCATTATCCCAACCGCCCTCGTCGGAGCAGGCATCCTGCTGATGATCGGCCTGGCAGCCTATAACCGCCAAAAACAAGCCCCACTCACAATGTGACAAATTCCGACAAGTGACAGGCACCACCCGGTTTTTGTCGAAGTGTGTCATTGAAAAAGAAGCAGGAACCTGAATGAATTAGGGTTCCTGCTTCTTTGTTTTTATTTGTAGGCCAGTTTGTATATGGGGATGAGTGTTTCGAATGTTTCCTTCGCTAGGTTAATAAATTGATCGCCGTCTTTCAATAGCGGGTCATTGGCGTCTATATGGCGGCCGATGAGAAATTCTGCTTTTTTGACATCACGAAAACGTTCGAGTGATGTCTTCAAATTTAGGTCTGCCATTGAAACGGCGTCTTTTTTCATATGATCTAGTGACACAACGAAATCCTCTGGAATTGTCTGCTTCAACGTCTTAATATTCTTGAGGAATTTCTTAGCTATTTCCTGTTTACCAGGCAGTTCATATATAAATGCCAGCCAAATAAAAACGTGGTCGTCAAAAACGCCGATTTGAAAATGTGGATGTTGTTTATAACCCCGTTTGTTATTAGCAATGGCCAGCCATGTATCTTTCGGTGGGTTGACTGTCCGTCTTGCGTGTCTTGCGATATGTAAAAACATCTCGGTTCCAATCATCGCGGAAAGATCATTGGTTAAAATGTCACCGATCATCTTGAATTTCGGCTGAATCCTTTCTTGTATCGCTTCCATTCTTTCCTCGAGACCTTCTATATGAAAAGTATCAAAATCCTTTTTTTCGAATCCAAAAAATAACATGTTTATCATTCCTTCTTGAAGATTTATTCATTTTCTGATCATATCATCTCTTAATAAAACAAAGAAGTAAATAAATCGAGTCTTCGGGTTAGGGCGAACATGATATAATCGTATCAAAATGAAAGTTTAACATGATCGAATAGGGAGTTTTACAACCATGGAATTAACAGATAAACCACGCTTTTTTAAGCTGCCTGCAGGTGCGAACTCACATCAGCTGCCGTTTGCAGAAATTGCTGAAACTGAAACGAGCAAGGAAATCGTGAAATCTTCGGAGTCAGATGCGTTTTATTTTAGGGGTCTTGAACAACAAGGCATTAAATTGAATCGTTCACAAATTGATGCGGTTCGAGAGGTGAGCGGCCCGCTACTAATTTTAGCTGGTGCTGGAACAGGCAAAACGTCTGTACTTGTGTGCAGAACAGGATATTTGCTTCGTGTTGAACAGGTTGCTCCGCAAAACATATTGCTCATGACATTTACGAAAAAAGCTGCAGACGAAATGAAAGAAAGAATTGCTTCTCTGCAAGACGTTGAAAAGCGACAAGCAATACAAGTGGAAGTCAGAACCTTCCACTCCTTCTTTCTTCAAATATTAAGGCATTCAGGTTATCGTCACGAAATGGTGACAAATGACAAGTTTAAACAAATTATCTTAAAGAAAAAGATGAGAGAGCTCGGATTAGCAGATGAAATCCAGCCCGAGTCAGTGTTATCACTGCTATCCTTTTATAAAATGAACGGAAAGACTATAAAGAATATGCCTGAAAAATCACAGGCTGACAAAGAGATTAAACAATTGGCAGCTTTTTATGAGCAATGGAAAAAAGAAAATAATAAACTTGATTTTGATGATGTTTTGACAGAGGCATTTTCACTGTTAAAGCATGACGAACGTTTGCTAAAAACATTACAGCAGCGGTTTCAATATGTGATGGTTGATGAATTTCAAGATACGAATCCACTGCAGTATGAGTTGATTAAACTCATCGTCGCCCCGCAAAACAACCTATGTGTGGTGGGAGATGATGATCAAACAATCTATGCTTTTCAGGGTGCAAAGAATGATATTATATTGAATTTTGATCGCCAATATCCTGAAGTGAAAACGGTCGTTCTAACGATCAACTACCGGTCTACTTCGCCAATTGTTGGCCTGGGAAATGCGGTTATCCGCCAGAACAAAGAACGGAAAGAAAAGCAGCTTCAGTCGACGCGAAAAAGTAGTGTCGTTCCTATCTATTTCCGGCCATGGTCAACGGACGAGGAAGCGGAATGGATCGCGGAGGAGATTCGAAGGAAAGTGAACGAAGGCGGCAGTCAATTTAAAGATATCGCCATTCTCCATCGGACCGCAAGTAACAGCAGGGCTATATTTGAACAATTAGCGCTTGATGAAATTCCTTTTTTTGATTATGGGATGGGTGGCCATTTTTTCTATGAACATAGCAGCGTGAGTCCAGTGCTTGCCTATATGCGCTTGGCGCTTAATCCACTTGACTGGCATGCATTTGAAACGATTTTGCCAACTTTGTATATTCAAAGAGAATCAGGTATGCAGCAAGTACATGCTGAACAAATTCGCAATCCCAGGCAGTGCCTCATTGATCATCTCGTTGTGATGCGATCCCTCAAGCCATACCAGCTCAAGTCGATTGAACAAAAAAGGAAATTACTTCAACAGTTACCCTCATTAGAGCCTAAAGAAGCAGTGATGAGGATTCGCCGGCAATTTTTCGATAAGTATCTGGAAACGAATGATCGCCAAACGGATACAACCCAAAAGGAATCGATGAAGGAACAGTTAGATGAACTTGAAGCCTCTGCCAACCGCTTCGAAAAGTTGGCAGATATGTTGAATTTTATTAAAGACATGAAACTGCGTCATGAACAAATGAAGAATGTCGCCAATGATCCTGAAGCTGATGTTGTAAAATTGATGACCATTCATAAATCGAAAGGTCTCGAATTCCCAGTTGTATTCTTTATTGGAGCATCGGAAGGTATCGTACCTCATGTTACCGCAATTGATGTTAAAAAATATGAAGATATGAAACTAAAAATAACTGCGGAGGCTGAACAGTTTAAGGCTCTTGAAGAGGAGCGTAGACTCGCCTATGTTGCGATTACTAGAGCCAAAGAAGAGCTGTACATTAGTTCACCAGTCTTTTATCGCGGTAAAAAAATCGAAGTATCAAGATTTATCAAGGATGTTTTTACTTTAGAGGAAAAAACAACAACGTTGAATCGGACCGGGAAAGTAAGAGAATCATCTATGGAAAAACGCAAAGTGTACGCATGGATTTGCACGTCAAGCAACTGTATTGCCTGGCAAAGGATTGAGTCACATGAAGAGGCGGTCCAACTAAGTAAAAATTGCCCACTATGTTCTTCGCCGATGGAAAAAGGCGAAAAACATGTGTAAAAAAAATGATTTGGGCATGGATTTAAAACTAGCAATCTCAGAAGAAATTATTTGTAGGTTACCGCTTTTCTTCCAATGTTGTCAGCTCTCCTAATCAACGATAGAATAAATATATCTATATTATTCTGAAAAATGGAAGAGGAGGAAGATAGAATGAAACCTAAAGTATATGTAACCATGCCAATCCCTGAAGATGTAAGACATTATATGACAGAGCATTGTGAAATCCGCCAGTGGACGGGTGAGAAACCGATACCGCGCGAAACTTTACTACAGGAGCTTAACGATATAGAAGGACTATATACGTCAGGTGGAAGCATTGATGAAGAATTACTTAATCATGCGCCACATTTAAAAGTAGTTAGTAATGTATCTGTTGGCTACAACAATTTTGATGTAGACGCAATGAAAAAACACAATGTCATAGGAACCAATACACCTTATGTGCTGGATGAAACGGTTGCTGATTTGACGTTTGCACTCATTTTGGGAACTGCCCGACGAATCCCCGAATTGGACCGGCTCGTTAAAGATGGAAACTGGAAACCATCAAAGGATGATCAAGAGTATTTCGGAATCGATGTACATAGTTCCACGATCGGAATTATCGGTATGGGCAGAATTGGCGAGGCGATCGCTGGAAGAGCTAAATTTGGATTCAATATGGATGTTCTTTATTACAACCGAAATAGAAAGCCGGAAGCGGAAGAGACGTTTGGTGCTGAATATAATGATTTAGAATCTCTTTTAAAAAAATCAGATTATGTTGTTTTACTTACGCCGCTCACTCCAGAAACCCATCATCTAATCGGCGAAAAGGAATTTAAGCTGATGAAAAAGTCAGCATTTTTCATCAATGTTTCCCGTGGCCAAACCGTTGATGAGCAAGCCCTCATTCAGGCTTTACAAAATAAAGAAATTTACGGTGCCGGACTTGATGTATTCCAAAAGGAACCTGTTGAAAAAGATAATCCTTTGCTCAAAATGTCTAATGTTGTGACAGTTCCTCACATTGGATCCGCCACTGCCCAAACGAGAGAAGCAATGACCATGCGTGCTGCGGAGAATGTGGTTGCTGTGTTAACAGGGAAAGGGCCAATTGACCCAGTAACAGAATAAGTTAACATAGGGAGCTAAATTATGGGGTATAAATTAAGAATTTGGCTATTTTATTGCGGTATCTTGCCATTTGCATTTTCCTTCGTCACCTTATTTGTAATGGGTGATATGAATATGCTTCCGGTAATTACTTGCGCAATGCTTATAACCGGTTTAGCCGCAGGTTTTTTTGCGGCCAGTTCTAAACAACTGCCTGCCAATGTGAGTGCACGTTACTTTCCGGTAGTTTTACCAACCGGTTATACACTTGTTCTCTGGGCTATTTTTATGTTAATTAGCGGTGGGTTCTACGGAAATTCATTATGGGTAATATACGTCCTTCTTCACCTGCCGTTTGTGCCCATTGGTTTTATCGCTTCTTTTTCCGGGATAGGAATTTTATATTTTCTTGCACCTTTAGCGTATAATGCAGCTTTTCTTCTCGGATTTTTATTGAAAGAACGGATACGTAAACCAAAACCAACTGGAAACATAAATAAAAAACAATTGCTGTCATTTTCTTTCGTCATTATTCTAGCGATAGGAGTAGGGAGCTTTGTCCAATGGCACCGAAGTCAGACTGTCCTCCCTTCATATGGATTTGAATATGGAGGTGGATATTCAAGCACCGATTTATGGCCATATGATATTTCTAATCCGGAAAATCAATTGCCAAAGCTTTCTGAACCCGCCACATTTACTATTAAAGATAAATATCTGATTTTAGATGGCGCTGAAGCTGCTTTTCCAGTATATTCTGCATTTGCTCAAGCCGCCTATAAAGATATGAATTTGGAAGGTTCCGGTGAGTTTGTCAGTTTTACCAATACAATCTATGCATATGAACGGTTATTAGATAGAGAAGTCGATATTTATTTCGGAGCGGAGCCATCTGCCGATCAGTTAAAAATGGCAGAGGAGCAAGGGCGAGAATTGATCATGACTCCTATTGGGAAAGAAGCGTTTGTTTTCTTTGTCAATCAAAAAAATCCAGTTGATCATTTGCAAGTTTCGGAGATTCAAGGGATATATTCAGGCGATATTCAAAATTGGAATGAGGTTGGAGGGAATAATGAGAAAATCATTGCTTTCCAACGACCAAAAAATTCCGGCAGTCAAACCTTATTAGAAAAAATTATGGGGGATAAGCGGCTTATCAAGCCTTTGAAAGAAGATGTTCCAGAAGGCATGGGTGGAATTATAGAACAAGTAGCGGACTACCGCAATTATGAGAATGCCCTCGGCTTTTCATTCCGTTTCTTTGCTACAGGCATGAACAAAAACTCTGACCTTAAATTTCTAGCTATCGATGGAGTAGAACCTAATAGCGACAATATTTCAAGTGGGACGTACCCATTCACAGCCAATCTTTATGCTATCTCATTGAAGGATAATCCTAAGGCGACAGTTGAGCCCTTTCTAGAATGGATGCAGGGTCCACAAGGGCAGAAATTAGTCGAGGAAGTTGGATATATTAAATTGGAAGAACAATAAGACATCTAAATCAGAGCGCTTGATTTAGGTGTTTTATTTTTCTAATTTCCTTAATGCACTTAGAACATCTTAGTATTGTGCTAATGTTCATTAACATTGTCTATGTTCATTTCATTCAGAGTTCGTATAATTTGAAATAGATTACACAACGCTAGGAGGATGGAATAGATGGGACAGGAACCAGTATTATTGACTGATGAGCAAATGCAAGAATTTATTACGAGAGGATATCTTGTGTTGAAAACCGATTTCTCTCCAGATTTTCATGAGAAATTAATGGGAAAATTGAACCATGTTTATAATGAAGAGGGAAATCCAGGCAATAACTTGCTCCCAAGAGTGCCAGAACTGCAAACAGTTTTTAACCATCCAGCCATTGATGGAGCATTACAAAGTGTCATCGGTCCCAACTATTTGATGCATACACACCGTCATGGTCATTTTAATGCTACTCCTAAACCAGGTGGCTGGCATAAAGATAGCTATTGGGGATATTCCAGAATGCGTAATCACCATCCATGGTGGGCAATGATCATGTATTTTCCTCAAGATACGCCGGTTGAATTGGGTCCTACAGGTGTCATGCCGGGAACACAAAACTACGAAACTCGTATTTTTAAAGAGGATAATTTGAAAGAAGAAGCACTCGCAAGTGGTGAGGCAGGAACATTTATTTTAATTCATTATGATATTTGGCATAGGGCTACAGCTAACACACTTGGGGAGCCGCGCTACATGTTGAAGTTTGAATTCATGAGAACGGAAGCTCCTACTGCTCCAAGCTGGAATAATGAAAATCCAAATTGGATAACGCCTACATCCGCCAAGCAACTTTTCTATCAGCATGATGATATGTGGGAGGAAACATGGAACTGGCTTTCTGGAAAAGTGGGCAGTATTGCAGAAACGAAACAAGAATCGGATATTGAGCAGCTTTCTGCAACATTAATCGGAGATAATGAACCAGAAGCAATCAATGCAGCCTATCAATTAGCGTCTTCTGGGGATGAAGGTCTTGTTGTCTTAGAAGAAGTACTATATTCTGAGCAATTAAAAGATTCACGTCTTGCAGCATATGGACTATCCATCGCAGGAGAGAAGGCTGTGCCAATTTTAGAAAAGGCGTTGGAAAGTAATCAAGCTTACACAATTGCACATGCTGGATTCGCGCTAGGTGAGCTACGCCAGCTTGCATCGTCAGCTATTCCAAAATTAACAAGATTAGTGAATCATCCTTCTTCTTATGTAAGAACTACAATCATTGATGCAATCAGTATGATTCAAGAGCCTGCAGATGAAGCAGTAGCTGGATTAATTCAAGCATTGAAAAGTGAAGACGTTCAAACGAGATTTTCAGCAGGACTCGCCCTGTGCCGTTTTGGCGCAGAAGCAAACGCTGCTGTTCCTCAGCTTACAAAAGCATTAGAGGATGAAGATCGATATGTACGGGGCCACGCTGTAGAAGCACTTAACTATATTAATACCGATGCTGCAAAAGATGTATTAATAGAATACCTGCTTGCATCGAGATGGTGTCCGACGACCAATCCATCAAGCACTTTTTAAATATATGAAAAGGAGCAGACGTCGAACTGCTCCTTTTTCCTTATGTCATTTTTTATGTACAATCATTTCTCGATATTGTGATGGTGCAAAGCCAATTTGTTCACGAAACATGCGAGAAAAATAAGAAACTTCAATACCGACCATATCAGCGATCTCAGAAATGCTTCGGTTTGTAGTGGCAAGTAGATGGCGTGCCCTTTCCATCCGCAGCTGATTCAAAAAGCGAATAGGTGAAGTACCGGTAAACTGTTTGAACAGTTGAATAAAATAATTCGGATGAAATCCTGCTATAGCAGCCATTTCTTCAATCGATAAACTTTCAGCCAAATGTGCTTCCACATAGTTGATGACATGGTCAATCTTTTCGAAAGAAGGATTACTAAAAGACTGGGATTTTACGTGCCCGCCATTTTCGAGCATTAAAGCAATCAATTGCAGTAAAATAGCATGAATTTCAAATAAGGAAGCGATTGAATTTTCTCCATTTAGCCGAATAAGCTGCTCAAATTGTTCTTTTATTTTCTCAGGATGCTTTACTTTGATAAAAAGGGGAGCTTCCACTAAATCGTATAAGTGTGCTTCTCCTACTTTTGCACTGAAATGGCACCAAAATTTATCATATGTATTACCAGATGTAATTCCATATGATTGCTTTGTACCAGCCGGAAGCAAATAAAGTTCACCAGGATTTGGGTAATATACTTGCCCGTCCACTTTCACAAATCCTGTCCCAGATTGGATAAAATAAAATTTATTAAATTCGGGAATGAAATCTGTTTCTCCCCATGTTGTTGGCACTTTGGTACGCTGAACAATTAATACATCAAGCTGAGCGTTTGCAATATATTTTTTTGAAAAATATGTTTCGTTTTTAACCATTGAACTCTACCACCTTAATCAAAACGGTATGCTGAAGAATTCGCCAACCCGCCATCTCGTTCCTGCAATTTTCAAAATATAGGTATAATTGAGTGGCTTTTTAAGCGACCGTGCGGGGCAGGCAATATTAAAGGTGGGGAGTAACTGTAAAGCT
Organism: Lederbergia citrea; assembly: GCF_018343525.1. Taxonomy (GTDB): domain Bacteria; phylum Bacillota; class Bacilli; order Bacillales; family Bacillaceae_C; genus Lederbergia; species Lederbergia citrea. The sequence continues at coordinate 318,684 of NZ_JAGYPH010000004.1, read as the reverse complement.
TCCTAAATGAGGACCATAATTGATAGAGCAGTAGAAACAAAAAGCATTGACATTTAAATCCAATATTGTTAATGTTCCCGGTAACATAAAGTCTTAAATATTATAAAAAGGGTGAATTAAATGAGAATTGATGCACATCAACATTATTGGAACCTTGATAATAAACATACTGATTGGCCAACTCCTGATTTAACAGCGATTTATCGCAATTTTCTTCCCGAGGATCTTGAAGCACATTTAAAACAACATAGTATTGATAAAACGATTGTTGTCCAAGCTTCTCCTGATTTGGATGAGAATGAGTTTTTATTAGATTTGGCGGGGCATCACGACTCAATCGGGGGCATCGTTGGGTGGATTGATCTGTCATCTGAAGAATTTCCCGAGCATTTTGCCCGCTTGAAAAGCAATCCGAAATTTGTCGGCATAAGGCCAATGCTGCAAAGTATGGATGATGATCAATGGATATTAAGGCCTGAGGTAAAGAAGAATATCAAGATATTAATAGAAAATGATTTCCCAATTGATATATTAATCTATCCCAAACATCTTCCGTATATAGTAGAACTTTTAGAAGAGTTCCCTAAATTAAGAGCCGTTATTGATCATTGTGCAAAACCTAATATAAAGGATCAACAATGGGGTTCATGGGCAGATGGAATGAAAAAGGTTTGTAAGTTTGATTCAGTTATGTGTAAGCTATCTGGGCTTGTTACAGAAACAGATCATCAATCGTGGAAGATAAACGATTTTAAACCTTACATAAAGCATGTAATAAACTGTTTTGGTACGAGTCGCATTATGTTTGGCAGTGATTGGCCTGTATGTATTCTTGCTGCGTCATATGATGAAGTTGTAAAAATCGTGACTGAACATTTACCTGAAAATTTGACTGTAGAAGAAAAGGAATTGTTATTTGGAGGAAATGCTAAAAAGTTTTATAAACTGTAAATAAAAATAACGAGGCTCCCTAACGGGGGGCCTCGTTATTTTTATCAATTTCGTGGAGTGAAGACTTCCTAATATGAATCTCTGCCGGAAGCACGATTTTTCTCGGCATTTCCGGAGCAGTATTTTCAATCCGCTCAATCAGCATTTGCATTCCCATATAACCAAAATGATATGAAGGCTGTTCAGCGGCCGTTATAAAAAGTTCACTTTCAGTATAATTAGGAAGTCCATCGTAACAAACAACCGCGATATCTTCGGGGACCTTCATATTGTATTTTATTAGGAACTTAACAGTATCGACCCCAATAAAGTTGCTAGTAGCAAAGATGGCAGTTGGACGCTCATTTTCAGGTAAATCAAGCATTTTTTTTATAATTTTTGAAATATCACTATCCTGTAAAAAATGACTTTGATGGATTAAGTTACTGTTAATCTCTAAACCATGGGCTGTAAGAGTATCACAATATGCTTGATGGCGTTCTCTTGCAGTTGCGACATCCAATGGTCCGTTGATTATAGCAATCCGCTTATGACCTTGTTTTATAAGATGTTCCAATAATCTACGAGTAGTTGTTTCATTATCACTAAGTACTTGATCGCATTTCAGGTCCTTGATGTGCCGATCTAATAACACAAAGGGAATATTATATTTTGTTAGTGTTTGAATGTTTTTCTTGGAAGAATCGTTTGCTGGGGCAATCAATACGCCATCAGTTCCAGCAGATATAAGCATATCAATATATTTTGACTCTTTTTCCAGATTTTCATCACTATTGCAAAGCATTAATTGGTAGCCCATTTGCATGGCTTTATCTTCGGCCCCGCGTGCCACACTCGTAAAAAATGGATTAGCAATATCTGTAATCATCAACGATAATATTTTTGTTTTTTTGGAAACTAAACTTCTTGCTGAACTATTAGGTAGATAATTTAATTCTTTAATAATCGCTTCTACTTTTTCACGCGTTTTTACACTAATTTTATCGGATTTATTGATTACTCTTGAAACTGTCATAGCGGAGACATTTGCTTTTTTTGCGATATCATAAATTGTTACCATTATAAATACTCCTTTCCTGCCCAATTGAATTTTATGAAAATTTAGAGTTGACACATATATTACATGATGTTATTATCTGGTTATCAGTAACAACATTATAACATCATTCTTTTTAAAAGAGGTGGTTTATATTTTTTAAAATGTAAGGGCTTACCTAAATTATCTAGTTTCTATAATTCTAGCAGAATTTCACGTAGGTTAAAATACACGTTATTTTTTATCACTAATTTTTGGATTATTGGGAATATAGGAAAAAAGGAGGATGACATTATGAGAAAAGCACTATTAAGTTTGCTTTTATTTGTACTTTTGCTTTCTTTAGCAGGATGTGGTGGAAAAGCTGATTCCGCTTCATCTGAGAAAAAAGGCGGGGATGTTGTTGAATTGACATGGCAGTTCTGGGGTGGGGATGCAGACCGAAAGGTATGGAAGGAAATAGCAAACCAGGTAACTGAAGAATATCCAAATATTAAAGTTAAATTACAAATAGACGATTGGAATACATATTGGACGAAATTAAAAACCCAATTAGCCAGTGGTACCATTTCTGATATTGTAAGTATTCGTAGTCTAGAAGTTCCCGTATATGCAGAAAAGGGCGTATTTGAGCCGTTAAATGGTTTCATAGACTCCTACCCAGAAGTGGATATAGATGATTTTAATGAAGGAATCCTAAAAGGGATGTCTTATGAAGATGAGATTGTTGCTCTGCCTTATGATTTCGGTGCGCCAACACTATATTACAACAAAGATTTATTTGATAAACAAAATGTGCCGTACCCAGATGAAAATATGACTTGGGATGATTTTCTAGATCGTGCTAAAAAGTTAACACACCCTGAAGACCAGGAATATGGATTTGTGACATCTGGAAGTTTATGGGATGCCGTCCCTTGGATATGGCAACTTGGTGGTGATTACGTAACGGAAGATGGGAAGTATACATTAAACGAACCAGAAACAGTACAGGCATTCGAGTTTTTGTCTGATCTCGTATTTAAACATAAAGTTTCGCCTTCTGCGGAAGAATTATCCACAAGTCCGGCAAATGAACGTTGGCAAGCTGGAAAAGTCGCGATGATCATTGATGGGCCATGGAGTTTAGTAAGTTATAAAAAATTTAATAATTTTAAATTTGATGTATCGACATTACCAATAGCTCCAACAGGAGAAAATGTAAGCTTATCTGCTGGTTCAGGATTCGGTGTATCTGCAAAGTCAAAACATAAAGAGGAAGCATTTAAGGCCATATCAGTTATTACAAGTAAGGAAAACCTGGCAAAATTGGCCGAGGCTGGTCGAGCATATCCCGCAAGAGATTCTGCGGTTGTCAAGTTTGAAGAGAGCAGTGGCCTAGAGCATGTAGAAATGTTTAAAAAACAAGGTGATAATTCAAGACCTTATAAAACAACTCCAAAATTTACTGAAGCCGAAAATATTATTAAACAAGATTTAGAATCGATCTTCTTTGGAAAGTCAGAAGTTGAGCCGGCCTTAAATAAGATTCAAGAAAAACTTGATAATGAAATTAATAAATAGCAAATGAACTAGGCAGGTTATAAACCGCCTAGTTCATAGCCTATAGATTAGAGGTGTTGGAATGTCAACTTCAAATATATCAATTGAAACCAAAACTAGTAAACGAATCCCAAAGTCTATTTCTAAGACCGATAAAAGAAGGAAAATAATTCAAGGCATAACCCCTTATCTGTTTCTATTACCTAATATAATCGGTTTTCTAGTTTTTACTGCTATACCAGTGATAGCATCGATTGCGATCAGCTTCTTTGAGTGGCCTTTACTCGCAAGTCCTAAGTTTGTAGGTCTCGAAAATTATATCAAGCTATTTACAGAAGACGACGAATTCGGCAAAGTTCTCTTAAACACCTTTTATTACGTAGTGCTTCTATTACCAATTAATCTGATCGTGTCTGTTGGTTTTGCAGTTTGGTTGAATTCAGTTTTAAGAGGAGGTGCACTATTTCGTGTCTTGTTCTTTATGCCTGTATTAGCACCGATGGTAGCCTCAGCCCTCATCTGGAAATGGCTATATCAGCCTGATTACGGACTAATCAATGGTTTTTTGAAAACAATAGGTGTACAAGGGCCTAACTGGTTGGGGGATCCTAAATATGCAATGCTATCCATTGTGATTATGAGTGTATGGGCAGGATTTGGTTATAATATGGTCATTTTCATTGCAGGCTTGCAAGGCATACCTGATACGCTTTATGAAGCTGCATCTATCGATGGAGCAAATAAATGGACACGTTTTTGGAAAATAACGTTACCTATGCTTTCACCGACATTGTTTTTTGGTATTATCATGACGCTTATTACATCATTTCAGGTTTTTGACCAAGCGTTTATTATGACTGGTGGAGGTCCGCTGAATTCTACAAATACGATTGTTTATTATATTTTCCAAAATGGATTTGAGTTTTTCAAAATGGGCTACGCATCTGCAATAGCTTGGGTATTATTTGCAATCATTTTCTTAGTAACATTTTTTCAAATGAAATTTCAAAAGCGTTGGGTTCATTATGAATGATGGGGGGACAAATGATGGAGAATAGAGACACAAAAGCAAATACTACCTTATCGAAAACTTTACCCATATTAAATTACATTTTACTTTTAATGGTAGGTTCTATATTTTTAATTCCATTTTTATGGATGTTAGCTACATCTGTCAAACCACCTAATGAAATATTTAGTATCCCACCAAAATGGTTCGGTAATAAATTCGAATGGAGAAATTATGCAGAGGCGTGGGAATACTTTCCTTTTCTAAGGTTTTATTTAAATAATATTATAATTTCAGTTACTTCTGTTTTTCTAGTATTGTTGACGTCATCTCTAGCAGCCTATGCGTTTGCTAGAATGCAGTTTCGAGGGAGAGACACATTATTTCTACTCTACCTTGGTACATTGATGATACCAGGACAGGTAACGATCGTCCCATTATTTATGTTAATGAAATACTTGAATTGGGTTGACACTTATCAAGCGTTAATTTTACCTGGTTCATTTACTGCATTTGGTACATTTTTGCTAAGGCAATTCTTTCTATCAATTCCCTTTGAATTAGAGGATGCAGCAAGAATAGATGGCTGTTCACGGTTAGGGATGTACTGGAGAATTATATTGCCATTATCTGGTCCAGCCCTTGTAACACTGGCAATCTTTACTTTTATTTCACAATGGAACAATTTCCTATGGCCATTGATTGTTACAAACTCGGATACAATGAAAACACTTCCACTAGGAATAGCTATGTTCCAAACGCAAAATGGAACACAATGGCATCTGATGATGGCAGCATCAGCTATAGCTATCATTCCAATACTAATTTTGTTTATATTCGCTCAGAAGTACTTTATTAAGGGCATAACTCTCAGTGGTATGGGTGGACGATGACCAAGTATACTTAGAATGATGAACTAGTAGATGAACTAAAAATATTTAGTTTTTCTTATAAATTACTATTAAATCTAGGAGGTAAGGATTTATGACTACTGTAAGCGAAATCACAAAAACCGCCAACTGGCCAACAAACTATGGAGACCCAGCATGGTTATTACATGATCGATTTGGATTATTTATTCACTGGGGTCTGTATTCAAACGCTGCCAGGCATGAATGGGTAATGAATCGGGAGAAGATTCATCCGGATACATACAATAAATATTTTAAATATTTCGATCCGGATTTGTATGACCCAAAAAAATGGGCGCGTGCTGCAAAAGACGCAGGAATGAAGTATTTTGTAATTACTACGAAGCATCATGAAGGATTTGCGCTATGGGATAGCGAATTAACAGACTATAAAGCTACTAATACACCGGCAAAACGTGATTTATTGTTAGAAATGGTAAACGCATTTAGGGAAGAAGGGCTAAAAGTAGGATTCTATCATTCTGTCATTGATTGGCATCATCCAGAGTTCCCGGTTGATGGACTGCATCCTCAAAGAGATGATGAGGCGTTTAAGGCGAATGCAACAGAAAGAAATATTGAAAAATATGCAGAGTATTTGCATGGACAAGTCCGAGAATTATTAACGAACTATGGAAAGATTGACTACTTATGGTTTGACTTTTCTTATCCTGAGCGAAGTTGGGGTTGGGCAACTGGTAAAGGAGCGGAAGACTGGCAGTCCGAGAAGTTGGAGAAGATGATTCTAGAATTACAGCCAGATATCATACTAAATGATCGTTTAGATTTAGGGCGTGGCGTTGTAACGCCAGAACAATATCAACCAAGTGAGGCGGTAACCGAGGATGGACAACCAGTCATATGGGAAGCATGCCAAACGCTTAATGGAAGTTGGGGATATGATCGAGATAATCTTGATTGGAAATCGGGTGATGTGTTAATAAAAATGCTAATTGACAGCGTTTCCAAAGGCGGGAATCTATTACTAAATGTTGGGCCAAATGCTAGAGGAGAATTTGATCAAAAATCTCTAGATAGTTTGAGTGAGATTGGCAAATGGATGAGAGTGAATTCCCGTTCTATATATGGTGCAACAAACAGTGAGTATACTGCACCATTAGATTGCCGATTTACTCAAAAGGGAAAGCGTCTATATCTCCATATCTTCTCGTGGCCGTTTAGACATATACATTTGGAAGGACTTGCAGGGAAAATAGATTATACTCAATTTTTGCATGATGCATCCGAGATACAATATAAAGAACATGATCCTAATGAAGAACTTACTCATATATCTACCCGTGTAAAACCGGGAACAGTAACATTAGAACTTCCTGTGCAAAAGCCTGATGTTGCAGTTCCGGTTGTAGAAATCTTTTTAAAAGAAGACTAACAAACTAGCATTAACACGGAGAGAATGGACCCCCTCTGTGTTAATGCTAGTTCTTTCAGACAAAAAAATCATAGTAACTACTTGCAGCTAAGTTTTTTTAGAGGTGGGATTAAGAATATGAAAATCGGTTTAAGTACATATAGCTTACTAGGTGCACTAAAAACAGGCGAAATGAATGTTCTCGATGTTGTTCAATGGATTGCGGACAATGAAGGAGAGCACATGGAAATTGTTCCATACGGATTTACATTAGTCGATAATCTTGAACTTGCCGATGCGGTTCGCAATAAAGCGGAAGCAGTGGGCATTGAACTATCAAACTATTCCATGCCAGCTAACTTTGTTCAAGAGACCGATCATGAATTTGTGGCAGAAGTGGAAAGGTTAAAGAAACATGTGGATTTGATCCATCGTATGGGTATTAAACATATGCGCCATGACGTAACGGCATTTACACTTCCCCCCGAAAAAATAACAATTGAATCGTTTGAAAAAAATTTACCATTAATGGTAGAAGGAAGTAGACAAATCGCGGATTATGCCGCTGAATTTGGAATAACTACAACGATTGAAAACCATGGTCAATGTGTACAGGCAAGTGACCGAGTTCAGCGCGTACTGTTAGAGGTTGATCGTCCTAACTTTAAAACAACTTTAGATGTCGGAAACTTTATGTGTGTTGATGAGGACCCAATTGTTGGGGTTAAGAGAAACTTACCTTTTGCATCGCTCGTTCATTTTAAAGATTTTTATGTCCGCCCATATTTCCATGATCCAGGGAATGGTGATTGGTTCAAAACGGCGAATGGAAATTTCTTAAGAGGTGCGATTGTTGGACATGGTGACATTAATATTAGAGAGATTGTAAAACTTATTAAAGAATCTGGATATGATGGCTATATTACAGTTGAATTTGAAGGAATGGAAGACTGTAAGAGAGGATCTAAAATAGGAATGGATAACTTAAGAAGATTTTGGAATGAGGTTAAATGATAAGATTCTAAAGGGACGGATATATCTACATGCAAAAACCGGATGTTAAATAGTTGTAGCATTAACAAAGAAGGAATTTATTCTTCTTTTTTAATGCTAATTTAATATATTCGTAAAAAGAAAAGTAATAAAATCAGGAATAGTTAAAAAATTAATTGACCTATTGATCAATTGTTTGTTATTATTCTGTTATCGGTAACAATTATCTTTTACAATATTATTATAAGGTTATTTTTGAAAGGAGATTACAAAATGTCTGAACGGACTTATCAAGAAGGAATAACGTCTATCGTCATGGACGAAAAAGATAATGTTGCAACCTTACTAAAAGATTTTAAAAAAGGTGAACTTTTGACATATACGAAAGAAGGAAAAACTTTCGAGATAGCTTTAAAACAAGACATAAATTTTGGTCATAAAGTGGCGATTACTAATATTCACCCTCATGAAGAAGTGATCAAATATGGAGAAGTCATCGGTGCTTCCACTATTGAGATTCAAATTGGAGAGCATGTACATGTTCATAACATCGAAGGCATCAGGGGTCGAGGAGATAAAAAAGAAGGAGGTAAAGAACATGCAAACGTTTAAAGGGTATCGGAGGGAAAATGGCAAAATTGGCATAAGGAATCATCTTTTAATTCTTCCGACAGTTGTTTGTGCGAATCAAGTTTGTTCAAGAATTGAACAACAAGTACCGAATTCTGTTGCCATCCCTCATCAACACGGGTGCAGTCAAGTTGGTTCAGATAAGGAAAGAACGCATAAAGTGCTTGTCGGTATGGGGAAAAATCCAAACGTTGGAGCAGTATTGATTGTCAGTCTTGGCTGTGAAGTCATCAATGCCGAAGAAGTAAAAGCTGAAATTGAGACTACTGGTAAACCAGTTGTATGGATTGATATTCAAACTGAAGGCGGTTCCATTAAAACGATACAAAAAGGGATTGAGGAAGCTCAAAAACTGATGAAGCTCATTGAGGATACTCCAGTAGAAGATGTACCTGTTTCAGAACTGATCGTAGGCGTGAAATGTGGAGGATCTGACTTCACTTCCGGTTTGTGCAGTAATCCTGCACTCGGGAAAGCGGCTGATCTCATTCTTGGTGAAGGTGGAACGATTGTCATGGGTGAAACAACCGAAATTATTGGAGCTGAACACCTCGTTGCCGCCAAAGCAGTGAATCAAGAAGTGAAAGATAAACTATATGAAAGTATTAAACAATTTGAAAATGAAATCGAGCGCATGGGTGTTGATATGCGTGGTGGGAATCCAAGCCCAGGCAATATTGAAGGCGGTTTATCTTCCATTGAAGAAAAATCACTCGGATGTATTAGTAAAGCTGGTACAGCTCCACTTGAGGGAGTAGTTGATTTTGCTGACGAAATTCCGGGGAAGGGCTATTATTTTATGGATTCTCCAGGAAACGATATTGAGTGCGTAACAGGTATGGCAGCAGCTGGAGTTCATGTCGTTTGTTTTACAACAGGCAGAGGGACCCCGACAGGGAATCCAATTATCCCTGTCATTAAAATAACTGGAAATGAACTTACTGCAAAACGGATGGCAGATAATATGGATGTAGATACAAGTGCTGTTTTGCAAGGGAAAGAAACATTAGATGAAGCTGGTAACAAGATTCATCAATTTATCCTGGATGTAGCGAATGGTGAACAAACAAAAGCTGAGATTTTAGGGCATGCCGAATTTAGTATTAGCAGAATTGGAATTAGCTTGTAGGGGAGGAATACATTATGAAAAGACTTGAAAACCGTGTGGCCTTAGTAACGGGTGGCAGTCGGGGTATTGGAGCGGCCATTGTGGAAAGACTTGCAGAAGAAGGGGCACATGTTGCGATTAACTACACATCTCCAAGTTCCTTTGAAAAAGCTGAAGCATTAAAAAATGAAGTCCAAGAGAAGTTTAATATTCGTGCAATCGTTGTCAAAGCTAATGTCGGAGTTAAGCACGAAGTTGACCAAATGATCGACGAAGTGGAAGAGAAGCTTGGATTCATCGATATTCTTGTGAATAACGCTGGTATCGCACCATTCGAACCATTTATGAAGCTATCTGAGGAAAAATGGGATCAAACGTATCAAACGAATGTAAAGTCCATTTTCCTTACATCTCAAAGAGCAGCCAAGAAAATGATCGAAAAACGGTACGGTAAAATCATTAATATTACATCAACGGCGAGTTTACTTGTGACGAGCCCTGTCATTCCGCATTATATTTCATCGAAGGCTGCAGCCAGTCATTTGACGAAAGCTTTAGCGATTGAGCTAGGAAAATATAATATTAATGTAAATGCAGTTGGACCAAGTACGGTTGCAACGGATATGTGTCATGATTATTTGCAAGATGAAGAGATTCTTAAAAAGGAAATCCAGGCTAACCCAATGAAAAGACTCGGTACTGAAAAGCAAATCGGCGATGCGGTCGTCTTTTTAGCGTCTGATGAGGCAATGCAAGTGAACGGACATCTACTCATGGTAGATGGTGGTCTAACGGTAAAAGCCGCTCAGCCAGAAGACCATATGGAAGCGGAACGGGAGTTAATATTATGAGATTAGACGGTAAAATAGCATTAATTACTGGTGCTGGCAGCGGCATTGGAAGAGCTACTGCACTTCTTTTCGCTGAAAAAGGTGCGCATGTGATTGTAAACGATGTACATCAAGAAAATGGTGAAAAGACGGTTGAAGAGATTACTAGTCAAGGTGGAAGTGCATCATTCTTTCATGCTGATGTGACGATCCCTGAATCGGTACAAGCTCTTGCAAACTATGTCATCCAAGAATTCAAACAGATTGATGTTTTATTTAATAATGTTGGAATGAGCAATGTTGGTCGTTTAGACGAGGTTGAACCGGAAGTATGGGATAAAGTCATGAGTGTGAATGTAAAAGGGGTCTTTTTACCATCTAAGTATATTATTCCCCATATGATGGAAAAGAAGAGCGGATGTATTATTAATATGTCTTCCTGTGCCGCTGAAATGGGCTTATCTCAAAGAGCGTTATATTCTGCGACTAAAGGAGCGATTCTCTCACTGACAAAGGCGATGCAAGTGGACTATGCCCCTTATAATATTCGCGTGAATGCATTACTTCCGGGAACGATTATGACACCATTTGTAGAAAATTACTTAAAAACATCGTACAGCGATCCTACGGAAGCAATTGACAAAATTAAGACAAGACAGTTAAGTGGTGAATTAGGAAGACCAGAAGATGTGGCAAGTGCGGCTCTATTTTTAGCATCTGACGAGTCGAAATTTATGATGGGATCTCCACTTTATATTGATGGTGGAGTTATATTCGGAAAGAACGCATAATAGCTAAAACATTTAAAGGAGAAGATTAATATGAAACTATTAACTTTCGAAGATAAAGGTGTACATAAACTAGGGGTAAAAACGGAACAAGGAATTATTGATGTTTCAGCTTCAGCAAAGAATGGTGTTAATTTTGATATTCAAACAGATATTATGTCTGTTATTGCTGGAAATAAAGCTGAAGTTTCGAATCTTCAAGATTTTATCGATCATGCAATGACAGAAAAGAAAGCTGTATTTGTAAATGAGGATGAAATCACTTGGGGACCTAGCGTAACAAAGCCCCACAAGATTATTTGTGTAGGATTAAATTACCGAAAACATGCAGATGAAACGAACGCTCCATATCCTGAAGTACCAATCCTATTTAATAAGTTTGATAACACGTTAACTGGCCATAAAAGTGAAATTCCAGTTCCAAAAGTAACGAAAAAATTAGATTACGAGGTAGAATTAGGCATCGTAATTGGAAAGAAAGCAAAGTATATTTCAGAAGACGAAGCGCTTGATCATGTGTTTGGTTATTGTGCAGTGAATGATCTATCAGCTCGTGATTTACAACTTAGAACGCCTCAATGGTTACTCGGAAAAACATGCGATAAATTCAGTCCGGTAGGTCCTTACTTAGTTACAGCAGATGAAGTAGGAAATCCTAACGATCTTTCCTTAAAAACATATGTAAATGGCGAAGTAAGACAAGATTCCAACACATCCGATATGATTTTCAATTGTGCTGAAATCGTCAGCTACATCTCTCAATATATGACACTCGAGCCAGGGGATATTATTTTGACGGGAACACCTGAGGGGGTAGTGCTAGGTCTTCCGGAGGATCAGCAAGTATATTTACAGCCGGGTGATGAAGTAACGGTGGAAATCGAAAAATTAGGTTCACTTACAAATTACTTTGTTGAGGAAAAGTGATTAGCTATGCTTAAGGGAATACCTTCTATTATTTCACCAGATTTAATGAAAGTACTGATGGAGATGGGGCATGGTGATGAAATCGTATTGGCAGATGGGAATTTTCCGTCTGCCAGCCACGCTCAGCGCTTAATTCGTAGCGACGGGCACGGCATACCTGAACTATTATCTGCTATTCTACAGTTTCTGCCGTTAGATACATATGTCGAACATCCTGTTGGGGTTATGGCTGTCGTTCCGGGTGACACCGTTCAACCAACGATTTGGAAAGAATATGAAAATATTATACATGAGCATGAGCGTTCATTCCCTATCGAATACATCGAGCGATTTGAATTTTATGAACGCACAAAAAAAGCCTTTGCTGTTGTCGCAACTAGTGAAAAAGCGCTTTATGCAAATATAATTTTGAAAAAAGGCGTAATCTAAATATTTGATTAGACAAGGTGAGGAATATGGAAACAACAAAACTAGCACTCCCGACAGAAGCGCAAATTGCGTGGCAAAATCTTGATCTAGGAGTCTTTTGTCACTTCGGTATTAATACTTTTTGTGATCAAGAATGGGGAGAAGGGAAAGATTCTCCGGAATTATTTAACCCGAAGGAATTAGATGCAGCCCAATGGGTGAAGCTTGCCAAAGATGCCGGATTTAAATACTTTATATTAACTGCTAAGCATCACGATGGATTTTGTCTCTGGCCAACCGCAACCACAGACTACTCGGTAAAATCGAGCCCGTGGAAAAATGGGCAAGGTGATGTCGTTCGTGAGTGCGCTGAGGCTTGTAAAAAAGAAGGAATTCATTTTGGAATTTATTTATCTCCTTGGGATCGTCATGAACCATGTTACGAAGATGTCGAAGCATATGATGATTTTTACAGCGAACAGCTCACAGAACTATTGGCACAGTATGGACCAATTGTGGAAGTCTGGTTTGATGGGGCTGGGTCAGAAGGCAGAGAATATAACTGGGAAAGAATGATCGGGATCGTAAAAAAACATCAACCTGATGCAATGATTTTTAATATGGGACAGCCGACCATCAGATGGGTAGGAAATGAAGAAGGTCTAGCGCCATATCCTTGCTGGAATACGGAAAGTGCAGCGAAAATTAGTATGTTTTCAGATGAAAAGGTTAACTGGCTTCCTGGCACACCAGATTGGCTCCCTGCTGAATGTGATGTTCCGATCCGCAAGCTACACTGGTTTTGGCATCCAAACGATGAAGATAGCTTACGATCCTTGGATGAATTGATGCATATTTATTACAATTCTGTTGGACATGGAACAAACTTATTATTAAATGTTTCACCTGATGACCGCGGATTGATACCTGAGATTGATGCCGAGCGCCTATTGGAATTCGGCGCTGAAATCAAAAGAAGATTTTCTCATCCTTTAGGAAGCGCATCAGGAACCGAAAAAGAAATAGAATTAACATTAGAAAATGAAACTAGCATTGATCATGTTATCTTAAGGGAAGACATTACTTTCGGTGAGCGAGTACGGAAATTTGAGGTCGAAGCTTACATTAATGGAGAGTGGATTTCAATAGTGGAAGGTACGGCCATCGGCCATCGCTATATTAAACAATTTACACCCGTAAAAACAAAGAAGTTGAAATTAAAGGTGATGGAATCAGTTGAATCTCCAAAAATCATAGAGTTTGCATGCTACTATGCTGACGTAGAAAAATAAAGAGATTGTAAAAGGCGAGCTAATAAAATTTATGGTTCGCCTTTAAAAAAATCACATATATCAAAGTATAAAATTTCCCTTGATAAAACTGAAGTCATTGATATAATTATTTTAACTGGTAATGACATCATGATATAATGAACATGAAAAGAGGGAAACTATGATCACAGCAGCTTTAATTGGAGCAGGTAACAGAGGGATGCAAGCATATGGTTCATATGCTTTAAAATATCCTCATGAAGTTAAGTTTGTTGCCATTGCTGAACCAAATGGAGAAAAACGAAATAAATTTTCGGCACTTCATCAGATTGAGAGTTCAATGGCTTTCGAATCATGGGAAGAGTTGCTTGAGAAAGATAAATTTTGCGATGCTTTATTAATTTGTTCTCCGGACCGCTTTCATTACACGCAGGTCATGAAAGCGATTAAAAAAGGCTATAATATTTTACTAGAAAAACCGATGTCACCAAATCCGCAAGAAACTCTGGAAATTGCGAAAGAAGCCACTGACCAAAATGTTCTGCTTAGCGTTTGTCATGTTTTGAGATATGCACCTTTTTATCAAGAATTGAAATTATTAATTGACAGCAAAGTGATTGGTGACATTATGTCCATACAATGGAATGAGAACGTGGGCTATTACCACCAGGCTCACAGCTTCGTTCGTGGAAATTGGCGCAATACCGAAGAGTCCAGCCCGATGCTTTTACAAAAATGCAGCCATGACCTTGATATGTTGCAATGGTTAATTGGTTCAAGCTGTCAAAGTGTGTCCTCATATGGAAGCTTATCTTATTTTAAAGAAGAGAATGCACCAGAAGGTTCTACGATGCGCTGTTTAGATGGATGTAAAGTGGAAAAGGAATGCCCGTATTCAGCAATTAAATGGTACTTGCATGAACGTGATGAATGGCCAGCTAATGTTGTATCCGTTTACCCGACGATTGAAAGCAGATTAAAGGCTCTTCAAGAAGGACCTTATGGCAGATGTGTTTATCGCTGTGATAATGATGTAGTTGACCATCAAACGGTGAATATGCTGTTTGAAAATGACGTAACAGTTGCATTCACAATGAGTGCATTTACGAAAGATCAATGCCGCACATTCAAAATAATGGGAACGAAAGGCGAAATTGAAGGTAATGACTGGAAAAATGAACTGATTGTAAGAAGCTTTTCAGGAAAAACAGAAGTTATTACGCCTGAATCTATTAGTGGCGGTCATATGGGAGCAGATACGAGCATCATGAGTGATTTTATTGCCCGTGTTGAAAGAAAAGAAAAAGAAAGTTTAACATCTGCCCTTGTTTCTGCACATAGCCATTTAATTGTTTTTGCTGCGGAAGAATCAAGGCTTTCAGGTAAAACAGTTGATTTTCAAACGTATGTTAAAAGTTTAGAGAAAAGAGAAGAAGTTCCGAGCTAAGATTTCTAATATCTTGTAGTATACTAAGGTAAAACAAACGCTTTAAAGGAGAAATAAATGATCGCGAAAGACAACAGATTGCCCCTTTATTATCAACTGATGGATATTCTTGTAGGGAAAATTGAATCTGGTGAATTAAAGGAACATGACAAGCTTCCTTCCGAGCGGGAATTATGTGATCTATATAATGTAAGCCGCACGACTGTCAGGCAAACGATGCAAGAGTTAGAAAAAGAGAAATTGATCTATAAGGAACATGGAAAAGGCAGTTTCGTCTCGCCAAAGGTGATTGATCAAAGTCTCGTTAAGTTTTACAGTTTTACTGAAGAAATGAAGAACATCGATAAAGAGCCATCAACCAAAGTACTTAAATTTGAAACTATCCATTGCGATGGTAAATTGGCAAAAAAGTTGGAAACAACGGAAAATGATCTATTGTACAAAATTACGAGGCTACGGTTGGCTGACGATGAACCGATGATGTACGAAACATCTTATTTGCCCGTTAATAGATTTCCGAATTTATCAAATGCCGATTTAGAAAAAATTCCGATGTATAATTTGTTTCGCGACAAATTCGATGTAATGATTACAAAGGCGAATGAGCGATTTCAAGCAGTTATGCCAACTGATGATGAAGCACAACTCCTAAGGATCGACAAAGGAGAGCCAAGTCTCTTAATTGAAAGGACTACATTTGAAAATAACTCAGTGATCGAATATACAGTTACGATTGCAAGAGGAGACAAATTCTCGTATTCGGTTGAGTTAAAGTAGATTTTTTTCGGAATCTACTTTTGTTAACTGGTAGTGACGACACTATATGATGCTAAAAGGAAGGGATGAGAAAGAATGAAAAATTACCAAGAAGAAAAATCTCATACAATGAGAGAGATTGAACAACAGCCAGCATTATGGGCAAAAGCAGTAAAACAATTCGCTCCGATTAAAGGAGAAATGGACCAGTTTTTGCAAAATCTCGAAACGAAATATGATCGTGTAAGAGTGATTTTTACAGGTGCAGGGACAAGTGCATTTATCGGTGAAACAATTTATCCACATGTTCGCGGGGAAATTAGAAAAAGAGGCTGGGAAGCGGAATGCATTTCAACGACAAATTTAACCGCGACACCTAATTACTATTTAGATCGAGACATTCCAACTGTAATGGTCTCATTCGCTCGTTCGGGGAACAGCCCTGAAAGTATTGCGGTTGTTGAGCTTGCTGAAAAGTTAATTAATGATTTCTATGAGATTACGATTACTTGTAATAGCGATGGTGCTTTAGCAAAAAGGAAAAGAGCACAAGATGAACAGCTGGTATTGCTTCTTCCGGAAGAAGCGAATGATAAAGGACTTGCTATGACGAGCAGCTACTCAACGATGATGTTAACAGCGCTTTACTTGTTCAGTGGAGACAAAGAAAAATTTGAAAAAGATATTGTTGATGTAGCTAAAGCAGGCGAAGAAATGCTGGAAACTTGTAAAGAAGTCATTCCCCAGCTAGTAAAAGAGCCAATTTCAAAACTCGTATACTTAGGAGCGGGCGTTTTTGAAGGCTTATCACGTGAATCTGCATTAAAGTTCCTAGAGCTTACAGCTGGAAAATTCCCAACGATGTATGACACAACTCTTGGCTTCCGTCATGGTCCAAAATCAATCCTTAATAAGGAAACGATGGTTGTCGTTTACTTATCAAATGATTCATACACGAGAAAATATGATCTTGATATGTTAAAAGAGCTGTTTGCAGAAACTAATCGTGGACCACTTGTTGCGATTTCAGGAAAAGTAGATCCGGTCGTAGCAGAGTATAGTGATTTACAAATTACTAATTCCTTACTCGAAGAGAATGAAGATGTATGGCTCGCATTCCCTAATGTGATCTTTGCACAAAGCTTTGCTTATGAAAAATCTTTGCACAGCGGCATTTCTCCGGATAATCCTTCTCCAGATGGTGTAATTAACCGTGTGGTTCAAGGTGTACAAATTTACCCTTATGGGGAGGAAAATTAACATGGCAATTTCAACGAAGAATCTTTTACTAGAAGCTCAAATCGGCAACTATGCAGTGCCTGCATTTAATGTTCATAATTTAGAGACAGCAAAAGCTGTTCTTGAAACAGCTGAGGAACTGCAATCTCCTGTTCTTCTTGCCGCAACGCCCGGAACGATTAAATATATGGGTGAGGAATTCCTGGTTGGTATCATGGAAGCTTCCCGAAAAAGATACGGTATTCCTTTTGAAGTTCATTTGGATCATCATGAAAACATTGATGATATTAAGAGATTAGTAGATGCAGGTGTTCGCTCTGTCATGATTGATGCTAGCCATCATCCATTTGAGGAAAATGTAAGAATTGTTAAAGAAGTAGTGGACTATGCTTCAAAGCGTGGTGCATTCGTGGAAGCAGAACTAGGCCGTTTAAGTGGGATTGAAGACGATATGAGCGTTGATGAAAAAGATGCCATCTACACGAATCCACAAGAGGCAAGGGAGTTTGTTGAAAGAACTGGCATCGACTCATTGGCGGTAGCCATTGGCACTGCGCACGGTTTGTATAAAGGCGAGCCAAAGCTGGATTTAGATAGATTGAAAGAAATACGTCAAGTTGTTGATATTCCACTTGTCCTTCACGGTGGATCTGGACTTCCCGACGAACTTGTTCAAGAAACAATCAGAATGGGAATTTGTAAGGTAAATATTGCGACTGAATTAAAAAATGCTTTCGTCGCAAACTTGAAGCAACATTTTGTTGATCACCCTGAAGAAAACGATCCGCGCAAATATTTTAAAGAAGCAATTTCAGGTCTGAAGCAAGTTGCGGCAGATAAAATAGCGATGTGCCAGAGTGCACAGAAAGCATAGGTCGTATCAATGATTGTTACAGTCACTTTAAACCCAGCAATAGACGTTTCCTATCGTGTGCCTCGATTTCAAATTGATAAAGGTCACCGTGTAGAAAACGGGAGCAAAACTGCAGGTGGCAAAGGGTTAAATGTGTCACGTGTCTTGAAACAATTAGGTAGTGAACCGCTTTGTACCGGATTTTTAGGGGGAGGGAGCGGTGCATGGATTGAGAAAAAGCTAATTGATGAAGAACTTAAGCATTCCTTTGTTCAAATAGATGAGGAAACTAGAACATGTCTAGCTATGATTGATGAACATGGTGGAACCCAAACTGAATTGATGGAAAAAGGGCCAGTCGTGAATGAACAGGAAATAGAAAAGTTCCAAGTTTCCTTCAAACATCTCCTAGAGGAGGCGACGATGGTCGTTGCCTCTGGGAGCTTGCCAGCGGGGCTACCTCCAGATTTTTACCGTGAAATTGGTGAATGGGCTAGGGCTGCGAATATTCCATTTCTTTTAGATACGAGCGGGAAATCATTGGAATTAGGAGTCGAAGGGAAACCATTCTTGATCAAGCCGAATAAAGAGGAACTATGTCAATACACTGGTAAATCCGATCTGACTTTCCAAGAAATGATTGATGCAGCTAAAGGTATTTGTGCCAAAGGAGTAGAATATGTACTCATCTCCTTAGGTGCAGAAGGAGCATTACTTGTTGGTCATGCAATCACTTTACGTGCGGAAATCCCTGTTGTATCGGTTATAAATCCTGTAGGTTCTGGCGACAGCATGGTGGCGGGAATGGCTTTTGCCTTACATAATCATTATGACTCAGTTGAATGTTTAAGATGGGCTTGTGCCTGTGGAATATCAAATGCATTACAAGCGACAACTGGGACAATTGATCCGCAAGTTGTCCGGAAGCTATTATCTCAAATAAAGATTTCTACTTTGTAGAAAATCGAGGAAATAAAGGGTGAATTCAATGAATTATAGTGCTTGTTTTGATATTGGAGGAACTTTTATTAAATATGGAGTCGTTTCTGAAGAGGGAAAGGTTTTACTACATGGACAAACGGAAACCCCTCAGGAGGACACGCCAAACAGAATTCCTGACATCCTCACTGAAAAAATCCAATATTTTAAAACACATTATCCAATCAAAAACATAGGCATTTCATCTTGTGGATTAGTTGATGGCACCGAAGGTAAAGTCCTTTTTTCATCTAATATAAAAGGCTATTCAGGTCTTCGCTTAGCAGATATTGTAGAAGCGAGGACAGGACTTTCCGTAGCTGTTGAAAATGATGTAAGAAGCGCTTGTTTAGGTGAAATGTGGCTTGGGGCTGCTAACGGGAAGAAAGACGTTGTACTTCTCACGATTGGTACCGGAATTGGCGGAGCGATTGTCATCAACGGTCAATTAATGCGGGGGGCAGGTAATTTGGCTGGTGAGCTGGGCCATATGTCGATTGTTCATGACGGTGAAAGCTGTCCTTGTGGAGGACGTGGATGCTTAGAACGATATGCATCAACATCGGCGTTTGTTCGCTATTATCAAAACCTTGCCGGTAATCAACTAGAAGACATTAGAGGAAAAGAAATCATGGAGCTTGTGCACAAAAATGATCAGGCAGCCCTTGATGCTTATCAGCTTTTTATCGATTATTTATCGACTGGACTTGTTAATATTGCTCATTTTTATAACCCTGAAATCATTATTATTGGCGGGGGAATCACTGCGCAAGGTGATAGTTTCTTAGCTGATATTCGAGAGAGCTACAATCAGAAAGTAATGGAGCTATACAAACAGTCAACGAGACTGGAACTGGCTGAATTACATAATAACGCTGCATTATTTGGAGCTTATGCAGCAGTAAATTATAAAACTAGTAGAACAAATTAGATTCATGTTACCCATAACATGAATCTTTCTTTTGGAAGTAAAACCCATTACAGCGTTTTTAATGGTTATGCTAAAATAAAACATATCTGTTACTAGTATTGGCTTGTGAAAGGGAGTCAGAAATGTTCAATTACTTCGATAAAATCCATGTCTTCAGGAAATTCTTACTATCCTATATATTAATCCTCATCATACCATTATTGGCAAGTTTTCTAATCTATCAAATTAGCGTTCTTAAATTTAAAGAACGTGCAATGGACACTAGTAAAAGCCTGTTAAATCAAACGATCAATGTCATTGATCAGAAAAACGATGATGTAGAGAAATTTGTATACCAAATGTCATTAAATCCTGATGTGAAACAACTAATGTACCGGAATTCAAATACCGATAAAAATGTTTCTTACGATATTTATAAAGTTCGTGATAGCCTTTCTCCGTATTTGTACACAAGCACATTCTTCAGAAACTTTTATATATACTTTAATCAAATCGATGTCATTGTATCTCCTGAATCCGCGTTCATTCGACCAAAGGATTATTACAATATCCATAAGTATAATGCGCTAAGTTTTGAAGACTGGAACAAAAGTATCAACAAAACATACCTTTCGCGTTATTATCTTCCCGCTACTGAAGTGAAGATGGGGAAAAATAAAGAGTCGATTATTACGTACGTCCAATCCATTCCCTTTGATAGTAAGGCGAACCCAAAAGCGAATATTGTAATGATGATTAATGAAAAAGAAATTACGTCTTTTTTAAATAGAATTTCGTCCCGATACGCAGGAGCCGCTTTTGTATATGATGACCAAGGGAGAATAATTGCTAGCGACCATTTAGATAAAAATATGATTTCTTTTAATAAATCTTCTGGAACCTATTCCATTCAAAACAAGAAATTCATGTATATTGAATCGAAGTCCAACAATAATAATTGGACATATGCAGCAATTATTTCTAAAGAAAAACTATCAGAGGATGCAAAGTTTATCCAAACAATCAGCTCTCTGATTGCTTTTTTTACTATTATTGTAGGTATATTTATTGCGATACTTTTTTCATATAAGCAAAGTATCCCGTTAAATCGTCTTTTAGGAATTATGCCGCTGTCAGAAACAAGAAAAATAAAAGATCCATATGATTTTTTACATAGTAATGTGGAAGAAATGATCGCTAATAATGATCATCTAAAGGATCAAATCCAGAACCAACTGCCTATTTTACAAGATTCAGTAATAAGAAAATTAGTAATTGGGGAGTTACCTTCTTCAAAAGAGGCGATGATGTTAATTGACCAAGCCAAGCTTCCGTTAAAAGGGAACTTTGGCTACGTTGGCGTCGTCCAAATTATTCATATGTTAAAAGCAATGGATAAGGAAATGTTAGAAGAAATGAATGTAGCACAACTGGTGATTCAAAATGAATTAACGGACCTATTCGATGGAGAGGCGCTTTACTGTAATTTTGATGTGGATCAAGTTGTATTCCTTTTATCATACGATCATAAGCCTTCTATTCAAGAGGCACAGAAGGTAGATGAGGCGCTGGAGTCATTAATAAAGCGGTTAGAAGAGAAGTATAGCTTAAAAGTGAATATTGGTTTAGGACGTCCCTTTGAACAAAATACAGATATCCACCAATCATATGAAGAAGCGAGCATCAGTTTACCATTTATACAATCGTTGGACGACGAAGCATCAGTTTATAAATATGAAGATCAAAACCCAGAGGGAAATATTGACTATTATTATCCAATTGAGTTAGAGCTTCGTCTGATCAACGCAGTAACGAGCGGGGATACAGATGAAGTCCAAGAATTGTTCGATAAAGTTTATAGTGAAAACGTAGAACAAAGGGTGCTAACGCAATATATAGGTAATCAACTATTGGCATCCTTGAATGGTACAATCTTAAGAATTCTAGCGAAAAATACACAATTAAATCAAGTTGCAGTAGAAGATATTTGTAATCGTATTGAGGAATTGATAGGTAAAAAAATAGATTTTAAAGAGGATTTCAAACATATAAGAGGAATTTTTACAGAAATTACTCAGAGTATTCATGAAAGAAAGTTTGTCGGTGGCCAACAAGTTATTTATAAATTGAAAGAATGGATAAAACAGAACTTCAGTGATCCGGATTTAACGTTGTACAAAATAGCTGAAGGTGTTGGGTTTCCGGAGAAAATGGTCCCATCAATATTTAAAGAACATGTTGGAGTAAATATTTCAGATTATATAGAAGACGTCCGAATAACCTTCGCAAAATCAAAATTAATACAAACAAATGAATCAATTGAAGACATTGCGGAACAATCGGGATATAATAGTGCTCATTCCTTTAGAAGGGCTTTTAAAAGAAATACTGGATCTACGCCTTCAGAATATCGAAAAATGATGAAAATTGTAGAAGAATAAGAAAACTATCCGCTTACATTTAATTGTACTATGTTATTTTATTGTACGTTATATTATTCAAACATCGCCCAAACCCTTGATGATATAGGGTTTGGGCGATGTACGTTTGTGAAAAAAAGTAACTTTTCTTTTTTTTTCTATTCAATTATGATAGCGGTAACACAGGAAACCGGATGGTTATAAAATCCTCCGATGTTTTGTGAAAGCGCTCGATAAATGGGGGGGTAATATGAAAGCAAGTACAGTGAATCAACCAGGTATAAAAAAAGTAGGTGTTAAGAATACTACTATTTCTAGAACATCTGCGTGGAAAAAAATTAGGAAACACTGGCAGCTATATTTTTTAGTTGCGATCCCATTAGTTTTCTTAATTACATTCAAGTACGTTCCGATGGCTGGTATTGTAATCGCTTTTAAAGATTACAGCGTTGTAAAAGGAATTGCTGGAAGTGATTGGGTAGGGATGAAGTATTTTAAATACTTCTTTGATAGCCCGAATTTTGCTTTATTAATAAAGAATACACTTGGATTAAGTATTTACGGTTTAATTGTAGGGTTTATATGTCCAATCATTTTGGCTTTAGCCTTAAATGAAGTAGCAAATGCTCGCTTCAAAAAGTTTGTACAAACGGTTACATATGCACCTTACTTTATCTCTACTGTAATTATGGTTTCGATTATTATTCTATTTTTATCCCCTTCAGCTGGATTAATAAACAATATTCTCGGTTTTTTCGGAATCGAAGCTAAAAACTTTTTAGGGAATCCAGCTTATTTCAAATCGATCTATGTTTGGTCTGATGTTTGGCAAAATACCGGGTACGCAACCATTATTTATTTAGCCGCACTAGCTGGGGTGGATACAGAATTATATGAAGCTGCCAAGGTAGATGGTGCAAATAGATTCCAGAAAATTATGAATGTAGACATTCCAGGGATCATGCCGATCATCATTGTGTTGTTAATTCTAAATGTTGGTAACATCATGTCGTTAGGATTTGAAAAAATCTATCTATTACAAAATCCATTAAATATCAATTCTTCCGAAGTAATTGCGACCTATGTATATAAAGTAGGATTGCTTGGAGCTAACTTTAGCTTTGCAGCAGCTGTAGGTTTATTCAACTCTATAGTCAACTTCATTTTGATTATTTCAGCTAACTCTATTTCTAAACGATTCTCGTCATCTAGCTTATGGTAGGAGGGAAGCACATGAAATCCATTGCAAATACAAGAATAAGAGAATCGATGATCGATCGTATTTTTATAGGAGCTATTTACATTTTCTTAAGTTTAGTTTTAATAGCCGTTTTATATCCGCTAATTTATATTGTTAGTGCTTCTTTCAGTAGTCCATCAGCTGTGACAGCCGGTCGCGTATGGCTACTTCCGGTAGATCCGACAATATTAGGGTACAAAACGATATTTAAGAACCCGCAAATTATTCAAGGGTTCTCGAATTCATTGTTCTATACAGTTGCAGGAACATTTATTAGTGTAAGCATAACGATTATGCTAGCATACCCACTTTCTAGAAGAACGTTTTATGGACGTAAATTCATTATGCTATTACTTGTGTTTACGATGATTTTTGATGGCGGGTTAATTCCTTTGTATCTAGTTGTGAAAAACTTGAATTTAATTGATACAATCTGGTCATTATTATTGCCTTCCGCACTTGCCGTTTTCCAAGTAATTATTGCTCGAACGTTCTTCCAATCAACCATTCCGGAAGAATTAGTAGAAGCAAGTGAAATGGATGGCTGCAGTGACATAGGTTTTATCTTTAAGGTTGTTTTACCTTTGGCTAAGCCAATCATTGCCGTTCTTGTGTTGATGTATGCGGTTATGAAGTGGAATATGTACTTTGATGCATTGATCTACTTAAAATCAGAAGAGTTGTTTCCACTTCAAATTATCTTAAGAAGCATCTTAATCTTGAATGCAGATACATCAGCAAATATTCAAGAAATGTTGAAAATGCAAGGGTTAAAAGAATTAATGAAATACTCCTTAATTGTAGTTTCAAGTTTACCAGTATTAGTTTTGTATCCTTTCGTACAGAAGCATTTCGTTAAAGGAATGCTAATTGGTTCTGTAAAAGGTTAATTAAAGTGAGAAGAGTTTTCTAAGACCCGTAACGTTGGTAGTTTAATAAAACGTTAAGAAAAAAAAGGAGATGTTTTTATGAAAAAATTAGCATTAATGAGCCTTACGCTGTTATTATCAGCGGCCTTGTTTTTAGCAGGATGTGTTCCTAGCAAGAACCAACCGTCAAGTGGTAAATCAAATGAGAATTCAGATCCAAATGGTCCGGTTGAGGTAACTATCTTTACACCAAAGTTTGCTGATTCTAAGGATTTTAGCGAAAATGAGTTTACAAAAATGGTGGAAGAAAAATTTAATATGAAAATAAAGTGGGAGTATGCCAACCAAGATGCGGCAAAAGAAAAACGTCAATTGTCATTAGCTAGTGGTGACTATCCAGATGCTTATTTGTTAGTAACATGGATTGATAATATTTCAAAAGTAGAAGCACAAAAGTATGGTAAAGAAGGCGTCTTCCTACCTTTAAACGACCTAATTAAAGAACATGCACCGAATATTCAAAAGGGAATGGAAGAAGTTCCTTATTTAGAAAAAGGCATGACAGCTCTAGATGGTAATATTTATGGATTGCCTTTATTAGGCGAATGTTACCATTGTTCAAGATACGGAAAAATGTGGATCAATACAGAGTGGTTGAAAAACTTAAATTTAGAAATGCCTAAAACAACTGAAGAATATAAGAAAGTATTAGAAGCATTTAAGAACGACGATCCAAATGGAAATGGTAAGAAGGATGAAATCCCATTGAGTGGAGAAAGTACAATGGTAGGAGATAACCCAATCCAATTTTTAATGGGTGCTTTTATACCTAATAATGGGAAGAATTATATTAACGTTAACGATGGTAAGCTCTCATTAGGTGCAATGCAGCCTGAATGGAAAGACGGACTAAAATACGTTCAATCATTATACAAAGAAGGTTTAATCGATCACGGTACATTCACTCAAAATGCAGAAGCTTTAAAACAATTGGGGACTCCTGAAGGTGAAGCAAAACTGGGGGCGTTTGCGGCAAGTCACTCTGCCATCGGTGTAGATTTAAACTCCGAACATTCAAAGCACTATGATGTTGTTCCTCCTCTAAAAGGTCCTGATGGCGCACAGTATACATCATCTGATTATGGCAGTGTAAATAATTTTGCTTTCGCAATCACTGATAAGGCGAAAGGGAAAAAAGCCGAAGCGTTAATAAAATTAGCAGATTACTTGTATTCAGAAGAAGGTACAGTTGCAATGACATATGGAAAAGAGGGTGTTCATTGGAAGAAAGGTGGTCCAGAGGACATCGATTTAAATGGCAAACAGGCAAAATACGCAATTATTCCTCAAGATCCTAATATGAAAGAGGAAGATAAAGTTGAATACGCGTGGGGAGAAAGAGGTCCAATATTACAAACTAGAGCTCTTAGAGACTCAATTGGTACGGCAACGGATGAATGGTCACCAGAAGGTTTTGAACGAAGATTATTCAACGCTACGAAAAAATATGATGGATTTGAACCGGAAGAACAATTTAATGCCCAAGCAGCTTGGATTGCCCCTGAAGATGCGGAAGAAGTTGCATTATTACAAACGAATATTAATAAATATATCGAAGAAAACATGGTGCAATTTGCTACAGGTTCAAAAAATATTGATAAAGAATGGAATAGCTATATTGATGGCTTTAAAAATTTACAAGTCGATCGTTATTTAGAAGTCTATCAAAAAGCATATGATTTTGAGAAAGAATAATTAAACATAATAAAAAAAATACACTGAGGTCTTGTACTGATGTGTATTCTTTTTTTGAAGTGAAATTGATTAAGTATAGAGGTGCCATAAATGACACGAATCATTGATGTAAAAGATTACGGCGGAGAAGCAAACTCTATAAAAGATCATTCTCCAATTGTTTATTCTATGTTACAAGAAATAAAACAAATAAAAGACGATATTATAATTTCTTTTCCAGAAGGAATCTATCATTTTTACCCTGATCATGCACCGAAAAGAGCTTTTCATACGTCGAATACGGATACAATACGTCACCCTGTGAAAACAGTTTGTTTTTTAATTGAAGAACTGGAAAATGTGACGATTGAAGGGAATGGCTCCATGTTTATTTTTCATGGAGACGTCATGGGATTGGGGATTTTCCATTCGAAAAATATCCATATTCAAAATTTATCAT
Source organism: Lederbergia citrea (assembly GCF_018343525.1). Taxonomy (GTDB): domain Bacteria; phylum Bacillota; class Bacilli; order Bacillales; family Bacillaceae_C; genus Lederbergia; species Lederbergia citrea. The sequence goes on along the minus strand of NZ_JAGYPH010000004.1, from coordinate 292,002 downwards.
GGGATTATGAAGTTTCAACCCTATCGGAATTAATGGTACAAAGTACAGGTGAAGAACAGGAACTTTTTTATGCAGACTATTACCTTGAAGAATATATTCCCTATGAAGTAAGTGAAAATGGGCAGTCATTTTACTGGTTGAGTGAAAAGAGTCCTTATTCAAAGGAATATTATTGGAAAGAAGAAGGCTCCAAAAATGATATGGTAATTGTCGGATTCGACGAAGTGAGTGGAGTAAAAAGAAGGTTTGCGGTCAATGAAGGACCATTTGCAAATACACGCTTAAAAATTGAGGAATTAAGCAAAGGGAAGATTCGTATTTATTATGATCAAGCTCTTCCAAGCGCCATTGCTCCTAATCGAGTATTTGAATTTTGTAAAGTAATTGACCGCAATACGGCAGGAGCCCTTATTTGGGAAAGTGAAAATATTTGTTTATCAAATGTAACGATCCATTATTTGCATGGTTTTGGCTTTTTAGTTCAAATGAGTGGCGATGTTTCTTTTGAGTCGGCTCAATTCATTCCAAATACCGCTATGGGGAAACATGGGTCAAGCTTCGCCGATTCTATCCATGTTTCGGGAGCCAAGGGGAAAATTACGATTAATGATTGTACTTTCGAACATCCACATGATGATCCCATTAATATCCACGGTACGTTCACGAGGGTACAAAAAATAATCGATGAAAAGTCACTGGAGGTCATCTATGCACACCCGCAGCAAGCTGGATTCCCGCAATATCATATTGGTGATAAAGTCGTATTTTTTAATCGAGCGACAATGGGGGATGAATTCGAAGAAGAGTATGAAGTGACTAATGTTGTTCATCCCGGAAAAGATGGAAATGACCTGCAAACGATGCAAGTAACAGTGAATAAAAAGCTGCCATTTGAGCGGGTTAAAAATGAGGATAATGAATTTTTATATGTCATGGAGAATGTGACTTATACACCAGAAGTCGTGATTACTAATAATAAGTTCGCCCATGTTCCGACAAGAGGAATCCTCTGTACAACACGCCAGAAAGTGTTAATTGAGAATAATAATTTCCAAAATATTACGATGAGTACGATCTTTATTTCAAATGATTCGAATGATTGGTATGAATCAGGTCCTGTTAGAGATATGACTATTCGTGGAAATACATTTCGCGTGACCCCTGTGGATGATTGGAATTATCGAAAACCTGCAATCTATATTCACCCGATTGCATTAGGAGAGAAAAATTCTCCCGTTCCGATTCACAAAAATATTACGATTGAGAACAATATATTTTACATGCATCATGAATATGTAGTTTCAGCAGAGAACGTAGAAAACCTAATTATCCAAAATAATAAGATTGTGAATATGCGCAGCAACAAGCTAGACAAAGAAAATAAAAAGAATGTATTTTTTGAATTTGACACATGTAAGAACGTAGTAATATCAAATAACACATATCAACGTCTGCAACAGGTCTATGCTAGAATGAAGCGGATGCATGAAAGCGATTTAATGATTGTCGAAGATTTAACGATGGTACTGGACTCAAATGTTCTAGTAGACCGATAGAAATGAGAATATACAATAACGAATAGAATGGGAGATTGCCAATTGAATCTTTTATCGTATAAAAAAGCGGCCAATTTTTGGACAGAAGCTTTGCCATTAGGGAACGGAAGATTGGGAGCGATGCACTTCGGAGGTGTCGAGGTTGACCAATTTCAGTTAAATGAAGATACATTATGGTCAGGTCCTCCTAATAGAGAAAAGCAGTATGATGACAGGGAATCCCTAGAAAAAGTAAGAAAACTGATTGATGAAGAAAATTATGAAGAAGCAATAGATGAAACAAAAAATATGTTTGGTCCGTTTACTCAAGCGTATATGCCACTTGGGAATCTAAAAATTCAATATCTTCATGGGGATGTAGCCCGTAAGTATGAAAGAACGTTAAATATTGAAGAGGCCATATCCTCTGTAAAATATACAGTAGGAAAAGTGGAATACACTCGGGAAGCCTTTATTTCCCATCCCCACCAAGTGTTAGCCATTCAACTGACTAGTTCAGTTGAAAAAAGTTTAAACGTAAATATCACATTAGATAGTTTATTAAAATATAGAACCTTAAACTCAGAAGAAGAAGTGGTATTACAAGGAATTTGCCCAGAAGTTTGCGCACCGACATATTTCCATGAGAATGAGCAACCAATCATCTATGGTGAGTTTGGCGAAACTAGAGCGATTCATTTCGAGGGTAGATTAGGTGTAGTAGTAGAAGATGGGCAAGTAGATTCCGAGAATGGAAGACTTTCTATTCAAAATGCTTCGAAAGCAGTTCTCTATTTTTCAGCTGCTACATCATTTAACGGTTTCGATCAATTACCCGGGAAATATTTTGGCGAATTGACTCGAAAAAACGAAGAGATTCTTGCAAAAGCAATGAGTTTTTCTTATGAGCAATTAAAAGAGGAACATGTTCAAGATTATCAGAATCTTTTCAAGCGTGTGGACTTCTCGTTAGATTATGATAAACCGCAAGAAGAACTTGATACGGATGATAGAGTGAGAAAATACGGCGCTGATGATTTGGGAATGTCCGAGCTACTTTTCCAATACGGCCGCTATTTATTAATAGCATCTTCAAGAGAAGGTACACAGCCTGCAAACTTACAAGGAATTTGGAATGACTTAACACGCGCTCCTTGGTCATCCAATTATACGTTAAACATTAATGCAGAAATGAATTACTGGCCTGCAGAGGTGACAAACCTAGCTGAGTGCCATCGTCCATTGCTAAAAGCAATCGAAGAACTCTCGGTTAATGGCGAGAAAATGGTAAATGAAAGATATGGATTAAAAGGGTGGACGGCGCATCATAATACAGATTTATGGAGACATGCCGATCCTGTAGGGGATGACCGCTACGGAGATCCAGTTTGGGCGTTCTGGCCAATGTCCGGTCCATGGTTATGCCGACATGTATGGGAGTATTACTCGTTTTCTCAAGATAAAGCATATTTAGCCGAAGAAGCATTTCCTTTAATGAAAGGTGCTGCGGACTTTTGTTTAGATTGGCTGATTGAGGATGAAAACGGCTATCTCATTACATCGCCTTCTACTTCACCTGAACATCTTTTTTTCGCTGATAATGGTCAAAAAGGATCGGTGACAAAAGGTGCAACGATGGATCTGCAAATCATCTGGGACTTGTTTACGAATTGTATTGAAGCAGCGGCAGTACTCGATATTGATGATGCATGGGTTCAACAAGTCAAAACAGCGAAAGAGCGCCTGCATCCTATGCAAATCGGTAAATATGGACAACTACAAGAATGGTTGATTGATTATGAAGATGTCGAGCCACATCACCGCCATGTATCCCATTTATATGGCGCCTACCCGGGAAATCAAATTACTGAGGGACCATTCATGGACGCTGTGAAACAATCGTTAAATAGACGTGGAGATGAAGGAACTGGCTGGAGTCTTGGCTGGAAGATTTGTCTTTGGGCTAGATTGAAAGACGGAGAGAGAGTAAATGAGTTATTTAAGCAGTTATTTAACATTGTAGAAGCTAAAAGAGAAGTGTTTGTAGGCGGGGGAATTTATCCAAACCTACTTGGTGCACATCCACCTTTCCAAATTGATGGAAATTTCAGCTACACAGCAGGAGTAGCGGAGATGATTATTCAATCCCATAAAGGTTATGTTGAATTATTACCAGCCCTTCCTTCCACATGGTTAAAAGGATCGTTAACTGGCATTCGTGTCCATGGAGGTTTTGAGGTAAGTGTATCTTGGGATAAGATGCAGGTCAGCTTGTTAGAAGTAACTTGTAACACCGAAAATCCATTTATTTTCAAGTCTAGTGAATCCGTCATCGTTCGCGAAGAAGGTAAAGAAGATAAACGAATCGATCCTGTTGATGGATTAATTGAAATTGAGATGAATAAAAACCAAAAGTATCAGTTTGTATTTAAATAAATATAAAAGGCACTTTTCTAAGAGATTGTTGCTTTTAAAGCAATAACTGTTGTATGTAGGTTGATTGGAGCGAAAGTGCGAGACTCCTGCGGGAGCAGCGGGACAGGTGAGACCCCAAAGGCGTTTACGCCGAGGAGGCTCTTGGAAAAGCGAAAGCGCCTTGACCAGCCCCGACAAGCATAAGACATATTACGTAGTGGCTGCCTTTCAGCCACGAAGTAATATGCCTTATGACCTCGAGGGGCTAGGAGCTGTAGCTGGACAAACCGCCCGCCCCGCGGAAAGCGAGCAACTGGAGCGGAAATCAACCTCTCTGCACTACTTGGTTAAAGCAACAAAGTTTGCGAAAACAATCATATTAAAAAATTGCCATGAAGCCCTAATATTAGAAGAGGTGTTAAATAGTGAAACAGTTAAGAATCGGCATCATCGGAGCAGGTGGAAGAAGTTCAATTGTAGAATATTGGCATAAGCCAGAGGGTAACTCAGTTGTCGTTGCAGCTGCTGATGTATCTTTAAAGGCACTAGATACATTTAAAAAAGATGTAAATGAAGCTGCATTTGTTACCACTGATTATCAAGAGTTGCTTCTAAGAGAAGACATCGATGCAATTGCAATTTTTTCACCAGATTTTATGCATGAAGAACATGCAACCGCAGCTCTACAGGCAGGAAAACATGTTTATTGTGAAAAACCATTAGCGATTACACCAGAAGGCTGCGACCGCATTCTTGATGAATGGAAAAAATCAGGGAAACATTTAATGATTGGTTTCAACATGCGTTATATGAGCATGTACCAAACGATGAAAGAAATCATCGATTCAGGTGTGATTGGTGAAATTAAAGCAGTTTGGGTGAGACATTTTGTTGGGCTTGGCGGCTATTTTTATTATCATGATTGGCATGGGACAGCTGCGAACACAACATCATTACTGCTGCAAAAAGCATCTCATGATTTCGACGTCATTCATTGGTTAACTGGCAAATATGCAAAGAAAGTTTCTGCATATGGAAGCCTAGATTATTATGGTGGAGACAAACCGAATGATTTACATTGCCCTGATTGTGAACTAAAAGATACATGCCCAGAAGCTAGTCTAGAACGGTTAACACAATGTGCATTCCGTGAAGAAATTGACGTAGAAGATAATAATATGGTGATCATGGAATTAGAAGGTGGCATTAAGGCGTCTTACATGCAATGTCATTTTACACCTGATTATTCTCGAAATTATACATTTATCGGTACGAAAGGGCGTATCGAAAATGACGATGTCAACGATAAGGTATATGTAAAAACAAGAAAATCTGGCTCATGGCATGAAATGAGCGATATTGTATATGAAATGAAGCAAATGCCTGGAACGCATGGCGGTGCGGATCCACGTATTTGTGAAGACTTCGTCAATTTAGCTTTATATAATAAGCAACCACTTACAACACCATTCGCCGGCCGGATGAGCGTTGCGGTTGGATGTGCAGCTACTGAATCGATTCGATCTGGTGGAAAAGTTGTTTATGTTGATCAAGGAATTCATCGTCCTAAGACGGATGAAGAGCTAAAAGTCGAAGTTAACGCTTAAACGAGAAAAATAGGCGACGAAGAAAATTAATTCTTCTGTCGCCTATTTTTTAAAATTAAAGGGCTTGTTCTATTTCCCTATTAATCTCTTCTCTAATTTGGAAAATATAATCTTTCTCTACCGGATAGTCAGTAAAGGTTATGGTTTGATTTTTTTCAATGATATTTAATACGAAAGCTTTTCCTTTTAGTTGTTCAAGCAATTGAAATGCGCGCAAATCTTGCAAGGCATGATAGAAGACCCGCGAGCGGATGGATGGAATTGCTTCTCCGTTTTTCCCAGGATAGACGAGAAACGAATCGCCCGAAGGAAAAGCTTTATTTGCATCTGTTATCACATAAGGATCGATTGGCTCTATCGAATATTGACTATTATAAAAGTTATATCCCCAGTGGAGAAATCCTTCTATGTTGTATTTGAATAATTGTGTGGCAATAATCCGATTTCTTGCTGAAGGCATAGCCATAAATCGATTGCTCACGTTTTTGTTCTGGGCACAACAATAATACACCCATAAGTTTGAAAGATTATTGTCGATAAAAGGTTGAATATGATCCGACGCGATGACAGGCTTCGTAACGATTCCCTTTTGGAAAAATGAATAATCACTTAGTGCATCGATAATTTTAAAATCTTTAAGATGCGGTTCTGCAATTGCTTTCGCTTTTGAGTAGGTAGCAATATTGGACTCATTCGGTTCATCAGAAATATGAAAATAAACTTTTTCTGCTTCCCAATTTGCTTTTAAAAACTCAGTCAATGCGGGGAGAAAAGAATCTAAAAATGAACGATATTCCATGCTGTCAGCAGCTACATCCCAACCAAATTTCCGTACGAGATCTCCATTTTCCATAACCATAATTTTAGGAGTAAATTGAGCGCCCCATTGTGTAAACAGATGAGCAATTTCTATGTACTTAATTCCATTACGTTTACAAATTTCTAGCCATTTTTTCAGTAATGAAAAATCAAACGAATACTCACTTTCGATAAAGGAAATTTGAACAAGTTGAACCGTTGTTCGCTCACCGCCAACCTTAGTATCCAATGGTGGTGTGAAAATAGGGGTAAGCAACATATTAATTCCGTTTTCTTTAGCTGTCTTAATGAAATTTTCAATGACTCGCCAATGTTCATCGGAAAAGGCTTCCACTTGATAATAATTCGCTAGGGAGTCAGCATGAAACCATTGTGTATGGATTAATGTTTGTTCAGGTAATGAGTGCGGTATGACTCTAAAATTGATTGATTGTTCGTAAATGGACGTATTAGTTTCATCTGTAATATGCAGTTTAATCGTCGTTTCGCCCACAGTACCTGATTGAGGATTTACATCGAACCAAATAGAGTTCCAGCCATCCGTTTCTAGCTCAATATTTCCATCCGATACAGGCTCTAGTAAATCAGGAAATAACCCTGGTGTAGTGTATAGATAATTTTCATCATGTGAATCAGGATAAGCTGGTAGATTAGAAGGCACTTTTTTTACAACACTTACAGATGTGTGGATTGAATCATCAGCCTCTACATGAATGTTAATCTTACTGTTTCTGTCATAACAATGATAGGCAAGTTGAAATGAAAATTGTTCATTTTGAAAAACAGAAATACTTTTCGATGAAAAAGATGTTGGCGGAGCTTCGGGAAATACTTTTTCTAATGAATCAGTTAATAGAAATTCAAAGTTAGCCATAAAAATCCTCCAATTTCGGTACTAGTAAGACTAGTCTATTTTTTTAAAAAAAGAGATTGACAATCATACTGTAAGCGTTTAACCTCAGTGGTAAGACCATAATATACCTTAGAACCGCTTTTTTCAATTGAGAAAAGTATAATAATCTCATATTTTTTATTTTTACTGATATGGGATATTAATAGATGGACTGTGAGGAGTTTTAAATAATGCCAAACATTGAAACACAAGCAATTTTTTATCCAAACTATGCAGCTTCAAAAGCGTATCGAATTCCGTCGATGATTACAACTAGGAAGGGAACTATTATTGCAGGAATCGATGCGAGGATCGTCGACCAGACAGACAACCCAAATAAAATCGATATGACGATTAGACGAAGTGAAGACAATGGTAAGACGTGGGGAGAAGCACAAAAGCTCGTTGCTTATGCTGGAGAAGGATTAGATGGTGCGGCAGCTATTGATTCGGCGCTATTAGAGGATGAAGAAACGGGCACCATTTTTATGCTTTATATGCATACACCAGGTGGAATTGGGCTGTTGGCGAGTGAACCAGGAGTAGGATTTGATGTAGATGGCCGCAGGAATTTATTTGATAAAGATGGAAATGTATACATATTGGCTGAAGACGGACAAGTGTATGATTCAAAAGGTGGGAAAACCGCTTATACTGTCAATGATAAAGGTTATGTTTTTAAAGATGGAGAGACATTAGGAAATATTTATTTTAAAAAAGACGTAGACCCAAATGAAAGTTTACTAGAAGCAAGGACATCATTCTTACAAATTATTCAAAGTGATGATGATGGGCTTACTTGGTCTAAACCAAGAGAATTAAATCCGTTAGTTAAAGAAGAATGGATGCGCTTTATTGGATCAGGTCCTGGATGCGGGATTCAAATGAAACATGGAGATAAAGCAGGACGTTTAATATTCCCAATCTACTTTTCAAATGAAGCGGGACATTTATCATGTGCTTGTATGTATAGTGATGATCATGGTGAAACTTGGCACCGCGGGGAATCGCCGAATGATGGGCGAGAGCTAGATGGAGAAACTTTATCTGCAAAATCGATTTCTAATGTGAAGCAATATTTGACAGAATCACAAGTAATAGAGTTGCCTACAGGAGAGCTAAGATATTATCTAAGAAATCACTATGGACTGCAAAGAACCGCTGTGACCACGAGCTCAGATGGCGGGGAAACATGGGGGGAAGTGACATTTGATGAGACTCTCATTGATCCAATCTGCCAATCAAGTGTTGTTCTTTATCCTGACCTAGGAGACGGAAAGGTGCGTGTCCTATTCTCAAATCCTGCTGATGAAAAAATTAGAGTAAAGGGAACAGTCCGTTTAAGCGAAGACGGTGGAAAAACGTGGCCCTACAGTAAAGTGATTGATGATGGTTTTTATGGTTATTCATGCTTAACCGTCCTTAAAAATGGAGAAATAGGAGTCTTGTACGAACGGGTATATGATTATGATGATTGGAATCAATTAGATATTAGGTTTGGGACGTTTACACTCGAGTGGTTGAAATCAAAATAATCAAGTTGCCAAATCGTTCGTAAATAGTGTGAACACGAATAAACAGCCGGTGAACGCGAATAACAGTTGCCGAACACGAATAAACAGCCGATGAACGTGAATAAACAGTTGCTGAACGCGAATATACAGCCAGCAAACACGAATAACAGTTGCTTTTCAATTTTAAAAATAGAGGTGCGAAATGCCAAAGTTAACCTATAATGAAAAGTCATTTTTACTAGATGGTGAGGAAACTTTACTATTAAGTGCTGCCATGCATTATTTTAGAACTGTACCAGAATACTGGGAAGACCGATTAATTAAATTAAGGGAATGTGGATTTAATACAGTAGAAACATATGTAGCATGGAATTTACATGAGCCAGAAGAAGGACAGTTTGTTTTCGAAGGAATTGCCGATATTGAGCGATTTATTCAAACCGCTGAAAAGGTTGGTCTTCATGTCATTGTGAGACCTGGCCCATATATATGTGCTGAATGGGAATTTGGCGGCTTTCCATATTGGTTAATGACCGTGCCGAATATTAAATTACGTTGCTATAATGAGGCGTATTTAGATAAGGTAGAAGCTTATTTTGATCAATTATTTAAGCGTCTGCAGCCACACTTAAGTTCAAACGGGGGCCCGATCATAGCTTTACAAATTGAAAATGAATATGGCAGTTTTGGTAATGATCAAAAATATTTACAATACATGCGTGATAGCGTCAAGAAAAGAGTCGGAGACGATCTTCTCTTTACATCAGACGGCCCTTTACCTAGCATGCTTAACGGCGGGATGATCGAAAACGTTCTAGAAACAGTTAATTTTGGCTCAAGGACTAAAGAAGCGTTCGAACAATTAAAGAAATTTCAGCCGAATGGTCCACTTATGTGTATGGAGTTCTGGCATGGCTGGTTTGACCATTGGGGAGAAGAACATCATACAAGATCATCGGAAAGCGTTGTAGAAACATTGGAAGAAATGCTAGAGCGAAATGGTTCTGTTAATTTCTATATGGCACATGGCGGCACAAATTTTGGTTTCTATAATGGCGCTAATCATAATGAAGAAATTTATCAGCCAACCATAACAAGCTATGACTATGATGGCTTATTGACAGAATCCGGAGATGTGACAGAGAAATTTTATGCTGTTCGAAAAACTTTCGAAAAATACGTAGAACTGCCTGAGATGAAGTTGCCTGCCCCATCATCTAAAAAACAATATGGTGAGGTTCAATTAACAGAACGCGTTGCATTACTAGATTCATTGGATCAGCTTTCCTCTCCACAGCAAAGCCAAGCACCTTTAACGATGGAGGAATATGGACAAGGGTATGGCTTCATAGTATATGAAACAGTTATAAAAGGCGCATATGGCAAACAAATCTTAACAGTTCAAGATGTTCATGATCGTGGACAAGTTTATTTGAATGGTGAATATGTCGGTTTAGTAGATCGAATTAGTGGAGAATCTCGACTGGAAGTTGACATCACTGAGGAAGAGACAACACTCCAAATTATTGTTGAGAATATGGGACGCATTAATTATGGCCCATTCCTAGTCGATTTTAAAGGAATTACCGAAGGGGTAAGAATGAATAATCAATTTTTATTTGATTGGACAGTTTATCCATTGCCTTTAAAGGAAGTAAGTCATCTTCGCTTTACCAATGCTGAAACGAAAGAAAATCATCCTTACTTCCATCGTGGAACTTTGACAGTTGATGAAGTGACCGATACTTTTATTGATATGTCAAAATGGACAAAAGGAGTAGTCTTTGTGAATGGTCATAATCTTGGCCGTTACTGGGAAATTGGACCACAGCAAACGCTATATGTACCTGCTCCATTTTTGAACGAAGGGGAAAATGAAATTATTATTTTAGAGTTGCATAAACATAAACAGGCTGTAAATTTTGTTGACACACCTGTTTTAGGATAAGCGAATTTAAGAGAGTTATAGAGGTCGAGCAATCGAGCCTCTTTTTTGATAAAATATAAGAAGAAAGGGGTTACAAAAATGCGTAAAGTCGAAATAAGATCTGTACATAATAATGAGGAACTCGAAAAGGCATATGAATTATGGGGAAATGTATTTCCTGAAGACAAGTCATTTTTTAAAGAACGTTTGGAAATTGAAGAGGATTATGATAATAAAACAACCTGGATTGCAATCGTTAATGGAAAGCTTGCGGCGGCTGTTCAGATTTTTCCCTATTATATTACTTTTGAAAACATTAATCTAAAGGTGGGGGGAATTGGAAATGTTGCCACGCTCTCGGAATTTCGAGGAATGGGCCTTACTCATACAATCTTAAAAAGACAATTAGATTGGATGAAATCGAATGGGTTTGATTTGTCTCTTCTTTTCGCAGGAATAAATCCTTTCTATGAAAAGCTGGGATGGCGTACAATCCCGAGGTATTCTCAAATTTTAAGAAATAAGCCTGAACTCCCACTCTTTGATTACACAATTACTAAATCATCAGATGGAGATTTAGAAGAAATAAAGAGCTTGTATAAAGATTTTTGTAAAAAGTTCATCGGTTCCCGGATACGTTCATCTGCCTATTGGGAGAATCAGCTTAATAGAAAGTCAAAGTTCCTAGTTGCAAAAGATAAAAATGAGATTGTTGCTTATTTAATATTTCAAAATAACGAGGGTAACATCGCGATTGAAGAATGTTGCTACGCGGAAGGACATGAAAATGCCGCCCTTTCTCTATTAAAAGAAACAGTGGGTACGCATTTTGATAGTGTCCGTATCACTTTACCAGAGAATCATATCCTTTCTAGTTATTTTCAAGAATGGGATGCAGAAAAAGTAGTAGATACATCAAGTATGTGGAAAGTCATTAATTTTCATGGATTAATGGAAAAGTTAAGGGATGTTTTCATAAATAGAATCCATTCCGAAATGGAGAACGATACCATTTTATTTCAATGTGGTAATTCAGATGCTCTACTTACACTAAAAGAGGGCATTATAGAAATAATAAAACCCGGTGATTCGTTTATTTATAATGATTTAGTGAAATGGAATGAAAAAGAATTTATTGAGATGCTGCTAGAAGGTTCAGAAGGGAATGAACTATTTCCGAAAGTTCATTATAATTTTTGGGGGACTGATTCATTTTAAGCAAAAGGGAGCCACTACGACATGGAGTGACTCCCTTTTTCAAATTATGCCTCTTCACTAACAGTATCTTCGTGCGGCATTAATTTATTAAACTTAAGATCGGCAATCCAATAAATGATGTACGCTGAAACGCTGAAAAAGAAAAAGAAAATTAAGAAAGAAAACTGTAAAGATAATAGTGTCCAAGCACTTAAAATGATCAAACAAAAAATAGATAAATGAATTTTGTATAAACCAATTTGGAGGCTGGAAATACATAAACGTTTAAATGTTGTGTTCATATGAACCATAAGCGGATAAATACTTATGAAAGTAAGAACAAACAAAAAACAGATAAATATAAGAGCACTAAAGATGAATATTTTATATGAAAAAGTCATTTGGTATAAAAGGAAGAAATCGATTGCTAAAAATCCACCGATGAGCGTGGAAAAAATACCTACTAAATAACTTTGCTTCCAATTTTCTTTAAACATTCGTATGAATTGCGAAAAGATTGCTATATCATTATTTCTTTTCCATTGTCTTACAACTCCAAAAAGTGCACCCAATGCTGGATAAATCGTTATAATGGGAATACAACATAAAATAAATAAAATATTTAAGAACATAAAATTGTATAACCACGTGCCTATTCGATAGAAAACGCCATCAATACTAAAAATAATAAACACCCCATGCTCCGAAAAAATTCTAATCAATATTTAAATATTATATCAATAATTGCTATTACAAACAATAAACCGGAGGACCATAACGATGATGTATCCACAAATTAAATCCAAAAAATTATATGAGGAAGTAGCGGAAGCGATTCACGAGAGCATTCGGTCTGGCCAATTAAAGCCTGGTGATAGGCTAGATTCTGTGGAGCAGCTGGCTGAAAATTTTCAGGTGGGACGCTCCGCCATTAGAGAAGCGCTGTCAGCACTAAGGGCGATGGGGCTTGTGGAAATGAAGCAGGGTGAAGGAACCTATATTAAAGAGTTCAGCTCAGATCAAATTGCTTTTCCTCTTTCAACCGCCATCTTAATGAACAAAACTGATGTTGCGAATTTGCTTGAAGTAAGAAAAATCATTGAGACAGGAACTGTTGCTTCCGCTAGTAAAAATAGAACCGATGAGAACTTAAAAGCTATGGAAGCTGCCTTGGAAGAAATGAAAACAGCCAATGGAAATAAAGAACTGGGGGAAAAAGCGGATTTGGAATTCCATCTCGCTATTGCCGAGGCGTCTCAAAATCAGCTCCTTTCTAGCTTGTTAAATCACGTATCCTTACTAATGCAAGAGACCATGAAAGAAACTCGCAAACTTTGGCTATATTCCAAGCAAACAACAACTGAAAAACTGTATGACGAGCACAAAAAGATTTATGAGGCAATTTCGTATGGGGATGAAAACAGGGCAAGAAAATCAATGTTAGAACATCTGGAAAATGTAGAAAAAGTTCTAGGAAGATATTTTAAGGAGAACGAGAAAGAAAAATAAGTGGCTCTTATTTTTCCTGAGTGGCCCGTACTTTCACCGAGTGACTCATATTTCCGGTGAAAAGCCTCAATTCTATCAAATAACTCGCAATCTATAAAAAGACTATTAATCTACATCATAAAACTAAGTCATCAAATGACCTGTTGACTAACTGGTTATATAAGAATAAAGTAGATTTATATGAAAATTCATTATACGGGGAGAAGGTCGAAAATATGAAAGTAAGTCTATTTGCTACATGTTTGGTAGATATGTTTCACAGTAATGTAGGAAAGGCTGCGGTAGAAGTATTAGAGCACCTTGGTTGTGAGGTTGATTTCCCCGAATCGCAGGTTTGTTGTGGCCAGCCGGCTTATAATAGCGGGTATGTTAAGGAATCTAAAGTAGCGATGAAAAGAATGATTGAAACTTTTAAGGATGCAGAGTATGTTGTCGGTCTATCGGGATCATGTGCCTATATGTTTCATGAATATCAGCATGTTTTTAAAGAGGATCCAGTTTGGGAACCAAAAGCGAAAGCGCTAGCAGAAAAAACATATGAATTCACTCAATTTATTGTTGATATTTTAAAAGTGGAGGATGTTGGAGCACGTCTAGCTGGTAAAGTAACTTTTCATACTTCTTGCCATATGACTCGATTGTTAGGAGTTACTGAGGCACCTATGAAACTACTAAACCATGTCAAAGGGCTTGAATTTACAGAGCTTCCTGGCAAGGACAAATGCTGTGGCTTCGGAGGTACCTTCTCCGTAAAAATGGCGCAAATTTCAGAACAAATGGTAGATGAGAAGGTGCAACATGTGGAGGAAACTGAAGCAGAATACTTAATAGGCGCAGATTGTGGTTGCTTAATGAACATAGGTGGAAGGATTGACCGGGTTGGCAAGCAAATTAAAGTGATGCATATTGCGGAAGTTTTAAACAGTCGTTAATTTTTCAAAAAAGGGGTGATGAGCATGACAATGAAAATTGATACGGGCGATTTTAAAAAACGTGTAGAAACAGGGATCGATAATACCTTTATGAGAGGTGCCGTTTCGAGTGCTCAGGAAAGGCTTCAAACAAGAAGGCTTGATGCAGCCAAAGAACTGGGGAACTGGGAAGAATGGCGTTCACTAGGAGAGGAAATCCGTCAGCATGTTTTGGAAAATCTCGATTACTATTTATTTGAGTTAAGCGAGAATGTTGCGAAAAGAGGCGGCCATGTTTTCTTTGCGGAGACATCGGAGGACGCTAATGAATACATCCGCAGTATAATCAAAAAGAAAAATGCTAAGAAAGTTGTCAAATCAAAGTCCATGGTCACGGAAGAAATTAACCTTAATGCTGCCTTGGAGGAAGCGGGATGTGAAGTGATTGAAACCGATCTTGGAGAATACATACTTCAAGTAGATGATCATGATCCACCTTCACATATCGTTGCACCTGCATTGCATAAGAATAAGGAGCAAATCAGGGATGTTTTTACCGAAAAACTAGACTATCAACATACCGAAAAACCAGAGGAATTGGCTTGGCACGCACGTGAAATGCTGAGACAAGAATACCTTACTGCTGATGTAGGAATAACAGGCTGTAATTTTGCCGTTGCCGAAACTGGCTCTATCTGTTTGGTGACAAATGAAGGAAATGCTGATCTCGTAACAGCGCTGCCGAAAACCCAAATCACTGTTATGGGAATGGAAAGGCTCGTTCCAACATTTGAAGAAATGGAAGTCCTTGTAGGCTTATTGACGAGAAGTGCTGTTGGCCAAAAGCTGACAAGTTATATTACGGTCCTGACTGGCGCAAAAGATGAGGGCGATGTAGACGGCCCCGAAGATTTTCACCTAGTCATTGTAGATAATGGAAGATCTGATATTTTAGGCGGAGAGTTTCAATCCATTCTTCAATGTATCCGCTGTGCTGCTTGCGTAAATGTATGTCCTGTTTATCGCCATGTCGGCGGTCATTCCTACGGATCTATTTATTCAGGGCCAGTCGGGGCAGTCCTTTCACCGTTATTAGGAGGTTATGATGACTACAAGGAGCTTCCTTATGCATCAACTTTATGCGGCGCATGTACGGAGGCTTGTCCGGTAAAAATTCCACTTCATGACCTGCTGCATAAACATCGCCAAGTTATTGTAGAAAAAGAAGGAAGAGCGCCAATCTCTGAAAAGCTGGCAATGAAAGCTTTCGGTTTAGGTGCTGCCTCACCATCTCTTTATAAAATGGGATCAAAAATTGCACCTACAGCTATGAATCCTTTTACTTCTGGAAATAAGATTACCAAGGGAGTTGGCCCATTAAAAGCTTGGACAGAAATCAGGGATTTTCCTGCTCCTAATAAAGAGAGATTCCGAGATTGGTTTAAAGATCACAAAAAAGGAGGCGATCAGTCATGAGTGGACCAATTCAAAATAGAGAGGCCTTCTTAAACAAAATATCCGGTCGATTAGGAAGGGATAAATTCCCCTCAAAAGTTGAAAGGCCGAAGTGGAGCTATAATCCACAGGATGCTGTTTTGAAAGAAGCTGACTTGGATGAATTGCTTGAGGCCCTTAAAACTCAATGTACAAAAATACACACAGATCTTATTGAAACAAATATAGCTGGTTTGGCGGAAACTGTACGAAATATTGTTTCTGAATATGGTGGAGGTCCCATCGTTACCTGGAAGGATTCCCGTTTTGACGAATACGGACTATCACCATTATTTAATAAAGTATGGCCAGGGGAAAATGTTGAAGTCCATGAATGGGATGCCTCAAAGGAAGAAGAGAATATTAAACTAGCAGAAAAAGCGAATATAGGAATTACAATCAGTGATATCACCCTTGCTGAATCCGGTACTGCCGTCTTATTCAGCAGCAAAGATAAAGGAAGGACAGTAAGCTTTTTACCATTAAAATCAGTGATCATTATTCCGAAAAGTTCCCTCGTTCCCCGTATGACCCAAGCAGCCCGTATTATTAGGGAAAAAACGAAAAACGGCGAACACTTAGCTTCTTGCATCAATTTTATTACTGGTCCGAGTAACTCTGCAGACATTGAAATGAATCTTGTTGTTGGGGTACATGGACCAGTAAACGCTGCGTATATTGTGGTGGAAGATTTATAGATCTATGGAGAAGGGGGGAGCTGTAAAACTATTAGGGCGTGGGACTAAAAAACATTGAATTGCATTTGAATATTGTGATATCTTCAACTATGAGGTTTCTTACTTTTTCTCCACTAGTGAAATGAGTATGTTTTTGTATAATATGCAAGCGCATACAGGTTAATTGGAAGTTTTATCAATCAAAATGAACAGGATTGGCTTCATTAATATTTACCTAGATCATATAAGGAGGAAAGTCATGCTTAAAGGAATTAATCAGTGGTGTTACCCCGAAAATACACCACTTGAAAATATTTTTGAGTATAGTAGACAGGCTGGTTTTGACGCAGTGGAACTTAATCTCAATGAAGAAGGTGGGATAGGGCTAACAACGGAAACCACAAAGGAGCAAGCAGAAGAAATTGCAGCGCTCGCATCTAAGTATCAATTGCAACTTCGAAGTTTATCGACGTCGCTACTTTGGAAAACGCCATTATGCTCCTCAGATGAAAATATTCGAAAACAAGGAATAACAGTTGTAGAGAAAATGTTGGAGCTTGCCAGTTACATAGGAATGGATACGATTTTGGTTGTACCGGGAGCGGTTTCGGAACATGTATCCTATGAAGAATGTTACAACAGAAGTCTTGAGTCGCTTAAACAAGTGATCCCTACAGCAAAAAAATACAATGTGAAAATCGGCATAGAAAATGTCTGGAATAAATTTTTGCTTTCTCCGTTAGAGATGGCGGCATATATCGATGAATTCGAGTCGGACTATGTCGGAGCATATTTTGATGTCGGAAATGTTTTGCAATTTGGTTTTCCAGAGCAATGGATACGCATACTTGGTAAAAGAATCTTAAAGGTACATGTCAAAGATTTTAGTACAAAAGTCGGTAATATCACCGGTTTTGTTCCACTTTTAGCTGGTGATGTAAATTGGAAAGCAGTAATTGCGGCTCTTGATGAAATTGGCTATGAAGATACTCTAACTGCTGAATTATCTCCGTATGCCTTATGCCCAAGCACATTAGCAGACGACACGGCACGTCATTTAGATGTAATTTTAAAAAAGGGGCGCTAATGATGGAAAAAGTAAAAGTAGGTTTTGTTGGTGTAGGCGGTATAGCGACTGTACATTTGAAAAATATTTCTAACAATGAACATGCCGAGATCGTCGCTGTTTGTGACATTTCTGAAGAAAATGCCAAAAAACAAGGTGAGACATTTAATGCAACAGCTTATACAGACTTTGATGAAATGCTTGAAAAAGAAAAATTAGATGCACTATTTGTCAGTGTCCCGCCATTTGCCCATGGAGAGATTGAAGAAAAAGCAGTGCAAAAAGGGATTCATATTTTAGTTGAAAAACCATTAGAGCTAGATCTTGAAAAGGCAAAGAAAAAAGCAGCAATCATCCGCGAATCGGGGGTGATCAATGCTTCGGGCTACTGCCTTCGCTATTTAGATACTGTTCAAAAAGCAAAAGAGTATTTGGAAGATAAAAAAATTGCAATGGTCCGCGGACATTATATTTCTAGTTTTGTTGAAACACCTTGGTACCGGGTTCAAAGTAAATCAGGCGGGCAGCTAGTTGAGCAATCTACACATATTCTCGATGCAATGCGTTACTTCGCAGGTGATATTGAAGATGTACATGCAAATATGTCACTTCAAGTGATGTCAAATATTGAAAATGTCGATATTCCCGATGTCACTTCCGTCAATGTTGCATTTGAGTCTGGAGCAGTAGGACACTTGGACAGTTCTTTTACTCAAAATGATCATCGTATGGGTGTGGAAATATTAGGACGCGATTTCCGAATTGAGCTGAATGGTACGACGCTATCAATCATTGAAAAAGATAAAACAACCATTTATAAATCGAATGTTGATTTTTATGAGGAACAAGATCGCATCTTCATTGAAGCGGTACGAACAAATAATCAAGATTTAATTTTATCATCCTATGATGAGGGTTTAAAAACACTGGCTGTAAGTCTTGCTGCCAATCAATCCAATAAAATACGGGAAACAGTACGTATGGGTGAGTTTAATTAAATAGAGTATGAGGTGGTATTGTTGATGAAAATAGCAGTAATTGGTTCGGGAAAACTTGGCCAACGACACTTGGATTCTTGGTCTAAAATACAAGGCGTTGAAGTTGTAGGCGTTATCGCCAGGAATAAAACTAGATTAGATGAAGTGGCAAATAAATATGGAATCAAATCGTACACAAGTATTCAAGAGCTACTTGCGGCCACTGACGTTGATGTCATTGATATTTGTACGCCAACTGACACTCATTCCGAGCTAGTTAAAGAAGCTGCAAATGCTAAAAAACATGTTATTTGTGAAAAGCCATTAGCTTTAACAGCTGAGGAAGCTGAAGAAGCAATCTTAGTATGTAAAGAGAATAACGTTCAATTGCATATAGGTCACACACTTCGCTTTTTTCCTGAGTACGCCAATGCAAGACAGCAAATTCTTGATGGATCCATTGGAAAACCAGGTGTCATAAGAATGAAAAGAGGTGTGCCGCATCCACCAAATGGAGATTCATGGTATGCGGATGAAGCAAGAAGCGGGGGGCTATTTCTCGACCTTGGAATCCATGATCTTGACTGGTTATTATGGACATTCGGCGATGTGCAAAGAGTTATGGCGAAACGTGTTAAACGAAGCAGGGAAGAAAAGGGCAATGTGGAGTTTGGTTTTATTACATTAAAAATGACCGATGGAACAATTTGTTATGTTGAGCTTTCATGGGCAGAGACAAACTTCCATGCTTCTTTTGAACTGGCTGGAGACAAAGGGATGATAACGTACAACCATAATGAGAGTAATCCTTTGGAAGTACAAATTCGTCCCCAAGTAGGTAATCAATCCGGAGTACAAGTTCCAAGAAATGTACTTGAAAAAGATCCATATCAACGTCAACTGGAACATTTTGTAAACTGTTTATTAGGCAAAGAAGAACCAATCATCACTGCTGAAGAAGCTGCTAAATCTATTAAAGTTGCTCAAGCAGCTATAAGATCTGCAAAAGAGGGACAACCAGTGACACTCACAGAAGGAGGAAGATAAAATGAAAATCGGCATCATTAGCTTTGCCCATATGCATGCCCTTAGTTATGCAACGCACATCGTTAACAATCCAGAAGTTGAGCTTGCATATATTTGGGATAATGACGAGCAACGTGGAAAAGAAATGGCTACAAAGTTTGATTGTCAATTCACTTCCGATTTTGATGAGTTTTTAAATACTGACATTGACGCTGTGATCATTTGTTCAGAGAATGCCAATCATAAAGAGCATGTAATTCAAGCGGCAAGGGCGAAAAAACATATATTATGTGAAAAGCCAATTGCAACGGAGATCGAAGATGCAAAAGAAATGATTAAAGTATGTGAAGAAGAAGGAGTCATTCTTCAAGTCGCATATCCTGTTCGATTTGCTCCAGTTTTAGGAAAAGCGAAACAGTTAATTGAAAGCGGAGCAATCGGAGAAGTGATTGCTATCAGTGGTACGAACCACGGAAAAATGCCGGGCGGATGGTTCATTGAGAAGGACCTTTCAGGCGGCGGAGCAGCAACTGATCATATTGTTCATATTATGGACTTAATCAGATGGATCCTAAAAGATGAAGTAAAGAGTGTCTATGCAGAATTAGACACAAGGTTTTACGACATCGACGTTGAGGATTGCGGCATGGTTACATTGGAGCTTGAATCTGGAGTCATCGTTTCAATCGATCCAAGCTGGTCACGACCGCAAACATTCCCAACATGGGGAGATGCAATTATTAACTTTGTTGGAACAAAAGGAAACCTTTCCGTTGATGCTTTTAAACAACATACCCTTTTCTACAATGACGGAGCGGGTAGCATCGAGCAACTTCCATTCTCTGAAGACATGGACGAAGGGCTGATTAAAGACTTCATTAAATGTGTTAAAAAAGGCGGAAATCCGTCAATTACAGGGACTGATGGCCTGCGTACATTGGAGGTAGTAAAGGCGGCGCATGAGTCAGATGAAAAGAGAGAGACCGTATTTTTGAATAGATGATTTGAGCCAATCGCTTGTTAAGGCTACTTACATAGATACGAGGTGTAAAAATGAAAATCGGATTAAGTTCATACAGTTTATATCAAGCAATCAACTCTGGGGAAATGACCATTATCGATGCGATTCAATGGGTCGCAGATCAAGGAGCAGATCATATTGAGATTGTGCCTTTAGGGTTTAGCTTAGATGATAATCCTCAATTAATTAATGAAATTATAGAGAAAGCACAAAGCGTTGGAATTGAGCTTTCACATTATTTAATAGGGGCAAATTTTATTACTGAAGATCAAGAAGCATTTGAACAGGAAATAGAAAGAGTAAAGAAACAAGTAGATATCGCCAATGCATTGGGCGTTAAGATGATGAGACACGATGTTGCATGGCGTGCAGGGGAAGAAGCATCTATCATCCAGTTTGAAAAGGACCTGCCAATTCTCGTTGATGCATGCCAACAAATTGCCGACTATGCAGCACAATTTGATATTACAACAAGCATTGAGAATCATGGTTTTTATGTACAGGCGAGTGATCGTGTTTTACGTCTCGTTTCCGAAGTAAATCGAAGCAATTTTAAAACGACTGTCGATGTTGGGAACTTTATGTGTGTAGATGAAGACTCCGTATCAGCAGTTAAGAAAAATATAGGACAAGCTTCCATGGTCCATTTTAAAGACTTTTATGTTCGTCCTTCCTATGAAAATCCAGGCGAAGGTTGGTTTCAAACAACGGGTGGAAATTATTTAAGAGGTGCAATCGTTGGGCATGGCGACATCGATATGAGAGAGATTGTAAGAATTATTAAAAATTCAAACTATGATGGTTATATTTCAATTGAATTTGAAGGCCTAGAAGAATGTAAACAAGGTTCAAGGATTGGATTAGACAATGTCCGTAGATTATTTAATGAAGAGTAGGGGGAAAAGAGTATGGCTAAATTAAAAATAGGTGTTATCGGTGCAGGTTCTATATCTGAAGCGCATTTTCAATCATATGCAAATAATAAAAAAGTAGAAATTTACGCCATTTGTGACCTAAATGAAGAAAGAGCGAAAGAAAAGGCTGAGAAATATGGAGCAAGTAAGGTGTACGTTGATTACAATGAGCTGATGAATGATCCAGAGATTGACGCTGTAAGTATTTGTACATGGAATACTTCCCATGCAGAAATTGCGATTGCGGCGCTTGATCATGGGAAAAACGTATTAGTGGAAAAACCACTTACAACAAGTGTTGAGAAGGCGTTGCAAGTTGAAGAGGCCGTAAAACGAAGCGGAAAAACACTTCAAGTTGGCTTTGTCAGAAGATATGCATCCAACACGCAAATCATTAAACAATTTATTGATCAGAAAGAACTTGGAGAAATTTACTACGCGAAAGCGACTTGCATCCGGAGATTGGGTAATCCAGGTGGATGGTTCTCTGACAAAGAAAGATCTGGTGGTGGTCCATTAATTGATCTCGGTGTCCATGTCATCGATGTACTTTGGTATTTGATGGGACGTCCTAAGGTTAAATCTATTAGTGGAAACACTTATTCACAACTAGGTAATAGAAAGAACATTAAAAATCTATCATTCTATCAAGCTGCAGATTATGATCCTGATAAAAATACGGTAGAGGATATGGCCAATGCGATGATTCGCTTCGAAGGCGGAGCTTCCTTACTTGTAGATGTCAGCTTCACGCTTCATGCGAAAAAAGATGAAATTGCTGTGAAGCTATATGGCACAAAGGGTGGAGCAGAATTAGAGCCGGAACTTTCCATCATTACGGAAAAACACGACACAATATTAAACATCACTCCACAAGTAGATAGCTTGACCTTTGATTTTGTTCAAGGTTTCCAAGCAGAAATTGACCACTTTATCGATACATGCTTAGGTGAAAAAGAAACACGAAGCCCAGTACAAGACGGTGTTGAAATGACGAAGATCTTGTGTGGAATATATGAATCGGCTGAAAAGGGGAAAGAAATTTATTTTGATTAAGTAGGATTGAATTACTTTCAAAGCATTCGCTGCATTTTGCAAAGGAGGGAGGTTGTACTTTTTCATCAATCGAAGAAGGGAAAGAAAAACTATCGTGATTTAGAAACGGGTATTTATTTCCGAAGGGGAAATGAATATCCGTTTTTTCTATGGTAAAAACAACAAGGTGTTTATTTTCTTCTAAGCCTCAATCAAATCTACACATAACCTTTACTTCATCTAAATATTATTTTAACAATAATAGGATTAAATGATTATTATAGGAATTTCATCATAGGTATTTTTAAACTGAAATAATAGAGAGAGTGGATTAGGTGAAAACACAAAAAGGGTTATTTAAACAAGGTAGATTTAGTCTCCAAACAATTTTAGTATTGCCGATTATTTTAGTTATCTCATTATCTTCCGTAATCATAGCGTACATCAGTTATGAAAAAAACAAGCAATTTACCATTTCTTCGATTGAACAGCAATTGCAGTCTTCTGCAGAAGTAATGACAGAGAAAATAACGATGCTTAAATCAACTGCAACAAAAAAGGAATTTAATAGAAAACTTGCATATGCCCTTAGTCAAAATGAAAAAATATACAAAAAATCTAATCAAAATCCAATGCAATTTCAAATAACAAAGGATGGAAGTGTCAAAGCATTTGATGGCTTTAACAGTCCACTACCGGCATTTTCTGCCTCAGAAATAAAAGGAATTTATGATCAAAAGCAAGGTGTTTTTCATGTTAAGGGACTGACTATTTCCTTTTCCTATCAAATTGAAATGGATGATTCCATATATGTGATAGCGCTCTCTAACCAAGAATATTTACAGCCTGTAAAAATGTATCGCAATCTCACAATTGGTATGACTGTATTTTCGATTATGGTGTCTAGTATTCTTGGTTATTTGACTATTCGGAAGGTCATTAAACCTATTGATTTATTAAAGAAATCGATGGAAAAGGTTGCAGGAGGCGATCTTCAAACAAAGATCCATTTACGTTCATCCTCAAAGGAAATCGAAGCTCTTTCTGAAGGCTTTAATCAAATGGTCGACAGTCTAAATACTTTAATAGGGCACTTGGAAACAAGTACAAAATACATAACTGATACCTCAGAAAAATTAAACATGGCATTTCATGATTCCATGCTAGCATCAGAGCATATTGCTAGTGCGGTAGGTGAATCCGCTATTGGAATGGATAACCAAGTTCAAACTACCATGAAAGGTACCGATACTATTTCAAGCATATCTGATTCCGTCGACAAAGTTGCGAATTCCATTAAAAGTGTTGAGAATTCTGCAAGTTTGGCAAATCAAAAAGCAAATATAGGTCAACAATTAGTCGGAAAAACAGTAGAACAAATGAACATTGGACAAAAAGCAGTAAGTGAAACGGCTGAAAGGATTTATGCATTAGAGGCGAAATCATCTCAAATTGACAATATTGTTAATTTAATTAGTGACATAGCAAATCAGACCAATTTGCTTTCATTAAACGCTGCAATTGAAGCAGCAAGTGCAGGTGAACACGGCAAGGGATTTGCAGTAGTGGCAAAGGAAGTGAGGAAACTAGCAGAACAATCTGGGCAGTCAGGTAAGCAAATTCAAGAAATTATCGAAGAAATACGAATAGAAACAAGGCAAGTTGTACAATCCATGTCAAACGGTGCAGAAGTTCTAAAAAACAGTATAAAGATGGTTTATGAAACCGAACGTTCTTTTGACGAAATTGTAGCTGTAGTAGTAAAAGTATTAATGGAAGCGAAAGCTTCATCAAGTGTTGCTCATGATGTAAATACCCAAATGCACAGCATGGTCAGTGGTATGGAGGAAATTGCTGCGATATCTCAACAAATTGCTGGAAATATGGATCAAATAACAGCCTCGGCAGAAGAACAAAGCTCTTCTATAGATGAGGTTGCAAATGAAGCACAGGCTTTAAATGATTTGTCTAAAAAGCTAAGGGAAGTACTTGGGAGATTTACGGTGTAGGAATAGTAACCATATACCTTTGTTACAGAAAAACAAAATATTGATACTTATCAAAAAAAGAAGACATCCCAATAAGAGTTAGGATGTCTTTTTAAATGAAGAATGATTATACTACATCGCCTTCCAAATTCTGAGGTGCTTTCAAGTTATATATCGGCAAGATGAATATAAGCCCGATAATAAATAAGATGGACGCAACCTCAAACATCGTGACGATCGAAAATATTTCCTTCAATGTTCCAGCAATACTCATCGTTAACACCATGGATCCGGTAAATAGCGGGCTTAATATCCCGTTTACTCGACCAATGAATTCTGCTTTTGTATTTTGCAAAATCATTGTATTAATCCCGATTTGGATACTAGGCATGAATAAGCCATTAATAAATTGCGCGATTAATGTGATCCAAAGAACAGTGGATACACCTGTAATACTTAAACCAACTGCATTGGCGAGCATCCCAATCACAAGCAGTCTTTGAGGTGGAACTGATTTTGAAAACATCATGGTTACTGCTCCACCTAGTATCATCCCACCACCGTTCACCATTAATAGCCATTGGAGGCTTTCTTTAGCTAAACCTAGCCGTTCTGTTACAAGAAAAATGTTTAAAGGGTGAATTAAGCCAATTGCAAGCCCAGCTGCCATAAAACAAACGCCAAGAAGTTTTAATTCCTTTTTTGCCAGTACGTACTGGACCCCGCCCTTCATTTCTTTGAGAATGGATGTTTTTGGTTTATTCTCTTCCGGCATCCGGTCCTTAGGGATGAAGGCTAAAGCTGCTGCAGAAAGTAGGAATGCAATACCAGTAATCGAAATGGAAATATTAATTCCCAACTGTTGGAAGACAAGTGTGCCAAGCATTGGACCTAATATCATAAAAATAGCAAATATCGTTTGGTAAATAGACATTGCCTGCTGAATCAATTCAGGAGGGAGGTGCATTTTAAACAACTTCATCCCAGATGGTTGGGAGAATTGTGACAGTATCGCGGAAATCAAGGTGGCAAAGAAGACTACCTTCCAAGTTCCGAACACAAGGGTAAGAAGGATGGCGAATACTGAAACAGCACTTAAAATATCGCACCATACCATTGTTCTTTTTGGCCGCCAACGATCAGCAAATGCACCTCCGATAAAGGAGAAAATAAAGATTGGTGCAAATTCAGCAACGGAAATCATCGAAATGGCAAAAGCATCACCATTCGTTTTCTCCATGACGAACAAGAGGACAGCGAAGTTTCGCACCCAAATGCCCGCTTGCAAAAATAATGATGAAATAAAGATCGCCTGCACAAAGCGATTACGCAATAACTGTGACATAACATTCCCCTTTTCTAATTAGTTGAGATAGAGATTTTTACAAATAAAAAACTCCCATCCATTATTTCTGGATAGAAGGTCTCCTAAAACCACAGAAATAGTACTTCAAGTACTAAAATCAATAGAAAATATCTTATATAATAACTTAAATATATTACCTGACGCACGACATTTTTTCAATAGGGAAAATGAAAAAGTACCTAATCATAAAGTCCCGAATTATTGTGTTGTTTTACCACTTTATCTAACGGATTGAAATTCAATTCACTACATAGTTATAGGAGCAAACATCATAGATAAAACTAGGATTTGCAAAGGCCCACAGGCAGGTAGAACCCCTTCATCGTCTAGTTGATTTAATAATCAATAATAAAAGGTGATGTTTCTTTTTCTCTCACTTCATTCTGAAAATTCTCTTTCCTATGATAGATAAAGAGAGGTTTAAGCAGTAACTAGGAGGATTTATCTACTTCTATACACATTCTTACATATCCTGTAGGAATAAAGAGGATTACCACTATAAAGAACAGATTGTGCACTTTGTAACAAATTTAAACTTAAGGTATACTTTTTATATAAAGCTTTTTCACAAGAACCTTTTGTAAAGGGTTACCTTTTCCTATTCGGAATTGGATGTGAAAAAGGGTTTTTTTTTGCCAAAAAATCTTATGGAGGTACACATGCTCAAATTTGAAAATGTAAGTAAAGTGTATGATGACGGATTTCAAGCTGTTTCATCTGTGAATTTTGAAATCCAGGAAGGAGAATTTCTTGTTATTATCGGACCGAGTGGATCAGGAAAATCAACGACAATGAAAATGATTAACCGGATGATCCCCCATACGAGCGGTACGATTACGATTGATGGGAATGATGTCACCAAATTGAATGCAGCCGAGCTTAGGCGCAATATCGGCTATGTTATTCAGCACATTGGACTTTTTCCACATTACACAATCGCAAAAAACATCGCAATTGTTCCTGAACTTAAAGGCTGGGATAAAGAGAAAATTAATGACAGAGTACACGAGCTTTTGAAGATGGTGGGGCTTGATCCAGAGGTTTACAGTGACCGATATCCGAAAGAGTTATCGGGAGGACAGCAACAGCGTGTTGGGGTTGCAAGAGCATTGGCTTCAAATCCTCGTGTGATATTAATGGATGAACCGTTCGGTGCACTGGATCCACTTACGAGGGATCAGTTGCAGGGCGAATTGATTTCTTTACATCAAAAACTAAAGAAGACATTTGTTTTTGTTACTCATGATATGGATGAAGCGTTAAAACTTGGTGACAGAATAGCGATTATGAAAGATGGGAAATTACTTCAGATAGATACCCCTGAGAAGTTATTACACGAACCAGCCCACGGTTTCGTAGAGGAGTTCATCGGTAAACATCGGATTATGCAAAATCCGGAATTAATGCCTGTTACCGATGTAATGAATGAAAAAGTTTTAACTTCCCTGCCTCAGCGTTCTCCGGAAAGAGCCCTTTCATTTATGCGTAAACGCCAAGTCAACACGTTAATTATCGTTGATGAAGATGATCGACTATTGGGTATTTTACCAGCCCATGATTTAATCGCCAAGATGAAAGATACGAAATATATTAAGGAAATTATGCTGTCTCCTAAACCATATTTATCCGATTCCGCAACTGCAAGGGATGCCATTATTATGATGGATGAAGCACCAAATGGGATAATCCCGATTGTAGATAAAGATCACAAGGTAATCGGGGTTGTCACACGAGGAACCTTGCTGTCCGCATTATCAAGCCAGTGGACAGAGTTGGAGGTAGCCCAATGAATAAGTTAAATATATGGGAACAATTTATCCAACAATCACAATTGCGTTGGCAAGAAGTATTAATGTCAACATTTACACATATTCAGCTCGTTTTTTTCTCCATGCTGCTTGCTATTTTTATTGGTATTTCCTTTGGAATCTTAATTACCCGTGTACCTTCATTGACTACTGTTGTTTTGGGAGGAGCAGGGATCATGCAAACAATCCCTAGCCTTGCCTTACTCGGATTTATGATACCTATCTTCGGAATAGGGATTAAAACGGCGATTGCGGCTTTATTTTTATATTCTTTGTTGCCAATCATCCGTAACACATACACAGGGATTAAAGATGTAGATAAGGCCACAACCGAAGCGGCTAAAGGTATGGGGATGACAAGCCGACAAATTTTATTTAAGGTGGAACTTCCATTGGCCATTCCGGTTATGATGGCTGGGATTCGTACAGCGGCTGTAATTAACGTCGGTACTGCGACATTGGCCGCCTTTATTGGTGCTGGCGGACTCGGTGATTTCATCTTTTTAGGAATTACCCGTGGAATTGATGGTCTCATTTTACTGGGTGCTATTCCTGCAGCCCTGCTGGCAGTTATTCTTGAAATTGTACTGAGCTCAGTGGAACGCTGGTCAACACCAGAAGGGTTAAGGTGAGGATAAGCTATGAAAAAACGTAAAATTATCATGTTTTTGTTAACGATTATGCTCGTGCTGCCTCTAACCGGTTGTATTCTTAAAAGTGGGGATTCGATCACACTTGGTTCAAGAAACAACACGGAAAGCATTATTTTATCTAATATAATGGCACAATTAATTGAAGCTAAAACTGATATTAAAGTAATAACGAAAGAAAACCTCGGTGGCTCCAACGTTGTTTGGAACGCAATGCTGAACGATCATATTCAAGTGATTCCCGATTATACTGGGACAATCGTGGCGAATTATTATAATGAAACTCCTGGAAATGCGGAAGAAACATTGGCAATGGTGAAAGAATTTGTATCGGAAGACGGGATCAAAGCATTTAACACATTTGGATTTAATAATACGTACACGCTTGCCCTTGATAAAAAAAAGGCTGAAGAACTGAACTTGGAAACATTTAGTGACTTCGCAAAAATATCCGATCAATTTACACTTGGTGCCGTGTTTGAATTTATTGATCGTCCGGATGGATTGCCAGGTTTTAAAAAAGAATATAAGATCAATTTTAAAGATGTGAAAGGAATGGATCACGGTATTATGTATCGTTCCTTCGCCTCGAAGGAAGTGGATGTTATTAATTCTTATACAACGGATGGCCAGCTGCAAATGTATGATTTGAAAGTGCTTGAAGACGATCTATCATATTTTCCGCCATATCACGCTCTTCCACTCGCAAGGAAGGATACATTAGAAAAATATCCCGAATTGGAAGAAGTGCTTAGTTTATTGGCAGGAAAAATAGACGAATTAACGATGCAGGGTATGAATGCGAAAGTAGATAATGAAGGCATGATGGTTGAAGTTGTCGCGAAAGAGTTTTTACAGGAAGTTGGTTTGATTGAATAAATTTATACGTAAATGAGGCTGTCCAAGTGGGCAGCCTCTTTGGTTATGATTGTGGAACATTCTCGATTTCTTCTTGTTGGATTCCAAAATAAGCATCGATAATCATTTGCAATGTATTAGACTCTAATTGCAAGTGATTTATTTTTGAGTCTTTTATCAATTTTTGAGTATTTGCATCTTCAAACACGATGTTACTTTTTAAATATGGATTGAACACTTGAATCATTTCATTCAGTTTTAGCTCATCATCACTCAATTCGTGTAATTCTTGACTTTGTGTAATGAAAAGTTGATCGAATTGCAGAGCTTTTTTTATCATGGACATAATCTCGAAATTAGAAGCGGGTTCGGGATTGATAATATTGTAGATTGTATTCGCTTCTGCTTTGGATACTGCTAAACTTAAGATGTCTGCCACATAGTTAACAGGGACAAAGTTGGAAGTGCCTTCTTTATTTCCTGCTACATAATAAGTCTTCTGCATACTATCTTCATTCCGCATGACTCTTCTTTTAAAAATATCAAGGGCTCGCATAAACCCATATAAAGTAAATTTAGAATCTGCTTCGCCAGTTTCTGAATCACCAACGATGATGGATGGGCGAAAGATTGAAATATCCATCTCATTTGCATAAGAAAATGCCAGATGCTCCGACTTCACTTTGCTTTCTTCATATGGATTATGATATTCACAATCTGGAGAATAGAGCTCTTCTATACCATATTGCATTTTACCTACCGTGTAAGCAGTACTGACATAGAAAAACTTTTCTGTATTCATGCTGTTGGCCAGTTCTAATGCATTGTATGTTCCATCATAGTTGACCGCAAATATTTCCTCATATAAATCAAGGTCAAACTTGACCAAAGCTGCCAGATGATAAAAGATATGAATTTTCCCAGTTAAACTCTCAATTTCGTACTCAGTTAATCCACAAAATGGCTGGGTAATGTCGCCTTTTAATAGATGGATTCTATTTTTCTCATTAGGTGGAAATGTATCAATTAATCGCTTTGCTTTATCTATATCCCTGACAAGTATATATAAATGATGCTTCGTTTCGCTTAATAAATTTCTCAGTAATTTCCCGCCTAAAAAACCTGCGGCTCCTGTTAAAAAAATGCTCAACAATTTCACTCCTAGTTTGCATTCATCGATGTCAACCCTTCCATTATGGCACATAATCACTTCATTTTCGATATAAATGCAAAGAGATTCATTGGTATCTCCTGTAAAAACTACTTATATATCAGTGATATCATAGACATAACTAATGTAAAAGACATATAATAAATGCATATATACATATTTTAGTTTCTTTGTTGTAAAGGGGGGATAGAGATATGTCGATGGCGCGTATCTTAACTGGGCTATGGAAAAATAGCACAGAAACAGGTGATAAGGCGAAGGATCCGCAATTAAAAACACGCTATTATAAGGTTAGTAAGCGCGTTCTTTTGGAAAAAATCAATTTTATCGTCAACAATAAACTTTCTGGGTGGAATATTACTCATTTAGACACTGAGCGCGGTGAAATGTTGATTGAGAAAAAAGGAATGAGACGGAATCAAATCGTCGTTACAGTGTATCAAGTAGAGCCGCTTCGCTGTAGTGTGGATGTTGTCTCAGCTTATGAAGGTTTGGGAGATTTAGGGTTAAGTTATTTTACGGTTCTTAAATTTTTTGAAGTTTTAAATAAAGAAATAGCACCGGAAAGAAAATAAGAGATTGATGCCAGTCCAATTGCAGCTATGCTAGGGCTGGCATTTATTATTATTTAACTAGCAAAAATGGACCGCCCTCGAAAGGTCAGTCCATCTTATACCATACGTCGCAAGATATCTTCACTATTAATCTTATACAAGTTTTTCGAAATTAATTCGTTTGTTCAAGGCGATCATGAGTGGTGCACCCACAATCATTACAACGAATTCCCCAATTGCAACAGTCAACCATGTGAATAAGAAAGGTAAACCGAGTACCAGATTCAGCTCAATTGCAATGATGAACATTGTAAAGGTAAAAATGACTGTATTGAAAATCATGCGCATCCAGATTCCTTTAATAAACCGGGCTGAAACGATTGTAATCGATAAAGCGAGGATTGATTGGCCTACTCCGAAAACTAAATCATATACGCCAAGCGGTGAAAATAAGTTTGTGAGAAAGACTCCAATGACAATCCCGAATATATATTTTTTATTAAAAACGACTAGATGGTTAAACATCTCCGAAACACGGAATTGAATGTTGGTGAATCCAAACGGCGCAATAACTGCTGAGACTGCAATATACAGTGCAGCGATAATCGCGTTTACTACGAGTGTTCTTATATTCATTTTTCTCTCTCCCTAGTTTTTTTCCGTGGGATGGTTGCGAACCACGTTGGGTGTAGACCCAATTTGATATTCTATAATAGATTAGGTGTTTAAGTCAATATAGATCGGTCCTTCCATTTTATGGAGGGCCCGTTTTCTTAATCAATCTTATCGTTGATTGGATTGCCTCTTGTTAGCTGTTCGAACTCTTTCATATCTTCACTTTTTAAATCGGTTACGTGGAAAGGTTTATTGGCTGAATCAATATTCATATTTATCCCCATTTGGGTGCTCTCAGTCGCTGTGGGATCATTAATTACATTTTCCAATTCGCCATCGAAATGAGGTCGGGTTGGGAGCCAACGTTTCGTTTTTTTATTTGGCATGATGATCATCTCCTTCTGCACTTAGGATTGGGACAAATTTAAAAAATATGCATATTTAGTGAAACAAGAGAAATGACCATCGAATGATATAAAATATATAGCCCTTCAAAAAGGTATTCCTCATAGTCATGTCAAATCTAATATTAGGAACACTTTTACCAAAAGGAGGAAAGTATGGATTTCACTATTATCAATGAATCAAAAACTTTTACATTATATGGTTTCTCAACAGTCCATGATGAAAATAAAAGTTACGGCGAGGAGATCATTGCTCTGCTGAACAAAATTTGGCCAAAAGTAGGAGACATGAAACATACGGGCGTTAATCATGCAGTTTATGATGCTGATAATCGTTTGTTTG
Organism: Lederbergia citrea; assembly: GCF_018343525.1. GTDB lineage: Bacteria > Bacillota > Bacilli > Bacillales > Bacillaceae_C > Lederbergia > Lederbergia citrea. Next base: position 259,709 of record NZ_JAGYPH010000004.1, on the reverse strand, counting down.
CTGGGATTGAGTTGATTTCTCCGGAAGAAGGAGATTCAATCTTGGAAAAAAGGGAGATATGTTTTCAAAAATATGCTTACTGCAAACATATCGGTCCTTATAGCAAATTAGGCGATACTTATAATCGTTTTCATTCTTCTATCGAAGCCTTAGGACAACAGCATACGTTTCCGTTAATAGAAGTATATGGGCATTGGAATGAGGATGAATCTAAGCTTGAGACTGAAATTTATAGTAAACTTAAATAATCGACTTTTTGAAAAAACAACTCCGATTCATATTATTGGAATCGGAGTTGTTTTTGTATTTTCATCAGCCATATGTAAGAGGATAAGCCTTAATAGTTCCTTCCGGCTTCTCCAGCGTTTCTGCTATACTACTTATAACAAATTGGTGCGATAATTATTAATTGAAAGGAGATGGCGGTTATGTATTTATCAATCGAAGAAACTGCTGAGTATTTACAGTTTCCTGTATCATATATAGAAAGTCTCATTCAGCAGGGAAAAATTCGCGCTGTTCATGATGGGGAGCGCTATATGATTAATAAAGAACAATTCACTACTCATTTAGAGCAGATGGAAAAGTATAAAAGACAATTAGAGGAATATCTTGCTGAACCATTGCCAGAAGACTTGGATATAAAAGATGAAGATTAATATGAAATGCATTATTACTGTGCTACACTAAAGGGAAGAAGCGTCGGAAGAAAAGGGGATGGAAATGGTTAAAACGGTATTGTTTGATGTTGACGGGGTGTTACTGAGTGAAGAGCGCTATTTTGACATGTCTGCATTAACGGTGTGGGAAGTAATCAACAGCGAAAAATATTTAGGATTAGATTCTGAAAAGTTTAAAACTAACGTGAATGATGAAGAAATAACAATGATTCGTGCGAATATTTTTCAAAATGACAAAGTATTAAAATTAATGAAATCAGGTGGCATTAATTCAAACTGGGATATGATTTATTTGACAGTTAGTTACCAGTTGATTCGTCTATTAGAGCAAGTGAAAGATACCGAAAAGGAAAGTATTGTGAAATGGGTTTCGAATGAAATTGATCGCACCGTTTTGCAAGAAATTGCAGCAGTTTTGAAAGATAAAAGAGTAGAGCTCGATTATTCTGGTTTTCTTACTGATTTTGCATCATCAAACAAGTCTAAAGAAGGTTTGTTTGCACATATTGACAAAATTGCTAAAGAAAAGCTCAATGTCGAAGCGACTGTTTTTGGACAAATCGGTACACTTTGGTCAACTTGTGAGCTGATTGCACAAGAATGGTATGTGGGTGACAAGCATGTTCTAGCTTCAACTGGCAGACCATCAGTGCAAACGGGTAAAAAAGGATTTTTATCCGATGAAAAAACATTGCGTTCCCCTGAAGAAATTGCAGATTTATTCCAATCATTAAAGGATGCAGGTGTTGTCATTGGAATCGGGACAGGGCGTCCGGAACTTGAAACAATTGAGCCTTTTAAACATTTAGATTGGCTTAAATATTTTGATGTGAATAACATCGCAACTGCAGATGATGTTCTAGATGCTGAGCGTAAGTTGCCCGCAGCGCCACCTCTGTCTAAGCCACATCCGTATACATATGTTTTAGCATTATCCAGTAAAACGAAAAGTGCTGAAGAATGTTTAGCAGAAACATTGCCCCTAGAAAACGGAAATGAATTATTAATTGTCGGTGACTCATTAGCGGACTTATTGGCAGCTAGGAAAATGGGGGCTGTCTTTGCAGCTGTGCTTACGGGATTATCAGGAAAAAATGCCAGAGCAGAATTTGAGGAGCATAATGCAGATCATATTCTCGATGATGTTTCAGGAATCAAAGAATTGGTACTTTCTTTAGTAAAATAAAAAAAATTATAATAAACACCGCTGGGGGGCTACGTATCTCCAGGGTGTTTTTATTTTAATAGGTATATGGCGTGTACCGTTAAGTAATAATCTCATATCCTAACTATGAATCTTTTATTAAAGGAGCAATAATTCATGAGGGATAAGTGGAGAGATTACCAGGTGATGGGAGGAGAGGAGACCCTTCATAAATATTTACCGGAAACTCAGTTATTAACGAAGCGATCTTTATGGGAATTTATGAATAGATATAACCAAGTAATAATTAAGCCGCGTCACGGTTATCGAGGTCTTGGTGTAAGCACTATATCCTCTTTAGATAAAGATTTATTCGAAATTCATATTGAAAATAGAAAAATTACTTTAACCGATCGGGAAGAGGTTTATGACTACTTAAAAGATCTGCAAAAATCGCATTATTACAATCGCTATATTGTTCAACAAAGAATTCCACTAGCAACTATTGATGACTGTCCTTTTGATCTTCGAGTAATGGTACAACGCAAAAGAGGCTCCTCTAATTGGGTCGTTACGGGGAAAGCTGCTAAAGTGGCAGCAGAAAACTTTCTCGTTACGAACGTTGCCCAAAATGTTTTGCCTGTAGAAGAAGCTATTCAAAACTCTACTTTATGTCATATCCAACATCAAAGCCTATTGCCTGAAATTGATAATATTGGTATACAGGCAGCAACAAAATTGAATCCTAAATACCGTACCGTAGGTTTTGATATAGGTATAGATCATAACGGAAAGATATGGATTATTGAAGCTAATTTTAACCCTGTTATCTCTATCTTTGATTTATTAATAGATAAAATGATGTATGAAACGATAAAAAAATTTAAAAAGGGATAAAAAAGGAATTATACTAATATTGGTTTATAGTAAAAGCCGTAAATCTCTTATAATAAAAGATTTACGGCTTTTGATTATAAATACCTGTGTCACAAAAAGCGACAAGCGTTTCGTATTATGGTCCGACAGTTTCATTACAATTTCCGATAAAAGTTCTTGGAGAAACACGTGATGTAAAGGTTATTTCAATGGACGTTCCATCTGCACCAACTGCCGATATTTCAACTGTAGCAGTATTACCTACAATAGAATACGAGAAATCAACGGAATATTCCTGATGTGGTATTGCATTACCAGCTCCCTGAGCTGTTCCATTGATTAATGTAGCAAGAGTATGATCAAAACAGCTAATAATCCCGCGTCTTCCTTTTGTTAAATTAATTGTATGACCATTTTGTCTGAAAGTAACATTAAAATTATTAACAGCTGGATTACAGTTTGGTCCACCTGTAAAACATTGTTCTGCTGAAAAGTTGACCCTACCGGTAAAACGACATTCTGGTCCTTGTGGACTTGTCACTATAACGGTGGCGTTAGCACTATGAGCACCTAATCTAAATTTACAAGGACATCTTAAGCCCATCCAATCCCCTCCTTAATATTGATATGTTAATATCATATGCAAAAATAAATCTGTTGAATGGACAAATAGATTAATGTGTTTCATACAAAAAAGGACCAAACTCTTTGAGTTGGTCCTTTTAAAAAACTAGTTATATACCGGAATATTTCCATTTAGTTCAAGAAACTGGGCTGCATCTAAGCCTGGTAATTCAGTTAACGCGTTAATCACATCTTGGTCGGCGGTTTTATCGAGTGTTAATACCATAATTGCATCGCCGCCCACACCGGCACGGCCAACTTGCATCGTTCCGATATTAATATCAAAGCTGCCTAAAGTAGTTCCGACGCGGCCGATCATGCCAGGGATATCGTGATGTGTAATATATAACATAAAATTCTCTGGGCGTACGTCTATACTATAGTCATTTATTTTAACAATCCTTGCCCCGTATCCGTTTAAGACTGTGGCTCCAATATTTGTTTTGGCCTCGCCTCTAAATAATGTTAGTTCTACGTAGCTAGCAAAACCTTTACTCTTCGGAGTTTTGGCAACGTTGGAAGTAACCCCTTGATCTTTTAATAAGTGATGCGCATTGATAAGATTTACAGACTCTCCTAAGTGATGCGATAATACACCCTTAACCATTGTTCGTGTCAATAAATCAGTATCTTCTTTAGCCAGTTCTCCAAAATAGTTAATCTCTACTCTATCCGGAGCTTCTTTTAATAACTGTATGGCGAGTTCGCCCATTTGTTCACCGACTGTGATATATGGCTGCAATTTTTTATGAGTTTCACCAGAGATTTGTGGCATATTGACTGCATGACGAATCGATTGAGTTTCAAAAATATCGATTATCTCTTCACTTACTTCATTAGCAACCTTTTCCTGAGCCTCAACTGTTGAAGCTCCAAGATGCGGTGTTACAATAACGTTAGGGTGGCTCAAAAGCTCAAAATTTGTTGAAGGTTCTGTTTCAAATACATCGAGTGCTGCACCTGCAACCTGACCAGAATTTAACGCGCGGACAAGAGCTGCTTCATCAATAATTCCTCCGCGGGCGCAATTGATAATCCGCACGCCTTGTTTTGTTTTGGCAAAATATTCGTCATTTATGATGCCTCTTGTTTCTTTAATAAGCGGTGTATGAATTGTAATGAAATCAGCCTTACGAGCGATTTCATCTAAAGTTGCTTTCGTGATTCCGAGTTGGTCTGCACGTTCTTCTGTTAAATAGGGATCATATCCAAGAATATTCATACCGAAACTTTTAGCGCGTTTTGCAACGCCAGTACCAATTTTCCCCATACCAACAACACCGAGTGTTTTTTCATATAATTCAACGCCTTTAAACTTACTGCGCTCCCATTTACCTTCAGAGGTAGATGCGTGTGCTTGTGGGATGCTCCGTGCAAGTGAAAGCATCATCGCCATTGTTAGTTCTGCCGCTGAGATTGTATTCGCTCCTGGAGCATTAATGACGATAATTCCTTTTTTCGTAGCTGCATTGACATCGATATTGTCAACGCCAACGCCCGCACGTGCAACGACACGCATGCGGTTTGCATTTTCTAAAATATCTTCTGTCACTTGAGTCGCACTACGAACAATCAGAGCATCATACTCTGGAATCAATTTTTTTAAGTCTTCTGGGGTAAGCCCTGGGATTTTGTCTACCGTAAAATTGGGATGATCGTACAGCGCCTTTAATCCTGTGTCACTAATTGCTTCTGCTACAAGAACTTTATACATGATTGATCCATTCTCCTCTACTTTTTCGTTGCAAGTCCAAATACATCTCTACCTTAAATTAACTTAAAAAATGAAAACGCCCCCATAACAGACGCGTGCGTCTTGTTATGAGGGACGTAATATCGTGGTGCCACCCTCGTTCACTGTAAAAAATCTACAGACTCGAGTCGCTAACGGCTTGCGCCGGGCCGGAGCCAGTTTAGAAGTGCTGAGCATTCGAAGAGTAAACATCGGTTTTCACCAACCACCGACTCTCTTGGAGTTTTCCCTTCATGCCTTCTTCATCATTACTTGTTTCATATTCAGAATTTGTTGACTGTTAATATACAGAACATTCTACCACAACACAATTGTGATGCAAAGAGTAAAAAAAAATAATTCAAAAATACTTGGATATTGGACATTTTTCGACGTGAGGAATGCAAGATTGGTGTAAATGCAATATAGTAGTAAGTAAATATTGAATTTGATCATGACATTTTAGGGGGCAGACTAATGATTCGATTCGGCATAGTCGGAACAAATTGGATTACAGACGAGCTAATTCGTTCCGCATCAAACTTAGCTGACTTTCAATTAAGTGCCGTTTATTCACGCACAGAAGAAAAAGGAAAAGAGTTCGCGGAAAAGCATGGTGTGGATATTGTATTCACGAGTATTGAAGAAATGGCTAAAAGCGAAGTGGTGGACGCCGTTTATATCGCAAGCCCAAACTCTCTTCATGCGGAACAGGCGATTATATTCATGGAGAATGGCAAACATGTGTTATGTGAAAAACCAATTGCGTCAAACCCGGCAGAATTGGCAAGAATGCTTGAAGCTGCAAAGAAAAATAACGTTTTGCTTATGGAAGCCTTAAAGACAACATTGTTGCCAAACTTTATATCCATTCAGGAAAACATACATAAAATCGGTAAGGTAAGAAGATATTTCGCGAGTTTTTGTAAATATTCATCTCGATATGACGCTTACAGAGAAGGAACTGTATTAAATACTTTTAATCCAAAATTTTCCAATGGGTCTTTAATGGATTTAGGAATTTACTGTCTCTACCCGCTCGTAGTTCTATTTGGAGAGCCAAAGAATATAATAGCGAATGCTGTCATGCTTGATTCCGGTGTTGATGGGGGTGGGAGCTTAATTTTACAATATGATGATTTTGAAGCTGTACTGATGCATTCAAAAATCATCGATTCCCATCTACACTCGGAAATTCAGGGAGAAGAGGGAAGTATCATCATTGATGAAATATCCACTCCAGAACAAGTGGAGATACGCTATCGAAATGGGGAAATTGAAAAAATTAGTGAGCCATCTAAGTTCCCTTCTATGTTTTATGAAGTGGAGGAATTTATTGGCTTAATAAAATCCGAAACATATGAATCTCAAGTTAACTCACATAAAAACTCGATGATTGCTGCTCGGATTCTTGCAGAAGCAAGAAAACAAATCGGTTTAGTTTATCCAGCTGATTTATCCAAATGATTAAATGACTGCTGAGTAAGTCAATTTGTTTAAACTGCGTATAGGGCCTTGCAAGTGTATGGAAGATAAGGTCATTAAATCAGGAAGACGGTGATAAAAATGGCATTGGAAGAATATTTAATCCAAAAAACATACTATGAAGAAACGTTTATGAGAGAGTTTAGCGGAGAGAATCCGGCGAAACTACTAGGACAATTATTTTTTGCTGAACAAAAAAAAGAGCTTTCAGATTTAAATAGCATTCGCTTTGCACAAGGAGAAATCTATTACCAATTCCAAGATTTCGAATCTGCTATTTTTAAATGGGAAAATATTCATAATGAACTGGAACCATGGGCGAAGAAAAACATGGCAGATGCCTATTTTGAATTAGAACTCCTAGATACGGCAGAAGATATCTACCTTTCTATTAAAACGGATTCTCTTGTCTTAAACTCGGAAATTACTTTGCAGCTTTTCGGTTTATATTTAGCTCAGGGGAAACTTCAGGAAGCAGATCAAATGATTAAAAATGGTGTGATTTTGAACCCGGATTACCCAAATGTTACGAATTTAGCGCGTGCTTTTTTTGAAAAACAGCAAGATTGGAACAGTGCAGTTGAGCTGGCTGTAAGGGAAAGTATTCGAACGGAGTCTCCGGAGTGGTTTGAAACTTTAAGTGGTTATGTTGACAAAGGATATACGAGCATGTATGAACCTGCCTACTTTATTGAATCAATGGCTGTTTTAGCGAGTGTTGACCCTTACCAATTTGAAAGGTCTGCGGTGGGATTATGGTCAAGCTATCAGCATGAGAAATCATATTTAGGATGGCTTCAAGAGATAAACCGTTTAGTGGAGAGCCTCGAGGAGATCCCGGATTGGAGCATACTTCCGAAATTTTATAAGGAAGCCTATTTAGAGTTGATCAGTGGTTCATACTATATTTCTGAGATCGCCGACATTGTTCCGAGTTTATTGGAAGTATGGTTGAAAATTACTGATTCTAGAAATGCATTTTTCGCTTCTGCTGCGGTGTTGGCCTGGAACGACCATTTTCCCGGAAGAATTAGTACTCAAGTAGTTGAAAATGCCGAGACTATCTTGTCCAATACAAGTAGTAATAGCGATATTTTGCACGAAAGCCTAGAGTTTTTCCATTTAATTAAAGATTGGGCAGATGAGCAGAAAATTGAAATTGATGAAAGATATGACTGGATTATTCGCCAAATTGCCGACGTTGGGACACAGCATGTTTTAATCGGCGGTTCTGAAGAAAGTGGAAAAGAATTATTTGTTTCATCAGTTCTTGGTGAAAATGATATAAATACTATTCCGATTTCTGGATCAACCTTGTTTAAAGCCGACAGTCAAACATCCATTCATGCTGTCACAAAGACGGGAGTTGTCCCTGTATCTACCCAACAAGATTTTGATCATATCGTTGGAAACCCCAATATGATTCTCGATGTGGCATTAACGAATCAATTTATGGCTGAAAATAAGATGGCAATTATTTATCTTCACGACTTTAATTGGAGCGAGGAAGAGGTCAATGAGTTACCTTATTTGACTCGACTGGCAGATAGCTTATTATTCTTACTAAACCCTAAAGCTCCCTTTACTAATCATGAGCGATTATTACTTATGAAAATGAAAGAGCAAATGCCTGAGTTACGTGTGGATTTCATTTTGAATTTACGTGATACGAATAATGCGGAACAGGAAGCATTGGAATTACTGTATGAAACTAAGCAACGGATAAATATTTACTTCCCTGAAGCGGAATTGCTTGCTTATTCACCTGAGCAAGATCGTTCCAATCAATTAGATGTAATGTCTGAATTCAGTAAGGGTGGAGTGGCAGATGCCCGAATCGCCAAGATATTATTTTTCATAAAAAGCACGATTACCCACTTATTGCAGCAACAAATAAAAGCTGAAAATGAACTATCAGAAGCCATTCAAAGGGATGAAGATGTTTTAACAAAGTTACAAGGTTCCATTCATCAATTGCATGATATAGAAGAGGAAAAAATTCGTGTGATCCAGGAGGCATATCTATCTATTAAAGAAGAGATTAAAGCTGATCTTTTAAAGACGATACCAACCCTTATTAAGGATTCAACCGAGATTATTAAAGAAGATAGTGATTTCCGAAAAATCCATCTTGAACTAAATGCTGAGATGAATGAACGGGTTAGTTCCTACTTAAACAAGACGGTTCTTCCAATTTATATTAATTCGCTTCAAGACTGGATCACTTTTTCTAAGAGCGAGTTATCCGAAAGCCAAGAACGTATGACGGAATGGGAAGAGGGATTCAACGTCTTGCTAGGAGAAGAGCGAATGAATCTCGTTTGCGACTTTCAAATTTTCGATGATTGGAACAGGGATGCGGATCGTATGACTAGTACGATTCAGATTGATAAGGAAAACATTTTGCTGCGAAGAACCCCAACTCAAGTATTGTTAAAGGGTGCGGGTAAATTATTCGGAGCTCTTCCAAAAAATAATGCTGTGCTGGCAAATACGTATAAAAATTTCATTCAAAATGAAAACTACCTTGAAGCTTCAGAGTCTATTGCAGAGAAGTTCTTTCGCCAGTTTGAACTATTCGAGAAAGCAATCGGACGAGATATTCATATCTTTTTTAGAGAACCATTCAGTGTCTTGAAAAACACCTTGGGAGAAATCCATGAAGAAACAGAAACAAATAAGGCAGCTCTAGCCGAAATAAAAACAAATCCGGAGGCGTTTCGTGACCCGTTAACCGTATTTGAAGTGCGTCTACGCCAATATGAATGGATGAACTATGCGGAACAGCCTATTGGCAGTCATTATAAAAACTGAGCCGAAACTGTTATTTCTAAGGGGGAAATATAATGAAGATTGCATTGGTAGCCCATGATAAAAAGAAGAATGATATGATCCAGTTTGCGACGGCATATAAACTGATTTTGGAAAGGCATGAGCTATATGCAACCGGCACTACGGGAACAAGAATCATGGAGGAAACAGGTTTAGATATAAATCGATTCCAATCAGGACCGCTTGGCGGTGACCAACAAATAGGTGCATATATTGCTCAAAATGACATGGATATGGTTATCTTTTTCCGTGACCCTTTAACAGCACAGCCACATGAGCCAGATGTTTCGGCCCTTATGCGACTTTGTGACGTATACGGCGTACCATTAGCAACAAATATGGGAACGGCAGAAATCCTAATTCGCGGACTTGAAGAAGGCCATCTTGACTGGCGGTAATTTAAAAAACACAAAAAGCAGAACCGTGGAAAACTCCAATGGTCCTGCTTTTTTCTATTCGACAAAATTCGGTGGGTGACAGGCACGGCCCGGATTTTGTCGAATTTTCTTAATGGAAGTTTCTATTATTTGTCAGAATGTGACTAATGACCTATGTATGTTTATGGTGTTATACTTATAATAGTCTTATAATCTATGAGGCTTTTAGAAGGCATATTTTTATAAGGAGATGGAACAGTGAAGTCAAATTCCAGAATCGCATCGAAGATCGTTCCTTTAGCCATTGGTTTTGTCGTAGTCGTAGCATGCATCGTGTGGGCAGTTTTGGCAACGAATAAAGGGACTGTCATTCCATTTTCAGCCATTGAAAAAACCATTCAGGCTCAAAATGGCGAGCTGGTAACCCTTAAAGAAATGTCAGACGGCACACTTTATATAGATACTCCAGACGGCAAGTTTGTTTCTTACTTTCGGCCAAATAGCCCATTAGTGGAAGAGCTTGTTGGGAAATATAATATTAGCTATAAATATTCAAATGGTAGCCAAGCTGGTAATTGGATCATCGGAGGAATTGTTCTTCTTTTGCTTGCAACGGCGATTGTCATTCAAAGAAAAGGAGGGATTGGAGTAGCTAAAATGAAGCACAGTACTTCCAAGGCATTGCCACTTCCATCCATTACACTGGATGATATCGGTGGATTACCAGACGAAATGAAAGAAGAAATTCATCAAACATTGGAAATTATTAAAGACCCCGATCGTTCGGCTAAAATTGGTATAAAAGCACCGAAAGGGATTTTACTATACGGACCTCCTGGAACAGGAAAAACCTTGCTGGCACAAGCAATCGCACGTGAAATCGGAGCAAGTTTCTATTCGGCAAGTGGATCTGCATTTACAGAACTATTTGTTGGTGTTGGTGCTTCCCGCGTGAGAGGATTGTTTGAAAATGCAAGAAAGCAAACACCTGCTGTTATTTTTATTGATGAAGTGGATGCACTTGCAGGCAAGCGGAAGCAGCACGGTGGTGAAGAAGCGGAAAAAACATTGACGGAACTTCTTGTTCAGCTCGATGGTGGTCATTCGAATGACGGCATTCTTTTCATCGCAGCTACAAACCGTAAAGATATGTTGGATGATGCATTTCTTCGTCCCGGAAGAATTGATTTTACTTTCCAAGTACCGCTGCCGGATACGAAAGGCAGAAAAGAAATTATTAGCATTCATACAAAAGGAAAGCGCCTTTCAGAAGATGTTTTTGCATCCTTAAATACATTGGCTGAAAGCACATCTGGTTTTTCAGGAGCACAAATCAGCTCATTATTTGAATCAGCAAGCAGGAGGGCTGTTCGTGAAGGCCGCGATGAAGTGGATATGGGAGATCTAGACTACGCAATTGATCGGACCATTCTCGGAAGTACTTCTCGAGCATTGAATGACCTTGATACAAAGCGACGTGTTGCCATTCATGAAGCAGGTCATGCGTTGATTCAAGAATTAACAAAGCCCGGGTCAGTCCGAAAAGCAACAATTATCCCGCGTGGACAGGCTTTAGGTTATGTGGCTCCTATTCAGAAAGAGCTCCATTTAACAACAACAAGTGAATTATTGGATCAAGTCAGCATGATTCTCGCAGGTGGTGTAGCTGAGCGTCTATATCTCGGTGAACATAGCATCGGAGTAAGCGGTGATGTTCAGCAGGCGAAACATATTTTAGAGCAAATGGTTGATACAGGCATGCTCCAGGACGGTTTCACATTGACGTTCCAGAAACAGGAAAGAGAAACGAAGATGCAGGAACTGTTCGAGAAGGCTTTGGAAAAAACCGAGTTGATGATTAACGCAAATAGGTCGGAATTTGATCATTTGGTTGAAGCTCTTTTAAAAGAAGAAACCTTGGATGGATCAGAAGTTCAAGAAATTGTAAATGGCGGAACATTGTCTGAAGAAGAACTAGCATATATTTAATAAAGAAAACCCCTCTTTTGGATCCGGTTGGAGACCAAAAGGGGGGATTTTTTGCATTTAGTTTTGTAATAATTGTAACTTTTCTGTAACGAATTTCTCCGACAAGTGCATTACGATATAACATAGAAACATGTTGAGAGGATGAAAGTGAGTGAAGAAGACACCAAGAAAACGCCTGAAATTGACCCGGTTGGGGAAAATAACAGCAGGAGTGCTAATTTTATTAGTTATGTTATTAATCTATTTCCTTTTGGGTGGAATAGATGGGAAAAATGCAGAAGCAGGAAAAGGCAAACAAATAACAGCAGAAAGTAAAATGATGCAAAATGAAGGGGAAGTAAATAAAAGCAAAAACGAAACAATTCTTATTGATAAAGAGAAAAATAATGAGATTGATAGTAATAAAGGAATTAGTTCAAAGGATAATCATAAGATAATAGAGCCTTCTGGTGATAAAAAGAAGAAGGTGAAGCATACAGCGAAAAAACAGTCCAATGAACAAGCCACCCTAAAAACAGGGAAGGTAGTATATTTAACGTTTGATGATGGTCCCAACCCAGTTTCACTAGACATTTTAAAGCTATTAAAAACATACAATGCGAAAGCAACATTTTTCATGCTAGAACCAAATATGAGAAAAAATCCGAAAGTTGTAAAGAAAATGGTGAAAGAAGGCCATACAGTAGGGGTTCATGGTGTCACGCACGATGTATCAAAGGTTTATCGATCTCCAGCTAATTTTGTAGATGAAATGAAGCAGGCAATTGGATTTATCCAAGAAACAACCAATGTCAAAACCAACCTTGTCAGGGCTCCATATGGCTCTAAGCCTTATATCACTCCACCATTTCAAGCCGCTGCTGATCAAGAAGATTTTATTCTTTGGGACTGGAATATTGATTCCATTGATTGGAAATTAACAAATGGGGAATATATCCAAAAGGTGAAACAACAAACGATGGAACTGACCGACAAGGAACCACTTATTGTATTAATGCATGAAAAGGATTCAACTTTAGCCCATTTAGAAGATTTGCTAACATTTTTTAAAGAAGAAGGATATGAAATGGAAGCATTAAACGAAACGATGGATCCGGTTCAGCTCAAATAAAATCCCCTTCACTTTTCGGAAAATATACAAAATCTATGCATTAAATGAACACTAATTTAGGTTATGATGATAAAGAGTCATTTTATATTCTCATTATGATGGAGGAGATAGATTTTGAAAACTAAATTATGGCCTTTATTCATCGGATTAGTTGTTCTCATATTAGCCGCGTGCGGCAATGCAGGAAAAGACAGTGGTTCGAATGATGATATTCCACAACTACTGGAAGTTCAGCTTGAAGTTCAAGAAAGTGCTGATGTAAATGAAATGATTCCCTTTAAAGCGCTTGTCACCCAAGGTGATGAAAAAATTTCAGACGCTGATGAAGTGGAATTTGAAATATGGGAAGAAGGAAAAAAAGAAGATAGCGAAATGTTAGAAGCAAAAAATAATAAAGACGGTACATATGAAGCTGAAAAAGCGTTTGAACATGACGGCGTTTTTACAGTCCAAGTACATGTAACAGCAAGAGGGTTACATACGATGCCTAAAAAATCGGTAACTGTTGGTGAGGGAGCCTCAGATGATCATGACCATGGAGATCATGAACACGGGGACCATGATCATGGGGAGCATTCACATACAGAAGGCTTTAGTATGCATTTTGTGGAACCTGAAGGGGTAGAAAAAGGGCAAGAAACAAAGTTAGTTGTCCATTTACAGTTAGAAGACCATCCGATGGAGAATGCACGAGTCCGATATGAGATTTGGAACGATGACATCTCTGATAAACATGAGTGGGTTGATGCTGAAGAGTCTGTTGCAGGTGAATATAGTGCAAACTTTACATTTGAGGAAGCAGGCACTTATTCAATCCAAATTCACGTTCAAAATGATGAAGGACTGCACGAACACGAGGAACATGAGATTGAAGTAAAATAAATAAAAGCTGCCGAACGAGAATCTCGTCGGCAGCTTTTATTATTACTATATTGGATATTCGAGAGGAAATACTGCTAGGATGCGCTGTAATCAAATTGTAAAGTTGTTTGAAAAAGCTAGTGGGGTCAAGGCTTTTGGTATGTATGACATTGCGACTGGAAAGATTTCCCGCAAAGAACCTAAACTTTTCTATGATAGAATCAGGTTTGCAATCAACTACATATCCAGGAGGCAACCCATGAGAAAACATTTATTAACGACAACGCTGGCAATCACATTGAGTTTCAATACACTCGGGATTCCTTCTCTCGATCTTACGAAGGTTTCGGCAGCGACTACGACCACTCAAAATAATCAAAAAGCAGTGGAAGCAAAGGCTGATCAATTGATTCAAACAGCTAAAAGCTTAATCGGGAAAGCTACATATAGCCAAGCAGAGTATAAGAAAACGGCTCCTTATAAGTTTTCATGTGCAACATTCATTAATTTTATTTTTGAAAAAAATGGTGTAGATCTTGCTACTTATAATGAGGATTATATGATGGAGCAGGGTACTCATGTTGAAAGAAATCAATTGCAAAAAGGTGATCTTCTTTTCTTTGATAGTAGAGGAGGAAATATTCCAAATCATGTTGCGATGTATATTGGCGATAATAAAGTAATTCAGATGGCAGATCCAAAACAAAATATTGTAATAACGGATTTAAATAGCAAGCCATATTATAAGGACTCTTACATTACAGCACGTAGAGTATTGCCAAGCCTACTTCCATCTAATCCTGCGACAAAAGGGGATAATATTGTCGGAACTTCATATAATTTAATGAATAAAGTAACAATGGGCAGTGTTAACGATGAAAAAGCAATGAAATTTACGGGTGCAGGTTTCGTTAACCATGTTTATAAATCAAATGGTGTCAATTTAGGAGCAACAAACATAAAAGACCAAATGAATCTCGGTACAACGGTATCACGTGCTAACCTTAAAAAAGGTGATTTGATCTTTTTTAATAGTGTGATAGGATCAAAGACACCAACATTAGTAGCGATTTACGCAGGTGACCACAGATTAATTATTCCTAATTCAAATGGAATTACTACTAGGGTGCTCTTTGTTGACTATTATAAACAGCATTATATAACAGCCAAACGTGTGTTTACAGAAAAAGCTGCTCCAACAGTTGAACAGCCTACTGTAAAACCTGCTGTAAAACCGCAGGCACCAAGTGCATTGCCTGCAGATAAAGTTGTAAAATTTGCTTCTAGCCTTATCGGTAAAGCGAAATTTGGATATGTATACGATGAGAAATCTTTAACATTTACCGGTGCCGGCTTTACTTACTATGTTTATAAAAATCACGGCATTGATCTAAAATATAAACTAGCAAGCCAACAAGCACAGGTAGGCAAGGCGGTTCTAAAATCTAATTTGCAAAAGGGCGACATTATTTTCTTCTCGACAGATAATAAAGGGTCTAAAATAACTCAGACAGGGATTTATCTTGGAGGAAATGAATTTATTTCATTATCAACGACTGGCCCTGTTGTAAAACAAAGCATTAATTCAGTTTGGGCTAAGAACAACTACGTGACAGCAAGACGTGTCCTTTAAAAAAACAAGCAATCGTTACATTATCGTAACGATTGCTTTTCTTTTAAACTATTTGCAAAATCAATCATAGATCGGCTTGACATAGGACCTTTAATAAGTAAAATTGCTTTATCGTCAAGATGAGGGTCTAAAATATCATTGATTCCATTGACGTCTTTAAACATATAGACATTTGCCCTTGATCCATCCTTAATTGCTTGTTTTGCTATATCTTCGGCCTTAGCACCAATCGTAATGAGGGTGTGAATGTTTCTCCTCGCAACCAAACTTCCAATTTCACAATGATACTTTTTTTCAAAATTTCCCAATCTATTAATATCACCTAATACAAGAATGACATTTTTACCCTTCCCAATTGAATCAAGTACCTTTAAAGCAGCCTCCACAGATGTAGGATTATTCGTCCAAGTATCATCTATAATTGTACTTCCACCTATACCACTAGAAAATTCTAAGTGCCTAGTCATATTTTTATAGGTTCGAAGGCGGGAGATTGCTTCCTTGATATCCATTCCCATTTCATGTACAGCTGCTAGCGCAGCAAGTGCGTTATATACTTGGTGTTCACCATATCCAGGGATAAAAGCTTCGTATGTTTTGCTTGAAACATGAAATTGAAATTTCATTCCACGATGTGAAAACTTTATTTTGGAGGCTCTAAAATCTGCCCTCATACCGATTCCAAAATAGATAATCTTTCCTTTAAAGGATTGTAAAGGAACATTTTTCGTATTTTCATCATCTGCATTTAAAATGAGGGTTCCGCCTTCCCTTATCCCACCGACAATTTCTGATTTAGCTTTTATATATCCTTCAAGGTTTTTACAACCATCTAAATGGTGGACACCGATATTTGTAATGATGCCAATCGTCGGCTGATAAATCATACACTGATGCTTTATATTACCCGTATTACCGAGCCCGTGCTCAAAAACGGCCGCATCTGTTCTTTCATCGATCCCCATCAAATAAGGAAATGACCTTCGTGGTTCATTCTTGCTGCTTATGGAAGCTTGAACATTTCGATCCTTACTTAAAATATGTTTGATCATATCTTTCGTTGTTGTTTTACCACATGTTCCTGTTATTGTAACGACAGGTATTTGAAAAAGCCCGCGATAATAATCAATAAATTTCCAGTACGATTGCACGAGACTAGCCACTTTTATGACAGTCGTATTTGGCAAAGCTTTTTTAAATTCAGAAGCTGGCATATCTGAGATCACAAGGGAAGGTCCTTTATTATTAATTTCGTTCCAGTTAACACTATCATTTCTACTGACAAACATCAGTGTATGTCGATTGGTCAGATCATGCCGGTTATAATAAATGGCATCTCTTACTTTCCAAAGTTCTGATCCAGTTATTAATTCTCCTTGCAGTAATTTCCTAATATCCTTCACTAGTAAAGGTTTCAAGGAAATCCTCCTTTCCTTATATGAAAAGCTACTACATCATATTGGAACATGAATGCTTTATTACTTACTTAGGAATCAATTTCATTTTGAATTTTCCGGTTCTTCACAATTCGTTTCCAAATGACTTTATTTTCAATATGGGCAAATCCGGAAATACCTGGAGTTGAATTCACTTCTAATAACACGGGTTTACCTTTGGGTTCTAAACCAAAATCTATGCCATATTCTCTGCAAGGGAAATGTGTTGCGATCACTTTAGCTGCTGTAATAGAGATTTTCTTTAAACTATCAATGGCATCTTTTTTATCAGATTCTCCCATTTTCAGATGTACTGATAGTAAATCATCAATAGATACTACTTGAGCGCCTCGATGTGCGTTGACAATGCCATTCTCTATTGTTGCTGCAGTTCCAATCTTTCCGTACATTCCACCAATAACCCATTTTCCTTTTAGATTTTGAACGTGAACGCGTATGCTTATGGGAAGTCCATTCAGTGCCAAACTCTTGACACCCTCCTGAATAATATAGTTACCTAATTTTCCAAACTTCTCAAAAGGGTGTAAAACTTTGTGAAAATCCTTAATTGCTGGAACGCATTTATTGATTTGATCGCCTTGGATAGAAAAACCGTTAAAACAATAAAGTTCATTTCTCTTATAAACTTTAAAAATTCCTCTTCCTTGTCCAGATGTATCATGTTTAACAAAAATATATTCATAACGATTTATAAAATCTAATAGGTTTGCAAGACTATATATGCTCGTTTGTGGAATACTTTTAGCAGTTAAGGGATTTTGCTGCAAAAGCAACTTTTGTTTCCATTTTCCTAGTGGATTGCTCAAGAAATACACCCCATTATTCATTTGGTTTATTCTTTTTTTCGGATTTTAGCGGCCAATTCTATAATTGGTTCGCTATACATATCGCCTTTAATCAGTATAATTGTATTCTTATCGACTATTTTTTTTAATAAATCATAAACGAGGATATTATTGTTAAACGTATAGACCTCTGCATTCAAACCACATTTTACTGCATGATCAGCCATTATTTGTGCATGCATACCAATTGTAATAAGAACATCTACACCTAGCCGATTGATTATTTCTCCCGCTTGTTCATGAATAATATTTCCCCAAGAGCCTAAATCAGTTATGGTACCTAATATTGCCACTCTTTTTTTAGTTTTTCCAACATCATTTAACACTTGAAGTGCCGCTTCTAACGAAGTAGTTGTAATGCTCCATGTATCATCCAGAACAGTGGAGCCATTTAATCCTTCAAATACTTGAAGCTGCTTATTAAACTTTTTAAATGTTTTCAAGCGATTAGCGGCTTCAGGTATTGTAACTCCTATTTCATGCACAGCTGCAATAGCAGCAAGTGCATTATAAACTTGGTGTTCTCCAAAGCCCGGTACGAAAATGGGGTACTTTTTTTTCTTGAATTTGACATTGAATTGCATTCCGTCATTATCGTATTGAATATTCCTCGCTTTAAAATGACAAGATGAATCTTTTCCAACTTTAATAATCCGACCTTGAAAATTTATTAAATCTATCTTTTTACTATTTTCATCCTCGGAATTTAATATAAGTACACCAGATTGATCTAGTATTTTTGCCATTTCACCCTTAGCACTTATATAGGCCTCGAGCGTTTTACAATAATTTAAGTGGTGGGCTCCGATATTCGTAATAATCCCTATTGAAGGTTTAAAGTATTCACCGGCGTTTAAAATATCTCCAGGTGCGCCGACCGCGGTTTCAAAAACAGCTGCTTCAGTATGGTCGTCTATGCTTAGAAGGTAGTGTAAGTGGGCAGTTCGTGAATTATTCGTGATAGTTGTAGCTGTAACTGTTTTATTTCCTGAGAGGATATGTTTTATCATTTCTTTTGTTGTTGACTTTCCGGCTGTTCCTGTTACGGCAATTACAGGAATTTGAAATAAGCTACGGTAGTGATGCACAAATTTCCAGTATGCTTCATCGATATTTTGTACTTTTATGACTGTCAAATTATTTATTTGTTCATAATGCTTAATCACATTATGTGTAACAAGTACTAAAGGGAAAAAGGCTTTTAAGTGATCCCAGTTTACAATCTTTTCCTTTAAAAAAAGAATTGTATTTTGACTCTTTACTTGTTTAAGCCGGTATGCACCATGACTAACAACTTCATCATCGGACCCCTGAATTAATTCGCCACCAAAAATGTTTCGTATATAACTAACAGTGAGGGGTTTCATAGGTGAGGTTACACTCCTTTCTCTAAAATATAATATGTCTCCTTAATATATTTGCTTGTACTGTTCACCCACGTAAGTTCCTATTTAATTACCTCCCTTGCATGATACGTATCCATGCAAAAAGAAATTAAATTCATAAGTATATAGAAGGTTGTTTTAATCGATGGATATATGGGGAGTGGGAAGTTTGAAAACGATTATCTTTATTGGTACTTATAAATCCGGATCAAGTAGGGAAGCAATCAAAGCAGCTGAGAAACTAGGTTATTTTACGGTTGTATTCACAAATAACGAAAAGCAATTGAAACAAAGGAAAGAGTATACTGATGTTCATGAAATGATTTTTATCGATACTTATAATTTTTCTGAAATTAAAAAGGAAATTATTCAATTAAGGTTAAAGGGCTTAGAAATTAAAACCATTATCAGTTTAATAGATTCCAATGTTCATCTTGCTACAATTCTGTGTGATGAATTTTGCGCAAATAATACTTCGGATAAAGCGGTTCATATTATGGAAAATAAGGAGGAAACGAGGGATTATCTTAAGGATCAATCTTATACTCCTAAATTTTTTATTATTAAATCAGGTGATGAGTACTCTTTAAAATCTATACACAAAATGCTAGGCTATCCTGTTATCGTAAAAGTATCGAATTCGACTGGTTCCAAAGATGTACTCATTGCAGATGATAAAGACGAATTGGAAAAACAAATCTCCAATTTACGAGGAAAGTATCCCGATGAGGCACTGATTATTGAAGAATATGTTGCAGGGAAACAATATTTAGTAGAGGCTCTCGTATACAACGGAAAAAAAATGATCGCTGGAATTATTGAACAAGAAATTACCAAGGGACAAAGGTTTATTATTACAGGGTATGGTGTGATTGCTAAGGTTCCTAAAGATATTAGGGTAGGAATTGAAAAAGTCCTGCAATCCATCATTACCAAACTTGGAATTAAATCCGGTGTTCTCCATCTTGAGTTACGACGTACCGCAGATGGTTGGAAACTCATTGAAATTAATCCGAGAATTTCAGGAGGAGCTATGAATAAAATGCTTGAAGCAGCATTTGGCTTTAGTTTAGTTGAAGAGACCCTTAAATTATATTTAGGGGAAAGTCCTTCGGTAGTTCCGAAGTATTCTAATTACGTATTTACCCAGTATGTAATTGTTTCGAAAAAAGGTATATTAGAAAAAGTTACTGGGAAGGGAAGGGCAGGAAGATCCACTGGAGTAGTTCATGTTTATGTGAAACCAAAAAAAGGTACGATATTAAATCCACCATTATCTATGGGGCATAGATATGCTTATGTCATTGCTCGTGGGGAAAGCATGGAAGAAGCTAAAAAGTTAGCAAAAAATGCAGCAAAAGAGATCGAGTTCCATTTATCTGAGGAAGAAAGTGAATAAACAAGAAAAGCGTAAGCGCCTTGAACAGCCCCGACAAGCAAATGTTCTGATGCAATAAAAGTCCGGTCTTGACTTTTAATGCATCAGGTTATTTGACTCGAGGGGCTAGGCGCTGTAGCTAGACAATAGAAAAACGTAAGCGCCTTGACCAGCCCCGACAAGCAAATGTTCTGATGCAATAAAAGTCCGGTCTTGACTTTTAATGCATCAGGTTATTTGACTCGAGGGGCTAGGCGCTGTAGCTAGACAATAGAAAAGCGCAAGCGCCTTGACCAGCCTCGACAAGCAAATGTTCTGATGCAATAAAAGTCCGGTCTTGACTTTTAATGCATCAGGGCTTTTATAGGAACATCGGCTAAGAGCGCCGCGTCCTGCGGTAACGCCGATGGACCCGCTTCCGTGCGGGCCTCGAGAGGCTAGGCGTTGGAGCTAGAAAAGTTACAAAAAGGACACTGGAATGGATGAACTGCACCCCAATTGTTAGACACATACTCTAACAATTGGGGTGTATTTTTATGGCTAAATTTACTGCGGAAGAAAAATTACAAGCTGTTGCT
The DNA here is from genome assembly GCF_018343525.1 of Lederbergia citrea. GTDB lineage: Bacteria > Bacillota > Bacilli > Bacillales > Bacillaceae_C > Lederbergia > Lederbergia citrea. Next base: position 238,722 of record NZ_JAGYPH010000004.1, on the reverse strand, counting down.
CGTTATTTAAATGGGAATGAGAGTTACAGAGAAGTCGGAAAATCTCTGGGGATAAATTTTAGACACATCTATAAATGGGCAAAGCAATTTGAACATAATGGGGTAGAAGCTTTTAATAAACAATGTACAAGTTATACACAACAGTTTAAACTGGATGTACTAAACTTTATGACTGAAAATGGCGCATCCTTAACCGAAACAGCAGCTATATTTAATATTCCTGCACCTTCTAGTATTCTTGTTTGGAAGAATCAACTCGAAAAACAAGGAATTGATGCCCTTCAGACAAAGAAAAAGGGGCGTCCATCCATGAATAAGGAGTCAAATAAACAACCAAAACAAGCATTAGCTGAAGGTTCAGTTGAAGCTTTAGAAGCGCGCATTAAACAGCTTGAAATGGAAAACGAGTATTTAAAAAAGTTGAATGCCTTAGTTCAAAACAAGGAAAAATCACCAAACAAGACAAAGCGCAAATAGTCTTTGAGTTAAGGCATAAATATTCGGTGAAAGCACTTGTAAAGCTCGCTGGCATTCCACGTAGTACGTATTATGACTTAGTGAAACGAATGAATCAGCCTGATCCAGATGCCGATTTAAAAGTAGAAATCAAAGCGATTTATGAAGAACACGAAGGTCGTTACGGTTACCGTCGTATTCGTGATGAGCTAGCGAATCGTGGAAAAAAAGTAAATCATAAGAAGGTTCAACGTATCATGAAAGAGTTAGGTTTGAAATGCCTTGTACGTATGAAAAAATATAAATCTTATAAAGGCACTGTCGGTAAAATTGCGCCTAATCATTTAGACCGCCAATTTACAGCGGACGCCCCTAACGAAAAATGGGTAACAGATATTACGGAATTTAAATTATTTGGAGAAAAGCTGTATTTATCGCCTGTATTAGATTTATTTAATCGCGAGATTATTACGTATACCATTGGCCCGCGACCAACGTATTCATTGGTTTCGGAAATGTTAGAGAAGGCATTAGAACGCCTACCTGAAGAGAACTCACTACTGATGCATTCAGATCAAGGCTGGCACTATCAAATGAAACAATATCGCCATGCGCTTCAAGCAAGAGGGATTAAACAAAGTATGTCTCGTAAAGGAAACTGTTACGACAACTCTGTGATGGAGAACTTCTTCGGAATACTAAAGTCAGAATTCATTTACTATGGTGAATTTAAGAGTGTAGAACATTTTCAACAAGAATTAGAAAAATATATAGAATACTATAATACGAAACGGATGAAGGCAAAATTAAAAATGAGTCCGGTACAATACCGAACTCATTTTGAGCAAGCTGCCTGATGAAATAACCGTGTCTAACTTTTCGGGGTCACTTCAGGAGCCGGTGTCCTTTTTCATAGGATATTCTTGCTTTTCTTTGTCTAGCTCCAGCGCCCAGCGCCTAGCAAACTTCAGGATTCTTCCTACGATAAGTCAACATCGGTTCGCCTTACAGGCTTACCGTGTTTCCTTTATCTCGTCAGAATCCTTAAAAGTTTGTACGTCGCTAAACGGGCCCTTTCGCTTTTCTTACCTAATTAAAGGTTTGATCTAAAAATTTCACGGTATCAAACATATTAGTTTTACTCGCTCCCTTAACTAAGAGTGTGTCACCTTTTTTCACCAACTTTAATAACAACTCATGTAATTCATCACGGTTCGTGAAATGGTAAACATTTTCGGGAGAAAAACCTTTAGTCTTTGCTTGGCTGCCAATTTCATTTGTTCGAAAACCATAAGTGATTAGAATGTCAACTTTTTTATTAATAACGTATTCGCCAACCTTGCGATACTCTTCTTCTCTCAGCCCTCCTAACTCCCTCATTTGACCGATAATGGCAATGTTTCGACGCTTACCAATGTTAGTAAGGACATCAATGGCTGCTCTTACTCCTTGAGGATGGGAATGGACAGTATCATCGATAACCGTAATATTGTCACGGCAATTATAAATTGTCATTCTTCTAGGTGGTTTTCTAAAGAGAAGTCCCGCTTTAATTTCCATTGCAGTAAATCCTAAATAATCTGCCACTGCAATTGCATTTAAGGCATTATATACATGATGTTCTCCAAGAATAGGGATGAAAAGCGTTATTTCTTCACCTCGGAGTTTCATCTTAAAATTCATTCCATTTTCTGCATATTTAATTTGATAGGCCCTGTAATCAGCGGTGGATTTTATTCCGGTGGTGATAATCTTTCCTTTGAATTTTTTGGTCTCTAAATATTTAGAATTTGGATCATCCTTATTTATAAATAGAACACCTTTTTGATCCATACCATGGATCAATTCCGATTTCGCATGGGCTACTCCTTTAATATCGTCATTAAAATTTCCTACATGTGCAAGACCCACGTTTGTTACAATACTAATATTAGGCTTAATTATTCGGCAATGTTCAGTAATGACACCAGGGTAGGCCATGCCATACTCTAATACAATTGCTTGATGGGATTCATTGATTTCTGCAGCGTGTTTTTTTGTATGCTCTGTTGTATTCCAATAATCCTTGGATTCGAAAATATTCCACTTCTTCGATAAGATTGAAGCAAGGAACGCTTTAGATGTAGTTTTACCAGCACTACCCGTTATCGCGATAATAGGTATATCTTGTTTTTCTTCGATTGATTTTTTCTTTAATGCATTTATTTTAGCTTTTATTGTATTTTGATGTTTGGCTAGATACATAGCATATTGAATAGTATGGATGACAACATCTAACTCTAAATAAAAAGCGGGGGGGCAACCTGGACGCCAATTAACTTCATATATCCATATTTTATGATTCTGGTCTAACCCTATATCAATTCCAATTTCATCAATGACCTCACCGTATTGAATCATTTGTAGCTCATCCAAATGATTGGCTAATGATAAGGAAAAATGTTCGAGAGTTCGTTTAATATTAAATGCATTTTCTTTAAATTCTTGCTCTAAAAATGGATCTAAATAATTGGTGTAACCACCATTATTAATATTTGCAATAATCGATCCCATCGGGGCGATTCGTGGGTAGATTGTTGTGATCACCCATTTACCTTCACCATTTTTTTGTACATGTAGTCTAAAGTCAAATACTTGCCCAGATTTTGTAAGTGATTGAATATAGGGTTGAATGATATGTGTTTCGCTCGAAATTTTCTCCGAGATTAAAGCGCTTAATCGCTGCTTAGAATAATGTTGGCTATCTGAGTCCTTCACTACGTGAAAGACATCACCTTTTTTGGAAATAAAAAAGATACCCTGACCTTTTCTTCCGTCAATAGGTTTAAATACAATTTTTTTAAATGCGGTAATAAATTTGAATAAACCTTCAGTATCTTTAACAACTTCAGTTGGGATTAGATAGTTTGAGAATTCTTTTGCTTCTTTTAATCGTTCATGGACACTCCATTTATTTCCAATTGAATTCGTGGTAAATGGAATTTTTTCTTTTAGCTTTTTGATTATTTCCTTTGACTTGGCTAGTTTTTCGGGGCTTCCAGCATTATAAATGACATCCGGAAAAGGCATAATTCGCTCAATCCAATTACCGTTTTCATACAACTTTCCTCTGATCGTACTATTTACAAAATTCACCCCCCCAGGTGTAAAATAAATAAAATTTGCTCCTTCCGCTTTAGCCACTACTGCATAAGCATAAGATTTTATGACAGTTTTCGGGTCTTTACGATGATGTAACATTCCTATTAATGTCATGGAATAAACTCCTTTTGTTTTTTCGCAGTCTCTATATATTACATTCAATTCATCATCAAATTGCTTCGGACAATCGTTCAGATTATGACTATAAAAAATAAAGAAATATGGCTAACGCTTCCTTGGACATAGTTTTTTACCATAAAAAAAACCCGAGAACTTACTCTCGGGTTGGGTCGATCCTGTCGTCTATAATGATGCCTGATATATGGCTAAAACATCTTCATGATTTAACTTTTTAAAATTTCCGAACTCGCCAAATACCATTGCTTTATCAGCCATGACATCGAGCTTGCTGTTATCAATCTCGTAGTCAGCAAGACGAGATGGTGCACCGATGCTATTCCAGAATTCACGTAGTTTACCAATTCCTTCAAGAGCAGCTTCTTCATCTGTCTTACCTTCGGGATTTACTCCAAACACACGAACGGCCAGTTGTTTAAAGCGAGAAGGATTTACATGCAAATTATGCTTCATCCAGTTCGGAAATAAAATGGCCAGTCCTCCGCCATGAGGAATATCATAAACGGCAGAAACGGCATGTTCGATATTATGTGTAGCCCAATCGCCACTATAACCCATACTCAACATCCCGTTTAAGGCCATTGTTCCACTGTATAAAATCGTTTCCCGATGTTCGTAACTTTCTAGATCATTCAATAGTTTAGGAGCCGTTTCCATGACTGTAATCAGCAGCGATTCACACATACGGTCTTGAAGTAGTGTATTTCCCTCTTGATGAAAATAATGTTCAAAAACATGAGACATGATGTCGACGATCCCGTAAACTGTTTGATCTTTCGGTACGGTAAAAGTATTCACTGGATCTAAAATAGAGAATTTCGGAAAAACAGCTGGACTGCCCCAACCATGTTTTTCTTGTGTTTCCCAATTTGTTATGACAGATCCGGCGTTCATTTCAGACCCAGTTGCTGCAAGGGTAAGAACTGTTCCAAATGGGAGAGCTTCGCTTGCCTCTGCTTTCTTAATAACTAAATCCCATGGGTCACCATCGTATTTTGCACCAGCGGCAATCGCCTTTGTACAGTCGATCACACTTCCCCCGCCAACAGCGAGAATAAATTCAATTCCTTCACTTTTGCAAATGTCCACGCCTTTTCTGACAGTGGAAAGTCGCGGGTTCGGTTCCACACCTGAGAGTTCAAATATTTCAGTATCCATCTCTTGTAAAAGTTCAATGACTTGATTATATAACCGATTTCTTTTAATGCTGCCGCCACCGTATACAAGAAGAACTTTCTTCCCATATTGTGGCACTTCAGTTTTCAATTGCTGTAGTTGATCTTTTCCGAAGATTAACTTCGTTGGATTCCAAAAAGTAAAATTGTTCATAAAAATCGCCTCCTTCAAAGCTATTATCTTTCATGAGATAGAAGATTGCAAAAATGGCGTCTGAAAATATCCCCTTTAAAAAAACGCATTCTAATTTTTATAAAATGCGCTGTTTAAAATAAGTACTATAATTGAACAATTGATTCAACGCGTAACCCATGGAGATCCATTGCCAAAACTTCTACTTCATAATCTGGCAGCTGCTCCTGAAGCAGGGCTGCAATTTTTTCACCATTCCCTTTAGGTACAAGCGACATCATCGTAGGACCTGCACCACTGATGACAGTTCCGTATGCCCCAAAGTTCCGGGCTTCACGACGAATGTTTACGTAATTGGGTATGAGGGAAGCTCGATGTGGTTCATGAAATAAGTCACGCTCCATCATTCTTCCAGCAAGTTCATAATCACCTGCAATGAGTGCTGCAAACATTACGTTGCCAATGGCACTTGCTACTGCAGCATCATTTCGAGAATAAACATCAGGAAGAACTTTTCGAGCAGCTTCCGTTTTCAACTCGAAATTCGGAATATAGACGATAATTTCAAGATTGTCATCCTTTTTTTGAAAAAACTCAATTTTACCTTCTGAAGATGGTGCAGATATAACGAGTCCGCCTAGAAGCGCAGCGGCAACATTATCAGGGTGGCCTTCAAAGTCTGATGCACAATCCAGCTTTTCTGATTGCGATAAGGAAAGACTGCAAAGTTGGTTAGCAAGTTCAATGCCTGCAATTACTGCCGATGCACTGCTCCCAAGTCCACGCGTTAATGGGATCTCGCTTTCTACGACCACTTTACAGGAAGGAAGGACCGCCCCGTACTGTTTTGCTGTTCGCTCGGCTATTTGGTAAATGAGATGTTCACAGGCAGCAGGTGCTTCAGGTAAATGAATAGAACGATGTTCAAAAATCCACTGGCTATGTTCTTTTACATGAAGAGTTAAATAACGGCTCAACGCCATCCCAGCTGAGTCAAAGCCCGGTCCAATATTGGCAGTGCTGGCCGGAACGGTGATGGTAAGGGGCGTAACCATCATGCTTTTACCACGCCTTCTATGTACTCTAGCACCGTTTGTTCGTCGTTTGGTAACACAACAGGATCGATTTCCATTTGAGACATCGCTGTTTCGGGATCCTTCAACCCGTTACCTGTCAAGATTGCCACGACTTTGCTGCCAGCAGGAATGCTCCCATTTTTAACTTGCTTTAGTACACCTGCAATAGATGCACAGGAGGCGGGTTCCGCAAACACTCCCTCAGTGCTTGCTAATAGTTTAAAGGCTTCTAGAATTTCAGGATCGGAAATCGATGAAATTTTTCCATCAGACTCATCGCGGGCGGCAACGGCTAAATTCCAGCTCGCAGGATTCCCAATTCTAATTGCGGTTGCGACTGTTTCTGGCTGATCAATCACTTGATCCTGGACGATTGCGGCTGCGCCTTCCGCTTCGAAACCAAACATTCTTGGAAGGCCAGTAAGTCGAACATCATTATACTCTTTGAAACCTTTCCAATAGGCACTAATATTTCCCGCATTACCGACAGGAATTGCTAAAATATCGGGTGCGCTGCCAAGCTGGTCGCAAATTTCAAAGGCGGCTGTTTTTTGGCCTTCAAGCCGATATGGATTTACCGAATTAACGAGTGTAACCGGTGATGTTTCGCTGACTGATCGGACCATTTTTAAAGCTTCATCGAAATTTCCTTCTATTTCCACAATTTCAGCACCATACATTTTTGCCTGAGCAAGTTTCCCAAGTGCAACTTTCCCGTTCGGAATGACGATGATCGCTCTAATTCCAGCTTTTGCCGCATAAGCAGCAGCTGCCGCTGAAGTATTTCCAGTTGAAGCACAAATGATCGATGTGCTTCCTGCTTCAACTGCTTTCGCTACCGCCATCACCATTCCTCGGTCTTTAAAAGATCCCGTCGGATTGGCCCCTTCTATTTTCGCATATAGTTCAATTCCAAGCTTCTTAGATAAATTGGAGAGATGGACTAATGGTGTATTTCCTTCTTGCAGCGTTAATGCCGGTGTATCTTCTGTTACTGGTAAGTATTCTTTGTATTTTGCAATTAATCCCGGCCAGTTCATTTCTTTCCATCTCCTTCAACACGATAATAGCTGACAACCTCTTTTACAACTGATAAATCTCTTAATTTCATCAATGCTTTTTGGAAACTATCCAATGAGACAGTGTGAGTAACAATGATAATTTCAGCTAACTCATCCTTGCTGATTGGTGTCTGCAAGATTTTTTCGAAACTAATTCCCAATTCATTGAACAAAGTCGTGATTTTCGAAAAAGCACCAACTTCATCTTGCAAATGAAGGCGGAAGTAGTATTTGCCAAAGCGCTGATCCGATGATTTTAGAACACTTTCAAATCTTGGTGCAACCACACTTTTCCCATTGACACCTAGTCTCATATTTTTCATGACTGCTACAACATCGGACATGACTGCTGTTGCAGTTGGCAGACTTCCTGCCCCTGGACCGTAAAACATTGTTTCCCCAACAGCTTCACCATTCACATAAATGGCGTTATACTCATTTTTTACTGATGCAAGTGGATGGCTTTTTGATAAGAAAGTAGGCTGGACACTCACTTCCAATTGTTGATTATCGATATGGGCAAGCCCAATTAGTTTCATTGTAAGTCCAAGCTTATTGCCGTAATTTAAATCTTCGACAGATACATTACTGATTCCCGAAACCTCGACATCATTGAGTTCAACATTTGTGAAAAATGCGAGCCGGGCTAAAATGGCCATTTTTCTCGCAGCATCTAATCCTTCAACATCAGAAGTGGGATCTGCTTCAGCAAAGCCAAGGTCTTGCGCTTCTTTTAACGCTGTTTCATAAGATAGTCCATCTTCATCCATTTTAGTTAAAATATAATTCGTTGTTCCATTGACAATCCCCATCAATTTCTGGATTCGATCGGATACCAAGCCATCTGATAACCCTCTTAAAATAGGAATACCACCGGCAACACTTGCTTCATAAAATAAATCACATTGATTTTCAGTAGCTTTCTTTTGCAGTTCAGGACCATAAAGGGCAATTAAATCTTTATTTGCTGTTACAACATGCTTTTTTGCTTCCAATGCTTGAATGATATGTTCACGGGCTTCTTCAACGCCCCCCATTACTTCAATCACAATATCAATCTCAGGATCTTGCAAAACTTCGTCCGAATTAGTGGTGAGGAAAGTATGCCCAATTTGAATGTCGCGCTCTTTTTCTGCATCTCGTACAAGAACACTTTTCACTCGTACTTCACAACCTACTTGATGGACAAGCTCCTCTTGATGATTATTGATTAGCTGAACAACTCCAGATCCAACCGTTCCCAGCCCCAATAGGCCGATAGATACATAGTTTTTCATTTTGTCCTCACCTCTTATGTCTTTCTGTTAAATACATTTGTTTTTATATAGTAGACATTAAAAGGAAAAAAGTCAAGGATTTTTCTGAAAAAAGATTATTAAGCATAATAGCTGATAATAAGAAGTTCCTTAGGTAAGCTTGAAAAAAGGAAAAAGGTTTAAAGGAGAGAGATTCGACATGTCCGACAACATTCGTATGGAACCTCTTGATGAGGAATTTTTCCAAAAGCCAACACTCGAATTAGCTCATGCCTTGCTAGGATGCCTTCTTATTAAGGAAACCGAAGAAGGAACCACTTCAGGGTTTATTGTTGAAACCGAAGCATATATGGGACCTCATGACCGCGCTGCTCATAGCTTTGGCAACAGAAGAACAAAGCGAACAGAAATCATGTTCGGAAAAGCCGGACTTGTATACACATACGTTATGCATACCCATTGTCTCGTCAATGTGGTAAGTGCAGGCATAGATGAACCAGAAGCAGTGTTGATCAGAGCCATCGAACCTTATACCGGCCTAGACCTCATGCAGCACAGAAGACCCGTCGATCAATTAAAAAACTTAACGAACGGACCAGGCAAATTGACGAAAGCAATGGGGATTACAATGAAAGACTATGGCCGAGCTTTTTTTGAATCTCCTCTTTACATAGCATCTGGGTTTAAACCAGAGGAAATTGCTCAAGGACCCAGAATTGGGATTGCTGGCTCCGGAGAAGCACGTGATTATCCATGGAGATTCTGGGTGAAGGGAAATAAGTTTGTATCAAGATAAATGTTAAATTAAAAACGCCCCTAACTGTGCAGTGGAAGGGTGTTTTTTAAAATAACTAATCAATAAAATTTAAATGGCTCGCATTATCTCCTGAGAGGCCCGCATTTTCCCTGAATGGCTCGCATTTTCCCTTGAGTGGCTCGCATTTTCACGTGAGTGGCTCGCATTTTCTCCTGAGAGGCCCGCATTTTCCCTGAGTGGCTCGTATTTTCACGTGAGTGGCTCGCATTTTCCCTGAGTGGCTCGCATTTTCTCTGAGTGGCTCGCATTTTCACGTGAGTGGCTTGCATTTTCCCTTGAGAGGCTCGTATTTTCCCCTTAAGGCATTAACTGTCACTATCCGAGTGATTTCGTGATAATAGACATTTTTCATGGTGGCTAAAGTCCTGATTTGCAAGAAAATAGGTTTCGAAACAAAGAGAGTTATCAGAATCAACCCTTTATAATTATTTTATAGATAGGATAAAAGTAAAGGGGAGATAAGATGGGGCATTTTAGGAAAGTAATAAGTATTGTTCTTGCCATGCTTTTGATTTTACCTGCACTTGTACATGCCGAAACAAACGCGAAGATGGATGGGATTTCCTCGAGTTTGAAAAAAGATTCAGTGCCGAAGAAGCAAGTTAAGGGAGAAAAAGAGGATTACAAAAATCCTGCTGATTATCCTTTAAAAAAGGATGGTGAGTTTGTTGCACGGTTAACAGATACATATGGGGCGCCTCATGATATCACTTTTGATAGAGTTACAAAATATACAAATGATAAAATGCAACTAAGAATCGTATATGGATCCGACTCTGTAAAGAAGGAGCCCATAGTTACAATAGAATTTTTTAAGGAAAATCGTGGCTCTACGGAATTTGCGGGATATGTTGATTATAATACCAAAGGATACAGTAGTGCTTGGCTTGATTCGTTTATTCCAAAGGCCACATTTAATGATCAGCCTTATCTTTACTTAAGGATAGGTATTTCCAAAACCATAGATGATGATGTCTATTCAGACGTGACCCTATTCAAAGTAAAAAACCCTTTTTACTCTCCTCCCGCCGGAAATAAGTATGCTTTAATTAGCAACGAGTCAGTGATCGCAGGCAAGACTCAGAATACCGGCGCCTTTAAGATTAATAATGATCACTATTCCCTTAATAAGAAGTTGGATGTAGGTGCTTATAAGCTTGATGTCAATAAACCGTTTGATGTAAAGAAAAATGCGGCAAAGAAAATACAAAAAAAGAACTTGTCAAAAAAGACCTCATACAAGGTAGGCGATAATAAATTATTTTGGGTCACTGATTTTACGACTGATCGTGATTATCAAATTAACCCAACGTTGCTCTATACAGGTTCAAAAACAAATGTGTGGGTACACAACAATCAAATTACAAAAGCCGATGCACAAAAATTTGGGAAAGAGTTTGACCAAAAAGTTTATCCAGTAGTAACGGGAAATTTTGCGAATGAATCAGATGTTGATGGTGATGGGAAAATTAATATTCTTTGCTTTGACATTCGGGATGGATTTTCAGGCACCGGCGGATATATCGCTGGTTATTTCTGGGCACGAGATCTCTTTGATACCCCGTATTCAAATATGTCCGAGATTTTTTATATCGATACTTATCCATCAATGGGGTTGGATTCACCGAAAGATGTAAGTGAAGCATATGAAACTCTAGCACATGAGTTTCAGCATATGGTGAATTTTAACCAGAATTATTTTGTGGAGGAAGGCGAGCTAATGGACACTTGGCTCGATGAAGGATTGTCGATGGCAGCAGAACAAATATACTCGGGAAAGATTTTGGCCGATCGAATTGATTATTATAACGAGGCTCGTTCTATTGCGAACGGACATTCCTTATTGTATTGGGATGACTATGGTGACGTTCTATCAAACTATTCCTTAAGCTATCTATTTGGTCAATATGTAAGAGTTCAAGCGGGTCAAGGTAACAAGATTTTCAAGGAAATATTAACAGATAAGGATAATGATTATCGAGCGGTTGAAAATGCCGCTAAGAAATATATTGATCCTAAGATGACATTTGGGAAACTCATGACCAATTTCCGGGGGGCATTGCTTTTAAATCAGAGCAAAGGTTTATATGGTTTTAAAGGTGAGGCCGGCTTTAATGCACTACAGCCAAGGCTCTTCAATGGTTCTTCCGCAAACCTAAAAGGCGGGGGAGCAGTTGTGAAGAGAACCAACGTAGCCGCTATTCCTGCTTCGAAAGGTAATGATATTACTTATACGTTTTTCGATATAGTCTTACCAAAAAAACCGGTCGTAAATGCTGTGAGTGACAAGGATACGGCCGTTAAAGGTACAGCCGAATCAGGTGTAACTGTTTTTGTGAAAGCGGGCTCTGCAAATCTTGGTTCAGCTCCTGTAGCAAGCAAAAAAACATTTTCTGTTCCAATCAAAAAACAAAAGGCAGGGACAAAATTAACAGTTTACGCTGTTGACAAGGCGGGAAATCAGAGCCCGACAGTCACTTTATCAGTTAAGGATAAAACGCCTCCTAGTATGCCGACTGTATCAGTGGTAAGTGATAAAGATAAAAAAGTGACGGGAAAAGCAGAAGCTGGCTCAAAAATAACAGTTAAAGCAGGCAACAAAGTATTGAACACAGCAACTACAGATAAAGCGGGTAAGTACACGGTTACTTTAACATCTATTCAAAAAGCAGGGACAGATCTTTACGTTACGGCAACTGACAAGGCCGGAAATGTAAGTGCGGCAAGAAAAGTAACAGTTATTGATAAAACACCTCCAGGCCTTCCGAAGGTAAAAAAGGTGACAAGCAAATCAACCTCTGTTACAGGAATAGCTGAATCATATTCTACCGTGTATGTGAAAGCTGGAAAAAAAGTTATTGGATCTGGAAAGGCTAGTAAGAATGGAAGTTTTTCAGTAAAAATACAAAGGCAAAAAGCAGGAACGATTCTGCAAGTCTATGCAAAAGATAAAGCCGGAAATATAGGTAAGGCATCGAAAGTAACAGTTAAAAATAAATAACACGAAAAGGCGGGAGCACTCAAGCTTCCGCCTTTTTCATTTTTCCTGGAGATATTGGCAAATGTTTCTAAAGCTTTTACATTGTGGTCCGATATAAATAAAAAGTGTAAAAGTTGATAAGGTTTATCCTTCTAAATCTCTTTCATCGTAATTAAAGAAATGATTAGACTCAACAATTCATATCAAAAAGGGTGGAAACTGAGTGAAAGCTTCATCATTACTGAAAAAACTTCTTTGTCTTGTAATATTATTCTCACTTCTGGCTCCATACGAAAGCCAGACTGTAGACGCTGCGTATACATTTGAAGGAAAAGTAAATGCTACAGTCCTAAACGTCCGTTCTAAAGCAAGCACATCTTCCTCTATTATGGGAAAATTAAAGAAAAATCACATCGTAACCGTTGTGTCACAAACGAAAGACTGGTCAAAAATATCTTATGGGAAAAAGTATGGTTGGGTTTCATCAATTTATTTAACTTCTGTAACATGGACAGGCTATGTGAATGCAACAAGTTTGAACTTGCGGAAATCTCCCAATAACAAGGCAGTGGTGATGGACTCCCTTAAACAAGGCAGTGCTGTAACGGTCAAAGGAAAACATGGTGACTGGCTACAAGTCTATGTCTCTAGTAAAAACAAGACGGGTTGGGTAAGCTCCGCCTATGTCTCTAAGAAAAAAGTGACTGTTACACCTCCGCCGGCTCCGACTAAAAAAGTTACCACAGAACCTGCTAAAACTATAGGTACCTATTATGTAAATGCGTCTGCACTGAATATCCGCCAGAAAGCTTCTACATCAGCTAAGATTATTGGCAAGTTGTCAAATGGATCAAAAGTTGAAATGATTGCAAAAGAGGGCGATTGGGCAAAGATTGGATTAGCTTCTGGAGGAACAGGCTGGGTTTCGTTTGCCTATTTAACTACTAAAAATCCTAAAGCAAATACGTCCGAAACTCCAAAATCTGACTCAGTTCTAAAAGGAAAAGTGATCGTCCTTGATCCAGGCCACGGTGGAAATGACCCAGGTGCATCTGGATCCCTATACCGGGAAAAGAATTTGACCTTATCAACCGTAATAGAGGTAGGTAATCTTCTAGCAAATGCAGGTGCAAAGGTAATCTATACTAGATCAAATGACACCTACATATCTCTAGCACAACGGGTGTTAGTCAGTCAACAAAATAAAGCGGATGCTTTTATTAGTATTCATTTCAATTCTTCAACTAGCTCAAATGTCAGCGGAATCGAAACCTATTATTATTCTAGTAAAGATACCCTACTTGCAAAATCTATTCAGTCCAATTTAATCGTCCAGACGAAGATGAAAGATTTGAGCGCGAAATTTGGTAATTACCATGTGCTGAGAGAAAATAAACAGCCTGCAGTACTAGTCGAATTAGGATTCATATCAAATCCAGTCGAGGAAAAACTGATTGGTACACCTGGATATCAGAAAAATGCTGCACTCGGGATTTATGAAGGAATCAATCAATATTTCCGCGAACGTTAATAAAACGTCATCATGAGATGACGTTTTTTTGATTGGAAATTTCTTCTTGACGGTCAAGTTTGTATTAGTGTATTATTTAAATAGTACACTGATACAAACGGAGGTTATCTTAGTGAAATCATTTATCGGACTTTTGAAAAAGGAGATGCTTATTTCAAGATTTTGGTACATTACTTATTTAATTATTATCTTAGTCGGTTTGACCGGAGGGGCATTTTTTGCAAATCGGGTTGATGAACCAAGCATGATTGGCCCTATGATTATTATGTTCATGCCACTACAATTGTTTTTTTTACCGCTCATGGTTCACTCTTTATTGAAAACTGAAGGAAGAACTCAACTTTGGCTGTATAATCCGCAAAGCAGTGTGAAATTATTGCTAGCCAAAGTTACTACAGCATTGATGTTTCAAATTATCTCCCAAATACTATGGATCTCTTGCGGAAGCATTATGATGAAGTTACTTAACAATCAAAATATAAGTTGGAAAGCAATAATACTTACAAACGTGGGATTACTGTCTGTTGGACTTTATTTAACAATCTGGGTCATTTTCCTTTGGACTATCTATCAATCCTTGGGGAAATTCCCTTCCTTGAGAAAGTTCAGGTGGTTAGCCGTTCTTCTTGTGATTATTGTGTATAACACATTGGAAACGCTGTTCATCAAAATCGGATTTATCCATGATCGAGTGTTTAAATTGACTACGTCAGTTAATACAACCTTGGGGTTCACTTATAAAAATGATACAGGTTGGACGATCATCTATGAGCCAATTCCTGTACCGATTCTACCTATCATATTTTATACAATCCTATCCTTCATTTTATTCATCATCGCAAGTAAACTACTCGACAAAAAAGTGGAGGTGTAACGTGGGTGGCAAAGGAATTCGAAGCATCTAAACCAATATACATGCAAATCGCCGACCAAGTATTTCAACAAATAGTTCGTGGACATTTTAAGCCAGGTGATAAATTACCCTCTGTAAGAGAAATGGCCATTCAAGCTGGGGTCAATCCAAATACCATTCAACGCTCATACACAGAAATGGAAAGGATGGGAGTAGTGGAGACGAAACGCGGGCAGGGAACCTTTGTCATTGAAAGAGAAAGCATCGTGATTGAATTGAAACAGACACTGCAAAAAGAGATTATCGGTCAGTTTGTAAAAAGCATGGAAGAGTTGGGATTATCACAAAAACAAATGATTTCAGGACTAGAAGAATACTTGCGGGAAGGTGATGACCATGGCGATTCGCTTAAATAATGTGACGAAAAAATATGGTTCGGAATTTGCATTGAACAATGTGACGATTGATTTCCAGCCAGGAAAAATCTATGGATTGCTCGGTCCAAATGGAAGTGGGAAATCAACGACGCTGAAGATGATTACTGGACTCGTGTATCCGAATAGCGGCAGTGTGATTGTATTGGGTGAAGAAGTTACTAGACGAATTAGCAGAAAGGTTGCCTATTTAACAGAACTGGATATGTTTTATGATTCTTTTTCTGTAGGAAGAATGATCGCATTTTATGAGTCTCAATTTCCAGACTTCAATCTGGAAAAAGCCAATCAACTTTTAAAAGAAATGAATCTTTCCGAGAACAAAAAAATCAAACAGCTTTCCAAAGGAAATCGGGGCAGATTAAAACTTGTGCTTACTTTGGCTCGTGAAGCTTCCGTTATTTTACTTGATGAGCCATTTTCAGGACTCGATCCCATGGTAAGAGACTCGATTGTGAGAAGCTTACTTACGTATATCGATTTCGAAAAGCAAACAGTCATTATCGCCACCCATGAAATTGATGAGATTGAACCAATCATGGATGAGGTGATTGCTATTTACAAAGGTCATATCATTGGGAAAGAAAATGTGGAACAGCTTCGTGAAGAGGAAGGATGTTCTGTGCTGGAATGGTTTAAATCTACAATGGAAAAAGAGGAGCGTGGAGTATCTTGAAAACAGTTGTGGAATTGAAGAATGTAACGAAAACAATTCGCGGCAAGAAAATTATCGATGATTTAAGTTTTGAAGTAGTTGAAGGTGAGGTATTTGGATTTTTAGGTCCAAATGGTGCAGGGAAAACGACTACGATTAGGATGATCGTTGGACTGATTGGCATTACATCAGGGGAAATTACCATTTGCGGGAAAAATGTTGTGAAGGATTATGAGAACGCAATTAAGCACGTAGGTGCAATCGTGGAAAATCCTGAGTTATATAAATTCTTAACTGGTTATCAAAATCTGGAGCAAGTTGCACGATTAATAAAAGGTGTCACGAAAGAAAAAATCGATGAGATTGTTGAACTCGTTGGATTAAAGGATCGCATTCATGACAAGGTAAAGACGTATTCCCTAGGAATGAGACAGAGATTAGGAATAGCGCAAAGTCTCCTGCATGACCCGAAAATACTTATTTTAGATGAGCCAACAAATGGATTGGACCCAGCTGGTATTAGAGAAATACGCGATTATTTACGCAGTTTGGCAAGGGAAAAGGGCCTTGCAATTATCGTTTCAAGTCACCTGCTTGCTGAAATGGAAATGATGTGTGATCGAATTGCCATTATCCAAAAAGGTAAATTGATCAATGTCCAAAATGTCCGTGATGAAGATGAAACAGATAAGAAAACCTATTTTTGTCATGTGAATAACCGTAAAAAAGCCAAAGAAATTCTTGTAGAGAATGGATTCCAAGCAACGGTTCATGCGGAAGGGATAGAGCTAAACCTAGAAAAGGAAGAAGCACCAGCTGTAATTAAAATTCTCGTTGAAAACCATATTCTGATATACGAAATGAAAGTAATTACGAAATCATTAGAGGATAGATTTTTAGAAATCACGAAAAATGAGGTGGCGGTTAATGCTTAATCTTATACAAAATGAGTGGATAAAAATTTTCAAACAGATGGGTACGTATATTATGATCGGCTTGCTTGTCCTCCTAGTGATTGGGGCAGGTGGGATTACGAAATATGTAGAATCTACCGCTAAGCCAGTGAATGAAAATTGGAAAGAAAAGTTGGCGGCACAAAATCAACAGCTTCAAAAGGACATAGAAGAAATCCCTATGATGGCACCTTCAATGAAAGAGTATACCAGTAAACAAATTGCCATCAATGACTATCGGATTAAGCATGACCTTCCCCCAGATGCTTCCAACACTGTATGGACATTTATTAATGATTCCGCGGAATTAATCAGTTTTGCAGGGCTGTTTGTCATCATTATTGCAGCTGGAATTGTAGCGAATGAATTTAGTTGGGGAACGATTAAAGTTCTTTTAATCAAGCCATTTCATCGCTGGAAAATCTTATTATCAAAATATTTAACAGTGGTTTTATTTATGTTGCTCATGCTTTTCATATTATTTATCAGTGCATCAGCCGTGGGTGCAATTTTGTTTGGAGCCGGGAAAGTATCAAGTAACATTCACCTCGCATACGTAAACGGCATAGTTGAGGAACAAAATCTCTTATTCTATTTAATGAAAACCTATTTATTGAACTCTTTAAGTATCTTTTTACTAGCAACAATGGCATTCATGATTTCGGCGGCTTTTAGAGTGAGCGGATTGGCCATTGGGATTTCTATTTTCCTATTACTAATGGGCTCCACAGTAACAAATCTACTCGCAAGCAAATTTTCATGGGCTAAATATAGTTTATTTGCCAATACGAACTTAATGCAATATATGGACGGAATGCCAATGGTTGAGGGGATGACACTTTCGTTTTCAATTACCGTCATCATTGTGTATTTTCTTATCTTTCACATACTTGCCTTTGTCTTTTTTACAAAGCGTGATATTGCGGCTTAACTAGGCTAATCAAAGACTTTAATACTAGGCAAATAGTGTGGATTATAAAAAATATTTCGAATTTAGGAGAATTATTGAATTTTCCCATAAACTTTTGGTATATTTAATACGTAGCGAAAAACAAATTAATTGTTCGAAGGTATCATAGGATGATAGAGGGCAATTAATTTGTTTGTCGTTGCCAAAAATATAAATAAAGGGGGATTTTGCTTGAAGAAGTCGCAATTTTCTTTATTAGCATTGTTTTTTTCTTTAATGTTGTTGCTTTCAGGCTGCTTTAGCGGTCAAAAAGAGACGACAACAACTCCAGAAAAGAAAGACGACAACAATGCCGGCCAAACAGAGGAAAAAGAAGAAACGCCACCAGCAAAGAAAGTATTGCATCTCAATAACAATGAAGAACCAGGGGCGCTTCACCCGGGACTTGCTCAAGGAACTCATGATTCATGGATTTTGGAGCATGCCTTTGAAGGTTTGACAAAGAAAACTCCTGAGGGAGAAATCGTTGAAGGAATGGCAGAAATGCCCGAAATTAGTGATGACGGACTTACTTGGACATTCCATATAAAAGACGGAATGAAATGGTCGAACGGTGATCCGGTAACAGCTGAAGATTTCGAATACTCATGGAAATATGTTCTTAATCCTGAAAGCGCTTCCGAGTATGCTTATCAACTCTATTATTTAGCGGGAGCAGAGGATTATAACAGTTCAGAAAAAAAGGCCGACTATCCTAAATTGGAAGAAAAAGTGGGCGTAAAAGCAATAGATGAAAAAACGCTTGAAGTAACATTAGTTGAGCCAACACCTTATTTTCTTGATTTGACTTCTTTCTACACATACTATCCAATCAATAAGAAAGTTCAGGAAGCAAACCCAGATTGGGCATTGGAAGCTGACAGCTATGTGTCTAACGGAGCATTCAAGCTGACTGAATGGAAGCACAAAGAAAGCATGAAGCTTGAGAAGAACGAAAACTATTACGATCAAGATAAAATTAAACTAGATGAAGTTCAATTTGTCATTATCGACAATGAAGACACAGCGTGGCAAATGTATCAGGCAGATGAACTAGATTTAGTTTATCCGTTGCCACAAGATGTACAGGGCCAGCTCGTTGATTCAGGAAATGCAGAATTTAACAATGGTCCAGACTTAGCTGTTTATTATTACAATTTAAATAATGATGTTAAACCTTTTAACAATAAGAAAGTCAGAAAAGCTCTTTCTATGGCTGTTGATAGAAAAACAATTACTGAGCACGTAGCTCAAGGTGGGCAGCAGCCTGCTTATTCAATCGTTCCTCCTGGTATCAATGATGTAAGCGGTGACTTCCAAGAAAATACTGGAGAATTGTTTAAAGAAGATTTAGATGAAGCGAAAAAGCTGCTTAAAGAAGGTCTCGCTGAAGAAGGCATGGATAAATTGCCAGAATTCTCAATCCTTTACAATACTTCCGAGGGGCATAAGAAAATTGCGGAAGCTGTCCAAGAAATGTTACGTAAAAATCTTGACGTAAAAGTTGGTCTTGAAAACGTTGAATTCCAAGTAAAGCTTGACCGTGAAAAAGCGGGAGATTACCAAATTTCTCGTGCGGGTTGGTCAGGAGACTATGTTGACCCGATGACATTTATGGATCTATGGGTGACAGATGGTCCATTCAATGATGCTAATTGGAGTAATTCCGATTATGACAAAAATATCAAAATAGCAAAAACATCCATGGATCCAAAAGAGCGAATGGATGCGATGCATAAGGCAGAAGAAATTTTAATGGATGAAATGCCGATTATTCCTATTTATTTCTATACAAAACCATTCATGGTTAAGCCACATGTAAAAGGAATCTTTACACCGATTAACCGTTATCCACAATTTATTTATGCAGATATTGAACAATAATCAAATAGTAGATGATCGAGGTATGCCTAGTTGGCATACCCCGATTTTTCTAAAACGTGGATAGGGGTGAAGAATACGATGTGGAAATATACGTTAAAGCGATTAATGTGGGCTGTGTTAACATTATGGGTCATTATTACAATTACTTTTATTATTATGAAAGTCATTCCTGGCAATCCTTTCGCTAAAGAAGGACCGATGCCGCCGGCAGTTTATAACAACTTGCAGCGACATTATAACTTGGACAAGCCGAATATCGTCCAGTATGGCATGTATTTAAAATCATTGGCACAATTAGACTTTGGTCACTCTATGAAATCTCAATCTCTAACAGTCAATGATTATATTAAAAATGGATTTCCCGTCTCCCTCCATCTCGGACTGCAGGCACTAGTCATTGCCATTACGTTTGGCTTAGTTTTAGGTGTTATCGCAGCATTGAACCGTAATCGATGGCCGGATTATTTTTCAATGGTAGTGGCTATTTTAGGGATTTCTGTTCCTAGTTTTATTCTTGGTACATTTCTCATCCAATATTTTGGCGTTTATTTAAAGGTACTTCCGGTTGCGACATGGAAATCGTGGTCACATACGATTCTCCCTTCCATCTCACTTGCCATGATGCCGCTTGCTTTTATCGCACGCCTCATGAGGTCAAGCATGCTGGAAGTAATGAATCAAGATTATATTTTAACTGCGAAAGCAAAAGGTTTGGCGAGAAATACAATCATCATCAAACATGCAATTCGAAATGCGATCTTGCCGGTGGTAACCGTTCTCGGGATTTTGACAGCGAATCTTGTGACTGGAAGCTTTATTATTGAGCATATTTTTGGCATCCCAGGAATGGGAGAAATGTTTGTAAAGAGCATCTTCAACCGGGATTATACAGTGATTTTGGGATCGACTGTTTTCTATAGCGCAATACTGATCTTTTTGATCTTTATCGTGGATATTGCATATACGTGGATTGATCCTAGAATTAAGGTCACGGGGGAGAGTAGCTAATGGAAAAGCAGATGAAATTAACAGAAGAGATGTTTTTACCCGCTGTTGATAATTTTAAGGAAGCTGAAAAAATTTCTAGGCCGTCTATATCGTATTGGTCGGATGCCTGGCGCCGCTTAAAAACAAATAAGCTTGCGATGTTCGGTCTCATTATGATTATTATTTTAATCGTAATGGCAATTATTGGACCGTATCTAAACGGATACACCTATTATGAGCAGGATTTTGCAAAGAAGAATCTTAAGCCCAATGGTGAACATTGGTTTGGAACTGATACAGCAGGAAGAGATTTGTTTACGCGAGCGTGGTATGGAGCGAGGATTTCTTTATTCATCGGCTTTATGGCAGCGCTCGTTGATTTCTTGGCGGGAGTTTTATACGGTGGCATCTCTGCTATTCGCGGTGGCCGAACGGATAATGTAATGATGAGGATAGCTGAAGTTCTGTATGCCATCCCATATTTGTTAGTAGTCATTTTGGTTTTAATTGCGATGAAAAGAGGAATCATGCCGCTTATCATTGCAATGACGATAACGGGATGGATACCTATGGCTCGGCTCGTGCGAGGGCAAGTGTTGCAGCTGAAGGAACTGGAATATGTTCATGCGGCAACAGCGATGGGTGCTAAAATGGGCTGGGTATTGAGAAAGCATATGGTTCCGAATACGCTTGGACCAATTTTAGTTAATCTAACGCTTACAGTACCGTCAGCGATTTTTGCTGAGGCGACATTAAGTTTCCTTGGCTTAGGTGTACAAGCACCACAGGCGAGTTGGGGAACGCTTGTCAATGACGCTCTTGGAAGTATTCATGTTGGGAATTTCTATCAGTTATTAATACCTTCCATTTTAATTTCAATAACGATGTTGGCATTCAATGTATTCGGAGACGGCTTACGGGATGCCCTCGATCCGAGATTACGGAATTAAGAGAGGGGAATCGATATGGAAAATTTATTAGAAGTGAAAGATTTACACGTATCCTTCCATACGTATGCCGGAGAAGTGAAAGCAGTTCGAGGTGTGGATTTTGTAGTTAAGGAAGGCGAAACAGTTGCCATAGTGGGAGAATCCGGCTGTGGTAAAAGCGTAACAGCTAAATCAATCATGAAGCTTTTGCCATCCCCGCCTGTAAAGTATAAACAAGGTTCAATCAATTTTAGAGGGAAAAATTTACTTGCGACATCTGAGAAAGAAATGCAGCGAATTCGCGGAAATCAAATTAGTATGATTTTCCAAGATCCGATGACATCGCTCAATCCAACAAGTAAAATTGGCAACCAAATTATGGAAGCGCTTTTGCGCCATAATAAGATTGGTAGAAAAGAAGCTTATAAGAAAGCTTTAAATATGCTTGAACTTGTCGGGATTCCGCAGCCGTCTAAACGGATTAATCAATATCCGCATGAATATTCTGGTGGAATGCGGCAAAGGGCGATGATTGCCATGGCCTTGGCTTGCAATCCACGACTATTAATCGCGGATGAACCGACAACAGCACTCGATGTAACGATTCAAGCTCAAATACTAGAATTGATGAAGGATATTCAGCAAAAAACAGGAACTTCCATTATTTTGATTACTCACGACCTCGGGGTCGTTGCAGATATGTGCGACAGAGTAGTGGTTATGTATGCGGGACAAGTCGTTGAGACAGGAACGGTTCAGGAGTTATTTGCTAAACCACAACATCCATATACAAAGGGATTGTTGAAATCTGTTCCGAGGTTGGATATGGATAAAAAACAACCGCTTGCTCCAATCATCGGTACTCCACCTGACTTGTTGGACCCACCGCAAGGTTGTCCATTTTATGCACGATGCGAATATGCCATGCAAGTTTGTAAAAATAATAATCCGGCATTTGAAGAAGTAAGTAATGGTCAATATGCTGCCTGCTGGCTTCATCATCCGATGGCTAAAAAAAGAGTGAGTGTATAGAGGAGGAGGAGACCAATGAAACTAGACCTAGAAGAAAGAAACTCGAATAAAAATAACAGCTCCTTACCTCCCTTGGTACAAGTGAAAAATTTGAAAAAATACTTCTCTGTTGATGATAAAAAATTGAAAGCGGTCGACGGATTAAATTTGGACATATTTCCTGGGGAAACTGTAGGACTTGTTGGGGAAAGTGGTTGCGGAAAGTCAACGGCAGGTAGAACGATTATTCGTTTATACGAACCTACTGAAGGAGAAGTATTATATAACGGAAAGAATATTTATTCCAACAATCAAAAAGAGATGGCAAAACTGCGACGAGATATTCAAATGATCTTTCAGGACCCATACGCTTCCTTGAATCCCCGAATGACAGTGGAGGAGATTATCGGGGAACCTTTCGCTATTCATAGGACACTAAGCGGCAAAAAGAAAAAGGAACGGATTAAAGAATTATTGAAACTCGTAGGTTTGGACCCAGAGCACATAAGCCGTTTCCCGCATGAGTTCAGTGGAGGGCAACGTCAGCGAATCGGGATTGCACGAGCTCTTGCTTTAGATCCGAAATTCATCGTTTGCGATGAACCGATTTCAGCATTAGATGTATCCATTCAAGCGCAGGTTGTAAACTTGCTGAAAGAACTGCAGCAAAGGATGGGTTTGACTTATTTATTCATCGCTCACGACTTATCCATGGTTAAATATATATCTGACCGGATTCTTGTTATGTATCTCGGAAACATGGTAGAACTTACGACCAGCGATAGCTTGTATAATGATCCACTGCATCCTTATACAAAAGCATTGCTTTCGGCGGTTCCGATCCCCGATCCAGAGATTAAACGAGATCGCATAGTTTTAACAGGTGATGTGCCAAGTCCGATTGACCCGCCTAGCGGCTGTGTATTCCGAACACGCTGTCCCGCCGCGATGGAAATTTGTTCCAAAGTAAAACCCGAATGGCAAGAAGTCAAACCTGGCCATTTTACCGCCTGTCATCTCTATACATTGTAAGGGGAGCCCCTGTTGCTCCTCTTTTTTATATTCGACAAAATTCGGGTCGTGCCTGTCACCTGTCGATTTTTCTTTACTTTATATATTGACGGATAATTTACACTTATGGTAAGGTAGTACCAACAAAAAAACACTTTAGTTCGATAGAGTGCTAATGAATTAAAGAATCAGGAAGTGACTATTATGTTTTTGCCAGCTGGAAGCAGAGATGAAAAGGGAATGGCCGTCAGCAGTAGATCTCATGTGATGGAAGAGTTCAGAAAAGTGGCAACGCTCCGTGGATATAAGGAAATTTCGACTCCTGTAGTGGAATATGCTACGACTTTTACAAATAAACATGTCGGAATGAAATTGCAAGAGATGATGAAGTGGTTTAATGCAGAAGGTGAAATTGAAGTTTTGCGTCCTGATTGGACAACTGCAATTGCCCGTGCCCTTTCTACAGAGGAAAAACGTCCGCAAAAATGGGTATACCAAGGATCTGTATTTAAACGAAATATGCCAGGTGTCGAGTATCACCAGGCAGGAGTAGAAATTATTCATCTGCCAGAGTTGATGGGAGAAAGTGAAAGTCTCCTTATGGCACAATCCGTTCTCAAGGAACTGGGAGTGAATAATAGTCTTATAGAACTTGGTCATACAGGAATTTATGAAAGTCTTGCAAATGAGCTTCAATTAACATGTACTGATGCCGAACGATTAAGGCATGCCATGCATGATAAGAAAAAAGATGAAGTTTATCAAATTGCGAAAGATAATGGCAGCAAAGAGACAGCTAGCGAAATGGCTGCACTCGTCGATGCTTTTGGAACAATGGACATTATTACAGAATATGAAGAACGCTGGAAAGATCGAGATAGCATCCTGTCAATATTGCAGCATATAAAAAAATTGGCTCAAATTTTACAGCAATCTGGAAGCGGAGAAATTCTCATAGACCTTGGAAGGGTGAAAAATCTTCCATATTATTCAGGTATCATGTTTAGAGGTTTTTTACCCGAATCAGGTGGTGTTTGTTTTTCAGGCGGGCGTTATGATCGCCTATATGAACAATTTGGAAAAAGTATTTCAGCAGTAGGACTCGCATTTGATATTGAGGTGTTAGCAAACCAGATTAAAGAAAGTGATGAAAGGCAAAGAATATGTATTATCGCTGGAGAAGAATCGCTAGCATATGCTGAACAGCTAAGAGCATCTTTTGAAAATTGTATCGTGGATGTTCAGCCAGAACAAATGGATAAAGGAAACTATACTAAAATTTTGGAAATTAAAACTAGCAACGGAGAGTTTGAGGTGATTGAAAAATGAAACCTGTAATTGCGCTGACAAAAGGAAGATTGGAAAAACAGTTTATGGAATTCTTGCAAGAGCGTGGCTATGATGTCCGTCCATTACTTAACAAGGGAAGGAAATTACAAGTTGAAACGGATGACTTTTTCGCGGTTTTTGCTAAAGGAATCGACGTGGCTACATATGTAGAACATGGAATTGCAGATATCGGTATTGTTGGCGAGGATATTTTATTAGAGTGCCAGCCTGACGTTTTTGATTTATTGCCGCTTCCGTTCGGAAAGTGCCGCTTTGCCATTGCTGGTGATCCAACAGCGGTGAACCCAATGCGTAAACAAAGAATTGCGACAAAGTATCCGAATATCACAACGAAGTATTTCCGTGAACGAGGAAAATCGGTTGATATTCTTAAATTGGAAGGGTCCGTAGAATTAGCGCCGTTATTAGGACTCGCTGATGACATCGTTGATATCGTTGAAACCGGGAGCACATTGAAAGAAAATGGGCTCGTTGTCAAAGAAGAAATGTTTACTCTTTCAGCTCGCTGTATTGCCAACCGTAATTCTTTAAAATTAAAAAAAGCAATTCTTTCTCCGCTGCTTGATTCATTTCGCATTGAGGAGGCGGTAATATGATTCCAACGTTTACGACTGACGAATTTACGGCCACTTATATCTCAAAAAAGTCGAAGAAAAAGCCTTTTGATGACAATGTAATGGAAACTGTTAAAGAAGTGATCGAAAATGTTCGGACGCGAGGCGAAGTTGCATTAAAGGAGTATACAGAGAAATTTGATGGTGGTATTCCGCACAGCTGGCAAGTAACGGAAGAAGAACGTGCAAAAGCGTGGCAAGAAGTTCCAGAGGAAGTCATTGAGGCACTGGAAAGAGCCGCCAAAAATATTAGAAATTTTCATTCGAAGCAATTACAGCAATCTCGAATGATGGAGATGACGGACGACATTATCACTGGTCAACTTTTTCGCCCTTTAGAGCGGGTAGGAATCTATGTCCCGGGTGGAAAAGCCTGTTATCCATCCACAGTTTTAATGAACGCGATTCCGGCAGTTTTGGCAGGAGTAAGTGAAATCGTGATGGCTACACCTTCACGTGGTGGAGGTGCTATCACCCCGATTCTTTCTGTAGCAGCTGATATTGCAGGAGTCCATACTATTTATAAAATGGGCGGTAGCCAAGCGATTGCTGCTTTGGCCTACGGAACGGAGCAAATAGAATCTGTTGATAAAATTGTCGGCCCCGGAAACGCTTATGTTGCTGCGGCAAAATCACTTGTTTTCGGAGATGTCGGCATCGATATGATTGCGGGACCATCTGAAGTGGCAATCATTGCAGATGAAACAGCAGATCCAGTTTTTATCGCAGCTGATTTAATTGCCCAAGCGGAACATGACGAAAAAGCACGTGCGTTTATTTTTTCAACCTCAGAAAAAGTATTAGAAGCTACGCTGGCAGAGGTTAAAAAACAATGCGCTGAGCTCCCTCGAAAAGGAATTGCCGAGGTCTCTCTCATCAATGAAAGTGCTGCAGTAAAGGTAGGTTCGATTGAAGAAGCATTCCGGCTATCAAATGCCTTAGCTCCGGAGCATTTGGAAATTCAATTGGAAAATGCCTTGACGCATTTAAGTAAGGTGAAAAATGCTGGTTCAGTTTTTATCGGAAACTATACACCAGAGGCGGTGGGTGATTATTTCGCAGGACCGAATCACACACTTCCAACATCGGGCACGGCAAGATTTTCATCAGGACTGTCTGTCGACGATTTTATTAAAAAAACAACCTATGTTTATTATTCTGAACAAGCATTACGCAATGCAGCTCCATATATCGAAACCCTTGCTAAAGAAGAGGAATTGGATGGGCATGCACGTGCTGTGAAAGTGAGGCTAATACAATGAGGAAATCCCTTCAAGGCTTATCACCATATAAAGTAAAACCTGAGTTCGATATGATTCGGCTTGATAATAATGAGGCTTTTATGAGTTTACTCTCGTCTGTTGATTTTTCTAAGCTTCAGGACACATTGATTAATCGTTATCCCGCTGAAAGCTCGGAAGCACTTGTCGAAGCGTTTGGGCGTTTTGCTGGTTTTCCACCGGAAAATATTTTACCTGGAAATGGTTCTGATGAATGGATATCGCTTATTTGCCAATATGCACTAGAACCAGGCGATCAAGTACTTGTATTAGATCCGGACTTTTCAATGTATGAAAAAGGCGCTTTGATCATGGGGGCCGAAGTAACGAAGATCTCATTGAATGATGACTTTTCTCTTCCACTTGAGATGGTGAAGGCTGAGATTAGCAACAAGAATCCAAAGTTAATGTTTTTATCCAATCCGAACAATCCGACAGGACAGCTTTATGGAGAGGAAGAGATTGAAGAAGTCATTAGGGCCTTGGAGGAACAAGGCGGGATTCTGGTTCTTGATGAAGCTTATATGGACTTTGCTGGTGAATCACCATTTGCGGGAAAAATATTAGATTACGAGAATTTGATTATTTTGAGAACAGCTTCGAAAGCACTTGGCATGGCAGCTTTGCGGCTCGGTTTTTTAATAGCGAATGACCGGATTATTGAAGGGATCAGCTGTATTAAACCGCCTTACAACGTAAATACGGTGTCTGCCCAAATTGGGGCGGAGCTAATGGGAAAATCGAATTTACTAGATCAGTTTTTATTGCTTCAGTTGGAGCAAATTGCCGAGCTAGAAGAGATTGTGGAGGAATTTGTTGGCAGAGTTGACGGAGCTGTTTTATATCCAAGCAGTACGAACTTTTATTTAATCAAACTTGAAGGTGCTAAGGATCTTACGGATTTCTTGTATGAAAGAAAAATTAAAATCCGGTTATTTACAGATGAAACATTACAGGCAGTCAGAATTTCTGCAGGGACAAAGGAAGAACACGAAAAGCTGCGGGAAGCATTACTTGAATGGAGTGAACAGTATGCGAAGTGCATCTAATCAGAGAGAAACAACAGAAACGAAAATAGAACTGGAAGTCCGGTTGGAAGACCCTTCGGTTGTAGAAATTGCAACAGGTGTTGGCTTTTTTGATCATATGCTAGAAGCTTTTGCTAGACATGGGCGAATCGGTCTAACATTGAAAGTGGACGGCGATCTACATATTGACAGCCACCATACCGTAGAGGATGCGGGGATCGTTCTTGGTAAGGCGGTTCGTGAAGCGTTGGGAGATAAGAAGGGGATTGTCCGTTATGGTTCCTCATATGTACCAATGGATGAAACGCTGGGATTTGCTGCTCTAGATATTAGCGGTAGGCCGTTCCTGCATTTTGAAGGCGAGTTTCAAACGCAATCTCTTGGCAACTTCGACACTGAACTTGTAAAAGAATTCTTTCGTGCCTTTGCGTTTAACGCCGGAATTACGTTGCATGCGCGGATATTGTATGGTGAAAACACCCACCACAAAATCGAAGCACTATTTAAGGCGTTGGGCCGTGCGTTGGCTGAGGCTATTCGTATTGATCCCAATATTGAGGGTGTGAATTCTACCAAAGGTCTGATTGAATAAGACATTGGTTGTGAAGTTGTAAATAACTGTAGTAATAATCGAAGCGTTCATGAGTGCAGTTATCATTGAAATTAGGATAAAACGGGAATCAAGAAGCGTTCATGAGACAGTACCAAGGAATCTAAATCTAAACCGATAACCATAATCGGTAGTAATACAGTAGAGAAATTCTGATCAGGGGGCTGCATAATGAAGATTTTACCAGCGATGGATTTAATAGATGGAAAATGTGTCAGACTTTATCAAGGTGATTTTAATCAAACGACGCAAGTGGGAAGTGATCCTGAGTCACAGCTGAAAAATTTTATAGAAGATGGTGCAGAAATTATCCATATTGTTGATTTGGACGGAGCACGTTCAGGGAATCCTGAGCAACTTGAACTTATTTCCAAACTTTCTCGGTCTTCCACAGCACCTATTCAAGTTGGCGGCGGGATTCGTTCGATTGAAACCGTAAAAGCTTACATTGAAGCGGGTGTAGAAAGAGTGGTTCTTGGTACGGCTGCATTGCAAGATGAAACCTTTTTAAAGCAGGCTTTAGAAAACTATCCAGAAAATATTGTCATTGGCATCGATGCGCGCGATGAAAAGGTTGCTGTCAGTGGATGGGAAACTGAGACAGATGTAGATTATATTGAATTCGCGAAAAAAATGGAACAGCTCGGCGTAAGGAGGATCGTGTTTACCGATATTTCCAAGGACGGTACAATGCAAGGTCCGAATCTTCTGCAACTACAGAAAATCAATGAAGCGGTAAATTGTGAAATTGTAGCATCAGGAGGGATTAGGAATCAAGCTGATCTAGATGCAATCTCTGAAATTGGCATCACTGAAGCTATTGTCGGTAAAGCCATGTACGAAGGCACGATCAAACTGAGAGGTGGCGCTTTATGACAACCAAAAAAATCATTCCTTGCCTAGATGTGAAAGATGGAAAAGTCGTAAAAGGTGTAAATTTCGAAGGGATGCGCGAAATGGGAGATCCTGTTGACATGGCAAAAGCTTACTCCGAAAATGGTGCGGATGAATTGGTTTTTTTAGATATTTCCGCCACAACTGAAGGCCGAGATACTATGGTTGATGTCGTTAAAAAAGTAGCCGAGAAAGTATCTGTCCCTTTTACTGTTGGAGGCGGAATCAAAACGCTGGAAGATATCTCGAGGGTCCTTGAGGCAGGAGCAGATAAAGTTGGAATTAATTCAGCGGCGGTTGTTCGTCCCGAACTAATTGCTGAAGCTGCCGAGAAATTTGGGTCCGAACGTATCGTCGCAGCTGTCGATGCGAAGTTATTTCCTGATGGAACGTGGCGTGTAATGACACGCGGAGGTTTGCACGATTCCGGCCTTGATGCAATCGAATGGTCTAAAAAGCTTGAGGAGCTGGGAGCAGGGGCAATTTTACCGACAAGTGTCGATCGTGATGGTGTGAAGGATGGGTATGATTTAAAACTGACAAAAGCGATTGTCGATGCTGTCAGCATACCTGTTATTGCATCTGGAGGCTGTGGAAACGCGGAGCATATTGTTGAAGTATTCAAAGAAACAAATGCGGCCGCAGCACTCGCGGCATCTATTTTCCACGAAGACATCGTGAGTGTTGGCGAGGTGAAAGCACTTTGCCGAGAGCGGGGAGTTGAAGTCAGTGAAGATTGATTTTTCAAAGGGACTGATTCCAGCGATTATTGTGGATGATCATAATGGGGAAGTTCTTATGCTTGCTTATATGGATGAGACGGCATTCAACAAAACAGTGGAAACGAAGGAAACATGGTTCTATTCCCGTTCCAGAGAAGAATATTGGAATAAAGGGGCGACATCGGGGAATAAACAAATTGTCAAATCGATTCAGCTTGATTGTGATGGCGATTCCCTGTTAATAAGGGTAGATCCACTGGGACCAGCTTGTCATACAGGGGAAAATTCATGTTTCTTTAACTGGATTGAAGGCGAGAAACAAGAGTTGATGACATCAACAATCTACAAAGAACTAATGTCCGAAATTCAAGAGCGGAAAGTAAATCCTGTAGAAGGTTCATACACAAATTATTTATTTGAAAAAGGTACTGATAAAATTGCCAAAAAGTTAATTGAAGAGGCCGGGGAAGTCATTATTGCCGCAAAAAATAGCGATAAAGATGAAATGATTAACGAGTGCAGCGATCTTCTGTATCACTGTCTCGTCCTGTTGACAGATCAAGGCGTGTCGCTTAATCAGGTTGAAGAAGAGCTCCAAAAGCGGTCTAGCAAAAAAGGAAATGCGAAACAAGAAAGACCGGAAATAGAAGACTGGTAAAAACTCAGGTGTTAAGACAAAAAAATAAGCCAAAGCGGCTTATTTTTTTGATCAAAGCTTATAAAACTTTACTCAAAAATTCTTTTGTCCGTTCGTTCTGCGGGTTGGCGAATAATATGTGTGGTTCGTTTTCTTCAACAATTAGCCACATCGATGAAGATGACCCGGTCTCCAAACTCATTCGCGTGTTACAACGACCATTGTAATTCCTTCTTGGGCGAGTTGCTTCATGAGAATAATGCATAGCTGAAAAAAACAGGAGCCAACATTGCTCCTGTTTTTTGATTATAAAACTTATAAATGATCTAATAAATCCTTATTTTCGGTCGGTTCGGTAAAGGTTAAAACCTCTTCAACAGGCTGGTATGATTGGCCATAGAAGTGTTGATCCTTATAGGTGTGGATCATTTTATATGTTTTTTTCATGGCTTCAAAAATCATTTCTTCAGACTCATCATTGGGTGCCCAAAAAAGGATTTCCAGCTCATTAATCTCTTTTGTCGCGAGAGACCTTCTTTGATACCCAATGGAACTCGCATGCTCAAATCCTTCACGTTTATAAAAACGCAGCCTTTTTTCTGAATCACTGTCATCATACTGAATTGGTTCTACTTCAAGTATGATTGGCTTTTCTCTTCTTTTTAATTTTTCTAACAATTTATGACCTAGTCCCTGGCCACGCGCATCTTTGGAAACAAAAAGATAATCAATGAAAACAAAGTTGTCCAGTTCAACATACATTAAAACATGATTAGAACCCTCGTCTTTATGATATATATTTGAACGTTCCTTAAGTAAGCTTTCAAAATGATCTCTCGATTTCATTTCTTCAATCGGGAAATATTGATTTAACTTTTCATACCAATGCATTGACCTACTCCTATACAATTTTTTCGAAATTCTATGATGAGAGTATTTGTTGATTTTTATGCTTTTATACGCTTGTTTTGTTTTCCAGTAATGGCTCATACATCATGATTGCATGGTTTTCAGTTATATATTCATCAGCCTATCTTCTGAATTTTCTATCTCCTAATTATACAATGCGATTAAGAAGATGAATATACGGAAAATAACCTCCCAGAAATCTCTAGGGAGGTCAGTTATCAAGGCTTTAAAACCACTTTAATACAATCATCTTCATGATTATTAAAAATTTTGTAGCCATGGTCCGCTTCATCAAGGGGAATTTTATGTGTAATGATTTCTGTTGGATCGAATTCTTTATTGATGATTTTCTCATAAAGTTCCGGCATGTAATGGACAACTGGCGCCTGTCCCATTTTTAAAGTGATATTACGTGAAAAAAATTCGCCCAGTGGAAAAAGATTATAGTTCGATCCATAGACACCGGTCAATTGGACGGTTCCGTATTTCCTTACTGCTTTCATTGCCATTTCTATGGCACTTAAAGTCCCGCCTTGAAGCTTTAACTTTTGCCCCACTTTTTCAAGAGGCGTTTTTTTCCCATCCATGCCGACGCAGTCAATAATTACATCTGCCCCGCCATTTGTAATTTCTTTCAAATAAAAGCCCATCTCTTCCTGTTTGGAAAAGTCATATATCTCTACTTTATTGGTTTTCTTTGCGTGGTTTAGTCGATACTCCAAATAATCAACGGCAATCACCCTTTTTGCACCCTTCATCCAAGCAAATTTCTGGGTCATGAGACCAACAGGACCGCAACCAAAAACGATGACTGTATCCCCTTTTTTAACCCCCGCATTTTCTACACTCCAGTAAGCGGTTGGGAGGACATCCGACAGGAAAAGCAGTGATTCATCTTCAAGTTCAGTTGATTCAGGTACTACAAATGGGAGAAAGTTTCCGAAAGGTACTTTTAAAAACTCTGCTTGTCCTCCGGGATGATCTCCATACATTTCTGTATAACCAAAATAACCTCCTGTATCTTCAAAAGGATTGGCATGATCACACTGACTTTCCATTTGGTTTTGACAGTAAAAACACATCCCACAAGCAACGGTAAAGGGGATAACAACTCTGTCCCCTTTTTTCACTTTTGTTACATTAGGACCTGTTTCTTCAACAATTCCCATTGGTTCATGACCAATAATATAATCTTCCCGTATCTTCATATTACCTTGATAAAGATGTAAATCCGATCCGCAAATGGCGGTAGAGGTGATTCGGACAATAATGTCATCTTTCTTTTCAAGGGTCGGATCAGCAACATTTTTCACTTCGACTTTTTTCGGGCCTTGATATGTGACTGCTTTCATGCTCACACTCCCTTTATAAATATCCACTAAATAGGATGCCCTTTTTAACGAAGAAAACTCGGTGATATAATGACTCGATTTTGACAACTCCTTGAATTGTGAGTATAATCACAATTATTATAAATTTTCTCTTTTTTTGAATTCATACATAGGAGTGACATGACATAATGAGAGACGTTTCTTTTGAGACAAAAGTAGTCCATCAATCACAAAAAAATAAAAATAATTTCACATCTAAAGCATCGCCAATTCATCAAACATCCTCGTTTTCATTTAAAGATTTGGACGAACTGGAAGGTTATTTCGAAGGAGAAACGCCTTATTTATATTCAAGGTATGGAAATCCAAATACAGACGAACTCGGAGCAGCCGTAGCGGCACTTGAAGGTACGGAATCAGGGGCTGCCTCTTCTTCAGGCATGTCTGCTATTTTAGCTGGAATTCTTGCAGTTGTGAAAAACGGCGATCATATTGTTGCATGCGATGATTTATACGGAGGTACTTACCATCTTCTTGACGAAGAACTTAAAAATTTCGGAATCAATGTTTCTTTTGTTTCTTTCGCAAATGAAGAAGAGGTAAGAGAAGCCATTCAGCCTAATACGAAACTTCTATATACGGAAAGTATTACCAATCCATTTTTAAGAGTGGAGGATATTTCAGGACTGGTCCAACTTGGTCAAGAATTTAATCTCTTCACGATGGTTGATAATACGTTTGCTACTCCTTATCTGATGCAGCCATGCAGAGAGGGGATAGATCTCGTTGTTCATAGTGCAACGAAATATCTCGGCGGGCATAGCGATGTTTCAGCAGGTGTTATCGTTGGAAAGGAAAATCTGATTCAAGCAGCTAAGCAAAAAATCGTTAGCTTGGGCGGAAATTTAAGTCCATTTGAGGCGTGGCTGACTTGCAGAGGAGTAAAAACCCTAGCGTTGCGTATGGAAAAACAATCAAGAAACGCACAAGCTGTAGCAGTAATGCTCAAACAGAATGAGAATATTTCGAAGGTGTATTATCCAGAAGGGGTTTCAGAACGAGGCAATGGCGCGATTGTGACCATCGAACTCTCACAGCAATGTAATATTCGGACGTTTTTTGCTTCCCTTGGTTGGATTAAAATTGTTCCCTCATTAGGTGGAGTCGAGACCACCGTATCATATCCGTATGGTACTTCGCATCGAAATTTACCAGCAGAAGCACAAGAAAAGCTTGGAATAAACGAAAGGGTAGTTCGCCTTTCTATCGGGATTGAAAACGAACAAGATATCGTTGAACAATTTTTCCAAGCAATAGAAAAATCATGTTAAGTTAGCAAAGCGCAGACCCAATTTTATAAATTTTCTAAAAAGCATTTGACATGTTGGAGAAATTATCCTATACTGCTTTACATAGGCAACGCAATAAACAACTAAATGAATATCTCTTATCGAGAGCGGCGGAGGGAATAGGCCCTGTGAAGCCCGGCAACCTGCAAACATTTTGTTTGAAAAGGTGCTAAATCCTACAGATCATGGATCTGGAAGATAAGAGGAGGAATCGTACATACGCCCTCTTCTTAGGAAGGGGGCTTTTTGTTGTTCAATAAGGAAATGTATATAGGGAAATATCCATTATTAAACCAAGTAAACCTATAAAAATAATAAATATATTGGAGGAAGAAAAAATGAAAACATGGATTATCAAAACATTATTATTAGTCATAGCTGTAGTTGCATTAGCGGGATGTTCCAGCAATGCAAGCGGGGAAGAAGGAAAACCAAAAAAAATCACTTTAGACTACGCACATTATTCACCGACAAGCCTTGTGTTAAAAGAAAAAGGTTTTGCAGAGGAATTATTTAAAAAAGAAGGCATTGAAATTGAGTTTGTCCTAAGCCAAGGAAGCAACAAAGCCCTCGAGTTTTTGAACTCTAAAAGTGTGGATTTTGGTTCTGCTGCAGGTGGTGCAGCACTGATGGCGAAAGCAAAAGGGTCACCAATCGAAACAGTTTATATTTTTTCAAAGCCTGAATGGACAGCACTTGTATCGACGGATTCAGCGATTAAAACGGTAAACGATTTAAAAGGGAAAAAGGTGGCAGCGACACTTGGAACTGATCCATATATATTTTTGCTACGAGCTTTAGAAGAGAATGGGCTATCCGGAAAAGATGTTGAAATAATCAACTTGCAGCACGGAGATGGAGCAGCAGCACTTCTTTCAGGAGAAGTAGATGCTTGGGCGGGACTTGATCCCCATATGGCAAAGGTCGAAAATAATTCAGGCGCAAACCTTTTCTTCCGAAATGCTGACTTCAACACATATGGAACATTGAATGTACGATCTGAATTTGCTGAAAAATACCCTGAATACGTTACAAAAGTCATTGAAGTATATGAAAAAGCTCGCCAATGGGCGATTGACAATCCGGAAGAAACTGCAGAAATTTTGGCTAAAGAAGCCCAAATCGATTTGAATGTGGCAAAAATTCAGCTTGAACGTAATGATTTTTCCACATCAAAACCTGGTGATGAGCAAAGAACAGCCATTAAAGCAGCTGGTGATGTTTTAAAGTCAGAAGGAATTTTGGAGACAAAGACTGATATTGAAAAAGTAGTAAACGAATTGATTAATCCCGATTTTTTTAAATAAGTAAAGGACGGTGGCAACGATGAGTGGCAGAAGTGAAACGATTAATGTTCGAATGGAGAAGCCGAAAAGACAGCGTATTTCCAAATTCACATATAAGAAAAATGAAAAGTGGATATTAGGCAGCATCATTCCTCTCTTTCTATTACTCGTATGGGAGATTGCAGGCAGGGCGGGGGTAATCGAAGCACATCTTCTGCCGGCACCGACGAAAATTGTTCAGGAAATTTTTGAGATGGGTGCAGCAGGTACACTTCTTGGTCATGTTGGCACAACCTTGTACAGGGTCGCCGTAGGCTTTTTGCTTGGCACACTTGCAGCAGTTCTACTTGGATCGGCAGTCGGTTACTTTTCCGTCATGGAAAAATTAATGGATCCACTCGTTCAAGCATTTCGTTCAATCCCATCCCTTGCCTGGGTTCCGCTGTTTATCCTTTGGATGGGGATCGGCGAATCCTCGAAGGTGACATTAATCGCTGTCGGTGTATTCTTTCCGGTTTACTTAAATATTGTTTCCGGAATCCAAGGGGTAGATAGAAAGCTCATAGAGGTGGGGAAAATTTATGGATTCACATCCGCTGAGACATTAAGAAAAATTATTCTTCCAGCATCCTTGCCCTCATTTTTAGTCGGTCTAAGAAGTGGACTGGGGCTTGGTTGGATGTTCGTCGTAGCAGCGGAAATTATGGGAGCGAGTAAAGGTCTGGGATATTTGCTGGTTGTCGGACAAAATACTTACTCACCGGAACTCGTAATTGCCAGTATCTTTTTGTTTGCAATTATTGGAAAAATAACCGATTCATTACTCAAAGGTTTAGAGAAAAAATCACTTAGTTGGCAAGATAGCTTGTCCAATCAGCGGTAAAGGGGGAATTGAGAGTGCTCGCAGTTCAAAATGTAACTCGAACATTTAATAAAGGTAAAGCAGGTTTTAGGAATGTGACTTTTTCAATGAAAGAAGGAGAAATAATTGGCATCCTTGGTACGAGCGGCTGTGGAAAAAGTACTTTGCTGCGAGTACTCTCGGGGCTCGATGACCAATACAGTGGAAAATTCACGCTTTCGAAAACAGATTCCGATCATAAAGTCGGTATGATGTTTCAAGAACCACGTCTTATGCCGTGGCTTTCTGTTAACGATAATATTGGCTTTGGCGTAAAAACGGCGAAGCAAAAAGAACTTGCGAAGGAACTTCTTGACCTTGTTGGTCTGAATGGTTTTGAAAACCATTATCCAAAAGATTTATCTGGCGGTATGGCACAGAGAACTGCGATTGCAAGGTCCCTCATTACAGAACCGGACGTACTGCTTTTAGATGAACCATTCAGTGCTCTCGATGCTTTTACAAAAATGCAGCTTCAGGATTTGCTGCTTTCAATCTGGAAAAAGCGACAGACAACGATGGTGCTCGTTACGCATGATATTGATGAAGCTTTATATTTATGCGACCGGGTTTTTATTTTGCGAGGGCAGCCAGGTGAAATTTATGCGGAAATCAAAATTGAACAGAAAAAGCCACGTTCACGAGGCGATGTCACACTTGCTGAAAAAAAGGCAGAGATATTGAATTTACTAGATTTAAATAATGATATAAAGGAGAAAGTACAATGACGAGACAACAAGTGATACCTCCAATCAAAGGTTCTTATAATGTGCAATCAGATCTTGCAGAGAAGCAGTCAATTGCTTGGGAAGAAATAGAAAAAAACTTTAGTTGGCATGAAACAGGTAAAGTAAATATGGCGTATGAATGTGTTGATCGTCATGTTGCTGAAGGATTTGGAGAAAAGATTGCCCTTCATTATGTAGAGGGGGAAAGTGAATGGAAACTTACTTATGAAGAGTTAAAGAGTGAAACGGACAGATGGGCGCGTGTTTTGAAAAAACATGGTGTGAATAAAGGGGATTTTCTCTTCGTGTTTTTGCCGAAACACCCGGAATGTCATATTGCGATTTTAGCCGCGATTAAGATTGGAGCAGTTGTCGGGCCATTGTTTGAGGCATTTATGGAAGAAGCAGTTCGTGACCGAATTTCGGATTGCAGCGGGAAATTCCTCATTACAAATGAAGAGTATTTGCAAAGAGTGCCTCTAGAAGATTTGCCAAGTCTTGAAACAATCTTTCTCACTGATAAAAAGCCAGTTTCGCCTGACGTTATTTCTATACCAAAAGAACTTAACTCGATTGCAAATGAAGAAGAGATCATCGAATGGGTAGAGCTTGATGACGGCTTGAACATTCATTACACAAGCGGATCTACAGGGAAACCAAAGGGGATTATTCACGCCCACCGCGCAATGATTCAGCAATATATTACTGGTCGTTGGGTCCTCGATATAAAAGAAGATGATGTTTATTGGTGCACGGCACATCCAGGCTGGGTCACAGGCTGTGTATACGGAATATTCGCACCACTCTTAAACAGAGCAACAATAGTTCTTCATGGTGGCCGTTTTAATGCCGACAGCTGGTATGAAACGATTGAAAAAACAGGTGTAACTGTTTGGTATAGTGCACCGACAGCTTTCCGCATGCTAATGGCGGAAGGGCAAGAGGCGCTTGAGCGCTATGACTTAAGTAAGCTCCGCCATATTTTAAGTGTCGGTGAACCACTTAACCCCGAAGTTATTTACTGGAGCGTAGAAAATTTAAACCTGCGGATTCATGATACATGGTGGATGACAGAAACAGGGGCGCAGTTAATTGTAAACTTGCCAACAGAACCAATTAAACCGGGTTCGATGGGAAAACCACTTCCTAATATTGAAACTGCGGTATTGGACGATGAAGGCAATATTTTACCGGTGGGGGAAGTTGGTCATTTGGCGATCAAAGGGCCTTGGCCAGCGATTATGAAAGAAGTATGGAATAATGAAGAAAAATACGCAACCTATTTCCCATTTGGCCCAGAGTGGTATCTTGCGGGGGATTTGGCCTTGAAGGATGAGGATGGCTACATCTTCTTCCAAGGAAGAAGCGACGATATGATTAATTCTTCTGGGGAGCGCATCGGACCTTTCGAGGTAGAAAGCAAGCTAATTGAGCATCCTGCTGTCGCCGAGGCTGGCGTGATTGGAAAGCCGGATTTCATCCGCGGGGAAATTGTGAAGGCATTTATCGTTTTGAATAAAGGATACGAATCCACGCCTGAAGTGCTTGCGGAAATTCGTTCCTTTGTCAGAAACAGGCTCGCAGCACACGCGGCACCAAGGGAAATTGAAGTTGTTGATGAATTGCCGAAAACAAAAATCAGTGGGAAGATTTTGCGCCGTGAATTGAAGGCGAAGGAAGTTGAAAAACTGAATTTGGTACATGCTTAACCATATTTTGCACGAATAAATGCTTATGCATTTATTCGTGCATTTTTTCTTATTATCGGTGAAAAATATTGATGAATGGAGATGAATTTATGAGTTTGTTTTGGAAGGTCATACTCATCGCTTTAATGGGTATCGTTATATTAAAGTTTTCAGGTCGAAAATCTATTTCACAAATGACTATTCCGGAAGTTGTCGTAATGCTTTCAATCGGGACTGTTCTTGTTCAGCCAATCGGTCAGAAAAGTGTAGGGAAAACGGGGATGGTCGTCGCTTTATTTGTCGCCGTACTTTTCTTACTTGAATATTTACAACTAAAAATAAACTGGTTAGAAAAATTGGTAACCGGAAAATCAAAAATTGTAATTCAAAATGGTGTATTAAATGTACCTGAGTTAAAAAAATTGCGTCTTACCGTTGATCAATTGGAAATGAGGCTACGAATGGCTGGCATCACTAAAATCGAAGACGTTAAAACCGCGACCATCGAATCAAATGGTGATCTTGGATATGAATTGATGGAAGACGCAAAGCCGTTAACTATCGGCGATTTTAAAAGACTAATGGGCGGATATCTAGAAACCCAATCCGTTGAACAACAAGATAACATTTTTGCTGAATTGGACAACCAACAGAAAGATCATCCTAAATATCTACAATAAGAGAGATATAAAAGAACCCTCAAAATGTGGGTTCTAATTTTATTAGGCTGGAGCTACTAAATCCTTCCGCCGATATACACTTAGAACAAGTCCAATCAAAACAGAATTAATTAAAACATGAATTGTTCCATAGCTAATGAATGGTAGCCAAAATCCTGCAAGTGGCAGCCAACCGAGCACCATCGTAATATTGTAAATGAAGGGCACAGTATAAAGAGTCGCTGCTCCGATAATGATTAGTTGGCCAAATGTATCTACGATTTTACGAGACATCCAACACAACCTGATAGTGACGGCAATAAGAAAGAGAACAAGACCGATAGAGAAAATCCAGCCAAGCGAGTACGTTAATGTGACAAACACGTAATCCGTGTGTGATTCTGGGAGAGAGAAATTTTCTAGTTTATTTATTTGTCCAAACCAGCTTGCTTCAGATAAGTACTTTTTAATTTGCACATTCAAAAACCCTGAGCCATCTGCGTATTTCTCTGGATTTAAAAAACCTAATAGACGATGTTTCATATAGAAAGGATTATATTTCCAGACTAGAAGAGAAGAACCTCCGATTATAAAAGCGATGAATGAGCCAAGTACTCGTTTTCTCCGTTTACGAATGGTCCATACGTACATGGTGAAAACCATCAAAACATATATAATGATATTGGGTAAAATGCTGACAGGGATATAAAGCAGTAATGTAAAGGAAAATAATCCGATCATAAGCAAATAACGATTAGCATATCTATTAAAAATTCCTGCCCATCCAATAAACAGAAAAGGGAGAACGGCTATGGAATTTGAACTAAAAAATCCGAACCGGATATAGGGATAACCATTCCTATAGGTGCCAAGGTAAAAATCATTTATATAGGTGCCAAAATAGAAAAATAGCAATAAAATAATACCTGCTATACCAATAACTAACCATGCTTTTTCTTTCAACTTCCTATAATCAAATAGCATCACGCTGAATACACAAATAGTACCTAAGATAATACTAATGCTTTGTTGATAAATTGATGGCTGATACTCAAAATTCGTGATTAAAAGCGGCAATAATCCAAGCAAATGCAAGAAAATGAAGAGACTTAATAAGCTCCAATCAATTTTTGGACGATGCAAGCGACCCATTTTTAAGCCGAGTTTTACCGGATCGCCCATTTGTTGGACAGCCTGTGCCTCAGCATCTTCCCTAGAAAACCCAGCGTTCATCAATCGTTGCGCTGTATCTTCAATATGACTATCGAGCTCCAGCGTTACAAACTTCTTCGCTTCATTAGATTTAATCTGATTCTTCACAAGCTGCAGAAAAGATGTTTTCTCACTCATATAACAAGTCACCTCGCAACAGCTCATTCAGAGTCTTAGTTTCTAGTCCATGTTTCGCTTCAGCTTTTTTCAAAAATCTTCTTCCTTTTTGATTTAAGCTATAATGCTTCTGTTTATCATCGCTCCATTCAGATAATATATATTCCTTTTGTTCAAGCTCGTGCAGTAAAAGATAAAGAGAGCCTTCATTTTCTACGAATTTTTTAATACCCCGTCCAATTAATGTCTGCAGAAGTTCAAATCCAGTTTTTTTATTAGAAAGTAGCTGTAAAATGGCCAGAAAAACATCTTCGTTTTTGTCTTCTTCTCTTTGAATAGCTTTATAAATGTTTTCACGATGGCGATTTGTAAATTGTAGCTCGTTTGATATTTTATTCTTTTTCAACTTCCTTAAACGTTCTTCCATGATCCTCACCCTTCCAAACTTTCTTTTAGAAGTGTCATCGCCCGGCGCAGCCGAGTTTTTATTGTATTTTGCTTAACACCTATAAGCAATTCGATCTCCTTAATAGTCATCTCTTGAAAATAATATAAATAAACCGGTTCTCGATATTTAATAGGCAATTGTAAAACAGCTTTAATCAATTCCATTTCTTCTTCCAAGCGTAGGACTGCATGTTCCACGTTATCATGTGAAGATACAGGTTCAACTTCATTTTCATATGTCAGTATAATATTGCGATGGTGCCAGCTACGAAGATAATCTTTGCAATGATTGATTGCAATCCGCCATAACCAAGTTCTAAGGTTAGAACGATGCTCGAAATTAGGCAAAGCTTTATAGCATTTAACAAAAATCTCTTGCGTCAAATCCTCCGCAACAGCATTATTTTTCACATATGAATAGGTAAGTTGCAACATATCCTGTCCGTAGTCAGTCATTATTTGGTCAAACAGCAAATCAATATCTGCTGCCTGAAGCGCTTCAGCAACAAAATCTTCCAAATCTAAATACCTCCTTGACTTACTAATCATTAGACGGAGCAGAATGATGATGGGTTTTAATTTTGGGGAATATCTTTATTATAGAGGATCGGGAAAGAAAAAACGTGCCTTCCAATATTTGTGGGAAGCACGTCTACACTTTTAAATATTTGTCATTTAGCACAGGGCTTACGAATTAGTAACATATTCGTTCCAGTTCATATTCCACATGGAAAAATCAATGATTTAAATCTTATAGTTTTTGAGTCTGTCCAATCTTCATTATTTTTAAATGCTCCATACTCAATTCTTGCTTTTTCCATTCTGCCAGCAAACGGTCCAGTGCCTCTTTCGGGGTATCATCAGCCAATCTATAAGCACCGTAATGCATCGGAATCATTTTTCTTGCACGTGTATCAAGAAAAGCTTTTACCGCTTCCTCAGGATTCACATGCTGGTCAGCCATAAACCACTCCGGCTCATAGGCACCGATTGGCATGAGGCAGTAATCAATCGCAAATCGGTTTCCAATTTCGCGAAAACCTCGAAAATACCCACTGTCCCCGGCAAAGTAAATGGTGTTTTTATCCGACGATTCCAATATCCATCCACCCCAATGTGAGCGATTCGTATCAGTCAGCGTCCGCTTTGTCCAATGCTGTGCAGGAACAAAGGCAATATTCAAACCGTTCAATTGATGTTCTTCCCACCAAT
Organism: Lederbergia citrea; assembly: GCF_018343525.1. Lineage (GTDB taxonomy): Bacteria > Bacillota > Bacilli > Bacillales > Bacillaceae_C > Lederbergia > Lederbergia citrea. The sequence goes on along the minus strand of NZ_JAGYPH010000004.1, from coordinate 196,318 downwards.
TACATTCAACCACCTTGCTAAAGCCCTTTTTCTTAAACCAATTGCCAAGCCCAATAGGTACAAAAAAACTTGGATTGCCCTTCAATTTTTTAATAGATGAATAATGCAAATGATCGTAATGACTATGTGAAATCAGGACAAGATCGATTGGGGGCAATGCATGGATTGCAAGACCAGGCGATGTGAGTCGTATGTCCGTACCAAGCCTGTTTGCCCAAACGGGATCGGTCAAAATGTTCATCCCATTCAATTGAATGAGAAAAGTAGAATGACCAATCCATGTGATCGTAGCGATAGACCTATTTGATTGTAAAAATTTTTCTTCCGTTTCTTCCACGCGAGGAACCTGAAAAGATAAATCTTTTGTTTTGCCTCTCCTTTCCTTGCGCCATTCCATTAAATCTTTGAAACCCTTCAAGGTTTGAATTTTATCCATGTTTTCATAGCGGTTCTTTTTCATAGTCCCTTCTTGCCCCTCACCATTTGTTTCTTTTATTTTAATTCATAAATAACTAATGACCCAAGAAGCCTGCCTGATGGATAAATGTGAAATGTGGTAACCTGACCTTCTAAATAACAGAATGGGACTTTACTATGATTTTAATTAAACTTTTTAAAAAATAAAACTCTTAAATCGCATACTTATCAGAAATATTCTAAAATAAAAGAAAAGGGGGCTATAAGAATTGGAGAATCCTAAGTTAAGACAATTACACGATGAATGGTTGCAAGAAGCAACAATTGAAGATATAAAGGAAAAGCTAGATTCGGGAGAAGTAACTTCCGTTGATCTCGTACATATGTACATGAATCGGATTGCCAATTACGATAATAATCTCAGGTCAGTTCTAGAAATAAATCCCGATGCATTACATATTGCGTCATCACATGACATTGAGCGGAAGGTGCATGGGCCAAGAAGCGTACTACACGGAATACCAATATTATTAAAAGATAATATCGATACTGGGGACAAAACGCATACAAGTGCGGGATCGCTCGCTTTGGCAGATCACTATGCTGCTAAAGATTCATTCGTTGCTTCTCAACTGCGAGGAGCGGGGGCTATTTTATTGGGGAAAACGAATATGACGGAATGGGCTAATTTTATGGCGTTCGATATGCCGAGTGGGTATAGTTCAAGAGGTGGTCAAACACTAAATCCATATGGTGAATTTGATGTGGGAGGTTCAAGTTCCGGCTCAGGCGCGGCCATCGCTGCCAATTTTGCTCTTGCTGCAATTGGAACGGAAACATCGGGCTCAATATTAAATCCTTCATTGAAAAATTCATTGGTCGGCATAAAACCGACTGTTGGACTTGTAAGCAGAACCGGGGTCATTCCGATTGCCCACACACAAGATACACCTGGGCCAATGGCAAGAACAGTAAAGGATGCGGCCTATCTTTTAAGCGCCATTGCAGGTGTGGATGAAAAAGATCCGGTAACTGGAACGAATCCCGATCGGAAAGGAATTGATTATGCATCCAATCTATCCGAAACAACCTTAGAAGGAATGCGGATTGGTATTGCCGGTTCTCCTTTTACAGAACGTTTGAGTAAACATAAACTGGCACTTGCAGATCAAGCCTTACAAGTACTGAAAGAGCTAGGAGCCGAAATCATAGAAGATATCAACATTCCATCAGCTGAGGAAAAATTGGGATTCGATGTTTTGGTTTATGAATTTAAACCAGATTTAAATGCATATCTTAAGGCTACTTCGCGTTCAAATAAGATTCGATCACTTTCAGATGTGATTTCATTTAATAATGAAAATCCAGGTAGGATGTTAAAGTATGATCAAAAACTACTGGAAGCGTCGGAAAAAACGAGTGGAAGCTTAATGGAAATGGAATATGTCCAAGCGCTAGAAAAAGATCAATACTTATCGAGGGCAAAGGGAATTGATCATGCATTAGAAGAATATAATCTGGATGCTATATTGTTTCCGGGGGACAGAGGATCTGAAATTGCAGCGAAAGCAGGTTACCCTTCTGTTATTGTGCCAGCAGGGTATGTGCCTAATGGAGAACCATTTGGAATTATGTTCACTGGTACAGCTTTCAGCGAGCAGACATTATTAAAAGTTGCTTATGCCTATGAGCAAGCGACTAATCATAGAAAAGCTCCAAAGCTCGAAAAATAAACGAAAAGGCCGGCTCAAATTTAGGGCACAGCCTGGTTGTACTTAATTTGTTTTGTAACACGTAGTTGTCGGTATTGTTATGATATAATACAGGTATACAGCTATATAGGTAGGATGGGCAGCGACCACTTCCTCATAGAGGAGGTGACGCTGAGGAACGTGTACGAATCTCTAATGGTTGCAATATCATTTTCAGCCTTAATCGTATCAGTGTTCATAGCAGTTATTTCTTTGACAAAAAAGAAATAACCCTCCCTAAATACCTTTGACCAAGGTGGAGGATTATTTCTTCATCAGGGTCGCTGCACTTCTTGCAGTGTAGCTAGTATATTAAGGAGTACCAGTTCCAGCTGGTGCTCCTTTTTTATTCTTTGCTGTCTATCTATATTATATTCATTTCCCTTGTGATTGTAAAGCGAACATATCATGTCGGCTTCATCCTACTTAGGTAATCGTTTTTATTAATGGGATTGGTTGTGTATGATAGAAGTATGAACAATCCCGAAATAAGGGAAGTAAGGAGTAAGGTATGAAAAAGGACAATCAATTTTTATCAAATATAAACCCTCAACTTCAAAATCTATGGGAAAAATCGGGGTTTGAAAGCCCTACAGCTATTCAATCTGAAGCTATCCCATTCATATTACAACGTAAAGATCTCGTTGCAGAGTCACCTACTGGAACGGGAAAGACAGTAGCTTATTTAATTCCGATCCTTAATCAAATTCAAGAAGAAAGTAAAAGCTTACAAGCTGTTATTTTAGCTCCTTCTCGTGAACTTGTTATGCAAATTTATCAAGAGGTGCAAAAGTGGACAGAAGGAACGGCAATCGTAGGGGCTTCCTTAGTGGGAGGAGCTAATATTAAGCGTCAACTAGATAAATTGAAAGAGCGCCCACAAATTGTTGTCGGTACGCCCGGACGTATTTTGGAATTGATTAAATTGAGAAAACTCAAAATGCATGAAGTTCAGACAATTGTCCTTGACGAAGGCGATCAATTGTTAGTGAAGGAGCATCTTGAAACAGTTCGGACAATTGTAAAATCGACGATGAATGACCGTCAACTTCTATTGTTTTCCGCTACGGCTGTGAAAGATATTGACCAAGTGAAAGCAATGATTGGAAGAATGCCCGAAAAGATTAAAATTAGCCGAAACAAGGACACGGTTTCTGCTACTGTTGATCATTGTTATTTACTATGTGAACCACGCGATAAAGCAAAGCTTTTACAAAAAATTGCTGCTATGGATAGGGTAAAGGTCCTTGTTTTCGTGAGGTCTGTTGGCAGTATGACTGTACTTGCAGAAAAGCTTAAGTACGAAGGTGTATCTTTGGAAATGCTTCACAGCGAGATGAGAAAAAGCGAACGGGAAAAATCGTTAAGAGCCCTACGCGATAGTAATGTGAAGGTTTTACTGGCGACTGATGTGGCCGCTAGGGGTCTCGATATAGAAGGTCTGACACATGTCATTCATTATGATTTCCCAGAGGATACTGAACAGTATATTCATCGCTCGGGGAGGACCGGCAGAATGGGGGCAACAGGGACCGTTGTTTCTTTAATATCTGAAAGAGAAGAGCGCGAATTGAAAAAAATTGGCAGAGAGCTGAAATTGAATATTCTCCCAAGAAGAATATTCAAGGGGCAGCTAGTAGAAGTGAATCGGAAAAAATAATACGAGTGCCTAAAGGTTATGTAAGACTACATAACCCGTCTGAACATTTTCTATACACTTATATTATAGGTAAGGTAAAATAAGGAAAAGGATATTTGTGGAGGGTAGATGCGTGTGAAGTCAAATGAGTATTCGAAGGCAATAAATAGCGCTGAATTTTATTGGGATATGGATCGGGGTTTATTAAAATTCCAAGGGGAAGATGTTCTGCTTTTCTGGATAGATTCAGCTTTTAAAACCTTAATGGATACAATTGAAGAAATTGTCGGTGAAGAAAGCGCCCGTGTAGTAATGGAAGCCACTGGCTATCGTACAGGCACTATTGTCGGCGAATTTTTTGTCCAGCACACCGAGACTATGGACGAGCTTCTTGCGCTGTTACCTGACATTTATATGAGCGCCGGGTGGGGAGTTTATACAATTTTAGAATTTTCTACTGAGAAGAAGGCAGCAGTAATTGAACTTCGCGAGGATTGGGAAATGAAAATCAATCGCCAGCAAAATAAAAAAGAACCCGGTAGCTTTCTTGCTGGCCATTGGGCTGGTATTCTTTCAGTGCTGTTTAAAGAAAAGATATGGTATGAAACGGTAAAGCATCCATTATTTGGTGATGAAGTTTCGGAAATTAGATTTTTTTCAGCAAATACTTCACCTGCAGAGAATATTAAAGAATTACTTGACGGAAAAGAAGAATTTGAAATTACAAAACTCGAGGCGATTGTGGAGGATAGGACTAGAGAACTCAACAAACTAGTCAAGGATTTATCCTCTCCTATTATCCCTGTGTTGGAAAACATAGTGGTAGTACCGATGATGGGGCGTTTCGATGAATGTAGATCAAGCGAATTAATTGAAAAAACTTTGCATGAGGTCACTGAAAATCAATCTCACATTATCATATTCGATGTAACTGGAATGAAGGAAATGGATAATTATGTAATTTCCTTACTGGAAAATGTTACACAGGCCGTGTCCTTGGTTGGAGCAGTTCCAATAATTGTTGGCATTACCCCTAATTTAAGTATGCAATTGGTTTCAAAAGGTATATATTTGAATGAATTTAAATGCTTCGCAACGTTAAAACATGCCGTTCACTACGCACTAGCTCTAGAAGGAATGCAGATTATATCTAAGTAATATAAGGAAACACGCACTTCTTTTAAGAATTGCGTGTTTTCTTATATTGACCGGTGAAATGACGAATGGTAGAATCGATTTACCGAATTTTCTAAAAAAGCCAATATTTTTTTGAAATCGCTTTAAAAAAAGGAGAGTTTAATCATGAGCAAAAATTTATTAGGCAATAATTTCATCACACAGATTGGGATTCTAGTACATGATATTGAAAAAACTTCACAAGTGTATGCTGACTTCTTTGGGGTAGATAAGCCTGAAGCGATTATTACAGATACTGTTGATAAAGCACAAACGGAATATAGGGGAGAATCAACCGTAGCGAGAGCAAAACTAGCATTCTTTAATATGGGATCACTTCAACTAGAATTAATAGAGCCGGACGAACATCCAAGTACTTGGAGAGAATATCTTGACGAGCATGGGGAAGGTGTGCATCATATTGCCTTTGAAATTGAAGGTATGAAAGAAAAGGTTCAATTATTAGAGGGAGCGCAAATGCCACTAGTTCAAAAAGGTGAATATGAAGGCGGACGATATGCTTATATTGACTCAGTTAAAGATTTGAAAGTTATGCTTGAGCTACTGGAAAACGATTAAAATGAGGTGAAAAAATGTCGAAGCGAGTAATTGCATTTGTCGGAGATTTTTATCATAAGAAGGAGTGGGCGGTCGCATCACTAAACAAAGCACTGGAATCAGTTCCAGAGGTAAGCGTGGAATATCTCTCTGCAGAAAATATGATAGAACATTTGCGGAGTAATCCTGATTCGGTTATTTTATTTAAAGAGAATCGTCTAAATCCACAGGACGATGAAATTAAGACTTGGATGGACGATGAAGTTGCATCAGCAATAAGTGAATATGTAAAAGAAGGCGGCTGCTGGATTGCCTGGCACTCAGGTCTAGCATCCTATGAAAATATTACTGAATATACGTCATTGTTAAAAGGCTACTTTGAACATCATCCGGATAAACATCAAGTTGTTACATATATTTCAGAGCCAGGGACAGACATAATTGATCACCATGTACAGTTCGAAATATTGGATGAGCATTATTTCGTTTACTGTGATGAAGATAATACAAATGTATTTCTAAAATCCAAATCTGTAGACGGTTCATCTATCGCAGGATGGACACATGAGTATGGTCATGGACGTGTCGTCTGCCTGACTCCTGCCCACCTAGAAGAGGGGTTGCTTCACCCCATATTCATAGAACTTCTCACCAACTCAATAAAAATAGGCAATTAAAAAAACCGCCAGACTTTTACCGTCTGAGCGGGAAATATAAGGTGTCCACCAAATCAGGGAAATCAATGAATGGATTACGATTTCCCTGGATCTTAAAAATCGCTTGGTTGCGATGTTTTTCATAGATAGCTGGAGGGAATTCCTCATTCCACTTCCTTAAAAGTTTAAAATTAATTTTTCTGTTATAAGGTTTCTGGATTGTATCCGGATAGCGCAGTATGAAATAAAGCATAGCACGTGCAACTGTCCCTTTTCCATATTCCGGCTCAAATAAATCATCAGAAGCGACTCCGCAATGATTCTGAATCCTTTCATTTGGCGATTCCGGCTCGTAATAGGGAAAATCATAATAGGCATAATTGGAGCGGGTGGCATTGCAGTGTGGTTCGCAGGCAAACATATGATGAAGATCACCTTTCATCGGCTCACGCCCTGCAAACCATGACTGTGGAACGATATGCTCCGCATTGAATTTAAATTCTTCTGGTATGGTTTGGGCAATTTGCTCATTTGTCCCAAACTCCCGTCGCCGATTTTGAATTTCGTAATCTTGCTTCAATAAATTCTCAGGATTGTTTTCTTCCCCCGAATAAATATTGTTTATGGTTCCGTCAGGCTGAAGCTCTACCCATGTATATAACTCGTCCTTGCTAATAAAATAAGGCAGCCGGTTTTTATGCGAATCCTCGACTAGAGATTGAAGCTCCCGAAATCTCTCATGCGAGTCTTCGATAGTGAAATCAAAGGATTGATAATATTCCCGAATTTGCTTAACGTCCAGCTCTTCATCATAATAAATCCTACTATTTTCTCTTATTTTTATTCGATTTTCTTCTAAGTCTTTAAGCATTGATTCAAGACGCTCAACCTTCATCATTTTTCAACTCCGTTAAAAAACCTTAGTTGTCCACGATTCACAATTCCATATTTCAGTGGCGATATCTTGGTAAAATTCCGGCTCATGACTTATGAGAAGGATGGAACCTTTATAAGCTTGAAGTGCCCGTTTTAATTCAGCTTTTGCATCTACATCTAAATGGTTCGTCGGCTCGTCAAGGACGAGTATATTTGTTTCGGTATTGACAAGCTTGCAAAGCCTAACCTTAGCCTTTTCACCACCGCTTAACACATCTACTTTACTTTCAATATGCTTTGTTGTCAGACCGCATTTAGCGAGAGCAGCTCGTACTTCATACTGGGTAAATGAAGGGAACTCATTCCATACTTCTTCAATGCATGTGTTGGAATTTCCACTTTTGATTTCCTGTTCAAAATAGCCGATATGCAAGTAATCCCCTAAGTCGACACTACCAGATACAGGGTTAATTTCTCCAAGTATACTCCTAAGTAATGTCGTTTTTCCAATTCCATTTGCTCCAGTTAACGCGATTTTCTGGCCGCGTTCCATTCGAAGTTTCAGTGGTTTTGAGAGCGGTTCTTCATAGCCGATAACAAGATGATTAGTTTCAAAAATAACTTTTCCTGATGTTCTTGCTTCTCGGAACTTGAATTCTGGTTTCGGTTTTTCTCCAGACAGTTCAATGACTTCCATTTTATCGAGCTTTTTCTGCCGCGACATAGCCATATTACGGGTCGCAACCCTTGCCTTGTTGCGGGCAACAAAATCCTTCAGTTCGGAAATTTCTTGTTGTTGTTTTTTGAATGCCGCTTCTAGCTGCTGTTTCTTCATTTCATATACTTTCATAAAATCATGATAGTCACCTGCATAGCGGTTCAATTCCTGGTTTTCCATGTGATAAATCAAATTGATGACGCTGTTCAAAAAGGAAATATCATGAGAAATAAGAATAAAAGCATTTTCATATTCTTGAAGATAGCGCTTCAGCCATTCTATATGAACTTCATCCAAATAGTTTGTAGGCTCGTCCAAAAGAAGAATATCCGGCTTTTCAAGCAACAGCTTGGCTAGTAAGACTTTTGTTCTTTGGCCGCCGGATAATTCTTGTACATCCCGGTCCAGGCCGATGTCATCAAGTCCGAGCCCGCGAGCGATTTCTTCCACCTTGGAATCAATAAGATAAAAGTCATTATTAGTGAGCATGTCTTGCAAAACACCAGTTTCCTCTAACAATTGCTCCAATTCTGCAGGAGACGCTTCGCCCATTTTCTCGTATATTCCATTCATTTCTGCTTCAAGATCAAATAAATATTGGAAAGCCATTTTTAGCACATCTCGAATCGTTAAACCTTTTTCAAGAATGGCATGCTGATCTAGGTAGCCGACGCGCACTTTTTTTGCCCATTCTACTTTTCCTTCATCAGGCTGAAGCTTGCCTGTAATAATATTCATAAATGTTGATTTGCCTTCGCCATTGGCGCCAATGAGCCCAATATGTTCGCCTTTCAATAAACGAAATGATACATTATTGAAAATTGCCCTATCGCCAAAACCGTGGCTTAAATTATTTACGGTTAAAATACTCATATGTTTGCACCTAGTTTCATTGAAGATTAAGCTTTTGTAGAGCTGTTCGTTTTAAATAGCAGTCTAAAGTTCCAAGTTCACGGTTAAGAAGAACCTCCATTTCTTCCAAATGGGGCCGCTCAACAGCAGGATCTTCCTTTGACCAAAAGACTGTATAAATAAAATAATAATCCTTAATTTGTCTAAAAACTACCTCTGAATGGGGAAATTGATCAAAACGAGCTTTAATATTATAGCGCTTCGTATAAGACCATTTAAGAATTTTCATTTTCAAAGACCTTTCCTTTCATAGTCATATTATAAGCTGAAAGTGTAAAGATGAAAACAAAAACAGGGGTTCAACTGTTCTTTAATGGGGAAAGTATCTGTAAGAGATTGAGATTGCGAGGGATCAAACATGAGTAACGAGAAAGAGTCTAATTTTGAATCTATTTTTTCAAATATAAAAGCACAGGTTGATAAATTGCCGCTATCTGGAAAATCCAAAAGTAAAATGATGGATAAGTTGAGTGATTTGAAAGAATTGACAGTGGACGCGCGCGAACCCAGAATCGCACTCGTGGGAAGAAGGGGAGCGGGGAAGTCTTCTCTCGTTAATGCTTTGTTTAGTGAGGAAAAGCAACTTGTAAGCTCTGTCCAGGCGGGAACTGGGAAAGGCAAATGGCTTTGGTATCCTTCAGAGGAGAATAAAAAGATTAGACTTCTTGACTCACGAGGACTTGGTGAGAGTGAGAAGCCACTCGAACAAATTGAGAATAAAACTGCACTAGAACAATTGCAGAAAGAAGTGGAAGCTGAGCAGCCAGATGTTTTTTTATTTTTGATTAAAGCAAAAGAAACAGATGCAAGAATTGAAGAAGATTTACAGGAGTTAAATAAATTGCGTGAATTTATCTGGAATAAGCATCAATATGATGTTCCGGTGATTTGCATTGTTACGCAAGTGGATGAACTGGATCCTCCCTATTATAAGCAAATTCCGTTTGACGCAAATCCGGAAAAAGCTAAAAATATTGCAACAGCCATGGAGTTAATGGAAAAACGTTTTAAGGAGAGCGAAATACCGCTATTGAAGATCATTCCCGTATGTACATACGTCGATTTTGATGAGACCGGAAAAATTTTATATGACATGCGTTGGAATGTTGATGAGGTTGCTTCCTACTTAATTGATTCATTACCAAATGAAGCAAAGATCAAAACAGCCAAAGCATCGCAGGCCATTTCAGCTAAAAAAAAAGTAGCACAAAAAGTTATCATGACAATGGCCGGCATCGCAGGAATCATCGGGCTTGAACCGATACCATTTGCCGATATGCCACTTTTGACAGCAGTTCAAGCGTTGATGATTATGGCGATTGCTTATATTGCCGGGCGTGAAATCAGCCGGACAACAGCTGTTGAATTTATTGGCGCAATGGGTGCGAATCTTGGACTTGCATTCGCCGTTAGGGAAGGGGTTCGTTCAGCCGTTAAATTAATTCCTGCTGCTGGGAGTGTAATATCAGGCGCAGTTGCTGGTGGGGTCACATACGGAATTGGCCAGGCTGGAGTTGCCTATTTTATTGATGGAAATGATTTGTCTAAGGCAAAGAAAGTTTTTGAAGACGGGAAAAAACAGTATAAGAAAAGGGCCAAATATTAATGGAAATTAAGATTTTGATTTAAGGGGTTCCATTTTCTTTTAATTTATTTCTACATTAGTTGAAACTTCGATGCCCGAAGGATATGATTTTATAGAAGAGAATAGAGATGGCGGGTGTTGAGTATGGGGAAAATAAATATTGGAATTATAGGGCTTGGTGCGGTTGGAGAAAGACTGTTAAAGCAGTTTACAGCACATCCTGAAACAAATGTTACAGCTGTTAGTGATGTTAATGTAGCGCGACTTGAGGAAATGAAAAGGGATTTACCTGAAGCATCTACTTATACTGATTACCGTGAATTGCTTCAAGATAAATTAGTTGATCTCGTGTATGTGGCTGTTCCACCGAAATTTCACCATCCAATTGTAGTGGATGTGCTTAAAGCAGGAAAGCATGTATTGTGTGAGAAACCACTAGCAAATTCATTGGAAGAAGCGAAAGAAATGTTAGAGCTAGCGGAAACTGCTGGCGTTGTCCATGCAATTAATTTTCCTCTTCCTTATAGTAATCCAGTTGAAGTGTTGGAGGAGAAAATTCGCGGTGGCTATATCGGCAACCTTAAGCGAGTTGAGCTAACGATGCAGTTTCCTACATGGCCTCGTGAGTGGCAGCAAAATCCATGGATTGCCGGTCGAGAACAAGGTGGATTTGTTCGTGAAATCACGCCTCATTATATCCAGTTGATGCATCAACTATTTGGTGCAGTTAAAAACATTCATACATATATTGAGTATCCGGAAAATGAGGCACAATGCGAAACTGGAATTATTGCACGGATGGAGCTCGAAAACGGTGTTCCCATTTTGGTAGATGGGCTAAGCGGAATTGGCAAAAAAGAAGAAATTAACTTTCGTATGTATGGGGATAAGGGAGTATTGTCTCTCCTAAATTGGAGCGTTCTTACAGGCAGTAATCTATTAGAACAAGAGAATGTAGAAATAGAAAGAGAAAATGCCAGGACCGGATTAATTGATGAGCTTGTAAAAGCGATTTCCGGTGAACGAGCGAAACTCGTCACATTTAAAGAAGGGTTTGCTGTTCAGGAAGTGCTGGAAAAATTACTGGAACTTAAATAAATCATATAATAAAAAGACTAAAACCGCCCTTGAGTACTCCCAGCTCTGGCGGTTTTAGCACACACTATGTGCCGATCCCCAAAACGGGAACCTGCTATTGCATGGCCGTTTCGATGTTACCAGCATCGGAACGGTTATTTATATTATATCCCAATGTCATATAAATAAGTTTCCTATTGCAATATTCTGTAAAATTCATGCACGCTATATGTTATACTTGAGAAGCAATAGAATAGGTTTCTCATGGGCGGTCGGCACACGTTTCCTCCATAAGGAGGGAGGTGATGCCGTATGACAGTATATGAAGCACTATCTGCGATGTTCACATTCGCAATATTGATCATAGCCATACTGTCATTTAATAAAAAAGACTAAAACCGCCCTTGAGTTTTCCCCACTCCGGCGGTTTTAGCACGTTGTATGTGCCGATCCCCTAACGGGAACCTGCTATTGTATGGCCGTTTCGATGTGTCTTGCATCGGAACGGTTTTTTTACTTTAAAGTCTTCTTACTTGCATTATACCTTAATCTATATTAATTTAAAACGTTTTGTTTTCCTTATTCGGATAAAATATTGGTAAAGAAACGTCGTATGAATGTAAATTAGAAGGATGTGCTTATTATGCTATGCAAAGTTTATTAAAAGATTACCGTTATGGGGAGATTAAATGGTAAAATCTTATCAGATAAAATATCATCGGTATTTAGAATGGAAGTGGCGTTCAATTGGTAGTAGAACCAGTTTTATATAAAAAAATTCCCTTTACGAAAGAAAGGTTTTTTCAATCATATTTGTCCTTAACAGCGAATGAGGATCGACACGTCTTGCTAGAAAGCGGGCGGACCGGCCGGTATAGTATCGCTGGAATAAAGCCGTTTGCCGCGATTCAAGCAAACCAAAAGCAAGTTGAAATTGATCAAGGGGGCGAGCGGACTGTTGTTTCCGGTAAACCACTCGCGGTGATGGAAAAGTGGATGAGCCAGTTTTCATTTCCACCCCAACATGGGCTACCTGATTTTCAAGGAGGGGCCATTGGTTATATTAGTTATGATTATGGGCAATGTATTGAAAAACTCCCGGATATTGCAGATGATGATTTGAAGTTACCTTTGTTACATTTTCTTGTTTTTGACGAGTGGGCTGTTTTTGACCATGAAGAGGAATGTTTATGGGTAATGGTTTTGAACCGTGGGCCAGCACAAGAAAGGCTAGAAACAGCAAAAAATGCATGGCTTTCTGATCCGGTTGAGCTTGACTCAACAACTGTTTCTGATGAAAAAAATAACGAACTCCAAGTTTCGTTTACAGAAGACGAATTCATTATTGCAGTTCAAAAAGTACAAGCATATATCGCTGATGGAGACGTTTTTCAAGTTAATTTGACTGTTAGACAGTCACGGGAGCTAGCTATCCCTCCAATTGAAATATATAAAGAGCTTCGTGATCTTAATCCGTCTCCATATATGGGCTATATACACACACCGGAATTCCAGATTGTTTCAGGGTCTCCGGAACTTTTAATAAAAAAAGAGGACAATATTGTAAGTACAAGACCAATTGCTGGTACGAGACCTCGCGGCAAAGATCATGAGGAAGATATGCGGCTTGCAAACGAGCTGATTGAAAATGAAAAAGAGCAAGCAGAGCATATCATGCTTGTTGATTTAGAAAGAAATGACCTTGGAAGAGTATGCGAATATGGGTCCGTAAAGGTAGACGAATTAATGACGGTTGAAAAATATTCGCATGTGATGCACATCGTTTCTCATGTAAGCGGTAAGCTAGCGGAAGAAAAAAGTTCATATGACTTAATTGAAGCTGTATTTCCAGGTGGAACGATTACAGGGGCACCGAAAGTTCGAACAATGGAAATTATAGAAGAATTAGAGCCGGTAAAACGTGGAGTATATACAGGCTCTATTGGCTGGATCGGCTTTAATGAGGATGTCCATTTGAATATTGTTATTCGGACGATGCTTGTAAAAGCGGGAATATGTCACGTTCAGGCCGGTGCGGGTATTGTGATTGATTCCGACCCAAAAGCGGAGTATGAGGAATCGCTGAAAAAAGCAGCCGCACTTTGGAAAGCGAAGGAAGTGGCTGAGAATAGGGGGACGAATGATGATTCTCATGATTGATAATTATGATTCATTTACATACAATCTTGTACAATATTTCGGTGAGCTTGGCGAAGACATAATAGTAAAGAGAAATGATGAAATTTCTATAGAAGAAATTGAAAAACTTGCTCCCGATCACTTAGTGATTTCACCTGGTCCTTGTACACCAGACGAAGCGGGTATTTCGCTCGATACCATTCGTTATTTTGCCGGAAAGATTCCAATTCTCGGTGTATGCCTCGGCCATCAGGCCATTGGGCAAGTATTCGGGGGAGTGGTTGTAAAGGCGGAACGTTTACTGCACGGGAAAACATCGCCGATCTTCCACGATGGAAAAACAGTTTTCACTGGAGTGGATCAGCCATTCAGGGCAACACGCTATCATTCTTTAATCGTGAAAAAAGAGGGACTTCCCGATTGTTTGGAAGTATCTGCATGGACTTCTGAGGGCGAAATAATGGGAATCAGACATAAGGAATTACCAGTTGAGGGCGTCCAGTTTCACCCTGAATCAATTATGACAGAATCAGGGAAGCAACTGTTGCAAAATTTTCTCGATTCCTTTCGACTGGAAGTAAGTTGAATATGTATATGTATTTGAACGGCGAATTTATTGAAACAAGTAAAGCAGTGATCTCTCCATTGGACCACGGATACATTTATGGTCTTGGCGTGTTTGAAACATTTCGAACATACGGCGGGCATCCATTTTTACTTGACGATCATTTGGAGAGATTGAATAAGGGGCTTGAAGAACTTCAAATCAATCGGCAATTTGCTCGTTCTGAAGTATCTTCCATTATTGAAGAGCTCTCAAGCTTGAATAATTTGCAGGATTCTTATATTAGGTTTAACGTCTCGGCAGGTATTGGGGAAATCGGACTGCAAACTGAACCATATGATTCACCAACTGTCATTATGTATCAAAAACCGCTTCCGCAGATGGAACAGCTACGAGAAAAAGAAGCTGTTATTTTAAAGATTACTCGAAATACTCCGGAAACTGCAAACCGATTAAAATCGCATCACTTTTTCAATAATGTAGCTGCAAAGCGAGAGCTCGGACCTGATCCGAGCAAGGAAGGGATTTTTCTTACAGAAGCGGGATTTTTAGCAGAAGGTGTCACTTCGAATTTGTTTTGGGTTAAAAACGGAATGCTCTTTACTCCTGGGCTTGAAACTGGCATATTAAATGGCATTACTCGGAAATTTGTTTTAAAAATGGCGGACCGATTAGGCATGCCCGTTGAAGAAGGTTTATATTATACTTCAGAATTAAAGAATGCTGAGGAAATATTCTTTACGAATTCTATCCAGGAAATTATCCCCGTTAAAAGTTTTGGCCAGGAGCGTTTTCCGGGAAAAGCCGGACATTATGTACAGAAATTAAACGGTATGTATCAAAAATATGTTCAATCCCCGGGTCAATGATATTATATTGAAACATTCTAATATAAATTGATTCCGCTTAAAACATAGCCAATAACTGAATGTTTAATGGTAAAATAGTATGAAGGATAAATATTGGAGATATGTTTATGGAAAAGTTTTTAATCAAAAAGTCTTTAAATAATAATGTTCTGATTGCTACAGATGTAAGCGGTAATGAAGTAATTCTAATCGGACGTGGAATCGGTTTTAGCAGACAATCAGGAGATCACATCGTTCAAGAGAAAGTGGAAAAAATGTTTGTATTAAAAGACCCGGATGAACAGACACAATACAAACAATTACTTTCCAATCTCGATGATGAAAAACTGAAGGTGATTATTTCCGCAGTTGAAATTATTCATAAACGGGCAGGTATGCCGTTGAATGAGCATATCCATGTTGCGTTGACAGATCACTTAGTTTTTGCAGTTAATCGGATGAAAAAGGGGATGGGGATTCGTAACCCTTTTTTGCTTGAGACAAAGGGTCTTTATCCCAAGGAGTTCGAAATTGCGGCTGAAGTAACGGAAATGATCAACAAACATCTTACTGTTGAACTTCCAGAAGGGGAAATTGGATTTATCGCTCTTCATATTCATAGTGCACTTGTGAATAAAAATGTTCGTGATCTCGCGCTACACTCTGATCTTATTGTTCGGCTTGTGAAAATGATTGAGGAACAATTTGACATAGAAATTGATAAGAGCAGTATCGATTATATGCGTCTCATCCGGCATCTCCACTTTACAATTGAGCGGGTGGTAAGAGGGGAAGAAGTAGCAGAGCCTGAGAAAATTACTTCTCTGTTGAAAACGGAATATCCGATATGCTATAATCTTGCATGGAAGCTGATTAAAGTGATGCAGCAAACATTAAAGAAACACGTATATGATGCAGAAGCCGTTTATTTAACACTGCATTTGCAGCGAATTCAAACGAAAATGAAATAATTGAATATACTTTTAACGTGTTACTGATTCGATCAGGCATGAGTTAAGAAGGATGAGTGAAAATAGGAGAATAAAACTCTTATTTCCTATCATCTTTTTTACTCATGCCTTTTTTGTTTGCTCTTACTTTTAAGAAGAAAAAAATTTTTTTAGGAGGATTATCGAATGTTTAAAAAAGCATTTGGTGTATTGCAAAAAGTTGGTCAAGCTTTAATGTTACCAGTAGCCCTTCTTCCAGCAGCAGGTTTACTGCTTGGTATTGGTAATGCTGCTCAGCAAGAAACAATGCTAAATTTCATGCCTTTCTTGTCTGCAGATTGGATACAGTTAACAGCTAGCGTTATGGAGGATGCTGGTGGTATTATTTTTGGTAATTTGCCACTTATATTTGCAATAGGAGTTGCGATTGGATTAGCGCGGGATGGAGCGGCGGCTCTTGCTGCACTTGTTGGGTATTTAGTAATGAACCAAGTAATGAGTTCATGGCTGGGAATTACTCCAGAAATGATGGCTGATAACCCGGGTTATGGCCTTGTTTTCGGGATTCCTACATTACAAACGGGTGTTTTTGGAGGAATTATCGTAGGGCTGATTGCTGCTTTTTGTTATAACAAATACCATAATATTGAAATGCCCTCTTTCCTTGGATTCTTTGCCGGAAAACGATTTGTTCCGATTGCTGCAGCAGCAGCATCTTTTGTCGCAGGTTTATTATTACTATTAATTTGGCCTCCGATTCAAGCTGGAATGAATAATGCGTCTCTTTGGCTCATTGAGGAAGGAACATATATAGCGGTCTTCTTCTTTGGATTTATTAAACGACTGCTCATTCCATTTGGGTTGCACCATATTTTCCATGCTCCGTTTTGGTATGAGTTCGGTTCTTATACAACGACTAGTGGTGCAGTAGTTCGCGGTGATATGACGATCTTCTTTGCTCAACTACGAGATGGTGTAGAAATAACAGCTGGTAACTTCATGGCTGGAGAATTTCCAATTATGATGTTTGGTTTGCCAGCAGCAGCACTTGCGATGTATCATGCAGCACGACCTGAAAAGAAAAAGCTTGTTGCAGGACTCTTAGCATCTGGTGCTTTAACTTCTTTCTTAACAGGGATTACTGAACCAATCGAGTTTTCATTTTTATTCTTGTCACCAGTACTTTTCCTAATCCATGCGATTTTGGATGGTTTATCATTCGTTTTAATGACATATCTTGGCGTAAATATTGGCTACACGTTCTCGGGTGGTGGAATCGACTTTTTCCTATTTGGAATATTGCCTGGTAGAGAGCCATGGTGGATCGCGATTTTACTCGGTTTAGTTTTTGCGGTCATTTATTATTTCTTGTTCCGTTTCATGATTAGCAAGTTTAACCTCATGACACCTGGACGAGAAAAAGATGAAATTGAAGAAGAGGAAACGGCTTCAAAAGGCAATGCGGATCTTGCTTACAATATTCTTGAAGCAATGGGCGGAAGAGAAAATATCTCTAACTTAGATGCTTGTATTACTCGACTCCGTGTTTCCGTTAATGATATTAAAGATGTGAATAAAAAAGAGTTGAAAAAATTAGGTGCTGCAGGTGTACTTGAAGTTGGAAATAATATTCAAGCAATCTTTGGTCCGCGCTCAGAAATAATTAAAGGACAAATGCAAGATATTATGAGTGGTAAAAATCCTCGTCCAGCGGAAGTAGCCAAGCCAACAAATGTAGAGCGCACTGCAAGCCTAAGCAACAATCATCAAACGGCTGATAAAATTGTTTCCCCGATTACGGGTGAACTTAAACCAATATCAGAGGTTCCAGATGCAGTATTTTCTCAGAAAATGATGGGAGACGGGTTTGCTGTTATACCTACTGACGGAAAAATCGTTTCTCCTGTAGATGGAAAAATCATCAATGTGTTCCCGACTAAACATGCAATCGGTATTCTATCTGAAAGTGGCCGGGAAATACTCATCCATGTGGGTATAGATACAGTTAAATTAAATGGTGAAGGATTCGAAGTATTTGTATCGGAAGGAGACACCGTGAAAGCTGGTCAGCCTCTTTTACAAGTCGATCTTACCTTTATTGCAGCAAATGCACCTTCAACCATGACGCCAATCGTCTTCACAAATTTGGCTGAAGGAGAAACAATTTCCCTTGAAACAAGCGGCCAAGTAAAAGCCGGAGACCAAAACATAATCTCAATAAAGTAAATCGGGTGGTGCCTGTCACGCCCCGAACTTTGTCGGAAAATCAGGGGCATGGCTGCTCCTGGTTTTTTTGTTTGAAATGTCTCATGATATAATGGAGTTTCTGATGAAAAATCGTTATTTAACTGGTGAGGAGGATGACAGTACCAGTGAACGAATGGTGCAAGGTATTGATTGTTGATGATGAAGTTTTGATTAGACAGGGAATAAAACATTATATCAATTGGGAGCAAGAGGGCTTTCAGATTGTCGGAGAGGCCGCGAATGGAAGAGAAGCATTGGACATGATAGAAAAGTTGGATCCTCACATTGTGATTACCGATATCGTTATGCCGATGATGGATGGAGAAGAATTGACAAGGGCTATAAAAAAAGATTATCCCAATATTGAAGTTATTGTGCTAAGCAGTTTTGGAGATTTTGACTATGTACGCTCTACTTTTCAAAGTGGAGTTGCTGACTATATATTGAAGCCTAAATTAGACGGACCAGAACTTAAGAAGGCGCTACAGCAAGCGGCTAAGAAATTCCCGTTTTTTACTACCGGAAAGAATTCAAAAGATACTATTCCAACTATTGAACAAATGATCGAAAAATTGATATCTGGCTATGAGATTGATCATCCCCTTGAGACGATAACTGAAGTTTTTCCTTACAGCCATTTTTGTTTGTTAGGAATAAACGGTACGAAATCTAGACAGTTGGAGGAGGATGCTGAGAAAAACTTAAAGCTTCATCTAAAGGATATTTCCATTCATCCAGTTGCCACGACGGACCTGGACATCACATATCTTTTAAATTTCAATATAGATAAACTGCCATCAATTCACGAAAGTATAAAAGTAATGTCTACATCTGATCGAGAGATTGGCTGGATAGTGAGCGAGCCCTTCACTTTAATTACAGATTTGAAAATCTATTATGACCAACTTTTAAAAATGATTCAGTATCATTTTTATCTTCAAAATAATTCGGTATTAATATATGATGAGCTGCCTAGCCAACTAGCTAATGGGAACAACCCCTTCAATTTAAACCGTTTTACTGAAGATTTTAAGCGTGAACAGTTCGACTCTGCTTTTGATTACCTGGAAAAGCATGTTGATGATCTGTCTCGCCAATATACTATGGATGTATTTGAATTTAAATCGTTTCTAGGTAATATCATATTCAATATTACAGTTCTATTAGGCAATATGGATTATGATAATGAAGCATTGGAAAAAGAAAAATATAGCTATTTTGCATCCATAAACGATGCAACACATGTAAAAGAAGCGACTGCGCTTTTACATTCGTTTCTAGCAGAGGCGAATACTATTATTACATCTAAATCTAATGATATTAGTCACCCAAATATGCGAAAATTGTTAGATTATATCGAAAGACATTACGCCGAGTCGATTAGCCTATCGGAAATGGCGAAACATTTTCACTTCAATCCTTCCTATTTGTCCACTTTTTTTAATACGCACAATAAAGAAGGCTTTAGTGAGTATTTAAACAGAATTAGAATTGAAAAATCAGTTGAACTACTTGAAAAAGGGACGGTTTCAATATCTGAAATTAGCGGTATGGTTGGCTATTCTGACCATAGCTATTTCACTAAAGTATTTAAAAAGATGATGGGGATATCTCCAAGCAGTTATCGAAAAAGATTTTTTACATAAGAAAAGAGCATAATAATGAAGCGACTTTTAGAACGATTTAACCAACATGGCCTGTTTATTAAAATGTTCCTTGTGATGGTTATTAGTATTGTTACCGTTTCGGTAATAATTACTTTCAGCACAATCCGCATGTCTGAGCGTCTTTTCATGGAAACCTTTAGCATTACAAACTCCAAAGTAATTAATCACATCAAAACAAGTTTTGAGTCTTTTAGTTATTCGATTGTGAAAGCATCTAATAACATACAGCAAAGCGGCAAAATTAAAAGCTTCCTAACAGACAAGGATACTAATTCAATGTCGATGATGAAGGCGTATTACAGCATGGATCAGCAAATGTCTTATATCCATTCAAATGTTGATGCTTATGAACTTAATATCGTTGTTGCTGGTATAAATGGACGAATGTATTCATCTAATTATGCGTACTGGCCCGTTTCAGCTGTGGATCTAAGAAAATACCCTATTACAGATCAGAAAAAATTAACGTACCACTATTTAGGATCAAGTGAAAATAACCAAGCTCCGATGATTGTTGCATCGAAGGCTTTGGTCGAGAGATCCACTGGTAACATATATGGCTCGTTTTATATTGGTATTCGAGAAAAAGACTTTAAACAGTTTTACTCTAATTATACAAGCTATGGAAATGACGTTGTTGTATTGGATCGATCGGGTGTCGTTGTATCTAGCAACAAACAAGATCTATTGGGCCAAGAGGCGATTGAGCTTCTTCACTACGCTAAAGAAATTGAAGAAAGTGACATGGCTTATATAGATGCAGATGTGATGGGGAAAAATCATATTGTCTTGGCAGAATATTTACCATCATTGGATATGTACCTCGTTAATCTGATCAATAAAGAAATAGTCATGCACCAGTTAATCAATAAAAAAGCAATCGTGCTCATAAGTACAGTAATCGTAGTAGCTGCCTTGTTGATTGTATTTTTAATTTCAAGGAGATTGACGAGATCATTAAGGAAACTTGTAAACCAAATATCAAATATGGCTAAATATGACTTCGACAAATACGTATCAGTAAACGGCAGCTATGAAACTAGGCAATTGGCTCAAGCATTTAACTTTATGCTGGATGAGTTGCATAATTATGTTGATGAGTTAATTCAAACGCAAAAAAAGCAACGCAATGCCGAGTTGGAGGCACTTCAGCAGCAAATAAATCCGCATTTTTTATATAATACACTCACTTCCGTGAAAATTATGGTGAAGCAGGGCAATCAAGAAAAAGCCGCTGAAACAATCAATGCGCTCATTTCTTTGCTCCAAAATGCCATTGGAAATATTAGTGAAACAATTACTGTGGAACAGGAACTGTCTAATTTAAAAAATTATGTGTTTATAAATCATGTACGTTATGGGGAACGGATAAAAGTTAATTACTTTATTTCACCTGATTGTTTATCCTATCAGCTACCTAAACTTATCATCCAGCCTTTTATCGAGAATGCCTTTTTCCATGCATTTAATCATAAAGCGGGTGGGTATATCCATATCCTTGTGGCAATCGAAGGTGATCGGCTAATTTGCGAGGTCGTAGATAATGGCGATGGGATGGAAATGAAAGCAAATAAATTACCTAACTTCAAAAATAAGCGAAAACTCTTTAGTGGAATAGGAGTCCGCAACGTTCATGAACGTATTAAGCTATTATACGGCGAACAATACGGGGTAAAAATTTCCAGTGAAATTGGGGTAGGTACAAAAGTAAAAATTCAGCTGCCACTACTAAAAGAAGAAAATATTACAAGTATCTAATAAAAGTACAAATGGATGAAAAGTAAGTGTTTACAATAAGGAATAAAATTGCTATTTAATCTAAAGATCGTTCTAACGGTCTTTTTTTTCTGCATGATATTCTAAATATAAGGAAGCAAACGTTTTCACAACAAGGAGGCAACTTAATTGAGAAAATTTCTGTTTTTAATGTTAGCTACAATGTTAGTGCTGGCTGCCTGTTCTTCTAATAAAGGCGAAGGTGGCAAAGAAGGAGCAGCAAATGACAATGAAATTACTGCTTGGGCATGGGATCCAAAATTTAATATTGCAGCACTTAAGCTTGCTGAACAATCATATACAGGTGATGAAGATTTCAAGCTCAAAATTATTGAAAATGGACAACCTGATATCGTTCAAAAGTTAAATACAGGATTAAGTTCTGGGACAACAAAAGGTATGCCGAATATTGTTCTTATTGAAGATTACCGAGCACAAAGCTTTTTACAAGCATATCCAGATGCCTTTTTCGAACTGACGGACTATATTAATCCGAAAGATTTTGCAGACTATAAGATTGCACCAACCAGTTTTGAAGGAAAGCAGTACGGATTGCCATTTGATACAGGTGTAACAGGTATGTATGTGCGAACTGACTATTTAGAAGAAGCTGGATATACATTAGACGATATACAAGGAATCACATGGGACAAGTACTTGGAAATTGGTAAAGCTATCAAAGAAAAAACAGGAAAAGATATGATTACGCTTGATCCAAATGATCTTGGTATTCTTCGATTAATGATCCAAACTGCGGGTTCATGGTATTTAAAAGAAGATGGGGTAACTCCTAATCTCGCAGGAAATGAAGCTCTTAAAGAAGCTTTCCAAGTGTATAAAAATTTATTGGATGCAAATATTGTGAAACCTACTTCTGATTGGAACCAATTGGTTGGAGCTTTTAATAGCGGTGATGTTGCTTCAGTTGTCCAAGGAAATTGGATTACACCAAGTATTAAAGCTGAAGAATCTCAATCAGGAAAATGGGCAGTCGTACCGACTCCAAAATTAAATGTTTCTGGTTCAGTAAATGCATCAAACTTAGGCGGAAGTTCATTTTATGTATTAAATGTTCCAGGTAAAGAAAAAGCTGCAGAGTTCCTCGGAAAGACATTTGGATCGAATGTGGATTTCTACCAAAAGCTTGTTACAGATGTCGGGGCTCTTGGCACTTATAAACCCGCTGCCGAGGGAGAAGCGTATAAAAGTAATGATGAATTCTTTAGTGGACAATCTATCGTTTCTGACTTTTCGAAATGGATGGATGAAATTATCGGTGTAAACTACGGAATGCATACGTATGCGATTGAAGATATTATCGTTGCTGAAATGCAAAATTACTTGAATGGTAAAGACCTTGATGCTGTTCTAAAGGATGCTCAAAAACAAGCTGAAACACAGCTTAAATAATTCGCTAAAATGACTTTAACCCTTGGGCAATTCCCGCTATCTCGGTCCTAAGCACTCGTGCTAAACCGCTTGAGTGGATTGTCCAAGGCTTTTTAAGAATCAGTTAGGAGTGAAATACCGTGAGCCACAGGCTGAGAAATACTACTATTGGATGGTCTTTTATCGCAGTAGCGGTCATCCTCATTAGCTTGTTTTACTTTTATCCAATGGGTCAGGCATTAATTTTATCATTTAAATCAGGGACAGGAACAAACCTGAATTTTGTAGGTCTAGATAACTATAAGCGCCTATTTGGTGACCCAACCTTTATTGCTGCAGTAAAAAACACATTTATTTATTTAATTGTACAAGTACCTGTCATGATCATTTTGGCACTATTTATTTCCGTATTATTGAACGATCGGACATTGAAATTTAAAGGTTTTTTTAGAACGGCAATCTTTTTACCGTGCGTAACCTCTCTAGTAGCATATTCCGTTATTTTTAAATATTTATTTTCGTTAGACGGTCTAATAAATACAATGTTATTGAAGCTTCACTTAATACCTTCTGCAATTAATTGGTTGACAGATCCATATTGGGCAAAAATAACGATTATTATTGCGATCACTTGGCGTTGGACTGGATACAATATGATTTTCTATTTATCAGCTCTGCAAAATGTTGACCAATCTATTTATGAAGCGGCAAAGATTGATGGCGCTTCCCCATTCCAACAATTCTTTAAAATTACTATACCGATGTTAAAGCCAATTATCTTATTTACGTCGATTACATCAACAATCGGTACTTTACAAATTTTCGACGAAATCATGAATATTACAAAAGGGGGACCAGGAAACGCGACTACTTCAATCTCTCAGTATATTTATAATCTTTCCTTTAAATATACGCCGGATTTTGGATACGCAGCGACTGTTTCTTACGTAATCGTGTTCCTCATCGTGATTTTCGCAATTCTTCAATTTAAAGTGGCAGGTGATCGAGATGTTTAATTTGAGAAGAATGTTTGTTTATCTTTTTTTGATCATCGCAACTGTGGTCTCTGTTTTTCCTTTCTTTTGGATGATCATTAGTATGACCAATAAGTCTGTTGACATCACAAAAGGAAGATTACTTCCTGGCAGTCATTTGATGGATAATGTTACTTCACTATTCGGGTCAGTAGATATCGCTTCCGCATTAATGAATTCGGCAAAAGTATCGATTGCAACGACAGTGCTAGGTCTTATTATTGCATCATTAGCTGGTTACGGATTCGAAATATATAGAAGCAAGGCAAAGGATATCGTTTTTAATATTCTTTTATTATCAATGATGATTCCATTTGCAGCATTAATGGTTCCACTCTATCGCATGTTTGGAACCATCACGCAAACAATGCCGTTTATTGGTATCGATACATTATCAGCTGTTGCATTGCCAACGATGACAACTGCATTTTTAATCTTCTTCTTTAGACAAAGCACAAAGATGTTCCCGAAAGAAATGATTGAAGCTGGACGAATTGATGGCTTGAACGAACTAGGAATTTTCTTCCGGATTTTTGTGCCGACGATGAAGACGACATATGCTGCAGCGGCAATCATTACATTCATGGCTAGTTGGAATAACTATTTATGGCCGTTGGTTGTTTTACAATCACCTGAAAAACAAACAATCCCATTGTTAATTTCCAACTTAGGTTCTGGATACTCTCCAGACTTCGGAGTCATCATGACAGCCATCGTCATTGCCACATTACCAACAGCAATCGTCTTCTTCCTCATGCAAAGACACTTCGTTGCTGGAATGATGGGCTCAGTCAAATAAAGAAAATTCGAGTTAATTCGAGCGGTGCCTGTCACGCCCCGAGTTATGTCGAATGCAAAAACTCCCGTTGCACTTTGTTTGCAAGTGCAGCGGGAGTTTTTTATTTGATCTATTTAGCTGTAAACAAGTGGTTTACTGTAATGTTCTATTGTCTGTCTGTTGAGCGGTTCATTATCTGAAAATAGATCAGGCATATCGCGTAACATTTCCATTAGAACTTCGGTTAATAGTTTTGCATCGCATACTCTAGTTTCCGCATCGCCAAATTTACCGATTGTCATTGCTCCGCGATTCACCAAAATTTCGTCTACTTTCCAAAAATGATAGGACCAAGATAAGCCGCAATGTCTCCGGGAAGGGACATCAACTACCGTTCCGTCCTCTAATACGGATTGCAGCGGCTCAAATGTATCTGTCAACCGTCCAGGAATATCGGCCCATTCTTCGATCCCATGAATGAATGTATTTCTTATTAAATCTACTCCAACGAGCATTATCTGTGCATTTCTATCAAGAAGCCTTCCCCATGCTGAATTGCGTGCGCAAGGTGTATCGCAGTATTCATCACCTGTTGTAAATGCAACAGAGCCATTTCCAATCGCAGCAACAGAGTGGGTAGGGTGTGCAGAGCGTACCACGTTTTCACGCTTACGAAACAACTCTGTTAAAATACCAACGCATGTAGGTGAATCTTTAACTGAGAAAACTGGATTATCTGCATTAATATATTTCCAAGTATGAGTAGGTAAAGTAAGCAGCCCGTCCTCCATATATTCTTGAAAAGCATCTAAAACAGTGTCGGCTCTTCCATCAACATCACCAATGCTTTTGTAAGAAGAATGGACCATAAGCGTTCCCTTATTATTAATCCCTAAATCTTTTAAATCTTGAAGTAAACTTTCTTTTGTATGCATTTCCTCATCATGTCCTTTTTTCAGGTAGTAACTCTATTGTAGCTGAATTTTGGAAGTATTACGATAGATTTAGCCGTTCGAATACTTTTACTGAAAAATAATAAGATAGATAGAATAATATAATCGATAATAAAAAGATTGGATGAAAGTGAAGCTCTAAATGTCCGATTGTTTCACGAGTAGTCATTATAAAAATGACTATAGCAAGGCCAAACATAAATCCCGCTGACCTATAAAACAAGCTAAATGGCACATAAATCGCGATGAAAACAAGAGTGATTAATAATGTTGTTATCCACATTTCAAAGGAAAAAAACGCTAAACTCCGGTTAAAAACAAGGGCAAAAAGCGTTGTAACAATCGAAGAGACGAAAAACCAAGCTACAGCAAGTAAGTATTTAGCCCCTATATATTCTTTTCTAGTAATAGGTAGACTAACGACTAAAGGTAGCACTTTTTCTTGCCTTTTTCGATCGACTGATCCGCTGCAAAGTCCCAATGTTAAATAGAAAATCCACATATAATATGGATGCACGAAATTCGCGCCTACAAGCAAAGCAAAAAATAATACAGCTGGGATCAGAATCATATACTCCCATGGTTTTATACTTCTCATATCAGCCTTGATGATATTTAGCATGGCTATGCCTCCTCATAAATCCTTTTTCTCAAAAATCTTTACTGAAAGTAGGTAGGAAAGGCGTGTGATAATCACACTTGCCAATACAAATAAAATATTAGAAAGATAGTCTGTCGGAAAAAGTTCCCATGGCAAAGGTTCACCCGATATGTCATCAATTGTTATAGTCATCATTACAAAAAATCCTAACATAGGGAAAATCATCGTGATACCTGCTGCTATTTGATAGCCAAGTAAAAAGTAGAGTGGATAAAAAAAGGAAATAATGATAAAAGTTACACAAAGCGACAAAATCATACTAGAAATAAATCCGATATTAAATGTATTACCTAAAAGTAAGCTGATGAGAAACGCCATTGTTCCATATAGGACGAAGCCGATTCCCCACCACATGAAAGCCGCCCCGTATTTCGCTTGAACTACATTTTTTCTCGTAATAGGAAGACTCGAAATTAGCTTTAAACCCATTCGATTTGATTCAGCTGTACCGAAATTTGAATAAACGGTTAACCAAATGGCGGCATACGTCACATAAATAACAAGATAATTTACACCAGTTAATGAACTCATATAGAAAGGTAATAAGAAAAACAGTGGAAAAGCATAACCAAATAATCTTTGAGTATATAAATCTTTCAACATTAATTGTTTCATAGGGAGACTCCCCTAACAGTGTAATACATGATGTCTTCAAGAGAAGGGCGCTCAATGTATAATTGCTGAAGAAGGTGTGAATCAGCCTTTTCCAAATTAGTAACGAGTGCTTCAAATCCGACATCTGTTTTTCTAACCCCAACTGGTTCAAGGCTCTCAATATTTTTACACAAATCCCTAGGACCCTTTACAAGTCGATACTCCTTAAAAATCTCATCTTTTTCTTTGCTGAAAATAAGCTCGCCATTATTGATGAATGTAATGTAATCAGCAATCTGCTCTAAGTCTGTAGTAATATGAGTCGAAAAGAAGATAGACTTGTTTTCGTCTTGTATGATCTCTAACAATATATCAAGCAATTCTCTTCGAAAAACTGGATCGAGCCCTGATGTTGGTTCATCTAAAATAACTAGCTCAGGATGATGTGAAAGGGAGATTGCGATCGCAAATTTCATTTTCATCCCCTTGGATAAATGTTTCACTTTCTTTTTCATGGGGAGATCGAATTTAACTGTATAGGCTTTGAAAGCTTTCTCATCCCAATCCCGATAAAAAGGGGCAATAATCCGCTTGTTTTTTTCTAGTGTGAGATCTTCGTAAAAATGGCTATCATCATAAACAAAGCCAATCCGTTGTTTTATTTCTTTCGTATTTTCACTATGAGTAGTCCCGAATAATTTAATTTCTCCATTATCAATTTGCATTAAGTCCATCAAACAGCGAATTAAGGTACTTTTTCCAGCGCCATTTGGTCCAATTAACCCCATAATATAGCCTTTTTTAAAATTAAATGAGACGTTTTTTAATTCAAAATCCTTAAATTTCTTGGAGAGGCCATTAATTTCAATAATATTTTCCATACCATTCACTCCTCATACAATAGCTTTAACATCTGAATGATTTCTTCTATACTAATATTGAAAGTCTTGCTGTCATCAATAATTTCACTCAATTTTTCTTCAATTAACTTCATTTGTTTCTCTTTCAGCAGCTCCTTGTTTTGAGCAGCAACAAATGAGCCTTTTCCGGGAAATGTTTCGATAAAGCCTTCACTTTCAAGTTCGTCATACGCCCTTTTAGTGGTGATGACACTGATTTGCAACTCCTTGGCAAGTTTTCTAATGGAGGGAAGAGCAGACATTTTCGGCAGTTCCCCTCGTAAAATCTGTTCTTTAATCTGCTCTTTGATTTGATTGTAGATCGGCTGATCGTTGCTGTTAGAAATGATGATATTCATGTGAACACCTACATTTTTGATTATTTTTAACTGTTAATAACGAATATACACAGTATGAACAGTTTCGTCAACTGTGTATTTTTCTCAATATTTTGTTATAGTGAAGAAAATATGGGATATGAGGTGAATGGAATGAAATTCGGTACATATCTTAACGGGCAATATAGTGAAGCTGCCAATTATTATGATTTGATCAATCCCTATAACGATAAAGTCATTGCAGAAGTGGCGGATGGAACGGTAAAAGAGATGGAACGTGCCATAAATGCAGCATATAAAGCATTTCAAACGATGAAAAAAATGCCTGCTGTAGACCGTGCTGCAAGTTTATTTAAAGCAGCGGAATTACTGAACGAGAAGAAAGAGGAGTTTGCTAAACTAATCACCGCTGAGGCGGGAAAGCCAATCACTGCCTCACGGGCAGAAGTTGATCGTTCCGTTCAAACGTTACAATTTTCCGGAGAAGAAGCGAAAAAAATTGGCGGGGAGTATATTCCGATGGATGCGGCTGTTGGTGGGGCAGGTCGTGACGCTTATACAATTTTTGAACCAATCGGTGTCATTGGTGCTATTACGCCGTTTAACTTCCCGCTAAATCTTGTCGTCCATAAAGTCGGACCTGCGATCGCTTCCGGAAATTCGATTGTCGTTAAACCAGCCGAAAAAACGCCACTTACTGCTTTGAAATTAGCAGAGTTATTTACAAAAGCTGGCTTACCAGACGGTGCCTTAAATGTTGTACCAGGTGATGGGGCAACACTTGTGAAAGTACTATTGGAGGATGAAAGAGTTCAAAAAATTTCATTTACAGGAAGTCCAGCAGTCGGTAAGGAAATCAAAAACAAGGCCGGCCTTAAAAGGATGACGCTTGAACTTGGAAGTAACTCGGCGTTATACGTGGATGCTTCTGTCAGTGACAAGCTTGCTGAAGTGGTGGATAAATCGGTTGCCGGTGCATTCGCCTATAACGGCCAGGTATGCATCCATACCCAAAGAATTTATGTACACGAGAAAATCGCAGATGAATTTCTGAAGCAATTTGTGGAAAAGACAAAGCAACTTACATTCGGAGACCCGCTTGAAGAGAGTACAATTGTGACTGGGATGATTAACAAAAAATCTCAACAGCGTGTGCTTGAATGGGTGAAGGAAGCAGTTGAAGGCGGAGCAGACCTACTTACAGGAGGAGAAAAACAAGAAAATGGCATTCATCCAACAGTGCTGACAAATGTCAAAGAGACGGATAAAGTCGCTTGTGAGGAAGTGTTCGGTCCTGTTGTGATTATTAATCGAGTGGAATCTTCTGAAGAAGCGCTCGAACTGATGAATGATAGCCAGTATGGCCTCAATGCTGGAGTGTTTACAAATAATTTAAAACAGTCAATGCTTTTCGCTCATGAACTTGAGGTTGGCCAAGTACTGATCAACGATGTACCGACATTGCGTTTTGATCATATGCCATACGGCGGAGTGAAATCGTCAGGTTATGGTCACGAAGGTGTAAAATATGCAATTAGAGAAATGACAAGAATGAAAATGATTAGTTTAAATTATTCTTTTTAGAAAGAAAAAAATCTCCTGCAGACAACTGCAGGAGAACTTCATTTTTCACATATTCTGATCAAAATCATTAGGGGGAACTTTATCAACCCTGTGGGAATCATCAAAATTTAGACCGGTACTAATAAAGTAAGCTAGAAATGTTGCGATTGATCCTAATACACCTACTAAACAAAGGGTAACCCATAAATCCATTCCAATCCCTCCCAATTTGTAAAAATGTATGCTATTCTTGGAGCACTTCCGTGAAAAAGCAAAGAGGCATTATTTGATTTACCCTATTATAACAGGAAATAACGTAAAATTCAGAATATTTATCGCCTTTTTGTAAAAAAAATAAAAATCTCCTGCAGAATAAGTAATCTGCTGAAGATTTTTAAGAATGTTTTTCATTTATTGATTAAAATCATTTTTTGGCAATTCGTCAATTGTGCTGGAGTCACTGGAGTTTAGAGCTGTTCCAATAAAAAAACTGAGAAACACTGCGACTACTCCCATTAATCCTAATAAACCAAGCAATATCCCAAGCTGCATGTAAAATCCCTCCTACATAAATTATTCACGAGGTTGAAAAAAGAAGAGGTATGTATTCTTTTTTCCAGCGGATAAAATACATATAATTGAACATACATTATAGTTAATTATAGGAGAATTAATTCTATTAATCAAAGAAACTTTGTAAAAATAAGCAATACAATGTAAAATTTGTGTCAGAATCATGACTTAGTAAAACATGGGAGGACTGAAACATTGGACAAACAAGTAATCGTATATACAACGGATGATTGTATCGAATGCACATTGGTCAAACAAGTACTCACTCAAGAAGGAATCCCATTTGAGACAAGAAACGTATCTACAAGCGAAAAATATCAAAAAGAAGTAGAGAAGTTCGGTTTTCTCGGAGTACCTGTAACGGTAGTAGAAAATCGAGCCGTAAAAGGATTTACGAATGAATTAAAAGAACTAATTGAAATGGTGAAAAGCAAAAAGTAAAAGCCGTGACTCATTAAGTTACGGCTTTTTCGTTGTTTGTAATTCTTATAGGTCTAGAGTCGTAGTGAAAAATCAACCCCGCGCTTCATTCACTAACTTGAAAATTTTTATAAGATGGTGAAGAAAGTTATGGTAATCCTCCCAAAAATTGCTCATAATGGGAAAGGGATATAATGGAAAAAGTGAAATTTTTAAAAAAGAAAAATAGGAGTAAGGGGGTATGGTTTTATGATTAAATCTGTGATTCGTTTTAGTATGAAAAATGCAGTAGCCTTATTTTTAATGATGCTTCTAATTGTCGGTGGGGGAATTTATTCTTTAAAAGAAATAAATATAGAGAAATATCCGAATGTGGATATCCCTTATTTGACAGTCGTGATTGCCTATCCGGGGGCGTCGCCTGAGCAATCGATGAAAGAAATTGGGGAACCTGTAGAAAGAGAATTAATGAATATTAAAGGTGTGAAAAATGTCTATACCGATGGTGTTGCAAATGCCGTTTATTCCACAATGGAATTTGACATGTCTGTAAAGATGAAGGATGGAGAGCAATTAGTAAGATCGGCAATCGATAAAATAAAGATGCCTGATACAGCAAAAAAACCGGAATTTATTTTACAAGGGCCTGATCAGGATCCAACCATCTTTTCGATGGGGGTTTATGGAGAGGAAAATAGCACCGATGTTCAGAGATTTGTAGCAGATAAGATCATTCCGAGGCTTGAAGTCATTGATGGCGTAAGCAAAGTGGATGTCGGGGGAATTGAAGAAAAGTCTGTTTCCATTCGACTTCTGCCTAAAGAACTTGAGAAAAAAAGCATTACACTGGATGATGTAAAAGCAGCAATCAATACCAACAACTTAAGCATTCCTACTGGTGATCTTAAGCTTTCAGACGAAGTTTTGCCTGTAAGGGTCGGAAAAGAACTTAAAACTCTTGATGATGTGAAAAACATTCGATTATTTACAATGGGGACCCCGTCTGAGCAAGGGGCTATGCCGCAGCTAAAAGATATTAAACTGAGTGAAATCGCTGATATAACGTATGAAAATGAAAACGTAAGCGATTTTACTAGAATAAATGGAGAGCCAGGTGTCCGTTTCGGGATAGTTGCGGAAGGTGGAGCAAATGTCGTTGCGATCGTAGATAAAGTGAAAAAAGAAATGGAAGATATAAAGCTTCCTAAAGGATATAAAGTGGAAACACTTCGTGACCAATCGATAGAGATTAAAGATTCGGTTTACTCTATGCTCAAAGAGGCGTTATTAGGCGCGGCAATGGCCGTCATCGTGACGTTGTTGTTTTTAAGAAATATCCGCTCAACGATTATTGCAGTCATATCCATTCCACTGTCGATATTAGCATCTTTTACAGTCATTAATATGCTTGGATATACGCTGAATATTATGACGCTCGCGGGAATTGCTGTTGCTGTAGGGCGGGTAGTGGATGACTCCATTGTTGTCATTGAAAATGTATTTAGAAGGGTAAGAGCTGCGAAAGACCGCGATGATAAGCTAGTCGAACAGGCAACAAGAGAAGTGGCATCGGCAATTACTTCTTCCACCCTTACAACAGTTGCTGTATTTTTGCCAATGGCTTTTGTGCCTGGTATTGTTGGGAAGTTCTTTGCTCCACTTGCCTGGACAATCGTCATCTCATTACTGTTTTCGTTGATTGTAGCGATTACGATCGTACCACTCATGGCGAGAATTTTCTTATTGGATATTAAACTAAAGGCGCATAAAGAAAATGGTTTGCAAAAAGGATATCGTAAAAGTTTAAATTGGGTTCTGAAACATAGATTAGTTACACTTTTGATGGCCATTGTGCTACTTGGTGGGACTGTAGGACTGATTGCTCCTAAGTTAGGCACGACATTTTTACCTCAGGAAAAAATGACGAACTTTGATGTCAATATCTCTATGGAAAAAGGAACGGCTCCGGAAAAGACAAGTAAAGTAGCAAGTGATGTAGAGAAGATACTTTTAGATAAAGAGGAAGTAAAGCTTGTTAGCACAAGTGTAAGGGGACATTCAGAGTACGCTTCCACATCGTTTGTCGTAAAGGATTCTGTAAAAGATATCGATGGATTTATTAATGATTTGCGTGACCAATTTGCAGATTTGAAGGAAGCAAAGGAGATTACTGTTACTGGGGTGGGGAATTTCGCAGCTGGAGCACAGTCGCAATATGTGCTTGTTGTAAATGGTCCTAACATTAAAGATATTAAAACAGCGAGCCAACAAATTGTCAGCGAACTTAAAGGAATGAAGGGAATGGCTGATGTACATTCTTCCCTTGAAGGTGACAGGCCAGAAATAGAAATAGAACTAAATGAAGAAAAATTAGCCGAAAAAGGGCTCATGCCGGCAATGGTTGGGAAAAGTATTCGTGAGTTTATTAACGGAGATGTTGTAACAACAATGACTCTAGAAGATAAGAGTACAGATGTTAAGCTCGGATTGAAGATGAACGATGTTGTTGAACTTAAAGAATTGGGAGAGCAAAAGATTAATAATGTAATGGGCATGCCTGTTGCGCTTAATGAAGTCGGTAAATTAAAGCGGGTCACGAACAGAACAGTCATTACCCATCTGAATCAAAATGAGTATGTCATGGTTGCTGGACAAATTACCGACGCAAAAGCAGGAGAAGTAACGAAAAAAGCAGATGAATTAATAGCCAAGCTGAATTTGCCTGAAGGCGTAAATTATTATAAGGAAGGCGCAGCAGCTGCGATGGATGAAGGCTTTAAAAATATGGCAATTGCAATTGTAGTCAGCATCCTTTTCGTCTACATGGTAATGGTCATCGCATTTGGAGAAGGAAAAGCACCTTTCGTTATCTTATTCGCAATTCCATTCTCGGTCATAGGTGCATTACTAGGACTTTTTATCGTCAAAGAACCGATCGGAATGCCGGCGATGATTGGGTTGCTTATGTTGAATGGGATCGTTGTCACAAATGCCATTGTTCTCATTGATAAAGTGAAACAAAATGAAAGAACGGGAATGACAACGCATGAATCACTAATCGAAGCAGGAGTGATTCGAATTAGACCAATCTTGATGACAGCAATTGCTACAGTCGGAGCATTATTCCCAATGGCGATGTCTACAAGCGCGGGAATTGTCTCATCATCACTCGCTGTTGTCGTAATCGGGGGATTGACAACATCGACAATGCTCACTCTCTTTATTGTTCCGGTTTTATACAGTCTGTTTAACCCGGTGAAAAAAGAGAAAAATGTAAAGAGGCAAATGCAAACGAGAGCGATATAAGTGTTTAACATTGGAAAGGGAGGAACATTTCTCACTTTATCATTTCGTAAAAACTTTCAGAAAAAAAAGGTGCGAGTTTCAGAATACTGAAACTCGCACCTTTTTTATTTTACGGCCCCGGCAGGAATCGAACCTGCGACGCACGGTTTAGGAAACCGACGCTCTATCCTCTGAGCTACGGAGCCACGTGTTAGCAACACTTTTTTTATTATACAGTACGCTGGTTAAATATTAAAGAAAAAATTACTGGATCCTCAATACTACCCAGGGCTAATCAAGGCGATTGCGCTTTTCTTGAGAGAATCAGGGGAATTCCCCCCCTGAATAAGGAGTTTCCCTGATGGGGAAGAAAAACAATTCATCTTACAATAAAAGCAAGGTAATTTTTGCTATGGAGGAGGAAGAATTATGCAAGCTAAGGTTGCAGCAAATGAAAAAACAAGAAATTCTATTAATAATGCTTTTGCATCTAATTTTGCTAAATCAATGTTTTTATCTGTGAGCGGACTTATTATTTTATCTTTTATTGGTACGAGGATGTTTACTCATGTCGACTTAAATCTGTACGGATACATGGTTGGTACGATCGTATTCATCAGCGGATTCTTTTATCGGTTTATTGCTTGGGGAGAAAGGCCTCCAACGAAAATTTTTATTAAAAAAGGTATCAAATTATTATTTAGAAAATCCACACCAAAAACATCGGTAGAGCATCTTGCTACCCACAAATTTATTTGGAATCGGGGAATTTACCGATGGACGCAACACTTTTTGATCGGCTGGGGTTGTATTCTTTCTTGCTTTGTCACTTTCCCACTCGTGTTTGGCTGGATGTATTTCACGATGGGTGACAATGGCTACTATACAGTTGTAGGCATGGGAATGAATTTAATGACGGTAAAAGCAGATGGCATCATCGCATTTTTCTTTTATAATGCATTAAATTTTACAGCGATTATGGTAATTTCCGGTGTATGTATGGCTATGTATCGTCGGATGAAAAACATGCAGGCAAGAGCTGAGCAAAAATTTGTATACGACTTTTTACCACTATACTTATTACTATTTGTAAGCATTACCGGTTTGGCTTTGACGTTTATGAACGTTTTTTTGCACGGGGCTGGTCAACCAGTGATGTCTCTTATCCATCAATACTCAGTAATCGTCACGTTAATTTATCTTCCTTTTGGGAAGTTGGCCCATATTCCATTCCGTCCATTAAGTGTATTTGCCAAAAACTATCGTGAACATTATCAGGAGCAGGCTCCCTTCAAATGTAAAGTTTGCGGCGATACATATGTTTCGACTGAGCAAACACAAGATGTTGTTGGGGTCCTTTCGGTAAACGACATTAGCTTTCAAACGAAAGAGGGCCATCAATTAGCTGAAATGTGTCTCCCTTGTAGAAGGAAGTATCGCATTGCTCAGTTTTCGGGAATACAGACGCACGAAATCAAATACAAGGAGGCCAACCAAAATGCAAAGGGATAAGTTTTTTAAAGAAATCGAGAATTTAACTCATCCAAATGAAAAGTTAATTAAAACACATTGCAGTTATTGTGGAATGCAATGTGGGATGAATTTACGTGTGAATACGATGACAAATAAAATTATCGGGGTTGAACCTCGTTATGATTGGCCAGTTACATTAGGAAAAATGTGCCCGAAAGGGGTAACAGCATACCAACAAACGAATCATTCGGATCGACTTTTGAAACCACTCATTCGTGATGATGCTTCCTTAAAAGGAACGAAAGAAGGCTTCCGTGAAGCGAGCTGGGATGAAGCGTATGACTTAATTGCGAAAAAGTTCACGGAGCTTCAGAAAGAATACGGAAAAGATTCACTTTCAGTCTTTAGCGGTGTATCGATGACGAATGAAAAATGCTATTTAACAGGGAAGTTTGCGCGAGTTGGTCTCCAAACACGCTACATCGATTATAATGGTCGTTTTTGTATGTCGAGTGCAGCTGGAGGGTTCCTTCGTACCTTTGGAGTAGACAGAGGCTCAACAGTACCTTGGACGGATGTTCATGAAACTGACTGCCTATTTATCGCCGGAAGCAATACGGCAGAATGTCATCCGACCTCAATGTTCCGAGTATGGAATGTCCAGGAAAGAGGCGGTTACATCATCGTCGTTGATCCAAGGGAAACACCACTTGCACGTAGAGCAGATGTACATCTTGACTTAAAACCAGGTACTGACCTTGCGATTGCAAATGGTATTTTAAACTTACTTATTCAAAATGGGTTTGCTGATGAGGAATTTATTAATAATCATACAAACGGTTTTGAAGAAACGAAAGAGCTCGTAAAGGAGTTTACACCTGAATATACGAGCATGATCACAGGAGTGGCACCGGAAAAAATCATTAGAGCTGCCGAGATATACGGAAAGGCTCCGAATGCGATTGTGATGTTCGCCCGCGGTATCGAGCAGCAGCATAAAGGTGTCGATAATGTTTCCGGATATACGAATATGGCGTTAGTCACAGGTAAGATCGGTCGACCTAAATCAGGAGTAGCAACATTTACTGGACAAGGGAATGGCCAAGGTGGTCGTGAGCATGGCCAAAAATCCGATTTGCTGCCAGGTTACAGAAAAATCACGAATCCAAAGCACGTTGAAGAAGTAGCTAAAGTGTGGGGGATTGAGCCTGAAGAAATGCCACAACCAGGTGTATCTGCCTTTGAAATGTTCGAAATGATGGAGCAAAAGACGATTCGTGCTATGTATTTATTATGTTCAAACCCTGCGGTATCAGCACCTGATCTGAACTTTGTCAGAAAAGCGATGAAAAACCTTGATTTTATGGTATGTGCTGACTTTTACTTATCTGAATCCGCCGAATTCGCTGATGTCGTTCTCCCAACCGTTACATGGTCGGAAGATGAAGGAACAGTAACAAACCTTGAAGGCCGGATTATTAAAATTAATAAAGCACAAGAGCCAATTGGCGAGTCAAAGCCGGATTGGCAAATTCAAGTGGAAATCGCAGAGCGCTTAGGGAGAGGGAAATACTTTTCAAATCTGAAAACAGCAAGAGATGTAGCAGACGAATTTAGACTCGCTACAAAAGGCGGCGATGCAGATTACTACGGTGCGACGTGGGAAAAAATTGATAAACAAGATGGGGTCTTCTGGCCTTGTAAAGACGAGAATGACAAAGGGACACCACATATGTTCCTCGATAAAAAATTCTATCATCCGGATGGAAAAGCGAAAATATTTGCACTACCATATCGTCCGCCGGCTGAGGAGCCATGTGAAAAGTATCCGCTTCGTTTAACAACCGGAAGAGTCGTTTACCACTATCTATCTGGAAACCAAACGAGAAGGATTCCGTTTTTACAAGATATGTGCCCTGAACCATATGTCGAAGTGCACCCGGAAACAGCCAAGATATACAACATGGAGCATGAAGAAGTCATTCGCCTCTTTACTCGCAGAGGTGAAGGAAATTATAAGGTGAAAATTACCGAGGCTATCAGAAAAGATACTGTCTTTGTTCCGTATCATTTTGGCCATGATCAATCTATTAACCTATTGACGATCGCTGCGCTTGATCCGCTTTCGAGAATGCCAGAATTCAAGGCATGTGCGGCGCAAATGGAGAAAATTGAAGTAAAAGAAGGTGTACGGAAATGAGTAAAAGATTGTACTTAGAACTTGAAAACTGTATTGGGTGCAGGGCATGTTTAGCTGCTTGTACACAATGTGGCGGCCATGATGAGAGAAACAGGAACTATGTATATGATGTAAATCCATTTGTTAATCGACAAACGATGCCACTTATGTGTCTACACTGTGTAAATCCAGCATGTGCAAGAAGTTGCCCGGCTCAAGCCATTCAAATACATGAAACAGGTGCAGTATTATCAGCGCTCGTGGAAAAATGCATCGGCTGTCAAAATTGTACCATTGCTTGTCCATATGGCATTCCGAAATTCGATACAGAACAAAACTTAATGTATAAATGTGATCTTTGTATTGACCGGACGAAAGATGGTATCCCGCCAATGTGTGCGAGTGTATGCCCGTCCAATACGATTCAATGGTTATCAGATGAAGAGATTGCTAATAAAAAGCAACAATACAATCTTGATAATGATAAATGGGTCACAAGCATGCCTTATCTTGAAGGCGAAACAAATGTAAAAATTAACCTCCCTGGAATTTTACAGGGTGTGGAAAAGCTGTTTTAGGAGGGATGAAAGTTGAACGATAAAAATAATAAAGTCCCCTTTGCCGAAGATAATTACACGCATAATATCAATCGTAATATGGAAAGAAAACTGGATCGACGCGGGTTTATGAAAACTTTGGTCGGAGCTGCAGGTTTATTCGCAGTATCTTCTCTACCTTGGGGAGCAGTTGCTGCCAAGGAATTGATGGGTCTTGACGATAAGGAATATCCTCATAAAAAAATCGTTGATGTAAGTAAAATTGCTGTCGGTGAAGCAGTTGATTTCAAGTTTCCGGCTGAGCATGATAGCGCCATTCTCATTAGGCTCTCAGAGAAAAAGTTTGTCGCTTATCAAAATGCCTGCACGCACCTTCGTTGTCCAGTGTTTTGGGAAAAAGATGCTGGCAACATGATTTGCCCTTGCCATCATGGCGTTTTCGATGCACAGACTGGTGTTCCGACGGCAGGTCCACCAAGAAGACCGCTTCCTGGAATTGAAATAAAAGTGGAAGGCGGCACTGTATATGCTGTCAGGGTGAAGCGTTATGAAGCGTAATTACCTCTTCTTCGCAATCCTTTGTATCATCTTATTTTTAAATATTGTTTTTACACAATATGTGGTACATCAATATTACTTCGAAAATTATTTGAATGTATTAATCTTTTGTGCTCTAAATATCGCGTTATTTCCAATCGCTTTATTCATTTATAAGAAAGATGTGAAGACTCATGAATAGTGAAACATATATTGACTTTTGCTTCATCCGTAATGCCGCCGGTAATTTCGCAGCAGAAATTGATAACCTATTACGAGAGCTCTTTAAAGGGATTCGGCTCAATTGGTATCTTGAAGAAAAGACGGAGGACGGGATGGAGCTTGTAGTTGCAGAAATTAAAGGCATGAGTAGATGGCAATCAGAAGAGGATGCGATTGATTTTATCGAGTCCCATGCAGCGGAAGATTTTTGGGAATACTTGCAAGGATTTCAACTGAATGTATACCCTGCAATGAGAGGATGCGGCAGCTGTGGAACTCATTAATACCGAAGATTTACAACCATTTCTAAAGAGTACAGTCGGGGTCACCATATACGATCATACTTGGGAAGATCAATCTCCAATTACCGGTAAAAGTATCGAGAAACTAGAGACATGTCCGGACGGTACACATTTAAGAATTTACTTTGATAAACTCCGTTTTTTTGCAATACCTCACACCGCGATCGTTTCGATTAGTGAAAAAGAGTGGATCGCTTTTGATCAAGAAGCTTGCTTACATTATGTGATTAGAAAGGAGCGTGGCTAATGTGATTAAAAAAGTCCAATTGCCATTACAAACAATGAATTTGACACTAGGTTTTATGGTATGGGTAATTATCTCATCATTGCTGCCATTTATTAAAGAAGACATTATCATTCCAGCGAATCAGCTTGCACTTGTTACAGCGCTGCCAGTCGTTTTGGGATCGATTCTCCGAATTCCGATTGGATATTATGCGAATCAATTCGGAGCCAGGATTATCTTTTTAATTAGTTTTATTGCCTTATTATTCCCTGTTTACTTTATTAGTGTTGCAGATTCGTATACTGATTTATTGATTGGCGGATTATTCCTTGGGATAGGCGGTGCTGTGTTTTCCGTTGGTGTGACATCATTGCCTAAGTATTATCCAAAAGATCGCCATGGTTTTATTAACGGAATATATGGTGCTGGAAATTTAGGTACGGCGTTATCAGCCTTTGGTGCACCATTTTTTGCAGCAAAATTAGGCTGGAGTACTACCATCCAACTATATCTTGTCATTCTAGCCGTCTTTATTTTAGCTAACTTCTTTTTTGGCGATAAGCATGAAGTAAAGGTGAAAACACCGCTTGTAAAACAAATTAAAGCCGTCTATAAAAATGAAAAACTATGGCTGCTATGCTTATTTTACTTTATTACCTTTGGTTCATTTGTGGCATTCACGATTTATTTACCGAACTTCCTTGTTGCCAACTTCGGTTTAGAGAAAGTGGACGCCGGCATGAGAACAGCTGGATTTATTGTCCTTGCCACTGGGATGAGAACAGTTGGCGGCTGGCTCGCTGATCGATTTAACCCTCTCGTTTTACTAATGTTTGTGTTTGGCGGGTTTACATTTTCAGCCGCACTCCTATCTTTCGCACCATCGATTGCATGGTACACATTTGGCTGTTTAACGATTGCGTTTTGCGCTGGTACAGGAAATGGTGTCATTTTTAAACTTGTACCTATGTATTTCCAACAACAAGCGGGAATTGTGAACGGGATCGTATCTGCGATGGGGGGGCTTGGTGGCTTCTTCCCACCACTCCTATTAACCTTTTTGTTCGGCCTTACGGGCCATTATGCAATTGGATTTATGGCATTATCTCAAGTGGCGTTAGCAAGTTTAATATTAATTATTTGGATGTATTACCAAGATAAAGTCGGGTTTGCCAACCAAGTGATTAAAAATACCGTAGAAGGAATTATGATTACGGATAAAAGAGGGAAAATTATTTCTGTAAATCAGGCTTTTACACAGATTACCGGCTATCTGGAGCAAGATGTGCTTGGAAAAAATCCTAGCGTACTAAAATCTGGTAAGCAAGCACCATCTTTTTATCAAGATTTATGGAAATCAATCGACCAAAAAGGATTTTGGCAAGGAGAAATCTGGAATAAGCGCAAGGATGGACAGCTTTATCTTGAATGGCTGACAATCAGTGCCATTAAAAACGATGCAGGCGACATTGTCCAATATGCAGGAATGTTTAGTGATATTTCCGACCATCGGATGAATCAATTTATATAAGCGAGGAGGCATGAAATGAGCGTACTCCCTATCGAAAAAAAGATTAGTTCTAAAATCATCCAAATCCAAGAAGATGAAATCAAACGAATTGCTGTCGAGCTCCATGAAGGGGTAGGTCAGACACTTTATAGTCTTTATACCGGTTTACAAGTGATTGAATCGGGAATTGATCATCCTGAGATGAAAGATTATGTTGGCGAAATGGCTGGCCTGCTTGAAAAGACTATCCGAGAAATCAGGTTTTTGACCGTCGAATTACATCCACCATCGCTTTCAACATTTGGTTTGGTCGCTGCGTTGAAAAATTACAGCCAACTTTTTACTACGACTTATGGAATCGTGGTCGATATTGAGAGCAACGGAGAGAAAACAAATCTATCAGAACGCGAGAGAATTACGCTTTTCAGAGTGTGTCAGGAGGCATTGGGAAATATCGCAAAGTATGCTGATACAGCAAAAGCAGCCATTCGGTTAAACTGGACTTCGACTAAACTTTTCATCACCATTCAAGATAAAGGAAAAGGTTTTATCATTGAGGATGAGATGAATAAATCGTCAGGTCTCGCCGCAATGAGAGAAAGAATCCACTTGATTGGCGGAGAATGGGCAATATCCTCTACAATAGAGGAAGGGACTATGATAGAGATGTCTCTTCCTCTTTGAGGAATCTATTATTTTCAAGGTTATGAAGGGGGCGCTTGCTTGATTAAAATATTACTTTGCGATGATCATGCAGTTGTAAGAATGGGCTTGAAAATGCTATTAAACAATCATCCGGATATGGAAGTGATCGGAGAGGCCTCGGAAGGAAATGAGGCTATTCAAAAATCATTAGAGCTTCGACCAGATGTGGTTATTATGGACTTAAGTATGCCTCATGGGAAAGATGGGTTGTCGGCTACATCCGAATTGAAAAAATTATTGCCTGATACAGCGATATTAATTTTAACTATGCATGATGATGAGGAATATTTATTCAGAGGAATTCAGGCAGGCGCATCAGGAAGTATTTTAAAAAGCGCACCCCATGAAGAGCTTGTCGCTGCTATTTATTCGGTCTCTGAAGGTAATGCGTATTTACATCCATCTGCTACAAAAAGGCTAATGGAAGAATACTTGGGAAGTGTAAAACTAGGAAATACAGATACTTTCAATCTTCTCTCTGACCGTGAAAAAGAGGTGTTAACCTTAATCGCAAAAGGCTATTCGAATAAAGAAACTGCTGAACAACTTGTTATAAGCGTAAAAACTGTAGAAACACATAAAGCGAATTTAATGGAAAAACTCCAAATGAAAACGAGGCCGGAGCTGGTCGCGATCGCTCTGAAAAAAGGGCTGTTAGGAATATAAAGGATGAGATCAAAGATGGAAGAGCGAGCAGTGAAGCAGATTTGTGAAAAATTATTACTGGAAGTCAACTGTGAATTTGTCGGATTTGCTATCCAAAATAGCCATGGTCCAGATATAACATGGAGAATTGCAGCTGGCAATAGTAATGATAAATACAAGAGAATTACTGTCCGTTATGGAAAAGGAATTGCCGGTAAGGTTATTGCAACAGGCCAACCAATTGAAATTGAAAATTTTCCAGATAATATTTCCGGAAAGGTTCTCGATTATCCAATTATGCTTGCTGAAAAGTTGCTATACGCATTTGCGATGCCTATTCGGATTAAAGGAATTCCAAAAGGTGTTTTATTAGTAGGCAAACGAACGATAAATCCGATTTCTGAAAGTGATCAGCAATTAGTAAAGCTAGCTGCGACCGAAATAGAAGCGTTGTGATTTTAGCACAATTAAACAACTATGGGAGGAAGCAAATGGATAGGAAAGATCCGATAAATGAGTTGACTGATTTTAAATTTGCCCTTGATGCATCCTCAATTGTTGCCATCACTGACCAAAGAGGAAGAATTAAATATGTAAATGATCAGTTTTGTCGAATTTCTAAATATTCGATGGATGAGTTAATCGGCCAAGATCATCGAATTATTAATTCAGGGTATCATTCAAAGGAGTTTTTCCAGAATTTTTGGCGGACGATTGCCTCAGGGAATGTATGGAAAGGGGAAATAAAAAACAAGGCGAAGGATGGCTCCTATTATTGGGTGGATACGACAGTAGTTCCCTTTTTAAATGAACAAGGAAAGCCTTACCAGTATTTAGCCATCCGTCATGAAATTACCCAGCGTAAGAAAATTGAAGAAGAATTGCAAATCATGATGACTAGAATTATTGACGTTCAAGAAGATGAGCGTAAGAATTTATCAAGAGAACTTCATGATGGAATTGGACAAAATTTATACAGCCATCTAATAACAATCAGTCGCTTAAAGACTGAAATAAGCCATCCGCTTTTAGATCAAATGGAAGAAGAAGCAACGAATATTATTGCAGAAGTAAGAGATATCTCATGGGAACTCCGCCCGTCTGTGCTTGATGATTTAGGTTTGATTCCGGCCATCCGCTCTTATCTAGCTTACTTTTCAGAGCATTATCAAATTAATGTCCATTTTGATTGCTATTTGAATCGCCGACTTTCCGCAAATAAGGAAATTGCCATTTACCGGATTATTCAGGAAGCATTAACCAATTCTCGTAAATATGCGGATACGAAAGAAGCTACCGTTACTATCCGTGAAATGGATGATGGGATTCGGATCATGATTGACGATTACGGTAAAGGTTTTGAAATGGATAAAGTAAAACGCGGTGTAGGTCTATTCAGCATGGAAGAGCGTGCTCGTGCTGCAGATGGTGATATTTCGATTCAGTCGGCTAAAGGGATGGGAACAAAAGTAATATTGGAGATTCCGATTTGATTGCAACACAATCGGATGGATGAACCGAACTAAGGTGTCGAAACGCGGTTTGACGTCTTCAAAAGTTGAAACTCAAAAACTGAAGGCGTCCAAATGCGGATAGACGTCGTCAAAGGTGAAAAATCAAAAGCTGGAGGCATCCAAACGAGGATAGACGTCGTCAAAAGTTGAAAAACAAAAACTGGAGGCATCCAAACTAAGATCGACACCTCCATTAATAAAAAGGCTATAAAACTACTTTCTCGAAGAATAAATGAATCCCCTTCATTAAAAGGGGATTCATCTGATAGTTATTTCTTATAACCGTCTACCACTAAATCTAGCTCTCCTGTTACTGGGTCAATTACGAGCCCGTGCACTGGGATTTCATTTGCCATAAGCGGATGATTTCGGATCATGTTGACACTATGGGCAACGCTATCTTCCACGCTATCGAAGCCCTCAAGCCATTTGTCAAGGTCGATTCCTGAGTTCGTAATAATGTCCAGGGTTTCTT
This sequence comes from Lederbergia citrea, assembly GCF_018343525.1. Classification (GTDB taxonomy): domain Bacteria; phylum Bacillota; class Bacilli; order Bacillales; family Bacillaceae_C; genus Lederbergia; species Lederbergia citrea. Next base: position 151,929 of record NZ_JAGYPH010000004.1, on the reverse strand, counting down.
TTGAAATTCCGCGTTTTGTCATTTTGTCCAGCATTTGCTGGCTTTCAATGACACTCATACCACAGTCATGGTGGCCAATTACATACACTTCATCTGCTTTCAACTCGTATACCGCAATCAAAAGGCTGCGCATGATACTACCAAATGGGTGGGTGAGAATGGCTCCAGCATTTTTCACCACTTTGACATCGCCGTTCTTCATGTTCATTGCTTTATGAAGGAGCTCGACTAATCGAGTATCCATGCAAGTAAGAATGACGAGCTTTTTGTCTGGAAATTTAGTCGTTGCATATTGTTCGTATAATTTTTCTTCAATGAAATTTTTGTTGTAATCAAGAATTTCTGTTAACAGTGACATCTTTCTCACCCTTTCTCTATTTCTTATTTTACTGAAAAGTTATGAGAAAAAAAAGCAATAAACCCTAATTGACTAATAATGTATACTTCAGTATGATGAAATATGCAATTACATAGCCCTAACAGGAGAGGTTCATAGCGTATACCCTCTATAAAAAACTATGGATGATGAAAATGCACCATATCCATTCGCGATATGGCTTTTTTTATTCTCATATGTTTATGAACCTCCTTCCGCAATGGGTAAAAATAGGAGGTTTTTAATTTGGCTGGAAGAAATGAAGATACATTGCATGACTTATCACTTCTAGGAAATCAGGAAACAAAATATTTATTTGAATATTCTCCAGAGGTGCTGGAATCAATTGATAATCTTCATCCGAACAGGGATTACTTTGTTAAGTTCAATTGTCCGGAGTTCACATCACTTTGTCCACAAACAAGGCAACCTGACTTTGCGACGATGTATATTAGCTATATTCCTGATCAGAAAATTGTCGAAAGTAAATCATTAAAGCTTTATTTATTCAGTTTCCGAAACCATGGTGATTTCCATGAAGACTGTGTGAACATTATCATGAATGATTTAATCAAACTATTGGATCCTCGCTACATCGAAGTGTGGGGGAAATTTACTCCACGCGGCGGACTTTCAATCGATCCATATTGCAACTACGGAAAGCCTGGAACGAAGTATGAGCAAATGGCGGATCATCGTATGTTGAATCATGATATGTATCCGGAAAAAGTAGACAATCGTTAAGGGAGAACTGACTATTATTATTATACCTAAACTGAGCGTTTAGAATGGTATGGTAGATTAGAAAGCATGTGTTAAAAAAACTTTGCACTCCTATGGCAAAACCATTATTCTAAAATAGGAAGTTGGACTCATTTCCAGCTTCCTATTTGTATTAATGGAGGTAGCACAATTGCATCAATTAAAATATTTGTTATTTATATTAGTTGGAGCGAGCAGTTATGGAATTTCCGCTTCCATGATAAAACGAACGATAGGCGCAGGTTTTTCCGCCCAAGAATCAATGGGAGGACAATATTTATTTGGTTTTCTAATGCTAGCTGTAATTTTTCTTTTTACTAAAAAAACGAAAATGACGATCAAACAATCAATTGAATTGTTATTGGTTGGGATGGTAGTAAGTTTGACGAGCATTTTCTATGCCTTATGTTTACGGAGTGTACCTGCTTCACTTGCAGTTGTACTTCTCTTTCAATTTACCTGGATTGGAATCTTAATCGAAGCGATATATCTTAAAAAGCGACCTTCGCGTGCTAAACTTATTGCGATTCTGTTGTTATGGATTGGGACCTTGCTCTCAGGTGGAATTGGTTCACAAAGCTTCGAATGGTCGCAAAATATTGAAGGAATTGTGTTTGGATTATTATCGGCGATTTCCTTTGCTATATTTTTTTTCATAAGTGGAAAAGTTGGGGCGGAAATCCCGGCCATTCAAAGAAGTACAGTGATTTCAGCTGGAGGATTACTACTTGTCTTTTTTACGATTACACCTTTACAGATTATGCATGAGACAGTAGAACATGGATTATGGGAATATGGAATTTTGCAAGGAATATTCGGGATTATTCTACCAGTAGTATTCTTTGCACTTGGAACACCAAAAATTGATTCAGGTACTGCGACTATCGCTGGGGCAGCAGAATTACCTGCAGCAATTTTTGCTGCCATGCTTATTTTAGGTGAAAGCATTTCTATTTATCAGACTGTCGGTATCGTTATTATTATTATTGGTGTGGCTGTTCCGCAAATTAACTTACTTGACATGAAAGGGAAGTGGCGTTTACTACGAGGGTAAGGATTAATCGTAGTATAAATTTTTCGAAAAAATTTGAAACTATTTAAGCCCCTCATCCGTATAGAAATTATCGGAGGGAGGAAGACGATAACAAAGCGGGCATGGTAAAATGAAATTAAAACAATGTAAAGGGATTGATGTCCATGACACTGTTTGGCATGTCGATCGAAACACTCTATCTCACATTGCTTATTGTTTCGGGAAGCTTGACGATTTTATACTTATTTTTTGGTGACGCTTTGGAAGGTCTTGGGGAGGCAGCCGGATTTTTAAGCCCTGTATTGATTCTCGCTTTTATTTCCTTTTTTTCCGCGGGGGGCTATATTCTTGAAAAAGTCACTGCGATTCATAGTTTCATAATTATTGCCATAGCAGCAATCGCGGCCGTTCTTCTCGATATTCTTTTAAATGTATTTGTACTTGTTCCAATGAAATCAGCGGAACAATCGCTCAGCTATACGGAAAAATCACTGGAAGGCCGTGTAGGTAAAGCGATTATCTCTATTCCTGAACAAGGATTCGGAGAAGTGGTGATTGAAAGCTACAGTGGGATGATTTCTAAACCTGCTGCCAGCTTTGAAGATACTCCGATTTCTGAAGGCACAGAAGTGTTGGTCATCGAAGTGAGAAATGGAGTTTTGTATGTTACACCGTATCAGCCAAGTTTTAAATGAAGAAAGATTAAAGGGGGAACTTAAATGATGGAATTTGGGATTTGGATTGTAGTAGGTATTGTTGCATTTATTCTTATCGCATTACTTGGTGTGTTTGTCACAAAATATCGGACAGCAGGACCAGATGAGGCATTGATTGTGACAGGGAGCTATCTAGGTGGGAAAAACGTCCACACAGACGAAGCAGGTAATAAAATTAAAATTATTCGCGGTGGCGGTACGTTTCTACTTCCTGTTTTTCAACAGGCAAAGCCACTTAGTCTATTGTCGAGTAAACTTGAAGTAACGACTCCAGAAGTATATACGGAGCAAGGTGTGCCGGTTATGGCAGACGGAACGGCGATCATTAAAATAGGTGGATCGATCGGTGAAATTGCAACAGCAGCTGAACAATTTTTAGGGAAAACGAAAGATGATCGCGAGAATGAAGCAAAAGAAGTCTTGGAAGGTCATCTACGTTCTATACTAGGTTCGATGACTGTCGAGGAAATTTATAAAAACCGGGATAAATTTTCCCAGGAAGTGCAGCGGGTAGCTTCACAAGACCTTGCTAAAATGGGTCTAATCATTGTTTCTTTTACCATTAAAGAAGTTCGCGATAAAAACGGTTATCTGGATTCATTAGGAAAACCTCGAATTGCGCAAGTGAAGCGTGATGCGGACATGGCAACGGCTGATGCTGATAAAGAAACACGAATCAAACGTGCGGAAGCTGCCAAGGAAGCGAAAAAAGCTGAGTTGGAGAGGGCAACAGAAATTGCTGAAGCAGAAAAAATCAATCAATTGAAGATGGCAGAATTTCGCCGTGAACAGGATATTGCCCGTGCGAATGCTGACCAAGCGTATGACTTAGAAACAGCTCGTGCAAAGCAGGAAGTTACAGAACATGAAATGCAGATCAAAATTATCGAGCGTCAGAAACAAATTGAGCTTGAAGCAAAAGAAATTCAACGTCGCGAACTACAGTACGATTCAGAAGTGAAGAAGAAAGCAGATGCTGATCGTTACTCCGTTGAGCAGTCTGCGACAGCGGAGAAAATGAAACAAATGGCTGAAGCGGATGCCCATCAATACCGGGTGGAAGCGACTGCCAAAGCAGAAGCAGAACGAGTACGTCTAGATGGTGTAGCGAGAGCCGATGCACAACGGGCTCAAGGGGAGTCTGAAGCAGAAGTTATTCGGTTGAAAGGGCTCGCGGAAGCCGAAGCGAAACAAAAAGTAGCCGAAGCATTTGAAAGATTTGGTCAGGCTGCGGTTCTCGATATGGTCTTGAAAATGCTTCCTGAATACGCGAAGCAAGTTGCAGCACCACTTGGCAACATTGATAAAATTACGGTGGTGGATACAGGCGGCAACGGTGAAGGCGGGGCCAATAAAGTGACGGGCTATGCGACGAACTTAATGGCAACAATGCAGGAAACACTAAAAGCATCATCTGGCATTGATGTGAAGGAACTGCTCGAAAACTTGTCGGGTAAGCATAATGTCCGAGAAAGCATCGATGCTTTAACGTATGAAATGCGAGAAAGCAAGCATAAAGAAGAGGCACGTGAAGAGGAGCCTGTTTAAGCAAAAAAGTAAACCCCCGAGAGTTTAATAGCTCTCAGGGGTTAATTTTTTTGATTTCCAAAAAAATGGCGTGGATACTAAATCGGTTTATGTCGCAGCCTTTTGGAGCTTATTTATAAATTTAAGCGAACGTCCAGTTCCGATTGCAACTGATTCGAGTGGGTTTGGTGCAATATGAACAGGAACGATAATTTCTTTACTAAGCCATTCTTGGAATCCGTTCAGGAGAGAACTTCCTCCGGTTAAAACGACTCCACGGTCAACGATGTCGCCGCTTAGCTCTGCAGGGGAATTTTCCAAAGTTGCCCTGATCGCTTCTAAAATATGAAGTAATGATTCTTTTAAAGCATTTTGAATTTCAAGTGAGCTGAGTGTAACTGTTTGAGGCAGTCCAGTCACAAGATCGCGTCCGCGAACGTCCATCTTTTTTTCTTGATGCTCGATTAGCGCGTAGCCAATTTCTATTTTAATTTGCTCGGCTGTTCGTTCTCCAATTAGTAAATTGTAGTTTTTTCTAACATGTTGAATGATATTATCATCCAATAAATCACCGCCGACTCGCACAGTGTTACTTGTGACTACGCCTCCGTACGAAATAATAGCAACTTCAGTCGTCCCGCCGCCGATGTCAACAATTACATTGGCTACTGGCTCTTCAACAGGCAGATCTGCCCCAATCGCTGCCGCAACAGGTTCTTCAATGAGATGCACATTTTTGGCACCACAAGCTTTAACTGCATCATGGATTGCACGTCGTTCCACAGATGTAGCCCCTGATGGAGTGCAAACAACTACATCAGGTTTTCTAAGCGCGAATCCGATTGTTTTCCCTGCTTTTTTCATAATTTCCTTTAGGAGTTGACTCGTAATATCAAAGTCTGCAATGACACCATCACGCAACGGACGGACTGCAACAATATTACCAGGTGTTTTTCCGATCATACTTTTTGCCTCTGCACCGACCGCAAGAACTTGATTTGTTTTTGTGTTAACTGCGACTACTGATGGCTCGTTTAAAATAATTCCCTTGTTTTTTGTATACACAAGTACGTTTGCCGTACCTAAATCAATACCAATTTCTGTATTGGAAAACATAATTTTCACCAAACCTTTGATTTATTTAATAGAAAACCGAAATATAAGTTTATGTACAGTTTTCCATAAGTATAGACAACTTTTTAATAGATTGCTTGCAACAGATTATGGAAATTGAGAAATGTTACAAACATATCACGTTAAATAACGCTTCAAACCGTTGGTACTAAAGGGATTGGGGCTTTGGTGTTCAAACGTCTTGTTATGAAAACTTAACCATTCTGTAAAAAACAAATGTCGACTTTTTTGTAAATAAGAAAAAACAGCCAAAGGAATCCAGCTGTTTATTCATTAATTGAGTTATTGGAAAAAAATGCGGCGAGGTCTTTGCTTTCTTGTTTGCGTATTTTCCGGTGAGCTGCTCTTGAACTTGCTGTTTCATTCAACCAGCGTTCTTCTTCTGTTTCTGGAACTACTTCCGGAACAGGTGTAGGCTTTCCAGTGTCATCTAATGCAACAAAAGTTAAAAATGACAATGCTGCTATTGATTGTTCTCCCGTTAACAAATGTTCAGAAGTGATTTTTACGAATACTTCCATCGAACTCCTTCCAGTCCAGGTGACCATTGCTTTTAATGTGACCGCATCACCAGTCCGAATAGGTTTAATAAAATCAACTGAGTCAGTTGATGCAGTTACAACCATATTTCGAGCAAATTTAACCGCTGCGATCGAGGCCACATCATCAATATACGACATTAATTTGCCTCCGAATAATGTGCCGTGATGGTTCGTATCTGGTGGCAAAACATGGCTTGTTTTAATCGTTACAGTTTCTTTCATAAATTTCTTTGTTGGCTGTTCCATAACTTTCACCTCTAAAAATAATGATCTGTTGATTCAGTATACCACTTTCCCGGTATTGGAAACACGTCTCTATTTTTGTTGAAAAAAGTTTAAATCTATGGTTTAGGTTGAAAATAATAGGGAATAGTAAAACACAGAGATTTACCTAGGACATTCAAAACATGGTTCCTCAAGGATGAATGTATCGTTTTAAGGAAGATTTTCAACTTTTTAATCGAGGGGGAAGACGAGCTATGGACAAGATGACAAGAAGGATTAGATGTAATCCGGACGGTACAGTAGTCTTTAAACGTTGGGACAATACCCTTGTAATAAAAGGAAAATCTGAAACGATTCATGAACCTGAAAATGGTTATATGGAACAGGATGGCATGCGAATTGATTATTATTCCGATTACGCTGGGGAGTTGCAGAACGATCAAGGGATGACGGACAGTACAGATGCTATTGATAAGGGATTGGAAACTGAATCTTACCTCAGTACTTTTGACGACCATTTGATTCACGGATGGGAAACCGAAATAGAATATTAATAAAGGTCAATCATATAAAAAGAGCCCGCATTTTGTGCTGAACCCCATAAGTTAGACTTAAATATTTAAGCAGCTAGTTGACTGGTATGAAGACGGTATTCAACCGGGCTCATGCCAGTCAATTTTTCTTTTATCCGTTCATTGTTATAGTAAAAAATATAATCAGTCACTGCTTGCTTAAGCTCTTCAAATGAGCGATAAACTTTACCATAATACATTTCCTGTTTCATTATGCCGAAGAAATTTTCCATTGGCGAATTATCCAAACAGTTACCTTTTCGGGACATACTTTGAAATATATCATTATCTTTTAGTTTCTTTACATATTTTTTCATTTGATAACCCCATCCCTGATCAGAGTGTATAGTCGTTCGATAGGGGCAATCTTTTGTTATTTCAATTGCTTCATCTAAAGCATCCATGATTGCTTTTGCGTTCGGGCGTTCTGAGAACCGAAAGGATAATATTTCACCATTAAACATATCTAGAAACGGATCTAAATAAGCCTTCTTGATGATTATTTTTCCATTAGAATCGGTCGTGTAGTATTTGAATTCAGATGTATCAGTTGTTAATTTTTGATGTGGAATGCTTGTATTGAATCTACGGTTGACAAGGTTTTTTGAAATCTTACCTACAGTTCCTTTATAAGTACTGTATTTACGAGATTTGCGTGTGTATGATGTACAAGTAATACCAAGTTTATTGGTAATCCGTAGGATTTTTTTGTGATTTACGATATAACCTTTTTTACGCAATTCCAAATCAATTCGGCGATAGCCGTAATTTCCATTATGTTTGTCTACAATATCTTTGATAATCTTTTCAATCTCTTCATCTGGATTTGGTTCAATAAATCGTTTTTGCCAATACATATAGGTTGCCTTTGGAAAACCTGTTGCTTCAAGGATAACAGCTAATTTGAATTCTTTTCTGAGTTCGTGGATGACCCTAGATTCTGTTTTAGCAGTCGGCTCGGAATATTTATCCCTAAAGCTCGGAGCTTTTTTAAATAGGCATTCTCCGCACGAAGTAATTCTATTTCTTTTAAAAGTTGTTCTTCCTTCGTCAATTTCTTCTCATTCTTTTTCTTCTTTGGTTTGTTGGACATTGATGGACGCCCCTTTGATTTAGAGAGCCCTTCAATGCCTTCTTTTTGCCATTTTCTCAACCAGTCATGAACCATAGGCGGGTCAGTAATGCCAAATTTTCTAGCAACTTCTTCAAAGGAATCTCCTGTTTTTACCTTATAGTTTATGACATCTATTTTAAATTGAACAGGATAATTCGTATTTACCTTTTTAGTAGCCAAGCCCTGTTTCCCAAATTGTTGGAACGCACTGACCCATTTTCTTATATTCGTTTTACTTCGAATTCCAAATCTAATGGCCAAGGAAGCATATCCACCTTCGCCAGCTAAATAAGCGTCAACCACTTTTTGTTTGAATCCTTCATCATATTTGACCATAAAAAACACCCCAAAAGTTAGATTTGGTTCGTCTAACTTTTGGGGTGCACATCATTTCAATTTGCTGGGCTCTTTCCTTATCAACATTTAAAATGCCCAATCACCTTTACGGAAGATTGGCTCGGCTTCACCTGTTTCTGTAATGCCGTCAATATCCATCTCAGCAGACCCAATCATGAAGTCCACATGGGTGATACTTGAATTCAGTCCATTTTCTGCGAGTTCTTCTTGAGTCATTTGTTTTCCGCCTTCTAGACAGAACGCATAGGCGCTGCCAATTGCAAGGTGATTAGAGGCATTTTCATCAAATAAAGTATTATAAAATAAAATATTTGATTGTGATATTGGTGAATTAAAAGGGACGAGTGCTACTTCACCTAAGTAGTGCGAACCTTCATCTGTTTCAACAAGCTGTTTTAAAATTTCTTCGCCTTCTTTTGCTTTCACATCAACGATGCGGCCATTTTCAAACGTTACCGTAAATTCATCGATGATATTTCCTCCATAGCTTAAAGGCTTTGTACTTGAAACATAGCCGTTTACCCCATCTTTATGAGGGACGGTAAAAACTTCCTCGGTCGGCATATTAGCCATAAATTCATGCCCTTTTTCATTTACGCTTCCAGCCCCAGCCCACAGATGTCCTTTTGGCAATTCAATCGTTAAATCTGTGCCAGGCGCTGTATAATGAAGCTTTTTATAGCTTTTCTTATTTAAATATTCCACCTTCTCATGAAGGGTCTCGTCATGTCTTTTCCACTCATCAACAGGGTTGTCAAGGTCCGTTCTTGTTGCTTTGAAAATGGCTTCCCAAAGTTTTTCGACCTGCTCTTCCGGTGCTGCATCTGGAAATACTTTTGCAGCCCAATCTTTAGACGGAGTAGCAATCACTGTCCAACTGACTTTATCAGATTGTATATACTGGCGATACTTGTCCAACGCCTGGCCTGCGGCTTTTTGGAAATTGGCTATGCGCTTCGGATCTACGCCTTTTAAGAGGTCCGGACCAGAAGAAACAACAGACATAAATGCTGCACCGTTTTCCGCCAACTCTTCCATTTCACGTGCACGCCATTTCGGATATTCTTGGAATGCTTCGTCGGGAGCTAAATCATATTTTAGTCTGGAAACTACATCATCATTCCAGTTGACAATTACATTCTTTGCCCCAGCTTCATAGGCTTTTTTTACGACAATTCTAATGAATTCTGCATTATCTATTGTTGTATTGATCGCAAGCGTTTGTCCCACCTGCACATTCACACCGACTTTAACTGCAAGTTCAGCATATTTTTCGAGTTTTTCCTGGAAATTGGACATAAGCACTCTCCTTTAATTTGTTCAGAATCTTCTAATCCATTTTAACAAGACATATGAAGAATGCCAATTAACAACACACCATATAAAACTAATGTCCTCTTTCCTAAAAGAAAAGAGGACATTAGTTTTTATCTATGCCTAGCAACATACGGTAACCAAGGGGATCTGATACGAGGTCGGCGATCGTGTATTCATCGAGGACAGCCAAGTAGGCAGTAAGTGCACGACCGAGAGCATGTTTTAAACCGCAAACCGGCGAAATAACACACGGGTTTGGACTATCTCCAAAGCAAGGAACGAGTTTAAAATCATCCTCTGTCTTACGGACAATCGCACCGACATTAATTTCTTCAGGTGGAAGGGCAAGCCTAATTCCACCGCCTCGGCCACGAATCGTAATGATAACCCCCATTTTTCCAAGTTCATGGATGACTTTCGTTAAGTGGTTCCTCGAAATGTTATATGCTTCTGCAATTTCGGTTATATTGGATATTTCATCTGCCCGTTTGGAGGCTAGATAAATTAATACGCGTAAAGAAAAATCTGTATAATTTGTTAATCTCAATTTCATCACCTGCCTCTCATTTAATTATACAACTTTAAAATGGATAATAACGATAGATAGGCTTATTTAAGCTGTTCGTGACCATTCAAAGGAGATTTTGTGACAGCTTTTTTAAACATGCATTCAATTTATATCTTTAAAAAAGATCCTAGTGTACACTAAAGGTGTATTTAAAATACATCTTAAAAAGGAGTCTTTAAAATGGCACTTTCGAAAAAAACAATCGACATTATTAAATCGACTGCACCAGTATTAGAAGTTCACGGTGTAACAATTACATCAGTTTTTTATAAAAATATGTTTGCAAATCATCCGGAATTATTAAATATATTCAATCATTCTAATCAATCACAAGGCCGCCAACAAACAGCTTTAGCGAATATGGTATATGCAGCTGCTCAAAATATCGATTGTCTCGAATCATTGCTTCCAGCTGTAAAAATGGTTGCTCATAAACATCGTGGCTTAGGTGTTAAGCCTGAACACTACCCAATCGTTGGACAACATTTGCTTGGAGCTATTAAGGAAGTACTTGGCGACGCTGCTACAGATGAAATCATTGATGCATGGGCTGATGCCTATGGAGTCATTGCTCAAGTATTTATCGATGTCGAAGCTGACATGTATGAAGCGGCGGAAGAACAGGCAGGAGGTTGGGATGGTTTTAAAGAGTTTACAGTTGCCGACAAAGTGAAAGAGAGCGATGTTATTACTTCTTTCTATTTAAAAGCAGTAAACGGAAAAGCTATTCCTACTTTTAAACCTGGGCAATATATTACCGTTCGAATTCATATTCCAGGTGAAACATACGCCCTCAATAGACAATATAGTCTTTCGTGTGCACCAGGCCGCGATTATTTTAGAATTTCGGTTAAAAGAGAAGCGGATTTCAAACCGAACGGAAAAGTTTCTAATTTCTTGCATGACCATATATTTGTTGGCGATAAAATTGAAATTAGCGCTCCAGCAGGAGATTTCTATTTGGAAATTGAGGAAGATGCGCCTCTTTCATTGATTAGCGGTGGGGTTGGCCTTACACCTATGATGAGTATGCTGGATGCAATAGTTAACACTAATTCAAACCGGAAAGTAACTTTTATTCATTCAGCAAGAAATGAGGCATTACATGCGTTTGCAGCTGAAGCTATGGAAATGACGGAAAAGCTTGCAAACGGAGAAATATACTATGGCTATGAAAACCCAATAAACGCTGCAGGAATTCATCATTTTACAGGTTACATCAGCCAAGAATTTTTGGCAGAGAAGGTAGATAAAGATACCATCTGCTATATATGTGGTCCAGTCCCATTTTTGAAAAATGTCGTGAATATGCTCGCTAGTTTGGGCATTCCCGAAACAAATATCCGTTATGAATTTTTCGGTCCAGCGATGGCTTTGGAAAAGGAAAAGCAAGAAGCAAAATAATGAAAAATTATTAAAAAGTCCAGGGACGGCCACATTGGCACGTTCCTAGACTTTTGTTTTTTACTTAATTGGATAAAGCTGTTTTAAGACCTTCGATATTTTTATTCATAATGCTAAAGTAGTCTTCCTGATTTTTAAGATCATTTTCCGTAATATATTCCAAATTATGCAACGTAATAGCTTTTGTTCCGGTTTCTTTTTGAACCGCAACCGCAACCTTTGTTAATGGATTTTGATCATAAATAATATATGAAATATTATGCTCTCTAGCTGTTTCAATAATGGTTTGTAACTGTTTTTGCGAAGGTTCATTTTCAGGGCTTAATCCCGAAATGCTGATTTGTTTAATGCCATATCGATGTTCCCAGTAACCATATGAAGCGTGGGAAACCAAAATTTCCTTACGATCGGAAGCTTCGATCGTTTCCTTTAAATTTACATCAAGTTGTTCAAGCTTCAATTTTAAATCAGCGTAATTCTTCTCAAACTCTTCTTTTGCAGAAGGCATGGATCCAACTAGGGCATCTTTAATATTTTCGGCCATTTTGCTGGCATAGATTGGATCTAACCAAATATGTGGGTCTTTATCATGGTGATGATGTCCATCGGGATCTTCACTTGAATGATCTTCATCGTGGCCATGTTCATGTCCGCTTTCGTCGTTTCCGTGATCATGATGATCTCCTTCGCCACTCAATAATTCAATACCTTTAGAGGCTTCTACCATGGTTACCTTTTCCTTAGATAAAGTCTTTTTCGTTTTATCAATAAAAGATTCAAGACCAGCCCCATTGTAAATAAATAAATCAGCATCAGCGATTTCCATCATCAATCTCATCGTCGGTTCGAATGTATGAGCATCCGCTCCCGCAGGATATACGCTTTTTACCTCCACATGCTTTCCGCCAATTTTCTTCGTAAAATCCTCAATCGGAAAAATCGTAGTGAAGATTTTTAGCGTTTCAATGTCTTTGTTAGTCTCTAATGGTGGATTCGGTTGATTCGTATTACACCCGCCTAGAAATGCAGCAGTAAGTAATGCAAATATAAAAAAGATAGATTTTAATTTCATAGTATTCCCCTTTATTTTCAATAAATCGTAATCGTTACGATTTGTATAATATAATAAAAAATGAAAGTTGGCAAGAGGGGAGTTCTTTAAAAGAGATAGACCAGCCCGAAATTCCATGTGTGTATGGAACACAATTCATGATCACTATTTTATTCCTATGAAGACAGCTTTATGTTTTTTGAATAGTAATCTGTCTTCATACATCCCCAATGAAGACAGCTTTATCCTTTTTGCATATTACTCTGTCTTCATGAACGAATGCCCCTATCCAGTATCGTGAAATCGTTGCTGTATCTATTCCTGTTAGCAGGCTAAGCTTCAGGATCGAAAGCTAGCGTTCTTTTTTTCAAGATACCAAAATTTTCACTGCTCCTTATTGACATTATCAATCTCCTATTTCAATATTAACAACAGGTGTTGACTTATTTTCAACGGTTTTAAATTGGATAAGCACATTTAGTCAATTTGAACAATACCATGTAAAAAAATATAGGGAGTGTTTTTTAAAATGACGATTTGGGCGACATGGCTTATCATTTTGGCATTTGCTGTTTCATCAAGCATAGATAATTTAGGAGTAGGAATTTCTTATGGTATTCGAAACATCCACATTCGAATAGGTCCAAACTTTATGATTGCTGTCATCTGTTTTCTTTTTAGTATGGGGGGAATTTCATTTGGACTTTGGCTCTCAAATATTCTTCCTGGCATGCTTCCTGTAATCTTCGGGTCGTTCTTACTGTTTGTTATCGGGATTAGAATTATTTTATTGGCTGCCCCTCGAAAAAAAAGGACGCCAACTGTAAATAGTAAACAATCCCGAAGCATTGCAGGTATATTAAAAAATCCTGAGTTAGCGGATGTTGATCAGTCAGGGGAAATTGGTTGGGGGGAAGCTGTGCTTCTCGGCATTGCATTATCGGCGAATGCACTTACTAATGGTCTAGGTGCCGGTTTGCTTGGTTTATCACCACTTGCTATTTCTTTAACAGCAGCAATTGGCAGTTTCATCAGTGTATGGGCGGGTGTGAATTTAGGAGTCAAATTAGCAAATGTTCGGATTGGTTCTTTTACTGTAGGGCAATTTGGAACCGTGTTAAGCGGAGTTATCATTCTAGTAATCGCTATTACAGCATTCATTTAGTCTAGGAATTTGGTAAATAGGGGAGTTATTTTAAGGAAATGGTTTTCTAGTTGTATTGGGATATTCAAGGAACCCACATGCGACTCCTGGATATATTACAATAAAAAGACGAGTAGTATGCCAAAAGGTCATTTATTCATTAGCCTTCATAAGGATAATGAACAAATGGCCTTAAGTAGAAGTTGGAATAAATAAAGCGAATGCGATATTTGTTGACAATTTGTCAACAAATATGTATATTCGATACAAATACCTGTAACAGCTAATACAATAGCTGGCTTAAGTTTGGAAATTTATTGGGTATTGTATTGACAACTGTAACCATCCTCATTAATTCATTTAGAAAGGAAAAGAGCTCATGTCTGAAGAAAATCATCTCGGTTTGATGTTAAGAGAATTATTGAATAAACGTTCGTTGTCAATGCGTAAACTTAGTGAACTCACTGAAATTGATACAGCTACGATCTCGCGGATTATTAATGGTAAACGAAAAGCAAATCTACAACACTTAGAAAAATTTGCTGACTGTCTTGAGGTTCCCATAACAGAATTATTTGAGGCAGCAGGTTATCCGATTGAAAAGAGGCAGGAAAAATCACAATCTGAAATTCAAACATCTGTTAAGGTAATTGAAAATTTTCTCGAATCCTCTAATTTATATGATAAAAAGTTTAGTATCGCAAGTGTAGAACAGAAACTTACTAGTTACGGGCAATATTCAGAAACAGAAGAGGGGAAGGATACGATTCTTAATAGCTTTGATGAAAAGCTTCAGAAAGTTGGGAGCATAGGTCCGTTTATTTGTCACTTGAAGGATTTATTTAAGAAATTTCGTCTAAGGAAGGGTACTCCATATGAACTGGCCATAATTGGGAGTGCATTATTGTATTTTATTATCCCAGTCGATGTTATTCCGGATTATATATTTCCTATCGGCTATTTGGATGATGCTATCGCTGTACAAATCGTTTTAAATTTACTCTCTGATTGACATTTGGCACTACTATATACATTGGTTTTTTATTTTAGGAATAGGTGGTAACTTTCATGGAAAGTAGACAAAAAAAGCCAACTACACGCAAATGGCTTAGAAATCTTTTTATATTTTTTACTTTATTAATAATAGCTGTAGGCACGTATAGTATTGTTCAATATAATAAAGGGTTATCTGTGGCAAAAGAAGGTCCATATAAGGATGATGGAACGACATTTGAACCCTTCGAAGGACCCGAACCGCAATTTGGAGAAATAAATATTCTATTAATAGGAAGTGACTCAAGAGGCGATGACCGTGGAAATTCTGATACCCTCATGATTGCTCACTATAATCAGAACACTCATGATATGAAAATTGCTTCCGTCATGCGAGATACGTATGTCGATATTCCTGATCATGGAAAGCATAAAATAAACGCAGCTTTTGCCTTTGGTGGACCAGAATTATTAAGGAAAACGATCAAGCAAAATTTTGATATTGATATTAATTACTATGCAGTGATAGGCTTTGATGGGTTTCCAAAAATAGTCGATGTCCTCGCACCCCACGGAATTGAAGTTGATATCCCATATGAAATGTCTTATGGCATTGGTATGACCTTACATCCAGGTAAACAAGTTTTGCATGGAAAGGAATTGCTAGGTTATGTTCGATTCCGCCAAGATCGCTTAAGTGATTTTGGACGGGTAGGACGTCAACAAGAGGTTATGTCAAAGCTAAAAGAGCAGGCTGTAAGTATTCATAGCTTGGTGAATCTGCCCAAAATGCTTGGTATCGCAGATCCATACATTGATACAAATGTAGAGACGGGAACACTGCTCGCCATTGGCAAAGGTTTAATTGCTGGGAAATCTAAACAAATGGAGACGGTTAGAATACCTATTGAAGATTCTTTTGTGAATGAACGAGTTGACATAGGTGCAGTTCTTAGTATTGATATTGATAAAAACAAGCAGGCTTTAAAGGAATTTCTATCTTCAAGCGAAGAACTTGCATCACAATAATCTGTTTTCAGAAATATAATGATAATACCACTTGATAAAGTTTAATGTTTAATCTTATAGTATATGAGCATAAAATAATATTTCCTCGTTAGGTGAGGCTCCTGTATAAACATAAGCCACTGCCCAAAAACATCGAGAGATGCCAATGGGTAGAACAGGTCTTGTCGACTTAAGGCATGACATAATGTGGCTGAGCGAATGCTCTACGTTGTACAGTGCTAAAACTCAACAGGGGGGCTTTTTTTTGATCCTCCTTGATGTTTATTAAGGAGGATTAATTATTTTAAAAAGCGATATTTAAGGGGGTGATAATGGATGGATGATGAACCGGATAATAACTTGTTAATCTTGTTACTTCAATTGAGGGTAAGTGAGTTTGAAGGATTTTTTCACCATTCATTGTCACTAAAATTACGATGGCATTTACCCTCATAACTATTAAAGCTTACAACTATTGGGGGTAATCATAATGACAGAAGAATTAAAAAATGTTCTAGCTGAATTTGATCAGCTTTCTTTCCATGAATTTATCGAAAAATATCAACCATATGATTTGGCTGAAATGGTAACAAATCTTAATTACGAAGATCAAATTGCATTTTTTGAAACAGCTCCACAAGATTTAGGCGCCGAAATTATCGAATTCCTTGAGCCAGAATTGCAATATCGGATCATGGATCATTTAGCGGATGACTCCACCATCACGTTACTTAACGACATGTCGAGCGATAAAGTAGTGGATTTGCTGTTAGCAATTCACCCGCACCAAGCAAAAATATTAATGGAATTTTTGCCAGAAGATTACCGGGAAAAAATCAAAACCTTAATGACGTATGAGGCGAACACAGCGGGAAGCCTTGCAACTGTTGATTATATTGGCGCTCGAAAATCTTGGACCATTGATTTTACTTTGCAGCATATTCGAAAAGTTGGCCATGATGCGGAACTCGTTTCCTATATCTATGTCATTGATACACATGGAAAATTGGTAGGTGTCGTTTCCCTGAAAGACATTATTTTACAAAAGCCAACTACTACACTTGAGGAAATTATTAAAGAAGATGTGATCTCTGTTTCCGTTGAGATGCATCAAGAAGAAGTTGCAGATATTTTGACTAAATATGATTTAGTGGCAATTCCCGTATTAACAAAAGATCATCGTATGATCGGTATCATCACTGTTGATGATTTAATCGATGTTATTCATGAAGAGGCCACTGAAGACATTCAGAAACTTGGGGGGAGTCAGCCTTTAGTCGAACCTTATTTTAAAAACTCCGTCTGGAGTGTCTTCCGAAAACGGATCGGCTGGCTGCTTATTCTATTTGTTGCGGAAGCTTATACAGGGAATGTCCTGAGGCATTATGAAGATACTCTTGAAGAAGTAATAGCTTTGGCGTTCTTTGTTCCTCTGTTACTCGGGACAGGTGGAAACACAGGTACACAGACAGTTACGACATTGGTTCGTGCTATGGCAGTAGGAGAGGTACAGTTTAAGGACTTTTTTAGGGTAATGCGGAAGGAGATTACTACAGGAGTTTTTCTAGGGCTTGCCATGGGAATTGTTACTCTTATCCGAGCTCAAATACTAGGGGTTGGCTTTGATATTGGAACTGTTGTTGCCATTACAGCTATTTTTATTGTCATTTGGGCTTCATTCGTTGCAGCGATATTGCCTTTGATTTTGCATAAATTGAAGGTTGATCCTGCCGTTGTATCTGGACCATTTATTACAACTTTTGTCGATGGAACAGGGCTGATTATTTATTTCACACTGGCAAGGGTGATGTTGAACTTATAATTCAAAGCCCGCAGTTTGCTACTAATTTATATAGTAAATTGCCGGTTTGAAAAATGGTGCATCACCATGTATATTTTACTAGGTTAAAAAAAGATAGAAATTGGCATGTTAGGAGAGGCATTATGAATCTTGATTATAAAATTTTTGAAATGGTTAATCGATATGCGGGACAAAGCAATTTGCTTGATCAAATAGTCATTTTATTTTCTAAATTTGGTCCAATTTTATTTGGGATGGTATTTATATGGCTTTGGTTTTCAAAATCGGGGAATAAATATCTAAATAGACAAATAGTATTGTATGCATTAACGATAACAATTATTGCGCTTGGGGCGAACAAAATAATTGAAATGTTATATTATCGACCCCGTCCATTTGTTACCCATGCGGTAAATTTACTAAGTGACAAATCGAGCCTAGACCCATCTTTTCCAAGTAATCATTCCGCTGGATCATTTGCCCTAGCATTTGCTCTTTTCTGGAAACGGAGAAAGATTGGTATTGTTTTATTAGTTGTTGCAGTTTTTATGGCTCTTTCAAGACTTTACATCGGGGTTCATTATCCACTAGATGTAAGTGCTGGTGCAATCATAGCCTTCATAGTTACTTTCGTAGTAATGTCGCAAAGTCGTTTGCTTGAACCGTTTTATAAGAGGATCATTCATATCTTTAGTAAAAAAGATTTTAAACAAAAATAAATATCAGGTCCATTTATTGCCACATGTGCTGGGATTATACTCGATATTTATTTCATGATTAAGCAGCAGCCCCCTCTTCTGATATTTTCGAGAGGTGGCTGCTGCTTTTTATTGAAAGACTTTTTAACGTTTTTCCGAAAGAAGTCTCCCTCTTCAAGCGTGTGAAGGGCGTAGCCCAACAGTAAGGGGGAATTTCGGTTGGGCGCTAGCCCAAAGCTATTTTTTGTGTTACGATTAGAACATACATTCGCGTAAGGTGGGTGATTTGATATGGCCAAACAAAATAAAGCATATAAGTTTCGATTGTATCCAACTAATGAACAGGCGTTACTTATACGTAAAACTTTCGGTTGTGTTCGATTTGTCTATAACAAAATGCTAGCAGAACGAAAAGAAACATATGAAAAGTACAAAGACGATAAAGAAACATTAAAAAAGGTGATGCGGCCAACTCCTGCCAAGTACAAAAAAGAATATGAATGGCTAAAAGAAGTGGACTCTTTAGCGCTGGCTAATGCACAGTTAAATTTAGACAAGGCTTATAAATCTTTCTTCAAGGGGAATGCCAAATTTCCAAAATTCAAAAGCAAACGACACAGACAAAGCTACACAACGAATGTCGTAAATGGAAATATTGTGTTATTGGATGGTCATATCAAATTACCTAAACTCAAAATGGTCAAAATAAAACAACATCGAGAGATTCCTTCCGAACACAAAATTAAATCCTGTACTATTTCCATCACTCCGTCAGAAAAATACTACATTTCCATTCTCACAGAATACGAAAAAGATATCATGAGCAAAGAAATTCAAAAAGTCGTCGGATTAGACTTTGCTATGGACGGGTTGTTTGTTGACAGCGAAACAGGTAAGAAAGCCAATTACCCCCGTTTCTACCGACAAATGCTTGACAAATTAGCCATAGAGCAGCGTAAGCTTTCTCGTAAAAACAAAGGCTCTTCAAATTGGAATAAACAACGTATTCGAGTGGCTAAGCTCCAAGAGAAAGTCGCAAACCAGCGTAAGAATTTCCTCCATCACAAATCAAAAGAATTAGTAACAATCTTCGATGCAGTCATCATTGAAGATTTAGATATGAAAGGAATGTCACAGGCATTAAAATTCGGGAAAAGTGTAGCTGATAATGGATGGGGAATGTTCACCTCTTTCTTACAATACAAACTAAAAGAACAAGGAAAACAACTTATCAAAATAGACAAGTGGTTTCCATCTACTAAAAATTGTTCGAATTGTGGCTCAATAAGAGAGATGGCGTTATCAGAACGCACCTACCAATGTGATTGCGGACTAATTCTCGATAGGGATTACAATTCAGCACTCAATATCAAAAAAGAAGGTATTCGCTTATTAGCATCTGTCTAATATAAATATAAACTCTTGGAACAAGAGGGTTAGCTTGGTCAATTTCTTCAGCTACTAAAAGTGGCGATTACCCAAGAAGCCCCCACTTCAAGCAACCCCGTAAGGGTGATAAGTGGTGGGTAGTTCACTCAGTTAGTTTGCATTAAAGCATATTGCCATGTATATTTTAATAGGTTAATGAAAAGGTGAACACACAACTAGGGGGATAAGCATGAGTAAATTAGTTAAAATATTTCTTACCGCTGTAGCAATGTCGGCTTTATTATTGGTGACAGCTTGCGGCAGTGGAAGCAAAAATAATGAAAACGGCAGTAAAGGAAATGAAAAACAGGAAAAAACAGCTTGGGAAAAAATCGAAGAAAAAGGCGAGCTTGTTGTCGCAACATCCGGTACACTGTTTCCAACTTCTTATCATGAACAAGAAACAAATAATTTAACTGGGTATGATGTGGAGATTGTAAAAGAAGTAGCGAAACGATTAAATCTTGAAGTGAAGTTTGTGGAGATGGCATTTGATGGTATGCTGACGTCACTAAATAGCGGGACAGTCGACGCAGCCGCCAATGATATCGGCGTGAATGAAGAGAGAAAAGATAAGTTTTCTTTTACTGATTCTTACAAATATTCATTTGGAAGTGCCGTTGTTCGTAAGGACGATTTATCAGGAATTAAAACTTTGGAAGATTTAAAAGGAAAAAAAGCAGCAGGTGAATCGACCACGGTTTATATGAAAATTGCTAGAGAATACGGTGCGAAGGAAGTCACTTATGATAACGCAACGAATGAGCAATATTTACGTGATGTTTCTATTGGAAGAACAGACGTCATTTTGAATGATTATTATTTGCAAAGTCTTGCTCTCACTGTATTTCCTGAATTAAATATTACGATCCATCCTGATATTCGCTACCGTCCAAGTGAGGCAGCGATGATTTTGAAAAAAGGTAATGAAGATGTCATCGAGAAAATTAACGGAGTCTTAGCGGAAATGCGCGAAGACGGAACGATTTCAGAGCTGTCGAAGAAATTTTACGGTGGAGCTGACGTATCAGTAAAGCAAGACCTAGATTTTGAATAATAGGGAGGATAAAAGTGGGCGATATTCAATGGCAATATATATTTGATGTTCCACTTGCAATTGAATCCTTTCCGTTTATATTTCAAGGCATTTGGTACACTTTACTCATTTCATTTGCCAGTATGGCGATAGGACTTGTTATCGGATTCTTTTTAGCACTTGGCAGAATATCAAAATATGCGATATTAAGATGGCCGACCCGCATTTATATTTCATTTATGCGTGGAACTCCAATGCTTGTTTTTTTATTTTTACTTTACTTTGGCCTTCCGATGGTCGGGATTCAGTTTAATGCATTAACATGTGCATTGATTGGTTTCAGTTTGAATAGTGCAGCGTATATGGCTGAAATTAATCGTTCAGCGCTTGCGGCTGTCAACAAGGGTCAATGGGAAGCAGCTAAAGCTCTTGGTTTACCGTATTGGAAAACAATGAGGTTAATTATTATTCCTCAAGCAACGAAAATAGCTGTCCCGCCACTCTCAAACGTCTTGCTAGATTTGATAAAAGCATCATCATTAGCAGCGATGATTACTGTTCCTGACTTATTTCAACGTGCAAAAATCGTTGGCGGCAGGGAACTTGACTATATGACGATGTATATTTTGGTAGCATTCATTTATTGGGGGACCTGTTCTATTGTTGCTGTCTGGCAAGATAGGCTCGAAAAAAAATATCAATATACAGACTAAAAGAGAAGCCTCGTGCTTCTCTTTTTCATATCTTTAAAAATTATCATTGAAATTTGCTTGAATCTGTCGATATATACATTAAGAACATATATAAAGTTTAGGGTGAAGCGAATGGATAAAACATCACTGATCGGAACAATTCTTGGGCTAATAGCGGTAGGGGTAGGAATGGTGCTTAAAGGTGTGAGCCTGTTTGCATTGGTTAACCCAGCTGCAATTTTAATTATTTTAGTAGGGACAGCAGCAAGTGTGATAAGTGCATTTCCCTCAGCAGATATAAAAAAGATCCCAAAGCTCTTTGGAATCATTTTTAAAGAAAAGAAATCAATCCAACCGAAAGAATTAATCCTAGATTTTTCTGAACTAGCTCAATTGGCAAGAAAAGAAGGGTTACTGGCATTGGAAGCTTCAATTGAAGATATCGACGATTCGTTCATGAGAAATGGTTTAAGTCTCGCAATAGATGGCCAAAGTGCTGATTATATTAGGGATGTTTTGAATGAAGAAATCGATGCTATGGAAGAGCGACATTCAACAGGTGCATCTATTTTTTCACAAGCAGGTACATATGCACCAACACTTGGGGTTCTTGGGGCGGTCATCGGACTAATTGCTGCACTGGGGAACATGGATAATACAGATGAACTTGGCCGTGCCATTTCCGCGGCTTTTGTTGCCACAATGCTTGGAATCTTCACAGGTTATGTCTGGTGGCATCCGTTTGCCAATAAGCTAAAATACAAATCCAAAGAAGAAGTAAAGTTAAAAGAAATGATGGTCGAAGGCATCTTATCAATTCTAGAAGGAGAAGCGCCTCGAATCATTGAGCAAAAGCTAGCATCGTATCTCCCAGCCTCAGAGCGAAAGGAAATATTTGAGGAAAGCGGTGAAGCTCAAAATGTCTAGGCGTAAGAGAAAAAAAAGAGATGAGAATCATTCCGACGAATCTTGGCTTCTGCCTTATGCCGATTTATTGACATTGCTTTTGGCACTGTTTATTGTTCTATTTTCCACAAGTTCAGTTGATGCACAGAAATTCCAGCAACTATCGCAAGTTTTTAATGGAATATTCCTGGGGGGGACAGGCCCGCTTGATTATCAGCAACCGATTGAAAGTGATGAGCATAGTAAGGATCAACCGAAAAAATCTGAAGAAGTCACTGAAAATAAGGAAGCGCCTGATGAAGTGGATGATAATGAAGGAATCAAAGAGTCTATTGAATCTATCCTTGATCTTGAAGATCAAAAGGAACTTGAAGCAATCCAATCGAAAATCAATGCTTATATTCAAAAAAATGATTTTCATAATAAATTTGATACATCGTTAACTACTGAAGGGTTATTGCTTACGATTAGAGATAACGTACTCTTTCAATCAGGTCGGGCGGAAGTGCGAAAAGAAGACGAGAAAACTGCAAGAGAGCTCGCGGTTTTACTCGAAATGGAACCACCTCGAAACATTATCATCAGCGGACATACCGATAATGTACCAATACGGACAGCTGCCTATCAATCCAATTGGGAGTTAAGTGTCATGCGGGCGGTCAACTTTATGAAAATCCTCTTAAAAGATGAAAAGTTGGACCCTAAATGGTTTAGTGCTAAAGGATACGGGGAATTTCAGCCAATTGGTAACAATGATACTGATGTAGGCAGAGCGCAAAACAGACGTGTAGAAGTATTGATTCTTCCAAGATTGAAAACAGATGAATAGAAAAAAGGCGCGGCATATAATATAATGCTGCGCCTTTTTTCATTGTACATGGATTTCATGCTGCAATTCTTCCTTCTGTTTCTTTTGATTTTGAAATCTTCCGTGCAGTACAAAATACAATCCGAGACATCCAATAATAAAGAACGATAAAAGAAGATATAAATTTGCGTAGCCTAAGCTGATTGCGGTGATGCCTAACAAATAAGAACCCAGCCCAATGCCCGCATCGTAAAAGGTGAAGAAGGTTGCGGTAGCCATTCCCCGGCTAGTAGGTGATGCACCGCGGATAGCGATTGTTTGAAGTGCTGGTGTTAATGTTCCGAAACCAATACCGATGAAAACGCCAGATAATAAGAAAGTGAATGTGCTGGTAGACTGGCTGAGAATCATTAATCCGATGGCGGAACTAAGAATCGCAGGATAGATAATGAAATTTTCACCATATTGGTCGAACCACCTACCTGTAAATGGTCTTGAAGCTAGTAAAAAAACTGCATACACGACAAAAAAGTAGCTAGCGGCTGTTAGGAGATCAAGCTCTTTAGCATAAACTGAAACAAACGATAGAATGCCGGCGTATGCAATGGCTAACATACCGCCAACAATGGAGATAGGAAGCGCGCTTTTTTCGAATAAATTTTTAAAGGAGAAAAATGTTTTACTCACTAATTCTCCAGGATGAATCTTAGGGATGGAAATAAAAACAACCGAAATGATTGCTAACACACTAAGCAATGTACATACGATGAACATATTCGTAAAACTTGTAAATTGTACTAATGTCAGTCCTAAAAAAGGACCAATTACCATAGCGAGATTCATGAAGGTTGCATAATAGCCCATTCCTTCACCCCGTCGTGACTCTGGGACTAAATCGGCTACAATCGTACCAGTTGCCGTTGTTGCCATTCCGAACCCAATGCCATGAAAAAAGCGCAAGAAAAGCAGTGGAGTTAATGAATGTGAGAAGATATAAAAGAATGTGGAGACTAAAACGATTGCTAATGCAATAGCGAGCATCTTTCTTCGTCCCATTCGTTCAATCCAAATACCTGATAAGGGTCGGATAATGACAGCCCCGATGAGGAAGATGGTGACAACAAGACCAATTTCCGCGGCATTGCCACCTAACTGGTCCATTGTATAAATAGGTAATGTTACGATAAGTAAATAAAACGCTAAAAATAAAAAGAAACTCGACATCGAGACACCGAGGAAGTTTTTTGTCCAAAGCGGTTGTTTATTCAATTGCGGTCACTCCTCTTCTTTCAAGTTGGTCATCATTTGCTGAAAAGTAATTTGAATAATCTTTTGGCTATCTTCAGGGATGGCATCCATTACTTGGGCTTCAAACTTTTGAATCGCTTCTTTCCATAACGGATACATTTCGATCGCTTTATCCGATAGCTGGATCATTTTTTCCCGTTTATTTCTACCATTCGTTTTCAGAACCCATCCAGCTTCTTCTAACCTAGTAATCGTTCTTGTCATGGTTGGGGCTTCGACATTTAAGTAATGGCAAAGTTCAGCTTGCGTGCTCGGACCGTTATTTTTCAAAAGGTAAATGACTGTCCACTGTGCGCTATAAAGGTCAAGATCAGCTAGCTGTTCATTCATCTTTTTTGATAATTGTCTCGTTACCTGAAAAAATTGGTGGAAAAACTCATGATAATCGGTCATTATATCCTCCTGAGAAAAATACTTACCTAGCTAACTATATCGTATTTTGGCAGAAATGTCTATGATCATATCGAGTGTGGACAGTATTTTTTAATAGGTATATATAATAACCTTTGGGAAAATTAGTGTTTTATCATTTCATAGAAGGGAAGATATAGAGTAGAGAAAACCTAAAAGGAGATGGATATATAATGGGCAAAAAGATAGCAACTTTAATTACGGATATGTTTGAGGACTCTGAATATACAGATCCCGCTGATGCTTTTAAAGAAGCTGGACATACCGTTATTACAATTGAAAAAGAAGCAGGCAAGACTGTTAAAGGAAAACAGGGAGAAGCAAATGTCAACATTGATAACGGTATTGATGAAGTAAAACCGGATGAATTTGATGCATTGTTTCTTCCAGGAGGATTTTCACCTGATCAGCTGCGGGCGGATGATCGATTTGTCACCTTTACAAAGGCTTTTATGGATGCAAAGAAGCCGGTTTTTGCCATTTGCCATGGTCCGCAGCTATTGATTACCGCAAAAGCATTGGAAGGAAGGAAAGCAACAGGATATAAATCAATCAAAGTGGATATGGAATATGCAGGTGCAGATTATAAAGACGAGGAAGTGGTTGTCTGTTGCAACCAGCTTGTAACGAGCCGAACACCTGATGACCTCCCCGCATTCATCAAAGAATCCCTCAAATTACTTTAAAGAGAAAAATGGGCTGTTTTCATGCAGTCCATTTTTTTGCGCAAATTTTTCCTAATTATGTTAAAATTATCTAAAAATAAACATGATTGAAAAAGGATGCATATGAAGGGAATACTCTTGTTAATTGGGGCGTATTTATTAGGTAATATCTTAACTGGATACGTTTTAGCAAAATTTTTTTATAACAAAGACATTCATCAAGAGGGAAGTGGAAATGTAGGCGCCAGGAATGCGGGCAGGCTGTTCGGCAAGAAAGCTTTCGTCATCACATTTTTGGGGGATGCTTTAAAGGGGGCGTGCGCTGTACTGTTCGCTAAGTGGTTAGGACTTGCTTTTGATTGGCAGCTACTTATCTTGTTTACAGTGATTGTTGGTCATGTTTTCCCCCTTGTACTTCATTTTAAGGGAGGGAAAGGCATGTCGACATACATTGGCGGCATGTTGACATTCCAGCCACTTTTATTTTCCGCATTTGCAGGCGTCTTCATCATTTTTTATTTCATTTTTAAGAGCTTTACTTCAGCGGGAATGGCTGCGGTAGCTGTACTGCCTATTATCTTGATTATTTTTTCGTTTGAGCTGCCTGTGATCATCAATGCTTGTTTGCTTTCAGCTATTGTTATTTTTGCACATCGGCATAACATAATAGAGAAAATCATAGAAAGGAAAATCAGCTGATGAGCTTTATTTATAAGATTGCTAACCAACCATCAGAGTTTGAGCAAATTATCGAATTGAATTATCGGACATTCGTTGAAGAAATCCCTCAACATGAAGAAAACGATTCACGAACTTTAATAGATAAGTTCCATGAAGAAAATACATATATCATTTGCTTGAAAGGAGAGCGGGTGATTGGCATGATCTGCGTACGTAGCAATCGGCCGTTTTCACTTGATAGCAAAATTGGTAATGTAGAGAATCATTTACCTGTGGAAGTGGAAAATCCTTGTGAAGTTAGATTGCTTGCAGTTGACGCGGCCTATCGAAATGGACGAGCGTTTTTAGGACTTGTTCAGGCGCTGATTCGATTCTGTTTGAAACTAGGATACGATGCGGCACTTATTTCGGGAACTACACGAGAGCAAAAGCTTTACGAACAAATGGGCTTTAAACCATTTGCTTATTTAACCGGAAATGAAGATGCCGCTTTTCAACCGATGTATCTGACAAAAGAAACGTTTGATGCCGGTATCGCTGGGAGACTATTAAAGGAACAAGTAAACTTTCTGCCTGGTCCCGCAACGATAGCAGCTGAAGTGAGCCAAGGGCTGTCTACAGTCCCGTATTCTCATAGATCAAAAGAATATGAGTCTAAGTTAAAACTTGTGAAAGAGCAATTGAAATCGCTCGTAAATGCTCGCCATGTCCAGCTGTTGCATGGTACAGGAACTCTGGCTAATGATGTGATTGCAGGTCAATTAAGACAACTTGGAGGAAGAGGGTTGATCCTCGTAAACGGTGAGTTCGGTGAAAGGCTAGTCAATCATGCAGAACGGTTCGGACTTCTTTTTGATACGATTGAAGTAGAATGGGGGACAACTTTTTTAGAAGAGGAAGTGAAAGCGACCTTAACACAAGGGAATTATGAATGGATGTGGGCTGTTCATTGCGAAACATCAACTGGCGTACTGAATGATATCGACATGTTAAAGGAAGCCTGCAAGGAATATGGTCTCAAGCTGAGCATTGACTGTATTAGTTCAATCGGAGCTGTTCCGATAGATTTGGAAGGAGTATCATTTGCATCAGGTGTGAGTGGAAAGGCTCTGGCAAGCTATACTGGTCTATCATTCGTTTTTCATGATGAAGTGGTAAAGCCGGCAAATAATCTACCAAGATATCTTGATCTAGGGGCCTATTCAGCAGCAGATGGGATTCCTTATTCTCAATCATCCAATCTATTGAATGCACTGGCCGGAGCATTAAAAAGGTATAAAAACCCTGATATCGTTTATAAACAAATTGCAAACCGTCATCGCTTCATTAGAAATGGTTTAGAAGAAGCGGGGCTTACAGTGTTATCGAAAGAACAATATTCAGTCCCGGCAATCATGACGGTTGTATTGCCGGTTAGCCAAAGTGCAAAGCATCTAGGGGATAATTTGTATTTAAATGGTTTCAGTCTTCATTATGAAAGTTCATACTTACAACAAAAAAACTGGATTCAAATTTCATGCATGAATGATGTAGGGGAAAAAGACATGAAAAAGATGCTAGGAACACTCAAAGGGCTTTGTAATATGCACAATGAGGCATCGGTTAGGTGAAATTATTTTAATCCTCGTTCGAAATTTTACTGGAATTACTTTTTATAGATAATAAAACCCAAAGGTGTATTACTCCCTTTGGGTTTGGTATGATTTAAGATTTTCTCAATCTTCCCAGCTCTTCAACAATAGCCTGCATTTCATTGGGGCTGAAAGTTCCTTTTTTCATGACCAATTTATAGATATCATGAAGGTCTTCATACATTTCTGAATTTACACTCTCCGGGTTAATCGCACCGATATTTACCATCCTTAATTTTGAAATAATTTGATTCATCATAAATTCGATATTTTCTCGTGTGTTAATTGATAAATCCACGTAATTTCATCCTCTCATTTATATATATTTTTTTATTCTTTCATACGATTGGTGCATTCATTTTTTCGGTTAATTTCGTCATTAAAGAAAGATATTAATAATCCTGTAATAGAAGGATAGGTGGTTGCCTGACCAAATCCACTTAATTTTCACTAAATTAAGGTAAGTTTTAGACACGCTAGTGATTGATTATAACATGGACTAACTCATTCTTCCAATGAATATGGAGATCTTAATCATGCTTAATATATCCAGCATCAGAAACGCGTACCGATAATCAATCGGTACGCGTGTTTTGAATGGAATTTTTTTTGATCTGTTTTAATATAATTCATTTTGCAGTGTAACAGATGTAGCGCAAGCTGTAATTGTTATATAAAATCCCATATTTATACAATGTGTACGCTTTGTGTCGTTGATGAAACAGCAATACGAAGGTCATAATACAGAGTTACTAATTTTGTAACTAAACTTTGTTCAAATGTTCACAAATGAATTTCGTTCTCCAGCTATACTGAAAGGAGAATGAAATTTGGAGGGATGCCCTTTATGGATCCATTAATACTTGCAAGAATCCAATTTGCTTCCACTACATTGTTTCACTTTATATTTGTACCCTTATCTATTGGATTAGCGTTACTGATCGCAATTATGCAGACGATGTATGTCATTAAAAAAGAAGAAGTATATTTAAAGATGACGAAGTTCTGGAGTATCTTCTTCCTGATTAACTTTGCTGTCGGTGTCGTAACTGGAATTTTTCAAGAGTTTCAGTTTGGCATGAACTGGTCGACTTATTCCCGCTTCGTCGGTGATATTTTTGGTGCTCCATTAGCATTGGAAGCACTGCTTGCTTTCTTCATGGAATCAACATTTATCGGCTTATGGGTATTTGGATGGAATCGGCTCCCTGAAAAAATCCACTTAACTTGTATTTGGCTCGTTTCAATAGGAACGATGCTATCGGCGTTTTGGATAATGGCTGCCAATTCCTTTATGCATAATCCTGTTGGTTATGTCTTGCAAAATGGACGTGCAGAGATGAATGATTTTGTCGCCTTGCTTACGAATGAAAAGCTATGGGTTGCTTTTCCTCATACTGTGCTTGGAAGTTTTGCGACTGGAGCTTTCTTTATTATTGGTGTAAGTGCATGGAATATTTATAGAAAAAGAGATATCGATTTATTTAAGCGCTCGATGAATGTTTCATTAGTGATCGGATTAATCGCGGGACTCGGGATCGCCTTTAGCGGACATTCTCAGGCAACGTATTTAATGCATGCCCAACCAATGAAAATGGCTGCCGCTGAAGGGTTATGGGAAGACAGTGAGGATCCGGCTGCATGGACGCTAGTGACAAATATCGATGTTAAAAATAGAGAAAGTAGCGGCCGTATTGATATACCTTATTTATTAAGTTATTTAGCATATGGGAAGTTTGAAGGAAAAGTGGAAGGGATGAACACGTTACAGGAAAAATATGTTCTAAAATATGGCGATGGAAACTATGTGCCTCCTGTTAAAACAACGTTTTGGAGCTTCCGAATCATGGCCGGAACCGGCGGAGCATTGATCTTATTAAGCGCGATTGGCTTATTTTTATCGTATCGGAAAAAGATTGAACAAAGTTCAAAGTATCTAAAATTAATGGTACCTGCTATATTTCTACCGTTTATAGGCAACTCATTTGGATGGATTATGTCGGAAATTGGCCGTCAGCCATGGGTTGTGAATGGTTTAATGAAAACAGCGGACGCGGTTTCACCGAACGTATCAGCAGGAAAAGTTTTATTTTCATTGATTACTTTCTCAACGATTTATTTAATACTAGGAACTGCCATG
This sequence comes from Lederbergia citrea, assembly GCF_018343525.1. Classification (GTDB taxonomy): domain Bacteria; phylum Bacillota; class Bacilli; order Bacillales; family Bacillaceae_C; genus Lederbergia; species Lederbergia citrea. Next base: position 121,881 of record NZ_JAGYPH010000004.1, on the reverse strand, counting down.
GTATTTCTGTTTATAAGAGTGATTAAACAAGGACCACATGAAAAAACAAAAGAGGATATTTCAACTTCGGATCCTTTTGAGACGGGAGAGTTACAATATGCAGCTAAGTGAGATTTGGTTTGTATTAATTGGCGTCCTCTTTGTTGGGTTTATGTTTCTTGAAGGGTTTGATTTTGGTGTCGGAATGAGCACAAAATTTCTCGCTAAAAATGAAGTGGAAAGACGAATGCTCAACCATACGATTGGTCCGCTGTGGGCGGCGAATGAAGTTTGGCTTATCACAGCTGGAGGAGCGATGTTTGCTGCTTTTCCCCACTGGTACGCTACTTTATTTAGTGGCTATTATCTTCCATTTGTCGTGCTATTACTCGCGTTAATTGCAAGGGGCGTTGCCTTTGAATTTAGAGAGAAAGTGCAATCGGAACGATGGGTAAACACATGGGATTGGTCGATATTTCTCGGGAGCATTTTACCGCCATTTTTATTAGGTGTGTTATTTTCAAGTTTAATTAAAGGCTTACCGATTGACGCAGACATGAATATGCATGCAGGCTTCTTTGATATTGTGAATGTTTACACAGTTGTAGGTGGACTTGCTTTCGTTACATTGTCGTACTTGCATGGCTTAATGTTTATTTCATTGAAAACAACAGGGTCTCTTCGCCAAAGGGCAAGCAGAGAAGCGCAGAAATGGTATGCGATTAGTGGCGGCGTTATTATATTATTTACGATCTTAACAGCCGTCTATACAGAGGCTTTTTCAGAAAAAGGATCGATCTTAATCCCAATGTATACGCTTGTCATTATACTATATGGCGTACTGTTCTCGCTTTTGCGCAATAAAAAAGAAGGACTTAGTTTTACAATGACAGGAATTATTCTCATTATTATAACGTCGTCCTTTTTTATCGCGTTATTCCCAAATGTTATGATCAGTTCAACAGAATTGGCGCATAATATAACGATTTATGAAGCGGCATCTGGCGACTATTCTCTACGTGTCATGACCTTTGTCGCGGCAACGATGATTCCGATTGTACTTGCCTATACGATTTGGAGTTATTATGTATTCCGTAAACGTGTGACGAAAAAGGAGCATTTAGAATACTGATGGATAAACATCTGTTTCACTACAAAGGTAGTAAACGTGTGATGGCCTTCGTCGGTTTGCTGACACTCGGTCAGGTAGCCGCGATCATTTACCAAGCTTTATATCTATCAAAAGCCATTACACAAATGTTTCAAGGGGCTGTTTGGTCAGCGATCCTGCCTTCGTTTTTTACGTTTCTTGCAGCCTACGCTTTACGCCATTTACTGCAATGGGGAAAAGAGAGACTTGCTTACAAGTTTGCTGATCGTACTGCGCTTTCATTTCAAGAATTACTCATTAGAAAAGTGTTTGACCTTGGTCCCCGCAGTATTGGAAAGCATGGATCAGGCAACTTAATTACGCTTGCTTTGGAAGGAATCCCGCAATTCAAAACGTATTTGGAATTATTTATTCCGCGTTTTATGTCAATGGGGATTATTCCATTTGTATTATTCCTTTATATTTTTGCGATCGATCGGATTTCCGGGATTATTCTTGCGGTTGTAATGCCGATTTTGATTGCCTTTTTAATTTTGCTCGGTTTTGCTGCGCAAAAACAAATGGATGCACAGTTGGATACGTACAAACTATTATCACGCCATTTTGTTGATTCACTACGTGGTCTCGTCACATTAAAATATTTAGGACGAAGTAAATCACATCAAAAAGCAATTGAAATTGTCAGTAATAAATATCGAATTGCAACGAATCGTACACTCCGCGTCGCATTTCTGTCTACTTTTTCATTAGACTTTTTCACAAGCTTGTCCGTGGCAGTGATTGCAGTCGAGCTTGGACTGCGGCTTATCAATGGTCATATCGGGCTTGAAGCGGCCTTAGCCATTCTTATATTAGCGCCAAAATATTTCTTGCCTGTCCGCGAGCTTGGCAATGATTATCATGCAACGATGGATGGGAAAGAAGCTGGTGAACAAATTCGCGAATTATTGGCGGAAAAAACGAGCGATCAAACTGATTTCTCACCTACTCTTGCACAATGGACTGAAAGTAGTAGGTTGTCTTTCGAGCATGTAAGTAAACGATCGGATGAAGAACGAACTATTTTACAACGCATCAAATTTGAAGCAAGTGGCTATCAAAAAATTGGTATCGTCGGTGCTTCAGGTGCAGGTAAATCAACATTGATAGATTTACTATCTGGGTTTACCCAACCGACAGCCGGAAAAATATTAGTGAATGGGAATGACTTGGAGCACTTATCGATCCCGGCCTGGCAAGAGCAGCTGACCTATATCCCACAGCATCCATATATCTTTTCCGGAACAGTTGCTGAAAATATTAGTTTTTACGAGCCGAACGCAGGGAGAGCAGATATTGAACGCGCAGCAGGCATAACCGGACTGAACGAGTTGATCAGCCGTTTTCCGAATGGCTTCGACGAAAAAATTGGACAAGGTGGCAGGGCATTGAGTGGTGGGGAGGAGCAGCGGATTGCACTGGCACGGTCATTACTGCAAAATCGCTCGATTCTATTATTCGACGAGCCTACTGCCCATTTGGATATTGAAACCGAACAAGAGATCAAAGAGATGATCCTGCCCATCTTAGAAAATAAACTAGTGTTTTTCGCTACCCATCGTTTGCATTGGATGAAGAATATGGATCTTATTTTGGTATTAGAGGCCGGTCAAATTGTTGAAATGGGTACGCATGAGCAGCTGATAGGAAAATCAGGTGCATATGACCAGCTGATTCAGGCACATAGAAGGGGAATGAAGGAATGAATTTATTTCAAACCTATATAGCGCCATATGTAAAAAAATACAAAAAGCTCATAACAGTGACCATTATCTTAGGGGTTTTATCCGTATTATCTGCAGCGATGTTGACATTTACTTCGGGATATTTGATCTCGAGGGCATCGGAAATGCCAGCGACCATTTTACTTTTATATATCCCAATCGTTGGTGTTCGCACATTTGGGCTATCCCGCGCTGTCACTCGCTATTTGGAACGCTTGGCTGGTCATAACGCTGTCTTGAAAATCTTATCTGAGATGCGCGTAAAATTATATGGAATGCTAGAGCCACAAGCTTTAATGATCCGCTCGCGCTTTCAAACTGGAGATTTACTCGGCGCATTAGCGGATGATATTGAACATTTACAAGACGTATATATTCGTACCATCTTTCCAACAGTGATCGGCCTATGTTTATTCATTTATGCCATTACAATGTTAGCGATCTTCGACTGGTTATTTGCGATTTGGATGGCACTCTGTTTAAGTATCATCGTGTTCGTTTATCCAGCTTTATCTTTATATATATTGAAAAAACGACAGCGCGATGCCAAGCAGAAACGCGGGCATTTATATCGTACATTGACGGACGCTGTATTTGGCATTAGTGACTGGATGATTAGCGGGAAAAAAGAACGATTTATCGCCGAATTTATGAAAGAGAGCCGAGCAAGTCATAAGATCGAAAAAAAGTTAGCTTATTGGAGTCAATCTCGTCAGCTACAATTGCAAATGATCTCTGGTTTGATTTTATTAATGGTTGGAATTTGGGCGGGTACGGCTGCGCAGCAAGGGGAGATTCTGCCTGCTTATATTGCAGCATTTACGTTAGTGACCTTGCCAATCCTAGAAGGACTTATCCCACTTTCCCATGCAATAGAACGGATTCCAGCTTATCAAGAATCGTTGCAACGGATTGAATCGATTCAGCAGTTCGTTCCTGAAGAGGAAGCAAGTAAAGGCATTGTGCAAATGTCCGAAAAAGCCGATATTTTGATCGAGAACGTAAGCTATCGTTATGAAAGCGAGCAAGAAGATGCACTACACCAACTGTCATTATCGATTCCTTCTAGGCAAAAAATAGCGTTGCTCGGGAAAAGCGGGGCAGGGAAATCAACATTATTACAATTATTACAAGGAGCGTTTCCACCAACCACCGGTGAAATTTTCATAAATGGCCAAGCCCCAATAGAATATCGGGAACAGATTTACGACATGATGGGTGTCTTAAATCAAAAGCCCTATTTATTTGCGACAACAGTTGAAAATAATATTCGGTTAGGAAATCAGCAAGCGTCAAAAGAAGAAATTGAATATGTCATTAAACAAGTAAAGTTGGACCAATATATTCATTCTCTTCCTAACGGATTAGAAACACAAATGGAGGAAACGGGACAGCGGTTCTCGGGTGGGGAAAGACAGCGGATTGCGTTAGCGAGAATTTTATTGAAAGACACACCCATTGTCATCTTAGATGAACCGACAGTTGGCTTAGATCCGGAAACAGAGTATGAATTGATTGATACCATTTTGACTAGCTTGCAAGATAAAACGATCATTTGGATTACACATCATTTAATAGGCATCGAACGAATGGATAAAATCCTTTTTTTAGATCAAGGTCAAATTGCCATGCAAGGAACCCACGAGCAGTTAATGAGCGCGAATCAGCGCTATCAACAATTATATAAGCTCGACCGAGGTGCAGATTAAACACTTTCCTGAAGGAAGTTTGTCAATTGAAAAAACCTTTCCCGTGTTACCAGGAAAGGTTAAAAGCTTATGCGATTTTTTTCAATTGTTTTTTTTCTTCCTGAATAGCTTTTAATACTTTTCGTGTTTCGAGGACGACTACCCCGGAGAGTCCGAGCAAGCCGATTAAGTTAGGAATGGCCATTAAGCCGTTCATGATATCAGCGAATGCCCAAACAATTTCCAACTTAATAACAGCTCCAACGAAAACTGCGATAACGAAAAGGAGTCGATAATATATGACGACTTTTGCATTGAATAAATAAGAGAAACACTTTTCTCCATAATATGACCACCCAATAATTGTTGAAGAAGCGAAGAAGAGGAGGCCAAGTGCAACGATAATTGAGCCGGTGTTGCCAAGGAAATGGGCAAAAGATGCAGATGTCAATTCTCCAGCTTTTGTCGTTCCGTCAGAATAAATGCCTGCCATGACGATTGTAATGCCGGTAATAGAACAAATGACAAGTGTATCTATAAATACTTGTGTCATTGATACTAATGCCTGGCGACCCGGCATATCTGTTTTGGCTGCTGCAGCAGCAATTGGAGCAGAACCAAGACCTGCTTCGTTAGAAAATACACCACGAGCAACCCCGTAGCGGATAACAGCACCAACTGCCCCACCTGCAACAGCTTTTCCAGTAAAGGCATCGGAAAAGATGACGCCAACAGCAGCAGGAATTAAATCAACATTCATCACTAAAATAATAAGTCCACCAATCACATAAAACACTGACATAAAAGGTACAAAAAATGCGGTTACCCTGCCGATACTTTTGATACCACCAACAATCGCAAGACCAGCAAAAATAACTAAAATCAAACCAGTAACCCATTCTTGAATATTAAAAGTTGATTTTACAACACTAGAAACAGCATTGGATTGAACAAGATTACCGATTCCAAATGCAGCAATGGCGCCGAAAACAGCAAACATAACTCCGAGCCATTTTTGCTTTAATCCACGCTCCAAATAGTACATCGGCCCGCCTGACATTTCGCCTTTTTCATCAACAACCCTGTACTTTACTGCTAATATGGCCTCTGCATATTTCGTTGCCATTCCAAAGAGCGCCGAAAGCCACATCCAAAGAACCGCACCAGGTCCACCTAATAGAACAGCGGTGGCAACACCAACGATATTACCTGTTCCAACCGTTGCTGCAAGCGCTGTCATTAACGCCTGAAAATGAGAAATATCTCCGTCGGAATTCTTGTCCTGTTTAAAACTAAAAGCAAGTTTCAATGAATAAGGGAGGAGCCGTAATTGCAAGAAACCGATTCTGATCGTGAGATAGATTCCAGTTCCTACAATCAAGATGAGCAGGGGGACTCCCCATACATGCCCACTGATTGTTTCCAATACTTTTAAAATCTTTTCTGAAATAGTTGGATCCTTCATACTTTCCCTCCTTTTTTAATCTTGCATATACTTTAAATATTCCGAAATAAATTCCCGTATGTCAAGCTATATTATTAAAGAAAGTATAAATAATGTTTTACCTTGTGATAGAAAGGTAAAACATATAGCAAACAAACCGGCTATTTATAGAGATATGAGGTGGCAAAAATGGGCAAAGGAAGATTAAAGTTTCGCAAGAGTAAAAATAAGTTTATGAATTTTGTAAAGCCATTAATTGCTAAAATAATGGATAATGATGTAACTGGAATGGCAGCACAGTTAGCCTATTTTTTCCTACTTTCTTTATTTCCACTTCTAATATTTATGATCACGCTGCTTCCGTACACACCACTCTCACAGGAAGATATTTTTCATTTAATCAAAGATTTTGCGCCAACTGAGACGTTTACAATGATTCAAAAAACGATTAATGAAATTATGAGTAATCGCAGTGGAGGCCTATTGTCAATCGGGATTATCGGTACAATATGGTCGGCGTCCAATGGTATGAATGCTTTAATGAGGTCATTAAACAGGGCGTACGATGTAACGGAGAGGCGTCCTTTTCTATTAGCGAGAGGATTGGCCATTTTGATGACCATCGCGATGATATTTGTGTTCTTAGTGGCATTACTGCTGCCTGTATTTGGGAAGCAGATTGGATTGTTTATTTTCTCCAACTTAGGGCTATCTCATGAGTTTATGAAAATTTGGGGAATCCTTCGTTGGGTACTCAGTCCGATTATCTTATTTTTAGTTTTTCTGGCAATCTATTATTTATCTCCAAGTCTAAAAATTAAATGTACAACCGCTATACCAGGAGCCATTTTTGCAAGTATCGGATGGGTGATTGTCTCACTTGGATTTTCATTTTATGTTTCTTATTTCGGCAATTACTCCTCGACCTACGGTAATATTGGAGGAATCATCATCTTAATGTTATGGTTTTATATTTCAGCGATCATCATCATTGTTGGCGGAGAAATCAATTCTCTAATTGGTGAGAATAAAGGGGAATGTAAGATCTAATAAGTCATAGCAAAAATCCCGGATTTGACGTCCGGGATTTTTAGCATTCAATGTCCAGTTCTATGCTGCTTTTCTTTAAAACTAAAAAGGAATAATGCAAAGAATATGGCTAGGAGTATCCCAGATATCATGTAGAAGAAACTTGTACCATTCGTTAATTGTAAATTTATACCACCTAAAAGCGGGCCGGCCATACTGCCCGCACTGAATAAAATTCCACACATGATATTACCTGCTGGAAGCAAGTTTTTTGGCAGCAAGTCAGCCATATAACTAATTCCAAGTGAAAAGGAGGAACCCACCGCCATGCCGGCTATGAAGAAACAAATAAACAGTCCCGAGGTAGAGTGTTCAATCATTCCTGCAACGGCAAATGAAGCAAATCCGACAAGCATTGTCCAGGATAAGACTTTATGTCTCCCGTAGTGATCGCTAAGCATTCCTAGAGGAAGCTGAAATACAATGCCGCCAATCGCAAAGGCTGGCAAAATAATAGATACAGCATCAATTGTTATTCCTAAACGCAAAGCATAAACGGGAAAATTCCCGTTTAATGATGCTTCTAGAAAGCCATAGGCAAATGGGGGGAGGAATGCGACCCATGCATATTTGAAAACTTGTCCAAACCGTTGAAAGGTGCCAAGAATTGAAGTTGTTTCAAGGTCTTGTTCAGGATGCTCGTTTTTTACATAAAATACAGTCAGCCAGCCGACCAATGCAATGGCAGATGAAATTTGAAAGGGCCATGCAGCATTTACTTCAACTAGTCTAGTCATAAATGGCCCTGCCGCGAATCCTAGTCCAAAAAACAATCCATATAATGCAATGTTCTTTCCTCTATTCTCGGATTGAGAAAAGGAAGTTATCCACGTTTGCGACGCAAAATGGAGCATATGATCGCCAATGCCTATAAAGAAACGCAGTGCGAACCAAAACCAGAAAGATTGCCAAAGTGGAAACAGAAATAAGGAAATGGCAACAATCAAGCCACCTATTAAAATCATGGGCTTATAACCCAATTTCCGGAGTGGAGCTTCCATCAATGGTGATGCAAGTAAAATACCGATATATAATGCAATCGCATTTAATCCATTCAAGGAAGAAGGCAGGCCAGCTTTTTCAAAAATAACAGCGATCAGCGGAAGTAGCATCCCCTGAGAAAACCCCGAAATAGCAACAATTCCGATTAAAATCCAGAATTGATATTTCTGTTGTTTATTCATCAATAATTCTCCCAATCTCATTTTTCTCTCTTTCAAGGGTAAGGGGTATGTTGCTTAATATCAAGATGAATCAAGCGATTAAAAATACTTTTACAGGGAAAAGTTGATATAATCAATCAAATTTATACATAAGGGAGTAGGTAGAAATGGAATTTAACATGAAAGATGGCGGATTTTATGCAGAGTTTGATTACGGAAGACTCGATATTTCAGGTGATGAAAAATACGGAATTAGGCCTTATCAATTGCTTGTTTCTTCATTGGCTGTATGCAGCGGAGGAGTATTACGCAATATATTAGAGAAAATGAGGATGGATGTGGATGATATCCATATCAGTGCAGAAGCAGAAAGAAATGAGGAGAAGGCCAATCGGATTGAAAAGGTGAATATCCATTTTAAAATAAAGGGAAGCGGGCTTGAGGAAGCACGCATTGAAAAAGCAATGAAATTGACTAAGAAAAACTGCTCGATGGTTCAATCGATTAGCGGAGCCATTACGGTAGAGGAATCATTCGAGATTATTAATGATGAACGTTGAAAATGGAATTGGAGGCATTGTAAAGGATGATGAATAAAATATTTTTAATTCTGATTGCCATTGGCTTTCCATTATCTGTGATTGGCTCGTTACTGCATTTTCCCAGTGTACTCATGTTCGGAGTATATTGCCTAACAATTATTGCCATTGCAAGTATCATGGGCAGAGCCACGGAAAGCCTCACGATTGTTGCTGGCCCTCGGATTGGCGGATTGTTGAACGCAACTTTTGGTAATGCCGTAGAACTAATTATTTCTATTTTTGCGTTAAAAGCTGGGTTAATCGGCGTGGTTCTTGCTTCTTTAACGGGCTCAGTAATTGGAAATTTGCTGCTTGTTGGAGGTCTGTCATTTTTTATCGGCGGCATAAAATTTAAACGTCAACGGTTTAATGTTTTCGATGCTAGGCACAATGTGGGTCTTCTCACCTTCTCGATCATCGTGGCATTTGTGATACCGGAAATATTTACACAAAGTATGAATGACACAAAAACAATTAGCTTAAGCGTGGGAATTTCGGTTATCATGATTATTCTCTATTTGGCCGCTCTCTTTTTTAAGCTTGTCACTCATCGAGGAGTATACCAAACGAAAGAATCTGAGGAAAATATTAAAGAGGAAGTACCTGAATGGAGTAAAGGTAAAGCCATTATTATTTTGGCACTGGCAACGTTAGCCGTCGCTTATACATCGGAACGGCTCGTCCATACATTTCAGGCAGTCGGAGAGAAATTCGGTTGGAGTGAGCTTTTTATCGGAGTTATTATAGTAGCTATTGTAGGAAATGCTGCGGAACATGCGTCAGCAATCTTAATGGCTTACAAAGATAAAATGGATGTTGCCGTGGAAATTGCTATTGGGTCTACGCTTCAAATTGCGATGTTTGTTGCTCCGATACTTGTGATTGTCTCATTGCTTTTTCCAGTTTCCATGCCTCTTGTCTTTTCCCTGCCGGAAATCATAGCAATGGTTACATCCGTTTTCTTGACGATCGTGATTGTAAATGATGGTGAATCAAACTGGTTTGAAGGTGCCACGCTGCTTGCGGCATATTTTATTATGGGAATCGGTTTTTATTTGCTTTAATGGGGATAAACGGTCGTAAATCTGAAAAACATAAAGGCAAAAGACGGTTTTCACCGTTATAGATGAAAGGAGTTTGCCTTTATGAATCGGCATCGTATCGTTCTAAATGTATGTATAATACTTGCTCTTGCACTCGGAGCCAGTTCTACTGCTCTTGCAGAAAAGCAAGGACAAGCGGTAAACACAAAAAAAATAACACTACCTTCATCGGTTGTGAATATTGAAAAAGAAAATACGTTCCCTCATTCAAATGTAAATTTGCCATCTTTACAGCCAAGTGAGTTTACAAAAGAATTGCTTGAAACTTCAAAAGTAAGAATTGATAACCCGAATCTAATCAAAATGTTAAACGAGTCAGCCATAAATAAATCACCATTATCAATCGGTGTAAGAGCGACAATTTATTTAGGGGAGTGGCCGTTAAATTATGAATCAGATCTAACCGAGCCTAATTGGCAGTATCAAAAGGTAAACAGCAATGTTTATGATAATCGCGGCGGAATCGCTAATTATCAAATTAATTATGTGCAAGAAATGCAAAAGACAGTAAAAGGCGGACTTACGGATAAAGTTCCACAAGCTGAAGATGTTCAAAAAATGTTGCTATTAAAAGCAATTGAAAAAACGAAGCTCCCACTCTCATTTGAATCAGTCATCGGTGCGGGGTCGAAGCATCATCATATATACAACGTACCACCAAAACGGCTTGGTTATTTACATGCATATGCACCGGCAATCCACGAAAAAGGGAAGGTCACATATGGTGAGGTGTATATTGTCATAAAAGGGACAAAGCGGAGAATCGTCGTAAAAAACGTTACTTCCCATCCGATTGGAGCGTGGATGCCGATTCGTAATCATCTTTCCTTTGGATTCCAAGGAAGTAACTAGTTCGGGTTCTTTCACCACAGAGACTGTTTGGGATATTCTGTCACACATGAAATGATCGTAATGGAAAAATCTAAAGGAAAAGAATGAAAGGCGGATAGGCCAATGCGCAAATGGCAAATCATTGTACCAATTCTTTTCCTTGTTTTTTTCAATGCAATAGATGTCCACGCTTTCTCTAATCAACCCGTTCATTGGGGGTTCACGAAAGGAAAAAATGAAAAACAGGCTGATGCTGGGGAAAAATACGATGCTCTTCTCGACAAATACGGTGCTTTCTACAAAGGAAGTGCAGATGAGAAGGTATTATATTTAACGTTCGATAATGGATATGAAAATGGGTATACGGGCAAAATTCTCGACGTTTTAAAGAAGGAAAAAGTGCCTGCAACTTTTTTTGTCACCGGACACTATTTGAAAAGTGCACCTGATCTCTCTAAACGGATGGTTAATGAAGGTCATATTATCGGAAATCACTCATGGACCCATCCTGATATGACTCAAATAAGTGATGAGAAAATCAAAATGGAACTGGCAAAGGTGAAAGAAGAGACGAAGAAACTAACAGGGCAAAAAAATATGCAATACTTACGACCACCGAGAGGCATCTTAAGTGAACGTACATTAAAAGTTGCCCGGGATGAAGGATATATTCATGTACTCTGGTCACTCGCATTCAGAGATTGGCAAACCAATCAGCAAAAAGGCTGGAAATATGCGTACGATAATATCATGGCACAAGTCCACCCTGGATCAATCATGCTGCTTCACACTGTCTCCAGTGATAATGCCGAAGCCTTAGAAAAAGTCATCAAAGACCTAAAAAAACGCGGCTACACATTCAAAAGCCTCGACGACTATATCATCAAAGAAAAAATCAAAAACCCAGCAATCGCACACTGAATACTAATCGACAAAAATCGGGGCGTGCCTGTCACTCCCCGAATTTATTTTTTTAGCAGATGCCCATATCAATGGTATAATGAGGTAAATTAGTATTAGGGGCGATGGTTGTGTGGCAGGAGAAGGTTGAAGTTGTGGGTCCTTATAATTTTGACTTGGCATTAAGTAGACTTGCCATGGACCCACTCAATATTGTGGATCAGAAAGAAAGAACGGTAAGAGTCCCTATTTATGATCACGAGCCAGAAGTGGCATTAGTTCAAGCAATCGGGACAACTGAGGATCCTTTATTTCTCGTAACCGGAGATAATCCCTCAACAAAAGTAAATGTCCTTAATAAAATTCATTTTATTTTACAATGGAATACGTCACTTGGTGACATTCACGAGCATTTTACCTTAACATCTTTAAAAGAAATTTTCACCAGTCATCGTGGCACTCCGATCATACTAGACTTCTCACCATACACTACATTAATAAAATCCATCATTCACCAACAAGTGAATATGAAATTCGCCATTACACTAACGGAGCAATTTGTAAAAACTTTTGGCTTTAACATGGATGGAGTACCTTTTTATCCATCGCCTGGTACTGTCGCAGGCTTACATCCCGACCAATTAAGACAACTTAAATTTAGCCAGCGCAAAGCGGAGTACATTATTGATTTATCAAAACAAATTTACAATGGTGAATTCAATCTGGAAGAATTGATGCATCTGCCTGATGAAGATGTCATAAAAAAACTAGTTAAAATTCGCGGAATTGGTCCTTGGACCGCTCAAAGCTTTCTCATGTTTGGACTTGGTAGATCCAATCTCTTCCCTATTGCGGATATCGGCATTCAAAACGCCATCAAAAAATTATACGGTCTTGATCGAAAGCCTACGTCAGAAGAGATGTTGCAATATAGTGCGGAATGGCATCCTTATTTGAGCTATGCCTCGCTTTATTTATGGAGAAGCATTGAATAGAAAAACGACTAAAATAAAAAAGCTAAAATAATATCTCGCTCATCTTCATTTTCAATTTTGTAGAAAAAAGTTGCTATATTACTAAAGTTTTAGATTTTGCAGACGATTTTATATTAAAATCGAAAGGGATGAACAAAATGAAACAGATGAGCCGAAAAAAGAAAATAATCTCTTCAATTTGTATTGCATTTATTGTTATACTAATTTGTCTTAGTTTTGGGAGTAAAAGGATTTATACTGAAATTGAAATTAATGCTTCTGAGGAACAGGTTTGGGCTATCATTTCGGATTTGGAATCTTATAAAGAGTGGAATCCATTTATGACAGAAGCACATGGAGAACTGAAGGTCGGAGAACAGCTGAATATGAAATTGCATAATGGTAGTCTTACATTAGATCCATTTAATCCTACATTACTTCAGGTTAGACAAGGCAAGGAAATTAATTGGATTGGCAGAGTGGCAAATATCCCTAGATTATTTGATGGAAATCATCATTTAGTCATCGAACCTATGTCAAATGGCAACGTCAAATTTATTCAATATGAGGATTTCCAAGGAATCATCGTGTCTTTGACAAACCTGTTTCAGAAGGGTCTGTTTGACGATACACAACAAGGATTTGAAAAAATGAATAATGCCTTAAAAATTCGGGCGGAATAAGCGAATGATCATAACGACTGCTAAAGGGTGAGTGTGAATGGCGATAGTATGTACATCATGTGGAGAATACATTGTTCCAACAGTAAATAAAGAAAAGAACACCGCAACTTGTCTAAATTGTAATCATGAATCGGCAATGAATATTTTTCCACTTTTTATCGTAACTGGCGCTAGTGGTGTTGGTAAAACTACCGTTGTTACTGAGTTAAGAAAGTACTTACCTGATTACGACATTTTTGAAACCGATATAATAGAGGATAATGATTGGCAAACACAAAGAAACAATTGGCTGCGAATCGCTCATAGTATTGCTCAAAATAACCGAAAAACGATTCTCTGTGGGACAATGATGCCTGAGGATGTTGCAAAATGTGATCATTTCGGTTTTTTTAGCCAGGTACATTATGCTATTCTACATTGTGATGATCAAACGAGGGAGGCTCGTTTACGTGCGCGGCCTGCTTGGAGAAATTGTGGATCCGATGAATTTATAGCAGATCATAAAAAATTTGCCCATTGGCTTGTAGAAAATGCAAATACTGCTTTTGTGCCGCCTGCGCCAATCATTGACACAACTTTCAATAATCCAAATGAAGTTGCTCGAGACATTTCTAATTGGGTGCAAAGCTGTTAATTTATTCGAAAAGAAAATGAGTGATCATATGAAACAGGAAAATGAACCCTTAATCAAACTTAAACAAAATTTTCCCCTTACAATAAAGCGACTTGGAATTAATGGTGAGGGAGTAGGCTATTTTAAAAGAAAGGTCGTCTTCGTGCCAGGAGCATTGCCAGGAGAAGAAGTAGTTGTTGAAGCTGTAAAAGTTCAACCGAAATTTACAGAAGCCATTGTAAAAAAAGTTCGCAAACGATCTCCGTACCGAGTAAAGGCCCCGTGTCCTGTTTACGAACAATGTGGTGGCTGCCAGCTTCAACATTTGCGCTATGACCAGCAGCTGAAGGAAAAACGCGACATCCTGATCCAGGCTTTGGAACGGCACACCCGCTTTCATATTTCGGAAATGGACATCCGGGAAACAATCGGAATGGACGACCCCTGGAAATACAGAAACAAAAGCCAATTCCAGCTACGAGAAATGAACGGAAAAGTAATCGCTGGTCTATATAGTATGGATTCCCACCGCCTAATTGACGTTCCTGAATGCATTGTACAGCATCCAGCTACGAATAAAGTGAATAATGCAATAAAGCGGATTTTCCAGGACTTTAAGGTTCCGATTTATAATGAAAAAACAAAAAAGGGTATCGTAAAAACGATCGTAACGCGAGTAGGCATCAAAACGGGACAAGTCCAAGTAGTCATCGTCACCGCTGGAACAAAGCTACCGCGCAAAGAAATGATTGCAGCTGAAATCCAAAAACGTCTACCTGAAGTCGTTTCTGTCATGCAAAATGTGAACCCGAAACAAACATCACTCATTTTTGGCGAGAAGTCATTCAACATTACTGGCAAGGAATTCATTGATGAGAAAATGAATGAATTCACATACGAATTGTCAGCCCGAGCTTTTTTTCAGTTAAATCCCGAGCAAACAGTGAAATTATATGACGAAGTAAAAAAAGCCGCTGCATTGACTGGAAAAGAAAAAATAGTAGACGCCTACTGCGGTTCCGGCACAATCGGCCTATGGGTAGCTGAGGGAGCGGCCGAAATCCGAGGAATGGACATCATCCCAGAATCTATCGAAGATGCAAAGAAAAATGCCCGCAAACACGGAATCAAAAACGCCACATACGTAACAGGAAAAGCGGAAGACATCCTGCCAGCATGGCATAAACAGGGCTGGCAACCTGATGTAATCATTGTTGACCCACCTCGTACAGGGTGCGATCAAAAGTTTTTACAAACATTGCTAAAAATAAAACCTAAGAAATTTATTTATGTTTCTTGCAATCCGTCTACGTTGGCGAAGGATTTGCAGACGATTAGCCATATGTATGAAGTGAAGTATATTCAGCCTGTGGATATGTTTCCGCAGACAAGCCATGTGGAGTGCTGTTCGCTACTCATATTAAAATAAATTGGATTCACCAGTGAGTAAAAAAAGCTAATAATTAGCCTAACTTATCGATTAATCTGATTTATAGCAATCGAAAAAAAGAGCACAAAACGGAATGAACCCAAAATTTTGCTGTGACTATCCTTTTGGGGTCAAATCAAAAAATGTGCTCTTTTTTAATTTATTATAGGTAATCGGAATATAGTGTGGAATTCTAAAATCAGAATTTTTAAGTTTCCCCTGTGAATTAAAATCACCCTTTAATGGAAGAAAAAGCTTCTTTTCATGCGATATAAACACCGAATGGCTATCAATTACTTTTTGACAAGTTTGCCATATTATGAAAATATTAAATAGACAATCTAGCATGCCTCTAGCTCTTTCACATTTTAAAAAATACCTTGTACAAATAAAATCCAAGAAGAATGAAAACAACTGATGGTTTAATGACACCACAGTTTTTGAACAACCTCTAAATTGAACTTCACGATATTCCACATTTACACCCTTTTTTTCTAGACTATTTCAACAAAAATTGTAAAAATACAAACCTGAAAGGAGTGGCAATCAAACTATTTTATTATCATTTTTTAGCTTTCTGAGGCTATGTATATTATTTAAATTTGAAGGGGGAAAATTAATGGGTCACGATATTTTGGGCTACAATAGAGCCGGAGAAGAAGTTGCCTATGCACGTTTTAGCAAGGGAAATTATAATTCTACCATACTTTACCGTCTGCTTGATGCATATGATTATTTTGCTGGAGTCAGCGGCTCAGGAGACAGCACCACTTTTTCTAAACAACAAATTGGAAACGCTTTAGATACCTTCAATCAATTATACAATAATGATGCTTCTTCTCATTCAAGTTGTGAGTCCTTACCAAGGGATCAAAAACAAATCCTGGATTTTATAAAAAACTGTTTAGCAACAGCACAAAAGGAAGGTAGTGTAAAAGTGTTTTTTGGCTAATGTTTTTTAGACTTTTTGCTGAATTCCTCAATTATTATTTATGATAAACACTGAAAAAAGCTTCAATAACAAACTTGAAAGGTATTCCTCCTATCAAGGGTGGCTAGACTTGTAGCGAACTGAAAGAAGCATATTAGTTAAAATCAGAAAGGATGACAAAATGTCAGAAATAAAAGATGAAATTATTTTAAGGGGGCTTAAAGAAAATAATTTAAAAAATGTAGACTTAAACATACCAAAAGAAAAAATCATCGTATTTACTGGTCTTTCAGGCTCGGGAAAAAGCTCAGTTGTTTTTGATACATTAGCAACAGAAAGTAGAAGACAAATGACTTTGAACTATCCTCTCTATGTCAGAAATCAAATGCCAAGGTACGAAAGACCCCAAGCCGATCTTATGCAAAACTTAAGCCCTGTTGTTGTAGTGGAACAAAGACCTATAGGGGGCAATCCCCGCTCAACAGTGGGCACCTATATGGATATAAATCCATTGATTAGACTTTTGTTCTCAAGAATAGGAAAGCCATCCATAGGTTCTGCCACCGATTTTTTGATTCAAAATTCCTTTGGCAGATGTCCAGAATGTGGTGGATTCGGGGAGGTAGTTACGCCCGATCTAAATAAGATGATCGATTACGAAAAGTCACTTCGAGATTATGCGGTGAAATTTAAGCCATTATCGCCTTCGGGTTGGCAAGGCAGATGGATGATGACCGGTGGTTTATTCGATCCAGATAAACCCATAAAGGACTACTCAGAAGAAAAACTCTACCTGCTATTATATGGTCCCCGAGAAGGTGAAAGAGTCTATGCGCCGTTTCACACAAAACACGGACCACAAAATCATGAGTGGGATGGGTTATTGCCCAGATTTACGCGACTCTATATAAATAGAGATATCTCAAAGCTAAAAGAAGTATCCCAAGATGACGTCTTAGCAGTATCAACTGAATTCTTATGCCCAACCTGCCAAGGTTCAGGCCTAAATCCAAAGGTATTAGAATGTAGAATAAATGGCTTAAATATCGTGGAATATGATGGATTAGAGCTCCCAGAAATACTTGAAGAACTAAATAACATAAAAGAGCCTATGGGAGAATCTATAGCACAACAAGCAATTCTACATGTAAAACAACTAGTTGACATGGGACTAGGATATTTGAGTCTATCTAGAAAAATAGGCACCCTGTCTGGTGGAGAAGCTCAAAGGGTAAAAATCGCTCGTCATTTAGGGAGCAGTCTAAACAATATTACATACATTTTCGACGAACCGAGTGCAGGACTCCATCCAGAAGAAGTTGATATGTTAATACAGATGCTAAGAAGGCTAAAAGACCAACATAATACTGTTATCGTAATCGAACATAATCTATCAGTAATAAAAGTAGCGGATGAAATAATAGAAATGGGACCAGGAGCAGGGGTAAATGGAGGAGAAGTTGTCTATCAAGGGAAATTAGAAGGACTAGATAACTCACCCACCGCAACAGCCCTAAACCACAAGCTAAAAATAAATAAAAATCCAAGGGCTATAAAAAGTTATTTTACAATAAATAGAGTAAGTAACAATAACTTAAAAAATATAAGCGTAAATATTCCAAAAAATGTCTTAGTCTCTATATGTGGGGTATCAGGTTCAGGTAAAAGCTCCTTAATGTTGGAAGTGTTCACCGAATTGTATCCAGAAACTATAATGGTAGGCCAAGGCGGCATAGGAATTTCCAACCGTTCGACCCTAGCTACATATATGGGAATTATGGACGATATTCGCGCAATATTTTCAAAAGAAACAGGACAACCTGCAGGTTTGTTCAGCTTTAACTCTGCGGGAGCATGTCCTATCTGCAAAGGAAAAGGAGTCCTAACGCCAGACGTAGCATTTGCAGATCCGGTGACAATCCCTTGTGAAGCATGTGGCGGTACGAGATACTCAGACGAAGTACTGTCATATCAATATCAAGAAAAAAATGTAATAGAGATTTTAGATTTAACAATAGACGAGGCTATCAAATATTTTAAAATGCCAAAGATCATAAAAAGAGTGCATACTCTAAAAGACGTAGGATTAGGGTATCTCACCTTAGGACAGACGACAAGTTCTCTTAGCGGAGGAGAAATCCAACGTTTAAAACTCGCAAGCCACTTGCAAAAAGAAGGACAAATCTATCTATTAGACGAGCCATCCTTAGGACTGCACACAGAAGATAATGAAAAACTCTTAGACGTATTTCAAAATCTCGTAAACAGAGGTAATTCTGTCATAATAATTGAACACAATCTAAACTTTATAGCTGCGAGCGATTGGGTAATAGAACTAGGTCCAGGAGGAGGAAAACAAGGCGGGCAAATTATATTAGTAGGTACACCAGAAAAAATGTTAAATGCAGAGACATTGACAGCGAAATGGTTAAAGGATCGAGTTAGAAAACATTTCACTTAAAGGGATAATCTATACCTAATGTTAATTTTCTTAAGGCGTAAGATTGTCATTATTTTTGATATGGTTTAATTATAAAAATGATAAACTAACTAATTGTCTTGGGTTGAATAATAGGGTGCAATACTTTAGATGAAAAGCTGCATTCTTTATTCAACGGGGAGGTTACTGGAAGAATAGCCCGAAATACAGGAATTCCTTTGATTATTACAGAATATTTTATTAGGAATGTAAATTTCTAATTAGCTGCGATAATTGAAGAAATTATTGAAAGGTGGGGTTATTATGGGGTCAAGAGTCATGCTAGGCTCAAGGCAGCAACTTCATTCTTCTCGGGCAATCGAAAATATTGTGGACAAATTTTTTGACTGTAAAGCAAAAGGTACAACTAGAAAATTTCTCTAGTTGTACCTTTTTGAGCGGAAAACTAAGCTAAGAATCGTCCCCGTGCTCCCACTTCGTCAATGAATGTCTTGAATGACTTTTTCTAGGAATTCACCCATTCGCTTAACGGCTGGCTCTGAAAAATCAAAACTGACCCCAGTTTCTTTATAAACAGCTGCGATGGATTGATTATAGTCTGCACTTGCACCTTTTTTAAAGGATTCAACAGCTTGCTCTGGGTTGTTCCGATAATTCTCAAGTAATTGTAGAGCACCAAGCATCGAGATGGAGTATTCAATATTATAGAAAGGAACTTCGAAATAATGAAGGGTTCCTACCCAACTCATCCCAATTTCTTGCTCCAGCCCAGAAGTATCGACAGGGTTTAAGCCATAGCGTTTTGAGATTTCAAAGTATTTTTCATCACGCTCTTTGGCAGTGTGTTTAGGATTTGTATACATCCAATGCTGGAAAAGATCCCCTGATAATGGGCCGTATAACATTGTAAATGCCCGTCTCAGCTCTTCACGCTGTGCGCTCTTAAAATCCGCTTCTTCTGGATAAAAACGATCCAGCTTATCCAATAAGAGCAATTCCATCCCATGAGAATACAGTTCAGCAATTTCCATTCTGTGCTGGTAGTCTTCAGTAGGACCGTGTTCTGAAAACTCGAGGTACCCATTCACTGCATGGCCCATTTCATGAATTAATGCGATCAGAGAGAAAAAGGATGGGCTAAAATTCGCAAAGACAAAGGTATCCCCTGAAACAGGTAAGGAGGTACAGAAACCACCTGGGCTTTTTCCTTTCCGATCCCCAAGATCTAGTAACCCATTCTCTCTCATATAATCGAAACGGTCTGCAAAATATGGGTCGGTCTTCCCTAAAATCTCAGAAACTCCATCCATAAGAGCAGACACCTCAGAGTATGGTGGGTTTTTCATCAATTTAGCCGTGTTATCCCAAGGGCGATATGTATCGACACCAAGCTTGGACTTAAAAACATCTGCGAGTCGATTCCAAGCTGGAATAATATGTTTTTCTACATTTTCATGAAAGTCATAACAATCTTGGACACTATACTCACGGTTTTTAGCAACAAATATATAATCACGATAATTTTCAAAGCCTGCATTTACAGCGATTTGATGGCGTAGTTGAACGAGTTCGTCCATGATAGCATCCATATCGGGCTTAATTTGACGAAAGGCAGAACCCATCTTGGTATAAGCTTTTTCTCTTACTGATCTGTCTAGATGATCAAGTTGGGATTGGATAAATGGAAAAGGCTTTTCCTCTCCCTCCCATTCAACTGTTAAGCCTCCCATAATTTCACTATACTTCGTATTGAGCTCTTGTTCTCTTACCATTAATGGAATGTTTTCTTCTCTGAACAGTTTAATTTCAGACTCGCGAACTCGTCGCATTAAGCCGTAGCGGTTTTCATCTAATTGATTTAAATAAGGAGACTTACAGCATTTCTCATTCAGTTTAGCTTTATATTTCATTAAAAGTGGTTGAATGACTTGCTGATCGTGAAGATAAGTCGCCTTGATGTCAGCATCCTCTGTGTTACGGTAGAAGTCCACTTGGTGACCTGTCATCGCTTCCGTGATTTTAATCATTAAATCCTTTTCATCTTTTAACCACTTTTCTAGGTCAGAAAGGGATTCAATCGGAACCTCAAGTAAACTTCGAATTTGAGCTTCGACCCCTTCTACATCTTGTAAATCAATTAATTCTTTATAATAATTATGACTTATATCTTGTGTCATGGATAACTCTCCTTCCCCTTTAAATTATTATAATCATCTCAATAATTATAATATAGTTTTCTAGATTATTAAATATAGCGTTTTCAAAAGGATCAACAATTAATTCTTTAAAGAAAGATGATTGCGGCCCCTTTTTCTTGTTCCACGAACGGTGCAGCTTAATTAACAAAGGATTAGTTTATTGAAAATTTCAGTTTTAACAATTGTCCAAATTTTCACCTTGTGTTAATGTTATTACAATAAATTAGAAAGTGAGTGATTTTTGTGATAGTCAGCTCAAAAGTAAATTCAAATAAAATTGAGGTACTGAAGGCTTAATCTAGTATTATTGCCCTTCAGGAAAAACAAAACACGGAGGGTAAACATTTATGTCTTTTAGTTATTACGGAGAGCTTTGCACGGAGGTTTATGATTTAACGAAAAAAATAGGACAATCATTTGGTGGAGATATAGAGTTTTATCAAGAAAAGCTTAAAAAATGTAAGGGACGCATTCTGGAAGCAATGGTTGGTTCCGGACGTGTAATCATTCCTCTTTTAGAAGCTGGTCTTAATGTGGACGGAGTTGACTATTCTGCTGAAATGTTAGCTTCTTGTCGTCAACGCTGTAAAGAACGTGAATTAAATCCAAACTTATATCAGTCAGATTTAAGGGAACTATCATTACCTTACAAATATGAAGCTATTATAATTCCCGCTGGTTCTCTCTTATTAATTGAAAATCGCGAGGATTCAATCCAAGTATTAAAGAAACTTTATGAGCATCTTGAAACTGGTGGAAAATTAATACTTGACCTTTTCTTACCAGACGATAGTCTTCAAGTTGGAGGTTTTGAAGGAACTTCCACTTTTAACCTTTCAAATGGTGATATTATCACTATGGAAGGTAAACTTGTGGAGGTTGATTTTCTTAACCAATACAAGGTTTCATATTTAAAATATGAAAAATGGCGTAAAGGTAAACTTATCCAGACCGAATTACAACGTTTTGCATTGCGTTGGTACGGTGTTGAGGAGTTCAAATTGGTTTTGGAGAAAATTGGTTTTTCAGAAATCGTTATCTCAGCTAATTTTATAGAAGGTAAACAACCAACAAATAGCAAACAACAAATCGTTTATGAAGCTGTTAAATCTTAAAAATATAATAACCCTTACAGGCAACAAAGTTTTTTTGTAGTGATTTTATTTTAAGGGGACATAGTAGGAGTGAAAAACGGGAAAAAGTCGAATCTTTTTCTCGTTTTTTTCATAAGAAAAGTCATTAAAAGTACAAACATATAGGCTCCTGTGCCACCTGCATGTCCCCAAACATTAAATAATTTTGGCGTGAGTAGTGGAACTGTTTTAAACTGCATTATGCCATAACCGTAATCAATTCCTACACCATACTTCGCTTTATCACCCATCATTTTCTGAAGTGTTTCTTGCTAAAGAAGGATAATATTTAATTCTTAAAGAATTAAGAAATAAAATACTTAATACAGGGGGGAAAATAATGAAATTTATTTTTTTAGACTTTGATGTTATTAAAGGAGAAGAAATTGATTTGCATCTGATGAAAACAGTACCAGGAAACAAGGATAAGAACTGGGTTCCAGCTTATCATTTCAATATTTCTTTAAGTGGTTTATCCAAACCTATCGGAAAAATAGATATTCGAATTGGATACAACGAAAACTTATATTATGGTGGTCATATTGGATATTCAGTTAATGAGCAATATAGAGGTAATCACTATGCTGCAAAAGCTGTATGGCTTTTGAGGAAAGTAGCACATGCTCATGAAATGGAGAAACTGTTCATTACTTGTAATCCAGATAACATCGCTTCAAGAAAAACATGTGAGTATGTCGGAGCTAATCTTTTAGAAATCGTTGATGTCCCCAAAGAAAACGAAATGTATCAGCGAGGAGAAAAGGAAAAATGTATATATGAATGGGTGTGCACTTAATTTAAGAGCAGCCCTTTTTGTGCTAACGGGTGCGTTTCGATAATTTGGTTGAGACGCTTTTTAACTGAAAAAACAGGTTATAAAACTGGTCACATCAGTAGGAAAACACTTCTTTACATCTATTGCTAAATTGAGTTTATATTGAAGGAGTTGATTCGCTTGATAATCTTCGCAGAAATTTTGCATGCAATTTCTATAGGAGTACTGGTTATTAGTTCTGCTTTTTATTTTCGGCATTTGGTAAAAACTAAGAAACAAAGAAAACTATCAACTTTTGAATTTGTCATGTACATAATAATTCAGATTGCGTATCTATTATTTACAATCAGTTTATTGATTTCTATATTTGTTGAGTGATTGTTGCGAGGGATTAAACTAACTAGGATGTTACGATTTGAACAAAACTTTAGCCACGCATTCCCCTTCCAAATCAATCATTTGGTGGGGGTGAGTGGTGAAAGGGACAATTAGAGTTAAAGTATAATCTTTATTTTAATGTACTAGAAATCGACGCCAGTAGGCACATCTTGTTTCTAGATATATACATCACCGAGTGATTTCCTGCAGCAACGTAAGAGGCGAAACGCTCGCTTCAATTTATTGCCGAAATTGCATTCTATATGTGGTCATAACTAAAAACCCGCTCATTTTCCAAAAAGAAGTAAGCGGGTTTAAGCGTTCAACGAACTCACTCCGTTGTTGTTAGGGACGCCTTGATATCCGGACTAATTGCCGATTGAGGATAGTTAATTCGTTCTCCGAATTCTACCCAGTCGAGATTTGCCATCATCAACAGATAGCGTTTACCGGAGGAAGGATCGCTGATGATAAGGTGATCACGACCAGCCGTTTCTATCCGTCCGTGGTAAACCATTGCATTCCATTTGCTGTTACCTTGATAAGTAAAGTAGAAAGTACCTAACTTACCTTTGTTGAAGCGTATGATATTTTCGATAAATGATTCTTCCACCGCGCCTCCCGCAAATTTCTGCCCAGTCCCGATAGGAACCACTGGGACACTATATGAAGGTCCAGATGGCATATTCGCTGGGAAGCCGCCAGGTTGTTGTGGGCGACTAACTCGCATCATGGAAGCTGGATAATGATTCATTAGATTATAACTAGAGTTTCCATAAGTCATGAGAAGATCAACTCCTTTTTAATTTATCTATAAAACTCAGGGCAATAGCCCGGTACTCCAACATAGAAGCAATGGTTCTTGTGCACAAAGTCAAACTTCGTCATTGGGGATCTTGGCATCGTTTCGGTACAAGGAGCTCGGTATCTTTTCCCGGGACTGGGATTAAAAAACCACAAACTCATTCTTGAACGAGGTTCTCTATGTCCATGTAACAAATTCCTAGCCCTCTGGAGGTCAGCTTCTGTGGGACGTTGTGTATATAGTGCTCCATTTAAGACAGGCTCGAAATGAGGAATATTAGTTCCGGGTATGGTTTGATAGATCGCATGTCTGATATTACGCAACCCTTTGAAGTCAGGAGCACAGTCAGCTTCGACTCGATTGGCCACAACTGTTCCCACCATGTTCATCCCTTGAACTCCTTCGCCGGTCGCTTCCGCCAGCATGAGCCTCGCTAACTCCTCCACGTCACGTGAAGTATGTTTTATTCGTCTACCCATTTTCTCACTCCTTTGGCTTATACAGATAACTTATTACCCGAAGCTGGTTTTGGTAACTTGCCTATGAGCCCAAATAATTCGTTTCCATCCGATGTCCAACTAGTTAGCGGAAAAAATGAATGTAGATTTGGAAGAGGAAGTATCTATACTGGGAGTTGCCTATTTACTTTTTTGATATCTGATTTGCGATGAGGTAGTATTAGATTAATCAATTGGTCAGTATCTTTGTTGGGACAGAGGATTGACAGTATTTTGTTTTATGGAGGTCTATTGTGGATAATAACGATATATTAATACGATTAAGATATGCGCTGGAAATTAAAAATAAGGAAATGGCAGAGATCTTTAAACTTGGGGGAGTGGATGTAACAGTACCAGAAGTAATAAAGATTCTCACAAAATCAGACGCGTATGATGCGGAAAGTGACGAGCAAATAAAATGTGATAACAGTATGTTTAATTCATTTTTAAATGGTTTTATTATTTATAAAAGAGGAAAACAAGAGCCGGAACTAGGGCAGCCTGATACGCCAGAACCATCTATAAAGAAAATTGGAAATGTTAATAATCTCCTGTTAAAGAAAGTGAAAATTGCATTAGCATTAACAACTGAGGATATGCTGGATATATTCGAAAATGCAGGAATCACGGTTACAAAAGGGGAGCTGGGCGCTTTATTAAGAAAAGAAGGGCATAAGAATTATAAAGAGTGCGGAGATAAATATGCCAGGAATTTCTTAAAAGGATTAGCGATCAAATACAGGGGATAAACCTTAATACGGGAGATAACATGATACATAATCACTTAGGTGAGACATTACGTTTTGATATCAAGTACAAAAATCGTACGTCTATAGGGATAACAATAGATAGTTTTGGAAGTGTTGAAGTTCAGGCTCCGAAAGGGACACCTGATGAAAGAGTGCATCAGTTAGTAGAAGAAAAATGGGATCTTATACAGCAAAAATTAAAAGAAATGAAGGATAGGCTGTTGGGACCGCAGAAAAAGGTCTATGAGTATGGTGAGAGTTTTCTTTATTTAGGAAACAATTATCCCATTGAGATCTTCCAAGATATAAATATAACGCAAGAACATGTAGTGTTTGAAGGTGGGAAGCTCCATATATATGTAAAGCAGCCTGACACTGAAAAAATAAAACAAGCTTTGAAACGATATTATTACCAGCAGTGTAAGGCATTGGTAGAAAAAAGCATTTCATACTATCAAAGCAACTTCAAAACAAAACCACGTTCTATTCGTATCTCGGATAGCAAAAGGACTTGGGGAACCTGTGATTCGAAGCTGCAGTTAACATTTAATTGGCGACTAGCGATGGCGCCACCTGAGGTCATTGACTATGTAGTAGTTCATGAAATGTGTCATATGGTTCATCTGAATCACGACCGATCCTTCTGGCGCCTTGTTGGAAAATTAATGCCTGATTATAAGGAAAAGGAAAACTGGCTGACTTTATCAAGTTGGAAAATGACTGTTTAGTAGTCCCGAAACCAGTTACGAAGCGCAAATTTAATAAAAAAGACGAAAAAGATACTTTTTTATTCAAAACAAATAAACATTGCGGAAGGAATAACACACTAGCACCCCATGTGTTGCCACATGGACTCTGTGCATGTTGAGTCAGTTTGCGTAATATATAGACCCGTTGCCTAAAATAAACATCTCTCATTCTGACCCCGATTTTGTGAAAATAAACATTTCCGATTTCGGGGTCTTTTTCTGTCCAAACCCTTGCTGCTCCTGTCTTCTTTCTGATTTCTTTTCTTTTTTTTCTCGGAAACAGATTGAACTGCCTCAAGCTCTTTAAGAACTTTGCGCTTTTTTACATTAGCTTGTTTGTTCGCGCATTCAAAAAGTTTACTTCCTTTAAATAGTTTAAAAGTGAACGTAAGTCCTATAAGATTACGTGAACAAGCTTGTTAAAGTTTAGAAGACATTATGAAGGATTGTACTTAATCTAACGGGTCAGATTAATTAAGTGAAAACAGATTGCATAAAAAGGAATTTAATCAGTTTGAAGAGAATTGGAATATGAGTGGTTATAAAAGTCTTTGGGGGGATAATGGTGGATTGTAAAAAGGTTAAAAAAATCTTTAGAGTTGTAGGCATAAAAGGAGGTGGAGCTTTTGCTAATTTTGGTACCGAAGTTCCAAAACTAGCCCAGCAATTTCTAACTCGTTTAGATGAAGTTGGAAATCATTCGGGTACTGAAATAGCTCTTTTCGAGCCTAAAAGGGATGCTAATCATCTGGATGGTAACTATTATGTAGGATTAATTGTTAATGATACTCTAAAAGAAGTTCCAGTTGGGATGGATTATATCGAAACTGCTCAAGCCTATGTCACGACTAGGGGGAAAATAATTAATATCGATTACCTACATAACCAATTATTAAAATGGGCAGATAATCAGGGGTATAAAAGGGATTTGGAATCTCATATTGTTGAGACCTATCATCCAATGGAAAATGGTGAGGAAGAAGTAGAAATTTATTTACCAATTCATATTTAAATTCCCGTTGCTTAAAACCCATTCTGTAAATTTATGGTGGATTTTATCTTATTCCACTAATGGAGGCTTTCCTTAAAAATCCGGCTACTACAAAAGCAACCTTTATTTTATTCGACCGGGGGAGTTTTGCACATTTGCTATATTTTATTAATTTTTCTTTAGCTAGATATTCACAGTCAAACGCTTGAGGTGGTTTTTCTAACAAACCGTACTTAATCATTAAATTTGCAGCATCTCCATCAAATCGAAATGAGAGGTGTAAGGTGTTAATTTTGAAACGGAAAAATAAAAAACCACCAGAGTGGTTTTTTAATCTCGCATTGCTCCTGCCTCTCGGGAAGTCATTGCACCTTGTCCTTCGCTTACATCTTTTTGAATTTCTTGTTTTACTTTTTGTGCATCAGTTCCGGCAAATTCTGGTTTTATAATAGAACCCAAATTTTTTTTTGCTTGTTGATCCTGTTGCATACAAGCCCTCCTCCAATTATAAATTTACAATTTTATTATTTACATCAATACTCGATATATCACAGATTTTAAGCAAATTCACTTAAACTTAGGAGTTATACTTAAGCTTGTAATTAATGAGCGGTTACAAGTTGAGGGGGAGATGAAATCATGAAAAAGTTAATAAATATATTTTTAACAACGTTATTGATATTTGTAAGTTTCTCTATGGTTAACGACCAAAAGGCGGAAGCTGCAAGTAAGACGATGTATGTCACGGCGACTTCACTAAATGTAAGAGCAAAGGCCACAATAAAATCCAAGATCATTGCAACTGTCAAAAAAAATACAGCTGTAACGGTGCAACAGAAAAAAGGCAGTTGGAGTAGAGTGACCGTAAATAAAAAAATAGGCTGGGTATCTACTAAATACTTGTCTTCCAAAAAACCAACTGTTCCTAAAGATAATAATCTTGCAACAGGCTTAAAAACGGTAGACAAGAACAAACAATTGATTCTGGTCACATCTAATGGATTCAACTCAAGATCTGCTGACATTCAAACGTTTGAAAAAAATTCAAAGGGAGAATGGATTCCTGTTCTGATAATAAAGGGCCATATTGGAAAATACGGCTTCACAAACAATATGCGTGAAGGTGGAGCGAGTTCTCCAGTCGGAAAATATACAATTGGAACAGCTTTTGGTCAAAAAACAAATCCAGGAACGAAATTGCCTTACCGAAAAATTACGAGTGATGATGTTTGGGTAGATGATCCTAAATCCCCTCTTTATAACACCTGGCAATCTAAAAAGAAGACAAAGGGCAAATGGAAAAGTGCTGAAAATATGACTCATCCACTGTATAAGTATGGATTTGTCATTAACTATAACACCAAGAGAACACCATACAAAGGAAGTGCTATTTTCTTCCATATCGGTGATAGCTATACGTTAGGATGTACAGCTACATCTGAGGCTAATGTTATTAAAATCTTAAAGTGGTTGGATCCAGCTAAAAAGCCTGTGATTATTCAAACGCCTATTGGTAACTTGAATAATTACTAAACGAAAAAGATAAGGGAATTCTTAAAGATTCCAAGACTAGACATTGGACAAAGAAGAAACTTCTTGAACAAAAATTTAAATACATTTTAAATTTAAAAGAGCCTTGAATAGGCTCTTTTTTAATGGCGATAAAAAGACTTGTTTTACCAATTCCTTTAAACTCATTTAAATTTTTATCAGAGTTCAGCGTTTTTTTATTTACGGAAAATTTGAAAATTATTTTATTGACTTAGGTTTAATATGGCAATACAATTAAATGAAACCGGTTTCAAAAATGTTTCTTGAATGTAATGAAATGGGGGAAAGTTATGAAAAAGGGAAATATAACAATATATGACATTGCTAAAGAAGCTAATGTATCGCCAGCAACCGTTTCCCGAGTCTTAACGGGAAATGCAAAAGTGCGTCCACAGACAATGCGGAAAATAGCTGATTTGATTGAAAAGTATCATTTTAGACCTAATAGTTTAGCAAGAAGCTTATTGCATAAGCAATCGAAAACGATTGGTTTTATCTTACCGGACATAAACCACCCTTTTTTTCAACACTGGTTCAAAGAAGTGAGGCCTGTGCATTAGATTTAGGGTATACAGTGTTTCTTGGCAATACAATGAACAACTCAGAGAATGAATCTAAATACTTACATAGTTTAGTGGAAAAACAGGTGGATGGGATTATTTATTTGGGCGGTAGAATTAATGATACTGAAACGGACCAGGAATATGCTCAAGAAATAAAGAAAGTGATGGAGAGAGTTCCAATTGTTTTTGTTAATGGTCAAATGGCCGGTGTAGATGCCCATGTAGTTAGGACAGATGAAGAGACTGGAATTGATAAGCTTGTCGAACTATTAATCAATCTAAACCATAAAAAGATTGGTTTTCTTGGTGGAAAGGAAGGAATAAGTTCAACTGACGTTAAAAAAGCCTCTTTTGTTCAAGCGATGAAAAGCAAAGGGCTAGGTGTTAGTGAAGATTGGGTTTTAGGTACCGGATTTAATATTGAATCTGGCGAAGAAGTTGCGTCACAATTGCTCTTTTTAAAAGAAAGGCCTACAGCGGTTATCTGTGCTAACGATCTAGTAGCGATCGGGGTAATAAAAGTTCTTACCAAATTTGGATTAAAGGTTCCAGATGATGTTTCAGTTGTTGGGTTTGATGATATATATTTGGCAAAGCATTTCCCTCCAGGAATTACGACCGTAAGTCAAAACTATGATAAGTTGGGTCAAACAGCTATCAATGTATTAGTAGATTTAATTAATGAGAAAGAAGCAGCGAAAGAAACAGTTGTTCCAACATCACTCGTATTAAGAGATTCCTGCAAATTATTTTCGGGGTGAAAATTTGTTTTTGACCTCTTTACAGAGGTTGGAGTTCAATAATATTAAAATGGGTTTCATTTTCCAAAATGGAATATTGGTTATAGTATCACAGATAATTTGTATCTCTTTATTTTTCAAGGGAATGAAACCGGTTTCATATTTGAATTGGAAATTAGGATTCGAATTTAATGAAGAGATATATTTTTCCCAAACAACTATATTGATTTATGTATATTCAATCAATAAGTGGATATTCGGAGTAAAATAACAACCCGAAGATTTTTCCGTTTATTCACATGTTAACTGTTTGCCATACATATTCCTGTCAACTTTCTATTAATAACATTGGAAAAATATTCCTAATACCCATTTCTAATTTATATAAAGTGTTCTTAAAGGCGTTTCCGCTTTTGAGTAAGAATCAAGTTGTTTAGGAGGATTTAAATGAAAACCGTAACTGTCCAATCGGATGCACCTATTATTCAAAAACAAGCAAAAGATTCTGTATTTAAAAGAATATGGAAGAATCGAACCCTTCTTATTATGTGTTCACCTGCTATTATTTTCTTTGCGATCTTTGCGTATCTGCCGATGCCGGGGCTATATCTCGCATTTGTAAACTTTGATTATTCTCTGGGAATTTTTAAAAGCGCTTTCATAGGGTTTGAAAATTTTCGCTTTCTAGTGATGACAGGAGATCTATGGAAGTTGACCTTTAATACCATTGCTTATAACCTGGCTTTCATCGTTTTTGGTAATATCCTTCAAATAGGTGTAGCTATTATGCTTAACGAACTGGCAAGCAAATGGTTTAAAAAAGTATCGCAAACCATTATGTTTCTACCGCATTTTATTTCCGCGGTCCTCGTTGGACTTTTAGCCTACAACATTCTTAGCTACGATTATGGGATGCTTAATTCATTTTTGAAAGCTGTTGGCTTGGATCCAGTCCAGACCTATTCGAATCCGGCGATTTGGCCATATATTATTGTCATCACTTTCCTTTGGCAGTCGACAGGATATGGATCGATCATCTATTTTGCGGCCATCATGGGTCTTGATAGGGGCATTCTAGAGGCAGCTGAAATTGACGGGGCCAATGCTTTCCAACGTATTCGATACATCATTATTCCCTGGCTTAAGCCAACCTTTATCATTTTACTATTATTCTCTTTAGGCGGCGTTTTAAAAGGGAACTTTGGTTTGTTTTATAACTTGGTTGGCGCTAATAATACGATGCTCTATCCAACGACAGATATTATTGAAACTTACGTGTTCCGAACATTGATGACGAATTTTAACTTTTCATTGGGAAGTGCCGTGAGTTTATATCAATCTATTCTTGGATTCTTTATTGTCATTACAGCAAACTGGATTGTCAGAAAAGTTTCGCCAGAAAATTCATTGTTTTAAAGGAGGGACGATTTTGTGGAAAAAACAGAAAGAAGAAATATAGATTTTTCTACTATCATGGTTCGTTTTATCGGATATGGTTTCATTGGTTTTTTTGCTTTATGTTGTCTTTTGCCATTTATCATGATCTTGTCTTCATCCTTCACAACAGAAAAGGCCATTATGGAAAGCGGATTTGTTTTATGGCCTAAAGAATTTACTACTTTTGCATATGAAATTGTTTTTCAAAATCCAAGACTGGTCATTGGATCATATGTCGTCACGTTGATTATTACAATTGCCGGAACTGCGATCGGTTTGTTTATTGTAGCGATGACGGGCTATGCCTTGCAACGCCAGGACTTCTTGTATCGTAATAAAATATCGTTCTATATCTACTTCACAACCCTTTTTTCAGGTGGGCTTGTCCCGTTTTACCTTTTAGTAACGCAGTATCTTCATCTTAAGGATAATTACCTCGCAGTACTACTGCCAGGATTGTTGAGTCCATTTCTAATCATTATGATGAAGGCATTCACAAAATCAATTCCGCATGAGATTACAGAATCTGCGAAGATGGATGGCGCGGGTGATTTCACGATATTTTTACGTTTAATCTTACCAATGTCAACCCCGGCCCTTGCGACAATTGGACTTTTCATTGCCCTAGGGTATTGGAATGAATGGTATCATTCAATGCTTTTCCTTTCATCAAATATGGAATATAGGCCACTGCAGTTATTCCTTTATAACGTTATTACGAGTGCTGATTATATAAGGAATTCAGCTGCTTCATCCAATGTGCCGCCACAAGATGTCCCGCTTGAATCGATGAAAATGGCAACGGCGATTGTCGCTACGGGACCCGTTATTCTGTTTTATCCGTTTGTGCAGCGGTACTTTATTAAAGGTATTACCATTGGTGCTGTTAAGGGGTAATTGAATATGATTGGGGAACTTCCTCATTTCATAGATATAAAAAAAGGGGAGGCAATAAAATGTTGAAGATGAGAAAATTCTTGGTTTTAGTGATTGTCATGCTGTTGACCTTCAGTCTTGCGGCCTGCAACGGATCTAAGAAAACGGGTTCGGAAAAAACGAATCCCGGTACAAAAGTAAACGAGGATGGGGAAGTTGATACGTCTAAATTCGTTACCATTACGTACATGATGTTAGGAGATAAACCGACAAATGGCCAGCTTGAGAAAGTAATGGAGCAAGTAAATGCTAAATTAAAGGAAAAAGTAAACGCTAATCTTGAGTTGAAATGGATTGAATGGGCGGATTATATGACAAAATATAATCTTACCCTAGCTTCTGGTGAACCTGTTGATTTAATTATCACAGCAACTGATTGGTTAGATGCATGGGGAAATGCTCAAAAGGGTGCTTTCTTAGATATTTCTGACCTTCTACCTATATATGCCCCTCAGACATGGCAAGAAGTTCCCGAAGAACACTGGGCGGAAACAAAATACGATGGGAAAATTGTGATGATTCCTGAAGACTCTTTTACACAATGGGTTAACCACGGATTTTTCTATCGTACGGATTGGGCAAAAGAATTTGGCATTAATGAACATATTAAAGATTTTGACATGCTAGGAAAGTATTTCCAGGGAATTATTGATAACAAACCAGGCGTCGTTCCTTGGGATGCACAAGGAACAAATGTTACGACAGCATGGGGGTACGTAAATTCTTATTCAGATGCTATTGAACTTCCTATTACTACAGGAGTATTCCCGATTTACTGGGGTAAATCATATGAAGATTTCACCACTGTTACAAGCCCAGTGTTTGATCAAATTTTTGTAGACTATGCGAGACTGATGAAGGATTGGGCAGATAAAGGCTATTGGCGTGCGGATGTATTGAATTACAAAGGTGACACTCGTGAGTTGTTCC
This sequence comes from Lederbergia citrea, assembly GCF_018343525.1. Classification (GTDB taxonomy): domain Bacteria; phylum Bacillota; class Bacilli; order Bacillales; family Bacillaceae_C; genus Lederbergia; species Lederbergia citrea. The sequence continues at coordinate 88,724 of NZ_JAGYPH010000004.1, read as the reverse complement.
AGGCTGGTAAAACGGGTGCAGACCAGCATCATACGCAAACATTCTCAGGTTTACGCCCGCAAATGGATAAAAAACAACCTGGTTCAGAAATCGATATGTTTGCTTGGTCTGATACACGTGACAACTTAATTTCAATGTCCATTACACATGGTGCTACAGCCGTAGGAGCTCATAGTAAAAATCCAGAGCGTGCCCTTATGGTATATGATTTAATCCGTAATGACGAGGAAATTTATAGATTATTCAACTACGGTATTGAAGGCGTTCAATACGAAATTGTAGACGGTAAACGTGTTCGTCCTGAAGGGTATGATGATACAAAAGATTCATTTAGTTCTAACTTCTGGGGTGGCCGTGTAGACAAATTCGAAATTCCATCCGAAGACCAATGGGATGGAATGGAGGGGATTTACGCAAAATACGATAATATTAAGAACCCATTCCCATATGGCCAATTTGTTTTTGATAGTAAGCCTGTAGATGCCGAAATTGCTGCACTTTCACAAGTGACAGCACAGCTTATACCAGCTATTGCGTTTGGTAAAGCGGGAGACCCAGATAAGGCTGTTCAAGACTTAAGGAAGAGATTAGAGGCAGCAGGTTATGAAAAAGTATTAAATGAAATTCAAAAACAGATGGATGAATATAAAAAGCTTGTAGAAAGTAATTAACTTTAGAATGACTTCAAGAGAACAAGGGGCTATCACATGCTTGATAGCCCTTTGTTAATTCGTCAGATTAAATTAGTTAAAAGATAAGAGGTGTGGGCTGAGTATGGTAAATGTAATGAAGCAAGAGTGGGATCTGTCAGTTAAGAGTAGGAAATTTAACTTTGATTGGAAGTTCCTAAAAGGTGATAATTCTAGTGCATTTAGAGTTGGGTTCGATGATTCAGATTGGCGTACATTAGATTTACCACATGATTGGAGCATCGAAGGCCCTTTTAAGCGGGAATATGCAAGTGCAACCGGCTATCTGCCTGGAGGTATTGGTTGGTATCGGAAGAATTTTATTGTCCCTGATAGCCTGAAGGAAAAGAAACTATTTATACAATTTGATGGAATATACAAAAATAGCGAAGTGTGGATCAATGAACATTATCTTGGTAAAAGGCCTTATGGATATAGCTCATTTCAATATGACTTGACCCCATATTTACATTTTGATAAGAAGGAAAATGTGATTGCTGTGAAGGTAGATCACTCAGACTTTGCTGATTCACGTTGGTATACGGGATCTGGTATTTATCGAAATGTATTTATTAATTTGACTGATAAAGTGTATATCAAGCCGTATGGAATATTCGTCACAACCCCGAAAATTTCAGCATCAGAAGCAGAGGTTGAAATTCAAACAGGTGTAAAAAATGAATATCGTAGTGTGGCTAATATCCAAATTGAACATCAAATTAAAGATGCTGACGGAAAAGCAGTGATTGCTAGTTCATACATGGAGACGATTCGAGCAAATGATGAACAAGACTTTTTGCATTCTATTTTCCTAGAAAAGCCAAATCTATGGTCACCGGATCATCCGTATTTATATAGTATTGAAACAAAAGTGATAAAAGATGGTGAATTAATAGATTTGGAGATTACTCAAATTGGTATTAGATATTTTCATTTTGACGCGGATTCAGGATTTCATCTTAACGGAAAGAGTATCAAAATGAAAGGTGTCTGTATCCACCATGACGCGGGGTGTCTTGGTGCGGCAGTTCCTGAAAAGGTGTGGCATAGACGATTACAACTTTTAAAAGAAGCTGGTGTAAATGCAATTAGAATGAGTCATAATCCACCTGCACCAGAGTTACTAGATATGTGTGATTCATTTGGTTTTTTAGTCCAAGACGAAGCATTTGATGAATGGGAATATCCAAAGAACAAATGGGTAGAGGGTTGGAATATAGGCGAACCATCACTAGATGGGTATGCTTCTGACTTTACAGAGTGGGCAGAGCTCGATTTGAGGGATATGGTTTTAAGAGATCGCAACCATCCGTCAATTGTTTTCTGGAGTATAGGGAATGAAATTGATTATCCTAATGATCCTTATTCACATCCGGTACTCGAAGGTCGTTACAAAGCAGGCAAGCCTGAAGCAAAGGGCATGGGTGATATTGCCAAGAGGCTTGCAAATGTTGTAAAACAATATGATCCAACAAGACCCGTTACAGCTGCATTAGCAAGTGCTATCATGTCAAATGAAACTGATTTTCCGGATGCTCTTGACGTGGTGGGTTATAACTATCAAGAGTTTCTTTATCATGAAGACCATGAAAAATACCCTAATAGAGTGATATATGGAAGTGAAAACGGAAGACATCACGATGCATGGTTGGCTGTAGAAAATAATGACTTTATATCAGGACAATTTATCTGGACAGGGATTGACCATTTGGGAGAAGCTCGTGGATGGCCTATTCGTCATGCTACTCCTGGAATGCTCGATCTAGCAGGGTTCAAAAAACCTTTATACTTTTTTAAACAGAGCCAATGGTCTGATAAAGATATGGTTCATATAGGATTGACCTCCATTAAGGAAGCTAATCCTGATCATATTAACTGGGACCATGAAGTTGTCTGCCAATGGAAAGGGACTGATGGAGAAACAGTAAGGGTTGCTTGTTGTACAAATTGTCCTGAAGTGGACTTACTGTTAAATGGTGAATCTGTTGGTGTCAAAAAACGTGAGGACTTCCCCTTTGGAACGATCTTTTGGGACATTCCATACGCAAAAGGTACATTAAAAGTGATAGGGAAAAGAGATGAAACAATTAGTTGTACACATGAATTAAAGACAGCCGGAGAGCCCGTTAAGTTACTGTCACATCCGGATACGCTCACTCTTAAAGCCGACAAACAAGATGTCGCCCATATAGAAGTCAATATCCTAGATCAAGATAATAACCTTGTCTATGACGCAGTTAATGAAATCCATTGTAACATCGAAGGACCTGGTGAAATAATCGGGATAGAATGTAGTAACCCTAAAAGCCATCAGGATTATAAGGCTAACTACAGAAAGGCCTATCACGGGAAATTATTAATCTATGTGAAAGCTACTGATCAACCAGGAACTATTATATTAGAGGCCTCATCTGTGGATTTGGCAAGTTCGTCTGTAGTAATTGAAGTAAAATAATAATCATAACAGAATGACAAAGACTTCGAATACATGATACTCGGGGTCCTTATAATGAGAAGCTGTCCAAAAAATATAAAAAATATCTCATGCAGACCAGGTTATCGTGAATTATATTTTCCGATTTCCTGGTCTTTTTCATGTTAACTCCTTTCTTTAGGAATAAACTCCATTCTTAACAGGCAAATTAAATATACAATACCAGCTGGCACGGAAAAGTTATAAGCAAAGGAATATATGTGTATGTATCAGTTCACATTTTCTGGTGGATGTTCATTCCTGTTCCTATCCTGACAGTTCAGAATCTACAATATCTGAAATTTGTATTGACAATTAAATTTGAATCAAATGATTAATTTGGCATGGTCCCGGTGAAATGATTTTGGGAAAAGAGGTAGAGTTTCATGAATGTAAAAGGTACTAAAGGAGCTAAAATTGGGATAGGCCTAGGAGCTACTTCGGCCATTGCTTGGGGAATTGATACTGTCATCATTGGCATTATAATAGCTAGTTCACCTTTTAAAGAGGCTGTCGTAATTGCTCCAATTATAGCCGCTTTCATGCATGACTTTTTCTCCTCCCTATGGATATCATTATTAATGATTGTAAAAGGTGAATTTATTCATGTGTTAAGGTTATTTAAAACAAAAAGTGGAGCGATTTTAGTTTTAGGAGCATTGGCCGGTGGGCCTTTGGCAATGACCTTTTATTTTCTTGGGATCCAGCATGCAGGAGCGACATATGCGGCAAGTATTGCTTCTATATTCCCTGGGATAGGTGCAATACTCGCTTTCACTTTCTTGAAGGAAAAAATGACCGGAAAAACTTGGCTGGGCGTTGCTTTAAGTATCATCGGAGTGATTATATTAGCCTATGTGCCAGCGAAGTTTACCGGCGGAAGTAATTTTTTCATTGGAATATTGTTTTCCTTAGGGGCTGCCATATTTTGGGGGATTGAAGGTGTGATCGGCGCTTGGGGAATGAAAGGAAAAGAGGTTGTTCCGCTATATGCCATTAATATAAGACAGATGACCTCTGCATTAAGTTATGCACTATTAATTGTACCATTTATTCATGGGTACCCTTTAGCATTTCAAGCAGCGTCATCTAATATCGTATGGATAATAGTCATAGCAGGTTTTTTAGGAACGGCTAATTATTCTCTATACTACACGTCAATTAATTTAATCGGTGCTGCAAGGGGGCAATCGCTTAATAACACATATGTTTTTTGGGCTATATTAACCGAAATTATAATTATAGGCACCCCTGTAAACTTGCAATTTATTATAGGTACGGCAATTGTGATTTTAGGTTCTATCCTCGTTTCTGGAAACATAAAGGTATCGAAGAGTTGAGACATGCACTCAAATAATATTTCACATACCAACCCCGCCCCTTCTATCAACTAGGGCGTGCCATACATCGAATGGAATCATCTTAACATGACCTTATTTGACAGTCCTTACCTTATCCTATAAAGTACATAGGTATATTTATTTTTAGGAGGAAGTAATGGATACTCAGAATCACACACAAGTAAAAATAACAACAGCAGATCCATCCGCAATAGGCTTGTTCGGTCTAGCAATGGTAACGTTGGTAGCATCATCACAAAAGTTGGGCATAACGGAGGGATTTTCTTATCTTTTGCCCTGGGTGTTTTTCTTAGGCGGTCTAGCTCAAGTTTATGCGTCGGTTTTAGATGCAAAGCTTAACAATATATTTGGGACAACAGCATTCGGCGCATATGGACTATTTTGGCTTGGTATCGGAACAACATGGTTAATCCAACTGGGGTTTTTTGGCGAAAAACTTGCCACAGACGGAGATATTAGACAACTTGGATTTGCATTTATCGGTTATTTGATTTTCAGTATTTTTATGACGATTGGGGCCATGGAAACAAATAAACTGTTGTTCATCATTTTTGTCTTTATTGACTTCCTATTCATTGGCTTATCATTAAGTTCTTTTAATATTTTGTACAATATTACCTCTATGCTGGCGGCAATAGCTGAATTGTGCATCGCGTTGCTATCTTTCTATGGTTCAGCGGCGAACGTGTTAAATACACACTTTGGACGAATTGTCCTACCAATAGGAAAACCGTTTGGGATTTTTAAAAAATAAGTCTCACTTTCATTTAACAGTGAACGGCGGAAAGCGGTTTTGATGGTGTTGTGACGGACTAGTTAAATAGGAGTGGGCTACGTATATAGCCCACTCCTATTTTCTTATTTATTTTTACTTTTACCGATTTTTATTCAAAGTTCATTTGCTAATTATGATTAAATTAAAGACCTCTTACTCTATGGATTATTCCCTCAAGGATATTTCAAATAGAAACAAAGCAATAGGAATGTCTTGATAAATGAAGGGAAATAATGTTTAATTATTCAGTAATTATACAATGAAAGGATTTAAATAAATGAAAAAGAATTTAAGCTTAATAGTATTGTCTCTTATGATAGTAATGGTGTTTTCTGCTTGCAGTAAAGATGATTCTAGCAATGAAACGAAAGATGAGTCTAAAAATAAAAGTGAAAAAACTGCTGCTATTGAATCTGCAAATAATAAATATTTATCAAAAGTTGATGTTGATTATTCTTTTAACTTTGCAAAAAGTCTAGAAGAATTTAAGTCGAATGAAAAACTAGGTTATCGACCTGCTGGCTCGGAAGCAGAGATTAAAACAGGTAATAAGATTTTTGAAGAAATGAAGAAAATTGGACTAACCGAAGTAACGAGAGATGAGTTTACAGTTGATACGTGGGAATTTGAAAAAGCGGATATGAAATATACAGATGAAAATGGAAAAGAACATCTTTTTGTTCTAGGAGGCTATCAAACGAACTTCGATACAAAAGGATTCAAAGAGTTTGAAGTTGTTTATGCAGGAAAAGGTACAAAAAATGATTTAGCTGGGCTTGATGTCAAAGGTAAGCTCGTGATAGTAGATATTAATCAGCGTGAGGAATGGTGGGTAAACTACCCCGCATATCAAGCACATGTAAAAGATGCCGCTGCAGTAATTGTTGTACAAGAAGGTGGCTATTCCGAGGTTGACTCTAATGCCTTAAATGCACAAGATATTTGTGGACCAGATGATGCGCCAGTATTTTCAATGTCCCAAAACGATGCGGAAGTATTAAAGAAATCAATTAGTGCCAGCAAAACAGGCTCTTATAAGGTCAATTTTGACGCAAAGTCAGTTGTCGAATTTGATGGAAAGACTTATAACTATTACGGTAAAATCATAGGGAAAGACCCAGAGTCATATATCATTTTATCAGCGCATTATGATTCCTATTTTGCAGGATTCCAAGACGATAATGCTGCTATCGCTCTTATGCTAGGAATCGCAAAGGGATTAGTCGATAGTGGTTACCAACCAGAAAAAACGATTATATTTAATGCACTTGCTGCTGAGGAATGGGGAGTTTCAAATACTCGTTATGATTGGTCAACGGGAGCATATAATCAAATTTTCAACATTCATCCAGAATGGGTAGGGAAGGCTGTTGCCAATATTAACTTCGAGCTACCAGCTTATGAACATACTACAATGGATGAAATTCGATCTGTATACGAACTTAAGAATTATCTTGAAAACTTTGCAAAGAATGTGCCAAGTGTAAATGGAGTATATGAAGAAGGAATATCCATTGTTTCACCACTTAGAACATGGTCAGATGACTTTTCATTCTCCCTTGCGGGTGTTCCAGCTCTTCGAAATGATTTTCAGGATAGTGATTTCATGAGATCTCATTATCACTCTCAGTTTGATAATGAAGAGACTTATAATGAAAAAGCATTTTTGTTCCATCATAATTTATATGGTTTATTGACGATGTATTATGATCAAACGGCAGTTGTTCCTCTCGATTTTACCGTTCGCTTAAATGCTTTAAAGAAATCAATCAACCAAGATATTTTTGATCAAATAGACGTATCGTCAGATAAGCTTGTTTCAGAGGTAGACAAGGTAATTGGTTATGCCAAAAAGGTAAATGATGAAGTTAACAAAATAAATGAAAGTTATCAGAAAGCATTAAATGACGGCGATGATCATGCAGCTAAGAAGTTATATGCTGAAAGTAGACAGTTAAACAAGGTGCTTTTAGAAACATTTAAAGTTGCGCAGGATCAATTAGTCAAACTTACATGGGAAGATGAACCGATTTTTCCTCACGAACACTCACAAAATAATATTGAAAACATATCGCTTTCTATTGAGTCTTTGAAAAAAGGTGACATCAATACGGCGCTTGATGAATATTTATGGAGAATTGATAATAACTGGTATGCTTATGATTTCGATAAGGAAGTTTTCAATTACTTTACGGACTATGTTCTAAATCAACCCGCTGACAGATTGATGTGGGGTGCTGGCAGAATTGTGGGCCATGAAGATTTATATGATCCAATCAATTCTCTTATCAAAAAACGCGGTCAAAAGAATGCTGAGGTTTCAAAAGAATTGAAGATATTAAATAAAGCGTTAGAGGACGAAAAACAAATTCTTAAATCATCAGTTGAACAAGAATATTCAAGTGTTAAAGCAATTGGGGAAATGCTAACTAAATTAAACTAATTTTAAAAGGCGAACGATACCTAGTATTGTTCGCTTTTGTTTTGGTCTTGAAAGTATTTGTGGGTATATTTCTATTGTAAATGATGAATGATGTATTCCTTACTCATCATCACAGTATTTCAACCAATGGCTTCAGACTGAAAAGTTTAAAGCTTGATTGACATCATGGACATGTTAAATTTTTCTCTAACAGCCGGAAAATGATAACGGACGCTTGGATTTCCAAATTTTTTTCAGCATTACTCCGTTAATCTATTATTTCGTATTCGCTCCCCATTTTTAACTACCTATTTTAAGGTAGCCTCTCGTGGTTTAACTAAAAAGTTCAACTTTACTCAACTAAACTACCTCTTCTAAAAAGATTAAAGTTATGTGATCACACTATATTGGTAATGTTGACCTCTTTTCCTCTGATTTGTTAATTATTGAAATGCTTTCGTTATCCTTCTGTGATATTTGTTATCTATTCTTTATCTGTTTGTTCTTTGTATAAAAAATTACTATGATATGATTAAAAAAATTCAACTTACATACTAAAATGACTCATTTTTTTAACAATATCATTTAGTAAAACTTTACATATTGTAATAAGAAGGAAAGAGGGAACATTGTGAACACTGATCAAGCATTTGACTTGTTAAAGGACGCAGGAATAAAAGAAAGTATTGGCATTCAAACTGTTAGACGTTGGCTGCGTGAAGGTAAGATTAAATACGAGGGAGGAAAGGGGAATAGAAAATCTGGATACATAATAGATGACATAGACCAAGCTATTGAGCTGTTAAAGGACGCGGGACTAACAGAAAGTATTAGTGTTCAAACTGTTAGACGTTGGCTGGGTGAAGGTAAGATTAAATACGAAGAAGCAAACGAGAAAAGGAAGACTGAATACATCATTAATGACACAACAACAAAGCTGTTAATCAATGATCGTATTGATCAAAACATGGACGAAATCATCCACCGCTTAAAATCAAAAATACAAGCACAAGATAAGTATATAGAAGGAATGGAAGAGCTTCATGAGAATGCAAAACAAAGTATAATCCAGCAGAGAGATAAGCTGAAAAAAGAATTGGTGATATTAAAGAATGAGGTAAGTATATTACAAAATGCATCAAATGATTTATTAAAGGAAAATATGGAATTACGTTATGAATTGAGAAATTTAAAAGAAAGCAAAAAAGAGAATTATCATTTCACCACTATCACTCAATCTAAAAATTATAGTAAAAAATTAGGGTTTTCAAAAATGGCTACTAATAAAGAAGTGTTATCAGAATATAAAGGGTTATTAAAAATAACTCATCCAGATCATGGAGGCAACGCAAAGTTATTTCATTATATTAAGACTGATTACGAAAACTTTAGAAATAGTATTAAAGGTAAATGAATTAAAGCAAATAAAAAAAAGCGACCTCATCCTTATTCCAAAGGCGGATTTAGGATTGAGGTTGCTTTTTTGATGAAAAGAAAAATTAAATACATTGATTATATTTTCCACTAATGAAAGGGGGTGAAACAAGGTATGCTGCTACTATTTTATACTTTACCTTTTTCCTCCGTGGTTAAAACTATTAAACGCTGGGTAAATAACTATCAAGCTTGAAAAGAGAGGAGAATAATCAGGCAATGAGGATAAGATTTATACATATGCTAGCGACCATACTTTTAATTGGTATGCTAACAGCCTGTGCCCAAAAGGAGCAATCTTCGGACGGCGCTAAGTTGATAGATAAGGATAAGTTTATTTTTGCAGCTTCAGGAGAATTTAAGCCATTTAGCTATGTTAAAAATGATGATCTTTCTATGACTGGTTTCGATGTCGAGGTTGGGAATGCTGTTGGAAAGGAACTGGGACTGGAACCAGTCCAGAAGAGAATGAAATTTAAAGGACTCATTGAGGGTATTAAGACAGGCAGGGCAGATGTAGCAGTCGCTAGCCACACAATCAATTCGGAACGGGCCAAACAAGTGGCTTTTTCCACGCCATATTACTACTCAGGACCCCAGATTTTCACCAGACCTGACAGCAAAATTAAAACAGTAGATGACTTAAAGGGAAAAGAAGTTGCTGTAGCAAAAGGCTCTACCTATGCTGAAACAGCAAATAAGTATACGAACAATATTAAAATGTACGATAGTGATATTACAGCTTTGAAAGCACTTAGCATTGGCAGGCATGACGCTGTTATTACCGATTTTGTTACTGGGAAAAGTGCAAAGCGAGAAGGATTTAAAATTACGGAAAGGCAGCTAATCGAGCGAAGCGAGCAGGCTATAGTTGTTCCGAAAGACAATCCTGAACTTCTTAAGCAGGTAAATGAATCACTTCAAAAGCTTCGTGACAATGGAACACTTGCAAAAATCAGTAAAAAGTATTTTGGTCAGGATATTACGAAAAAACCAGAATAATAAATCGGTAATCAGAAAGAAAGGATGACGTAGTTTTGCCAAGTTTTTCGCATTTTTTAAATACATTAACTAGCAGTAAGGGCCTATTCATCGAAGCAACACTATTGACTTTAAAGCTTACTGTTGTTTCCATTTTAATTGGAATTTTAATTGGATTATTTTTTGCGCTTCTAAAAATTTCCAAGATTAAAATGCTTGGTTATATTTCGGATGTTTATGTGTTCCTAGTACGAGGAACTCCACTTATTGTTCAGATTTTCATACTGTATTTTGGTTTCAGCGGAATTTTCCTTATCCCTGACTTTTGGGCAGCAGCACTGGCTCTTGCCTTTCATAACGGTGCTTATATTGCAGAAATTTTCCGCGGGACGATTCAGTCCATTGATAAAGGACAAATGGAAGCCGGACGTTCCCTAGGTATGACCAGAGGACTCGCAATGCGTAGAATTATTCTTCCACAAGCTTTCAAGAGGGCGCTGCCTCCCCTTGGGAACCAATTTATTATCGGACTAAAGGATTCATCACTGGCAGCCTTCATATCCATGAATGAACTATTCAATGTTGCGACCACGCTAGGATCCAATAATTTTGATGAAATGACCTACTTGTTAATCGTTGCTGTTTATTATCTAGTGCTTGTTGCATTGTTGACCCTTGCGGTTAGATTGTTTGAACAAAGACTGGCAGTTAGTGATCGATAGGAGGACAATTAAGTGAATGAGCGAGAAATGATTAAAATAGAAAACTTAAATAAATCATTTGGTAGTTTGCATGTGTTAAAGGATATTAATATTTCAGTATATGAAAGTGAAGTAGTATGCTTAGTCGGAGCTTCTGGCTCTGGTAAAAGTACACTCCTAAGAAGCCTTAACTTTTTAGAAAAAAAGGATAATGGAAGAATTTTCATCCATGGAAAAGAGATTACCCCTAAGACGCACAATATCAATGATGTACGTCAGACGGTTGGAATGGTTTTTCAGCATTTCAACCTGTTTCCGCATAAAACAGTTATTGAAAATATAATTGAAGCACCGACCATGGTGAAGAAAATTCCTAAGAATGAGGCCATTGCCGAAGCTAAGAAGTTGCTCCAAAAGGTTGACCTCGAGGATAAGGCGAATGTTTATCCAAGCAAGCTGTCCGGTGGGCAAAAGCAGCGCGTAGCGATTGCAAGGGCACTTGCCATGCAGCCTGATATTATGCTTTTTGATGAGCCTACATCAGCCCTTGACCCCGAACTTGTGGGTGAAGTTTTGGCTACAATGAAGGAGTTGGCTGATGAAGGTATGACGATGGTGGTAGTTACCCACGAGATGGGCTTCGCCAGTGAGGTTGCAGATTGGATTGTTTATATGGATGAAGGTAGAATCATCGAGAGAAACAAAGCAAGCGAATTCTTTGAGAATCCTAAAGAAAAACGCACAAAAGAATTCCTCCAAGCTACAATGCTAAAATAGTAAGTTAAAGTTCAATCCATGTCCCTATCTTATCTCAAGAAAACCTTCAGCAATGTCCTAAGAAATGTTAAGAAGAGGAAAAATAAACTAGGACAAGGCAACGCCCAATAGGAAGTTGCCTTGTTAAGATATGGCTTATCACCAAAAAAACGGGAAGAACGGAAAGAAACCAACGACTACTGGGTCACCAACCCCTGCACCTCCTACATATGAGGCACCGACTATGATTAATAAAATAAATAGCACTACAATTAAAGCAAACCCAAACCCACCATTTCCTTCCGTATTCTCCATTTTAACTCTCCTTTCACTTATTGCACATTTACACTACAAAGTATGTTTTCTAACTAATCATGATTGTCCATGTACCTCATGAAATGTAAAATTGTTTCAAAAACCTATAACCTTATTAATAGGCTTTAATGCAAGAAAAGGCTTCTTAATATTCAGTAAATAGACTTACCAAATATAAATAATACGATTATAATAATTGTAACCAGATATAAATGGGAGCCGCTGTATGTCAGCTCCCAATGATAAGAAGGTTTCTTTTATCTATTCATAAAGAGGTGATTTTTTGAAATTAACCCTTTTAAGCAGTATTCGATTGATTATGTTTGTCTTGCTCTCTTATATTTATTATATTTCCGTTGAAACTCATACAACCCAACAAATCGTGTTTGTAATTGTAGCTGCATTAGGGTTCTGTATCAATCACTTAATATTAGCTTCCCCTTTAGTAAATAGGTATTTCCTTTTAGCTCTTACACTTGATTCAGTCTTCATTCTTGGCTTTGTTTTTTTCTTTCCGGGACCGACCCTTTATTTGATTTTGTTTGGAGTTAATGCCGTCACTCTCTTTTTAATTGCCGAAAATAAAAGAGTGATTTGGGGATTTTCCCTTGCATTTTTCTTTATTTGGACGATATGTATGATCTATACGTATCAAGTAACAGGAATCATCGATGTTGCAGGCAATATCATCAACTTTACCTTTATTGTTTTTGAAGCCATTGTTGGCCGGCTCATACATAAGTTAATGCATGCACAAGAAAAAAATGAAAATCAATATGACGAGCTTCAAGAGACACATCTTGCTTTAAAAAATGCACATCAACAGTTACATCATTATTCTAAGCAGGTAGAAGAGTTAACACTTATTCGGGAGCGTAACCGTATTTCAGGAGACATTCATGACACTGTTGGTCATAAAATGACAGCATTACTCGTTCAGTTGCAAGTGGCGAAGGAACTCCAGGATATTCAACCCGAAAGGAGCAAGAAAACCATTCTCCTTTGTGAAGAACTAGCGAGAAATGCTCTGCAAGAATTGCGTTTATCTGTTCGTACCTTAAGAGAAAATGACCAAAATCATTCATTTATTACAATAGTAAGAAAAATCCTAGAAGATTACCAAAAGATGACGGGGTTGAAATCTGATTTTTATTTAAAGGGAGATGTTTCACAAATACCGATTTCGATTCAATTAGACTTAACCCGTATCATACAAGAGTCGATTACAAATGCCGTCAGACATGGCGAGGCAACGGAATGCAACGTATTCATTGATATATCCGATTCTATCATTGATATTTCTATTAAAGATAATGGAAAAGGATTAAGCAAGGTAAGTCCTGGATTCGGATTGAAAAATATGAGAGAAAGAGTAGTTGAGCACGGTGGCCAAATTGTGTTTGAAAGCAACCCATCAGAAGGGTTTATCGTGAAAGCAAGTTTTCCATTGAAAGAAATTCGATGGGAAATGGGGGGAGCATAGTGATAAGAATTTTAATCGTTGACGATCAAGAATTAATGAGGGATGGTCTAGCTACGATACTGAATCTAAAAGCAGAAATTGATGTAGTAGGTGTTGCATCAAATGGGAAGGAAGCATTTGAAAAGGCGACTCGTCTTCGTCCAGATATTGTGTTAATGGATATTCGTATGCCTATCGCAAATGGGGTTGAAGGCACAAAGTTAATAACTTCCTCTCTACCCGAAACCAAGGTGTTGATGCTTACAACATTCAATGATAGTGCATTCATTTTTGAAGCACTTGAAGAAGGAGCTAGTGGCTACTTATTAAAGGATATGCCTACTGATGCCATTGTCCAAGCAATTATGACCGTCCAATCTGGCGGAATGGTGTTACCAAGAGAATTAACCGCTGAAATTGTAAAAGAAATGAGAAAAAATCAAGTAACCGATCATGAAACTAAAGTTCCTAAGCTTATCAATGATTTGACGGAACGAGAGCTAGAAGTATTAAACAAGCTCGGTTTAGGCTTAAACAATAAAGAAATTGCAACAGAACTATTTATCACAGAGGGGACCGTTAAAAACCATGTCTCCAATTTAATTAGTAAGCTAGAGCTAAGAGATCGGACTCAAGCGGCGATTTTTGCTGTAAGGTATCATATTTCCACCTTCTGACAGATGACTTTTAGCATAGTGTCCCATGAAATACAGCTGAAAAAGCTGTATTTTTTTTTGAAATATCTATCTAGAGAGAGATTTCCATGTAAAGGATCCACGCTATAATTTGGTTAATGACTAACGATGAATAAAACCATACAACTAATACTTTTAAAAAAGGAAGTGGAAAGATGTTAAAGGTTATAGATATTAAGAAGCGCTATGGTAAAAAAGAAGTAGTGAAAAATGTTTCTTTTACAATCGAAAAGGGCGAATCGTTTGGACTTCTAGGTCCTAATGGAGCGGGAAAATCCACCACTATATCGATGATTTGCGGCCTTATTCCGTACGATCAAGGAGAAGTTTTGGTAAGTGATCTGTCAGTTAAGAAATCACCGATGCTTATTAAGGAAAAAATTGGTGTTGTTCCACAAGAGATTGCTCTCTATCCAACCATGTCGGCGAAGGATAATTTACTATTTTGGGGAGCGATGTACGGCTTATCACGGTCGAAAGCAAAGAAACGGGTGGAAGAAGTGCTGGAGTTTGTTGGTTTACAAGATCGAGCAAAAGATCGGATTGAAACGTTCTCTGGTGGGATGAAACGAAGAATCAATATCGGGGCAGCCTTAATGCATGAGCCCGAACTATTGATTATGGATGAACCGACAGTAGGGATTGATCCTCAATCGAGAAACCATATATTAGAAACGGTCAAAAAGTTAAATGAAAAAGGGATGACCATTATTTACACGAGCCATTACATGGAGGAAGTAGAGTTCTTATGTAATCGGGTGGGGATTATCGATCATGGGGAAGTCATTGCAATAGGTACACAAACTGAACTTTGTAGTCGATTAGTCGGAGGATCGTGCGTTCAGTTAACAGTAGAAAATGAATCATTTCAAGCGATCTCATCATTGAAGGAATTGGAGAATGTCAAAGAGGTTGTAAAGAAAGAATCGAATATGATTGAAGTTTTTGTACAACAACCACATGAGACATTAGGGGCAATTATGACAACGGCAGTGAACAATGGAATGAAAATTGGAGCGGTAGAAATCAAAGAGCCTAACCTTGAAACGCTTTTCTTACAATTAACAGGGCGGTCATTACGAGACTAGGAGGATATGAGGATGAGATCTTTTACGATAGCATTTAAAGATATGAAAATCCGTTTACGAGATCGAAAAGGTTTTATTACTATGTTAATTATGCCGATTGTATTAACCGCAATCCTTGGTTCCGCATTAGGCGGAGTGTTTGGAGAAGCTGGTTCGATTCCAGAAACATCCGTAGGGATTGTCGTATCGGAGGTCGATGATTTAACCGATCAGTTCATATATCAAGTTTTACAAGGTGACGAATTAAAAGAAAGTATCACACTCAAAGAGTTTAAAACGGAAGCTAGCTTAAAAACAGCCGTAGAACAGCAAAAAGTGGATGTTGGAATCATCCTCCCATCTGCTTGGGGAGACGGTTTAATGATGGGGAAAGGCAAGAAAGTAATGATTTATAGTAATCCGGAAAAAGAAATTCAGACGACGATTATAAACTCAATCACCACTTCTTTTATCGACCGGGTAACTTCTGTATCGATTGCCTCCCAAATAGTATCGAAAGAATTATTAACAGTTATGCCTGTATCTAATCAAGAGATCGATGTAGCCAATGTTACGTCTAGTCTCGCAAAGGACCTTTCTGAAATTGCTGGCTCTAAGTTGGACGTGGTAGCAGCAGAGAATGATGGCAAGGAACCCATTTCAGGAATGCAATACTATGCAGCTGCCATGTGCGCCATGTTCGTTTTATTTAATACAACCATTGGGGCGAAGTCGATAATACAAGAACGTAAAACTGAAACATTAGCCCGGTTAATGAGTAGCCCGATCGGACGTTCCTCGATCTTATTAGGTAAATTTTTAGGGATTTTGTATTTTTCCTTCCTCCAGTTTTTAGTATTTGTCATTGCTACCCACTACTTGTTTGGGGTTAGTTGGGGGAGTAATGTTCCACAAATCCTAGTTATCGGGTTGGCGTACTCGATTTCAGTTTCAGGCATTGCAATGATTATTGCAGGGGTCATAACCGAAGAAAAAACAGCTGATACCGTTGGTGGAATTGGTGTTCAAATTTTAGCGTTATTAGGAGGATCCATGATCCCGTTAGCTGCATTTCCAAACGGCTTGCAACAAGTTGCAAATATCGCACCAAACAAATGGGCACTGGAAAGTTTATTAGAGATTATGAACGGGACTGCATGGAACACACTTATTTTACCTATAACCATACTCATTTTGGGTGGAGTATTTGCATTATTGATCGGAATACTAAAATTAAAGCCTAGGTAAGGAGTGGAAAGCATGAGAAGAGCTAGTGCAATTGCTATTTTTGAATTGAAAAGAATGTTTCAGAAGCCACAATCATACATCCTTATGTTCGGTATGCCTATATTATTTACATTAATATTTGGAGGGCTTTTTTCTAGTGAGACGGAGGTGAAACCTAGTATTGCAGTAGTAGATCAAGATAATTCTAGAATCTCACAAATGTTAATCAATGATTTGAACAGTAAAAAAATCATGAACATGACATTTGAGAATGCAAAAAATGCTAGTGCCAAGTTCGCTGATCAAAAAATAACAGGATATATTCGAATTAATGAAAGTTTTGAAGAACAAGTACTTATGAAAGAGAATCCGGAAATTCTTTTTGTACACTCCCCTTCCTTTAATGGATCAAAGATGATTGAACAAGGCATCAATGACAGCATGATTAAACTGAAAATAGGGGCAACAGCTTCGAGCGTTTACGAGGATATAACAGGAGACAATTGGAATAGAGTTCAGGAGAAGATCTCTAAGGAGCTAGTAGTAAATTCCGCTGGTGTAGAAACCGTCACGGTAACGAAGAGTAAGGACCTTGCTACGATGAATAATATGACTGCTCGTTCTGCTGGATTTACGATTATGTTTGTGATGATCACGATGCTCATAAGTACCGGAGTATTATTAGAAGCAAGGCAAACAGGAGTATGGTACCGAATGATGTCCACCTCAACGTCAAAAAAGGAATTGCTAACTGGATATCTACTCGCATTTTTCCTAATGGGCTGGATTCAATTTGGTGTTTTAATGATCATATCAAAATTCGTGTTTCACGTTAACTGGGGCAATTTACTAGGCAGCATAGTCCTTGTGTCCAGTTTATTACTATGCACGATTGGGTTAGGTCTCTTTATCGCTGGATTCGTCAAAACTTCAGAGCAACAATCCGTATTTGGAAATCTAATTATTATTTCTACTTGTATGCTCGGTGGTGTTTATTGGCCACTTGAAATCATGCCAGGTTTTATGCAACAAATAGCCAAGTTTGTGCCACAATATTGGGGTTTAGAAGGCTTTACGGAATTATCTGTAAGAGGCGGGACGCTTGTAGATATATTTGTACCGAGCGGAGTGCTGCTAGCGTTTACTTTAGTCTTTCTAATAGTAGGAATGACAAGGATTCGCTTTGAATAGGACATAGAATCATCGTTGGTTTTTAAAAAGGAGTAATCATGCGACGGCCAATAAAGTGGCAGTGACTGCAAAAACAAAACTAAATATCATCATTGAGGGCTGCCATATTCATTTAAATTCTTTATTTTCCAACACAGTTATCTGATCATTGGTGGACCTTCCAATTCGTTTTGTGTTCTGAACTAACTGAATAATATCATTGCAACAAATCTTTGCTCCGGCAACTAATAGCGGCACACCTATAAAATCGATTTTTAGTCCTCTGGAAAAAAAACCTCCAATTGACATCGGGAAAGGAACGGTTGGTGAAGTGTTTGAAAAAATGATTTTTTCAGCCATTTCACCCCTTTCTTGGAATAACAGGGTGAGATTTTTCATAGCTGGGACTACCAGCTTTTGTGACTTTCTACCGATTGTATAGACGGGGTGGGCATCTTCATCAATTCCATGAAAGATTAATTTACCAAAATCAGAAGAAGTCAACTTATTAAAGTAATCAACATTTAAAATTTCTTCTTTAGTAAGCGTTCGATCTGTAGGCAACTTTTTCAAATGAAATGCCGCTGCCAAAGAAGTCGTATGTGTTCCACCATAATCATTATAAATATAAATCATTTTATCAATCCCTCAAAATTTCCTCGTTTATTTAATATTTCCCATTCTAGGTATTCCATTCAAAACCCCTAAAATTCCCATGACAGAAACACACACATTAATGTAAATAGTGGCGGAATGGTTGTCAATATGGAAAGAATGTGCCAGTATAAAAGGCATATAGGGACTCCTATATACATTAACAAATGGAGGAAATGAAATGTCACAAATGCCAAATTGCCCAAAATGTAATTCAGAATATACATATGAGGATAGAAGTCTTTTTATTTGCCCAGAATGTGGTCATGAGTGGACTGTAGAAACAGAAACTGAAAATAGTGAAGATAAAAAGGTATTTAAAGATGCAAATGGAAATATTTTAAACGATGGTGATACTGTATCGGTAATCAAAGATCTTAAAGTAAAGGGAAGTTCATCAGTCGTAAAAATAGGGACAAAAGTAAAAAATATCCGTTTGGTTGATGAAGATCATGATATTGATTGCAAAATTGAGGGTTTTGGGGCAATGAAGTTAAAATCTGAATTTGTAAAAAAAATCTGAAAGCGGAATGGTAGGTCACTTCCATTAAATAACTTAATCCTAGAGTAAAAACCCCTAGTTTGGAGAAAATATCAAAAACTAAAAGGGGTGTCCTTTATGAAGGAAAATAATAATGATACATTTACAGTTGCAGGGACGAATATTGACGCTGTTAAGCGACAAAATGAACGTTCTGGAATGTCTTATAATGAAGTAAAAGAATTGCTTGCTAAAACAACGGGCGGACATGGAACGGGAATTTATAGTGACACTAATGTTGAGGAAGTTAGAAAGAAAAATCAACAATCCATGGAAAACCATTAAATAATAACAAAAACAGACCCTGAAAAGTTGTACCCTCTTTTAAAATTAAGAGGGTTTTTTGTATGAGCAAAAACCTTTTTGGAGCATATCATGAAATTCTGGTGTATGTATGTTACCAGTCTCCCGCAGAAATTTACGCAAAAAATATTTTTTTAAAGGGAATTTAAAATATATATAGAATGATAATCTTAACTATGATACATTTTTTACCAGAAGTGATAATTTGTTCATAATGTGGTGATAAAAGTATATCTAATGGGCATATAGAAATACTGACCTGAATAGAATGAAAAATGTATAAAGACCTTTCAATTTGTAACCGACAAATGAAAGTAATATAAGGAAAAGTTGGGATTAAAATGGGGATGAATAAAGGGGTAATTTCGATTTTATTAATTGGAAGTTTACTAGGATTGGCTGGCTGTTCAGTAAAAGCGTCGCAAGAAAAAGAGTTGGAGGAAAAACTAGCTCAATCACAGAAGCAAATTGAAATGTATAAGAAAGAGCAGGAAAAATTGGAGGCAGAAAAGAAAAAGGAAGAAGAAAAACCGATCGTGGTCGATGTCGTAGATCCAAACACAAACGAGGTAATAAAAACCTTTTTACCAAAAGAAATGGGAGTTGGATCTAATGACGAAAAATACAAGGAAGAAATTGAAATATGGGTAAAGGAATTGGCTAGGGGATCGGATACAACGGATGGATACGATCAGAGGATGATACCGGATAAGGTGGGCGAAAATGGGGAAATAATCAAGGGAAGTCCCAGAGTGATACTAGAGGAATCGGAGTTACTGGATAAATTGTTCAGTGCTTTTGCAAATGGGGGAACAGTAGAGCTACCCCTTCATGTAAGCGAAAGCGGATATCAGGAGGAAGAAGTTGCTCAATTAGACGAAGTGGTGGTTGCTTCCTATACGACCAATTTTGGCAGCAGTGCGGATGGAAGAACGAAAAATATCGAGCTTTCAGCTGAGGCGATAAATAATGTGATCGTTGGAGTTGATGATATATTCTCTTTTAATACGACGGTTGGTCCGAGTGACGCGGAACACGGGTATCAAAAAGCAATGGAAGCCCTAAACGGAAAATTGGTTGAAGGGATCGGCGGAGGTATTTGTCAGACGTCATCGACTCTATTTAATGCGGTTGATAAGCTGGGGGTTTCCTATGTGGAGAAGCATCATCATTCGCTGAATGTCGGGTATGTACCAAAAGGAAGGGATGCAACAGTGTCATATGGTGGAAAGGATTTTAGATTTCAAAATACGGCAGGTGTACCATTGCTATTGAAGGCATATACAAATAATGGATCTTTAACGGTTGAAGTAAGAACGTCAAAAGCGAATCAAAGCCAAATCAATAACGGAAATAATTAAGGTGAAGATGAGTGAAAAATGAAGAAAAAAACTAAAAATGAGACTGCATCTTCATGTGGATGCAGTCTTTTTAATGCGGATATAAATAAAGATCAGATATCAAATGCAGCTAATGCTTTTTTGGATTATGTTGGAAAAATTCCAGGTAAAATGGTTGCGCCTACCTCAATAAAACTATCTGGACAATCATATTAATTAAATAATTAAAGAATTTTCAACAAATTTTGCGTTTCGCAATATCGAAAATAGAGGAGTAATTAAACATGCTATTGAATATCTATATAAAGCCTACCCTCTTTTGCTTTTGCACGTTCGAGATTTTTCTTTAGAGTCTAACAACCCTTGGTCAAAGCAAAAGTAAACAGTGGCGTGGGAAGAATTTCTACTTTCGAGCCTCAAGGGGGTGAATGAAGCGAAACAGATAGATAGCCTATCCAAAGATATTATTCATTATTTTTTTAAAGTTAACCTATAAGGCTATTGATCATTTTGGAAAAAAATTAAATGGGAGGGCTTTTTCAAATGATGAAATTTTTACAGAAACTTGGGCGGTCGTTGATGCTACCAGTTGCTGTATTGCCAGCCGCTGCTATATTAATGGGTATCGGTTATTGGATCGATCCAAACGGTTGGGGGGAAGGTAATGCAGCAGCTGCTTTCCTAATTAAAGCTGGTGGTTCCATTATTGATAATATTCCAATCCTATTTGCCGTTGGTGTAGCATTAGGAATGTCTAAAAATAGAGACGGGTCGGCTGCACTAAGTGGTTTGGTTGCATACTTAGTGGTGACCACATTACTATCAACGAACTCGGTTGCTTTGCTACAAGGAATTGACCCGGAAAATGTTAACGCTGCTTTTGGGAAAATCGAAAATGCCTTCATTGGGATCATTTCAGGAATTATCGCTTCGATGATGTACAATCGTTTTAGCCATGTACAATTACCAGATGCATTCGCCTTTTTTAGCGGTAAACGGCTCGTCCCAATTATGACTTCAATTGTCATGTTGGTAGCTTCAGCTGCATTGTTCTTTTTATGGCCTGTCGTCTTTTCTGGATTGGTTTCTTTTGGTACGGCAATCAGTAAACTAGGTGCTGTTGGTGCAGGATTATATGGATTCTTTAATCGCCTATTAATTCCAACAGGGTTGCACCATGCTTTAAATGCCGTATTCTGGTTTGATACGATCGGAATTAACGACATCGGTAAATTCCGGGACGGAACTGGGATAAAGGGAATTACAGGCATGTACCAAGCCGGGTTCTTCCCAATCATGATGTTCGGGTTGCCGGCTGCAGCGCTTGCCATGTATCATACCGCGAAAACAAAAAGGAAAAAACAAGCTGCATCATTGATGTTGGCGGCTGGCTTCGCATCATTTTTTACCGGTGTTACAGAACCTCTTGAATTTTCATTCATGTTCTTGGCACCAGCACTTTATGTAGTGCATGCTGCTCTAACTGGTTTATCCTTAACTATTGCCGCACTTTTCCATTGGACTGCTGGATTTGGATTTAGCGCCGGGTTTGTTGATTATTTCTTAAGTTTAAGAATCCCGCTTGCTAATCAACCATATATGTTAATCCTTCAAGGATTAGTATTCGCTGTTATTTACTATTTCTTATTCCGCTTCTTGATTACGAAGTTCAACTTAAAAACTCCGGGCAGAGAAGATGATGAAGTAGACGGAGAAGTAGGTTCAGTTACTGCAAAAGGAGATAGATTCGCTGTCATGGCAGCCAGAATTTATGAAGGATTAGGTGGAGATGACAACGTCACATCTGTCGACAATTGTGTAACACGCTTAAGAGTAGAAGTAAAAGATATGAATGCAGTAGATCAGAAGAAGATTAAAGATACGGGTGTGCCTGGAATTAATATAGTTGGCCCACAAAGCATTCAAGTGATTGTTGGAACACAAGTTCAATTTGTAGCGGATGAAATTGAAAAAATTCGTAAATAACTTTTTCCTAGATAATTAATGGCTAAATTAAAACAGGTAGTTTCATTATCCTAAAAGGATTGTGAAACTACCTGTTTTTTGAATATTTTTTAGAAAGATCTTAAGCTGCTTTTTCAAGTGAATTAAGGTATTCTTTCCCTTTAATTGTGTCGAATCTGCCTTCCCATTTAGACATAACAACTGCTGCTAAAGAGTTGCCAATTACATTCACAACTGTACGTGCCATATCTAGAATTCTATCGATTCCGGCGATGAAAGCAAGACCTTCAAGTGGGATACCAACAGATCCTAATGTTGCTAATAGAACAACAAATGATACTCCCGGTACACCAGCAATTCCTTTTGATGTAACCATAAGTACTAACATTAATGTAATTTGATCCATAATACTTAGTTGGATCCCATACATTTGGGCAATGAAGATCGCTGCAAGTGCTTGATAAAGAGTAGATCCGTCTAAGTTAAATGAATAACCGGTTGGAATTACAAAGGAAACAACGTCTTTTGGACAGCCGTATTTCTCCATCTTTTCCATTACTTTCGGCAAGACTGTTTCTGAACTTGCAGTAGAGTAAGCTAAGAGGAGCTCGTCCTTTAAAATCTTAATTAGATGAAGCACGCTTGTACCACAGATTTTAGCAATAACGCCAAGCACGGCGGCAATGAAGAAAAGCATGGTCGCATATACACAAATAAGTAATTTTCCAAGTGGAATCAATGATTCTACTCCAAATTTTGAAACAGTTACACCAATTAAAGCAAAAACGCCAAATGGAGCAAACTTCATAATTAAGTTTGTTACCCAAAACATGGCATCTGCCGTGCCTTGGAAGAAAGCTAGCACCGGTTTTCCTCTTTCACCGATTGCTGCAATTCCTAAACCAAATAAAACAGCAAAGAAGATGATTGCAAGCATATCTCCACTCGCTAAAGACTGAACAATATTACTTGGTACAATATTAACAAAAGTATCAGCTAAACTATGACTTGTTACTTCATTTGTCGTATCAACATATTTTTGAATATCGCCTTTTGCCAGTTTAGTCATATCTACACCGACACCAGGTTTGATCATGTTTGCTGCAAGCAATCCAACGATAATCGCAATCGTCGTCACAATTTCGAAATAAAGAATTGTTTTTCCACCGAGTTTGCCTAATTTTTTCATATCTCCCGTTCCAGCGACCCCGATAATAAGGGTAGAAATAACAATGGGAACAACAATCATTTTAATTAGTCGAATAAAGATATCTCCGATTGGTTGCAAATAAGTAGATACTGCGGGATTTCCGTAAAAAACTGCCCCGACAATAATCCCCAAAATCAATCCAACGAGAATTTGATAAGCTAAAGTAAACTTAAACTTTTTCATTTAATCACCTCTCCATATATTGAAAACGGTTGCTAGGTCGTTGAATCAAATAGCTAAATCATTATATCGGTAAATTATCCAAACCGACAAAATCCGACATTTTTATTAAATATTTTTCTTATAAGGAATTCTAGCTAAGAGCGTATTCTATTGGCCGTGATTGGAAAAAAATATTGCTCAAGGTAAATGGGGCGTGGTTCGATTACCCGTAGATGTTGAAAATTGCTGCTCAAGGTAAATGGAGTGTGGTTCGATTACCCATAGATATGGAAAATTGCTGCTCAAGGTAAATGGAGTGTGGTTCGATTGCCCGTAGATATGGAAAATTGTTGCTAAGGGTAAATGGAGTGTGGGTTCACAATATAGAAGTGTTGTTACCGAAAGAGGAAAAGTCATTATCAAAGATACAGCCATATCATGAAGGGACTGCCTAGAAAGTCAGTGAAAAATGACTATCTAGGCAGTCCCAATTTATTAATATTACAGTGTTTGATTAAATTTTTCCGTCGTTTCAAGATAAAGTACTTGTAGGAATTTTTTAATATTAATTTTCACCTTTTTCATTTCCTTATTATCTTGGTTAATCTCCTTCATTCGTAACCTTATTTCTTGAAAGTCAAAAAAACGAGGCGCATAATATTCAAACTTTGGATTCGTATAATCGATTGTCCCTAATGAAGCTAAGTTATTAATTGCAGCAATAATCGCTCTCCGAATGCGCTGTTCAATCGATTTACTTTCTTTTTTTATCTCCATGGGATCAGTTTTCTTATCATTGGCAACAGCTTCGTATAAATCTTTTAGAGGAGGCAAGGGAGCCGTGGAGTCTTTGCGGTTCATAAGAAATTCAATCAATAAAACGAGATCGCCGCTACCTGCTTCCCCGATAATGCCCAGATCATTTAATATCGATAACACGACCTCTTTTACACTTCGCCGCCTTTGAGTCATGTTGGCTGTTTCGATATGTGCTAACGATTCCCGAATGGCTAGTAATGAATCTTTTAACCGAAATTGTTCGACCGTTTTTTTCAGAATGCTAT
The DNA here is from genome assembly GCF_018343525.1 of Lederbergia citrea. GTDB lineage: Bacteria > Bacillota > Bacilli > Bacillales > Bacillaceae_C > Lederbergia > Lederbergia citrea. Next base: position 63,957 of record NZ_JAGYPH010000004.1, on the reverse strand, counting down.
ACACTTCGACACGATTGATTGGTTTATGTATAAAGAATTCAATCCCTTTTTCATATGCTTCTCCTACCATTTCTTTGTTCACGATTTGAGAGATCATAATGAATTGTCCTTGAAAACCTTGTGCCCTTAACTGTTCGATTGTTTCAATCCCATCTAATTCGGGCATTAAGAAATCAATCAAGACGAAATCAGGATGAGTTGAAAGGATGAGCGGGAGTGCCTCCACTCCATTTTCCGCTTCCCCGATTACAATGCCTAAGTCACCGTCAGTTATGATTTGCTCTAGCATTCTTCGACTTGCTGTATCATCATCTACAATAAAATAACGCAGTTCCATTCACCTCACTTTCTAATGTTTCTGGTAGGAATTTTGATCTGAAATATTGTTCCTTCGCCTAGGGAATTTACTTGAATATGTCCTTCAAATGTACAGATAATTTCTTGTACATGAGATAGGCCGATTCCGGTAGCGGCAACGCCGAAATCGTTAAATTTTGTTGTATAGCCGGGTTCAAAAATAATGGATATGTCTTCACTGTGAATTCCTTTGCCCGAATCTTTGATTACGAAGCACGTGTGTGCGGATTCCTCGAAAATTTCTAAATCGATTTCTCCATTATTTTCGATAGATTCGACTGAGTTAGCTGTAAGATTATTCAATAGAGCCAGCAATGGTATTTGTTGATCCGTTTCAAAATCAATAGACACCAATAAATGAAAGCTGATTTTTTTCCTTAGCATCTCACTGTATTTTTCATTCGCTGTAACGACTAATTTAAGCACATCAGAAAGTTTGATCACTTTATTTCTTTTTTGCATAGTTATCTTTGAAAGTCCCGAGAGAATCCGCTGTGCATCTTTTTTCACTTCGTGGATTTCTTGGGTAATCAGCAAAGCTTGAACACTTAATTCCCGATGCCTTTCCTTTTTTAATTTTCGATATAAATCATGACTAGATGCCGTAATTCTTTCAATATGATCCATCGATTTCTTTAAATAAAGCGATTCAGCATACAATTCCGATCCAACTTCAAGCATTTCTTGCATTCGTTTTTTTTGTTCCGATACAGTGATAGAGCTGTATAGCCCGATTACGAAGTAACTACGGAATAATGCCACCCCACTTAATAATGCCCATTCCCGAAAACCGAAATTCACATGGTTTACAAACCAATAGCGCATAAAGTGTTCAGCACTGTTTCCGATAAATTCTAATCCGGCTGCCACGACTCCGAGAAGAAATGGTAAGGTTTTATATTTTTCTAATTTAAGGATTCCAAACCCGAAAGCGAACAAAAAATAAAACAAAAAAGCGGGTAAATGATTCTTGAAGCTTGGCCAAAAAGGAGCGAGCTCGAAGATCATATCTCCAAATATGCGAAAAAAAACAACCGTTATGCCAGTGAAGATCCCAGTTTGTATATAGGAGGCAGGGGGGCGAATGAGGACGAGCAGAAAAAAAGTAATGCTTCCTAATCCGAAACGAAATGCCTCCCCATTAAAGGGAATCAATTTAAATTCACTGGCAACCGCAGTTAATAGGGCAGTAAATATCATTGAAACTATATTAGTTCTGTTTAAGTTTTTACTGAAAAATTGAGATACAGAAAACATTAATTCCTCCTATGGAAGGCAATGAAATGACGCTAATAATATCGACTAGCTCCAGCGGCCAGCAAAATTCAGGATACTTCCTGGAAGATGGTGCATTGCTAAACGGGGGCTTCTGCTTTTGTTCTTATCATATCTAATTCTGAAAAGAAGGGCTATTTTATTCATACAATTTCACGTAGTATTCGCTAACGTAAAGGCTCCGTTTCCTCAAGCGGCACCAGTGCTTTTGTTTGATCCATATAAATAAATGCATCGTAACGGTTTCCAATTTTTGATGGAACATAATTGCCGTACGCTTCATATTCAGGGTGGTAAACTACACCAATCGCCCTATGGCCAATCCAGTCATTAAATAAATGGCGGTTTTCATCTGTGAAGATAAATAACTTGTCAAACGCCCCTGTATTGTGCAAAACATCTTCCCAGGAATTTGTACGAGCAGGCGGTACATTCATAATTTTAAATGGCGTTCCCCATTCTTCAGCGGCAATGACCGTTCCACGATGGGTTCCGAATCCGACAGCATATACATCTATTTGATTATTTTGTTCGCGAAGAAGTTGTCCTACATTTATCATTCCTTCATTTTTCATATCAGTAACCGAGGCATCGCCAATATGGGTGTTATGTTCCCAAATGATGATTTTACCTTCCTTACCGTGGTAGTTTATCAACTCGTTAATTGCTTCAACCATATGTTGATCACGGATATTCCAGGAAAGAGTATCGCTTTGGACCAATGCCCGATAGTATTTTTCTGCATTTCGCGTAACTAATGCATTTATTTTCAGGTTTAAATCGGTTTCTTCATCTCCAGTGTAGTTATCTTCATGTGACCGAATAGCAGTTAATAACTTCGAAACTTCATCAATACATACATCAGAGAAATTCATTGTGGATATCGCATAGTTTTCCGGTCGGCGGTTGAAAGGTTCAAAACAGGAAAAAGCTTTTCTAGCCAGTTCAAGATCTACTCCTGCATGTTTTGAACGAGATAAATATACAAGTACTTCCTCCATTGATTCCCATAGACTATATACATCGAGTCCGTAGAAACCAACTTTTTGATTATTATCCCTTTTAATATTATACGACTTTAACCATTCTACAAAGTCTGCAATTTCTTCATTCGCCCACATCCAGGTTGGCCATCTATTAAAAGCTTTTAAAACGTGCTTAGCGTCATTTTTCTCTTCACCAAATCCCTTTATATACCGGTTAACTTGCTGGGATGATGGCCAATCTCCTTCAACAGCAATAATGGCAAATCCTTTTTCTTCTATAAGCATCTTCGACAATGCAGCCCGTACAGAGTAAAACTCAGAAGTCCCATGGCTTGCTTCACCTAAAAGAACGATTTTTGCATCCCCAATTGCATCGATGATCTGTGTCAAATCTGCATCTGTTTCTATAGGAATCGCATTGCTTTTTACTGCTTTGTCAAGATTCATTATGGACACTCTCCTTATGATTACATAAGTTGCCTCTTGTCTTCATTATGCGCAAAGTAAGGACTAAGTATATGATTTTAAGGAATCATAATTCTCCAAAAAAACCTATGAATAGATAAAATATCATAGTATTAGAAACCTGTTTCGTATAAAATGATAGTGTACGCTTCAGAAAAATAACCTATATACTAACAAATTCGTATGAGTGATAAAATATATACCAGCTTTTTTTGAGGAAATGTAAAACTCCACGAAAGGGCATGTTGAAATGATTAGAAATTTTCATAAACTGACTAAAGACGAGGGGATGAAATTCGATGGTCAGTGAGGAAGACTTTCACCCACTAATTAACGATCACCTAAACTCAGTGATTAAATTAGATATTGAAGGTAATCTTATTTCTTATAACAAGGCATTTATCAATCAATTTGGGTTTATGGAACAAGATTTTAAAAAGCCATTTTTAACTACTTTTTTTGATAATTATTCGAATGATCAGAAAAGGTTTTTTGACATAGCTCTTTTAGGAAATATGCAAACATTCAATACTGTGGGTTTGCACAGGGATGGAAAGCCAATAAATATCAATGTAAAATTTATTCCTGTTAAAACGAAAGAAAGCACAGACGTTTATGTCATATTGAAAAATATAGCGGATTTAAAAGAACAGGAAAGAGAATTGCTTCTATTTAAAGATAATTTAGATAAGATCGAAGTGCTTGGAAATATCGGTACTTTTCATTACGATATGATAAACGACACCACGTATTCTTCTAAACAACACCGTGTCATTTTGGGAATTAATGAAGATGAGGACTTTTCCCCAACCCTTAAACAATTATTACTATTCATTCATTCTGACGATCATCCTAGATTTGAAGAAAAATTTCAACAAGCTGTAAAAAATAATGAATCAGGCTTTCATATCGAATGTAGAATTGTTAGACAGGATCAAACAATTCGTCATACTTACGTGAGAGCAGAAGTTCTCGTAAACGAACAAGGTGTGCCTAATCGAGTAATCGGCTTTATTAAAGATATTACCGAGCAAAAAGTGCTATCGGAAAAAGTAAGGCATCTATCTTATCATGATTATTTAACTAATTTGCCAAATCGAAGAATGTTCGATGAGAAACTCCAGCAACTTACAGCGGAGTTTATGAGTAAAGATAATAAATTTGCTGTCATGATACTGGATATCGATCGTTTCAAATATATTAACGATACGTTGGGACATCCAATTGGGGATAAAGTATTAGTACAAGTTTCTGCTCGCCTCTCCAAATTTTTAGCAACAGATGATCTGCTAGCACGCCTCGGCGGTGATGAATTTGGCGTGTTAATCGTTAATCTAGAGTCGATCGAGTCAATGAAGAAAATCGCCAGTAGTATGCTTGATTGTTTAAAGGAACCATTCCTAATAAACGAATATAAATTATATGTCACTGCAAGCATCGGAATTAGTGTTTTTCCCCACGATGGTGTAAATAGCCATGAATTAATCCGAAATGCAGATATTGCTTTATATAGAGTAGAAGAGCGGGGGAGGAATAATTTTAAGGTCATTTCCCCATTGGGTAGTATCGAATCATTCAAATCATTCAGCTTAGGGCGAGATTTAATAAAAGCATTGGAAAATAACGAGATGGTCTTATATTATCAGCCTCGAGTGGATACTAATACCGGAAAAATAATGAGTGCTGAGGCTCTAATACGATGGGAGCATCCGGAATGGGGACTTGTTTCTCCGGCAGAGTTTCTTCCACTCGCAGAAGAAAACGGATTAATGATCCAAATCGATGATTGGGTTTTGAAAGAAGTATGTAATCAAATGAAGAAATGGAAAGAAGAAATATTATGGACTGTACCAATTTCCATTAATATTTCTGCTGCCCATTTTCTAAAACAAGACTGGCTTGATACAATTGAGGAAACAATTCAAGAAGCGGGTATTAGTCCATGTGATTTAGAATTCGAAATTACCGAAAGTTCTTTTTTGAATAATGAAGAAATTGTAAAAAACACTATTTATTCATTACGAGAAATGGGCATTAACATTTCTTTAGATGATTTTGGGAAAGGTTATTCATCTCTTTCTTCTTTAGCACAATTTCCTTTTGATGTGATAAAAATTGATAAATCATTCATTCAGAACATGCTAATAAGTAAACAAAACTTTTTTATTGCAAAATCCATTATTCATTTAGCAAAAGATTTGCACATCAAAGTTGTCGCAGAAGGTGTAGAAACATTAGAGCATTTAAAAGTACTTAGAAATGAAGAATGCTATCAAATTCAAGGCTATTTATTTAGCAGGCCTGTCCCGGTTAAAGAATTTGAACTACTTTTGCAAAAAAAGATATTGAAGCCTGACGACCCAAAAATGAAAGACAAGCAGAGCCAAAGAAAGTATTATCGGATTAATTTCCCCTATCCGGTTGCGGCTAATATGAGACTATTGGCCATAGCGGGTCAAGAAATGCAATTAGGAAAATCGAGTGTTTTGATTGAGGATATGAGCATTGGCGGTCTTCGTTATCTTTCAACGCTAAAATTACCTGTAAGAGATGACATCATACTTGAGTTTGAAACGCAAATCATGAATGAAACAATCCGATTAAAAGGACATATTATTTGGAAAGAAGAAGTAAACGATGAAATTTCAGAATATGGGATCGAGTTTATCATCGATGAAAACGAGCGAACTAATCTGGACAAGTTGCTTAATACCTTTACCATTTTAATGAAAAATCCGACCACCTTACCGCAATATAATATGGTGGTAGAAGACAAGTTTCAATATTTCCGGAAGATAAAGTATTAAAAATAACCAAACGAAAAGGACACCTCGAAAGGTAAGTCATTCGAGGTGTTTTTTCTATACTTGTCTAAGGTCCTGAAGGCCAAGAATCGAAGGGAGATTAATAATTGAATGTTTTCATATCAAGGAATAGATTAGTTTTAGCATTAATTGCATTAATATCTATTTTAGATATTCTTCATCGTAAAGTACTCCTATATGTTGGAATAACATCCAGTGGGATATGGGACCTTGCTTCAGATATAGGATGGTCAATAGCAGTAATTATTTTGGTTTTTTGGTATTTCCAAATTGGGAAGAAAATAATCCATCAAGCGAATGAAAATGAAAAACACTATCGACGTTTAGTTGAATTACTACCGGAAGCTATCATTGTTCATCGTGACGGACAGATCATATACACGAACCAAGCTGGAGCATCGTTACTCGGTGCAAGTAGTCCGACAGAATTACTTAACCATTATCGGAAGGATTTAATTCATTCCGAATTAGGAGAAAACCTTGGATTGAACAATCAAGTTAAAGTAAAGAGATTGGATGGAACGACCTTCGATATGGAAGTTACAGCAACAAATATTGAGTATAATGGGGAACCGGCAATTGAATTAATTGCTAGAGATATTACAAACAGAAAGCGACAGGAAGACATTGTAGAAAAGTTAGTTTATCAAGATACTTTAACTGGATTACCGAATCGAAGATTTTTCATGGATAAGATGAATCAATTGGTGATTCAATCCCGAAAAAATAATAATAGGTTTGCTGTTATGTTTCTCGATTTAGACGGGTTTAAACAAATTAATGATTCTCTTGGTCACGATGCGGGTGATACACTCCTGAAACAAGTTGGCAATCACTTAAAGGGATGTGTAAGAGAAAATGATATAGTAGCAAGATTAGCTGGAGATGAATTTACCATATTACTACCTGGTGCGACAGAAAAAGATTGTAAATTAGTAGCACAGAGAATCATTGATCGCCTAAATACACCTATTTTTATAACGGGTAAAAAAATTCGAATAACAACCAGTATAGGAATTGCTCTATATCCTCAAAACGGTCATGATGCGGAAATGTTGATTAAACAAGCTGATATGGCTATGTATCAAGCAAAAGAGCAAGGGAAAAATTGTTATAGGTTTTTAAAAGTAAGTTAGTTAGCAAACTTGCTTAGTAACGTATACCCTATAGGTGCTTTGCATAAGAATTGCTATGAAGCTGTAAATCTTTAAGAAATCATTAATAGTAAAGAGCATCTCATGAATTAATTGAGGTGTTCTTTATTTCTATCCTAACTTTGTTAAATATAAAGATGAACAAGGGGATATATTGCTTTGATTTAAGAAAAGGGAATTCTAATATACTTGTAAAATATTTTCCGGGCTATGCACAAAAAAGATTTAAAAAGATGTTGACTTGTTCTTTATAAAGAATTATAGTGGGTATATAGTATGAATTATAAAACGATTGGGAAAATATTTATTAAGGCTAAGGTATGATAAAACTTCTTTTTTTTGGTCACTTTGTTCTTTATTAAGAATTACAAGTCATAATAATAAGGTGGTTTTATGAATCATTTAAATCAACAGTATAGGGAAGACAAAAGAATAGCAAAGGAAATTAATTTAAAGGATTTATACAGGGTGTTAAAAAAGCGTATTTGGATCGTATTTGTGATAACCATATTAACGACTGCGGCTGGTTGGGTATATAGTAACCTCAATCAAACAACGCCGTTATATGAAACTTCAACAAATATTATTATCGATGCGGACTCGGAATATAGAAAGACCCTTCAAGTCATTATTAAGGACACGACCGTTTTAGAAAATGTCATAGAACAACTTGGACTAGAAGAATCACCAGAAGCATTGGCAGGACAAATCAATGTCACAAATGTTGATGAGTCCCAGGTAGTTAAGATAAGTGTTATCGATACGGATCCGAACAGAGCTGTAGAGATAGCAAATTCGACCGCCAATGTATTTACTAAGAATATTCCAAAGATTATTGTTTATAAAGATATTCGCATATTATCAGAGGCTAAGCTACAACCATTTCCTATTAACGAAAGCAATCCAAATAAATTTATTTTGATCGCTTTTATTTTTGGAATTATAGCGGGAACGGGGCTAATCTTTTTAATTGATTCCTTGGATGATTCAATTAAATCAGAACGTGATATCGAAATGATGTTGGGAATCCAAGTTTTGGGCGGTGTTTCTAAAATGAATAAAAAGAATGTCAACAAAAGAAAAAAGAAGAAAACCGAACTGGAGCTTAGAGGTGAGACAATTGGTATTAAATAAAAGAAAACGATCCATTGCTAAAAAAAGAAATTTAGTTACCTATACAAATCCTGACTCTATCATATCGGAACAATACCGAACAATTCGAACGAATATTCGTTTCCTAAATGGGGATAAAAAAAACAACACTCTTTTAATAACTTCTCCAGGCAAGTGGGAAGGAAAATCAACAACAGCTGCTAACATAGCAATATCAATGGCTCAGCAGAAGGAAAAAATCCTCCTTATTGATGGAAATTTAAGGGATCCAGGTATTCATCATATATTCAAAACGTCCAATGCCACCGGACTAACAGATGTTCTAACTGGAAAGGTGAACTTTGAAGAGGCTGTTTGCCCATCAAATATTGGAAGCTTGGACCTTTTAACAAGTGGAGCTATTCCATTCAATCCAGCTGAGCTGTTAGGATCTCATATGATGAGTCTATTACTGAAAAAAGTAAATTCTTTATACGACCTTGTCCTAATTGATTCAACATCACTACTTGAAGTGACTGATACAAAAATTATCGCAAACTTATGTGATGGAGTTGTATTAGTAGTTAGGCAAAATAAAACGGATCTTGAAAGTGCATTTGAATCGAAAAAAGTTCTAGAATATGCAAAGGCTCAAATTGTAGGTGTTATTTTAAATGAAAAAAACTAGAAATAGTTAAGTGCGAACATATATTTTTTACTCGTTTGTTCGTTATTAAGAATGATTTGTTCTTTCTGGTGATGTCTCCCTACCATTATCAATGGAGGCACTCGATCATGCTGTGGGTCCCTGAAAAGACCTTAGACGCGAGTCGTCGTTAGTGTGATGTGAGGGGGGGTTAAATGCCCTATGTTAATAAAAGCGAAAGCGCCTTGGTCAGCCCCGACAAGCAAAAATGCCTTTCGCCAATAAAGTCCGTTCTTGACTTTTATTGGCGAAAGGCATTTTGACCTCGAGGGGCTAGGTGCTGGAGCTAGACATTTATAAAGATCTTAATTATGGAGTTTTTAGCCGTGGCTTTTTTGTGGTTCCTTATTTCAAAAGACTCTTTAATTAAGATCTTTATTTTTCGGTCACAAATCTAGAATTAAAGGGGAGTAATTTATGTCCTACCAGCAAAGGTTATCTTTATTCATTATTGTGGATTCATGTATTGTACTAACCGCCATCTTCTTCGGGCGCTTTTTAGTTAACGCTAGCTTTAATGTTATAACCTTTCCAATTATTTTAAGCTCTATTTCCATCATTGTAAGTCATCATATATTTTCATTCATTTTTAAAATCTATAAAAAAGCATGGGAATATGCGAGTATCGGAGAACTAATCATTATTTTTAAAGTCGTCACTTTATCTATAGTAACTGCAGGTGTCGTCCAGCAAATGATGATTCATGAAATATACTTCAGACTCCTTGCTGTTACTTGGATGCTTCATCTGTTGTTCATTGGAGCTTCAAGGTTTTGCTGGAGAATATATCGTGATAACTATTTGAACAAAGCAGATAACAAAAAACGGACACTTATTATAGGGGCGGGTTCTGCAGGTACGATGGTGGCCAGGCAATTATTAAAAAATAATGATGCAGAACTATTACCGATTGCGTTTATAGATGACGACAAAAACAAACATTATCTGGATATAATGGGGGTTCCAGTAGTTGGTGATGTGAATCGAATTGAGAAGGCAGTTCAGGAATTGAATATCGAGAATATTATTATCGCTATCCCATCACTGTGTAAAAAGAAGTTAAACACGATCTTTCAAGAATGCGCTAAAACAAAAGCCAAAACACAAATCCTACCTTTGTTGGAGGATCTCGTTACCGGCAAAATTGCTGTAAATCAATTTCGTGATGTTCAAGTGGAGGATTTATTAGGTAGGGAACCGGTTGATTTAGATATTGATAGTATATCTGAATATGTAACGAACAAAGTGATATTAGTAACCGGTGCGGGAGGATCAATTGGATCTGAAATCTGCCGTCAAATAGCTAAGTTTAATCCACAAAAACTAGTGTTATTAGGACATGGCGAAAATAGTATTTATTCGATTGAACAAGAATTAAAAGAAACCTTTGGACATTCAACTATTGAATTTTTAACGGAAATTGCGGATGTGAAGGACGAGAAAAAAATGATGTTAGTGATGGGGACATATCAACCCCATGTCGTTTATCATGCGGCTGCTCATAAACATGTACCATTAATGGAACGTAACCCTGAAGAAGCTGTTAAAAATAACATCATTGGAACGAGGAATGTTGCAGAGGCAGCAAGTTGGCATGGGGTGGAAACATTTGTAATGATTTCTTCGGATAAAGCAGTTAATCCAACAAGTGTGATGGGTGCAACAAAAAGACTTGCTGAAATGATTATTCAAAATATGGATCAAAAAAGCAAAACCAGGTTTGTTGCTGTCAGATTCGGTAATGTCTTGGGAAGTCGAGGCAGTGTGATTCCCTTATTTAAAAAACAAATCGAAAAAGGCGGACCCGTTACAGTGACACATCGTGAAATGGTCCGGTATTTTATGACCATCCCTGAAGCCTCAAGGCTAGTCATCCAAGCTGGAGCATTAGCCAAAGGCGGAGAAATCTTTGTGTTACATATGGGTGACCCAATAAAAATTGTCGATTTGGCAAGGAATTTAATTAAATTATCGGGTAATTCTGTGGAAGAAATCGGTATAGAATTTACCGGAATGAGGCCTGGCGAAAAGCTATTTGAAGAATTATTAAAGGAAGATGAAGTACAAGATCAGCAAGTATATCCGAAAATTTATATTGGGAAGACGGCGAAGCTATTCCTCGATGAGATTGATTCAATTATTAGAAGTTATTCTACTTTAGATAAAGAGATATTAAGAGAAACACTTATTGACTTGGCGAACAATAAGGTTAAAGCAAAACTACCATTAATATCAGTTACAGGTTAAGGGGGAAGAAGTATATGAAAATAAGGAAAGCAATAATCCCGGCAGCTGGTTTAGGAACAAGATTTTTGCCAGCAACAAAAGCAATGCCAAAGGAAATGCTACCAATCGTCGATAAGCCCACCATTCAATACATAGTAGAGGAAGCTATTGAGTCAGGGATCGAAGATATTATCATTGTGACAGGTAAAGGAAAAAGAGCGATTGAAGATCATTTCGATCATTCTTTTGAGTTGGAACAAAATTTATTAGAGAAAGGAAAGTTTGATCTCTTAAATGAGGTGCAAAAGTCCTCCAAATTAGTGGATATCCACTATATTCGGCAAAAAGAGCCAAAAGGGTTAGGTCATGCCATCTGGTGTGCACGGAAATTTATTGGAGATGAACCATTTGCTGTTCTGCTTGGAGACGACATAATTCAAGCTGAGAAACCTTGTTTAAGACAAATGATTGAACAATATGAAAGATATAATGCCTCCATACTTGGGGTTCAATCGGTTGCTGATGATGAGGTATCAAGATATGGAATTGTTGATGGGCATACAATTGGCGAGCGCTTTTATAGTGTCAAGCATCTAGTTGAGAAGCCAATATTGACTGAGGCGCCCTCTAACCTAGCAATTATGGGAAGATATATCCTTAATCCTAGAATTTTTGAAATACTGGAGAAACAGGAACCGGGGGCTGGCGGGGAAATTCAATTGACGGATGCAATCGCTGCATTAAATCTTTTCGAAGCGGTTTACGCATATGACTTTGAAGGGGTTCGGCATGACGTGGGAGAGAAAATGGGATTTATTCAAACGACGATAGAGTTTGCCTTACAACGGGAAGAATTAAGAAAAGAACTGATCAATTATCTATCATCCGTTCTTGATAGACAATTGATCAAGTAAGGTGAGGCCATGAGGAAAAAGGTGTTGTTTTGTGCAACTGTTGATTTCCATTTTACTGCCTTTCATTTACCTTATTTAAAATGGTTTAAGGATCAAGGCTGGGAAGTTCATCTTGCTGCAGCTGGTAAATTAGACATTCCTTTTGTTGATAAAAAGTATGATATACCGATTCAGCGATCTCCTTTCAAAAGAAAGAACATAGGTGCATATAAAGTGTTGAAAACACTTATCGATGATCATCGGTATGAAATCATTCATTGTCATACACCAATGGGTGGTGTCTTAACCCGATTAGCGGCCCGAAAGGCAAGAAATCATGAAACAAAGGTGATTTATACGGCGCATGGCTTTCATTTTTGCAAAGGTGCACCGCTTTTAAATTGGCTTGTTTATTATCCAATTGAAAAAGTGCTAGCCCGCTATACGGATTGTTTAATAACCATTAATGAAGAAGATTTTAGCCTGGCAGTCAATCATCATTTTAAGGCAACCCGAATAGAACATGTACATGGAGTTGGCGTTAATACAGAACGATTTACACCAGTAAAGGATAAATCTGCACTAAGGAAAAAGTATCATTATCCCAATGATACTTTTTTGATGTTTTATGCAGCTGAGTTTAATAAGAATAAAAATCAACAAATTCTTATCGAAGCATTGCCCTTCATTAAGGAGCAGCTACCAACTGCAAAACTTTTATTAGCTGGGGATGGTCCATTAATTGATCATTGCAAACAACTTGCAAAAAATCTAGGAGTTGAAGAAATGGTCGACTTCCTGGGCTATCGTCAAGATGTCGAATCATTATTAAAAATGAGTGACATTGCTGTTGCCTCAAGTTTACGGGAAGGATTACCGGTCAACATCATGGAAGCGATGGCTTGTGGATTGCCGATCGTAGCAGTTGATAACAGAGGACATCGGGAACTCGTCTTCAATAACCAAAATGGATTTCTTGTAGGAAAAGAAGCTATTGAAATTGCTAATAAGATTATTAACCTTGCTGTAAATAAAGATTTAAGAGAGCAATTTGGATTGCATAGTCGATTTGTAATAGAAGAGAAATATAGCGTTGATAGAATTTTAGAAGAAAGTAGACAAATGTACAAAAAAGTAATGGATCAGATGGAGGAAATTCAGTGGGCAGTCCAATAAGAATATTGCATGTTGTCGTTAATATGAATCGAGGTGGAGCCGAGACACTTATTATGAATTTATATCGGAATATTAATAAGTCTAAGGTTCAATTTGATTTCTTAACATGTAAGCCTGGTGTTTTTGATGATGAAATCAGTAAAATGGGCGGTAAAGTGCATAGAATTCCTTATATCTCAGATGTTGGGCATTTTAAATATATACGAGAATTAGATCGTTTTTTTTCTATAAATAACAATTATAAAATCGTTCACTCACACATAGATAAGATGAGCGGACTTGTTCTTAGATCAGCTAAAAAAGCTGGAATTACAATTCGAATATCACATAGTCATAATACGCAAAGTGAGGGGGGCATAGCTGCAAGAACATATAAGTGGTTTACAGGAAAGTTAATCATCCCTAACTCGACAAATTTTTTTGCCTGTTCAAATTATGCAGCAAAATGGTTATTTAATGAGAAATCTAGCTCTGCCAAGATTTTAAAAAATGGGATTGAACCTGATACATTTAATTTTTCCAATAAAGTAAGAAAACAATTCAAAGAAGAATTAAAGCTAGCAGATAACACCTTTGTTCTCGGGCATGTTGGAAGGTTTGCTGAGCAAAAAAATCATACTTTTCTTATCGATGTATTTGCGGACTTATGTAAAGAAAACAATAACTCGATTCTTTTATTAATTGGTGATGGACCTTTACGTAAAGATATTGAAGAAAAGGTTCGGAACTTAAATTTAGAAAAAAGGGTGATGTTTCTAGGGATAAGAAGTGATATTAACCGTATCCTTCAAGGGTTAGATATATTTGTATTTCCATCTTTGCATGAAGGTTTACCCGTTTCATTAATTGAGGCACAAGGGGCGGGATTACCTTGCCTCATCTCTGATCGTATTTCGCCTGAAGTTGATATTGGAAGGAACTTAGTTGATTACGCATCCATAGAAGACAAAGCAAAATGGGTAAATAAGATAAGGAACATTGCTTCAACACCGTTTTTAAGAACGAGTGTGAATGATTCTTTAGTAGCGCAAGGATATGATATATCAGCCACTGCCAATCATATTGAAGATTTTTATTTAAAGATCTCGGGGTGAATGAACAGATGAAATTGTTAACCGTATTTACTCCAACATATAATCGAGCGTATTGCCTAGAACATTGCTATCGAAGTCTTTTTCGCCAAACGAGTAAGGACTTTATTTGGCTTATCATTGATGACGGTTCTACCGATGGTACGAAACAATTAGTAGATGGATGGATTAGGGAAAATGTGATTGAAATTAGATATATTTGGCAAGCAAACAAAGGAATGCATGGAGCACATAACAAAGCGTATGAACTGATCGATACTGAATTAAATGTGTGCATTGACTCAGATGATTATATGCCAGAAGATGCTGTAGAAAAGATCAATAACTTTTGGAGAAAGCACGGCAGCAACAAAGTGAGTGGCATCATTGGACTCGATTCATACACGAATAATCAAGTGATAGGTACAAGATTACCCCACCATTTAAAAAGCTCTACATTATTTAATCTCTATAGCAAGCACGGTGTTACAGGTGACAAAAAGCTCGTATATCGAACGGAATTAACAAAGCAGTATCCATATCCAATTTTCGGTAACGAAAAATATGTAGGTCTTGCATACAAATATTATATGTTAGATAAGCAATACGAAATGCTACTCATGAACGAGGTGTTGTGTTGTGTAGAGTATCTTCCAGATGGTTCATCATTAAATATGTTTAATCAATATAGAAAAAATCCGAAGGGTTTTGCATTTTATCGAAAAGAATTAATGAAGTTACCCTTTGCAAATAGTTCATTTAAATTTAGACAAGCGATACATTATGTATCTAGTAGCTTACTAATAAATAATAAAAGGTTTTTGAAAGAAACCCCAAGCAAAGGCTTAACAATTTTAGCAATCCCATTTGGCATCTTATTATTTATATATATTACAACAAAGACAAGGACTGCACAGGGATAAGGCTAGGCAGCCGACTTTTATTTGACGGAGGGAAATATCTGTCTTGAAAGGAAATGGCCAATGACTTTTCTATGGATCAATCTCGCTATCGTTTTTATTTTATCGTTTTTTTCAAGGTATTTCGCCACACCTGTACTGGCAACAGGAGCAATTACTCCAATAAAACCGAATAAAATCTTAGTATTAGGTGCGCTATTATCATTAGTGTTTATATCGGGTCTTAGATCTGGTATAGGAGACACTTTTTTTTATGCACGTATTTATGTGATAAATGATTTTACATGGGAGTTTATAACCTCTCAGAAAGATATTGGTTTTGGGATTCTTCAAATGCTGTTAAAGAAATACTCAGACGATCCTCAAATAATGATTTTTACAACAGCTTTAATCACTAATGTTCTGATTATTTCCGTACTATATAAATATTCACGGATCTTTGAGTTAAGCGTGTATGTTTACATTACGGGTGGCTTATTTTTGGTTTCAATGAATGGCATAAGGCAAGTGCTAGCTGCAGCCATCATTTTTACGGCGACAAAGTATTTAATCAATGGGAATTGGCTCAAGTATTTCTTAATTGTTCTTCTGTCTTCAACATTTCATCAAAGTACATTGATACTTATACCTATCTATTTCTTAGTTAGATATAAAGCATGGTCTAATGCAACGTATATAGTTCTGTTCTTCGCTTTAGTAATTGTCGTCGGCTATAATCAATTTTCCGCCATTTTATTTACTGTAATAGAAGATACTCAATACGGTCATTACTCTAATTTTAAGGAAGGTGGGGCAAATGTATTTAGGGTTGCAGTAAATGCTGCGCCTCTTATAATTGCCTACCTCGGCAGGGAGAAACTTAGAGAGATATTTCCTAGCAGTGACATTATCGTTAATATGTCTCTAATCGGTTTTGTGTTCATGATGGTTTCGACACAAAATTGGATTTTTGCAAGGTTTTCAATTTATTTTAGTTTGTATCAATTAATCCTAATTTCTTGGATTGTAAAGCTTTTTAGTATTAAATATCAAAGGTTGGTTTATTATGCATTATTGATTTGCTACTTACTCTATTACTTTTATGAAAATGTTATGAGTTTAAATATCATTTATGAAAGTAATTTTTTTGGATAGGCTATTTTAATCGAAAGGAAGGAGTAGATGGAACATCCTAAAAGAGTCTTGCACATCGTAAGTTCTATGGGGCGAGGTGGAGCTGAAACGCTCATCATGAATATTTACAGAAATATAGACCGCACGAAAGTCCAGTTTGATTTTATTATTCATAGTCAGGACAAGGAAGACTCCTCATATGATGATGAAATTAAATCTATGGGGGGGGAAATATACAGCATCCCTAGTCTTGGAACAACGGGACCTATTAAATATATAAAAAGTTTAATCGATGTGATGTCTGCAAATAATTATATAGCGATTCATGCACATACTGATTACCAAAGTGGGTTTCCGGCATTAGCAGCAAAGATTTGTGGAATAGAAAATAGAATTTGTCACTCGCATAGTAATAATTGGTTGAAGAGAAATAGTTTGAAAGAAATAGTCATGTTGAAAACACTACAAGGATTGATTAAGTTTTCCGCGACAAAGTTTTGCAGTTGTAGTGAGGAAGCGGCTGAGTTCCTATTCGGCAAAAGAAGAAATAATCGAGTGCAAATACTAAATAACGGGATAGATATTAGTAAATATATCGATATTGATCCAGATAGTAGAAATAGTGTTTTAAAAGAACTTCATTTGGAAGAGGATGTAAAAATCATTGGTCATGTCGGGCGATTTTCCGAATCAAAGAATCAAATGTTCATTTTAAAGGTTTTGAAAACACTGGTAGAAGAAGATCCAAGCTTTGTCGCCATTTTAATCGGTGAAGGCCCCCTAAGAGGCACGATTGAAAAGGAAGCAAAGAAACTTGGATTGCTTGAGCATATCAGATTTTTAGGAATACGCTCTGACATAGCAAGACTAATGAATGCCTTTGATATTTTTCTCTTCCCTTCTTTATTTGAAGGCTTCGGTATTGTCATGTTAGAAGCACAAAGCTCAGGGACTCCCTGTATCGCTTCAACTTTTGTAACTAATAGTACGGATATGGGTTTAGGATTAGTGACATACATCGATCTTGAGGATGACATGGACAAATGGTGTGATCACATTAATGCGGCAATTGTAATGGATCGACCAAACAAGCAATCGATTATTAAAAATATCTCTAATTTAGGGTTTAGTATCCAAGAAAGTTTGAATGATTGGCTGAGATTATATGGCATACTGAGCCAGACAAAAGATGGAGGTATGACATATTGAAGAAAAAAATCTTAATCTCTTCTTTTGATTTGGCAATAGGTGGTGTAGAACGTAGTTTAATTGGCTTGTTAAATCAAATAGACTATAACAAGTATGAGGTAGACCTAATGCTTTTTAAACACGAGGGAGAGTTTCTTTCGTTTCTGCCTTCAGGTCCCCACCTATTGGCCGAAGTTCCTCAATATACTACATTCAGAAAGTCGATCCAACAAATAGCGAAGGAAGGATATTTTCCGATCGCTATGTCTAGGTTAGTAGCAAAATCATTTAGTTCCTTTCATGGAAAGGTAAAAAAAGTTGATGAACCGGGATATTTGACAATACAGTATGGATGGGAAATGACAAATCCATTTCTGCCAAAACTAAATAAAGAATATGATGTGGCTATAGGATTCCTATGGCCACATAACTTTATAGGGGGAAAAGTAAAAGCTAAGAAAAGAATCGGTTGGATCCATACGGATTACTCAAACATTTATGTAAATAAAAAAGTGGAATGTCGAATGTGGAATAAGTTAGATAAAATTGTGGCTGTGTCGGAAGAGTGTTCAAAAACATTTCTGAATGTTTTCCCCGACTACAAAGATAAAACCTCTGTCATTGAGAATATTCTTTCTCCTGAATTTATTAGAGACCAAGCTAATAAAGAGATTCCTGAAGAAATAAAGAAAACATCTGGAAAAAAAATATTAGTTACAGTGGGACGACTTTCACATGCAAAAGGTTTGGATTATGCTGTAAAAGCTTGTAAGGAATTGATTGATAAAGGATATGATGTGGAGTGGTACGTAGTCGGGTATGGTCCCCTTGAAGATGAGCTTCTTAGATTGATTAATGATTTAGAACTTAAAAATCGTTTCATTTTATTAGGTAAGAAGGTTAATCCTTATCCGTACATAAAAGCATGTGATATTTATGTGCAGCCATCTAGGTATGAAGGGAAGGCTGTTACTATCCGTGAAGCGCAGATTCTAGGGAAACCAGTCGTAATCACCAATTTTCCTACCGCAAAAAGCCAAGCACGAGATGAATATGATGCATTAATCACATCGCTTACTATTGATGGAATTGTAAAAGGGATAAGCCGGTTAATAGATGATAAAAAGTTAAAGGAAAGTATCATCACAAATATCCGCAAAAAGAATTATGGAAACGAATACGAAGTGGAAAAATTATATGAGTTAATCGAAGCATAATTAAAAGTAAGGGAGGTAGATAAAAATGGCTATACTCATTACTGGAGGCGCCGGCTATATCGGCAGCCATACATGTATCGAATTGTTAAATGCAGGTTATGAAATTGTAGTGGTTGACAATTATATCAATAGTAAACCAGAATCACTAAAGCGTGTGAGTGAGATTACGGGTAGAGACATTAAAGTTTATAATGTTGATTTATTGAATAAGAAGAGTTTGGAAAAAGTGTTTATTGAAAATACAATAGATGCCGTCATTCATTTTGCCGGATTAAAAGCCGTTGGAGAATCAGTTCAAACACCTCTTCTGTACTATGAACAAAATATTATTGGCACGCTAAAATTATGTAACTTAATGAAGAAGCATCATGTTAAAAATCTGGTTTTTAGCTCGTCTGCGACAGTTTATGGAACGCCCGAGTACATTCCAATTAGTGAAGACTCTGAATTAAGAGCAATGAATCCATACGGGCGAACAAAACGGATGATCGAAGAAATGTTAGCTGATCTTTATGGTTCAGATCCTAGCTGGAGTATTGCGCTTTTAAGATATTTTAATCCCATCGGTGCTCATGAAAGCGGACTGATTGGTGAAGCGCCAAATGGGATTCCCAATAATTTGATGCCTTATATTACACAAGTGGCGATTGGAAAACTAAAAGAGCTTAATGTATATGGAAATGGTTATCCAACTATAGATGGAACTGGTATAAGAGATTATATCCATGTAGTCGATCTTGCAAAAGGTCATTTGAAAGCACTAGAAAATGTAATCGGAAAAACCGGTGTTGAACCGTATAACCTTGGGACTGGTAAAGGATATAGTGTCCTGGAGGTGATTGCAGCTTTTGGGAAAGCATCGTCTGTAACAATACCTTTTAAAATAGTGAGTCCGAGGCCCGGAGACATAGCAGTTTGCTATGCAGACCCTACTAAAGCCAAACAAGAACTTGGATGGACTGCAGAAAAAGGGCTTGAAGAAATGTGTGCAGATTCGTGGAGATGGCAATCCAATAACCCGAATGGATATGAACAAAAAATATTATTACATAACGAAAATCCTCGCTTAATTAATACAGCGGGGATTTCCTTATGATCACGTAAAGGACGATGAATAAATGAGTATCTCTGAAAAATTATCCGATCAACAGTTCAAGGAATTGTTAGAAGACATATATATGAAAGGACAAGAATCAGAATTCATACAAGCAGAAGACATACTAAAGGATATAGAAAATAAACTGATGACACTGCTTGCTATGTCAAATTAACCAAACTATTAACCTAGGAGCTGGAGCCTTAAGTGAAAAGACTCTTAGATTTTATTTGCTCGGCGTTATTACTAATTATATTTTCACCGATTATTTTATTAATTGGACTGTTAGTTAAAGTGAAATTAGGAAAACCCATCCTATTTAAGCAAAAACGTCCGGGATTACACGGAAGGCCATTTTATTTATATAAATTTCGCACGATGACTGATGAAAAGGATTGTAATGGAAACCTACTTCCAGACAGCGCTAGAATAACCTCTTTCGGGAAATTCTTACGAAAGTATAGTCTGGATGAGCTTCCACAACTCATTAATGTCTTAAAAGGGGAGCTCAGTTTAGTGGGACCTCGACCACTTTTAATGGAGTATTTACCTTTATACACGCCGGAACAAGCAAAGCGTCACCTAGTGAAACCTGGAATAACAGGATGGGCACAGGTGAATGGGCGGAATGCGATTAGTTGGGAAGAGAAATTTAAATTCGATGTATGGTACGTGAATAACTATTCCTTATTACTAGATCTGAAAATCTTATTTTTCACGATAATAAAGGTCCTTCATTCGGAAGGAGTTAATCAACCTGGGAATGCGACAATGGAAAGTTTTATAGGCTCAAAGTCTACTGTGAAGGAGGGACATGGGTGAAAATAGCGATCCTCGGTCAAGGTGGTCATAGTAAAGTCATTCAGGATCTTATTTCATTGAACTGTAATTTTCAAATTATTGCTTATTTAGATGATAAATACAAAGAATTATCAATGAAGGAGGATACTTTTTATGGACCAATTTCATCAGTAGAATCGCTAATCAATATTGATAAAGATGTAAAATTCATCATCGCAATTGGGAATAATAAGATTCGGAGATTGATTGCCAACAAGGTGAAACTTCCAAATGAAAGCTATATTACACTCATTCATTCCACAGCAAGTGTAAGTCCAAGCGCAAAAATCGGTTATGGGTCGGTTATTATGGCTCATACCGTGATTAATTCGGATACTCAAATCGGTGATCATACAATTATTAATACTGGTTCAGTTATCGAGCATGATAATCAACTTGGAAGTTTTGTTCATATTTCTCCAAATGCCACACTTACAGGGACAGTTAAAATTGAGGATGGGGTACATGTTGGGGCGGGAGCTACAATTATTCCGTCTGTAACAATTGGAGAATGGTCGGTCATTGGTGCAGGAGCAACTGTTATCGATCGTATACCCTCTAATAGCACTGCTGTAGGTGTTCCAGCTAGGGTGAAGAATAAACAAATGATTGAGGGTGTATAAATGATTCAAACAAAAAATAAAAGTAGAATTTATCTTTCGCCACCACATTTGTCTGGTCATGAAATCAAATATATTCAAGCAGCAATTGATACGAATTGGATCGCGCCGCTTGGACCCAATGTAGATGCATTTGAAAATGAAATAGCCCGTTATATAGGTGTGGGTGGGGCTGTTGCCGTAAGCTCAGGAACTGCAGCCATTCATTTGGCCCTTTCTTTATTAGATGTGAAAAAAGGAGATTCCATATTTTGTTCTACCCTTACATTTGTTGCAAGTGCCAATCCAATCCTTTATCAAGGTGCAGAGCCAGTTTTTATTGATTCTGAACCTGAAACTTGGAATATGTCACCAGAAGCACTAGAAAGGGCATTCCAAGACGCTTCACGTTCAGGAAAGTTGCCAAAAGCTGTGATTGTTGTCAATTTATACGGACAAAGTGCAAAGATGGATGAAATTCTATCTATATGTAACCGATATGATGTACCTATTATTGAGGATGCGGCAGAATCACTTGGTTCCACATATAAAAGAAAGCCTAGTGGTTCCTTCGGGAAATTTGGAGTTTTTTCATTTAACGGAAATAAAATCATCACCACTTCCGGTGGCGGCATGCTTGTCTCCGATGATGTAAAAGCATTAAATAAGGCGCGCTTTTTAGCTACTCAATCAAGAGATCCAGCCCCTCATTATCAACACAGTGAGCGAGGGTTTAATTATCGGATGAGCAATATTTTAGCTGGGATTGGGAGAGGGCAACTTGAAATACTGGAGGAAAGAGTGCTTGCTAGACGAATAATATTTTCTAAGTATTACAGAGAATTATCAGATCTACCCGACATTCACTTTATGCCTGAGTTAGAAAATACTATGTCAAATCGTTGGCTTACAACTTTAACAATAGATCAGAAAGGTGCGGGAATTTCTCCTTATGAATTAATTCAATTGTTAGCTGAAGAAAATATCGAAGCGCGCCCAGTGTGGAAACCTTTGCATTTGCAGCCCTTATTCGAAGGAACAAAATACTATCCTCATAGTGACCTTCATAATGTGTCGGAACAGTTATTTACAAATGGATTATGCTTACCTTCTGGCTCAAATATTTCTGAAGAAGAGATGATGAGAGTGGTTGATTGCATGAAGCATGCATTAAAGCCAAAAGCTTATAGGATCATCCAATAAGGAAAAAGAGGTATAAAGGAATGATAGGGAAAAATATATATGAGATAAGAAAGAGAAGAGGTTTTACATTAACTGAGCTGGCAGATCGAGCAGGTATAGCCAAATCTTATTTGAGCAATATCGAAAGGAACGTCAATAAAAATCCTTCCATTAATGTAGTGGAAAAAATCGCATTAGTTTTAGGGGTGGAAATGAAAGCACTATTAATTTCGGACGCAAATTCAGAAACTCAGCCACAACCGCTTGATGAAGAATGGGTTGATTTTGTTCATGAACTAAAAGATTCCGGTGTTGAAAAAGATCAAATTCAAGAATATAAAACATTGCTTGAATTTATTAAGTGGCAAAAAAAGCGGGATGGAGGTAAATAGGTACGAAGGCAATCAAAAAGTAAGTTAGAAAATTATGATATATAAACTAATAAAATGTTAGTTAATTGTGGGTGACTAGGAAGTGAAAAAAAAATTATTATTCGTTATAGACTCATTAGATAGCGGTGGAGCTGAAAAGAGTTTAGTTACTTTGTTATCATTTTTGGATTATTCAAGGTATTCTGTAGACCTTATGATGTTTGGTCATGGTGGGGTATTTGAAGAATTTGTTCCTAAGGAAGTAAATATTTTAAGACCCTTAAAATACACAATGTTCACTACATTAAATGTTAATAAAGCTTTCGTCTATTCTATAAAGGGCTTTAATTTAAGAATGTTATTTGCAAGACTTAATTACTCTATTCGTATTCGTCGGAAAGGCTATGGGAATTCACAAATTGCTAGAATTTTTTGGGAAAGTGTTTCTAATGTAATTGAAAGCAATCCAAAAGTATACGATATTGCAATAAGCTATGCACAAGGTGTTCCAACTTTTTTTGTTGCTGAAAAAGTAAAATCAAAGATAAAAATTGCATGGGTGAATACTAGTTACAAATTAAATGAACAAGAAAAGAAGTTCCAAAAAAAATATTATGATCAATATAATAAGATAATAACAGTATCCCAATCAGCTCAAGAGATTTTTTTAGAGACATTTCCTATTTATACAATGAAAACAGATATTATATACGACATTAATAATCCTGATTTTATCTCTAAGATGGCTAATGTCGGACAGAGCTACGATGATAGTTTTAATGGAATTAGACTTTTAACTATTGGCAGATTTGATGAAGGTAAAGGCTATGATATAGCTTTAGAGGCGTGTAAAATTCTTAAAGAAAAAGGCATTAATTTTAGATGGTACGCATTGGGGAAAGGTCCTTTAAAAGAAAAAATTGAAAAATATATTAAAGAAAATAATCTATGTGAAAATTTTATCTTATTGGGCATTAAAGCAAACCCGTATCCATTTATCAAAAACTCTGATATTTATGTTCAGACATCAAGGTTTGAGGGGTTTGGACTAGCAATCGCGGAGGCCCGCATGCTTAATATACCAGTAGTGGCCACAAGGTTTGATGCAGTTTATAATCAAATGGTCGAAGGAAAGAATGGGCTTGTTGTAGATATGGAAGCTGGGGCGGTGTGTGAGGGAATCTTACAATTAATAAATGATGTTGAATTAAGGGATGAAATTATTGAATACTTGCACGCTGAGAAAAAAGGGAATGTTGAAGAAATCAATAAGTTCTATCAATTAATAGGATAGGAAGAAAGTGAATATGCCTAAAAAGAAAAGTATACTCTTTATGCTGATTAATATGAATGTGGGTGGAACTGAAAAAGCATTACTTAATATGATATCAGAGATTCCAAAAGATAAGTTTGACATAACAATTTTAATGTTAGAAGAGTATGGTGGCTTCCTGGATTCCATCCCTAGTGGCATAAAGGTCAAGTATTTCAAGGGCTATCACAACATAAAAGAAATCCTAAAAGGACCTTTACATGTAACTGCACTAGATTTCCTAAAAAAACGGAAAATCATAAAAGCTGTCATAATGACATTTTTGTGCTTTATTTCTAAAATTACAAAAGAAAGAAGTCTTTTTTATAAATATGTTTTGAGAGAATATCCATTAGACAAAAATGAATACGATATAGCAGTAGCTTATGCCGGTCCTATGGACTTCATAAGCTATTTTATTGCTCATAAAACAAAGGCAAAAAGGAAAATCCAGTGGATTCATTTCGATGTTACAAAAATAGGTTTTAATAAGTATTTTGCAGCTAAACTTTACAAGAAATTCGATCAGATTTTTGTAGTATCAAAAGAGGGGAAAAATAAGCTGGCTCGTATGTTACCAAAATTAAACGACAAAATTGATGAATTTACAAATATTGTATCACCAGAGTTAGTAGAGGAAATGGCGGAAAAGGGAGTAGGTTTTGAAGATCAGTTTGGCGGAGTTCGTATTTTAACTGTCGGACGATTAAGTAAGGAGAAGGGGCAGGATTTAACCATTCCTGTGTTAGCTAAACTTAAAAAAAATGGATTTAATGTTAGATGGTACTGTGTTGGTGATGGCACGGCCAGATATGAGTACGAACAACTTATTAATTCGTATAACCTTGGGAATGATTTTAAACTTTTAGGGGTCAACTCCAATCCGTATCCGTTTATGAAGCATTGTGACATTTATGTTCAGCCATCTCGTCATGAGGGATATTGTATCACTTTGGCTGAAGCAAGGTGCTTTAGTAATCCGATTATTAGCACAAATTTCACTGGCGCGGCTGAACAATTATTGGACGAAGAAACGGGTATTTTGGTTGGTTTTGATGAGCATCAAATGTACAACGCAATCATCCGATTATTGAATGATGATAAATTAAGACAGAAAATAAAGATAAATCTACAAAGGGAAATAGTAGGTAACGCATTGGAGATGGATAAGCTGTTAAAAATAGCGAATAGTTTTTAAAAAACTCAGGGTAATGCCTTTAAGCAGCTCGAGCTTTTTACATTAATTTAAATTAAAAACTTAATGTCTGGGGGCTGAGGTGAATAAGATGAAGAAGAAAATTCTATTTATGGTTACTAACATGAATATTGGTGGGGTTGAAAAATCATTACTCTCCCTACTGTCAGCTATTCCAAAAGATAAATATGATATCACCCTTATTTTATTAGAAAAAAAAGGCGGATTTTTGGAAAGTATCCCAAATTGGGTGAAGATTGAAGAATCCAACTGGTTTAGCGATGTAAAGCCAATAATTATGCAGCCACCTCAACAAACGGTTAAAAATTTCCTATATAATAAACAGTTTCTAAAAATACCTTCTTTTATTAATGCGTATTTTATATCCAAGTATTTCAACAATAGACATTTTTATTATCAAAATGTGTTAAAAAGTATACCTAACAATCCCAATAAATATGACATTGCAATCTCATATCAAGGACCTACAGATATTATCGATTATTATATAGCATATAAGGTAACTGCCCATAAGAAAATATCTTGGGTTCACTTTGATGTTTCTAAACATAGGATCAATGAAAAATTATATAAAAAACTATACCGAAGTTTTGAAAAAGTATTTGTAGTGTCAAAACAGGCAAAGAACAACCTCATAGACAAAGTACCATCTCTAGCCAAAAAGACTGAAGTGTTTATGAATATTATTCCAAAAGATTTAATAAAAGAAATGTCACAAGTACCGATAAAATTTGATGATGATTACAGGGGTCTAAAGATTGTAACTGTAGGTAGGCTTTCAAAGGAAAAAGGTCAAGATATGGCAATTAAAGTTTTATCTCGATTACGTGATGAAGGCTATGAAGTTAGATGGTACTGTATCGGTGAAGGAAATGAAAGAAAAGAATATGAACAATTAATCCATATGTATGGCTTAAAAAATGATTTCGTTCTTTTGGGAGCAAAGACAAACCCATATCCTTATATCTTCCAAGCTGATATTTATGTGCAAACATCTAGGCATGAGGGATATTGTATTACATTAGCAGAAGCAAAATATTTAAAAAAGCCCATTGTTACTTCGAATTTCATAGGTGCATATGAACAAATTGAAAATGATGTAACTGGAATTATAGTATCTAATGAAGAAGAATTATACAGCAAAATTAAATATATTATAGATCATAAACGTGAAAGGGAAAAACTAAGCAAGGCATTAGAGCATAAAACTTACGAAAGTACAGATGAAATACAAAAGTTTCTTACTTATATTAGTTGAAAGGATTGGAATAATGGCACCGAAAATAAGTATTATTGTTCCAGTTTATAAGGTGGAGCAATATATTCATAAATGTATTAATTCCATACTTGCCCAGACCTTTAAAGAATTTGAGTTAATCCTTGTAAATGATGGATCTCCAGATTGTTGTGGAGAAATTTGTGATGAATATGCAAAAAGAGATGCAAGAATTAAAGTTATTCATAAAGAAAATGGAGGACTAGCAGATGCAAGGAATGCCGGTTTAGAAATTGCTCAAGGAGATTATATTGGTTTTGTCGATAGTGACGATTGGATTGAACCGGATATGTATGAACTACTCTACAATATGTGTACTGAAAATGATTGTGAAATATCAAGCTGTACTAGTACTATCTATTTTACTGATAAAACAGTTATTAATGGTACGCATCCATTAACAATACATGATAGAAACGAAGCAATGAAGGAAATACTTAAAGGTGAACTATATGATGAAGTTGTATGGACAAAATTAATTAAGCGAAATCTATTGAATGATATAAGATTTCCTGTGGGAAGGATATATGAAGATACAGCATTCACATATAAAGTGATTCATAAAAGTCAACGTGTCTGCAGCATAGGATTACCAAAATATCACTATATTAAACGTGAAAACAGTATCATGGATTTGGCTATTAAAAACTTAAGAATTGATGCCGTATTAATATATAACGAGATGCATCAGTTAATAAAAGTGAATTATCCACAGTTATCCCAACTGGTAATATTAAAACTTGCTAATCACGCGATGATTATTTTGAATTTGATATCTCTTAATGGGGACTTTCACAAATATAAAAATGAATATTATAGCGTGATAGAAATTTTAAACATAAATTTTAATAAAACAATAAGACTGCTTGAATATCCGAAGACAGTTAAAATTCTGCTGATTGCCGCGAAGATTCACCCGTTATTATATAATCGCGTTATTAATCTAGTATTAGGGAGAAGAAAAGTATGAATTGTCTATTGTTAAGTATATTATTTTGAAGCGAGTTAAAAAGAGAGAAGGTGTGAAAGATTTGAGCGGAAATATCAAAAAATTGCTTGTTCTATTTAACAAAAGAGAGAAGAAAAAGTTATTATTATTATTTTTCATGATGATAATTGCAGCGTTGTTTGAAACATTGGGAATAGGATTAATTGTTCCTCTTGTCGGCATTGTAACTAATCCAGAAGCCATAAAAGAACAAGCAGCTTTGGCTTATGTATTCGAGTTGTTTAATTTTCAATCAACCACTTCATTTATGATCTTTTCGGTCATATTGTTACTAATGGTATTTGTCATAAAGAATTTATATATTCTTCTATATCTATACACACAAAACAGAATAATTTTAAATCAACAAGTAACACTATCGCGAAGATTGTTTGAAGAATACTTAACAAAACCATATACATTTCATTTACAAAGGAATACAGCAAATTTACTTAGAAATGTAAATGGAGAAGTACCAAGGGTTTTGCAAGGAATAATGATGTCTGGATTTCAGTTATTAACAGAATTATTTGTGGTCATTTGTATTTTATCTATGTTATTAGTAACGGCTCCGGTAGCGACAGTAACAGCTTCTATCTTATTAGGTGGAAGTGTTTTTTTATTCTTTAAAGTTTTTCGCAAAAAAATGAATGCGTTAGGAAAAGAGCAACACAAAGTAAGTGGATTGATGATTAAATGGGTTAATCAGGGTTTGGGAGCAAGCAAAGAAGTAAAAGTATCGGGAAAAGAAAACTTCTTTGTTAATGCATATACAAAACAAAGTCAAATTAGCGCAAATAATAGTCGTTATATGATGATGTTAGATCAAACACCTAGACTTTTTATTGAAACTTTATTAGTATCTATTGTCCTTATCACTATGCTAATTATTATTTTTCAAGGTACAAATACATCTCAAATTGTATCGACAATGGCCCTCTTTGCTATGGCAGCATTTCGACTTATGCCTTCGATCAATCGAATTATGGCAATGATAACAACTATACGGTATAGTCAACCCGCATTAGCCGTTATTTATGAGGATTTGTTTATGAATAAAGAGGAGTATTCAAATAGTAATCCTACTAATGGTATTGAATTATTATCTAATAAGGAGGGGAAATATTTTAATGATTCAATAGATTTAAGCGAAGTCTCTTTTCGTTATTCAAATCAAAAGGAATATTCAATAAAGGATATTTCTTTAACGATTCCAATTGGCCAATCGGTTGCATTTATTGGCGAATCCGGTGCTGGAAAAACAACCCTTGTTGATATTATCCTTGGATTGTTTCGTCCGGATAAAGGCAGCGTCCTTGTAGATGGAGAAAATTTAAATAATTTAAAATCTTTATGGCAACAGAAAATTGGTTATATCCCTCAATCTATATTTCTATCTGATGATTCAATCCGGGGGAATGTTGCATTTGGGATGGATGGTGAACAGATCGACGACCAAGAAGTTTGGAGAGCCCTAGATCAGGCACAATTGAAGGAATTTGTTGAAGCCCTCCCCAATAAATTAGACACTTCAGTGGGAGAACGGGGAGTGAGGCTTTCTGGGGGGCAACGCCAACGCATTGGAATTGCTCGGGCTTTGTACCATAATCCGGAAATACTATTTATGGATGAAGCAACATCAGCACTAGATAATGAAACAGAAAAAGAAATTATGAAGGCCATTGATGGCTTAAAAGGGGAAAAGACGCTGATTATTATCGCGCATAGACTAAGTACAATTGAAAATTGTGATACTGTATTCAAAATTAATAACGGTAGACTCATAGCAGTCGAAAAAAAGTTGGGACGGTCAGCCATGTAAGAAAGGGGGTTTTTACTAAATGAAAAAAATAGTTATTGTAACTAGAAGAATGGTTATGGGAGGTATAGAAAAGTCATTGATTTCAATGCTGAAATCTATACCAAAAGAAAAGTATGATGTAACAGTCTTAGTGATGGGGACTGGTGGCGAGCTTGAAGATGAGATTCCAGATCATATAAAGGTCGATTGTTTATATGGTTATGAAAAATCTAGAATAGAAAAGATATGGAATTATACAAAGAGTGGTAAATTTATTCGCGCTTTTAAAATAGGTTGGTATACGCTTCGAGCTAGAATGGCTGAAGGCGCATATAACCAAGATTTTTATCACTCTAAAATTATTCCAAAGATTGAATCAGAATATGACTTAGCAATTGCTTACCAAGCACCAGCATCTTTTCCAGTAGTATTTGTGATGAAACATTTAAGAGCTAAAACAAAGATTGCTTGGATACACTGTGACGTTTCCCAGTGGGTAAAGGAACTAAAGGATTATAAAGAATATTATGAGAAGTACGATAAAATATTTTGTGTTTCAGAATACGCCATGAACAAGTTCAATAATCTTTTTCCTAATCTAAAAGATAAAACATCTGTATTTTACAATATCCTTGATAAGGAACAACTAGCTAAAATGGCAGAAAAAGATGAAGGTTTCAATGACCAATACGATGGTATCCGTATTTTAACTGTAGGAAGATTAAGTTATGAGAAAGGGCAAGACATTATACCAAGTATACTCATGAAGTTAAGATCAAAAGGAATCAATATTAGATGGTATTGTATTGGAGAAGGTGAAAGTCGGCCGGTACTCGAAAATTTGATAAAGACATTTGGTTTAGAGGAACACTTGATCCTGTTAGGAACAAAGAAAAATCCTTATAACTATATAAAACAATGTGATGTCTATGTCCAGCCTTCTCGACATGAAGGGTATTGTATCTCATTGGCCGAGGCAAGAGCGTTCAATAAACCGATTGTAACAACAGATTTTGTTGGTGCTAGAGAACAGATAGAGAGCGGACATAATGGACTAATTAAAAAATTCGATGAAAATGAAATTTATTCAGCTCTCATTACCCTTATTAGTAATCCAAGTTTATGTACAAAGTTTAAAAACAACCTAAAAAGAACTAATGTTAACACTACTTATGAAATAAAAAAATTATTTGAAAGTGTCGGCTAACACTTCGATCTCAATATTATAAAAAGGTGAGTGAATTTGTTGCTGTTTAAAAGGCTTATTTTTAAATTGAAACAAAAAATACATGGAAATGAAAATATCATCAAGATGATAGAATATATCAGGGGATTATATAGATATCCATATAAAATGTTGGGACGTAAACTTCCGCTTAATGATCATAACAATCATACAGATGTACTCGTCTTTGCAGCCCATCCTGATGATGACGTATTAGGTCTAGGTACTACTTTATATCGGCATAGTTTGAATGGTGAAAACATAAAAGTAATTTTTGTCACAAATGGAACTGGTAGGGATGGCGAAAGTTGGAAACTTAAAGTCAATGAATCAACAAAGAAGTCCGAAATAAGATACTTTGAGGCAGCCCAAGCTTTATCACTAATAAATATTCCAAAAGAAAACATAATTTGTCTTGGTTATCCTGATGGAGGCACACAACGGTATTTGAAAAATATTTCTGTGGATATTCATGCACTCATACAAAGATTGAATCCGGGACGTATATATGTTCATTGCATTGAAGGTGGCCATGGCGATCATGATATGACAAGTTTGGTTGTTAAATCTGTATGTAATAAAATTGGCTTTTTTAATGTGTTTGAATGGGCCGAATACAACCTAGAACAGCCTTTAGGGACTCTAGACATAAAGTTTTTGCCCTCTCTTTCAACTAAGTTTAAAGAAATAAAAATAGATATTTCAGAAGAAGAACGAATAATAAAAAGAAAAATGTTAGCTTCACATCATTCGCAAGATGTTGAACAGTTCTTCTTACAAGGGGAGGCAATTCGGCAAGCTGATATGTCGGAACTCGAAACAGAAATTAATGAGCATTATCAACTCCCTAAGAGCAGAACATTACCAATAGTAAAAGAATTTTATAAGTCAACCAACATTTGAAAATGAGGTAGGAAGTATGACAATAAAAGAGGTTTTGAAAAGGTATAAATTTACATACTATTTCCTTAAACAAATAAGAAAGTTACAGTACTTTATCAATCCCTATGTTATTGATACTATTAGTTTCAATTTTAATAAGTTTTTAAGAGTAAAACATATTAATAGAAACAGTCGGTATGAAAAGCTAAGAAATATAAAAAATAAGCATAAAGGTGAGAGGTGCTTTATTGTAGCAACAGGCCCGAGTTTGTCAATTGAAGATTTGGAAAAATTAGACAATGAAGTTACCTTTAGCATGAATTCAATCTGTTTAGCTTTCGATGAAACGGATTGGAGACCAACATATTATGGTATTCAGGATATAAGTGTATTTAATAAGCTTGAGAAATATATAGAAAAATTAGATGTCGAATGTACATTCATAGGTGATGTAATTTTAAATCATAAATATATTTCAGATAATCATTTTATTTTTCCACTGAATTTGCTGAACCATAATATGAATCACCAAAAATATAACACAAAATTTAGCGATGATGCCTTTGCTGTAGTATATGATGGGTACTCCATTACATACTCCCTCATTCAAATAGCAGTATATATGGGTTTTAAAGAAATTTATTTACTTGGAGCTGATTGCAACTACTCTAGTAATATGAACCATCATTTCAAAGAATACGGTCTTGTAGATCCTACCTTTTTATCAGCTGGTGAAAAAATGATTAGCGCATACAAAGAAGCGAAGAAATATGCCGAACGTAATCATATAAAAATTTATAATGCTACTAGGGGCGGAATGCTCGAAGTA
Source organism: Lederbergia citrea (assembly GCF_018343525.1). Taxonomy (GTDB): domain Bacteria; phylum Bacillota; class Bacilli; order Bacillales; family Bacillaceae_C; genus Lederbergia; species Lederbergia citrea. Next base: position 31,677 of record NZ_JAGYPH010000004.1, on the reverse strand, counting down.
TTTAGAAGAGTAGATCTTGATGCAGTATTATCTGAGAAAAATGAGAATCGCCAACCGTTAACAATGAAAACAATTTAATGCTTCTGAATGAATATAGGGAGGAAGTTTTTATTGAAAAAAAAAAGCTTTTGTTAGTCACAGATGTGATGTCAATTGGTGGAGTAGAAAAAGTTATTGTAAATACATTGAACGGGATCGATTATTCTATTTTTGATGTTACTCTTTTTATTATGTATAAGACAGAAGGAGAAATAAGTAACATTAAAAAGATTCCAGCAATGGTGAACATACAATATTTATTTAATAAGCCTCCTAAAGGGGCTTATCAAAGAATTTTATATTATCTATTTATGTTTTTCCCACATACAGTAATCAATTCATTCATTGTGAAAGAATCTTATGACATAATTGTTACTACTAAAGACGTTTTCTCATATCCAATTAGTGTAAACAAGTGTAAAAAAGTGATGTGGATTCATGGAGGATTAGAATATCTAGAAACAGAAAATCCCTCTATATTTAATAAAATTAAAATATGGTACAAAAATAGAACTTACAGTAAGTTTAATCACATACTGTTGCTGACCAATGCTGCAAAAAAGAGATTTTGTAATAAATATGGTACCGAAGATAGATGTCATGTACTATATAACCCTATCAATAATGATGAAATAACTAAACTATCAAATGAAGCAGTATTAGATTATGAATTCAAATCTGATATGGTAATTATTTGTTCTTGTAGATTAAGCATTGAAAAAGGGGTAGACAGATTATTAGATGCTTGCAATAAGTTATTCCAGGAAGGTTATAACTTTAATTTAATCATCTTGGGAGATGGACCAGAAAAGGTAAATTTAATGGAAAAAATTCAAAATAACCCTCTTTTGAATAATAAAGTAGCGATGTTAGGGTTCAAGGAAAATCCATATAAATATATAAGTAAGTGTAACATTTATATTTCACCTTCAATAACGGAAGGGTTTTCTTTGTCAATTGCCGAAGCGATGATTTTGGATTTACCTATAATAAGCACTAATTGCAATGGCCCTAAAGAAATATTAGAAAATGGAAAATACGGTTTATTAGTTGAAAATACTGAAAACGGAATCTATCAAGGATTAAAGAAGATAATATCAAACCGTGATTTGATTGATTATTACAGATTAAAAAGCGGAGAACGTAAGGAGTTCTTTTCTTATGAAAAAAATATTAGGGCATTAGAGGGAATTCTGAAAGAGGGGTAGTTGATGAGTAAGGTTAGTGTAATCGTTCCTATCTATAATGCAGGGAAAACATTGGATAAATGTGTAAAATCTATTCTTAAACAAACTTTTAGCGATTTTGAATTAATATTAGTAAATGATGGTTCGACTGATAATAGCTTGTCAATTTGCAAGAAGTATAGACAGCAGGATAGCAGAGTAATTGTAATTGACAAGAAAAATGAAGGAAGCGTTGCTACAAGGAGAAAAGGAGTAGAAAGTTCAAGATCTAATTATATTCTGTTTGTTGATGCGGACGATTGGATAGATAGAAAAATGATAGAAGAACTATACAATGAAACGAAGAATAATCTTGATATCATTGTATGCAATACTTATAAAGTGTTAGGGAAAGGCCTAATAAAACAAAAAAACCATAGTATATATTTTAAAGAAGATAAAATTTACAATAAAGAAAAAGTCAAAAAAGATTTAGTGGTAGCTTATTTGCATGGGCATCCATTTCCTGCATTCCTTCATGGAAAGTTATTTAAAGAAGAATTAGTTCGGAATAGCGGAAAATATTTAGATAGGATTTCTTTTTTAGGGGATGATCTATTTTACAATTTAGAAATGTTCCTTAAGGCGGATAGGGTTAAGGTCATTGATAAACCGCTTTATTATTATAGATTAGGTGGTCTTACAAGCAAATATATGCCCAGTTTATTTGATGACATGGTTAACGGCTTCGAAATTCAGAAAGAAGTTGTTGATCAGTATTTTCAAAGTACAAAAGAAATTGAATATAATGGTATTTGTATTATGTTACTAAATACGTTTAAAACGTGTTTGTATAATTTATTTATTAGTGATCTTACTAAGTTAGAAATAAAGGAACGAATAAGGGAATATGTTAATCATTGTAGTGTTATAGAGAGTATTCATAATACCGGTTCGATTAGATTCTTTTCAAAGGAATATTTAAATGCCATAAATCATAATGATATTGACTATCTTTACCAGTTAGGGGAACAACAGTATATTAGAAGTAAACCAAAAAGGACTTTTATTAATACTCTGTCGAAATTAGCTATAATCTAAAAGGGATCTTTCAATTTGAAAGATCCCTTTAATTCTATCAAACTAAGGAAAGGATGATGTGGAAAAAATGGAGGTAATCATACATCAACAAATTGATTCATTGGAAAAAATATTACCAAAGTGGGCAAAATTAAAAGAGGGATTCCGTGAAATAACAACTTTTCAGGATATTAATTGGATTAAAGGTTGGTGGGACTACAAAAGCAAACAAAGAAATATCACTCCTTACATTATAGAAATAAGAAAAAGAAATAATAATGAAACGATAGGAATTATCCCACTTTATTACTCGCATGTAAAAGTTGCAGGATTAAGTTTTTGTATTTTAAAACCTATGGGTTCGGAACTGTCTGACTACTTAATTCCAATCTTATCAAAAGAATATTCGGCTGAGAAAATACTTAGTGAAGCATTAGATAAAATATATGAAGGTAAATCAAATTGGGATTGCATAATTTGGGGAGATATACCAGAGAACTCATTCTTTGATTCTTTTTTGAATACACATCTTTCGGAGGAGTACGCAATGATTGAGAGAAAGAGAGCAGACGTTTGCCCATTTCTTATACTCAACAAAGATGTTGAGGAAGTAATACTTAAATTTGATAAAAAGCTTGTGAAAGAAGTTCTATCTAAAGAAAGAAAATTAAAAAGAGATGGAAGCCTTAATTATTGTAAAGTAGTGACTGCAGACGAGATAGAACCAATAATGAATAAGCTTTTTGAATTGCATTGTGAAAGATGGGAAAAAACAAATACTCCAAGTAGATTTAGATTGAAGGAAGAAAGAGAGCATGCATTACTGGCAGCTAAAAACCTCTTTAATAGTAATTTATTACATCTATCTTACTTAATTCATAATGACGAAATTGTAGCAGTTGAATGTGCAAAGACAGACGGAAAAAAGATCTATCTTTATCTTACAGCCTTTAATATAAAATTTAAAAGGTACTCTGTTGGCAATCTTTTATTATATAATCTCATTCTCGAGGCATGTAAAGAGGGATATGAAATAGTGGACTTTACTAGAGGGAATGAAAGTTATAAACAGCAATGGGGTACTATAGATAAATATAATGTAAACTATGTCTTTTTTAACCTCACTTTAAAGTCTGTGCTATTCAAAAGTATCCATCGTATCTATCACTCTAAACATTTTAATTTATATATGCAAAAGTTTGTAGCGAATCGACTTCTTGCAAAATCAGCAGTAACTAAACAGGGTGATTAATTTTCCTGTGTAAAAAATATTAAGGTATTTAAGGGAATTTGAAAGGAGATAGATTATGGGGAGGGTTAGTGTAATTGTTCCTATTTATAATGCGGAGAAAACATTGGATAAATGTATCAGATCTATTCTTAAACAAACTTTTGGCGATTTTGAATTGATATTAGTAAATGATGGATCTACTGATAATAGTTTGTCGGTTTGTGAGAAATATAAACAAAAAGATAGTAGGATACTTGTAATAGACAAGAAAAATGAAGGAAGCATCGCCACGAGGAGAAAAGGAGTGGAATGCTCAAATTCGAATAATATTATGTTTGTTGATGCAGATGATTGGATAGACAAACAAATGATTGAAACATTATATAATGAATTAATTTCTAACAACCTAGATATAGTTGTATGTAATAGTTTTGATGTCTTTGGCAATGGACATATTATTAAACGGAAGTATGATAGTTACTTTTTTAATAGAGAAAAAATTTATAATAACGAAGAAATTAAAAGGGAAATAGTTCCTTCCTACTTCCACTATGGAAATGCATTTCCTGCTTCACTTTGGGGCAAACTATATAGAAAAGAGTTACTCATTGATGGTGGTAGATTTTTAGAGCGAATACATTTCTTTGGGGATGACCTTTTTTACAATCTTGAAATTCTAATGAAAGCCAAAAGAGTGAAAATTATTGAAGCGCCTTTATATTATTACAGAATGGGTGGCTTTACAAATAGTTATATGCCTTATTACTTTGATGATGTATTCAATGGTTATCAAATACAAAAGGAAATAATTAATGAATATTATTTAGAAACTAAACAAGAGCAATATAATGGTATTAGTATTATGCTCTTGTATTTGTTTAGAAATGGCTTATATAACTTTTTTTATGGAAACCTAGATGAAACAAATATTAAAAGCTTAATAGGGGAATATGTTTCAAATAGAAATGTAATCGAATCTTTAAATAATGTAGGTTCGCAGGAGAACTTTTCTATAGATTACATAAATGCAATAAGGAATCAAGATATAGATTTTCTTTATTCAATAGGCGAAAATATGTTCAAAAGAAAAAGAACTAAAAGGGCTATTAAATCGTTTCTTACTAAATTATCTTTTGTCTAACAAAGCGTCGGGTACTGTTCTTTATAGTGAACATAACGTTAAAATCAAATTCTTCGGGAGATGTTAATATTGAAAAAAAGAGTAGTAGCATTTGTCCCAATTAAGTTAAATAGTCAAAGATTAGCAAAAAAAAATATCCTTCCGTTAGGTGATCACTCATTAAGTTGGTACGTATTTAACACACTATTGGGTATCGAAGAAATTGATGAAGTCTGTGTTTTTTGTAGCGATGAAAGGATCATGGATTATATACCAATAGGAGTGAAATTTGTACAAAGAGATCCGTACTTAGATGGCGACATGGTTAAGGGCAATGAAATATATGAATCTTTTATTAATACCGTCGATAGTGATATATATTTACTTGCACACACTACATCACCATTGATGAGGCAAAGATCAATTGAAAATGCTTTAAATAATGTGTTAAGTGAAAGCTATGATTCTGCTTTAAGTGTTCAAAAAAAACAAACCTTTGCCTGGTATAAAGGTCAGACGCTAAATTATGAAAGTAACGATATTCCAAGGACTCAAGATATAGAGCCTATATATATAGAAACAAGTGGATTTTATATTTTCAAAAAGGAACACTTTTTAGCACATAGAAGAAGGGTTGGATTTTACCCATATTTTCAAGAATTGGATGATATTGAAGCGATCGATATTGATACGAATGAGGATTACGAATTTGCCTTAATGATCATGAATAAAAATAAAATCCCATTAAAAATCTAATATCCATTGGAGATGAGCTTTATGGTTAAGGAAATTAAATTACAAGATAACATTATCTTTGGTGGCAATCGCCCATTTGTGTTGATTGCAGGTCCCTGCATGATTGAAAGTGAAAAACTAATAATGGAAACAGCTGAAGTAATAAAAGAAGTGACGGAAAAACTTAATATACCGTTTGTTTTTAAAGCATCATTTGATAAAGCCAATCGTTCCTCCATTTATTCTGAAAGAGGTCCCGGAATGAATAAAGGATTGGAGATATTAGAAAAGGTAAAAAGTAACTTACACATTCCTGTTACGACAGATATCCATGATGCCAGCCAAGCGGAAGTTGTTGCTGGAATCGTGGATATCATTCAAATTCCAGCTTTTTTATGTAGACAAACGGATCTGTTAGTTAGTGCTGCTCAAACGAACAAAATCATTAACATTAAAAAAGGGCAATTTTTAGCTCCATGGGATATGAAGAATATTGTAGTAAAAATAAAGGAAGCGGGAAACGATAACATCTTATTAACAGAACGAGGTTCGACGTTTGGTTATAACAACTTGGTGGTTGATATGCGTTCGCTACCAACCATAAGGGAATTTGATGTTCCAGTTGTTTTCGATGCTACGCATAGTGTGCAAATCCCTGGCGGTTTGGGAACGAGCACCGATGGAAAAAGAGAGTTTGTCCCGTATCTCTCTCGTGCAGCAGTAGCGGTCGGTATCGATGCTTTATTTTTAGAGGTTCATCCTGACCCAGATCATGCTTTATCAGATGGACCGAATATGATTAAACTTGATGATCTTGAGGAAGTTCTTACACCTATAGTAGAGATCGATAGACTTATAAAGGGAATGTAAAAAAAGGGAGGGTGTACAACTGTGACAAATTTATTAGCGACTAATAGTCATATAACCACCATTAAAGAAGTTTTAGAGGAAGAAGCCCAGGCCATCATGAATTTAATAGCTGGTGTAAATCAAGAAATGTCCAAAATAATAGAAGTAATTCTTGAATGCAAGGGAAGAGTTATTGTAACGGGTGTTGGGAAATCCGGAATTATTGGCCGGAAAATCACAGCTACTTTAGCGAGTACTGGTACTCCCTCTTTATTTTTACACCCTGCTGAAGGACTTCATGGCGACTTGGGAATGGTAACTGATTCCGATATTGTATTGGCACTGTCTAAAAGCGGGGAATCTAATGAAGTCATCAATATCATACCTTCTATTAAACGAATAGGCGCAAAACTTATTGCATTTGTAGGTAATGAACATTCTACTTTAGCAAATAAAGCCGATCATATTCTTTGTATTGGTATGGTAAAGGAAGCTTGCCCATTGGGCTTGGCACCAACTACGAGTACAACCTTAATGCTTACATTAGGTGACGCTGTTGCAATTGCGTTATTAAAAGCCCGTAATTTTACATCCGAAGATTTTGCTGTTTATCACCCGGGTGGTTCACTAGGGAGAAGACTATTAATCACAGTTAATACTATTATCGAAATTACTAAAAAAAATCCCATATTAAACAAAATGAGCACAGTTGAAGAGGCTATATTTAATATGACTGAATCCGGTGTAGGAGCAACAAGCATTATTGATAACAATGGAAAATTAGTTGGCATTATAACGGATGGGGATATACGAAGATCTTTAGCAAAAGGGCAAAGTTTTATAAATCTTACTGTGGAAGATTTATACAACAGGAATCCCCACACGATTAAACAAGAGAGCCTAGCTGTTGAAGCATTGAATATCATGGAAAATTTAAAGATAAATGTCTTGCCAGTAGTAAATGATCTAAACGAACCTATAGCTATGATTCATTTACATGATATAACAAGGTTAGGTTTTTAAATAATGAAAAAGGCCGAAATTAAATTAATCGTATTAGATGTTGATGGTGTACTAACAGATGGAAAACTACTAATTGGTTCGAATGGTGCCGAATATAAAAGTTTTCATGTGAAAGATGGAATGGGTATTAGCCTAGCACGTTACCACGGAATAAAGATTGCCATAATTACTGGTAGAAAATCCGAATCTGTCAATATTCGCTCAAAAGAGCTGAATGTTGATTTTATATTCCAGGGGATCACGAATAAAGAAGAAGCATTAAATGAAATTGTTACTTCACTTAATATGAATCTACAGAATGTATTTTATATGGGTGATGATATCAATGACCTATCAGTTATTAAATTAGTTGGATTTTCAAGCGCTCCTAGTGATGCTGCAGATATTGTAAAGAAATCTGTAAATTTTGTAAGTAATTTTACTGGTGGAAATGGGGCTGTTCGAGAAGCAATAGAATTAGTCCTATCTCAACAAACAGATTATCATGTTCTCGTTGAGAGTTATCTTAATAAGAATACAAATTTAACTTAGTAATTAAAGAAAGATGACAGGGAGTTATACTATGAAAAGGTGGATCATTTTATGTGTTGTAGTAGTTTCCTTAATGGCGGGTTCCGTTGTTCTGGTCGATCAAGGTATGACACCAGCTACCGAATCCACAGCTCAAACAAAAAGTGAGATAAAAAATCCAGCATATGAACTTGAGTTAGGTCGATGGAATGTGTCCAACGACGGGACCAATCCTCAGGAAACCACCAAAGGGATCAACTCCGCCCTTCAATGGGCAAAGGAAAATGCCTATAAAAGCTTTATAATACCGGATGGAACTTATCTTATTGCTAAAGGTACGGAACAATCTGATTCTGAAGACAGTATCTATATGGTTAGCGACATGGACTTGATGTTAAGTGAAAAGACAATACTGCAAAAAGAGGCCAATGCATTTGAAGGCTATTCCGTTCTATCCCTTGATAAAAGTGTGAAAAATGTGACTGTGAAAGGAGGCACTTTTTTGGGAGATCGTGATCATCACGATTATTCAAAAAAGGGAACCGAAACAGCTGGAACACATGAATGGGGATATGGAATTTCAATAATTGGGGCGGAAAATGTGGTTATTGATGGGGTGAAAACAGAAAAGTTTACGGGAGACGGTATTTTCGTGGGTGGAAGTACTATTACGGGATCTTCTATTATGGAAACAGATTTAGAGTTAGGAAGTATTGACGATATGGGGAGACCTGTCAAAGCAAAAGGGAAGATTCGCACAAATAACCGAGATATCACAAATTTTGACGATCCTGCATACAAAATATATGAAAATATACATTTCTGGCTTCCAAATGGAATCGCCGATGGCAGTAAAGTAGATGTATATTATTATCGAAAAGATGGAAGCTTTATCAAAGCGGATAAGCAAATAGCGTATTTTTCAGGAGAATCACTAATTCCAAAAGAAGCTGATTATTTTCGGGCGGTATTTGAAGCCGCTTCAACAAAAGGAGTTCAGGTAGAACGGATGACTGTCGCCATTGCTAAAAATATCACGATTAAAAATTCCGATATAGGATATAACAGAAGGCAGGGAATTAGCTTAGTTGGTTCGGATGGGGTGCAAATTGTAGACAACCACATCCATCACACGAACGGAACTGCCCCACAGAGTGGCATTGATGTCGAACCGGGATTCTATCCCGGAAAGAACACCATTATTAAAGGAAACAGATTCACCGACAACATCATACAGGTTGTCCTTGCTTACGGTGAGAATGTCCGGATTGAAGATAACCATTTTGAACAAAATGTAAAAAATTCTGTTGGGGTATATGTGCATGAAGGATTTAGTGGGGAAATTGATGTGAAAGATAACTCTTTTAATGGTTCAGGGTTAACTTTAGATTCTGAAAATGCTATGGCTGAGAGCAACCAATTCAAAAACGGTGAGGTTAACTTAGTTGGAAAAAATATCACTTTTAGGAAATCTACTCTTGTTGATACAAGCCTTGACGTGGGGAGTGGTGAAGGTCAGAAAATATCAAATGTAACGATTCAGCATAACGGAATTCGTCCTCTAGCATTGTACATTCGGGATAAATCGGTACTATTGAAAAATGTAGCCATTAAAGCCAAAACAAAAGGAAAGGATTTAATTTTAGGACCTGGGAACAGCCAAAATGTCTATGATCGATTGAAAGTGGAAGATAGTGATGAATCAGGGACCGTCCTTCCTGCTGGTACATACATTCAATGTTCCTTCAAGGCAGGGAGCCTTGCAATTAATAATGTTGGGAAATATGTTCTGGACGAATGTGTTGTAAAAAGTAAAGGAAATTTGCTGATGGTAGATAGTACGTATGGGAAGCCGGATGTCGCCATTAAGAACTCTGACCTAGAAGTAATGGGAAATATCGAAGCCGGTGCCGCCGTATATATTTTAGGAGCCCAGAACTTCGAGCTTTTGGACAGTATGGTATTAGCAAAAAACAACAGTAACAGTGCGCCCCTTATAAAGATAGGCCCATACGGGGATCCGATACAAACAAATGTGTTTGATGCAATTATTAAGGGGAACATCCTTCATACGAATACAGACATTTCTGCAATAGACACTTCTAACGCAGGAACCAATGCTCCATCATATTCAGTAGAGGATAACACTATATACAATGCTAGTTTGGATTTGACGAAGAAGGATAGGAATCATAATAACAAGCTAATTACACATTGAGGAACTTATAAGCTCAGGCTATGACAAAGCATTGAGCTTTGGCTTTTACACCTTTGTCAAATCGGTGACATTATCTAAAACCCCTTGCAGAATCTTGGAAACCATTGTATATTAAGAGTGTAAATAGAATGTGAAGTGATTCACAAGAACTTAAGTTCAAAATCAGCTGATCAAAGCAATATATTTTTTTAACATAATATGTGAATAATTTCACAATCTATACAAATATATTTTAGGAGTGAGTGAAATGAAAAAATGGTATGAGCATCGCTTAGTTGCTATTGTCTGGGCAGCATTAAGAATTTGGCTTGGGTTTCAATGGTTGGAAGCGGGATGGCATAAGCTTGGCGCATTCGATGCTGCTGGATTTTTAAACGGGGCAATTGAAAAAGCTGGTGGCGAATTCCCGGCAGTTCAAGGTTGGTATGCTGGTTTCTTAGAAACAGCCGTACTTCCAAACGTAAAGATTATTAACATTCTTATCCCTTGGGGAGAAATCCTCGTTGGTATCGGCTTAATCGTTGGAGCATTGACATTACCAGCACTAATTGCAGGGGCATTCATGAACTTGAACTTCTTAATGGCAGGTACAGTAAGCACTAACCCGATTTTACTAACAGCGGCAATCATCCTTCTCTTCGTCATAAAAGGGACAGCATATTATGGAATAGATCGGTTCTTGGTTCCTGCAACAATCAATAATTTCCAAGATAAAGGTATATTTAAAAAAATCCGAGGTGCAGCAGCACATTAAGTGAAATAATAAAAAACGGAAGGGCGGATTGCTCTTCCGTTTTTCGTAGTTTTAGCTAACAGACCAAACCTACGTTTGATAATCCCGCCAATTTTATCAGTAATCGCACTGAATGATTGAAAAATCCCGTCAGGAAAACGACTAATATATTTATTAAAAGGAAAGATCAATATGAGAGCTGGTGAAACGGATAAATCTATAGTTGTAAAAGACGAAAAATTAAAAAAACTTATAGGAAAACTTATTTTAACCCTTAACCCTCTCGGACCAATAGATATAGATTGTTTTAAGACTGAGCATGGCTATGTGATATCTGAAATTAATCCAAGATTTGGAGGGGGGTATCTACATGCACATGAAATGGGGCAAGGATTCGTTAAAAATATTATCCACAACTTACAAGGGGAGCCTAATGGATTGACCGAAGGCGATTATAAAGAAGGAACAACGATGGTTAAATATGACCATTATATAGTTATTTAATATACTAGGATGAACTATAGAGAGGGAAGAGTTAATTCTTCCTCCTAGCTACATAACTAATCAACTAAAAAATCATGGGAAACAGGAACGGAATATAGAACTTCCTGTTTCCTAAATCATGAAACTTTGTATGTAGTTATGAAAGGCAATTTACTTTGAGTGCTCAGTTCATATCCTGAGTAAACATTGTAAGATTGTCCGCAGATAGAGCGACCTCTTCAAATGCTTTCCCTAATTCATTAACTACATTAACAAAAGAAACAAGTTCATTTTCAATCTTATTATTTTGGAGTTTAGTTTCACCCATCGTTTTTAGTATTTCTTCAAAATGGTCTTCAGTTTCTTCCATACTATTATTTCCGTTCTTAACAGCATCTCTAATTTTTTCGAGTGATTGTGTTAATTTCTCTACTTGGGAGTTCGTGTTTAAGATTAATGTAGCTACGTTTGTAACTGATTTCTTTGTTTCTTCAGAAAGCTTCCGAACTTCTCCAGCTACGATTGAGAATCCTCTACCATGTTCTCCAGCCCTTGCAGCTTCAATTGCAGCATTTAATGATAACAAATTGGTTTGGTCTGCAATTCCAGTTACAATGTTTACAATCTCTTGCATTTGTTTCGATATTTCTAATAATACTTCTACATCACTTGAAATATCGTTTATGGAATTTTGGATGTTTTCCATATTAATACTCTGCTTATGTAGTTGGTCCTTCCCATTTTGAGCACGTTCTTCTGCAAGAGTAGATAATTCAGCTCCCATATTTGCAAAGGAAACAATATCATAGGATTGTGAATGCAGTTGTTGAAAGGAAGCATTCGTTTCTTCAGAAATTGCAGCGAGATTTTGTGATGCACTTGCTACATTGTCTCTTATCATTGCTTTTTGCTCTTCGATTTCACTTCTAAGCCTGTCGGATTCAGAGTCATATGCTTCTAGAACTAATTGTTGTTCAAGGTTTAATATTTTTGATACAGATCTTATTGTTCGAAAATAATCTTCCTTTTTGGTTAATTTTTCTTCAATTATGTTAACCAGCGACAGGAATAAATCCTGAAATGCGCACATATACCACTTTGTTTGTAAACCGATCCTAACATGAATATGTGCAATACGGATTCTCTTTTCAAAATAAGCTTCATTAATTACTCCATCAAACATTTCAGAAATGTGTTGCTTCAGAGTTTTCTTTAATCTTTCAATGGAGCTGTTATCATTGATGATCATTAGTAATGAAGGTTCGTTTTCCAAGTTTTTATAAAATCTATCAACAATATAATCAATTTTCTCAATAACAAATGGTTGAATGCGGTTAATAATTTGCAAATCCTCTACTGTAAGTTCAATCATTTTTAGTTGCTTTTCAACATCGCTGTTACTATTTATGTTTAATTCTCCTTTTCCCATTGCTTCTTCCGTCTTCCCAGTTGTCTTTCTAAATTTATCAAAAATCAATGATGAGACCCCCTGATGCTCTTCTATACATATGGGTAAATAATACCATATAAACAAGTCAACGTCGTTTTATTTCTAAGCCTTACTAACCTGGGTATATAGTAATTTAAGATTTGCGAATAAGCTTCTAATGCGGTTTATCGTAAAATCCTCCGGGAGTTGGTGTTTTGCAGAAAGAGCTGGGCGGCCTTATCGTTTTGTATTTTGGATAGTGAAACATTAGCCAGATGATAGAGGGGTTTAGAGAAAAAGACATCTTGTTTTTGAGATTATTCGAAGCTATGTCAAATTGGTGACATTATCCAAAACCCCTTGCGGAAAATTGGAAACCATTGTATATTAAGAGTGTAAAGAGAATGTGAAATAATTCACAACCGACAGAAGTAAATCAGCTGATCAAAGTACTAATATTTTTTTAACATAACATGTGAATGATTTCACAATCACTACAAAACTAATTTAGGAGTGAGTGAAATGAAAAAATTGTATGAACATCGCGTAGTAGCAATCGTCTGGGCAGCATTAAGAATTTGGCTTGGAGTACAATGGTTGGAAGCAGGATGGCATAAGCTTGGAGCATTCGATGCCGCAGGATTTTTACACGGAGCAATTGAAAAAGCCGGTGGCGATTTCCCAGCAGTCCAAGGTTGGTACGCTGGTTTCCTTGAAACCGTAGCCCTTCCGAACATCAAAATTATTAACGTCCTTATCCCTTGGGGAGAAATCCTCGTAGGTGTCGGCCTAATCGTTGGAGCATTGACATTACCAGCATTAATTGCAGGGGCATTCATGAACTTGAACTTCTTAATGGCAGGTACAGTAAGCACTAACCCGATTTTACTAACGGCGGCAATCATTCTTCTCTTCGTCATAAAAGGAACTGCATATTATGGAGTAGATCGGTTCTTGGTTCCAGCAACAATCAATAATTTCAAAGATAAAGGGATATTTAAAAAAATGCGCGGTGCAGCTATACACTAATAAAGTTTTTATAAAAAATTTAAAGATGTATGTGAATAAATTCACAATAATAAGGAGTGAGTGAAATGAAAAGATGGTATGAACATCGCATAGTCGCTATTGTCTGGGCAGCATTAAGAATTTGGCTTGGAGTACAATGGTTGGAAGCAGGATGGCATAAGCTTGGCGCGTTTGATGCAACTGGGTTTCTACATGGTGCCATAGAAAAAGCTGGTGGCGATTTCCCGGCTGTCCAAGGTTGGTACGCAGGATTTCTAGAAACGTTTGCACTACCTAATGTAAAATTGATTAACATCTTAATTCCTTGGGGAGAGGTTCTCGTCGGTGTCGGCCTAATCGTTGGCGCATTGACATTACCCGCACTAATTGCAGGAGCGTTCATGAACTTAAACTTCTTAATGGCAGGTACAGTAAGCACTAACCCGATTTTACTAACAGCGGCAATCATCCTTCTCTTCGTCATAAAAGGAACTGCATATTATGGAGTAGATCGGTTCTTGGTTCCAGCTACAATCAATAATTTTAAAGATAAAGGGATCTTCAAAAAAATCCGAGGTGCAGCAGCGCATTAAGTGAAAAATGATTAAACGGGAGGGCGGATTGCTCTCCCGTTTTTCGTAGTTTAATCTTTACTAGGATTTAGTCTGATAATCCGGCCAATCTTATCAATAATTCCGCCGAATGAGTGAATAATCCCGCGAATAACCTGGTTAATCCCGCTAATTGTTCACTTAATCCAGCGAATGATGTTATTTCTTCCTTCCATAGTTCTTCAATATGGTATCATGAAAGCGATATTTAGCAGGTACTAATTTTCAATGAAGGGTGTTGTCAACTATGAGTCATCAATGGCTTGACTGGGCGAAAAGGATACAAGCACTATCGCAAGCTGGATTAAAGTTTTCAAAAGATGTTTACGATATTGAACGTTTTGAAGAACTACGCAATATTAGTGCTGAAATCATGGCATTACATACAGGTCTCGAAATGGAAAAAGTCAAAAATTTATTTGCGAATGAAACAGGGTATCAAACACCTAAAGTTGATATTCGAGGTGCTGTATTCAAAGATGAAAAAATTCTTATGGTGAGAGAAAACTATGATGATCGTTGGTCATTACCTGGCGGATTTTGTGATATTGGTTTATCACCAACTGAAAATATTATTAAAGAGATTAAAGAAGAGTCAGGCTTTGATGTGAATGTCAAACGACTGTTAGCTTTATTAGATTCCAATTACCACCCCCATCCGCCACAACCCTATCATTATTATAAATTATTTATCCATTGTGAAATCATCGGGGGAGAGGCAAGTATTGGTGTGGAAACAAATGATGTCCAATTTTTCTCTGAGCAATATTTACCGAAACTTTCAACTAATCGAAATACAGAATCACAAATTAAAATGTTATTTGAATTTATGAGAAATCCAAATAAAGAACCTTTACTGGATTAAATACAAGATAATATATACTGTAATGAATAAAACAGGAGTGCATCCTCGCACTCCTGTTTTATTTGCCTATTTTCTCTTAGCCCGCTTGTCAGCTGCTTGCGATCTTGCCATCGCCTCTCGATCGTCCTGGTCAGCCAGTTCCTCAGAAAACTCTACATCTAATCCGTCAGATTTCATATTCTTTGGTACCTGTGGAAGCTTCTGTTTGTTTTTGTCCCGTGCCTTACGTCTATCGTCACGTCCCATGTTGAAAATCCCCTTTTAAGAGTAGTATTAAATAACTCTACTTTCGGCGTCTAGGCTGATAATCTGTAAAGCCTCCAGCTTTGTCAGCCTTTTTGAATTCATTTGAATAAAGAACTTCCTGTGTAGCGGACAATGTGCTTCTCGTATCCACTTCGTTTCGTTTTCTCATCAAATCGGCTCCTTCATTATGTATTCATTTTCATTTTGCCCAACGCCGCTTTAAACATACTCGTTAGAATGTATGATAAAATATATGTACTATTCGTCATTAAGGGTGATGCTTGTGCCAATCATTACGAAAATAACGACACAAAAAAATGCAACTGACCGTTATAATATTTTTCTAGATGAAAAATTTGCCTTTGGTGTCGATGAAGAAGTATTTATTCGATTTCAGCTTGGTAAAGGTAAGGAATTAACGGAGTTAGAGATTTTCCAGATTCAATATGAAGACGAAATTCGAAAAGCTCTAAATGCAGCCATTCATTATTTATCATTCAGGATGCGGTCTGAATCGGAAATTCGCGCATATTTAAAGAAAAAGGAATGGGAAGAGCCTGTTATTCAGGCAGTTTTATTAAAATTGAATGAACGAAATTATATTGATGATCTTGAGTTTGCTTCCGCCTTTGTTCGTACTCAAGTAAATGGGGGAAAAAAAGGACCTGGTACGATTAAACAGGAGTTAAAGCAAAAAGGGGTCGAGGAGCAATACATTGAGCAAGCTTTAAATGAATACAGTGAAGAGCTGCAAGTTGACCACGCCACCCAGCTTGGTAATAAGTTGGCGAAACAAAACAGCAAGTTATCTGAGCGGTTTTTAAAACAAAAGATTGAGCAAGCGTTGATGATCAAAGGCTTCCCATTTTCTGTCATCTCAATTGCAATGGAAGAAATTGAATATGAAAAAGAAGACGATGACGAGTGGCAAGCAATGCTTGTCCAAGGGGAAAAAGCCCATCGGAGGTATAAAAGCTTTTCAGGCTATGAATATAAGCAGAAAATGAAACAAGCTCTGTTTCGAAAAGGGTTTGCTATTGAATTAATTGATCGATTTCTTTTGGAAAAAGAAAATACATAAGGCGGTTGTAAAATGGAAAATGAAAAAAGATATAGCCAAATGACAGAAGCTGAGTTAAAACAGGAAATTGTTCAGCTAAAGGAGAAGGCGCGTAAAGCTGAGCAACTTGGAATTGTGAACGAATTCGCGGTAATGGAAAGAAAAGCTGTCATGGCAAAAGCGTACTTATTGGATCCTGCAGACTTTAAACCTGGTGAAATTTACGCAGTTGATGGTGCTCCTGGAACTTATTTTAAAATTGACTATATGAATGGGGTTTTTGCCTGGGGCTATCGGTTGAATGGTAACGGGAAACAAGAGGCGCTGCCAATTTCACTTTTAAAATAAGTCATAGCGGGATTCTGATTCCCGCTATGACTTCTTAATTTACCTTTTCTGCCGTTTGACTACGTCTCTTTGCAGAATAACGTTATCAACGGACAAATCAGTTTGCCCGTTTACTTGTGAATGGACGTTTTTGGGGTTGTACCACGCTCTATTAAATGGACTAAGTTGTCTGTTTAAATGGGTGTTTTCTTTATTTATCATATCCACTCACTCCTATTATTAAAATCGGGTGTTTTCAACCTCGCTAACATGTTCCCTTGCACCGGAAGCCCGCATTCTTTCTTGTGGAGCAGTATTGGTTGTGCCATTGGCGCGTTTTGAGGCAAATTCTGGTTTAGCACGTGGCTCGCCTTCGAATTTATTATCGTTTCCGTACGGAAAGTCTTTTGCTTTATTGCGCATCTAGACAGCCTCCTTTTGCTTGGTGCGGAAAAAAGTTTCCGCATGTTATTATTATGGATATAAAGTGTTGATATTATGAGGAAGGGAAGCGATCTAAAATGAATGACTATCATGAACGTTTAGCGGAATATTTACTTGAGAAGAATCCAAATTTGTCGGCATCAAAGGCTCGGACGTGGGTGGAGTTATTTTGGGATGATTTTGAGACAACTTATGCGAAAGCTGGGAGAAAATACCGTGGTCCCGAAATGGCTGAAAGGGTTGTACGTTCCTGGATAAATCAATATGGGGATAAGCTTCATGAATTTGCGGCACTAAATCCTAAATATGCCCATATGCTTAACGAGGAAGAAAATGAAAAGTAATAAAAATGCAGCCTAGTACTTGTACTAGGGCTGCATTAAAATTATGTTACATAAGTTTTTTAATCCACTATAACATTTAACTTTTTCCTTAATTTTTCTTCACTGAATATCCAACCTGTATACGATGTAATGATATTAAGCTCTGTATCAAGTTGAACGATTGCAACAAAGGGGTAATGTCCGTTGCTGCGGTATCTTAAATCAATAAAGCGGACTTCATAGTAATGGTTGTATTCACTTATTTCCCAGCGATAGACTGGAGAAAAGGACAAGAATGCAGAGATGTTTTTATCCTTTTTGGCCGTTTCGATAATCGGTGTTTCCGGAACCGGAACACGCTTAAACTTATCAAAAATCGTAATGGAACGCTTAAATGCACGCCCAACATAGAAGCAGTCTTTTGACGTAACAGCAAGCCTCCATTGATTAAAACTCATAGTTGGGGCGATAATAATTTCTTCTGCATCCGGAATTGTTTTTAAAAGTGCGGAACGAACAGTCCGTTGCATGATAAATCTTATTAAATAATAAAAAATTAACACTATATACATGGTGAGAAAAGTTTGGCCCGGTTCCGCACCTAAAATCCATAAGATTATTCCAAGTGCATGAATGCCAAAAATAATCGGATCAAATGTATTAATAATCCCAAGTGCCACCCACTTTGCCGAGAATGGCCTCAATGCCTGCGTGCCGTAAGCGTTGAAAATATCAACGAATACGTGAAGAAACACCGCAGCAAAGGACCACAACCATAGATGAAGCAGGTTTGCCTCTGGGTAAAATAAACTGACGAAAGCTGTTACAACAATCGGCCAAAACAAAACGGCGGGGATCGAATGTGTAACCCCCCGATGATTCCGAATATAAACGGCGTTATTTCTTAGTTTTAGAAAAGTGTCGATATCAGGGATTTGAGAACCGATAATGGCAGCCATGAGGACACTGTGTGAGTTAACGGTGTTTTCCGCAACTACAGGATCCAATGTTGCAAGTCCGCCAATGGCTATCCCCATAACTACATGTGTGGCAGTATCCAATCTAAATCCTCCTCCGGGAAGGTATGTTGTATAACGCTTGCTGTTTTACCATGATATTTTAAAGGGTGCCAAAATGCAATGCATCCTAACTTCGCAGAAGCGGTTATGATCATTATTCCCTAAAAACATAAGAGACTAACATCTGGAGATATGAATATGAACACCAATTTTGATAAAGTAGATATTAAACAATTTCAACATGATTTAATTACCTGGTTCGTAAGAGAGCAACGGGACCTTCCATGGAGAAAAAATGGAGGGGACCCTTATAAAGTTTGGGTTTCCGAAATTATGCTGCAGCAAACGAGAGTTGACACCGTTATTCCTTATTATGAACGATTCTTGGAAAAGTTTCCTACCATTGAATCATTTGCGGAAGCTGATGATGAATCGGTCTTGAAAATTTGGGAAGGGCTTGGCTATTACTCTCGTGTGAGAAACCTTCATTCTGCTGTGAAGGAAGTCGTTCAACATTATGGCGGAAAAGTTCCAGAAACACCTGAGGAGATTTCTAAACTGAAAGGTGTCGGGCCTTATACTGCAGGAGCTGTGCTTAGCATAGCATACGGAGTACCTGAACCGGCAGTGGACGGAAATGTCATGCGAGTACTATCGCGTATCTTGCTTATGTGGGATGATATTGCAAAGCAATCAACTCGAAAGTTGTTTGAAAAAGCGGTTCGTGAGTTAATGTATTATGAAAATCCATCTTACTTTAATCAGGCATTAATGGAACTTGGCGCCTTGATTTGCACACCGACTTCTCCTTCGTGCCTACTTTGCCCTGTTAGGGATCATTGCCAAGCATTCGAAGCCGGTGTCCAAGAAGAATTGCCTGTGAAAACCCGAAAAAAAACCACGAAGCATGTGGAAATTGTTGCGGCAGTCCTAAAAAATAAGGACGATCAATTTTTAATTCGAAAACGTCCAGAAAAAGGCTTACTCGCGAATCTTTGGGAATTTCCCAATGTTGAAGATCATGGTCCCTATGTACAAATGCGGCAAGGTTTAGCGGGATATTTAAAAAATGAATTAGAAATTGATACCGAGCTTGAAACGGGAACTTTTGAAAAAGTAAATCATGTTTTTACTCATTTAACATGGACAATTGATGCTTTTTCAGGCAAACTGATTGGAGATTTCAGTGGTCGTCCAAACTATAAATTAGTATGTAAAGAACAGTTGGAAGAATACGCATTTCCAGTATCACACCAAAAGATTTGGCAAGCGTATAAAAAGCAGTATTTGTGAAATTGTCCAAACTCTATGGGAAGAGGTAAAATAAAGTTATTCAACATTGAAAGGTGGATACATATGAGTAATAAAGTGGCACTTGTAACTGGAAGCAGCAGAGGGGTAGGGAAAGCTGCCGCAATTGCATTAGCCAAACAAGGCTATGATATTGTTGTAAACTATGCGCGGAGTAAGAAAGCAGCGCTTGAAACAGTAGAGGAAATTGAAAAGCTTGGAAGAAAAGCATTCCTAGTTAGAGCAAATGTTGGCGATGTAGAAAAAATAAAAGCAATGTTCCAAGAAATTGACAAGGAATTCGGCCGGCTTGACGTATTAATCAACAATGCTGCATCAGGTGTATTACGACCAGCAATGGAGCTGGAGGAATCGCACTGGGATTGGACAATGAATATTAACAGTAAAGCGTTACTGTTTTGTGCCCAAGAAGCGGCAAAGTTGATGGACCGCAATGGCGGCGGGAAAATTGTTAGCCTTAGTTCACTTGGTTCAATTCGTTATTTGGAAAATTACACGACTGTGGGAGTTTCCAAAGCAGCAGTTGAAGCATTGACTCGTTATTTGGCAGTAGAGCTTTCCGAGAAAAACATCGTTGTGAATGCCGTGTCAGGAGGAGCAATTGATACTGACGCGCTGAAACATTTTCCAAATCGCGAAGAGTTATTGGAAGATGCAAGAAAAAATACTCCGGCCGGGCGTATGGTGGAAATTGATGATATTATCAAAACGATTATGTTTTTAGTTTCTGATGATGCCTCAATGATTAGGGGCCAAACAATTATTGTTGATGGTGGCCGCTCTATTCTTGTTTAAAAATTTTCAAAAAAAGTTTGGATAACAACTTCCACGTTTGGTTACATTAACAAACGTGGAGGTGAGAACACAAATGAAGAAAGCTAATAAAACACAATCTGGCACAAATATTCAACAAGTAAGACAACAAAATGCACAATCCTCTAGTGGTGGTGCAGGCGCTTATGGAACTGAATTCGGAAGCGAAACGAATGTGCAACAAGTAAGACAACAAAACGCACAATCAGCTAGAAGTGGTGCGGGTGCTGCAGGTGCTCAAGGAGCCTTCGGAACTGAATTCGCAAGCGAAACTGATGCACAACAAGTAAGACAACAAAACCAACAAGCTGAAGCAAAAAAAGCGAAAAACTCTGGCAATTTTGGCCAACAGTAATGAAATGTAAAACAAGGAGCCGTCCTTTTTATAAGGGGCAGCTCCTTGTTTTTTTATTTCATTTGCTTATTAAATCGCATTTGTTTTAAAAGTAGGGGTAAACCGTTATAATAATAAAATAACTACTATCATTCGTTTTTCACAAAAAGTATTTGTCATTATAAAATATTGATCATACATATAGGCTGGACCTTTTAGATCAGAAAGTAGGGGAGACGATGGGTATTCCCGTGGAAGGTGAAAACATTCAAATCCATAGTTATAAACATGATGGAAATATTCACCGGATTTGGGATGAAACAAAAGTATTAAAAGCAACGAAACATCTAGTCATCGGTGGAAATGACCGTACTCTTGTGACTGAATCCGACGGTAGGACATGGGTTACTCGTGAGCCTTCAATTTGTTATTTCCATACGGATCTATGGTTTAATATTATTTCCATGATTAGGGAAGACGGGATTTATTATTATTGCAATCTTGGTTCTCCCTATGTTTATGACCATGAAGCATTAAAATATATCGATTATGATTTAGATGTGAAGGTGTATCCCGATATGACGTTTACACTGCTTGATGAGGATGAATATGAATATCACAGGATGCAGATGGGCTATCCGGATGTGATTGACCATATTTTAAAAGAGAACGTTGACAAGCTCGTACGTTGGATCAGGCAACGCAAGGGACCTTTCTCACCGGATTTTATCGATACATGGTATGATCGATATTTAATGTACCGTTAATAAAAACGGAGGGCCTGTTGGTTTTGTGTCAACAGGTTTTGTTTTTTGAAAACAAGGAGGGTGACATTTGGGGGTCATCAAGAGATATTTACAATTCGTTAAACCTTATCGTTGGAAAATTATTGGGACGCTTTTTATTGGAATTATCAAATTCGCTATCCCGCTTTTAATTCCTATGCTCATGAAGTACGTTATTGATGATGTCATAGGTGCTGATGCACTTTCACCAGACGAAAAGACATCGAAATTAATGATGACTATGGGGGCTATGCTCCTTTTATTTGTTATCGTTAGGCCACCTGTCGAATATTACCGCCAATACTTCGCTCAATGGACGGCAAGCAAAATCTTATATGATATTCGTGATCGTCTTTTCACTCATATTCAAAAATTGAGCTTTAAATTTTACTCAAACACTCGTGCGGGTGAAGTGATTTCAAGGGTTATCAATGATGTAGAACAAACTAAGGATTTTGTCATTACTGGTTTGATGAATTTATGGCTTGATGCCGCTACTGTAATCATTGCCATTGCTATCATGGTAACAATGGATGTACCGCTAACATTCGTGTCACTCGCGGTTTTTCCACTTTATATTATTTCAGTCCGTTATTTTTTCGGCAATTTGCGAAAATTAACGCGTGCACGTTCACAGGCTCTCGCCGAGGTGCAAAGCTATTTGCATGAACGAGTGGCGGGGATGTCTGTCATTAAAAGCTTTGCGATCGAGGATCATGAACAAAAACAATTTGATAAAAATAATGCTAATTTTCTTAATAAAGCGTTAGTGCATACGAGTTGGACTGCAAAAGCATTCTCAGTCGTCAACACTATTACGGATCTTGCTCCGCTCATCGTCATTGCTTATGCAGGGTATCAAGTGATCCATGGAAACCTATCTATTGGAACGCTCGTTGCTTTTATGGGGTATGTTGAAAGGCTGTATAATCCTCTAAGAAGACTCGTCAATTCATCGACTACGCTCACTCAAGCAATCGCTTCGATGGACCGCGTATTTGATTTAATAGATGAGAAGTATGATATAGATGATGCTCCAGATGCAGTTGAAGTGAAAAAGGTTAACGGAAATATCCGTCTTGATAACGTAACGTTTGCTTACGATGAAAAAGAAAAACCTGTTTTACACGATATTAATCTTGATGTAAGAGCTGGAGAAACAATCGCCTTCGTCGGGATGAGTGGTGGGGGGAAATCTTCCCTAGTCAGCTTGATACCTAGATTTTATGACGTTACAAAAGGACAAGTTTTACTGGATGGTACGGATATTCGCAAGTTCAAAGTTCGTAGCCTTCGCGATAAAATCGGGATGGTATTACAGGATAATATTTTATTTAGTGAATCAGTGAAAACGAACATTTTGCTTGGAAAACCCGAAAGCACAGATGAAGAAGTATATAGGGCGGCGAAAGCAGCAAACGCACACGAGTTTATCACGGACCTCCCATATGGTTACGATACAAAAGTAGGCGAACGTGGAGTGAAATTATCCGGTGGACAAAAGCAACGGGTGGCCATCGCTCGAGTATTTTTAAAAAATCCGCCAATCTTGATTTTAGATGAAGCCACTTCGGCGCTAGATTTGGAAAGTGAAGCGCTCATCCAAGAAGCAATAGAAAAGCTTGCAAAGGACCGGACGACATTAATTATCGCCCACCGATTATCAACGATCACCCACGCAGATAGAATTGTCTTGATAGAACATGGACAAATAACCGAAGTGGGGACTCATGAAGAGTTGATGACGAAAAAAGGCAATTACTATCAATTATTTCAAGTTCAACAATTGGATATGTAAGAAAAGAAAAGCTCTGGGAGGAATATGTCCTCACAGAGCTTTCTTATATATCCTCAATATTAACTTGGTTATCTTTTTTATGATACTTTTGGAAGGTTTGAATCAATTTATCTAAATACTCAAGCTGCTCTTCGTATTCTATGATAGCAGAAAGAATATGCATTAAATGGTATGGTTGAAATTCATCTTCCACTTCAATTTTTTTGATTTCCTTTATAAAGGCATCCATGAGTTGATTTCTATTGAAAATACTTTGGTTTAATATATCTAGCTCCGCTTCTGAGCGGACACGCCCCAAAAATTTCAAATGCAGTTGCTCGTGATAGCTTAGCAAATAGTCCAGTCTTTCCCGTGTGTGCATTTGCAAAGACTCAGGTAACTGATGCAAAATATTTTCGTAGCGGTACTGTAGTTTTAGTAACTCAAAACTTTTTTGAGTCACTTGGATCATTTGCCTGTAAATGACGAGTTTTCGTCTTTTTGAAAACTCATATTTCTTAAAATAGCGCCGTTCTTCTTGATACATTGCATATAATTGATTGATACTGCCAATTCGACCTTTAATTTTTCCAAGATCTTTTTTTAGCAGTCTGTCTTCAGATGCAAATCTTGTAGTCAGCCTAATCCATTTAATGATATCTTCCGTCACACCAGAAATCCCTTGAAAGAGTTTTGTTTCATATTTTGGTGGTATGAAAATTAGATTGACAGCAAAGGAAGACATGATTCCAAGTAAAATAGATGAAGAGCGAAGCAGAGAGAATTGCAGAAAATCTTCAACAGGTGCTTCCATAATAGCAATGATTGTCACAAGTGCTAGTCGGATTGAGCTCTCCAATTTCAATTTAACCATTATAATAATCGCGATAATCGCTGCAAAACCAATGATAAATAAATGATTGCCGAATAATAGAACGCAAGTGATTGCAATGACGGCTCCGATAATATTTCCCTGAATTTGATCAATCACCGATAAATAAGAACGATAAATAGTGGGCTGTATTGCAAATATAGCGGCAATCCCGGCAAAAACAGGTGCAGGGATTTCAAGAAGCTGTGCAACGTATAGCGCCAACGTAATGGCAATTCCCGTTTTTAACATGCGGGCACCAAGCTTCATAATATAAAATTCCTTTCTAATGTCATCTTCCCAAGTGGATGAAAATTTCGGTATCTAGTTCCAGCGCCAAGGCGCTTCCACTTTTATGATTTAAAAGCATTTTCAACTGCTGTAATCGTTTCTTTAATATCTTCTTCTGTATGAGCTGTCGTAATAAACCAAGCTTCATATTTAGAAGGAGCAAGATTAATTCCCTGATGGAGCATACGCTTAAAAAATGTAGCAAATAATTCGCCGTCTGTTGCTTCTGCCTGATCATAGTTTACTACTTTTTCGCGTGTAAAATAAATGGTCAAGGCACCTTTTAAGCGATTGACGGTAATCGGAGCATTATATTTTTCAGCTGCTTCCAATATACCTTTTTCCAGCATAGCACCAAGATGATCAAGCTGGTCATATACACCCGGTTGCTGTAAAACTTCCAGGCAAGCGATACCAGCCAACATGGATGCTGGATTTCCAGCCATTGTTCCTGCTTGATATGCAGGTCCTAGTGGAGCGACTTTTTCCATGATATCCTTCCTGCCGCCATAAGCGCCAATCGGCAAACCACCACCAATAATCTTACCAAGTGCGGTCAAGTCAGGAATGACTCCCAACATATTTTGTGCTCCGCCATACATAAAGCGAAATGCCGTGATTACTTCATCAAAAATAAGCAACGCTCCTGATGCATGGGCGATTTTCTTTACTTCTTCAAGGAAACCAGGCATTGGTTCAACGATGCCAAAATTACCAACAATGGGTTCTGCGAGAACGGCTGCGATTTCATTTCCCCATTTATCCATCGCTTCCCGGTAAGCATCGATATCATTAAAGGGAACAGTAAT
The DNA here is from genome assembly GCF_018343525.1 of Lederbergia citrea. Taxonomy (GTDB): domain Bacteria; phylum Bacillota; class Bacilli; order Bacillales; family Bacillaceae_C; genus Lederbergia; species Lederbergia citrea. The sequence continues at coordinate 6,167 of NZ_JAGYPH010000004.1, read as the reverse complement.
AACTTCCTTTGCAATGCTTTTTGGCACACCGGCAGAATCGGGCATGCCAAGCTGGGACGGCCCTGAACCGGCTGCAACGAGCACCAAATCTGAATGCCCATGGTAGCAGCCCGCAAATTTTAATATTTTATCTCTTCCGGTAAATGCCCGAGCAACCCGAATCGTTGTCATGACAGCTTCAGTCCCTGAATTAACAAATCGTACTTTGTCTAGAGATGGCATCGCTTCTTTAATCATTTTGGCAAACTTAACTTCATGGGCCGTCGGAGTGCCGTATAATACACCCGTTTCTGCGGCCACTTTTATTGCTTCTGTAATATGGGGATGTGCGTGCCCTGTAATGATGGGGCCATATGCAGCTAAATAATCGATGTAGCGGTTGCCATCCACATCATACAAATAAGCGCCTTCTCCCTTTTCCATTGCGATAGGGGAGCCTCCGCCCACTGCTTTATAGGAACGTGAAGGGCTATTGACTCCGCCGACAATATGTTCAAGTGCTTCATTATGTAAGTCTTCAGATTTAGAAAAGTTCATCATAATTCCTCCTGTGCTTATCAAACCTTCCTATATATTGTAGTGGTTCAAACAATTCAGCGCAAATATAGCACGAAAACCTGGTAAGGTATTTGTATGCCTTGGTCATAGAGCGTAAAACAATAGCGTAAAATGAATGGACAAGAATAGAAGAGGTGATCTTCTCTTTGTGGTATATCATTTTTTTTGCAATCGTTGTGTGCATTTTTATGGCGCTTAAAAATTTGTTTTTTCCAGAAAGATTTAACTATAAGCAAGTGTCATTTGAAAATTTTGTCTTCCTTGCATTTACTTACGCCGTCATCGTCATTGGTTTCGGACTTCTTTTCTTAATGTTTGAAATAAGGGGATGGCATCTTATCATTGATTCAGGTGCCATTATGAGTGGAAGCTGGAATCATCAGCTTGGAACTGCATTATATTTAAGTGCGATCACTCTTTTTTCTGTCGGCTACGGTGATGTAGTACCTATTGGTATCGGCAGGCTTCTCGTTATGATTGAAGCCTTGATTGGCTATACGATTCCAGCAGCATTTGTCGTCCGGACTTTTATTGATTACGAACCAGCGCACCGTCAAAAGAAATAGGTTAGTTGTATTTCTAGTTCGCTTTCTGTACGCTAATTAAAGATAGTATGAACAGGAGGCGTTAATGATGACTTTAATATTAAATGAAAAGGCTCCGGATTTCCGATTGCCAGCAAGCAATGGCGAGGAAATTGCACTTGCGGATTTTCAAGGAAAAAAACATATAGTCCTTTATTTTTATCCAAAGGATATGACACCGGGATGCACAACACAAGCATGTGATTTTCGCGATATGCATGCGGATTTTTCTGCTTTAGACGCGGTGATTTTAGGGGTCAGTCCCGATCCGTTGAATAAGCACGAAAAATTTGTTGAGAAGCACGGTCTGCCTTTTTTACTGTTAGTTGATGAAAATCATGAAGCTGCAGAGAAATACGGCGTATGGAAATTGAAAAAGATGTTTGGTAAAGAGTATATGGGGATTGAGCGTTCTACTTTTATTATCGATAAAGAAGGAAAGCTTGTAAAGGAATGGCGAAAGGTTAAAGTGAAAAGGCACGTCGAAGAAGCTTTAGAGTTTATAAAGGAAAAACTCTAAGCCTATTTTTCAATAATCCCGGCAGTTGTCCATGCTAAAAAGATGAAGCAGCATATTGTATATTAGGGCATACCTCCTCAAAGAAATAATTTCGGGCCAATTTTATTGGCCCTTTTTTTATGCATTTATCAGGGTTTTTTATTACATAAGAGAATTAATAACTGGCAGATGCTAAAATATAATATAGAAGCATAATGTTTATTTCAATTGGGGGGGATAATACATGAAGATTTATACAAAATCAGGTGACAAAGGAACAACATCATTAATATACGGCGAGCGGATTTCCAAAAATGATACTCGTGTCGAAGCATATGGAACATGTGATGAAGCAAATTCTATGATTGGGCTTGCCCTTAGTTTCTTGGTAAATGAAAAGGCTACAGAAGTGGAAGAAGTTCGGTCGGTTCTTTATCAAATTCAAACTAACCTATTTCATGTCGGTGCCGAGCTAGCTACGCCTAGAGGAAAAGAAGTAAAGTGGAAGCTTCAGGAAACTGATATAGAAGAATTAGAAAAGTTCATTGATAAATGGGATGCAACCCTTCCGCAATTAAGAAATTTCATCCTTCCAGGAGGTCATCCAGCAGGAGCAGCCCTTCATACAGCGAGGACGGTCATCCGAAGAGCTGAAAGATGCGCAGTGGCAATTGAAAATAGTAATCCACTTGTCCTTTCATATTTAAATCGATTATCCGATTTCCTTTTTGTAGCGGCGAGATTCGTAAATGATAAGCTGGGAGCTGTGGAAACTAAACTGCATGATCGTTAAGAAAGAGAAAATATTGACAAGAATGTACTTTTATTAGTACACTATTTATAAGAATTACAATTAGAGAATGAATTTCTTTTTAGAAAAGAGGTGCATGGCGATGTCAGATATTCAATTGAAAGAGGCCATTCATACATTGAAAGAGACGGGAGTCCGGATAACACCTCAGCGTCATGCGATTTTGGAATATTTGATTCAGTCAATGTCACATCCGACTGCAGACGATATTTATAAATCACTTGAAGGCAAATTTCCAAACATGAGTGTCGCAACAGTTTATAATAATTTACGCGTATTTCGTGAAGTTGGCCTAGTTAAGGAGCTAACGTATGGGGATGCATCAAGTAGATTTGACTTTGTAACATCAGACCATTATCACATTATATGTGACGATTGCGGCAAAATTGTTGACTTCCATTATCCTGGGCTAGACGAAGTAGAGCATCTAGCGGCTCATGTAACAGGCTTCGAGGTAGGCCATCATCGTTTAGAAATTTACGGAACCTGCCCAGAGTGCAGCAAAGGCACACATTAAAAACAAAAAGGATTGCCCACTATATGTGGAGCAATCCTTTTTAATTCTGCTTTTTATTATATTTTTCATCGAATTCTTTACCAACAAGATTGGGATCTACAGTTAATGGTTCACGGCAATACATACACATGTCAACCCTACCCAATATCTTGGTGGGCTTATTGCAATTGGGACAAACTACTTGAACAGCCTTCGTGGAAAGCATGCCTATCCAAAAGTAAACCAGTGTACTTGCGATGATTGCCAAGAGTCCGAGTATCATGAAAAGCGTCATGACGATTGGATGACTCTTGAAGAAAATCCCGAAATACATGATAATGAACCCGATAAATACTAAACTTAATGCAAACGAGCGTATTTTATTAATTTTATTTGAATACTTTTTTGCCATTTAAAGCCCTCCCGAAAGTAAACTATATCATATAAAAATGAAAACATCCCAATAATTTGAGACGATTAAATGAACAAGCAGGAGATAAATACAAGTTTGTCGAAATAAGAGATGAACTATTTATTTGGGGGAATTGAAATGGAAGACATCCTAAGGCCAATCTACCAGGAAAGGGCAAGTCAGAGCGATACTTTAGGTATCTTAAAGATTGAAAAGAAACATAAAATTGCTACACTCACGGATACTTTCGATGTGATTTTATTAATGGTTGTTAAGGAACAAGGTAATCCTGTCTTCATTAAACACTATCAATATGAAGGAAAGAAAGCGGCGCTTCATATTGTTGAAGAACGTCAACTACAGGAATGGCTGTTGCTTGGATCCAACCGTAAAATTGTCGAATGGTTATATGAAGGAAAAATTTTATTTGATCGAAATGAATATATGGAAAAGCTAAGAACAGAACTTCAGGATTTTCCCTTTTATGGCCGAAAAATAAAAATCGGTTTGGAATTTGCCAAATTAATTAGAAGATATTTGGATGGAAAAGATTTTTTTGAAAACGGTCATTATTTAGATGCCTACAACCACATTGTTCATTCTTTACATCACTTAGGAAGACTTGCGATCATTGAGGATGGATTTCATCCGGAACTGACAGTCTGGAATCAAGTTAAGCAAATTGAACCTGAAATTTTTAAATTATATGAAGAACTAGTAAAAAGCGAAGAATCAATAGAAAAAAGACTGGAACTCCTATTCCTTGCGAGTGAGTTCTTAATTTATTCCAGATCGTCTGTTGGCGCAGCCCATCTATTAGAAGTACTAGAGAACCATCCGCAGTGGAGTATTGAAGAAATTTCATCCCATCCTGAAATAGTACATTATGGTGTTGACCTAGGCATCTTCCTTGAGTATCTAATAGAAAAAGATTTTATCGAAACGGTAGATGTTGAAACAAAAGGGCAGGGAATATACCATCGTTGCTATCAAGTGAAACAAAAAAAGAATTAAATTCAACTTTTCTATTGACGAAGTGATTTATCGGTGTTATAGTAGTAAACGTCGCTGCTGAGACATTGAAAACGCAGCGGCGAGAGTTGAAAAAAGTTCTTGACTTTCAATTCCGAGTCTGTTACAATAAAAGAGTCGCTGTCAGAGGCGAACCTGTTTGATCTTTGAAAACTGAACGAAACGAAACGTCAACAAGTAATTTTTGTAAGACCAGCAAATGAGCTAACAAACTACTTTTATGAGAGTTTGATCCTGGCTCAGGACGAACGCTGGCGGCGTGCCTAATACATGCAAGTCGAGCGGATCTTTGGGAGCTTGCTCCCAAAGATTAGCGGCGGACGGGTGAGTAACACGTGGGCAACCTGCCTGTAAGACTGGGATAACTTCGGGAAACCGGAGCTAATACCGGATAACTTCTTTTCTCGCATGAGGAGAGGTTGAAAGATGGCTTCGGCTATCACTTACAGATGGGCCCGCGGCGCATTAGCTAGTTGGTGAGGTAACGGCTCACCAAGGCAACGATGCGTAGCCGACCTGAGAGGGTGATCGGCCACACTGGGACTGAGACACGGCCCAGACTCCTACGGGAGGCAGCAGTAGGGAATCTTCCGCAATGGACGAAAGTCTGACGGAGCAACGCCGCGTGAGTGATGAAGGTCTTCGGATCGTAAAACTCTGTTATCAGGGAAGAACAAGTATCGGAGTAACTGCCGGTACCTTGACGGTACCTGACCAGAAAGCCACGGCTAACTACGTGCCAGCAGCCGCGGTAATACGTAGGTGGCAAGCGTTGTCCGGAATTATTGGGCGTAAAGCGCGCGCAGGCGGTCTCTTAAGTCTGATGTGAAAGCCCACGGCTCAACCGTGGAGGGTCATTGGAAACTGGGAGACTTGAGTGCAGAAGAGAAGAGCGGAATTCCACGTGTAGCGGTGAAATGCGTAGAGATGTGGGGGAACACCAGTGGCGAAGGCGGCTCTTTGGTCTGTAACTGACGCTGAGGCGCGAAAGCGTGGGGAGCGAACAGGATTAGATACCCTGGTAGTCCACGCCGTAAACGATGAGTGCTAAGTGTTAGAGGGTTTCCGCCCTTTAGTGCTGCAGCAAACGCATTAAGCACTCCGCCTGGGGAGTACGGCCGCAAGGCTGAAACTCAAAGGAATTGACGGGGGCCCGCACAAGCGGTGGAGCATGTGGTTTAATTCGAAGCAACGCGAAGAACCTTACCAGGTCTTGACATCCTTTTGCCCTCCCTAGAGATAGGGATTTCCCTTCGGGGACAAAAGTGACAGGTGGTGCATGGTTGTCGTCAGCTCGTGTCGTGAGATGTTGGGTTAAGTCCCGCAACGAGCGCAACCCTTGACCTTAGTTGCCAGCATTCAGTTGGGCACTCTAAGGTGACTGCCGGTGACAAACCGGAGGAAGGTGGGGATGACGTCAAATCATCATGCCCCTTATGACCTGGGCTACACACGTGCTACAATGGATGGTACAAAGGGTTGCGAGACCGCGAGGTTTAGCTAATCCCATAAAACCATTCTCAGTTCGGATTGCAGGCTGCAACTCGCCTGCATGAAGCCGGAATCGCTAGTAATCGCGGATCAGCATGCCGCGGTGAATACGTTCCCGGGCCTTGTACACACCGCCCGTCACACCACGAGAGTTTGTAACACCCGAAGTCGGTGGGGTAACCCTTACGGGAGCCAGCCGCCGAAGGTGGGACAGATGATTGGGGTGAAGTCGTAACAAGGTAGCCGTATCGGAAGGTGCGGCTGGATCACCTCCTTTCTAAGGA
>NZ_JAGYPH010000003.1:1485-541781 GCF_018343525.1 Lederbergia citrea | reverse complement strand
TTAAGTTAGAAAGGGCGCACGGTGGATGCCTTGGCACTAGGAGCCGATGAAGGACGGGACTAACACCGATATGCTTCGGGGAGCTGTAAGCAAGCTTTGATCCGGAGATTTCCGAATGGGGAAACCCACTGCCCGTAATGGGGTAGTATCCATTTCTGAATACATAGGAAATGGAAGGCAGACCCGGGGAACTGAAACATCTAAGTACCCGGAGGAAGAGAAAGAAACATCGATTCCCTAAGTAGCGGCGAGCGAAACGGGAAGAGCCCAAACCAAGAGGCTTGCCTCTTGGGGTTGTAGGACACTCTATACGGAGTTACAAAGGAACGGGGTAGACGAAGCGGCCTGGAAAGGCCCGCCAAAGAAGGTAACAGCCCTGTAATCGAAACTTCGTTCCCTCCAGAGTGGATCCTGAGTACGGCGGGACACGAGAAATCCCGTCGGAATCCGGGAGGACCATCTCCCAAGGCTAAATACTCCCTAGTGACCGATAGTGAACCAGTACCGTGAGGGAAAGGTGAAAAGCACCCCGGAAGGGGAGTGAAAAAGATCCTGAAACCGTGTGCCTACAAGTAGTCAGAGCACATTCATGTGTGATGGCGTGCCTTTTGTAGAATGAACCGGCGAGTTACGATTTCATGCGAGGTTAAGTCGAAGAGACGGAGCCGCAGCGAAAGCGAGTCTGAATAGGGCGCATGAGTATGAGGTCGTAGACCCGAAACCAGGTGATCTACCCATGTCCAGGGTGAAGGTAAGGTAACACTTACTGGAGGCCCGAACCCACGTACGTTGAAAAGTGCGGGGATGAGGTGTGGGTAGCGGTGAAATTCCAATCGAACCTGGAGATAGCTGGTTCTCTCCGAAATAGCTTTAGGGCTAGCCTCAAGGTAAGAGTCTTGGAGGTAGAGCACTGTTTGGACTAGGGGCCCTCATCGGGTTACCGAATTCAGACAAACTCCGAATGCCAATGACTTGTCCTTGGGAGTCAGACTGCGAGTGATAAGATCCGTAGTCGAGAGGGAAACAGCCCAGACCGCCAGCTAAGGTCCCAAAGTATACGTTAAGTGGAAAAGGATGTGGAGTTGCTTAGACAACCAGGATGTTGGCTTAGAAGCAGCCACCATTTAAAGAGTGCGTAATAGCTCACTGGTCGAGTGACTCTGCGCCGAAAATGTACCGGGGCTAAACGTATCACCGAAGCTGCGGACTGACACCTTCGAGTGTCAGTGGTAGGAGAGCGTTCTAAGGGCTGTGAAGCCAGACCGGAAGGACTGGTGGAGCGCTTAGAAGTGAGAATGCCGGTATGAGTAGCGAAAGAAGGGTGAGAATCCCTTCCACCGAATGCCTAAGGTTTCCTGAGGAAGGCTCGTCCGCTCAGGGTTAGTCGGGGCCTAAGCCGAGGCCGAAAGGCGTAGGCGATGGACAACAGGTTGATATTCCTGTACCACCTTTTTACCGTTTGAGCAATGGGGGGACGCAGGAGGATAGGGTAAGCGCGCTGTTGGATATGCGCGTCCAAGCAGTTAGGCCGGGGTGGAGGCAAATCCTTCATCCTAAAGCTGAGCTGTGATGGCGAGGGAAATTTAGTACCGAAGTTCCTGATTCCACACTGCCAAGAAAAGCCTCTAGCGAGGTAACAGGTGCCCGTACCGCAAACCGACACAGGTAGGCGAGGAGAGAATCCTAAGGTGATCGAGAGAACTCTCGTTAAGGAACTCGGCAAAATGACCCCGTAACTTCGGGAGAAGGGGTGCTCTTGCGGGTGCAAGCCTGCGAGAGCCGCAGTGAATAGGCCCAGGCGACTGTTTAGCAAAAACACAGGTCTCTGCGAAGCCGCAAGGCGAAGTATAGGGGCTGACGCCTGCCCGGTGCTGGAAGGTTAAGAGGAGCGCTTAGGTGTAAACCGAAGGTGCGAATTGAAGCCCCAGTAAACGGCGGCCGTAACTATAACGGTCCTAAGGTAGCGAAATTCCTTGTCGGGTAAGTTCCGACCCGCACGAAAGGCGCAACGATCTGGGCACTGTCTCAACGAGAGACTCGGTGAAATTATAGTACCTGTGAAGATGCAGGTTACCCGCGACAGGACGGAAAGACCCCGTGGAGCTTTACTGCAGCCTGATATTGAATGTTGGTGCAGCTTGTACAGGATAGGTAGGAGCCTTGGAAACCGGAGCGCCAGCTTCGGTGGAGGCATTGGTGGGATACTACCCTTGCTGTATTGACATTCTAACCCGCACCCGTGATCCGGGTGGGAGACAGTGTCTGGCAGGCAGTTTGACTGGGGCGGTCGCCTCCTAAAGTGTAACGGAGGCGCCCAAAGGTTCCCTCAGAATGGTTGGAAATCATTCGCAGAGTGTAAAGGCACAAGGGAGCTTGACTGCGAGACCTACAAGTCGAGCAGGGACGAAAGTCGGGCTTAGTGATCCGGTGGTTCCGCATGGAAGGGCCATCGCTCAACGGATAAAAGCTACCCCGGGGATAACAGGCTTATCTCCCCCAAGAGTTCACATCGACGGGGAGGTTTGGCACCTCGATGTCGGCTCATCGCATCCTGGGGCTGTAGTCGGTCCCAAGGGTTGGGCTGTTCGCCCATTAAAGCGGTACGCGAGCTGGGTTCAGAACGTCGTGAGACAGTTCGGTCCCTATCCGTCGCGGGCGCAGGAAATTTGAGAGGAGCTGTCCTTAGTACGAGAGGACCGGGATGGACGCACCGCTGGTGTACCAGTTGTTCCGCCAGGAGCATCGCTGGGTAGCTATGTGCGGACGGGATAAGTGCTGAAAGCATCTAAGCATGAAGCCCCCCTCAAGATGAGATTTCCCATAGCGCAAGCTAGTAAGATCCCTGAAAGATGATCAGGTTGATAGGTCCGGTGTGGAAGTGTAGCGATACATGGAGCTGACGGATACTAATCGATCGAGGACTTAATCAAAATTTTCAAGGTTTATCTTCTCATTTATCTGGTTTTGAAGGAATGAATTTCAAAAAAAGACTTGAAAAATATTATAAATCGATTATAATAGTACTTGTCTTAATAAAATTGTCTGGTTGCGATAGCGAAGAGGTCACACCCGTTCCCATCTCGAACACGGAAGTTAAGCTCTTCAGCGCCGATGGTAGTTGGGGGATCTCCCCCTGCAAGAGCAGGACGCTGCCAGGCAGTATTTCATTCCGCAGTAGCTCAGTGGTAGAGCTATCGGCTGTTAACCGATCGGTCGTAGGTTCGAATCCTACCTGCGGAGCCATGCTTCCATAGCTCAGTTGGTAGAGTGCTTCCATGGTAAGGAAGAGGTCACCGGTTCGAGCCCGGTTGGAAGCTTCCGATAAAACATCTTACATGGCCCCTTGGTCAAGCGGTTAAGACACCGCCCTTTCACGGCGGTAACACGGGTTCGAATCCCGTAGGGGTCACCATTTATATTTTAGCTCAAAGTGTTTTTTAAATTGGAGGATTAGCTCAGCTGGGAGAGCATCTGCCTTACAAGCAGAGGGTCGGCGGTTCGATCCCGTCATCCTCCACCATAAAATGTTGCCGGCCTAGCTCAATTGGTAGAGCAACTGACTTGTAATCAGTAGGTTGGGGGTTCAAGTCCTCTGGCCGGCACCATTTTTTTTGACCATTTTTAGGTGGGGTAGCGAAGTGGCTAAACGCGGCGGACTGTAAATCCGCTCCCTCCGGGTTCGGCGGTTCGAATCCGTCCCCCACCACCATTTTATATGAATGATTTTCTGATTAAAGGGCAATATACATAATATATTTTACTCGATGGGCTATAGCCAAGCGGTAAGGCAACGGACTTTGACTCCGTCATTCGTTGGTTCGAATCCAGCTAGCCCAGCCATGAGCCATTAGCTCAGTTGGTAGAGCATCTGACTTTTAATCAGAGGGTCGCAGGTTCGAATCCTGCATGGCTCATCTTTCATTTCGTTATCAGTTGTCTTGATTATTCAAGGCTTCTTTTACGTATACAAACCTTTTTATAATATCTTTGGGGCCTTAGCTCAGCTGGGAGAGCGCCTGCCTTGCACGCAGGAGGTCAGCGGTTCGATCCCGCTAGGCTCCACCATAAATTAAACTTTCAGACCTATGTCATTTGAGACATAGGTCTTTTATTTTGGATGAAAACCTCCATCGTATAAATATTCAAATAATTGTTAAGTTGAGTCATTCACTCTTTTCAAGCTATGATACAAATAAAGAGTGAGGGGGAGTTATCATGGGGAACAAGCTATCAATATTGGGGGTCCCGATGGATCTAGGACAAATGCGTCGCGGTGTAGATATGGGCCCAAGTGCAATGAGGTATGCAGGTATCGTGAACCGGCTTAAAAAACTGAATTATGATGTCGAAGATCTGGGTGATATTCGAGCGGAGATTACAGATATGACTCAAAATGAAAAAAGCTCGTTGCGAAATCTGAAAGCGATTACGGATACGAGTACTGTGTTAGCTGAATTAATCGGATCAGTCGTTGAAAAAGGACGTTTTCCGCTTGTGCTTGGTGGTGATCATAGTATCGCAATTGGTACACTTGCTGGGATTGGCAGGTATTTTCAAAATCTTGGCGTCATCTGGTACGATGCACATGGCGATTTAAATACGGATGAAACCTCTCCTTCCGGTAATATCCATGGTATGCCTCTGGCCGCGAGTCTGGGATTTGGACATCCTGTACTTACTGAGATTGGAGGGTATAGTCCAAAGATAAAGCCGGAGAACATCGTGATTATTGGTGCAAGGGATCTTGATGAAGGGGAACGAAAGCTTATTAGAGAGAAAAATATTAATGTTTTTACGATGCATGAAATTGATCGTTTAGGTATGGCAAAGGTAATGGAACAAACCATTGATTATTTAAAAGATCGGACGGATGGAGTGCATTTATCGTTAGATTTAGATGGTTTAGATCCGCATGATGCACCAGGGGTTGGGACACCGGTGCTTGGTGGAATAAGTTATCGAGAAAGTCATTTGGCAATGGAAATGCTGGCAGAATCAAAATTGATTACTTCTGCTGAGTTTGTTGAGGTGAATCCAATTTTAGATGAAAGAAATAAAACGGCTGAGGTAGCTGTCGCTTTAATGGCTTCACTTTTTGGAGACAAATTATTATAAGAAACGTATAAAAAAGCAGTAGCTCTAATTTTAGAGCTACTGCTTTTCTACGTGTAAAGCTTGATACTGGTTAAGAAGTTTGTCCAGTTGGTCGCTGATTCGGACAACTCGTTCATCTATAAATGAAAAAGCCAGGCCAAGTTCAACCATTATCCGCCGCTTCTCCTCAATTTTTACTAATAAATCGGATGCATGCATATTGCCCCCCGACCTCCCTACACATCATTTTATATACTGTATATCCCTTTTTTCAAATAATAAACAAGCATTAGGATAAATTTGGTAAGATATAATAGTGATTAGCCTATTATTGAAACCTATTAAAGATTCATACGTATAAATGGATGACCGCATGAAGAGCGGGAGGTAGAGAGAGAATGGATGCAATCGTTAATCAAAGAATCAAGCAAGTATTAAGGGGCGACCAAGAAGCATTTGGAGAAATCGTGGAGTTATATAAAAATAAGGTTTTCCAATTATGTTTTCGGATGCTAGGAAATCGACATGAGGCTGAAGATATTGCACAAGAAGCTTTCGTAAGAGCTTATGTGAATATTCACAGCTTTACTCAAGGTCGAAAATTTTCCACATGGCTTTACAGAATCGCTACGAACCTTTGTATCGATAGAATTAGAAAAAAGAAGCCTGATTATTTTCTAGATGCGGAAGTGGCTGGAACAGATGGGCTGACGATGTATTCTCAAATTGCAGCAGAAGGAAAATCTCCGGATTCTGAAGTGGAGACAATGGAACTTCAGGAAATCGTTCAACGGGAAATATTGCGGCTACCCGATAAATACCGGATTGTCATTATCCTAAGATATATCGATGAGCTCTCTCTAAAAGAGATTAGTGAGGTACTAGAAATGCCACTTGGAACTGTCAAAACTCGTATCCATCGGGGTAGGGAAGCACTTCGAAAACAATTGCACAATTTGTAGGAAGGGTGAGAAGGAAATTGAAGGCATGTCCTGAAGAAATCAATCTCTATATGCAAGAATATTTAGATGGTGACTTGTCTCGGGAAAATGAGCAGGTGCTAAAAGAGCACTTGCAAAAATGCCCTGCCTGCCAAAATCATTTTCAAGAATTAAAAAGAACCATTGCATATATAAAAAGCACATCACATATTCAAGTTTCAAATGAATTTACTGCAAAGGTCATGGGGAATTTACCTAAAGAAAAAAGTAGTGCGGGAGTAAAGCGCTGGCTGCGTCATCATCCCCTTCTTGCAGCAGCTTCTTTGTTCTTAATTTTAATGGCTGGAAGTGTGTTCAATGTTTGGAATAATGATCAAAAGTTCTCTGTCACGAAGGAAACAAATCTTGTCGTTGAAAACGATACTGTCATTGTACCAGAAGGTAAAGTTGTAGAAGGGGATATAACAGTCAAAAATGGCAACTTGAGGATCGAAGGAGAAGTAAAAGGTAATGTAACCATAATTAATGGGGAACGTTATATGGCCTCTGCGGGAAATGTAACAGGAGAGATTGAAGAAATTAATGAATTGTTCGAATGGATTTGGTACAAAATGAAGGATAGCGGGAAAAAAGTAGTAAATTTATTTGAGGAAGAATAAAAGATAGTCTACACTCTCGAGTTCTGATGGTGTATAAAAGGGAACAGGTCAATTACGACCTGTTCCCTTTAGTTTTGTAGCGGGAAAAAGAAAATATATGTTATAATGAATAAGTTATTATCCATAAAATGAACGGAAGCATTCATACGCTTCGATTAAATAGATGGGGGAAAGAATATGCCGTTTGCAGACCTTACCATCATGGACTATTTGTCCCGCATAGTGGATATATTCCTCGTTTGGTTCGTCATTTATAAATTAATAATGATTATACGCGGCACAAAGGCCGTACAGTTGTTAAAAGGAATTTTTGTCATCATTATCGTATGGATGTTAAGCGATTTCTTCCATTTAAATACGTTAAGCTGGATGATGGAAACAGTAATTTACTGGGGATTCCTTGCAATTATTATCATTTTTCAGCCAGAACTTAGACGTGCCCTTGAACAGCTTGGTCGAGGAAAGTTTTTTGCAAGAAGTGGTATTCACGAAGAAGAAGAACGGAAGCAAAGGCTTGACGCCATCACTGAGGCAGTCAGTTATATGGCGAAGCGTAGAATTGGTGCATTGATTTCAATTGAAAGAGAAACTGGTATGGGGGACTATATAGAAACTGGTATACCTCTCAATTCAGATTTGACTCCCGAACTGTTGATTAATATTTTTATACCGAATACACCGCTCCATGACGGGGCAGTGATTATTCAAAAAACGCAAATAGCTGCGGCTGCCTGCTATCTTCCATTGTCTGAAAGCCCATTTATTTCGAAAGAACTGGGGACTAGGCATAGAGCCGCTCTTGGCATCAGTGAGGTTACAGATAGCTTGACTGTAATAGTTTCTGAGGAAACAGGCAGTATCTCCATTACAAAGAATGGCGAACTGCATCGTGATTTATCACTTGAAAAATTCCAACAGCTATTAGGAAAAGAACTCATAGACGACAATAAAGCAAAACAGTCTTCCTCATCAATTTGGAAAAGAAGGGAGAAGACAGAAAATGGATAAGTTTATGGAAAACCCTTGGTTTATCAGGATTATCGCGATGTTGCTGGCAATTCTGCTCTTTGTCTCAGTTAATGACTTAAGTGGTAAAAAAGCAGGAACCACACCAAATGGAATGGAAAACATCGATACCGAAACCATTGTGAATGTACCCGTAGAACTATATTATGATGCTGAAAATCTCGTCGTATCTGGTGTCCCTCAAACAGTTGACGTAAAAATAGAAGGACAGCGGAGATTTGTTGAAGCTACTAAAAGACAGCGAGATTTTAAGGTGTATATCGATTTGTCCGATGTTAAAATAGGAAACCAGCGAGTTCCGATTAAATATAGTGATATCTCAGAAAAGCTAAAAGTTCATATTGAACCTTCATATGCTGATATTTCACTTCAAGAAAAGATTACCGAAGATTTCAAGGTGGAAGCAGAGTTTAACCGCAGCATCCTTGCCGACGGATTTGAAGCCGAACGTCCAGAGGTAGAGCCAAAAACGGTTAAAATCACCGGAGCAAAAGATATTATTGAAAAAATATCCTATGTTAAGGCAACAATTGATGCAAGTGGCCTGATTAATGACACAATCAGGAGAGAAGCAAAAGTAACGGTACTTGACCGAGAATTGAACAAGCTTGATGTAATAGTCGAACCAGGATCGGTATCTGTCACTATTCCGGTTAAAAACCCAAGAAAAAATGTCCCAATTAAAATTAGGACAACTGGGACTCCGATGGACGATATCGTCATTAAAACCGTGAGCACCGTAACACCTGAAGTGATGGTATTTGGGAGAACTGAAATCCTGCAAGATGTGAACGAACTGGAAGTTTCCGTTGACATCAGCAATATTCAAGAGGATAGTGAGATTGAAGTACCAATCAAATACCCTCTTGGAGTAAATAAAATTACTCCTGATAAAATTAAAGTGAAAATCATTGCTGAAAAAAAATTAGAAGAAACGACATTGAATGACATTCCGGTAGAAAGTAAGGGGCTTAATCCTAATCTTGATTTGGAGTTATTGTCTCCCGCGGACGGGGCAGTTTCACTGAAACTGACTGGCGAACAAGAGGATTTGAAGAAGGCCGCCGAAAGCACATTTGAGATATTTATTAATACAGAAGGTCTGGATGTCGGTGACCACGAAGTAGAACTCGAAGTAGAAGGTCCCACAAATGTAGACTGGGAATTATCTGTAAAAAAAGTAAAAATTCGATTAACAGAAAAAGAAGATGTCTAAATGGATTGTTTAGAAGAAGGAGCGATAGATTCAATGGGTAAATACTTTGGAACTGATGGAGTAAGAGGGGTAGCAAATGCGGAACTGACCCCTGAACTGGCCTTTAAATTAGGACGCTTTGGAGGCTACGTATTAACAAAGGACACAGATCGCCCTAAGATTCTTATCGGCCGCGATACTCGCGTTTCAGGTCATATGCTAGAAGGTGCTCTCGTATCAGGATTGCTATCCATTGGTGCAGAAGTGATGCGTCTCGGCGTTATTTCAACCCCGGGAGTGGCTTATTTAACGAAAGCACTTGGAGCCCAAGCAGGCGTGATGATTTCAGCTTCACATAATCCGGTAGCCGATAATGGCATTAAATTTTTTGGCTCTGATGGATTTAAACTGTCAGATGAGCAAGAAGAGGAAATCGAAAATCTTCTTGATTTAGAGGAAGATACATTACCACGGCCTGTGGGAGCGGATCTTGGTCTTGTAAATGACTATTTTGAAGGCGGACAGAAATATTTGCAGTTCTTGAAACAGTCAGTAGATGAAGATTTCTCTGGCATTCATGTGGCGTTAGATTGCGCGCACGGGGCTACATCCTCATTGGCAACACATTTATTCGCTGATCTTGAAGCGGATATTTCTACAATGGGCGCAGCTCCAAACGGCTTGAATATTAATGAAGGTGTAGGATCTACACATCCGAAAGCACTATCAGCATTTGTGAAAGAAAAAGGCGCAGATGTTGGCCTTGCCTTTGATGGAGATGGCGACCGCTTAATTGCAATTGATGAAAACGGCGATATGGTGGACGGTGACCAAATTCTATACATTTGCGCCAAGCATTTGAAGGAAGAAGGACGCTTAAAGCAATCGACTGTCGTTTCTACAGTGATGAGTAACCTTGGATACTATAAGGGACTTGAAGAACTTGATATTAATAGTGTTCAGACGGCTGTAGGAGATCGCTATGTTGTTGAAGAAATGAAAAACAACGGCTATACCCTCGGTGGAGAACAATCTGGGCATATTATTTTCCTTGATTACAATACAACGGGCGATGGTCTTTTAACCGGCCTGCAACTCGTGAATATAATGAAGCTTACTGGCAAGCCACTTTCTGAGCTAGCCAAAGGAATGAAAAAATATCCACAAAAGCTTGTTAATATAAAAGTAACAGATAAGTATCATGTGACAGATAATGAAAAGGTTAAAGAAGTCATTGAACAAGTGGAAGCGGAGATGAATGGAAACGGACGTATCCTCGTTCGTCCTTCTGGTACAGAACCACTTGTACGCGTCATGGCAGAAGCACCGACAGTAGAAGCATGCGAAAACTTCGTTGATCGAATTTCCGCTGTAGTACAAGCGGAAATGGGCTTGGAAGAATAAAAAATAAGGGATGCACAAGAGCAAGAAAAACAGCTCCTGCGCATCCCTTTTTTCGACAAAATCCGGGGCGTGCCTGCACTCCCCGCTATATGAGTTGCAAAGCCATGTAGATAGCGACTCCCCAGATGATGCAGGCTGATACTTTGTTTAGTCTGCCCATTAATTTGCCCCCTTGATTCTTCTTTCCGATCAGGCGTCCAACTAACGCTAAACCAAAGAACCAAAGCCATGATACGAGGATTGTACTTAATGTAAAGACCCAGCGCTCATAATCTGCATAGTTAAGTGAACTTGTACCAATCACTCCGATGGTGTCTAGGATGGCATGCGGATTTAATAAGGATACCGATAAAGCAAATAGAATTTGCTTCTTGGGAGAAAACCGTTCAACTTCGTCTTTCACTTCATTAGGCTTACTTTTCCATAAAGTCCATCCTATGTATACGAGAAAGAAAAAACCAATCGTATATAAAGCTAATTCAAGCCAAGCAAAGGTCAAAACGATCAAGGAAACACCTAAAACGGCTAATAAAATAAGAATCGTGTCACAAATTGAGGCAGTCAGAATAACGGGTACCGCCCTAATGAAAGTTCGCTGGCTGACACCTTGATTAAAGACAAAAACATTTTGTGCGCCTAAAGGCAAAATTAATCCAAATCCTAAAATAAGTCCGTGTAATAAAGCTTCAAACAACATATTCTCTCCAATCAATTCAATACTTTTTACATTAAAAATGAGCCTCGCTCTCAGTTATGAGCGAGGCAGTTATTCATTCTTCCTCTTTATAAAAACGTTCGCCAGTCTCTGGATGAAAATAAACAACCAACTTTTTCTTCGTCGTTGGATCGATGGATACTTCTTTTGTGCGAACGAATCCATCTGGAACTTCTTGTCCGTGTTTCGTTTTAAAGCGGCGATCCCATACAAACCAAGAGCCGAAGATGATGACAATAACAATGATGATTTGGAGACCGTAAAAGCCGAGAATCCATTCCCACATTTTTATTCCTCTTCCGCAACTACTGCAGTTCCGTAAGCAACGATTTCGCTCATGTTTTGGCCAATTTCTCCGGAATCAAACCGCATCATAATAATCGCATTGGCATCCATCGCTTTTGCATTAGCGACCATCCGGTCCATCGCTTGCTTTCTTGCATCTTCAAGCATTTCTGTATATTGATTAATTTCTCCGCCTATGAGGCCTTTAAAGGAAGCGACAATGTCCTTTCCAATCCCGCGGGCTCTTACCGTTAAACCGAAGACAGGACCTTTTATTTCCGTAACTTTGTAGTTTGCGATATTTTCTGTAGTGACAATGATCATGCAATCTCACTCCCTTTGAAAATGACTATCTACTTTTTATTGTACACGAATAAGAATATGTCTGTCATTTCTGTTTTTTTTAAAATCTTCCTCTCATGAAATTCTCATTCTTGTCTTATTTTATTTTCATATTAAAAAGTTATTCTTTTATAGAAGGAACAACGAAATAAAATAATTGGAGGTTGCTACTATGTTAGAAAACTTCGAAATAAAAAAAGCATTATTTAAAGACCAAATTCATGAAAGATATTTATTTTCATTAAACTTTAAGGGACATGATTATGAAGGGATTTATAACGAGGGAGATATCACTTGGTTTAATCCTCATCCAAGAAATGATCTTAAGGAAATACATTTAGATAAAATTGAATCCAAAGTGGATGTTAAAATGCAAAAGCTGCTTTCATAAAAAATAGAAGAGTCCTCTTTTGTGAGAAGGGCTCTTCTTATATTTACTTGAAAGCTTGCTCTTTATGGTTTTCGAGCATACAACAATTATTGATTCGCCTTTTTAACCCATTCTGCAACCGTTGCAGTACGTTTAGCCTGATGCTTGACAGCGGCTTGGACATCTTCTACCATATTTCCGTTTTGATCAACAGAAACGCTTGTGCCGTAAGGATTCCCTCCAGCAGCAAAGGTAACAGGATCTGTATATCCAGGTGATGCTACAATCGCTCCCCAGTGATACATCGTTGTATAAAGCGAAAGAATCGTTGCCTCTTGGCCCCCATGTGGGTTTTGTGCGGAGGTCATAGCACTAACAACTTTATTTACAAGTTTCCCGTTAAACCACAGCCCGCCTGTTGTATCTAAAAACTGTTTTACTTGACCTGGCATATTGCCGAATCGGGTCGGTATGCTGAAGATGATCGCGTCTGCCCATTCTAAATCATTCAATGTTACTTCAGGTACATCTTTTGTTGCATCCACATGAGCTCTCCAAGCTGGATTTGAATCAATGGCTGCTTGTGGAGCTGTTTCCGCTACTTTTAAAACCTTAACTTCGGCACCAGCTTCCTTTGCTCCTTCTTCGGCCCATTTTGCTAGTTGGTGGTTTGTCCCTGTGGAGCTATAATACACGATCGCCAAATTTATATTTGTCATTTTTATCCTCCTTGATGATTTTGACCGTATTCTTTTTCTACTTTAGAGTGGGTAATTTCAAACTTGTTTATTCACATAACTTAGGTTTCTTTCAACACGGCTTAGGTTAAACGTTTGACAATGTTATCACAGAATGAAAAAAAGCTTGCAGTTCAAGGGGGAAAGGGTAATAATTAATTTTTATGGACATTTTTCGATAATAAACTTCGCCTACTTTAATTACCCCAAAAAAGGAGAAAATATATGACAATCATTCAGAATTTAATCAGTTTCATTTTACATATTGATCAACATCTTATCGATATTATCCGCATATTTGGTGGATGGTCATATGCGATATTATTTTTAATTGTCTTTGTTGAGACAGGCATTGTTATTTTCCCCTTTTTACCAGGAGACTCTTTATTGTTCGCCAGTGGTGCATTTGCAGCGATGGGTGCCTTTAATATTGTTCTTCTTATCATCGTATTCTTTATTGCTGCTGTGATCGGTGATACCGTCAATTATCATATCGGGAAAAAAATAGGCACCTCGATTCCTCCCAATAGCTGGTTAGGGAAAGTGATTAACAAAGAAAAAATGGAAAAAGCGGAGGAATTCTTTAACAAACATGGTGGCAAAACAATTATTATTGCCCGTTTTATGCCGTTTATCCGTACGTTTGCACCGTTTGTCGCAGGTGCGAGCCATATGAACTATCGATATTTTATTATTTATAATGTGGCCGGCGCCGGACTTTGGGTAGGATTATGCACGATGTTAGGCTATTTGTTTGGCAACATCCGTATTATCAAAAATAACTTTTCAACCGTTATATTAATTATTATCTTTTTATCTGTTTTACCAGCTTTAATCGCTTATATTAAAAACCGTCTAGCAAAATAAAGACAATCGATACAAAAACAGACATCCTCATTCGGAGGATGTCTGTTTTTATTAAAAAGTTATTGTTATTTCTTTTCAATATATTTTTCACCAAGAATTTCTTTAAGTTCATAGTCTATTGTTGAAAGTTCATCTTGAATAAATGAGGTAATCTCGCTTTGTTCAACGTCATACATTACCTCAATTTCCTTTGAAAATAATCGGATTTCTTTGTCTAAAAGATTTGAAAGCGCAGGCTGGGATTTTGGTTGGAGTTCCTCATTTTCACCGAGCACTTGTTTTAATCCGTTCACATAGCTTTCTAAAGGCCTGGAGCCGACAATTTTTACGCCTTTATTATCTTCATTCACCATAATGATGGTTGGGAAACCTCTTACTCCGAGACTTCTAGCAAGACTAAAATCTTCGTTTAAAAGCTGTTGTCCAGTTGAAAGATTAGCTTCTTGTACAATTTTTTCTCCATTAAGGCCAAGTTGATTCACAATGTCAATCAATACTCGTTCTTCGCCTATGTTCTCGTTAAATGCGAATACAGCTTCACGTGCCCGTCGTAAAAAGGCGGTAGCAAGTTTTTCATCGGTTTTTTGAATTGTTTTAAAGACACGGGAAGGTGGGTATGATGATTGGATAGGGTTTTCAATCCAAACAGTTCCGTCAATTGGCATGCGGGAGTACTCGCCAACTTCTCTCCAATGGGAAGCAACGTCAGATGGATTAGAAATACCATTACTAACGTCAGCAAAGCCATCCCATTTTTCCAGCAAGCCACCCATCACCGTATGAAAATTAAAGTATTGACCATATTGCTCTTCAAATCTACGAAGAACTGGCTCAAGGGCCCAGCAATGGGAGCAGATCGGATCCGTCACATAATAAAGATCTATCAACTTTTGCGGCTTATTTAAATCAATCATCTCCATTTCTTCCCCACCAACTTCACCACATACTCCCGTTTCAAGGTCACAAATCATATTATTGTTGTTTTTATTCATTTAGATTCACTCTCTTCCATATTAATTTTTTGATACTCGAGTGCCCACTGCTGAATAGGCTGAAGTGCCGTAGCTAGTGCTCGTCCTTTCTCTGTTAATTCATAAGAAATAACGACGGGCGATTCCCCACTCACTTTTTTTACTATCAATTCGTGTTCGCTGAGTTCGGATAATTTTAATGAAAGTGCTCTAGGTGTGATCTCCTCAATATCTCTTTTCATTTCGGAAAAATGACTCCTACCATCCGGGCATAGAGACAAGTAATGAATAATTAACCCGTTCCATTTCCTACCGAGAATTTGAAAGGAAGATTCTAAATATGGACATATTTTAATTATGATCACCTTCTTTGTATAATTACTATATCAGATATAAAAAGTATATCAAGTAAAAATATCTCTTTTTATTAAATTCCTCATAATAAAAGGGTTTTAATAAGAAAAAGCAGAAATAATACAGGATAGAACAAAAATGGAGGCGAAGGCATGTTTGTAACAGTCGAAGATTTTTTAACAAATTGGGGACATGAAAGTGGATCGACGAAAAAAATATTAGATGTATTAACAGATGATTCACTTGCACAAGAAGTATCGCCTGAGGACCGGACACTTGGACGGATCGCATGGCATATCGTGACAACGCTTGATGAAATCATGGGGAGGACAGGCTTAACATTTGAAGCAGCGCGACATGATGCCCCAGTTCCGAATTCTGCACAGGCAATAGCTGATGCCTACCGTTCCTCAAGTGAGGCAATGGTAGCAGCCATCCGGGAGCAATGGACTGATGAAACATTAAAGGAAAAGAAAGATATGTACGGGGAATCATGGACAGTTGCAACTGTACTTGATATCCTAGTTGCCCATCAAACCCACCACCGCGGTCAGATGACTGTTCTTATGCGCCAAGCAGGCCTCAGCGTTCCAGGCGTATATGGCCCCGCTAGAGAAGAGTGGGCAGCATTTGGAGGACAACCTCCGGAAGTGTGAAAATCAGTAAAAACATTCAATAGATTTACTAACTAAGAGCTTGTTCATAATCAGAACATGCTCTTTTCTATTTCCCTCTTGTTTCTGAAAAATTGCGGGAATCAACAAAAGCATAACCGCATATAATCAAACGTTTGATTAAAAAAACAAATAGAAAATTCGACAAAATCCGGGGCGTGCCTGTCACTTGTCGAATTTAAACATCCGTCTTGAGGCGGAGGAAGTTTCATCCGTTGGTCTGTTTTTACTTCATTACAACCAGACTAAGCTAAAAGGGATGGGAAAATTTATCCAGTGGGAAAAATTAGGGGGTAGGAGTAGATGATTTGGTTTACGAAATGGGCTTTACGGAATAAAGCTGCGGTTATTTTGATGATTGTTTTGTCTTTAGGATTGGGAGCGCTTAGTTATTTCACACTTCCAAAGGAGTTTTTGCCTGCGGCGAATAACCCGATGGTGACAGTCATTGTGATGGGACAAGGAACGGATGCAGACACAATGGCCGATCAGGTGACAAAGCCGATTGAAAAAGCAATTGGATCAGTCAAAGGAAAGAAACATGTCTTTTCAACTTCTGCTGATGGATATACTTCAGTAGATATTTCTCTCGATCCATCCGTAGATATGAAAGAAGCAAAAGCTCAGGTGCAAGAGGCTGTTAGTGGATTGCAGTTACCAGAGGGGTACTCGAAGCCTATAGTTTCACAGTTAAACTTAGATATGATCCCTTTATGGCAAATTGCTTTGTCTTTTCCAAATGGTATCAATAGAGAAGACATGGAAAAGATCGAAAATGAAATCGTCCCGACGTTTCAAGGCATATCTGGAGTAGGAAACGTTTCTGTATATGGTAAACAGCAAACACAAATCAATGTAAAGCTTGATAAAGATAAGATGTCTAGTTATCAAATTCCAGTTCAAGCCTTAATGGGGATTCTGCAAGGTAAAAATCTGGCCGTTGCGGTCGGTGAAGAAACGATTGATGATAAGAAGACAAATTTAAAAGTTATTGGACAAATTGAAGGTAAGCAAGAACTGGAAAACATACAAATTGCTCCTGATGTATTGTTAAAAGATATTGCGAGTGTTGAAGTTTCCGATTCGAGTTCAACATTTTTCACTCGCGTAAACGGCGAGGAAGCAGTTGCATTACTTGTATTTAAAGAATCAAATGCAAATGCTGTTGCAATTGGTAAAAAGGTAAATGAAACAATGAAACAAGTGAATAAAGATTATAAGTCTAATATTGAGACGTCAATGATTGTCTCATTCTCAGACTTTATCGTTCAATCTGTTGACAGTATGATGGAATCTGTTCTTTTGGGAGCATTGTTTGCAACGATCGTTATTTTCTTCTTTTTACGTCATTTGCGTATGACTGTGATTACAGTGATTAGTATTCCGCTTTCTCTTGGGTTAACATTATTTTTACTTTCACAGTCAGGTATTACACTAAATGTCTTAACAATTGGCGCCGTTGCCGTCGCAGTTGGACGTTTGGTTGACGACAGCATCGTTGTCATTGAAAATATTTTCCGGAAGGCACAAAATGGTGATTTTTCAAAGCATGTCATTGTTGATGCCACAAAAGAAGTAGCCTCTGCAATTACTTCGTCAACATTAACAACTGTTGCAGTATTTTTACCGATGGGACTTGTAAAATCAATGCAGGAAATATTGTTGCCATTTGCATTGACAATAACTTACGCGCTAATTTCTTCGCTGCTCGTCGCATTGATCGTCGTCCCTCTAATGAGTTCGCGATTACTGAAAAAGGGGAAGTTACCTTCGTATAAAAAACCAGAAAATTACATTCAGATTTTGAATTGGTGTTTAAGTCATAAATGGGTCCCGCTCGTTCTGTCATTCCTTATCTTTGTTGGTGCAATTGGCATGTATTTTGTTATGCCAAAAGGAGCGGAAAAAGCTGCAGATAAAGATGTATCCATCACGATGGTATACCCTGATGACGTGCCATTTACAAAGGTAAAGGATGAAGTATTGCAGTTAGAAACTTTTATAAAAGAACAATCTGGCGTAGAAAAGGTTAGTGTTTTCCTCGGCTCAAATCCAGAAGATGCGCAGTTTAGTCAAATAAATTCGCAAAATACAGGTGATTTTTACGTTGTTATGAAAAGCGGAGCCAATACGCAGAAGTTTATGGAGCAAATTGAGAAGCAAAAAGAGAAATATAGTGACGCGGAAATCGATGCCATGTTTGCTTCAATTATGGGTTCAGGTAATTCGACAATCACAATAGATGTCGTTGGAAATGAAACGGAACAATTGATTCAAGCATCAGAAAAAGTGATTGACGAAGTAAAGGGTATTGATGGAGTTGAAAAAGTAACGAGTAACCAGGAGGAATTAAAATCTGTTTACGATATTGTCATTGATCAAGAAAAAGCAAATACGGAGGAAGTGGCGAGGCAGGTTCAGTTGCTGCTCAACCCATTTCCGATAGGAACAATTAAGCTTGAGGGCAAAGATACAATGGTTTTACTAGACAGCTCGATCAATCCAACATCTGAAGCAGAGTTAAAAGATATTTCAGTGGCTGTCAACCAAGAAATCATGCCGCTTTCTTCTATTGCAAAAATAGAAAAGTCAAAGAAACCAACAAGCGTATTACGAAAAGATGGAAATGAATATGTGCGAATTAATATCCAAGTTGATCCAAAGAAGTTGTCCGAAATATCCAATGAAATTAATTTAAAAACAAATGATCTCACTTTACCAAAGGGTGTTTCTCTAGAAACAGCTGGAGCCGCAAGTGCACAAGATGATCAGTTTATGGAGTTATTCCAGTTGATGGCAGTTTCGATTGGTTTAGTTTATTTAATTATGGTGCTGACGTTTAAGACGTTGCGGGCACCGCTAGTCATCTTGTTTACGTTGCCACTTGCTATTATTGGGGCGGTGCTTGGATTATTAATTTCTCAAACGCCGGTAGACATCGGATCGATGATTGGGGCTTTAATGCTCATCGGAATCGTTGTTACGAATGCAATTGTGTTATTGGACCGTGTTAGACAAAACGAAGAAACAATGCCGATTCGTGAGGCATTACTAGAAGCTGGTGCAACAAGGTTCCGGCCGATTATCATGACAGCACTCGCGACCATATTTGCGATGATTCCTCTCTTAATGGGTAAAGAAGAAATGGGAAGCCTTGTTTCGAAAGGGTTAGCGGTTGTTGTCATCGGTGGATTGTCCGTGGCCACCTTACTGACTTTAGTCATCATACCAGTCGTCTACGAATTGTTTCACTTTAAAAAAGCAAAGAAACAACGACTTGCGGGTGAGAATACAGTATCAGTGTAAGGGGAGTGCCTTGGGCACCCCCTTTCTTAATTTTCCAGGATTTTCGGGTATAAAAAATGAAAAAACGGAGTATGGAATAGGCACTTTGTTAAAGGGAATATGATGGATGTTGTAGAAATGCATTTATAAGAAGATGCATCTAGGAGGATAAAAATGAGCAGTATTGTCTTAAGCTCAGATCGGTTGAATTTAAGAAAAATGGGCAAAGAGGATGTTCATCTTTTAATGGAAATATTTTCAGACCCAGAAGCAATGAGGTACTATCCATCAACAAAAGATGAAGATGGTGCGATGAATTGGATTCATTGGACATTAGATAATTATACGAAATACGGTGTAGGACTTTGGATGGTAGAAGATAAGGGAACGGGAGAGTTTCTTGGACAGTGTGGAATTGTACCTCAAGAAATAGATGGTGTAATAGAAATGGAAATTGGTTATTTGTTTGTCCGGCGTGTTTGGGGAAATGGCTACGCTACAGAAGCGGCATCAGCATGTAAGAAATTCGGATTTGAGCAAATGAACCTTAGCAAACTCGTTTCTTTACCTGATATTAACAATATCCCGTCTACTAAAGTTGCTGAACGAATCGGAATGAATATAGAAAAGACCATTACAAAATGGGGAAAAGAGGTTTATGTGTATTCCGTGTATGCTTAATGGATATTATGGACCGTCATAGTAAATCGTTTGAAAATGACATACAAAGTTAAGAAAACAACTCTTACATGGTGGATGGAGGGGCCGTAATGTTAACTATAGAACAATTACAAGCAATAGAGCAGCTTCAAAAAGAGTGTGAAAAAGAGGATAATATGCAGCTAAAGTTAAATTGGGAAATGCTCCAACAAAGAGAGGATCAGAGCATGGATTTCTTTCATATGGAGAACGGAGAGTTAGTCGCGTATCTAGCATTATACGGATTTGGCTCGACAGTCGAAGTATGTGGAATGGTGAAGCCAAGTGAAAGAAGAAAACGCTATTTTTCCACGCTTTGGAATGAAGCAGTAAAAACAATTGAGGAAAAGGGATTTCAAAAAGTTTTATTGAATGCTCCAGCCTCCTCAGATTCAGCTAAAGGATGGTTGGCTGAACAGTCGTGTACGTACGGCTTTTCCGAATTTCAGATGATGTGGGAAAAGCAACCCATGGAGGAAAGCAATGACGTCCTAATTCGAGATGCGCAGAAAGAGGATCTAGACCTTGAAGTATTACTCGATGTTCTTGCTTTCCATATGAGCAAAGAAGATGCACGTGCTCATTATGAACGTGTCAAAAAGAATTTGGGTGAACAGTATTTCATGATCGAAGCAGACGGGCAAACGGTCGGGAAAATAAGGGTAAGTCGAATGGACGGTGAAGCCTGGATCTATGGTTTTTCCGTGTTGCCACAATTCCAAGGTAAAGGCTACGGCAGGAAAGCCCTTAGGAACGTTGTAAAGAAGGAGCACGAAGCTGGGTATAGTGTACATCTTGAAGTAGAAACGAAAAATGAACATGCTCTTCGTCTTTATGAATCAATCGGTTTCACTGTTGTTCATGGTCAGGATTATTATTTGTGGTATTAAATTGTTCTTGATGTAGCAGAAAAATTCCCCACTTCAGTGCATAGAGTAGGGGAATTTGTATTTAATTAACCGTTTGCTAACTGGATATTTTATTTATAGACATCTCCTCGTGAACCAATCTTAACGATGATAATAAGTAAAATTTCATCCATTATTGAATACAAAACACGATAATCTCCTAAACGTTGCCTATATAGGTTTTCGTGTCCTTGGATTTTTTTTATGTCTAATTCTGGATGCCTGGGGTTTTCGGAAAGAATTTTAATATGATTGTAAATTCGAGTGCGAGTTTTTTTATCGAGGTTTCTTAGGTATTTTTCTGCCCTTTTTGATAGTTCAATATTATATATCATCTTCGATTTCCTCGAAGGGAATCGTTCGTCCATGCTTATAATCTTCTTCTGCTTCTTTTATCGCTTCAAGATCTTTCTCAGTGAGCGGTTCATTATCATACGCAATATGTTCATCTTTAGGTTGATTAATTAGTCGTGTTAACAGGTTATAAACGAGTGGAATGTCTTTTTCTGATAAATAATAAACCATTTCCGCTAGTTCATCCTTTTTAACTGCCATTTTTATCACCCCATCACTAAAAGTTTTCTTACAGAGTTTTTTTTTTATTATAACACAATGATAAAAATCACCAGTCAATGACTTATATACACTTCTTCAAATCTAAAATCGCCTGCAGGTGCATGCCTTCATGGAAGATCGTGCGGATGAAAACTTGTTCAATGGTTTGCATGCCCATTTCTGTAGGTGGGAAAACTTCTTCCAACCTATTTCCATATACTGCTTTTAATTGGAATGGTTGATTACTTAATAATATTTTTAATTCTTTAAATGTCGGTGTTTCACGTGCAAAGTCCTTTGGGGTTGTTCCAAATCCAAACCAACTGTTAAACTCTTTGGGGACATCCACCTGTTCCTTAGTCAATGCTTTTATCCATAAATATTGGTCTAGATAAATATGGCCAAGATTCCAGCGGATATTGTTATTGAAACCTTTTGGAACAATTTCTGCCTCCTCACAGTTCACTCCGTCTAATACACCTAAAGTATACCTTCGATACGTCTTTAATTGAGTAAATAATACCTCATGCCTTTGTTTCATTATTAACGGCCCCTTTCTTTAATCATAAGGATGTATTCCGCGTATCCTTTATTTTTCCCTGCCAATTTCAAACCAAGTTAGAATTAATATAAAGTGTTAAATGATAATGATTTTCATTATGAGTAGACGTATCGTTTGTGATTTCTTTATAATTACTGCCTAGACATTAATAATCATTCTCAACTAGATTAAATTATTATCAATTAAGATTGACATTTTAGGAAAAGTTTAATATTATAGTTACATGATAATAATTATAAATAAGTTAATGGAAGAAAAAATAAACCAAAAATAAAGGGAAAGGAAGGTGTAAATATGAGTGCCCAGGCACAATTGTTAAAAAGTAATAAACCAATTCCACAAGAAAACTTATGGAAAAAGCTTAAGGTCAATGGAGAACTAATTGCAGCTTTAGGGAGCGGTGTTCTCATCCTACTTGGTTGGTTATTCGATAAAAGTGGTTATGGGACAATGTCAGTGATTCTATATATGTTCGCCTTTGTGATCGGTGGTTTCGCAAAAGCAAAAGAAGGTATTGAAGATACCATCAAAAATAAAGAGCTTAATGTTGAAATGTTGATGATTATGGCAGCTGTCGGTTCGGCAATCATTGGCTATTGGACTGAAGGCGCCATTTTGATCTTTATTTTTGCAATGAGCGGTGCTTTAGAAACATATACGATGAACAAAAGTCATAAAGAAATTTCTTCATTAATGGAGATGCAGCCAGAAGAGGCATTGCGAATTACAGACTATAGTGAAGAACATGTGCATGTGTCGGAGTTAACCGTTGGTGATCTCATACTCATCAAGCCTGGAGAAAGAGTTCCTTCTGATGGTGAAATAACGAAAGGTCGTACAACTCTGGATGAAGCGGCTATCACAGGGGAATCGGTCCCTGTTTCCAAGAGTAATCATGATGAAGTATTCGCGGGAACTGTGAATTTAAACGGTTCGATCACTGTGCGAATTACAAAGCCAAGCCACGAAACCTTGTTTCATAAGATTATTGAATTAGTACAATCAGCGCAAAGTGAAAAATCACCTTCGCAGCTTTTTATTGAACGATTTGAAGGACAATATGTAAAAATCGTGCTGGCTGTTGTGTTCGTGATGATGTTCCTACCACATTATTTGCTGGAATGGAGCTGGACTGAATCTTTTTATCGGGCAATGATTTTACTTGTCGTTGCTTCACCGTGTGCACTCGTGGCTTCTATTATGCCTGCTTCGTTATCAGCCATTTCTAATGGGGCAAGACATGGCATCCTCTTTAAAGGCGGCGTACATTTAGAACAATTAAGTGCAATAAAAGCGATTGCTTTTGATAAAACGGGAACCTTAACGAAGGGAAAACCGGAAGTTACTGATTTAATTGTCCAAGACGGACTCACCGATGAGGAAGTTTTACTCGCGACAGCATCGATTGAAAGCCACTCAAACCATCCATTGGCTAATGCGATTGTAAAATACGCCAAGGGTAAATTAAGCTTACCGCTCATTCACCCAGATAGCATTGAAGATGTTACTGGTTGGGGAGTAAAGGCAGTTATTGATCACGAAGAATGGAAAATTGGTAAAGCGAGTTTTGTTGGAAATGAAATGGCAGAAGCATTTGCCAATGGGGCGGCAAAGAAATTTGCAAGTGAAGGAAAAACCATCGTCTTCGTGCAAAAAGGCAAAGAGCTTGCGGCAATGATAGCACTTAAAGATATGGTGCGTGAAGAAGCGAAGCTTGCTATTGATCAATTAAAAGATCAAGGTGTTTACACGATTATGCTTACAGGTGACAGTGAAAAGACAGCTCAAGCGATTGCTGCTGATAGCCATGTCCGTGATCATATTGCTGAATGTTTACCGGAAAATAAGGTCGACCATCTTAAGGAGTTAAAAAAGAAATATGGAAATGTTGCGATGGTTGGTGATGGAATCAATGATGCTCCAGCACTTGCGACAGCAAACGTAGGAATTTCCATGGGCGAGGGCACCGACGTCGCGCTCGAAACAGCGGATATCGTCCTAATGAAAAATGATCTGTCGCGTATTTCCGAAGCAATCCGTTTATCGCAAAGGATGAATAGGATTATTAAGCAGAACGTTATATTTTCAATCGGCGTGATTATCTTGCTCATTCTATCCAATTTCCTTCAAATGTTGGATTTGCCATTCGGAGTGATTGGCCATGAAGGAAGTACCATTCTTGTCATTTTAAACAGTTTAAGACTTTTGAGGTAAGGTTCCTTATATATCAAATGGGCCCTATAGGGTAGACACTTTAAAAAGGTCTCCCTATAGTTTTTTTGTATACCAAATCGTTAATTGAATAATGGAAAAGTTAGAAATAGTACATAAGTAGTATAGACTGTTTGGTGTAACAAGTCTATTATGTTTATAACAAGTTGATATTATCGTAGGACTTTTTGTAAAAATTACTACAACTTTGAATCAGTAAACCCATGTTATTGTTCATTATTTAACTCCGCTAATAAAGGAAAATAAATATCTAAATCCTCAATAAATTAACCACATGACGCTAGAGACAACTAAAGCTTGAAAATTATTTAGCCTACCTCACAATGCTTAATTCATAAACCTCCAGCTTTTGCACATTAGTTCATATCATTTCTATTGATAAGATATATTAATATTTTTTGCTTGAAAAGGGGGGATGGGATGTCAGACAGCTACGTATAAGTAATTAGCTATATAAGTAGAAAGTTCCTCATTAATGAAAGCGCTTTATTAATCTTTGAAATTAAATAAGGGGGATGCAAATGAGGGCCAGTAAGAGAATAAAAAGAAAGTTAAAACATCCAATATCATTCTTGTTAATGCTGTTGTTAGTATTTTCTAGTTTTTCAAATATCACTTTGGCTAATAGCACAAACAAGGAAGATGCGGAAATGAGTAAAAATACTCCTAAAAGACCTTTTCCTCAACATGTAACTTATACAGAGGGAACAATAAAACCTAATCATCTAACTCAAGAAGAAATGGATGCAACGGTAGCTAGATTGTACGATGAGTGGAAGGAGCGCTATTTAAAGCAAAATCCATATGATAAGAATCAGTACTATGTATTTTACAACCACAATGGAGAGTCGACAAATGATCCAAGGGAAGCAATTACGGTATCAGAAGCACATGGCTATGGTATGGTGATTACTGCCTTAATGGCTGGACATGATCCGGATGCAAAAAAGTATTTCGATGGTCTATATCGTTATTTTAGAGCACATCCAAGTGAAATTAATCCACAATTAATGGCATGGCAGCAGGCTATCATTAACGATGAAATCGTCGATGTCAATGGAGTCGATTCGGCCCTTGACGGAGACATGGATATTGCATATTCTTTGCTCCTTGCTGATAAACAATGGGGTAGTAATGGTGACATTGACTACTTAAAGCAAGGTAAACTAGTCATTGATGCCATAATGGAAAGTGAAATCCATCAAACGGATTATTATTTGAAATTGGCTGACTGGGCATCAGACAATAGTGATACTTATGGTATAGCTACCCGCCCATCCGACTTTATGCTTCAACATTTACAAGCGTTTAAAATGGAGTCCGGAGACACTCGTTGGGATAAAGTTATTGATAAAACGTACAGCATTATTAATGATGTGTTTGCGGAATACAGTCCAAATACTGGATTACTTCCTGATTTCTTGTTAAAAGACAAGGATTCTGGTAAATTCAAGCCGGCTCATCCATGGTTTTTGGAGTCTAGTAGGGACGGAGACTATTATTGGAATTCTTCTCGTGTTCCATGGCGCATTACTACTGATTATCTTGTAACAGGAGATGAACGTGCGAAAGACCAGCTATCAATGCTGAACAGTTGGATACGTGAGACTACTGGAAATAACCCGGCCAATATAAAGCGTGGATATAAATTAGATGGAACTCAGTTGACTACTAGTGCAGGTGATGCGGCATTTTCCGCCCCATTTACGGTCAGTGCTATGATGGATGACGCAAACCAACAATGGTTAAACGATTTATGGGATTATAATGTGAGTAAAGAAACAGCAAAAGGAGCATATTTTGCGAACAATATCCGCATGCTTAGCATGATTATTGTTTCAGGAAATTGGTGGTCACCTACTGAGGTAAGCCTAGATTATTTGAATAATCTTTTAGAATACTATATTGCAATAGGGGAAGTAAATGGTCCACTTACGAACCAATTAACTAACAGCCTTAAACAAGCCGGGCATCAATATTTCAAAGGGCATCAAGAGCAAGCCATCAAGTCATTGGAGGATTTTATTAAACATATTAGCAACAAAGCATTACAAAAAAATATCACTCCAGAAGCAAAAAGAATCCTTATTGAAAATGCTGAAGTATTGATTCAGTTGTGGGCTGATTAATGTAAAAACACGGATTTTTATTTGATGGTATTGAATATCGGAGGAGAGGTATTATAATATGTTGAAAACTTTCTTTAAGCGAGTGTCTATTGTTCTAATTATCGCGATGCTTTATCCACTATTTCCCAACTCCTCCTCGGCGGGGGAGACATCTTTGGGGTTTGAAGATCACTTTGATTCATTTGATCCGGAATTATGGTATAGATCCGATGGTTGGGCAAATGGAGCAGACTTCGGCGTTGGCTGGTTAAGAGATCATGTAGAGTTTTCGGGAGGGAAAATGGCGCTTCGACTAGATGATGCACCAAATAATAATGATAAGCCGTATACCTCAGGTGAGTTCTACACTTTGGAGAAGTATGGATATGGCCGTATAGAGGGACGAATAAAAGTCGCTAAGGGTGTAGGGCTAGTCACTTCTTTATTCACATATTCGCCAAATGCAGATGAAATTGACATTGAAATCTTAGGAAAAGACACGACCAAGTTAGAAACAAACTTTTTTGTAGGCGGTGTACGAGGAATAAATGGTCATGCTATTATTGATCTTGGATTCGACGCCTCGGAAGACTATCATGACTATGCTATAGAGTGGTCTTCAAATTATATTAAATGGTTTGTCGATGGGGAATTAGTTCGTACTGTAGAGGGTAATGGAATCGAATTACCATCCGAACCATCCTTTATCATGGCCAACTTATGGGCTGGTGCTGGTGCTGCTGCAAGAACTTGGACGGGAGAGTTTGTTTATCCTGGAAGCCCTGTACGCGCTTATTATGATTATATTAAGTTCACTCCTGAAAAAGAGGAAGATAGTATAACGTTAGAGTACATGAATGATCTTCTAGAAAACTATATTACAACAGGGGAAGTAAATGGACCACTTACGAACCAATTATCAAACAGTCTAAAACAAGCCGATCATCAATATGTTAAAGGACATCAAAAACAAGCCATCGAGTCAATGGAGGATTTTATTAAACATATTAGCAATAGTGCATTACAAAAACATATCACTCCAGATGCAAAAAGAATCCTTATTGAAAATGCTGAAGCATTGATTCAGTTATGGGCTGATTAATGTAATATCACGAAGGAAAACCTCTTCAAAATGGGGGTTTTCTTTTTTATATCTTTTTATAAGTTCATTCGGGGCAAAAAAGGGAAGAGGATGGTGATGACGATTATTTAGGAGGAACAGAAGAATGACTATCAAAGCGTTAGTACTAAATTGCACGTTGAAGAAAAGTAGTGAACCGTCAAACACACGAGCCCTTATAGAAGAAGTTACAACTATTTTTGAGGAAAATGAGATTGATACAGAAATATTAACGATAGCGGATTACAATATTGAATTAGGGATTACAGCAGAAGCAGTCAGTGATCAGGACGAATGGCCAAAGATTTTTGAAAAAGTAAAGGAAGCAGACATCCTCATTATCGGCTCTCCAATTTGGCTTGGTGAGCAAAGCAGTCTCGCCGTTAAAACAATCGAACGGCTATATGGCGGGAGTAGTTTAACGAATGAAAAGGGGCAATATCTCTATTACAATAAAGTTGGCGGTGTGGTTATTACTGGAAATGAAGATGGTGCTAAACACGTTGCCCGCTCCCTTATTTATTCCCTCTCCCATATTGGCTTCACCATTCCTCCGAATGTTGATACTTATTGGGTAGGGGAAGCCGGACCGGGGCCTTCTTTTATCGAAGCGAAAGGTTATAAAAATGAATTCACTATGCAGCACGCCAAAATCATGGCTTATAATTTAATGCATTTTGCCAGGATGTTCAAACAGCATCCGATCCCTGCAGAGGGGAATGTAATTGAACAATAGGACTTGATAGCTAAAACGCTTTGAATGACAATCAATGTCATTCAAAGCGTTTTTTTTATGAATGGAAAAACAAAAAAACTTTAAACAGTACCTTGCACTGAACAGTACCGTGTGATATATTTATTTTGCAGGGTACTTCTTATGGATTGGTACTGTTTAATGAATAGTAGTGAATAATGAATAAACGAGGTGGCACACAACAATGAATGTTCAATTTAAAAAAGGTGTCCTAGAACTATGTGTTCTTGCATTACTTGATAAGAAAGATCGATATGGATATGAGCTTGTTCAAAAAATTTCGGATCAGATTGCTATTTCTGAAGGTTCTGTTTACCCGCTTTTAAGACGGTTAACGAAAGAAGAATATTTTACAACTTACTTACAAGAATCCTCGGAGGGACCTTCAAGGAAGTATTACAAGTTAACAGATAGAGGAAGGGAGTATCTTCATGAACTCATCCATGAGTGGCAGGAGTTTTCAAATGGGGTCAATCAATTAATTAAAGAAGGTGTTTTCAATGACTAAGTATCAATTCTTAAAACTATTAGAAGCGTCTTTGAGCAAAATTTCCTCGGAAGAACGTCAAGATATTTTACAAGACTTTGAGGAGCATTTTGCCATTGGTTTAGAAGAAGGAAAAACGGAAGAAGAAATCTCGGCTGCGCTTGGTTCACCGCGAAACATTGCAAAGGAGCTCGTGGCAACGCATCATCTTGAAAAAGTAGAAACAACTGCAACGACGGGGAATGTAATCCGTGCCGTGTGGGCTGTCATCGGATTGGGCTTCTTTAACTTAGTAATCGTCCTTGGACCATTTATTACTGTAGCGGCTGTGATTATCGCGGGTTGGACAACAGGAATTGGATTTATTGCTTCTCCCCTACTCGTATTGATTAATGTAGCCATCTACCCAGGTACATTTGAATTCTTTGACTTGTTTTTCTCTATGGCACTTGCTGGAATCGGGCTGTTCATTGCCATTGGGATGTACTTTGCTACTCGAGGAATGATAAAGGGATTCGTCCGTTATTTAAAATTCAATGCAAAGCTTGTAAAAGGTGGTTTGAAACATGAATAATATTAAACAAATATCGATGGTTGCTTTATTTCTATTAATCGTTGGTACTGTTGGCAGTATCTTAACATTTAAAACAATGACTCAATCAAAGCAAGTTTCAGAAGAAAAAGCGATTACCGAAGATTACACGAAAATTGATGTCAAGACGAATAACGCTAAAATAGAAATTTTACCTTCAAATAATTCAACTACAACAGTGGAGTTATCGGGCAAGGTTGCCAACAACTTAAAATATAGTTTCACTGCTGATGTAGAAGGAAATACTCTTTCAGTCAAATTAACAGATAAACTAGGAAAACTGTTTAAGTTCGACTTTTTTACCACCTCATTATCATTAAAAGTTTTCGTTCCTGAAAAGCAGTATGATTCGATACAGATTATAAGCAACAACGGACGTATCATCGGAGAAAATTTACATGCTCAAGATATTATTGCGGAAACCGACAATGGTCGAATTGAACTGAATAATATTAAGGGTTCTACTGTCACTACTGAAGCTGACAATGGAGTTGTTCATTTAAAAAATGTGGTAGCTTCTACTGTCGCGGTTGAAGTGGATAATGGAAAAATCCTTCTGGACGACATTGATGGGGAGCTGTCAGGAAGAGCAAATAATGGTAGTATCACGCTTATCACCAATCATTTGGATCGTCCCATTAACTTTGATACGGATAACGGGAAAATCAGGATTGAAACTAAAAATGAGCCGACAAATGCCACTATTGATGTAGGAGTGGACAATGGAAAAGTGAGCATTTTCGGCAAATCCAATAGAAACGTTATATTCGGCAACGGTGAGCATCAAATTAAACTCAAAACAAATAACGGGAGCATTACTGTTACAAAGTAGGAAACTAGAAAATTAATTTTTAAAGCATCGGCGTAAACTGCCGATGCTTTTTTGGGTGCCTGGTACTAGGTATAGGCACGATCCTTTTGATAAACAATAGGTTTGTCTTCTTTGCTGCGACAAAGATAGCTTTCTTCTTTATTGATTGCAGGGGGCCCATACTATAACATTAATAATTGGATAATTTTTTTATGAAAGGAAGAGAGCATATGGCTCAATCTAATATAAAAGTAGCTGTACAAAAGTTCGGCAACTTCTTAAGTTCAATGGTTATGCCGAATATTTCAGCTTTCATCGCGTGGGGTCTAATTACTGCGCTGTTTATTCCTACGGGTTTCATCCCTAATGAAAGCCTTGCCAAAATGGTTGATCCGATGGTCACCTATTTGCTGCCTTTATTAATAGGGTTCACAGGCGGTAAAATTATATATGATCAACGTGGCGGT
Organism: Lederbergia citrea; assembly: GCF_018343525.1. Lineage (GTDB taxonomy): Bacteria > Bacillota > Bacilli > Bacillales > Bacillaceae_C > Lederbergia > Lederbergia citrea. The sequence goes on along the minus strand of NZ_JAGYPH010000003.1, from coordinate 511,567 downwards.
GTTGTGGGTGCCATTGCGACAATGGGTGTCATTGCAGGATCAGATATTCCAATGTTTCTAGGCGCCATGATTATGGGTCCTGTTGGTGGATATGCGATTAAAAAGTTTGATCAGTCGATTGAAGGAAAAATTAAAACTGGTTTCGAAATGCTGGTGAACAATTTCTCAGCAGGTATACTTGGCGGCTTGCTGGCGATTCTATCGTTTTTAGCGGTGGGTCCAGCAGTAAATGCTTTCTCTAGTTGGCTAATGACTGGTGTTAATTGGCTAGTGGGGTTAGGGCTATTGCCTTTGACAAGTATTTTAATCGAACCCGGAAAAATTCTGTTCTTAAATAATGCAATTAACCATGGCATTCTTACACCCATTGGTCTAGAGCAAGTGAAACAGACGGGCCAATCGGTACTATTACTTCTTGAAGCAAATCCAGGTCCTGGTCTTGGTGTCTTACTTGCTTATAGTATTTTTGGAAAAGGAAATGCTAAAAGGTCGGCACCAGGGGCAGCAATTATTCAATTTTTGGGCGGAATACATGAAATATATTTCCCTTATATACTCATGCGACCGATGTTGTTCTTGGCGGTCGTTCTAGGTGGAATGAGCGGTGTGTTTACACTCGTTCTTTTAGGTGGCGGCTTATTTGCCCCGTCATCCCCAGGAAGTATACTTGCGATCACTGCTGTTACTCCACATCATGCAAGTGCATATATTGCCAACTTCGCTGGAGTACTTGTAGCTGCAGCTGTATCCTTTGTTGTTTCCTCCTTCGTATTAAAAACAGGCAAGCAACAAGAGGAAGATATTGAAGAAGCAACAAGAAAAATGCAAGAAATGAAAGGGAAGAAGAGCTCAGTTGCAGGTGCATTGGCTTCAAATACTGGCGAGGTGCCAGAAGACGTCAACAAAATTTATTTTGCTTGTGATGCTGGCATGGGCTCTAGTGCAATGGGTGCCTCCCTTCTTCGTAAGAAGGTAAAAGAAGCGGGTCTGGATATTGCTGTAACAAATACAGCGATTAGCAATCTTCCCTCCGATGCAAAAATTGTTATTACTCAAGATGAGTTGACGCCAAGAGCGCAAAGTAAAGTGCCGGCTGCTTATCATATATCGGTTGATAATTTCTTATCGAGTCCTCAATATGATCAATTAATCGATCGACTGCAAAATCAAGGAAATGATGAACCTAATAAAGTAGTCGAGGATGCTGAAGAACAGATTGAAGCTGAAAATACTGAAGATGATTTGCTTCTTGAGGAAAATGTCTTTTTAAATCAGCAATTCGCAAATAAAGACGATGCCATCCGTTTTGCAGGAAGAGCTTTAGTTAAAGCTGGATATGTGGAAGAAAGCTATATTGAAGCAATGATTGCCCGTGATGAAATGACATCAACTTATATGGGTAATGATGTGGCAATCCCACATGGCACAGAGGAAGCGAAGAAGGCCGTAATTAAATCAGGATTTACCGTCTTACAGGTTCCTAATGGAGTTGACTTTGACGGCCAAAAAGTACGCTTGATTTTCGGTATAGCCGGGAAAGACGGTACACATCTGGAAATATTATCTGGAATAGCAGTAACTTGCTCAGATATGGATAATATTGAAAAGTTGGTTCAAGCTAAAACAGCTCGTGAAATCATGGATATGATTAATATCAAATAATAGTTTGGTTTAACGAATAGAAAAGCGTCTCTTTGACGCTTTTCTATTCATCATTTTCCGACGCTGAAAAGAGATGATGGTATGCACATTACCTCGAGAGAAAAGGACATCATTGAATTAATTATTAAAACATCTGGAAAACATACTGCTTTTTCAATTGCAGCATTTTTAAATGTAAGTACCCGAACGGTTCAACGCGATTTAAAATCGATAGAAAAGGTTCTCCAGTCATTTGATCTCCTTTTAGCCAGAAATTTGAATAAAGGATTGATGATTGAAGGAAAGAATGAACAGATATTCCGACTTATCCAGTATTTGGCGGGAATGAACCCGATTGATCAAACACCTGAGGAAAGAAAGCTGCTTTTACTTTTAGCCTTGTTGCATGAAGAATCCTATAAACTCCGAGTATTAGCGACTGAGATTGGTGTAAGCATTACAACATTAACGATTTATTTGGATGAATTGGCCGACTGGTTAAAGAATTTTAATGTAAGCATTGCTAGAAAAAGAGGTGTAGGTGTTGAACTTACTGGGAAGGAATCAAATAAGCGCCAAGCTTTGGCCCGCTACATCCTCATTCATTTTCATGAAGAACTAATTGAGAGTTTATTTTTATTACAAAAAGGAAAACGCGCTGGGAACAAAATTTTGCATTATTTACTTCCGGAATATCTCCTTACAATTGATAGGTTAGTGAATACGGAAATCAATAGCTCACAGCCGCGTCTAGCGGATAGTGATTACATCGGATTCCTTGTACATATATGTATTACGATCCAAAGGACAGAAGCGGGCTTTCTATTAGAGGAAAAAATAAATAATGTAAATGAACTTATCCATGAATATCATCTGATTATTGAAATTGGCAAGAAGTTGGAGGAAATATGTTCAGTAGCATTATCCAAAGAAGATTTGTACTTTTTAGCCGTAATACTTAAAGGTTCTAAGCTTCAAGCAGTGGATGGTCTGCCCTATGACAGAGTTGATCTCAGTCGGATGATAAAAAATTTAATACAATATGTATCCTCTCAGCTCCATGTAGATTTAACAAAGGATTTTTCTTTGTATCAAGGGCTTCTCGCTCACATGGAACCTTCACTTTTTCGCATCAAACAGAAAATGGGTTTGTTTAATCCTTTAAAAGAGGAGATTAAACGAAAGTACCCGGTTTTATTTATGGCTGTAAAGGGATTTGTTGAGTCGGAATTTAATGAAATTGATGATATTCCGGATGATGAAATAGCCTTCATTGTCCTTCATTTTGGCTCGGCGCTACTCATGCATGAAGAGCAACTATATATTAAAGCACTTGTCATTTGTCCAACAGGCATAGGTACGTCGAAGATGCTGGCAACTCGAATAAAAAAAGAAATCACCGAAATAAACTCGGTAGATATTTTATCGATTAAAGATATACAGCGGGATGCAAATTTGACAAGCTATGATGTCATTATCTCAACCGTAAGGCTTCCGTTTATAGACATAGACTATATTCTCGTTTCACCTCTCTTAAGTGAAGAAAATATATTAGCGATTAGAAGTTATTTAAAAGATAACATTGAAAACGTGACAAAAAACAAACCATATCAAAAATCTGTACAAAAAGAATCTACTCCAGCAAGAAGTAACCTGACAAACGTTTTACAAGAGCTGAAAGATGTACACGGAACCATCGATGCTGTTATGAACAATTTTCGGGTTTATCGAACACAGCTTAATGGATATGAAGAGATTATGGAAGAAATGGTCAGGGCCGCTGAAAGGGACCAACTTTTAACACATGTTCCTGATGTAATCAAAGCCTTACAGGATCGTGAAAGAAAAGGCGGGCTTGGCATACCGAATACGGGAATGGCTCTTTTCCACTGTAGGCATGAAAAAGTTAGGGAGCTGATTTTTCAAATCTCACACTTGGATGAACCTTGCCTGGTAAAAGGTATGGATGGAAATGATATGTACATGAAGAGCTTGCTATTAATGCTTGCGCCAGCAGAATTAAGCGAAATAGAGCAGGAAATAGTAAGCCTAATCAGTTCAAGTTTAATTGAGAATAATGAGGCGATGATGATTTTTTCTTCAGCAAATGAGGAATTGATTCGCACAAAATTAGAGACCATTTTTCTAAGCTATCTTCATACAAATTTATTAAAGGACTGATACGAATGAAACAAGCCGTACACTTTGGAGCAGGCAATATCGGAAGAGGATTTATTGGGGCACTTTTTTCACAGTCTGGCTATCATGTTACATTTATTGATATCGCAGACCAAATTATTCAACAACTAAACGAAGAAAAGCAGTATCAAGTTATATTGGCAACAGATCAACAAGAAACAATGACGATTGACAATGTATCAGGATTAAATAATATGACACAGGAAAAAGAAGTCATCGATTCAATTCAACAAGCCACCTATCTTACAACGGCAATTGGACCGAATATCTTGCCGCGGATTGCACCGCTAATCGCAAAAGGCATAACGAATAGAATAAAAGCAAACGAAGAAAAATTATATATAATTGCCTGTGAAAACCAAATTTCTGCTACAGATCTACTAAAAGGTTACATATTAGAACATTTAGATGAAGATACAAAAGCGGATTTAGACGCTAAAGTTTATTTCTTTAATTCTGCCGTTGACCGCATTGTTCCAATCCAAAATAATCAAGGTTCCCTTGATGTTCTTGTAGAACCATATCACGAGTGGGTTGTGGAGACTAGCGAAAGTATTCCCCCGATTGAAGGGATGAAAATAGTTTCAGATCTGGCGCCTTTTATTGAAAGAAAGCTTTTTACCGTTAATACGGGACATGCTGTCATTGCTTATCTCGGCTTTCTTGAGGGTAAAGCTACAATTGATGAAGCGTTGGCAGATGAAAAGGTTGAAGCGCAAGTTCATGCCACGCTCACAGAAACCGGCGATTATTTAATTAAACAATATGGCTTGGATCGAGATGAGCACAATCAATATATTAACAAGATTCTCGATCGCTTCAAAAATTCATATTTGAATGATGCAGTGACGCGAGTAGGGCGGTCACCTCTTCGTAAACTCGGTCCGGATGACCGCCTAGTTCGTCCTGCTGTCGAAGCAAACAAAGCAGGACTCTCTTATACTAATCTTGCTAAGGCGATTGCCTCCGCATTGCTCTTTGACTTCAAGGAAGATGAAGAAGCAGTAAAATTACAAGCAATGATCAAAGAACATAGCGTTCCACATGTGCTTAAAGAAGTGAGCGGGTTAGATGAACATAGCGAAATCACCCAAGAGGTCGTAAGACAGTACAATGCGTTAAAGAAATAACATCCCGGGATTGACCGCGAACTATTGATGAAAAAGATTTCTACCACAGTGGAACCTAGCAATGGCAGGGCTGACCTTGACGATTATACCAGTAGTTATTTTTTATGCAGCTGCACAAAAGCATATCATCAAGGGCGTTGCTGCTGGTGGAGTAAAATAACGTATATATGGTGAACTTTAAAAAAACGGATTAATCAGGCGAGAAGCCTGCATCCGTTTTTTGTTTTCTTTACAGACAGATAATTTGCAATGTAAAATTTAATTAATAATCTCTCATCATAAAAGAGGTAAATAAAACGAACCAGAGACATGTGACCGATTAAGAATGATTTGTATATTGTTGAATGAAGGGTGAGACATGACGATGCTAAAGGTGATTAAGCTGCTACTAATGTTTTCTTTACTAATGATAATGACTGCTTGCGTTTCGCAGAAGTCTTTACCAATAGAAAAATTACCTTCAAAGAAAAATGATTTACATCCTAAAGATAAGGAACCTATTTCTTTTATACTTGATCGAATGATGGAAAAGGCTCGTGAGGGAATGATTATAGATTCCTCGTTTAATGTGATGGATAGCTCGTTTCAACAGGTTAAAACGAAGTGGGGAAAGCCAGATCAAATTGACCAAGTGGCTGGTGGGTCTTATGCTACTTATTATGAAAAGAATGTTGTTTTAGGCTTTAATGCAGATGGGGAAATCTATGATTTACGTTCGTCCAAGGAACTAAAAGATATTACATCAAAGACAGTTGAGCAGTATTTGGGACCGCCAGATGAAATAAGGGAATACAATAATGAACGTATTTATGTTTACGGGTTGAAACAAAATATTGAACTGAAAATGATCATTCCAAATGCTACTAAGTTTGTCGACCACATCTCGGTTTACAATCCGCAACGTGCTATTGCTGAAGAATATACACTTGATATCAAAGGTAAATCCAATCAATTATCCAATCAAGCGTGGAATAGTATGCAAAATTGGCGAAAACAAATTAGTTTATTTTCAAAAGAACATGGAAATGTGTATTTGAATGGTCCTAATAAGAAAATGGTCGCCTTGACCTTCGATGATGGTCCTGATAATACAATCACTCCAGCCATTATAGATATTTTAGATGATTACAATGTAAAGGGAAATTTCTTCTTTTTGGGAAGCAAGGTAAAGCTCAACCCGCAGGTTGTGAAGAACGCTTATAATAAAGGGAACTTAATACTAAGTCATAGCTATAATCATCTGGAACTAACGAAGTTATCGAAGGAAGATATACAAACGGAAATTGAAAGCACTGAAAAGGCGATACAATCCGTGATTGGGAAAAAAACTGCTATTCTACGAACACCATACGGAGATACCGATGAAAAGGTTGTTACGGTTACTCAAAAACAAGGATATTCTATCGTGCTTTGGTCAATTGATACGCTAGACTGGTCACAAAAAGAAGCGGGACATATCGTGAACAATGTTGTAGAAAATGTTCGCAATGGTGACATCATATTAATGCACTCGGATTCTGATAAAATTGAAACTGCGAAAGCACTCCCGCTCATAATTGAGTCATTACAAAAAATGAACTATGAGATTGTAGATTTAGAAACATTATTAAATGTGAAAGCTTACCAGTGACAGTCTGGCAAGCTCTGTTATTTCATTAGATGAAAAATACGAACAAATATCTAATCAAGCGTTTGATTAGACGTCAGAATGCGAACACATATCTAACCAAACGTTTGATTAGTTGTAAAAAAGCGAACAGATATCTAACCAAACGTTTGATTAAAAGCGAATGCGAACAGATGTCTAACCAAACGTTTGATTAAGAGAAAGAAAGCATTGAGACCCGAGAAAAAGTGATAAAACGGTCCTCATGAAGGTTCATGGGTAAGGAGATCTAAAAATACAAAAAAGAAATCTAATCAAACGTTTGATTAGACGTAAAGAGGTATTATTCACTTTACGTCTAATATTTTTTTAAGTAGAATGATAGTGAGTAATCACTCATTCAGGAAGAGGTGGAGAAAGTGAAAAAAGTGAACACAAACTCATGTGTGTCCATTCAGCATGTCTCAAAGAAATTTGGAAAACAGCAAGTACTTAACGATATTAATTTAGAAGTATTAGAGGGTGAGATATTTGGTTTGCTTGGACCATCGGGGGCCGGAAAAACAACGTTAGTAAAACAACTTGCCGGCTTGGATGTCCCATCATCAGGTGAGAACTTTCTTCTTCAAGAAAAAATGCCGTCTTTAAAACTGATCGAAAAAGTAGGGTATATGGCCCAATCTGATGCGCTATACGAGGATTTGTCTGCGAAGGAAAACCTCCAGTTTTTTTCAGCTTTGTATGGGTTGAAAGGGGAGAAGCAAAAACAAAGAATAGAAGAAGTAATGGAACTTGTACACCTATCAGAACACCTTAACAAACTAGTATCCAACTATTCTGGTGGAATGAAAAGAAGGCTGTCATTAGCCATTGCGCTCCTTCACGAACCTGATATTTTGATACTTGATGAACCAACAGTTGGCATTGATCCTGTATTAAGAAAAAGTATATGGGACGCATTTTATGAATTAAAGAAAAAAGGAACGACACTTATAGTCACTACACATGTTATGGACGAAGCGGAAAAATGTGACCGATTAGGACTGATTCGTGAAGGCAGCTTAATTGCGGTTGGAACACCTCGTGAGTTGAAAGAGGAAACAAATTCAACAACGATTGAAGAAGCGTTTCTTTTTTATGGAGGTGCTTAAGATGAGGATTGTGGCTTTGTTAATCAGAATTTTACGACAGATCGTCCGGGATAAAAGAACAATGGGGTTGCTCATTTTTGCACCAATCCTCGTACTAACGATGTTGCATTTAGTTTTCAACGGGGGCGACTATATACCGAAAGTTGGTCTAGTTAATATTCCTGAATCCGTTGCGGATCGAATCGACTTATCTGATGCCGAAATTACTAAATATAAGGATGTAAAAGAAGCGAAAGTAGACTTATCTTCACGAGAAATAGATGGATATATCGTATTTGACAATCAATTCCCTTCTATATTTCTAGAAGGCAGTGATCCTAGTGTAAATGGCTCTACATTAAAATGGATTCAAAATGCATTAAAACCTTTGCAAAGTAACGAACATTCTTATGAACCTAAAGTAGATTTTCTGCACGGATCCAGTGAGATGGGACAATTTGATTATTTTGGCCCCGTACTACTAGGTTTTTTTGTTTTTTTCTTTGTATTTTTGATTGCAGGAGTTTCATTTTTAAGGGAACGAACAACCGGAACGCTCGAACGACTTCTTGCCAGTCCGTTGCGTAAATGGGAAATTGTGATTGGATATGTACTTGGCTTTGGAATTTTTACACTGATCCAGGCAACCATTATAGCTGCGTACGCCATTTATGTGTTAGGGATGCTGATGGAAGGCGCGTTCGGGTATGTGCTCCTCATTACCTTGCTTCTATCCTTAACTGCACTAACGCTCGGGATTTTATTATCTTCATTTGCAAATAATGAGTTGCAAATGATCCAATTTATTCCGATTGTGGTCGTGCCACAAGTATTCTTTTCGGGTTTGTTTAACTTAGAAACGATATCTGAATGGCTTAGGTGGATTGGACAGATCACTCCTTTGTATTATGCTGCAGACGCATTAAGAAATGTCATGGTCCGCGGATATGGATGGAATGATATTTATTTGGATCTCCTTGCCCTAGTAGGCTTCTCCATTTTGTTTATGATCATAAACATTTTGGCGCTTAGAAAGTACCGGAAAATATAGGAGAGGGAGTACAGAATGTTTGAAGAATTTGTAAATGACGAGGAAGAGTTAACAGAAAAACAAAAAAAAATAATAGCCGCAGCGATAGAATCGTTTTCTGAGAAAGGATTTGCAGCAACTTCCACAAGTGAAATTGCTAAAAAAGCAGGTGTGGCTGAGGGGACTATATTTAGGCACTATAAAACGAAAAAGGAATTGCTCTTGTCGATTGTTGCACCGATGATGGCAAAGCTTGTTGCGCCATTAGTTATTAAGGATTTAAATAAAGTGCTGAATCAAGATTATGAACGCTTCGAAGACTTTATAAAAGCGATGATCGAGAATCGAATTAAATTTCTTAAAAACAATATGCAGCTGTTTCGAATCTTGATTCAAGAAATTCCTTTTCATCCAGAATTAAAGGAACAATTTACGGAGCATATCGCCGTAAAAATATTTGATCGACTTAGGCAGATTATCGAACATTACCAAGCGAAAGGGCAGATCATTAAGATGCCGGCGGATACTGTCATTCGTGTTACATTGTCGACGATGCTCGGTTATTTAATTTCGCGATATTTACTGCTTCCAGAAGCTGAATGGGATGACGAAGCAGAAATCGAAAGAACAGTACAATTTTTAATGAAAGGATTATCTCCTGAATAGTGAACTTTGCAGGAGATAATCCTTTTTATTAAAAGATAAGAAAGTATAAAAATTGGGTCTACCATGGTCGTTTCGGCTATGGTATTTCATTTTATAAAGATGAATATTCTTAGAGGAATCAAAAAGGACGTCCAAATCATGAATGACGCCTTCAACTGTTAGATAATCAAAACTGGAGACGTCCAAATCATGAATGACGTCGTCAACTGTTAGATAATTAAAACTGATGACGTCCAAATCATGAATGACGCCTTCAAATGTTAGATAATCCAAACTGACGACGCCAAAATCAAGGATGCAGTTTTGTAATTTGTAAAAACTGCGAAAACAATCCTCAAAGACGCCGAATGAGATTCGGAATCTTTGATTGTTCTCGTTTGCAGGCAGTTTAATCACGTTCAATGCCTATTTATTCTCGTTCGCAGTGAGTTTATTCTCGTTCCATGCTGATTTATTCTTGTTCAGTAAACTTTACACCTTCGCAAGAAACGTCCTAGTCGAAAAATAAAAAATTATTTTTGCCCGCTCACAGGAACTGCCACATTATAATACTCTTCTAAGGTAATACCTTTCTCATGAATCTCTTTTGAAATATCTGTTCCCACATAGCGTAAGTGCCATGGTTCATACTGATATCCTGTAATCTGCTCCTTGCCTTTTGGGTACCTGATAATAAATCCATACTCATGAGCATGCTTTGCTAACCAATCGGCTTCTGGAGTACCATCGAAGCAATCCTGCGCTGCACATATCCCAGTGTGACCGGAAACATCCATGGCCAGACCTGTTTGATGCTCACTATGCCCGGGCCTTGCACTAAATAACTCGGCAGCTTTCTGACCGTCCCTATTTACATAGTTGTTGAACAACACTTGCTGTGTAGCAAAAGAGCGATATCCGGAAACCCCGGCCAGAAGGATACCATCGTCCTTAGCCCCAGTAAATAATTTCTCTAAAGCTTTTGCTGCATTAGCGCGCATTTTTCGTTTATCCGCTTTTTCATTAAAGGTAAAAGGAACATCTGGATACACTAAATCTTTTGGCGAATAATTGTCTGGCAGCTTATTTTGCTTGTTGACGAGAACAGCTATGGCTTCAGGTTGTCCAATAACTTTAACCGCGTCCGCATTAGTTGCCCACTGCTTTCGTTCGGACTTTTTTTCAGCAGTCTTAGATTCATTGGATTTAATTTCGGAATTAGACGATGACGGATCTTCCGAATTCTTTTCCTGAATTGTTGATGATGCATGATCTATTTTGTCCAAAGAAGGCTCGTTTTCTTTATTATCATTATAAAAATCTACTACTTTCCCATTTTCATTGGAAATTATTTTAGATTTAATATCACCATTTAGCATACTGCACCCAGTTTGAAGACTAACGACTCCAGCAAATAGAAGGGCTGCCAAAATAGATTTACTAAATAGTTTCACTGTTGTTCCCTCCTGATTTTATTGCGATAGAAAAGATATGTTCAATCCTAAAATTATATCATAGTTTATGAAAATATTAAAAAGAGACACTAATATGAAATATGTGCCCTTGAGACTAGAAAAAAAGGTTTTTAAGCTAAATGTGGAGAATATATATAATTAATACCCTCAAGAAAATCATAAATGGTATGAAAGTATTAGGAATATTGCTATAATTAATGATAATGCATGATTTGGCAAAGGGGTAAATAAAAATGGGTGAAATTTTCGTAAACATTGGTGAAATTCTTCAGTCATTAAGAGTTTATAAAGGACTAACAAAAGAGGAACTCGCAGAAGATATTTGCTCAGTCGAGGAACTGGACTTATTTGAAAAGAATAAGCAAGATCCGACAATTGATCAGCTAATTAGATTCGTGAATAAATTAAATGTTCAATTAAGTGATTTCTTTGATTTTACCTCAGCGGACTCGATTAGTTATGTATCTGCGGTAACTGGTTTGATTAATCGATATAAAAGAGAAAGAAATTATCAGGCCATCCATGAAATTGTGGAACGGGAGAAAAAAAATCCACTATTCAACATGCCTTCTGGAAAGCAATTTTTACTTTGGCATGAGGCTATCTGTCTATACTATTTAACAGATCTAGAGAAAAGGGATAAGGATCGTTCTATTGGAATGTTATATGAAGCTATTGATATTACAAATCCATCTAGAAAGGGTCTTTCCGAAAGAGAAAATGAAATTAAAATGTCTATTGCCATAATAGAAAAAGATGATCTAAATTTCGAAGAATCCATAACTATTTTAAAAGAAATTATGGAGGATATCGACCAACTTCCAGCATTGGCCGAACCTCATACTCGATTACGAGCATTGTTTGGCTTATCTCAGTCACTTTCTAAAGTAAAGAGATTTGAGGAGTCATTATATTATAGTGAGAAGGGAATAAAGCAATGCATTAATGATGAGGTTCTATATTTACTTGGGGAGTTTTTGTATCAAACAGCTTTAAATCATTTAGAACTTGGTAATAAACATGAAGTAATAGAATCTTTAACCAAGTCTCTTCATGTTTTTAATCTCCAACAAAATAAGGCATTTAGTAATATTGTGGAAACTGAGTTGGAGAAATTATCAAAATAATGCTATAATTTGTATATTAATATTAATATTAATATAAATATTAAAGTTATGGAGGGTGAAAAATGAAGAAAATATTAATTATTTCCGCTCTTTCACTTGGTTTATTTGGAGTGGTAAGTTCCCTCGGAATAAATGGTGCTAATGTAGCGGGCTTACCCGATTTACCAAGTCAGCATAGTGTAAAACCAGGAACAACACTAGCGGGCTTACCTGATTTACCAAGTCAGCATAGTGTAAAACCAGGAACAACACTAGCGGGCTTACCTGATTTACCAAGTCAGCATAGTGTAAAACCAGGAACAACACTAGCAGGCTTACCTGATTTACCAAGTCAGCATAGTGTAAAACCAGGAACAACACTAGCAGGCTTGCCTGACTTACCAAGCCAACACAGTATAAAACCAGTCTCATTCGCATAAAAAAGTAATGCTGCATTCATAATGATGCGGCATTTTTTTGTAATTGGGTTTTAAATACTTAGAACCTGGTGATGGATCCTAATAAAGAAAGGGGTATCCTATTGCCGAATAAAAATATGAAGCAGGAAAGTTAATATCCCAAGATAAACAGCCTCGTGGATTTTACGTAACCGTTTAGTTTCGAGCGTGCTTTAGTTGAGAAAAAACAAAGGAGGATTGCCTGTTATTGGCTATCCTCTAAAAATAGGGCTAAATATCAACCTTCAATATCCCGTTTATTATATCCAATAAAACCAATAACGGTTATAACGATTGCAATAATTGTCAGCATGAAAGCCTTTGGAAAGTCCATATCTTCAACTGGGAGTTTAGGAATCTGACCAAAGGGTGAAAGTTTACCTAGCCATTTAGGGAATTGAAGTAATCCGCCTAAATAAACAACCACGAATGAATAGGTCAAGTATAGCCAGATTAAACCCGTTAATTTCGGTGCCACACCAGCCACTAGCACTGCGATTCCAATCATGATCCATATTGCGGGTAAATAAACCATTGCTGCACCATAAAGAGTGCCAAAAGCAATTCCGTCATCCATGACTGCAGAGGCAGCAGACCAAAGACCGATTGCAGCAAGTGATGGCATCACAAAGGCAACAACAAAGGACACTAGAAATGAACTACCCATTAGTTGCGTTCGAGATACCGCACGACTTAGTAAATGTTCCGTACGATTCTTCTTTTCTTCGCCTATAAGCTTAAGCATGGCCATTAGTGCCGGTATCGTACTGAGCATTGCCATGATTGACATTAACATTGTAATAAATTGTTCAGTTAATGAAAAACCTTCTACAGGAGTCAATATGTCTATATTTTCGAAAAAGGAATCTAAATCACCAAAAACTGACCCATAAGACGCGCCTAAAATGAACAATCCAATGGACCAAGCGATCAATCCGGTCCGCTGAAGTCTTAGCGTAAGCCCGAGCGGACTTTGTAAAAAGACAGATGCATATTTTCTCCCTGGCCTTGATCGTAAAAATCCGGACCCTAAATCACGGATGGCATTCAAATAAAATGCAAGTAGGATGAAGATAAGCGAAACACCTATCGTTAGTAAAATCGGCCACCAATAATTATTTACATACACTTCCGCACCTAACACCCAGCCTAAAGGTGAAAACCATGAGAGAGTTTCGTTTCCGGCATCACCGATAGCTCGAACAAGATAGGAGAGGCCAAGAACCGCAAACGATAACCCAATTGTTCCCCTGGAATTTTCCGAAAGCTGTGCAAATATTGCAGTGATAGCGGTAAAAAGGATTCCGGTTGCTCCTAAAGCAGCTCCATATAATAGGGAACCTTCTAAATCCATGCTTTCAATTCCTAAGGCATACAATCCAAAACCGGTAACTAGCGCTAATAATACATTCGTTCCACACACAACTATGATTGTCGAATTTAAATTAGATAATCTTCCAGTAGGCAAAGAGCGAATCAATTCGATTCGACCGTCTTCTTCGTCTGCCCGTGTATGACGCGCAACAAGTAAAATACTCATTAGCCCGACAGTTAAAGCAGTGAAAAGTAACATTTGATGCGCCATCATTGCTCCACTTGTATAGTTTTCTAATCCGTATCCTTTGCCGACCATCGCTGTCATTGCAGGGTTCTTCATTGTTTCAGCTATAGTTTGTCTTTCTTGCTTTGATGAGTATAGATCTGTAAATGCATGAGCAACTGCAAGTGTAACGGCGCATATAGAGAGTAACCATACAGGAATACGAATCCGATCTCGTCGTAGGATGAACCTGGAGAGGGTTCCTGTTTGATTGTATATTTGCCTTGCCATTATGATTCACCTCTAGTACCTTCATAATGACGCATAAATAAATCTTCTAATGTTGGTGGCGAGCTTTCTAATTTTACAATTCCAAATTGACTGACATACTTCATCACATTGTCCAATTCTTCGGTGTCTACATGGAAAGAAAGTGCTTGACCTTTTTCTTGGATATCATGAACACCGTTTATTTCGTTTAAAGAAGATAAAGGTTTCTTCGTCTCAACTAGTAGACTCGTTCTCGTTAGGTGACGCAACTCATTTAAAGATCCTGATTCGATGATTTTGCCTTGGCGAATAATTCCGATTTTATCACATAGTTTTTCAACTTCTGATAAAATATGACTGGAGAGCAACACGCTTTTCCCATCTCTTTTTGCAGCCATCACACATTCTTGGAATACTTTTTCCATTAGTGGGTCAAGCCCGGATGTCGGTTCGTCCAAAATATAAAGATCGGCATCAGATGAAAACGCGGCAACTAACGCAACTTTTTGGCGGTTTCCTTTTGAATATGTTCTGCATTTTTTTGATGGATCTAAATCGAATTTCCTAATCAGCTCTTCACGTCGGTTTTTATTATTGATCCCACGTAATTTCACAAATAGATCGATGACTTCTCCGCCTGTTAAGTTCGGCCATAAGTTCACATCCCCAGGGACATATGCAATGCGCTTATGAATATCAACTGCATCTTTCCAAGCATCCTTTCCAAAAATCTTTGCTTCACCTTCCGTTGCCTTTAGCATCCCAAGCAATACACGAATGGTTGTTGATTTACCGGCTCCATTAGGACCAATGAACCCATAAACTTCACCTTTATTTACTTCGATGTTCACACCATCCAATGCCGTAAAATTACCAAACCTTTTTGTTAAATGAGTTGTTTTTAATATGGTCATTTCGGACGCTCCTTTTTATAAAAACAAGTTCTCATAATATCCAGATAGTTAAAAAATTCATCGAAGTACGGTCCGTAATCAATGGAAGTTACATCTTGATGACGTAAACGAAGCTTGAGCTCTTCCTCATAACCGTGGAAGGCCCACTTTACTAATTTAAGTGCTTTCTCAGCATCAATATCATCTCTAAACATCGAGTAATCTAAATTTCCATAAATTTTTGTGTGCCCAATTACTTGCAATGCCTCAACCCGCGATATTAATTCTTCATCCATTTGATCGAAGTTCTGAAGAAAAATGGTCGCCAAAAAGTTTATTGCGTTCGGATACTTCATAAGGAATTCCATTTTGACATTTGATATTTTCTTTAGTCTTTCAAACAGATCACGCTCACTTGTATCAATTAACTCAAAATACCTTTGTTCCGTTATTTCAAGGCAATAATCAATTAAATAATAATAGAGTTCTTTCTTGCTATTAAAATAATAAAATAGCATTCCTTTCCCAATACCCGCGTCCTTCACAATTTGATTCGTTGAGGCCTGTTCAAAGCCTTTATCTGTAAATTCTTTTAGCGCAGCGTTAATAATCCGTTTTTGTTTAGCAAAGTCGAGGTTTTTAAATGGCTTTGTAATACCAAACATCCTCCTTTGTAATCGTTTTATTCATATCGCATAATAAATAGACCACAATGGTCTATAAAAGCATAGCATTTGTCGACCGTTATGGTCTACAGGTAAATTGAAAAAAATGGATATGATTATTGAGTTAAAGGCTAGCAGGTGAGAGAGAGGATAAATAGAAAAAGAAACCCTGAAGAATGTCCTCCAGGGTTGCAATAATGATTTTATTGTAGTCCTTCAATGGCAAGTTCTTTAACAGGCATGAAGGAATCTCCTGTATCTAAATAAGTCAATTTTACTTTATCTCCTGCTTCTAAATAGATGGCAAGAGGGGCATTTTCCGAAGAAACGATATAATTTTGATGATTATCTAAATAAAATGAGATAACAGAAGCATCCCCGGCTTTTTCTTTAAATACGCGTAGTACTGTACCTGAAGTGCTCTTTTCTTCAGCATTTGATGTACCGTCAACGGAACTGCCTCCGCGTTGCAATGCCGTTTTATAAAGTTTTAGCGCTTCGTTTGGTGTATTTGCAAAAACAGATATTTCAGGGTTTGCAGCTGATACAATAAAGTAGTTCTGCAAAAATCCATTCGAATCGAGTACCGGCGTCAACCAACTAGCTTCACCGTAGAAGTTGTAAAGAACAGGCATTTCACCTGACCACTTTTTCTCGATGAATTTCTTCTCAATAATTTGCAGAGCTGCCTGTGAATCCATATAAGATTCTTCTAAGATTCCTGTGTAATAAGTCGCTTTTCCAGTTCTGGCATCTGTTAATGAATAGCCAAGCATTGAATCTACGCCTTCTTTTGGACTCGTAAAATCGGTGAAATAAACCATTTTTCCATCTTCATCAAAAATTGGACTCACATTTGCTACCGTCCCTTCATCAGATGGCAGTTTCACATCTTTTTTCCCGAAGATACTATTCCAAAATCCGTGAATATATTTCCCGAAGTAACTATTTTGCAAACTAACTGCTTCCGGTGAAACAGCGCCGTCAATGAATGCTGGAACCTTATCCAAAGTGAATTTCTTTGTTGCTCCTGTAGCTGGGTCAACCATAACAATCCCCTTCATATCAAAACCATCACGTGCAGAAATGAAATGACCATAGGTCCTGATATAGAAGGGCTTTCCATCGTCATCGATCTCTAACCGCGGTTCCCCATAGAAAATGAGATTGGGATTTTTATTTCGAATAAATCTATTTAGATCTTTATTGAGATAAGCCGAAGGGCTGTAAGTCATTTCTGCCTTCACAAATTTGGGGTTATTTGAGGCGTCTGTTGCACTCATCTTAAAGTAACCAGGCGTTGTCTTTCCATTCCACCATTTAAAAAATCCTGAAAATTCAACAGGTGCAATATAAACATAATCCCCATTAATTTTTTGAATCTGTAATTCTCCAAGCTCATAATAACTTGTATTTGGCACTTGCCCAAACGCTTTTTTCATTTTGTTTCTTGCAAATTTCGGCGGTACGCTAGCAGGTGTCTTTGTTTCATCGAAAGCTTTGATTTCCACCTGCTCATTCATTTTTGATGCAGAAAACTTTTCATCTGCATTAAATAAAAAAGCACTTAGTATATAAACCATAAATCCTAAACTGCCTAGAAAGAGAACACCTTTGACTAGTTGCTCTCGTCCTCTTGCTAATAATACCCCAATAATTGTCGCGACGAGTAATAAAAACCATAGTGAACTAATTGTGCGATCTATATTAAAAAGATAATAGCAAACGAATATTACTACCGAAGTTAGGGCGAATACACCGATGTACACTGTCGCTTGATTGCGTCTAACCGCTTTCTGTCCCTTTTTATTCTTCGTTTGATTTGTTGTGAATGGTACGATGATCAAAGTAAACACAATCGCAACAATCAATGAAAATCCAATGATACTTCCCATCTTCGAACATCTCCTCAAATGTTTGATTTTCTATATAGTCTTTATTACGAGGTAATGATTAAAAAGGTTTCATAGATAGGTAGAGCAAGAGTGGGTGGATAATACAGATGGGGAGGGCATGGTAAAATGTGAAGAGAATGTCCCAAATAGAAACATATGAAAAAGCTCTGATCGGACGATGACCAGAGCTTTCTAATTTTAAGGACGGAAGATCTTATTATAAATCAATCGATCTTCTTCCAGATCTCTAATCTGTAAAATATCTCTATTTTTCAGATAAATACCTTTATAGCTTTTCCCTTGTTTATTTTCGAATAAAAGCACGCGTTCGTCTTCACTATCTGTTTCAACACTCACTTCATATTCTGCACTCGGGATTTGTTCGGATACTATGGAATATTCCGGAAACTTTGAGAACTCCTCGTTTTGTCCGGAATCGACTGCGACTTCCTCTTTTTCTACAGGCTTTTGTTCACTATCCTTACTTGAACAAGCTGTAGTTAATAGTAATGTACCCATGAGTAAAAAAATAAGTTTCTTCATGCTGACTGCTCCATTCTATAAAAATATTATTCCCAATTATAAATGTTCTGACATTTAAACGGGGAAAAAGTACTATTTTCTAATCATAACCCATTTAAACATTATTTTGAAATAATAAACAACTGAAAATTTAAAAAGTCGGCAAATGAGGCGAACAAACATCTAATCAAATGTTTGATTAACAAAGAAATACGAACAAACATCTAATCAAATGTTTGATTAACGAAAAAAATGCGAACAAATGTCTAATCAAATGTTTGATTAACGAAAAAAAGCGAACAAACATCTAATCAAATGTTTGATTAGCATAAAAAATACGAACAAGTATGTGTGAAGCAATATACAAAGAGCTATGATGATGGTCTTAGTTCGCCCATCATCATAGCTCCTTTTTATTAAAAGTTATTTTCTTTTCTTGCTAATCAGCAGTGTAATTTGCGCCATCGTAAATGATAAAGAAGATTTTTTCCGATAGGCTAAATATTTTGGTACCCAGAATGTAGCGTATTTTTCTTTGAATTTTCTTAACCCCTGAAAGTGATAGAGAAATTGTCCATGTAAAAATATTTGGGCAGCTACTTTTTCGCTTAGAAATGAAAATTTCGATAAGCCTACATTTGAAAGGGGAGCCATTCCTAAGTTGAAGTTTTGATAACCAGATTCTTGTGCCCACTTAAACAAGCTTAAAAAAATAAAATCCATTGTTCCCGATGGTGCCCCAGGTTTAAAACGCATTAAGTCAACCGAAATTTTATTATTATCATCATACATGGGCATTAGGCTTGCAAAGCCAATTATTCCTTCTGCACCTCTTAGCACAATCAATCTTGATGTATTCAAGTAATGCTCATCAAAAAAGCCAAGGGAAAATCCTTTTTCCTTTCTTCCACGGAGCCATTTATCTGAGATTCCTTTCAAATCTTGCACAAGCTCAGTACTAAACGGAGGATTGATCATTTCAACCTGATAATTTTCCCGCTCAAATTTATTCATAACGGCTCTTTGGCCTTTCATTTTTTTCCCTGAAAGTGTAAAGCTCTCTAAATCGACGTAAGCTTCCTCACCGAGTTTAAAAAAATCATATCCATATTCGTGGAGAAAAGGAATCGTTTTATTGCTAACCTCATAAAAAACAATCGTGTACCCATATAGGTCTGCTGTTTCCATAAATTCTTCTGTAGCAGAAGGGAAATCAGCCTTTTCACCAACAGGATCGCCGAGAACGACGATTTTATCCGCATATGTTTGATACGAAAATAGGACCGTCCCTTTTTTGTTCCAATACACATATTTATCGTGTAAGAAGATAAGATGAGATAGCTCTGTTCCTTGATATTGCTGGAGATGTTCCACTATCTTCTTTTCTTGTAGGAGAGAGGAATCCCTATCCATTTGTTTCGGTTTCCGAATCAAATAGCCAATGATCAGAATGAAAACTGCAATCGAAATACCAATAATGGCACTGAAAAATAAATCACGATAATCGGTAATGATATAAGGTTGCAGCTTTTGTAAAACAATGAGCTTAGAAGTCGGTAAATTCATATATCCGATCAGTATATACATGGCGAGGATAGTCAGAACAACAAATGAATCAAAAAGGGCTTTTCCCCAAGTCAACACATAACTTTCCCGATAAAATCGCTTTTTTGCAATGATAAGAAGCAGTGCTACAAATAGTAAAAAAATAGTTTCTTCGTAATCAATTCCTTTAAGAATCGAAAAAATGGCTGCAGATGACAAGACAAGAATGGTAAGCTGGTAGGCCCTTTTTACTTTGTACTCAATCCCTCTGCATAAGCCTAATAAAATAAAGCCGGCGGCTACAGTTAGTTGATGTGAAACATTCATAACTGGAGACGATAAAAATTCTTGAGCAATCTTCAATCGGCTTAAAATACCCGGAACAGATGCTGACAGCAATAATATGAGTCCCGACACAAAAACTAAAACAGTTAATAAAGTATGACTAAATCTTTGGAAGACGATGTTAGGTAAGTCATTCCACGAGCGATTCCATCTATCCCAGTATTCTTTAATGAAAAGGGCAACTGCAAATAGGAAAGGAAGAACAAAATATCCAACCCGATAAAAAATAAGCAATACAATTACCTTTTCATCGAGGATACCAATACTTTGCGTTCCCCAAAGGAAAACGAGATCAAACGACCCCATTCCTCCGGGAATCATACTAATAATTCCTGCACAGGAAGCGATAATAAAAATCGGAATTAACTCTTTTAATTGAATGGGTACTTGCAGCGCATATGCTAAAAACCAAATAACGAAAAATATTGCCACCCATTCAAGGACCGAGACTAATACAAGTCTCGCCGCCACATTAAGGTTTAAGGGCGACCCGGCAGTTTTTTTGTTATGTAACAGATAAAAAACAAGAAACAAAGGTAAATATAAGCCAACAGCGAAAACTGCAAACCAAAGCCACTTAGATTCTGAAAGCAGCGGAATTTTCCCAAAAGTGATGGGCACAATCCACGCGAGCAATGAGATTCCAGTCAGATAAAAAAGCGTAACGGAAGCGATTGTTTTTAATAAGCCTTGCTTTTCTACATCATACTTCGTGTAGAAATAGCTTCTGAGCATCAAACCGACAAGTCCGCCAAAGCCAATGATATTCGAAAAGGTGTTGGCGATAAAAGACTGTCTCACTAATCTTTTCCGTGGTATTTTTATTCCTAGCAACTTAACGATCATAGTGTCGTACAAAAACATTGGCGAGACAGCACAGAAAGAAATAATAAAAATTAAAGCTATTTCCACGAAATTCAAATGACTTACTTCACTTTGAAGCAAATTAACATTGATTCCTCTAGCTGTTTTCTGAATTTCAAAGGCAGCCATTATTAATAAGAGGAGCGGGAAAATCGTTTTTAATAATTGTAACAGTTGCTTTTTTTGAATTCTCATATTTTCACATCCCTCTTATAGCTTATACGATATGTTTTTTTTTTTGCAACAAAACGCAAATATTTTTCCCCTTTATCTGGAAGAGAGATGTAAAAACATTAAAAAGCTGGACCCATTGTATTTATGGCCCAGTTTAAGTTTTAACCATTAAAGACATGTTGTATAAATATCCTCGGTAAATTCTTTTTCTAGGAAGCTGCTCTCAAAAAGTGTATGCCAATGATTCCAGAACCCAGTTTGTTCTTCCCCAAAAAAAGAATTGATAAACTCGGTCCAGCTGGTAGTTACATTTCATGAAGATTTAATCCAACCATATTTTTTAGACAGAAACTTGGGTTAGTCTGTACATTAAATCCTTTTTGAATAAAAACTTGAGCAGAATCAGTGTCCATTTCTCGTTTAAGTAAGTCGATTGTTCTCTTCCTTCTTATTTCAACTTAACTTATTATACCAGTTGTGAGGAGGTGGAAAATAAAAAAACTTCGATAACATTTAAATTATCGAAGTTTTTCACCTTGCTAACGGACAATATGGGCATTTACTCGTTCCAGGAATCTCTTTTAGGAGGCAGCATGTAGTCCGCTTATAGTTATCCATTGCATCTATCGCTGATTCGTTTTTTATATATTGTTTGAAAGGGGAGCGACGCATAGCTGGTTTCCAGAGATCGTCCTGTAAAAGCATGTCTAAATCAGCGTCTGCCTGAGCTTTTACTGTTTCGTCTTTTAGTAATTGTGAGTATATCCACAAGACATAACCCCAAATGTTTTCCCATAAGATTAATTTTGAAATTTTACCGCGCCTACTCATATATTCCACAATAGGGTGACCATATGTATTGAGAATATAGAATAAGTCTTCCCTCCGTTGCTCGATCCGGGCTTCCTTGAAGTGCACTGATGCGATAGAAAACTGCAATAGATCTTCATTTTCTATTAATTGAATGTCACTTAAAGGACCAGTCCACCGAAGATTGTGTACACATAATAGATGTAATTGAGCAGTGATAAAGAATCCGTATCGACGCATAAAGACGGACGTTGATACCGCGTTAATAGGAGCTTTCGTTGTCGTTTGAATCGCATTAAATAAAAGGCCGCTTCCTTCTTCGTTTAAGCAATCTTCTATGGATAGGAAAGCATCTCCGCGGTCAACGAACACGCTCAATCGCTCTAAGTCATCTATTTGTGTTTCGTTAAGCTCAAGCACCTGTATGGCTCCTTAGTTCAGGTACGATGCAGCGGCCGCGGCCGAATGGGATGCAGTGTGGGGTGCCGAAAAGAGGATCCTTTGATACTTGGCATTCCATTCCGAACACAGCATGGACTAATTCGCATGTAATAATATCTTCCGGTTTTCCTTGTGAGAAAACAGCACCATCTTTAATGGCAACAATGTTATGTGCATAGCGAGAAGCCAAATTTAAGTCATGCAGCACCATTACAACTGTGCGATTCTTCTTTTCATTTAACTCAAATAGTAAGTCTAAAATTTCAATTTGGTGAGTCATATCTAAATAAGTCGTTGGCTCATCGAGTAAAATAATGTCGGTATCTTGCGCAAGTGTCATGGCAATCCATGCCCGCTGGCGCTGTCCGCCGGATAAAGTATCCACTGTCCGATCGCGAAGGTCACTTATACGAGTCGCCTCCATCGCTGCTTCCACTTTCTCTGTATCTTCTTCCGTCCATCGTTTTAACCAAGATTGATGTGGGTAACGTCCTTGTTTTACTAAATCAAGCACAGTCAAACCTTCGGGAGAAATCGGTGATTGGGGGAGGATGCCCATTTTTTTCGCAACATCTTTGGATGATAATTTATGAACATCTTTTCCTTCTAATAAAATCGATCCAGCCGACGGTTTTAATAAACGGGCAATCGAACGTAGGAGTGTAGATTTTCCGCAGCCATTACTTCCAACAAATACGGTAATTTCTCCACGTGGAATGGAAAGATTTAAATCTTCAAAAAGTAATTGTTCTGTATAACCGATGGATAAACCATTCGTTTTTAAGGCAGTTTGCATAAGGGAATACCTCCTCACAATTAAAGACTAATTGATATGCGTTCTCATTTATTTCATCATAACACAATTTTAATAGTTAGTGAGAATGATTTTCATTATTATCGTAAAAAGCCTTTACAAAAAAGTAAATTGAGCCTAAACTATAATAAATAATTGAGAATGATTATCAAAATCATATAAATAGGGGGATTTAAATGAAGCGTTTGAATGTATTGATGCTTGTTTTAGCAGTTTTCATACTATTATTGACGGCGTGTTCATCATCAAAAGAAGATAGCACTTCAAAAGAGGGAGAAGCTCCAAAAGACAAGGTTACTATTCATGGCACAAATGGAGATGTTACATTAAATAAACCGGCAAAGAAAGTGGTTGTGCTTGAATGGACATATGCAGAAGACTTGCTTGCAGTTGGCGTGCAGCCGGTAGGAATGGCAGATATTAAAGAGTATCATAATTATGTAAATATTGATGCGGAGTTAAGCAAAGATGTAGTAGATGTTGGCGGTCGTCAAGAACCTAATTTAGAAGCGATTGCAGCACTTGAGCCAGATTTAATTATTGGTGTCAGCTTCCGGCATGATGCAATGCTGAAAGATTTAGAGTCTATTGCTCCTACAGTGATTTTCAATCCATACCCTAATGATGAGAGTATCGATCTGTATCAGGAAATGATTACGACTTTTAACGAAATTGCAAAAGCAGTTGATAAAACATCTGAGGCTGATGCCGTATTAGCCCACTTAGATAAAAAGTATGAAGAAGCAAAGGCTGAAATTGATCATGCTAATTTAAAAACGAAAGATGTTATTTTGACACTTGCTTATACGGGTCCTCAAGCACCAGAAATTCGCGTCTTTACTCCGAATTCAATGGCATCGATTATTTTAGAGAAAATTGGCTTACATAATATTCATAAGCCTGATCAATTTGAAGTGTTTGGATCAAGTACATTTAATGTAGAAGGTTTAACGAAATATGAAAAAGCAAACTACTTATATACTGTACCAGATACTGATAATATTTATGAAAACCAATTGAAAGATAATACCGTTTGGAAAAACTTAAATTTTGTGAAGGAAGATCGGATGTACGATTTAGGAGCTGATACGTGGTTATATGGCGGTCCATTGTCGGCTGAAACTTTGCTTAATCAAATTACCAAAACGATGGTGAGTAAATAATGGCAAGTGTATTAAAACGGAATAAGTCCTTTGTCACAATGACGGGGGGCTTTTTCCTTCTGTTCATTTTCTCCATTATCCATTTGACACAAGGACAGGCAGATTATTCAATTTCACAATTAATGAAAGAAGTGTGGGTTGAAGGGCGTGTTCAAGATATTGTCATGTCATTACGTCTCCCCAGGCTCGCCATTGGGATCGTTGCGGGTGGGGCATTAGCTGTTTCCGGTGCCGTATTGCAAACGCTGACGAATAATCCACTTGCTTCTCCGGGGACACTTGGAATCAATGCGGGAGCGTTCTTTTTTGTCGTATTATCGATGATCTTTTTCCCAGCTTTTCTTGGAAGCTTTCCTTTTATTACTGCTCTTCTTGGAGCAATTGTCTCTTCTGTGATGGTTATTACCCTTGCTGGAAAACAAATGGAACCTGTCCGTGTAGCATTGACAGGAATGATTATTTCCTTAATGTTCGCCTCTGTTACAGGTACCCTTCAGTTGTTATTTGAAAATCAAACGAACGGACTTTTCTTGTGGGGATCCGGTACACTCGTTCAATTAAATTGGAAAGGTGTATCCTTTGCTGCACCTATCATAGGTGCTGCTTTTATTATTGCATTGCTTTTGGCTAAGTCTATGGATATTTTGTCATTAGGTGAGGATATTGCTTCATCATTAGGGCAAAATGTTCGCCTAGTAAAATTAATCGCTTGGGCAGTCGCCATTGTATTGGCAGCAGCAACAGTCAGTGTTGTTGGTCCAATTGGCTTTATAGGATTAATGGCTCCGCATATTATTCGAATGCTCGGTGTCCGGGGTCATTTCCAAATTTTCCTTCAGTCATTTTTATGGGGAAGTGTCATGCTCATTGGCGCCGATGTGTTAGGGCGGTTCATCCAACCAGGGCAAGAGGTTCCTGTAGGAGCGATGACGGCACTAATTGGCGGACCATGGCTGCTATATTTAGCGTGGAAAACGGCAAGGTCTTATCAACGTGGAGAAAGACAAATGGGTGGAACGGCAAAGCCCGTTAAACTACCTGTTGCCATACCAATTCTTATATTGCTCATTGCGGCAGTCATTACAACCGCACTTTCATTTAATGGTATGGAATGGACTATGGATTGGCTGAAGCCTGTCGTTTGGAATTTTCGTGTCCCGCGAGTACTGACGGCCTTTATTGTCGGCGTCATGTTAGCCGTCACGGGAGTCTTATTGCAAGGTGTATTGCGTAATCCATTGGCGGACGCCAGTGTGCTCGGGGTAACGTCCATGGGTGGAGCCGGGGCAATGATGATTTTAGTGCTATTTCCGGCCATTCCGGTCGAATATTTGCCGATTGGGGCGATTTTAGGGGCAGCTGTGGCACTTAGTGTGATTTTGTTAACATCATGGAAAAACAATTTCCAGCCGATGTTAGTCGCATTAATGGGTATTGCCATCTCAGCCTTTGGTTCAGCAGCTACTCAAGTATTTGTCGTTAAAGCAAAACTTGCTGTTTCCGCTGCACTTGTCTGGTTATCAGGAAGCACGTATGCAAAAGGATGGGATGATGTTCAAATTGCGGTTGTATTGTTTGCACTATTCATCGGCCCAGCCATTTATGTGACACGGGGCTTAGACGCACTGACTTTTGGAGATGATGTCGCTGCAGGACTAGGATTGAATATTCGATCCGCGCGTGTCGGTGCGATGGTGATAGGGGTAGCCGTCAGTACAGCCGCGGTCGCGTTAGTAGGAACCATTGGTTTTATTGGACTTGTCGCCCCACATATTGCACGTCGCATTGTCGGTTTCCGTCATTTGCCTTTACTCCTCATATCTGGTTTGTTAGGCGGTTTATTGTTAGTAGCTGCTGATTTTATGGGGCGAGTTCTTATTGCGCCAAAGGATATTCCAAGTGGGTTGATTGTGGCATTGATTGGAACGCCATATTTACTCTATTTATTGAGAAAAATGAAATGAGTCTCTACTCTGAGGGAGTGGAGGCTTTACTTTATTCAAGAAAAATTTAACACGAAAATATGTTGGCGCAAAACTTCAATCACGATTATAATGAAGAGTCGACACATAAATCATACAAGCGCGTGGAAAATTACTCATGAACATAGGTAAAATCGCAACGAACGTTGGTAAAACGCTCCCGAACGTGAGTAATTGGCCATGAACATGAATAACCAACCACGAACGTAAGTATATGTGATCGCGACAGAAAGAAGGTGGGACGCTTTGTCGCCAGAACAACGTAAAAAAATGATTATCTTAATGATAAATATGTTTATAGCTATAGGAAGCTTTGGTATTATCATTCCTATTTTGCCGGCATATCTGATGTCGATCGGCGAAGGAGGGACCGCGGCAGGTTTGATGATTGCCATCTTCGCCGGGGCGCAGCTCATCGTATCTCCGATAGCTGGTAAGTGGACGGATCAGTATGGGCGTAGGAAAATGATTATTGCTGGGCTCAGCGGTTTAGCTTTATCGATGTTTGTCTTTTATTTTTCTGATTCGATTGCCGTGCTTTACCTTTCCCGTGTCATCGGCGGCATCGGTGCAGCATTATTAATTCCAGCCATCTTTGCGTATGTAGCAGATATTACAACAATGGATCAGCGGGCAAAAGGAAACAGCTATATTTCCGCTTCCATGTCACTGGGAATTGTCATTGGACCTGGAATCGGTGGATTTTTAGCTGACTTCGGTTTAAAAGTACCACTTCTTGTTTCAGCTCTTGTGGGGGTTGTCGCTGTTATCTTTTCAGCCCTCGTATTAAAAGAAAGCATGGGAGCGGATAGTCATATCCCTGAAGAAAGTCCAGAGCCGATGATTAAAAAAGTTGGGCAATCTTTCAGTAAGCCTTATTTTATTCCACTCGTAATCACACTCGTGATGAGTTTTGGTTTAATGGCATACGAATCCGTGCTTGGTCTGTTCGTCGATAATGAATTTGGAGCTACTCCTAAAGATATCGCCATTATGGTAACGACAACTGGTATCGTAAGCGTCGTTGTTCAGTTATTTGCTGTAGACCGAATTGTGCGCAGGCTTGGAGAAGCAGCTGTGTTAAATATATTCCTTGGAGTCGCAGCAGGCGGATTTTTACTGTCACTATTTGCGTCGAGCTACGTCATGTTTTTTGTCGTCACAACGATTATTTTCTTCTCCACATCGATCTTAAGACCGGTCTTAACGACACTCATATCAAAGCTTGCAGGGAATGAGCAAGGGTTTGCGATGGGAATGAATAATTCCTATATGAGCATCGGCAATGTCCTTGGACCACTGCTTGCGGGACTATTATATGATGTGCATATCACATATCCGTTCATCCTCGGTCTTATCGTTTTAATCATTACGATGTTTGTATCAATCACATGGAAAGGGCGTCGAAACCCTTTACCAGCCATCAAATAAGAGCAAAGTCCATCGCGGCTTTGCTCTTATTTTTTTATGAAAAAAGAATTGACTCTAACGTAACGTGATACTCTATAGTGATTATTGAAAGGGGGCAACATACTTTGAAAGTGAAAGAAGTAGCTGATTTAGTTGGAGTCAGTGTGCGCACACTACATCATTATGATGAAATCGGGTTATTAATCCCAGAAGAGACAACTGAATCCGGTTATCGAATTTATTCTGAGGAAAATCTGGAGACGCTTCAGCAAATCCTATTTTTTAAAGAACTGGGCTTTCCTTTAAAGAAGATAAAAGAAATAATTAGCAGTCCTTCATTTGACAGGCATGAGGCGTTAAATCTGCATCGAAAAATGTTGGTTGAGAAACGCAATCGGCTTGATCAAATGATCGCGACGGTAGAAAAAACACTTAAACATTCGAAAGGAGAAATTCAAATGTCTAATAAAGAAAAATTTGAAGGCTTTGACTTCAGCCGTAATCCGTATGAGCAAGAAGCACGTGAGCGCTGGGGAGATAAAGCTGTTGACAAAGCGAACGCTAAAGTAGGTAAAATGTCCAAGGAAGAAAAAAAGGATTTGGAAGAAGCTTTTAATTCTATATACAGGAATCTTGCGGCTATTCGCCATCTCTCTCCTGAATCAGAAGAGGCACAAGCCGGGATAAAAGAGTGGTTCGACTTCTTAAATAACATGGGCGACTATTCGCTTGACGCATTTAAGGGACTAGGCCAAATGTATGTCGATGATCAACGCTTCACCAAAAACATCGACAAATTTGGAGAAGGCCTAGCCCAATTTATGTGCGAAACAATGGCAGCCTTTGCCGATAAACAAAGATAATTCGACAAGTGACAGGCACCACCCGATTTTTGTCGAATGGGTGGGCTTCTTTTTTTCGCTGATAGATGTGTAGGGGTATAAGCTGAAGTTCTCGTCTATAATAATGAGAATTTAAAAAGCTTGGGGAGTGTAAGTGTGAAAAAGAGAAAATTAATCCTGTTTTTTGTTGCCTTAATTGCCGGATTGTTCGGGATAATGAATAAAGATCAAATAAAAATGGCGGTAATTAAAAGTGTTGATCATCCAACGGCAGTTGGTATTTCAGGGGAAGCAGCGCTGGTCATGGATGCCGAAACTGGGAAAGTGATTCTTTCAAAAAATGAAAAAGCAAAAATGTACCCTGCCAGCACGACAAAGCTGTTAACCGCCTTGGTTGTCCTTGATGAAAGTTCACCTGAAGAACAACTAAAAGTGGGTAATGAAGTGTCATATAGCCAAGAAGGTGAAGCGCGAGCGGGATTGTTCGAAGGCCAAATATTAACTGTCGGTGATGCGCTGGGCGCAATGCTGCTCCCTTCTGGAAATGATGCAGCCAGATCATTGGCGATATATATTGCTAGAAAAAATAGTGGTAATCCATCGATGGGTGTTGAAGAGGGGATCGCTTATTTTTCTGATTTAATGAACGCTAAAGCTAAGGAAATTGGAGCAACTCATTCTCATTTTTCCAACCCGCATGGTTTGCATAATGAAAATCACTATTCTACCGCAGAGGATTTGGCGCTCATTGCAATGGAAGCAAGCAAACATGAGACGATTAAAAGCATTGTAGGCTCGGAATATTTTACAACGAAAACAAATACATATGAGAACCGCAATAAGTTGGTTAATCACAATAGCGAGTACTATTATCAAGCTGCTACAGGGATGAAGACTGGATTTACAGATCAAGCTGGCTATTGTTTGGTTACGTCAGCTGAGCGAGATGGACATGAATTAATTGCGGTTGTCTTGAATTCCGGAAAAGAATCGATTTGGTCTGATTCGATAACCGCGCTGGATTATGGATTTATGAAAGTGGATAGTCATTAAAACATAAATCCGCTGGCCCTCAATATTGGACCAGCGGGTTTTTCATTTTCGCATCATTTGTTCTTGAGCCATCTTAATCATTTCTTTCACCATATTACCGCCAATCGGTCCGCCAATTTTCCCCGCTTGTTCGGAGGTGAGTTGACCGTTGTATCCTTTTTTTAACGGGACTCCCTGTTCTTTAGCGATTTCATATTTTACATTATCAGGCTCAGCCATGTTCACGTCATATCCTTTAGATTTCATGACACGCCCTTTTAATTGATCTAAACCTGCACGTGCTTCGGGCACTAAAATTTTATTATTTCTCGCCATCATTTAACCCTCCTTTACTCATAGTATTTCCGGGAACGTAAAGTTCACTCGCTTTAAAGGATTGTTCAGTAGTCATCTCGAATAAGTGGATGATAATAAAATTTTCAAATATGTAAAGGAAGATAGAGATGAAACCAGTCATAGAGAAAAAAATCCCAGAAAAAGTACTAAAATGGATTGTGGAATCCGTTAACCCAAATGCTAAAGTTCAATCGATCAGTCAGCTTCACGGTGGGGTATCGTCCCTCGTCCATCGTGTTTCGCTTATTGTAGGTAAGAATGTGGAAGAATATGTCGTTAGAAGAGTTGATAATAAGAAATGGGTGCAAGAGGAGCCAGATTTAGCTCTTCAAGAAGCGGAAAGTCTTCGTCGTGCAAATGAATCAGGTGTCGGAACGCCGCAAATTATTGCTTATGATGAAACAGGTGCCATTTGCGGAATGCCGACTGTACTGATGTCAAAGCTTGAGGGCACGGTAATCCTGAAACCGAACAATATGAACAAATGGATCGAAGAACAAGCAAAAGCCTTAGTGAACATACATAAGGTCAAAGCAGATGAATTTCCATGGACTTATTATACTTATCAAAATATGGAGTCTTTTGAAACTCCTGCTTGGTCACCATTAAGAAAACAATGGGAAGAGGTCATTTCCATCGTGAAAGGACCGCGCCCGAAGTTCAAGGAGGTTTTCATTCATAGAGATTACCACCCAAACAATGTTTTATGGTCCGGGGAAAAAATAAGCGGTGTTGTTGACTGGGTGAGTGCTTGCCGGGGACCAGCAGGTATTGACGTTGGCCACTGCAGGGTGAATTTAGCCCAGCTATATGGTGTCGAAACTGCAGACGCTTTTTTAAGGGCTTACAAAACGCAAGCAGGGAAAAGTTTTAACTATGACCCATATTGGGATCTCGTTTCATTGATTGATATCCTTTTTGGACCACCTGAAGTGTATCCCGGCTGGACTGCTTTAGGGATAACAGGTTTAAGCGATCAACTGATAGCTGAACGAACGGATGCTTATATGTTGAGCTTATTGAAGCGCATAAGGTGAGGAGCAATTTTCAACAATATTCGAAAAATATTGTCCTTATAATTATTGTTTGATAGTATAAATATAGAGTTATCCGAAATTTCCATTATTACATAATTTTAGGGAGAGGAATGTAAAATATGAGTAAAAAGGCATTAATCGTATGGGGCGGCTGGGATGGCCACGAGCCTGAACAGGTCGCACAAATTTTCAAAGGGATCCTTGAAGAGGAAAACTTCGATGTCGAAGTTTCAAATTCGCTAGATTCATATGCAGACAAGGAAAAATTGAAAGCGCTTGACTTGATTGTCCCACATTGGACGATGGGCGAAATTGAGAGGAAATATGCTCTAAATATTTCCGAAGCGATTGCAGGTGGAGTAGGATTAGCAGGGTGCCACGGAGGCATGTGTGACTCTTTCCGAAATAATGTCGATTGGCAATTTATCACTGGTGGAAATTGGGTAGCACATCCCGGAAATGATGGCATTGAGTATATGGTAAATATTAAACACTCGTCAAGCCCGTTATTAGAAGGGATGTCCGATTTTAAAGTAGTAAGTGAACAATATTATTTACATGTAGACCCAGCGGTAGAAGTATTGGCAACCACTCGTTTTCCAGTATTTGAAGGACCACATTCTACAAATAAGGCTGTTGATATGCCTGTCGTATGGACGAAGCGCTGGGGTGCTGGACGGGTTTTCTATAGTTCCCTAGGTCATTTAGCAAACATTGTTGCCATGCCGGAAGTAACAGAAATTATGCGCAGAGGTTTCCTCTGGGCAGCTGAAGGCAAAAAGCTTTATGCAGAGCAAGGAGCACAATTAGCCGCAGCCGGGAATATTCGCTCCTATACAGGTATGGGAGATAGTCAATAAAGAATGAAAGGCTGTCATTGCGACAGCCTTTCATTTATGATGCAATTGAGTGATCCTTTTTCAAAAATATCATCGATGCGGCTACGATTAATAATACACCAGTAAATATAAAGCCTTCATTTGCAGTTAATCTTAATAATCCCGTTAAACTTGAGCCTACAACAACGCCGATTGAAAAGAATGCATAAAAATAGCCGTAAGCTTTGCCACGATATGCTTTATGTGTGGCTTCAATAAGCAAAGAATTAAGCGAGGGAAATAAAAACGCAAATCCAATTCCGTACAAGCCCATAATCATATAAAGCAGGAGAATATGATTGCTAAAACTAATGAGTATCAGGCCAATTCCCATTGTCGACATTCCAAAGGTAAGTGTCTTAATCGGTTTGATTGTATCAAATACATTGTTGATCGGAAGAACAAAAACAAGTATAGCTACAATTCCAAACGTACTTAGTAGCAAGCCGCTTGTTTGTGTATCAAATCCAAGTGCCATTACTTTTAAGGGGAGCATATAAGCAAGAACCCCTTGGGAAAACATTAAGAAAAACGCGCCAGAGAATGCTTTAATGATAAGCGAATTTTGAAAAAAGCTTCGAATCGATAATGGGTCACTTTCGGTTTTTGTTTGAAGTGTAATTTTTGAACGTAAAAAAATAAATGATAATAATCCTAATACGATCATAATCACGGCTGTAATATTTAGGACAGTTACTTCATTTGTTTTACTTGCGACAATTCCGCTAAACGCTGGCCCAATGACAGCGGCAAATCCTACAAATGCCCCAGAAAGCGCCGAACCTTTTCCCTTTTTGCCCTCTTTCATTGAATTTGCTAAATATGTAAAAGCGGCTGGAACAATTAAACCAGCTGTAAGGCCGTGTAGAAATCGAATAAAAAGTAAATAAGTTGCCCCGTCGGCAAACCTGTATAAAAAGAGAGAAGCCCCTGTTAATAACAATCCACATAATAAAATGGAAAATGGTCCTCTACGATCTGTTAAAATCCCGGAGGCGACATTCCCGATTGTATTTGAAAATGAATACATCCCGACTGCCAATCCTGTTAAAAACGGAGTAGCACCAAGCGATACCGCAAACGGAGTTATGATAGGCAATTGTGAAAATAAATCAAAAAACGAGAAAAAAACAATGATATAAACAAAGATACGCATTTATTAGCCTCCATCCTTTTTATATCATCTCTTTTTATAGAAATTTAGGCAAGAAGTTCAGCTTTAAAACGCTATCTTGCTTTACAATGTAGCTATGCTATAATGTATTACAAGATACCTAATTGAAAGCGGTGTTTCTATGTCATCATCAAGTCAAATGCTTAAAGGGGTGTTGGAAGGTTGCTTATTAGCCGTCATCAGTAAAGGGGAAACGTACGGCTACGAAATGATTGAGCAGCTCGAAAAATACGGGTTCACGATGGTAAGTGAGGGAAGTATTTATCCAGTATTATTGCGAATGCAAAAAGATGATTTAGTTAAAACAAAGATGAAAAAATCACCAACAGGGCCAAACCGTAAATATTACACGATTACAGCAAGAGGTGAAGCTGAACTCGACGCTTTTCAAAGTCGCTGGGATGAACTAGTGGGAGCTGTTGGTAAGTTATTTGCAGGGAGGAATGAAGATGTTATCAACTAAAAGTGTAGACTTCATCGATAACCTACGCCTATATTTAATCACTTCAGGAAAAAACGAAGGCGAAGTGAAGGAAGTAACAGAGGAGTTACGAGATCATTTAATCGAATCGGAAAAACGCGGTAAAAACATTGATGAAATTATCGATGGTACGCCCGAGGCTTATATGGATTCCTTCAGAAAAGAAATGAAGACAGACTATACCGGCTTCATGAAATTAATGCCAATGTATTTTTTAGGTGTCATTGCCTATTTCATAATGGGTCCTGCAATCAGGGGAGAATTTGAACTAAACATCATTCAAGTCATCGGCTTTCCTATCGTCTCAGTGATAGCACTTATTATTTATGTTGTATTATTGCGGCAAGCCGGAAAAAAGCAATATTCAACCAAAAGATTTTTTTTGACGGGAGTCGTCTCAAGTTCAAGCGTAACTGCACTTTTTCTTGTTCTTTTACTGGGGAGTAACTTTTTTGCAAAACCATTCTATCAAGCAAGCGATACTGTAAACTGGTTGGTTGTTGCAGTCTGTGCGATTATTTTTATCGCTGGCGCAATATGGAGTAAGGCATGGTTTCCAATCTGGATTCCAGCACTTCTTTATACTCCAGACATACTTATGCGCTTTTTAAATCTCAAAATAGAAACATACCTCATCATAAGCGGCACAACCTTTTTACTAATCTTCATAATCATGATATTAAGTGTGATCATAAAGGGAAAATCCAAAAAGTCCAAAGCTTAAATTGAAATAAGATCATCCTATTTACATGGGTGATCTTATTTTTTTGGTAAGTGTCTTGAATTGTGTTTATGTGTACCTATGTTACAATTTTGCATACATCATTTAATAAAAAAATTACATAACCAAAAGGGGCGCAGTCATGATAAAGTTTTCAAATGTTTCAAAGAGGTATTCGGATGGCACCCATGCTGTGAACGATCTAGATTTAGAAATCGAAGATGGAGAAATTTTTGTATTAATCGGACCAAGCGGATGTGGAAAAACGACGACGTTAAAAATGATGAATCGTTTAATTGATGTGACGGATGGGACGATTTTTGTAGATGGCAAAGAAATTTCAAACTATGACATTCATGAATTGCGTTGGGAGATTGGTTATGTTTTGCAACAAATAGCGCTATTTCCCCACATGACAATAGAAGAAAATATTGCTGTCGTCCCGGAAATGAAAAAATGGGGCAGAGAAAAAACTCGCTCGCGTGTCGATGAATTACTTAAAATGGTCGGCTTGGATCCAGGAGTTTACAGAACGAGAAAACCAGATGAACTATCAGGAGGCCAGCAGCAGCGAATTGGTGTCGCTCGCGCTTTAGCCGCAGATCCGCGGTTGATTTTGATGGATGAGCCATTTAGTGCGCTTGATCCCATCAGCAGAGAAAAATTACAAGACGATATATTGGACCTACAGCGAACGATTAAAAAAACAATTGTTTTCGTTACTCATGATATGCAGGAAGCGCTAAAGCTTGGAGACAGAATTTGCATTATGAAGGAAGGGAAAATTGTCCAAGTAGGAACAGCGCAGGAAATTATTGAAAGTCCTGCCAATGAGTTTGTAAAAGAGTTTGTTGGGATTGAAGGTAGGCTGGATGAGCGTGTCGATTTGGAGCCATTGGTCGAATCTTCTGTTGGTCATGACACGTCCGATTCTCCAGTTTCAGCGGTCAGCTCATTAAAATTAGTGTTAGAAGCATTGTCTCGCAAAGATGAACTCCCAGTGGAAAAAGATGGCCAGATTATTGGAATGATAAACAGGCAAAAAATCGTTCAGCATTTGGCTGAACGCATGCAAGAAAGAGGTCAAGGATTATGAGTAACTTTACTGATGTATTTCGCGAAAGACAGGGACAGCTGTTTCAAGCGTTACTGGAACATATTCAAATATCTTTAATTGCCCTCTTTTTTGCCGTCTTGATTGCAATTCCTTTAGGCATATATTTAACGAGAAGAAAAAAGGCAGCGGAAAGTATCATTGGAGCATCCGCAGTTTTACAAACAATCCCATCATTGGCGTTGTTGGGATTGTTGATACCGTTGCTTGGCATTGGAAAGGTGCCGGCAATCATCGCTCTTATTGCCTATGCATTGCTTCCGATTTTGAGGAATACATATACAGGCATCAAAGAAGTAGACTCCTCATTGAAAGAAGCTGCTCGAGGAATGGGAATGAATACACGCCGGCAGCTGATGAAGGTTGAACTGCCACTCGCCATGCCGGTGATTATGGCCGGCATCCGGACGGCGATGGTATTAATCGTCGGTACAGCAACCTTAGCCGCCCTGATTGGTGCCGGTGGATTAGGAGATCTTATCCTACTTGGCATTGATCGTAATAATTCTGCATTGATTGTACTTGGTGCAATTCCAGCTGCATTACTGGCGATACTTTTTGATTTGCTGCTCCGCAAGTTCGAACGTCTTTCATTTAAAAAGACAATAACAACGGTTGGTGTCATTGCAGTGGCGGCAATAATGTTCATGGCCATACCATCCTTGCTTGGCGGTGGGAAAAAGGATATTGTCATTGCCGGAAAACTCGGTTCGGAACCTGAGATATTAATTAATATGTATAAAATACTAATTGAGCAAGATACGGATTTACGAGTTGAATTAAAGCCCGGACTCGGAAAAACATCCTTTGTTTTTAATGCGTTAAAAAGTGGCAGCATCGATGTTTATCCCGAATTTACCGGAACAGCCATATCCGAATTTTTAAAGGAAACCGCCGTGAGTACTGATCGCGATGAAGTTTACGAACAAGCAAAAGCGGGGATGCTGAAAGAATTTTCCTTAGCCTTGCTTGAGCCGATGGACTTTAATAACACGTACGCGTTGGCGGTGCCCGCGGAAGTGGCGGAGCGATTTAATTTGGTCACGATATCTGATTTAGCACAAGTCCAGCAAAACGTGAAGGCCGGATTTACACTCGAATTCGCCGATCGTGAAGACGGCTACCTCGGCATTCAAAAACTGTACGATATCCACTTTCCGGATGTCATTACAATGGAACCTAAATTACGATACAACGCAATTGAAACCGGCGATATCAACTTAGTGGACGCCTATTCAACAGACAGCGAACTAAGACAATATGGATTGGTTGTGCTGGAGGATGACAAACAACTATTCCCACCATACCAAGGAGCACCATTGCTTCGGCAAGAAACCGCCGAGAAACATCCTGAAATTGTATCAGCACTAAACAAGCTCGCCGGAAAAATCACCGACGACGAAATGCGAGAAATGAACTACCAGGTCAACGCCGAAGGCAGGAAACCAGCCGAGGTCGCTGCGGAATTTCTGCGCGAAAAAGGATTGTAGAGTTCGGGTTGACAATAGCCGCGATTCTTTTAGGAATAGCGGCTTTTGTCGATTGGCAAAGGGTCGTTGGTGGTGAGTTTAATCGTGTTCACGGTCGGTTTATTCTCGTTCGTGGTGAGTTTAATCGTGTTCGCGATTGGTTTAATCTCGTTCGCGGTGAGTTATTCGTGTTCGCGGCCGGTTTATTCTCGTTCAGTGAGTTTATTCGTGTTCGCGGCCGGTTTATTCTCGTTCGTGGTGAATTTATTCGTGTTCACGGTCGGTTTAATCTCGTTCGAGGTGAGTTAATCGTGTTCGCGGCCGGTTTATTCTCGTTCAGTGAGTTTAATCGTGTTCGGGATTGGTTTATTCTCGTTCGAGGTGAGTTTATTCGTGTTCGGGATTGGTTTAATCTCGTTCGAGTTGAGTTATTCGTGTTCGCGGCCGGTTTATTCTCGTTCAAGGTGATTTTATTCGTGTTCGGTGATCGACTTAATCTCGTTCATTGGTTTTCAGTTACATCCATGTAGTAAGAACGATTCCGTTTGGCACCATCACTTCGCAGATTCATGCTTTGAAGGATGCGAGTGGCGCTGTGTAGATCATCAATCTGGAGAAATTTTCGGCAATCCCGATTTGTCATTTTGCCTCCAAACAATAGAAACCATTCTTTAATAGCTTTTTCGTGGGCCAATTTATTGTTATTACCACATCTCTTACAGTGCCAATTCCGTAATACTTTATCCATCCCCAGCATCCCACACACTTCACACTCCACCCCAGTCCGAATATGTCTTTTAGCAATATTGTAAATTTCGCAAAGAGGATCAGGGATATAGCGTTGATGACTTCTCAAAATTTCGGCAGTCAACCAATCTAGTTTATCTCGTTCCAATTTAATTGGAAGTGTAGAAAGGCTTCTAATATATGAGGGAATTAAGTTGGGGAATAAAATTCGAGTTTTCGATGGGGCTTGTTCGACGATTTGTTTCGGATAGGCCAGCACCACTACTCCAATCACGGGTAGTCGAATTCCTCGTCCTTGAAGCCATTCATCAAGTAATACTACATATCGCTCGACTTGTGCCGCCGGGCTGTCGAATCCATCTACTTGTCCATCGGCTCTTGTCCGAATTAATTGTGGTGGATTTTCGGTGAATTTCAATCTCCCTGAGATGTTTTTTACTTCAAAAATAAGCGCGTAAGAGGATGTTAGAAATAAGGAATCCATTTGGAATAGAGTGCTAGCTGAAAGGGAAATATCGTGGATAATGCGGTGGTCCATAGTAAAAGAGTGTTTGCGGAAAAGGTCTGCAACCCTTTCTTCTCCGGCTATTCCCGCCTGCCTTGAGGAAAAGCTGGCCAATACGGTTGACGATAAAGAGTGATTTTCAAATATACGCACTACGCCTGCTTGCAAAGCTTGCAGAATTAGCGATTTGTCTCGATTTTTAACAATAATACCCAAACACCACCTTAATTTTTTATCCTTCAAGCCAGTCCATATCCATGCCGCCATCCATCCATTGATATCTTCCAAGGTCTACCCGCATCCGCGCATTCACTGCAACACTCTCCTGCTCAAGCAACTTCTTTTGCTCATCTGCAGCTCCAACGACAATTTCTCCTTTCGCGTTCACGACACGATGCCAAGGCAGCCCATGTTTCGCGCTCATCGAATGCAGAACTCTCGCCACCTGGCGCGCACCTCTGCGATTTCCGGCAAGAATGGCAATTTGTCCGTATGTTGCAACGCTTCCCTCAGGAATTTCATGCAATACACCGATAATTTTTTCTGTAAAAGTTTCCATATTAGAATCACCCCATCATTAGTATAGCATTTGAACCTTGAAATCCTTTGCAAATTAATTTGTTCAAAGAATCAGCGCTTATCCTTGGGAGATTTAGCATGTGAAATTCCAAATGAAACCAATTGGGTTTAGATTCGTATACTGAAACAAGGGAGAGGATTAAGACGATGGAAAATATTTTAACAGTCAAAGAGCTAGGGAAATCATTTAAAGAAACCCGCATATTGCAAAACATTTCTTTTGAAGTAAGAAAAGGAGAAATCATGGCGATTCTGGGGCCAAATGGTGCGGGGAAATCAACGACGATCCGCAATATTATGGGCATTATGTATCCGGATGAAGGCAGCATTGTGTTCCATAATCATGTGGAAAATGAAATTCCGCGAAATAAAATTGGTTATTTACCAGAAGAGCGGGGCCTGTATAAAAACGTAAAGGTCATGGATATGATTTTATATTTAGCTGAACTGAAGGATTATCCGATTAAAAAAGCGAAAGAACGTGCTTTGGCATATTTAGCGAAATTTGGCTTAGAAGGAAAAGACAGAGTGTCAGTTGAAGAGCTTTCTAAAGGGATGGGGCAAAAAGTTCAATTTATTGCATCGATCATCCATGAACCGGAACTGCTTATTTTAGACGAGCCATTTTCCGGGCTGGATCCTGTTAGCCAAGAGCTTTTCAAAAAGGAAATTAGAGAACTCGCAAACAATGGAACTGCGATTCTATTATCTTCACATCAAATGAATGTCGTGGAGGAATTATGCGACCGTTTATTTATGATCCATCGCGGGCAAAAAGTCATTTATGGCACGATGGAAAATGTGAAAAATCAATATGCTAACTTCAAATGTACGATTAAGGGGAGAAATGATCTTGCTTTATTAGAAAAGCTTTCGAATGTCCAACGCGTGGAACAGACGGAAGATATATCTATTCTATATTTAACTCAAGATGTCATCGTTCCAGTGTGGTTAAGACAGCTTCCAGAAAACTTACATATCCAGGAACTATCAATTGATAGAATTTCACTTCATGAGATTTTCATTGACGTTGCTACAGATCAACATATATTGGACGAGGGAGGTGCCGTTCATGCGTAACAGCTTAAAGGTAGCTAAATGGGAAATAAAAAGAAATATGAAGAACAAGTCTTTTATCATCTCTCTACTATTAACGCCTGTATTGTTCATGATTTTCTTTTTTGTACCGTCTTTGCTTAGTGGGAATGACTCAGACGAGATTGTGAATGTTTATGTGCTTGATGAGTTAAATGTTTGGAATCAGATTGAAACGGCAGTTGAGCAGCAGGAGCTTACTTGGGATTTGAAAAAGACGGATATAGATGAAGCTTCTATGGAGGGAAAAGCTGCTGCTTCTGAACAAACAGTTTATATTGCGCTTACAGAAGAGGGGCTTGACCAAGGAAAAATAAATATGTATATGAGTGAAGATGTAGATAAAAATTTTCACTATGAAGCTTTTATTCTAGAAGATCCGTTACGCCAAGTACAGTTGGAACGACTTGGTTTAACTGAGGCACAAAAAGAAGTCATCGCAAGCAGGATTGCGATTGAACCCATTTTTGCTAAAGCTGCGGGGGAAGCTGAAGGATCTATTCCCGATACAGAACAAGCTGCAGATCCGCTGAAACGGGCAGTACCTGGAGCATTTGCTGGAATA
The DNA here is from genome assembly GCF_018343525.1 of Lederbergia citrea. GTDB lineage: Bacteria > Bacillota > Bacilli > Bacillales > Bacillaceae_C > Lederbergia > Lederbergia citrea. The sequence goes on along the minus strand of NZ_JAGYPH010000003.1, from coordinate 471,218 downwards.
ATATTATTTTCAATTGTGATGACTGGGATGATGATTTTTCAATCTGCTTCCCAAGAAAAGAAAGAAAAGGTAGCGGAAATCATTCTTTCTTCTGTAACACCGACGGAATTAATGCAAGGAAAAATCATGGGTTACTTTGTGCTTGGTATTACACAAGTACTAGGCTGGCTGATTTTTATTATTCCACTTGTGATGTGGAAGTTCGATATTCCTCTACTGAAATATTTATTTGTGCCTGAATTATTATTGCTCTTATTTCTTGCTTTCGCAGGTTACCTCCTGTTTGCCGCCATTTTTGTCGGATTTGGGGCGACTGTAGAAGACATGACAGCAACAAGCAACTTCCAAGGGATGGTTATGATGCTTCCGTTCTTGCCGTTTTTATTTATTGGACCCGTGATGTACGATCCAAGCGGCTTGATTGCGAAGATTGGTACCTTTATCCCTGTAACAGCCCCGGGAATATTGTTACTTCGCCTTTCGCTTTTGGAAGAATGGCCATGGACGGAAATCATCATTTCAATCGTCATCTTGATCATTAGCATCTGGTTATTTATGAAACTTGCTGGGAAAATTTTTAAAATGGGAATTTTAATGTATGGAAAAAATGCTACGCCAAAAGAAATATGGAAGTGGATGTGGGCATGAGTCAAGGATAATTAACCGAACAAACATCTAATCAATCGCTTGATTAAACTAATCAAACGATTGATTAGTTGGGTAGCGGCCGCTATAGCGGGCAGAGCGGCCGGAAAACCAAGCCAAGGGACCTGTTGCCTCTTTGGCTTAGTTTTAGTGTGCGTGATATTTATAAAATCCCTTTTCAATAAATGCTGAATCTTCCGTTAATAATCTATATAAAATGCAAGGAATATAGTACTATGGTATTAGGTGAAATGTTCGGTATTTTATTGGGAAGGGGTGTTAATGATGTTTTGTTCCAAGTGCGGGGCCGAGGGTCAAGAAGGCAGCAAGTTTTGTAAAGAGTGTGGTGAGCCGTTGACAGTATCAGCATCGTCTTTGAAACGTGGGAGACCTTCTTTGTTGATTGCAATAACCGCTCTGATTATTGCAATCATGGGGACCGGATTAGGACTTTTTTTCTTTTTTTCAAATAAAGAGGAGCCGGTCCAGCCAGTGGTAGAAACGGAAAAGTCTGTGCCTGTTACAACAGAGGTGAAAGTTGTTAAGAGTGAGCCACAAGAAAAAACGGTTTCGGAAAATCAACCTAAACCGAAAAGTAAACGGGAAATTATCCAAGAAGCTCAGTCAAAAGTATTTACTGTTTTTACGAGTTCAAGTCAAGGATCTAGTTTTTTATTGAATGCTAAAGGCGATCTTGTGACGAATGCGCATGTGGTAGCAGGATATACAGAAGTCATTGTAAAAGATCAGAGTGGTACTGAATATTCAGGACGAATCATCGGTATTTCGGATCAAGTAGATATCGCTTTAATTCGGGTTGATCAATTGTCCGGAATGGAGCCACTACCAATGGAATTAAATCATACACCCATCGGATCTGAAGTCATTGCACTTGGCAGCCCAAGAGGATTAGAAAATACGGCATCAATTGGTTATGTGACAGGACTAAATCGCGATATTGAGGGCGATTATCATTATGAAAAAATGTACCAAATTGATGCGCAAGTGTCTCCAGGCAGCAGCGGTGGTCCATTGCTTGATGGGATATCTGGAGCTGTGATTGGAATTAATTCAGCAGTTTTGATTGCTGATCAGTCGATCGCATTTTCAATTCCTTTTTATATTGTAAATGATCAGTTGATGGCTTGGTCTCAAAACCCAATGACTGCCGATGCTGTACAGGCCACATTTGATTTCTATGAAGAATATCAAGATTACTGGTTTGATGAAAATGCATGGGAAGATGAATATAATAATACGCCCACTGATGATTATGATGAAGCGTGGGAAGATGAGTACGAGGATGAGTATGAAAATAGTTATCAAGATGATTCCGACTATGATGACGAAGATGATTCCGATTATGACTATGAAGATGAAGATGAAAGTTATGAAGAAGAAGATGATTATGATGACGAGGAAGACCAAGAATACTTTTATGAAGATGAAAATGATGAAGCGGATTACTTTTACGAAGATGACACAGAAGATGGTGAAATGTGAATGCACCCGAGGATGAATATTAGTTAAATATGGTGCATAGAACCGGCGGTTTATACGGGGCTATGGAAAATGAGGGATAGATTTGAATAAGGTTTATGGGAAAACGATTGATAATGAAACTCGCTGTATCCACTATCATACTGAAAAAGATATTATTGCAATTAAATTTCAGTGCTGCGGAAAATACTACCCTTGCTATAAGTGCCACGAAGAGGGTGAAGATCATCCGATTTCGCTGTGGAAGCTGGAAGAGTTTGATGAGCCTGCTATTTTATGTGGTGTATGCAGAACGGAACATACGATCAATCAATATATGACTACTGATCGCTGTATTAACTGCAAATCAGCTTTCAATGAGGGCTGCAAAAATCATTACCATCTTTATTTTGAATACGAAAAAGACTAACCAGACTCGGAAACAATTCGAATTAAGTATGAGGTTCCAGATAAATAGAAAAATCCGCCTTATCGTTGGCGGATTTTTCTTTATGATTAAAACGTAAAATCTACTTCTTTATTTTCCTGCTCTTCAACACCTTGCATATATTTAATCCTGCGCTGGGCTGAAGCTTGGCTTACTTGTTCGTCGGCGTGGTAGGAAGAACGGACGAGCGGTCCTGCTTCACAGTGGCTGAAGCCTTTCGTCATCGCAATATCCTTTAGCTCCGCAAATTCATCTGGGTGGTAATATCGTTCGACAGTTAAATGCTTTTTTGTTGGCTGCAAATATTGGCCAATCGTCATGATATCTACGTCATGCGCGCGCAAATCATCCATAGCTTGAATAATTTCTTCTTTTGTTTCTCCAAGTCCGACCATGAGGCTCGATTTTGTCGGCGTAGTCGGTGCGATTTCTTTTACACGCTTCAAGAGCTGCAAAGAACGATCATACGTTGCTCTAGCACGAACTCTCGGCGTCAATCGTCTTACAGTTTCGATATTGTGGTTGAAAATATCGGGACCACTCGACATTAGGTTTCTTAAACTTTCATAGTCACCTTTCATGTCTGATGGCAAAATTTCAATCGTACAACCAGGAACATCCCTGCGGATAGCGCGGACCGTCTCAGCAAAAACAGCAGCTCCTCCGTCATTCAGATCATCCCGTGCCACTGCCGTGACAACGACATGTTTCAGACCCATGATTTTTACGGATTCAGCGACTCTTGCAGGCTCATTCCAATCCAATTCATTTGGCAGCCCTGTTTTGACTGCACAAAAGCGGCATGCTCTCGTACAAATATCACCGAGGATCATGAATGTGGCTGTTTTACGTTCGCTCCAGCATTCATGAATATTTGGACAGCGCGCTTCCTCGCAAACGGTATTCAAGCCTTTTTCGCGCATTAGCTTCTTTAATCCTGTATACGATTCATTCGTATTAATTTTGGTCTTAAGCCATTCCGGTTTTCTGATGTACTCAGTATTTCTTGCCATTATGAAAGCACCTTCTTCCGATCTTTGAAATTCCATTCATCAGACCTGTATTTTGCCTCTGCTAATTCATGAACCTCTGCCCACTGTGAATCAGTTAGTTTAAGGGGAACCAATTCAAGATTCAATCCATTTTCAAAGCCTTTTGTAAAAGCCTTCGTTGCTATTTCATATGTAATCTTTTCATTCGAAACATCATTCATCGAAATCGCTTTTTCTGAAAAAGCAGATCTCTGCTTTTCTCGTATTTCCTCAGAGGAAAATTTAAATAAATCGAATAACATGTCCTTATCAATACTAAACGGCAGCGATCCATGTTGTAACAAAACGCCTTTTTTCCTTGTTTGAGCATGTCCCGAAATCTTTTTCCCATCGACGAGCATTTCGTAATCTGATGGTCTTTCAAAGCAAACAGCTGTAGAACTTTTCTTGAAATGTTCCTCAGGAATGGAATAGTCTGCAGCAATACCCAGTTCTTTAAATCCAGTCATAATTCCTTTTGATAATGTAAAATATGCTTCCCGAATTGAATCGGATATGTATGGTTTTTGCTCAGAAACGACGAGGCTATACGTGAGTTCATCATCATGTAAGACGGCGCTTCCCCCAGTAAGACGTCGAACAAACTGGCATTGATATTTTTCAACCGCGTTGAAATCAATGGTTCTGTCTACCCGTTGGAAATGGCCAACTGAAAGTGTAGGCTTAGACCAACCATAAAACCTAAGCACAGGTGAAATCTTCCCTTCACTATGCCAATCAAGCAACTTCTCATCCAATGCCATATTGACTGCGGCATCGTTGTAACCAGTATGAAGCAGACCCCATTTGTCTTTCATCGTCATCTCAACCCCTTTAAAAAAATAAAAAGACCGCATCCCATTAGGAATGCGGTCAGATTGTATGCCAAATAAAAGCTGCATACGACGACCACACTTCCCCACGCTAGTATTACCTAATTCGGGTGCAAAGAGTCAGAACATATGTCTTCTCAGCCGCAAAATTGCAGCTCCCCCAGTGTGTAAATAACATTTTCAATTGGTTATATGGTAACGAAAGCAATCATTAATGTACAGTGATAAGCCACTAGATATATAGATTTATTAAAATTTTCAAGTTTTAGTGGTAGAACGAGTAGTATTTTTAAAATTTATATTGTTAATTTTTCAAAAATAACATATACTACATTACAACACTAATGCACTATGTCGGGAGGAGGTAAATGTATGATCTTAAATACGGATGGATCGAAACCGATTTACGTGCAGATTGCAGAATGGCTGGAAAATGAAATAATGAGCGGCAGTTTTAAGAATGATGACAAAGTCTATTCTCAATATCAGTTGGCGGAAATGTTTAATATTAACCCAGCAACTGCAGCAAAGGGGCTGAACATATTGGCGGATGAGCAAATTCTGTATAAAAAGCGCGGGCTCGGCATGTTCGTTGCCGAAGGAGCAAAAGAGAGCATTCTTAACAAAAGAAAAAACGAAACTTTAAAGGGACTCATTCAAGAACTAGTGTTGGAAGCGAAGCGCTTAAGTGTCGGTGAAGACGAACTAGTGGAAATGATTAGAGCCGAAAACGAGGGAGGTAAGAACAATGAAAGTCATTGAATGCACAAATGTTACTAAAAAGTATGGACGGATAAACGTACTCGACAAGATGACATTTTCGATTGAAGAAAATAAAATGACAGGATTAATTGGCCGAAACGGCGCAGGTAAAACAACATTATTAAAAATTCTATCTGGATTTATTCGTGAAACATCAGGTGAGGTGCAAGTTTTCTCGGAGGGTCCGTTTAATAGTTTATTTGTATCGGCAAATAGCATTTTCATTGATGACCAAATGACGTTCCCGCCAGCTCTTAATCTAGCCGAGATTCTTGAGGAAGCGAGCCGCTTTTATGAAAACTGGGATGCAGAACTCGCACAGGGAATGTTTGACTATTTTTCATTTAATCCTCATCAATATCACAGAAATCTTTCTAAAGGATTAATGAGTACATTTAATATGATTATTGGGCTATCTGCCAGGTGTGCACTGACTATTTTTGATGAGCCAACGACTGGAATGGATGCTTCGGTTCGGAAAGATTTTTACCGTGCCCTATTAAAAGACTATATTGCGCATCCGCGCTCGATTATTATTTCAAGTCATCATTTAAATGAAGTCGAGGATCTTTTAGAAGACCTACTGCTCATTAAAGATGGGAAAGCTCATCTCCATTTGCCGATTTCAGAATTGAAAGAATGGGCAATCGCTCTACAGGGGAAAAAATCCACAGTTGCTGGGTGGACAATGGGGAGAGAAGTTCTCCATGAAAAACAAATGGGACCCAGCAGTATTTATTCAGTAGTTAAAAATGACTTTACCGAGGCGGACATTCAAAGTGCGCGGCTAGATGGACTTGAGATTACTTCAGTTTCTTCAAGCGATGTCTGTGTGTACTTGACGAGTAAACATAAGGGGGGAATCGATGATGTCTTTAATCGAAATGAGTCTATCTGATGTAGTTAAAAAACAATTTTCCTTCAAGTTAAAAGCTTATTTGGGCGTGTTTAGTTCACTGATGTTCATGCAAATCCTTGCGATTTTTTTCTCTCTATTAGGGACTATGTCTACCTATCATGGCAGTTCTATCGTGTCAGTGAATTTTTCTTATTTTTCAGCAGATACAGTCATTGTTTTCACAATGCTCTGGGGCTTTATGTCGGCTATTTTAATCACAACAAAAGCGACAAGATACGATGATTTTGCCTTCGTTGCGAACCGTGTAAGCAACAATGTTTCCAATACACTCTTTTTGGTAGCGGCAAGTGCCATCGGGGGGATTACATCCATGTTGTCAAGTTATCTTATTAAGTTGATCGTCTATTTTATAAAAGATATTCAATATGGGGCTAATATGACGCCTAAAGAATTATTAATCGGGTTTGCAGCGGCGAGTTTATATGTGCTGTTATTTAGTGCTCTCGGTTATTTAGTTGGCATCTTCATTCAAATGAGCAAAGTATTTGTCATTTTATTACCTGCTCTACTTGTTGGATCATTTGTTGTAAGTGCGGTAGGTGACAATGGCGATTGGCTTTTAGCAATATTTAATTTCTTTGTTGCAGAGTCGTCACTACTTATCTTTTTTATAAAAAACATTGTATTATCGGGACTGCTTTTTAGTTTTTCTACGGTCTTGTCGAATAGATTGGAGGTTAGAAATTGATGGCGATCATTCCACTGTTAATCATTATTGCGATTGTTGTATTACCCTCCATATTGATTATGCAAGGAGTGAATTCAAGCAATAAACGTATAAAAAGTAAACGGTTGATAAAGACATTTTTAGGCTGCTATCTTGCCATACTACTTCTTTCCATTGCACTCTACGGTTTGCTTCCGACAAAGGCATCTCAAGTTGTAGTAGTAAAAGAGAAAGAGGCGGATCAAATAACTGATCATTTATATACGGACATTTTTAATGGGAAAATACAAAAGGTCGATCCTACTTTTATAAAAGACAAATGGACACGGGATTATAAGGGAGAAAAGCTGAAAATTGTCCAAACTGAGGGATTTTTCGAAGGAACAATTGTTGTTGAAAGAAAACTTGAAAACGACGGGGAAATAGAAGGAACCTACTATGCGAGTACAATTGTGGGCGGAATCGATGTAACGAAAGAAATTGAACCTGTCAGAGTAAGATTGGTAGGGAGTAAACTGGAACTAGCAGGAATGCCGGAGACGGTAAATCTAGAGTATGCGATAAGCAAAAAAGAATTTATCGTCAATCAATTTACTGGCGAAAGCTTTGTTCAAAGTGATTCGGATGCTTACAGAGACTTCCAGGTGCTATATTTACGCATACCAAGAAACCTCGATCTTATCGATGAACAAGACATGCCGATTCACTATGTTGGACACTGAGTGGAACTTTATGGAGACAGTCGCGTGTTGAATGTTGTCGAGCGGCTATTGATGATATGATGAGGGCCAGTAAATGCTCGTGACGGCTCATAAAGGAGTGAACATGGCCAATAAACTTGTACCGACGACTTATAAATACACCACAAAGGCCAATAAAATATCGGCATATAAGCTGGTAAGACCCAGTTATACTGCTTATGAGTGTGGAAAAACATGCAAAAAGAGAAAAACGATGCGCTGATAGTGAATGGTGATTACAACTCTAATCGAAAAGGGGTGGGATAATAATGAACAGTATTAAGGTAGTGATGCCAGTTGTGGCATTAGTCATTGTGTTCCTATTGGGGAATTGGCTTTTTCCTTTTTCAATGATTAGTTTTAATAAATCCTACTCATATGACCAAGATAATGTATCTGGAAGAGAGTTTCTGAAAGAATATAAAGTTGCAAAGGCCTTTGCAAAAGAACAAGAAACAGATAAAGTTTCCATAGCTGTCCTTGATTTTTATCACACGATTGATCATTCATATATTATAGAACTAGGTAAACAGTCCATCTCAAAGCAAAGTTTATATTCATTACAATTAGCACTAGAGCAAAACAGAAAATCTTTTATGAAATTATTAGCAGACAATAATGTTGACTTATCAATAGACTCAAAGCAAAGTTTATTATTTGCAATAAATGAGATAGAAAGTACTGAAAACCAACTCAAAGACTTGCAACAGCTGCCTCTTAAGAGGAGCGATCTCAGAAGATCTATCCGCAACACGCTTGTTACCTTAGAATTTGCTTGTGAGTTAACGGATCACTTTTATCATAGTTATATAGATCAGAGATAATCTTGAAAATTAGTCGGAGGTGTTATCAGATGCTAAATCAAGTCGTAATCATTACTGGAGCCGCAAATGGAATAGGTAAGGAGATTGCAAAAAAGTTTGTGGAAAAACAAGCCAAGGTTGTCCTTGCCGATGTAGATGCGGAAAATGGAGAAGCTGCTGCAGCTGAGTTAAGTCCCGAGGTCCTGTTTATCAAAACCGATGTTCGGGAAAATAACGACGTCATCGATTTAATGAAAAAAACTGTCGAGCACTTCGGAAGAATAGACATATTAATTAACAATGCCGGTAAAGGGATATCCCGTTCACCTTATGACTTGAAAATAGAAGAATGGGACGATGTCATTGATACCAACTTACGAAGCGTGTTTCTTTGTTCGCGTGAAGCTGCAAAATATATGCGTGAAAATAATGAGGGAGGATCGATTGTGAATATTGCATCTACTCGCGCCATTATGTCAGAAGCAAATTCTGAAGCATATGCAGCTTCAAAAGGTGGTATTCTTGCGCTTACTCATGCGCTCGCAGCTTCTCTCTCTAACGACAGAATAACCGTAAATGCTATTTCACCGGGATGGATTGAAACGGAAGATTATGCCGCATTAAGGCCTGAAGACCATGCCCAGCATTTTTCAAAACGGGTTGGTAAACCAGCGGATATTGCAAGAGCTTGCCTATACCTCACGGATCCACTCAATGATTTTGTGACAGGCATTAATTTAGTGGTGGATGGTGGAATGACACGAAAAATGATTTATGAGGAATAGTTAAAAATAGGCCCTCATGTTTAAAAAATACATGAAAAGGTACTTTCTTTTTCGTGTATTTTTATTTATATTAAGAAACCGGTTTCCTTTTAAAGTGAAAAATTACTCATAATATGTTGATTTTTCTAAAATCCATGTATATAATACATTTAGGAAACCGGTTTCTTTACTAAGTGTTTCTGTAATTTTTACATAATTAGGGAAGCGGTTTCTTCTTTTCGAGTTACTAGATTCACAGATATACTAACTACACTTGGAGGTGGATCCGGGTAAAACTGGCAATATATTTAACAAATATACTTCTTTAGAAAAAATAGGGGGAAAATACTAATGAAGAGTTTTAAAAAAGGGATAATAATTGCTTTGACTCTGCTTCTATCGTTTTCACTGGCTGCATGTGGAACAAGTAAAAAAGAAAGTGGCGGAAGTGGAAAAGATGAAAAAATTACTTTGAATTTTTGGACATTTGGCGCAACTAACTATGAAGAATTGGCAAAAGAATATGAAAAAGAAAATCCTAATGTAATAGTTAAAGTAAAGGCTTCTGAAACTGCTGAACATCACGACGCATTATTCACGGCATTATCTGCTGGAAGCGGTGCGCCGGATCTGGCAATGTTAGAACTAGATCAGTTTGATCGTTTTAAAGCTGCTAAAGACCGCTTTGAAAATCTATACGATCTTGGAGCGAAGGATGTCCAAGGTGAATACCTGGATTGGAAATGGGCAGGCGGCGAGAATGCTGAAGGTGACTTCTTATTCGGAATGCCTACGGACATTGGTCCAAAAGCACTTTATTATCGGACCGATATTTTTGAAGAAGCAGGATTACCAACTGAGCCTGCAGAGGTTGAGGCATTAATCAACTCACCTGAAGAATTTCTAAAAGCTGGTTTGCAAGTGAAAGAGAAGACTGGGAAGCCATTTGTGGACAGCATTGAAATGGCGTATAGAGCCTACTTGGATGCGTCGGTAGATACGTATTTAAATTCCGATGGCGAGCTATTGCTTGAAAAAGAAGGAAATTCAGTTAAAAAGGCATATGACTATGCTGTAGATTTGTACAAGCAAGGAATTGTTGGGAAATTTGAAATGTGGACTCCTGAATGGGCGAACGCTGTTAATAAAGGTGAATTCGCGGCTGAGTTAGGTGCTGGTTGGTTAAAAGGATGGATGGAAGGAAATGCTCCGGATGCAGTTGGCAAGTGGAAAGTAGCTACGCTTCCTAAGGAATTTGCTGCAAACTGGGGTGGATCTTATATCGCGATTCCAAATGAAACAAAGAATGCCCAAGCAGCATATGACTTTGTTGAATGGTTGGTATCTCCTGAGAATCAATTGAAATCATTCGAAGCAAAAGGATTATTCCCATCTGCTCACTCTGTTTATGAAATGGAAGAATTTAAAACCAATGAAGATGAGTTCTTCGGTGGCCAAGTTTCGTCTTCTGTGTTTGCCGCTGCGGCACAAGATATTACTGGTGCGGTCTATAAAGGAGAAAAATACTTCCCTGTACACCAAGAAGTGGTGAATGCTCTTCATAACGTTAGAGATGGCAAAGATCCAGAGAAAGAATGGAAAGCAGCCGTAAAACGCTCTAAAGACTTAATTAGTCGTTAATTTCCAAAGCAATCTTGAGATATGGTGTCCCCAGGGCACCATATCTTACTTTCAAGTGAAACGGGGGAGTGAAAATGGTTTCGTTAAATAAATCCGAGAAGATAAACAAGAGGTTTATTTCAGAAGAAAAGAAAGATATGATATCAGGGTATTTGTATATTGCACCTTTTTTCATTATTTTCGCCGTGATCGGTTTGTATCCAGCTATATTTAGTATGTTTTTAGCATTTCAAAAATGGAACGGTTTAAACCCTATGGTTTTTGTCGGATTGGATAATTTTAAGGTAGTCCTGACAGACCCGCTTTTTTGGAAATCGGTTTATAATACAATTATTATTGGGTTAATGGGAACAGCACCACAATTAGTCATAGGTATTATTCTTGCTTTTTTATTAAACCTATCGTTTCTGCGTTTTAGAAATTTCTTCAGAGTTACCATCTTTATGCCGTATATTACGTCAATGGTTGCAGTAGCTCTTATTTTCAGTGTGTTATTTAGTAATCATGAAACATCGTTGGCGAATTACGTATTAGGTGTATTTGGATTTGATCCAGTAAATTGGGGAACATCAGAGTGGGGTACGAAAATTGCCATTTCCATTATGGTGTTTTGGAGATGGGTCGGATACAATACAATCATATATCTTGCAGGTATCCAGAGTATTTCGAATGACCTTTATGAAGCTGCAACAATTGACGGAGCAAACAAATTTCAGCAGCTACTCCACATTACATTGCCTTTGCTAAAGCCATTTATCATCCTAACCGTTTTCTTCTCAACAGTTGGAGCATTACAGCTATTTGCTGAACCAACCGTATTCCTAGGGGCAGGCGCCTTTACAAGAGATGAAGCAATGACTGTAGTTATGTATTTATATCGTGATGCTTTTAAATTACAATCATTTGGTACAGCCTCTGCTACAGCGATCATCTTATTGTTTATCATCGTCGTTTTCGCTTCTATTAATACACTGTTGACATCAGGGATCGGCAGAAAGAAAAGAGGTGCAAATGGATGAGTAGAGCAGCTGAAATGAAGAGACTGTCATTTGGAAAAATCCTTATTTACTCATTTTTAGGCATTGCATCACTGCTATCCTTGTTTCCATTTTATTGGATGTTTGTGATGGCTTCACGCCCGAGTTCTGCCTATAACTCCATTCCTCCAACGGTTACACCTGGGAATTTATTGGTAGATAACTTTCAGAAGGTATTAAATCAAATTGATTTCTTTCATGCGATGTGGAACACCTTTATTGTGTGTGCAACAGTTACACTAGTTGTATTATTTATCAGTTCACTAGCTGGGTTTGCTTTTGCGAAATTTAAGTTCCCTGGTAAAAACGTGTTATTCCTAGCTATTTTATTAACAATGGTTATACCACCGCAATTAGGATTAATTCCTCAATACTACTTAATTGCTAAAGCTGGTTTGCTAGATACATTACAAGGTGTAATGATTTTATTCTTTTTAAATCCACTAGGTATTTTCTTAATGAGACAATATGTAAGTGACTCAGTACCTGACGAACTGATTGAAGCGGCTAAATTGGATGGATGCTCAAACTTTAGAATATACCGGAGTATTGTTCTGCCGATTATTTTGCCGGCTTTTGCTACATTGGGTATTATTGTCTTTACTGCAGTCTGGGGAGAATTCCTATGGCAGTTTACAGTATTAAGGGATCCGGAAATGTATACAATCCAAGTTGCTTTAGCATCACTAAGTAATACTCATAATATTGACTTTGGAATGATATTATCAGGTGTTTTCTGGGCAACTGTACCATTAATAATCATCTTCTTGTTTTTCAATCGGTTATTTATTTCGAGTATTACAGATGGTTCTGTAAAATAATTTAGTTGTTTTTAAAAAGTCTTAACAGGTGGGGTAAGAATCCCACCTGACTTTATTGCGAGACTATAAGAATAGAAGTTATCAGCATATACAGGAGGGGAGGGGTTGCGATGAATTATACGATCAAAGATATCGCCAAAATGGCCGGAGTTTCCCCGTCGACTGTTTCTAAAATAATGAATAACTCCGGTAGCATCAGTAATAAAACAAAAGAAAAAGTAAATAAAGTCATCGAGGAAACGGGTTATCAACCAACTTTTTCGGCTAAATCGCTGGCTACCAAGAAATCAAATTTAATTGGGTTAATTTATGCAGGTAAGGTAAATGTCGACTTTACACATCCCTTTTTTAACGAGGTCATTACATCGTTTAAAAAGTCAATTGGACATTTAGGCTACGATATCATTATGTTTTCAAATGAGCAATTTTATCAAGGCCAAGGCAGTTATCTCGCAAGATGCAGACATTTCCATGTGGATGGCTGTTTAATTATCGCCGGTGAAGAAATCGAGGACGCAATTTATGAATTGGTAGAAAAGAATATTCCTTGTATTGGAATTGACTTGGAGTTAAATGGACCTAGTTCAAGCTTTGTTATGACCGATAATATAAATTTATCCAGGAAAGTAATTCAACACCTATACATGCATTCTGTAAGAAACATTGGATTTATTGGTGGAAAACGTGATTCGGCAATTGCGATGTTACGTGAAAAAGGATTTTTAGAAGCGATGAATCAGCTTGGCTTGGAGTTAAATAAAGATTGGATTCAGTATGGAGATTTTCATGAAGAAAGCGGATATGCTGCGATGAAGCAAATCCTTCAAAAGGAGCCTTATCCACAAGCTGTTTTTGCAACATCGGATATGATGGCTTTTGGCGCATTGAGAGCAATAAATGAAAGCGGATTAAAAGTTCCTGAGGACATTCGTCTAATTGGGTGTGACGACATCGAGGCTTGTCAATATAGTCATCCGAAACTTACAACAGTCAAACAAGATAAAGAAAAGTTAGGGAAGTTAGCTGCATCTATGTTAAATGATCTTATTCATGGAAAGACATTGTTGAATCCTGTTTTTATTGATTCCGAATTAATAGTTAGGGACTCATGCGGGAGTAGTAAGGGATTTTAGAAGCTCGTCTACTGAAAGAGTATAGAAATAGCCGATGGGGAAACGATGAAAAGATTCTTAAGCAAGTTAATTAATAGAGAGAGAAATGTTAACGGTATCAAGGGATATTTTCAATCAGCTACAAAGAAGTTGGAGGTAAAATTTTCACTGTTTTTGTAATTATTTTTATTTTGATTGCAGGCTCCAGCTCGTACATGCATTTCGGAATGAAAGAAATGAATAAGAAGTCCGCTGAAGTTGAAGAAGGTTGGCTACCATTAATAGAAACAATTGGTGAAATGAGATTCCTTATAGAACAGGTGGTAGCGTTTCAATTGTTTTTTGCATCAAACAATAGGAGAAATGGATTACTTTGAAGGGCGATTAGATACAAATTTTTCTCGCTCACAGGAGTTGTTTGGACATCATGAAACAACGCTTACATCAGAGGAAGAAAATGCCATATATAAAGATTTTCGGATGGAGTGGGATGGATATTTAAAAATACATAACGAAGTTCTTACTCTTTCCAGACAGTTCGATGTAAAGAGCGCAAGTGAAATCATTAAAACCTCTCGGCAAAAAATCGAGGAGATAGAAGGGTTTATAGACGAACTTGTAGAAATGAATCAAGAGCAGGCCAGCACGGCGCAAGTCAATGGAAGAAATTACTGCTTCCTCAGAAGTGCTGAGCCAAAGGGCAATGGAATTACAAGATCTTATCAAACAATTCCAGGTTTAAAGACCTTATTAAATGAAAGGGGCATTATAATCATGAATTATCGTCCATTGGGAAACACAGGCATTAAAGTAAGCGAAGTAAGCTTTGGAACTTGGGCAATCGGTGGGGCTTGGGGAAATGTGAGTGATGAGGAATCATTAAAAGGGCTTCAATATGCTATCGAAAATGGCGTCAACTTCTTTGATACGGCTGACGTTTATGGCGATGGACATAGTGAAGAATTATTGGCAAAAGCAACGAAGGGCAAGGAAGACGACATTCACATTGCCACAAAGTTTTGTAGGATGGGAGATATACATAACAAAGATACATATTCTTATGAAACGGTAAGTGCGTATTGTGAAGCGAGTTTAAAGCGCTTAAATCGTGAATCGATAGATTTATATCAAATTCACTGTCCGGCTACTGAAATCCTCAAAGATGGAGAAGTTTTCGCGGTGCTGGATCGTCTCCAGCGAGAAGGCAAAATCCGTCATTACGGAGTGAGTGTAGAGACAGTTGAAGAAGGTTTAATCTGCTTAGAGCACTCTAATGTAAAAAGCCTTCAGGTGATTTTTAATATGTTCAGGCAAAAACCTTTAGAGGAATTACTTCCAAAGGCACAGGAAAATGGAGTCGGTATCCTTGTAAGATTACCATTGGCAAGCGGCCTGTTAACGGGGAAATTTACGAAAGACTATACTTTTGAAAAAGATGATCACCGCCATTTTAATGAAAATGGTGAAGCGTTTAATGTTGGAGAAACCTTTGCAGGACTAGGTTTTGCCAAGGGAGTTGAGTTGGCTGATCAGCTATCCTGGATTGCTAATGATAGGGAATCAATGGCGAAGGCAGCGCTAAGATGGATTTTGGATCAAAAAGAAGTAACTTGTGTCATTCCAGGATTCAAAACGGAAAAGCAAGTAAGAGAGAATTTAGCATCAGCCTCTGTAAAATCTTTTTCACTAGAAGAGACGCAAAAAATAAGAGATTTCTATAATGAGGAAGTAAAACAATATATTAGAGGATCATACTAAACACTTGCTGGCTGCATCCAAAGGGGATGCAGCCGTATTCATGCAATGATTATCGGTCTCCACCGAGTATGTTAAATAGACCGCCAAGACCACCTTCATCTTTAGAACCGCCTGCTCCAGGCATAGCTGCAAAGACACGGCTAGCGAGTCTTGAAAAAGGCAGTGATTGAATCCAAACTGTACCGGGACCGCGAAGTGTAGCGAAGAAGAGGCCTTCTCCTCCGAATAACGCCGTTTTAACTCCACGAACCATCTCTATATCGTAATTCACATCGCTCGTCATCGCAACGAGACAGCCAGTATCAATCCGTACTACATCTCCGGGTTCCAATACTTTTTTATAGATCGTGCCACCGGCATGTACAAAGGTCATGCCATCGCCTTCAAGTTTCTGCATAATGAAGCCTTCGCCACCAAAGAAACCTGCACCAAGTTTGCGCTGGAACGCAATCCCGACAGACACCCCTTTTGCTGCAGCGAGGAAAGCATCCTTTTGGCAAATAATTTTACCGCCAAGTTCACTCAAATCTAACGGAATGATTTTCCCTGGGTAGGGTGATGCGAATGAAACGTGTTTTTTTCCACTACTTTCATTTGTAAACATCGTCATAAAAAGGCTTTCCCCAGTAAGCATGCGTTTGCCGGCGCCCATTAGTTTTCCCACCAGTCCGTTTTGACTGGAAGAACCATCTCCGAAGACAGTTTCCATATGAATGCCATCATCCATCATCATTAGGCTGCCCGCTTCCGCTATAACCGTCTCACTCGGGTCAAGCTCCACTTGCACAAATTGCATATCATCGCCAATAATCTCATAGTCAATTTCATGGTTATTCATTGTGAGCACCATCCTTTTGATTAAACTACGGGTTGTGTATCTAAAAAGTTTCGCAAACTCACTTTAAATTCTTTGTCATATAAAGAACTAAATCATCATCTGCATACACCATTGTTCCGGGCATGACCTCTTGGTGGTGGTAAGTGACTCCTTTTCCATCTGGGATATATCCTCTTTTGGCATAAATCCTTTGAGCAGGGCCATAGTAAAAGTGCATGCCAACCCCTATTCCGACTATTCCGTATTGTTCTTTTGCGATTTGTTCTGCGGCATCCATCAGCCGATTTCCAATACCCAGTCTTTTTAACGGTTCAATCACATTGAAATCATTGATTTCGGGAATATTATTCTCGGAAAAATAAGGATAGGACGATTTTTTAAGGAAATGCAGGCTTCCTGCAAACTGGCCATTGTAAAAAGCGAGTAAAGTGATACGATCTCCTTTCTCGTTTTCTTCCCAGTATGTATGTACATACTCTTTGGGCTTGTTAATACCATGCTCAGTAAAAACTTCATAGACGACCTCAATGTCCTCGCTTTTCATTTGGCGAATTTGAATGGAATGATTCATTATTTTAGACCTCATTTTTATATCGTTTTTAATCTAATTCGTTATGGAAGATTAAAACCCTTTATTTTATTCAAGTTTAATTTTTAAAACGGGGAACTTAATTTATTTAAGTTTTTAATGAAATTAATTAATAAATGTTATTTACAATTTTAAATATGTGTAATATGATATCAATAACATGAAGAAGGGAGAGCGTTATGACCTATCCAATCATCTCAACTTGCCCAGTGTGCAGCAAAACATTAAAGATTACCAAATTGCATTGCACCCATTGTCATACAACGATTGAAAATGAATTTGAACTTTCGAAATTAGCTTCACTCAATAAAGAACAGCTATATTTTATTGAAATATTCCTAAAAAGCCGCGGGAATATCAAAGAAGTAGAAAAAGAATTGGGCATTTCTTATCCGACTGTGCGCGGCAAACTCAATGATATCGTTGCCGCTCTTGGATATGCCGAAAAGAAAAGTGAAACAGATGAGAGTAAAGTCATCTCGATGCTGGAAAAAGGGGAAATCACCCCAGAAGAAGCACTGAAAATGTTAAAAGAAGAGTAGAGGAGGATTTAATAATGAAAGAAGAGATTTCAAAAATATTAACTTTGGTCGAAGAAGGAAAAATTGATTCGGAAAAAGCTAGTCAACTCATAAACGTGTTGAAGGAAAAAGATGTTACTCCTTCTGTTAAGAGCTCGGACTATTTAGATAAAATGTTAAGGGTCCGGGTATCATCTGAAGAAGGTGATAAAGTAAGTGTAAATTTACCGTTAAGACTTATTAAAGTGGCGTTAAAAACAGGACTTAGCATTGCGGCAACAATTCCGGAGTCCGCAAAGTATGTAAAGGATATCGATGTCATTGACGTTGACCTTATTTTAGAAGCGATTGAAAATGAGCTATCCGGTCAAATTGTTGATGTTGAAAGTGCCAAAGGCGAAAAAGTCTCAGTTGTCATTGAGTGAGCCACATGATTAAAGTAAAGGTGAAATTAAAGGATAAACCCGCGTTTACCGTGCCACTGCCTTACCTTCTATTACGTACAGGAGGTTGGATCGTTTCTTCTCGACCGTTCTGGAAACTCATTAATAGCAAAGTAGTCAAGGAGCATCTTGATGAAAACGAAAAATCATGGATTCCCGGATCGATTGATCGAAGGGACATCAAGGAACTTTTGAAAACGATTAGGCAATATAAAGGCTTAAAGATAGTAGAAGTGAAAGATAAAGATGGTACAGAGGTTGTTGTGAAATTATGAAAAGCTAACCCTTATTGATGGATCCTCCAGCGATAGGGGTTGTTTATCATTCATCAATATAAACTAATTTCTCTAAATCTTGCAAAATCCACTTTATTGGAAAATAATAGTATACACATATGGTAGGAGATTCGCATTGTCACAACGACTCATTCATCATATAGAACTATATGTATCGAATTTATACCCCTCCAAAATAGAAATGAGGTGAATATAGTGAAACGAATTATGGTAGTTGGGGTATCCTCAGGTGTCGGTAAGTCGACGTTTGCCCAGAAATTAGGGCAGGCCATGGACATCAAGGTCTACCATTTAGATACTTTTTATTGGACACCAGGATGGGTGGAAGCCTCGACTGAAGCCTTTTCTGCAGCCCAAGAAGCCATCGTTCTTGAAGAGCGATGGATCATTGAAGGGAACTATATGGGAACAATTGATATTCGTACCAAATATGCAGACACGATCATCTATTTGGAGCTGCCTCTTTACGTATGCTTATACCGCGTAATAAAAAGATGGCTCACAAATATCGGAAGAACCCGACCTGATATGGGAGAAGGCTGCAAGGAAAAAATAGATTGGGCGTTTATCAAGTTCATCTTGACGACCTATTATCGACGTAAGAAGAGTATGCCCCAGCGTCTCCAAGCTTTTCAAAAAATTGGTAGTAAAAAAACGATTATATCTTTAAAGAGTAAAAAAGAGGTAGGTTTATTTCTGAAAGAGCTGGCATCACGAGATTAATATCATCAAACAGTATAAATTCGCTCAATTGTAAAGGTAGAACGATCACCCCTAAATACGGATTCTGAAAACTCAATTGGCTTTAGATTTTCATCATATGTAAGGGTTTCCAAGTGGAAAACGGGTGTATCTTCGGAAACCGATAAGTACTCACTAATTTGTTTGCTTGCAAGAATTGGTTCTAGTACTTCGACAGTTTTATGGATTTTTACATTGTACTTGTCCTGTAAAAGTTGGAATAATGAGCCTTTACAACTTTCTTCATCATTTACAAGTCCTGGAGCAAAGTGCCAAGGAATATATGATACTGCATAAAAAAGAGGTTCGTCATTCGCGTATCGTATACGGGCCAATTGAGTAACAGGATCATTTCCATTCACCTGTAAATGTGAGGCAAGTGTAGAATCAGCCGGAATAACCTTAAGTTCAATGATGTCTGTCTTTGGTTTATATCCTTGTTCAATTAATTGGCTGGCAAATCCCTTTTCAGTCGTTGATAATGATTGCTGGATTTTCGGCTTAGAAACAAAAGTGCCTTTTCCCTGCACTCTATAAATTCTTCCTTCTAAAGCGAGTTGCTGCAGAGCTATCCTTATTGTGGTACGGCTGACACTATATTCTTCGCATAATTCCATTTCTGTTGGGAGTTTATCCCCGACTTGATACTTTCCAGATTTTATTTTCTCCATAATTTTCATTTTTACTATATTGTATAGTGAAGCTTGTTCTTTGTTTTGATTCATCTAAACTCCCCCAATACCTTTTGTATATTTTGACGAATATTGTCATAACAATTGTGACTTTGAGTTTTCATTAAAATATTAATAATATTATACATTATTAATACAAGCAAAAGATATATTGATACGAAAGAAAAGCATTGACTATTTGTTATAACAAGTGTAAATTAGTGTTAATAACAACATTTTACACCTAGAATCATAAATGAAAAGGGCTTATTGTCCTACATTTATGAAAGCGCTAACGGTATTTTACAGAGATTAATATTTATTAAGGGGGATGATTATGCCTATTATTATGGGTGTGGATGGCGGGGGCAGTAAGACATACACAATTATTTCAGATGAAAACGGCAATCAATTAGGCCGAGGAATATCTGGCGGAGGAAACTATCAATCAATTGGAATTGACAAAGCAATTGATAATATAACCGCTTCAATTGAGAGCGCTTTATCTTCTGCGGGACTTGAATATAAAGATATCGATTTTGTCCAATATGGACTTGCTGGAGCAGATAGACCGAAAGATATCGCGATTATCGAAGAGGGACTTAAAAGAATCCCTTTACATAATTGGGGTCTCGTTTGTGACACGATGGAAGGTCTTCGCATTGGTTCCAGAGATTATACAGGTGTTGTGCTTGTTTGTGGAACCGGAACAAATGCGGCCGGGAGAAACAAAGTCGGCGATGAGATTCAAATTGGCGGCTTTGGCTACTTTTTTGGAGATTGGGCAGGCGGAGGAGCAATGGCACAGGAGACTTTTCGAGCAGCTGTACGCTCTTGGGAACTGCGGGAACAGCCTACAATCCTCACGGAGATGGTTCCTGAATATTTAGGTTTTAACAACATGCCAGATCTCGTAAACAATTATCTTGATAATGACATCTATCATGCTCCAAATCAGCTTGCTATTGTACTTCATGAAGCAGCAAATAAAGGCGATGAGGTAGCGATTAGCATTTTGGAAAAAACCGGGGAAGAGTTGGGCATTGCTGCGAGTGCAGTGATTAAAAAGATCGGGAATTTTGAACAACCGATTCCAATCATCTTAATCGGAAGTGTTGTACAAAAAGGACAAGATAAATATTTATTGGAAGCACTTAGAAAAACAGTAGAAAAAGACCACGAAAAGGTTGAATTAGTCATACCAAAAATGGAGCCAGTATATGGTGCTGTATTGTTGGGGATGGATCATTTAGGTATCACAGCAACAGAGGATATCTACGATAAATTTGAATCGTATGGAGGCTATGAAGAATGAAGAAAAAATTAAAAATGGCGGTCATTGGTGGAGGTTCTTCCTATACTCCAGAACTAATTGAAGGCTTTATTAACAGATACGGTGAAATGCCAGTGGAACAAGTATATTTAGTTGATATCGAAGAAGGCCGCGAGAAATTAGAAATAGTTGGTGCACTTGCAAAAAGAATGGTTGAAAAAGCAGGAGTGCCAATTGAGGTTATTTTAACATTCGATCGCAGAGAGGCGATTAAAGATGCGGATTTTGTTATTACACAGTTAAGGGTTGGATTGCTTGAAGCGCGAGGCCGCGACGAACATATTCCACTTCGATACAACGCTATTGGCCAAGAAACAACAGGGGCTGGCGGATTTGCAAAGGCAATGCGGACCATTCCCGTCATCCTTGATATTTGTAAAGATATTGAAGAGTTATCTCCAGATGCGATGCTTCTAAACTTTACGAATCCAGCGGGTATTATCACCGAAACTGTTTTAAAGCATACAAATGTTAAATCAATTGGACTTTGCAATCTTCCCATTGGAATTAGAATGCAAATGGCCAAGCTTTGCGATACAGATTTAGACAATGTTTTTATTGAAATGATTGGTATTAACCATTTGAATTGGACAACAAAAATTGTCGTGGATGGCATCGATGTGACGAAGGAAGTACTTTCAAAAGCGTCTGAAGCAAAAGGCTTAACAATGAAGAATATCCCAGACTTTGGCTGGGACAAAGAATTTTTACAAGCTCTCGGTGCACTCCCTTGTTCCTACCATCGCTATTTCTACATGAAAGATGAGATGTTAGCTGAACAATTGGAGTCTGTAAAAACAAAGGGTACACGTGCAGAAGTTGTAAAAAGGGTAGAAGAAGAGCTATTCGAGCTCTATAAAGATCCAAATCTAGCAATTAAGCCACCGCAACTGCAAGAGCGTGGCGGAGCATATTATTCAGAAGCAGCGCTAAATTTAGTGTCATCTATTTATAATAACAAAGGTGATATCCAAACAGTGAATGTTCAAAACAATGGAATTATCCCTTGTTTACCAGATGATGTGTCTGTAGAAGTGAACTGTGTGATCGATTCACAAGGAGCACATCCAATTCAATTAAGCACAGAGATCACTCCGCAAATTCGTGGTTTACTGCAAGTTGTGAAGGCTTACGAAGAACTGACTGTCCAAGCGGGAGTAACGGGTGATTATGATACAGCTGTACAAGCATTAACGATTAATCCGTTAGTAGGTTCTGTCAATCTAGCAAAATCTATCTTGGACGATGTATTGGCGGAAAACAAAAAGTACTTGCCTCAATTTAATTAAGGGCATCAAAAAACAATCCATTATGTTTAAAGGATTGTTTTTTGTTTTGTTAATCCACCAAGCCTATCGATTTTAATCCATTGAAAATACCGGAATCCATCACTGACGTTGTTTTGTGATTCGCGTAGGCAAACAAGTCTGGATGAGCATTTCCCATAGCAAAACTTTCACCAGCGGCATGAAGCATTTCTTTGTCATTCATCCCATCTCCAAAGGCAATGGCCTTTTCTTTTGGAATGTCCATCAAATCCAATATCGTTTTAATGGCACGGCCTTTATTGACATTGTCGCGAATCACATCGTAACAATGCAGTAAGCCTTCGACATTCACCTGGGAAAAGTGATACGAATCGTCAACTTGATAAAGTGAAGGATCCTCTTCTTTTAAATTGATCAAAGTAGCACCCAAGATCTGATTTGCGATATCTAGTGTAAATTGTTCATTTTGCTTCATTTGAAATTTGTCAATAAAATCTTTTACGACAGGCTTCTCTAAAGCAGTGAAGTAGTTCTTTTCACTCGTATATAAAACCATTTCGTGACCATTTTCCTTAGCGATTTCTACAAACTGTTTGACTGTATCCTCATTCATTGGCTCGTTGACGATCGTCCTTTCCTGATAGACGGCAAGAGCGCCATTGTACCCGATGAAGGAATGGATGTTTAATTCTTCAGCTAAATCCCTAATTTCATGTAGTGGTCTACCCGTTGCGAGGAAAACTTTCACTCCCTTTTCCTGCACCTGTATGATCGCGTCCTTCGTTGATGCATCATATGTATGGTCTGGCTTTAAGATTGTTCCATCGATATCTAGAAATAAAACTTGATAATTTAGCATCTGATTCTCCTCGTATCATAATTTTTCAACTTTATCATCACTAAAGGACAAATGGTTACAGCTCGGTCTTAACGAATAAACTCCATCGTGAGCTTTGCTTTACCACTCTCTGCTTCTAATTTAGCTCTTGCCCCATTAACAAGCGTCATTTGCGGGGGCACATGCCCAATATCGGCATCAAATACAATGGGTAAGTCTGCCAAGTTGGATATCCTCTCCATAGCATCAACAATCGTAAAGCCCTCTACTTCTTCTCCAGCTGGTGTCCGCCCAAATACAATGCCATTGCTTTGTTCGAACCAGCCGGCATAATGCATATGCAACAATGCACGGTAAAAATCGGTAGCTGTCATTTCACAGTTTTCGAAATACCAGAGGATATTTTCTCCCTTTATATATTTTTCTCTAAATGAACGTACATCCCCATACGGGGTGCCGACCAAACTTTGAATCGTATCGATGCAGCCGCCTAATAGCCGACCGGACATCTTAATAGGGGCACCATCAATTGTTTTCCACTCAGTCGGTGTATCCAGTTGAAACACATAAGGGTTTGGGTTTTTTGAGTGATTCCAGCTTGATTGGAATTTTTCCGAAGAATGTTGAACAATCTTTTCATCAGAAGCCGAGAGCACATCCATAAATTTGCGTGTTACGGGATCCCATTCATCACTCCTTAAGTCTACGATATTAGTTCCGTGAGCAGTTGCGATTCCAGTCATTACGGTTATGGCGAATAAGAGAGTACTAGTGTCAGAATATCCTAATACCCATTTTGGCTGCACATTTTCCCAATCGATCTTTGGAAGAATCTCCATCAAAATTTCGCCGCCCCAAGGAGGGATGATTGCGGCAATCTTAGGATCTTGCAGCATACAATTTAATTCAGCTGCCCGTTTTGATGCACTCGAAGAAGCGGCTTTCTCTTGCATCCAGCTTGTTTCCCCAACTTGAACGCCAAATCCGCGTTTTTCAAATTGCTGAATAGCCTCATTTAAAATATGATGAAGCTCATTAGGTACACCAGAGGACGGTGCAGTTACTCCAATTATTTCTCCGGTCTGCAATGGTTTTGGATAGCGAATCATCTGAAACCCTCCTTCTGATTGTTCAAACTATTCTAAGTGAGAAACGTAGAAAAAGAAAGATTTTTTGTTTGAAAATTCTAATGGTTCTAAGTGCTTTACTTTGACTAGTGATATAATCCAATACCAAAAATCCATAGTGAAAGAAGGGATATCTTATAATTATATAGAATGTTTAGAATTATCACGATTGAAAGTTTATTTTCATTAAAATAACTTTGAGACATGATAGCCTCCACACCTTTCATTATGATGCGCCGGTAAACGTTTGGAGAGTAAATAATGTTTCTTTAAAAAGGTATAAGAAAGTGAGGATATTAAATGACAAAATTAAAAGCTGGAATTATAGGATTAGGGGAGGTAGCTCAAACCGTTCACTTACCAATTTTGCAACAGCTATCGAGTAAATTTGAAATTAGTGCTTTATGTGATATTTCAGTGAAATTATTAGAAAAATTAGGAGAACAGTATCGTGTGGGAAATTTATACACCGATGCGGTAGAATTAACGGAACAAGCGGATCTTGATGTAGTATTCGTACTGAATAACGATGAATATCATACAGATTGTGTCGTAGCCGCGGCGGAAAATAAAAAGCATATTTTAGTAGAAAAGCCGATGTGTCTAACGCTTGCTGATGCCGATAAAATTATCGAAGCGAGAGACAAAAATGATGTACAAGTCATGGTTGGATATATGAGACGTTTTGCTCCGGCTTTTATACAAGGCGTCGAGGAAATTAAAAAGTTGGAAAAGATTAATTATGCAAAAGTAAGGGATATTATTGGACCAAATATCAAGATGATTGAACAAACTCATCATGTGCATCGCTTTAATGATATTCCTGAATCAGCGATGGAAGAACGATGGACAAGAGCAAGGGATATGGTACTGGAAGCTATCGGAGATGCTCCAGTAGATATCCAAAATGCTTACAGATTATTATGCGGTTTAAGCAGTCACGATTTATCAGCGATGAGAGAATTGATTGGCTTCCCTAAACGAGTGGTATCAGCTGTTCAATGGAACGGCGGTGGATATATCAATGCAATATTCGAGCATGATGGCTTTTATACATCATTTGAGACCGGTGTGGACCAACAAAGAAGATTCGATGCCCATTTAGAAGTTTTTGGTGATACGAAGCAAGTTAAAATCCAATACAATACACCTTACATTCGCCAATTACCTACTACTCTATTTATTAAGGAAACAGTAGGAGAAGCATTTGAAGAAAGAGAAATACGCCCTACTTTTAAAGATGCTTATATAGCAGAATTGGAATACTTTTATGATGTTGTTACTCAAGGGAAAACACCAAAAACAACTCCGGAAGATTTTAAGGAAGATTTAAAGCTTTTCAACATGATTGTTGAGAAACTGCTTGAAACTAGTGCTGTTAAACAGGAATCTGTCTAATTACTAATCTACAAACCTCAAGTTCATAATCTTGACAGCTTTCTAAAAATGATCAATGATATACATGTAAACGCTTAACACGCAGAAGGGGAGAGGTTGGCTTGAATTATCGCAGACTTGGACGTACCGGTTTAAAAGTAAGTGAAATTAGTTTGGGCAGCTGGTTAACATATGGTAAATCAGTGGAAGATGATACAGCAACAAAGACTATACATAAAGCATACGAATTAGGTATTAACTTCTTTGACTCGGCCAATGTTTACGAAAGAGGCGAAGGCGAAAAAGTAATGGCAAAAGCTTTAAAGGAGTTTCCTCGAGAGTCTTATGTTATTACTACGAAGGCTTTTTGGCCGATGGGTGAAGGACCGAATGATCGTGGACTTTCACGTAAACACGTATTTGAACAAGTTCATAATAGCTTAAAGCGTATGGAGCTTGACTATGTGGATATTTTTTATTGCCACCGCTATGATCCCGAGACTCCGGTTGATGAAACATTGCGTGTCATTGATGATTTAATTCGTCAAGGCAAGATTCTTTATGCGGGTGTCAGTGAGTGGAGTGCAGCTCAAATTGAAGAAGCAGTAGGAATTGCCGATAAATATTTACTTGATAGAATCGTAGTTAATCAGCCGCAGTATAACATGCTTAATCGTTATATTGAAGATGAAGTAATTCCGGTATCTAGCAAACACGGCATTTCACAAGTTGTGTTTTCTCCACTGGCACAAGGCGTTTTAACGGGAAAATATATGGGCGGTAATATTCCTGAAAACAGCCGAGCGGCAAATGATGATATTAATATGTTCGTGAAGAACTTCATGAACGAAGATGTTCAAAATAAAGTTGGACAATTGGATAAATTGGCGAAAGAATTGGACACTACCCTTCCGGCATTAGCGATTGCTTGGATTTTACGTCAGCCAAACGTTGCGAGTGCGCTAGTAGGAGCAAGTCGTCCAGATCAAATCGAAGCTAATGTTAAAGGTGCTAGCTTGGAATTGTCTAACGACGTAATTGATAAAATCGAAGATATATTAGCATAATCGTAAAAGCTCCTAGCTCTTTTTTAAAGGGTAGGGGCTTTTTAATCTTGTCCAAACTCATCAAGCGCTTGATTTGACTTTAAAAGGGTGCGAACAAACGTCTAATCAAACGTTTGATTAACGTAAAAATCCGAACAATTATCTATTTAAATAGCATAGCGGGCGCACGCAACTTAGGGATAAAGACATTTTGTCATTCAGACAGCAATCTGAGTCAATTATTTTATGAAAACGAGCATGCTCAGATAGTGTTTTATTAAGAAGCTTTCGTTAATATATAGATAAGTAAGCCCTTACACCATAGTGGGATGGAGTGAAAGAATGGAAAAATGGCTTAAATCCAATTATAAAATGAAGTCTCTTGGTGAGCAGACGTTTGACTTCCATTCGCACGCACAGTATGAAATTTATTATTTTCATGGAGGCGATTGTAAATATTTAATACATAATACCATTTACCACTTACAGCCCGGGGATATCATTATTATGGATGGTCTGACTGCTCATCGGGCGAATCCTTCGTTGTTTAAGTTGTATGAGCGAAGTGTTGTTCATTTTTCACCAGATTGGATCAAACCTGTTATTGAGTCTTTGCAAATGCCGGAATTATTATCTCCATTTGAAAAGATGAACAATTGCTTGCTGCGCGGACGAGAGGAATCAGAACGACACAGTATTTTACAGAGCATGAAAGAGCTTGATCAGTTATTACATGATGAGCAATCTTATTTGGGAGAGGGCATTGAACGGAAGCAAAAGCAAGAAGTGGAAGCAGAAATGAAAGTATTGCTTGTGTCTATGCTTGTCCAAATATTTAAGTTGAGTAAGAAAGAGAATCAAAAGCTATTGATGCAAAAAAACGAAAAAGATATTCACGTTGAAAAAATTGCTGATTACATTAATGGCCGTTTTAAAGAAAAGATTACATTGGATGACTTATCAATCGCCTTAAATTTAAGTAAGTTTTATTTGTCACGCATTTTTAAAGAAGTGACCGGAACAACAGTAATGGATTATGTGATGGCTTGCCGGTTGAATCAGGTGAAATATGAGCTGGAGATGAACCCAGAAAAAACGTTAATGGAAGTTGCGATAGAGTCAGGATTTGAAAGTCCTGCCCACTTTAGCCGTTTCTTCAAGAGAAAACTCGGGGTGACACCGTCCGAATATCGGAGAAAAAAACAAAGATTAATAGATTAGGAGAGATGGAGAATGGAACAAAAATTTGCTGCACAATTATTTACGGTTCGCAATGAACTCGCAAAAGGGATAGCGCCAACGTTTCGTGAAATCAAGAAAATGGGTTGGGCTGGAGTGCAAATATCGGCACTTCCTGCTGATCATGACCCACAGGAAGTGGCTGATGCATTAAGAGAAACAGGTCTTCGGACAGCAGGTATGCATATTTCTTTAGATCGCCTTGAAAATGATCTTGAAAATGTTTTAAAGGAAGCGGATCTTTATGGAACGAAAGATATTATCTGTCCATTTTTACCAAAAGAGTATTGGAATGTAGAAGGTTATAAAAAGCTAAAACATAGTTTAAATGCAACTGCAAAAAAAGCTTCCGATTATCGAATTTCCTATCATAACCATGCTTTTGAATTTGAGACAGAAATAGATGGCGTTTCAGCGCTCGAATATATATTGGAACCGACTGAAGAGAATTTAATTTTAGCGGAAATTGATGTGTATTGGGTTAAAAAAGGCGGCCGTGATCCACTTTCCTTCATTCAGCCGTATGTGAACAGAATGCCAATCATTCATTTAAAGGACATGTCCAATGATGAAGCAGAAACGTTTGCGGAAGTTGGTTCAGGGAAGATTGATTTTGTTCCAATTTTGCAATGGGGCGAAAAGTCAGGTGTGGAATGGTATGCGGTTGAACAAGACGTTTGCCCCGGCAACCCAATGGATAGCTTGCAAATCAGCCTTGAAAATTTAATGAAATTAAAAGAGGTGGTTTTCATATGAGCGAAGTGAAAGTTGGCATTATCGGCTTAGGAAATATGGGAACAAGCCATGCGAACCAAATTTTTAAAGGTAATGTTCAAGGGGCCGTTTTAACCGCAGTATGTGATGAGCGTCCAGAGCGTGTTGACTGGGCCTATAAAACATTCGGTTCTGATGTTCAAGTATTCTCCTCTCTCGATGACTTCTTTGATAATGAGAATATTGATGCCGTCATTATCGCTACGCCGCATTATGATCATCCAAAGCTTGCAATCCAAGCTTTTGAGAGTGGTTTGCATGTACTTAGCGAAAAACCAGCAGGTGTTTATACGAAAAATGTAAGGCAAATGAATGAAGCGGCTGGAAAAAGCGGAAAAGTGTTCAGCATGATGTTCAATCAAAGAACGAATCCCCTTTACCAAAAGGTGAGGGAATTGATTTCATCAGGCGAACTAGGTGAAATTAAACGGACGAATTGGATTATTACGAATTGGTACCGCTCTCAAAGCTATTATGATTCAGGCGGCTGGCGGGCGACATGGGCAGGCGAAGGTGGCGGCGTAATGATCAACCAATCGCCGCACCAACTCGATCTATGGCAATGGACAACAGGCTTGATGCCAACGCGTGTCCGAGCATTTAGTGGTTTCGGTAAGTATCATGATATCGAAGTGGAAGACGACGTAACCGCATATGTAGAGTATGAAAATGGAGCCACAGGGCTGTTTGTTACATCTACAGGCGAAGCGCCAGGCACGAATCGATTCGAAGTGGCTGGCGACAGAGGCAAACTTGTCGTCGAAGATAATAAACTGACATTTTGGAGATTGCGACAATCGGAGCGGGAGTTTAACCGAGAATACAAAGGTGGATTTGGTGAGCCTGAATGTTGGAAAATTGACATTCCGGTCCACGGAAAATCAACTGAGCATATTGGAATATTGAGAAACTGGGTAGATGCCATTTTACATGGAGCAGATCTGCTTGCCCCAGGTGAAGAAGGAATAAAAAGTTTGGCCATATCCAACGCTGTTTATTTATCGAGTTGGACAGATGATTGGGTAGACATGCCAATTGATGAAGATCTTTATTACGAAAAATTACAAGAGAAAATTAAGGAATCGAAATATGAAAAACCGGAGGTAGAGCAAGTAACTTTGGATGTGAGTGGAACACATTGATAGGAGGGGTAATTTGACTGCCATGAAAAAAGATGGAATGAACTATGCACCTAAAGGCGGAGTAAATCGAGTTGTTGAGGAAGGCGAATTTGTCATTGCGGCAATGGCTCTTGATCATGGCCATATTTATGGTATGTGCAATGGGTTAGTGGAAGCGGGCGCTACCCTCAAATATGTTTATGATCCAGATCCAGCAAAAGTAAGGAAATTTATCGAGTCATTTCCAGAAGCGCAAGCAGCTGATAGTGTAGAACAAATTTTAAAAGATGATGAAATAAAGCTGGTTGCTGCGGCTGCCATTCCATCTGAGCGGGGTCCGCTCGGTGTTCGTGTCATGGAAAGCGGGAAGGATTATTTTACCGACAAGACTCCATTTACGACGCTCGAGCAATTGGAAGCGGCAAAAGAGACAGTAGAAAAGACCGGCAAGAAATACATGGTCTATTATTCAGAACGACTACATGTAGAGAGCGCGGTATATGTAGGGAATTTAATTAAGGAGGGTGCGATTGGCCGTGTTCTTCAAGTATCGAATTTAGCACCGCATCTTCTCAATGCGCCTTCAAGGCCAGAATGGTTTTTCCAGAAAGAAAAATATGGCGGAATTCTTTGCGATATCGGCAGCCATCAAATCGAACAGTTTCTATATTACAGTGCCAATACCGATGCAGAAGTGGTGAGAAGCCAAGTTGCCAATTATACGGCAAAAGAATACCCCGAGCTCGAGGATTTTGGCGACTGTATGATTGTCGGTGCTAACGGCGCAACACATTATTTCCGCGTCGATTGGCTGACACCCGCGGGATTAGGTGTGTGGGGAGATGGACGGACATTTATCCTCGGATCGGAAGGCTATATAGAAGTAAGAAAGTATATTGATATTGCAAGAGATGATGAAGGGGATCAAGTGTATTTGTCCAATAATGAAGGCACATACCACTATTCAGTAAAAGGGAAAGTTGGTTTTCCATTTTTCGGTGAATTCATTCTTGACTGCATCAACCGTACGGAAAATGCGATGACACAAGATCATGCGTTTAAAACAGCGGAGCTTTGTCTGATTGCTCAAAAGCAAGCAGTGAGGTTGGAATAGCCTATTGTTTTTTGCGCAATCGTCCTTGCGAAAATGTAAATCACTGCTCTTATCGTAAAACTCGGCCATTCTCGGCCGGGTTTTTCTATTCTCATCATTAAACATGCTATAATGATAGGGATTTAGAATAGGTTTCTCATTTAGAAAGGAAGCTATTTAAATGAAGCAACAAGATTTCACGAACGGCAATATATGGCGGCAGCTGCTAACATTCTCCATCCCGATTTTGGTTACTAACCTTCTGCAAGTCTCTTATCAGTTTATTGATAGTTTATGGGTGGGGAATTTGCTCGGGGCGAATGCACTCGGCGCCGTAGCTTTATCCAGTACAGTAATTTTCACTGTTTTATCGTTTATTATTGGTGTTAACAATGCGACATTGACAATTTTATCGCAATTAAAAGGAAAAGATGACCCAGCGCGGTTAAAAAGCTATGTGAATGCTTTTACAGTCATCTTGGGAAGCATGGCAATCATTCTCGGAGTTACTGGATACATATTTTCAGAGAATATATTAACATTGCTTGGTACTCCCGCTTCAATGATTGAAGAAGCAGCAAGCTATTTGCAAATAAATTTTTTAGGTATTCTATTTTTATTCGGTTATAACTTTATCGGAACTGTATTTCGGGCAGTCGGAAATAGTAAGACACCGCTGCGTTTCGTGTTGATTGCGGTTATCTTAAATACTGTTTTGGATCCATTATTTATTTACACATTTAATTGGGGCATTGAAGGAGCAGCTTATGCAACGATTGTGGCACAAGGGACGGCTTTCTTTTATGGACTTTTTGTAAGCTTATACCATCGGCTCATTCCATTTTCGGTTCCTACTCTTCCGAAAAAGGAGGAAGTTTCTCTCATCTTAAAGCAGGGAATACCATCAGGGATGCAGATGACGATTATGTCCGCTGGAATGGCTGCCATTATGAGCGTCATTACTGCTTTCGGGAGTGATGCCGTTGCAGGATTTGGAGCTGCACAACGGCTCGACAGCCTCATCATGCTTCCGGCACATGCACTTGGCACAGCGGTTAATAGTATGGCAGGGCAAAATATTGCTGCAGGAAAGTGGCAGCGCGTCCGCCAAATCACAACTTATGCCACTTTATTAAATTTAGCTACGATGATCGTTGCTGCTATTTTTATCTTTATCTTTGCAGACCGGGGCATACGGATGTTCATTTCGGACGAAGCGTCCGTGAGATTTGGGACAGAATATGTAAAAATCATCGCCTTTTTCTTTCCGTTCTTAGGCTTTAACTTTGTTTGGAACGGAGTTGTTCGGGCATCGGGTGCAGCATTCCAAGTATTGATATTGAACATCATTTCATTTTGGGTACTTCGTTATCCACTAACATATTGGTTTTCCGATTTACTTGGTGAAAAAGGCATCGCGGTGGGGATGGGAGTTAGTTTCGTCATCAGCAGCATTTTCGCTTTTGCTTACTATCGATTTGGTAAATGGAGAAAACGAGAGCTATTTGAAAAAGCGTAAAAATTGATTCAAAGCATATCGTTTTTTATAATTGGAAGATATTGCACCTTTGGGGGTCGTTACGTATCGCGCTCATATACTTCTTAGTTGGACTAGTTGCATCTACATTTGGAGCAATGGCAGGGCTGGGCGGCGGAATAATTATTAAGCCTGCGCTCGATTTCCTTGGCCATTATGATGTCACGACTATCGGCATACTATCAGCGGCAACCGTTTTTTCGATGGCTTGTGTGTCTTTAATCAATGCAGCGCGCGCAAGGATTAAAGTAAAAGGGAAGATCAGTTTCGTTCTTGCGTTAGGTTCCATTGCAGGTGGGATTTTTGGTAAATTGACATTGAATCACCTTGTGGGCCAGATCGAGAACCAAAACATCATTACCGTTTTTCAGGCAGGAATTTTGGCAGCCTTAATGTTGGTCATTTTTTTGTTTGTAAAAAACAAGGCGAAAATAGAAACTTATCAACTGCATAATATTGTAATCATTTTTATCGTAGGCTTCGGATTAGGAACCTTTTCTTCCTTCTTAGGAATCGGAGGGGGACCCCTGAATATGGCGACCCTTGCGCTAGCGTTTTCAATGAGTACGAAAGAATCAACGATTAACTCGATTTTCATTATCTTTTTCTCGCAATTAGCCTCACTTGTCATGACGGCTTCAACGACAGGTTTTGCTGATTTAGATATCCAAGTACTTGGATTTATGATTGTGGGAGGCGGCCTAGGCGGTTTAATCGGTGCCGTCATTTATCAAAGAATTAGTAATCGCCAAATAGAGAAGGTTTTTAATTTCACTCTGTTGGCCATCTTATTTTTAAATATTTATAATATGGTGCGTTATCTTATTTAAGTGAAAAAAGAATGGAAAATGCTCCATTCTTTTCAGACTGTAGACAAACTCGAAAAAACGAGTTGTCTACAGTTTTTTATTTTTATATTGGATAATGCGGGTTTTCCGAAGCTTACCGCTCGCTTTCCGCGGGGCGAGCGCCGAGCCGCTTCGTCGCTACGCTCCTGCAGGGTCTCGGCTGGCTCGCAGATCCCGCAGGAGTCGAGCGGACCCCAATAAAGTAGTATATTTTACTTTTCTAAATCACAGCTTCAACCATTTCATCTACCACCCGTGCGGAATGATTCTCTGGTATGGTACTTCGATATCAAAAATCACTTAAATTTTACGGTTGTTAAAAGGTTTGAAAATAGGGCCTAATTGTCTTTTAGGGTTCTTTTTTTCCTGTTTCCCCTAAGAATTAGCATTGACATTCTCTGGAATCGCATCTTTCCTATAAACATTTTTATAAAAAGCTGCAATTCCATTTAGAATGCAAGCGGGAATCTTTTTTGGAAAAAATGGTTTTGTATAGAAACGATAAGCACCTTTTAAATCCCCCCATTGATTACAGGCTTTTGTTTGACGAAAGCGAGCTACGTCAATCATTTTTATCTCGCCCTTAAAGGTCTTAAATATATTTCGCAAATGAATATCAGAAGGATTCAATCCTTCCTTCCGGGCTAGATATAAGGCGTTGTCTACCTCCTTTATTTCCTCTTCTGAAATACGGATTCCTAGAGTTAGACATTCAAAGAATGTGTAGCCTTCAATATAATCAATCACAATATAATTAGAGCCAGCTTCATGCAAGGTCGGATAGTAATCAATGTGTTGGATGCTGCTATATATGTCAGCTTCTTCTTGAGCAATATAGTGATGCTTCGGAAAAGACACCTTCATTACCTTATTTGTCGCTTTTATTTTAAATACAAACGCACTTCGGCCAACGCCAGTGAGTGATAAAGATTTATCATAATCAACAAGCTCAGGTTTTTTATTTTTATATTTAATAATTACACTTTTCGCTAGTTGTTCAAAGTCATTCAAAATGAGAGCTCCTTTCGAATAAAAAAACGTTATAACCAATTTTTGGTTATAACGTCTAAAAATAAAGAGACCTTACCAAAAATAGGTAAGGTCTCGCAAACAACCGCGTAAGTTGCCAACAAAGCCGAGGAAAGAATCCTGTATTGACGACTTTATTGTATAGCTACTCCCCTTAAGTGGAAGAAATATTTAAATGTTTATTTGGTTTATTATAAAGTCCAAAGCGGAGAACGTCAAATGTAGAAATTGAACAGGCTGTCTTGATAAATAAGTATACGCTTTTGTCCTTTTATTTAAAACTTCGTTAATAATTTGTTCATATCTCTTGGCTATGATAAAGACAATAAATCGATAGCCGGGAGGAAACGATGATGAAAGAAATGAATGAAAATAACAATATAGAAAAAAACCGTTGGCAAAAAGGAAAGCCAAGATTGGCAAAATTTCTATCTACCATGGGCGCGGGTGTGATTGGATCGCTTTTAACGTTAACGGCTGTAGCGAATACATCACTTTTTCAGGCTGGTGAAGTTTCAGCTCCATCAGCTCAAACTGAAAAAACAAATTCTTATACAGTGCAGCAGACATCAGCCAGCACAAATTCACTAGCGGATATGGTGGAACATTCTTCGAAGGCGATAGTTGGAATCGTCAATTTCCAAAATGAAAGCAACCGTTTATCCCCGTTTGCTGAAACTGTGGAAAGAGGATCAGGTTCAGGTGTCATTTTTAAAAAAGAAGGAGATAATGCTTTTATCGTAACGAATAATCACGTGATTGAGGGGGCAGAGAAGCTCGAAATTTCGCTCGAAAACGGAGAGAAAACAACAGCAGAGCTTGTGGGTGCGGATGCTTTGAGCGATCTTGCTGTTTTAAAAATCGATGCAAAATATGCAGAGGCTGTTCTCGAGTTCGGCGACTCTGACCAATTAAGAGCTGGGGATCAAGTTGTTGCGATCGGCAATCCGCTTGGACTTGATTTTTCAAGAACGGTTACACAAGGGATTGTCAGTGCGGTCAATCGATCTGTAAACGTAAAAACTTCAGCGGGTGAATGGGATTTAAATGTCATTCAAACAGATGCAGCGATTAATCCTGGAAATAGTGGCGGGGC
Organism: Lederbergia citrea; assembly: GCF_018343525.1. Classification (GTDB taxonomy): domain Bacteria; phylum Bacillota; class Bacilli; order Bacillales; family Bacillaceae_C; genus Lederbergia; species Lederbergia citrea. The sequence continues at coordinate 435,933 of NZ_JAGYPH010000003.1, read as the reverse complement.
TTTGCTGAATGCAGAAGGTACAGTCATCGGCATTAACAGTTTGAAAATTGCTGAGAATGGGGTGGAAGGGCTCGGGTTTGCCATTCCGAGCAATGATGCAATTCCGCTGATTGAAGAAATGATCAAGCATGGGCAAATTGACCGGCCGTATATGGGAGTCAGCTTGACTGACCTTGAACAAATTCCACGTAATCTTTTACAGGACCTGCCAGAAAAAGTTGGTGGAGGTACGGTGGTAACTGCACTTGATTCGGAATCGGCTGCAGCAAAAGCGGGGGTTGAGGTAAAGGATGTCATTGTTGAGATTAATGGTACGGAAGTAAAAAACACGGGTGATTTGAGAAAGTTTTTATACAAAGAACTGAAGGCTGGCGACAAGGTGGCGTTGAAAGTGTACCGTGGCAGCGAAAAGAAAACGATAGAGATAACACTTGCAAGCAGTAAAGCTATAAAAAATTAACCATTCACCTCTTGCGGCTATGCAAGAGGTGTTTCCAGTTGCTAAATCTTTATAATCGATTTATGTTAAAAGTAACATTCCTAAACAGGAGATGCTGAGCTATGAAAATATTAGTGATAGAAGATAATGAAAGTGTCTCTTCGATGATTGAGCTGTTCTTTTTGAAGGAGGGCATTGAAGGCGTATTTGTAATGGATGGACTAGAAGGATATAGACGCGCCCAAGAGGGTGGTTGGGATTGTTTAATTATTGACTGGATGCTTCCGGGGATGGATGGGGTGACGATTTGCCGGAACATCCGTCAGGAAAACAGCGAGGTTCCAATCATCATGTTAACCGCAAAGGATAGTGAATCAGATCAAGTGCTAGGGCTTGAAATGGGTGCCGATGATTATGTAACAAAACCTTTCAGTCCACTTGCACTCATGGCTAGAATCAAAGCAGTTACCCGCAGATATAATACGCGGACAGTTGCTCCCCGTGAAGATGGTGTAATTGAGACAAAGCATTTTAAAGTAAATAAAAATACGAGAGAAGTCTTCTTAGACGGTAAATCAGTCACCAATTTAACCCCGAAAGAATTCGATCTTCTCTATCATTTCGTGCAGCATCCGAAACAAGTATTTTCCCGTGAGCAGCTATTGGAAAAGGTATGGGGATACCAGTTTTACGGGGATGACCGGACTGTAGATGTCCATATTAAAAGGTTGCGGAATAAAATCACCACTGAAGATCATTCGTTTTTTCAGACGGTGTGGGGTGTAGGATACAAGTTTGATGAAGAGGATGGCGTTAGGTCAGGAGTAAACTCCAGCCCATTACAGGATAAGAAAAATGAAAATTAAGTATTTATATCAGCAGCTTGCGAGCCATGTCAGTGTCATCATTATCGCCTTTTTAATCTTGAGTTTGCTGTTTTCACAATTTGTTGAAAGATTTGTCTATGAAAATAAGATTGATGAACTTACTTCCTATGGAAATAATATTTTGCATGATTTAGAACGAAGCCGGGGTGGAGGGCCTCAGCAAGTTGTTTTGCAGGAATATGGCCGAGTATTGGCGGGGAGGGACATTCAATATAGCTTATTTGATGAAGAATCCACGATTATCTACTCAACGGGACGAAGAGGTCCTATCATTGAACTGGAAAATGAAGAATGGGAAAAAATAAAAAGTGGTCAGACAGTCATTGTTAAGCAGGACTTTAAACGATTTGAAGAGGGCGTGACTTTCGCATTGCTTCCATATTTTCATAATGGCCAATTTATCGGAGGTATTTTACTGGCATCGCCGATAAAAGGTTCACGAGAATTCATTTCCCAAATCAATCAATATTTGTTTAATACGGTACTTATTGCTCTTGGAGTCGCATTATTGCTTAGTTGGATATTATCAAAGTTCCATGTGAAACGGATTAAACGGATTCGGGAAGCTACTTCTCTTGTTGCTGCTGGGGACTATTCGATTCAAATTCCGTCCTCGAACTTTGACGAAATTGGTGAATTGGCCGGAGATTTTAATAAAATGGTTGAAAAATTGCACATATCGATGGAAGAGATTGAAAGTCTTGAAAATCGCAGGCGCCAATTTATGGCTGATGTATCACATGAACTGCGAACCCCTTTGACAACGATAAGCGGTGTGATTGAGGGCATTCGAACTGATATGATACCGGAAGCTGAAAAAGATAAAGGAATGCAGCTCGCGAGTAAGGAGACTAAGAGGCTTATCCGGCTTGTCAACGAAAATCTTGATTATGAAAAAATCCGCTCAAACCAAGTGACATTAATCAAACAAGAGATTCAGCTTATTGAAGTGCTGGAGATTATAAAAGATCAGTTGGACATTTTAGCTGAAGAAAAAAATAATGATATTATTGTTGATGTAAAACAGGATGTCTTTATTTATGCCGATTACGACAGACTTACTCAGATCTTAATCAATATTGCAAAGAACAGCATCCAGTTTACGCAAAATGGCAAAATTATTTTACGAGGCAGAGCAGGTTCCAATGAAACAATGATAGAAATTGAAGATACGGGTATAGGCATCGACCAAGAAGAGTTAGAAAAAATTTGGGGCCGTTTTTACAAAGCGATGCTGTCCAGGACGACAAATCCATACGGAGAATTCGGACTTGGGCTATCGATTGTAAAACAATTGGTCACGATGCATCACGGTAAGATTGAAGTGGCCAGTGAAAAAGGGAAAGGAACAAAATTTACAATGAGGTTTCCCCTGAAAGAAAGCTAAAGCCGCTTTGCGATGACGCAAGGCGGTTTTTTCATATTCATTTCAAAAGTTGTTAATAGTTTGTTCATATTTTCCGATTATGCTTAAAGGACGAGTATAAGAGGGAGGATATATGATGATTCAAAAATTAGCTGGGAAAAAATTTATGTTGTCTGTTATTGCCTTAATTCTGGTTGGTACTTCACTTCTATTCGTCGCGGCATTTTCAAAGCGAGAGACATTAGCGAGTGTTGGTGGTGAAACGATTACGAAAGATGATTTATATGAGGTGCTTACAGAAAAGTATGGTACGGAGACGCTCAACTCTTTAATTGAAGAAAAGGTCATCGCAATGGAAGTGAAAAAAGAAAAAGTCGCTGTTTCCAAAAAGGAAATTGATGAGGAATTGGCTACATATATCCAATCATATGGCGGGGAAGAAGCATTTAACTCTGCCTTGATGCAAAGTGGAATTTCAGAAGAGAATGTAAAAAAAGATATTAAACAATATTTATCCATTAAAAAGCTCATGGAACCTAAAATTAAAATTACTGACAAGGAAATGAAGGATTATTTTAAAGAACATAAAGCATCTTTCAATCAAGAAGAACAAGTAAAAGCAAGCCATATTTTAGTTAAAGATGAATCAACAGCGAAGAAGGTAGCCAAAAAGCTAGCTGATGGAGATGATTTCGCGACATTAGCGAAGGAATATTCGACAGACACTGCCAGCGCTGAAAAAGGCGGCGATTTAGGGTATTTTTCGAAAGGTAAGATGGTGAAAGAGTTTGAGAAAGTAGCATTTTCATTGAAAAAAGGCGAGATTAGCGATCCAGTAAAAACAGAACACGGTTATCATATTATTAAGGTGACAGATAAAAAGGCAGCAAAAGAAGCAGTCTATGACGATCATAAAAAAGAGATAAAAGAAGCATTATTTAAAGAAAAAGTTCAAAAGGAATATCCTACATGGCTTGAGAAGAAAAAAGAGAAATATAATATTAAAAACTCATTCGGACAAGATTAATTTTCCTTTTGAATAGTTTGTTTATCGATTCGGTTTAAAATCGGGCATGCTATTCAATGAAAGCATCGACATCCAAGGAGGAATCGTAAAATGAAAAAGAAATTGGTTACATATCTACTCGCAACCGCCCTTACATTTGGAGCAGTTAGTATGGCATCAGCGCATCCGGAAAATGAGGCCGGCACCCAGCAAAAAACATTTGATATTGAACGCGGGTTCCATAAAAAGGTATTTAACCACAACCAAGAATTTCTCGAAAAACAGGCAAAAGAGCTTGGGATTGAAACCGAAGGAAAAGATGCAAATACACTTCGGCAAGAAGTAAAAGCGGCGATCATCAAAAAGCAGGCTGAAGCATTAGGTATCAAAACAGAAGGCAAAGATATCAATACATTAGAAAAAGAAGTCCGCCGCGCTTGGATCGAGCACATAGCCAAACAATGGGGCATTAATACACAAGGCAAAGACGATAAGACCATAATGAAAGAAGTAAAAGCGGCAAAAATAAATAAGGCTGCGAAGGAACTGGGCATTTCAACAGAAGGCAAAGATATCAAACAACTCGCCCGTGAAGTGCGTGAGGCCCAAATCAAAAAGCATGCCAAAGAATTGGGCATTTCAACAGAAGGTAAAGACCTTGGACAGTTAGCCAAGGAAGTCCAAGAAAAAATGATCTACCGAGCCGCGGAAAAATTAGGCGTAAACACGGACGGTAAAACCCCTAAAGAAATCTTTCACGAAATTATGATGAACCATGGGGATAAAGTGAGGGAGATGAACCTATTTCCTTTTCAAAAAGATAATATGATTTTCTTTAACGGACATCACAAAGGACATCAATAAGGAAAAAGTAAGGAGCTTTCGTGGGCGAAAGCTCCTTACTCCTCGTATGTCTTTATATAAAATCCATCGTTTTCAGACCATTCGGCGAAAAAAATTTCCGATAGACGAGGGTGACCTATTTTTCCTAGTTCATTCTGCAGCCAATCAGTGGTTTTTCCTGCAAAACTTAGGTTTTCCTTTTTTATCTTACCCTCATCTATTAATAAAACGGAAGGACCTTCATCTTTAACATCTAATCCGAGCATATTCGCTGTTGGTGGTTCTCCACTAGAAAATTTCTTAATACTAATGTTCCCACTTGGCTCTAAGTACAGATCCCTTACTTCACGCAAAGAAAATACGCCTTCTTGCCTTAACATAGTACGAAGCTGCTCCATTTCAAGATGATTTTTACTCATGGCCTTCAAATCTAAAACACCATTTTTTATGATGACTGAAGGCTTTCCCTTTAGTATCGTTCTAATTGTATCGTTTTTTCCTACGAGTACTTCAACAATATAAATTAATATCCCCCAAACAGTCACTCCAAATAGCATCTGAAAAACCGATATTTTATCATCATATAAACTTTCTTCAAGAAGAGCGCCCAAGATAAGTGCATACACAAAATCAAATGGAGTGAATTGACCCATTTCTTTTTTTCCGAGGAGTCTGGTAACGACAAGTAGCGCTCCCAGCCCAAAGACTAGTTTTATAACCGTGTCTAAATAAAGCATCCATCCGGCCTCCCGAAAATCGTATATATTGTATATATCCTATATACCACGGACAGGAAGACAGTAAGCACTTCGGTCCTAATGGGGAAATTTACCGATTAACCTTTATGTAATCATTTTTAACCATTAAGAAACCAATGCCTTTTCAAAATTGTATATGATCAGTTTGTAGCAAAAATACAATTTGAAAGTAGGGATTTACAAATGGAAATGAGTTTGTCAGCAACAAAAAGATCATCAGTCATCGTCGCAATTGTCGCCGCTCTCGCTCTTTTATTCTCAACTATGTTTGGCTTAAATGCAGAAGCCGCACAGACGAAAGGTGATAAGGTAGTCTCTTACGCGCAAACGCTAAAAGGGAGTAAATTTAAATGGGGCGGAACTACACCAAAAGGATTTGATGCTTCAGGTTATACGCAATATGTATACTCAAAAAGCGTTAAAGTGAAGTTGCCAAGAACTAGCGCAGATCAATATAAAGTTGGTAAAAGTGTAAAGCTTGCTGATTTAAAGCCAGGCGATTTAGTATTCTACAAAACTAATGGAAAAACAGTTTCTTTTGTAGGTATTTATGTTGGTAAACAACAATTCATAGGCGCAACATCAAATGGTGTTCGACTTCAATCAATGAATGATTCTTATTGGAAAACAAAATATGTTGGTGCGAAAAGCATTGTGAAATAACCTTCGGTAAGAGCCATTGAAACGGGATAAGGCGAAAGAATTCATCCACTTTTTGATATATCTACTCGTTGCTGTTTCCCTTATCAGCGTGATATATCTGTTAATTCTCTTTATATTGCTCAAATATTAAAACTCAACGAAATATCTCCTGCAGAAAAATTTTAGCAGGGGATTTTTTAATTTTTATTTTATATAAAGAAGATTATTTTCCCTTAAAATCATTCATATTTCTACATTTAAATTTTGCAGGAAATATTACTTTTCTACATAACACCCAACTTAATATTCACTCCTTTCTTCCAGTTTTCTATAATTATATGATGAACCTTGTAGTATTTTAATGTAAAAAGGCGGCCTGTTTTACTTTATTTGTAATAACAAACTGCATCAATTGGTATTTACAATTGCTTAGACGTGAAGTATAAATAATGTATTCTGAATACTTTCTGTCAGGAGAAACTTTGAAAGGGGTGATACAAAAAAATTATTTCAAAATGATAGCGCTTTCAGAATTCCATCTATGAATCTAGTCATCAATTAGGTTTTTGTTAGGTTCATTTTTGAAAGGGGAGTATGTATGAAACGTGCTAAGTTTATTGGAGGAAAGTCACAACAACTACTTATAATTGTCATAACGTTTCTTTTGTTAATGCCATCAAGCTTTAGTGCTATTGCCAAAAATGGAGGAGATGAGATGTCTGTAAAGGCTCTTACGCCTGACCAGACTGTTACGAACATGATCAACGACCTGAATGTAACTTCTCTAGCTGACCGCGAGGCGGTTGTGCTTACGAGGCGTACTTACGATAGGCTAAGTTCAGCACAAAAGGGGCTAGTAACTAATTTGGAATTACTTGAAAAAGCTGAAGCACAGATTGTAAAGCTTTGGATTGATGGTGCAGAAGTTGTCACACTTGTTGATGAGGGACTTGTAGGTGTTCTGCAGGAGGAATACGATGCATTGAAACCTGCTCAAAAAACATTTGTAACGAATGCTGACAAGCTTGATCAGTTAGAAGCGAAGCTTGAAGCACTGGCATTAAAAAAAGACAAAAATTTTGCAAAGGCAAAAGAGGTCCAAGCGGTTATTGATCAAATGCAGGTGCTAGGATATGCCGATAAAGCTTCGGCAAAAGCAGCTAGAGCAGCATATGACGAACTGACGGGTGACCAGAAAGCAATGATCACCAACTATGGATTGCTAAAAGATGCAGAAAATAAGATTGCTAATTGGGAAGGCAACCCGCAAGTTCACAAAGCGCCAGATAACATTGCTTATGCAGGTACCCGTTCTTCAGATTACGGTGTGAATGGACAGTGGCTTGGAACAGAAGACTGGCAACACATTACTGACCAGATGGACGGCTATTTTCCAGGTGCACAACCAACTTACGTTTGGATTATCGGTAGATTAAACACGAGTGTGGGGGTAGGTGGAGTTAGGCTAGAATTCGAACAGCCTAATGACGGTGTAGATTATGCAGCTCAAAACATCAGTTTTGGTCCACCAACGAAGTCGGGTCATCTGTCACATGAAGAATACCTAGAATACTTTGATAAGCATGGAATTAAGGTATTTCTACAGGTGGAATCCGGTTTTGCGGATATGAAGACTCTAATGGACCTTATCTTTAAAAAGTACGGTCATCATGAAAGTGTCGTTGGATTCGGAGTAGACGTTGAATGGTATTACGGTGTCTCGGAAGATGCCGGACTGCCGGTAACTGATGCGATGGCACAAGATTGGGATGAGCATTTGAAGTCGATTAATAAAGACTATCGTATGTTTTTAAAGCATTATAATCACCGCTGGTTGCCGCCGACCTATCGAGGTGACATTTTGTTCTGCGATGATAGTCAGAGTATCGGCAGTATCGACGGGGAAGTAAAAGGGATGTATGAGGATTCGATGGGATTCATCCCTGAATTTAAGGCATGGGCTGACCACTTCTATCCGAACGAAGTACTATATCAGATTGGTTACCGCCCGGATGCAATGTGGTATTACACGCTAGATAAACCAGTAATACAAGATCTTGGTGAGCGTTTGGCTGAAGTGACTCGTCAAAATTTAGGAATCGCATGGGTGGACTTCACGATTAAGGACCCACTGACATTCCCAGCATTGTTCAAGGCGGACAGTGAAGTGGTAAGTGCGGTTAACACACTGGTCGGTTACCTAAGGGGCTCGGGTAACAACATGGTCGGCAAGCGTTTTACCGTAGGGGAGGCTACACTAACAGACGCTCTTTACGTGGCAAGGATACGTGAAGTGGTCGATTCACTGACCGAAACCCAGCGTGGTTTGTTGAATCAAAGCTATCTTACAAACCTAGTCAATCTCGAACCGGAAGCGGTTGACATTCGCATAGCCAATTTAGATATTTCCAAATTGAAAATTAAGGATAAGGAAAAAGTAGCTGACATTAGAGCAACTTACAACGCGCTCACAGCAGCCCAAAAAGCGCAGGTGACTAAACTGAGTCATCTTGAAGCTTCGGAAAGAGCTTTAGCGGCAATTAAAGTAGATGAAAGTGGCACTGCTTTAGCAGATTTGATTGCTTTACTCGATCACTTTGTTGCAACAGGGGATGTTAACGGCCCTTCCATCAACCAACTTTCCAATGGGTTGGATCAAGTGAGACACCACTTGAATGCAGGGCGTATAAAGCAAGCCGTTCAGCACCTAGAACAGTTCCGGAGTCACATGAATAAGCCTCCTCAAAGCAAAAATGTTTCTGATAAAGCTAAAGGATCGTTGAAATTGCAGGTTGATAGCCTGAATAAAAGATTGTCTAAATAAAAGAACATAATTAAGGGACTGTTCTAAAGTCAATCGACAAAGGAATAGTCCCTTTTATTTTTTTGCCGCAAAAAATCTCCCTTAACCTTTCTGTAACCATTTTTAACTTTTAAGAAACTAATGACCTTCCAAAATTGTATATGATCATTTTGTAGGAAAAATAAAATTTAAAGGCAGGGATTTACAAATGGTAATTAGTTTGTCAGCAACAAAAAGATCTTCATTTATCGTTGCAGTTGTCGCCGCTTTAGCTCTTTTATTCTCAACTCTATTTGGTTTAAATGCGGAGGCCGCTGCGCCGACGAAAGGGGAAAAGGTAGTTAATTACGCTCAAACTTTGAAAGGTAGCAAATTCAAAATGGGCGGTACAACGCCAAAAGGCTTCGATGCTTCGGGTTATACGCAATATGTATATTCAAAAAGCTTAAAAGTAAAGCTTCCACGTACGAGCGCAGATCAGTATAAAGTAGGTAAAAGCGTTAATAAGAGCCAACTAAAGCCAGGCGATTTAGTATTTTACAAAACGAATGGAAAATCTGTTTCATTTGTCGGTATTTATGTTGGTAAACAACAATTCATAGGTGCAACATCAAATGGGGTCCGCCTTCAATCAATGAATCTTGATTATTGGAAAACAAAATATGTCGGTGCGAAAAGAATTGTGAACTAAACCTTATTTTCGGGTAACAACCAAACGGGATAATGCGAAAGTTTAGTATCATATTTATTTTGATTCTCTTGTTATTACTCAAATTTAAACTCAACGAAAATTTTCCCCTACAGGTATTCTGATGCCGGTAGGGGGTTCTTTTTTGTTTCTAAAATAAAGAGGAGTCCAGATATAGTCAGTTTTCACTGACTTTCTGGACAGCCTTCACATAATTTCACGATTCATAGCCATCGATTGACCGTAAGAGTGTTTATTTTCTTTTTAGGGTAAATCGGACGCCCATCGATTGACCGTAAGAGTACTTAATTTCTTATTCCGGTAAATCGAACGCGCTCCCATTGACCGTAAGAGCCTTCATTTACTTCATTCGGTAAATGGAGTGCTCCTTTCTTCACCAAACTTCACTAAAACGTACCAATATCTGAAGAGATTTTCCAGCCATCCTTCGTTTTAGAAAATACAACATGAACGTATTCAAAGGAAAGGCTGGTACCTAGTGGAACTTTCAGGTCATATTCTTTTTCCGTTCCATTGTCTTTTTCTCGAACTACGGTTGCTTTTTCATAATTTAAAAGTGAGCCGCCATCTGCATTCGGTTGGGCGAGTATTCCATCGTGCTCAATGATTCCAGAGCGTTCAATATAAGAGCGGATTGCCCCTGATGTATAGGATTCCGAAAGAAATTCATTTAGTTTTTCGGAAGAGTTTAAATCGGATCCCATATAACGATAGTCAGTTTCATTATGAGTGAATGATTCAGCTATCTTACTAGGCATCGTTCCGCCTCTAACTACATCCCAGTATTTGTTTACCGCTACTTTTACCTGCTCAATAACAGATAAATATTTAAGGCTGGTATACTCTGGGTATACGAGACCAGGACGTACATTGGCAATCATTTTTTCTATTAATGTAACACTCTGTTCATAAATATTCGATTCTTCAAAAGTTAAGTCTCTATTTCCTCGTCGAGCAACATAAAGGAATTCCTCCGTCTCGGCAATTTCTTCTAGATCGGCATCCTTTTCCGGTATATACATATCCTTTGAATAGATTTCAATCGAAAACAATAGCTCTTTTTGATTCTCATAAGGAGATACAAAAACGGACACTACATAGCTATTCATCGTACCATTGTTTTCCTCGAAGGAAATATAGGGTGCAATCTCCCGGGGAACATCAATCGTAATTCCCGCATCGCGGATTTCGTATTGGAAATCTGAATTGTCATTTTGCTCTAGCGTTTTTTCAATTTTCTCCTTGAGATCCGTAAACTGGTTATAGCTCGGCACGACCATTTTATGCGCCATCCCTTTGTTAACGGCGAGCAAGGCTTGCTCAGGATAATTGGCCTTTAAATAAGCGTCTGCTAGATAATACCAATAGTAAGCAGCATCAGGTACCGCTTCGGTTCTGCGTTGATAATACTTGACGGCTTCAGGAAAGTACGCTGGATAATTCTTCTTATCAGAGATTAATAATCCATTATTCCATTGTAATAAATCGATATTATAAATATCGTTGACATCTTTTTTCCAAACAGCAAGCCTTGTTTTTGGATCATTTTCTATTTCAATCATGTCAAGGTCATGATAATTAACTTTCGTAAGCTGCTCAACGCCGCTTTGTTTCCACGTATAAACATCTAGAACATTTCCGGCTGAACTGCCAATTTTCCAACCAACGAGAAGTTCCTTTACTCCATCCCCTGTAAGATCTGAGGCACTTGCCCAGCTAACATCGTATCCTGAGCCTTTCTTGGCAAATACCTTTTCCCATTTCCCATTTTGTTTCTTTAAAATAAATAGACCGACTTGATCAGCGTTGTTTTTTGATTGGTAAAAGACAACTGCTTCATCTTGCCCATCACCATCCAAATCGGCACATAATACCGCATCTGTACCGATAGGAGCGTTAGCAGTCAATAAAACGGTTCCTTTCGGTAAATATTTTTTTGCCAGTTCATATACACTTTCGCTATCGGCAGAAGTTGCTGCCACTTGCTTAGGCACTTGTATCAAACTGCCAGGTTCGGGTAATATGTTACAGCCACCTAACACTAAAGAAGCTGCTACCAGACATGTCAATGAAACACGTCTCTTTTCCATTTTAATATCCTCCAATGCTCTTTTGAGCTCACTATACTTATTAATGGTAGGAAAGTCGTTATCATTCGATTGAAAAAGGTTACATACTGGTTACAGGAAGGGTGATAACCACTATTGTTCCTTCACCAGTATTGCTTTCCAAATTGATTGTGCCTTGATGACCTTTGATAATTTCCTCACAAATGGCCAGTCCTAGACCTGTTCCTGATTCTTGTGTCTTCCCTTTAACAAATTTATCTTTAATTGCATCTAATTGATCCACTGGTATGCCGATGCCCGTATCGATAATTTTAATGATGATTGAGTGATCATCTCCATTTTCCAGAGAAGTGCTAATTTCCCCGTCCTGAGGAGTATACTTAAGGGCATTATCAAGCAAATTTATAAACACTTGTATTAATCTGTTTTCATCAGCCCTAATAGTCTTAATATCTGCATTTATATTAGTTATCAGATGGATACCTTGTCTCTCGGCTCTAGGCTGCAGCTGGTGAATAACCTTTTCAATGAGGGCAGGAAGGTCAACTTCCTCAAATACAAAGGAAAGTCTTCCGCTTGATAAGCTTGATAAGTCAAGTAAATCACCGAGAAGGCGAGATAATCGCTCGCTTTCATTTGTAATAATTTCAAGTCCTTCCTGAAATAAATCATCCTTGGCCATGGAGTGTAAAGTAATTGCCCAGCCTTGGACGGACGTCAGCGGGGTGCGAAGGTCGTGGCTTACAGAAGCGATAAATTCATTTTTTAGCTTTTCATGTTCCTCTACCTGCTGTGCCATATAATTTAATGTGTCTGCCAGTCGGCCGAGTTCATCATCTTTATTCTTTGGTACCCTTGTTGAAAATTTTCCTGCGGCCATTTGCTCAGCTCCTATAATGAGTTGACTGACTGGCTTGGTGATTGTTCCTGCTAGGAAGAAACTGATTACGGCTGCCAACATGATGACTATGCTGCCAATTGCAAGAAGTATGAACGCATTCTCCGTAAAGACAGCATTCAATGGTGCAAGCGAGGTTGTTAACCGAATTGCACCAACGGCGGTGCTGCTGGATTTCAAGGGGTAGGTAACGGACATGACTTTTTCATTATTAAGTTTTCCTGTCCAATAGCCGGTTTTACCGCTAAGCCCACTTTGAACATCCTCTTCCTGCAAAATATTTTTTACATTACTTTTGTGAGACTCAGCCAATACATTGCCTTTTTCGTCAATAAGCTGAGCATGTACGTTAACAAGGAAGTTGTACTGTGATAAAAGTTGTTCGGCTTCTTTCTCGTATCTGCCCTCAATTAGTTCCTGTTCATAAAAGGAAGCAAACATCGCTCCTTGATCCCGGAGTGTTTGTTGCACTCCGCCTTTGTAATAAACCATTAATGCCGATAAAATAATCGTCTCAAATAAGACGACTGCGAAGATAATTAAAAGTAAATAACTTAAAACCAACCTTCTTTTAATTCCTTCTTTCATTGCATCTCCTCACTCTCGAGAAAGGAGTAGCCGTATCCCCAGACCGTTTTAAGAAATAAAGGATTGGAAGGGTCATCTTCAATTTTTTCTCTTAACCTCCGAATATGTACGTCCACTGTTTTCGGGTCGCCAAAATAGTTTAAACCCCAGATTTCATCAAGGAGTTCGTCCCTTGTAATCGGTTCGTTAAGTTTTTCCGTAAATAATTTCATCATTTGGAATTCGCGTATCGTTAATTTTATTAGTTTTCCACCTTTATAGACTCTTTGTGTTTTTAATTCGATAACAAACGGACCGGTAGTGACCTGGTGGGGATTAGCTGCTATAGATTTGCTTTTTGATCTTCTTAGTACGGAGCGGATCCTAGCGATGAGCTCGAGGGGATTAAATGGTTTCACAATATAATCATCAGCCCCGAGTTCTAAGCCCATAATCTTTTCCATATCTTGTCCTCTGGCGGAGACGATAATGATTGGAATTCCCGGATAGTTTTCTGTTATTTGTGCACATAGGTCAAGCCCATCCATATCTGGCAAGGTTAAATCCAATAAAATTAATGAAGGTTTATGATCCTTAATAAATATTAATGCCTGTTCCCCATCGCCCGCTTCGATTACTTCAAAATTTGAGCGCTGCAGATTAAAGGTAATTAATTTTCGTATCGATAATTCATCTTCTACTACTAATATTTTTCCTTCTCTCATGGTACAGACCCCCCTCAACATTACTCTTTTTAACTTCATTATATTTGACAATTGAGTAAAAAAGTTGAAGAAGGTTAAAAAAATTCGGAAATTGTCTTCGACATAAAAAAACAAAGGCTGCAGCCTTTGTTTAGATTGTAGACAAACTCGAGATATTGTCTACAGTCTTTAATTTTAAATAGGATAGAGCAGGTTTTCCAAAGCTTACCGCTCGCTTTCCGCGGGGCGAGCGCCGAGCCGCTTCGTCGCTACGCTCCTGCAGGGTCTCGGCTGTCTCGCATTTCCCGCAGGAGTCGAGCGAACGCTCCTCCTAACCAATAATTCATCCTTCTCGATAGCATTTTGACCATTATCATGACAATATTTATCCTTAACCTGTGGAGACTTCTATGTTAATAAAGAGGAAAAAAAGACGAAATATGTCGTTGCACTTGACGTAAGTATGGGGAAAAGTACAATCGTTGTCTATGATGATAGTCAACGTTGTCATCACGAAGGGAGTTGGAACACACTGTATCAGGTTTTCAATCATTAAAGAAACGCATAGATTACTTATTAAAACAGGCAGAAAATCATAACGTTGATTTTTATGACCATTTAAAAAGGCAACCCCAGAGTAAGCCTCATTATATTGTAAATACGTTGATTGGAGCGGAAGGCACGAAGACTCCTGCGGGAGATGCGAGATAGGCAAGACCCCACAGGGCGAAGCCCGAGGAGGCTTGCCACTCGCCCCGCGGAAAGCGAAGTGCCTGAAGTGGAAATCAACAGTATTAATAGATCCTCACATTAACAAAGGCTGCAGCCTTTGTTAGTGTGAATGTTTATCTATATATTTGCCATGGTCAGGAATGGCGATCTGATCGAATTCCTCAACAAGCTTTTTTAAACTGCTTTCTAACAATTCACCTGACATTGGTAAACCATGACCCGTTATCGCTGTTTTTGGTTTTAAAGCCTCCAACTTTTTGACCGATTCAAAGGCTGCCGCCCAGTCAGGGGTAAAATATCTTGGAGGGCCGCTAATTTCTTGTTCTTGCGTCAATACTTTATAAAGATATTCTTGTTTAACGGTAACAAATGCGTCACCAGCAATCAAAGCCCTGTCTGCTTCCCTGAAAAACGATACATGTCCAGGTGAATGTCCGGGCGTATGAATCCAACGGAATTCTGGCAGATGAGGAACACTTCCATCTGAAGGAAGCTTTTCTACATTACTTCCTAAGTTAATCGGTTCATTCGGGAACATAGGTGACATTTTAGCGACCATTCCACCTTCAACAGTGGGATCTGCTTCTGGGTAACTCATTTTCCCTGTAAGAAAAGGAAGTTCTAATTCATGGGCATATACGGGAATACCCCAATGTTTAACTAAATCGATGATTGCTCCAACATGGTCAAAGTGACCGTGAGTTAATAAAATAGCCTTCGGACGACTATTTTCTCCAAAACGGTTCTCTATTGTTGTAATTATTTTATCAGCCGAATTCGGCATACCCGCATCAACTAATACAAAATCTTTAGAATCAGGTTTTCCAACTAGGATGATATTAACAATTTGAATGGTATGACAGTATAAATCGGGAAGGACTTCGATTCCATCACCACTATTTACTGATGTCGCCGGAATGTATTTATAGTCATTTCCGTAAGAAAGATCTTTGTTCACTAAAAAAACTCCTTTGGATAATTTTAATGATAGATAGGTTAGTTTTTCGCTATACATATTATTTATACAAAAAGGAAATCGACTAAACTCTAGGCGCGGATGAATATAAAATAATGTTATGATAAAGGACAAGGGAGGTCATAATTTTGTCCCAACAGAGCAAAAAAGAGATTGCCGCCAAAATTATTTCGAAACATGCGCATTTTTTTAGATGTCCGATTTGTTCCAACCAGATGTCTATGGACAATGATCACACACTCATTTGTATAAAAGGACATAGCTATGATTTGGCAAAAAAGGGCTATATCCATATGCTGGCACAATCGATTAATACGAAATATGATAAAGCTTTATTTCATTCCCGGCAAAAAATCGCTGAGAGTGGATTTTTTCACCCGCTCGTAGAAACAATTGGGAAACTCATTGAAAAGGAAATCGGCCAAAACCATGGTACTGCGATTTTAGATGCAGGATGTGGCGAAGGGTCGCATTTAGCACAAATTCAAGATTATGTGGCTAGTGACACCATTGGATTTGGTGCGGATATTTCAAAAGAAGGCGTCCAGCTTGCAGCAAGTAAATCGACAAAAACGATTTGGCTTGTCGCTGATTTGGCAAACTGTCCTCTCGCCAGCGATAAATTTCCATTCATTTTAAACATTTTATCTCCATCTAATTACGCTGAGTTTGACAGATTACTTACAGACGATGGCTTTCTCATAAAAGTAATTCCGAACCAAGATTATCTAAAGGAATTACGAGAAGTTTTCTATGAGGAAAGGGAAGCCTTTGATAATGAAAAAACTTTGGCAAGATTTGAAGAGAAATTTGATTTGGTAAATTCACAAAGCGTCCGTTACAGTACTCATTTGGAACAACCGCTTTTAAATGAGTTGGTAAAGATGACCCCATTATCCTGGTCGGCAAATGAGAAGAAGCTGAGAAGAATGAGCGAAATGCTTTCAATGGATATTACCGTGGATTTAAATATTTTAGTCGGAAAGAAAAAAAGTGAATAATGCTATTACAAAAATACACGCCATCGTTTACAATGATAATAAACGAACGTGTGTTTTTATTTTGATGAAGGAGAGAAAAACATGCAGGCAATTGTAGCGGAGAAAGCATTGCAAGCCCAAGCTTTGGCAGCGCCATTCAAGCATTCAAAAAAAGGAACGCATATTGAGATTGCGCCATGCGGGATGTTTCCCCAAGGTGCGCTAATGACTTGGTGCAGCGGGCATTTGTTTGAAATTGCCGAGCCGCATGTGATGGATGCTTCCTTGAAAAAATGGCGGCTTGAGACTCTTCCGATGATTCCAGATTCATTTAAATATAAAGTGATCCCATCTAAAGCGAGTAGATTCAAAGCAGTGAAGGCCGTTCTGACAGACCCAAGAGTTAATGAAATCATTGCTGCAGGAGACCCGGCACGCGAAGGGGAACTGATTGTACGACTCGTCATTCGCATGTCCGGCGTAAAAAAGCCAATGAGACGGCTTTGGGTAAATAGCTTGACACCAAAAGCGGTAGAAAAAGCGTTTCAAAATTTATTGAGGATTGAATCGACCCAGCCACTCTATTTTGAGGCGATGGCCAGAAGCTACGCGGATTGGCTGATCGGCATGAATGCAAGTCGTGTTTACACTTTACTGATTCAATCGAAAGGTGTGGAGCGTTCCGTCTATTCCGTTGGACGTGTTCAAACGCCAACGCTCGCCATGATTGTGAATAGGGAGAGGGAAATTCAAGAATTTGTATCGAAACCGTTTTTTGAAGTAGTCGCGACCTTTAATATGGATGGGAAAATATATGAAGGAAAGTACACGATGGAAAATGGCACACGGTTTGATAAGAAAGAAGATGCTGTTGCCATTCAGGAAGCGACGAATGGAAAAGAGGCCCTCATTGCAGAGGTGAAGATTGAACGAAAACATGTGCAGCCGCCTGCCTTTAACAGCTTATCTACTTTGCAGGCACTTGCTAATAAACGCTTCAAATTTTCTCCGAAAAAAACCTTGGAAGTAACCCAATCATTGTACGAAAAGTCTTATGTGACCTATCCGCGTACAGACAGCAACCATGTGACAAAAGGGGAAGCTGAAGTTTTTCCGGAAATTTTGAAAAAGCTCGGAGCACTAGAACCATACCGGGAGCTGGCAGCGAAAACATCGCGTTCTATTTTATCGGACAAGCGGTATGTAAATGAAAAACTTGTTTCAGATCATTACGCCATCATCCCAACAGAGAAAATTCCGCCTTTAAATAGATTGAGCAATGATGAACAGAAAATATACGATATCATTGCCAGGTCCTTGATTGCCGCTCATTATGGTCCGGCGATTTTTTCCCACACAAGCATTCAAACAAATGTTAGTGAGCATAAGTTCATGACGAAAGGTAAACAACTTTTAACACCTGGTTGGCGAACTGTAATCTTTGATGATCAAAAAGAAGAAGATGCGCTGCTTCCAGATGTGAAAGAAAAGGAGCAAGGAGTCGCAAATCCTGTCAAAGTGACAGAAGGAAAAACGACTCCCCCAAAACGTTTTACGGAAGGCGAGCTAATTACAGCAATGAAAAATGTGGGCCAGTCAGTGGAAGATAAAGAAGTAGGCAAAGTGTTGAAAGCTGTGTCGGGTCTTGGGGAGGAAAGTACACGCTCCAATATTATCGAGCGCCTGAAACAGCTGGACTATATTGAAATAATCCAGCACCGGGTCGCTCCATGCCAAAAAGCGTTTATTTTAATAGATGCAGTAAAGGATACTTTGCTCGCATCGCCGGAACTGACAGGGCGCTGGGAACAGCGTTTAAAGGAAATAGGACAAGGGGAGGCACCACCTAAAAACTTTATCGACCAGTCAAAGAAGCTCGCTGAAAAACTTGTCCAAGATGCCATTCAGCAATCTGCGTCATGGGATATGAAACAGTATAAGGCGGCGGTAAAAGCGGATCAACAGCTCGGACCATGTCCTATATGCGGTGCGGGCGTTGTCGACAAAGGGAGGATTTACGGCTGCTCTGCGTATAAAACAGCGAGTTGCAAATTCATATTGACAAAGAAACTGCTTGGAAAGTCATTAAGCGAAACGAATGTAAAAAAACTGCTTGATAAAGGTAAGACAAATCTAATCAAAGGATTTAAAGGAAAAAAAACATTTGATGCATACATCGTATGGCAAGATAAGCGGGAAGGTAGTATCCAGTTTGAATTTAAAAGGAAAAGGGAGAGAGTAAAGAAATAAAATCTGTCAATCTAAACTACGAAAGGAAAGAGACGATGAAATAAATTTAAATCACCGTCTTTTTGCGAAAATACTCATTTATTAAATTGTCGGATTGAGGGAACTGCAATGCTAGTTGCCATGCGCCTACACCTCTTAACTGATAGTCGAATACCAGTTGATATTTTTTAGCCCGGGCCTTTATATCCTCGAACCAGACAATATGGTAATTTCCGGTTTCATCGCGATAGGAAAAATACGGCTGCTGGTATTGAATGGAATACTGAATAGGAACCCGATATCTCATGGCAATATTGATTGAATCAGATATGGAATGGGCCCGAGCGCTAACAACCTTTCCATTAGACATGGTCCAGTCGTATCCATAACGGGCAACACCAAGAATTATTTTATTCCTGCCCATAAACCGAAGCGCATACTCGATCGTTTTCCTTACTTCAATAATTGGAGCGACAGGGCCGGGGGGACTGCTTGCTTCATGCCAGTCATAGGCCATGATAAATACAAAATCAACTGCTGCTCCAATTCCCCCATAATCATATCCTTTTAGCCACGGAATTTGATCATCCGTTTTGGCTGGAACAGCTGCGGATGTAGAAAAGCCTTCTGGTCTTAAACGATTTCTGATCGCGTGTAAAAAACCGCTGTATAAATCTCTTTCACTTTCACGGACCCGCTCAAAATCAATATTAACTCCAGCGTATTTTTTACTTTTAACCAAATTGTAAATATTATCAATGACTTTCTGTCTTAAAATCGGGTTATTTAAAATTCGTTTTGTTAATTCAGAGCTAAACCCACTTGCAGTTAAATTGGTTATGACGGCAATAGGTGCTACCCCATTTGCTCTTATTAATGTAACGAGATTTTGATCATTTAAAGAACTTAAATTTCCGTCTTCAAGAATATGGTATTCAAATACACCGAAATACGAATTTAGTGAAGCGAAAGTTTGAACATTGACCCGGTTTTTTTCTGGTGTTGAGGGCACTAAATAACTGAAAGTTTCAACCAAATCCTTTTTTCTTGGGGGCAAGTACAAACTCATACCGATCATTAATACATCTGTATGAAGACCATTGAAAAGACGAATGGTTTCTATGGGAACTAAAGCCATTTGGGCAATTTTATAAAGTGAATCGCCAGGTTGAACAATATATACGGTTGAAGGAATCAGTAAATCCTGACCTGGCACCAATTGATCCGTTTGTAAACCATTGATGATCCGTACGCTATTCATTGGAATCCGATATTTATTCGCAATGGAAAAAACAGAATCACCTGACTTCACAACGTAAATAAACATATTTCACCCCCATGGTTATAAGCGGTTCCAGCTATTTGATATATATGACACTGATATTTCATTCATGATAGCTACGGACTTGCGAGTATCAATGTATAAAAAAACATGCAACGCCTACTTGTAGCGGCACTGCATGTCAATAAATTATTTATCCAATGCGGTTGTAACAATATTGTGTACAGACCACCAACAAGCTTATTAATTCCGATCATTTTTCGAACTTGTATCATTGGGGTATATTATAGCTCCTGTTTTTAGATACGAGGCAGAGGATTAATTAATCCAGAGTTTGAATAATCCTTCCGTTATCCCTAGAGTGTACATATAATAAATCCCGAATACGGTACTGATAATTCCGGTCAATTGGGCAAGTGGTCTATTTAGACTGCGTTTTTTAGCGCTTAGCGCAAATGGTATCCCAATAATGGTTGTAAAGAATAGCATCCCAACAACGGTTCCCATCCCGAACACGACGATATAAATAGCACCTTCCCACACCGTTTTTACAGTACTCATCGTTAATAGAACCATTGCACCGCTTCCCGCCAAACCATGAACTAAGCCAATTAATAAGGATTTCGTATAGGATACCTTCTTTTTATGTTGATGTTCATGCCGCCCACTATGTTTATGGGAATGCAAATAGTGATGCGGTACCTCATCATGCTTATGCCGATGGATATTTTTAAAAGAAATGATCGTTGTTATGCCAAGATAAACGAGCATGATCCCTACTATAAATTCTAGTGATAACTCCCACTTCAGAGGTATTTCATCCTTCATAAGAATGAGAATGATCCCGACGATAAATAATGTTGCTGTATGCCCAATTCCCCAAAATACCCCAGCTAAAGAGGCACGAGATAATTTTTTACTTTGGCTGGCGATTGTAGAAACAGCGATTACATGGTCCGGCTCAATTGCGTGCTTAATTCCAAGAACAAATCCCAAAAATAAAATAGATAGTAAACTGACCTCCACATATATCCCCACCTATAACTTGTTTACTCATATGTATTGAGGGGGAGGTTTACTTATTACAATCAAATGAAAAAAGCCGCTAAATGCAGCGGCCATAACAAACCTATTTGGACAACTTTTTAAACCACTCTGCAGACTTTTCAACTTCTCCAATTGTCAATTGATGACCGTGGTTTTCCCAATGAATTTGCACGTCTGCACCAGCCGTTTGCAAAATTTCGGTAAGCTCTTCCGATTCTTCCGGCGGGCAAAGGGGATCGTTTTTTCCAGCACCGATAAATACGTTAATGTCTGATAAATCCGGCAGGTCTATCCCACGTCTTGGCACCATAGGGTGAAATAGTATTGCACCTTTCAAGCTGTCTTGAAAATGAAACAATAAGCTGCCTGCAATATTTGCTCCGTTTGAGTAGCCAACGGCGATAACGTTATTTCTATCAAACTGATATTCTTGGGCGCTGTCATCTAAAAATTGTTTTAATTCTTCAGTGCGAAAGATCAAATCTTCTTCATCAAACACACCTTCTGCAAGCCTGCGGAAAAAGCGGGGCATTCCATTCTCCAAAACATTCCCTCTCACACTTAAGAGAGAGGAGCCTTCCGATATCATTTTTCCAATCCCCAATAAATCCTGTTCTGTTCCACCTGTACCGTGCAAAAGAAGCAGGGTAGGGGCGTTAGGATCTTGCCCCTGTTGAAAAATATGCTTCACTCAAATGACCTCCAATTATTTTGTTTGTAAAGGTTTTAAATGTGCTTCAATTTCATCACGCTGCGGCTCGAGGAACGGAGGGAGTGCAAGTGATTCACCCAAGTGATCAATATGTTCATCCGTATCAAAACCTGGTCCATCAGTCGCAAGTTCAAAAAGAATTCCATTTGGTTCCCTGAAATATAATGAACGGAAGTAGAAGCGGTCAACGAATCCCGAATTCGGGAATCTCGCGTTACGAATATGGTCGATCCAATTGCGCAGTTCTTCGTCATTTTCAACACGGAATGCAACATGGTGTACTCCGCCGCGCCCTAAACGTTCTGGTGGAAGATCGTTTCTTTCTTCCAGGTGGATTTCTGCTCCACTGCCGCCTTCGCCCGTTTCATAAACGACAATATCAGGTTGTCCAGCTACATGGTTTGGATACTGTCCTTTTAGACGGAATCCCATCAACTCAGTCAATACTGCGGCAGTTGGCTCTGCCATACGTACTGTTAGTTTCACTGGTCCTAATCCTGTGACACTGTGATTTTGTGGCACCGGGCTCTTTTCCCAAGGCGTCCCTGAAGCAACACCTTCATTATTTTCATCAGAAACAAGAATGAGGCGTTGGCCTTCTGGATCCGTAAATGCTAATGTTGCACGATTAGCTCGCTCAGTGATTTCCTCATGATCGATTCCTAGTTCTTCAAAACGCTTTTTCCAAAAGGCGAGTGCTTCATCATTTGCTACACGAAGCGAAAGGGCGGAGATACTGCTGACGCCTTCATGATTCGGTCCAGCATTCGGGATTTCAAAAAATGTGAGTTCCGTACCCGGATTACCTCTTTCGTCCCCATAAAAAAGATGGTAGACAGATGTGTCATCCTGGTTCACTGTTTTCTTAACGAGACGGAGACCCATTACTTTTGTATAAAAATCTAAGTTTAATGCAGCATTTGCTGTCATTGCGGAAACATGGTGTATACCTTTTAATTCCATATGAAAAACCTCCTATAAGGTGTATATTCCCATACTTTGGAGAAAATATATCTCGAATTCAAGATAATTGTAACGTAAAGATTACCACTTGTCAAAAGTAAGTAACTATTCATTTGTTCTTATTTTTTAAGGGAACTATAAAATAACACTGTATGGATAAGTTGCAAAAAAGTTAGTAGTCTTCCAGCTCCAGCGCCTAGCCCCTCGAGGCCCGCACGGAAGCGGGTCCATCGGCGTTGCCGCAGGACGCGGCGCTCTTAGCCGATGTTCCTAAATAACCTGAGGCAATAAAAGTCAAGATCGGACTTTTTTTGCCTCAGAACATTTGCTTGTCGGGGCTATCAAGGCGCTTTCGCTTTTGTTTGTGTCGAATCGAGGGAGAAAAAAGTGTTTGACAACTAGCGATGATAGGAGTAGGTTTATTCCATAAATCTTTGTAGAGTAAGGGTCCAAACAAAGGAGGAAGTCATCGTGAAAAAGCAATTTGCAGTGATTGGTTTGGGCCGTTTCGGCGGTAATTTGGTAGAGGAATTCAGTCGTTTAGGTGTGGAAGTTTTGGCGATTGATAAAAATGAGGAACGCGTTGAAAAGTATAGTAAATTTGCAACATTTACAGCGCAGATCAACGGAATTGATGAGCACGCCTTAGTACAATTGGGGATTCGCAACATCGACCACGTCATCGTATCTTTTGGTGGCAATATTGAAGAAAGTGTACTCACGACACTATTATTGAAAGAACTAGGAGTTAAAGAAGTTTGGGTAAAAGCGACCAATGTTTATCACCAAAAAGTGCTTGAGAAAATTGGAGCCGATAGGGTGATCCATCCTGAACGTGATATGGCGATAAAAATTGCTAATAAGGTCACTTCGGAAAAGATTATTGATTATATCGAGTTGTCTAAAGAACATAGTATTGTGGAAATTATCGCTACATCAAAGTTAAATCATAAAACGATTATGCAGTTGGATGTTCGTGCAAAGTACGGATGTATAATCATCGGTATCCAAAGAAGGAAAAATTTGATCGTCGCTCCTGGTGTTGATGAAATGGTTCTGGAAGGAGATATGTTAATTGTAATGGGAAGAAACGAGCATATTCATAGATTCGAAGAAGACGGAGTATGATGATGTTCAAAAAAACGATGCATATTAGTCCATCGCGATTATTAATTCTTGTATTTTTTAGTTTTATTACTCTAGGAACTCTACTATTAAAGCTGCCTATCGCATCGATAACTACAATATCGTGGATAGATGCATTGTTTACTGTCACATCCGCCGTAACCGTTACAGGACTTAATACAGTCGACGCCAGTGGGACATTTACAACATTTGGGCAAATCATCATCATGATCCTTATTCAAGTGGGCGGCCTAGGTATCATGTCCTTTTCCGTGCTGATTTTTATTATGCTTCGGAAAAAAATTGGCTTGAAACAAAGAGTGGTTATGCAGCATGCATTAAACCAAATTTCAATTGGCGGCGTGATTAAACTTGTCCGCAATTTATTTGTTTTTTCATTTGCAATTGAAGGAATCGCAGTCATCATATTATGCTTAAAATGGGTTCCAGAGTATGGCTTTGGTAAAGGGATTTACTTTAGTTTTTTTCACTCTATTTCCGCGTTTAACAATGCAGGATTCGCCTTATGGCCGGATAATTTATCCCGCTATGTAGGCAGTCCAGTTGTAAATCTCGTCATAACGAGTTTGATTATTATTGGCGGTATTGGTTTTACAGTGATATCCGATCTTTGGTCCTCAAAGAAATTGAAGTATTTGTCTTTGCATTCAAAATTAATGATCTTTGGAACTTTGTTTGTAAATATTGTTTCAATGCTCATTATTTTTTTACTAGAGTTCCAAAATCCACATACAATGGGAGGGTTAGATACAGCTGATAAATGGTGGGCATCATATTTTCAAGCCATAACTACGAGGACGGCGGGCTTTAATACGATTGATATCGCGGGATTGGAAAATTCAACTGTTTTATATATGCTGCTTCTCATGTTTGTTGGTGCAGGGAGTGCATCGACTGGGGGCGGGATTAAGTTGACTACGTTCCTCATTATTTTATTAGCTGTAGCAACTTTTTTAAAAGGGAAAAAAGAGGTCACCTATTTAAATAGGACGATTAACCACGCCCATATATACAAAGCACTCGCAGTCACGATCATTAGTTTACTATTTATATTTTTTGCTTTATTCATATTGAATGTTACAGAGGATTTGCCTTTCATGCAATTGATGTATGAAGTTGTATCCGCTTTCGGAACGGTGGGCTTATCAATGGGGATTACCGCTTATTTGAGCACTGTTGGAAAAGGCGTCATTATTTTCATGATGTTTCTGGGGAAGATTGGTCCATTAACATTAGCTTTTTCTTTGGCAAAGCCGGATCAATGTAAGGTCCGCTATCCGCAAGAGGATGTGTTAATTGGATAACTGTTAAGGGGTCAGTCTAGGCTGACCCCTTTCGTTATATTTTTCTCACACGGAAGTTATCTTCAAGCAGCAGCCAATTTTGCGGGAAAGGGTAGCCTAGCACCCAATAGCTGACGCCACGCAATCCATAGTCTTTTACTAAATCAAATTTGGCTTGGGCGCTGCGGGCGTCTTCAAACCAAACTTCATGTTGGCGGCCCTGTTCATCTGTATAGCGGAAAAATGGCGTTTGAGCTGTTTGGTTATATTGAATGGCGACTCCATATTTTGATGCGCGCCTGACTGCCTCCTGCATGTCAAACGTTTCTGCTTCTTGTCCTTGAACATGTGGCAGCACCCAGTCACGGGCATAAAGCTGGAAGCCCATGAAAATCTTATTTCGTGGAATGACGGTAACGGCGTAATCGATCACTTGCCTCATCAAATTGAGCGGTGAGATCGCTTGCGGCGGGCCAAACCGGTAACCCCATTCGTATGTCATTAAGACAACGAAGTCGACAATTCTCCCATGTGCCGCGTAATCATGTGCCTCATATAAAAGCCCTTTCTGTTCACCGCTCGTTTTCGGCGCGAGTGCGGTTGAAACAAAATACCCGAGTGGATGCAGTCGGTTGACCGCCCGCTGTAAAAATTGATTGTACAGTTCCCGATCTGTTTGCCGTACATTTTCGAAATCGATATTTAAACCACGGTAACCTTTTGCTTTCATCGTATTAATTACATTTGTAAGCAGCTTTTCCTGCAGTTCTGGGCTTGAAAGGATGGTATGTGCTAATTTTGTACCCGGATCCTTAAACGTGAAATTCGTAATGCACATAATAGGAACTACTTGATTTTGTATTGAAGCTTGAATGGCCTCGGCATCTTGAATGGTTCCTAATCCACCGTCTTCAAGCATTCTATAACCAAATGGTGACATATACGTCAAATGCTCGCCAACATCCCGGATTTCTTTTCCACCTTCAGCACCCATATTAATAATGTATGCATTCACATCAGCAGGCGGTTTTGGAAATGGAATGATTAATACTGTGCCAACACCTATTGCATTCGGTTGCTGAATTCGATTCATTTTGATAATCTCCCGGGCGGTTGTTCCGTAACGCTGGGCAATTTCCTGCAAAGTTTCACCTGCCTGGACTGTGTGGGTGCGAGGGGGGATGATGAGAATTGTCCCAACATTGATCATCGCCGTATTTGTAAGATGATTTGCCTGAACAATTGCTTCGAAAGAAATACCATATCTTTGTGCGATTTGCCAAAGCGTTTCACCGCGTCTTACTGTATGATGGGTTGCAGCGATCGGGATCACAAGCGCCTGCCCAATTAATAAACGATCTGGATTCGGCAATTCATTTGCAGCTGTAATTTGCTGGACCGTGCTGCCAAATCGGCTTGCAATGCTCCGCAAAGTTTCTCCACTACTCACCACATGTATAATCATATAATCCTCTCCTAAATAGGTCATATGAATAATGTATGCGGAGGAAAATGGCGCAAGACTAGAAAAAAGGCCGGCCCCATACCACTGATCAGGATGGAGACCGACCTTAAGGAGTGGGGTTTGGGAAGTCAGATAGTGGTAATCATGAAGCGCGTCGCAATCGATTTCCCTTGAACTAACTTTTTGCTAATTCACGGTCAATCGAATCGTGATCGATTGACCGTGACCAAACTATTTGTGTCTTCGCGGGTAATCGAATCGTAATCGATTTACCCTGAACTAACTTTTTTCCTCTTCACGGTCAATCGAACCGTAGTCGATTTCCCTTGACCAAACTATTTTCGACTTCATGGTCAATCGAACCGCAATCGATCTCCCTTGAACTAACTAATTTCCTCTTCACCGTCAATCGACCAATCCCTTTGTCGATTATCTAGCTAGAATACTAATGTTTTCCTTAGCAAATGCTTCATTAATTTTTTTAGCGAAATCCAAGGCATTCGGTCCGTCTCCATGAATGCAAATGGTATCAGCCCTAATAGAGAAATCTATACCTTCCACTGATGAAACCCGCTTTTCTTTTACCATTCTCACTACTTGAAAAATAGCAGCATCGACATTTGTAATGAGGGCATTCGGATTCTGCCTCGATGTTAACGTGCCATCATTTTGATATGTACGATCTGCAAATACTTCGTTTGCTGTATGCAGTCCAATTTTTTCACCTGCTTTTATCAACTCACTGCCGGCTAATCCATATAAAATAATCTCGTGATCCAATTGATATACCGCCTCAGCAATTGCTTCCGCAAGTTTCTCATCAACAGCTGCCATATTATAGAGCGCGCCATGCGGTTTCACATGGCGAAGCTTTCCGCCTTTGGCAGTCACGAATGCATTTAATGCACCGACTTGGTAGAGAACGAGTTCGTACGCTTCACGAGGGGAGATTGCCATCACCCTCCTGCCAAATCCTTGAAGATCAGGCAAACCGGGATGGGCTCCGATACTTACTCCATTTTCCAGTGCCAGCTTTACTGTCTTATTCATCGTGGAAGGATCGCCAGCGTGAAAACCGCAAGCGATGTTGGCTGATGATATATGCTTCATGATTTCTTCATCGTGGCCAAGTGTGTACTGTCCAAAGCTTTCGCCTATATCACAATTCAAATCGACTTTATACATTTGCATCATCCCTCCATTTTAATTGGAATGCTAATTTTAGCGCCGCCAACTCACGATGCTCATCAATCAAGAGTCGTTGGGCTTCTTCTAATGTGACTTCCTCAAAACGCAGTTTATCACCCGGTCTCATTTGACTTAAACGGGGGAGATCACAGCGGATGACTTCTCCAATCTTTGGATATCCACCAGTGGGCTGACGGTCAGCCATTAAAATAATTGGCTGTCCATTTGGTGGAATTTGAATCGAGCCGAATGCCGTTCCCTCGGTTGTAAGTTCCTTTTTTTCAATTAAATCGATCGCTGGTCCACCATTTAAACGGAATCCCATTCGATTGGAATCCGAACTTATTGTATAAGAAGATTCAACAAATTGTTGTTTTGATTTATTTGTGAACCAATCATTTTGGCGCCCTTTTATAAAACGAATCGGGCCATTAGTCTGAAAATAATTTTCAAATGTATGTGATAAACCCCAATTTACCTCTTTATGCACGAGTGGTTTATTAAGAGGGAGAAGATCCCCTGACTTTAAGACTTGTCCATTCAAACCGCCAATCCCTGCTGGCACAAATGTGCTATGGCTTTGTAAAACTTTATCGATTTTGAATCCACCTTTTACAGACAAATAGCAACGGACACCGGATTTCGCTGCTCCGAATTTCAAAAAATCTCCGTTTCTAACTTGAACGGGTTTGCCATGTTTCACAGTCTTACCGTTTAGCTTAGGAGACATATTAGCACCGAAAATGGCGATGATCGCATTTTCTTTAAACTGGAGAGTGGGTCCGATGAGCGTCATCTCTATTACTGCTTCATTTTCATCATTACCAAGCACGATGTTTACCAGCTTAGCCGCCATCTCGTCCATAGCTCCGCCAACCGGAATGCCAAAACGTTGCCATCCTTGCCGACCCAGATCTTGAATCATTGTATACATTCCACTTTTAATTACTTTAATACTCATGATTTTTCCTCCCAGGCAGCATAGTCTTCTTTGCTAATTGGTACAAAGCGAATTTGGTCGCCTGGTAAAATAAGAGTCGGAGGGTTGGCATTGACGTCAAAGAGCTGCAATGGTGTGCGCCCAATGATTTGCCACCCACCCGGTGATGTTAGAGGGTAGATTCCCGTTTGACCACCAGCGATTCCGACAGCGCCTCCAGGTATTTTTAAACGCGGAGAGCTTCTGCGGGGAGTAGAAAGTTTTTCATTCATCCCTCCTAAAAAAGGGAATCCTGGTGCAAATCCAAGAAAATAAACGTGATACACATTATCACTATGAAGCTGTATAACCTCGTGTTTAGTTAAACCATTTTGCTCCGCAACAAACGCAAGGTCAAGAGCAAAAGGCTCCTCGTAGCAAACGGGAATTTCTACTATTTTAGCTTTGCGTGCAGTTTGTTGATTTTTTATAGGAAGATTTTGTAGCGCATTTTTTACAGTTTCATATGGAAAATCGGTGCCTACCGAAACAGGGTCGTAAAAAATAGTTAAGGTTGTATATGCTGGAACAGCTTCAATAAAACCAGGAAAGGGGTTTGCTTCAATAGCATATTGCCATTCCAAAATCAGCTCATTTTTTTCCAAACCGATTCCCTCGCCAAAATCAATGACAATAGCACCGTCACCGAGTGGAGTGAAAGAAATATTTTTCATTACTTGCACCTACCTTAAGGAAAATCCATTTATTTGATGGTAACATTTAATAAAAGCCCTTAACAAGAAGGAGATGATTTCCAATGAAAGCGGAAGCACGCAGGAAGGAATTATACCAATTGCTTGGCGACTTACCACCAAGAAGTCAACCCATTTCTTCAAAAAAACTAAAAGAAGAGGTCTTTCCTCACTACATATTAGAAGAATGGCTGCTCGATTTAAATGGAGTGGATGCAGTACCAGCTTATTTTGTACGACTTTTAAAAGGAGAAGGGCCATTTCCAACTATCCTGTTTAATCATTCTCACGGCGGAAACTATGTACTTGGTAAGGATGAATTGATTCACGGCAATCATTATTTGCAAGATCCTCCGTATGCAGAAGAAATGGCGAAACTCGGATATGCTGTACTTTGTATTGATGCTTGGGGATTTGGTAAAAGAAGAGGTAGAACGGAAAGTGAGCTTTTTAAGGAAATGCTTTGGAAAGGCCAAGTGCTATGGGGAAATATGGTGTACGATGGTTTACGTGCAATTGACTTTTTATTTTCTCGTCCTGATGTGGATACACATCGAATTGGGACGATGGGGATATCGATGGGCAGCACGATGTCTTGGTGGCTTGCAGCATTAGATCCGCGGATTAAAGTATGTGTAGACTTATGTGGTTTATGTGATTTTCAAACATTAATAGAAGCCCAAGGATTAGATGGGCATGGAATCTATTATTTTGTTCCAAATCTCCTTAATCATTTTACAGCATCAGATATTAATGCATTGATCGCTCCGCGTCCACATTTGAGCCTCGCTGGAAATTATGATCGATTAACACCATCACGAGGGCTCGACATTATCGATGAGCAGTTGAAGGCTGTTTATAAGGAACATGATGCAGAAGATGCTTGGAAGTTAATCCGATATAATATCGGCCATTTTGAAACAGGGGATATGAGAGTCGAAATAAAATCATTTTTGGAGAAGTGGTTATAGATGAAGAACAGAAATCTTATCACGAGAGGGGGGGAGATTTTCGTTTAGTTTAAATATTCAAAATAAAATATTGTTTATTTTCAAAGAATGATAGAATAAGGAAAATGTTGGGTGACAACTCATAGTGCACATAAGAAATGTGATTTTACAATATTAAGGGACCTCAGATCACGGGACCTTTTTTTCTAAAGGAGGATTTATGAAATTTATTCTAATATTTGGGCCGCAGGCTGTCGGGAAAATGACAGTTGGACATGAATTAGAAAAAATCACAGAATTGAAACTTTTTCATAATCACATGACGATTGACTTAGTCCAACCTTTTTTCGGCTTCAGCGCTGAAATGTGGAGATTATCAAGTTTATTTCGTCATGAAATATTTGAAGCTGTTTCTCGAAGCGATTTGCCAGGATTAATTTTTACTTATGTTTGGGCTTTAGACCAGCAAGGAGACTGGGATTATGTCGATAAAATCTGTAATGTTTTTGAATCCAAAGGTGCAGTTGTTTATTTTGTGGAGCTTGAAGCAGATATTGAGGAAAGGCTTGAGCGTAACAAGAGCCCACATAGATTAGAACATAAACCGACAAAAAGAAACATTAAAGAGTCTGAACATCATTTAAGATCGACGATGGAGAAGTATAGGTTAAACTCATTGGAAGGAGAAATCACAAAAGAAAACTATATAAAAATAAACAATACACATTTGAGTGCAGAAGAAGTTGCTAAAGTTATCAAAGAAAAGTTTCGCTTATAGAAGAAAAGAGAGGTTATTAAAAAGGTTGTTTCCTAGGATGTTCATGAAGACAGGAAACCTTTCAAAATAGTAAAAGCTTTCCTCATTGATTGTTCATGAGTACAGAGATCAATGAAAATAAGACAAAGGTGGAATCATGAAGCGTTCATGAGTACAGATATCTTTGAAAATAGGACAAAGCTGGAATCATGAAGCGTCCATGAGTACAGAAATCTATGAAAATAAGAAAAAACTGGAATCATGAAGTGTTCATGAGTACAGAAATCTTTGAAAGTAGAACAAAGCGGGAATCATACGTTCCTGTGTCAGCAACCCCATTCAAACCATCATTATATAGTATAAAAAAGCCTTCCCAAATTTAGGAAGGCTTTAATCATATTACATCATATTTATGTAAACAATCCCCAATACGACCGCAAGCACAATCCGGTAAATAGCAAACGGCAGCAATTTGATGCGGCTGATCAATGCTAAGAAAAAGCGGATTGATAGCCAGGCGAAGAAAAAGGCACTGATAAAACCGACAGCAAAAAATGGAATGACGTCTGTCGTTAACATGTCCATTTTTTTAAGTAATGAAACAGCACTGGCTCCGAACATGATCGGCACAGCCATAATAAACGTAAAATCAGCTGCAGCTCGATATTTAAGCCCCATTAGTACTCCGCCTGAAATCGTTGCACCAGAGCGGGAAAAGCCAGGCCATAAAGCAATACATTGGAACAAGCCAATCAAAAGAGCCTGTTTATATGTAACTTCGTCGATTGAAGCAGCTTCGAAATGTTTATTTTGCTTTTTAGCTTGCTTCGTTTTCCAGTCAGCTAAAATCATGAGGAGTGCACCTGCTATCAAGCCAATGAGAACAGTTTCCACTCTAAATAAATACTTGTCGATAAAACTTTCAAACGTAAAGCCGAACACTACTGCAGGCAGGAGCCCAATAATGACATGCGTTAATTTTAAACGCGATTTTGACTTTGTAACAGGTACTATTTTTTCTGAGCCACCGATGTTAATACCGACCAAGCTCCACAATCGGGACCAGAAAACGATGACAACAGCCATGATTGATCCAAGCTGGATCACGACTTTAAAAGTGTTGGCGACTTCAGGTGAACCTAATAGTTCCGCTGATTTCAACAGCATATCATCAACAATAATCATATGACCTGTTGAAGACACAGGGGCAAATTCTGTCAAACCTTCTACAATTCCAAGAATCAAAGCGACAATTAAATCCCAAATATTCATAGATAAGTCCTCACTTTCATTACAATGTATTATTTTACATTTCTTTATGGAAAAAGAAAAGGCTTCTTAATCCCAAATCTATCACATATTTTAAATTAAAATAAATATATTTTAGTATTATGAAGATGGGAAGTCATATAGTATAATAATTTTTAATAATTGTTTTTCCAGGTAACTGGTTGAACAAATTCAAAAAACGCAGGAGGTGTACACCTTTCATTGAAAGGTGAACCATTTGGACATAGTCAGTTTACTCTTAATTGCAGTATTGATTGTTTTAACCGCATTTTTCGTAGCGACGGAATTTGCCATTGTCAAGATTAGAAGTTCGCGCATTGATCAGCTTGTAGAAGAAGGTAAGCCAGGAGCAAAAGCGGCAAAGCTTGTTACTACACATATGGACGAATATTTATCTGCGTGCCAACTGGGAATTACGATTACAGCACTTGGAATCGGGTGGTTAGGTGAGCCCGCTATAAAAAGTCTGACAGATCCTATGTTTGCAAAAATGGGCATCGATCCAGCTGTGTCACACATCATTTCTATTGCGATTGCCTTTTTAATCATTACCTTTCTACACGTTGTCGTCGGGGAGCTGGCACCGAAAACAGTGGCCATTCAAAAAGCAGAAATGATTACATTACTTTGTGCAAAACCAATTATTTGGTTTTATCGGATTTTGTTCCCGTTTATTTGGATTTTGAACGGTTCTGCTCGTTTAATGGTGCGAATGTTTGGTTTCAAACCGGTATCAGAACATGAAGTATCCCATTCTGAAGAGGAACTTCGAATCATCTTGTCTGACAGCTACAAAAGCGGTGAAATCAATCAAGCAGAATTGACGTATGTAAATAACATTTTTAAGTTTGATAATCGTATTGCTAAAGAAATCATGGTTCCTCGTACTGAAATGGTTTCTCTTTCAACAGAGGAAGATATACAAGATTGGATGCGTATTATTAAAGAAGAAAAACTAACACGTTACCCAGTCTATGAAGGCGACAAAGATAATATTGTTGGAATTATCAATATTAAAGATATTTTAATGGCGCAAATTAAAAACACTGGGCCTGATACAGACATGAAAATAACTCGTTTTCTAAAGCCTGTCATTCTGGTAATCGATACAATTCCCATTCATGATCTCTTGCTGAAAATGCAACAAGAGCATACACATATGGCAGTATTGTTGGATGAATATGGCGGTACATCAGGACTCGTAACGGTTGAAGATATCATCGAAGAGATTGTCGGTGAGATCCGCGATGAATTCGATACAGATGAGATTGCGGAAATTACTAAAATTAATGATGAACATTATTCGTTCAGCGGAAAAGTGCTTATCCATGAGGTGAATGATTTACTTGGAATCGATTTATCAGATGAAGAAGTTGATACACTTGGCGGCTGGATTCTATCGCAAAATTTTGACATAGCCATTAATGAAAGTATTCATGCGGAGGGCTTCACTTTTACAGTAAAAGAAGTTGAAGGCCATCAAATTCAATTTGTAGATGTTCGGAAAGCTGAGGTTTCTGTCGAAAATGACAGTTTACCCATTGAAAGTATTCCATAATAATGATCGCTCGCAACTTTAGCGGGCGATTACTTTTAGAAGTAGGGAGCATAAAATCATCAATGCTTCTATTAATATAATGTAAGCGGTTACCTAATGAAATAATGATTGGGGGATAACAGCGAATGGCATTTGAAGAATCAAAAATCAGGTTTAAAGGATCCATTTCACCAGTTATTACACCTTTCGAAGAAGATGAAAGCATAGATTTCAAGCTATTTAAACGGTTGATAGATTGGCATATCGAAAGTGGGAGCCATGGCATATCGGTTACAGGGACAAGCGGCGAACCAAGTTCATTAACCGTTGAGGAACGTGAACTTGTCATGGAAACTGCGATGAAAACGGTGGATGGAAGGGTCCCTTTTCTTCCGGGTACCGGCTCAGTCAACCATCGGGAAACCCTTCGTTTAACGAAGGCAGCCCAGGAAATGGGAGCAGATGGCGCGATGGTCATCGTCCCGTATTATAACAAGCCAAACCAGCAGGCTCTTTACAACCATTTTAAAACGGTCGCTAAATCCGTAGATATTCCCATTATCCTCTATAACATCCCCGGAAGAACGGCAGTCAATCTCGAAGTCGATACCATTGCGAGACTAGCAGAAGATTGTCCGAACATCATTGGTATTAAAGAATCCAACAAAGACTTCGAACATGTAAATCGTGTACTTTTAAAATGTGGACGAGACTTCAATTTATACTCCGGCATTGAATTACTCTGCTATCCAATGCTTGCGATCGGCGGAGCGGGACATATTAGTGCAACAGCAAACGTCGCTCCTCGCCAAGTAGCCGAAATCTATAATGCTTGGGCGGAGGGTGATGTAACACGAGCCCAACATATGCATTTTGAAATGATGCCTTTAAATGATGTGCTCTTCAGAGACACGAACCCAGCACCGGTAAAAGCAGCTCTAGGCATGATGGGGAAAATAAAGCCAGTATTACGCAAACCGATGGAGCTGCCATCAAAAGAAATCCAGCAGGAAATTCGGGAAACCTTGATGCAGTATGCGCTAGTTTTATAGGAAATCGGCGAGTGGCTCGTATTTTGGGCCGAGTGGCTTGAATCTGCGTGCGAGTGGCTCGTAAATTCTCCGAGTGGCTTGAATCTGCGCGTGAGTGGCTCGTAAATTCTCCGAGTGGCTTGAATCCGCGCGTGAGTGGCTCGCAAATTCCCTGAGTGGCTTGAATCTGGTCGTGAGTGGCTCGCAAATTCCCTGAGTGGCTTGAATCTGGTCGTGAGTGGCTCGCAAATTCTCCGAGTGGCTCGAATCTGGTCGTGAGTGGCTCTTAAATTCTCCGAGTGGCTTGAATCTGCGCGTGAGTGGCTCATAAATTCTCCGAGTGGCTTGAATCTGCGCGTGAGTGGCTCATAAATTCCCTGAGTGGCTTGAATCTGCGCGTGAGTGGCTCGCAAATTCCCTGAGTGGCTTGAATCTGGTCGTGAGTGGCTCGCAAATTCTCCGAGTGGCTCGAATCTGCACGTGAATGGCTCATAAATCACTTGATTGATCCGCAATTTCACCATAAAAAAGGAGGGTGATCCTAGTGGAACAAAAAACCGTAGAAATAACTAGTTTGCTAGCGCAATCCCAACAAGCAGACGTCAAGCTTTATATCGATGGCAGGTTTATGGAAGCGCAAGACGGAGAATACTTTGAAAATCGGTCGCCGTTTACAAATGAGGTGATTAATCGCATTGCTAAAGGTGGCCAAGTTGATATTTACCAGGCTGCAGCTGCTGCGAAACATGCATTCAAGCATGGCCCGTGGGGTAAGCTGAAAGTTGCTGAGCGCATGGTTTATATTGAGCGGATTGCTGATCTAATTGATAAGGAGGTTGAAGAGATTGCTATTTTAGAAGCTTTAGATACAGGCCTACCAATTAGCCAAACAAGAAAAATGGTATCACGAGCGGCGGAGAATTTCCGTTTTTATTCCCGTATGGTTCAGACAAGAATGCACGGGGAAGCGTATATGCAAGATGATGAGTTCCTGAACTACACTGTTTATAAACCGCTTGGGGCAGTCGGATTGATCACGCCATGGAACGCTCCGTTTATGCTGACGACTTGGAAGGTTGCACCTGCGCTCGCAACTGGAAATACGGTCATCTTAAAACCGGCAGAATTATCGCCGCTTTCAGCGAATAAACTGGCTGAAGTGATCCATAAAGCTGGTCTTCCGAACGGTGTATTTAATGTCGTGCACGGGTTTGGTGAAATAGCGGGCGCTGCCCTAGTTGAAAACACGGAAGTGGAAGCAATCTCCTTTACAGGTGAAACCACAACCGGCTCCACCATCATTAAAAATGCAGCCGATTCTTTGAAGAAAACATCAATGGAACTTGGAGGTAAATCACCGCTCATCGTTTTTGAAGACGCCGACTTGGACCGTGCGCTCGATGCCGCTGTATGGGGGATTTTCTCCTTTAATGGCGAGCGCTGTACAGCTAACTCTAGACTTTTTCTCCATAAAAATATAAAAGATGATTTTATTTCCGCCTTAAAAGAGAGGGTCGCCAACATAAAAGTCGGTAATCCAATGAATCCTTCCACCCAATTAGGTCCGCTCATTGATCAAGCTCACTATCAAAAAGTCACCGGTTATATAAAAATGGCAAAACAAGCAGGCTGCGAAGTTATTCAAGGGACAATCCCTGACGAATTAAAAGCAGGCAACTTTGTCCCGCCAACCTTACTCCTTAATGCTACGAACGATATGAAAATTAGCCAAGAAGAAATCTTTGGGCCAGTCATGGCAGTCATCGAATTTGAAACAGAAGCTGAAGTGATTGAAATGGCAAATGATGTGAAATATGGGCTTGCAGGATATGTCTGGACGAACGACATGAAGCGCGCGCATCGTGTCGCACAAGCTGTTGATGCTGGCATGCTGTGGATTAATGCGCAAAATGTGCGCGATCTTAGAATTCCGTTTGGCGGATCAAAAGCAAGCGGAATCGGCAGGGAAGGCGGCCATTATGCGATCTTAGAATTTTATACGGAACCAAAAGTGATTCACGTTGCGCTTGGCGAGCACCATATTCCACAATTTGGGAAGGAAAAATAGGAGGAGAGGGGAACCTACTATGCCCGCAAAAACTGGCCAGCAATATATTGACCGATTAAAAGCGGCGAAAAATAATATTTATATCCACGGTGAAAAGGTGGAGGATGTAACAGTGCATGCTGCCTTTAAAAACGTGATTAAATCGATGGCAGCATTGTATGACCTCCAATATGACAAGCCAGAGAAAATGCTGTACACCTCACCAACTACCGGAAATCAGGTCGGGAAGACTTTTTTACAGCCCACGACAATTGAAGATTTAATTGCTCGTAGGGAAGCAATCACCGAATGGGCGCGGACATCGGGAGGTATGTTGGGGCGTTCTCCTGATTACTTGAATGCCGAAGTGATGGCCATGGGAGTTGCCCATGAATTTTTCAATGAAGCGGATCCCATGTATGCGGCGAATGCAAAAAAATACTATGAGTATGCGCGGGAAAATGACATTAGTTTAACACATACATTGATTCATCCACAGGTGAACAGGGCGAAAGCACAATATGAGCAAAAGGATGCGAATGTGGCGCTTCATCTTGTAGAAAAAAGAAGCGATGGCATAATCGTGGATGGGATTCGGCTGCTCGCTACACAGGGCAGCATCACCGATGAAATTCTCGTTTTCCCTTCCACTGTGAAAAAAGCGGGTGAACTGGATGATCCGTATTCCTTGGCATTTGCCATACCAAATAACACTCCGGGACTGAAATTCATTAGCCGCGAATCGTTTGATTACGGCAAAAACACATGGGATCACCCACTCTCAGCTCGTTTTGAAGAAGGTGATGCAATCGTTTCTTTTGAAAATGTTTTTGTTCCGTGGGATCGTGTCTTCGTTTGTGGAAATTCCTCGATATGCAACCGGACGTTCCGGGAAACGAATGCTGTCGTTCATATGGCGCATCAAGTTTTAGCAAAAAATATTGTAAAAACGGAATTTCTTCTAGGTGTAGCATTGTGCATGATGGATGCGATTGGTATTGAACAATTCCAGCATGTCCAAGATAAAGGGACGGAGATTATGCTCACATTGGAAACAATGAAGTCCCATTTATATCGCGCGGAACATAATGCAAAAATGGATAAATGGGGCATGATGACACCCGATTATTCGGCTTTAGACGCCGCGCGCAATTGGTATCCGCGGATCTATCCACGAATTGTGGAGATTCTCCGTATTCTCGGTGCATCAGGATTAATGGGCATCCCGACACAGGCTGATTTTGAAAATGAAGAAATAGGCGCCATCATCCACCGCGGACTGCAAGGGAAGAATCTTGAAGGCTATGAGCGTGTCCAGTTGTTCAGACTCGCTTGGGATATTACGATGAGCGCATTTGGCAGCAGGCAAATGCATTACGAATACTATTTTTTCGGCGACCCAGTGCGGATGGGCATGACTTATTTCGAAGGATTTGAAAAAGATCAATATAAAGAGATGGTCAACGAATTTCTAAAAAAAGATTCATCTTCAAAGCCAAATTTTGCGGAAGTATGAGGGGGAAGAATGATGAACTTTAATATTATCCGCTGTGCAAGAACCATTTTACATGTCACAGACTTGGAGGCATCCAGGAAATTTTACATCGATGCACTCGGGTTTATTGAAACGGAGTCTGACGCCGAGCATCTTTATTTACGGGGTCTTGAAGAACATGGCCATCATAGTCTTTTACTGAAAAAGGCAGATAAACCGGCGGTTGAAGCATTGAGCTATAAAGTTTCCTCCGAAGCGGACTTGGAAATGTTATCGGAATTTTTCACGAATAAGGGCTATAAAAATAGGTGGATGGAAGAAGGAGTGCAGCATGCGATTGGGCGTGCGCTCCGTATTCAGGACTTATCCGGGCTTCCAATCGAATTTTTTGCTAAGATAGAGATAGTGGAACGCTTAATTCAGCGCTATGATTTATATAAAGGGGCCCATATCCAGCGGATTGACCATTTCAATTGCATGGTTCAAGACGTTGAAGCAGCGTATCAATTTTATATACAAGAACTCGGATTTGCCTGCTCGGAATATACCGCAGCCGCAGATGAAAAAATTTGGGCCGCCTGGCTGCATAGAAAACAAAGCGTCCATGATGTGGCCTTTATGAACGGTGAGGGACCTCGCCTTCACCATACAGGATTTTGGCTGTCGGAACCAATGGCGATTATTCATGCCTGTGATGTTTTAGCTTCAATGGGTTACGGTGGAAGTATCGAAAGAGGGCCTGGCCGCCATGGCTTGTCCAACGCATTTTTCTTGTATTTAAGAGATCCCGACGGTCACCGCATTGAACTCTACAATGGTGATTATTTAACGAGTGATCCTGATTTCAAACCCGTTCGCTGGGATATCAATGATCCACGGCGCCAAACGTTTTGGGGGCATGCCGCTCCTGATTGTTGGTTCAACGAAGCATCAGCGGTACTCGACATTGTGACTGGAGAGAAAATAGCAACGGGTATGCCGAAACTCGAGCAGCGCAAGCCGGAAACTATTATTTAGGAAGGCCTCGAGGGGAAGGGCCTAGCAAGAAGGGAATGTTGAAAAATATGGATGACCGCCTATTTAGAACAGCGATGGGTAAATTTGCGACCGGTGTTACGGTTATTACGACTGAAATTGGTGGCACTGTCCATGGCATGACAGCAAATGCATTCGTATCCGTTTCACTCGATCCGAAGCTTGTTTTAGTGTCTATTGGAGAAAAAGCGAATATGAATCAGCTTATTAAAGAGTCTGGGAATTTCGCGATCAGTGTTTTGAATGACAAGCAAGAGGATATGTCTGCTTATTTTGCAGGCCAAATTAAGGAAGAAAGAAATATCGATTTTGGCCGCTTTAATGGTATGCCTGTCATTAAAGATGCGTTGGTCAATATGACGTGCAATGTTCATAACGCTGTGATCGCTGGAGATCATACGCTTTATATTGGAGAAGTCACAGATTTAATGGTGCAAGACGGTGAACCGCTCGCCTTTTTTAATGGAAAATATAAAAAAATCATTTAATTTTATCCCGACAGTAGAAGACTTGCTGTCGGGTATTTTTAACAAGAATGGAGTGGGAATATGAGCCGCGCCAAAGCGATACTATGTGGGTCGAATGATTGGATGGAACTACTTGTCAATCCTGTTGATAGTACGGTTGAAATGAATGGAAAGACGAACAATGTTTCCGAATTGTTATGGAATCCTCCTGTATCGGGCACTATTTACGGCACTCTATTAAACTATCGGGGGCAATTGGAGAAAATAAAGGCTGAATTGAATCACCCCCCGTACAATGAACCCCCAAAGGCACCCATTCTTTACCTAAAACCTTTCAACACAGTGACGGCCTGCAATTGGCCGATTCCACTGCCTACGGGTGTTTCTGAGCTTGAAGTCGGTGCTGCCCTTGGAGTAGTCATTGGGAAAAAAGCGATTCGTGTTTATCCTGAAGAGGCAATGAATTATATCGAAGGTTACACAATCGTCAATGATGTGAGTATTCCTCATGATAGTTTTTTTCGGCCAGCGATTAAACAAAAGGCAAGGGACGGTTTTTGTCCAGTTGGTCCTTGGATTATCTGTCGGGACGCGGTATCTGATCCAGGCCAATTAGATATTCGTGTTTATGTAAACGGAAAGTTGAAGCAGGAAAATAACACTCGTCATTTGATTCGCTCTATACCGCTATTGATCGCAGAGGTGACCGAATTTATGACGCTGAATAGAGGGGATATTTTACTCGCAGGTGTTCCGGAAAAGGCCCCGCTTGTCAAAGAAGGCGACCATATCCGGATTGAAATTTCTGAAGTTGGCGCTTTGGAAAATACAGTTGTCCCGGAAGGGGAATTATCGATATGAAGCGAGCACGAGTAGCGTGTTTTGGTGCCGTTCATGAAGCAGTAGAAGTAGAGGGCAGGTTGCAGCTTGCGGACGGACGCACCGTTTCTGAGAAGGAAGTGGTTTGGCTTCCACCGGTTGAACCACGCACGACTTTCGCCCTTGGGCTAAATTATGCTGACCATGCGAGTGAACTTGATTTCAAAGCTCCAGAAGAACCACTCGTTTTTCTAAAAGGACCGAATACGTTTGTCGGTCATTTAGGTCAGACGCGTAGGCCTTCCAATATTTCTTACATGCATTACGAGTGCGAGCTTGCAGTTGTGATCAGTAAAAGAGGAAAAAAAATTAAACGCGAAAACGCCTATGAATATGTGGCAGGCTATACAATTGCCAATGATTATGCGATTCGTGATTACTTAGAAAATTATTATCGTCCTAATTTGCGAGTGAAAAATCGTGATCATTGTACACCAATCGGCCCGTGGTTTGTGGAAGCGGCTCATATTGAAGATCCAATGAATCTGGCGCTTCGCACATATGTAAATGGGGTGTTGACGCAAGAAGGTTCTACCCGCGATATGGTATTTGATATTCCTGATCTCATCGAATATTTGAGCAGTTTTATGACATTAAACGAAAATGACGTCATTTTAACAGGCACCCCGAAAGGAACAGTGAATGTGGTTGCAGGTGATGTAGTTGTAACAGAAATCGAAGGTCTTGGCAGATTGGTGAATACAATTGTAGGTGATGAGATTTTTTAAATAAAGGAGCGGAATTTGATGCCACATATTATTGTTGAATACACAGACAATATTAAAGATGAAGCCGATATTGCCGGCCTGCTAGAAAAAATCAACCGATCGATCATTTCTCACGGAAACCTTTTTCCGGTCGGGGGAATTCGCTCAAGAGCGATTGAACTTCATGATTATTTTATCGCAGACGGAACCGGCAATGACGCATTCATCCACATCACTATGAAAATTGGTGCTGGCCGGTCGGAGGAGGAGAAAACGATTGTTTGTGACCGGCTTTTCGATGTGGTGAAAAAGCATTTGGCACTCTTATTTGAAAAACACTACTTGGCTATATCTATGGATTTATACGAATTTAGTGAAGCAGGAACTTACAAATGGAACAATATTCATGAAAGATATCAAAGCTAAAAACCTTAACGAATAAAATACAATATCACTGATAAAACGGGAAAACATGCCGCCATTAATGCAATGACGGCACCGGCAAATTTCTTCTTCTCAACTTTCCAGACCGAACGGGCGTATCCGAATGTATAGTACATTAAGTATAAAGAAAATAATATTAATAAAATCTTCAACCGAATAATCAGTCCTTATCCTGTTTTTTAATGGCAGCAGGTTTTAACGTTTCTCCGAAGCTCTCAATCATCACGTCATAATTTACTTCTACCTTGGCATCTGTATATTTTTTTTCCCAATCGTAGTTTTCATACTCTGGCATCGTCCAAAATTTTCTCCTTGCTTCTAAGTACCATAAAAATGGTTCGCTTTTGAATTCGTCTTGCGT
This sequence comes from Lederbergia citrea, assembly GCF_018343525.1. Taxonomy (GTDB): domain Bacteria; phylum Bacillota; class Bacilli; order Bacillales; family Bacillaceae_C; genus Lederbergia; species Lederbergia citrea. The sequence goes on along the minus strand of NZ_JAGYPH010000003.1, from coordinate 393,568 downwards.
TCTCTTGATAAGTTTCATCGTTTGCTTTTCCATTCTTGCTTTAATCGATTGTTTAAGTCGTTTTTGATTTTCGATGTTTGTAGAGTAATTTGTCAGACTAGGGTTAGAAAATACTTGTATTCTTATGGGCATCGATACATTGATCTCTGGCGGCGATTTTTTCGTATTCACTTTCACTTTTGTATGACCTGGTTTCGTCATACGTACAGTAATTCGGTATTTGTCATTTATGGGATCAGGAAAAGATTCAATAAATGTATGTCCCAAGGCTTTTCTCCTTAGAAATAAGGAGATTCTTGTCTCTTCCCCGGTTAATGTACCGATCATTCTTCCGTCTTTGAAAACAGCGGACCCGATCATTTGGACAGGGTCTCCAGACTGCTGAGGAACTTGCCCTGCTTTATAGTCGTCCTCATTTTTTCGAACGTTCTCATTTTTTTCAGTAGTTGCGTAAATCGCTAAAAATAGCTCGCCTGAGAGGCGTTGAAAATAGCGATTTAAATTGGCATAAGGAACATAACCGGTATCTCTCCATCTTTGTTGCATAAAGGCATAATATTTATGCGGGCGTGTCTCCATTTTTGGCTTATTCTTTTTAATGAACTCACTTGCTTTTTCTTTACTAACAACTATATTTGTTTCCCGCCGCATTTCCGGATCTACGATGGAAGATGCTAGGATATGGTGGATCCATTTTGCCTTTGCCAATTCTTCTCCAATAATAATTGTTCGTAAATGCCCAAAATTGAGCTTTCTGGGAACGACGCTGTTTGCTAGTTCTTTCGCAGATAAAATATCTGGTGCTGTAAATGTTACGATATCACTTGGTGGTTCGTTCGGTGCAGCTGCTTTACTTGATGAGCCGACCTGCGGGTTTGCAATTTGAAAAGTAACTTTAACGAGCTTATCTTCCGTTTTATCAAGCCCGAGAGCGACGACATAAGCTTGTTGTTCCAATTCCGCTTTACCTAAACATCCGGAAAGAAAAAAAAGGGGCATGACACTAACTAGAATAAGTTTACAAGCTTTCACTCTTTCACACGCCCCTTCCACCGATCTACCGTCCATAAAAAGAAAGGGAGTAGAATAAAAATCCAAGAACTACTGATAAATAATATTTCTCTTAACGTAGTAACTTGGAAAATATTTTCCTCATGTAAGCCCAGAAGTAAGGCTAATCCTGCAAAAGGCAAAATAAGTGGTTCAAATTCAGTTAATTGTAATGCTCCAGCGAAAAGATAAGCTGATAAATACAAAGTAATGGCAAAATGGATGGCGGCAGAAATAACCCAAATCCCTAGAAATATTGCTTCAACATGTGTGATTATTTCTCCTAAAGAAGCAATTCTTGTTAATTGCTGATACGGATAAGCCATATTGATAATTTCGGGATAATCAAAGACCATCGTGTATATGGCGAGAAATACAGCGATGATTGCACAAGAAAATCCCAGACCTAAAAAGGAGGCTAACCGAAATGATTTGTAATTGCGAATGAATGAAAAAAAAACAGCAAACAAGATGATGTCGCCGTAAAGCGAACTATGAGTGATACTCTTTTTCATTATATGTGTAACTCCTGGACCTGCAATCGGGAAGAGTCGAACCCAATCTAATTCTTTCCAAGATAATATAATAAGCAAAATCAACATGATATGAATGGTCGGAATAAGAAACCAGGCGGTTCTGCCAATCGCTTCGAATCCCCTTTTCGCTACTAGAAAACTAGCAACTCCGAGCAAAAGGAATAAAAGTAAAAGAACAGGTGCCTTTGGGTAAAACATGACGTTAACAATATCGATATAACTACGACTGTTAATGAATGTACCGCTAAAAACAATCAGAAACAAACCGAAGCCGATTATACCCCCAATATATTTTCCTGTCAGATTAAATAATAGTTCCATCAAACCTTTCTCGTGTTTTTTTAATAAAGATAATAACAGAAGAAATGGAATGAGGATGATGACAAAGGAGAATATTGGCATCATCCAAGCAGCATTTTTCCCGTCTGTAAAAAGGAAGTTTGGCGTCGTATCTGTAGCCTTAATTCCAATATCAAGGATAATGATCGAAAAGAATTCTCTCGTTCCTATTTTCCCATCAGCCGTTTTGATCATTAGCCTTGATCCCCTTTCGGTTTCCCTGCCCTTGCCTTATCCTGTGGAAACGCTGAAAAAGGACGCAGCCACTGTTTCCAGACAGGGGGCCTTACGAGCATGTCCTTGGATGATGGGAGGTGAGGGGATAGTGGTGCAAAAAAAGGAACCCCATATGATTTAATGGAAACTAAGTAGGCAATCAAAAACGACAGAAATACTGAAATTCCAAAAATACCCAAAAAGTTAGCTGCTAACAAAAGGGCAAAGCCTAAAATTCTAATCGCCACATTTAAACTCGTATCTGGAATGGTAAAAGAGGCTAAGCCTGTGACTGCAATTACGACTACTAGGGTTGGACTGACAATATTAGCCTCAACAGCAGCCTGTCCGAGAATAAGTGCGCCAACAATACCAATCGTAGGACCGAGCGTGTTTGGTACTCGTACACCAGCTTCCCGTAAGATTTCAAAAGTAATTCCCATAATGAGGATTTCTACGAAAACAGGGAAAGGAATTACTTCTCTCGTTGCAGCGATTGCTAGCATTAAGTCTGTCGGAATCATTTCCGCATGGAATGTCGTCACAGCAATATAAAGCGCGGGCGTGAACACTGCTACGAATAAAGAGAATAATCGGATGATCCGAATAAAATTCCCGTATGGCATACGCAAATATTGATCTTCCACCGTATGAAATAAAGCCCAAAATGTAATCGGTACAACTAAAGCATCAGGAGAGTTATCCATCACTAATATTATGTGACCTTCCAGTAGAAAGGAAGCAGCTCGGTCAGGCCGCTCAGTCGTCAAGGTTGAAGGAAAGAGAGAATAAGGCCTTTCTTCCAAATGCTGTTCCATAATAGAAAGTGTCATTACTGTATCACTATTGATTTCGGTCAACCTTTTTTTTACTTTCTCCACGATCGCAGGATCAGCGATTTCTTTTAAGTACATAACAGAAATTTGCTGTGGTGCTCGATCGCCAACTGTAATAGACTCACACATTAATTTAGGATCCCTAATTAGACTACGGATTAGAGAGCGATTTACCGCGGCCGATTCGATGAATGCAATTTTTGGTCCTACAATCACGGTTTCCGCGGTAGGCTCCGCTACAGAACGATTTTCGAATCCAACCGTTTCGACGGATATTGCGATCTCTTCATTCTCAATAACAATGATTGTATTTCCGTTCACTAAATCTTTCACGGCATCTTGGATGCTTGTAATTTCCTTCGCATTAGCGGAAGTAAGTACATCCTTAATTAACGAGGATACAAAATCCGCTTTTTCAATATCAGTGTCAGGCTCTTCCAGCAAAGGTTCCACGATATGATTATCAATGAGATTCGTATCGACAGTCGCTTCCACGTACAATATCGTTATATTCTTCTCATAAAAAGGGAGATGAAGGTCCCGTAATTTAAGCGCAGTGTTGGCTGGATAATCGAAAGCTTTTTTGAATTTATTCACATTGGTAAGCAAATCTTTCGTCAAGAATTCTTTCTTATTTTTTTCTTCTAGAGCTGTTTTTTCTTCTTTTAAACTCTTCGTCTTTTTAAAAAAAGCCATCCATGACAACCTCCAACCAATGTAGGTGAATATTGTCAGTATGTGCCTAAAACTCCAAAAAATACGCCAACCCCGGAATAAGATTCCGGGGTTGGCGTTGGATTGTTGAGGTTATTTTATTTTCGGTTCTTTCGGTCGCAATGTTAATCCTAATTCTCGTTTTTCTTTGTTTAAAGCCTTATATAGGGAGAGCATCATTAATATCATGATGATTGAAAACGGAAACGCGGCAATGATGAGTGCGTTTTGAAGTGCTTGCAATCCTCCACTATATAAAAGAATGGCTGCCATTGCAGCAAGAATAGCTCCCCATGTGAGTTTAACCATGTTCGGCGGTGTTAATGAGCCATACGATGTTTGCATCCCGAGAACAAATGTTGCCGAATCTGCCGATGTGATGAAGAAGATCCCGACTAATAAAATGGCAACAATTGATAATAGCGATGAGAAAGGCAGCTCATTAAAAATGGCGAACAATACTTCCTCTGTCGCGAATTGAGTTAAATCAACGCCACCAGCTTGTTGAACGCTGATCGCAGTTGTTCCAAAAACTGCGAACCAAATAAAGCTGACGATCGCCGGTAATAGTAGGACGCCAATTAGGAATTCGCGAATTGTTCGCCCTCTTGATACACGGGCAATGAATATTCCTACAAATGGTGACCAAGAAATCCACCATGCCCAATAAAAAATGGTCCAATCATTAATCCACCCTCGATAATCATTATTAAGCGGGGCAATTCTGAAGCTCATTCCCACGAGATTCTGAATGTAACCTCCAAGCGTATCAGTGAACAAGTTTAAAGTAAATAAGCTTGGACCGATGAAAAACACGAGTACTAATAATAAAATAGCGAGGTACATATTCGTATTACTTAAATACTTAATCCCTTTACTTAATCCTGACCACGCGGACATGACGAATAATACTGTAACGATAGCAATAATAATGAGTTGGACAACAAAATTGACTGGAATCCCAAAGAGGTAGGCAAGCCCACCGTTAATTTGTGCGGCTCCAAAACCAAGTGTTGTTGCTACACCGACAACAGTCGCTGACACTGCGATCACGTCTATTATTGTGGCGATCCTACCTTGGGCATACTTACCTAAAAGCGGGCTAAGCGTGGCACTGATTAATCCTGGCGCACCTTTACGGTAATTGAAGTATGCGAGGGATAATGCGACTAATCCATAAATGGCCCAAGCGTGAATTCCCCAGTGGAAAAACGTAAATCTCATCGCATCTTTCAGTGCTGCATCAGATCCCGGTTCAGCAAGAGGAGGATATGCTGCGAAGTGAGAAAGAGGTTCTGCGGCCCCCCAGAAGACGAGACCGATCCCCATGCCTGCACTAAAAAGCATGGCAAACCATGTGGGCTTGGAATATTCAGGCTTTTCTCCTTCCTTGCCCAGTCTGATGTTACCGATAGGGCTGAAAATTAGTAAGAGACAAAAGCCAACAATGACAGACACTAAAATTAAATAATACCACCCAAAACTAGATGTAATGAATGATTCCACATTGGAAGTTACGGTTTCGAAACTTTTAGGCGATACTACTCCGAAAATAACTGCGACCATTAAAATGACGAAAGAAATCCAGAAAACCTTCGATATTTTACTCATATTTACACCTTTCCTATGGGAGGATTTTTACGTATAGTTTCCCATAAACTAAGTGCTCTTATTCGAGCATTGGTTTTACCTTAACAATGATTTAAGCTTTTATCAATTAAAAGGGCCATTTAGAAAATGATGCAATTTGTCATAATCTTCTACAGTATCAACATCAAAAAACAGCTTTTCATCGTCAAAATCAAGCATTTTACCATGTCGAAAAAACTCTCCGCGTAAGAGATTTTTTGCACCTATGTCTCCTTTTATTTCGAGAATTGTGGGGAACATGAATGAGGAAAATAAGACCGGCGGTCTAGTAATATGTTGATACGACGCAGCGACAAATTTGATTGAGGGCTCTTCTTTCATGAGAGTAATCATGTCATCGATCATTTGGTTCGTTATAAAGGGTTGGTCCGCGAGTAATACGATAGCGGCATTAGCTTTCTCCTTTTGTGCTTGCAATATCCCGCAGCGTAATGATGCTGATTGGCCCTCTTGAGCGGAAGGACATGTGATGAGATTGCATTTTTCATGAAGTGCCATTTCACGTGGCAACCAGTCTGGTTCATTATGTTTCGTAATCACGTATACCTTTTCCAGCGAAGATGTCAATGCTGTTTGCAATGCCAAGCTTCCAACTGTCCCATTCGCAGTAGGGAGTGCTAATTTATTTTTCCCCATTCGGCGGCTATTCCCTGCAGCGAGATAAATTCCGATGATATTCATTCGTTTCTCCGTCTTGCTGCAATCAGTTCCGCAACAATGCTGACAGCGATTTCCTCTGGACCTTCTGCACCGATAGATAGCCCAACCGGAGATTGAAGCCAAGGAGGAATCTGTCCATCCATTACCCGTTCTGTTCGCTTACGAGATCCTAATATGCCGATATAAAAGAAAGGCAATTTTTTTAGATATTGTAAAATTTTCATATCCCGCTGAAAATCATGGGTCATGATCACGACCGAATCCAAGGGATGAAACGCAATGTTTTGGATGGTTTCCTCAATATTGCCTACATAGAGAGAGTTTGCCGTGGGGAAATTTAATTTAGAGCAAAGCGCCTCACGCCAATCCAGCATGTGAACAGCGTAGCCAGTTTGTCCGGCTAATTGGGCAAGCGGACGAGCATCTTCACCCGCTCCAATGATATAAAGGTTCGGCTGAGGCCAAATTACTTGAAAATAAAAAGCTTCCTCGCCGTTAGTCTGCATTCCTGCATGTTGATGAAAAGGGGGAGTAAATTGCAATATGTCTTTCCGTTCGATTGGTAAATCTCCTTGCCAATGACCAAATGTATCTCCGCTTTCATTAATAAAAATATATTTGGTGACGTTACTGACTGATTGAATAAACAGAATAGGTTCTATTTTTTCTAACTGCCTTATTAATATAGTTAGTGATTGTCGGAATGCCAAATCAATATCTCGGACCAAAACAGAAATGATTCCGTTACAACCCGCGCCTGTCCCCCAACCGAGATCGTCTTCTGCACTTAAATCATAGCGATAAATTTCCGCTTTTCCAGTATCGAAGATTTCTTGCGCTCTGGAGTACACATCACTTTCAAGACAGCCTCCACTTAAAAGCCCGACACGTGATCCATCCTGTTTTACTAACATACAAGCTCCTTCTTTTCTATAAGCCGATCCATCGACATGAATAATGGTGGCGAGGACAGCAGGCTGATGATCAGTCAAGGCTTCCTTAACCAATTCATGAAAAGAAATCATTTCTCCACCTCTTTCGATTCAAATTTATGATTGGAAAAAGTACTTTTATCGATGATTTCTTGAAGTATTTTCTTCTTTTTATGTGAGTTAAATAGGAGTGGAAATGAACGTCCATTATATTTTTAAAAGAAATGGCTAAAACTACTGAGCATAGAAACAAAGAGGGCAGAAGCCTAGAGAAGATCTTAGATGCTTCAGCTCACGAAATAGATCCCGATATCATTATCATCGTAGCCCGCTAAAATTAAAGGGAGAAGGGTATGGTTATGGGTAAAAAAAAATTGACAACTCTCCAAAAAATAAGCTTGATTCTTAAAATGTCAATCGGATCAGCCATTTCATGGGAAATAGCAGCTATATTTGGTTCGAAACACCCATACCTCGCTCCCATTTCGGTTATTCTTTGTTTACAGGCGACCATGGTCAAGTCGGTCCGATTTTCTATTTCCCGTATTGTGAGCACGATTATTGGTGTCGCTTCAGTTCTTATTCTCGCATCATCCCTTCACCCGAATGGATGGACGATTGGTTTGATTATGTTTATCAGTCTAATTATCCCATTCGTTTTTAAAGGTAATAGCACAATGCTTCATCAAACAGCCTTGAGTGTCCTGTTCGTTTTTGTTTTCGAACATAAACTCCATGGGTACGGAATAGATAGAATCCGGGATACTATTATCGGAGTGATCATCGGGTTATTGCTGCATATGTTCTTTCATCCGCCAAATTTTACAAAAAAGGCATTAGAAGAGGTGGAAGAATTGCCGAACCTATTAATGGAAAAACTGGAATCATTGTCAGTCTGGCTTGAATCCGGAGCATCCGGAAACAATTATTTCGAGGAGGAGATGAATCGAATCCATAAACAGTTCTTTCAAGCGGAACAGCGGGTCAAGAAAGCAAAATCAAGCTTGCACTATAACCCTCTATCACAGAAAAGCAATACTATCCTCAGCAGGGGGGAGGCCCAATTGAAAACAATGAATGAGGTTGCGGTCGATCTTAATGCCATGTACGAGATCATAAATATGTGGAAAAAAGCAGGCACTCTCTCGAAAGAGGAAATGGCAGTATGGACTCAAAACTTTTTATTAATGGCATCCACTCTTCAAAGTTGGAAAGAAGGGAAAACCATCACAGACATCCAATTAAAAGAAACAATTACCGATGAAAACTATTCCTATCCCGCACTTTGGCATGCCCGCCAATTTGTCCACACACTAAAAACCAAATCATAACCATCATTCGGCAAATAACGACAAAATTCGGGTGGTGCCTGTCACCCCCCGAATAATACTGCTTTTACTGCAGCCTTAATTTCTTGGTATCCTGTGCAGCGGCAAAGATTCGATTTTAGCCATCTGTCGATCATTTCGTCATCGGCGTTCGGATGATGCTCAATTAATGCATAGCAATTCATAATAAAACCAGGCGTACAATAGCCGCATTGATATGCCCAATGGTCGATAAATGCTTTCTGAATAGGCGCTTTTTCTAATCCTTCAATCGTAGTAATTTTCTTATCGACTCCTTCGATTGCCAGCATCATACAACTATTAACGGGTTTTCCATCAATTAAGACTGTATAAGCACCACAATCTCCCTGCCAATTCAGAGTCTTTAATATGTATGTGACGATGGGTTTTCTTATGTAGGATTGTTTATCCAAACGAACGACATGAAAATTAGAAGGCAAGGACAGTTGTGAGGCATAGGCTTCCGTATAAAGAAAGCCTTACGCGAAGTTAATCTTCGCGTAAGGCTTTTTTTTTTTGAGATAAATTCTCTGTCTAGCTCCAAGGCACGGAACTGCGCTCGATTTCCCTTGAGCATCAATTTATCCACTCAACTAGCAATGGCCCCGTGCTGGCTTTACCTATAGCTATTCGTTTTTCTCCCACTTTATTTATGTTGGCCGACAATTTGCTTGATCGGTTTTCCATCGATAAAGCTCGGAGCGTCTAATTCCATCAGCTCATATAAGGTCGGTGCAATATCAATCGTGCTAATGTGATTGCGAAGCGTTCCTTTTTGAAAACCATTCCCCGCCACAAAAAATATCGGCTGGAGTGCACGGCGTTTCGGATCGCCGCCGTGATTGCCGAGGTCGTCAGCCTTATTCACTGTTTTGTCGTCATCTTGAGCGATATAGTAACCTTTTGCTGCTATAAGCATGACGTCTCCCGCATTTTTGTGATCCAACATTTCTTTTTCATTATTTCCATTTGCAATGACCTGTTCAAAAGGGCTTTCACTTATATTAGTCAGGACCTTCACCATTCCTCCCCATGCAGTCGCCGTTTCGGAAAGGCTGGTATCTTTGTTTTTAACACCGTCCCACCAATCTTTGTATAAGTATGGTATGGTTTTTATTTTTTGGAAGTAGTTTTGTTTTACTTTCATCCCTTTAAAAATCCCGACAATCTCACTTTGCAGTTTTGAACGTTCTTCTTCGGAAACGATACCGTCTTTTTCTCGTCCTTTTAAATTAAGATATATATGAGCGATTCCTCCGCTCGCCACCGCATAGGCTTTAGATGAGGCAGTATCAATTTTTCCGTCTTTACTTATTTTCAATAATCCGGCTTTCTCTAGTTCTTTATTAGGTGATATTTTGCTATGGACGGGCTCCATCCCATGGTCGGAAACTAAGAAAATTCGATCCTTTTCATTCATCGAATCTAAAACTTCACCAAGAGATTTGTCGGCCAGCTCATAAGACCATTGAACATAATTCATATATCTTTTCGATTTTTTCTTGGAAAACCCAGGCTGTCTCGGATCAACCAGCAAGTATTTATGCTCCTCATGGTCAATTTGCGGATAATATAACATTAATAAATCAGGTTGATAGTGCTCTTTTATATGAAGGGACACATCGGTACTCCACTTAGCAAAACGTTCGCTAATTTCCTCATATTCCTTGCGCGTAATCCAGTTTTCATCAAGCGCCTTATCATCATCTTGGATGGGGAGAAATCCAAATCTTGAGGAAATATCTTCTTCAAAGCCAGAAGGACCATGGATGGCGGCTGAGGTGACTGCGGTCCTGTACAATTCTGCATGTAAGAGATCTCCATTTGTTTCTTTTAATTTAAACCAAAATCCAATGTTTGGATGATCTTTAAGATCCATTGTTATAGATCCCCATTCATTTTTTTTGACAATCTCTGCAGATGCTGTATTTTTATTCGTGGAAAAATAATAAGTATCATAATCTCTTTTTCCATTATCCGAAGTGTCTACTGCTAAAATATGTACTTTCAAATTCGAATCATTTTTAAGCTTTATTGCCATCGTTGCTTCTTTCACGGGGCTGTAGCTTTTTGGCAACCGTGACCAAGATTCAGCTCGTTTAAATGTTAATGATTCGAGCGCACTTTCAGCCCAAGTATTTCCATAATAAACCGAATAAGTTGCCTCATTACCTTCTTCAGGATTAGAACCTGGAAATAAAACAGTGGCAGATGTTTTACCTTGTTTATGCGCTTCAGTCCATATAGGGGTGACATCTAGGGGAGAAAAGAATGAGCTATTTTTCTCGTTGATTTTTTGTCCCGGTTTATGAAGATTATTACTAATCATTCCAGTTTTCTCAGGCAATGCTCCAGTAGAGATGGCCGCATGGGATGTTGCTGTAAGGGAAGGGTAAATGGTCCTGAAGTTTTCCGCAAAGAATCCAGAATCCCTTACTTTTTTAAAATGGGGAAGAGTACCATCCTGCATATAATTCTTGGTGAAATCATAGCGCATTCCATCAAAAGAAATGACGATATTTGTTTGAGGGTTATTTTCTTTTGCACTAAATAAGGATGGTGAAAACAGCTGCAATCCTATTAATAGGATGAATGTGAACAGGAAAGTTTTTATATTCATAGACTTTACTTACCTCTTTCTTAATCTTGGTAGTAGGTTAAAGTCATTTTCCCTTTTCATATGTTTTAAAACTAAATACAAAAAACCCTTGTAGGAGGATCCAAGGGTTAGTTACTGACTTTGTGTATCTTCGAATATTGTAGATGCTCACTTAAAAGGTGGAGTGCGAGATCTTTATCATTGTCCTTTAAAGCTTCAAGGATGAGTCTGTGTTCCTTAATCGCTTTATTTCTTTGTACATCGTCCATGTGAGAATGAGAGACATTTGCAAAATATTGGACAATGATATCCGTTAATTGCAAGAAGAGTTCATTTTTTGTTGCCTTAATTAAACCTCTATGAAAATCAATATCCAACTCTTTGAATTTAATAGGATCGATTGTTTCGCTCATTTCAGAAATGATATGATCGAGTTCTTGTAAATGTCCGATATCCGTTTTTTCGATAATTTGCTCAATGGCGGCCTTCTCAAGAAGCTGCCTTAGCTCAAATAGTTCTTCAATTTTTTCATTATTCATTTGCCAGAAGAAAAGTAAATGATTTAAAATGACGCTTGAATCGTCCGTATTTACAAAAGCTCCTTCTCCGTGCCGAATAATAATGATTCCTGTTGACTCTAGAGTCCTTAAGGCTTCTCTGACAACGACTCGGCTCACATCAAGCATACTCGCCAAATCCCTTTCTGATGGAAGCTTATGACCTGTAGTCAATTTGTTATCAACAATATATTGACGCAAACTATCACTAACTATTTTACTTAAAGTGAATCTTTCTTTTTCTTCAATAGGTTTCAAAACGATCACCGACTTATTTTTTTATATAAAATGTATTTAATTCTCTTCTTCCCATTCATCCAGTAAGTCATATAAATGATGCAAATGATTTTTCATTGCTTGCTTTGCTTTCTCCACGTCTTTACTCATAATTGAGTCAATAATCAATTGATGTTCCTTATAAGAAACGATATAACCATCAAGATTAACAATTTCCTCTAGATGGTTCATATTAAAATATTCTGAGATAAACGATGAAAGCTGAATAAAAGTTTCGTTGCCTGTGGAATTAAATAAAGCACTATGAAAATGTAAGTCTTCACTTTTAGGCTTTTCACCTTTTTTTGCTTTTTCAAGAATGGCTTCATTCCAGATGGCCATTTGCTTAATTTGATCTACATCGTAATTTTTTATCGCCAAATCAATGGCACCGAGTTCTAAAATGATTCGTGTGTCTATTAGTTCTTTAAATCTTACTTTATCGAGCTTTAGTAATGGTGATATTTTTTTAAACAAACTTAAAAGCTTTATTTCTTTAACAAAAATTCCGCTTCCTTGCTTAATCTCGATAATCCCTTGGGATTGGAGGGTTTTTAACGCTTCTCTAACTATGGTTCGGCTTACACCAAGCATATTGATCATTTCTTTTTCAGAAGGCAGGCGATCCCCAGGCAGGCATTTTTCTTCAGAAATGTAAGTTTTTATTCGATCACTCACAACTTCTGCCAATGTTTGTTTGCGCAGTAGCACGATTTTCTCTCCTGTCGTATATATTAGGACTATTAAAAATATAATATACAATTAATCAAAGTTAGTACATGAAGCTATTAAATAAATTTTTAAAAAATAGATTGACATTTTATCTGAAAGCGTTTAATTTAAATGTTGTAGACGCTAACAAAACCGAAGTGGTTATACCATCATATAGCTGGTAGGACCATAATACACTTTGGAAAAAGTTTTATCAACTGGAAAAAAGTGTGGTAATTTCATTTACTCATACTTAAGGTGGTATGACCATAGTATGATGAAATCGCTAGGTTCAAATTAAACAAAGAATAGGATGAGATTTATGTCAGCTTGGGATTTGGACAAGTTTAAAGGTGTATTTGTTGCAATGTATTCTGCCTATGATGAGGCCGGAGACGTTTGTGAGGAAAGAGTAAAAAAGCTAGCACGTTATTATGTAGATTCAGGCGTGAAAGGATTATATGTCGGGGGAAGTTCCGGCGAAGGGATTCTTCAAAATGCTGAAGAAAGAAAAAAAGTGCTAGAGGCAGTGATGAAAGAGGTTGGTGAAGAACTGACAATCATTGTGCATGTCGGTGCCAACTCTACTAGAGAGAGTGTAGAGCTTGCAGTTCATGCGGAAAAATGGGGTGCAGATGCAATTTCAGCTGTTCCAGCAATTTATTATCGATTATCAGAAAATTCCGTAGAGAAACATTGGCAAGAAATGATTGATAGCACATCTCTACCGTTTATTATTTATAACATTCCACAAACAACAGGCTTCCATTTAACACAATCTTTATTTAAGAAAATGGCTGCCCAGGAGAAAGTCATTGGCATTAAAATGTCTGGCGAAAGCGTATTTGAACTTCAACAGTTTAAAGCGAATGGCGGAAAAGAATTTATCGTTTATAACGGGCCAGATGAGCAATACTTAGGTGGAAGAATGATGGGAGCAGATGGCGGAATTGGCGGTACATATGGAGTAATGCCTGAGCTATTCTGTCAATTGGATACTTACTTTAAGCAGGGTGAAATCGAAAAAGCACAAGCATTACAAGATAAAATCAATGCTATCATTACGAAACTATTGAGCTATCCTTCACTTTATGGCGCTACGAAAGCAATTTTAAGTTTAAGAGGCGTTGAAACGGGAGCACCGCGTTTACCGCTATTGCCCGTGGAAGAGAAGCACTGGGAAGACTTGAAAAAACTTAACGAAGAAATTGAAAGTGCAATGAAGGTTTACGCTTAAATCTCTTCGTTTGGAGATAAGGAGGGAAAATATTGTCAACAAGAGCAACTGCCTTAAATACGAAGAATCCTAAAAAGGAATCTTTAACGCAAGTAAAAAGTGTAAAACAATCCAAGTGGGAACAAATGAAAAAAATGAAATTGCTCTATATCATGCTTTTATTTCCCGCAATTATGCTATTTATTTTTAACTATCTCCCAATGTATGGGGTGATTATCGCCTTTAAACACTTTTCACCGGGACTTGGTATTTGGGATAGTCCATTTAATAACTTTGAGCACTTTAAAAGATTGTTTACAGATTTCATGTTTATAAGAGCGTTAAAGAACACGCTGCTGATCAGTATTTTAAAAATTGTAATCGCATTCCCAGCGCCAATCATTTTTGCAATTTTGCTAAATGAGATTCGTAATCAAAAATTCCTAAAAGTGACGCAATCGATTTCCTACTTACCGCATTTCATGTCTTGGGTTATTTTATCGGCAATGGTTATCGAAGTATTTTCTCCGCAAAGAGGAGTCGTCAATTTCATCATTACAGCTTTTGGCGGAGATCCAGTTAACTTTTTAGCAAGTAAAATATTCTTTATCCCTGTCCTAATACTCACCGATATTTGGAAGGAAATTGGATACGGAGCGATTATTTATTTAGCAACCATCGCATCGATTGATCCGGCACTTTATGAAGCCGCTGATATGGATGGAGCAGGCAGATTTAAGAAAATGATCCATATTACATTGCCTTCCATTATGCCAATGGTTATCATCCTATTCATCCTTCGTCTAGGAGGTATCTTGAATGCAGGCTTTGACCAAATCTTAAACTTGTATAATCCACTTGTATATGAAGTAGCAGATATTATCGATACGTATGTGTACCGAAGCGGGTTGGAGCAATTCCAATTTGATTATGCAACCGCGGTTGGTTTGTTTAAAAACGTCATCGGCATCATCTTCATTTTAGGCGCGAATGCAATTATTCGCAGAAGAAGTGAACATGGAATTTGGTAGAAAGGAGGATGAGCATGCAAAACAGCAAAAAGTTTTCATTATTTGAACTACTATTAATCATTGGATTTACGCTATTTTCGATTGTCGTATTGTATCCTTTCTGGCAAACGATCGTCATTTCATTTTCCGATCCGAAACAGATATCTGGACTAGGAATGAATCTATGGCCAGAAAGTTGGATTCCAGATGCGTATCAATATGTGTTTAGCTACGGAAGCATTATGAAAGCATATGTAAATACGATTGTTCGTACTTTATCAGGAACATTTTTAATCGTCGCATTCACGATGTTAGCCGCTTATCCTCTATCAAAAAAGGATTTGCCATATCGAAATACAATCACAATCTTCTTTTTAATCGCTATGTTTTTCTCAGGCGGAATTATTCCAGATTACTTATTAGTTAAGAATTTGGGATTACTTGATACGAGATGGGCGCTAATTTTACCGTCTGCTGTCAACGTGTTTTATATCATAATTATGAGAAACTACTTCATGACCATTGATAAGGGAATTGAAGAATCCGCAATTATGGATGGGGCAGGCTATTTTACGATTTTGACAAAAATTATTTTGCCATTATCTAAGCCCGTCATTGCAACAATTGCCCTATGGGCAGCTGTTTACCACTGGAATGAATGGTTCCACGCATTGGTTTATATGCAAGATGATGCGAAAACCGTTTTACAAATCATTGTTAGGGATATGTTGACCGCGATGGATGCATCTCAATCTGAAAACGCGGCTGCCATTGGAGCAGGTGGAGGTTCTGGGAACTTGCTATTAGCTAATGTGCGCGCTGCGACTGTTATGATTTCAATTGGGCCGATTGTTTTGGTATATCCATTCGTTCAAAAATATTTTATTAAAGGTATTATGATTGGATCACTCAAAGGATAAGAGGGGGAAGAAAGATGAGAAAAGCAAAACGCGCGTTTTTAGGTACCTTCATGGCAGCTGCATTAGTTATCTCGGGCTGCGGTTCTAAGTCAGGCAAGAATAATGAGGAGCCTGTCGATGTATCAGCGCTTCCTGAGGCTGGAGATTTCTCGGAAGAAGTAGCATTAAATCTTTCAGGATCTTTTACAAGAGGTAAAGCAAAAGATGGAAGCTATGTTCAAAACCGATTAGAAGAGCAATTTAACGTTAAAATCAAAAATACAAAGGTAGATACTTGGGATGCAGAACAAACAAACTTAATGGTTGCTTCTGGGGACTTACCTGACACATTTTCATTCACAGCGGGTGGTCAAACAGCACAGGAAATGTTTGATTCAGGTTTAACGAGAACAATTCCTAAAGAAATGCTAGAAAAATATGCACCACGTTATATGAAAATGTTAGAAGAAAATCAGCCTGGACCAATTATGAATTTAAAAGAAGGTTCAGATAATGAATATTTACAATTGCTTGGACAATATGCACACGTAGATGGTTTAGCTTGGGGACCAACATTACGTCTTGATTGGCTAGAAAAGCTAGGCTTCGAAACACCGGGGAAAATGAAAGCGGTTGGGCCAAGCGGCGGACGTGAGAAGATTTACTTTACTGAATCTGCTTACACGATAGAAGAGTTAGAGGAAATATTAAAAGCATTCACTTTTAATGACCCAGATGGAAATGGTAAAAATGATACGTATGGTCTATTACCAGCGAATAATAACTTAAACTGGGCAACTTCACTTATGGGCGCTTTCGGTTTAGGTACTGAATACAATTTTATCGAGAATGATCAATTAGTTAGAATGGAAGTATCAGAGAAATATAAAGAGTTCCTGAAGTTAATGGCAAAATGGTATAAGATGGGGATCATCGATCCAGAATTTACAACATTAGATGAAAAAATGGGCTGGGAAAAGTACAAAACTGGAAAAATCGGTTACTTTATTGCACAACCTTCATACTTGGCAATGGATGACTGGGCAAGAGGACGCGCTCCACAAAATATCGTAGAAAACCCTGATTCAACTGCGAAAATCCTTGCAACAGCACCAGAAATTGGTCCAGATGGACAACAAGGTCTTAAAGCATATTTACCAGTTGTTAACTTAGCAGACTCTTTCTATATTGGAAAGAAAGTAACAGATGAGCAATTAGCGCGTATTTTACAAATGTTTGATTATATCAACTTTGATAATAATGCAAGATGGACAGTGTTCGGTGAAGTTGGCGAACATTCTGAGTGGGAAGGCGAGCCTAATAAGTCAGCACTTAAAGTTAAACCTGGTTTATCTTTAGAAGAAGGTGACACTGGATTCTGGGCTTACAACTTCCGTACGTATGATAAAGAAAGAGTACAATGGATTAATTCTGAGTACACATTGAAATTAAAAGATGAGTTTTATGCTCGTGAAGATGTTAAAGAAAAAATGTTAATTCGTCCGTATAAATGGGATCTTTTAAATCAAACAAAACTGAAAGAACTTGAAAAACGTTATAGCGGTCAGCTGAACACAATTGTTGATGAGTTTAGAATGAAAGCCATTGTCGGAGAAGTAGATATCGACAAAGAGTGGGATAAATATGTTGAAAATTGGATGAAAAACGGTGGTAAAGAGCTTCTTGAAGAGCTAGATAAAGCACCTTTAGTTACTGACCTTTTACAAGGTAAACAATAATGGAAGGCTGTCCCACGGTGCATTGCACTGGCGGGACAACCTTTTTCTAATGTATTCAATCTAAATGATAGGGAGATTTGCAGCATGCCAAATATTAAAACGGAAGCGGTTTATTATCCTGGTTTTGCCGGTTCAAAAGCATATCGAATTCCATCTATGATTACAACATCTAAAGGAACAGTTATCGCTGGGATCGATGCAAGAATTGTAGACCAAAGAGACAACCCGAATAAAATTGATGTGAGCATTCGACGCAGTGAAGATAATGGAAAGACGTGGGGACCGATTCAAAAGCTCGTTGCTTATGCCGGAGAAGGATTGGACGGAGCAGCAGCGATTGATACGTCACTTGTAGAAGATAAAGAAACAGGCACGATCTTTATGCTTTTCATGCATACACCAGGCGGAATCGGTCTTTGGGCGAGTGAGACGGGAGTCGGTTTTGATTCAGATGGACGCAGAAAATTATTTGACGATGCGGGCACTGTTTATTTTCTAGCAGAAGATGGGAAGGTTTATGACGCGGAAAATAACGAAACAGCTTATACAGTAGATAAAGAAGGATACGTTTTTAAGGATGGTCAAGCAGCCGGCAATATGTATTTTAAAAAAGGCATTGATCCGAATGAAAGCTTGCTTGAAGCAAGAACTTCATTTTTACAAATCATTCAAAGTGAAGACGATGGGCTTACTTGGTCAGAACCAAGAGAATTAAACGGTATGGTTAAGGAAGAATGGATGCGTTTTATTGGTTCTGGACCTGGATGTGGTATTCAATTACAGCATGGAGAAAAAGCGGGACGCTTAGTGCTCCCAATCTATTTTTCAAATGAAGCGGGAAAATTATCATGTGCTTGCATATATAGTGACGATCATGGTGCTACGTGGCAGCGCGGAGAATCTCCGAATGATGGACGTGAATTAGATGGTGAAATCCTTTCCGCTGAAACAATTTCTGAAGAGAAACAATTTTTGACGGAATCTCAAGTCATTCAACTGCCTACAGGTGAGCTTAAATACTATTTAAGAAACCATTATGGCTTACAAAGAACAGCTGTGACAACAAGCACGGATGGCGGGGAAACTTGGGGCGAAGTGACATTTGATGAAACCTTGGTAGACCCCATTTGCCAATCAAGTGTTGTGCTTTATCCTGATCAAGGGGATGGGAAAGTACGTGTCCTATTCTCAAATCCAGCGGACGAAAAAACGAGAATAAAAGGAACGGTCCGCTTAAGTGAGGATGGCGGAAAAACATGGCCATATAGCAAAGTGATTGAAGACGGCTATTATGGATATTCATGCTTAACAGTTCTTGCAAACGGAGAAATTGGTATCCTTTATGAACGTTTGAATGATATTAATGATTGGAATAAGATGGATATCCAATTCGGGACGTTTACGCTGGATTGGTTAAAGTCTTAAAACAGAGTTAAAAATGCAAATTCCAAAAGTATTTTTACTTTTGGAATTTGGTGTTTTATTTTATTACAACTATAGGGAGATGAGTACATGGACCGTCAATCTTTTTTTTCAAGCATACATAAAAATTTAATCGTATCATGTCAAGCCCTTGAACATGAGCCGCTCCATAGTTCATATATTATGGCGAAGATGGCTAAGGCAGCTAAGGAAGGAGGAGCAGTAGCGATTAGAAGTAATTCTGCCGTAGATGTGGCCGCTATTAAAGAGGAAACAGGACTTCCGGTCATTGGCCTAGTGAAAAGAGATTATCCGGATAGTGAAATTTTTATCACAGCGACACTAAAAGAAGTGAAGGAACTGCTAGAGGTCGAACCTGCCGTCATTGCCATGGATGCTACGATTCGCAAAAGACCGAATGGGGAAACGTTAAAGGATTTGGTTCAGTTTATTCACAAGCAAAGCAACACACTAGTGATGGCTGATATTGCCACGATAAAAGATGCAGAATATGCGATTGAATGTGGAGTTGATATGATTTCAACTACACTTTCTGGTTATACAGCGGATAGCCCAAAACTAGATGGACCTGATTTCGATTTAGTTGAACAGCTTTGTAAAACTTCGCCTATCCCAATTATCGGAGAAGGACGGATCAACACGCCAGAACAAGCACGTAAAATGCTGGAATTAGGGGCTTGGTCGATTGTTGTAGGAAGTGCCATATCAAGGCCACAGTTGATCACAAAATCATTTGCAGAAGGCATTAATGCGAAATGAAGCAATATTTAGCATTTGATATCGGAGGAACGCAAATTAAATATGGGCTTGTGGACGAAGCAGGCAATATTATTTCCAGTGAGTTAATGGACACAGAGGCATATCGCGGCGGTCCTTCTATTATTGAAAAAGTCATTGAGATGGGCAAAAAAATCATTGAAAGTCATCGGGTGGCTGGAGTTGCCATCAGTACTGCAGGCCAAGTGGATATCAACACAGGAATGATTGTTGGCGCAGGTGATACCATTCCCAATTATACTGGGGTAGAAGTGAAGAAACTTGTTAGCGAAGCTCTCGGATTGCCAGTTGAAGTCAGAAATGATGTCGATTGTGCTGCCCTTGGCGAGCAGTGGCTTGGTGGCCATGATGTGAATGATTTTATCGCCTTAACTGTGGGCACTGGAATTGGCGGCGCGATCGTCATTGATGGGAAAATGTTTTCAGGACATTCCTTCAGTGCAGGTGAGTGGGGATATATGCTTGTAGAAGGAAAACCTTTCGAAAGTGTTGCATCTGTTTCCGGATTAATTAACCTTGTTAATGAATATAAAGAAAAACGTGACTGGACAGGAAAAGAAATTTTTGCGTTATATGATGAGGGAGATGCAGAGATTAAACGAGCGGTAGAAATATTCTTCAAGCACTTAGCCATTGGGATATCCAATCTTATATACATTTTCAACCCCGAAAAAGTCATTATCGGCGGAGGGATTACGGCAAGGGGTGAGCAATTTTTGCAGGAAGTCCAAGGCGAAGTTCAAAAGTACTTGCAGCCTTCCTTTTACAAAAATACGGAAATCGTCCTCGCAAAACTCTCCAACCACGCCGGAATGGTTGGCGCAGTGTATAACTTTATCACGAGACAAACCATTAACGGTTGACAAGAGGCTATATGTTCGTGAGTGGCTCGAATACCCCTGAGTGGCTCGAATATGCTGGTGAGTGGCTCGAATATGCCCGTGAGTAGCTCGAATATGCTCGTGAGTGGCTTGAATACGCTCGCGAGTGGCTCGAATATGCCAGTGAGTGGCTTGGATATCCTCGTGAGTGGCTCGAATATGCCAGTGAGTGGCTCGAATATGCTGGTGAGTGGCTCGAATATGCCCTCGAGTAGCACGAATACCACTATAATTGGCCGAATATCCTAGTAATCGGCTTGCAAACGTTCATCTGTATGAACGAATTGTAAAGACCCACGTAACTAAAGTTACGTGGGTCCTATTGATCACCATAAATTATGGCCTTATTTTATTAAATACATTTTTTACTTTCTCAACGACTAGCCCGGATCCGCCGTTTTCTTCTACTCCTTCAACCATCATCGCGATTAATAGTTCTGGTTTTTCGGGATTGTAGGCTACGAACCAGCCATTTTCTTTACCTTTTTCACCTTGCTTTTCTTTCGCAAGCTCAGCTGTACCAGTTTTGCCTGCGAGGGGGAATCCTTGGATTCTAGCACCTCGGGCGGTTCCGTGTGGATCCTCAACAACTTTTCTAAGTGCTGTATTTAATTTTCCTGCTTGTTCTTCATTGACAAGCTTTTCCTTCCAAATTTGGCCATGTTCTTCACTAGCCAGCAATATTGGTTTAATCATATTGCCTTTATTTATGAACGGTGTATAGGTGCTTGCCAAATGCAGAACATTCATTTCTACCTGGGCTTGACCATAGCTTGAGTCAGCTAAAGCCATCTCTGAGTTGATGTTTCCAATCGTTGATGTCTCCATTGGAAATAAGTAAGATAATTCCTCTTCGAAGCCAAAATCTTTCAACCCAGCAATAAATTTATCCTTGCCAAGCTCAAGGGTCGTTTGTGCAAAATAAATATTGTCCGAATAAATCAATGCTTTTTCTAAATCGATTGGTACTCCTGGATTAGATACTCTTTTTACCCTGTAGTTACCCCATGATTCATCTTTTTTCCATGTTAAATCATCAATTTTTAATGCTTTTTGCCAATCAATCGTACCTTCATTTAATCCGATGGCAGCGGTAATTGGCTTAATCACGGATCCAGGTGCAAAGGTTGAATTAAATCGGTTCAATAACGGATTGTTCTTATCTTCTTGCAATGATTTCCACTGTTCATTCGTTGCACCTAAAGTAAGGGTGTTCGGATTATAGCTTGGGCTGCTCACTAAGGCGAGTGTCTCTCCTGTCAGAGGATTCAAAGCTGAAGCCGTTCCAGGCTTGCCGCCAAGTTCATCGAAAATCATTTGTTGAATAGTGCCATCAATTGTCAGCTGGACGTCTTCACCGTCTTTCACAGACTTTTCGGCAAGGACAACCTCAGTTCCATCTTCTTTATTGATGACAATTTTAACACCGGATTCTCCTCTTAAGCGGTCTTCAAGTACTTTTTCCAATCCTCTTTTTCCGATTAGATCGGTGCTTGAATAGCCCTTGCCTTTATTCTTTTCCAATTCGTCTGCCGTGATTGCTCCAACATTCCCGGTTAAATGAGCAGCAGCTTCTCCTAATGGATACACCCTTGCTTCAACCTCTTTCCGTTGGACACCTGGGATTTTCCCCAATTGTTCACGCAACTCCTTGTCATTCTCTGCAATCACTTTAATCGGAACAAAGTGTTCAGGCTGAACCCATGAGGCTCCTAATGCTTTTTCGATCTGTTCAGTGCTAACTCCTAATAAATTCGATACTTTTTTGATAATCTCTTTTTCTTGGTCTTTCATTTCAATAGGAACCAAACCGATTTCGATTGCAATCCCGTTTTCGGCAAGTCCATTACCATTGATATCTATAATACTGCCCCGTTTAGCTGATGTAGTAGGAAGCGAGATTTTATCCCCTTCTTGTAGTTCGGGGAAAATAAAAGTCGTGTCCCAATTCAGAAACCAATTTTTTGTTTCATCAATTTCTTCATTTACAAGTTCAGCTTCGTGATCAAAGGCAATCTCTCCAGCAAGACTATCCATTTTTACTGAAAAAGGGAGTTTGACCTGTTCTTCTTTTGTGTCCTCTAAATCTTCCGGCTTTTCGTATTGTACAACTAGATTCTTTATCTCTAAGTCTTCATATATTTTTGTGTAACGATTCGTAAAATCTTCTTTTGAAATTGTTGCTTGTGCCTCTGCTGATAGGTAATCATACATCTTGTCAAACTTTTGATCGTTCCATAGCTTTACATATTCAGCAAATCGATTTTCCGGTTTTGGTTTATCCTTATTACAACCAGAAATGATAATAGTGAAAGTTAATAGAAATAAGATGATTAAATACTTTTTCATATGTACGCCTCCCATTAATATAATTGTAACATTAATTGACTTCATTTTTTATGCTAAAATAGAGCTAGCGAAGGGGGTCTCTCCTTCAATTACATATAGCAAGGAGACGAATCATGGAGAAAATTCTTATTTTTGGGCATAAAAACCCTGATACGGATTCAATTTGTTCAGCAATCGTTTATGCAGATGTAAAGACAAAGCTTGGATTAAATGTGGAAGCTGTACGTCTCGGAGAAGTAAACGGTGAAACGCAGTTTGCTTTAGATTATTTTCAAGCAACAGCACCACGTCAAGTCGCGACAGTTGCGGACGAAACGAATAAAGTCATTTTAGTTGACCACAACGAGTGTCAGCAAAGTGCGGACGATATTGGTCTCGTACAAGTGGTAGAAGTGATTGACCATCACAGAATCGCAAACTTTGAAACAACTGACCCGCTATATTTCCGTGCTGAGCCTGTTGGCTGTACTGCAACCATTTTGAAAAAAATCTACAAGGAAAATAATTTAGAAATCAGTAAACAAATGGCAGGGCTTATGCTATCCGCCATCATTTCAGATTCTTTATTGTTTAAATCGCCAACATGTACGGAAGAAGACATTGCAGCTGCTCGTGAACTAGCAGAAATTGCTGGCGTGGACGCAGAGGCTTATGGACTCGATATGCTTAAAGCTGGAGCGGACGTAAGCAGTAAAACAGTTGACCAACTGCTTTCACTGGATGCAAAAGAATTCAAAATGGGCAATGCAAGAGTAGAAATCGCCCAAGTGAATGCGATTGGTGTTGAGGAAGTACTTGGACGAAAAGCAGAAATTGAAGAGGCATTATCACAGCTCGTTGCTGAGAAAAAACTCGATTTATTCTTGTTTGTCGTTACGGATATTTTGACGAACGATTCAACTGCAATCGCAGTCGGCCAAGCAGCAAAAACAGTTGAGCAAGCATTCAATGTGACGCTAGATGATAATAAAGCGGTGCTTAAAGGTGTTGTATCTCGTAAAAAACAAATCGTGCCTCCATTGACGGAAGCGTTGAATAAGTAATTGTGGAAGGGCAGCTATTGCTGTCCTTTTTATGTGCTCTTTATTCAAGCAAGTTTATGTTCACCACGTCGCAAAGCAGCAGGGGATTAGCCGAAGCGATTTTTCAGCTGCTTTACTGTCCTTTTTCTTCGAATTATATTATAATTTTGAGAATTCGAAGTAGATAAAAAGGAGTTTGTTCATTTTGAAAGTAGCTTATTTAGGACCTAGAGGAACTTTTTCAGAAGAAGCGGCAATGCGTTATTTTTCAAATACAGATATTGAGCCGATCCCGTATGGGAATATAGTGGACGTGCTCGAAGCGGTAGATGAGCAGCAAGTGGAAAAAGGAATTGTACCGATTGAAAATGCAATCGAAGGCACAATTACGATGACAACCGATGGTTTAGTGAATTACGATGTGTGGATCGAAGGGGAAGCCATTCTACCTGTTAAATTACATTTATTGATGGTAAAAGGGGCAAGTTTGGAAACTATAAAGGAAATATGGTCGATTCCGCCCGCATTGGCCCAGTGCAGAAAATTCACGAAGGAAATACAAGCCGAAACCAAGCATTACAGCAGTACCGCAAATGCGGCTGAGTCTGTTCGGATAGAGGGCAGGGAGGATGTTGGTGCAGTAGCGTCTGAATGGGCTGCAAAAACATTTGATTTGGACATTGCAAAAAGAGATATCCACGATCATGAATGCAATTCAACGAGATTTCTAATCGTTTCAAAACTTCAAAATGAAGTACGGAATGTGTCTAAATCGATGCTTTTGATTACGCCTACTGAAGACCGTCCCGGCTTGCTGGCGATTATCTTAAACGTTTTTTCATCGCTCGGAGTCAACCTCACATGGATCGAATCACGACCAACGAAGAAAAAATTAGGTACATATCGATTTTTCATTGAAGCGGCACTGGGTATAGAAGAGGACAACTTGAAAAAAGCTATCGCCATTTTGGAAACATACGGCCATCATGTCCGTGTTCTTGGCAGCTATGATGCTAAAAGGTTATAAAAGAAAGTAAAAACGAGGTGTAGAGATGAAAATAGAAGTATGGTCTGATTTTGTATGTCCGTTTTGCTATATAGGGAAACGTCGGCTTGAAGAAGCGCTATCGAATTTTCCTCATCGCGATCAAGTGGAAGTGGAATTTAAAAGCTATGAACTAGACCCGAATTCTCCAAAGGACAGCAATCAAAAAATCCATGAAGTACTCGCGGCTAAATATGGCATGAGTGTAGAAGAAGCTAAAAGAACGAACGAAGGAATTGGTCAGCAAGCTGCAAGCGTCGGCTTGACGTTCAATTTTGACAATATGAAACCAACGAATACGTTTGATGCACATAGGCTCGTACATTTCGCCAAGACAAAAGGTAAGGATAGCGAGCTCACGGAGAAATTACTATATGCTTATTTTACAGAATCGAAGAATTTAAGTGACAAAGATACACTCGCGGATATTGCTGCAACAGCGGGACTTGAGCGAGAAGAAGCAACCGGCATTCTTAACGATGAACAGGCTTATGCTGATGACGTACGATATGATGAAAATACCGCCCAGCAAATTGGAGTGCGTGGCGTACCGTTTTTTGTAATCAATCAAAAATACGCGATTTCCGGTGCTCAGCCCCCTGAAACGTTTCTCGGAGCACTTGAAAAAGTATGGCAGGAAGAAAATGCCGCTCCTGTTCTTCAGGATTTATCTGGAGATGCCGATGATGCGAGTTGTGTAGATGGCAACTGTGCAATTCCAAGTGAAAAAGAATAAATTGATGAAGCCGACTCTTCCAAGGGTCGGTTTTTATTATGACATTTCCTGTAGATTCCTTTATAGTAGAATCAGTAGATTATTGGGAGGATGGCAGGCATTGAAAGGTTTTAGGTTAATATTAATATTAATTTTGTTGATGACTTTAATGACAGCTTGTCAGCCCGCGAATAAAAAAGTAGAATTGACCATTTCAGCGGCCGCCAGTTTACAGGAAGCTCTAGGTGAAATAAAAAATACTTTTGAAAAAGACCATCCAAATACAAAAATCCTTTATAATTTTGGCGGGTCAGGAGCCTTAAAGCAGCAGATTTCTCAAGGGGCTCCCGTCGATTTATTCTTCTCAGCAGCAGTCGATAAATTTGATGAACTAGTTAATGAAGGTCTAATTGAAAAACAGAACTCAACAATATTGATAGGGAACGATCTCGTGCTCATTGTTCCTGCTGAATCGAGCGAGACTATTCAGTCGTTGGCGGATTTACTGGGGATAGATAAACTGGCCATTGGTACTCCAGACTCAGTACCTGCCGGGAAATACGCGGAGGAAGCGTTGGAAGCTGAAGGTGTCTTGAAAGCGGTCAGCAAGAAATTGGTTTACACAAAGGATGTCCGGCAAGTACTTACATATGTTGAATCAGGCAATGTGGATGCAGGGATCGTATATAGGACGGATGCACTTTCATCCAATAAAGTAAGAATCGCAGCGGCAATTGACGAAAAAATGCATGAACCAATTGTTTACCCACTTGGCATTGTAAAGACCAGCAAATATCAGGATGAAGCCACGACTTTTTATCAATATTTACAAAGTGAAGAGGCGCTAACCGTTCTGAAAAAGTATGGTTTTAAAGGATTGGAAGAATAATGGCAACTGATTTTTGGTCTCCGATAAAATTATCACTGGAAGTTGCGTGTATTTCTGGTTTAATCGTTTTGGTTTTTGGAGTTTTAGTAGCCAGATTTATGGCGCAAACTGATTTTAAAGGAAAAACGATTGTAGAAACGGCGATTCTGTTGCCTTTAGTATTATCACCTTCAGTAATTGGGTTTTTATTAATCTTTGCCTTTGGTAAAAATAGTCCGTTTGGACAAGTGATAGAATGGTTTTTTAACAAGCCAGTCATGTTCACATGGTGGGCCGCTGTGATCGCCTCGTCGGTAGTGGCACTTCCGCTCATGTACCAATCTGCGAAGACTGGGTTTGAAAGTGTGGATAAAGATATTGAAGAAGCAGCACTCGTCGATGGGGCCGGACATTGGTTGGCTTTTTTGTATGTTACAATACCGCTGTCTTTTAAAGCAATCATTTCAGGAGGCATTTTAAGCTTTGCGAGAGCGCTCGGTGAGTTCGGAGCTACACTAATGTTTGCCGGAAATATTCCTGGTAAAACGCAAACGATTCCAACGGCCATCTATGTCGCCATTGAATCTGGTAATATGAAAATGGCGTGGTTATGGGTGGGATGTACAATCCTTATCTCGATCGCCATGCTTATGGCTGTAAAGCTAGTTAAGCCATGAAGAAACGGGAGGTTTAATAATGAAAAAATATTTTTTAATTCGTATTCTCGTAGTATTTTTATACATAGCTGTTCTTTGGTATGGCTTGAAAGTGCAAACGAATGTCGGCTATATTGTAATCGCGGTTGGCATGATCCTCGGTTTGATCATCAACTATATTAACTACCGGGTAAATTTCAAAGGAAGATTGGATCAAAACAAGAAATAAAAGAGCAAACTCTCCAGTTATCCGCTGGAGAGTTTGTTCATTAAGTATCTTACACTTTTCAACACGAATTGCACAAACACCTCCGCAAACACGAGTCCCATGGCTATCGCTCCTGATATGATAAAAGCTTTCGTTGCAAGCGGAATGGCACCAGAATAATCATTACTGACGACGTGGCGCATCGCATCATAGGCAGATCCCCCAGGTACGAGGGGGATAATGCCTGCCACAATGAAAATAATGATTGGTGTTTTATAACGTCTTGCCATCACATGCCCAATCAACGAAACGGTAAAAGCTCCAGAGAAGGCGGCCTGGACAACATCTACACCAGCATCAGACATCACGATGTAGACAATCCATCCGATCATCCCAACGAGCCCGCATTGAACCAAGGATTTCTTTGGTGCGTTAAAAATGATTCCGAAGCCTGTGGCTGCGATGAAGCTTAATATTAGATGGGTAAGAAAATAAGACATAGGCAATCTCCTTCCGCAATTATCATAGCCATAACGAAAACACGACAGCCACTCCCGCGCCTATCGCAAATGCAGTTAAAAAGGCTTCTGCTCCTTTGGAGACGCCCGATACGAAATGGCCTGCCATGAGATCGCGGATGGCATTGGTAATTAAGAGCCCTGGTACAAGCGGCATAACTGACGCGATGACAATCAAATCAAGCTCAAGGCCGAAACCGGCTTTCACCATAAACAGCGCCAACAGCCCGATAACAAACGCTGCCGAAAAATCGGCGAATAATTTTACCTTTGTAGAATGTTGAGTAAGCAGAAGTATTGAGAAACCTGTACCGCCGACGAGCAATGCAGGTGTGAAATCTGACCAATTACCTTTGAACATAATCAAAAAACTACCGCTTGCAAGAGCTGCTGCAATAATCTGAAGCCAGATTGGGAATGACAGATTCGCTTCGTCCACGTTTTTTAGCTCTAAAAAAGCCTCTCTAGCTGTTAGTTCCTTGCTCGCCATTCTTCGGGAAATGTCGTTTACTTTTGCAATTTTCTCTAAATCCGTGCCCCGTTCACTGATCCGGACAAAATGAGTGGGGTTTAGGCCTTCCAATGAAAAAATGATTCCTGTAGGCGTCACGAAGCTCTGGCTTTCCGGCAAGCCACATGATGAAGCCATACGCAACATCGTATCTTCCACACGATATGTCTCTGCACCGCTTTGCATCATAATCCTGCCAGCTAAAAGACATGTTTCTACGACTGTCTGCTCATCGCATTGATTATTTTCCAAGTTGTTAACCCCCGTTTTGCATATCAGGAATTTTAATTTTTAATGTAAAATTGTTTTCGGCTGCAATAAAATCAAGAACACCATGATGCTTTTTCACTATCCGCATGATTTGCTGTGTTCCGATACCTTCGTGGCTTCCACCCTTTGTTGTGTGTGCCCGTTTTGTATAGATTCGTTCGATCGTCTCATTTTCGAGTGGCATGGTATGATTCTTACAAGTAATGATCCAAAAGCCGGTTTGTTTCCTGCTATGGAAGACAATTTCTGCCTGCTTTTTCGTTTTAGTTTGATATTCTTCAGCAGCTTCCAGCGCATTTGTTAACATATTACTAATAAAAGACACAAGTTCATAGTCAGAAAGGGGAAGACCGGATACAGCTTGTTGTATATGATAGTCCAGCGAAATCCCTTTGTCCCGCGCTTGGTCATGATAGGAAAAAAGAACGCCCGCCCCGACATTGGATTCCCCTCGTAATAAGTCATCTATTTCCGTATAGCGATCACGAATTTCATTTTTATATGTATCTATATTTTCCGTATGCTGAAGTACGGCCGTATACTTTTGCAAATCATGTCGCTGCTGTCTTAGCTCATGTAATAAGTTTGTTTGCTGCTCATAGTTTCCAATCATCGCCTTATTTTTATCCATCTCTGAGCGGAAACTTAAAGACATGAACTTCAATGCCCCAAGCTGCAATAATAATCCAACTGTTATGTAAGGTGAATCTGTTAAAATGGCAGCTAATAACCAAGATGAATGCATCCCGGCAGTAATGACCTTCCAAGAACAAGGAACTGGTTTTCTATTAAATTCAAACAGCTGCCATATTGCTCCTGGTACAAGCAGGCCCGTCATCATAAGACTGTTTATCGAAGCTGTCCACACAATGGCAACAATCCATGGAATGAGCATGATCAAGGGCTTCACACCTCAAAAATAATATTTTTGTAAATAATCCATTTTCTCTTTCGTCAGCATCGCGATTTGCTTCGTGCCTTCAAAAGAGACGCTATATGACTTTTTTGTATAAATAGAAAAGCTTTTTACATAGTGCAAATTAATAAGGAACGAGCGGTGTGAGCGGATGAAATTATTCTCGCGCAAGCTTCCTTCGAGTTCATTCATTGTTAAGTATGCTTCATATGTATCATTGATTGTATGTATGGTTGTTGAACGGCCAGTACGTTCCGCAAAAATGATATCTTTTTTCGGGATCATTTCAATATGTCCTTTTTGCTTAAGGATAAGCCTTCCTGTCAGGTTGCCGGCATGCTGTTTTTCCCTGTATTTATTGAGCGCCTGCAGTAATCGTTCCTTTTTATACGGCTTTAAAATATAATCATGAACATTCAGCTCAAAGGCATGGACTGCGTACCCACTTTTAGCTGTGACAAAAATGACCGTAATGAGCAGCCCGTGTGTCTGAATCAAGTCTGCGAGTTCATATCCAGAAATCCCTGGCATTTCGATATCCGCGATTAATAAATCAATTTCGTTTTTTTGTATCTCTTTATAAGCTTCTTCAGGATTTGTTGTGGCAAAAATAAGTTTAACATCCTCTTCGCCTTCTAAAATAAACTTCAATTTATCAAGGTCAATGTCCCTGTCATCCACAATACCCACTTTGATCATCCGATGACGTCTCCTTTTACCATACTATTCCATATTATAAAACATTTTCGTAAAAGCCGCTGATGAAGTTTTTCGCCCCATTCGCGACATGTAACTCCCTTTTCGCGACCGGATGGCAGACGAAGATGAGGTTTAGTCTTACAATACAATTAAGAATCACGGATAAGGAGATGAACGGCATGATTGTTGTTGATAAGGTTTCCAAACAATTTAAAGATAAAAAGCAAATAGTAAAAGCCGTCGATTATATTTCACTGGACATTAAAAAAGGGCATGTTGTCGGCTTGATTGGAGAAAATGGAGCTGGAAAAACGACGTTGCTTCGCATGCTTTGCACGTTAATTGAACCAGATGAAGGGACGGTCACGCTCGAAGGCCAGAATATTTTTGAACATAAAGAGCGGGTGCGTTCACGGTTGGGTGTCCTCTTTGGGTCAGAAACTGGCTTGTATAATAGATTGACAGCACGTGAGAATTTAGAGTATTTCGGCAACCTGTACGGGATGACATCACATGATATTAAAAATCAAATAGAAATGCTTGCGAAGCGGTTCGGCATGCGGAAGTACTTGGATCGAAAAGTGGAAGGCTTCTCTAAAGGTATGAAACAAAAAGTTGCGATTGCACGTACGC
This sequence comes from Lederbergia citrea, assembly GCF_018343525.1. Taxonomy (GTDB): domain Bacteria; phylum Bacillota; class Bacilli; order Bacillales; family Bacillaceae_C; genus Lederbergia; species Lederbergia citrea. The sequence continues at coordinate 362,768 of NZ_JAGYPH010000003.1, read as the reverse complement.
TTATCCATGATCCGGATATTGTCCTGTTCGATGAGCCAACGACAGGGCTTGATATTACTTCTTCAAACATTTTCCGAGAGTTCATTTACCAGTATAAAAGTGAAGGGAAAACGATTGTGTTTTCCACTCATATTATGGACGAAATTGCTCAGCTTTGTGAAGATGTCATTATGATCCATAAAGGCCAGTTGGTCTATCAGGGCGGTCTTGAAGAGCTTTACGCACAAGAAAACAGCCGCGATCTCAACTATTTATTCACATCTAAAGTTGTCAGGGGTGATCTATATGTTTAAAACAATTTTTTTAAAAGAAATGAAAGATGTTCTTCGGGATAAACGAAGCATTACGTTGCTAGTACTTTTTCCAATTTTGATGATGGCTGGGCTGACCATTTTCTATGATAAAATTCTAACTTCCGATCATGAAGATGAGTTTACGATGGCGGTCGAATCAGGTACAGATTCAGAATTGCTTGCACAGATAGGTACCTATTTGCCGACTTTTACGATTGAAACCTATAGTGATGTACAAAAAGCAGTCGAAAATAAAGAGGTTCAGATTGGGCTCGCTCTCGATCCTGAATGGAAAGGGAAACTTGAATTACAGGAAACAGTCCCAGTTAAAATCATCTTCGATCCGGGCAGCCAAGATTCTTCCAAGGCATCTACTTTAGCCATGGCAGCATTCACCAAATGGCAGCAAGATACTGTTCAACTTCGTCTAGCGGGACAAAATATTGACAGCAGTGTGGTCGAAGTTTTCCAGATTGAAGCAAAAGCGACGAAAGATGAAGATAATGCGATAGCATCATTTATGCTCGCTATTTTGATACCTTTGCTAATTCCTATTGCCATCGCCAACGGCTCGTATCCGTCAGCAACAGAGCTTTTTGCGGGGGAGAAAGAGAAGAAAACGATTGAAGCACTTCTTATTACGCCGGTAAAACCAATGAAAATATTAATCGCAAAATGGTTAACCATTGCACTGCTCGGTATTTTTACAGGACTCCTATGCGTTGGGGTAATAAGCTTACTCATGAACTTTACAACAGAATTGAAAAAAGGGCTGGCAACCATTATAAATCCAGCTGAATTTGTGACCATGAGCCTTGTGTTAATTATCCTGTTTGCTATATTCATTGCTGAAGTGCAAATGATTTTAAGTATGCTGGCAAATTCGGTAAAAGAAGCGGGCTACTATATTACACCGGTGATCGGTATTATTACATTCCCGATGTTATTCATGTTTTTTGCTGGTGAAACTTTAAATCTTCCACTCTATTTGGCGCCGGTTATGAACTTATTCTTGTTCGTCCGTGATGCTTTTAGCGGCCAGTTGACTGCAAGTGCATTTGCGATTGCAGCCGGAAGCTATGTACTGCTCATTGCTTTTCTTTTTCCAATCGCTGTAAAGCTTTTTGGCAACCATCGGTTAATGCTCGGAAAATAATGGTTGACATTACCGAATATTTTTAATATTATCATTATCAACTAATAAAAAATTAGGCAATGATGAAGAGTAGTAGCCTGTGTGTCACTGTAGAGAGCCGGTGGTTGGTGCAAACCGGTGTGTACGTACAGAGGAATGGACTTCTGAGCTTCCAAACCGAACCTTCATGTAAGGAGTAGGCTTTGGCGAAAATCCCGTCGTTACAAGGGAACCCCCATGTGTGTGATCAATATGCATGCGTGAGGTTGAGAGAGCTGTTTTTCAGCTAAAAAAGGTGGCACCGCGGTCCTTCGTCCTTTGGATGAGGGGCCTTTTTGCGTGGAAAAGCGGAAGGCGCCTACAAAGGAACATCAGCTAAGAGCGCCACGTCCTTTGGCAACGCCGATGTGACCCGCATCCTGCGGGCCTCCGACAAGCACAAGACAAGCGCTGACAGAAGGCGTCTTTTGCCTTCCGAAGCGATTGGCTTGTGACCTCGAGGGGCTGGCGACTGTAGCTAGACAATTCGAAAAATAAAATATGTACAAAAACGTTGATCAAGAAGAGTAAGTCTAATGATTTCGGAACAGAGAACCGGTGATGGTGGGAATCCGGTGCGAAAGCTTAGACTGAATGGACTTGTGAGTGGTTTCCTGAAAATATAGTAGGGAAACACGGTTTTCCGCCGTTATATGGATAGGGCATCGGAATTGTTCCCGTGCCTGAATGAGAAAGGCACCCGTTAAGGGGTCCTAATTCGAGGTGGCACCGCGGTTATTATCGCCCTCAATAAATGCAGATACATGCATTTATTGGGGGCTTTTTGTATTGAAAAATAGAGAGGGGAATGAAAAATGCAAACGAAGAATGTAAATTTTAAAATGACAAAATTGAATGGTGATGTATTGACGCCGATTACTGTATTTTTGCGGTTGGAAGGTGTGAAAAAGTTCTTACTTGAGAGTTCCCTAAAGCATAGTGAACAAGGGCGTTACTCGTTTATCGGTGTAAATCCAATCATGGAAGTGGTCGGCTCCTCTGACAAAGCGATGGTCGTTTCTACTGATGGGACTGTTATGAAGGAAGAAACAGGACTGCCACTCCAAACATTGCAATCATCCCTTCCAAAGTTAGATTTAGAGCTGCCATTTCCTTTTTACGGGGGTGCAATTGGATATGTAGGGTATGATGCGATTCGTCAGTACGCACAAATCGGCTTGGAACTTAAAGACGAAATCGGCATGCCGGATATTCACTTCATGGTGTATGAAGATGCAGTTGTTTTTGATCATTTAGCCCAGTCCATCTATATTTTGGCGATTGATTTGGATAGAAGCCGATCAGAAGAAGAGCTTGAGCAGCGGCTTGTGGAATTGGAGGAGCAAATTTCCCGAAAAGAAGCAGATGAGTCACTTGCGGAGTGTGGAATCGATTTTCAACCACAAATGGATAAGGATGAATTTATCCATCGCATTGAAAAAGCGAAGGAGCATGTGATCTCCGGCGAGGTCCAGCAAGTTGTATTATCACAAAGAATGAAGGGCAGTGTTGAAGCCGATCCATTCCACTTTTACCGGGTATTAAGAAACTCAAATCCATCGCCATATATGTTTTACGTTGATTTTGGCGACTATGTCGTTCTCGGTGCATCGCCGGAAAGCTTTATTAAAACGGATGGCCGTCAAGTTTCGACGAATCCAATTGCAGGGACGCGGCCAAGGGGACAATCTTCGGAAGAAGACAGTGCGCTTGCTGCAGAACTTTTAGCCGATGAAAAAGAACTATCGGAACATCGGATGCTCGTTGATTTAAGCTGTGATGATCTGTCCAAGATTTGTGAGGAACATAGTATTGAGGTTAAGGACTATATGAAAATCGAACACTATCGCCACGTCATGCATATTGTCTCGGAAGTAGAAGGGACTTTGGAGAACGGAAAGTCTGGGATTGATGCATTGATCTCCTGCCTACCTGCTGGCACTGTTTCCGGCGCGCCGAAAGTTAGAGCCATGCAAATTATAAACGAGCTGGAAGAAGCGAAACGTGGTGTTTATGCCGGTGCGATTGGATATGTCAATGCAAACGGGAATGTCGACTTCGCCTTGGCGATCCGCTCACTCGTCATTAAAGATCAGCAGGCCTATTTGCAGGCTGGTGCTGGGATTGTGGCCGAGTCGGTCGCTGAGCGTGAATATATGGAGACAATTAACAAAGCGAGGGCATTACTTAGTCCGAGGCCATTTTAACATCTAGATAGTAATAAATAATGAATCGGGCAGTCATAAACTTCCTCTTTTTTCATGTAGCTTTTTGTCGGATTATGTCTGAAGAATCATTTGTTAAAGCGTTGACACTGATAAATAGCGCATGCTAAGATATGAACATTCAAACAATTATTAATTTTAAAGAAAGGGAGGCTGCGAATCATGAAAAAGTTCATTGTATACGATCAAAAACTGAATATGAAAGTGGCCTGTCGATCTTAAATATTAGGATAATCAATTTTCAAGAAAAGACACAGGCGCACAATACCCCTGTGTCTTTTTTATGTGAAGCATAGCTGCGCACATTTTTAAGGGCGCAGCTATGCTTTTTTGTGTTTTTGGCTAGAAATATAATGTGAAGGAGGAAATACGATGACAAACATGATTGTTTTACTGATGAAAATGATGGAGCTGGAGAGTGGGTAGCTATGATCGAAAGGTAGAAAAAGAGGGGGTTAATTTATGTTTGATGTACTAATAAAATTAAGCTGGTTTTTTAAACAACATTGGAAGCGCTATGCTATTGCGCTTGTGCTACTTGGATTTGCGAATGTATTTGAAGTGATTCCGCCGTTTATTCTTGGAAAGGCGATTGACCATATTTTCTTAGGGTCATTAACAATCAATACGTTATTGATCTATATCGGGATTTTGGCAGGCGGAACGATGCTTAACTACGGAATCACTTACGTCTGGCAGCATCAATTATTCGGAGGGGCGTTCATCGTCGAAAAGATGCTCAGGTCCCGGTTTATGAACCATTTGTTAAAGATGACGCCGACCTTTTTTGAAAAAAATCGAACGGGCGACTTGATGGCGAGAGCAACAAACGATTTAAGGGCCGTTTCGATGACAGCAGGTTTCGGGATCTTGACTTTATTTGACTCGACGATGTATATGTTGACGATTTTATTGACAATGGGATTCCTTGTATCGTGGAAACTCACACTCGCCGCTGTATTGCCATTACCGGTTTTAGCGTGGATTATTACGATTTTTGGTGCAAAAATCCATGATCGTTTTATTAAGGCGCAAGATGCCTTTGGCGATATGAATGACCGGGTGCTTGAATCGGTTGCAGGGGTACGCGTTATTCGTGCCTATGTCCAGGAGCGCGCCAGTGAAGCTGATTTTCAAAATATGACTGAGGATGTGTATCAAAAAAACATCCATGTAGAGAGAATTGACGCGCTTTTTAACCCAGTAACGAAAGTGATTACAGGGGTTAGCTATATTATTGGGCTGTCATACGGGACGTATCTTGTTTTTCATCAAGAAATTTCGCTCGGACATCTCGTGGCATTTAACGTTTATTTAGGCATGCTCATTTGGCCAATGTTTGCGATTGGCGAATTAATTAATATTATGCAGCGCGGAAATGCTTCATTGGACCGTGTTCAGCAAACATTAAGCTATGAAGAAGATGTGAAAGATCCGCTATCGCCAAAAACGATTGAACGCCCGGAATCAATTCAGTTTTCCAATGTGACATTCCGATATCCATCCGCAAAAACGGATAATCTTAAGAGTATTTCCCTCCAAATTGAGCGCGGGGCAACAATTGGTGTTGTTGGTAAAACCGGAAGTGGTAAAACGACATTCATTAAGCAATTATTGCGCGAATATCCGATGGGTGATGGCGATATCATCATTTCTGATGTCAGTATGTCTGATCAAACAAAAGATCAAGTACGGCGCTGGATGGGCTATGTACCTCAGGATCATGTGCTGTTTTCGAGAAGTGTGAGGGAAAATATTTTATTCGGCGATGAAAACGCAACAGAGGAAGAGCTTAGGAAAGCGATTCGCCTTGCATACTTTGAAAAAGATTTAGAAATGTTGCCAGAGGGGCTTGAGACGCTCGTTGGCGAAAAAGGCGTAGCACTTTCAGGTGGGCAAAAGCAGCGGATTTCCATTGCGAGAGCCCTCATCAAAAATCCCGACCTGTTGATTTTGGATGATTCATTGTCAGCTGTCGATGGAAAAACAGAGTCAAGGATCATCAGGAATATAAGGAAAGAGCGCAGCGGGAAAACAACTATTATTACAACACACCGATTATCTGCGATTGAGCATGCCGATTGGATTATCGTCTTTGATGATGGAAAAATTGTGGAAGAAGGGACACATGTGGATCTGCTCGCAGCGGGTGGCTGGTATAAAGAACAATATGATAGACAGCAAGTGGAAGATTCGCTCGCAGAGGAGGTGCATTCATAATGGTAGGTAAACGATTATTCCGATATGCATTATTTTTCAAAGGGCTCATTATCGCCGCGCTGGCGATGCTCACTGTATCGGTCGGCGCCGATGTCCTTGGCCCATTTGTAGTGAAAAAATTAATTGATGAACATATTTTAGGTGTCGAGGATCACTGGTTGGAAACAGACCAAACGGAATCTTCCGTCCTTTTTGAAGGGAAATCGTATGTTAGAGGCATTTACGCAGATGGAGGAAAAGTTTCCGAGAATAGCGAGAAAGCGACTATTTTACAAGTAGGCAGAAGCTTTTATTTTATTGATCAGGAAGTACCGTTTGAAGGAGATCGCTCCGTAAAAACAGGAAAACTGACGATTTCTAATCAGGGGAAAACAACCACATATGATGCGAAAAAGCTTTCAATCAGTGAGGCGATCAGTTTTTATCAACCTGAAATACCGTCGATGATTAAGCTTATGGTCTTTTACTTTTGTTTGTTCGTTGTTGCGGCAATCTTTCATTACGGACAATATTTTTATTTGCAGAAAGCGGCAAACCGGATTATTCAAAAAATGCGAACCGATATTTTCAGCCATGTTCAGCGGCTTCCTATCCGCTATTTTGATAATTTACCAGCAGGAAAAGTAGTGGCAAGGATTACAAATGATACGGAAGCCATTCGTGAACTGTATGTGGCTGTATTATCTAACTTTTTTACTGGGATCATATATATCACCGGGATTTATGTGGCAATGTTTATTTTAGATGTGAAGTTAGCAATGATCTGTTTGATCCTGTTGCCAATATTGTACGGCTGGATGCTGTTCTACCGCAAATTCGCATCGAAGTACAATCATGTAGTCCGCTCAAAAATTAGTGAATTGAATGCGATGATCAATGAATCAATCCAAGGGATGACGATCATTCAGGCATTCCGACGCGAAAAGCAGATGAGCAAGGAATTTGAAGAGTTAAATGAAACATATTTCCGATATCGAAACAAACTATTAATATTGGACGCCTTATCATCACATAACTTTGTGGGTGTTTTAAGGAATCTTGTTTTTGTCGGGTTCATCTGGTATTTCGGTAGCGATGCACTTGGAGCTCATTCGGTTGTGACGATTGGTGTTTTATATGCATATGTCGATTATATTAACCGTTTATTCCATCCAATCACGAATATTGTGACTCAGTTCTCCAATCTGGAGCAGGCCCTCGTAGCGGGGGAGCGCGTGTTCCGTTTGCTTGATGAACAAGGAGAAGAAGTAAGCGTCGAAAAAATGAATCGATATAAAGGAAACGTCACCTTTGACCATGTTTATTTTGGCTATAAGGAAAACGAATATGTTTTAAAGGATATTCATTTCGAAGCGAAACAAGGGGAAACGGTGGCACTTGTCGGTCATACAGGTTCAGGAAAAAGCTCGATTATGAACGTGCTGTTTCGTTTTTATGATTGTAATGAAGGAGAAATCCGCATCGATGGAAAAAACATTCAAGACTTTCCGAAACAGACGCTTCGCGACCATATGGGCATCGTATTGCAGGATCCATATTTGTTTACGGGAACAATTGCTTCAAATGTTAGCTTAAATGATCCACGGATCACCCGCGATAAAGTGGAGGCTGCGCTGAAAGCGGTCGGAGCAGACCGAGTATTGAAAAACCTTGAAAAAGGCTATGATGAGCCAGTCGTAGAAAAGGGAAGCACATTGTCATCAGGACAGCGCCAGCTTATTTCGTTTGCACGCGCGCTTGCTTTCGACCCAGCCATCTTGATTTTGGACGAAGCGACATCAAGCATCGATACGGAAACAGAAACAATCATTCAAGAGGCGATGGAAGTGCTGAAAAAAGGCCGGACCACTTTCATTATTGCCCACCGTCTGTCCACAATCAAAAACGCAGACCAAATCTTAGTCTTGGACCGCGGAGCCATCGTAGAGCGCGGCAACCACGACGAACTAATGGAGAGAAAAGGCAAATACTATCAAATGTACCAACTGCAACAAGGCCAAAAAGCCAATGCCGGCTAAACCATAAAAGACAAAACCCCTGGATTCACTTCAAATTGAAATGGACCCAGGGGCCTTTTTTTCGACAAAATCCGGGGCGTGCCTGTCACTTGTCGAATTTCTTATACTATTAAAAATGTCAGTACCGATAGGAGGATGGATACGGTCACGATGGCGATGAGTGGCTTTAGGGCTTTTGTTCGGACGTCGAGCAGGCTGACATTCAGTCCAAGGCCAACCATGGCGGCGGTGATGATCCATGTCGTACCGGTTGAGATGGCGTTTAATGCTTCGTCTGAAACCGGGATGGAGTGGCCAAATACATAGCTTCCAAGAATACTCATCGCAATGAATCCGATCAGGAACCAAGGAAAGTCAATTTTGGCAGAAGCGCTATCTCCAGCAGCTTTGCGATTCATCCAATACATAAATATAAAGCAAAGAGGAATCAATAGGAAAACACGCCCTAGTTTTGCAAGTAGACCCATTGCTAATCCTTCTTGTCCGCCAGCTGCAGCAGCTAGAACGACTTGTGCAATTTCATGGAGGCTGATTCCTGCCCAAACCCCGAATTCTGCATCTGTTAACGGAATAATTGGCCGTAAAACGGTGTAAATAATCGCGAATATCGTGCCGACAAGGGCAATAATCCCGACGCTAATTGCTGTATCCTCGTCTTTTGATTTAATAATCGGTGCAATTGCCGCAATGGCGGCAGCACCGCAAACGCCGGTTCCGACCCCGAGTAAAAGAGAAATGGTCGGATTCGCCTTTAATCGTTTAGCAAGCCAGACAATAGAAAAGATGGAAAAAATAATGACACCAGCGTCAACGACAAGAAGACCAAGCCCGTCTTGTAATATGGTATGGATATTTAGTTTTAGCCCGTAAAGGATAATGGCAAGTCGGAGTAGTTTTTTCGATGAGAAAACGACTCCGGGTCGAAGTGCTTCGGGATATCCGAAAAGCTGACGATATACAATTGCAATTACAATCGCCGAGGCCAATTGTCCAACTAAATTAAAACCAGGTGCTTTGGCAAGTAAATAACCTAGAAAGGCGATGAAGAAAGTAAATGCAATTCCGCCCGCCATCGCAGTTGAAACCGATTGTTTTGCGGGTAATCTTTGGCCAAGTTCATTTGACATATAGGAACCTCCGTAAAATAAGTGCTTTTTACGCTTATAGACCATAAGCAAAGCGCTTTCGCTTTTCCTAGCATAATTTATTTTTAGATATAAGGAAAATAAATCATTATAATAGTGATGATAAGTAAATGTATATGATGGGAAGTGAAAAGCGGTGGATCAGCAATTACACGTGTTTGTAACTGTAGCTGAAAAAGAAAATTTTTCACGTGCGGCGGAGGAGCTGCATATGACCCAGCCAGCTGTTAGCCAGTATATCCAAGCGTTTGAACGCGAAATCGGGACGAGACTTTTGGAACGAAGTAATAAATATGTGAGGTTAAACAAAGCGGGGGAAATCGTCTATCATCATGCAAAGGAAATATTAGGGCTGTACACGAAAATGCAGCGGTTGGTCGATGATGTGACGAATAAAACAAGTGGACCAATCAACATCGGTGCGAGCTATACGTTCGGAGAATATGTGCTTCCTCATATTATTGCGAAAATGCTCGATCAATTTCCGCTTGTCAATCCTTCCATTACGATTGGAAACACAAGAGAAATCGCTGAACTCGTTCTCGGACATCAAATGGATGTTGGGATTGTGGAGGGCGATTTTAAAAGTAATAAATTAATGATCGAGCCATTTGCGAAAGATGCGATGTATATCGTTATGGCGCCAGGTCATCCACTCGCTCGTACGGACAGGAAGATTGAGGCTCATGAACTAGAGGAAGCGACTTGGATTGTCCGAGAAAATGGATCCGGTACTCGGGATGCCACGGAAGAAATGTTTCGATTACTCGGAATTCGCCCCGGAAAAATGATGGAATTCGGCAGCATCCAGCTCATTAAAGAATCGGTCGAAGCAGGTCTTGGCATCAGTTTGCTATCTGAATGGGCAATCAGAAAAGAGCTCTCAATGGAAGCTTTAAAAATTGTCCAAGTTGACGGACTTCCTTTCACTAGAGAGTTTTCCATCGTTACCTTGTCGCCTTATAAAACAAAAGCGCTGGATACATTTTTGGAATTAGTTCGTGAAAATAAGATGCAGCCGAATTTGTTCGGGGGACGAGAGTGAAAAAGGAATGAGGGCCGTTAAGATTGGAGCCCTAATTTCGTTTTTTCCGAGATTTGAAGGGGCGTACTGGCCGTATGACATGTTCATTTATGATTTTAGCTTTGATAAGGCTCAATCCGGCGATTGAAGACCCAATTTCGTTCTTTCAAAATAAGGTCATCAATCCATAAACGCAATTATATATATGCCTTCGATTGATTATTCAAACGTTCCTTTCACTACTGCAGCCCCATTCTCCACCATCACTTGACCCATCGCAATAACTGTTTCAATCTCCAATGTTTCACGATGCAAAATGACGACATCCGCGTCTTTTCCTTCTGCGATCGTCCCTTTCTGAGCAAGCTTCAAGATTGCTGCCGGATTTTCGGTAATCACGCGGAGCGCTGTCTCGGGTGCCAGCCCTTCGCTAAGAATGGCATCGCGAACTTCTTCAAACAATGTAGCGACTTTTCCAACTTGCAAGCCGATGAATTCACCGTTCTCATCGAATTCCGGCAAGCTTGCTTGTCCATCCGACGTAAACGTAATTTGCGAAGAGTTAACACCTGCTTCAAGCATTTTTTTTAAAGCGATGCTGCATTTTAATTCGCTATCTTCAAGAAATTGCGGGATCGTACTCGTTGTAAAATCAACATAGCCACCTTTTTTCGCGAACTCGATTCCGGCCTCGAACAAATGACGGTTGCGATTCATATGCGTCGGGTAAAATTGGCGAATCGGAATGGATGTTGTTTCCACAACTTCTTCAATCACTTTCAAACATTCACGACTATCGCCGACATGAATATTGACTATTCCGGATTTTCCAGACAAGATGCCTCCAATGCGTGCAGCAGAAGCAATTTTTGCCATTTCTTCAACTGTCGGCTGTGATGATCGGTGATCGGCAATCGCAATTTCTCCTACGCCGATAATTTTATCGATTAAAATGATGTCATCTTCAATTTTACCTGTCAGCGTTTTGACTGGAACTTGGTAAGAACCCGTTTGGACAAAGCAAGTGAGTCCTTCTTCTTCTAATCCACGCGCTTTCGCAATTAAATTCGACATCGTCCTCGTTGTTCCGTCAGTTCCTAGGACACCAACCAATGTAGTAACTCCTGCTAGTGTAGCATCCGTTAATTGTAATTCGGGAGTGCGCGTTTTATAACTGCCTTCGCCACCGCCACCAATGAGATGAACATGTGCATCGATGAAGCCAGGAACGACCATTTTCCCAGTGGCATCAATCACGCGTATCTCCACAAATTCATCCGGCATTTCAATTTGATCTTGAATAAATCCAATTTTTTGATCCACTATTAAAATATCTTTTTTTCCTAAAAAATGGGGAGCGTAAATGTCTCCGTTTTGGATCAATGTCAACAAATTAAATCGCCTCTTTTCATGAAAAATCTACCATCAATTATTCATAATAAATTATTAAAAATAGTATTGCAGTATTTTGGCATTTAGGTATAATATACTGAGTCTAAAAGTAAACTCAAAGTATTGTATAAGTAAACTTAGTTTACTGGCTGTTTACTTATAATAAACATAAATGAGGTTCTGATAAATGCAAATCGGGAAAAAAATAAAAAATTTGCGACTGAAAAAAGGGCTGACCCAGGAAGAACTTGGTGAGCGTACAGATTTAAGTAAAGGATATATTTCACAGCTCGAACGAGAATTGAGTTCTCCGTCTATCGATACATTTTTCAACATTCTTGAAGTGCTTGGCTGTACACCGAAACAGTTTTTTGATGAGGAAGAAAGGGAACAGAAGGTGGTGTACGGAGAAGATGATCAAACGGACTACATCGATGAAGAACGGGGATACGAAATTCAATGGCTTGTTCCGGAATCAAACGAAAAGGAAATGGAGCCGATCCGTCTCACTCTTGAGGAAAAAGGTGAATTTAAACAATTCGAGCCTTCTTTGTCAGAAACATTTGCGTATGTGCTGAGCGGACGAGTGATGATTAAGCTTGGGAGACGCACATACTATGCAAAAGCAGGCGAGGCGATTTATTTTCACGCGGCTGACGAACATCAAATTACGAATGCGTACAAAGGAAAATCCGAACTACTTTTAGTAGCGACAGATTCCTATTTATAATATGAAACTAATTGGAGGGCCTATAATGACAAATAATACAATTATTCGCTTTGAAAATGTGTCAAAGCAATATGATGATGCAGTAATTTTAGATGATGTCAGCTTTGAAATTGAGCGAGGTAAATTTTATACCCTCCTTGGCCCATCAGGCTGTGGGAAGACAACAATCCTTCGCTTGATTGCAGGTTTTATTGAACCTTCAAAAGGAGCAATCTATTTTAACGGTAAAAAAATTAATAATATTCCTGCGAATGAGCGTCAAGTGAATACAGTTTTTCAAGATTATGCCTTATTCCCGCATTTAAATGTTTTTGAAAATGTCGCGTTCGGGCTGCGGATTAAAAAAATGAAAAAAGCTCAAATAGACGAAAAAGTAAAAGAAGCACTTAAATTCGTCAACCTTGCCGGATATGAAAATCGGGAAATAACTGAAATGTCGGGTGGACAAAAACAACGTGTTGCGATAGCGCGGGCGATTGTCAATGAACCGGAAGTCATCCTTCTTGATGAACCGCTCTCGGCGCTCGACTTAAAACTTAGGACAGAGATGCAGTATGAATTGAGGGAATTGCAGCAGCGACTTGGTATTACGTTTATTTTTGTTACTCATGACCAAGAAGAAGCGTTAGCGATGTCAGACGAAATTTTTGTCATTAATAAAGGGAAAATTCAGCAGAGCGGGACGCCAATCGATATTTATGATGAGCCGATTAATCGATTTGTCGCTGATTTCATTGGCGAATCAAATATCATCGATGGTGTTATGATCGAGGATTTCAAGGTGGAATTCGGCGGAAAGCAATATGAGTGTGTGGACCGAGGGTTGAACCCGAATGAAAAGATAGAAATTGTCATTAGACCTGAGGATTTGGAGATTACTACACGTGAACAAGGAGATTTACACGTCCAAGTGGATTCCCAGCTATTCCGCGGCGTTCATTATGAAATTTGCTGCTACGATCAAGCAGGGAACGAATGGCTTGTCCATTCAACGAAGAAAGCTCAAGCAGGAGAAGAAATCGGGCTTCGCTTTGATCCTGAGGCGATCCATGTTATGCGCTTCGGGGAAACAGAAGAAGAATTTGACAAACGTTTGGAAGCTTATGATGAGGTTAGCCATGCAAAATAAGACGCGGAATTTTTATCTTATCCCTTACGTATTTTGGATTATTTTCTTTGTAGTGGCGCCCATTTTACTCGTTTTCTATTATTCCTTTTTTGATATCGAAGGCAATTTCACGCTTGGAAACTATCAGAAGTTTTTTACTCCTGTCTATTTAAAAATGACACTGAGCTCTTTTTGGTATGCATTTCTCATTACAGTTTTTTCTTTGTTAATCGCCTATCCAACAGCGTATTTACTTACGAAAACAAAGCATAGACAGCTTTGGTTACTATTAATTATATTACCTTCTTGGATTAATTTGCTTTTGAAAGCTTACGCATTTCTCGGCCTATTCGGAGCATACGGCCCCGCTAATAGTTTTTTAGAAGTGATTGGAATTGGCTCAAAGCAAATTTTATTCACTGACTTTAGTTTCATCTTTGTTGCTGTTTATATATTTATTCCATTTATGATTTTACCGGTATATAATGCACTGGAAAAATTGAATCCTTCCTTTATCGATGCAGCGAGCGATCTTGGAGCGTCAGCATGGACAACATTTCGAAAGGTTATTTTCCCATTAACGCTCGATGGGGTGAAATCGGGATGTCAGGCGGTCTTTATCCCGGCACTATCATTGTTTATGATTACAAGGCTCATTTCGGGGAACCGTGTCATCACGCTTGGAACAGCCATTGAACAGCATTTCCTCGTTACTCAAGACTGGGGAATGGGTGCGACGATCGCCGTCTTTTTAATCATTGCGATGGCAGTCATTATGATCTTGACAGGCCACCGGAAGCGAGGTGATTTGGCATGAGGGGAAAGAACAAACTTGGTAATGTATATTTATTCTTCGTTTTTCTTATTTTGTATGCGCCAATCCTTTATTTGATGTATTACTCGTTTAACAGCGGTGGTTCTATGAGAAATTTTGAAGGCTTTACGCTTGAATGGTATACGGAAGTGTTTCAGGATACACGGTTGCTCATTATTGCTCTGAATACGTTGATCATTGCACTGTTGTCAGCCGCAATTTCTACCATACTTGGGATAATAGGTGCTCTTGCCATTATGTATGTAAAAAAACTTCGGACTAAAAACACGCTGCAAACGCTGAATAATGTGTTGATCGTTAGTCCAGATGTGATCATTGGAGCATCGTTCCTGATTTTCTTCACGATTATTGGAATCAAACTCGGCTTTACATCTGTTTTGCTTTCACATATCGCTTTCAGCGTTCCGATTGTTGTGATCATGGTGCTCCCAAAGCTGCAGGAAATGAGTTCATCATTAATTGATGCCGCTCGTGATCTAGGTGCGAGCAACTGGGATATTCTTTCGAAAGTCATCTTGCCTTATATTACACCAGGCATTTTTGCCGGCTTTTTTATGGCGTTAACATACTCATTGGATGATTTTGCTGTCACGTTTTTCGTAACAGGGAACGGATTTTCTACATTGTCAGTCGAAATTTATTCACGGGCGCGCCAAGGGATCTCACTTGAAATCAATGCCTTATCAACGCTTATTTTCTTGTTTACGATCGCACTTGTCATTGGCTATTACTTTATTAATCAGCGCAATGTTAAATCTGCCGCAGCGGGGGTGAGGAAATTATGATGAAACTCGTTAGGGTATTTTCACTGATTTTTATTGTTTCCTTTGCCCTTTTATATTTATCGACACAAATGAACTCCTCCCAGGGTTTTACAAGCGGAAATACACTAAGTATATACAACTGGGGCGATTATATTGATCCAGATTTAATCAAAAAGTTTGAGAAAGAAACGGGAATGAAAGTTGTTTATGAAACTTTTGATTCTAATGAAGCGATGATGACAAAAATTTCTCAAGGTGGAAATGCATACGATATTTCGATTCCGTCAGAGTATGCGATCAGCAAAATGAAAGAGGAAGATTTGCTTTTACCGCTCGATCATGAAAAATTGCCGAACTTACAATACATTGATGAACATTATCTAGATCTCTCATTTGATCCTAGAAACAAATATTCCATCCCTTATTTTTGGGGAACGGTCGGGATTGTATATAATCCAAAAATGCTTGGTGGAAAAGAACTGACAAGCTGGAATGACCTATGGGATCCTGACTTGAAAAATCAAATTTTTCTCGTCGACGGCGCTCGGGAAATCATGGGAATGGGGCTAAACAGTCTCCACTACTCCTTGAATGATAAGGATAAGGGCCATCTTCAAGAGGCAAAGGAAAAACTCGATAAACTGACACCAAATATTAAGGCAATCATCGGCGATGAGATAAAACTGCTCATGGCAAATGAAGAAGCGGCCATAGGTGTTACTTGGTCTGGTGAAGCTGCTGATATGATGGACCAAAATGAGGATATTGACTATGTCATCCCCGAGGAAGGTTCAAATTTGTGGTTTGATAATATGGTCATTCCTAAATCCGCGAGGAATGTGGATGGTGCGCATCAATTTATCAATTTCATGCTTGATCCGGAAAATGCTGCCCAAAATGCAGAGTATGTCGGCTACTCCACACCGAACGCGAAAGCATTGGAATTTATGCCTAAAGAGATTACGGAAGATGAGCGCTTTTACCCTAGTCCAGAACTGACCGAAAAACTGGAAGTATATGATAACTTGGGGAAAAGAATGCTTGCCTACTACAATGAACTTTTTTTAGAGTTTAAAATGCATAGGAAATAAGAATAGGCTGAAGCTAGACATTTGGAAGGGCCGCTCGGGAAACTCGAGCGGCCCTTTTAATGCTGTTCCTGCTTTTTCTAAGAGATTTGTGATTCATTAAAACTTTGAAATTTTTTTGAATTTTAATAAAGCTTGGTACAATCGCAATGAAAACGGATACAAAATAAATGGACTTTTTCCAACTGATAAAACATTCTGAAAATGTATTGACGTTTCAGTCATACCAAGGTATCATTGAGAACAATTTAATAAATCAAAAACTTGAAAATACAAATAATTAACGAGAGGGGCGAATAGTGATGAGTGAACAATTGATCTTCCTAAACGGCAAGTTCGTAAAAAAGCAAGAAGCCGTTGTGTCGGTGTATGATCATGGATTCCTATACGGAGATGGGGTCTTCGAAGGAATTCGTGCTTACAGCGGGAATGTATTTCGCTTAGACGAGCATTTAACTCGTTTATATGACTCGGCGAAATCTATTATGTTAACCATTCCTTACACGAAAGAGGAGATGACAGCAATTGTTGTTGAAACACTCCGACAGAATCATTTGCAAGATGGCTACATTCGCCTCGTCGTATCTCGTGGGGTCGGGGATTTGGGTTTAAGTCCATTTTCGTGTGAGATGCCGACAGTTATTGCAATCGCCGAGCCGCTCAGGATTTTTCCAAAAGAACTTTACGAAACAGGGCTGGAAATTGTCACGGTAGCCACAAGGCGCAACCGCTCAGATGTGCTCAGTCCAATGGTTAAATCCCTGAATTACTTAAATAATATTTTAGTGAAAATTGAAGCGAATCTTGCTGGGGTACCTGAAGCTTTAATGCTAAACGACCAGGGATATGTAGCTGAAGGTTCAGCAGATAATATATTCATAGTTAAAAATAATAAACTATTAACACCGCCAGGACATGTTGGCGCCCTTGTAGGAATAACGAGAAATGCAATTTTAGATCTCGCCCGAGAAAAAGGTTATGAAGTTGCAGAGGCTGTTTTCACAAGGCATGACGTATACACAGCAGATGAAGTTTTCTTAACTGGGACAGCTGCAGAAGTGATTGCGGTGAAGAAGGTGGATGGTCGCGTCATTGGTGAAGGTAAACCGGGTCCCGTTACACAGGACTTGCTTGACAGCTTCCGTGAGCTAACCCAGAACGACGGGGTTAAAATATACGACCAAACATTGAATGTCAGCTAATCATTGTACAACATCAGCTAATATGGATACAGGAGAGGTAAAATGCGAAGCGATATGATAAAAAAGGGGATCGATCGTGCCCCGCACCGCAGTTTGTTATATGCAACAGGTGTTAAGACGAAAGATTTAGAAAAACCATTTATCGGAGTATGTAACTCATATATTGATATCATACCAGGACATAAGCACTTGCGAGAATTTGCAGACATCGTAAAAGAAGCGATTTGGGAAGCGGGTGGAGTTCCATTCGAGTTCAATACTATTGGCGTCGATGACGGAATTGCAATGGGGCATATTGGAATGCGCTACTCACTGCCGAGCCGAGAGCTCATCGCTGATGCTGCAGAAACAGTGATTAACGCTCACTGGTTTGACGGAGTTTTCTACATCCCGAACTGTGACAAGATCACCCCTGGCATGTTGATGGCAGCATATAGAACGAATGTCCCATCCGTTTTCGTTTCAGGTGGACCGATGGAAGGCGGCGTATCTTCAGAAGGTGAGCCACTTACACTCACATCCGTTTTTGAAGGGGTCGGCGCTTATCATTCGGGAAAAATGACAGCAGAAAAGCTGCTCGACATCGAGCAAAACGCGTGTCCAACATGCGGATCGTGTTCAGGAATGTTCACAGCCAACTCAATGAATTCATTGATGGAAATGCTCGGAGTGGCACTACCAGGGAACGGGACGATTGTTGCAACATCAAATGAACGTCATCGTTTAATTAAAGAAGCAGCACAGCATTTGGTCAGAATGGTAAAAGAAGATGTTAAACCACTAGATCTGATCTCAGATCAAACAATCGATGATGCTTTTGCTTTGGACATGGCTATGGGTGGTTCTACGAATACTGTTCTCCACACATTGGCCATCGCTCATGAAGCTGGAATCGACTATGATTTATCTCGTATTAACAAAGTGGCGGAACGTGTCCCTTACTTAGCTAAAATTGCTCCGGCATCAGATTATACAATGCAAGATGTTCACAATGCAGGTGGAATAAGTGCCATCATTCGTGAATTATGTGAAATTGGTGCTGTTGAGAGCGACCGAATGACAATCACAGGTAAAACAGTCTATGAAAATGTGAAAGATCATGTGATTACAAATCCTGAAGTGATCAGACCAAGAGAGAATCCATATAGCCCGGTGGGCGGCCTATCCGTCTTATATGGAAACTTGGCACCAGACGGAGGAGTCATCAAAGTGGGGGCGGTCGACCCATCCATCCAGACATTTAACGGAAGTGCAATTGTCTTTGAATCACAAGAAGACGCACAACAAGGAATTAATGATGGAACTGTAAAAGAAGGCCATGTAGTCGTTATCCGCTACGAAGGTCCGAAAGGCGGACCCGGAATGCCGGAAATGCTTGGACCAACGGCAGCTATTGCTGGCAGAGGACTTGGAACGAAAGTCGCGCTCATTACTGATGGAAGATTCTCCGGGGCATCAAGAGGTATTTCAATCGGACATATTTCACCAGAAGCAGCAGAAGGCGGACCGATCGCTCTCGTTGAAAACGGCGACGAAATCTCCATCGACTTAATCAACCGTACGATTAACCTGCTTGTAGAAGATGAAGTTTTAGCTGAGCGCCAGTCGAAATTACAGCCATTTGAACCGAAAATTAAAAAAGGCTATTTAGCCAGATACTCAAAACTTGTCACATCTGCCAGCACTGGCGGAGTAATGAAAATATAATAAAATGCGTATTCAAAAAGGAGGATAAACCGTACTTTTTGAATACCTTCAGTAAAAGCAATGATAAGGAAAAAGTAATTGGGGAACTGCATTAACCAGAGAGCCGGAACTGCTGGAAACCGGCAATGCAGCCATTTACGACATCACCTTAGAGCAGGAACCTTGAAAGCGAAAGCGATTATAGGTTCACGGGGATTTTATCTTAAAAGTTCCCGTTATCAATGAGCGGCTAGCCGCCGCTCGTGAGTCGGTGAAGATATGTTCACTGAGAAGTAGGGTGGTACCATGAAGCTTTTTCATCCCTGCATAAAAGGTTCTCCTTTTGTGTGGGCTGAAAAGGCTTTTTTTTATGGAATAGCGGAAGCGCAATAGAAAATCTGGATCCTCGATGCAGACAATAACGAAAATTTAATTTATCAGATTAATGCATTAAATCGTTGAAATGTTATATGTTTAAAAAAATGAATATTGAAAGGAAGGCGTTATGCAGTGAGTATGGGTATCCCGACGGAAACGAGTAACCAAATGTCAGACACGGCCGTAAAAGAACAAGTGAAAACTGGAGCAGACCTTTTCATTGAGGCACTGCAAAAAGAGAACGTCGAAATAATTTTCGGTTATCCAGGAGGAGCTGCGCTGCCGATTTATGATGCATTGCACAGAAATCCAATTAGGCATGTGTTAACAAGGCATGAGCAAGGAGCTATCCATGCTGCAGAAGGATATGCAAGGGTTACTGGTAAGCCGGGGGTCGTAATCGCCACTTCTGGACCAGGTGCAACGAACTTAGTGACTGGAATTGCAGACGCAATGATGGATTCTTTGCCTCTTGTCGTTTTTACAGGTCAGGTCGCAAGCTCTGCGCTTGGTACAGATGCATTCCAAGAATCTGACATCATCGGTATAACAATGCCAATCACAAAACACAACTATCAAGTCAAAAAGCTTGAGGACTTTGGCAGAATTATCAAAGAAGCATTCTATATTGCTTCGACAGGACGTAAAGGGCCGGTGCTCATCGATATTCCGAAAGATATTGCACAGCAGGCAGCGGAAATCTATCCGGATTCTCCAATCAATTTACCTGGATATCAGCCGACAACGCAACCGAATTATTTGCAGATCCAAAAGCTTGCAAGAGAGATGGAAAACGCCAAAAAGCCATTGATTCTTGCCGGTGCAGGCGTCTTATTTGCAAAAGGGTCTGATTATTTAAAAGAATTTGTCGAGAAGACTGGATTTCCGATTACGAACACACTGCTCGGCTTAGGAACGATTCCTGGCGACCATCCGCAGTTTTTAGGAATGGCGGGAATGCATGGGACCTACACATCTAATACGGCAATTACGGAATGTGATTTACTCATTAATATTGGCGCACGTTTTGATGACCGTTTGACAGGTAATTTACAGCATTTTGCACCGAATGCCACCGTTGCCCATATCGATATTGATCCTGCTGAAATCGGTAAAAATGTTCCAACAGCCGTCCCAATTGTCGGTGACGCGAAGGCGGTTCTGAAAGAGCTTCTGAAGCTGGAGGTAGATCTCCCAGATATTTCAGAATGGACAGAGCAATTGCAGGAAAGTAAAGAGAAATATCCATTTAAAACACCTGTCTCAGATGAAGGTTCACTATCTTCACCACACGTCATTCAAATGATTCATGAATTAACTGGTGGAGATGCAATTGTCACAACAGACGTTGGACAGCATCAAATGTGGGCTGCACAGTATTATGGCTTTAACGGTCCTGATAACTGGGTAACCTCAGGCGGACTTGGCACGATGGGCTTTGGTTTTCCGTCGGCAATCGGCGCACAACTGGCTGATCTGGAAAAAACAGTTATAGCAGTAACCGGTGATGGCGGCTTTCAAATGACGCTGCAGGAATTATCCGTTATCAAGGAACTTAATTTACCAGTTAAAGTAGTTATTCTGAATAATCAATGTTTAGGAATGGTCCGTCAATGGCAAGAAACTTTTTACGAAGAGCGCTATTCTCATTCTTTAATCCCTGAACAGCCTGATTTTGTAAAATTAGCCGAGGCCTACGGAATTAGAGGTTACCGAGCATCAACAGAAGAAGAAGCAAGAGCGGTGTTTGAAGAAGCTTTTAATTTACCGGAGCCAGTTTTAATTGATTGTCGGGTTGTTCAAAAGGAAAACGTATATCCGATGGTTGCTCCAGGTAAAGGACTGCATGAAATGATTGGGGTGGGAGAATGAAACGGGTTGTTACTGTCACAGTCAACAATAACAGTGGAGTGTTGAACCGAATAACCGGATTATTCGCCAAAAGGCAATTTAATATCGAAAGCATCACAGTTGGGCCAACTGGAAACCCAGCGATTTCAAAAATGACGTTCATCGTGCCGATGGAAGATCCGGCAAAAATGGAGCAGTTACTTAAACAGCTACAGAAACAAATCGATGTAATCAAGGTGACCGATATTACCGATAAATCAATTGTTACTCGGGAATTGGCACTCGTCAAAGTGGCTTGCCCGCCGTCGGTTCGCAGCGAAGTATACAGCATCATCGAACCATTTAGGGCAACCGTTATTGATATGGGCAAGAACATGGTCACTGTGCAAATCACAGGAGAACCAACAAAAGTAGAAGCATTTATTGATTTGCTGAAGCCTTATGGCATTAAAGATATATCTAGAACAGGGGTAACGGCCTTCGTTCGAGAACAGCAAAAACCAGAAACACCACAACTATCAATTTTACAATTATAAAAGAGGAGATGGATGAAAATGGCAAAAGTATATTACAACAATGAAATCAATGAACAGGAACTACAAGGGAAGAAAATTGCAGTACTAGGTTACGGTTCACAAGGTCATGCACATGCAAGCAACTTGAAAGATAACGGTTTTGACGTTGTTGTCGGAGTAAGACCAGGAAAATCTTATGATCAAGCAGTTGAAGACGGACATGAAGTATATTCCGTTAGAGAAGCAAGTGCCCAAGCTGATATCATCATGATCTTGCTTCCGGATGAAAGACAAACTGCTGTTTATGAAAACGAAGTAAAACCCGAGCTTACAGAAGGTAAATCATTAGTATTTGCGCATGGCTTTAACGTACATTTCAGCCAAATCGTACCACCTTCAAACGTTGACGTATTCCTAGTTGCTCCAAAAGGTCCTGGACATCTTGTAAGACGTACATTCGAACAAGGTGCAGGCGTACCGGCATTGTTCGCCATTTACCAAGATGCTTCTGGCAATGCTAGAGAAACTGCATTGGCTTACGCAAAAGGAATCGGAAGCGCGCGTGCAGGTGTATTGGAAACAACTTTCAAGGAAGAAACAGAAACAGATCTATTCGGAGAGCAAGCAGTACTTTGCGGAGGAACAACTGCTCTTGTAAAAGCTGGTTTCGAAACGCTTGTTGAAGCAGGATACCAACCAGAGGTTGCTTACTTCGAGTGCTTGCATGAATTGAAATTGATCGTTGACCTAATGTACGAAGATGGTCTTGCAGGAATGCGCTACTCCATCTCTGATACAGCACAATGGGGAGATTTCGTTTCCGGACCACGTGTTGTTGACGCTGATACGAAAGCACGCATGAAAGATATCTTGGATGACATCCAAACTGGTAAATTTGCAAAAGGCTGGTTGCTGGAGAACCAATTAAACAGACCAGAATTTAATGCAATCAACCAACGTGAAAGCGAACATTTAATCGAGAAAGTAGGTCAAGAGCTTCGCGAAATGATGCCGTTTGTAAAAGCTGGCAAAAAACAAGCGAACAAGGAAGTGGTCGCAAGTGCGAAAAATTGACATCTTTGATACCACTTTGCGCGATGGAGAGCAGTCAGCTGGCGTTAATTTAAATACGGCTGAAAAACTCGAGATCGCCAAACAGCTTGAAAGATTCGGAGTGGATGTAATGGAGGCGGGATTTCCCGCCGCCTCTCCGGGTGATCTTGATGCTGTGAAGAAAATTGCCTCCACAATAAAAACTTCGTCCGTTACAGGGCTTGCACGCTGTGTCAAAGCCGATGTTGACGCTGCATGGGAAGCGTTGAAAGTGGCAGAATGCCCTAGGCTCCATATATTTCTTGCCACTTCACCTATCCATATGACGTATAAATTAAAGCAAACACCTGAACAAGTTGTGCAAACAGCGGTTGAAATGATTAAATATGCAAAGCAGTATTTCCCGATTGTTCAGTGGTCCGCCGAAGATGCCTTCCGCTCTGACCGCGCCTTTCTTGCTCAGATCGTCGAACAGGCCATTCTAGCAGGTGCATCAGTTATCAACATTCCTGATACGGTCGGATATGCAACACCGCAGGAATACGGGTCACTTTTCCGCTATTTGAAAGAAAATGTTCCGAATATTGAGGAAGCGAAGTTATCTGCACACTGCCATAATGACCTTGGAATGGCTGTCGCAAATACCCTTGCTGCAATAGAAAACGGGGCAGATCAAGTGGAAGGAACAATTAACGGAATTGGTGAAAGAGCTGGAAATGTCGCTTTGGAAGAAGTCGGAGTCGCTCTTTATACGAGAAAAGACTTTTATAATATCGAAACGAACTTGGCGCTAAACGAAATTAAGCGCACAAGCCAGCTTGTCAGCAAATTGACAGGGATGGCGGTGCAGGCGAATAAAGCCGTTGTTGGTAAAAATGCTTTTGCCCACGAATCTGGTATTCATCAAGATGGTGTGCTTAAAGAACCAACAACATATGAAATCATCACTCCGGAATTAATCGGGGAAACATCGAATAACTTAGTGCTTGGCAAACATTCAGGACGCCATGCATTCCAAGACCGGGCGAAAACAATGGGCTTTGAATTAGATCAAGAAGCATTGAACAGCGCATTCAAGGAATTCAAGAAACTAGCAGATCGCAAGAAAGAAATAACAAATGAAGATTTGTGGACGATTTTAACAAATCAACAGTTGAAGGAAACGGATGCTGCAATGTATGAGCTCGAATCCGTTGAAGTTCGATACGAAACAGCAAACACTCCTTCAGCAACTGTAAACGTCAAAATACCAGATGGCACGGCTGTTGCGGAAACATCACCTGGAGCCGGAAGTGTCGAAGCTATTTTCAATGCTTTAGAGAAAGTTGTCGACGGCAAGGTCCATGTATTAGATTACCGAGTGTCATCGATTGGAAAAGGAAGAGATGCACTCGCTGAAGCAGTCATCAACTTAACTTTAAATGGCGATGAACTGACAGGCAGAGATTCGGCACAGGACGTACTAGAAGCATCAGCCAAAGGCTACCTAAACGCAATTAACCGCAGTTTACTGCAAACCCAAATAAAACAACTAATGAAAACAGTATAAATAATCAGGTGAGTTTTAAGAATTTTCGACAAAATTCGGGTGGTGCCTGTCACCTGTCGAAAAAGGAGGATATGGAGATGAAGAAACGAGTAGCTGTGTTGCGCGGGGACGGAATTGGTAAGGAAGTGACAGATGCGGCAACGGCTGTATTGGATTCAATCGGCCGCCGCTTTCATCATGAGTTTGAATGGGTAAACGGCTTACTCGGAGGGGAAGCCGTCGATAAAGCCGGTCAGCCTTTACCTGAGGAAACGATCAAAATCTGTGAAGAGAGTGATGCGATTCTCCTTGGTGCGGTCGGTGGTCCGGCATGGGATAATCATCCTTCCCATCTTCGACCGGAAAGAGGGCTTCTTCAAATTCGCAAGCACTTTGAATTAAGTGTGAATCTCCGGCCAGTGCAAGCATTCAAGAGCTTGCTGGCTGTTTCTCCTTTGAAGGAAGAAGTGGCAGAAGGCGTGGACATGATGATTGTCCGAGAATTGACGGGAGGACTTTATTTCGGTGAGCCGAGCTTCCATGATAATGAAAAAGCAGTCGATACACTTGTTTATGCACGCGAAGAAATTGAGCGAGTAGTCATTCATGCTTTTGAATTAGCGAAGCAGCGCAGAAATAAAGTCACGTCAGTAGATAAAGCCAACGTGCTTGAGTCCAGTAAATTGTGGCGGAAAATAGTCGAGGAAGTAGCCGAAAATTATCCTGAAGTCGAGTATGAGCATATGCTCGTTGATGCAGCAGCGATGAAATTAATTACTTATCCGGCAGCATTTGACGTGGTCGTAACTGAGAATATGTTTGGTGATATTTTAAGCGACGAGGCTTCTGTCATTACCGGATCATTGGGCATGCTTCCGTCAGCCAGTCTTCGTGCAGATGGCTTTGGAATGTATGAACCGATCCACGGATCTGCACCGGATATTGCCGGGCAAAACATTGCCAATCCAATCGGTGCTATTTTATCAGCCGCAATGATGCTTCGCAGCTCGTTTGGAATGGAGCAGGAAGCAAGTGCAGTAGAAAAAGCAGTGAAAAGTGTACTTGAAGATGGCTATTGCACAAATGAATTTAAAAATATTGGCCGAAAAGTTTTATCAACACGTGAAATGACGGAAAAAATCATCAATGAAATTGAATGTGAATTGATTGCAGACAATATTTTGTCAGCGTATGTGTGAGGTGGAGAAAGATGGGCAAAACGATTATCGAAAAAATTTGGGATAAACATGTCGTGCATGAAGAAGAAGGCAAGCCGGATTTGCTGTATATCGATCTTCATCTCGTCCATGAAGTGACATCTCCGCAAGCATTTGAGGGCTTGCGGTTGAACGGCAGAAAAGTGCGCAGGCCTGATTTAACATTTGCGACAATGGATCATAACGTGCCGACGCGTTTAAATGAAGCTGTTACTGATCCGATTTCTGAGAAGCAAATGACAACATTGGAAAAAAACTGTGCTGAATTTGGTGTACCTTTAGCAGGGATGGGGCATCCAGATCAAGGAATTGTCCACGTTATTGGACCTGAACTAGGTTTGACGCAACCAGGGAAAACGATTGTGTGCGGTGATAGCCATACATCGACACATGGTGCAATGGGTGCCTTGGCATTTGGGATTGGTACGAGTGAAGTTGAACATGTCCTTTCCACACAAACATTATGGCAAGCAAAACCGAAAACGATGCAAGTGCAAGTGAACGGAGAATTAGGTCCTGGTGTCACATCAAAAGACTTAATTTTAGCAATCATTGCAAAGTACGGCATTAATATTGGTACTGGTCATATTTTTGAATATACAGGTAGTGCGATTAGAAATTTAACGATGGAAGAGCGCATGACTGTTTGTAATATGTCGATTGAAGCAGGTGCAAAAGCGGGCTTAATCGCTCCGGATGAAACAACATTTTCTTATCTGGAAGGACGTCCACATGTACCAGCAGGCGCAGAGTTTGAAAAATTAAAAGCTGAATGGCGTAGTCTTGCTACCGATCCGGATGCCAAATATGATGCAGTAATCGAAATCGATGCTTCTGAAATTGAGCCAGTCGTTACATGGGGAACAAACCCAGGCATGGGTGTAGGTGTGAACGGTGTAGTGCCGCGTCCTGAAGATGCGAAAACCGAAGCTGAAAAAGCGGAAATTGAAAAAGCGCTTCATTATATGGGTCTAGAAGGCGGAACGAAAATGACCGATATAGAGATTCAATATGTGTTCATTGGTTCTTGTACGAATTCCCGAATTGAAGACTTACGCGCAGCTTCGAAAGTAGTTGCAGGTCAAAAAGTAAGTCCCGGCGTAAATGCAATTATCGTCCCTGGTTCAAGAACGGTAAAAACAATGGCAGAAGAAGAAGGCTTAGATAAAATTTTCCTTGAGGCTGGTTTTGAATGGCGCGAAACAGGATGCAGTATGTGTCTCGCAATGAACGCAGACCAAGTTCCTGCGGGCATGAGATGTGCATCCACATCGAACCGTAACTTCGAAGGACGCCAAGGCAATGGTTCACGTACACACTTAGTAAGCCCGGCAATGGCCGCAGCTGCAGCAATTGCGGGTCGCTTCGTCGATGTTCGTACATTTAAACAAGAGGAGGCGCTTGTATGAGACCGATTAAAGAAGTAACGAGCGTCCTTGCACCGTTAGATCGTTCTAATGTCGATACAGACCAAATCATTCCGAAGCAATTTTTAAAACGAATTGAGCGAACTGGTTTTGGCAAATACTTATTTTATCACTGGCGCTTTGACGATAACGGTGTTGAAAGAGCTGACTTTGAATTAAATAAGCCAGAATATGCAAACAGTGAAATTCTCATTGCTCGCGACAATTTCGGCTGCGGTTCTTCCCGCGAACACGCACCATGGGCACTTGGCGATTATGGGTTTAGAGTTGTTCTTGCGATGAGCTTTGCTGATATATTTTACAATAACTGTTTTAAAAATGGCATCCTTCCTATTCAGTTAGCGGAAGCAGATGTTGAAGATTTGCTGAAAAAATCGCAGGAAAAAGCATTGAACATTACCGTTTCACTCGAAACAGAAACGGTTGTAACAGAAGATGGGGATATGTATTCTTTCACTGTCGATCCATACCGCCGTCAAATGCTCTTGAACGGTTGGGACGAAATTGCATTAACACTGCAATTGGAAGATAAGATCGCGGAGTACGAGAAGTCTCTGGCATAAACAAAAAAACGACTTGCATTGGCAAGTCGTTTTTTGTTTATTCGAACTAGACCCTTTAACGTTAAACCGTTGCACGACGCAGGAAAAGATACGATGCAAGTAGATTGATTAGTACAAATGGTATGAGCGAATAGGCAAGTTGTGCAGCTGTTTGGCTAGCAAACCAACTGAAGATATTCCACCAGGCTTCATATTGATGCAAGAGCAAGACCGCAATGCTTCCAACTAGCAGGAAGACCAACGACGAAATGAACATACCTTTTTTGCCAAAGCGCCGCGCAAAGCTCGATATTAAAAAACCAAGGGAGAACATATAGAGAAATAAGATAATATATATACTGAGTTGCTCCAAAGCTGTCCCGTCATTTACATAAGGCAAGTGGAAAAAATGGAGTCTAGTGCCCCAGCCATTCGACTGCTCTTCCAAAAGTGCCATCAAGAAAATTAAACTTCCAAATAGGATGCTGGCAATGGTTCCTACGGCTGCAGACCCGATAAAATAATCAGTTCTTCTGATTGATATTCCTAAAGCAAAAGGAAAGGTTTGCGCCACGACCAGAATTCCTGCTACAAAGATGAAAATAAAAACTGAAGATACACCGCCTGTATAAATGTCTTGATTAGGAATCAAGAAACTTATGATGAGATTAACGGCAAAACTAGAAAAAAGGATTAAAGCAGGAATATACATCCACGACCATTTATCACGATAATGAAGTTTTATAACACCTGAAACTCTATTCATTCCGCAATCGCCCCTTTATGTTCGGATTTTCCATTTGTCAAATGAACGACAAGCTGCTGCAGCGAAACAGGCGAAATCTCAAGTCCGCTTGCCTCCGCTAGTTTTTGATCGGCGCCACTCCGAATCACAGTGGCGGATAGCAATCCGCCGAACGGTTCGCGATGCACTGTTTCCTTACCAACGAGAAATGCTTCTACCTTTGAAGACTTCCCAGTAACTGTAAATGCTTTTCCACGCAATACTTCGGCTTCTTGATCGATAATAAGCTTTCCGTTGTCGATGACTAAAATATGCTCAAGCAAGCGGCTCACTTCATCAATCAAATGCGTGGACAGGATGACGGTTCTGGGATATTCAGAATAATCCTCCATTAACCGATCGTAAAATAACCCCCTGGAAACTGCATCAAGTCCCAAGTATGGTTCATCAAAAATAGTGATCGGCGCGCGGCTTGCGAGTCCAACTACAATCCCAACAGCAGAACGCATCCCACGAGACAGCTTCTTCATTTTCCGTTTCAAAGGCAGATTGAAATCTTTTATTAGGGAATGTGCAAAGTCAGTATCCCAATTTGGGAAAATTGATTTCGACACTTCTAAAATATCGAGGATACTATACTGATCCGGGTATTTCTGGCTCTCTTTAATAAAGCAAATTTGGCTGAGCGCATTAGCATTTTCGTATGGATCCTCTCCGAATACTTTCAAATCGCCGCTTGTCGGAAAAATTTGCGCCGTAATCATTTTCATGAGCGTCGTTTTTCCCGCACCATTTCTTCCGAGTAGACCATATATTTTATTTTCTTGAATGGAGAAACTGACGTCCTGGATTGCGTGAAAATTCCCGTACGATTTATCGAGCTGCTTGATTTCAATCACATTTTTCATCGCTTGCTATCCCCTCTCCGGATCATTTCCGTCAATTGGTCAGCTGTAATCCCAAGTTTCTCCGCTTCGCGAATCATCGTGACTACATACTGTTCGAAAAACTGTTCTTTCCTTTTTTCCATAACTTTCATTCGTGCTCCTTCGGAAACAAACATGCCAATCCCCCGCTTTTTATATAAAATGCCTTCATCCACCAACAAATTTACGCCTTTTGCAGCTGTTGCAGGATTGATTTTGTAAAATGCGGCGAATTGATTCGTTGAGGGAACTTGCGATTCTTCTGGCAACCCGCCTTCAATAATGTCATCTTCAATGCGCTCTGCAATCTGGATAAATATAGGCCGGCCATCATCAATTAAATTTTTCACTGCCTCACCACCATGTTGGTTAGTTACTTATGTAATTAACCATATAACGAATAGGAAAAAATGTCAACGTCTTTTTGAAAAATGGGCATTGGAGGAGAAGATGAGGTTGTTATCGAAATAATGATTGTATATGAAAGGAGAATATATATGCTTACGAAAGAAGAGCTCATAAAGGAGTTTAAGGCGATTGGAATAAAAGAAGGAATGGTTCTCGTTGTTCATACTTCACTGAAGAATATTGGTTACATAGAAGAAGGACCAGAAGCAGTGATAGAAAGTTTATTAGAAGTTTTGGGGGATAGCGGAACGCTAGTCATGCCATCGATGGCAAGCGGCGAAGAAGTGTTTGATCCTAAAGAAACGTCTACCGACGATATGGGGATTGTTGCGGAAACCTTTTGGAGAATGCCAGGGGTCCATAGAAGTAGTCATCCGAGCAGTGCCTTTGCAGCAATCGGGAAGCATGCGGAGGAAATTGTCGCAGAACATCCTTTGGAGGAACCGGAAGGAATGAAAAGTCCGATTGGAAAAGTGTATCAGCTAGACGGGAGGGTTCTCCTGCTCGGCGTTTCCCATGACTCCAACACGACGATCCATTTAGCCGAATCATTAAATCACGTACCGTATAGAACATATTCAACGATGCTAATTTCTGAAAATGGAAAAGTTGAGGAACTACAAGTTCCAATCATCAATCATTGCTGTCAAAATTTTAAAAAGATGGAATCCCTTCTTAAGGAAAAAGGTTGTCTTACTGTACAGCAAATAGGACGTGGTATTTGCCAGTTCATGAAAGCGAAGGATGTTATTGAGGTGGCAAGCGCGGAGTTAAAGACAAATCCATATTATTTTCTATGTGAAGATGAGTGCGAGGAGTGCACGGAAGCTAGGGAATATGTAAAGTAATCTGCTATTCATACTCCGTTCATATTCGATTTCTACAATGAATGTAGAAATTGATTGTTTAGGAGATGAATAGTATGCTTCGTCCTTTTAGAAAGCTAGTTGGATTTTCAAGCAGTCCAAAGGGAGCAAAAATCATTCTTGTTGCGTGGATGCTTGGTGTCGTACTTTTAAGTGCGCTTGCCCCGTCAGCAAAAGAATATGCCGGTAATAGTAAAGAGGGAAGTGTGAACGGCGATACCCCTTCGGAAATCGCCACTCAAGTTTTGAAAGAACAATTTCCTGCTAACGAAGGCTTGCCTGCATTGCTTGTTTTTCATCGAGACGGAAAAATAACTGCGCAAGATCGGGAGAAAATTACGGAATTGAGTGAGTGGCTTGCTTCTAAGCAAAAGCCCGAACATATAACAAGTGCTTTGCCGTTCCATCAATTTCCTTCTTCCGTACAAGACCAAATGTTTTCAAAAGACGGGACGACCTTGCTGTTTAATCTGTCATTGGAAGCTGAGTTGGAATCGGGTTTGGCTAATGACACGATGGAGAAAATTAGGGATAAAGTGAAAATGCTCGGTATGGATGGCATGCAGTTTGAAATCACCGGACCTGCGGGGATATCGGCTGATACAATTACGTTATTTAAAAATGCCGATCTCGTTTTAATGCTTGCGACTGTCGGGTTGATTTTTATCATATTAATCTTCATCTATCGCTCTCCTTTACTCGCGATAACGCCGTTGATGATTGCGGGTATTGTATACGGAGTCGTCGATCGGATTTTAGGCTTGGCCGGTAAAAATGATTGGTTTGCTGTTGATAGTTCAGCGGTCTCGATTATGCTTGTCTTATTATTTGCAGTCTTGACGGACTATAGCCTCTTTGTCTTTTCGAGATATAGGGAGGAATTAAGCAAGCAAGATTCAAAATATGGAGCCATGGGAGAAGCGATGTTCCATGTATCTGAACCGATTGTGTTTAGCGGTGGCACGGTACTTCTGGCGATGGTGACATTATTTTTTACGATCTTTGAGCCTTATAATCACTTTGCGCCAGTTTTTTCGGTAGCGGTTGTCGTGATTTTACTTGCCGGAATAACGCTCATCCCAAGTGTTTTTGCTTTAATGGGCCGCAAAGCTTTCTGGCCGTTTGTACCAAAGGTTGAAAAAATTGGCGCGGGGAAAGCTGGAATTTGGGGGAAAATCAGTAAGCAGGTAATGAAACGGCCCGGACTACTTGGAGGTATTTTACTAATCGTTTTATTAATCGGTGCATTCAATTTTTCTTCCATAAAGTATTCGTTTAACTTATTAAACTCATTTCCGGAAGATATGCCCTCACGACAAGGCTTCGAACTTTTAGAAAATCATTATGAAGCGGGGCAATTGGCTCCAGTGACCGTGATCTTACAATCGGACAAGAAAATCGATGCGAATGAAGCATTTTTACGAAAAATAAATGAGCTTAGAAAAAGATTGGAAGATCAAAGCGGTGTCAGTTCCGTCACTCCAGCGATTATGGATAAAACGGAGTTACCGAGGAATTTTTTATCTAAAAAAGGAGAAGTGGTAAGACTCCAATTAGTTTTGGATGATAATCCATATGAATTGGAAGCGTTAGACACTGTCCAGAAGCTTCGGGATTCCTCGGAGCAGATGCTGGTGGACAGCGGATTCTCATCGAGTGAATTTCATCTTCATTATGCGGGCCAAACAGCAGGTCAGCTTGATGTGAAGCAGATGAATCAACGTGATATGCTTATCTTGTTTTCACTTGTAATAGTGTTGCTAACCATTATACTTAGTTTCCAAACGAAGTCAGTTCTTATGCCAGTCCTAATGATGGGATCGATTCTTCTATCCTATTTTGCTACGCTTGGATTTGGCTGGTGGATTTTCCATCATTTAATGGGCTATGATGCAATCAGCTATCGATTGCCTGTGTATACCTTTGTGTTCATGGTTGCTTTAGGAATTGACTACAACATCATGCTCGTTTCCCGAATTAGGGAAGAAGCGAAGAAACTTCCGTGGAAAGAAGCTGTCGGCAAAGGCGTAGCGGTGACAGGTGGCGTCATTTCTTCAGCAGGATTAATCCTAGCCGCAACATTTGCCGTATTGATGACACAGCCCTTACAAGAACTTTTCCTATTCGGATTCACAATGGCAATGGGAATACTACTCGATACATTCCTAATCAGAGGAATACTCTTCCCATCCATCTTAATCTTGACAAAATCCGGGCGGTGACAGGCACGCCTCGAATTTTGTCGAAAGGAGTGCAGCTATGCAGACGCATATTTTGGTTGTGGATGATGATCCGCATATTCGCGAGTTATTGCGATTTTACCTGCAAAAGGAACGGTATATTGTTGTAGAAGCGGAGGATGGGGATCGGGCATCCGAGCTGTTGGAATATGAGCAAGTCCATTTGGCCGTTGTCGATGTAATGATGCCGGGGAAAAATGGCTGGGAATTATGTGAAGAAATCCGCCGCTATTATGATCTTCCCGTGATTTTGCTGACGGCAAAAGGGGAGATGGAAGATAAAGCGAAGGGCTTTTTATCTGGGACAGATGATTATGTCGTGAAACCGTTTGAGCCTGAAGAATTGCTATTTCGGATTCGGGCACTGCTTCGGCGCTATCAAATGGTTTCTGAAAATATGATTAAAATGGGAAATACGGTCATTGACCGGATGAACTATGAAGTGAAGGTGGGCGAGAAAGGGCTTGTTTTGCCACTTAAAGAATTTGAACTTCTTTCACAATTGGCGAGCCAGCCTGACCGCACATATACACGAGAACAGCTGCTTCAGTTAGTGTGGGGAAATGACTTTGAAGGAGATAGCAGAACGATCGATGTCCATATTAAAAGGCTGCGGGAAAGATTTCGTGATCTGACAGATGATTTTCGCATTGTTACGATTCGAGGACTTGGCTATAAACTTGAGGTGAACGGCAAATGAAGTCTCTTTATTTCAGGATTGTCACCACCTTTATAGTAGTGGCACTCATCAGCGGTCTCATTGCCTTTTTAATATCAAATTTTTACTATCAGGCAAAATTGAAAGAGTTTAATGAGGAAAAAATCTTGGAGATTGCTCAAGAAATTGTTTTTCTGCATGAGAACTCTGCCGATCTGCCTATCGATCAATTTTTAACGAGCATTGCGAACATGAATTTTCAATTGTACTTAGTTGATGAAACTCTTAACGGAGAATCATTCGGTGAGGGATTCCGAAATTATTCGTTAGATGAAAATATCATCAAATCGGTTTTGGCTGGGAATACGTATCATGGTATTTCCGAATTTCAAAGCAGTTTGTTTGTGACCGGTTTTTTTAAAGATGATTTAAAAAATAGCATCGGCATTCCGCTAAAGGTCAATGGGAAAAATCAGGCATTATTTATCCGTCCGAATGTCGAAAAACAATTTGGCGAGATGCGAATTGTTTTCAGCTTACTATTAGGACTGACGTTCTTACTGAGTTTAGTACTTATTTTAGTTTTTACAACATATCTTGTTCGCCCGATAAAAAAGTTGACGAAAGCGACAAGAAAAATTGCGAGTGGCAATTATAATCTGCAACTCGAGAGTAATCGCGGAGATGAAATCGGTGCTCTCGCCAGGGATTTTGGACTCATGGCGACTTCATTGCAAAAGCTGGATGAGATGCGCCAGGAATTCGTTTCTAATGTATCGCATGAAATCCAATCTCCGCTCACCTCTATTCAAGGTTTTACAAAAGCCATCCGAACGAAATCGGTGTCTCCTGAAGATGCGGACCGTTATTTAGGAATTATTGAAAAGGAGAGTGCCCGTTTATCTTCGCTTAGCAAGCAGCTGTTAATGCTTTCGTCGCTAGATAAACAAGTGAAGGCCGTGGAGAAAGCTCCATTCCGGCTGGACGAACAAATTCGTGAAGTGATATTACTGACGGAATGGCAGTGGAGTAGAAAAAAACTTCACATTGAACTGGATTTACCAGAGCTTATCATCGAAGCAGATAAGCAGCTGCTTTTTCAAGTGTGGATGAATTTAATCACGAATAGCATTAAGTTTACAGGTGATCATGGGACCATCTTTATTGATGCTTTCGTGGATGAAGACATAGTCGTAACAGTCCGGGATACTGGTGCTGGAATTCCTGAAGATGAGCTTCCCTATATTTTTGATCGCTTTTATATGGGTGACAAATCAAGGGCCCGGACGAGTGAAGGAAGTGGGCTTGGTCTTTCAGTTGTAAAAAAAATCATCGATGTTCATGGGGGATCTATCGGAGTAACGAGTAAACTAAGAGAGGGAACGGAATTTACAATTAGGCTGGCAAGGTGAATGTGGTGATCAAAGAAAGAGAGATCTTCTAAATACTTAAATGGAAGACCTTTCTTTTGATTACTTATAGGAAACCAAAAAGTGGATACTTCATTTTTTAAAACTACTAATTATAAATGCACTCTATTAATATAGTAGATTATATTTAATCATAATTTTTTTCATAAAGTTATTGACTTCTATAACATACAGGAGTATTATTAGTAACTGTCGCTAGCAAGTGCTGACAATCAATATTTTTCATATTAAAAAACTTCAGTAAAGATGTTGACAAGTTTATATGAAAATGTTAAGATATTAAATGTCGCTGAAAACAACAGTGATTAAGAGAAAAAACATTTGACACATCGGTTTCGAAGTGGTACAATGTAAATTGTCTCTAAAATAGTTCTTTGAAAACTAAACAAAACAGAAACGTCAACAAGTAATTTTGTAAGACCAGCAAATGAGCTAACAAACTACTTTTATGAGAGTTTGATCCTGGCTCAGGACGAACGCTGGCGGCGTGCCTAATACATGCAAGTCGAGCGGATCTTTGGGAGCTTGCTCCCAAAGATTAGCGGCGGACGGGTGAGTAACACGTGGGCAACCTGCCTGTAAGACTGGGATAACTTCGGGAAACCGGAGCTAATACCGGATAACTTCTTTTCTCGCATGAGGAGAGGTTGAAAGATGGCTTCGGCTATCACTTACAGATGGGCCCGCGGCGCATTAGCTAGTTGGTGAGGTAACGGCTCACCAAGGCAACGATGCGTAGCCGACCTGAGAGGGTGATCGGCCACACTGGGACTGAGACACGGCCCAGACTCC
This sequence comes from Lederbergia citrea, assembly GCF_018343525.1. Lineage (GTDB taxonomy): Bacteria > Bacillota > Bacilli > Bacillales > Bacillaceae_C > Lederbergia > Lederbergia citrea. The sequence continues at coordinate 327,288 of NZ_JAGYPH010000003.1, read as the reverse complement.
TACGGGAGGCAGCAGTAGGGAATCTTCCGCAATGGACGAAAGTCTGACGGAGCAACGCCGCGTGAGTGATGAAGGTCTTCGGATCGTAAAACTCTGTTATCAGGGAAGAACAAGTATCGGAGTAACTGCCGGTACCTTGACGGTACCTGACCAGAAAGCCACGGCTAACTACGTGCCAGCAGCCGCGGTAATACGTAGGTGGCAAGCGTTGTCCGGAATTATTGGGCGTAAAGCGCGCGCAGGCGGTCTCTTAAGTCTGATGTGAAAGCCCACGGCTCAACCGTGGAGGGTCATTGGAAACTGGGAGACTTGAGTGCAGAAGAGAAGAGCGGAATTCCACGTGTAGCGGTGAAATGCGTAGAGATGTGGGGGAACACCAGTGGCGAAGGCGGCTCTTTGGTCTGTAACTGACGCTGAGGCGCGAAAGCGTGGGGAGCGAACAGGATTAGATACCCTGGTAGTCCACGCCGTAAACGATGAGTGCTAAGTGTTAGAGGGTTTCCGCCCTTTAGTGCTGCAGCAAACGCATTAAGCACTCCGCCTGGGGAGTACGGCCGCAAGGCTGAAACTCAAAGGAATTGACGGGGGCCCGCACAAGCGGTGGAGCATGTGGTTTAATTCGAAGCAACGCGAAGAACCTTACCAGGTCTTGACATCCTTTTGCCCTCCCTAGAGATAGGGATTTCCCTTCGGGGACAAAAGTGACAGGTGGTGCATGGTTGTCGTCAGCTCGTGTCGTGAGATGTTGGGTTAAGTCCCGCAACGAGCGCAACCCTTGACCTTAGTTGCCAGCATTCAGTTGGGCACTCTAAGGTGACTGCCGGTGACAAACCGGAGGAAGGTGGGGATGACGTCAAATCATCATGCCCCTTATGACCTGGGCTACACACGTGCTACAATGGATGGTACAAAGGGTTGCGAGACCGCGAGGTTTAGCTAATCCCATAAAACCATTCTCAGTTCGGATTGCAGGCTGCAACTCGCCTGCATGAAGCCGGAATCGCTAGTAATCGCGGATCAGCATGCCGCGGTGAATACGTTCCCGGGCCTTGTACACACCGCCCGTCACACCACGAGAGTTTGTAACACCCGAAGTCGGTGGGGTAACCCTTACGGGAGCCAGCCGCCGAAGGTGGGACAGATGATTGGGGTGAAGTCGTAACAAGGTAGCCGTATCGGAAGGTGCGGCTGGATCACCTCCTTTCTAAGGATAAATTGAAGTGCTATTGTGCTTCTAATTAAAAGACGTTTCTGTTTTTGTTTAGTTTTGAGAGAACTATCTCTCAATTTGCTCCTGCGTCGCAGTAGTTTTGAGGAAGAAAATCCTCAGCTCGTCGCAAGGTCGCAAAGAAGCTGCTCTTAGAAGTGGCCTTGTTCCTTGAAAACTAGATAACAATTGACAAGACATCATTTAAACAAGTAAGTTCTTTATAATATTAACTTAGGTTAAGTTAGAAAGGGCGCACGGTGGATGCCTTGGCACTAGGAGCCGATGAAGGACGGGACTAACACCGATATGCTTCGGGGAGCTGTAAGCAAGCTTTGATCCGGAGATTTCCGAATGGGGAAACCCACTGCCCGTAATGGGGTAGTATCCATTTCTGAATACATAGGAAATGGAAGGCAGACCCGGGGAACTGAAACATCTAAGTACCCGGAGGAAGAGAAAGAAACATCGATTCCCTAAGTAGCGGCGAGCGAAACGGGAAGAGCCCAAACCAAGAGGCTTGCCTCTTGGGGTTGTAGGACACTCTATACGGAGTTACAAAGGAACGGGGTAGACGAAGCGGCCTGGAAAGGCCCGCCAAAGAAGGTAACAGCCCTGTAATCGAAACTTCGTTCCCTCCAGAGTGGATCCTGAGTACGGCGGGACACGAGAAATCCCGTCGGAATCCGGGAGGACCATCTCCCAAGGCTAAATACTCCCTAGTGACCGATAGTGAACCAGTACCGTGAGGGAAAGGTGAAAAGCACCCCGGAAGGGGAGTGAAAAAGATCCTGAAACCGTGTGCCTACAAGTAGTCAGAGCACATTCATGTGTGATGGCGTGCCTTTTGTAGAATGAACCGGCGAGTTACGATTTCATGCGAGGTTAAGTCGAAGAGACGGAGCCGCAGCGAAAGCGAGTCTGAATAGGGCGCATGAGTATGAGGTCGTAGACCCGAAACCAGGTGATCTACCCATGTCCAGGGTGAAGGTAAGGTAACACTTACTGGAGGCCCGAACCCACGTACGTTGAAAAGTGCGGGGATGAGGTGTGGGTAGCGGTGAAATTCCAATCGAACCTGGAGATAGCTGGTTCTCTCCGAAATAGCTTTAGGGCTAGCCTCAAGGTAAGAGTCTTGGAGGTAGAGCACTGTTTGGACTAGGGGCCCTCATCGGGTTACCGAATTCAGACAAACTCCGAATGCCAATGACTTGTCCTTGGGAGTCAGACTGCGAGTGATAAGATCCGTAGTCGAGAGGGAAACAGCCCAGACCGCCAGCTAAGGTCCCAAAGTATACGTTAAGTGGAAAAGGATGTGGAGTTGCTTAGACAACCAGGATGTTGGCTTAGAAGCAGCCACCATTTAAAGAGTGCGTAATAGCTCACTGGTCGAGTGACTCTGCGCCGAAAATGTACCGGGGCTAAACGTATCACCGAAGCTGCGGACTGACACCTTCGAGTGTCAGTGGTAGGAGAGCGTTCTAAGGGCTGTGAAGCCAGACCGGAAGGACTGGTGGAGCGCTTAGAAGTGAGAATGCCGGTATGAGTAGCGAAAGAAGGGTGAGAATCCCTTCCACCGAATGCCTAAGGTTTCCTGAGGAAGGCTCGTCCGCTCAGGGTTAGTCGGGGCCTAAGCCGAGGCCGAAAGGCGTAGGCGATGGACAACAGGTTGATATTCCTGTACCACCTTTTTACCGTTTGAGCAATGGGGGGACGCAGGAGGATAGGGTAAGCGCGCTGTTGGATATGCGCGTCCAAGCAGTTAGGCCGGGGTGGAGGCAAATCCTTCATCCTAAAGCTGAGCTGTGATGGCGAGGGAAATTTAGTACCGAAGTTCCTGATTCCACACTGCCAAGAAAAGCCTCTAGCGAGGTAACAGGTGCCCGTACCGCAAACCGACACAGGTAGGCGAGGAGAGAATCCTAAGGTGATCGAGAGAACTCTCGTTAAGGAACTCGGCAAAATGACCCCGTAACTTCGGGAGAAGGGGTGCTCTTGCGGGTGCAAGCCTGCGAGAGCCGCAGTGAATAGGCCCAGGCGACTGTTTAGCAAAAACACAGGTCTCTGCGAAGCCGCAAGGCGAAGTATAGGGGCTGACGCCTGCCCGGTGCTGGAAGGTTAAGAGGAGCGCTTAGGTGTAAACCGAAGGTGCGAATTGAAGCCCCAGTAAACGGCGGCCGTAACTATAACGGTCCTAAGGTAGCGAAATTCCTTGTCGGGTAAGTTCCGACCCGCACGAAAGGCGCAACGATCTGGGCACTGTCTCAACGAGAGACTCGGTGAAATTATAGTACCTGTGAAGATGCAGGTTACCCGCGACAGGACGGAAAGACCCCGTGGAGCTTTACTGCAGCCTGATATTGAATGTTGGTGCAGCTTGTACAGGATAGGTAGGAGCCTTGGAAACCGGAGCGCCAGCTTCGGTGGAGGCATTGGTGGGATACTACCCTTGCTGTATTGACATTCTAACCCGCACCCGTGATCCGGGTGGGAGACAGTGTCTGGCAGGCAGTTTGACTGGGGCGGTCGCCTCCTAAAGTGTAACGGAGGCGCCCAAAGGTTCCCTCAGAATGGTTGGAAATCATTCGCAGAGTGTAAAGGCACAAGGGAGCTTGACTGCGAGACCTACAAGTCGAGCAGGGACGAAAGTCGGGCTTAGTGATCCGGTGGTTCCGCATGGAAGGGCCATCGCTCAACGGATAAAAGCTACCCCGGGGATAACAGGCTTATCTCCCCCAAGAGTTCACATCGACGGGGAGGTTTGGCACCTCGATGTCGGCTCATCGCATCCTGGGGCTGTAGTCGGTCCCAAGGGTTGGGCTGTTCGCCCATTAAAGCGGTACGCGAGCTGGGTTCAGAACGTCGTGAGACAGTTCGGTCCCTATCCGTCGCGGGCGCAGGAAATTTGAGAGGAGCTGTCCTTAGTACGAGAGGACCGGGATGGACGCACCGCTGGTGTACCAGTTGTTCCGCCAGGAGCATCGCTGGGTAGCTATGTGCGGACGGGATAAGTGCTGAAAGCATCTAAGCATGAAGCCCCCCTCAAGATGAGATTTCCCATAGCGCAAGCTAGTAAGATCCCTGAAAGATGATCAGGTTGATAGGTCCGGTGTGGAAGTGTAGCGATACATGGAGCTGACGGATACTAATCGATCGAGGACTTAACCGAAATGTTTTAAATGATGACCGTCAATAGTTATCTGGTTTTGAAGGAATAAACCTTCTAACTAAGTCTGGTGACAATCGCGAAGAGGTCACACCCGTTCCCATCTCGAACACGGAAGTTAAGCTCTTCAGCGCCGATGGTAGTTGGGGGATCTCCCCCTGCAAGAGTAGGACGTTGCCAGGCAGCCCCAAATGGGGCTATTATTTTGCACTAATTTACATAAATGTAAATTGGCCCGTTGGTCAAGCGGTTAAGACACCGCCCTTTCACGGCGGTAACACGGGTTCGAATCCCGTACGGGTCACCATTCGGAGGATTAGCTCAGCTGGGAGAGCACCTGCCTTACAAGCAGGGGGTCGGCGGTTCGATCCCGTCATCCTCCATTATTATGTGCCGGTGCAATAACGGTAGAGCAAAGAACTTTTAATGAGTTTAGCTCCCCTTGCCGGCGTTTTTTTAATTGAGCCATTAGCTCAGTCGGTAGAGCATCTGACTTTTAATCAGAGGGTCGCAGGTTCGAATCCTGCATGGCTCACCATTTTTTGCGGGTGTGGTGGAACTGGCAGACACGCTAGACTTAGGATCTAGTGCCGTAAGGCGTGGGGGTTCGACTCCCTTCACCCGCATTATAAAGCGGAAGTAGTTCAGTGGTAGAACACCACCTTGCCAAGGTGGGGGTCGCGGGTTCGAATCCCGTCTTCCGCTCCAAGATTTTTGCCGGGGTGGCGGAATTGGCAGACGCACAGGACTTAAAATCCTGCGGTAGGTGACTACCGTACCGGTTCGATTCCGGTTCTCGGCATCATTCTTTATTATTAATTTGCGCCCGTAGCTCAATTGGATAGAGCGTCTGACTACGGATCAGAAGGCTATGGGTTCGACTCCTTTCGGGCGCGCCAATCAAACATTGTAATTTCGGGAAGTAGCTCAGCTTGGTAGAGCACTTGGTTTGGGACCAAGGGGTCGCAGGTTCGAATCCTGTCTTCCCGACCATGATTTGGAGGTATACCCAAGTCCGGCTGAAGGGATCGGTCTTGAAAACCGACAGGGGAGTCAAATCCCGCGGGGGTTCGAATCCCTCTACCTCCTCCATATTTTTATTTTATTTTATCGTCGCGGGGTGGAGCAACGAGCGTTACTTCACTGAATGAACTGCGAGTTGTACCGATCGAGTTGCAGCTTGAATAAGCTTCCTGAGATCGGGACAGTAATATGCATTGTGCATATAATAGTTATGTTATTTTATCGTCGCGGGGTGGAGCAGTCCGGTAGCTCGTCGGGCTCATAACCCGAAGGTCGCAGGTTCAAATCCTGTCCCCGCAACCAAATAAAAGGTCCCGTGGTGTAGCGGTTAACATGCCTGCCTGTCACGCAGGAGATCGCGGGTTCGATTCCCGTCGGGACCGCCATTTTTCTAAAGTAATTATGTTTCAGTATGAAAATATATCATATGGCTCAGTAGCTCAGTCGGTAGAGCAAAGGACTGAAAATCCTTGTGTCGGCGGTTCGATTCCGTCCTGAGCCATCATTTAATTAAAATTTAATATGTTCGGTGGGGTAGCGAAGTGGCTAAACGCGGCGGACTGTAAATCCGCTCCCTCCGGGTTCGGCGGTTCGAATCCGTCCCCCACCACCATTTGACAGGGGTATAGTTCAACGGTAGAATAGAGGTCTCCAAAACCTTTGGTGTGGGTTCGATTCCTACTACCCCTGCCAATTTTATGATGGCGGTTGTGGCGAAGGGGTTAACGCATCGGATTGTGGCTCCGACATTCGTGGGTTCGATTCCCATCAATCGCCCCATTTTATTTAAAAGATTGGGCTATAGCCAAGCGGTAAGGCAACGGACTTTGACTCCGTCATTCGTTGGTTCGAATCCAGCTAGCCCAGCCATACTATTTTTAGAAATGCGGGTGTAGTTTAGTGGTAAAACCTCAGCCTTCCAAGCTGATGATGAGGGTTCGATTCCCTTCACCCGCTCCATACCTTAAGATGGGCCTGTAGCTCAGCTGGTTAGAGCACACGCCTGATAAGCGTGAGGTCGGTGGTTCGAGTCCACTCAGGCCCACTTTTGCTTTTTGTTCCGCAGTAGCTCAGTGGTAGAGCTATCGGCTGTTAACCGATCGGTCGTAGGTTCGAATCCTACCTGCGGAGCCATACATATGATGTGCCTTTAGCTCAGCAGGATAGAGCAACAGCCTTCTAAGCTGTGGGTCAGAGGTTCGAATCCTCTAAGGCGCGTAAATTAAAAAACGCTTAGACTAATTTGTCTAAGCGTTTTGTGTTTTTATAAACCATTTAAAATCTAAAGCTAACTATAAAGATCGTTGCCAATACGCAAGCTACGGAGGTTAGCATCATCGCAATATAATTCGATAGGCTTGAAGAATGTTTTATTACGTGGCCATCTTTTTCTTGCGCGTTTAATTTTTTAACAAGTTTTCTCCCGACAAAACTAATTGCAATAATAGTAAACAGTATTGCTCCTCCGCCAAATCTTTCCATGAAATTAAGGTAAAATGGTTTGGAAGCATCTCCGAAATTCATCGAGATAATCATAAACACTCCACTAATTAAAACAAAAAAAGCACTCGGATGAACGAGCATATTAACCACCCGCGTCATTTTCTTCACAATCGTTGATGACTCTTTTGATCCTAGATTCTTTCTCATCATTAATAAAATAAAGGTGACAGCAAGTAGTGCCCCAACCCAAATCGAGATCCCGGTGAAATGCAAAAACAACCAAAACTTAAACATGAAAACTCCCCCTTCCTAATATCAATAATATTGGAGCAATATGAACACCAAATGAACAACACATTACAAAACGATTCGACAAAATTCGGGTGGTGACAGGCACCGCTCGAATTTTGTCGAATGCGCGCCTCGAGGCACTGCCTGGTGAATGAGGTATAATTGAGGAAGAGGAGGAGGGTGAATATGTTAAGTAAATCTATGATTGAAGATGTGTTGACTGCCGCTTTGTCTACGGGCGGGGATTTTGCCGAGGTGTTTGCTGAGGATCGTTTTTCGAATAATATGTCTCTTCAGGACGGCAAGATTGAGCGTAGTATTTCCGGAAGGGATGCGGGTGTTGGAATTCGTGTATTCAGCGGTTTGCAAAGTGTGTATGCATATACGACTGATTTTTCAAAAGAAGGTCTTTTGAAAGCGGCCAAAAATGCAGCCCATGCGATTAAGGGAAGTGGGTCGCACATTGTTTCTCCGCTCGTGCAGGAAACGATTCATCCACTAAATAAAATCATTCAAATGCCGCGGACAGTTGAAAACGGACGTAAAGCAGCAGTAATGAAAAAAGCGTATAACATCGCGAAAAACTATCACTCTAGCATCAAGCAAGCAACAATACAATACATAGATGCCGAGCAAAATGTGTTGATTGCGAACTCAGAAGGGAAATTCGTCGAGGATACGAGAGTAAGAAGCCGCCTTGCGATTCAGGCAATTGCTTCCGACGGAACGCAAATGCAGCCCGGCTACTACGGTCCCGGCGCTTATCAAGGCTTCGAGTTCTTTGAGAATCTTAATCTTGAACATTATGCCGGCGAGGCTGCGCGGATCGCAGTGACAATGCTAGATGCAGAGGAATGTCCGAGCGGTAAATTCCCTGTCATTATTGATAACGAGTTTGGCGGCGTTATTTTCCATGAAGCGTGTGGTCATGGACTTGAAGCTACTTCTGTAGCGAAGTATAACTCTGTTTTTGCCAACCGTATTGGGGAAAAAGTAGCTCCTGACATCGTGACTTATATTGATGACGGAACAATTCCGAATGAGTGGGGATCGCTGAACATTGACGATGAAGGAGAAAAAACGCGAAAAAACGTCCTGATCGAAAATGGGATTTTAAAAGGTTATTTGATTGATAAATTTAACGGTCGTCGAATGGGCATGGAAGCAACAGGCTCGAGCAGAAGGGAATCATACCGTTTTAATCCGACTTCACGGATGACAAACACGTATATTGCTCCGGGAAAATCGACTCCTGAGGAGATTATTTCATCTACTGAAAGCGGACTATACGCGAAATATATGGGAGGCGGCCAGGTGAATACAGCAACTGGCGATTACAACTTCGCTATCATGGAAGCTTATATGGTGAAGGATGGGAAGCTCGGCAAACCTGTCAAAGGTGCAACGTTGATCGGAAACGGACCTAAAACTCTTCAGCTTGTCGATATGGTCGGGAATAATCTTGCTCATGGCGCGGGTATGTGCGGCTCTGTCAGTGGCAGTCTTCCTGTAAATGTCGGACAGCCAATGATTCGTGTCAGTGAAATCACCGTCGGCGGAACGAAGGGGGAGTAAGCAATGAATATCGAACAGTTCCAGCAAAAACTTTTAGAGGATGGAAAAAATTCTGGGTTTGGTGACATGGAAGTTTACTTTGAAAAATCAACACGTTTCGCCTGCCAGGTTTACAAAGGAGAACTGGACCATTACGAAACAGCAGAAGATGGGGGACTTTCTTTCCGCGGTACCTATAATGGGAAAATGGGCTATGCCTATACAGAAAAATTGGATGAAGAATCAATTACATTTTTACTCGAAAGTGCGAAAGCGAATGCGGAAGTGATTGAAGATGAGGAACAGGATGACATCTTTGCAGGAAGCGATAGCTATGAAGATATCGATTTTTATTCTAAAAGTTTAGATGAAGTTCCTATTCCGGATAAAATTGCTTTTCTAAAAGAAGTGGAAAGCAAAGTAGCCAATTACGATTCGCGCATTGCATCCATCAATTCCTGTAAGCTGATCGAACAGTCGAATGAACGAGTACTCGCCAATAGCAAAGGGCTCTCTCTTCATGAGCGCAAGAATTATTTGGCCTTGGTTTTATCGGTCATTGTCAAACACGAGGAAGAAACAAAAAGTGGATTCCAAGTTGAAATTACTAAGGATTTTACCTCATTAAATGCGGATGAAATTGCGAAAAAGGCGGCCGATGAAGCCCTGTCTTACCTCGGAGGGAAATCGATTGCGAGCAAGAAATATCCGATTATTCTGCGCAATGACGCGGCGGCAGATTTACTTGGAACGTTTGTATCTGTATTTTCTGCTGAAATTGCGCAAAAAGGCCGATCCTTATTGAAAGATAAGGAAGGTGAAAAGATTGCTGCTGAAAAATTAACAGTTATCGATGATCCATTCCATGAAGATGGATTTGACAGCAGAAATTTTGACGGGGAAGGTGTTGCATCAAAAATATGTTCCGTCATCGAAAACGGAACATTGAAGACACTGCTTCATAACCGTAAAACAGCGACGAAGTCAGGTGTGGAAACAACGGGTCATGCGTATAAGGCGTCATATAAAGGAACGTTGACAGTCGCACCATCCAATTTTTATGTTGTACCGGGTAAGAAAAATCGGGATGAATTGGTGAACTCACTGAATGAAGCGGTCATCGTTACAAAACTATCCGGCCTTCATTCCGGAGCAAACGCGGTGTCGGGGAACTTCTCTGTTGCAGCTCAAGGCTTTTATGTGAAAGACGGAAAGGTCTCAACACCCGTTAAGCAAATGACAATCGCAGGGAACTTTTTCGAATTGCTAAAAGAAATTCAGGAAGTTGGATCTGATCTCTATTTTGCAACGAGCGGGATTGGCGCGCCGTCTCTACTTGTAAAAGAATTATCTGTGACAGTTGAATAAGAAATAATCCAAAAGGATAACTGCATATGTGGTTATCCTTTTTTTTATAAAAAATAAGTAGCATTTGTTAGATATGCCTGTTATATTAGTTGTATAACAAAGGGGAAGGAAAGGAAGGAATAAAATGAATGATTTAGATTTATCATCGATTGATTGGGGATTGATTGCACCATTGATTGAGATTCAACTCATTCTCGTGGTTGTAGCTTTGATTAATTTAACAAAACAAGCTTACACAAACGGACCAAAGTGGTTGTGGGTACTCATTATTCTGTTCGTTAGTATGTTCGGGCCAATCCTTTATTTTGTATTTGGAAGGAGTAAGGACAGATGACCGTTCTTGAAATAGAAAACCTTTCAAAGCAATACAAAAATAAGAAGGCTGTTCAAAACATCAAGTTTACACTGGAAGCTGGAAAATGCACAGCATTACTCGGGCCAAATGGAGCCGGTAAAACAACGACATTAAATATGATAGCTGGATTGTTGACGCCTACATCGGGAACGATCAGATCTCCTTTACTCAATTCCAAGCAGGATCTTCGCCAGCTCATTGGCTTTCTTCCTCAATATACATCATTTTATGGATGGATGAGCGGTAAGGAATACGTGATGTTTGCCGGTGAATTATGTGGTTTGACAAAAAAAGAAGCGGAATCAAGAACGGACTATTTGTTAAACCTTGTTGGTTTAAAGGAAGGCAAGAATCGAAAAATAAGCCAGTATTCAGGAGGAATGAAACAAAGGCTTGGCATTGCACAAGCGCTTATTCATAAACCGAAATTGATTTTACTAGATGAACCTGTATCTGCTCTGGATCCATTTGGAAGAAGAGAAGTGCTTGAACTCATGAGAAATTTAAAAAATGAAACGACGATTTTATTTTCTACTCACATCTTAAATGACGCAGAAGAAGTCAGTGATAATGTCCTGTTCATGAATGATGGAAAAATAATTGAAAAAGGCAGCTTAACAGAAGTGAAACAGAGGAACGCCGAAAATCTGATGTTTTTGAAGTTTGACCAACCTGCATCTCGTTACGTGAAAAGCTTTGAGACATGTGAGTCTATTGAAGAAATCAATGTAAATAACGATACTATTTCACTATCTCTTCAGGATGTTGCCCATGCTAAAAGCGATATTTTACAAATAATCGCTCGTGAAAATTTGCCCATCATAAAAATCGAACTGAGTACTGCGTCATTAGAAGACATCTTTATGAAGGTGGTGAAAAAATGAAGCAATTTAGAGTCCTTTTTAAGAAGGAATGGATGGAGGCAGTTCGAGATTTGAGATGGATATGGATGCCGATTGTCTTTATCCTTATCGGCATTATGGAACCTATAACCACCTTTTATACACCGCAAATCATCGAACAATTTGGTAGTTTGCCAGAGGGTACAATCATCGAAATTCCACTTCCGACAGCAGAAGATGTGCTCGTTAGTACTGCAGGTCAATATAATTTGCTTGGAGTCCTCGTGATTGTCTTAGCATTTATGGGAATCCTTGCAGGAGAAAGAAAATCTGGAACGGCGGCAATGGTTCTTGTCAAACCTGTTTCATTCAAGGCATTTGTCGCTGCAAAATGGCTTCACGGTGTCCTCCTCGTTTGGGTTTCATTTTTACTGGGAATGTCTATGTCTTGGTATTATACTGATCGACTATTTGGGTTAGTCCCTGTGTCGGATTTTTTCACAGGCAGTCTTTCGTTTGGACTTTGGCTCACCTTTATTTTTACAATTATTTTATTTTTTAGCAGCTTTAGTCCGAAACCTGGAATCGCCGCCTTCGGATCCTTGGCAACAGTCATTGTCTTGACGATGTTGTCTTCTATTCTCCCTGAAAAATTCAACTGGAGTCCATTTGCTTTACCGACATATGCCAGTAAATTTTGGTTGGCAGAGCCGACTGAAAAACAGCTATATGTAGCATTAATCATCTCGATTATTCTTATATATGGATTAATCATACTGTCTATAAATATATTTAAAAGAAAAGAATTGGCTTAGAGTAGTTGGAATTTGGATCCTAATGATTGTAAAATGGTTTAGAGTTTGAAGTTTTATAGCTTAAAAATATCAGGAGGATTCAGCTTGGAACTATTTTTAGGATTTCTAGTGTTTGCAAGTTTAGTAGCTTGTGGTGTTTTTTTCAGTAAGGTAATCAAAAAAGCTAAAAAGGGAGTTTCGTTAAAGCGCTCAGTCCAATCTTTGGGAGTATCTTTCGTTGTTTTACTTGGATCTATTGCCGTATTCGGTAATCCTGAATTACTAAACCTGATACAAACTTCGGGAACTACTGATCAAATTCCCGTTAAACTTGTAAAAACAATCGATGGCGACACCATTAAAATTAGCTATCAAGGCAAAGATCAAAATGTGCGATATTTATTAATTGATACACCGGAAACGAACCATCCCCGTCTTGGGAAACAACCATTTGGAGAGGAAGCAAAAGAACGAAATAATCAACTGGTGAAAAGCGGGAAGTTAACGATCGAATTTGATGTCGGAGAACGTGTGGACAAATACGGCCGCCTGCTTGCCTATGTGTATGTAGATGGGAAGAGCGTTCAGCAAACGTTATTGGAAGAGGGACTGGCAAGAGTTGCGTACGTTTATCCGCCGAATACTAGACACTTAACGCCTTATGAGGAAGCACAACAACGTGCCAAAATTAAGGGAATCGGTATTTGGTCTATCGAAAACTATGCTACTGATACTGGATTTAAGGAAAATGATGCGAAGAACTCTGGAAGTTCGGATGAAGTAAAGGAATATTTTAGAAACTGTACGGAACTTAGAAAGAAGTACCCTAACGGCGTGCCAAAAGGGCATCCTGCATATCAAGCGAAAATGGATGGCGATAAAGACGGCTATGCATGTGAGAGGTAATAAAAGAGGGTATCACATGAATCTTTAATTGTGATATCCTATTAATTTTTTTCGGAAAATTAATCCGCAGATGTGATCGAGGATTTACCTCTGTATTGCTTAGGAGTATACCCACAGTGTTTTTTGAACACTTTTGTAAAAAAACTCAGGACTTTCACTTGTACAGTCCTGAGTTTATTACAGTAGCAATTAGTCATTTTCTCATTGCCTTTTTCTAGAGCGATTCGTATGTCACTTCGATTCAAAACCGTAACATATGCTAAGATATAAATGATTGATAAACATTTTTTATAAAGACATATAATTCCAATTAAAATAAATATATGATCAAGGAGAAACAAAATGAAGGTTAAATTAGAAGATGTTGCAAAAGCGGCAGGAGTTTCTCCTACTACGGTATCACGCGTATTAAATAATAGGGGATATATAAGCGATCGAACGAGAGCGAAGGTTGAGGAGGCAATAAAAGAATTAAATTATTACCCGAATGACGTCGCAAGATCTCTTTTCAAAAAGCGGACTAATTTTATAGGATTAATACTACCAACTGTTAGTAACCCTTTTTTTGGTCAATTAGCGTTATATATTGAAAATCTTTGCTCAACATTAGGATATAAAGTTATTCTTTGTAATAGTTCAGGTCAAATTGAAAAAGAAAAATCATATTCAACGATGCTTATTAGGCATCAAGTGGATGGAATGATTGTTTGCTCATATAATAGGGGAATAGACACGTATATGTATCCTAAACTCCCGATTGTTGCAATCGATCACTATTTATCACCTACTATACCAGTGGTAGGTTCCGATAATTATGCTGGCGGAAAATTAGCTATTCAACATTTAATTGAGCAAGGATGTAAATCTATCATTCATATTAATGGTCCTCTTGAAATTGAAACACCTGCACAATTAAGAAGAAAAGCATACGAAGATCTGGTAGAAAATTCCGTCACATATGAACTTCCCTTTGAGGATGAAGATACGATTGTATCTATTAGAAAAATTTTAAAAGAGCGTCCTGAAACAGACGGAATATTTGCTAGTGATGATATAATTGCAGCTGCGTGTTTGCAGGTTGCAAGAGAAATGAACATACACGTGCCTGGTCAATTAAAGGTTGTTGGATATGATGGAACTGAAACTACAATGAGCTTATTACCTCAATTAACAACAATTAAACAACCAATTGAAGATATAGCTAAAACATCTGTTTTAAAATTGATGGACATGATTGAAAACTCAGAATTCTCCGGCCCGTATGAAACATCACTTCCAGTTCAATTATTAATCAATGAGACTACCTAATCTTTTATAAAGATTAGGTATTTTTTTAATATTTTCGGTCAAGCGGTTGACATATGAAAGCGGTTGACATATTATGAATTTACAAAATTGAAATTGATGTATAGGGAGGCTTTATATGGAAACTACAACAAGTGTCCATAAGGAAGTGAAAATACATAAGGAAAAGGTAAGTACTAGAACTTACATGCGCCAAAACTATATGCTTTATTTGTTTTTAGCGCCAGCAATTATCTTAACGGTCGTTTTTAAATACGTCCCAATGTATGGAGCAATTATATCATTTAAAGATTTTAGTCCGATGAAAGGAATTTGGGGAAGCGATTGGATAGGGCTTGAGCATTTTACTAGGTTCCTAACATCGCCCAATTTTGGGGAAATATTTATGAATACGCTTAAATTAAGCGTTTATGGTTTAATTTTAGGCTTCCCTGTTCCAATCATATTAGCGCTTATGTTGAACCAAGTAAGAAGGGCATCTATAAAAAAGAATATCCAGCTGATACTTTATGCACCGAATTTTATTTCTGTCGTGATTATTTGTGGGATGTTGTTTATTTTCCTTTCGCCGACAGGGCCAATAAATACAATATTATCTCTTTTCATAGATAAACCCATTTCATTTATGTCAGATTCTGATGCTTTCAGATCAATCTATATCATTTCAGGTATATGGCAGGGAGCTGGCTGGGCCTCCATTATCTATGTTGCAGCACTAGCGAATGTGGACCCGCAACTACATGATGCAGCAAATATTGACGGTGCTTCACTATTGCAAAGAATATGGCATATCGATCTTCCGACATTAAAGCCAATGATGGCAGTATTATTTATTCTTGGTGCTGGTGGAATCATGGCCATTGGTTTTGAGAAAGCATACTTACTGCAAACAGCTATGAATATACCAACATCTGAAATTATCCCCACCTATGTTTACAAAGTGGGATTGCAAGCTGGAGATTATGCTTATTCATCCGCAGTAGGATTGTTTAACTCTATTATTAATGTCATCTTGCTTGTATTTGTAAACTTTGTTGTAAAAAAACTAAATGAAGGTGAAGGCCTATATTAAGGAGGGGAATCCAAGAATATGTTTCATACAAAGAAAGATAAAATTTTGCTTTTTATTAATAAAATACTATTAATAATGATGGTATTGGTCATTGTTTTACCGTTGCTATATGTGTTATTAGCATCGTTTTTAGACCCTAGCGTTTTGTTGAGTAAAGGATTATCATTCAATGCTTCAGATTGGACGATAGATGGATATGTAAGGATTTTAAAGGATGATGCAATTATTAGAGGCTTCTTTAATGCCGTTCTCTATTCAGTAGGTTTCACACTTGTAACGGTTATGGTATCAATCTTTGCAGGTTATCCTTTGGCACTCGACGGATTAGCAGGGAAAAAGATCATCATGGGATTTTTCCTTTTCACAATGTTTTTCGGTGGTGGATTAATTCCTACTTATCTAGTTGTGAAGAATTTAGGAATGCTTAATAGTATATGGGCGATTATATTGCCGGGAGCTGTGAGTGTATGGAACATAATACTGGCTAGGACATTCTTTAAAAGCATTCCAAAAGAACTTAACGAAGCTGCAAAAATTGATGGTGCCTCCGAAATGCAAATATTTTTTAAGATCGTTCTACCATTAACAAAACCAATCATTTTTGTGTTAGCTTTATATTCTTTTGTCGGCCAATGGAATTCATTCTTCGATGCAATGATTTATTTGGAAGATCAGAAAATGCATCCCTTGCAATTAGTGTTAAGATCTATTCTTATTCAAAATGAAGTGCAGCCTGGGATGATTAATGATCAGCTTGCGATGGCAGAACTGAGTAAAATCTCGGAAAAAATTAAATATTCTTCGATTATTCTTTCGAGTCTGCCTTTAATTATTATGTATCCATTCTTCCAAAAGTATTTTGAAAAAGGCGTTATGGTAGGATCATTAAAATAAAAAAATGGGGGTTTATTATGAAAAAAATGTACAAGGCATTATCTACCTTTCTTATTGCAGGAGTAATAATAGGAGGTTGTAGTAAGGAAAGTAATACTTCTTCAAGGGATTATGAACTTAAGGATGTCACGTTTCCGTTAGAAGAAAAAGTAACATTGAAATTCATGACACAAAGTTCACCATTGGCACCTAAAGATCCTAATGAAAAGTTGATTTATCAGCGATTAGAGGAAAAAACAGGTGTGGATATTGAATGGAAGAACTATACGAGCGATTCATTTGTTGAAAAGAGAAATTTAGCAGTTGCCAGTGGAGAAATGCCTGATGCGATTATGGATGCCGGATATGGTGATTATGATCTGTTGAAACTGGGAAGGGATGGCACGATCATTCCCGTTGAAGATCTGATTGAGAAATATATGCCGAATTTGAAAAAGGTTCTCAATACTAAACCAGAATACAGAGCGATGATCACTGCTCCGGACGGACACATATATGCTTTCCCATGGATTGAAGAATTGGGTGCTGGCAAAGAGAGTATTCATTCAGTAGACGCTTTCCCGTGGATTAATGTGGAATGGTTGGAGAACTTAGGATTGGACATGCCGACAACAACAGAGGAATTGAAAGAAGTTCTAATTGCGTTTAAAACACAGGATCCAAACGGAAATGGTGAAGCTGATGAAATTCCAATGTCTTTTATTATTAATGGCGGAGGAGAAGATTTAACGTTTTTATTCGGCTCTTTTGGTATAGGAGATAACTGGGATCACACAGTCGTTACAAATGACGGGAAGGTCGTATTTACTGCAGCTCAAGATGATTATAAAGAAGCAATGAAATACTTTAATGATTTATATAAAGAAGGATTAATTGATGAGGAAGCTTTTGAACAAGATTGGAATACGTATCTTGCCAAAGGAAAGAACGAAAAATATGGTCTATATTTCACATGGGATAAAGGAAATATTTCAGGGATGAACGATAAATATGAATTGATGCCGCCACTGGCGGGTCCTTCTGGCGAAAAGAATGTAACGCGAACAAATGGTATGGGCTTTGATAGAGGACGTATGGTTATTACTAGTGCCAATAATAATTTAGAACTTACAGCGAAATGGATTGATCAGCTATATGATCCACATCAATCGGTTCAAAATAACTGGGGGACTTATGGCGATACGGAGCAGCAAAATATTTTTGAATTTGATGAAAGCACAGGGATGTTGAAGCATCTTCCACTTGAAGGAACTGCCCCTGTTGAATTGAGACAAAAAACGAATATTGGTGGTCCTTTAGCTATTCTTGATGAATATTACGGAACAGTTACAACAAAGCCGGATGATGCAGCATGGAGATTGAATTTGATGAAAGAAGTAATGGTTCCACATATGAAAGCAGATAATATTTATCCAAGAGTATTTTTCTCTCTAGAAGAATTAAAGGAACTCTCAAAGATTGAAGCAGATTTAATCGCTTATGTTCACAGAAAACGCGCGGAATGGGTGAAAACGGGCAAAGCTGAAGAAGAATGGAATGCCTATTTAACTGAGTTAGAAAGACTCGGATTGGATAAATGGCTGCAGATTAAACAAGTTGGATATGACAGAAGTGTGAACTAACTTAGGAGGCTATAATGAATGGAAACATATAATCTTGAAAAATATAGACCGAATCTACATTTTGCACCTCAGAAAAATTGGATGAACGATCCCAATGGTTTAATTTATTTTAATGGTGAATATCATCTCTTCTTTCAGCACAATCCACATGACAGCATATGGGGTCCCATGCATTGGGGCCATGCTGTCAGTAAAGATATGATTACATGGGAAGAGTTGGAAATTGCTTTATTCCCGGATGAATTAGGAACGATTTTTTCAGGTAGTACAGTGGTAGACTGGAATAATACTTCGGGGTTCTTCCCAGATGAGCCAGGAATGGTAGCGATTTTCACTCATCATTTAGATGGGACTGATCAAACACCACCTGTTCAAACACAAAGTCTTGCTTACAGTCATGACAAAGGGAGAACATGGACAAAGTACGAAGGAAATCCGGTATTGAAGCATTCTACAAAACTAGACTTCAGAGATCCAAAAGTCTTTTGGCATGACCAAACTGAAAAGTGGATCATGGTTTTAGCAACAGGTCAAACGATTTCACTTTATTCTTCTCCTAACTTAATAGATTGGCAGCTTGAAAGTGAGTTTGGTGAAGGTATTGGTTCCCACGATGGAGTATGGGAATGTCCGGATTTGTTCGAGTTGACAGTGGAAAACAGTGGAGAGAAAAAATGGGTTCTTTTTGTGAGTATTGGGGATGATCCTCAATTCGAAAGTGGCTCAAGAACACAGTATTTTATTGGTTCTTTTGACGGGTCAACTTTTACAGCTGAAAACAATGAAATTCAATGGGTCGATTTCGGAAAAGATAATTATGCAGGAGTTAGCTTTTCTGACGTCCCTAAAGATGATGGCAGAAGAATATATCTTGGCTGGATGAGTAATTGGCGATATGCAAACCAAGTGCCGACTGAGGGTTGGAGAAGTCAAATGACCTTGCCGAGAACTCTTGCATTAAGAAATATTGAAGATAAGCTTTTGGTGGTTCAAAGACCTGTAAAAGAACTAGATCAATATTTTGTTAAAAAGTTAGACCTAAACGATGTTACGATAAAAAGCGGTGAACAAAAAACATACAACATCGATGGGTCAAGTGTAGAATTCGTTTTAAATATCGAAAACATGAATTCGAAAGAATATGGCTTAGTGATAGCTCACACTGAAACCCAAAACACAGTAATTACAATTGATCCAATCACAAACCAACTAATTGTTGATAGGAAGAATTCAGGTCAGGTTGATTTCTCAGAAAACTTTTCTAATCGTCAAGAGATGAAAATTAACACAACGGATCATGTGAATTTGCGAATCATTCTTGATGCATCTTCCATTGAGGTATTTGTTAATGACGGTGCCTATGCCTTAACGAGCTTAATTTTTCCAGATAAGACATGTGAGCAAGTTTCAATTTTTTCATCAGCTGGAGATATAAAAATAGCAAACGGTTATATTTCGGCATCTGAATCATAAAAATGAATCTTGACATGGGGGGAAATTGTATCGTGCTTGGTGCAATAGAAGCGGGAGGTACAAAATTTTTATGTGCTGTAGGGGATATGGATTTTAATGTGATTGATAAAATAGAAATACCTACAACTTCTCCTAGGGAAACAATCGAAAAAGTAAAGGACTTTTTTAGACAATACAATGTTCGATCAATGGGTATAGGATCATTTGGTCCAGCGGATGTAAATATTGATTCACCAAATTATGGCTGTATTACAACAACACCAAAAGAACAATGGCAATATTTTAATTTAATCACTGCAATGAAAGATGTCTGTGATTTTCCTATCGTTTTCGATACAGATGTAAATTTTGCTGCACTCGGAGAAGTAAGGTTTGGAGCCGCCCGTCATGTGAAAAGTTGTATTTATGTAACAATCGGTACTGGCATTGGCGTAGGGGCTATAGTTAATAATCAAATATTACATGGTTTGAGTCATCCGGAGATGGGACATATCGTTGTCAGAAGGCATAAAAATGATCTTTTCGAAGGAGCCTGCCCATTCCATCAAGATTGTTTGGAAGGATTGGCTTCTGGTCCATCAATTGAAAAAAGGTGGAGCAAAGAGGGTTTTCTCCTTGAAAGTAATCACGAAGCGTGGGAAATAGAGGGTTACTATATAGCTCAGGCTTTAATGACTTATATATTAACCTTATCACCAGAAAAAATCATTTTAGGCGGAGGAGTAATGAAGCAAAGACAATTGCTGCCAATTATTTATCATTACTTGAAGAAACTTAACGAGGGCTATATATCTTTGCCACAAATGGATGAGCAGATTTCAGAATATATTGTTACCCCTGAACTGGATGGATTATCTGCCATTAAAGGAGGTTTTTATTTAGCTAAAAAACGCATCGATTGATCAGACAAGAATTTACTTGGACCTATTAAAAAAATTTAGTAAGCCAGTAATTGGAATAGGGAGTCATTCCTCCTGTCATTTGAGTTAATTTATCTTCATACTCAATTCGACATTTGGAAGGTACTCCTTTTTCATTTTTTTCGACAAAATTCGGGTGGTGCCTGTCACCGCCCGAAAAATAGTTTTGTTTTTCCTTAAAAATACGGTTATAATTTAAATATAAAGGAAGTGTTATGATGTTTGAACTTCTCTTACAAGATTCATATACAGAATGGGTTATCCCACTGACTCTAGCAATAGTCTGGATTTTGAGCTGGCAGCTAATGTCCCTATCAGATCCAGTTTATGCACGGAGAAAAATGGAATACCCATGTCAATCGACAACTTTCATAGTTCCAAAAATCATAAATGAACGCCCGCTTCTTTCAGGACTTCAATTAACTAAAACAGTCAAAAGAAAAGAATGCCCTGATGATCCGGAGGGGCCGCATCTTTCTATTTAAAAATAAAATTTTAAATAGAAGGGTGATATCATTGAAAAAAAACACCATATTGCTTACTATACTTGCCTTAACAACCGTAATGCTAGGTGGATGTTCGGGTGTACAAAATCAAACGGGCTTTTTTTACAGTACATTTGTCCGGCCATTTGCTTGGTTAATCCATGAACTCGGTACAGTACTCGGAGGAAATTTCGGATTGGCATTGATTATTATTACACTGCTCATTCGCCTCGTATTAATGCCTTTTATGCTGAAAACATATAAAACTCAGCAATTAATGAAAGGAAATATGGAGAAGCTTAAGCCGGAAATGGCGGAGATCCAAAAGCGCTCAAAAGAGGCAAAGACTCCTGAAGAAAAGAAAGAAATTCAACAAGAAATGATGCTTTTATATCAAAAGCATAACGTAAATCCCCTTAATATGGGCTGTCTGCCAATGCTCATTCAAATGCCAATATTAATGGGGCTTTATTATGCGATTCGGAGTTCAACGGAAATTTCGACTCACTCATTTTTATGGTTTAACCTTGGTCACACGGATATCGCCATGACAATCATCGCGGGTCTCGTATACCTTGTGCAGGCGCAAGTCTCGATGGCAACCGTACCTGAAGCACAAAAAAAGCAGATGCGCATGATGATGTATATATCGCCGATGATGATCATGTTTATCTCGTTCTCAGCTCCAGCAGCCTTGCCGCTATACTGGGTAGTAGGAGGGTCGTTCCTCATCATCCAAACGTGGATTGGACGAAAGTTTTATCAGCAACACCCGGAAAAAGCTAAGGAATAAATGGAAAAAGGATAGCCTTGTGAACTGCACCCCAATTGTTAGACACATACTCTAACAATTGGGGTGTATTTTTATGGCTAAATTTACTGCGGAAGAAAAATTACAAGCTGTTGCTCGTTATTTAAATGGGAATGAGAGTTACAGAGAAGTCGGAAAATCTCTGGGGATAAATTTTAGACACATCTATAAATGGGCAAAGCAATTTGAACATAATGGGGTAGAAGCTTTTAATAAACAATGTACAAGTTATACACAACAGTTTAAACTGGATGTACTAAACTTTATGACTGAAAATGGCGCATCCTTAACCGAAACAGCAGCTATATTTAATATTCCTGCACCTTCTAGTATTCTTGTTTGGAAGAATCAACTCGAAAAACAAGGAATTGATGCCCTTCAGACAAAGAAAAAGGGGCGTCCATCCATGAATAAGGAGTCAAATAAACAACCAAAACAAGCATTAGCTGAAGGTTCAGTTGAAGCTTTAGAAGCGCGCATTAAACAGCTTGAAATGGAAAACGAGTATTTAAAAAAGTTGAATGCCTTAGTTCAAAACAAGGAAAAATCACCAAACAAGACAAAGCGCAAATAGTCTTTGAGTTAAGGCATAAATATTCGGTGAAAGCACTTGTAAAGCTCGCTGGCATTCCACGTAGTACGTATTATGACTTAGTGAAACGAATGAATCAGCCTGATCCAGATGCCGATTTAAAAGTAGAAATCAAAGCGATTTATGAAGAACACGAAGGTCGTTACGGTTACCGTCGTATTCGTGATGAGCTAGCGAATCGTGGAAAAAAAGTAAATCATAAGAAGGTTCAACGTATCATGAAAGAGTTAGGTTTGAAATGCCTTGTACGTATGAAAAAATATAAATCTTATAAAGGCACTGTCGGTAAAATTGCGCCTAATCATTTAGACCGCCAATTTACAGCGGACGCCCCTAACGAAAAATGGGTAACAGATATTACGGAATTTAAATTATTTGGAGAAAAGCTGTATTTATCGCCTGTATTAGATTTATTTAATCGCGAGATTATTACGTATACCATTGGCCCGCGACCAACGTATTCATTGGTTTCGGAAATGTTAGAGAAGGCATTAGAACGCCTACCTGAAGAGAACTCACTACTGATGCATTCAGATCAAGGCTGGCACTATCAAATGAAACAATATCGCCATGCGCTTCAAGCAAGAGGGATTAAACAAAGTATGTCTCGTAAAGGAAACTGTTACGACAACTCTGTGATGGAGAACTTCTTCGGAATACTAAAGTCAGAATTCATTTACTATGGTGAATTTAAGAGTGTAGAACATTTTCAACAAGAATTAGAAAAATATATAGAATACTATAATACGAAACGGATGAAGGCAAAATTAAAAATGAGTCCGGTACAATACCGAACTCATTTTGAGCAAGCTGCCTGATGAAATAACCGTGTCTAACTTTTCGGGGTCACTTCATTGAAGGCTGTCCTTTTTTAATAAAATAC
Organism: Lederbergia citrea; assembly: GCF_018343525.1. GTDB lineage: Bacteria > Bacillota > Bacilli > Bacillales > Bacillaceae_C > Lederbergia > Lederbergia citrea. Next base: position 304,282 of record NZ_JAGYPH010000003.1, on the reverse strand, counting down.
GCTATTCTAAATAATACCATTTTTAACTCAACCATAGGAGGAGGACCGTGAATGAAGGCGAATAGAAAGTGGATGAGGATGTGCAAAGTACTGTCCTTCGCAATAGCAGTTGTGATTCAAGTATATTGGTACCGCTTTCGTAAAAAAACCGATTCCGAATGGGATAAATTATGGGTGAAAATCGGACAGAAATTTCGGCAAATGCTCTTTGATTTAGAAGGATTATTGATAAAAGTTGGTCAAATGTTAAGTATTCGTGCGGATATACTTCCTTCTAGTTTTATCCAACAAATCCAGGACCTAGTTGACCATGTTCCTCCTTCTCCTTGGGCTGATATTAAACTTGTTTTGGAAAAAGAGTGGGGGCGCCCAATTGAAGAAATGCTGTTGTCCATTGAAACGAAATCAATTGCTTCAGCATCGATAGGTGAGATATATCAAGGGCGCTTGAAAGACGGAACGAAGGTTGCAATCAAAGTACAACGCCCAATCATCAAGTCAATCATCAAAACTGATTTTCGTTCACTCGCGATTATTGTGTGGTTTGTTCGACATTTTGTCCCGCTACCTAAAGGATTTATCAGTTTTAAGCTATTATTCGAAGAACTGAAATATGTGATTGAAAGAGAATTAGATTTTAAAAAGGAAATGAATTCAATAAACCACTTTAGACAGCGATTTTCTTCATTCAGCAAATTGACGATTCCAGAGGTATTTCCCGAACTTTGTACCTCAAGAGTATTGGTAATGGAATGGGTTGATGGAAAAAGAATTACGGATGTAGACTTTTTAAATCAATGTCAGATTGATAGAAATGAACTATCTCAGCGTCTATTTCGGGCTTTTATTCCACAATGGCTGGAAGCGGGGGTTTTTCATGCGGACCCGCATGCAGGTAATGTATTGGTGCAGGCAAATGGCACAATTGTACTGCTTGATTTCGGAATGGTAGGAGAGATTTCAAAGAAAGACGCAATGAATTTTCAAGAGTTATTCCAAGCCATTTTAATGAAAAATTACTCGAAAGCTGTAGGGATATTAATCGATTTAGGCTTTTTACTTCCCAGCGTCAATCCAAAAATCATTGAGGGTCTCTTAAAAGAAGCATTATCTTTTGATGTTGGCCAGTTGAAAAACATGGACCTTTTTGCGGTAAAAAAAGAAATGAATGACATTGTCAAATCACTTCCAATCCATGTTCCGACGCGTTTTATTTTCCTAGGTCGCTCAGTTGTTACGATTGAAGGGATGATTCGCACAATCAATCCTGATAAAGAAATCTTGGAGATAGCGAAGCCAGTATTTATGGATTGGTTCAAAGAAAGCAATCTGAATAAGTGGACGTTAGTTTTAAATTGGATTGATGCGCAGCCTTTTTTTCAAATCTTTCGTTCCATTGCGGATTTATTGAGTTTCCCTCAACAATTACTTAAACAAAAGGAAACATTGCAGCAAAGGGAATTTATTTTTTGTATGTATGAAAATCAGAAGAAACGCGCGTTTTATATAGGTGCAATCGGATTAATAGCACTGTTCCCAAGTTTATATTTACAGCATTCATTAACTTCGATTATATCTGCTGGTTTGGCGGGAGTTTCTTTTGTACTCTATTTTATATCTGCTTGGAGACAAAAAAACTGGTTATCATTCATAGACTATAATAAAGATAGCAGACGCTAAAATCGGCGGCTGTTTTCTTTTTGTGCGCTATAATAAGGATGATGAGTGAAATACATGAATACATACCCAGCGATTAGAGACGCCAATCGCAAATATTCCCTGGGAAATGACAAATAGCGACCAGCTTAAATTAGCCGATGTCGACAGAATTTTTATGGCGTCAAGTAACTTAAACGGGAGTCGAAGAAAATGATCATAAAAGAAGTCATTGTCCGCAGATTAAGAATGAAAATGAAATTTCAATTTACAACGAGCTTTGGCACAATTGAAGATAAAGAATTTTTATTAATAGAAGTAAAAGATGAGAATGGAAATAACGGTTGGGGAGAATCTGGGGCATTCCAAGCTCCTTGGTACACCGAAGAAACGATCGAGACGAATAGACATATGCTCGAGGATTTTCTAATTCCAGCTTTACTGAACAAAGAAATCGAGCATCCTGATCAAGTTTCTGAGATTTTCTCACCATACAAAAGAAATAATATGGCGAAAGCTGCGATTGAAACAGCCGTATGGGATTTATATGCTCGAAATAAAGGAATTCCTCTTGCGACTGCACTTGGAGGAATGAATACAAAAATCGAAGTAGGCGTAAGTATTGGTATTCAAGATTCAGTTGAGGATTTACTGCGTGTCATTGATCGTCACGTCAATGAAGGGTATAAACGGATAAAGGTGAAAATCATGCCAGGCTGGGATTATGATGTCATCAGGAAAATCAGACAGCAATTCCCGACTGTTCCTTTGATGGCGGATGCCAATTCCGCTTATACGTTAAACGATATCCCGCTCCTAAAAAGATTGGATGAATTCAATTTAATGATGATTGAACAGCCACTCGGGTCTGACGATATTATTGACCATGCCCAGCTTCAAAAGGAAATCCGTACTCCTATTTGTTTGGACGAAAGCATTCTTTCTTATGAAGATACTCGCAAAGCGATTGAATTAGGCAGCTGTAAAATTATTAATATCAAAATTAGCCGTGTTGGTGGGTTGACGGAAGCAAAACGAATTCACGATCTTTGTAAAGAGCATGGCATCGCCGTCTGGTGTGGCGGCATGCTGGAAGCAGGAGTCGGAAGAGCGCATAACATTGCACTCTCGACATTAGATAATTTTATTTTACCAGGAGATACAGCGGGATCTTCACGCTACTGGGAAAGAGATATAATCGATCCAGAAGTCGTAGTTGAAGATGGCTACATCACAGTTCCTGAAGGACCTGGAATAGGCTATGAACCAAACCTTGAAATAATTAGGAAATTAACAATAAGTGAAAAAACATATTCGACAAAATCCGGGGCGTGCCTGTCACCGCCCGAATGATAAAGGGGATTTCTGATGAAAACAAAAGTGATAGTTGTTTTAATTTTGTTAGTTTTTACTATTGCTTGTCAGCGAAAGACTATGACTTTTGAGGAAGTCTACCCTGGAAATTTATCAGATGTGACGAAAATAGAAATCCGGCATGGTGGCGGTAAGTTAAAGACGGTAATAGATCAAATGGTGATTGAGAAGTGGTTAACCGAAATAAAAGACATCTCGTTCATTCCTAAGAAAAATCATGAGAAAATAAAAGGCTATCTTTATGCTGTGAATTTATATGAAGGTGAAACATTGACCTTTTCATTTACCACAACAGAAATCAATGACAACTATGAAGTAAACGAAGCGCTTATACAGAAGTTAGAGGAGCTATTTGTTGATAACTAATGTGAGGGAATCATATGAAAAAGTGGAAGAAATGGATACTGATTATTTCTATTATTATTGGATTTTCTGGAATCATGCTGATGGGATGTAAAATAGTGTTGGAGAAAGTTTTTGCTGGAATGTGCGCTAATGAAATTGTTAAGAAAGTCGACTCTCCTAATGGCAAAAAAACTGCTTATATATTCAAACGAGATTGTGGGGCAACAACAGCGGAGTCTTTTCAACTATCCATTCTAAATAATGGCGGCGATCTAAAAAATAAATCTGGAAATACTTTCGTATCATCTGAAGAATTTTCGGTGGAATGGCTGAACGATAGCAAACTACAAATAAAGTATGATCAAACATCAGAAACATTTAAGATGGACAGCCGCGTAAAAAGGATCAATGTTGAATATGTGGGGAAATAGTAGATCTTGAGCAAGAAGGGGATTCGACAAAATCCGGGGCGTGCCTGTCACCGCCCGAAAGTGAGGTGTGATATTAAATGGAAATTATGGGATTTATTTTTGGGATTTTTGCTATGTCTCTGGCTTTTGGTGCTCAAGCCGAAATTAAAAAATTGAAATCGAAAGTAGAAGAGTTAGAAAAAAAGATTAATAAGAATGAATAGGTTTATAATATAGGGAATTCATAAAAAACATCGACCTAGCCGAAGCAGTCGATGTTTTTTTCGATATATATGTTGTCCCTAATATTTCTTAATGAAATAGCTTCCTTCGGAAAATCTGTCATAATCACATCTATATTATTTTTGTTTAAAAGTTGTTCAATTTCCTTTTCATCATTAACTGTCCACACACGGATACTAAAATCATCCGCACTTATTCTGTCCTTTAATAATAAATCTTTATGAAGATGTAATCCTTCTAACTCTAAACTTTGCACATATTCGGAAGGGCGGATTAGTTCTTCTTCTAGTAACCATGCAATTTTCACATTTGGCTCAATTTTTTTCAATTTTAATATAGAAGGTAGATGGAAAGAAGAGTAGATCACTTTATCAGCATAATCAAATTGATTTACGATCTTTAAAACTTTTTCTTCAATACCTTCGTAAGGAAAAAGAGTAGTCTTCAATTCTATATTTAATTCAATTTGAAAAGGTGAAATCAAGTGTAACACTTCTTCTAACGTAGGAATCCGCTCTAGCTTCCATTCCGCTTCATCAAATAACTCAAAGGTTGAAAATGTCACGCCTGCGCTAAATTGCCTTAATTCATTTAAAGTAAAGTCTTTCACATATCCTGTACCATCTGTCGTTCTATCGATTGTTTCATCATGGATAACGACTACTTCTCCATCCTTTGTCAATTGAACATCAAGCTCAATCCCATCTACTCCACATTCCAATGCATGACGAAATCCTAATAAAGTGTTTTCTGGCAAGGATCCCATACTTCCACGGTGACCAAATATTTTAGTTTTATTCATTGTCCAGATTACCTCGCTTTCATTTAAAAAGGAATAGAGAACATGGTATATTCTCTATTCCCTATAAGATAGAATTTATTTCCCTCTACTTTTATTAGATTGTTCAATGGCTGCATTGACTTGTTTAACGGCATCTTCAAATGTTTTTTCTACGTCACCGCCGTTATAAACCGTTTCGAGAGCTGTTTCAATAATTTTACGTGATTCTGGAATCATATCCATTAACGCACCTTGCGTAGCATAGGATGGTTTTGTTGCTTGCAGCTGATTTACTGCTACTTGTAATTGTGGCATTTTTTCATAGGAATCTTTCACAACTTGCTCGTCATAAGCAGCTGGATTAATGGCGAAATAACCTGTACCTACATGCCATTTAGCTTGCACATCTGGAGTTTGTAAATATTTCATGAATTCCCAAGCAGCGTTTTGTTCTGCTTCGTCCTTTCCACTAGACATCCATAAGCTTGCGCCGCCAATTGCCACACCTTGGCGCTCTTCTTTTTCAGGATGAGGTAAGAAAGCTACGCCTACTTCAAATGGAGCATTATCAATAACATCTCTTGAAGAAGCTGAAGACTGGAGGAACATGGCAACATCGCCTGCTAGAAAGCCCGCAACCATATTATCTTCGTTTATTCCATAATTTGCGAAAGTGCCATTATCCACCATTCTTTTAGCCCATTCAAAAATTGATTTACCTTTTTCATTATCAAATGCTACTTCTGTAGGTGTATCTGAACGACCATTGTCGTTATTCATCAGAATTCCACCTTGATTAGCTAATAACTCTTCAAATAACCAACCATATGCTTGTAAAGCGAAGCCCTTCATTTGCTTATTACTTTCAACAATTTTCTTACTTGCTGCTTCAACTTCTTCAAAAGTTTCTGGAGCTTTTTCAGGGTCTAAGCCGGCCTTTTTAAAAGCATCTTTATTATAATACATGACAGGTGTTGATGAGTTAAATGGCATGGAGTAAAATTTACCATCCACTTTGTAATAGTTAGTGATATTCTCTTCAAGCCCGCTCATATCATAGTTTTCAGCGTCAATAAACTTTTGAATGGGTTCGATATTTCCACTATTGATCATCGACATCGTACCGATTTCTTGAACTTGAATGATAATCGGAGCATCTTTTGTTCCACCAACACTATGAAACTTCGGTAATGACTCTTCATACGTTCCTTGGAATTCCGCATTTACTTGAACTTTATCTTGAGAGCTATTATATTCTTCTACAATACTATCTAATACTCCTTGATTGACGCCACTCATTGAATGCCAGAATGTAACAACTGTTTTATTCGTTTCTGATTTAGATGCGGCCTCAGTCCCAGCACCTTCATTTGAACTACAACCGGCTAGAATCAATAGTATACTTGCCATTAATAAGCTTAATAACTTTTTCATTATGATCTCCTTTATAATTCGTTATTTAAGGGCACCTTCTGCTAATCCTTTTTGGAGCTTATTCTGACCTATGAATAAAAAAATGAGCGTAGGGATGGCGACAACCATTGCACCCGCCATGACAACACCCCATTGATTGACTGTTTCCTGTGATTGTAATTGTTTTAATCCAATTTGGACGGTTCGGACCGTATCATTTGTTGTTGATAATAGCGGCCATAAATACATATTCCAAGCCGTTAAGAAGCTGTACATCCCTAATGTAACTAAGCTCGTTTTTGCGACGGGTAAAACGACTTTAATATAAAACTTAACATGTCCCATGCCGGCAATTTCACTTGCTTCTTTCAGTTCTTTAGGGATTTGCTTAAATGTTTGTCTCAATAAAAATATGCCAAACGCTGTAGCCAAAAAAGGTAGGGCTAATCCTGGAAAAGTATTGAGTAAATTCAATCCCTTGATCGTTTGAAAGTTTGGAATGATCGATGCTTCAAATGGAATCATCATCGTTGCGATAAACAATAAGAATAAAGCATCTCTACCTTTAAATTTTAGAAAAACAAATGCATAAGCAGCTAAACTAGATAAGATTAACTGACCGATCATAATAAACAGGGAAGCTATGAAACTGTTAAATAAAAATTTTAATAATGGTAAGCGTTGGAATGCCATCATATAGTTATCTAACGTCCAAACAGAAGGAATGATTTTGCCTACCATCGCATCCTGGCTATTCATAAAGCTCATTATAAAAGCGAAGATAATTGGTAGAAATAATACGAACGCCGATATCGTCAGCAATGTATACAGTATGATTTTTTTAGAAAGTGGCATCCTCATTGATAATGGACCTTCCTTTCTCCAAACTTAAACTGTATGAGTGTCATGATTAAAATAATGATAAACAAAACGACAGCTTGTGCACTTGCTGTGCCGTATTGGTAATTCACGAACGCTTCACGATAAATGGAGTACACGATCAGATTTGTTTCGTTGCTTGGACCGCCTTTTGTGAGCATATCGATTTGTCCAAAAGTTTGAAAGGCATTAATGATCGAGACAGTGATGACAAAGAATAGGGTAGGGGAGAGCACCGGGATTGTAATCCGGCGTAATTTATAAAAATACCCCGCACCATCAATATCAGCACTTTCATATAAATGGGAGTCAATCGACTGTAATCCCCCAAGGACAATTAAAAATGTGAAACCAATATTCATCCAAACTGTCGATAATGACACGGAAATAAGCGCCCATTCTGGATCCGTTAACCAGCCGATTTTATCAAAACCGACAGTGGCTAATATTTTATTAAAGAACCCAATACTCGGGTTAAATAAAAACAACCAAAATACAGAAGCAGCGGCTACAGATACCCCCATCGATGATGAAAAGATCATCCGGAAAAAGGCGATACCTTTTAACTTTTCATTTGCCAGTACTGCTAAAAATAAGCTGATGATGATTGTACCTGGCAATGTAAATAGAACAAATAAAAAGGTTGATTTTAAACTTTTCATGAAGATTGGTGATGTGAAAATATCTATGTAATTTTGCAAGCCAACAAAAACCGTTGTAGCCCCAGCTTGATTTGTTAAAAAGAAACTAAGATAAATCGTACGGATCATTGGATAAAACAAAAAGATACTAAACAATAACAAGGAAGGAGATAAAAACAAAAGTCCTTTTACTGCATTCATATTGCGTTGCTTTTTTTTGACTTTCTCAAAATGAACCTCGTTATATTTGATTGTCATCGTTGATTCTGTATTCAATTGGCAACGACCTCTTGTTCTTGCTCTTTATATGCTGGCTGGATTAATTGACCAGTTTCTGCATGAAAGAAACAAAAATTTTGAACCGAAATATGAACGGGGACTTTATCTCCAGGATGAATCATCCATTGCCCTGGCCATTTAGCATTCCATAATTGACCATTCAACTCTTCAAACACAATCATCGTTTCATTTCCTAATTGCTCGACATTCGCAACCTCTAAATAATGTGTTGCATTATGCTCCGATGCGGGATAGATATGTTCTGCTCGAATACCGACCGTCATCTTTTTATCCGAAGGTATATTCATTAGATCCGTTGGACTTAAATGAAACTTCAGCTTGTTTTCAATGATTATTTGCCGTTTTTCCACAAATAGCTCAGCTTTTCCCATATTCATTTTTGGTGAACCGATAAAAGAGGCGACAAATGTATTTGCCGGTTCGTTGTATAAAGTGATCGGTTGACCAATTTGCTGCACCTTACCATCATTCAGCACCATGATTCTGTCACCCATTGTCATGGCCTCAACTTGGTCATGTGTGACATAAATCATCGTAAGACCCAATTTTCTTTGCAAACTGCGAATTTCAACTCGCATATGTGCACGTAATTTAGCATCTAAATTTGAAAGAGGTTCATCCATTAAGCAAAGCGGCGCTTCACTCACTACTGATCTTGCCAGCGCTACCCTTTGTCTTTGGCCACCAGAAAGTTCCTTTGGTTTCCGTTTCAATAATTCACTTAAACCAATCATTTCTGCCGTTTCTGTAAGTCTTTTTTGTTGTTCTTTTTTATTAACCTTCTTCACATCGAGGCCAAAAAGAATATTTTGTTCGACTGTTAAATGAGGGTAGAGGGCATAGTTTTGAAAAACCATCGATAGATTTCGATTTTTAGGTGGAAGATGATTGGCTATTTCTCCATTTAGCTTCAGTACACCTCCGGTAATTTCTTCTAATCCCGCAATCATTCTTAATAAAGTACTTTTCCCACATCCAGAAGGACCGACTAAAACAAAGAACTCGCCTCTGTTAATCGAAAGATGAATTTCATTCAATACATTTGTTTGTTTATCGTACGACTTTGAAACATCAATCAATTCAACTTGTTTCATATATTTCAACCTCCTTCTTTTTTCAACCTCATTTAAACATATAGTCGTCCAAAAAAATCAAGATTTACCAAACCATTACATAAAAGCTAGACCACCTTAAAAGTAAGCGCCCTCAATAAATGGAATTTACAATTTATTAACATAAAAAAATGCCTAGACATTATTGTCTAAGCACCTTTCGACAAAATTCGGGGAGTGACAGGCACCGCCCGATTTTTATTTAATTGCACCTTCCGATATTCCAGCGAGTATATGTTTTTGGAAAAAAGCATAGAAAGCAATAACAGGAAGAGCTGTTAATACTAATGCGGCTAAAATTTTTGGCCAATCACTCGTATATTGTCCAAATAACATATTGATAGAGAGCATCAATGTATAATTGTTAACATCAGTTAGCATGATCAAAGGTAATAAGAAGTCATTCCATAGCCATAAAACGTTTAATATTAAAATGGTTGCTGTAATTGGTTTTAGCAAAGGGAAGATGATTTGTATGAAAATTTGCAAGTCACTACAACCATCAATTTTTGCCGCCTCTTCAAGCTCAAGGGGTATTGATTTTACAAATCCATGATAGAGGAAAACAGCCATATTAACGCCAAGTCCAATGTAAATTAAGCCAAGTCCAGGTAAAGAACCTTGTATTCCAATCCCTTTTGCCATTTGGCTAAGTGTAATCATAATGGAATGAAATGGGACAAGCATGGAAGCAATAAAAAGTATGAAGATGATTGTACTTAGCTTTCCTGGTGTTCTAGCAAGTTTATATCCAGCTAGGGAACCACAAATCACTATTCCTCCAAGACCGATAACTGTTACTATCAATGTATTTAATGCACTTCCTAATAAATTCAATTCACCAAAAACACTAATATAATTATCAAAATTTAATGTCGTAGGAAGAGATAAAACTGAACTGAATATCTCGCCTTGCGATTTAAATGAATTAACAATAGCCATATAGATTGGAAAGAATGAAATGGCAGCAAAAACCGTTAATAAAATATTTATACTTATGGAAGCTAAGCGGTTCTCTCTCATGCTTCAAGCTCCTTTCCTTTCGTTACTCTAACTTGAATGAGGGTAATGATCATAACGACGATAAATAGAATCATCGCTTTTGAGTTTGCATACCCAAAGCGGAAATTGTTCGAGAATGCTTCTTCATAAATATTTAATGTGATGACTTGTGTAGAAGTTCCCGGCCCACCTTGAGTTAAAGCGTAAACGACATCGAACACTTTAAAGGCACCGTTCAAAGTTAAAAAGGAACAGATTGTGATGGCATGCATTATCATTGGGAGAATAACATGTCTCAATCTTTGAAAAATATTAGCCCCATCAATCATCGATGCTTCCTTTAATTGTTTCGGAACACCTTGTAAAGCGGCCATATAAATGACCATCATATATCCGATCCCTTGCCATAGGGACACAATCAAAATGGAGTAGAAGGAAACTTTTGCGTTACCAATCCAAGGTTGATCAAGGACTGAAAGTAAAGCATGTTGGGAAAGCTCCGGAAGTACATTGGTGAAAATAAAAGAAAACATTAATGCACTAATAATTAAACTGATCATATTAGGCATAAAGAATATTGTTCTGAAAAAACCTTTTGACCGAGTTCTTGATTCTATAAGGAGAGCTAAAGAGAGAGCTACAACATTTTGGATAACAAACACAAACGCCGTGTACTTTAGCGTAAAGAAAAAAGAATGTCTAAAGGCCATATCTTCTGTAAATGCTTCAACATAGTTGCTAAATCCAACAAAATCATAGGCTGGGTTTAAGCCATTCCAATTCGTAAAGCTATAAACCCCAGCGCCGATCGTTGGGATAAAGAGAAATACAAAATAGAAAATGAAAGCAGGTAAAACAAATAATATTAATCTTAAGTACTTATTTAATGTTTTTCTTTTTGGAATAGCTAAATCAATAGAGGGTGTATTGCGTGACTCCGCAACAGACTCCTTCATAGACATAGGATTCATTCCTTTCAGGCTTCAATAGGGAGAAAGACAGCTTCAGGGGCTGTCTTTCTGTTCTTATTGCTCATATATTTTTCGTTGCTAAATGTGCGCTTATGCTAACGTTCTAGTTAGTTATTCACTTTTAGATATTGCTCCCATGCACGATCAAGTCCTTTGATCACATCTTCTTTTGAAGCATCGCCAGCAAAATAGCTTTGGAGTAATTTTTCCGACTCTGATTTTACTGCGGATGGAATAGGAAGTTCTAGATATGCTTTTCCTTCCTCAACGTACTTAATAGATTCGTCTAACCAAGGATATGGTTTAAATGTATGCAAATCTGAAATCGGGTTGAAGCCTAAGCTTTCATATAAAGCGCTTGAATCTTCATCGTCCAAAATATAATTAATAAATTCTTTTGCCACATCTTTTACTTTACTTGTTTTGGAAATAGCAAGAGATGTTGAAGAACCTAAATTAATTAAAGTTGCGTTAGGATCGTCGTTTAGAGGAAGTGGTGCGACTCCAAAATTAAAGTCTGGATTAGTAGCTAGGATTGATTCGGCCATCCATGGTCCTTGCACCCACATTGCTGCTTTACCATTGGCAAAGTCCGCTGCACCTTGATCTTGTCCAACTTCAAATGAACGATCTGTTCCATTTGCATGTACGAGATCCAAGATTTGGAACATATCTTTCAAATCAGCAAAACTTCCTTTGCCCTCATTCATACTTTCAACGAACCCTTTATTAGAAGTGTTTTCTAGCCCGCCAACCGTTAAAGGTATAAATAATTGCGGAATATAAGAATCTTTATAAGAGAGTATAAATGGTGTGACATCATTTTCTTTAAGTTTCTTTATAACCGCTTCCATTTCAGTGATCGTTTGTGGTATTTCAAGGCCGTGCTCCTTAAAGATATCTTTGTTATACATGTAACCCCATTGAACGGTTTCTAATGGAACAGCTAGAACGCGGTCATCTCTTGTCACCGCTGGTTTGACTGTTTCAAATAACTTTTCAGCAAATGGCTCCCCTGACAGGTCTTCAAGATATCCAGCTTTATCATATACAGGAATATCATTAACAGCGTGAAGGCTGAATATATCTGGACTATCGCCTGAAGCCAACCGCGTTTTCAATAATTGATCTGCTTGGTTGACGTTTGGCATTTCAAGCTTAACTTTAATATCTCTACCTTTTTCTTCTTTTTGTTTAGCAACAAATTGATCAATGTATGTTTCATATTGTTCTTTAAACCGTGGTTGAGAGATAAATACTTTTAATTCAATTTTCTCAAGTTTTTCACCACTTGAATTATTTGATGATCCTGTAGTACCACAGGCTGACAGCAATCCTCCAGCTAATACTAGAGTAAGCATAGCAATAAATATTCTTTTCATTTTTAAATCCCCCTTCTGCTATTATCATAATATCTATGGCCATTTAAGATAATTGAAAATGTTTACGCTTTCACTTGTACTTTATTAAGATGCTCAAAAAAATCCCCTTGCCTTAAGTTTCTACAACAAAAGGCAAGGGGGGGAGAGTAAGGAAGCCATTCATGATTTCCTCATTTCTCCAGGAGATATATTAAAATACTTCTTAAATACTCGGTAAAAATAAGGTGCATCCTCATACCCGACTTTTTCAGCAATTGTTTTATATTGCATTGTTGTATTTTTTACAAGTTGTTTTGCTCTTTCCATTCTTAAAGAAATAATGTATTCAGTAATATTGTATCCGTACTTTTTTTTATATACTGTCGTTAAATATTCTTTACTCACAAAAAAAGTTTTTGCCACAATGTCTAAAGACATGTCCGGAATATCGAAGTTCTGATCGATATACTGCTTAATATCCTCCAAATTGATCCTAGTTTTCTGACTTTTGTTTCTTTCAATAGCAGAAATAATAGCTTGTCCAATTTCAATTTGATTTTTAATGATTTGCCCAAACGAGGCAGTCGGGTATAAATTAAAAATTTTCAAGTCTATTTCTAAATCTTCTAGACGAAGTTGATGATCTCGTATAATTTCTTCTATCATTATTAAAAATTTTTGTTGCAAATGGAAAACGAATGATTCATCCATCTTTAAAGGCTTGTCAATTGATGTTGAAAATTTGTGTATACGATTTAAAAATTGATTGATATTCGATTCTTTAAAATCAAAGTAAAACCCTCTGAGAAGTGGCTGAATAATCTTTGATATTTCTGGCCGATGAATCGATAACAACGGATAATTCATTTGTTGTTGTTCTAATTCTTTTTTAAATTGGATGGCTTTTTCTATAGCTTGAAATAATTCCGCTTCATTCACAGGCTTAAGCAAGTATTCTATTACTTTTGACTTGATTGCTTGTTTTGTATAGATAAAATCATGATATCCACTCAACACAATCACCGGAAGTTGTGGATATTTTTGTTCAATGATTTCAAGTAACTCCTTACCATCTATGCCCGGCATTTTCATATCAGTGACAATCATGTCTACCTGTTTAATCTTGATTAATTCTAATGCCTCGATTCCGTTTTTAGCTTCCTCGATATCAACATGCGAAATTGGTGAAGTTTCATGTGTAACTAAAGCTTTGATTGTATCCCTTACCCAACTTTCGTCATCAACGATTAACAATGCTGTCATACGCCTACTCCTTTCGTTTGGTAGGGAAGTCTCATGATGATTTTCGTATACATATACTTTTTACTGTATATGTTAATTCCATATTCCTTACCGAAATAGAGCTTCAATCTATTGTTCACATTATGAAGTCCGATGCTTCCGCTTTGAATAAATTGTTTAGAAGATAGATTTTTTTGGATTTGCGATAAATGTGACTCAGAAATACCTACGCCATTGTCTTCAATGATAATTTCAATTTCATCAAATACTTTTTGAATATCTATTTTTATCATGCAGTGATCAATTTTGGATTCAAAGCCATGAATAAAACAGTTTTCAATAAGAGGTTGGATCGCGAGCAATGGAATCAGTCCATCCTTCACTTCTTCGTCTACAAAAAGGTGAATGGATACCTTATCATGAAATCGCACTTGTTGAATATGCAAATAATTTTTTAAATGATTAACCTCTTCATACATATAAACAAGGCCATGTTGTCTTTTTGTAATATATCGAAACATATGGCTGAGTTTTTGGGTAACATCATTAATTTCTTTCGCATTTTTTATTATGGCCATGCCCCCAATGACTTGAAGGGTATTATATAAAAAATGCGGATTAATTTGTGCTTGTAAAGCTAAAAATTGTGCATCCTTCTTTTCAATTTCACGTTTATAATCTTTCTCAATCAAATCCCGGATCCTACCGATCATTTCTTTATATTTTCGATTCAAAATACCAATTTCATCTGAGCCATTTGTATTGATTTTAACATTAAAGTTATCTTCACTGACATTTTCCATTGCCTTTGACAGCTCAATCACTGGCTTGGTTACTCGATTAGAAACATAAAATGATAATATTACGGTTAAGAATACGGAAATGATAAGAATAATCGTACCTGATTGGCGAATATGAGCGGCACCAACATTCATTACTTCTGCTGGCACTGCTTTTAGTAAAATGATATTTTGAGATAAATTTTTTTGGAAATAATAAATACCATCATCCTGACTTACCACCGTTTTACCTAATGAATCCTTTATTACACTATTACTAAGCAACTTAACACTGTCAGGATATGGAGCATAAAGAATTCGACCTGACGAATTAAGCAATAATACATGTTCTTCATCATTATTTTGAAGATCTTTTAGAATCGGGTCAAACAGTGAAAAATGAACATCGATTTTAATTTTTCCTATTAATTTTTGATCTTCAAATCTAAAAATATTGCGTTCATAGGAAAAACTATTAGATTTTTCGTCTATATTAAAAATGACATCTTTACTTTCAGTGTTTTTCAATAAATGTGAATAAGAGTCAACGAAGAAATCATTATTTTCGACTCGATATATGTTACCCGTTTCAATAGAAACAAGCGATGCTGCTTGAATGCTAGCCCTGCTATTGTAAAGATAGAAGAGCTTGTCTTGTATATATGTTTGTGTATTGAATACATTGGCAGTACTAATATTATCTGGTTTAGTTAAACTGGGGACCAACATTTCATCCACCAACGAAGAAAATAACAGTTGATCATACTCTTGTAGTTGATATTCAATATAACGGCTTGAAAGATCTACCATAGATATATTAGAACTAATTTCTGATGACTCAACAGTTCCTTTAGCAATATTAGTAGATAAGATTAAAAAGGTGATGAGTGGAACCATCATTACAATAAGTAGAGTAATGACTAATTTGCGCTTAATACTTTGCAAAATGTGGATATCTAAATAATGCTTTAACAAAATACGGAGGTGTCTGAATCTATTCCTATATGTAATCACATACATCTCTCTTTCTATATAAAAAAGTATCGGCTTCTTTCGACAAAAATCGGGGAGTCACAGGCCCCCCCGATAATTATAGTATTAAAAGACTAGTAAAAATCCCAGCAGTTTTTCCCATCAATATAGGAGAGAGGGGGGATAGTGCAGGCTAACATAGAAGAAGGAGGCTACCTGGATTAAGGTGCCTCCTTTAATGATTCTCAAATTAACAAATGAAACAACGTACTATCCTTATTTACTTCAGTATAGGAAAAGCCTTTCTGATTCATCCGCTCAATAAGGCCTTCGTAATCGCCGCGATTTTTTAACTCAATGCCAACAAGTCCTGGGCCGCTTTCCTTGTTGTTTTTCTTCGTATATTCAAATGTGGTGATGTCGTCTTCAGGTCCAAGCACGCCATCCAAGAACTCACGCAGTGCTCCGGCCCGTTGTGGGAAATCGACGATAAAATAATAGAGAAGGCCTTCATAAATTAATGATTTCTCTTTAATTTCTTGCATTCTGCCAATATCGTTATTTCCGCCACTGATGACACAGACGACGGATTTACCTCTAATTTCTTCTTTATAAAAATCCAGTGCTGCAATTGGCAATGCGCCTGCTGGTTCAGCAATGATTGCATGCTGATTATATAAATCTAAAATTGTCGTACAAACCTTTCCTTCTGGAACAGGGATAATATCATCAATATATTTTTTGCAAATATTATACGTAAGCTTACCCGCACATTGTACAGCTGCCCCGTCCACAAATTTATCAATGTTTGGCAACAGCGTGACGGATTTATTTTTCAAGGCCGCTTTCATACTGGCTGCACCCTCCGGTTCCACACCAATCATGCGTGTATGAGGGGATACATTTTTAATATAGGCGCTTAATCCTGACATAAGACCGCCACCGCCGATGCTTCCAAATACAAAATCAACCGGCTCCTCAATATCGTTCATAATCTCAACTGCCACTGTTCCTTGTCCGGCAATCACATCGAGATCATCAAATGGATGGATGAAGATCCTGCCTTCCTGGTTACAATACTCGCTGGCTTTGACGGATGTATCATCAAACGTATCGCCGATTAGGATAATTTCGATCCGATCCCGACCAAACATTCGAACTTGGTCAATTTTTTGCTTCGGCGTTGTTTGCGGCATGAAAATTTTCCCGTCAATGCCTAAATGGGCGCACGCATAGGCAACTCCTTGGGCATGATTTCCTGCACTGGCACAGACAATCCCTTTGTCCCGTGCTTCTTCTTCAATTGTTTTAATTTTATAGTAAGCCCCACGCAATTTAAATGAACGCACGTGTTGCAAATCTTCTCTTTTAATGTAAACATGACAGCCATATTTCTCAGACAATCGCTCGTTTTTTTGCAAAGGTGTATGGGCAACCACATCTTTTAAACGCTGATAAGCAATTAAAATATCTTCCACATGCACTGTCTTTGTTTTTTCCTTTGTTTGACTCATGGCGGTCATCCACTTCCTCCGTTGACTTTTGAATATTTGTACATTATAACATCTTATTATGATTCTGAACACAAGAATATTCGAAATATTTGGTGAAAGCGTTGTCATTTTATTTCTACTTTCCTTTTAGAAAAATGATACAATATTAAGATGAAATAGTGATTGGAGGTCAAAGATTTGGTCACAAGAAAAGAGGTCGCAGCCAGAGCAGGAGTGTCTACTTCAACGGTTTCTCGGGTTGTAAATGGCGATAAGCATGTCTCTGAAGAAGCTAGAAAAAGAGTATTAGCATCTATTGAAGAATTAAGATATGTTCCTAACCGGGCAGCAAGGGGATTAAGAACGAAAACCTATAAGCAAATTTCTTGTATCACACCTTCGATTACAAATAGTTTTTTTAGTGAAATCTTATCTGGTGTTGAAGAAAGAACAGCTGAAAGAGGATATTCATTATCCTTACATATTATCACAAAAGAAAACTTGGATTCCCTAAGCGTATTTAATGAAGGATTATATGATGGGTTAATCGTATTAGCCCCCTTTGAAATGCGAAAAATCATTGATTTAGAAGATTTAACGAAAAAGTTTCCTTTAAGTTTGTATTGGGATAAGAAGGAACAAACAAATATCCCGCATGTATTTATTGACTTGGAAAAAGCAATGAGTAAATCCGTGCAGAATTTAATTGACAATGGCCATGAAAACATCATCTTTCTTGGTCCGAATATTGAAGATCAATATGAAAACCCTAGATTATTGGGATATAAAGAAACGATGATTAAAAATGGCCTTGATATACAAGATTACTATTTAAATTTCATTGAACAATATGAAGACAGTATGACCAATGGCTATTTACAGGTGAAAAAACTGATCAATAAAAATAAAAGCTTTACAGCGATTGCAGCATCGAATGACTTGTTGGCAGCAGGAGCGATCAGGGCAATAGTAGAGAGTGGCAAGAAAATACCAGAAGACATTTCAGTCATGGGCATGGATAATATCGAATTATCCAGCATCGTCACGCCAACGCTATCAACGATGGATATACCAAAAAAAGAAATCGGGAGAAAACTAGCAGATCAATTAATTACCCAAATTAATGGGGAGAAGCCGGTTGATCAGGTCGTTGAATTTGATGTGCAATTAATCAACAGAGAATCTGTGAAAAACAGATTGACAATGTAAGAGGTTACAATATAAACTGAAAGAGCAAAGATTTGGTCACGAGGCCAAATCGTTTTTATCCACTTAATTGGTCACGAGACCAAAAAAACATTCGACAAACTTCGGGGCGTGCCTGTCACCACCCGAATTGGTTTCGACAAATATCGGGGCGTGACAGGCACCGCCCGAATTATGGAGGTTTATATGATGAAGGATTATGAGTCGTTGTCGGTTCTGCAAAGGAATCGGGTTCAGGATCGTGCTTATTTTATGTCTTATAGAAATGAACAAGATGCGATTACTTACGAGCGTGAGCGTTCGCACGGGTTTATGTTATTAAATGGACTATGGAAGTTTCATTATGCGGAAACACCTGAACTTGCTCCGGAATCATTCGAGCAAGAGGATTTCGATGTAAGTGAATGGGATGATTTAAAAGTTCCATCGAGCTGGCAAATGCATGGATATGGCCGTCCGCATTATACGAATGTGCAATATCCGTTTCCGGTTGATCCTCCACACATACCATCTGAAAATCCAACAGGGTCTTATCGAAGAGAGTTTTATGTAGCGAAAGAGCTTTTACAAGAGCAAATGTATCTTCGTTTTGAAGGAGTAGATAGCGCGTTTCACGTATGGATCAACGGTAAATTTGTCGGCTATAGCACGGGAAGCCGTGTGCCTGCGGAATTTGATGTGACTCCTTTCCTTCGTGAAGGTAAAAACACAATTTCCGTGAGAGTGTACCAATGGTCAGCCACAACTTATATTGAAGATCAAGATATGTGGTGGTTAAGCGGGATATTCCGGGATGTGTACCTAGTCGCGAAACCGAAAGTACATGTGTTTGATTTTTTTGTGAAAACAACCTTCGATGCAAGTTATACGGATGCTAATCTTGATGTTGAAGCGGTCATTCAATCCCATGTAGAAAAAGCCGGTTCTCACAAAGTCGATGTTCAGTTATTTGATGGCAATTTTCAAGAAGTGGCTACCGCTAGTCAAGACGTCAATTCCGAAAATCAAATTGCAATTCAAATACCTGTTGCAGCACCGAATAAATGGACGGCAGAAACACCTTATTTATATCATTTGCTTATCACTCTAAAAAATGAAAACGACGAAGTCATGGAAGTCATTCCTGCAAAAGTTGGTTTCAGACAAGTAGAGTTAAAAGACGGACTTATTCAAGTAAATGGTGTGCCAATCATGTTCAAAGGTGTGAACCGTCATGACCATCATCCAGATCTTGGACGAGCTGTTCCGATCGAATGGATGATCAAAGATATTAAACTAATGAAGGAACATAATATTAATGCAGTCAGAACGGCGCATTATCCAAATGACCCTCGTTTCTACGATCTATGTAATGAGTACGGATTGTATGTCATTGATGAAGCAGACCTTGAGTGCCATGGGTTTGTTTTCACAGATAATATGCATCAGCTTAGCCAAGATCCGGAATGGAAGGAAGCCTATGTCGATCGAATGAGAAGAATGGTCGAGCGTGATAAAAACC
The DNA here is from genome assembly GCF_018343525.1 of Lederbergia citrea. Lineage (GTDB taxonomy): Bacteria > Bacillota > Bacilli > Bacillales > Bacillaceae_C > Lederbergia > Lederbergia citrea. Next base: position 284,601 of record NZ_JAGYPH010000003.1, on the reverse strand, counting down.
ATCCTTCCATCATTATTTGGTCACTCGGAAATGAATCCGGATTTGGGGAAAATCATATTGAAATGGCACAATGGGCAAAGCAAAAAGATCCGACAAGATTGGTGCATTATGAAGGGGAAACACGTGATATTTTAACGAAATCAAATAATAACCCACAAGTATTGCACGAAGCGGCGGATATGTTCTCAACGATGTACTCTTCCGTTGAACTTATGGATCAATTGGGCAGCAGAACTGATTTGCAGCAGCCTCATATTTTATGTGAATTTGCGCATGCGATGGGTAATGGTCCCGGCGGGTTTAAAGAGTATTTTGAAACATTTTACAAACATAAACGACTACAAGGTGGCTTCGTTTGGGAATGGCTTGACCACGGAATTCGTCAGTTTACTCCGGACGGCGAGGAGTACTTCGCCTACGGCGGTGATTTCGGAGAGCCATTCCACGATTCAAACTTTGTCATGGACGGAATGGTTATGGCAGACCGTACGCCTTCACCAGCATTAATTGAATATAAAAAAGTGATTGAACCAGTAAAAGTTGAGGTGGAAAACCTTGAAGAAGGTCTCGTACGAGTTCTTAACCAATACGATTTCATAGACTTAACCCATCTTGAGCTTTCATGGTCAGTCGTATCAAACGGGGAAATCCTTGATTCCGGAACATTGGAATCGCCGAAAGTTTTACCTGGTGAATCAGTTGAAGTAAAAATTCCATTCACATTACCAAATTTGATAAAAATCCAATCAGATGTTTGGTTGAACATTGAATTCCGTCAAGCAACAGCGACGAAATGGGCAAATGCCGGTCATGAAGTAGCCTGGGCCCAATTTGAATTGCCAGTTCAAGTCAATCAAGCTGCAAGCGAAATAAAAGTTTGCAGTCCACTTTCTGTGAACGAAGAAGGAAAGAATCTTGTTGTCCAAGGCGACGATTTCCAACTCGTCTTCAATAGAGCATACGGTGTGATCAACTCGTGGAAACAACAAGGTATTGAATTGTTGGAAGAAGGTCCACGCTTAAACGTATGGAGAGCACCGACGGACAATGACATTTTAGGCATTGAAGATGAATTCGGCGTTCAAAAAGAAGAGAAAGATTGGAAGCTTCACGGAGTGCATTTGATGCAGCATAGGGTGAAAGCAGTGGAATATGACCTATCGCCGAATAAGGATACATTGACCATCACTGTCAATACAAGATTCGCCCCACCAGCGTTAGCCTGGGGATTTGATATAACTTATACGTATACAATCACTGCGGACGGCACGATCAAAATCAATGTGCTTAGTGAAAAAACAGGGAAGTCATCACGTACATTACCGAAAATCGGTCTACAAATGAAGCTTAAAAACCAATTTGACCAAGTCCAATGGTATGGCCGTGGACCGGGTGAATCCTACGCGGACAGCAAACTTGCCAATCGTTTCGGCATCTGGTCAAAAACTGTTTATGAAATGTATACAACATACGCAGTACCGCAAGAAAATGGCAATCGCAGCGATGTGAGATGGGCCAAGGTTACGGATAAATCAGGTGTAGGTCTATTAACTGAAGGTGAAAACTTTAATTTCAGCGTTCACCACTTTACAACTGAAAACATTGAAACTGCTCGCCACCCATACGATTTGGTGAAGCAAGACTATATCGTTTTCAATGTCGATCACAAACAGCAAGGTCTAGGCTCTGCAAGCTGCGGACCGGGTGTACTCGAACAGTACCAATTGAAAAATGAAAGTTTCGGATTTACTACGATTTTTAAAGGAATATAAAATTTTGGGAGGGCCAGTTTTGGCTCTCCTTTTGTCGTTGAATATTTGTATACTGCAAAAGACAAAATATGACACGGAGGTGATTTAGATGGTGGACAAAAGAACAGCAAGTAATATTGAAGGCATGAATCCAGAGAAAAAACCAAGCTTTGGGGCAGGAATTAATGAAGAGTTTGCAAATGAACCATTAACCGCGGCACAAAGACAACATAATAAAAAGAAGAAAAAGAATTAATAACAAAGTTGGAAGCGAATGATCATTTTTCGCTTCCAATTTTATAGATGAAAATAAAAAACCGTCACACTTTGTTCAATGTTTCACAAACTTTTAAATTGACCTTATGCTATCATTAAGGCAAAGGAATAGGAGGGATAAAAAATGATACTTTGTGAGTGGAAGTCCTTCTCTACAGATACCGAAACATATACACTCCAAGCATTTGAGGAAGCGGTCGAAGATGAATTTGAGGCAATGATGTATAAGGGAGATGAGATTCCCACCGTTATCTGGACGAGTAACTATGTCATTATTGTTAAGAAATTTTCAACATTAACCACCGATATTATGTTTGAAAAAATCCCTAGAAATCCTGTTTGTGAGTAAGCGATTTTTTTTAATATAGTTTGTGAAATTATTCACAATATAAATGTAGGAGGGAAATCAAATGGCAGTGTTAGAAAAAGTTGTAAAAGAAGAGCAAAATGTTGTTTCAGTGATTGGCTCCTTGGTCAATAACGGTTTACAAGCTTTGAAAGATTTTCGCAGCTTTACTCAGGAAACGGTTGATGAGATCGTAAAGGCGATGGCGATAGCTGGTTTAGATCAGCATATGCCACTTGCAAAACTGGCGGTGGAAGAAACAAAACGAGGTGTGTATGAAGATAAAATCATTAAAAATATGTTTGCAACAGAGTATATTTACCACAACATTAAGTACGATAAAACCGTTGGTATTATCAACGAAAATGATCACGCTGGTGTGATTGAAATTGCCGAGCCAGTTGGAGTAATTGCAGGGGTCACACCTGTTACAAATCCGACATCCACAACAATGTTCAAAGCTCTCATTGCCATAAAAACGAGAAACCCAATTATTTTTGCCTTCCATCCATCTGCACAAAAATGCAGCAGTGAAGCTGCAAGGGTGCTAAGAGATGCAGCTGTGAAGGCGGGAGCACCTGAAAATTGCATACAATGGATTGAAAAACCATCACTTGAAGCAACACGGGTATTAATGAATCATCCGGATATTTCTCTCATCTTAGCCACAGGGGGAGCGGGAATGGTGAAATCTGCTTATAGCTCCGGGAAGCCTGCACTTGGTGTTGGTCCTGGCAACGTCCCTTGCTATATTGAAAAGTCCGCTAGAATTAAGCGTTCTGTCAACGATCTGATTTTATCAAAAACCTTTGATAACGGTATGATTTGTGCTTCTGAACAAGCTGTAATTATTGATAAAGAAATCTACGCAGAAGTTAAAACGGAAATGGTGGCAAACGACTGTTATTTCCTGAATGAAGAAGAAAAATTGAAAGTAGAAAAACTGGTCATCAATGAACAATCATGTGCCGTCAATGCTGATATTGTCGGGATGGCAGCATACAGAATTGCCGAAATGGCAGGAGTAGCTGTGCCTAAAGAAACGAAAATCTTGGTAGCAGAATTAACAGGTGTTGGACCAGAATTCCCGCTTTCTCGTGAAAAATTAAGCCCTGTGCTGGCCTGTTACAAGGTAAATTCTCTCGAGGAAGGCTTGAAAAGAGCGGAAGAAATGCTAGAGTTTGGCGGCATCGGCCATTCTGCTGTCATTCATACTACAGATGAGAACATAATCAAGACGTTCGGTTTACGGATGAAAGCAGGGAGAATCATTGTAAATGCTCCATCATCCCAAGGAGCAATTGGTGATATTTATAATGCCTACATGCCGTCATTGACACTTGGCTGCGGCACGTATGGGGGAAACTCAGTTTCTACGAACGTGGGGGCCATTCATTTAATCAACACGAAAACGGTGGCGAAAAGGAATGTGAATATGCAGTGGTTTAAAGTTCCCCCTAAAATTTATTTTGAAAAAAATTCAACGCAGTACTTGGAGAAGATGCCCAATATTTCAAAAGCGCTTATTGTGACTGACCCTGGAATGGTGAAACTCGGCTATGTAGACAAAGTGCTCTATTATTTAAGAAAGCGCCAAGATTATGTCCATTGTGAAATTTTTTCTGAAGTCGAACCAGATCCGAGCATCGAAACAGTCAGGAAAGGTGCAGAAATGATGGCGAACTTCGATCCAGATGTCATTATTGCACTTGGCGGTGGTTCCGCAATGGATGCAGCAAAAGGGATGTGGCTGTTCTACGAATATCAAGATGTTGATTTTCACGGCTTAAAGCAGAAATTCTTGGATATTAGAAAGCGGATTGTCAAGTTTCCAAAGCTTGGTAGAAAGGCTCAGTTTGTCGCCATTCCAACTACATCTGGGACTGGATCAGAAGTGACCTCCTTCTCAGTCATTACAGATAAACAAGCAAACATCAAATATCCGCTCGCGGACTATGAATTAACACCCGATGTGGCAATCATTGATCCTCAGTTCGTAATGACCGTTCCGAAGCATATTACAGCTGACACAGGGATGGATGTTCTGACACACGCAATTGAGGCATATGTTTCAGTCTTAGCCAACGATTATACCGATGGTCTTGCGATCAAAGCGATCCAACTCGTATTTGAATATTTGCCAAAAGCCTATCACAATGGCAATGATGAGCTTGCACGTGAGAAGATGCATAATGCTTCAACTATTGCCGGCATGGCTTTTGCCAACGCATTTCTTGGTATCAACCATAGCTTGGCCCATAAACTAGGAGCTGAATTCCATATTGCCCATGGCCGTGCAAATACGATTCTCATGCCACATGTCATTCGGTACAATGCAACAAAGCCGACAAAATTCACTGCATTCCCGAAATATGAGATATTCATTGCTGACGAAAGATATGCGGAAATCGCTAAAATTCTTGGACTCCCGGCTCGTACAACCGAAGAAGGTGTTGAAAGTCTTATCCAAGCAGTTATTCAGTTAGCTAAAAATCAAGATATTCCGATGAGTATTGAGGCAAATGGCGTTGACAAAGAAGAATTTGAAAGCAAAGTCGATTACCTTGCAGAACGTGCCTTTGAAGACCAATGTACAACCGCTAATCCGAAGCTTCCATTAGTGAGCGAACTTGCAGAAGTATACAGACTTGCTTATAAAGGGGTGTAAATCATACATGTACGAAGAGATCTGGGGTATTATCTCCAGGTCTTTCTTGTGAGTGCTGTTTAATGGTAGACAGGCCGGTGAAAAAAAGGGGTGCAGAGGATCCAGCACCCCAAAGCCAAGATATGGATAAGGAAATGGAAATGAGAGGGGAAATGTAAATCCTCCACCACCACTAAAGTCATGATATTTGATTAATGATCATTTGTAAAATGAAGGAAATTACCTTTTCGATTATATTAGTCGCTAAAAAACGCATTTTCTCCTAGTGAAAATCTTATTATCAGCCATGAATTTCAATCAAAAATGGATGATTGATATATAATAAAAAAAACCGAAGCGAATAAACAAATTCGCTTCCGCTTAACGCCCTAGGTCTATATAGCTTTGATTCCCTATGTACGATAAAGGTTGATTGAAAAAATACCGGAATTTTTTAAATAGATAGTTTATATGGTTTGGCAAATCAAATAAAGGGTATATACTATGAGGTAGTTACCAAAAAAGGGGAGAATAAAATGCCAGAGGTTTTTCAAGAATCTATTGAAATAAGAAAGTATATTGACCTAAATAAGCAAAACTTTGAAGATTCCTTATTATTAGAGGCTGTTAATGTCAAAGATAAAATTAAAGAAATTGAAAAGTACGGAAATATTAACCTTATAAATAACGCCCATAAGTTAATAGGTTTTGTAATTAACGGGAAGGAAAAAGAACTTGAGGATTTTGCAGAGCAGGAAGGTATAGCGTGGGCGACACATGCATTAACATTATCATTTAAATTGGAATGGATTCAAGCTATTCGCAGAACCTTATGGAAATACATACAAAAATATTACGAGCAAATGAAGAATGTTTCATTGCAAGAGTTATTTATTTTGGAAAAACAAATAAATAATCGAATAGACAAATTTTTAAACGCTTTCTTTATTATTTATTCAAAATACAAGGATAAATTGATAAAGGAACAAAGAGAATTAGTTGAAAATCTTTCGGTTCCTATCATTCCCATAACACCTAGTATAAGTATATTGCCGTTGATTGGTACCATTGATTCGATGAGAGCTGATATCCTTGAGGAAAAAGTTTTGATGGAGATCGGTAATTTACGTATTCAAAAATTGATTATCGATTTATCAGGAATTGCTGATATGGAGAGTGATGTCATTCACCACTTAATTAAAATGATTGATGGCATTTCATTGATGGGATGCAATGCAATCATTACAGGATTAAGGGCTGAAGTCGTTAGAAAAATGATACACTTGGGAATGAAATTTGATAAGAATACAGAAACATTAGGAACTTTACAACAAGCACTATACCAATATATAGGTAAAATATAAGAACGAGTTGCTTCGGCGGCTCTTTTTTAATTACTGTTTTCGCATAGAATATTGCTTATCGTACCTAAAGGGCAGTCCATATGTTCGTTTACGTTTCGGGATCTTTTCCTCGCAATACTTCTAGAAGAACTATAGTATCAAAGCTTAGAAAAGAGCCCAAATATACTATATCTTATTAATACGGCATAGAAACAGCTAGCCCACATCTTCAGTCATAAGTAAATTTAGCAGTGACAGTACTAATAATATCCATTGTGCCAGGCTGGATGGGGGTAACGGCTTCACTTTTTACGAATTCGAAAGTCTGATAGGGAATCGGGCCTCCATATGTTCGTAAATTCTCAGTCACTGATATCGGTACTCTTATTAATTGGACCCTTAACGTATTAGCTATCGTTTCTGCTTTTTGATGGGCATTGATGACTGCTAAAGATAAGGCTTGCTGATAATATTGATTGTGATTTGATGTATCAAACTTAATCCCCGAAACATTATTCGCTCCATGACCAACAGCAGTATCCACGACCAAGCCTGCGTTCTGAAATTGTTTTACGGTTATGTGAAGTAAATGCTCTACTTTATAACCTTTGAAAATTTGCTTTCCTTCTATATATTCATACTGCGGATAAATGGAGTAATTTACTGTCTGAATCTGCTCATCTCGTATCCCAATCTGATTTAGAGCTTTTTTGATATTCGAAATAATTAAGGCGTTGCTTTTCTGAGCCTTCATTAATGATAAATCCTCTGTTGATGCTCCTAATGTTATTTCCGCTTGATCGGGCTGAACCGTTACTTTCCCTTCGCCGGTGACTTCGATGACATTGCGCTTTCCTTTTTCATACAAAATCCACTCCCCGCTTTCTGTAAAAATGATATTTCTATTATGTACGATTAATATCTAAAAAAAAATCCAATTTCTGCGAAAAAAATCATCCGAAACTTATTTGTGCTCTCATTTGTTCGCAGGAATTGAATTATACATTAGCGAATATTTAATATTGTGAATTTATACTATTCATTAATAATAAAGCAAGTAACCAGAAAAAGAGGGGGAATTATTGTGAGGAAGTTTTTTAGAGAGCATCCGATTATATTTGCGATTTTTATATTATTTCTATCAAGAATAGTAGGATTGGGTGTAGCATATGTAATTAAAGTTTTCCTTCCAGATCTTAATCCTATCAAGGACCTAGGTTGGCTTATACAAATCTTATTTGCGATAACAACGCTTGTACTTGTGTATTGGTCAGGAGATGCGAAGGGGCTTGGTTTTATGAAACCCGTTTCCAAAAAAGAGTGGCTATTATGGATACCAACACTAATTATTCCTATATTAATTGTACTAACGCTCGGGTTTAATGTCAGCGAGTTTTCAAAAGCGGGTGTGCTCGCCATTACAGCATTATGTGTAGCTATAAATGAAGAGGTCATTTTCCGCGGGGCTCTTGTAAAAGGTTTTCTTCGTTTCGGTACTACTGTTACCATCTTTGTCCCTGCTGTATTATTTGGAATTATTCATCTTGGCAACATCTTTGGTGGGGCGGATATTACATTTAGCGTCTATCAAGCTGGTTGGGCTATAGCGGCTGGAATCGCATATACAGCATTGCGGCTTCGAAATCAGAGCATTTATCCATTAATCGTATTTCATTTCATCCTTGATTATACGGAATATTTATCAACTGGCGAAAACGGTGTTCATCAAACGGGCTTTTCAACGAGAGCTTTGGTAATTGGTCTTATCGTGTCTGTCCTATTTGCGATTTACGCTCTAGTTTTATTTAAGATGAGTAAGAAAACAATCATCACTGAAATGAGTATTGAGAGTTAATGATGTTCCCTTAAGATTTCGATTGTCATTAAAAGAAATCCCGAAATTCAGGTGCTTAGAATTTCGGGTTTTTTTTTATAGCACCTCCCATGACTAACGAACTATTAGTATTGACACTGAGATAAACAGGTGATAGCATGTTATGAAGTAAAACCAACTAAAGCAATAGGAATTATAAAAATAGCATTAGACATAGAGTATGACTAGTCTATTGATATTTTATGGAGAATAAACTTTATATTGACTATTAATTAAATATTATGTAATATTCGAATAAACTGGTAATTTATTATCAATATACGATAATTTATTATCTTTATGTGAGAATAGGGAGGAAAACCATGGGGCGGATTACAGCATTTCGAGGTTCAGACTTGCGTTGTAAAGGTTGGAGACAAGAGGCTTTACTTCGCATGTTGGAGAATGTTTTGGAAAATGGAGAAAACCAGAAGGAATTAGTCGTATACGCAGCGCTTGGTAAGGCTGCCCGTAATTGGGATGCTTATCATGCGATTGTGGATGCACTTCGAAATATTGAAGAGGATGAGACGTTAGTCATCCAGTCCGGTAAGCCGATTGGAATTTTGAAAACGCACGCGTTCGCACCACTGGTCATTATGGCTAACTGTAATGTTGTTGGTAAGTGGGCGACAAGTGAAAATTTTTATGATTTACAGGAAAAAGGTCTGATTATGTGGGGTGGACTGACAGCGGCGGCATGGCAATATATCGGTTCACAAGGTGTGATACAAGGGACATATGAAATTTTTGCAGCGATTGCGGAAAGACATTTCAATGGCAGTTTAGTAGGAAAGTTCATTTTAACGGCAGGACTTGGAGGGATGGGTGGTGCACAGCCATTAGCAGGGGTGATGGTCGGTGCAACAATTCTTGTTGTAGAAATAGATGAAGCCCGCGTTGATAAACGAATCGAAGATGGTTATTTGCAAAAGAAAACGCATGATTTGGACGAAGCGTTAGCTTGGATTGAAGGGGCGGCTTCGAAAGGCGAAAGTGTGAGTGTTGGCCTGGTCGGGAATGCCGCCGATGTTTATACGGAGCTTGTACGACGTGAGATTACTCCGGATATCGTAACAGATCAAACTTCAGCCCACGATTTGTTATATGGCTATATTCCAGCAGGCTACAGTCTTGAAGGAGTTAAGCGCCTTCGCGAAACAGATCCTGTAAAGCTTGAGCAAGATGCACGAGCATCGATCGCTCTCGAAGTTGCAGCGATGCTTACGCTTAAAAACCGCGGTTCGATTGTGTTTGACAATGGGAACAACATTCGTACCCAAGCATATGAATATGGCGTTAAAGATGCTTTTGAGATTGATATTTTTACAGAAGCATATTTAAGACCGTTATTCTCAAGAGCAATTGGTCCTTTCCGCTGGGTTGCTTTGACAGGAGAAGCGAGTGATATTCAGACGATTGACAACTACATATTAGAACATTTTAAGGAAAATAAAATTGCCACGAATTGGATTTCACTTGCTAATAAATACGTGCCATTTCAAGGATTGCCTGCACGGATTGGCTGGTTTGGCCACGGCGAAAGAACAGAGCTTGCGCTTGCAGTAAATAAGATGGTTCGGGATGGGGTATTAAGTGGACCTATTGCATTCTCCAGAGATCATCTTGATGCTGGTGCCATGACTCATCCTAATATAATGACTGAAAGAATGAAGGATGGCAGTGATGCGATTTCTGATTGGCCGCTTCTTAATGCGATGTTGAGTTGTTCATCGATGGCAGATTTAACGGCAATTCATTCAGGAGGCGGCGGCTATTCCGGATATATGACAAGTGCGGGTATAACGCTTGTTGCCGACGGAACGGCAGAAACTGATATACGGTTAAGGCATGCGTTAGATAATGATACGAGTTTAGGTGTGCTGAGATATGCAGATGCCGGCTACGAAGAGTCACTCGATGAAATTGATAAAAAAGGGATTCGGCGCATCGATTTATGATAAGAATCAGTTTTAACTTAACGTAGATTAATAGGAGGAGAAAACAATGCGTGTATTAACGATGGAAGATGTGAAAGCGGCAGTTGCAGGGGGATCTGTATATGCTTCTGGTGGTGGCGGTTGGGTGGATCACGGTCTTGAGATTGGCGGTGCTGCAGTGACGATGGGGCAGCCGAAATTGGTGTCGGTCGATGAACTCCCAGACGATGCAATCATTATTACATGCACGGCCATTGGTGCGCCTGCCGGAAAGACGGACTGGCAAATGCTAGGCGTTGACTATATTAAAGCAGTCAAGTTGCTTATGGAGAATTATGAAGGGAAAGTTGTTGGTGTAATGACACCACAAAATGGAATGTCCAGTTCAATAAATGGCTGGTTGCCTGCAGCAATGCTTGATCTTGTCGTTGTTGATGCAACAGGGGATATTCGGGCTCATCCAACAGGTAAGATGGGGCAGATGGGGTTAGCTGCCGATCCTAACTTTGAGACGATTCAAGTTGTTGTTGGTGGAAAAAAGGAAACCGGGTCATATATTGAGCTTGTCGTGAAAGGTACTCCTGCAAAAACCTCGAATGTTTTGCGAACAGCTTCCGATATGTCAGGAGGATTTATTGCTTCCGCCAGACTCCCGGTTCCTGCAAGCTTTATTAAAGAGAATGCGGCGATTGGCGGAATTTCCATGGCGATCGACCTTGGAAAAGCGATTATTGAAGCAGAACCTAATGGGGCCGAAGCAGTCATTCAAACGATATGTGACAAAACAAATGGTGAGATTTTAGGTCGTGGAAAAGTTATCTCTTCAACAGTTGAATATTCAGGGGCTTTCGATATCGGTCAAGTGGTCGTCGATAATCCAAACAATCCGTTAACACTGCATGTGATGAACGAATTTATGGCAGTGGATGATTCCAAGGGCAACCGTTTGACAACTTATCCAGATGTAATCACAGCGATTTCAACGGAAACAGGTAAACCGCTAAGTGCTGGTGCTCTTGAGCCTGGATTAGAGATTGCCGTATTCCGGATTCATAAAAGCCATATTCCATTAAGTTCAAGCGTACGCGACGCTACCGTTTATCCTGAAGTAGAAGCTGCCCTAGGTATTCAGATTTCAGATTATGCATTAGGAGAATAAGAAAAGTGTAAAAAGCATAGGGGAAGAACGGCTATGTATGCCACATCCCGTGCTAACGCCGTTTTGACCCATAAATTCAGAAAGGAGGGGTCGGATGGAGCTGTTAATGAAAGCATACGAATACTTGATCGATAATCACGTTCGGTTTTTAGAAGAACTTCAGGTTCATTTAATCTTAAGTTTTTCCGCACTCATCCTTGGCTTGATTATTTGTGTTCCGCTCGGTATATGGTGCGCGAAAACACCGAAAGTTGCAGCAACGATCATGAATACAGTCAATTCCATTCGGGTCATTCCAAGTTTAGCCATCCTTGTCATCATGCTGCCGCTGATTGGAACCGGCTTTTGGCCGGCACTTGTGGCATTGACAGTACTGGCATGTCCTCCGATCCTTATTAATACATTTCTAGGATTTCGCGGCATCGATCCCGCGATTCTCGAATCAGCTACTGGAATGGGAATGAGTCAAAGGGCTGTTCTTAGAAAAATTGAATTTCCGCTTGCGACGCCACTCATGATTACTGGTGCGAAAACGTCCAGTGTCGAGGTTCTTGCCAGTGCATCACTTGCAGCGTTTATTGGGGGCGGTGGCCTTGGGACATTTATTATCAACGGACTGAGTATGTATAAATTTCAAGTTTTGCTTGTCGGCGCGATTCCGATTGCATTATTAACGATATTCTCGGAAGTTATTTTTTCTTGTATTGAGAAACTGACAACGAGATATCAAAGAGATGCATGACTAAAAACTATTTTTATAGGGGGAAATGAAGTGAAAAGAAAGTCATTCATTGTACTGGCCATTGCACTCGTTTTTACATTGGCGCTGAGCGCTTGCAGCGGTTCGTCGAAAATTAAGGTAGGTTCCAAAAACTTTACTGAATCCTTAATTTTAGGTGAAATGTACGCATTAGCATTAGAAGATGCCGGATTTAAAGTAGAGCGTAAATTGAATCTTGGCGGGACGCTTGTCGCCCATGAGGCGCTCAAAAAAGGCGATATTGACGTGTATCCAGAGTATACAGGAACAGGACTTCTCAACATTATGGAGGAAGAACCACTCTCTGATCCACAACAAGTATATGACATGGTTTCTGATTTTTATAAAAAAGAATTTAATCTTGTTTGGTTAACTCCATCAAATGCTAACAATACGCAGGCAATTGCCGTATCAAAAAAAGCTTCAGAAGAATATGGAATCACTACTCTTTCTGATCTTCAAGCAAATGCCGATAAAATTGATTTTGCCGGTGTCCCAGAGTTTGAAGAACGCGAAGACGGATTGCTCGGGATGAATAGAGTGTACGGTGATTTTAATTTTAAAAGCCTTAAGCTATATGATTATGGTGTGAAATATCGTGCGGTACTGAATGACGAAGTACAAGGGACGGTTGCATTTGGGACAGACGGTGATTTAACGAATCCTGACTTGGTCGTTTTAGAAGACGATAAGCACTTATGGCCGCCTTATTTCGTTGGACCGGTCATCCGTCAGGACACATTAGATAAAGATGAAAAAATCGGAAAAATACTGGACGAAATATCAGCGAAACTGGATGACAGCACGATGCAGAAATTGAATGCCGAAGTGGATATTAATCAGCGCGAGTATGCAGATGTAGCGAAAGAATTTTTGAAAAACGAAGGTATTATTAAATAATGAAATAAACGCATGGCTTTTCCTGAAAAGTGTTCGGGAAAAGCCCGTTTATTACGAATTGAAGGTGAATGGTTTGGCGAAAAATGCGATTGTTTTTGAACAAGTGACCAAACAGTTTCCGAAAGCGTCTAAACCGTCCGTGTACAGTACGAATCTCACGATTGAAGAAGGTAGCTTTGTTACCATTCTAGGTGCTTCCGGCTGTGGGAAGACGACGTTGCTGAAGATGGTAAATCGCATTCACGATCTGACATCTGGAAAGATTTATGTGCATGGTCAAGATATTACAAAGATTCCTGTTACAGAATTGCGTCGTAATATTGGTTATGTCATCCAGCAAATTGGTTTATTTCCGCACATGACGATTGCCGAAAATATTGCGACTGTACCTAAAGAATTAGGCTGGGATGCACAAAAAATCGAAGAACGAATCGACTTTTTACTAGAGCTGATAGAGCTGCCTCCTCAAGATTATCGTAAACGGTATCCTAGGCAATTATCCGGCGGTCAGCAACAGCGCGTCGGATTAGCTCGTGCCCTAGCAGGCAATCCGTCGATCATGTTGATGGATGAGCCGTTCGGAGCGATTGATGCGATTACCCGAAGCAGTTTACAAGACGAGATGATTCAAATTCAGCGAAAACTGAATAAGACGATTCTCTTTGTCACTCATGATATAGATGAAGCACTAAAATTAGGCGATAAAATCGTGATCATGAACGAAGGGGTTATTCAACAATTTGATACACCGTTAAACATTATTACGAATCCGACAAATTCTTTTGTCAGCCAGCTAGTTCATTCGGATGATGTTGTACAACATCTCGGTCTCATGAGAGCAGATCATGTCATGCTTCCACTTATAGATGAGGTCAGCTCTCAAGAAACAAAGGTAGATCGAGCCGAAAACTTGAAAAATGTTCTCACGCAAATTTTAAAAGGGCATAGCGATTCGGTCATCGTTACCGATAATGAAACACCGATAGGACGTATCACATTAGCAGAGCTAAAAAGTTATATAGCGGGAAGTAGAACGAATTCCGCTTCTTAACGTGGAGGTGGATATAATCGATGTTCGAATTTCTAGTAAATCATTACGATCGTATATTGATGTTGTTTTTTCAACATCTCATGCTTACGGTTGTCTCACTAAGCATTGCATTGCTCATCGCTCTGCCTTTAGGAATATGGTTATCCCGAATTAAATGGATTTCTGTACCGATTTTGTCGGTACTCGGGATTTTATACTCCATTCCAAGCTTGGCAATGTTTGCCTTTTTAATTCCGATCGTCGGACTAGGTGTAAAGTCAGCGATCATCGCCTTAGTGGCCTATAGTCAACTTATACTCGTGCGTAATGTGATGGTAGGCTTTCAATCCATCGATCCGGCAATTATCGAAGCGGGAAAAGGAATGGGGTTAGGATCACTTCCATTGTTTTGGAAAATTGAATTTCCGCTTGCATTACCTGTAATTTTAGGTGGTATTCGAATTGCCACAATTTCTACCATTGGGATTGCCACGATCGCCGCTTGGATTAATGCCGGTGGACTCGGAGTCATTTTGTTTGAAGGGCTGTATCAAAACCATACACCAAAAATGGTTTGGGGCACCATTTTTGTTTCTCTACTTGCTATCGCTTCCAATCAGTTATTATTAAGTTTGGAGAAACGTTCTTCATTAAAGGTAAGAGGGGAACTCGCATCTAAATAGAGGAATAGATTATTTACACCAAGTGAGGGAGATAGCAGTGAGCGTGAACAAAACTCAAACCATTGAGAGAGCATTAGATATTATTTTTTCTTTAGCTGAGGCGGAGACGATTTTGACTGTGAGTGAAATTGCAGAGAAAGTAGCGATCCCAGAAAGTACAGCTTATCGATTGATCAAAACTTTGGAGCAATATGGCATGGTCGAAAGGAAGACAGTCGGTCAAATAAGTCTTGGTTTGGGCATTTTAGATTTAGCAAGGAGTTTACAGCAACAATTGGACCGAGAATTAATTACGATTGCCAGGCCAATTATGGAAGGACTATCCAACAAAATAAATGAGACTTCCATTCTTTGTGTTAGATCAGGTTCACAAGTAATCTGTGTACAAAGTATAGAAGCACGTCAAATCCTTCGCTTGTCGGTTGAAATTGGAAAAATATTGCCGCTTTACCTCGGGGCTTCTGGGAAAGCCATTTTGGCTTTTGAAAATAAACATATAATAGAGCGATTATTGCGACCGATTTCGGATGCAAGCATGAAACGAAGCGTTGAAGTGGAAATTGAAAAAATAAAAAAACAAGGCTATTGTTTGACGTTCGGTGAAGTGGATACAAATATTTTTGGTTTAGCTGTTCCGATTTATGATTGCGATAAACGTGTAATTGCTTCACTTACAGTTGCGGGGCCAACAGAGCGTTGGACGCAGGAAAATAGAGAGGAATTTGTCAATGAGGTAGTTTCGGCAGCATCTGAAATATCAAAGAAGCTCGCTTATGTTTCCAATGCTTCTATAAAATAGAAGGAGGATAGTGAATGGAAATTTCACATGATTTGCTGATTAAAGGTAATGTCGTATTGCCGGATCGTATTGCCTATGATGCTACGATTGCAGTTAAAGACGGGAAAATAAGCCATATTTCTGAAACAAACAACGGGCTGCTTGGGAAAGAGACAATCGATGCGACAGGGAAATATATTCTCCCAGGTGCGATTGATGCCCATGTTCATTGCTTTAGTTCGCTTGAAGAAGGTTTTACGAATGCGGGTTATTCAGCTGCTGCAGGTGGTGTAACAACGATCATTGAAATGCCCTATGATGCGACAGGAATGGTTAGTACCGAGCAACTTTTTTTAGACAAAATAGCAAGATTGGAACGGGAATCCGTTGTTGATATCGCATTATTAGCTACGATTTCGCCAAAAGATGGTTTGGATGAAATTGCGAAACTCGCCGAAGCGGGAGCATGTGGGTTTAAGGTATCGATGTTTAATACAGACTCCTTCAGATTTCCACGCATTGATGAGGGGCAGCTGCTGGATGCATTTTCTGTAATCGCAGAAACGGGATGTCCTGTCGGAGTTCATGCGGAAAATGATGACATTGTAAAAAGATATATTCGAAAATATGAAGATCAGGGCATAGCGGATCCACGTGCTCATGTTTATAGTCGGCCCAAAGTGGCGGAATCTGTTGCTGCTTTAACAGCAATGGAATTAGCCTATTATACCGGCGTGAAATTGCATTTATATCACAGTACTTTTCAACGTGTCTTTGATTTTGCTGACTATTATCGATCACAAGGAGCGCGAATCACAGCTGAAACATGTACACATTACTTAACTTTAAGTGAAGATGATATGGTCGAACTCGGTGCACGAGGAAAAATAAATCCACCGCTTCGCACGAAGCAAGATGTAACCGACCTCTGGAATCTAATTGCGTGTGGGAAAATTGATATGGTCACCTCAGACCATGCCCCATGGACATTAGATCGGAAAGAGAATATAGATATTTTTCAAAATGCATCAGGTGCGCCCGGCGTTGAAACATTGTTGCCGATCATGTACAGCGAAGGGGTGGCTACTGGAAAGATAACAATATTGGATCTCGTGCGAGTACTTGCGGAAAATCCCGCAGCAACGTTTGGATTGGGACATTGCAAAGGTCGAATCGGGGTTGGTATGGACGCCGATATTGTCATTTTCGATCCTCAAAAATCATATATGTTGGATGAACAATCATTGCATTCTAGCGCTAAGTGGAGCCCTTATCATAATCGTAAAATACATGGAAAAATTATAAATACATTTGTTCGCGGTCGAAAGGTATATAACGGTGACGGGGAAGTTGTCGGTAAAGCAGGCGATGGGAGCTTTGTAAAACCGCAGCATAGAGATGTTAAGCATGACCAATTCATTTAACCTCCACCCAAATCGAGACCGTGTTCAACAATACATTGAAACGTTAGCTTCGATGGTCGATGAGACAAAACCCGGTTGGACGAGAAGGCCGTTTACACCATGGTATATACAGGGACGTGCATGGTTGCAACAGCAAATGGAAGAGTGTGGGTTGGACGTTAAAACCGATGCAGGAGCTAATTTAATTGGCATGATTGAAGGTACCGAGGCTCACTTAAAACCGATCATGATTGGATCTCATACAGATACTGTCGTTGGCGGTGGTAGGTTTGATGGTATTATTGGCGTCATCGCAGGACTAGAAATTGCCCGTCGATTAAAGGAAACAGGTACTACATTGCGCCACCCGCTTGAAATTGTTGATTTTACGGCGGAAGAACCGAGTGAGTTCGGTATTTCTACAATTGGAAGTCGAGCGATGGTCGGTCATTTATCACCTGAAATGATGCAACGGACGGATCAAGCAGGCTTAAAGCTTGAGGATGGGATTCGCATGATGGGTGGCGACCCGGAAAAAATAGCTGAGCTCTCTCGTAAACAAGGGGACGCTAGCTTATATTTAGAGCTTCATATTGAACAAGGACCTGTTTTGGAACAATCGAATCAGCAACTGGGAGTTGTCACTGGAATTGTCGGTATCCATCGTTACAGGGTCATTGTCGAAGGAAAACCGAACCATGCGGGTACAACCCCGATGAATATGCGATTCGATGCGTTAACCGGAGCATCTGAGCTCGTTCTGGAACTTGAGAATCTGTGCAGAGAAACATACGCGGACCCTGTCGTTGGGACAGTAGGTAAATTTTTGAATGAGCCAAATGGAGCGAATGTTATCCCAGGACGTGTAACGTTTGAATTGGAAGTTCGCTCGCTTGATACGGATATTATCGAAAACATCCTGGATAAGTTCTCACATTTTGCCAATCATGTCGCCACATATCGATCACTGGACATTAGGATAGAGAACTTGTCTAAGGCGGATCCGATTCGTGTCGCTCCTTCAGTACTAGAAAAGATTGCACAAGCGTGCACAGCGGCAGGAAATACGATTTATTTGCCGAGCGGTGCTGGACATGATGCAAATCAACTTGCCACCATTGCTCCTGTAGGGATGATTTTTGTGCCTAGTCGAGATGGGAGGAGTCATTGCCCAGAGGAATGGACAGAATTCGAAGATGTATCACGAGGGGTAGAGGCGTTGGCAAGGGCGCTTATTGAATTTGATCTCAGCATGTAGCATATTTGCAAAGGAAGGTGAAACTAGTGCCTAGCCAAACAGAGTTTCTCATTATTGACGGAGAAACTTTATCATATGAAAAAATATTTGAGTATATTGAAAATCCACATTTGCAAGTCGCTTTGTCGATTGAAGCAATAAATAGAGTGAACCATTATCGTTCTGCTGTCGATCAATGGCTTGTGGATGAAAAAAAGGTGATTTATGGAGTTACAACCGGTTTAGGAAAATTAAAGGATTTTGTCGTTGATGAACGAAATCAAAACGAATTTCAACGAAAAATTTTACTTTCACACGCTGTGGGGCTTGGTCCCGATTTTCCCGAACAAGTCGTTCGGCTAGCGATGTTGTTACGAGCGAATGTGTTTGCCCGCGGAAATTCTGGGGTGAGAATTGAGTTTATTGAGCGAATATTGCAACTTCTAAATAAAGGTGTCTATCCGTGCGTACCGCAAATAGGTTCTCTAGGGGTAGGCGATTTACAGCCAATGGCCCATATCGGTTTATGTTTGATTGGGGCGCCGGAAGGGAAGGCTCGTTTCCGAGGTGATAAAGGAATCAGTCCCGACATCTTAGCTAAGGCCCAAATTGTACCGATCACATTTGAAATGACAGCAAAAGAGGCATTGAGTTTAATTGATGGAAGTACGATGGTGCTGGCGGCATCCATTTATGCTTATTATCAAGCACAACAACTTTGTAAAATTGCTGATATGGCTGCTGCTTTGAATATTGAAGCAACAAGAGGGGAAATGAATGCACTTGATCCTCGGATACATGAAGTGAATAATCTTCAGTCTGAACAGGATACCGCTCGGATTTTACGAGAATTCCTGGAAGGTAGTCAATGGACGACGGATGAAGGCAGGAAACGTTTAGGAGAATTGAAACCTCGTGTCCAAGATGCGGTTAGCATTCGGTCCACCGCACAAGTCCATGGAGCGATTAAAGATGTGCTCCAATATATACAATCTATTTTAGATAGAGAGATGAATGCGTCGAAGGATAACCCGTTAATTTTCTTTGATGGCGTTAACTTTGAAAGTTTAAGCGGTGGGAATTATCATGGGGCACACCTCTCATATGCGCTCGATTTTATGGGTATTGTTATTACAGACTTAGCTGTTATATCGGAAAGAAGATCAGCAAGATTGCTCGATCCATTTATGAGTTATGGTTTACCGACAAATTTAGTAGCGAAAGCGGGACTGAATACCGGATTTGCGCTTGTTCATGCGAATGCCACGGCAATGGTCGGCGAAATAAGAATATTGGCCACGCCTGCAAGTGTCGGTTCGATTCCTGCAAAAGGTAACCAAGAGGACCATAATAGTATGGCCATGGGGGCAGTCCGCAAATTAATGCATATGATTGAACTTGCTCAACAAGTATTGGCCATCGAGCTTCTCGTTGCAGCACAAGCGATTGATCTTATATCAGAAAATATGCAAGGTTTATGTATGGGGAAAGGGACTTTTGCAATCCACCGTTGGATTCGTCTATCAATCGCACCGATGTGGGAAGATCGGTTTATTTTACCAGATTTGGAGAAAATGATTGAATTTGTGAAAAGCGGCCAAATATTAGGGCAATTTCCTCCGTATAATATGAAAAAGATAGCGCGATAATGGCTTAAGTCATTATCGCGCTATTTGTGTTGACATGGGTTAATTTTTATGAGGTATTCTAAAATTTTACACAAAAAGGTGGCAATTCCATTTAAGAATTGCCACAATGCTTGTTAATCTTTTGCCTTAAAAACCAATTTCATCATCGGCGGAGTAACAATGGTTGTCACCAAGATCACTACAATGAGTACGGCAAACATATCTTGTGATAATAACATGGACTCTAAACCAATGGCAGCAATAATTAATGCCACTTCACCGCGGGAAACCATTGCCGACCCAATCCCCGCCGAACTTCTCCAACTGAAGCCTGCCAATTTAGCACCAATACCGGCACCAACTAATTTTGTTAAAATCGCTAAAATACTTAATGCCACAATCAGTCCTAAATTTTGAGCAATTCCATTAAACTGAGCCATAATACCAATCGAGGTAAAAAAGACGGGCACGAAAATGGAATAACTGATTGTTTCTACCTTTTTAAATATCTCATGTTTGAAACCCGTTACGCTAATTGCCACACCAGCGATATAGGCTCCGATGATCGCAGCAACGCCTGTGTACTCAGCAAAATAAGCGAAAACAAAACAAATGATGAGTGCAGAGGAAATGACCGTCTCGGTTACTTTTAATTTTGCGAATCTTTCCAGGAACCAAGGAACAACCTTCCATCCGATGAGAATGGCTCCAGCGAAGAATAGGACTTTCTTAAAAATAACCATGGTCAAATTCACATCGCCGCCGGAAAAGCTCATTAAAAATGCTAAAGCAATAATGACGACGACATCGTCG
Organism: Lederbergia citrea; assembly: GCF_018343525.1. Taxonomy (GTDB): domain Bacteria; phylum Bacillota; class Bacilli; order Bacillales; family Bacillaceae_C; genus Lederbergia; species Lederbergia citrea. The sequence goes on along the minus strand of NZ_JAGYPH010000003.1, from coordinate 264,034 downwards.
ATGACTGCAGCCCCTAAAATGGTTGTCCCTTCACGGGTTTTCAATTGATTCATTTCCTTCAACGCTTGAACGGAGATGCTTACACTTGTAGCTGAAAGTAATAGCCCTAAAAACAGAGATTCAAATACAGACAAATTTAATATGATTCCGGCCAAATATCCGAATGCAAGAGGGGCAATTATCCCCCCGAATCCTACATAAGTGGCCGCTTTTCCAGTTCTTTTAAACTCATCTATATCCGTTTCCAATCCTGCAATGAACATTAGCAGGATCACACCGATTTGACTGAGTGCGCTTAATGTTTCTGTTTCAGTTACCAATCCTAAAACCGAAGGACCTAAAACAATCCCGACAAGCAGTTTCCCAAGAACCGCTGGCTGTCCCAATCTTACGCTTAGGCTGCCAGCTACTTTTGATGCGATTAAAATGATCGCTAATTGAAGTATTAAAATCACCTGAATTCCGCCTTCCTATAATAATTTAATCAAAAAAATGCAAAAAGAGCCCATCACCAAAGGACATAGTTATCCCTTGGTGACAGACTCCTCCAAGTACATTCAATATTTGATTATGACTATCATAACATACATTCCATGAAATCATCAAATACCAAAAGCAACCATTCGACAAAATTCGGGGAGTGACAGGCACTTGTCGAATTAGTGTGTGGTTCCGCCGATTTCGCGGATGTCTTCTGTTTCGTTCGCTGCGATGATTGCTGCAGTTTGAAGGCCGCGTACGATGTCGTCAAGGTTTAAGCTAGGGGCACCATTTTCAACGGTTTGTTCTGGAATGAACGGAATATGGATAAAGCCGCCGCGAATTTGCGGAGCGGATTTTTGTAAATAGTGCATGACGCCATAGAATAAATGATTACAAACGAAGGTCCCTGCTGTATTGGAAACAGCGGCGGGAATTCCTGCTTTTTTCATTTCGTGAACCATTCTTTTTACAGGCAAGGTTGTCCAATAGGCAGCTGGGCCGTCCTCGTAAATAGCCTCATCAATTGGCTGATTTCTCTGATTGTCTGGAATGCGGGCATCATCGACATTAATCGCAATTCGCTCAGGTGTCACTTGAGTGCGGCCGCCTGCTTGTCCAACACAAATGACAACATCCGGCTCGTGTTTTTCAATTGCCTCTACCACTACTTCAATCGATTTATGAAAAACAGTCGGCACCTCTTGGGCCACAATTTCTACATTATCTGCTTTTATACCATCTAATTGCTTTACAGCTTCAAGTGCCGGGTTTACCTTATCAGTTCCAAATGGATCGAAGCCTGTTATTAATACCTTTTTCCCCATGTAATCATACCTCCCATTTCACTAGAAAATACATCAACAATACATTGAATGCAAGTACGAATAAGGCAGTTGGAATTTGCACGCGAATGACATGATTCTTATCCTTCAGATCTAACAAGGCTGCAGGGACAATATTAAAGTTTGCTGCCATTGGGGTCATTAGTGTTCCACAATAACCGGCAAACATTGAGATGGCAGCAATGTGATTCGGATCTGCATTAAATTGATGAATCAAAAAGGGAACAGCAATACCAGCCGCCATAACCGGAAACGCCGCAAATGCATTCCCCATAATCATTGTAAATAATGCCATACCTACACAAAATACGAAAACAATCATGAATAAGTTACTTTCTGGAATAATCTTCGTGACGGTATCAGCTACTACTGTTCCAACTCCAGCTTTTGTAAAAATCGTCCCTAATGTTGCCAAAAGCTGTGGTAGTACGACCGCCCAACCAATTGCTTCTAAAAGTCGGCGAGATTCTTTAATCCCTGTTTGCGGTGTACTTTTAGTTAACAGCATCGCAGCTAAAATGGCAATTATACATGCAATACCTAGAGCAACCAATGTTGGATTTGCCGGGTCAAGGATAAATGAAGATCCAATTTTTACGCCATCAAATCCTTTTGCTCCAATAATCGTTAAGAGCGGAATGAGAAGGGCCGGAATAAATAACTTGGAACCTAATCGTTTACGATTGTTTTCCTTCTGTTCCTCTGTAGCTTCATCGTATTTCCCTTTGCGAAGACCGCCAACTCCAACGATTAACACCATGATAAGAACCATTAACCCGATATAAAATGGAGGGATGACTTTGCCGAGTAATATAGTGACAGAGTAGAGTAAATAGAATAATCCAGATAGAAGCCTCTTAGGATTCGCTTTATCGGAAAACGTATATAATGAACAGCATAATCCGATGATTCCCATGACAATATAAATAAATTCTACAGAAAAAATCATGCGTTCACGTCCTCCTTAGTTTTTTTACCTAACTTTCTGTCTAGCTTTTTATCAAACAAGTGAAGTCTAACGGAATGGACAATGAATGCAAAAATCGCCGTCGGTAATCCCCAGATTGCCATCATAATCGGATCTGATTCAATGCCATTTTGGTCGAAAAAGCCTTTCATTAATAAAATAGCCCCGACTGCTACGAAAATATCTTCTCCGAAAAACAATCCGATATTATCAGCGGCTGCCGCATGGGCACGAATTTCTTCTCTTTCTTTTTCGGGAACTTCCCCGTACTTCGCTCTTGCTGCTCCTTCAGCCATCGGAGCTAGGAGTGGTCTTACTGTTTGCGGATGTCCACCAAGACTAAGCAAGCCAAGGGCAGCACCGACTTCACGGAAAAGTAAATAAATATTGATGATTCGCCCGGCAGTCACAGCTTTAATTTTTGAAACGAGATGTCCTGCTTGATTTTGCAAACCACTTCTCTCTAAAAGACCAATCACCGGAAGCGTGACAATTAATATCGACATATAACGATTCGTTGTGAATGCTTCTCCAAATTGCGTAATAATGTCCAAGATAGGCAAACCAGCAATCAAGCCAGTGACCAAACCGGAAACTGTTACGACAACAAGCGGATTTAGCCTTAATGCAAAACCAATGATGATTAAAGCAACACCGATTAATACCATATAACCACTCCTCCTTAAGTAAAATTAAATTTAAATGCAGCACAATAATTTGAACAATTGTTATTTTAGCATAACTTTATTTATGAAGGATAGGTGGGGATTTCTGGATTTCCATAAAAACAAAAACCGGGGGGTGACAGGCACGCCCCGGTTTTTGTCGAATTATGTTGTTTTAGTTTTTATTAGTATGCGGATGTAGAGAAGGATGGAGCAGAGTACGGATATGGCTGCGACGCTATAGATGGTGCTATAGCCATATAGGTAGGCGATTTGGCCGAAAACTATCGCGCCGATTCCGACACCTAGGTCAAAGAATGAGAAAAAGGTCGCGTTTGCCATTCCCCGCCGATTGGCTTGAACCTCTTTGACAGACCATGCTTGTAAGGCAGGTTGTACAGTTCCGAAGCCAAACCCGTATAGAATGGCAGCAACGTAAAGGGCCATGCTGTTTGGAAGCCAAGCTAGCAGAATCATAGAGACAAGAATTAACAGGGCCCCTGGAATGAATACGGCTTGATGTCCCTTTTGGTCATATATTTTACCTGCAAAGGTACGGGAGAGCATCAATGCGATTGCATATAACAGGAAATACCATTCGATTCCGGCAATGCCTTTCTGCACTGAATAGATGGGCAAGAAAGAAGCGATACCGCCGAAAGTAACTGTAATGAAAAATAAAAGTATTGACGGTGGCAGTGCACTTTTTTCATAAATGTCCCATTTTTTGAGCGGAACAGCCTGCTCATCCACTTGTTTATAGCGAATTTTTGAAGATAACAAAAGAGCTGCTACTCCGAGAATCGCACAAATTAAAAACAGTTGCTTAAAAGACACTATGCCAACTAAGGCAAGACCTAAAGTTGGCCCGAAGGCTAGCGCCAAATTCCCCGAAAGGCCGTAATAACCCATTCCCTCTCCGCGTCTTTTTGCAGGTATCAAATCAGTCGCAATTGTACCGGATGCTGTTGTGGAAAATCCCCAGCCAACTCCTTGGACGATTCTCATAAGAAATAAGAAGAGCATACTGTTTACGAATCCGAAGGAACCGACAGAAAAAACGAAAATTCCCAGCCCTGTCAGGAATACAAAGCGTCTGCCTTTCGACTCCAATGCATGCCCAGCATATGGCCGCAGAAGGAGAGCAGAGAAGGTAAAAATACCAACAACGATTCCAATTAACTGATCATTTCCGCCAAGTTCCTTAACAAAGAGGGGAAGGGTCGGTAAAGTCATTTGAAATCCTAAAAAAACAAAAAAATTAGACATGACGATTAAAACAAAATCCCGTGTCCAAATTTTATCGGAACTCACCCGTTGTCGAGGAGCTTCCTTTACGAGTGATTTACTCAATGAAATCTCCTCCTGTTAGATTAACTTTCAAAGATTATTTAGATACACTAAATATATACCCCATTCTACATCGATTTGTATGAAAATTCCAATAGGGAGAGTTATGGTTTGGTTTATATTTTGATTGAGATCGCTTCATTTGTTGTATTCGCAGAGATGAAGCGGTACAGTCGATAAAATAGATTAATAAATGGAAGGGATTGAAGAAAATAGTGCAAATTGAAATCATTGCAACAAGTGTAAAGGATGCAAAAGTGGCAGAAGAAAATGGCGCAAATCGAATCGAGTTAATTACAGGAATCGCAGAGGGTGGATTGACCCCTAGTTTTGGTTTAATCAAAGAAGTGGTAAATGCTGTGAAGATTCCAGTAAACGTGATGATTCGTCCGCATAGTTACTCGTTTTGCTATAGCGAGGAAGATATGATCACCATGATGGAGGATATTAAAGTTGTTCGCGAAATCGGAGCAAATGGGATTGTGATCGGTACATTGACTCGCGATCATACAATTGATGTCGATGCTTTGGAAAAACTTTTATCCGTTGCGGGAGACTTGGATGTAACCTTTCATAGGGCGTTTGATGAAGTGGTTGACCAGGAAGCCGCTCTAAAGACGTTGTTGCAATTTCCGCAAATTAATAGGGTATTAACATCTGGCGGTCAGCCGAATGTAACTGAAGCCACCGACGTTATTAAAAGCCTGCTACAAATAACGGAAAATAAGCCATTACATATACTTGCGGGGAGCGGTTTGAAGACTAACAATGCGGCTGGGTTTGTAAAACAAACAGGAGTGGAAGAAATCCATTTTGGATCAGGTGTCAGATTTGAAGAACAATCCTTAAAACCCATTGACCCAAATAAAGTTAGAACAATTACTAAAATGTTCGAACGATAATGTGTAAAAAATCATTCGACAAAAACCGGGGCGTGCCTGTCACGCCCCGGTTTTTGTCGAATTGAAATTTATTTCTTCTTTCTTTTCTGAATTTTTAGCTTGATTTCAGTTTGGTTATCGTATAGACTTAAAAACTATTAAAGGAGTGCAATTTTCTATGTATCATTTTTGGGTCGAGTATTCAGAATAATGTATGTATTCAGCTGAAAAATATTTTTGCATCCCAGCGAATACATCTATTATTTTCATACTATGCTTTAACCTGTCAGACAGGTAAGACAAGAGAGGCGGATTCATTTGGGAGGTGATCGAAGTTTGGCTAAGAAAGTGAGTACGCTCGTTACTGAGTATATTACGCAAGAAATAAAAAGCGGCAAATATGCTGTAGGCGATAAGCTCCCATCGGAGCGGGAGTTAACAGAAATATTGAGCGTAGGAAGATCATCCGTTCGGGAGGCTCTAAGTACACTTGTTGATATGGGTGTATTAGAAAAAAGAATGGGGATCGGAGTTTTCGTTAAAACGACGGAATTAAATAATTTAATAGATTCTTACGTCGTATCTGCATTAATGGATACAAATTTATCGAAGGAATTATTGGAGTTTCGTTTGATGTTGGAAATGGTGATCGCTGGGAAAGCAGCAGAAAAGGCAACTGAACAAGATATCATTATGATGGAAAATGCGTTAGAGATGCATAGTGCCGCAATAAAACTTAATCAACCCACTTTAAAGCCAGATGAGCTTTTTCATAAAGCGGTGGTCATGTCTACCCAAAATAGCATTTTAGTAAAGGTTTATGATTATATTTCTGACTTACTTCATTCTTTTAAACTCGAAATGTTAAAAGTTGAAAATAAACAAATAAGCCTAGATCATCATAGGAAAATTTTTGAGGCGATTAAAAGTGGTCATGAGGATGAAGCCAAACGAGCAATGAAGGAACATTTGAACGAAGTAAGCAACAGATATGAAGAGATAGAAAATCAGCAGCTAACAAAATTATAAACATACATATTGGAGGAAGAAAATGAGGAAACTACTTTTTTTATTAATAGTCTCAATTTTTGCAATCATCACTACTGCATGCGGTAGTAATTCGTCATCAACAGAAGGTAAAGAGACAAAAAATGCAGCCAATTCAAAAACAAAGTTGGAGTCAAAGGATACATTAGTCATCGGACTTGACGACGATCCGCCGCAACTAGACCCACATATGTCATCAGCAGCGGTAGACCGTCAAACATTCCAAAGTCTGTATAACAAACTCGTAGACATTGACGAGAACTTAGACATTATCCCGGAACTCGCGAAAGAATGGGATATCAGTGAAGATGGAAAAACTTATACGTTTAAATTAGAAGAAAACGTCGTCTTTCACGATGGGACACCGTTCAATGCGGAAGCAGTAAAATTCAATTTTGACCGTATGCTTGATCCGGATATGGGTTCACCAAGAACATCTGAGATTGCTTCCATTTCAGAGGTAAATGTAAAAGGTGACCATGAAGTGGAAGTAAAACTGAAAGAAGCCTATTCACCATTTTTAGCTGCACTTACAGATCGTGCTGGAATGATGGTATCGCCGACGGCAGTTAAAGAATTAGGCAAGGATTTCGCAAATAAGCCGGTAGGAACAGGGCCATATAAACTTGAAGAAAGGGTAACCCAAAGTCATATTAAATTAACGAGATTCGAAGATTACTGGGGAGAAGAACCGAAAATCAAAAACATTGTCATCAAACCATTTTCTGATGCAGATGTGCGCGTAACGAATCTAGTTTCTGGTGATTTAGATATTATTAATAAAGTAGCTTATAAAGATTTGGAAGATTTACGTAATAATGAAAATATCACATTATTGGAAAAAGACTCCCTCCAGTTCCAAGGGATCCAGCTAAATAACAAAGTTGCACCATTTGATAATAAAAAAGTCCGTCAAGCGCTTAACTATGCTATTGACCGTGAAGCTATCACAAAAGTAGTTTTCCATGGCGGTGCCGTACCTGCAGTAAGTGCGTTTCCGGATTCAAGCTGGGCGAGTCCTGGTATCGAAGTTCCAAAAGCCGATGTTGAAAAAGCGAAAGCATTGATTAAAGAATCTGGCGTTGAAAAAATTAGCTTTACATTAAAAATTACTCCGAAACCTGAAGAGCAACAAATCGCTCAAATGCTGCAGTCAATGCTAAAAGCTGCTGACATTGACATGGAGATTGAAATGGTTGAATTCGGAACAATGCTTGAACAACAAGACAAAGGAGATTTTGTTGCACTTCGTCTTGGATGGAGTGGACGAACTGACCCGGATGGGAACAGTTATTCATGGTTCTATACTGGGGCTCCACTGAACAAATCTTTCTATTCTAATCCGAAAGTAGACGAGCTGTTTACAGAGGCAAGACTGATATCCGATCAAGCAGAACGTGCAAAACTTTATAAAGAAATATCAGAAATCATATGGGAAGATGCCCCTTATATTTTCCTATATCACGAAAAAGACTACAAAGCGATGAAGAAAAATGTAAAAGGATTTAACCATATCTCAGATACGATGATTCGTACGGAGACAATGTATTTCGAATAAGACAAGACGATAAAGTGTTGCTTTGTGCAACACTTTATCCAATTTGAAAATGGAGGTGTAGAGGTGTTATCGTTTTTGCTTAGAAGAATGGGCCTTATGATAGTCATCTTGTTTTTAGTAAGTATCATGATTTTTTCTTTGGTAAATGTTTTACCAGGTGATCCAGCGCGGCTCATCCTAGGCCAGGAAGCTACACCTGAAGCATTGGAAGCTTTAAGAGCGGAAATGGGATTAAATGATCCTTTAGTAGTTCAGTATTTTCATTGGATTTCAAATGTCATCCAAGGTGATTTTGGAAATTCCGTAAAAGATAATACCGCTGTGGCAGATATTTTAATCGCAAAAATTCCTGTTACTCTTCAACTCACAATCATGTCATTTCTCATCGCCCTCATGATTGCTTTACCGGCAGGGATCATTAGTGCAACGAGAAAAGGAACGCTCTGGGATTACTCTGGTACATTCTTTGCGCTTTCTGGTGTTTCGTTGCCGCCGTTTTGGCTTGGAATTCTATTAATTTATATTTTTGCCGTTACATTAGGATGGTTACCGCCTTCAGGCTATGTTTCTATGAAGGAAGACTTTGTTAGAAGTCTTACACTTATGATCTTGCCGGCCATCACGATCGGCATTAGGCTCTCCGCTGAATTAACGCGAATGCTTCGTTCCAGTTTATTGGAAGTTTTACAATCTGATTTTATTCGTACAGGCTATGCAAAAGGATTGCTGGAGAGAGCCGTCATCTTTAGACATGCTTTAAAAAATGCTTTAATACCAGTCATTACTGTAAGTGGATTGCAAATGGCAACATTTTTAGGTGGAGCAGTCATTACAGAGACGATTTTTGCTGTTCCGGGAATCGGGCAATTAATTGTAAAATCGATTCTTACCCGCGACTTCCCAGTAGTTCAAGGCGCAGTCATGTTTATGGCTCTTGCTGTTATTATTATTAACTTCTTAGTAGATATTGCCTATTCCATCCTCGATCCAAGAATCAAGTTGACTGGGGGGACGAAATAATGGCACAAAACCTTACGATGAAAAATCAAGAAATACAAGTGCATACCAAAGTTGAAAGTCCGCGTATGAAAATGTTTAAAACGATGTTGGGGCGACTTTTTCAAAATAAATTAGCGGTTGCCGGTGGCCTATTCACTTTTTTATTGATCTTTATGGCATTTTTCGCTCAGTATTTAGCGCCTTACGAACCGTCAGCACAAAATTATGAAGTGATCATGTCTCCTCCGAGCGCAGCCCATTGGTTTGGAACGGATGAACTTGGACGAGATATTTTAAGTAGAGTCATATACGGAGCTCAAGTATCATTGAAAGCCGGTTTGATTTCCGTTGGAATTGCCCTTGCTGTCGGCATCCCGATCGGATTGATTTCAGGTTACTATCGTGGATTTTGGGACGAGTTCGTCATTATGCGAATAACTGACGCAATGCTTTCTTTTCCACCATTAGTATTGGCATTATCTTTAGCAGCTGTTTTAGGGGCAGGGCTTGAAAATGCGATGATTGCCATTGGAATCGTGCTTACACCGAATTTTATCCGCTTAATCAGGGCAGAAGTGCTCGCTCATCGTGAAAGAGAATATGTAGAAGCAGGCCGTGCCACCGGTTTAAGAGATTGGAGAATTTTATTGCATCATATTTTACCAAACACAATGGCACCGATTATGGTTCAAGCAACTTTAGCGATTGCGGGGGCGATTATCTCCGAAGCGTCTTTAAGTTATCTCGGTCTTGGTACACAGCCGCCAACGCCAAGTTGGGGAGCGATGCTTGCCGCTGGCCAAGGGTATTTAGAGCTTGCTCCGTGGATGGCATTATTCCCAGGCGTCTTTATTTTTCTAACGGTCATGTCGATTAATTTATTTGGCGATGGAATTCGAGATATGTTAGATCCGAAATTAAAATAATTGTACGAAGTGTTTAGATAGGAGTGCTCATATTGACTAGTACCCAATTAGAAGTGAAAAATTTACATGTCGGATTTAAAAGTAAAAAGGGATTTACTACGATATTAAACGGCGTTGATTTTGCGGTCAGAAAAGGAGAAACACTTTGTATTGTCGGTGAATCAGGCTGCGGTAAAAGTTTAACATCGCTATCCATCATGGGTTTGTTGCCAAAGTCAGGGCAAATAAGCGCAGGTCAAATTCTGTTCAATGGCCAAGATTTATCAAAAAAGAATATGAAAGAAATGAGCAAGATCCGCGGTAAAGAAATATCGATGATTTTCCAAGAACCGATGACATCATTAAATCCTGTTCAAACAGTTGGAAAACAAATTGAAGAGGTTGTGAAAATACACCAAAAGATCGGGAAACGTGAAGCGCGTGAGAAAGCGATCGAAATGCTGCGGCTCGTAGGAATTCCTGCACCGGAAAAAAGAATCGATAACTATCCGCATGAGATGAGCGGCGGTATGCGTCAGCGTGTCATGATTGCCATGGCGCTGACGTGCAACCCAAAACTTTTAATTGCAGATGAACCAACAACTGCACTTGATGTAACGATACAGGCACAAATCCTAGAGTTGATGAACCGCTTAAAAACAGAATTGGACATGTCCATTATGATGATTACTCATGATTTAGGTGTTGTATCAGAGGTAGCAGATACCGTATTGGTCATGTATGCAGGCAAGGTAGTGGAGTATAGCGATGTAAAAACTTTGTTTACAAACCCAAAGCATCCCTATACACAAGGACTAATTGAATCCATTCCGAAATTAAATGAAGAACAAGATGAACTTCCAATCATTAAAGGATCTGTTCCAAATCCTGAAGATATGCCAAAAGGGTGTCGATTCTCAACAAGATGCAATTATGCTGTGCCTTCATGCTTTGAAAAAATGCCGGAGCTAGTCGGCGATGAGAAGCATCAAGTAAGCTGTTGGAAGTATACGGATCAATGGGAAAAGATGGTGAAACAAGGAGGTGCAGCAGACGATGTCAGTCGTAGAGAAACAGCAGCAACAGCAGCCCCTACTGGAAGTTAAGGGATTGAAAAAGTACTTTTCTGCAGGGGGAACGGGTTTTTTAAATAAAGATCAAAAATTTGTTAAGGCAGTCGATGATTTATCCTTTTATGTAAATGAAGGCGAAACACTAGGGATCGTCGGTGAATCGGGCTGTGGAAAATCAACAATGGGAAGGGCCATTCTTCAGCTGCAAAAGCCGACGGAAGGTCAGGTCTTGTTTCAAGGTAAGGATATCAGCAAATTTAACGCCAGACAAATAAGGGAATTACGAAAAGATATCCAAATTATTTTTCAGGACCCTTTTGGCTCTCTCAACCAAAGAATGACTGTTGGTTCGATGTTAAGTGAGATTGTCAGAGTGCATAAAATCGTTCCGAAAAAAGAGGAGCTAAAGTATATTCAGCAGCTCCTACAAGATGTTGGCTTGAATCCAGAGCATTATTGGCGATATCCTCATGAATTCAGCGGCGGACAAAGGCAGAGGATCAGTATTGCAAGAGCACTCGCTGTTCAGCCAAAGCTCATTGTTTGTGATGAGGCAGTTTCAGCATTGGACGTTTCTGTTCAAGCTCAAGTATTGAACCTGCTTCAAAAATTAAAAAAAGAATATCAATTAACCTATATTTTTATCTCCCATGATTTATCTGTTGTTAAACATATTAGTGACCGGGTTGGGGTCATGTATTTGGGCAAAATGATGGAACTATCCGACAAGCATATGATTTATGAAAATCCACTTCATCCGTATACGAAAGCATTATTTTCTGCCATCCCAGAAGTTTCGGCAGAAGTAAAAAAGCAGCGGGTCATATTGAAAGGGGACGTTCCTAGTCCACTTGACGTTCCAAGTGGCTGTTGTTTCCATACGAGATGTCCATTAGCAACAGAGAAATGTAAAGTGGATATTCCTGCATTTAAGGAAGTGGAGCAGAAGCATTTTGTCGCCTGTCATTATGCGTAGAACCATCCATGGATTTGATTATTTAATATTCTATAAATATACTATATTAGAAAAATACTTTTAGGGAGTGCAATTAAATGAAGCTAGATCATTTATACCAGCCATATTTGGCACAGCGAAATTCGGTGTTTGCAAAAAATGGTATGGTAGCAACATCCCAACCACTTGCAGCAGAGGCAGGGATGGATATTTTGAAAAAAGGCGGAAATGCGATAGATGCAGCGATCGCTACAGCTGCTGCCCTTACAGTCGTTGAGCCGACATCGAATGGAATTGGCGGTGATGCGTTTGCACTTGTTTGGACAAACGGAAAATTGCACGGTTTAAATGCGAGCGGTCCTGCCCCGCAATCGATCTCAGTTGACGCGTTAAAAGAGCGTGGACATGAGAAAATGCCAGTTCATGGCGTGATCCCGATTACCGTACCTGGGGTGCCTGCTGCTTGGGCTGAGCTATCAAGAAAATATGGTAAACTTCCGTTGACTGAAGTTCTTGAGCCGGCAATTCGCTATGCTGAAGAAGGATATCCGATTTCGCCAATCCTCGGGAAGTTCTGGAAGCTTGCATTCGATAAGTTTAAAGAAATCTTTACTGGGGATGAATACAAGCCATGGTTTGACACCTTTGCACCAGATGGCCGTGCACCTGAAATCGGTGAGATGTGGAAATCACCGGGCCATGCAGCAACTTTGCGCTCCATTGCAGAAACAAATGCTGACAGCTTTTACAATGGCGAACTGGCAGAAAAAATGGCCGATTATGTTCAAAAACACGGAGGTTTTTTATCGAAAGAGGATTTGGCAGCTTACAAACCGGAGTGGGTTGAACCGATTTCCACCAACTATCGTGGCTATGATGTATGGGAAATTCCTCCGAATGGCCAAGGAATCATCGCTTTAATGGCATTGAAAATTGCAGAAGGCTTCCAATTTACAGAAAAAGAACATGCCAATACATATCATAAGCAAATCGAAGCGATGAAGCTTGCTTTCACGGACGGAAAAGCATTCGTGACTGAGCCTGGCGACATGCCTTTGCCAGCGGATGAGTTGCTATCAGAGCAATATGCAGAAAAGCGGCGCCAGCTAATTGGTGATACAGCGGGAGAGCCTACACCAATGGACTTGCCTAAAGGTGGAACCGTTTATTTAGCCGCTGCTGACGGCGAGGGCAACATGGTTTCATTTATTCAAAGTAACTACATGGGCTTTGGTTCAGGGATCGTCGTGCCGGATACAGGAATTGGCCTGCAAAACCGCGGACATGATTTTTCACTAGAGGAAAACCATCCGAACGTGTTAAAACCGGGAAAGAAAACATATCACACGATTATTCCAGGATTTTTAACGAAAGATGGAGAGGCAGTTGGTCCATTTGGTGTAATGGGTGGATATATGCAGCCGCAAGGGCATTTCCAAGTCATTTCAAATACAATCGATTTTCATTTAAACCCGCAAGCAGCACTCGATGCTCCGCGATGGCAATGGATGGAAGGGAAAAAAGTTGTTCTCGAACCCGGATTTCCAAATCATATCGCACAAGCACTCGCACGCAAGGGGCATCAAGTCCAAATTGCCGTTGATACCGGCAGCTTCGGACGCGGACAAATCATTTGGAGAAATCCGGAAACAGGTGTCCTAATGGGCGGTACTGAATCGCGGACGGACGGATCCATTGCAGTTTGGTAAAAATATATTTTAGCAGTAAAGGCAGTTGATTTGATGAAACAAAGAGATATATTCATCGCTTTTTTCCGTTCGGGAATGCTTGGGTTTGGCGGCGGACCATCCGCCATTCCTCTCGTACACAGGGAAGTGGTGGTCACTTATAAATGGATGAGTGATGAAGAATTTTCTGATGTACTTGCACTTGCCAATGCGCTTCCAGGCCCGATTAATACAAAGATGGCGGGATATGTGGGCTGGCGGGTAGGCGGGTTCGCCGGGATGTTGAATGCTTTATTTGCTACTTCCGTTCCGACTGTAGTCCTAATGATTTTATTTCTATCGTTATTGACTGCTCATAAGGATAAACCATGGGTTTCGGGAATGTCGAGTGCAGTTTTGCCCGTAGCCGGCGTGATGATGGGCATCTTGACATGGGACTTTATCGTAAAATCAAAAAAATCCCTTGGTTGGATGGGGACAGTGCTCATTCTCGCAGTTAGCATCATCATTATGGAATTGCTTGGCATCCATCCTGCCATATTGATCGCTGCACTGCTTGTTACAGCGCTCTTGTCAGGCACAAAGGGAAGAAAGAAAAGGCAAGAGAAGGGAGTTCAAGCATGATCTACTGGCAGATTTTTCTCGCCTTTTTCATACCAGGTATACTCGGTTACGGCGGCGGTCCGTCCTCCATACCACTGATTGAAAATGAAGTAGTAGGCCGGTATGATTGGCTGACTGTTCATGAATTTAGTGAAATGCTTGCACTCGGAAATGCGCTTCCAGGTCCAATTGCTACGAAAATGGCCGGCTATATCGGTTATCAGCAAGCTGGCATCCCTGGTGCTGCCGTTGCCTTATTTGCTACAGTCGCTCCTTCACTTATTTTAATGATTGCCTTACTTGGCCTTTTATTAAAATATAAAGATTCACCAAAAGTAAAAAAAATGACCCTGCTCGTAAGGCCGGCAATCGCCGTCCTACTTGGCGTCATGACTATCAGTTTCTTTTTAAGTTCTATATCAATAGAAGGTTCCGGTTATGTGCAAACAATTCTCATCGCTGGAGTCAGCCTTCTTTTACTGCAAAAGTGGAAATTGCATCCTGCATACGTCATTGCGGGCGCCCTTGTGTATGGAGCGGTTTTTTTATAGGGTATTTAACTTGGATACATGTGGTCACCATTGCAATACGATGGTGACCGTTTTTTATTTGGGAGAAGTTTCAGGATTCGACAGGTGCCTGTCACTACCCGAAATTTGTCGAATGAATGTTCAGTAGGAGGCTCTCTTGAGGACAGAGATCTTGGACAATAGGATGGGAAAGGGACCATGAAGCATTCATAAGGACAGAGATCGGTGAAAATATGTGAAAATGGGAATCATGAAGCGTTCATGAGTACAGAGATTCAGGAAATTCAGATAGAAAGGGAATCATGAAGCGTTCATGAGTATAGTGATCCAGGAAATTCCTATAAAACGGGAATCATGAAGTGTTCATGAGTACAGTGATCCGGGAAATTCAGATAGAAAGGGAATCATGAAGCGTTCATAAGTCCAGTGATCCAGGAAATTCCTATAAAACGGGAATCATGAAGCGTTCATAAGTCCAGTGATCCGGGAAATTCCTATAAAACGGGAATCATGGAGCGTTCATAAGTACAGTAATCGAGGAAATTCAGATAAAACGGGAATCATGAAGTGTTCATGAGTACAGTAATCTGAGAAATTAGGATAAACCGGGAATCATAACGATAGAAATCTGGAAATGGAGATAATTAAGACTTTGGTAAATGAACATAATATGAGAACTTACCTTGCCCCACTTTACGGAAGTTTTTTGTTAAAATCCTCCAAACTCTTTTTTTGGACACAATAGCTTCACACCATTCGTGAACGAGGTTTGTTGTAACTTTTTTATCAGGGAAAAGAAGCGTCAATTGCTCTACGTTTCGTAAAATAGCGGATTCAATGTCTTCTTTACACAAGCATTTAGCACATACCAATTTGTTTTCTTCCCGAGAAATCAAGAAGGAATAACAACATTTACAAATTACACCTTTTCTTAGCTGTTCATAATCATAGTTCGGTACTTGTGTAAAAGAAGAATCGTTTAAATGTTTATTTACTAGTAGTTCAGCGAATCCGGAATGTTTTTCATTTAGTTTTGATGATTTCTTATTTAAATTTTTCATAAAATAATGAAGTTGTGTTGGAAAAATAATAGGTAGGTTTCGAGGGGCTTGGTATAAAGTAAACTTGGGGCTGATGAAGATTAGATATGCTTCAATGGAAAAGTTGAAATTAAGATCTTGGAGTAAGCGTCGAAGTAAAAATTCACTTCGTTTTAACTGGAGGAGTGGATCCTTAATTTCATTACCAGATGCCACCGAGTACCACTTATCTGCGTCGATATAATAGTCTCCTTCATAATTTTTAACTTCAAAAAGAAAAATGCTGTGTCGAGATACTAGTAGTGAATCGATTTGAAACATCGTATTGTTAACTTCTAGTAATAGGTCGCTCAGGATTAACCATTCATCCGAAAGATTTTCTAGCAGCATATCAAAGCTTAATTCACCTTCATAACCTTTCTTTAAGTTTACATAATACTGCTTTTCTTTGTCCGTTAAATTCATTCGTTTGCTTAAATATCTTAATAGCTGTAATTCCGTCGATTCATAGCGTGGTTTGATAAACATTTCCCACTTCCTTTCTATAAAACTATCATATGGAAGTTATTTCATATTTTCAAGTATGGAAAAGCTTCTTCTTGTTAAGTTTATATTTATAAACAATGAAGAAGACTTGTATAACAATAAAAAACTCATCCAATAGCGAAAAGGATGAGTTTTTAAATTCGGGGGGTGACAGGCACCACCCGGATTTTGTCGAATTTTGTCTAGTTGTTAATGAGAGCAATGATTCCTTCTTCGTCGTCTAATTGCAGTTCGATTCCGGCATATGGGTTTTCGTTCATAAATTCATCAAGCCATAGGCGCAGGGCTTCAATTAAGTTTGCGGCAATGAGAACTTGCTTCCGCCCATCGACAAAGACTTCTGCAGAGAAGCCATAATCGTCATCATGCATTAGCTCCACTTCAACCTCTTCGGGCTTGACTTGCTTTTTGCGAGATATATAAACGCAAACCGCATTTATGATATCTTGCTCAGGAATCATTAACCTCTCCATGGATTAATATCCTCTTTTTTCTTTTTCTCATTGAAAAAGGCGAAAATTTTACGAATAACCGAGATTAAAATCATAATCGCAGCAATATTGATGATAAATCCAAGAATTGAACCTAATTCTCCCATGTTTGCGAAAATGCTGCCAAATAAAAGTCCAGCTATTCCACCAAACATAAGGCCTTTCATAAGACCACCAGACATAAAGCCGCCTTTGTTATTGGTAGCAGTAGTCGATTTATTATTTGTTGTATTTGAATTTGAATCTTGCTTTTTCTTTTGGAAGTTAGAATTGTTGTTGATCTTACTGTTATTCATGTTAAAACCTTTTTTACCGGACTTGTAACCTCTTGCTTCGACAGTTGTTGAATGATCTTGAAAAACAAAGTTCCCAACAGGTGATAGTAGAAGTACTGTTGCAAATAAAGCTGCTAACATTTTTTTCAATTAATATTCCCTCCGCTTGTTAAACTTTGATGTGTGAGTACATACACATTCCCACCCACAATTATACGATGTAATTCACAATAAGTTTCACTTTTTAATGTGACCAATTTATTACAAAATCAATTCGACAAGTGCCTGTCACCACCCGAAATTTGTCGAATACTTAGGGATTGGAGCTTTAGAAAAATTATTTGAACAGTTGAAGGCAAAAGAAGAGTCATTCACGAAAACAATATGGATTTTTTTCCGCTAGAAAAAAGTAGGTAGATGGGTTCAAGAATCGATAAGGATTCCGGTTTCCCATCTATTTTTATTTTAGTTTTTAGGCGACAAATCATAGGCATAAAACTTCTGTATACAACGTAAAAAAAGCCCGATTTTATGTTATAATTTGGTAAACTATGGAATGAACGGGGGATAAAACTTGTCAGGATCGTTTCAAGTTAAATTTAGGGACGGTGAAACCTTAGTTATCAGCGATATCATTGAATTTGAAGAAAAACAGCAAGATGAAATTGAGGCTACTGCAGGGGACTACACTAAGATACAGCTTCGTCAATTTAATCAGGATGGTAAGGACTTATCATATTTAACAGATGAGCAAAAAAAAATTGTTCTCAGAACGAAAAAATTAACCGTTGATGGTAAAACTGCAGACCAGTTATGGGGGCAAAAGATAGTTAGTGTGTCAGTTCATTTTAATGAACGAATTCTTGAAAGACTTGGTTCTGATGAGCTATCCGTCATAATAAGCATAATAGATAGGATCATTAACACCGATTTTGTAATAAAGGCGCAATTCAAAGGTTACCCCGCACTTACATATACATTGATGAAATCAGATGATCCGGAAAAATTTAAGTTTGCCGTTAGCTTTAAAAGAAAAAATAAAGGACATTATACGTTGCAGATTGTAACACTTACTTTTAAAAATTCTCCGCATAATAAGATGACCACTAGGCTTATCCAAGACGCAAATCTATTAAATAGAATGGAAGATTTTAAACGTAAATTAAAGGATGCGGTGAATAAAGAAATAAAGGACAATGGGAATAAAAATTGAATATATAAGTAGTGGAGTTTAAAATTCCATTAAAAGGTTAAAAATAATATAAAAAGGGACTGAAACAAATGGTAACCAGAACCAAGGAGGTTCCCGCTATGGAAAGGGAAACTACTTTCTTTAAAAAAGACATCACTTGGAATATTTTGGATAGGAAGTATATTGTTCGCAATGTACCCTATACTGTGTCGGATACCGAAGATGAACAGTTTCTTGATTTAGATGTCTCGATGAGACTCACCGCCCTTAGAGATCTAATGTTTGAAAATGAAATTCCTCACGATATCAATTATGAAGACATTGCTCATATTGAATTTTAATTTTCTTACCATCATATAGAACATCCCCAAAAACCTCGTGTAATTACTGTGGAGGTTTTTTATTTATAATATCAGCTAACCATTTTGGATTAATCCCCAATTTCTATAAAATGAATAACCCTTGTTTTTTCATATAATAATCCCATTTAGCCCATACTACTAACGGTGATGAATATGCCCTGTCAATCAAGTGATGAATTAAAGGCGTTAGTGAAAGAAGCTCGTCCCTATACAAAAAATGGCAAGGTTGCCGACTATATTCCGGCACTTGGAAAAGAAAATCCGAATGACCTCTCAGTTTCCATTTACTATCCTGATGGGCAATGTATTTCTGCTGGGGAGATCGACAAAAAATTTACACTCCAAAGTGTTTCAAAAGTAATAAGTCTAGCCCTTGTTTTGATGGATAGAGGCCAAGACTATGTGTTTGAACGGGTTGGAATGGAGCCTACCGGCGACCCTTTTAATTCGATTATTAAACTGGAAACTGCCGCTCCCGGTAAACCGTTAAATCCGATGATTAATGCTGGGGCCCTTGTTGTCACCCATATGATTAAAGGGAATTCTGTTCAAGCGCGGTTCAATCGGTTATTATCCTTTATTCAGGAAATGACAAATGACCCAACCGTTACCTATAGTGAGGAAGTGGCCCGTTCTGAATTCGAAACGGCATATCTAAACAGGGCATTATGCTATTTTATGAAGCAGTATAACTTTATAAATGAGGACGTAGAGCAACTAATGGATTTATATACGAAGCAATGTGCCATTGAAATGAATTGTTTGGACTTGTCCAGAATAGGAATGGTGTTTGCAATGGACGGGTTAGATCCATTAAGTGGAAAACAAATCATGCCTATAGATGTAGCGCGTATTTGCAAAACATTTATGGTGACATGTGGCATGTATAATGCTTCTGGAGAGTTTGCCATTAAAATTGGGCTCCCAGCAAAAAGTGGTGTATCAGGCGGCATTATGGGAACTGTTTCCGGTAGATTCGGCATTGGCATTTTCGGCCCTGCTTTAGACGAAAAAGGAAACAGTATCGGTGGAATGAAATTATTGGAGCTGTTATCAAAAAAATATGGTTTGAGTTTGTTTTGAAGAGGGTCCATTGCTAAAACGTATAAATATAAAGGAGAACATCGTGTTCTCTTTTTTTTTTGAAAAAATATACTCTTTCCTTTTCTTATGCTGTATTATCCGAACATTCAGTTGTCATAAAATAAAAACTTTCGTGGTTTCCGTTGACCATTGCAGGACTTGTATGCTATTAATGTTATAGTAAAATAACAACTTAATGAAAGTTTTTTGAATGTATATGCTTAGGAATATGGCTTAAGCGTCTCTACCTGGTAACCGTAAACTACCGGACTACATGAAAGAATGATTGGAAACTTGTATTTTATATTAAATCCATTCCATTATTTCTCAATGTAAATCCGTAACCTGGGTAGGTATATATCCGGGTTTTTTTGCATTTCACTCGAACCATATTAAGGAAGTGAGATAGGAAAGAATATGAATATCCTTCCATGGAATCGGGAGACTATATCGGTGTAAGGCCTTGCTGCTTTGAAAAGGAACACTTCGATATCATTGGAGCCTTACCTGATACCACCGAAGATCTTTTAGTCGAATATTCATATAAATACTTTTTAATGAAAAGGATGGGATTTGGGATGGCGAAAAAACATATTTATTTTAATCACGACGGCGGAGTCGATGATCTAGTTTCATTATTTTTATTACTAAAAATGGATAATGTCGAATTAACAGGTGTATCTGTCATTCCGGCAGATTGTTATTTAGAGCCAGCGGTTTTTGCAAGCCGAAAAATTATTGATCGCTTTGGGGACGGTGTCCGTCTCGATGTCGCTGAGTCAAATTCACGCGGAAAAAATCCTTTCCCAAAAGACTGGAGAATGCATGCATTTCTTGTGGATGCACTACCGATTTTAAACGAATCTGGAGAAATTATTACACCTGTAGCAGAAAAGCCGGCACATCTCCATATGATTGATGCGATTCGTAATACCACTGAAAAAACAACTTTATTATTCACGGGTCCTCTTACTGACCTTGCCCGTGCATTAGATGAAGCTCCAGATATTGAAGAGAAAATTGAAAGACTTGTTTGGATGGGTGGTACTTTCCGTGAAGACGGCAATGTTCATGAACCTGAACATGATGGAACAGCGGAATGGAATGTATTTTGGGACCCTGAAGCTGCAGCTCGCGTATGGGAAACTAACATAGAAATTGACTTAGTCGCGCTTGAAAGCACAAATCAAGTACCGTTAACTTTGGATGTGCGCCAACGTTGGGCAAAAGAGCGTAAATACATCGGGGTTGATTTCCTCGGCCAATGTTATGCGATGGTACCGCCGCTTGTTCATTTTACAACAAATTCTACCTACTATTTATGGGATGTGTTAACGACTGCGTTTATTGGCAATAGTGATCTTGTTAAAGTCCAAACGGTCAATAGTGTTGTCATCACCGATGGACCAAGTCAGGGACGTACAGTTGAAACACCCGATGGTCGCCCGGTGAATGTAGTTTATGACGTGAATCGCGATGCTTTCTTCGATTACATGACGGAATTAGCAAGGCAAGTAAGTGGAGAAAATTCCAAATGATAGAGAAAAACCATGTATGAGGTTCAATAAGTATAGTTTAAACAATATTAATTTCTATTTACTTTATTAACAATGATGGGGGAGAAACTATGCAATACATCTGGGGAATTTGTGGCATCATCGGTATTTTAGCAATTGCATTTGCCCTATCGACAGCACGTAAATCCATCAATCCAAGAACCATTTTAGGTGCTTTAGGCATCCAACTCCTTTTTGGTTTTGCAGTGTTGAAATGGGAACTCGGAAGAAAGATTTTGCAATACCTTTCAGGGATTGTCCAAAAAGTGATTGACTCGTCCGATGCTGGAATTCAGTTCTTGTTTGGAGGAGTACTAAATGCAGAAAACGCAGGTTTTACCTTTGCCTTACAAGTGTTACCCATTATCATTTTCTTTGCTTCATTAATTTCGGTTCTTTATTATCTAGGAATTATGCAGTATGCAACTAAGTTTATCGGTGGACTTTTGGCAAAAGCCCTTAAGACAAGTGAGACCGAATCGATGTCAGCTGCTGCCAATATTTTTCTTGGTCCGACAGAGGCTCCATTAGTTGTAAAACCCTATATTGAGAAAATGACTAAATCAGAATTATTTGCCGTCATGGTAGGGGGAATGGCCTGCGTATCGGGGGCCGTTTTAGGAGGGTATGCCAAGCTGGATGTACCAATAGATTATTTGTTAGCCGCAGCTTTCATGGGTGCTCCGGCGGGATTGTTATTTGCAAAAATCATCGTTCCTCAAACAGAAAAATTGAACACAGCTGACCGTATTCAAATGGTTAAAGACGAGGAATCTAGAAATGTCATTGATGCAGCATCGCGCGGGGCGATAGATGGATTAAAAATAGCGGTAAGTGTTGGTGCATTGTTACTTGCATTCATTTCTCTCATCTTTTTAATTAATATGATAATCGGAGCTATTGGTGGAATTTTTGGATTTGAATCTTTAACGCTAGAACAGATTTTAGGCTATCTTTTCTTCCCACTTGCTTTCCTCATTGGAGTTCCATGGGATGAAGCATTAAAGGCTGCCTCTTTTATTGGGCAGAAATTTGTACTAAACGAATTTGTTGCTTACACTTCTTTTGCTCCTGAAATCGCTAATCTATCTCCTAAAAGCGTCGCGATGATTAGCTTTGCACTTTGTGGTTTTGCCAACCTTTCAGCACTTGCTATGCTAATTGGTGGATTAGGAGGAATGGCTCCTTCTAGAAGACAAGACATTGCTGAAATGGGGTTACGAGCAATAATCGGAGCAACACTGGCCAATCTGCTCAGTGCAGCCATTGTAGGGATGTTGATTTAAGATAAAAGATGTTATGTATAGTAAAAAATTAGTTTGAAAAAAGAAGCGTCGAAAATAGTTTGTATTATATAGAAGGAAAAACATATAAGGGTGACATCCAATAACAGGGTGTCACCCTATTTTTAGTTAATCCTAACCTACTATTATTCGATAAAATATTGACAGATTATTTATATAAGTCTATACTCATATATAGACGTATATATACGTATACACAAGGAGGAGTAAAAATGACTACAAAAGTTTATACAGTTGAAGAAATTGCAAGTAAAATCCAACATACGAATGTAAATCCTGATGTAACTAAAGAAGATATTAAAAAACTATCTGAAGATTGTATGGAATATAAATTTGACGGAGTAATGCTTCAGCCTTGCTGGATTGAGGAAGCAAAAAAACACTTACAAGGTTCTGAGGTGAAAATCTGTACGGCATTAGGTTATCCAATGGGAGGATCTACTACGGCGACTAAAGTTAATGAAATGAGAGAGGTTATTGAATTAGGCGCGGAACAAGTGGATTTTATGGCTAATATTGGATTCCTAAAAAGTGGTATGTATGATGAATATAGAGAAGAAATTGCTCAAATCGTAAAAGCAGCAAATGGTAGAGTTACAAAAATTATGCTTGAATTTGGAATGCTCACACAGGAAGAAAAGAGGAAGGCTGCGGAACTAGCGTTGAGCGCGGGAGTTACTTATTTAAAAAACTCAAGCGGCTGGGGTAAAGGCGGTCATGCAACAGTTGAAGATGTTCAATTGTTAAAGGAAATTGCAGGTGACAAAGCATTAGTCAAAGCATCTGGTGGTATTCGTGATTTTGAAAGTGCTTCAACAATTTTAAATGCGGGTGCAGTTCTACTTGGTACAAGTGCTGGAGTGAAAATCGTCACAGGCGCTGGTAATGCTTTAAGCGATTACTAATAAACCATATCCCGAATTTATACTTGTTGATGTACCATCTATTTTATATTTTAAACAAAGGTATAATAGGGTGGGAAATAAATTCGGGAAGGTGTTTTTAAGATGAATGAACTAATAAATATTATAAATAAAAATGATCCTAGACCTCTATATAGCCAAATTGCCGATGGGATTCGTGAAAAGGTATCAACAAAAGAATGGGAGAAAAATCACCAATTGCCTGCAGAAGAAGAGTTGGCAAAGATGCTTGAAGTCAGTAGAGGCACACTTCGAAAAGCAATTTCTTCATTGATAAAAGAAGGGATCTTAATTCAAATTCAGGGCAAAGGGACGTTTGTTGCTGAACCCAAAATGTCACATCCTTTTGGGCAAGAATTGATTTCTTTCGCAGAATCAATGGAAAGAGAAGGCATTAAGTTTGAAACGAAAGTGATTGAGAAACGTTTAATACAGCCAAAAGCATCGATTCGACAAAAGTTTTCATTAAAGGATGGACAATCAGTCCTTTATTTAAAACGTGTCCGTTATATTGACAATGACCCAGTTATCGTTCTTGAAAACTATATCAATGTGAATCTTTGTGAAGGAATTGAACAAGTTGACTTTGAAAATACGCATTTGTTTGCAGCAATTGAAAAAATTAGCGGACGAAAAATTAAGTTTGGTTTTCGTCAGTTTGAAGCAAGAGGATTAGAAGAGGAACAAGCATTAATTTTATCGTTACCAAAAGGCACACCTGTTCTATATTTAGATCAAATTACGTATTTAGAAGAATCAAAGCCAGTTGAAATTTCCTATGTATGGTTACGTTCTGATAAATATTCAGTGGCTTCTTTTTTACAGCGTGATTAAGATTGTTTACAAGAGGTGAAGGGGTATGATGAACTCTGAAACAAAAAAAATTCTAGTAATCGGCAGCTATAATGTCGGTTTAACATGCCAAACCGATCGTGTACCTGTCTGGGGTGAAACATTAATTGGACAAAGTTTCTCTGAAAGCAATGGTGGAAAAGGAGCTAACCAAGCAGTTGCAGCAGCTAGACTTGGCGGTGATGTAGCATTTGTTGGCTGTCTTGGGAATGACCGCTACGGAGATGAAGGACTTCGTATGCTTGAAAGTGAAAACATAGATATTTCGGGTGTACGTCGTTCAAAAAATAAAAGTACCGGGGTTGGCTTCATCTTTTTAAACTCTGAAGGCGAGAATTGCATTCTAGTGGATCCAGGGGCCAATCACGACCTCTTACCAAATGATGAAAGCGTTTTAGAGAAGATTGATGAAGCTGATATTATTGTTTGTCAGTTGGAAAATCGTCTTGACACAGTAAGAGAAGCATTGCGTTATGCTCAGCAATTAGGCAAAACCGTGATTTTAAATCCTGCGCCAGCTAATGCTGAAGCGTTGGAGTTGTTACAATACACATCAATGATTAATCCGAATGAATCGGAGTTACTTATTTTAAATGGGGAAAATCCAAATGAAGAATTATCCGTACAAAAATGTGAGGAACTTGCTTCTAGGTTATTAAGCAAGGGACCAAAAGCAGTAATTGTAACTCGTGGGGAAAACGGTGCTTTAATTGTAACGCAACAAGGTGTTGCTCAAGTACCCGCCTTTAAAGTGGAAGCGGTTGATACAACTGGTGCGGGAGATTCCTTTACGGGAGCGCTAGCTGTTTATCTTGCAGAAGGACTAACATTAGAAGATGCCGTGGGTAAAGCGAGTATTGTTGGGTCTTATTGTGTAACTAAACGAGATGTTATTCCGGCCCTTCCTACAAGGGAGCAACTTGAAGAATTTGAAAAACAATTTGTCGC
Organism: Lederbergia citrea; assembly: GCF_018343525.1. Taxonomy (GTDB): domain Bacteria; phylum Bacillota; class Bacilli; order Bacillales; family Bacillaceae_C; genus Lederbergia; species Lederbergia citrea. Next base: position 238,916 of record NZ_JAGYPH010000003.1, on the reverse strand, counting down.
AATATAATGAAGAGGATGAAAAAAGAGATGGCAAAGAAGCATATTTATTTTAATCATGACGGCGGAGTCGATGATCTTGTTTCATTATTTTTATTACTGAAAATGGATAATGTCGAATTGACAGGTGTATCGGTCATTCCGGCTGATTGTTATTTAGAGCCAGCCGTTTTTGCAAGCCGAAAAATCATTGACCGTTTTGGAAACGGTGGTCTTGACGTAGCAGAGTCCAATTCACGTGGAAAAAACCCATTTCCAAAAGATTGGCGAATGCACGCTTTTTATGTAGATGCACTACCGATTTTAAACGAATCTGGAAAAATTATTACACCAGTAGCAGAAAAACCGGCACATCTTCATATGATCGATGCTATTCGTAATACTACTGAAAAAACAACTTTACTATTCACGGGTCCTCTTACTGATCTTGCCCGTGCATTAGATGAAGCTCCAGATATTGAAGAGAAAATCGAAAGACTTGTTTGGATGGGCGGCACTTTCCGAGAGGCTGGGAATGTTCACGAACCTGAACATGATGGAACAGCAGAATGGAATGTGTTTTGGGACCCTGAAGCAGCTGCCCGAGTGTGGGAAACTAACATAGAAATTGATCTAGTCGCACTTGAAAGCACAAATCAAGTACCGTTAACTTTAGATGTACGCGAACGATGGGCAAAAGAGCGCAAACATATTGGAGTTGACTTTCTCGGCCAATGTTATGCTATGGTGCCACCTCTTGTTCATTTTTCAACTAATTCTACCTATTATTTATGGGATGTGTTAACGACTGCGTTTATTGGCAAGAGCGATCTTGTTAAAGTACAGACGATAAATAGCGTGGTGCACACAGATGGACCAAGTCAGGGACGTACAGTTGAAACACCTGATGGCCGCCCTGTGAATGTAGTTTATGACGTGAATCGCGATGCTTTCTTCGATTATATGACGGAATTAGCTAAGCAAGTAACGAAGGAGGATTTTAAATGATAGATAAAAAACGGGTCATTATTGATACGGATACAGCTGGTGATGATACGATTGCCATTTTAACAGCGCTTCATTATTTTAATGTAGAAGGAATTATGATGACTGGTGGAAATGTCCAATTTGATCAGCAAGTAGAAAATGCCCTTTATACGATTCAAGTAGCTGGTAAGGGTGGACAAGTACCGGTATATAAAGGGTGTGAGCGTCCGTTAATGGGGCTTGGTGAAAAGGAGCACCGAACGGTTGAAGATGTTCACGGAAGAGATGGAATGGGTGATTCATTTTTTGAGAAAGCAGTCCAGCGTCCAGCTGACGGACATGCAGTTGATTTTCTCATAGAAACAGTTCATAAATATCCCGGAGATATTCATTTATTAGCGATTGCACCATTGACGAATATTGCAATGGCCATTAAAAAAGACCCAACAATTGTTCCGAAGATTCCTCATCTCTATATTATGGGTGGAACAAATAATGCTTTAGGAAATATTACCCCAAGTGCTGAATATAATTTCTGGGTTGATCCCGAAGCTGCAAAAATTGTCCTTCATTCGGGTATTCCAATCACGATGGTTGGCTGGGAAATGTGTACACAATATTCAATTATGGATGACAATGACCACAAAGACATTGCGGCATTAGCAACAAAAGGGTCAAAGTTTTTCACTGATGTTAATAAAGTTGTTATGAAGTTTAATAAAAGCGTCCACCAATTAAATGGTACAACACATCCAGATACACTGTTAGCTGCTGTTGCAGCAAATGAAGATATAATGACAAAGTCTAATCTTTATCACGTAGATATTGAAACAGTCGGCGAACTCACAAGAGGGTACAGTCTTGTCGATATTAATAACCGTCTTGAACGTGCAAAAAATGTTCGTGTTTGTGAAGCTATAGACCGTCATTCATTTAAAGAAATGCTTCTTGATGTATTGCGTGCGATACAATAGAAAACTTGTGACCGTTGTCTGTATCGACGCTATGAATCAAGAAGTATATTAAAACAGATATTGTTTAAATTTATTGAGCATAAGGAGCGAGTGCCTGCTTCTTTATGCTATCTCGTCTGTATATTATATAAATTGACGATGATGGGGGAGGAAATATGCAATACATTTGGGGTATCGGGGGAATAATCGGAATTTTAGCATTAGCTTTTGCCCTTTCGAAAAAGCGCACTGCCATCAATCCAAGAACAGTTTTTGGCGCTCTAGCCATCCAGCTTATTTTTGCTATTGCGGTGTTGAAATGGGAATTTGGAAGAAAGATTCTCCAGTTTTTTTCATCCATTGTCCAAAAAGTAATCGACTCGTCCAATGCTGGAATTCAGTTCCTATTTGGAGGAATACTAAACGCGGAAAATGCAGGTTTTACCTTTGCATTACAAGTGTTGCCCATTATCATTTTCTTTGCATCATTAATATCGGTTCTCTATTATCTGGGAATTATGCAGTTCGCAACCAAGATCATCGGTGGATTTTTGGCCAAAATGCTGAAAACGAGTGAACCAGAATCGATGTCAGCTGCTGCAAATATCTTTCTCGGTCCAACGGAAGCCCCATTGGTCATTAAACCTTATATTGAGAAGATGACCAAATCAGAATTGTTTGCAGTAATGGTAGGGGGAATGGCGTGTGTATCTGGCTCTGTTCTCGGTGGATACGCGATGCTTGGGGTTCCTCTAGAGTATTTGTTAGCTGCAGCTTTTATGGGGGCTCCTGCGGGATTGTTATTTGCAAAGATAATAATTCCCCAAACAGAACAACTAAACACTGGTGAACGTATCCAAATGATCAAAGATGAGGAATCAAGAAATGTAGTTGATGCAGCAGCACGCGGGGCTGCGGATGGATTAAAAATAGCAGTAAGTGTAGGTGCATTATTGCTTGCTTTCATTTCCCTCATCTTTTTGGTCAATACAATTATCGGTTCGATTGGTGGAATCTTTGGATTTGGAACGTTAACACTAGAACAAATCTTAGGATACATTTTCTTTCCGCTTGCCTTCCTCATTGGAGTTCCATGGGATGAAGCGTTACAAGCCGCTTCTTTCATTGGACAGAAGTTTGTGTTAAACGAATTTGTTGCCTACACTGCTTTTGCCCCCGAGATTGCTAATCTGTCCCCTAAAAGCGTTGCGATGATTAGTTTCGCACTTTGCGGTTTTGCGAATCTGGCTGCGATTGCCTTGATGATCGGTGGATTAGGAGGCATGGCGCCGTCAAGAAGACAAGATATTGCGGAGATGGGTTTGAGAGCGGTAATAGCGGCAACCCTGGCTAATCTGTTGAGTGCGGCGATTGCTGGGATGTTGATTTAAGAAAAGGAGTTTTGTAATTTTGCACTTGACGAGATAGTTAACGAGTGGTGAATAAATATATTAATAGAAGAAGCATCTGGATAAAACTAGATGCTTCTTTTTGATGGTCGGATATTTAATACTATGTACGTAAAGAAAGCCACTTCATAAAAAATGGGCGATTATTGTTTTGCGAATTGTCGTACCACTTAGAATAAAGTTGTACAGGAGGAGTGCTATGACAAAAGTGGTGGGTGTGTATAAATTTCAGATTAGTATAGAAAAGTCCCACAACAACTATATCTGTTTCACTAAATAATGATATACATGATCGTTAATCGTAATTGTTTTCTTATAGGAAAAACCAAGCCGTTCATAAAGTTTACGTGCTTTAATATTGGTCTCTTCGACATTCAAAGAAACAGTGGGGTAACCTTGAGCATTCGCATAATCTATTGCTGATTGTAAAAGTTCTGTTCCGAACCCTTGCCCACCAAATTTTGGGTTCACACTTAGCGTATCAACATAGAAATCCGTTGCACCCGCTTCCGGATCTAACACCGGTTCTTTACCCGTAATCTTCCTTACATGTGCACGGATTGGCTCATCGAGATCCAGTGAATTTTTTCCGTGATAAGCAACAATAATGCCAATGGGAACATTATCAACAATCTTTACAAGGCAATTGTGGTAGCTTAGACGATTCAGCTCTTGAGAAAAAAATCGCTCCAACTGTTCGAGTACTTTTTCCTTCTCATCTTCTCCTGTCAATGCATGTGCGATATCATGGATAGCTTCATAAATGAGCACTGAAGCTTGTTTACTGTCCTGCTTTTCTGCTTTTCTAATCATGATGCTGCACTCCTTATTCTCAATAAAAGATTCACTGATAATAGATTATCATTCATATTTGAAATGAACCAGAAAGAGTAATAGTAGAAGATATATCTGTCATCAATAATCCCGATGTACCAGCAATTATGGGTTGTAATCATTTTAAATTTATAATTCAATCCTACTTTATGTATCAAGTCCTGAATATCCGGAACACATTCCGTAATATCAGATAAAACAGGATAACGAAGGGGGATCCAATGAATAAGAATATCCATGTCGTTGGTGCAGTAATCATTGAAAACGGTAAAAGCTTATGTGCACAAAGAGGACCAACTAAATCACTACCCCTTAAATGGGAATTCCCAGGTGGCAGAATAGAAAAGGGTGAGTCACCACATGAAGCTCTGCATCGCGAAATTAATGAAGAAATGCATTGTAAAATAGAAATCCGTGAACAAACCGAAGATACCGTTTATGAATATGACTTTGGAATTGTTCACTTGACAACGTTTCACTGCAAACTGATCGAGGGTAAACCAATTTTAACAGGGCATTTAGCGATTAGATGGTTACAACCCAACGAGCTAGCGTCTTTGGGCACCTGCTGATATACCTGCGATTGAAAAAACATTAAAAATATCCATTTTTTCATTAACGGGTTCGGTTTATGGGGAGAAAAATGCTAATAACAATGTAAACATAAAACTAATTAGCATACATTTCAACAACAAATTGGTATGAAAAATAAGTAGTAATCAGAGTTCTAATTTGCAAATCAACAATAATGTTTAGTGCGAGTTTTATTCAACGATGCAGGATAGCTAAACAAGACTGATTTTATAGTATTTTTCCATTTTTTAAGAGGTAAAAATAATTATATGGTGAAATAATACTATATTAACAATTAAAGGGGGTGCGAAATGGCTGATATAGTTTGGGGGAGTCCAGGTAGTTTATTTTGTTTAGGATTTTTTTTAGCGGGGTTGGGCGTTTTTATAAAGTTTTCGCGAAGTCCGAAATAATTATTCAATTTAGTAACGTTTGTAAATCCTATCTTTTTAAAAAATATAGTTGTGATAATGTGCAACTTTAACAAGTCGATGTATAGAAAAAAGCTCAGGTCTTTTGCACTGAGCATCTTTAAATTTAATTATTGTGTTAATTTAGGTGCTAATTAGATTGTCGTTTCAGATACTAAATGTACTTTCGTACTTCAAAACCGAACCTGAGAAAAAATCTGGGCGTTTTTTACTTTCATCCGTCCATTCCGTTTATGGGCCCATTATTAAAAGGGAGAGGAAAAGGGCCCTCTCCTTCGGTGTCTAAATTTTAGATGTGTTTACCATTCCTAACAGCGGCTTGTCTTTCTTGTTGTAAGTCAGTATAAGTAGAGGATATAAATACCTGTTTTTTCAATTATAGACTCCTTATTCAATACTAAGTTAATTAAAATATAGAAGGCTTATTAATCAAGTTAGGTGTATTAAAATTAATAAAGGAAGGTATTTACAAGTCTCTAAATATATCCAAATCTTCCTTTCCATTAAGTGCTGAAATCGAAAACCTTACCGTGGATCTTATCTCGTCCAACGTTAACCCTATACCTTCCAATACATGAGACGGTTTCGTTGAACTGCATGCCGATCCAGTAGAAGCAGCCACCATAGGAGCAAGAGTCTTTAAAAGTAATTCATTGTTTACACCTTTAAATAACACACTTAGAATACCAGGTATTTTATTTTCTTTATCATTATTAAACTTAATTTGATTGCCGAATTTATCATTTAATATTGTACAAAGGTATAACTCTAGTTCCTTTAGTTTCACGATATTCTTGCCTAAGTTTAGGGTCACTATGTCAGCGGCTTTTCCCATACCTACAATGTTATGAACTGCCAACGTACCACTTCTGACACCGTGCTCCTGACCACCACCATGTAATAACGGAGTGAATTTAGTTAAAATCCCATACTTATCTTCTCGAATAAAGGTGGCACCAATTCCTTTTGGACCATGGAATTTATGGGCAGAACAAGATAAAAAAGTGATTCCTGGGAAGGCTGACATATCAAATTCGATTTTACCAACCACTTGGGTGGCATCTGTGTGTAAAAAAATATTCTTATCAAGACATACGTTAGAAATAGATTCCATATCATTTAATGAACCGAGCTCATTATTTCCCCAAATAATACTTACTAATATAGTGGTGTCTTTTATGCTATTTTGAAAGTCCTCAAGGTCAATTCTTCCGTATTGATCCACATCAAGATACGTGATAGAAAAACCTTTTTCTTCTAGGTACCTACAAGTTTCTAATACAGAAGGGTGTTCAACTTTAGTTGTAATGATATGATTTCCTTGATTTTGATAATAGTCTGCTACTCCCTTAATAATCATATTATTGCTTTCAGTTGAACCGCTTGTAAAAACTATTTCTGAGCTATTGCATCCTAACAAAGAAGCAAGAGAGGCCCTCGCTTCTTCTACCGCCCGTTTGGCATTTTCAGCCTTTGAGTAATATTTGCTTGATGGATTCCCGAATTCCTCCATTAGATAAGGTAGCATAGCATCTTTTACTTCCGGATAAATTTGTGTGGTAGCACTATTATCTAAATAGATCATTCATTTCACCTAACTTCCCATTCCTATTAAATTTTGTAGAAGTTTTTCATAATTACCAGCATGTTTATATTCATTTTCTAGTAATATCATTCCTCTTTCAATATGTGCATTGAAAAGGTCAGGGAAATATTCTTCGTCTGAAACATTACGTTGTGCATGTTGTCGAATCAATGCTTTATAAACATAATCGTTTTCACCGGTCATTGCATTCCGATGAATATCTACACCATTTTTATTTTCTACTAACCCAGGCATAGATGGGTCTTGTAAAGAAAGAGAAAGGGCGATTCTTGATAAAATATTCCAAGTCAAACCGGTAGATGCCTGAAGAGAATTTAATCGTTCACCAGTATCTTTGGATGTTTTTAAGCGGAAATTCATGTACTCAACTCCAATTGTTTAAAAGGAAAATAATGATTTATAATGTGTGTTTCTTTTCTTTCGACGTTAAAGTCTAACATGTATTCTTTGGCAAGATTATCTATTAAGATATTATAATGAGCTTGGTCAATTTCAGTGTCGGTGGAAAGAATAATTGCTTGTTCGCCGCAGTTAGGAATAAATTCTCTTAATACCGTAGCTTTATGAGTTTTATCTAATCTACCTAGTAGTGTGTCAAAGATAAATGGTACTTTTCTTCCTGAACATTTAAATATCGCCCAAATAATTGAAATTAATAATATTTGCTTTTCGCCAGCCGATAATGTTGAAATTTCTAGATGCTCTTTTTGTGAATCTAGCAAGGATACATCATAATTTTCGTGATCTATAATAATTGAATTAATATAATTATGCTTTCGCGTTATTCTTTTTAACATAGTGGTAGCTTCAATTTGAACTTGTTGAAGCTTTTTCTTTAATTGAATCTCACGAAATCGTCGACTTAAAGCAATTACCTTTTGTGCCTCTAAGAATGAACTCTGTGTCTTTTCATTATCTTTAAGATTGATTTGGATTTTATCGATATTAGAAATAGTTACTGTTAATTCACTTTTAAGTTCATTTAATTGTGATTCTGAAATTTCTATCTGATTGTCTAGTTCTAGAATTCTTTGTTGCAGTCCTTCAATCTGTTGAATCATATGGCTAAATTCATTAGAGGAATCATTGACCCTTAATTTTTCTCTAAGTGTTTGAAGTTCGCTAAGTTTATTTCTATTTTCCTCCAAGAGTAATAAAATCTCCTGGTCATGATTATTTGAAACGTTTAAATACATGTTTTCTATAAGACTACTTTCTGAAAATGAAGCACCATGTATTTGATGAATATCTTCAGCGGGTTTAAGTAAATTTAATACTTGTTCCTTAATCTTTTTACTGTGCATATTGTTTAATGAGTCAGATACAGACTTAAGAATAGCATTCATACTGTCATCAGTAAGTTTTGCCTCTAATTGTTTATGAAGTTGTAGGGCCTCTTCGCCCTTTATTTGCTCTCGCGCTTTTACAAGTAATTCCTTTGATAAATAAAAAGGGAGAAGGTCAGCAACAAACTCCCTTGTTTTATCCATGTTTTGTTTCCTACTTAATTCGATAACATTTATATCCCTAATAATCTCTTCTCGTTCACTTTTAACTAAACCGCCATATTTTTCAAAGTCATTTCTCAACTTATCATATTCATCTTGATAGTTTGATCTTTCATTTTTTAAGTAATTAAGATTACTACTTTCATCGGCATACTTAGTTCTTAAATCTCGTTCACGTTGATTTAAGTCGTAGATTTCGCTTTCTAACTCCTCCATTTTTTGGGAGTTAAACAACTGATTTGAGTACTCTCCAAGGTCGTCTTCAAGAACTTCGAATAAATCCAGGTTAAACACAACCTTAGCCAGTTTTTTTAAGTAACTTGAAAGCAAATTTTCATTTACTATTTTTGCAATTTCCTCGCCGTCAAAAAGACAAAGGTCTAAAAGTTGAGGTGGCATAACCTCTTTTAATTTAGATTGAAATACTTCCTTATCATACTCGGATAGATGTTTTCCATTAGCTATTAAATCAAATTCTTCTTTTAAGTTTTGTTTACTTCTATTCCATTTACGGAATAATATATAATCGATTTTTTCGAAACCATCAATTAAAGAGAACTCTAACTTAATTAAAAAGTTGTTTTCTTCTCTCTTTTTTGCGCTATTATTCAAGAAAGTATTTACTCTATTATAGTACTCGACATTTTCTGTTTTAAAACCGTAGCTATATGCGCCGAATAATCCAAGTTTAATTGCATTTAATAAAGTAGTTTTCCCAGCACCATTTTCTCCACCGATTAATATAACGTTTTTCCCTACGGTAGGGCTAAGGTCAAAGGAGTTCAAACCTCTATATGGCCCGATATTGGTTAATTGAATTTTATTTAATATCATAAAATAACCTCTTTTTCTATTCTTACAAGTGTAAATAATCCTGCTTTAAGACCTTGCCTATATCATTCATTAATCCTCTACGAATTTTATATCCTGAAAAGTCCTTTTCGATCGAGATTAATTTTTTAAGTACGTTAAAGTCAACTTGAAACTGGTCGCAAAGTAACTCGAGGTCAGATATCTGCTCTTTATCAAATAAAGGACGATCATCAATTTCCCAATCTAAAGAATATCCCATTATTTCTTTATGGATAGAAGGTATTTGATCGTTCCAATCACCGTTCCTGAACCAGATTTTCCTAATTTCTTTTAACTCATCCACACTAATAAGCTCATAATAAGGATCATTGGGATGTTGAATTTCTTTTTGAACCTCTAAGAGTTTAGTTAATATTTCTTTACGGGTTTCCATAGTAAAGGGTCCTAAACCGAGTTGAGCATATTTTTGAATTATTTGACCATCTAATGTTTCTTCCTCATAAGTAACTAATATTTTATGATCTTCTGGGGAACTTAGATCTATTTTATTCTTTTGGATATAACTTTTAAGTTCACTCTTTTCAAGAATCTCATATTCCTCTAAAGGGATAAATTGTGCTAGTCTGCTCGATTTCCTAGGAATAAAAACGTGAGGTATTCCGTCTTTCTCTTCAATTTTTACATCTCTATAATAAATTTGACCGTTCATTCTATACTTCATTCTTCTGGTTCTATCATCCCTAATTTCGGCTAACCAATTTCTAAAATCGAGTAAAGGTTTCATCCAATCATGTCCACTCTGGATAAATCCGTTTAAAGCTTTATCTTCGTTTACTACAGTACAAACCCAGCAACCGAATCGGCTGTTCCCACATGAACCCGCACTTTCTTTAATATTTTTATCAACCATTAACGGACATTCACCACTATTAGAATCCTGATATAATTGATGAAGTTCATGATTGTCATCACCCCAAGGTGAAGGGTGATTTAATAAATAATTCCAAACATCGTCAATATCAAAACTTCTAATAGGGGCGTATACATAGGCATTTGACAACGTTGAGTGCCTCATAAAAGTTTTTCCCTCTACTGTATGGGAACGTATTACATTTCCACGGGTTACACTTTCATCTTCACGAACTCCTAGGACCATAATTACCTCTCCAAAAGAGGATACTTTATCCGTAATAAATTGATTTGCAGGGTCTATTTTAAGTCTATCCGTACACCACCTAAATTGTTGGTTGGGAGAGGGATAACCTTTTCCAATAATATTCGCCCAGAAAGACTGCTGAGCATCAGGTTTAACCTTATGCGTTTCAATAGGTAGATTTCTATTCAGAGCTTCATCTTGAATCCTTCTTAATGTCGTATTAATAGAATTGATAATTAAAGGAGTCTCAACTAAAGTATCTGAAGAAATGACATAGACTTTTTTATGTAATTCCTCTAAAGGCATCTCACATAATGCTTCGAATACAAGTTGAACAACGACTGTAGAATCTTTACCGCCACTATAACCTACGACCCAAGGATGGTCATCACCCTTATAAGCCTCTTTAATTTGTTCTTTGGCGTCATCTATCTTAGGTAATTGCTTTGATAATAAATTACTAATAATACCTTTCATATCTAGTTAACTCCTTGGAAGTATTTGTCTTCTAAGACTTGCTCAGCATCTGTTAATGGTAAATTGATTAATTGTTTAATCCTATTACATGTTAATTGGATAGTGTGTGAGGTCTTTTGTATTCTTCCGCTATGATTAAAGGCGCGACCCAGCCAATCATTTGTGTTCGCTCTATTCCAATCAATTTTAGATAAATCTTTTATATAATCTTTCCATTCATTTTCGTGGTATTTTCTAAGGTAATAACCCAAAATTCCCAAAGCCTCAAAAAACACTGCGTGCCCAACAATATAGTTAACACGTAGCTCCCGAGGAGTAAGTTCTTTGTTTAGAATCATTTTCCATTCTGTAATAGCTTCACACAATGTAGCCCAATATTCTTTTAAAAATTGTTCATCTGAATTAGTAATTTTATCGCCTTTTGATTTCCCTAATAATTTCAAATTAGTATTAAATATATGATTTAATGCTAGAACTTTTGGAGAGTTTTTTGATAGTGAAACTCTTTCATTATCGGTATATCGATTTAGCATAGGTATAGAAATAATAATATCTTTCGTTACCAAAGCCAATCGGTCACGATGATCGTACAAAATTCCAATAGAGGAAGTTGTATTTACAGCATGTCTATTTAAATCTGAAAAGATTTGCTGTGAATTTTTTAAATTCTTATCATGAAAAAAAACAACAGAAATAGTTTCGTCTCCAAGTTCGGGTGAAATCTTTAATGCTTCTTCAATGGCTGCTCTTCTATGCTGCCCATCGTTAATTAGAAATCTTGAATCCAAAGAAATTCTAAGTTGACCTAGATCTTTGAGCGAAGGCTCATCACTGAAAGGTATAAAATTAATTTCTCCATCTATTGAAGCAGTCATAGAAGAAAAAACATAATCACGTTGGTTTTCAATAATATAGTTCGTTATGTCTGGAATTCTAGCTTTATTAAGAATCCGTTGTGCTCGATATTCTGGAGGTACTTCTTCCTCATCAAATAAAAAGATCTTCGGAATTATCCTTAAAGGACACATTGCAACAAAATATTCTTTTTCAGCTTGTATTCCTCTGAGGGCAGGAAAGTTATAACAAAATGATGAATCCATATACATTCCTCCTTATTACGTACGTACTTTATTATGAAAATTATAAGCTTTTCTTTGGACTATTACAATAATTATGCAACAATTACTAGTAGGTAATTTGGAGAGTGACTTCAATATTTATTAGGATAATAGTATGATAGAAGTAATAAATAGAAGATATTCGGAGATGATGATTTTGAGTGCTCAATACGAAGGATTTTTGAGTTTTATAGAAAAAATCAACTCAGTTGCAGCCTATAATGCAAAATTAATGGAAGACTTAATGTTTACAGATCCTAGCAGCGCAATAGTGAAAGCTCGGTTATTTGCGGAGGAAATTTTAAATGAAGTCTTTAAACTAGAGGAAATTAATGAACCATACATAACATCTTTATTTGAAAGGATTTCTTATCTGGCTAAATACGGAATTATTAAAAAAGATATTCAGCAATCGTTTGATACGATCCGATTAGCAGGAAATAAGGCTGCACATGATGGAACATTTAACGATATTGCTACAGCGTATAAATTGCATAAAGAAATGTATAAATTAGGTGTTTGGTTTTATGAAGTTTATTATAGCGGACAATTAATGGTTCCTCAATATGAAATGCCAAAACCTAAAGAAAATGAAAGTATGGATGATATTAAAGATATTGTGAGAGATCAAATAATGCGATTATTGGGTACCGATAAACTAAAAGGTCAAGAATTCTTATTAAGTGGTGAAAAGCAAAAATCGGAAGTAGAAGTAAAGGATGACAATGATAATGTTAAAAGTAATGAAGAGTCTCCAGTATTAAATAAGGACATAGAAAAAGGCCGAAGCTATTTAGTACGAGAGCTTACACGATTAAAAGATTCTTCACAAGAGGCGATTGAGAATGCTAATCAGTTTAGCGCGTTTAAAAAATACCTCCACATTGACCGCAAAATACAATTAGACCTAGAGAAAATACTCAACAGTAATCGTGAAGGCAATAAAAACAGCCTCATTCTTTTGTGTGGAAGCGTTGGTGATGGAAAATCCCATTTACTAGCATATATCAAAGAAGAAAAACCGCAACTAATTAATGATTATACTATCTTTAATGATGCTACCGAGAGCTTCTCTCCCAATAAAAATGCTATGGAGACATTAGAGGAAGTATTAAAGGGTTTTTCAGATGAAGAAATACATGAATCTAATGATAAGGTCATCTTAGCTATAAATATGGGGGTTCTTCATAATTTTGTTAACCGATCTCATGAAAAATATTCTTATAGTATTTTAAAAGATTTTGTAGAACAAAGTGGTCTATTTACTCAAAATATCACAACTACATACAGTGATAATTACTTTGACCTATTGAGCTTTGGAGATTATCATTCGTATGAATTAACTGAAGAAGGGGCAAGATCAAATTTTTATTCTTCATTATTAAGTAAAATAGTTGAAGAATCTGATAGGAACCCCTTCTATTTAGCACTAAAAGAGGATGAAAAGAACAATCATATTACGATAGTACATGAAAATTTTCGATTCTTACAGGATGAATTTGTGAGAGAACAAATTGTTGAGTTAATTATCCAGACAATAGTAAGGAAAAAGCTTGTTATATCGGCCCGCGCATTTATGAATTTTATTGCTGATATATTGATTCCTGGGGATGTAGAGAATCTAAAACTAGCCAATGAATTTGAAGTTTTAGAATCATCATTGCCTTATCTCATATTTAATCGAAGCGAACGATCAGAAATATTACATGCTATGGCCGATCTTGATCCCATACATGAGAGATCCAAGTATATTGATCAAATAATAGTAGACCTAAATACGCTTAATGATAGGGAAAAAATTATTAATGATTATGAACTATCGCATACAGCCCCAAATTGGCTCATTCCATTTTTAAAGAAAAATGGGCTTGCGGACCATTCTCTTAATGTATTTATTGAATCCTTCATTAGAATTGTATTTCTTACGAATCCAAAATTTGCAAATAATATTGCAGATAATAGTATGAAGACATATTTGGAAAATGTATATGCTTTTAATATCGGAGATAAAAAGAAAATAAAAGAGTTTTATGATGAAATAAAATCATCTGTATATAAATGGCAAGGAAACTTGAAAAAAGACTATATTTATATGAATAAACCTGTTGATGAATATCGTATTGCTCAAAAACTTAATATTAAACCATCAATAGCTCATTTACCTTCTAGTACTGAAACTATATTAGACTCTTTTAAATCAACAATTGTTTTGGCATATGATGATGAAGTAAGAAAAAACAAAATTTATTTGGATATAGACTTTCCGCTTTATGACCTTTTAACTAAAGTTCAGGAAGGATATAGACCTAATAAGAATGATGAAGAAGATGCTATTAAATTTATTGAATTTATTGATAGACTCATGGCCATAGGCGAAAAGAAAAATGAAATTTTAATACATTTCCCTCATGACAATAAAAATTATCTTCTAAAGCGTGATGATTTTGGCGCGTTTGTATTTGAAAGGGAGTACTAAAATGATTCAAACCTTAAATAGACAATACTTGAAGGACTTGTTACACCAAAAGAACAAACATGATACAGGCGATGTAATAGAGGTATTACCGTTCCTATCCAAAAGGACAAGGGCTGTTAGAGGACAATTTAATAAAATCTTAGGTGAATTTGTACGGAATATTTGCTGTTTGCAGCTAAATAATTCAAATCTTAAAAATAAAGATGATTTGTCATATGAAGGTAATGAATTAAGTGAATTGATAGCTAGCACTATTGAGTATGAAAACCAAGATGATATGTATGATTTTAAGCGATTTTTAGATGCTCACTTATTTAACGAGGATAAAATTAATCCAATACATCCTTATTTATATAATTATATTGAATTAGAAAAAAACCTTAAAAATGAGTTTGGTAAATATGCTGTTTTTATGAATGAAACATTTGTTAACGATAATGAGGAAATAAAAACTGTTTTCAACAATCAAGAATCGGAGGATATCTTAACTGAGGTTATTTTAACGAAATTAGATGCCTTGAAGCCAAAGAAACCATTGAAAGAACAACAATATGAACCACTATTACCAAGCTTATCAAAATTGTTTCAGGAAGATCTTGTTTATTTAAGTAAGCATAAAGATTATTTTTTAACTTCATTTCCACTAATTACGCATTACTATGTTTTTATGTATGCTTGTCAGTTAATATTTAAGTTTGAACAATTCACTAGTGCAGATTTCAACGAAATACAGCCATTATATTTTGGATTAGACGGGGAATCTCTGAATAAACGTAGAAATGCAGCGGATGGAGTGGAGAATTTTAAATATATTAAAGAAAAGTCGGAAAATCTCTTTCCGCATATTCATACTATTTCACAACTAAACCATAATTCTATTCATCAAAATAATTTGAAAGAGGAAGAACAGACTCTCCCTTTCATTCCTTATGGCGAACTCTATTCCCTTATTAAAGAGCAGGGAGAAGAATATGAGAAGAACTTTTTAGTAGAGCTTAAACAATGGATTAAGGATTATTCTACGTGGGCAAAGGTTAATGTAGTAGATAATTCGACAAATATACCTGAGGCATTTGAAGTTTTGCATTCTTGTTTAACTAAAGGTATGAGTCAAGGTGTAATTGAAAAATATGGTGGAAATATTGAAGACTTAGGTGCAAATCAGTTTATTAAAAGTCGAGGAAGCTTAGGCCAGGTATTTAACCTTAAACAAGACTTTTTATTGATTTTAACGGCAGTTTCGGTAAAGGATAAGCGCATTCCGCTTAATGATTTATTCATTGAATTTGAAAAAAGAGGAGTGGCCTTAGATATGCACTCAAAGAAAGAAGTTATAACATTATTTAATAATCTTAATATTATCGACAAAAAAAGTGATAGTGGTGATGCTCAATATGTTAAACCAATTTTATAACTATGTCGCATCTTTATTGACAGATTACTTTAATCATAATGGTATTAAATCAGGAGAGCGTTTCTCTCTCTATTTAGATAGACAGTCTGATGTTGCACAATTTTCACAAGCACTTGAGGAAGTAACAGGAGTAGAGCCTTTTGTATACAAGCACGAACTAGGCGATGAATATAAAACATTTTCAATTTCCTTTGGAAAAGTTAAATTAGTTGTTGCTCATACATCGGAC
This sequence comes from Lederbergia citrea, assembly GCF_018343525.1. GTDB lineage: Bacteria > Bacillota > Bacilli > Bacillales > Bacillaceae_C > Lederbergia > Lederbergia citrea. The sequence goes on along the minus strand of NZ_JAGYPH010000003.1, from coordinate 222,956 downwards.
GTTGTTAAGCCAGATTTTCTTGTTACCTTAAGAAATTTGGTAGGTGAACAAAAAGGTGTTTGGGAAAATACAGCGTTAATAAGTATAGTAGCTGAACAATTAGATTCTATTCAAGGTGGAAGCAGCGACTTGCAAAAGGAAGGAATGCCGTTACATCCTAACTCACTTTTTAAGAATTTAAAAGAAGAAATAGATAGCAGTAATTTGGACAAAGTAGACCAAATTATTTTGTTAGACAACTTAGAAAACTTAATTCAAGAACAACAATTAACGAAAATAACTTTTTTTGAATTTGAAGATATTTTTACAACCCTACAAAAGGGTGCTATTCAGGATGCTGATTATCATAAATTTGGGTTATATAGAGACCCAGACTTAGCAACTTTTAAAGGCAGAGATCAAAAGGAACGCTTGAGAGAGAACCGTGAATTTTTTGATCATGTAAGAAGAATTCATGAATTTGGTCTTAATGAAGAAGAATTAGAAAAAAGATTCTCGCCTGAAGGAGCCAGGGAATTAATAAAAGAACAATGGAAAGACACACTTTTTACCCAAGTTCATAAATATCACCAAGATTATTTAAAAAATAATAAAAAGAAAAAAGTAGAGCTGCATACATTTAGGGTTTTAGGAGGTTTAAAGTACTGGGATAAGCCTCATAACGAAAAAGCTGCAGGCCAGAGAAAAAGACATATTGTTATTTTTAATGAAGAGAAAAAAGATGAAATTGAAATTCAAGCATCATTCCATTTGAGTGGAGCAATAAAAAGTTTGTCAGACGAATTTCTTACTGTTCCAAATCCTTTTAGGGAAAAACTTAAAGTTGAAGTAAAAACTAGTAATATAAATGCAAAGATTACTCCAAACAAGAATGAAGCAACATTTGTTAGGTTTGTATATAAACATGATAAAAAGTCCGCTCTTGGAGCAGAGTTTATTATAGCAATTGTTCCTTTTGAACCGATTTTTCTAGATGCATATAAAGCAAAATATAATATTAATCCGTCTAAGGGTATCGAATTACAATTTGAAGAGGATGAATTAATCTTTGGGGATAAAATAAGTCAAAAGATAATGGAAATTACCGAAGATAATCAGGAAGTTCATCTAACACAAGACGAACAGCTGATTATTACTCCGCTTCCAGAGGCATTTAACGACGAAGACGAGTTAAAGATTAATATTAATTATGAACAGGTATCTGTCCCCTTTATTTTGAAAAATGATTTACCGGAATCTATTCCAATTACTGGTCAACGTATTTGGAAACTTATCCGTGAAAATAGCCAGGATATAGAATGGATAAAGGAAAATAATCGTTTAATTCTAGGAAACCGGGAGTTTTATTTTCATCCAGAATATAAAAGCTTTTTTGAATGGGAACACTTATGGGTTACCGATGGATATAGAAGTGCCAAATATGAATCTGACCTATTGCATGCTGAAGAATTGAGTCTAAGTGATAATTTAAGAGAAGCATATAGTAGATTTATTACGTATTTTAAAATTAATAATTCTATCCCGAGTTTAAGTGCTGTAACAGCTGATTATAAAAAACGCGCATTAGATTATATAAATGAGTATGAAAATGAAATTAAAAGTTTTAAAGATGGGCATCCAGCCGGAAAAAAAGGGAGAGACCTCTTTAAGCTAGGAACTATCTGGTCGAATAATATGCTTTATTTCACCCCTTTTCACCCATTGATGGTTGCATTCAAATTAAAAGTATATGAACTATTACAAAGTGAAGATATTGATAATAGTATATTAAATAGGCTTAATCCAGCGCCATTAATTCCTTTCTTATATGATGGAAATGATACGTTATATAAACCAGAGCATCAACAAGCTGCTATAGAGTGGTTAATATTTAAACCAGTAAATCAAATATCTGTTTCAGATGCAAATCAGTATTTAGCCAAAGTTGTAAATGATAAAATAATGCAATTTAAGGAGCATTTCTCTTACTTATTCATGGATACATCACATGCTCCTTTGCAAATTAATATAATTAATATCGTTAATGATAAAGAAGTATTAAAGGGTATTTTACAATGGATGTTTAATGAGATTAAAAGGGAAGGCATTTATAAATTAAAGCCGATAGAGGTTACTCTATACAATGAAGATGACAGTGAAAGCTCATTTGACCAATTTGCATTGACTGATAGTGTCTTAGAATTTGAACATACATTCGATATGAAGCTCGTTGTAAAGGATTTGGAATCTGAAGAAATACTAAGGGCAATAAGGTCTAATTTAGTTTTTTATAAAAGTGATCTAAATAATGATTTCAGGTATGCGCATATTTCATTTTATAAAATGTACGCACAGGAAACGCATGCAATACAACCTATGGAAAAAATGATGACTGGTAAAGCTATTGAAGGAATTTACTCTAGTGTTCCTTCGATGAAAGATGAAGAGAATTACAAAAGTGGTTTCGGAACTAAGGCATACAGTATGTTCGCTGAAAATTATTTAACTAGCGTAGCGTATTATGTAAATGAATTAGCGGTAAATGTCAAAAATGGTGGAAATGATAGCTATAGAAAAGGTGAAGCTATATTTTCTAGAACAGCAACTACAGATGAGGAATTATTAGAAAGAATATTTCAATCATCGTATTGGGTGACATTTGTTGACCCACATGTTGATTTGGAGTTCTTTAACAAATATGAAGGAAATTTAGTTGTTATTCATTATAGCGATCAATACTCGTCCTCAAGTCGATATGATGCTATTACAGTTACGGATAAATCATCACAATATTTTGCTGTTATTAAGGAATTTTTACAAATGAAAGACGTAGATGGCACTGATGAAAACGTCGATGCAACCATTAAAGCATTTAACACCTTTAACGGTGAATGGTTACTTAGAATTATAGGAAGTAAAGGTCATTATGATAGAGAAAAATTAAGCATTATTTCTGCAATAAAATATTCCTTATCATATTTGGATCATCCAAATGTTTTATGGGTTCCAATTTCATTGGAGGAAGTTTTGCGAGTAGCTGGAGCTGTCGGTTTAAATAAGTCCGAAGGAATTTTTACGGCGAAAAACCTTGGTGTTAAAGGTAGTCATAGTGACGATCTTTTATTGATTGGATTAGAAAATATGGATGGCGACATCTCGTTACACTTCTACCCCATAGAGGTGAAAATTGGCATCAATCACGGAACAGTACTAGAGAAAGCTAAAATACAGGTACAAAAAACAAAAGATCTATTAATTAACACGTTGACTGGGCAAACAGGGGACTTGTTCGCTGGTAGATTTTATAGAAACTTTTTTACCCAGCTCTTATTGGCTAATGCCAAAAAGCTAGAACAAGGTAACTTCTGGGTGGAAAAAGACTATCAGATATCAGAGGAAGTTATAGAAAGTCTTTTACTTGATGATTATAAGATTTCTAATAACTTAAAAGATTATATTGGAGAAGGGGCAACCTTATCCTTTAGAAAAGAAGCAATCTTCCGGAGTGCTGAAATTGAAGAGGATGTATTATTGCTCAATCTTACAGAGCGAGATGGATACGAGGGATTGGTAAAACCAATTAAAGATTTGAGAGATTGGGTTCAAGAACAACCAAATGACTTTATTAAAGAAGAAATGCTTTCGTATTTGTATAAGAGATCAAATGATATCAAAATAATAGATACGCATAATGATACTGAAAACCCGCCTCGAAAAGAGCAGGAAAATAATTTATATAAAGTTGATAATGTACCGCCAACTGAAAATGATACACCTGAACCTGAGCGAGAGATTAAGATCGATTCCGGAGAAGGGTTAGAGGTGGTAGAAGATAGTCCAACTCCTAAAGAAGTTAAAACTATTGAAGACCCAGAACCAGTTAACCGAGAAAGATTACCAGGTGATCATTCGAATTCAATCAGTCATCCTCCTTTAGATAAGGTTCGAATTAAAATAGGGCAAGCTGAAAACTCTACTCGTGAAATATATTGGGAATATGGAAATAAAGGTCTTGCGAACAGGCATTTATTAATATCAGGTAAATCTGGTCAAGGAAAGACTTACTTTATGCAATGTTTATTACTCGAAAAATCAAAGGCAGGTATTCCTAGTATTGTTATTGATTATACTGAAGGTTTTTTGCCTAATCAGTTGGAACCTGAGTTTCTTGAATATCTTGGAGATAAATTAAAGCATAAAATAATTTATAGTGAGAAACTTCCAATTAATCCTTTCCAAAAGAATATTAGAGATATTGGTGGTATTCAATTAGAAGAATCAAATACTGATGTAGCTGAAAGAATAAGAGGTGTATTTGCATCAGTCTATAAATCGTTGGGAATCCAACAGTTAAATGCTATCTATGAAGCAATTCTAAATGGATTAGATCGCTTTAATGATATGAATTTAGAGAAATTAAGAGAATTACTTGAAGAAGATGGTTCAAGTTACGCTAAAACTGCTTTATCTCAAATAAGGCAATTGATAGACCGAAATCCATTTAGTAGTGAAAATACACTGAACTGGAAGGATATAGTAGAGAGTGATGGAGAAATATTTATTATTCAACTCACAGGATTTCCAAGAGAAGTTCAATTGATTATTACGGAATTTATACTTTGGGATTTGTGGAATTACTCCGTTAAATATGGTACAAAGGACAAACCTATGCCTGTGATAATGGATGAAGCGCAAAACCTAGATCATACGGAGAAATCTCCTTCAGCACGGATATTAACGGAAGGAAGGAAATTTGGATGGTCTGCCTGGTATGCTACACAATTTTTAAGATCTCAACTTGATGCAGATGAATTAGCAAGATTACAAAACTCATCAGAGAAAGTATATTTTTCACCTCCTGAGCAAGAATTATCTAATATAGCTGCTAGCTTTACAAAGGATAATCAAGAGAAAAAGATTTGGGAGAATAAACTAGCTACTTTGAAAAAAGGGCAATGTATTGTTCATGCTCCTATTTTAAAAGATAATGGCGAATTATCTCATTCAACTGTAACAGTAGTAAATATTACTTCACTTTCTGAAAGAATGTAAAAAAAGTCCCACCTAAAATGGTGGGACTTTCTTTTAGATGATACTTAGTCTGAAGTCTTCAATTGAGGGTTTACTTTCTAAATCTTCGTTAAGTCTCCGTACTCCCACTTCAATAAATGCTAGCATATGTTTGTGTAATTCATCCTCATTTAAAGGAGAATTTATTTCATTTATTATTAAATGCTTAAACAATAAAAACTCTTTATCTTTAATAATATTATCAGGTATCGTCCACTTTGGTTGACTATCATTGATAATATCTTGGACTGGGCCATTAGATGTTGCAATTCCTTTTGCAAGTGCAACTTTGACAGCCATAGGTCTTTCAATATCTAGTGAGTCAGCAATCTTATCTAAAAGTATCTTACCTTCCCCGGATAAAGTCATTCTTCTATTTGCCATAATATCACCTTTTTATGAAGTTAAAATATCCATCCCTGACAATGGTATATTTCTTTGATTCATTATAGTCAAGCATGTATTGTTTATAGGAGTGATTTTTCATAAGCTTAATGTATTCTTCAGTAATTTCCGTATCCGTGGAAAGGATAATTACTTGATCACTAAGCTCTTTATAATAATAGTTGATTAGGTGGTTTCTATGATAGCTATCAAGTCTTCCGAGCGGAGTATCTATTACCATAGGTAATGATAAATCAGAAGCTTTGGTTAAAGCCCAAATTAAAGCCGATGAAATCATTTGTAATTCCCCAGCTGAACGATCATGGATACTAATTTCTTGCATTCGATCATTATATAGACGAATTGTATATGTGTTAATATCAAATTCTATCTTGCCGAACTCATCTTGCTTTCTAAATAATCGCTGCAACATTTTTGCAAACTCTTCTTTTATAAAGTTCGCTTTCATATCTGTAAGCTCTTTAACATATTGCTCCATTGCTTTAATTGTTCTGGAAACATCCTTATTTTGCTGTTGTAATGCTTCCACGTTCTCGTCTAGTCCTGCCATTCTTGTAATATTGTTCATTAGTGTCGACTTTTCTTCATAGGCAGCCCTCAACTTCTTTGAAACTACTTTCTTTCTAAGCTGATACTCACTAAGCTTTTTTACTAATAGATCTATTTTTTCATCTTCTTTATCTACATTTATAGCTTCAGGGGCATTCCGTATTTCTTTCTCTAATTCATCCATTTTCTGTGTGAGTCTTTCGATATCATTAACGAAAGTGGATAATTGTATTTTGTCTTTCAAAGGTAGGTTGATTAAATAATTATAGTCATTCTTTGAAATATCGTGAATTTCCCGAATGCTAGTTGGAATTTCATTTTTTATTTTGTTCTCTTCAACCCAAATCTCCTCACCTAACTTTGTAATTTGTTCTAGCTGTTCTTGAGTTAATGGAGGAGTAATATTTTTATTTAATAACTGATTGATAAAATTTCGATATGGAGTTAATGAAGCATCTCTTACAATTCGCTTATGATTTAAATCACTCTCTAATCTTAATTGCTCTTTAAGATTTAAAACTTTATCTTTTAAAATAAGAATTAATAAATTATTATTTAGAAAGTCATTATAATTTTTCTTGGTAATCTCGAGTTGAGTAGCTAATTTAGTCTGTTCTTTAATGAAGACTTCTCTTGATTTAGAGTTCTTGGTTATTTTATTATTACGATCAAGCTTCGCATCATAGATTAATTTTTCGTAATTTCTGATATGGGATTGATAATGTTCATCCTTTTTCTCTAAATCAATTATAACTTCTTTTGCTTTTTCCAATTGTGTTCTTGCGCTATCTATTGCCTTCTGGCTAACTGACTTAGCTAATTTATTTTCAAGTGAATCTTTTAAACTATTCAAATCCAATAAAAGCTGTTTATATGCTTCCATACCAGAAATTTTATGAATAGCATCCTTCATTTCTTGACTATTTTGCCGTAAAATAACATCTCTAATTTCTTCACCATCGAAAATGAAAAAGGGTGCAGCATGATAAGGAATGATTCTATCGATAAATTTATTAAATACTTCAATATTTTCAATCCGTGCATGTTTAGGAATTCTTGTACCAGGTTTTTTAATAGATAATTCCCGTTCTTCCTGTGTCATCCTTTTCGATTTATCAAAATACCATTTAATTTTAAGATTCCATTCTTCTCCAGAGTCGGTTTCTAAAATTAATGAAACGGAACATTCCCGTCCGCCTTCATCAAAAAACGTGTTATTTATGACGTTGGAAAATAATCTTTTATACTCGGTCTCACTCATTCCTCTTTTTCCAAATAATATATATATAATTGCTTTAAGAATGGTAGTTTTCCCAGCTCCGTTAAGTCCTCCGAGAAGAATAATGTTTTGACCTTTTTCCTCCCTAATTTCCTTCGGGATATATAAATCTATTTCTTGCTGACCATAATATGTTTTATAACTGTCAAACACGAGCTTCTTCAATATCATTTAATTTCACCCTATTGTGGATTATTTATAAATTGCTTGATTAAGTCCGCATACTCGTTAGTTCTGGTTTTTTGTGTAACATTCTCATACGAATATTTTTCAGCAGAACGGATAAGTTCCTTTGCTAATTTAGTAGAGATATCATGTTTGTGGCATACTTTTGCTAACAGTTCGATTTCTCTTCTTCTAATTTCTTTCAATTTTTATCACCTAAAGATATATTATTTTTTAAAAAACTAGTAGTAATACTCAATTTATTATATCATTTAATATTTTTTGATACTAGAAGCCATAGGGGAAATGACCTAGAAGTGCATGGGTGACTAGAGTGCCCTTGTCACACTTCTATTAAACCCACCGTAATTATTAGCCCCTTTTCAAATACTCTATTTAACTCAGCTACTTGCTTTAAGTTTTGATTATCTTTGAAATAGTTTGTGTATATTTGAATAACTGAAAAAATATGATAGGTACAATTTAGCCGATCGGAATTAGACACGATTGTTAGCCGTAAAATTGCTAAAACACGGCTGCACACTTTCATGTTATTCTAATTGTAATAACTATATGGAGGCGGACTTATGGATACTGAAAAGCTAGAAAGAGCATTAAAATCTATTGGAAAGAAATCTTTTATTGAGGATTAGGAGTATGCAGTAATTAAATTTGCTATGGCACCTTATGTGGTACCTGTATTAATACATGAAGGTTATGCCCAGAAACTAGTTAATTATAGAATTAGATTTTGCTAGTAAGACCCACTTTCTAGAAAGTCAGAAAGAGATTTGATAATACAATTCTAAAGTGATAGATGATAGACGTATGGCTTATCATGCGGCTAACTATGCGAAAATTATAATTATTAGAGAGGATGTTTTAAAAATGAACCAATCCGCAAAAACATATTGGAACGAGTATTGGGGTAATGCTGCCAAGCCGTCATCCGTCACTGCCTGGCAGTTCGGGGATACCCCCGACGAGCTTGCACAGCTTGTCATCGATGGTGTGAAAACAGCCACGTGTTCAGGTCATATTTTTTATGAACTAGAGAACGAACCTTTGCCGACAACTGAAGATTACAGCATTATTTTGAATAGCAACAACAAACCAGTTGCTATTATTAAGACCGTTGAAGTTAAGCTGGTACCAATGAATGAGGTGACAGAGGAATTTGCGGTTGCCGAGGGGGATGGAACGTATCAAAATTGGAAAGACATTCATGTACGATTTTTTACAAATGAATTAAGTAAACATGGGATTGAATTTTCCGAGGATATGCTTCTTGTTTGTGAGCATTTTCAGTTGATTGATGTAAATGAATAAAGTGAATGTTAGAGTGATAAGCAATTCCTAAAGGGCTTTAAGGGTTCCTCATACAAAAGAACCACAATAATGTTAAAATAATATAATTAAAAAAGTTTCACAGAAAGCGAGAACACCATGAAATCACACCAACCCTATTTTTATAAATTCATAGAATCTATCTCAAAAGAACTGGCTTATTTAGCTCGTGAACTGGAATTTAGTATTTATTTAAGCCCGAGGACCATGCTCACTCATTCAAGAACGTTTGTCGAAGCAATTTTGAAACAAGTCATTCAGGAGGAAAGACTCGATTTCTATCCAAATATGACATTGAAGGATTGCATTGATCTATTGGATGAAAAGGGCTATTTGATTCCGGAAATAAGAGATGCCCTTCATCATGTTCGACTTATTGGGAATAAAGCGGCGCATGATGTACGGAGGTTTCGATATTCTGAATCTCTTTTATCGTGGGAAGCTATCTATATCATAGTTAAGTGGTACGTCGAGGTATACGGGCCGGTAGAAATGGTTGTGCCGGAATATCAAGACCCAGCTTACAGGAATGAAACACATGATATGGCGGAAATTCAAGAGAAGCTTAAAATTCTTGAAAAGCTATTAACTGAAACACTCCAAGGTAAAAGTGAACCTGCTGAAGAAGAAGAAACAGAAACGATCGGCCCTCCTATCCCCGAACACGATCTACCCGGATTTACTACAATTCGAAAGATTACTCATCAGGATAAGGAAATAGAGGTTCCTTATTTTCTCCGCGATGCTTTCCTGCTGCCACAAAGATTTGATAAATCAGAGAGATTCCTCATTAAACTTGGTGCAGAACAGCAGGCACGTATTATGAGCGAATTGCCTAATAATATAGAAGGATTACATAAACATGTAAAGCGTTATAACGAAAGAAATGATGAAAACTTTTTCGAGGAACTTCTCGTCTACATCGAAGAGGAAAAAGTAAGAAGGAAATTAGCGATCGAGCGTCCAGGGGAACTATTCTTCTTTTATAAAGCAGCCCATATTGTTGTTACAGAAGAGCTATCTAAAATACCTCTCACTACAGCTGAATTTCCTGGTAGTCCAAGTTTATTTAGGCAACTGACAGATGATCAAATTTTTACTGTAGGACAATTGCCGAGAGAACTCGTCATTCTTGCTAAATATGAGAATGTGGGAATTGGCACTGTGGAGAAATTGTTTGAGCAGCTGAAGGAAAAACAGGGAAAGACTATGGTTAGTATTTAAAAAATCCAGAAGTGCAGGGATGATGAATGAAAAAGCATATTTTTGTCGTGGGAGCCGTAATCACCGAAAACGAAAAAATCTTATGTGCTCAAAGAGGACCATCGAAATCATTACCATTGAAATGGGAATTTCCTGGCGGGAAAATTGAAGAAGGCGAGTCTCCACAAGAAGCATTGCATCGGGAAATTAGTGAAGAAATGCAATGCAAAATAGAAATAGGGGAACAAGTTGAGCAAACAGCCTATGAATATGTTTTTGGAATAGTTCATTTGACGACTTTTCATTGCAAACTGATTGAGGGGCAACCTGCTTTAACCGAGCATGTAGCCATTAAGTGGTTGCTGCCGACTGAGTTAACCTCTTTAGATTGGGCACCTGCTGATATTCCGACGATTGAAAAAATAATGATGAAGTCTCTTGTAAATGAATCGGGAAAGCGAGTGTCTGACCCCCAGTGTGGTAAAGCATCACCGTGCTGGGGGACAGGCACCTAACTTGGCACCTAACTTACACTAATCAATCAAGAATCTCCGCATTCCATTCAGGCTTTATTTCAACCCCAATCGTGTCAGCTGTCTTCTTATTTATCACAAATTTTAGGTTTTTGGGTGGTTGAGCAGCTATTTCAGATGGTTTGCTTTCTCCATTTAAGATCTTGACTGCCATTTCTCCAGCTTCGTGACCAACTTCGAAAAAGTCGACACCAAATGCGGCGAAGGCACCACGATCAAGTGAATCAATGTCGGCCGCTATTAGTGGGATTTTATTATCGTTTGCGACGGATACGACTGATTCAAATGCTGTTACAACTGTATTATCCGTGACGATATAAAGCACATCTACTTTATCTACAATAGATTCCGTTGCTTGTTTCACTTCGGCCGTTGTGGAGGCAGAAGCTTCTTTCAGCACCAATCCAAGTTCATCCATCTGTATTTTGATTTTATCAATTTGGGCACGCGAATTTTGCTCTCCCGCGTTGTAGACTGTACCGATTGTTTTAGCTCCCAATTCTTCTTTAATGAATTTCAAAGTTCTAGCAATTGAATCTGGATGATGGTGACTCGTTCCAGTTACATTACCGCCAGGTTCTTCCATTGAAGCTACTAATCCAGCACCTACTGGATCGACTACTGATGTAAAAACAATTGGAATTTCAGTAGTTTTGCTTAATGCTGCTTGAGCGCTCGGTGTTGAATTAGCGAAAATAAGATCCACATTTGCACCAACAAAGTTAGTTGCAATCGTGTCATTGGCGCTATTATCACCTTGAGCATTTTGCACGTCATACTTAACATTCAATCCGGATTCCTCAAGCGCCTTCTGAAAACCTTCATGCGCAAGATTCAGTGCTGGATGCTCCATTATTTGTGTCACGCCAATCGTATATTGCTCATCTTTTTCGTTTGGTTTTGATTCGGATGAAGGCGATGCGGAATTACTGCCACAAGCCGCTAAAATAAAGGCCGCACTTATGATTGATAGAACACTCTTTTTCATTATGTATCTCATTATTAATATCACACCTTTCCCTCTGATTTTATTCCATAAAAGGCCAATCAAATCTAATTAGAAATCTCCCTTCTGAAAATGTGTTTTTAATAGAACGAATGACGAATTATTAGTTGTTCTCTATGATAGACGAGGGTATATTTGATGTCAATTGATTCTTAATATTTAGAAATATAATCTTTTAGGTCGTGGCAATTGTCAATAGTGGGGGGGGTATTGGAAAGGAGCTACATGTAGAACATGATATATAAAAGCATGGGAATATATTTCGTCAAGAATGAAATTTTAGAGAAAAATAACGAAAGCTGTTTTGGGGTAACCCAAAGCGGCTTTTTTAGTTATTTACCTTCAGGGAAACATGAAGTTATTGGTATTAACAGTAGACATTGAATGGTTTGTCTTGCAGAAAAGCCCTAAGAAGGGCAATTGTCCGTAAAATGGAAATAGTGTGATAAATAGTATAAAAGTACTTTGACAACTGGCAAAATTCTATGTACTCTGTATAGTGTATACATCATACATAGGAGTGAATCAAGATTGATAAATCTAAATGTTAACCCTATTGAAAAGGTAAAGACCACTAAAGAAATCGTCTATGACGAAATAAAGAATGCAATTTTCAATGGGAATATAAAACGGGATCAAATTATTACCGAAACAATCCTCGCACAGTCCCTCAATACTTCTCGAACTCCGGTCCGCGAAGCAGTAGGAGATTTATTAAAAGACGGGTTGCTCGTATCCGTGCCCCGAAAAGGATTGAAGGTTCGGGAAATCACCCCTAGTGAGAAGGATCAAATTATTTTTCTCCGCATTTCCATTGAAACAGAGGGATTAAAAAAGGTTATCCCATTTATTACACCGAATCAAATTCAATTATTAAGAGAAATAATCGAGTTGCAGAGAGAAGCAATGCTGAACAATAATCGAATTGAATTTATCGAGTTGGATCAAAAATTTCATCGGAAAATTATTTTCTTTGCTGAACAGCATTTACTAGGAGATATATTGTTGAATCTATATGATTTGTCAAGATTGATCGGACATCAGGCCTTAGCGAAATCTGGCAGAATGGAAGAAGTCATCGAAGAACATATGCAGATTGTAGAAGCACTAAAGCTTATGAATGTGAATCTAGCAACAGAGTTAATGGAGAAGCATTTGTTGAAAACAAAGGAATCCATTGCCATAGTTGAAGGCAAATAAAAAAATTTCGGCATAAATGAAAACGCTAACAGACATTGGAGGAGGAAATGATGAAAATGATATCGCTACCCTTAACGATCAACAATGAGGAAAAAGAAATAAAAGTTAATCATGTTTATTGCATTGGCTATGCTGGCCGCAATATAGAAAAAACGATGGAACATATTGTTGAATTAGAGAAAATCGGAGTGCCGCGTCCTGAAGAAATTCCTACCCTTTACCCGGTTCGCAAAAACAGTTTGAATCAGACGGAGGAAATTGAGGTTTTAGGTGGTGAATCAAGTGGTGAAGCGGAAATTGTTTTAGTATTCGGCGATTCAGATGATGATGTATATATCACTGTTGGAAGTGATCATACTGATCGCTCATTGGAAACCATCGATATTAATCAATCAAAACAAATTTGCGATAAACCGATTGCTCAAAAAGCGTGGAAGCTTAATGATGTCATTGATCACTGGGATGACCTTACTTTAACTTCCCAAGTACATATAGATGGTGAGTGGCAGGATTATCAGAGAGCAAAGATTAACGAAATCATTCCTTTGGATGAAATAAGCAGCTTCCTTAAGAAAAAGAATGCATTGAAGAAAAATAGTGTCGTCTTCTCGGGAACAGTACCGCTATTAGAAGGTTTTAAATACGGATCTGGATTCAAAATGGCCTTCATCGATAAGGTTCGTAATGATGAAATACATGCAGAATATGCAATTACCCGTTTAGATGTGGAGGCGTAACATATGAAAATATCAATCTATCAAATGGAAATTGTCCCTGGTAATCCGTCGGAAAATCATAGGAAAGTACATGCGTGGATTGAAAAGGAGGTAGAGAATTCCAAGCCAGATCTGATTGTCCTGCCGGAAATGTGGACAACATCCTACACCTTAGAGGACATCCATCTTCATGCCGACTATAATGGTAACCCCACCGTACCATTTCTTCAAACAATGGCTAAATCTTTTAATATTAATATTATAGGAGGATCGTTTGCCAATAAGGTTGGCGGAAAGGTGTATAACACAGCGGTTGTCATCAACCGACAGGGCGAAACCATTTATCAATATAATAAAGTTCATTTGGTCCCAATGCTAAACGAGCCTAAATATTTAGCGGGAGGTCAAAACGTTCCTGAAGTTTTCGAACTGGAAGGCATGAAGATGGGACTCATTATTTGTTATGACCTGCGTTTTGCTGAAATTATCCGCCCGCTTGCATTAGAAGGAGCCGAAGTATTATTTATCGTCGCGGAATGGCCAATCGCCCGACTTAACCATTGGAAAAACATTCAAATAACCCGCGCCATCGAAAATCAAATGTTTGTTGTATCATGCAATAACGTTGGTTCGTATCAAAATGATACTTTTGGGGGCAGTTCCATGGTTGTTAACCCGTGGGGAGACACGTTATTGGAAGGATCCACTACGGATGAGGAAGCTTTATCTATATCGATTAATATTGAAGAAACGAAAGAAATTCGTGAAAAAGTTCCCGTGTTCGCCAGTCGAGTATCGCATTTATATAAACAAGGATTATAGGGGGAATGTTTATGAGTAATTTTGCCGAAAAGATTGTTCAAAATACCGAAACGGTACATATTGATCACGGTAAGCAACAAAAAATTGCCGGTATCTCAAGTGTTTTAGGGTCAACAATAGAATGGTATGACTTCTTCCTTTATGGAACCATGGCTGCTATTGTTTTTCCACAATTATTTTTTCCGCAGCACGATGCATATGTTGCTACTTTATTAACTTTTTCAACATATGCCATTGGGTATATTGCAAGACCGTTGGGCGGAATTTTGTTTGGGCATTTAGGGGATAAAATTGGTAGAAAAGTTTCTTTAATAGCAACGTTAATTATCATGGGGATAACGACCGTTCTTATTGGTTTATTACCAGGTTTTGCTGTAATAGGGATATGGGCGCCTATATTAGTCACAATATTTAGATTCGTCCAAGGAGTTGCCATTGGAGGGGAATGGCCTGGGTCTGTTCTCATTTCAATGGAGTGGGGAACTAAGAAAAATCGAGGATTTATGGCCACTTTGCCTCAAATTGGGGTGCCGCTTGGATTAATCTTAGGAACTGCAGTAACATCCCTTTTTATAGCCATTTCTGGCGATAGCTTTTCAACATGGGGTTGGAGAGTGCCGTTTATTCTTAGTTTAGTTTTGGTCATTCTAGGATTAATGATCAGGGTTAATTTATTGGAAACTCCTTCATTCCAAAAAGTGCTTAATGAAAAAGAAATGCCGAAATTGCCTTTTGTTTCGGTATTTAAGGAACATCCTAAACAAGTGTTATCCGGAGTTTTTTCAAATGTGAGTAGCGATATTGCTTTTGGCGTGTTTGCTTTTTATACCACGACCTACGGAATCACACATTTAGGTCTAGATAAATCAATATTCGTTAACGCCACACTAGTAGGTGCAATGATAGCGGTGTTATCTATCTTTATAACTGGGTATGTCAGTGATAAAATAAATCCTAAAAAAATTCTCGGATTTGGCAACATACTACTGATTCTCTGGGCAATACCATTTTTCTACTTATTAAATACGAAAAGTACAGGATTAATCTTCCTTGCAATTATTGTGGCATTTATCATTCACTCTACAATGTGGGCACCATTGGCTCCAGTCATTGCTTCTAGTTTTCCTGCACATCTAAGATATAGTGGTTCAGCTATTACCTTTATGTTAAGAAGTGTAATTGGAGGAGGATTTGCTCCATTAATTTCTACCTATCTTCTTCATACATTTGATAGCGGTTACGCCATTAGTGCCTATATTATCGTAGCAGCAGTAATAGCATTATTTGCACTAAGATTTGTAGATATTAAATATCAAAAGGAAGATTAAGGGGCGTGTTTTAAAAGCGAGTGTCTGACCCCCAGTGAGGTAACGTATCACCGTACTGGGGGTCAGACACCTAACTTGACACCTAACTTTGACACCTAATTTTCCGAGGATATGCCTCTTGTTTGCGAGCGTTTTCAGTTGATTGATGTTAGAAATCGTGGAGAATGAGAGAGTGAAAATAAATGGGGTCCCAACATCAGGATCTAACTCCTAAGACTAGAGGATTTTTAAGGGTACCTAGCTTGTTTAATATAATATGGCGAAGGTAGATAAAGGAGGTGTATCTATTGGAGCTTTGCAAAAACGGATCAAAAAAATGTGTAAGCTAACACAAAGGAAAACTATCCTTGTTTCGTTTAAATAGACCGCATCTTATCAACTACTAAATAAATGACTGGAATCAATTCAGCAAAGATCATCAAGGTTACTAGGCCATGAGTAATTAATTCATTAAGTTCAGTTACTGATTCCGCCATATATAAAGATACTCCGATCATTAAAGCTGTAATTGATAATGAAAAAGGTTTATGACTTTTTAATGAGAAGACATGAGCTAGACCAATTGCCGCCACGTATAGTAATAAACTTACTTTAATAAATAAGCTAACCATCCAACCGGCAATTAACAATGCATCAAAATTCCTAAAAAAAGTACCAATATTGATAAACCGTGTCAGTTCTAGTTCGGGGTATGTCAGGTTAGATATTAAGGAAGTTCCAAAAATCAAAATCATCGGAATAAGGTTGCTTAATATAATAAATACAGATGTAACTGATGCCCAGACAAGGGATTTAAAAGTTTTATGGGAACGTTCAAAATACGGAAATAGGAAAACAATTAAGGACATTTCACCGAAAATAGAAATTACAAAATAAGATCCATTCCATATCTCTTTAACATTAAAATGAGTAATCAATGCAGAAGCAACTGAGAAATTCATTTGATTGCCTAACAAAAAAGGAATGACAAGTATTCCGGTTATACTTGCAAAAAAGATCCCTTGTGCACTCCGGAAAATCGATTGGATTCCGAAGCGTACGGCATAGGCGGTGCAAATTCCAAAAAGGGTCACAATTGCCCAATCGGGTGTTTTTGGTAAATATATTTCTATGATAAACTCCGTTAATGAACGTAAAATCACTGATGCATTTAATACGAAAGAAAAAATTATTATCATTACGAGCGGATAATGCACCCATTTGCCAACAATCTCTTTTCCATAATGGACGAAAAATTGGGTCGGTCTTTTGATTGCCAAACGATAAGATAGATAAGTAATTGTCAGGCCACCGACACTGCCTAATAGTAAAGCAAGCCAGGTCATATAATTGGATACATGAACCAACTTATTAATGAGGAAACCGATCATTGATGTAAAAAGAAATTGAGAAAACAACATGTACAATTGTAATTGTGTAACTCGTCCCATCTGATCGTTACTCCTATTTCATTATTTTATTAACATGTGCTTTTGTATTGGTTCGAAAATCAATTCAATGAAACTGCTTAATGTCCATTGTTCCTTAAAAAAATATAGAGCCTCAAAGCTAAGAAATATAAAGACCACTAAACTAAGTACAATTCGAAAGGTACGTCGCTTACAATTCTCCCGTTTTAAATAGCTCCATTCGAAATAGATGATACACCCGAATACGATTCCAATACCAATCATTTTACCGATCCTTTCCGCTTAATTAAAGTCCCCCTTTCTGCCCCTAGCGATTTGACGGAGCTATTTACTTGTACAGTTATTTTTAAATCGTTACTGTAAATGTCTTCCCAATTCTGCTTCATGTCGTTCCACTTATGGGGATATTTCCATGAGATATAATTTCCGAAGCCAAAAGCATCCGCTTTAGCTTCTCTTGTTCTTTCTATGGATTGGTTGATTAACTTTTTTACTTCAGCATCAAGTTTTTTTTCGAGTAATTTTAGATGTTTTGTGTTTTCTAAGTTGATGTTGGAGTTTGATGCTAATACGCTAGCATCTGCTTTACTTTGAATATGTACCACAATTTCGTCGCCTTTGACTATTGGCTTTATTTTGGTGTGCACTTTATGGATGGTAAAATTGACAATCTTGCCGTCTGTAGGGGAAGGGATCCTAATTTCATTGTTTTCCCATTGATTTAGAATCATCAAGCCTCCCCTCATTTCCTTTGTATTTGTAGTTGTTGTTAACTTACCTCGCTTAAAAATGGCCGCTCCATCGTTTCGCATCCATCTTTTTTTTTCAAATTTATCTGTTGTATTTCCAAATTTTAGTAATGGTGCCATCACGCATCCCACATTATAATTTGCCACTAAAAAATCTTTTATCGTGGTAGCGACGGTGGCATGCTCATTGGCGTAAGCTTTTATGATATCAGAAGGGAATCGTTCATAAATTACTGGAAAATGTAAAATTTCTGTAGCCTTTCCAGCAGTTACAAACAGGTTTGAATTTATGTGAAATGAAGAATTGCGTTCTAGAAATTCCAAAACAGGATCAATCCCTTCTTCCGCCAATTCTCGGCCAATTACAACCACATCTGTTTGGCCAAGGGAAATTTCTCGCGATAAATCCGACTGGATTTTGCGAAAAGCATCACTAATGTCTTTTCCCTCTCTCTTAACAAAATTGTACGGTTTACCTGGTTGTCCTCCTGCTACTCGTCCAGGAATTAACCGGTTCGGCAATGGGGAATTAAGGGTCAACTCAATCCCTTTTTTAGTTTTATCTAAAATAATCATTTTTACAAATAATCTTTTATTTAATTCAACCGCTGATCCACAACCGGCAAGTGACAACGCTAACAATAAGCAAATTAGTAATTTCAGGGCTTTTTGATAGTTGTTTAAACATTTCAATCGATCTCCTCCTTTATACGCCATTTGCGAGAGTTCATTTGTTTGGTTGGATAGCGATTAGGCTTCTGTTTCAGTATCGGCCATGGTGCTCTTACTAAAATATCCCTTAGTTTCTTGGCATCTAGGGGTGCGACAGGGCTTAAATAAGGTGTACCAAATGATTGCAAATTAATAAGATGCAAATAAAGAAAAATCATCCCACATACTATTCCGAATATGCCAAATCCCCCTGCCAAAAACATAATAGGAAATCGAAGCAATCGAAAGGCTAAACCTAAATCATATTGCGGAATAAGAAAAGAAGATATCCCTGTTACCGCAACGATAATGACCATTAACGATGATACAATTCCGGCTTCAACTGCCGCAGTCCCAATGATCAATGCTCCGATTATGGATACCGCTTGACCGATTATTTTTGGAACACGAACGGCAGCTTCTCGTAACGCTTCAAAAGCAACTTCTATAATAAATGCCTCAATAAAAGCTGGAAAGGGAACAACCTCTCTGGAAGCGGCAATTGTAATGAGTAGATCCGGGGGAATCAACTCGGGATGAAACGTAGTGATCGCAATATAAAAGGAGGGCAACAGTAAAGAAATAAAAGCGAACAAATAACGAATCCAGCGAATCCAAGTGCCCGCTATAAAGCGCTGAAAGTAATCTTCCGGTGATTGTAACAGTGAAAACAAAGTTGTAGGAGCAAGTAGAACAATGGGTGTGCCATCTACTATAATGGCTACCCGCCCTTCCAATAAAGAAGATGATACCGTGTCAGGACGCTCGGTATACTGAATTTGTGGGAAAGGTGAATACGGATTATCCTGAATATATTCCTCTATATAATTTGATCCCAATACACCATCGATTTTAATTTGAGATATTCTCATTTTGACTTCATCCACAAGTTGCTGTTCACAAACACCATGCAAATAAGCAATGATAATCTTTGTTTTTGTCTCAGCTCCAATCTCCATCAATTCCGTTTTGAATTTCTTTGTTTTCAAATTTCTTCGAAGCAATGTTAGATTGACACCTAAATCTTCGATAAAAGCTTCACGCGGCCCACGAATGACTGTTTCATTGGGTGCATCTTCAATCGCACGCTTTTCAAAAGAGGAGAAAGGAAACTCAATCATTCTGTGATCGCCATTAACGAGTAGTAAGACATGTCCGTCAAGAATTGCCTGCAATCCTTTTTGAATTGTCGTAAGCACGTTAAGATTTGTAACGGAAAATTGTTTTAAAGTAAAGATTTTATTACAAAATTGTTTTGAGGATTCCGACTTGTCTAGGGACAGGATATTATTTAAAACTTCTTCTTGAATTGTTTTCTGATCAATCATACCTTGTAAAAAAATAAGTGCACAATGTTGGTTAGGTCCGGCAACAAAGGTGTGGTAAACGACATCAGAACAAAGATTTAATTGTTCGCGATACCATTGAAGACGGTCATCGAGTTTTTTGACTTTATCTAAGGAACTGGTCTGAACGTCAGATTCTGCTGTTATAGGTTCTGCACCTTGCTGCTGCTTAACGGTACCGTTTCTATTTCTGCTTTTTAATCGGAAAAAGAGCGACATGTAATATTCCCCTCAACCGTTATTAAATTTATATTTAATTAGTTGTCCCCTAAATAGGGATTTTTATCCTTCCAGCAGGAACTCCCCATTCCATTCAGGGGCTGTAAGCAGGCCCCCCTCTCGATTGTTGAGTAGGGATGCGTTCGATCACTATAAAATTGCAAGAGCATTATTTAGCTTAGTTTCCTCTATTTATGTAGTTGCAATTGGTAAATTTCACGTCGAATTCGTCATCTTAAGTAATTGATAAAAGGAAACTCGTACACTAAGATATAAATAAACCGAGGGAGGAACCAAAATGAACTCACCTGAATCAATAGAAGTTCAAGTACTCTATCAACAACTTATAGACGCATGGAATAACCGAAGTGCCCGGGGAATGGCTGATCTTTTCATAGAGGATGGGGAAAGCATTGGCTTTGATGGGAGTCAGTCAATCGGGCGTGAGGAGATATATTCGCATCTTCACCCTATATTTGAAAGTCATCCGACAGCTCCATTTGTAACTAAAGTGAAAGATGTGCGTTTTTTAGGTTCTGATGTAGCCATTTTGCGTGCAATCGCAGGCATGGTGCCTCCAGGTCAAAATGATATTAATCCTAAAGTGAACACACATCACACGCTCGTCGTTGTTAAGCAGGAAGGGAAATGGCATATCCAACTTTTTCAGAATACCCCGGCTCAATTCCATGGGAGACCGGAATTAGTGGAACAAATGACGGAGGAGTTAAGGAAATTAATTCCTTAAGTTGCTTTTATACTGTAAAATCACCACCGCGACTTGCTTTATGTGTATAATAGAGTCGGAAATTAAATACAAATCCGCTTTTGCGGTAGAGGTTATTAGCTACCCTCTCAAAAAAACTAAGGAAACAGGACTCTTTTCTTTAGGGTGCTGTTTTTTTGTACAAAAGGAGAATTTTTAAATGAAAAATGATAAGGCCATTGTTGTATTTAGTGGAGGACAGGATAGTACGACTTGTTTGTTCTGGGCGATGGAGCAATTTAAAGAAGTTGAGGCTGTGACATTTGATTATAATCAAAGGCATAAGCTTGAGATTGAATGTGCTCAAAATATCACGAATGAACTTGGGATCAAGCATCATATTCTTGATATGTCGCTTTTAAGTCAACTCGCACCTAATTCTTTAACGAGGGATGACATTGAAGTGAAAGAAGGAGAAGATGGGGAACTGCCTAATTCGTTTGTTCCAGGAAGAAATCTGTTGTTTATTTCTTTTGCTGGAATCCTGGCAAGGGGCGTTGGGGCGAAGCACATCATCACAGGTGTAAGCGAAACAGATTTTAGTGGATATCCTGATTGTCGTGATAATTTTATCAAGTCCATGAATGTAACGCTAAACTTGTCAATGGATGAGAATATGGTCATCCATACTCCATTAATGTGGCTGAATAAAGCAGAAACTTGGGAACTTGCCGATAAGCTTGGTGCGTTTCAGTTTGTCCGTGATAAAACTTTAACTTGCTATAACGGAGTCATTTCCGATGGCTGTGGAGAATGTCCGGCCTGTATGCTTAGAAAAAATGGGCTGACAGATTACTTGCAGTATAGAGGGGAGTTATAAACCATGTACGGATTTCGCATCGTTGATAAACTTCAAAAGATCGATGAAGATATTCAGTATGACCAGTTAAAATATCACGCTAAACGGGTCTTGGTCAGCAAGGAATTTACCTTTGATGCTGCACATCATCTTCATCATTATGAAGGGAAATGTAAAAACCTTCATGGTCATACGTACAAAGTGGTGTTTGGATTAAGCGGATATGTGGATGAGCGGGGTCTGATGGTTGATTTCGGTGATATAAAGGATATTTGGAAAACAGAAATTGAAATTTTTCTTGATCAT
Organism: Lederbergia citrea; assembly: GCF_018343525.1. Taxonomy (GTDB): domain Bacteria; phylum Bacillota; class Bacilli; order Bacillales; family Bacillaceae_C; genus Lederbergia; species Lederbergia citrea. Next base: position 201,049 of record NZ_JAGYPH010000003.1, on the reverse strand, counting down.
AGATATATCAATGAAACATTGCCTCCGATGAATACAACGGCAGAAAACATCGTGGTCTGGATATATGAAAAAATGAAAGAATCATTACTGGAAAGACAAGAACAATACAAGGAAGCAAGAGTGGAGTTTGTTCGACTTTATGAAACTCCAACGAGTTATGCAGAGGCAAGACGGGAGTGGATGGAAGTTGAGTAGAATTCCAGTTATGGAGATTTTTGGTCCTACAATTCAAGGGGAAGGGATGGTTATAGGCCAACGAACGATGTTTGTTAGAACGGCCGGATGTGATTATTCCTGTTCGTGGTGTGACTCTGCTTTTACATGGGATGGTTCTGGAAAAGATCTAATTAAGCAAATGAATCCTGAAGAAATATGGGCCCAATTACAGAATGTTGGAGGCAAAGGATTTTCCCATGTTACGATTTCAGGAGGAAATCCAGCCCTTTTAAAAAATTTGGCTGGACTAGTGCGATTATTAAAGGGAAAAAACATTAAGACTTGTTTAGAAACTCAAGGGTCTAAGTGGCAAGACTGGATGCTTTCTATTGATGAACTTACGATCTCGCCGAAGCCCCCAAGCTCAGGTATGGTAACCAATTTTGACATATTAGATACGATCATACATGATAAGCTGCTTTCTTCTGACTTTATCGGAAATCTCAGCTTGAAAGTGGTTATTTTCGATGATGCTGATTTTGTCTACGCGAAAGAAATTCATAGCAGATATCCGGAAGTGCCATTTTTTATACAGGTTGGCAATGATGATACAAAAACAGTAGACAATCAAGCGCTAGTTTCCCATCTGCTGCAAAAATACGAAGCTTTAATCGATAAAGTGACGGAAGACGATGAATTATTAGATGTAAAAGTGCTCCCTCAGCTCCATGCACTTGTGTGGGGGAATAAGCGGGGAGTATGAATGGAACATATGAAATACAGAAGGTTAATTAGGAGGATTTTACCATCTTCATATCGGTTAGGAAAACAACGCAGACTAGTCTGTGTTGTTTTTTTTTGAACTGAAATAGGAAGAAAGTACCTTGTTCAAGTAGGACTATCATGGTAACTTTGTGTTGATTCGGTATGCTGAATATTCAATCAACATATCAAACGTAGATATGTATTCGCTTACAATTATGCTCCGTTGTCTATTTTAGGGAGGGATGACACATAGCTTAAATCCGATACTGCTCGTTTAACACCCTATCGCTATCAAAATTATGGGAGGATGAACGAATGAAGAAAAAGCGATTTAAGATCACCTCTTTCGTGTTAATGACTGGACTATTTATTCAGTTGGCTACCGCTGGTGCAACTGCAGCACCTGCTGAAGTTATTTCGGTACCTACGAAAGAAGAAAATTATCAAAAGCCTGATCAATGGGAAATGATTGAACCAGGTGCTGGAGGGGCGTTCATGACAGTTGGTGCAGGCCCAACTGGGATTGCCATTGCAGCTGGGGATTTATCTGGTGTGTATATCAGTTATGATGATGGGAAGTCATGGGAAAATCGGGGACAAGCAGAAGGTATCACTCATAACGCTCATTTAAGCATGGTTGGATTTGATACAGAAGATGAAAAACTCATCTATGTAGGCTCGCAATATGTCATGTATAAAAGTGATGATAAAGGTTACAACTTTCACCCAATCTTATCGAAGGATTGGAACAGGGATACAAGAACTGGAACATTTGAGGTTGTAAGGGGTTCGACTGAAGGTTATAAAGACCCGTCCTCTTCAGCGAATAGGCTTTACTGGACTTCAATGACTTTTTCAAAATCTAATCCTAATATTGGATATGCTGCAGCTCATAGTACTTATAATACGGTGGACGCGATGATCTTTAAGACGACGGACAGAGGAGAAACGTGGAAACCTGTGAAATCGTTTGTTAATGAGGGCAGTGGTAATAGCTTAGTCATTAATGCAGATAAGCGGATTTTAAAAATCATTGTTGATCATCAAAATCCAGAAAATGTGTATTTCCTCACTCAGGACGATCATTTTACTTGGGGAAAACCTCAAACCGCGATCTATAAGTCGACTGACGGTGGAGCGACATGGGGTATTCTGAATGGTGGTACTGATAACCTTGTAACTTACAGTGATATTGATGAAGAAATGCCTAAGTTTGATGAAAATGGTCAAAGAGTTGTTGAAAATGGCAGAGCGGCATCATATTCGGAAGGCTCTACTTTTAGCGAACCTGTTTTACAAAGACATGTAATGGATTTCGAAATAGATCCAGTGGATCCGAATATTTTATACGCTTCCAAAGGGGTGTACTGGGATTCTTCAATGCCTGGGTCAGGTACTTATAAAAGTACAGATGGCGGAGCAACTTGGACGAAGATCAACGATCAAATCGGTTTAATCAAAACGAAGGCGGTTAATAACGATGCAAGTAAAACAATTGTGAGATGTATTGTTATCGGCGGCTGGGAAGGTGCCGATGAAGATTCATTGGATGTGGCCAATAGAAATTATCCACAAGTTTGGGAATCAGCTGATGCTGGAGAAAAGTGGGAAAAAGTTGCCGGTGCGACTAATTTTGAGTACGGTGCGATTATGCATTGGTATGATGCTAACGGGGGCTTCTCTAGGACAGTTGCTACATCGATGGCTGACCCTGATGTTTACTATTGGGCAGATTATCAATGGGTATATATGTCTGATGACGGAGGCAAAAGTTTCCGATCAGCGGGGTCGACCGTTCATCATGAGGACAAGGATGGAAAATGGTATACGACTACTGGAGTAAGTAATGTAGTCTCCTTTACTTTAAAAATTAGTGAAGCGGATCCTAACATCATTTTTATCGGAAATGCCGATATTGGTTTATGGAGAAGTCTAGACAACGGCAGATCATGGCAGCATGCGAACCAACACGGATTTTTAAGTGACTGGCAATATTATGGTGGCCAGGCACAGGCAATTGCACTTGATCCTGAACGACCGAATGTTGTCTGGGCGGGGCTTGGCGGCTACTACGAAGATCAAGTTTTAGTGAAAAGTGAAGATTACGGGAAGCTAAATACTTGGAGTGAATCGCATAGTGGACTTCCAAAGGAGAAAAGATCCGATGATTTTCAACCTGGAGCAGTAATACGCGGGCTGTCCATTGATCGAACAAGTCCAAAGGATAATCGTACTTTATATGTCGTTGCTGACGATAAGGTTTTCAAAAGTGTGAATGATGGTGCCGATTGGGCAGAGGTATTAAATATGAGAGGTACGCAACCTCCATTTAATTACGCTAACAGTTTATCCGCCGATCGCCAAGCTGCAACGGAAGTTGATCCGACGGACGGTAATTTTGTGTATGCGGGGGGAGCGGACGGTTTATTCCGTTCAACTGATGCCGGAGTTACTTGGGAACCAACAGGTCCTTCTGGATTGAAAGGTATTCAGAAGATTGTCGTATCCCGTCAAAATCCTGAACATGTGTATGTTGCTGCATATGGATCCAACCAGGGGTTATATTTCAGTTCTGACCGTGGAGAAACATGGACACAAGTATTAAAGGATAATTATTTGAGAGGTTTTGCGGTAAATCCTAAAGATGATCGTGTCATTATCGCAGGATCGTCGAATGTGTTTGTTTCAGGTGGGGCTCCTAACTCAAGCGGTGCTTTGCTGTCAGTTGACGGAGGAAACACTTGGACACAAGTAAATGATGGATTGTCATGGCCATGGGTGAGAGACGTGGAATTTAACCCTCATGACCCATCGCAAGTATTTATTGTGACTCCAGGTACTTCCTACCATGTTAGGGCTTTTGATTATCATAAGTATGGATTACCGGAAGATCCTAAGGATCCAGGGGAACCCGTCGACCCGGAAGAACCTGAAAATCCTGGCGAACATGTAAATCCAAATCCGGAAGCTTTACTGCAAATGTTAACAGCATACGAAACTTCTGGAGACATTAAGCAACCACTGACTTCCCAACTAAGAAACACCGCAGAACAGATTCGACATCATTCGGATAAAGGTCAAATGAAGCAGGCGGTAAAAAGCTTAGATGATTTCTTGAAAAAGCTTAACAATAAGCCGAAAGATATATCCCTGGAGGCGAAGCAGGCGCTGACGGATTATGTTCAAAGTTTGAAAAACTTGTGGAAATAAAAAGAATTGAAAACAACGTAGAATCTATTTAGTTATAGTTCTGCGTTGTTTTTATATGCTATTTTAAAAAACAAATCTCGTATTTTAATACTATCAATATATAAAGGAGTGCGAATTTTATGAAACCCTCAATAAAGTTGAATAAAATACCGTCAATAACGCCACCACCAGGTTCAGTTAGCGCAATCCCTACATCAGTAACTTTCCTCTTTGACACGGCAGACAATGGCGCGGTAAAAGCAAGATTCAACTGGGTGACTTCAGATATGACAATTCTTCATTCTGTACTTAAATATGCGAAAAAGGATGGTTTTAACGGTATATTCACTGAAACGATTATAGGTGAATCATTTCCGATTGACCAGCGAGACTTGTACGAAACTTTTATGGGTAATGATAAAAATGAAGTGCAACTCACACCGATTATTAGCCATAAAGCGGAATCTTTGGAACTTGAACCAGACACAGAATACGTTTACTCCGTAGGTGATGGCGGTGTTCATGTTACTGATACGACGAACCTACCAAGCTTCAGAACACCTGCAGCAAATATAGATGAATTTTCATTTCTATGGATAACCGACTCACAGGAAAGTGGAATCGACGTTGAAACGGCTTATAGAAAGTATGAGCATTTTATGGGACGTGCAGTAAAAACTGCCATGAAAAATCATCCAAATATAGACTTCATTATTAGTACGGGTGACAATGTAGACTTCGGATTCGACACCAAGTTATGGGACGCATACTATTACGCACTACAACCATATTTGTATAACACTCCATATTATTCTGCCACAGGTAATCATGAGTATGAAGGCAATCCGCGAATAACCGGAAGCTGGGAATCGATTGATCCCTATATGGTTACCGCTAAAGGTCGTATTAACGTTCCAAAGAACGGGCCAGCTTACAAAGGTGCTGGAACAAATGGATTGGAACCTATTGCAAAAGGCGCAATTAAGCAAAGGCTTGACGGTAACACCTATTACTTTGAATACGGTGATGCCATCTTCCTCGTGCTTGACTACTCAGACAACATAAGTAATATTGACGAAACGGGTGACAAGGGCTTTTCATTTTCAAGCGATAAGGTGATTAAAGATCAGCTTGACTGGATGAAGTCAGTATTGAAGGAGAAGGACAAAAAGTGGAGAATCGTCGCAATGCATCATGGCCCATACTTAGGGAGGCTTGCCCAGCCCGAATATTGGAAGACTGTCACAGACGCATTCGATGAAAGTGGCATAGATGTTGTTCTTTCCGGACATGACCACCTATACTTGCGTTCAAAGCTTATGAATAACAATCAGGTGACAACTGTTCCCGGAACCGGCACAACATATATTACCGGCGGAACAGCTGGCAGCGGGTTTGATGCTTTATACGGTCATAATAACGATATTGCCGAAACATACACAGAAAAATATACCGACTGGGTTGTGAGCAGCTATCATGTGATAGATGTTAATGGGTCCGGTATATCAATCACCTCCAAAGGAATCAAAATGCTTCCGATAGATGGAGTAACAGAACAACAAGAAGATAACGCAAGTGCCTTCAAAGAAGATGAAAATGGCTATCGAGACCTTGACGTTTCTTCGAAGGTAGTCTTAACAAACACTCCACGCACAAAGAATCTTAGTTCATGGAAATATCCGAATCCCCCTGTGGAGCAACCTTGAACAATACGATCGACAAGCTGCTCCCTTACTGCAAATGGTAGCGGCTTACGAAACTTCCGGAGAAATTAAGCAACCATTAACTTCCCAACTAAGAAACACCGCAGAACAGATTCAACATCATTCGGAAAAAGGACATATGAAACAAGCGGTAAAAAGCTTGGATGATTTCTTGAAAAAACTAAACAATAAGCCGAAAGATGTAACCCCAGAGGCGAAGCAAGTGCTGACGGATTACGTTCAAAGTTTGAAGCAATTGTGGGAATAAAAAGGTAGAAAGCAACGCAGGGCCATTCTAGTAATAGTTCTGCGTTGTTTTTTGTTCGCAATTTTGAATAATATTTTTAAAATTCAAACAAATGGGAAAAAAGTACCTTGTCCGTTCAAATGTATCATGATAGGTTAATGTTGATTCTATATATTGAAAAATGAATCAATATATTAAACTTAGATATGTATGCGCTTTCAATGATTGCTTCGTTGTCTATTTTAAGGAGAGTGATATGGGGAATAAATGTCTTGGCACGAAATAATTAAAGGGAGGATCGATCTCGTGAAGAAAACGTTATTGAAAGCAACTTCTTTCTTGCTTGGAGTCGGATTGGTTTTTCAGTCGGCGGTTGCGACAGCAGCTCCTGCCAAAGATAATACTTATCAAAAGCCCGATCAGTGGAAAATGATTGAGCCGGGTGCAGGTGGAGCATTCTTCGCAGTTGGTGCAGGTCCTACAGGTATTGCAGTAGCAGCGGGGGATTTATCTGGACCGTATATTAGTTATGATAACGGAAAGTCGTGGGAAACGAGAGGAACCGCAGAAGGGATTTTATACCACACCCATTTTAGTATGGTTGGCTTTGATCCTGAGGATGAACGTTCCATCTTTGTTGGCGCTGAGGATATGATGTACAAGAGTGACGACAAAGGCAAGACGTTTTACCCGATTCTTTCTGAAGATTGGGATCCGTTTAAAAGGACAGGAACATTTAAAGTAGTAAGAGATTTGAAGCCTGGTGAGATCGGGACAAAATATAAACATCCTCTTCAAGATGTACATGATAGGTGGGCGGACGAACCATTTGAAGATGGTGCTCTCCTTTACTTTAATGCGATGACTTTCTCCAAATCTAATCCTAATATCGGTTACACGGCGGCGCATAGTGACTGGGAAGGTACAGATGCGATTATCTTTAAGACTACGGATAGAGGAGAAACATGGTCACCAGTTAAGGCCTTTATTAACGAATATGATCAAGACGGAAAACTGGTAAAATTTCTTCAAGATAAGAGAGTACAAAAAGTTGTCGTAGATCACAAGAATCCAAATATCGTATATATACTGTCTCAGACGGATGGTTTTACAGGCTCAAGAGGTGCTGGTAGAGGCCCCCAAAATGCCATTTATAAGTCTACGGATGGCGGAGTGAATTGGACTCTCGTTGGAGGGGATATGCTCACTTATAATATTTCTAGTACAATACCTCTCTATAATAACGATGGCTCTGCGGTCTATACGGTGAATAGTGATGGGAACGCTGTAGCGATGACAAGAAATAGTGGTTCTATTACAGAACCTAGATTTGTCCGGAATATGCTCGACATTGAAATGGATCCAGTCGATCCAAACATCCTATACGCAGTAAAAGGAGCGAGAGGCAGCACGAGTATTCCCGGAAATGGTGTATACAAAAGCACAGATGGCGGTTCAACATGGAAGCTTATCGATAATAGAATTGGTGCAATTAAATTAAAAGCTGTTGATAATGATCCTGATAAGACAATTGTTAGACGGATTATTTTCAACGGTTGGGAAGGAACGAGCGAGGCTAATACGAAGCCAGAAAACCGCTCTTATCCGCAAGTTTGGGAATCAACTGATGCGGGAGCAACTTGGACTCAAGTAGCATCTCCACTTAATTTTACATTCGGCGGTATTACCCATTGGTATTCTTCCATGAGTGCTTACTCTAAGACGATTGCTACATCGATGGCAGATCCGGATGTTTACTATTGGGGTGATGGTCAGTGGGTTTATATGTCAGATGACGGGGCTAGAAACTTCAGGTCAGCAGGTTCGACGGTTCATCATGAAGATGAGGATGGTAAATGGTATACGACAACTGGAGTAAGTAATGTCGTTTCCTTTACGCTAAAAGTTAGTGAAGCAGATCCGAACATCGTATTTATTGGTAATGCTGATATAGGACTGTGGCGAAGCCTTGATAATGGCCGATCTTGGCAACATGCGAACGAGCATGGCTATATTGCCGATTGGGTTTATTACGGAGGACAAGCCCAGGCGATCGCACTAGACCCGGAAAGACCTAATGTTGTGTGGGCCGGACTCGGCGGAGCATACGTAGAACAGCTTATGATCAAAAGTACCGACTATGGAAAACTAGGGACTTGGAAGAGTTCGGGCGAAGGACTTCCAAAAACAAATACAAGAGGAAGTCAAACTGGATCCGCTCTACGTGGCCTTTCGGTTGATAAAACAAGTCCAACGAATAACCGTACTTTATACGTTGTAGCCAATGATATCGTCTTCAAAAGTGTTGATGATGGTGAAACGTGGAAAGAGTCTTTAAATATGAGAGCGGTATTGGGCAAGAAACCGTATCCTTACCAATCAGATTATAGAGCCGATCGTCAAGCGGCAACAGCTGTTGATCATACGGATGGAAATTATGTGTATGCAGGCGGAGCGGATGGACTTTTCCGTTCAAATGATGCAGGAACTAAGTGGGAGCAAATCGGAGGTTCCGAATTTGCCGGGGTTCAGAAAATCGTGATTTCCAAACAAAATCCTGAGCATGTTTATGCTGCTATCGGTCAAGTTTATGACGAGGACTCCGGGGACCTCATCAGTTCTCCAGGATTATATCGCAGTACAGATCGAGGAGCCAATTGGGAACTCATCTTGGAAGATGAATTTTTGCGAGGCTTTGATGTAAATCCACATGATGAGAACATTATTATGGCGGGATCAAGCAATGTATTTATGTCCGGAGGAACACCGGAATCAGACGGAGCACTTCTGACAGTTGATGGAGGAAAAACATGGCAGCAAGTAAACGAAGGTTTGTCATGGCCGTTCGTTAGGGATGTAGAATTCAATCCACATGATCCATCACAAGTATTTATTGTCACGCCGGGGACATCTCATCATGTCAGATATTTTGATTTTAGTAAGTACAAGACAGATGATGCCGACGAGTTACAAATAATGCAGAATTTACTTGACCAATATATTGCTTCAGGGGAAGTAAGTGGCCCATTGGTTAATCAATTGAATAACAGCCTTGATCAGGCGGTCCATCAATTCAATAAAGGTTCAAATAAGCAAGCAGTTAAGAAAATAGAAGACTTCTTAAAGCATTTGAATAATCCTCCACAAAAAAATAACGTCACTTCAGAAGCTAAAGAAGAACTTAATAAAGCAGCCCAAGCGCTTATTCAAATCTGGTCAAAATAATATTTATTTGCAAACATCAAAAATCCCGGTTTTCACATTTGTGAAACCGGGATCACCAACTACTAAACTATCTTCACTAATAATTATCCATTTACAACGAGACATTAACCAAATATTAACAACCTATTAACAAATACAGGAAGTGATATTAATAATTTACTAGTACAGTATAATTTGGCATTTTACTAATATGTGGAGGAGTATTTGGTCATGAAGAAAAATGTAGTTTCAATTATTTCTAAGATTTTTTTAATTACTATGTTATTGGCAAATGTACAAGTATTCGGACCACCTATGAATTCTGACGTAGCATACGCTGCGGAGCAAGCTGATCAGATTCATTACACAATCACAGGTCCGAACTCGGTAACTTTTAGCTGGCACAAAGGATCGGATGTAATTAGATACGGAAAAACAAGCAATTACGATCATGAAGTTAGGGCAGGGGAACCCGATATTACCCCAAGATCTTCGCCAGGACCATGGAGAGAGGCTAAATTAGTAAATTTAGAACCTGATACTGAATATCATTATTCGATTGGAGACGGTCCGGACTTTACATTTAAAACTGCACCGGTACATGGGAGCTCCGGCTTCTCGATTGTAGCGACAGGAGATATCGGATCATCGGCAAACTATGATTCGGCCGTACCGATGAATAAATTAATTAAAAGTCTTGATCCTGACATGTATATCGGCCTTGGCGATTATACATACGCGAATGCAGGGCCGCCCGATTATTCACAGGAATCTGTCAATCAATATTTTAACGATGTGATGGAGTGGAGTCGAGAGATCCCTTTTATGCCGATATGGGGCAACCATGAATGGGATGTGCAAGAATGGGATGATTTGCGTAATTATAAGGGGCGGTTTGATTTACCGAACTCACGAACTGAAGCTACTTCTCCGGCCATTAGTTGTTGCGGAAAAGATTGGTATTGGTTTGATTATGGTAATACCCGTTTTATTGCGATGACTGAGCCTTATGCTGGTTCATCGACATGGAATAATTGGAAAACTCAAGCTGAACCATTATTTGAACAAGCTGAAAATGATCCGGATATTAAGTTTATCGTAACATTAACGCATAGACAGGCATGGTCAACGGGATACCGTGATAGTGATATGAGTCTACAAAATATCATTAGGGATTTGGCGAATAAGTATCCAAAGTTTATCCTGAATTTAAGTGGACATGATCACCATTATGAAAGAACAACCCAAGACATAACTGACGGTGTAGTCACGATTATTTCCGGGGCCGGAGGAGCGGGTCTTCATATTCCGGGTAAAGATGATTGTTTATGGAAACAATGTCCGGCACCTGATTGGTCGGCTAAGCGGTTCTTCCATTATGGTGTTGTGAAGTTGGATTTTGAAGAGAACGAAATTAAAGGGCAATTCGTCTGTGGACCTCCTGGAGGAGGAATTAACGATGTTGATTGTGAAATAGGCGAAGTCATCGATGAATTTGTAGTTAAAACTCGAACCCCCGAAAAGGAAGAATCGCCATCATTAAGTGATATAAAGGTGGATGGTAATACCGTAAGCGGGTTTAAACCTAGTCAGCATGAATATAAAGTAAATGTACCAAATGCCGCAACATCCGTAACTGTGACAGCTAAATTACAATCAAATGCAGATGCGAAACTAGAAGTTCACGGTGGAGACAACTTAAAAGAAGGCGAAAATACAGTAACAGTGACGGTAACTCCAAAAAATGGCGAGAAAGAAACGTATACGATTAACGTCCACCGTGCTTCCCCCCATTCAGGAGAGGGGTTAGAGGGTGCTGGAACAGCTATAGATCCGTATATTGTCATGACTGCGGACGATTTAAATAATATAAGAAAGAATGTAACTGCCCATTATAAGCTCGGGGCCGATATTGATTTAAGCAAATTCGATGCCGGGGACGGATTCGGTTGGAAGCCAATCGGTGACAGTAATAACATTTTTTCAGGATCTTTAGATGGGAATGGCTTTATTATAAATGGGCTGACTATCAATCGCGATCAAAATGAGGTTGGTTTATTTGGATATGTATCTAACCCTACAATCAAAAATATCTCGTTGGAAAACGTAAAGATTAAAGGGAAAAGCAATGTTAGTGCCATTGTTGGCCTGATGAACTCTAGTAGTGGCGGTTTAATAGAAAACAGCTACGCTAAAGGAGAAGTCACCGGCACTTCTGCTGTCGGAGGGTTAGTTGGGGATCTCCAGCATTCTAGAATATTCAATAGTTATGCAAAAGTAAGAGTAAACGGAACTTCAAATGCCGGGGGACTTGTCGGTAGAACATCATCTTCCGCTGCTGCAGGAAATATTAACTTTACTTATGCCGCTGGAGAAGTTACCAATGGTGGTGGGCTGATTGGATCTACGTCATCGGTTGCCGTTACAAATTCTTATTGGGACAAAGAAATAGGTCCAGCTAAATCTGCAGGTGGAGATGGTAAAACAACAAAGGAAATGCAACAGCAAAAAACATTCGTAAACTGGAATTTCGGAATGATTTGGGACATTGACGAAGAAAAAGATTATCCACAACTTAAAGTCTTGCGTCAAGAATCAAAGGCTAATGCACGTTTGCTCGGATTAGAATTGAACGGAAAACCATTAAATAATTTCAATCCAAATCAATTAGATTACAAAGTTAGCGTCCCGAACAATGAAAATAAGGCAATCTTATCCGCTATACTACTCGCAGATCCAAATAGTTCAGTTGAAATTAGCGGTGCAGGAAAGTTGAATGATGGTGAAAATCTGATTCAAGCTAAGGTCATTGCCCAAGACGGAAGTGAATTAGTATACAGCGTTACGGTGATTCGCGATGAATCAGAAGCATCGCCAAATAGATATTTGAAAGAATTAAAGGTAGATGGAAAACAGGTTGAAGGTTTTTCACAAGAGCGTCTGAACTATACAGTACACGTCCCATATGAAACGACATCCTTGTCTTTTGCAGCTGAAAAAGACAATCAGGGTGCAACATTAGAAACGAAAGCGCTAGGTAATCTCAAACTCGAAAATGGAATGTTGAAAGACTTAAGTGTAGGCGATAATACCGTCACGATGAAGGTTACAGCTGAAGATGGTTCGAAACATCTCTACATTTTATTAATTGTTCGCGGCCCATATATTTTAAAACCTGAGGAGATCATGGAAGGCGAAGGAACAGGAGATAACCCTTATATCATTATGACACCAATCCATCTCGATGGGATTCGTAGAGATAAGGGTGCTTATTACAAACTTGGCGCCGATATTGACTTAACAAATTTTGATAAGAACAATGACGGGAAAGGATTTATGCCAATCTCCGATGGTACGAGCGGTGGGTCTTTCATGGGAACTTTGGACGGCAACGGTTATAAGATTAAAGGGTTAACGATCAATCGCCCGGAAATGGATCATGTAGGTTTGTTCGGTTATATCTATTATTCTGCGACACTCAAAAACATCTGGTTAGAAGATGTAAATATTACAGGACGAAACTATGTAGGAGCAGTAACGTCGTATTTGAATCCGAGCTCAGGTCAAAGAGGAACGTACGATAAGTGGTATGCTACCGGTTCAGTTCAAGGCGAGAATAATGTAGGGGGACTCATCGGTGGAACCCAAACATATGACCCGACAATAACAAATATTGCTGCCGTAGTTGATGTAACGGGTACAGGCACTTCAGTCGGTGGATTAATTGGTGCACTTAACGGAGGTAAACTCACTAACGCCTATTCTGCAGGGAAAGTATCATCAAATGGGGGCGGATTAATCGGCACAATGTCGAGATCCCCAGAGGTTATTTCCTCTTATTGGGATATTGATGCCTCCAATCGTTCGGATAGTGCAGCTGGAATCGGAAAATCGACGGAAGATATGAAAAAGCAGGAAACGTTTGTCGATTGGGATTTCGATAATGTTTGGAAGATGGATGGAAATAAGGGTTACCCAATTCTTCAGCTGCCGAATGTTGAAGAAGGTGAAGAGCCGGGTGAACCGGGAGAAGAACCAGGCGAAGAACCTGTACCAAGTATCCAAGCGATTCGTAGTTTAATTGACGGCTATATCTCCTCTGGGGATCTGACTGGCCCGCTAGTAAATCAATTGAATAATAGATTGGATCAGGCTGAGCATCAATTAAACAAAAGCTCAACCAAACAGGCTGCGAAGAAAATGGAAGATTTCTTGGAGCACTTGAACAATCCAGCAATGAAAAAACATGTTTCAATAGAGGCAAAGGAAGCTTTAAATAAACAAGTAAAAGAGTTACTTCATACGTGGTAGACTATCACAACGCAGATTGAATATAATCTGCGTTGGTTTTTTGTTCGTCATTCAGAAATACAAATCGGAATGCAAATAAAATAGGACTATTTAACCATGATAACCATGTGATATTGTGATAGTTTAAAAGTATATTCAATATGTTGAAAATTGAATTAATATCCCAACTACAAATATGTATACGCTTACACATAATGCATCGTTGTCTAGTTTAAAGGAGTGATGATGATTACAATTGCATTTTAAAAGGGTACGGTTCAAATTTTTAAAAACTGAAGGAGGTAAATAATGAAGAAACGGTTATTTAAGATAATTTCTTTCCTGCTTGTAATTGGATTGTTTGTTCAGTTGGCTTCAGTTGCAGCCGCTGAAAAGACTCCGGCACCAACTAATAGTAATGATTTTCAAAAACCTGATCAATGGCAAATGGTAGAACCGGGTGCTGGTGGAGCGTTCTTCTCCGTAGGAGCGGGACCTGCAAGTGAGAAATATCCACACGGTATTGCCGTAGCAGCTTCAGACTTGTCTGGTCCATATTTAAGTTATGACAACGGAAAAACATGGGAAAACAGAGGCTACTGGAATGGCTTAGTGTATCATAACCACACAAGTATGGTCGGATTTATTCCAGATGATGCGAATGTCGTTTTCATTGGTGCTGAAGATATTATGTACAAGAGTGACGACGGCGGCCATCAATTTTATCCAATTCTATCAGAAGACTGGGATCCTTGGAAAAGAACAGGAACATTTAAAGTCATCAGAGATTTAAAACCAGGTGAAATCGGCACGAAGTATAAGGATCCGCTCGGTGATGTGCATGATGAGTGGGGTGATGCCGAAGACGGCGCGTTGCTTTACTTTACTTCGATGACTTTCTCAAAGTCAAATCCGAACATTGGATATGCGGCCGCTCACCATAACTGGGAAGGAACCGATGCAGTCATCTTCAAGACAACAGACAGAGGAGAGACGTGGAATCCAGTTAAAGTATTCCTTAATGAATACGATGATAAAGACAAACTCGTTAAGTTTAACGAAAATATGCGTGTACAAAAAATCGTTGTAGATTACACCAATCCGGATAACTTATACATCCTTTCACAGCCAGATCAATTCACGGAAGAAACTGGATTGTATTGGGAAGGACCGAAAAGCTCTATTTATCAATCTGTAAATGGAGGGAAGGATTGGGAAATTGTTGCAGGCGACATGCATTCATACCCGGCATATGGCGGAGACAATGGTATGGGATTACCTTTGTACGATGCGGACGGTCAGCAGCAATTTTACTTGCATACAAACGGGGAATATAGAGCGGCGTACCAAAAAACTGGCACGATCGAGGAGCCTCTATTTATGAGGTATGTATCCGACTTCGAATTAGACCCTGTTGATCCAAATGTACTGTATGTTTCTAAAGGGAATAGAAGAAACTTGAACCTCCCAGGTACAGGACTTTATAAAGGAACATTTAAAGACGGTAAATGGACGTGGGAACAATTAACGAAAACATTCGGAATCGTTAAAGTAAAAGAAGAAAAAGGTAATTCAGTCGTAAGACTGTTTGACATTCGTGGCTGGTCAGATACAAAGCCAAGCGAGGAACTGAGAAATTACCCAAAAGTGTATGAATATCGTTCAGATAAAGCAGCAGAAGGATTTGAACTCATCGCGGAGGCAACGAAACCAGGGACGTTTGAATTAGGGGCGATTCATCACTATTATTCTACTTCCCCAGCTTACGTCAAGACGATTGCGGCGTCTATGGCAAATCCAGATTCATACTTCTGGGTTGATTCTCAGTGGGTATTTAGATCCGATGATGGTGCAAGAAGTTTTAAATCGGCGGCATCCACTTCTCGTACAGATGAGGAAGGAAATTGGTATTCGACGACTGGTGTAAGTAACGTTGTATCTTTTTCACTTAAAATTAGTGAAGCAAATCCAAATATCATTTACACAGGAAACGCGGATATCGGATTTTGGAGAAGTAAAGATAATGGTCGGTCTTGGCAACACTCAAACCAAGATGGATTTGTTAGTGATTGGAAAGGAATCGGCGGTCAAGCCCAAGCGATCTTACCCGATCCGGATCGTGAGAATGTCGTATGGGCCGGTCTTGGCGGCTATTACGTGGACCAAATTCTCGTTAAGAGTACAGATTATGGGGCAAACGGCAGTTGGGTAGAATCACATAAAGGTCTTCCAAAGTCGGAATCACCAAGATGGAATAGCTACCAAAATGGTGCTGCTATTCGCGGATTATCACTTGATAAAACGAGTCCTATCAATAACCGTACTTTGTATGTCGTTGCGGATGATACCGTCTTTAAGAGCGTAGATGACGGTACAAGTTGGAAACAAGTTTTAGATATGAGAGAAGCAACTGGAAAGGGCCCTTACGAATATAACGGTTTTGAAACTTGGGATGTCAATCCTGATCGTACAGCTGCAACAGCAGTTGATCCTACGGATGGTAATTACGTCTATGCAGGCGGTGCGGATGGATTCTTCCGTTCTACAGATAAGGGCGCGACGTGGGAACAAGTCGGAGGCGTCGAATTTGAAGGAGTACAAAAGATTGTCGTTTCTAAACAAAATCCTGAGCATGTATTCCTAGCTATAGGACCTTACCAAAATGATGACGGGACGAATAACAATTCTCCTGGATTGTATCGCAGTACGGATCACGGCAAAACGTGGGAAAAGATTTTTGAAGATGAGTTTATCAGAGGATTTGACGTCAATCCACTAGATGAGAATATTATTATTGCTGGATCGGCCAATGTCTGGATCGCTGGAGGAGTTCCTGAATCTAGCGGTGCATGGTTGACGGTTGACGGCGGTGAAACATGGAAAAAGGTTAATGAAGGTTTATCATGGCCGTATGTTAGAGATGTTGAGATGAACCCGCATGATCCTTCACAAGTTTTTATCGTTACACCTGGAACTTCCCATCATGTAAGATACTTTGATTATAGTAAGTACAAAGACGGTGAACCTCAAGTTGCTGAATTAGAGGCATTGCAAAATTTACTAGACCAATATATTGCTTCAGGAAAAGTGAACGGACCTTTAGTTAATCAATTGAGGAATAGCCTTGATCAGGCAGTTCATCAATTCAATAAAGGGTCAAATAAGCAAGCTGTCAAAAAAATGGAGGACTTCCTAAAGCATTTGAATAACGCTCAAAAACAAAAGAATGTTACCCCAGATGCTAAAGACAGTCTTACCAATGCAGCCCAAGCTCTAATGAAAGCCTGGTCTAAATAGGCTTTCGGAAGTATCAAAGTAGTTAAATGATCCTGATTTTCACGCCCGTTCTCAATAAATGGGCGTGAAATCGGGACTTCTATGATTCTTAAAATTTCCCACAACGAGACGTTAATCAAATATTAACGACATATTAACAAATATAGGAAATTAAATTAATAATCTACTATTACACTATAATTTGGCACTTAATATTATGTGGAGGTGTGTTTATGAAAAAGGGGAAAGCAAGATTTTTTTCCATGATTGGTTTATTCGTCATGCTATTGGCGAACTCGCTTGGAATCGTACCATTATCCGCACCTCATTCAGCTGAAGCTGCGGAGGTAAAGCCCGCAGAACAAATTCACTACACAATCACGGGTCCCGACTCAGTTACGTTTGATTGGGTGTACGGTCCTGATACGATTCAATTTGGTGAGAAGGCGAATACATACGATCAATCGGTGAAAGCCGGAGATCCGATCGTTAAACCAAGAACTCCTGTTGATGGATTATTTCGTGAGGCTAAAATTACGGGATTGAAACCGGGCACAACTTATCATTATACGATTGATGACGGAAAGGATTACACATTCCATACGGCGCCGAAAGCTGGCAGCTCTGGTTTTTCCGTCGTTACGACAGGAGATGTCGGTGCTTCCATTCGTTTCTCAAATGCAAAGTTTGTAAATGAACTCATCGCATCTTTGAATCCCGATCTTTATTTAGGGTTAGGAGATTTTACTTATGGGGATCAAGAAGGGCAGGAATCAGTGAATGCCCATTTCAACGATGTCATGGTTTGGAGCAGGGAAACGCCTTATATGCCTAACTGGGGAAATCATGAATGGCAAAGTGCTTTTGATGATTTGACTAATTATAAGGGACGTTTCGACTTGCCTAATCCACAAATCGATAAAGGGATGAGCAGCAACACTCCGACGCAAGGAATTCCGGGAGATTGGTATTGGTTTGATTATGGAAATACGCGGTTTATCGCTTACCCCGAGCCATTTGGCAATTCTTCTTGGTCAAGCTGGGCCTCCGAAGCTGCTGTCATTATGGAAGAAGCGGAAGCCGATGACAATATAACCTTTGTAGTTACATTCGGACATAGACCAACCTATTCGAGCGGCTACCACGGAAGTAATCCCGAATTAGCCGATCTTATGGAAGGTTTGGCGAAAAAGTATCCGAAATTCGCCCTCAACTTAATTGCTCATGATCACCACTATGAACGGACCCACCCAGAAAAAACCTTCGGTGTACTCCATGTTGTGGCAGGTACAGGAGGGTCAACATTATCAATTGATAAAGAAACAGATTGTAAATTTAAAAACTGTACTCCACCACCTTGGTCTGCCGAAAGGTTTTATCATTTCGGTGCAGTAAAACTTGATTTTAAAGACGATGAAATAGTAGGGACCTTTGTATGCGGACCGTCACACAAAGATGAAAGTATCGAGTGTGGTTCCGGGGCTTCAGGCGACACTTTTACGATTAAATCAAGAATCCTTAAACCAGATCTAGACGCAGTAATGGACGGTTCTGGTACGGTGGAAGATCCATACATGGTCATGACGGCACAGGACCTCTATAATATTCGAAAAAATCCTGCTGCCCAATACAAACTTGGCGCAAATCTAGACTTGACGTTTTTCGATTCAGGAGACGGGAAAGGCTGGCTCCCTATTGATCAAACGGGAAGTAACCGCTTTTCGGGCGGATTCGATGGTAATGGTTTTATTATTAATGGACTCACTATAAAGCGACCCGATTCCGACCATTCTGCTTTATTTGGCTACACGGGCAATGAAGCTACTATTAAAAACGTTGCTTTGGAAAACGTATATATTGAAGGTAAAAATTATACCGGTGCACTCGTTTCTTATATGAGCGGAAGCGGCTCGATCAAAACGAGCTACGCTACAGGTACTGTTAAAGGAGCGAGATATGTAGGTGGGTTAGGCGGACAAATTTCAAGACCTGTCTCGGACAGCTTTGCTCGAGTGAATGTAACTGGCAATAATGATGTCGGTGGGCTGATTGGCCTTTATTCGGGGTCAGCGACGAATACGTATTCCACAGGAAAAGTAACTGGTTCCGCTAATGTTGGCGGTCTTATCGGAAATGACACCAATGGTGTCGGAGTTGTTACTGATTCCTATTGGGATATCGATGCTTCAGGTCAAACAGTGAGCGCTGGCGGAATAGGTAAAACAACTGCTCAGATGAAACAGGAAGCAACTTATGCGAATTGGGATTTTAATTTCATCTGGCAAATTGATGAAGGGGAGGATTATCCGTTATTAAGTGGATCAGTGCCACCTGCATCAAGCAATGCCAATTTGAACGATATCCAAATTAATGGTGATACAATCAGAGGGTTTTCCCCGGGTACTCATATGTATAACATTGATGTACCTTACAGTGTGAGCGAAGCACATTTAGATGCGATCCCGATGGAGGAAAAGTCCACGGTTGAAATTACTGGGGATCATGTATTGAAAGCAGGAGAAATAAATACCTTTGTGATTACTGTGACGGCGGGGGATAAAGTAACCACTCAAACTTATACAATCAACATTAACCGCGAAGCTGCACTTATGGCCGGTTCTGGTACGGAGACTGATCCTTACCAAATCAATACTGCAGAAGAGCTGAATAAAATGAGGCTCGACAAGACCGCCCACTATATTTTATTAGAGGACATTGACTTATCGAATTTCAGTGAAGAAGATGGCAAGGGCTGGATGCCGATCGGTGTTGATAAATCAAGATTTATAGGCAATTTCGATGGTAAAGGCCACGTAATTAACGGCTTACGGATAGAGCGATCCGATACCGATTTTGCAAGTCTCTTCGGTTATGTAACCTGGGGAGGATCGATTAAAAATATTGGTTTGACGAATGTCGATGTAAAAGGTAAAAACTACGTCGGCGGACTAGCGGGCTATATGGACGGCGATGGTGAAATCAGAAACGCCTCCGTTACCGGTACAATTAATGGATCCGGAAAAAACATCGGAGGTCTAGTTGGAGATACGCGTGTAAGTATTTATGATAGTTATGTTCATGCGGATGTTACTGGTAATAACGTAGCCGGCGGATTTGTAGGACGTATGCAAAGCAGTTCAAGTAGCATCGACCTGCAGATTAATCGATCCTATTTTACCGGAACAGTTAAGATCATAACAGCAACAAATCCAGCATCCGGCGGTTTTATCGCGGAACTTGCCGCAGGAAAAGTGATTAACTCATATTGGAATACCGATACAGCTGGGCAAACGCCTAAAGTTTGCGGTTCCGGTTTAACAATCAATGATTGCGGAATCGGAAAAACGACAGCTGAGCTGAAACAAAAAGCAACGTATGTTGGCTGGGATTTCGCAAATATTTGGGAGATCGATGAAAATAATGGCTTCCCTTTGTTCAAGCAAACGAAGCAACTGTCATCAAACGCTGATTTAAGCGATTTGAAAGTCGGCGAGGAAACGGTGAGCGGGTTTGACGCCAATCAGTTCAAATATACTGTTGATGTGCCGAACGAAACAACTTCCGTAAAAGTAACGTTTACTGCTGCAGATGCGGATGCCACTGTTGTGGTGAGTGGTGGAAATAACTTGGAGGTTGGGTCGAACATTGTAACAGTAACAGTGACAGCAGCAGACGGAATAACCGAAAACATCTATATGATTACAGTTAATCGTGCGGCTGCTCCAGCGGCGCCCGATGTAGACACGTTGCTGCAAATTCTTGCTTCTTACGAAAGTTCTGGAGATATTAAGCAGCCGTTAATCTCCCAGCTAAGAAACACGGCAGAACAAGCGCAGCATCATTCGGAAAAGGGACATATGAAGCAGGCTGAAAAAAGCTTAGATGATTTCTTGAAGAAGATAAACAACAAGACGAAGCAAGATGACATATCTCCTGAAGCAAAGCTGTCGCTGACTGACTATGTTCAAAGTTTGAAAGAGCTGTGGAGTTCTGGCTCTTAATTTTACGGATAAAAAGTATGCCAGACTTTCAGTCCTGGCATATTTTTTATAAAAATAATAGAATAGTATAAAGATTAATAAATTTAAAAAAATAAACTGATTGCAGGTGAAGAAGATGAAGAAATTTATGGACGAGTCATTTTTATTAACGAATGAAACAGGAGCTGAGCTTTATAACAAGTTTGCGAAAGATATGCCCATTATTGACTATCATTGTCACCTAAGTCCCCAGGAGATTTACGAGAATAAGAGGTTCAAAAATATTACGGAAGCATGGCTGTATGGTGACCACTATAAGTGGAGGGTCATGCGTGCCAATGGAATTGAAGAGGAGTTTATTACAGGGAATGCTAATGATTACGATAAATTTATGGCTTGGGCCAAAACAGTGCCAATGACGATTGGTAATCCGTTGTATAACTGGACACATTTAGAGCTACAGCGATTTTTCGGAATCGACACAATCTTAAATGAGAAAACTGCCCCTGAAATTTGGGAGCTTGTTAATAAACAACTAAGTGGAGAAGGTTTTGGTGCAAGGGATTTAATTACAAAATCTAATGTAAAAGTCATTTGTACGACAGATGACCCTATCGATTCATTGGAATACCATCAGAAGTTACGGGAAGATGATGATTTTGAAGTGAAAGTATTTCCTAGTTTCCGACCTGATAAAGGATTGAACATTAATCATGATGGCTATAACGAATGGGTTGAGAAGCTAGGGGATGTATCTGGAATAAACATTACCGATTTTGATACCTTTTTAACTGCTCTACAATCTCGGATTGAATTCTTCCATTCACTTGGAGGCCGTGTTTCTGACCATGCGCTTGATGTCATGATGTATGAAAAAACTTCTAAAGAAGAAGCGGGAGCTATTTTTGCAAAAGCGTTAAAAGGTGGAAAAGTGTCATTAGAAGAAGAGAGAAAATATAAATCTTATACATTGGTTTTTCTAGGACAAAATTATGCACGGCTAAACTGGGTGATGCAATTTCATATGCATGCACTTCGTAATAATAATACGAGAATGTTTAATAGACTTGGCCCAGATGTCGGCTTTGACAGTATTAATGATACTGCACTGGCTAAACCATTGTCCCGATTACTTGATTCTCTCGATAAAAAGGAAGCGCTGCCAAAAACAATTCTCTATTCTTTGAATCCAAATGATAATTATATCATTGGAGCGATGATTGGAAATTTCCAAGGGGGGGGCATTCCAGGGAAAATCCAGTTTGGTACGGCGTGGTGGTTTAATGATCAAAAGGACGGTATGCTTGATCAGATGAAGGCGTTGGCGAACCTTGGTTTATTTAGCCGCTTTATCGGTATGCTTACGGATTCGAGAAGCTTCCTTTCTTATACAAGACATGAATATTTTCGTCGTCTTGCTTGTGACCTCATTGGCAGCTGGGTTGAAAGTGGAGAAGTGCCTTACGACTTAGATATGTTAGGAGATATTGTGAAAGGAATCTGTTATCACAATGCAGAAAACTATTTTCAATTTGAGTAAGATAAACGAGGTGCCAATAAAATGAAAAAATTAATGATGCAAAAACATGTGTACCCAGAAAAAGTGCTTCAATTTGGTACAGGCAACTTCCTTCGTGCCTTTACAGTGTGGATGATTGATCGCATGAATAAAGAAAGCAATTTTAATGGCAGTGTCGTCACCGTACAATCGACCAATAGTGGAACTGCGGATAAAATCAATCGCCAGAACGGTTTATATACACTTTGTTTGCAAGGGATTGTTGATGATCAACCTGTTAAAGAATATGAAGTGATCCATTCAATAAGCCGCGCTCTAAATTTGCACAAACAATATAATGAATACATAGAACTTGCTAAAAGTCCGGATTTACGGTTTGTCGTATCTAATACGACGGAAGCAGGCATTGTGTATGACGCTGATGATTGTTTGGATGACCGCCCACAAAACAGCTTTCCTGGGAAATTGACAGCCTTTTTATATCATCGCTTCCAGTATTTTAAGGGGAATAAAAGTAAAGGTTTAATTATTATTCCTTGTGAGCTGATTGATCGAAATGGGGATATGTTAAAGGAGATTATTCTTCAGCTTGCTGACGATTGGGGATTAGAAGCTAACTTCGCCGACTGGATTAAAGAAGCTAATTATTTTTGCAATAGTCTTGTTGACCGAATTGTTCCCGGCTTTCCAAAAGATCAGATGGAAGAAATTGAAGCTGAGCTAGGGTATCGCGATGAACTTATTGTCACGGGTGAGCAGTACCATTTATGGGCGATTGAAGGGCCGGATTTTTTGAGGGAAGAGTTTCCTGCCGAAGAGGTCGGCTTAAATGTAAAAATAGTAGAAGATCTAGCACCGTTTCGCGAAAGTAAAGTATATATTTTGAACGGGGCCCATACAGCGATGACACCGATTGCATATTTATGTGGTTTAGAAACAGTTGGAGAAACGATGGAAGATCCGGAAACAAGGCGATTTGTAGAAGAGCTAATATTGGAAGAAGTGATACCAGGAACAGACTTGCCGGAAGCAGAAATGAAGGCGTTTACGAAGGATGTTTTGAGTCGATTTTCCAACCCATTTATACAGCATTACTTGCTTTCTATTTCTTTAAATGCAATGGCTAAATTTAAAGCCCGAAATTTGCCTGTGTTACTTTCATATGTTGAAAAGTACGAGAAAGTCCCAGAGCGCATAGCATTTGCGCTGGGCGCTTGGATTGCGTTTTATCGAGGGAAACGTGGAGATGAAGACATTCAGTTGTCAGATGAGGAGACTATTTTAGCATTTTTCAAGAAGATATGGTCTAGCCATGAAGGATCGGATCAGGCGCTTCGAGAAATTGTTAAATCCGTATTAGCATATGAAAAATTGTGGGACCAGGATTTAAACGAAATACAAGGTTTAACTGAATCGGTTTGGATGCATTTGCTTGAAATCGAGCGCAATGGAATGCAATCTGCACTAAAAAATATAGTAATAGAAAAAGTGTAGTAAAGGAGGGAGAGCATATGAGAGAGTTTATATCGATAGATCATCGTGATAATGTCATCGTTGCCTTGAAAAATTTCAATAAAGGTGAGCGAATAAGCGATCAAGATTTGGATATTATTCTTGTTGATGATGTAATCAAGGGACATAAAATAGCGATACGTGATATTCCTAGCGGTGAGAATATTATTAAATATGGATATCCAATCGGTCATGCAACTGAGTTTATTCCAAAAGGTGCCCATATTCATACACATAATACGAAAACGAATCTCGATGATTTAGAAGAATACGAGTTTCAGCAAAATTTAATCGGAAAACAGATAGATAAAAGACCATTAACTTTTAAAGGTTATCGCCGTGAAAATGGCGATGTCGGAATTAGGAACGAACTGTGGATTGTTCCGACTGTTGGCTGTGTTAATGGGATTGCAGAAATGATAATCCAGGAATTTAAAGCAGAAGTAGGCGATATTGCGCCATTTGAAAACATTGTTGTACTAAAACATCAATACGGATGTTCACAACTCGGCGATGATCATGAAAATACAAAAATCATCCTTGGGAACGCAGTAAAACACCCCAATGCGGGTGGCGTTCTAGTAATGGGGCTCGGTTGTGAGAACAATGAACTTCCAGAATTAAGAGCATCCCTTGGTGATTACAATCAAGAACGGACGAGGTTCCTAGTTTCTCAGGAAGTATCAAATGAAATTGATGCCGGCGTTCAAGCTTTGAAGGAAATATTCGCAGCAGCAAGAGATGATAAACGGGAAGATATTTCCCTGTCAGAGTTGAAAATTGGATTAAAATGTGGGGGATCTGATGGTTTTTCCGGTATAACGGCGAACCCGCTCCTCGGAAGATTTTCGGATTTTCTAATTGCACAAGGTGGGACAACTGTTTTAACAGAGGTACCAGAAATGTTTGGTGCAGAAAAAATATTGATGGAACGTGCGAAAAATGAAGAAATTTTTCATAAAATTGTGCATTTGATTAATGATTTTAAACAGTATTTTATTGATTATAAACAACCGATCTATGAAAATCCGTCACCTGGCAATAAAGATGGAGGAATTACAACGCTTGAAGATAAATCGCTTGGCTGTACCCAGAAGGCAGGCTCGGCAACCATTGTTGATGTACTAAAATATGGCGGCATAATAAAAGAAAAAGGGTTGAATTTATTAAGTTCACCTGGGAATGATTTAGTTGCCTCTTCTGCGCTCGGTGCTTCTGGCTGTCATATGGTTCTTTTCACTACAGGGAGGGGGACGCCCTTCGGTTCCTTTGTTCCAACGATGAAAATATCTACAAATACTGCGTTATTTGAAAATAAACGGCACTGGATTGATTTTGATGCAGGAAGGTTGCTAGAAGACGTATCACCTGACGTAGTATTGGAGGATTTTGTACAATACATTATTCGTGTAGCAAGCGGAGAACAGGTTAATAATGAGAAAAACAATTTTCGAGAGCTTGCTATTTTTAAGACGGGAGTCACATTATAAGTCCTAATTTCAACCGGATCATCATAATGATCCGGGGTAATTTTTTTTCATTCGGTATTTTATTATTACAGGATAATTTCTATCATTGACTCCTTATGAAAGCGGTGATATATTAATAGTTAATTCAGTACTATGAACAATGATTTGTTATACAGAATACCTGGCGATTATGCGATGTGGAGGTCAGTGAATCGAGATGAAGAAAAAAAAGGATTATAATGTGCCGGCATTGGAGAAGGGGTTATTGATTTTAGAATGGTTGTCTAAATCGGAAGAGCCTCTAAGAATTACAGATATACATGAACAATTGGGCATCCCAAAAACCTCCGTTTTTATGATGATGTCAACGCTCGAAGCAATGGAATATGTGGAAAAGGTAGACGATAGCAGGTATCGAGTAACGATGAAATTATACAACATCGGCATAGAGACAAAATCCAAATATGATATCCGTAGGATTGCCCGTCCTTATATGGAGAAGCTAGCCCAAAAATTAAGATTCACTGTTCATTTAGCGATTTTGAGTAATGGGCGTGCTGTTTATATTGAAAAGGTAAATGGGCCAACATTTGTTCAATTCGATACAAAAGTTGGACAGTCGATGCATATTCATTCCTCCGCGGTTGGAAAGGTGCTTGCTGCCTATTTAGATGAGGAAACAGTAGATGAAATTTTAGAGAATAATCCAATGGTGCGTGCCACGGAAAATACGATTACATCACCAGAATTGTTCAAACAATTTTTGGCTAATGTTCGTGAGACGGGTTATGCAGTTGAAGATGAAGAAGGAGAAATAGGAGTTCGCTGCCTCGGTGCACCCATTTTCAATGACAATGGCAAAGTAATCGCTGCCTTAAGTGTGACAGGAGTACGCAACGACCTTCATAGCATTCATTTCCAAGAAATAGGTAATGTGTTAAAGGAAGAGTGCAGCCAAATTTCGGAACAAATTGGCTATAAAGAGGCTTTGAATAAATAAAAAATATTTTCAATATGAACGTTCATGCTGCCAAAAAAATTGGCAGTTTTTTTGGTCTGCGTCCCTCCAATACATTCGTTATTAAAATATTTTAATAATTCGTCATTTTTAGTCTTGATAAACTATATAAATAATGATAGTTTATAAACAAGCATTCGTAATTTCGAATTTTTAGATACGAACAATTGTTATGGAGGGTTACCATGAAAATTCATTTATTCGGTGATATATCGGAAGTAGAGCAAGGATTGGATATTCTCGCTAGTAAGTTCAATTTCAGTATCGCACAGGATGGCTTTCCAATTGAAGTGCGTAAAGTTCTAAATAGTGAAATTAAAGTTTTAAAAGCCGAATCTAAAGGAAAGATAATTTACTCCGAAAACATTCATTTTTTCCGAGCCTTAGGGTTATTTTTAGAGGCGAGTCAGGAAGAGGAAGAGTTTGAGATTGTTGAAGAACCGCAATTTGATAGAAACGGATTGTTTTTCGATGTATCCCAAGGAAATGCTGTCATGAATTTGGATTCGATCAAGGAGATACTCACCCGCATGTCAATCATGGGATTAAACTGGTTCATGTTATATATGGAAGATAGTTATGAAGTAGGAAGTGAGCCATTCTTCGGATATATGCGAGGGAAATATTCATACGAAGATTTGAAAGCGGTTGATGACTATGCGTTTGCACTTGGCATCGAGGTTATTCCTTGCATTCAAACTTTGGCTCATATGCAGGAAGTGATGAAATGGCCGCGATTTAATTCAGTGAGAGAAGATGAAGCTACACTGCTCGTTGGTGAACCGAAAACGTATGAATTAATTGAAAACCTACTTACCGACATTAGTGCACCGTTTAGAAGTAAGCGCATACATATTGGTTTGGACGAAGCATGGCGGCTCGGTCTTGGTGAATATTTACCGAGAAACGGGTTAAAAACAAAGTTTGAAATTATGACTGAACATATTAATCATGTCATCAAAATAACAGAAAAACTCGGATTAATTCCAATGATGTTCAGCGACATGTATTTCCGTACACCGGAGCTTGCCGGTTATGGCAATAACTACGATGTGAATGTGCAAATACCAGAAGAGATTGTGCAAGCCATACCTAAAGGGATGCAGATGAATTTCTGGGAGTACAATCGTGAAGACGAGCCTTTCTATGAAGCAATAATTGATAAGCATCGATCTTTAGGCGTCCATACGGTTGTCAGTGGAGGAACGTATAATTGCCACGGTTTTGGTACCAATTATGGCATCGCCTTTAGAGCATCCAATGCGCTCTTAAATGCTTGCAAAAAGAAGGAAGTAAAAGAAGTATTTCTGACACATTGGGGTGATGATGGAACAGAGAGCAATATATTTTCCACCATACTCGGTTGGCAGTTAAGCGCAGAACATGGTTACGCACGTGAGCTGGATGAAGAAAAACTAAAGAGAAGATTTAAGTTTTGCACAGGAGGAAATTTCGACGATTTTCAGTCCATCAAATATTTGGATGAAGTACCTGGCGTTTCAAAAGACAACACAAACATGTCCAATCCATCAAAATACTTAATGTATCAAAATCTTTTAGCGGGACTGTTTGACAAAAATATCGAAGGTTTACAATTAAATAACCATTATGAGGAAACGGCTGCTCGTATGAGGGAAAGTGTCGGGCGAAATGGCGAATTCGATTTTGTTTTTATCTTATCTGAGAAAGTATGCTCCGTATTGTCCGTTAAAGCAGAACTCGGGATCCAAATCACCGCTGCCTATAAACAGCAAGACCGGGAAGGGTTGGAGAGGCTTTCGCAAGATGTTCTACCCCGCCTTAAAGCTCAGGTTGAAGATTTACGGGTTTATCACAGGGAGATTTGGTATAAGACAAATAAGCCGCTTGGGTGGGAAATTCTTGATCTGCGCTACGGGGCGCTCCTAGCGAATATTGATACGTCGATGGCTAGGATTCATGATTACTTAAATGGAGATATTAGTAGAATCGAAGAGTTGGAAGAAGAACGACTGATCTATCCATTTTCCGCCGATCTACCAATGATCACAAGCTATAGCAGAATTCCTTCTGCGAGCCGATTATTTCAGTAAAAATAACTATGACGCGGAGGTCAACGTAATGGAACGTGATTTGCTTAGTGGCGTGAAGTTAGATAACAAACTGAGATCGATTGTTCAGGATAGTAGACTATCCGACGTTTATCACCACAATTACTCATTTGAACTGCCTCGTTATGCAAAGGTTGATGAATGGCAAGCAAGATGTAAACAGTTAAAGGAAGCGATATTGATCAGCGCAGGGCTATGGCCATTTCCTAATAAATGTGAATTAAGAACAAAGATTTTTGATAAGCAAGAATTCGATGGTTTTACTATAGAAAAAGTGTTGTTTGAAAGCTATCCCGGTTTTTATGTAACTGGTAATTTGTACCGTCCTACACATGGAGAGGGACCATTCCCGGCCATATTGAATCCCCACGGTCACTGGGAAAACGGCAGACTGGAAATGAGCGAAGTGGCGGAGGTTCCCACTCGATGCGCTAATTTTGCCAAAATGGGATTTATCGCTTTTTCCTATGATATGGTTGGTCACTTAGACAGCAAGCAATTCGATCATGAGTTTAGCGGATTAGAGCATGAGCTTTGGGGTGTAGGATTACTCGGCTTGCAGCTATGGAATAGCATCCGTTCCATCGACTTTTTACAGTCGCTTCCGGATGTTGATTCCGACAAAATTGGCTGTACCGGCGCTTCAGGTGGGGCAACGCAAACCTTTTTACTAGGAGCGGTAGATGAACGGTTAAAAGTTTCCGCGCCAGTCAGTATGGTTTCCTCCCATATGCAGGGCGGATGTAAATGTGAAAACGCACCTTATTTACGGATGGATGGAACGACAAATGTTGAAATAGCAGCGATGTTCGCTCCCCGGCAGATGTTGATCACTGGAAATACCGGCGATTGGACGAAAAACATTCCCAACTTGGAGTTCCCTTACATCCAGCATATATACAGTCTATATGGTGCCTCTGAAAAGACGGAATATTTTTATATTAAGGCGGAGCATAATTACAATAAAGCAACGAGAGAAGCGGTATATAACTGGTTTAGATTACATTTTCACGGATTATCCACTCCATGGGAAGAAGTGAAAATTGACTTTGGCGACCTAAAGAGACTTCGTATCTTTTCTTCGCTGGAAGCCAATGAATTTCAAACCGATGAGGAAATTATCGCAAACATAAAACAGGAAAAAGTAGAGAAGCTGGAAGCGGCGAGAAGTACGGGACAACGTGAACAGATGAAGATGTATGATCAGGCTTTAAGACGCCTCATGGGCTTGGATGCCACTGATGCTTCGATTCAATCGATCAAACCGGAAAATATTTACTACGGTGAGCAGTTGAAGCATAAGGACACTGAGCAAATCGCGATTGATCAATATGTAATCACAGCTGGGGCGGAGCATGTAAACATTCCTGTATCTATTCTTAAAAACAAATCAGTCGTGAATAGCAATGAAGCCGTTTTATTCATTCATCCTAGTGGAGCTCAAGGTCTAGTTGAGGATCCTGATAGTAGAAAAATAGTGAATGACTGGCTGCAAAAGGGATATGAAGTTGCAACAGCGGATGTATTTCTTACCGGGGCGTACTTAAAACCGTACTCCCAATCTGGCAGAAATGCCACGCTCGATCAATATTTTACCACTTATAACTATACTGACTCGGTTTTGAGAGTCCAGGATATCGTTCATATTTATCGCTTTTTACAAGATTGCCAGTATGACAAACTTCACGTTGTCGGTCTTTATGAGGCGGGGCTATGGGCGTCGGCTGCATTGCCATTTTTGTCTAAGTTAGATTCCGCATCGGTTGATTTAAATGGTTTTAATTTGGACTCTGATGAACAATACGTAAATCATTTCTTTGTTCCGCATTTTCGGGCGATTGGCGGGTTTGAAACATGCTTCCATTTGGCGGAACCAAGGATATTGAAGGTATTTAATTGCTCTCCCGAGGTAAAAGACTCGATTAATAAGCTTAAAACTGAAGTGCAAATGTTCGAATCGTTCGCCGATGCTTTTGATTTGGCAGTGAAGGCTAATCACAATTCTTCTATATGAGGTGCAGACAATGAAAAAAAAGTATGTTGTTGTAGGTGTAGGTGGCAGGGCGCGGTTTTTCTATGAAGCAATCGTGAGGGATTTTCAGGAAACCTCTGAACTCATTGGATTTTGCGATGTAAATCAGACTCGAATGGATTATGCGAATTCCGTTCTGGAGGAGCGGCTCGATTACCATAAAGTGAACACATATAAAGCGAATGAATTTGAAGTCATGATTGAGAAGGAAAAACCGGACGTTGTGATTGTGACGTCTATTGACCGCACCCATCACAACTATATCATCCGAGCGATGGAACTCGGCTGCGATGTCATTACGGAAAAACCGATGACGATCGATGAAGAGAAATGTCAAGCTATCCTTGACGCTGTAGAGAGGACAGGCCGAAAGCTAAGGGTGACGTTCAATTATCGCTATGCGCCGCATAATACGAAAATTAAAGAATTGATCATGAATGATGCAATCGGCGATGTGATTTCGGTCCATTTTGAATGGTTATTGAACACCGAGCATGGTGCGGATTATTTCAGAAGATGGCATCGCGACAAACGAAACA
The DNA here is from genome assembly GCF_018343525.1 of Lederbergia citrea. GTDB lineage: Bacteria > Bacillota > Bacilli > Bacillales > Bacillaceae_C > Lederbergia > Lederbergia citrea. Next base: position 170,060 of record NZ_JAGYPH010000003.1, on the reverse strand, counting down.
GCGGAGGGCTATTGGTCCATAAATCAACCCACCATTTTGACCTTGTCAACTTTTGGCTCGGCACGACTCCGGATACGGTTTTTGCGATGGGGGATCTGAGCTTTTACGGCCGTGAAAATGCAGAAAAACGGGGTGTCGAGCAATTTTATTCTCGATCACATGGAAGCGAGATAGCAAAAAACGATCCGTTTGGACTCGATATGGCTAGCAATCCATATATGAAAGCAATGTATTTGGACGCAGAGAAGGAAGATGGATATTTCCGTGATCAAAGCGTTTTTGGAGACGGCATTAGCATTGAGGATACGATGGGCTTGCTTGTTAAGTACAAAAATAAGGCGATTATGACCTATTCCCTTAATACTTTTCTGCCTTGGGAAGGCTATAATATCGCATTTAACGGTACGAAAGGGAGAATGGAAGTCAAAATTGTAGAAATGTCCTACGTGAATTCCGGTGGAGATGTTTCCTTGGAAGGGGCGCTGCAAGAGTCGAGCATCATCGTATATCCGATGTTTGATGCTCCGTACAAAGTAGATTTTGAGCAAGAAGAAGGTGGTCACGGAGGTGGAGATCCGATTTTGCTCAGAGATATTTTTGCGGAGCCGGAGGATGATATATATAACCGGGCGGCCTCTCATATTGACGGAGCGTTATCGATTATGACGGGAATTGCCGGAAATAAGTCACTGCGTACTGGTATGCCGGTACGGGTAGACGATCTAGTCAGATTTAAATAAATTGCTATGAGCGAAATGGGGTGGTAGATCCTGGAGTAATTTTGATTTGAAAGATGAATGAGAGGGGGATGGGGATGAAAAGGGGTAAAAATCTTTTAGTAATTATACTCATTGCAATTTTGATCGCAGGATGTACAAATAAAAAAACAGCTACTTCGAAAAAATCACCTTCAGACACACCTCAAGCTGAAAAAGTAAATGGTAAATATGATCCACCAATTGAGATGACATTCGCAGTAGGAAGAGTGGACTCAGATGTAAACTTCCCCGACGGCCAAACAACGAAAGATAATCAGTGGACAAGGAAAGTTGAAGAGGAACTTGGTATTAAACTCGATGTTACCCTCGCAATGAAAAGTGGGGATGAATATAATCAAAAATTAAATGCTCTGATTGTGACGAATGATTTGCCGGATTTATTTACGGTGTATGGCGGTGCAATAAACCAAGTTGATCAAATTGTTGAAGCAGACATCGCTGAAGATTTAACCGAGGCATTCGACAAATATGCTTCTCCATTAGTAAAACAGCTTTTGCCTGATGAGGCACTAGAACCATTGAAGCGGAATGGTAAGTTATATTTCCTGCCTGCCTTGCAAGATCCCGCTGAAGAAGGGTTCATGACGTGGATTAGGTCGGATTGGATGAAAAAGCTAAATTTACCGGAACCAAAAACATTCCAAGATGTAATCGCCATTGCAGAAGCATTTAAAGCGATGAATCCAGACCAAAATTACGGGTTCGAAGCCGGTACCGCTGACTGGAATATGTATAGTTTAAGCGGATTATTCTCTGCTTATCACGCCTACCCGAATGCATGGTTAAAAGATGCGGATGGAAATCTAGTAAATGGAACGATTCAACCAGAAATGAAGGATGCTTTAAAAAGCCTTCAAGATCTTAAGAAAAAAGGTCTCATTCATCAAGAATGGACAGTCAGTGATGACGGCGAGAGGGCAAGAGAGGATTTGATTAACGGAAAAGTTGGAATCCATTTTGGACAATGGTGGGCGCCTGAGTGGCCTTTGCAGCTCGTCAAAGATAGTGACCCAGATTCAGAGTGGAAGGCATATCCTTTTATGTCCGTTGATGACAAGCCCGCTTTACACTTACAACAAACTGTCCAAGTGAATAGCTTCTACGTTCTCAAAAAAGGCTTTCCACATCCAGAAGCATTTTTCGATATGGTCAATCTAGTTGCCGAACACTACTGGGGTGAAACAGCTGTGGCGGATCCACCTGCTAGTGAATTATGGAAAATAGCTCCTGCGGACGTCCAACTTTGGGGTAAAAATATCGTGTTCCAGGAATCAATAGAGGATGCATTTAAATCAGAAGACACGTCAAAATTACGTCCAACTGAGTTACAACTATATGAGAGAATTGAAGACTATCAAGATGGCAATAACGATAATTGGGGAGTTGCCCTTGAATATGGGGTTGATGGATCATTAGGTCTCTATGGGGAATTTACCCGAAATAATCTATGGATAAACAATGAGTTTTACGGCGCTCCAACATCATCAATGACAACGAAACAAGCGAATCTCGATAAACTGTTCTTGGAAACATTCATCGACATTGTCAACGGAGCTGACATTAACAAGTTTGACAGTTTCGTAGAGCAATGGAAAAAGCAGGGCGGTGACGAGATTACGAAAGAAGTGAATGAATGGTATAAATCGAAATAGTTTTAATGATTATTGAAAGCGGTTACTAAAGCTATCGGATTATCTAATAGGAGGGAAAGGTAGATGAGAATGAAAAAGACGTTCAAAAATCTAGTTGCGCTCGTAATCATTCTGCTTTTGATCACCGGTTGCTCGAATAAAGGGACAGAAACCTCTTCGGGTAAGCCAAAAGGTGAAAAATCAGATGGCAATGACAATTCGCCAATTGAAATGACGTTCGCAGTGGGGAGGGTTGACTCGGACGTTAACTTCCCTGATGGTCAATCAACAAAGGACAATAAATGGACGAGACTCGTTGAAGAAGAAGTTGGGGTTAAGCTCGATGTTACCCTCGCAATGAAAAGCGGTGACGAATATACGCAAAAATTGAATGCTCTTATTGTAACGAATGATTTGCCTGATTTATTTACAGTTCGGGGCGAGGATATTATCCAAATGGATCAAATTATTGAAGCGGGCCTCGCTGAGGATCTTACGGAGGTTTTTGAACAACATGCATCTCCTCTAGTCAAGGAGCTTTTACCGGCAGAGGCGCTAGAACCATTAAAGAGAGATGGCAAACTATATTTCATACCCGACTTGCAAAGACCGTCAGAAGATGGATCTATGACTTGGATTAGAGCCGATTGGCTTAAAAAGCTAAACTTACCGGAACCGAAAACATTTCAAGATGTCATTGCGATTGCAGAAGCTTTTAAAGATATGAATCCAAAACAAAATTACGGGTTCGAAGCCGGCACTTCACCTTATGGCATGTACAGTCTAAGCGGATTATTCTCAGCTTACCACGCTTATCCTAATGCCTGGATTAAAGATGCTGACGGAAATCTAGTGAATGGAAATATTCAACCAGAAATGAAGGACGCATTGCAAAGCCTTCAGGACCTGAAGAAGAAAGGACTTATTCACAATGAATGGACGGTCAGTGACGACGGAGAGAGATCTCGTCAGGATTATATTAACGGCAAGCTCGGCATTCACTTTGGGAAATGGTGGGCTCCAGAATGGCCATTACAGCTTATCAAAGATAATGACCCAGACTCGGAATGGAAAGCCTTCCCGTTTATGTCCATTGATGACAAGCCTGCTCTCCATTTGCAAGAAACAGTCCAGGCGAATAGCTACTACGTTCTTAAAAAGGGATATGCTCATCCCGAAAAGTATATTGAAATGGTAAATCTTGTGGCTGAGCATTACTGGGGAGAAGATCCACAAGTCGATCCAGAAGCAAGTGAATTATGGAAAATGGCACCTGCACATCTTCAGCCGTGGGGGAAAAATATCGTATTCCAACAATCTATAGAGGAAGCGTTTAAATCTGGAGACGATTCGAAGCTCCATCCAGGGGAGAAACAGCTATACGATAGGATTCAAGCATATAAAGACGGAAATGACGAAGATTGGGGCATTGCCCTTGAATATGGAGAAGGCGGATCGCTAGGCCTTTATGACTCTTTCGATTATATCAATAACGAGTTTTATGGCGCTCCGACAACCTCTATGACCTCAAAACAAGCGAACTTGGATAAATTATTCCTTGAAACTTTCATTGAAATCGTAAACGGGGCTGATATTAACAAATTCGATACTTTTGTGGACCAATGGAAAAAGCAGGGTGGAGACGATATTACGAAGGAAGTTAATGAGTGGTATAAATCGAAATAGGCAGCGAAAGGGAGATGAGTGTGAATCGATTAATCAATAGGCTAATAATTTTTATGCTAATAATGCTTTTGATGGTTGGTTGTTCAAGTAAAGAGACATCATCTACATCGAAGAATCAGTCACCTTCAAATACAGCCCCGGCGGAAAAAAAGGATGGAAAATACGACCCGCCACTTGAAATGACTTTTGCAGTTGGCAGAGTGGATGCCGATGTAAACTTCCCAGACGGTCAATCAACGAAGGATAATAAATGGACCCGACTTGTTGAGGAAGAACTTGGCGTCAAATTGGATGTAACACTTGGGATGAAAAGTGGCGATGAATACAACCAGAAATTGAATGCGCTTATTGTAACAAATGATTTGCCAGATTTATTTACCGTACGAGGTAGCGAGATAAACCAACTTGATCAAATTATTGAAGCGGATCTTGCTGAGGATCTAACAGAAGTATTTGATGAATATGCTTCTCCATTAGTTAAAGAACTTATGCCTGAAGAAGCACTTGCACCACTGAAGAGAGATGGCAAACTATATTTTCTTCCAGATGTACAGAATCCCGCGGAAGAAGGATTTATGACATGGATTAGAACGGATTGGCTTAAGAAGCTCGGTTTATCAGAACCAAAAACTTTCCAAGACGTCATTGCCATCGCGGAAGCCTTCAAAGCAATGGATCCAAGCAAAAATTACGGATTTGAAGCAGGCACGGATGCGTGGAATATGTACAGCTTAAGTGGATTATTTTCAGCTTATCATGCTTATCCCAACGCTTGGATTAAAGATGCTGATGGAAATCTTGTTAATGGAAATATTCAACCAGAAATGAAGGACGCTTTACAAAGCCTTCAAGACCTTAAGAAGAAAGGGCTTATCCACCAAGAATGGACAGTCAGTGATGATGGTGAAAGATCACGTGAGGACATGATCAACGGCAAGCTCGGCATTCATTTTGGGCAATGGTGGGCTCCAGAATGGCCATTACAGCTTGTTAAAGATAGTGATCCTGACGCTGAATGGAAAGCCTTTCCGTTTATGTCCGTCGACGATAAACCAGCGCTGCACTTACAGGAAACGATTCAGGTGAACAGCTACTATGTTCTTAAAAAAGGTTATGCACATCCCCAAGCATTTATAGAAATGTTGAATTTGGTTGCGGAGCATTATTGGGGAGATGATCCACAAGTAGATCCGCGAGATAGTTCATTATGGAAATTGGGACCAGCACATGTTGAGCCATGGGGTAAAAATATTAAGTTCCAACAATCTATAGAAAATGCATATAAAACTGGAGACAATTCAAATCTTCATCCTGGTGAAATGAAACACTATGAAGAAATTGAAGACTATAAAGCAGGAGACGATACTTACTGGGGCATTACTCTTGAATATGGAGAAGGCGGGTCACTCGGACTTTATGATTCGTTCTCTTTTATAAACAACGAGTTTTATGGCGCTCCGACACCGGCTATGACTTCAAAACAAGCAAACTTGGATAAGTTATTCCTCGAAACTTTCATTGAGATCGTAAACGGGGCCGATATAAACAAATTTGATACTTTCGTAGACCAATGGAAAAAGCAAGGCGGAGACGATATTACGAAGGAAGTTAATGAATGGTATAAATCAAAATAGCGTTGCATGACTAGGTATACAATCTTCCTATTTTTCACCCGTCCCTCTAAGGTCGGGTGGAAAACGGGATTTCCGAGGTGAGAGATGCGTGCTTACTACAAAAAAAGTTCTAAATACTGATACTCAGATTGTTAGTGTTTCTCCTAGAGTTAGTAGAGAATCAAAAGTTAAACTTTCTCCTAGGACAAAAAGGGAAATTCCCCTCTATTTAATGTTACTTCCAGGTTTCATTTTGGTGCTGATTTTTTCTTACGGACCGATGCTTGGGATTATTATGGCCTTTCAAAATTTTATCCCTGCTAAAGGTTTCTTTGAATCGGACTGGGTAGGGTTGGATCATTTCAGGTTCATGACCCAACTACCGGATTTTCGTCAAGTAGTATGGAACACATTGTTCATTGCAATGATGAAAATCGTGGCTGGGTTAATATTTCCGATTATTGTCGCCCTTTCTTTAAATGAGGTAATGAAAGAATGGTATAAAAGATTCGTTCAGGTCGTTATTTACGCCCCATACTTCCTTTCTTGGGTTATACTCGGAGGAATTCTATTCCAATTATTATCGGCAGACGGCATCGTCAATCAGTTTTTGGGAGTTTTCGGTATCGATCCGATTCTCTTTTTAAATAACGCCCCTATTTTTCCGTATGTGTTAGTTGGTTCCGATATATGGAAAAACGTAGGATTCAGTACCATTGTTTTTTTAGCAGCGATCACGAATGTGGATCCCACATTATACGAGGCAGCTTCAATCGATGGAGCAAACCGTTGGAAACAAACTTGGAATGTTACGCTTCCAGCCATGCTTCCAATCATCATCCTTGTTGCGACTTTAAGCCTGGGTGATATTCTGAATGCGGGTTTTGAGCAAGTGTTAATGCTTTATGGTCCTGCTCTTTACAAGACTGGCGACATCATCGACACGTATGTATACAGAATAGGGTTGATCGATGCTCAATATTCTTTTGCCGCCGCAGTAGGGCTGTTTAAATCTCTCATATCTTTAGTTATGGTTTCTCTTTCTTATTTCCTTGCCTACCGCTTGGCGAATTACCGAATCTTCTAAAACATAAGTAAGGAGAGTGGAATGATGGTTGCTGATAAATCGATTGGATATCGAATATTTTTAATAATAAACTACACGCTTTTGGCCTTACTTGCATTGACTTGTTTGCTACCGCTATGTCATGTATTGGCCGTTTCATTAAGTTCTAAAGCTGCTGTTACAGCGGGATCAGTGAAATTTCTGCCCGTTGATTTTACGTTAGCTTCCTACAAGCTCGTTATAGCGAAGCCACAGTTTATCACATCGATGCTGATAACTGTGAAACGCGTACTGCTTGGAGTCGGCATTAATATGATTTTGGTCGTCTTAACGGCATATCCGTTATCTAAAGAAGTAAAAACCTTCCGTTCAAGGACGATTTTTTCCTGGTTTTTCGTATTTACGATGTTTTTTGGTGGTGGGCTTATACCGAGTTACATCGTCATTAAATCTGTTGGAATCATTGACACGATCTGGGCATTGGTACTGCCGGGAGCGCTTCAGATTTTCAGTGTAGTACTTTTGCTGAATTTCTTCCGCGGTATTCCGAAAGAGCTTGAAGAGTCGGCGTTTATGGATGGGGCAGGGCACTTTTCAATTTTATTTAAAATATACCTTCCGGCCTCTTTGCCTGCTTTGGCTACATTGACGTTATTTTCAATCGTATATCATTGGAATAGCTGGTTTGATGGATTGATATATATGAACTCCCCGGAAAATTACCCGCTGCAAAGCTATATGCAGACAATCATCGTTAAGATGGACCAGCAGTTCATGAGAGGAGCAAGCAAGGAATTAATCAAATCACTTAATGAACAAACCTTAAAATCTGCACAGGTTTTCCTTGGTTCTCTGCCTATATTGCTTGTTTATCCATTCCTGCAAAAGTACTTTGTTAAAGGAATTGTGTTGGGCAGCGTAAAAGGTTAAACGATCTATAAAAATTTACAATTGTATTGGAGGAGACAAAGAATGTCGAATTTCACGTTTATCGGAGCAGGAAGCCTTGGATTTACTCGTAAGCTAGTTACGGATATTTTAACTTTTCCGGCGTTGGCAGAAAGCACGATTACCTTGATGGATATTGACGAAGAACGATTGGATGTTGTTAAAAAGGTTGTAGAAAGAATCATTGCGGAGGGGAACTTCCCGGCTAAGGTTGTCGCGACGACGAATCGCGCCGAAGCTTTACAAGGAGCAGATGCAGTCATCTGCACCATTCTTGTCGGAGGAGTACATATATTTCGGCATGATATCGAAATACCTAAAAAATACGGAGTCGATATTAATGTAGGAGACACAAGAGGACCTGCGGGAATTTTCCGCGCGTTAAGAACGATACCAGTCATGGTCGATATTGCGAAAGACATGGAGAAATATTGCCCTGACGCCGTCTTTTTAAATTATACGAACCCGATGACGATGCTTAGTAAAGCAGTGCAGGATACAACCAAAGTGAATTATGTAGGATTATGTCACAGTGTCCAGCATACGGCTGAGATGCTTGCCCGTTGGCTTGGGGCTCCGATTGAAGAGATTACGTATACTTGTTCTGGTATCAACCATTTGGCTTTTTATTCAGAATTTAAATGGAATGGCGAAGATGCGTATCCTCGCTTGAGAAAATTGATGGAGGATCCGACCATTTATAATGAAGAGCTCGTACGTAATGAAATGTTCCTTCACTTGGATTATTACGTCACTGAGTCAAGTGGACATAACTCCGAATATAATGCCTGGTTCAGAAAGCGACCAGATTTGATTGAAAAGTATTGCACACATGGAACCGGTTGGAATCCTGGGGAATATGCCTACATTTTAAATGAGTATCTGGATCAGGAGCAAACTTGGAAAAATGAGCTGAAGGCATCGTTAGAGGAGCCTGTGAATTTGACGAGAAGTACCGAATACGCATCGTATATTTTGAATGCGATGATGGGAGACGGAACACTCTTTACTTTTAACGGAAACATTGAGAATCGTGGCTATATAGATAATCTACCAGAAGGAAGCTGTGTAGAGATACCAATTTTAGCGTCCAAGCGAGGCTTTGATCCGATTAAGGTCGGCAACATGCCTGAACATCTTGCTGTTCTTGCTAATACACATGCGCGCTGCGAAAGTTTGGCTGTTGAAGCTGCATTGACGGGCGATAAAAGGAAGGTCTTCCAAGCCATTTGTATGGATCCACTCACTTCAGCAGTACTAAGCTTGGCTGAGATTAAAAATATGGTCGATGAGTTATTTGAAGTGAACAAGGAATGGCTTCCGGCTTTCAACAAAGTTGGTGGAGTGACGGTATGAGCGGATCAGTAATGAAAGCGCTAATCTATGAAGGCCCGGAATTAATGAATATGAGGGAATTGCCTATTCCCTCTCCACGGCCGGGTGAGGTGCTTATTCGCGTCGAACGGGTTGGAATTTGTGGCTCTGAATTAAGTGGTTATTTAGGGCATAATTCACTTCGTAAACCACCGCTCATCATGGGACATGAGTTCGCGGGCATGGTTGCTAAAACAGGCAGCGATGTGGCGAAATTGAAGTCAGGAGACCGTGTGACAGTGAATCCGCTCATTACTTGCGGAGAATGCCGCTACTGTACGACAGGATCTGCTCAGTTATGCGCGGAACGAAGTCTAGTTGGTGCGCATCGTCCAGGTGCATTTGCTGAGTATGTGGCAGTTCCAGAGAAGAATGTTTATTTGCTTGAGGACCATGTTTCTTTTGATGAGGGGGCATTAGCGGAACCTTTTGCGGTTGCTGTTCATTTATGTCGCTTGCTTCAGTTAGATCCAACAGATCGTTTGCTGATTTTGGGTGCCGGTCCGATTGGACTTTTTACACTACAGGCGGCCCAAGTTTATGGCCTGAAGAACATTGTGGTTGTAGACCTTAACGAGGAACGGTTGGAAATCGTGGAGGAACTAGGTGGGGTATCCAAAACTAGTTTACGAGATTACGAAGTAGGATCTTTTGATGCAGCCGTCGATGCAGTCGGTGTTGAAATCACGCGTTTACAATGTTTGGAGTATGTTAGACCAGGTGGAAGTGTAGTCTTTTCTGGCCTTCATCAAAATGAAACAAATCTTCCTGTGAATGATGCCATTAGAAATGAAATCAAGATGTTCGGTGCCTTTTCTAACAGCCCACTCGACTTTGAAACAGCTTTACAATGGATTAGCGAAGGCAGAGTGAATTTGCTGCCTTGGACGATTCACGCCCCACTTGAAGAAGGATCCGTCTGTTTTGAGAAATTAATATCGGGGCCAGGTAAAGTAGCGAAAATTATGCTAACACTACAGAAGCAAGTAGAAGGGTCTATGAATCTTTTAACACAAAAAGCTTAAGGTACGCTACATATTATTTGAATATTTAACCATTTAAGTGATTGACGATTCAGAATGGTGATGCTATAGTGAGTTTAAGTTCTGGATGTAAAACAGATATTTAAAATACAGAACAAAATTAAACATCACCGTACAGGAAAAAACATTTTAAGGAGGATTGTTGATTGAGCAAAGTAAGGGAAGCGATTACAGAGTGGGTTCAAAAAAATGAAAGTCGTATCATCCAACTTGTGCAAGACCTTGTTTCCCATAATACGGTTAATCATGTAGTTACGGGAAATGAGAAGGAAGCTCAAATATTTCTTTCACAAGTTCTAAGGGATATGGATCTAGAAGTGGACATGTTTACACTTGAAGAAGTTCCGGGATTAAAAGAACATCCGGGATATTTTCCGGGGAAGAATTATTCGAATCGTCCCAATGTCGTAGCTACGTTGAAAGGTAGCGGCGACGGAAAATCACTCATCTTTTCTAGCCATATGGATACGACTGTTGCGGCTTCTGGATGGGAGAAGGATCCGTGGAAGCCGGTCATAAAAGATGAGAAGCTCTACGGATTAGGAACCTTTGATATGAAAGGTGGACTCGCAGCATCCATTATGGCGATTCGCTGTATACAAGAATTAGGTTTTCAAGTAAAAGGCGATCTTCTCGTTGAATCCGTCGTTGATGAAGAGTTTGGTGGGGCGAACGGAACTTTAGCTAGTCGAGTAAGGGGTTATAATCCTGACGCGGCGATTATTCCTGAACCGACAAATATGGCTGTTTGTCCTGGAACACATGGCGGAGCCTTATGGCGGGTCACATTCAGTGGAAATACTGGAATGTCTTTTAGTGGGGAAACTATCGTGAATCCGGCAAATATAGCCGCTAAATTCATAGTCTTTTTAGAAGAGTATGAGTTTAACCGTCAGCAGAAAGGCGGTCCGGCCCCTTATTTCGAAGATGATCACGTTCTTCCAGTTATCGTTACAAGACTTGAGGCAGGCGACATGACAGCAGCTTTATGTGATTCAGGCCCGACGGAATGCCATGTGGACATTTGGGTGGAATGTCATCCGAATGTTTCTGAAGAAGATTTAAAAAAGGAAATTATCGATGGTTTTCGTGCGAAATATGAAGATCAATACCCGACTTGGAACGAACCAGTATTTACGAAAGTCATTCGCTTTTTACCGGGTGCAGAGATTGATCAAAACTTCCCATTAATCAATCTGCTATCTGAAATAACAAGTGAAGCAACTGATCAAAAATACGGCAATGTTACTGGTGCTCCATTTGCATGCGATGCCTTTATGTTTAACGTATATACGGAAACACCTGCCATTGTTATGGGACCTGTTGGGGCAAATGCGCATGCCCCTGATGAACATCTCGATATTCCAGAGTTTTTGAAACTTGTTGAGATATACACACTGACTGCTTTAGAGTGGTGTGGATATGTTGAAAAGGATGTGCACAGTGATGAGAAGAGCAATTCGTACACCTGAAGCTTCTTCGGGTAATGGACCCTATTCACAAGGGATTATTGCAGGAGATTTCGTCTACGTTTCCGGTCAAGGCCCTCTCGATCCACAATCAGGAGGCGTTGTTGGCAGCACCATTGAAGAGCAGACGGAACTAACATTGAAAAATATCCAAAATATATTAAAAGCGGCCGAATGTACAATGGATGATGTTATAAAGGTGAATGTGTTTTTAGCTAGTCTTAAAGATTTTGATCGTTTTAATAGTGTATACGTACAGTTTTTTAACCAGCCGATGCCGGCAAGAACTTGTGTGGAAGCAGGGCTCGACGACATCCTAGTCGAAATTGATGCTATTGCACATCTACCAGATAAAAATACATGAGAACTTTGGAGGGATTGTTAAATGGCTATAAGCGGTAATATTCCAGTTATTCCTACCCCTTTTTTGAACGGTAAGGTACATTTAAGTGATTTTGATAATCTACTAAATAAAACAGTTGATCACTTAGAAGGATATGTAGTTTGTGGCAGTACGGGGGAAGCACCAGCTTTGTCGAAGGAAGAAAGAGTTACTGTTGTAGATTATCTTTCAAAAATAATGCCAAAAGATAAGCATATCGTTGTCGGTCTTGGCGATACGAATTTAAACCAAGCTGTGGAGATTGGCTTACATGCAGCTGATGCTGGAGTGAGAACAGCATTGATTCCGAGCCCATACTATTTTCCAAACTCCCTTGAAATGGTGATTGAATATGTCGGCGAAATTGCTGAACGTACTGGATTGGACATCGCTTTTTACGATAATCCAGTTACAACAAATACGCGATTTACGGCAAATGATTTAATCCAATTAGCTGAAGCCGTTCCAAAAGTTAAATATATTAAAATGACCGATCATTCTTTCTCAAAAATTCGCACCCTAAAGGAAAAAACAAATTTAAAGGTTTTCGGCGGCGACGACATAATTTGTTATCGAGCATTTGAAGCGGGAGTGGACGGAAGTATGATTATCACTCCTTCCGTATTTCCAGCTGAATTCCGCGAGTGTTGGGAAGCTTACCGAAGCGGCGATCGCGAGAAAAGCTTCGATATTTATACGAAAGTTTTGCTTCCTTTTATCATTATGTTCGGACCTGGGGATGAAATTCCAACAACGAAAGCACTATTCCATCATCTCGGAATTTTTTCGAGCAGCGAGACCCGACTTCCATTGATTCCATCAGATGAGAACAGATTCAAAGAAGTCATATTAGGCTATAACACTGGCCTTAAAGGGAGCACAATACAAGTTTAGTAGTCAAATTCTAAAATAAGGATAAGTGGCATTTGCCGATTTGTCCTTATTTTTTTTCAAGGAGGTAATTTCATATGGAACGATTTAAAAACAAAATAGCCTTTGTGACAGGAGCATCTCGGGGAATAGGAAAAGCCATTGCCGAACGTTTCGCCGCGGAAGGAGCAAAGGTAGCTTTAGTTTCCAATAGTAATGAAGATTTGAATGAAACGGTTAATGAATTTCAAGCTTTAGGATACGAGGTCTTACCTATATTGACCGATGTTTCAGATGCCAACCAAGTAGAAAGTGCCGTTGAACGAACAGTTCAGGAATGGGGCCGGATTGATATTTTAGCCAATAATGCCGGAATTGCTTGGGAAGAAGATTTCTTAGAAATCAAGGATGATCACTGGCGGAAAATGCTAGACGTAAATTTAAATGGCATGTTTTATACCGCACAGCGAGTATCAAGGCAAATGGTAAAACAAGGGGAAGGCGTTATCATTAATATGGCATCGACGAACGGGATTGTTGGTGAGCATAAATATGCGCATTATAACGCATCAAAAGGCGGGATTGTACTTTTAACTAAAACGATGGCGTTGGAGCTTGGTCGTCATAACATTCGCGTGAATTCCGTTTGTCCGGGCTATATTCAGACTCCAATGTCCGAAGCAATCGATGACCAGGAATTTGTGGACGAATATATTCGTACAAAAATTTCTCTTAGTAGAGTAGGGAAGCCGGAAGACGTAGCAGGGGTTTATGCATTTTTAGCTTCTAATGATGCGGCTTTTATTACCGGAACGGAAATTATCGTTGATGGTGGACAATTGGCGCAATAATTATTTGGAGGAAGGTGATTAGAATGAAGGTTTACGATTTAACCGGAGCAATTGAAAGTGGAATGTGGGGCTATGGCGATCCGTTTCCTCCTGTGAGGATCGAACCGATCGCTACAATTGAAAAGGATGGTTTTAGCTCCCATAGCTTCCAAATGCATTCGCTTGCTGGCACTTATGTCGAAAATGGCAACCACCTATTAGCTGGAACGGAATCTATCGACCAAGTCCCAGTAGATCGCTTTATTAAGACTGCATGGGTCGCACAATTATCCGAAAAAGAAGCGCTAGAGCCAGTCAGTGCTGAAGAACTTGAAGCAGCTGTCGGGGACAAAATTAAACCCGGAGATGCTTTGCTCGTCAGTACTGGATGGGACAAAAATTGGAATAAGCCAGGTTATGTTGAAAATAATCCTTTCTTTCTTCCTGAAGCAATGGACTGGGTTGTCGAGAAAAAAATTAGTATTTTAGGAACGGATCTCACTCATATTCAAGATCCCCGCGATGACGATGGATCACTTTTACGGAATTTATACATGAACGACGGTCTCCTCATAGCACCGGTTGTTAACTTACGGAAGGTAGACGGTATCGGTCCTTTTACATTAGTAGCTCTGCCACTGCTTATCCCTGGAGTGAACAGCACGCCTTGCCGTGTAGTTTTAATGGATTCATTCAACGCGAATTCATAGGAAGGAGAATGAGAAAATGGATAAAATTTTCCTCTTGCGTCATGGAATGAGACTGGATTTGGAAGATGAAACGTACTGGCGTCATTATGCAAGGCGCCCCGATGATACGCCGCTTTCGGCAAATGGAATTAAACAAGCGCTGGAGACGGCCGAGTTTATTAAGGACGAGGGTATAAAGCATATTTTCGCTTCTCCGTTTTTTCGTACGCTGCAGACCGCGAATATTATCGCTGAAAAATTGGATTTAAAAGTGAATATCGAATATGGATTTATGGAACAGCTCGCCGAAATCTGGTTTAGTGCATTTCCGGAAATTATTACTCAGGAAGAAGCATTTGAAATTTTCTCGAACATAAACAAGGATTACAAATCCTTTGTCATGCCGAAATTTCCGGAAAATATTTCGAAAGTAGATGTGTTTGAGCGAGTGGGTAAGACATTAGAACATGTATTTGAACATTATGACGAGCCTGTTCTCATTGTAGGGCACGGAGCTTCTGTCTGGGAAACGACAAGGAATTTATGGGAAAAGGGAAGAGCTACGGAATATCCTCCAGAAGAATATAACCAGAAAATGTGCGCGCTGCATAAATTCACTTTTCAAGACGGGAAATGGGAACTCGTTCAATCTACGACAGATCATTTGAGTTATATTGATACTTGGTCATAGGTAAGGAGGAACATCATGGTCAATGAAGTATTTATATTGCGTCATGGAATTCGGCTCGATATCGATGATAAAGCATATTTTAGACATTACCTGAAACGTAAAGACGATGTTCCTTTATCCAGCCGGGGAATCATTCAGGCAGAAGAGACTGGTGAATTTTTAAAAAATCAACATGTCACGCATATCTTTTCTTCTCCGTTTTTTCGCACGCTGCAAACGGCTCAAGCGGTGGCTTCAAAGCTAAATTTACCTATCAATGTCGAGTACGGTTTTATGGAAATGTTAAATCCGGATTGGTTTCCCGCTGATCCTGAGCTCTTAACTAAAGAGGAAGCGCTCTCGGTTTTTCCAAATATAAACCCGGACTACGAGTCATTTGTTCAACCGGAATATCCAGAGACCGATTATGAAGGTGTTGTACTTCATCGGGTGAAAAAAGCGCTGGACGAAATCATTTGGCGTTACGATGGAACCATTTTGATCGTGGGTCACGGAGCGTCTACGGAATCGGCGGCGAAGGCATTGATCTTGCCTGATTCGCTTGAAGGTTTTGATGGGAAAATGTGCGCTTTGAATAAATATGTACGCGAAGATGATAAGTGGACATTCGCTTATTGTACAACTGATCATTTGAGCGCCGAATCAATTTTGAATTAGGCTATTTTAAAGATTAAGGTTAATTATGATAAAAAACTCGCTGATATAAGATAACGGGTTCGGTTTTTAAGTGCAAAATTGCAATTTGCTGATAAATAATAAAATCAGCTTTCGAATTAAGAAGATACACAATAATTGGCATTAAAATTGCTCAGGGCATAAAAGCTCTGAGCATTTATTATACATTGGCTTATTGAACAAACGTCACGTTAATCACTTAAATAATGCCAGGATGGATAGAAAAATACATATAACTGTTGAAGTAAATAAGATAACAGAAGTTACAAGATTTCTCCTAAATTTAATAGCATATGCACAAAAAAAGATTGCCGCAGCTAATTTGGAGCAGCTTTGAAAATAAGCATTATTAGAAAAAAATGAATTGCTAAAAATAATTGAAATAAGTAATGTTGCAGAAATAAGTATTTTAAACCACAAAGGCTCTTTTAGGAATTGTTTAATCATAAATTTTATCCACTGCATAACGGTATAACTCCCTTCAATACACTTTCATTTCTAATTAAACATATGATGTATTCTTGAAAAATAATACTTCCCTTATGCAATGGTTATAACATATGTATCAACAACGTGATATGTAAAAATCAGGTGCAAGAATGATCAAAATGCTAGTTCTCGTAGTCTCAATGTTTAAGCAGTTTCCCACGTTTCGAAAACAATTGCTAAAATAAGCATTTATTTCTTCTTACTTAATTCGCTTACCATTTTTCTTTTGTCAAGGAACTGGAACCAAACTAAATAAAGCTGCAAATAATTCGTTGATACTCCGGGCTGAAGGGCGGGTCATTGCCCGTAGATCGAGAGAATTGTTATTTGCGGTAAATGGAATGGGTTTCGATTGCCCTTGGAAGGTGGAAATCGTTCCTTGCGGTAAATGGAATGGGTTTCGATTGCCCTTGGAAGGTGGAAATCGTTGCTTGCGGTAAATGGAATGGGTTTCGATTGCCCTTGGAAGGTGGAAATCGTTGCTTGCGGTAAATGGAATGGGTTTCGATTCCCCTTAGAAGGTGGGAATCGTTGCTCACGGTAAATGGAATGGGCTTCGATTTACCTTAGTGGAGAAAATCGTTGTTCACGGTAAATGGAATGGGTTTCGATTCCCCTTAGAGGGTGAAAAACGTTGTTCACGGTAAATCAAATACGTTACGATTGCCCCTAGGGAAGAAAAATTGTCTTTCAAGGTAAATGGCTTGCGGTACCCTCACCCGTCTTCTACAAAAAAGAAAAGTGGCCATTATTAGATCTTCATAAGTACAGAAATCCGAATAAATATGATAAAGCCATATCATGAAGAGGGGCTGTATAGAAAGTCCATAAAAGTGACTTCTACACAGCCTCATTTTTAATTAAAGATGATATCCCGTATTAGCTTTTACCTTCACTTCTGCATATTTTTTCGCATCTTGTTTGCTCGAAACGAGTGTGCCGATGACAGCTCCGATAAAACCGATTGGAACGGAGAACAGGGCTGGATTCGTTAATGGAAAAATTGGATCCCCTGTGAAAAAGGCTGCGCCTTCTACTGGTGAAATGACATTAGGACTGATGGCGACAAGAATAATAGAAGACAAGAGTCCTGATAACATCCCTGTCATTGCTCCTGTTGTATTAAAGCGCTTCCAATAAATCGTATAAACAATAACAGGAAGGTTTGCGCTAGCCGCAACACAAAAAGCTAAAGAGACAAGAAAAGCGACGTTTAAGTTTTGAGCAAATAGTGCAAGTAAAATCGAAAGTACTGAAACGCCTAGTGAAGCATATTTTGCAGCTCGCATTTGTTCTTTCTCCGTAGCTTTCCCTTTTTTGATAATTTGTCCAAAAATATCATGAGCGAAAGCAGAAGCTCCGGATAAAACAAGACCGGCGACAACAGCTAAAATTGTAGCAAACGCAACTGCTGAGACAAAGGACATTAATACATCGCCGCCTAGTACTTGTGCAAGTAGTGGGGCAGCCATATTTCCTGCAGCATTACTGCTTTTAATTGCATCGGAGCCAACAAAAGCGGCAGCACCGAAGCCAAGAAAAATTGTCATTACATAGAAAATCCCAACAATCCATGTCGCCCAAATGACGGAACTGCGTGCTGTTTTAGCATCCCTGACTGTAAAGAATCTCATTAAAATATGCGGAAGGCCAGCTGTACCAAGTAGGAGTGCAATCATGAGTGAGATTGTATCTAATGGCGCCGTGTACTTCACACCTGGATGTAAGTAAGCCTCTCCTAAAGGAGTCGCTGATTTCATCGTGGTAAACATTTCTAAAATATTAAAATGAAAACGAGAAAGGACTAAAAAGGAAATAATGACTGTACCAAGCATTAAGAGAACGGCTTTAATAATTTGTACCCAGCTAGTTGCTGTCATTCCTCCGAATATGACATAAATAGTCATCATTACACCGACAATTAACACAGCTATCCAATAATCAATTTTAAACAATAATTGAATAAGTGCACCTGCACCAACTAATTGGGCGATCATGTAAAAGATAACGATCGTAATCGTGTTAAGAGCAGCGGTCGCGCGTACTTTTTTTGCATCGAAACGAGCATGAATCATATCGGCAAGTGTATACTTCCCGAGATTACGAAGTGGCTCCGCAACAATAAACATAACAACTAAATAAGCGACCAAGTAGCCAATACTAAATAAAAAACCATCAAAACCATATAAAGAGATTGCACCTGCTATCCCAAGAAAAGAGGCTGCAGATAAATAATCACCGGAAATGGCAAGACCATTTTGCCAACCTGTTAAGCCCCCGCCAGCTGTATAAAATTCATTGGTCGTGTTCGTCCTTTTCGCTGCAAAATATGTAATCAAAAGCGTCATTCCGACAATAATTAAAAAGAGAATAATTACGGTACTATTCATCGGGCTTTTCTCCCTTCAGCATGTACTTCTTCCTTCCAAACTTTCTCAGCCATTCGATCGAATCCCGCGGCTTTTTTCATGTAAATGGTGGCCAAGACCCATGTCATTACAAATAATAAAAGGGCATAGATCCACGTCCATGAAATATCACCGATGGCTGGTTTGTCCAATACATTTGTGTAAGAAATAAGAATTGGAAACAATAAATATAACCCGAAGAATAGAACGATTGATGGTACCAAAAATTTTCTTTTTGCGAATATCAACTCTTGAAACGGAATACTTCTTTCCATCTCTTCAAAGTCTACCGCCTGTTTGTTGTGTTTTTTTCCTTTCAAAGTCCCCTTTGCCATTACTCAACCTCCTCTTTTTATAAATTCAAAATTATAGAAATATAATTAAAATTTAATTTAAAAAAAGCTAAATGTCAATTTAAATTTAATAGTCACGACCTTTTGGTTATAAGGGATTAGTGTGGTTGTAGGTAGAAAGTTTTGATTGGAAAATGAGGGTTTTGGGAGGGACTGAAGCGTTCATGAGGACAGGTAACGAGAATGGGAATCATGAAGCGTTCATGAGTACAGTTATGGAAGAAAAAGCCATAGAACGGGAATCATGAAGCGTTCATGAGGACAGGTATGGGAGAAAAAGCGACAGACTGGGAATCAAAAACCGTTCATGAGGAGTATCACTATTAGACCTATTAGGCAAGGATGGGTCCTTTTTGTTTTTATGATTGTTGCCGAAAAAATGCACATATAATGACT
Source organism: Lederbergia citrea (assembly GCF_018343525.1). Taxonomy (GTDB): domain Bacteria; phylum Bacillota; class Bacilli; order Bacillales; family Bacillaceae_C; genus Lederbergia; species Lederbergia citrea. Next base: position 150,668 of record NZ_JAGYPH010000003.1, on the reverse strand, counting down.
TTCCAATCTTCACATTCCCTTGTTCATATAAAACCCCTGACGTTATTCTTGCCAAGTCTTTTGGATCATGAGTTTAGCCTCGAATTAATAGGCATATTTTCGCGTGATGTAGTTAGAAGGTTCTAATTGGTTTGAATTGTCAGTGAAAATTCCATATTCCCAGTAACCATATGCTATAATCCGGAATGACAGATTGCTTGTAAACGCTTTCTATTTATGAGCAATTCAATTTTTAATTTTAATAAAGGTGGGGAAAAGATGAAAAAAGGGATATTGTCAAAAGTATCCAAAGCATTGTCATTATCCATTATTATGTCAATGGTTTTGACGATGTTGCCGGTACATAAACATGCAGAAATTCCGGAAGACGCGGTCATGTTTCAAGATTTTGAAGGTGCAGGTGATATATATACGGCTGCTCAGGGGGCAGCTGGCACATTGACTACGGATGAGGCCATTGATGGAAGCCAATCTCTGAAATATGAAGTGGAATCTAGTGGGGATCCGAGTGTAAGCAAAGGAAGTATCAGTGTCAAATCAATAGGAGAATCAGTTGATGCCACTGGAATGGAGTATTTGGTGTTTTATATTAAGGATATGCAAGGCTCGAATACGATTAAAGTTTCCTTAACGGATAATAGCGGGAAATCGACTGACTTTGGCTGGAAGGCAATGAGCACGAAGAAAAATCAATGGGTAAGGTATGAAGTACCGATGAGTGGATTCACTGGGATTGATTTTTCCAACATTACCGATGTACGAATTGGTCAGTGGAATGAAGGCGTTTATTATATAGATCAAGTATTTTTTGCGAAAAAGCTTCCACCTATTCCGCCAGATCAACCAACTGCCTATCATCCGTCTGGTGAATACGATAATTTTGTTGTGGTGGAGCTGCGGTCTCTTTCAAATGGTGTGCAAATCTATTATACAACTGATGGGACGACTCCAAACAAGGAATCAACCCTTTATAAAGAACCGTTAAGGTTAGAGTCGAGTGTTACAATCAATGCCGTCGCCTATAATCCGAAAGGTGATATTTATAGTAAAGTGAGCACTTTCGATTATGTTATCCACCAGAAGGAAAATTTGGCGAAACCTAAGGCAATTCCTGCAGCGGGGACATATGGCGTTGCTCAATCCATCGAACTGACGGCGGCTGATGGTGCGACCATTTATTATACGATCGATGGAAAGGAGCCAACGACTTCTTCTAAAAAATACTCAAAACCAATCAAAATTTCCAAAGATACGGTCATCAAAACGATTGCTGTGAAAGATCAGCATAAAAGTGAAGTAGCTATCAATAAATATATGATTGATAAAAGTTCTACTCCATTTTTAAAAACAGACGGAAAGAAAATGCGCGATCATTATGGTGCAGGAGATGAAGTTGTTCTTCGTGGTACGAATGCAGGTGGATGGTTGGTGATGGAAGGTTGGATGTCGCCAACGAATGCTCCTGATCAAAAGATGGCACTAGAAACGCTTACTGCCAGATTCGGAGAAAAGACAGCATGGGAGCTTATCAATCTTTATCAAGACAACTACTGGATGGAATCTGATTTTGATAACATCAAAGAAGAAGGAATGAATGTCGTCCGTTTACCATTTTCGTATTTCGAAATGTTAAACGATGATGGCAGTTTAAAACCGACTGCTTTTGATCGATTAGATTGGTTTATAGAAGAAGCAGGAAAAAGAGAATTGTATGTAATTTTAGATATGCACGGTGCACCTGGTTCACAAAACGGAAAAGATCATTCAGGTGATACGAGCAAACCGGATGTGGGCAATTTATTTGGCAACAAGGAAAATATGGATAAAACCGTATTTCTATGGGAGAAAATTGCCGAAAGATATAAGGATAAAAAGTGGATAGCAGGCTATGACTTGCTAAACGAGCCTGGTGGAGCACTTGGCATCGAACAATTTGATTTTTATGATCGACTCTATCAAGCTATTAGAAATAAAGATCAGAACCATATTATTTTTATCGAAGCAATATGGGAACCGTACCATCTTCCGAACCCTGACTTATATGGCTGGGAAAATGTCGTGTATTCATACCATTTTTATGGCTGGGATAATATAGACAGCTATCATTCTCAAAAGAAATTCGTAGATTCGAAAATACCAATGGTCAATGAGATGACCAATTATAATGTACCATTATTAGTTGGCGAGTTTACCTTATTTAATAATTTACAAAGCTGGGACTATGCTCTAAGTGTTTACGAGGAACAAGGGTGGAGTTTTACGACGTGGACATATAAAGTCACGGGCCAAGGTAGCAGCTGGGGCATGTATACTGGGGACCCTTTAAAAGTAAACATTCAAAAAGATAGTGAGGCGGAAATTAGAAACAAATGGGGAAATGTAGGAACGGATACAAGCTTTACCCGTAACGATTATATTGCTGATACAATTCGTAACTACTCTAATCCGGCTTTTAGAAGTTCAGATAACAGAACATTGGTGGCTAATTTTGAAGAGCTTGATGCAGGGACAACTTTTGAAACAGGTACACGAGCAACAGCAGCTTTGGATTTTGAAAATAAATCTGCAGGGGATGCCTCTCTTAAATTGGTCGTAACTGATGGATCAAACCTTGATGTGACACAGCAATATGTGAGTATTAAAGCACCAGATGGTAAAACATTCAATATGGCAGATGAGTTAAATACATTCCCGAAATATCTGCTTTTCGATGTGTTTAATACTACTGGAAAAGAGCAGAGAGCTACAGTTACATTGATTGATGCAGCTGGAAATGAAGCAACTGCGAAGACGCATGCATATACAAAAGCTTTGGCAAATTCATGGTCAATAGTTCCGTTGCTTTTAAAATCGATTGAAGGCGAGATCGATAAGTCTGCGATTGTTGAAATTCGACTGGCTATGGAGGATCCGGGAATATATAACTTTGACAATATATTTATTGGGCAATCTTTTGCTAATTACCCGCCAGTACAAAAACCGGACATTAATACTGTGAAAGAGTTAGTGGAAAAGGCTGCAATAGAACCTAAAGGCATTCGGAATTCACTGCTGGTCCAATTAGATAACGCACAGCGCCTTTTCGATAAGGCAGAAAGCTTTCATCATCAAGGAAAGGAAAAACAAGCGCAGCAATCTCGTGAAAATGGTTATAAAACGCTCGAAGGTTTGGCGGAATGGGTTGGGCAGCATTCAGGCAAACATATCGACAAGGAGGACGCTGCTCAAATTATTTCGATGTTGGAGTATATTGTGGCAAATGAAACGCTGACTCTATAAAAATGCTACCCAAACACTCCATTTCTATTAAAATGGAGTGTTTGGTTTTAGTTAAGCATTATATGAAAATTTTGTAGAGAACGCTAAATGTAAGCGTTTGCCTGAAATATTAAACTCTCTTACAATATCTTTATACGAAAAGCACATAGGGGGACGAAACAAATGGGTAAGCATCAACTAACAAGGGCATATGCGCAAAGTCTTGACGAGAAAGATGAGCTCGCACACTTTCGTAATGAATTTTATATTCAGTCAGGCAGCATTTATTTTGACGGGAATTCGCTTGGGTTGCTTTCGAAGCGCTCGGAATGGGCTGTTTTGTCAATGCTAGAGTCTTGGAAGGCGCTCGGGATTGATGGATGGACGAAAGGTGAAAATCCATGGTTTTATTTTGCGGAGAAGCTTGGAAAAATGAGTGAGTCGCTTGTTGGAGCTGAATCGGGAGAAGTGATTGTGACGGGATCAACAACGGCGAATTTGCACCAGCTTGTAGCGACTTTTTTCAAGCCAGAAGGGAAGAAAACGAAGATTTTGGCGGATGAGCTAAATTTTCCTTCAGATATATATGCGTTGAAAAGCCAGCTGCAATTGCATGGTCTTGATCCAGCTGAGCATCTTGTCCAGGTGGGGAGCAAGGATGGATACATCATCCAAGAGGAAGATATTATCGAAGCAATGACAGATGAGATTGCATTGATTGTTTTGCCAAGTGTCCTGTACAGAAGCGGCCAGATTTTGGATATGAAGCGGCTGACTGAGGAAGCGCATAAACGGGGTATTTTCATTGGCTTCGATTTATGTCATTCGATTGGATCTGTTCCGCATTCATTGAGTAAGTGGGGTGTTGACTTTGCATTTTGGTGCAATTATAAGCATTTGAACGGAGGACCAGGTGGGGTGGGCAGTTTGTATGTAAACAAGAAGCATTTTGGAACTGCACCTGGGCTTGCCGGATGGTTCGGATCTGATAAGGAAAAACAATTTGATATGGAACATATTTTTACACAGGCACAAGACGCGAGCGCATACCAGATGGGAACGCCGCATATTTTGAGTATGGCACCGCTCCTCGGGTCACTTTCTATTTTTAATGAAGCGGGGATTAAAAATATACGGGCAAAATCACTAAAACTAACAGAATATTTGATGGAACTAATAGATAATGAGTTAAAGGAATATAATTTTATGATAGCGAACCCCCGTGATGATCAATCGAGAGGCGGGCATATTTTGCTTGAGCATGAAGAAGCAGCAAGAATATGCAAGGCGCTGAAAGCAAATAAGATCATTCCAGATTTCCGCTCACCGAACGGAATCCGCCTGGCGCCTGTCGCACTTTACAATACGTTCGAGGAAGTGTGGGAGATGGTTCAGATGCTGAAAAAGATAATGGAGGAAGAGCAGTATAAGCAGTTTGAGAACAAAAGAGAAGTGGTGGCGTGAATGAGTGAGCGCAAGTGGATTGATATTTCGCAGCCATTATCGAATGAAATTGCTGTCTGGCCCGGAGATACCCCATTTTCATTCGAATTATCATTTACTAAGGAACAGACCGGTTCGGTCAATATTGGAAGCATGACAACAAGTGTGCACACCGGAACGCATATTGATGCCCCGTTTCATTTTGATGATGAAGGTAAAAAGGTGCATGAGCTAGATTTAGATTTATATATTGGACGTGCGCGAGTGGTGGACGTAACTGGTCATAAAAGCATCGGGAGGAGGGAACTCGAATCACTGCAGCTCTATGGTGTAGAGCGGCTTTTACTCCGCATGACAAATCGCAGAAATCCTAACGAATTTCCGAAACAATTCACTCATTTGCGAGCGGATATTGGGCCATTTTTACAAGAAAAAGGAGTGCGATTGCTCGGTGTGGACTCACCGTCCGTTGATCCAGTCGACAGCAAAGTCATGAGCGCTCATCATTCACTAAATGACAATGGCGTGTTTATTCTTGAAAATATTGTTCTTGAGGGTGTAGAGCCCGGGGACTATGAACTTATTGCTCTTCCACTCGCGATTCATGGGGCGGATGGAAGTCCGGTTCGTGCGGTCATTAAACCTCTATAATAAAGGGGGGCTTGCTATGTCGGATTTGGACAAAGAAATCCACACTGATTTTTCAAAAGATATGACGTACGGTGATTATTTGCAACTCGAGTCATTGCTCACAAGCCAGAAACGACTATCTGGCCACCACGACGAGATGCTGTTTATCATTATCCACCAAGTGAGCGAGCTCTGGATGAAGTTGATTATTCATGAGCTTGAAGCGGCTATAAAAGCGATTGAAAAAGGGGAGATGCAAGCGGCGTTCAAAATGCTCGCACGCGTCTCCAAAATCCAAACCCAGATTATCCAGGCGTGGGATGTACTCTCCACCTTGACTCCCGCTGAGTATATGGAATTCCGTGACAAGCTCGGGCGGGCATCTGGTTTTCAATCATATCAATACCGATTGATTGAATTTGCGCTAGGGTTTAAATCTAGGCATATTTTAAAAATATATGAAAAAGAACCGGTACTTAAAATGCGGCTCGAGGAAGCACTGCAAGCCCCGAGCCTTTATGATGTTTCCATTCATGCGTTGGCGAAAGCGGGTTTTCCAATCAATCCGGAATTAATGAAGCGAGATTTTTCTAAAACATATGGCGGGGATAAGACGGTTGCAGATGCTTGGATGGAAGTGTACAAGGACACGGACAAGTACTGGGATTTATATCAGTTAGCGGAAAAATTAGTCGATATTGAGGATTGGCTTCAGCAGTGGCGCTTCCGACATATGAAAACGGTCGAGCGAATTATTGGATTCAAACGGGGGACAGGTGGTTCGTCAGGTGTGCATTATTTGAAGCGCGTGCTTGAACATCGGTTTTTTCCGGAATTATGGGATTTGCGGACGAGTTTATGAGTAATATTGGGACTCCTCATTATTTCCACTATACTATTGTTGAAAAATTATTTAAAATTAAACTACAACAAAAATATTGCTAGAATAAGAGGAACCTAACATTGAAAAATACATCATTTATCATTCAACTAAGCGAGAATGGCCGCGATGTTTTACCGAATTACCATGATTATGGCATGGTATTAGATAAAATCAATCATTTAATTCTGGAACAGACGGGCCTATCAATGAAAATTTACTCCGATCATGAAGGTCAGGAAGAAATGTGGAGTGTGTTGGAGGAAGATATTGCGGAAAACAGGGCTAGATTGCTTTCCCACATTTATGATTATGTAGAAACCGGCAATATTACCTTTGATCAAATGGGCGACCAGCAAGGATTTGTCATTAAACCGTCTATCAATAATTCGGTCTATTATTATCCGGAGTTTTATGTGGCACTTGTTAAGTTGCCAATTTTTCAAAGCTTCACAGATTACCAGCATGAATTTATTTTTGCTGAAAATGATCAAGCACTTCTGGCATTTTTAACTTATGTGTATGAACGACAAAAAGAGATCATGAAAAACTGTGTCAGTGTCTTTACCGATACGGAAGATGGAGTGGAGAGGACGAAAGAGCGGATCACCCAGCAAGTAAGCAGGGATGATGTGTTATTAGAAGAAGGGTTGAAGAGCGAAATTTATCGATCAATCGATGAGTTTTTCAATGAAAGCGGCGATTTCTTCAAGACTTATCACATCCCCTATAAACGCGGAATACTGCTCTACGGACCGCCGGGAAATGGGAAAACAACGCTCGTTAAGTCGATTGCAGGCAGTATCAGTGCCCCTGTAGCGTACTGGCAAATTACCGAATATACAACGAGTTATTCGATTAAAGAGGTATTTTCCATCGTTGCAAAAATGGCGCCTATGGTGTTGGTGATTGAGGATATTGACTCCATGCCAGAATCATCGCGCTCTGTCTTTTTAAATGCACTGGATGGTGCAACTTCCAAAGAAGGTATCTTCTTAATTGGGACTACGAATTATCCGGAAAGAATTGATCCAGCTTTGATAAATCGTGCAGGTCGTTTCGATAGGGCGTATGAGATTAAGACCCCAAGTTTCGAACTAAGGCGAAAATATTTATTCAATAAAAAAATGGACCAATTTATCGATAAAGCGGATATTTTGTATATTGCCGAAAAGACGGAAAGGTTTTCCATTGCACAATTAAATGAGCTGTATACTTCTGCAGCACTCCAATGGCATTATGACCGCTCGATTGACATTGACAGCCTCATTCAAAACCTTGAAGAGTCCAATAAAAAAGCCCGTAATCGAGAATGGCAAACAGAAGATTCGTCCACATTAGGATTTGGTTTTTAAGGGATTGCATAATGCAATCCCTTTTCTTGTGGCTGATTTTAGAAAATGTCTCCCTTATCATCTTAATGGCATAAGATAAACCATTCATGCGATAAGGGGGTGTAAACAAACATGGGCCTATTTATTAATAAAGGTGAGCACCCGGATGTTTTTAAAAATAATGAAAAAATAAACGAACCAAACCAACAATTTTCAAAAATAGATTATTTATCCGAACTCGTTCAGGAGCAGAAAAAAGCATACATTTCGTTGAATGATTCCTTTCAAAAATTGAAACTCCTCTCCGAACAACAAGACAATACACAAGCCATTCGATGGAAAGAAATCGGCAGCCAGTTGAATGAACTAAAAGCCAGTTATTATCATCATGAGCAATTTGAAAATCAGGTTATCGAATGGTTAACGAAATTAGATCAAAAGAATGTGGAGGCTTTAGAAAACGAGGATAGCTTTAAACAGGAGTTAATGGAGGAAATCAATCGTGTAAGTCTGTCAAACAAAGAAATCATGGAAAAATGCGAATCTACAAATCAGGAACTTGCTATACAGATCAATGAGCAGTTTCAACTGCAAAAACAATTATCTGATCAAATGTCCAAGCAAGAGGATCGTCAAAATGAAGTAATAAGTCGAATGGACGATCAGGAGGCATTGGCGGAGAAAATTTTAAGACAAATCGATCATATCCGTTCTATTCTATTTGAAAGAACGAGTTACCTAGCAGAAAAAATAGAAAATGGATATAAAGTTACATCTTCCTATGTATATAAGTTAATGACGGGCTCGGATCAACCATTGTCGCTTCTCTTGATGAATCAAAAAAAGGAAGAAAAACAAAAAACTACTGACTAAAAAAGAAAGGCGATACTATTCAAGTGGTGTCGCCTTCCTTCTCTATTTAATTAATATTCAACTGAGCATTAATTCACTGGACTTATTTACCATATGGTGTATTATGGTGGAAAGCGGTTACGCATTCATTTGATCAACTATGTATGGGGGGAGTCAGGTGATTCTATTCGACTATATTATTAATCTCTCAATTTTTTCACTGCTGGTCAGTACTCCATTAGTGATCCGTTCGCTCATTATCCCTAAACCACTTAAGCAGTTTCGGTTTTGGGTTGGTTTATATGCGGGAATCGTAGCTACATTCCTCATTGCATTACCATACCATTTGCAAGATTATACATATGATATCCGGTACTCAGCAATCATTCTTTCATTTGCTTATCTTGGACCAGTGGCAGGCATAATTACCGGCAGCTTTGCTTTGATTTCAAGACTGTTTGCAAGTGGCCAATGGTATCCAGCTATCATTGGTTGGATCATCATCGCTATTATTTTCTCAATATTGCATAAATTCATTTCGCGATATACACCGGTAAAAAGGTGTTTCGTCTTATTCGGTGCGTATATTTTCATCTATATTATTCTTGTACCGATTATATTTAATGTTTTTGGAGATAGACCTTTATTTCATTTTCAATATTTAGTTTTTGTTATGTTGGGAGTGATCATTGGGGGATTACAGATTGAATCTTATGAGAAACTGTATAGAATCATTACTGAAAAAAATAGTATGAAGAAAATTTTGCAAGCGAGTGAAGCGAAATATAGATTAATTACTGAAAATACGTCTGACCTCATCGTTGTAATGGGGAAAAAAGGTTTGATTAGTTACTTCTCGCCTTCCCATGAGCTTGTATTAGGGTACAAGGAATCTGAACTGAAAAATATCGGACCAGATGTGATGGTTCATCCGGATGATATTGATTTGTATAAGAATACGATTAAGATGTTGTTTGAAAATAAAGAATCACAAACGATGGAATTTCGTTTAAGACATCAACAAGGTCATTGGATTGAATTTGAATCCAGTTGTAAGCCTGTCATGGGGGAGAACTCAAAAGTAGAACATACTGTTATTGTCAGCCGGGATATTTCTGAACGGAAAAAAGCAGAAGAATATTTGTTGCAGTCTGAAAAATTATCTATTGTTGGAGAGTTAGCAGCAGGCGTGGCACATGAAATCCGGAACCCACTTACAACGATTAAAGGTTTTGTACAACTGTATAAAAGTGATCATGCGATTGCATTCACTGACTTGCTCCTTAGCGAACTAGAACGAATTGAAACCATTACAAGTGAACTTCTTTCTCTTGGAAAACCTCAAGCTCACCTAATGTCCCGTGCGAATTTACGAGACATGATTGAGAACACACTTAATTTACTATTACCTCAAGCAAATATGAATAATATTCAATTTAAGTGGAGCTATGATCATACAGCTTTTTTTATTACATGCGAGCAGAATCAAATAAAGCAAGTTTTTATAAATATTTTAAAAAACGCGATAGAAGCTATGAATGAAGGTGGCGATATTGAGATAAATCTACGAAAAAGGGCAGAAGGTGAGTGTATTATTTCTTTTCAAGATTATGGTAACGGAATTCCCGAAGAACTACTGCCCCGTCTAGGTGAGCCTTTTTATACATTAAAAGAAAAAGGAACGGGACTCGGTTTAATGATCTGTCATAAAATTATTAAACAGCACCATGGTGTAATTACCTATCAAAGTAAAGAGTCGGAAGGAACTTTGGTCGAGATCATGTTTCCGCTGACGAGTTGAAGATGAGAAGGAATAAATGAATTAAATGAAGAAAAACGGCGCGCATTCTTATTAATAAGAATGCGCGCCAATTTTTTTATTTTATAACTTGATACGGTCTTGTCCCGGCTGCCATAAACAGAACGTCTTTCTTCCACAGCATCATTCTAGTTAATGTTGCTTTAGCCGATCCATTGCTATCTGATAAACCAAATAATTTTCTAAACATACTCATTAATCCAACCTCTAGAAAAATGTGTTGTTATCCATTTTAGGGGTATGAAGATTGTTATCCCTTTCACATAAGGCAGTTATAATGATGAAAACGTTGGATTTGGGAGTAATTATAATGAAATGTTTATGTAACATGATGAGGGGTATAAGAATAGGGGGATATGCACTTTTATGTCACTTTATCCAATTTGTATTGATTCGGATATACCCGTAGTATGAATATAGGTCGATTGCACACTTCGATTTCCTAGGATTTCCCATCTATTCTTCCTACCTATAAAACTTTCTGCAAAACTAAAACAGCTTTTTAATTGTCTATCAAATTGGTTATTAGGGGATAGTAGTTCAAGTGTTTGTGTTCGAAAAATACTTTTGAAAAAGGGGTCTTAATTTGTTATGCGCAAAATTTCAATGTTTCTTTTAGTTAGTATGCTTGTGTTCTTAACTGCCTGTAGCAGTAGTGCGAGTAAAGATAGTATTAAGGTGATCAAGTTTGCTGATGCGGGCTGGGACAGTATTCGTGTTCATAATAGTATCGCCCAGACGATTATTGAAGAAGGATATGGGTATGATACCGAAGTCACGAGTGGAACGACTGCCGCAACCGTGCAAGCATTGGAACAGGGAGATATTAATGTCTATATGGAGTTATGGACAGATAACATTAGAGAAGTGTATGAAAAAGCAATTGAAAAAGGAAATATTATTAGAGCCTCAACCAATTTTGCAGACAATGCACAAGGATTGTATGTCCCGACATATGTCATAGAAGGTGATAAAGAAAGAGGAATTGAACCGGTCGCACCTGATTTAAAAACAGTCGAAGACTTGGCGAAATATCCTGAAATTTTTAAAGACCCAGAAGATAATAAAAAAGGCAGGATTATTGGAGCTCCTTCGAGCTGGGTGGTTAGTGAGCATTTAGAAACGAAGGTAGAAACATATGGATTAGACGACAAATTTAATTATTTGGCGCCAGGCTCTGATTCTGCCATTGTCGCATCCTTAGCGGGAGCTTATAAAAAAGGGGAGCCATGGGTTGGTTATTATTGGTCGCCAACTTGGGTTACGGCAAGTTATGATTTAACTCTCCTTGAAGACAATCCTTATGATGAGAAGGTGTGGGAGGAGAATAAAGGAACAGAATTCCCGCCAAACGATGTTGTCGTTGCTGTTCATAAGGATTTGCCAAATCAGGCAAAAGAAGTGGTCGAGTTTTTGGAAAACTACGAAACTAGTAATGAATTAACTGAAAATGCACTTGAGTATATGGAAGCGAATGATGTCGAAGCAGATGAAGCAGCCAAGTGGTGGATGAAAGAGCATGAAGATGTTTGGACTAAATGGGTGCCTGAAGATGTTGCTGAAAAAGTAAAGGCTGCATTGTAATTTTAAGAATGGGGGGACCTAGAAGGTCCCTTCTGTAATAAATGATTGATCAAACTGTGTATTAGTGAGGTGTGGAGGCGACTGTTTAACGACAGTCCATAACATATGAGTGAGTTTCCCAATATACGCATACCAATAGGTAGTGGTGTGGAAAAATTTATTGATTTTTTAGCTGAAAATTTCGAAGCGTTTTTTGATTTTATATTTGTTGTTTCATCCACCTTGATTAAAGGACTTGAAGCAGGGTTACTTGCTATTCCATGGTGGATATTTATCTTCATTATTTTTATTTTAGGGTGGTACTTTACCACGCTGTATGGTGGACTGTTATTTTCGTTTTTTATCTTTTTAATCGGCTCGTTCAATTTATGGCCGGAAACGATGACGACCATATCAATTATATTAATCTCAGTAATACTTTCACTTGTCATCGGAATCCCACTGGGTATTTTTATGGCTTTTAATAAAATACTGTCTACGATCATGCGTCCGGTACTGGATGCGATGCAGACGATGCCGAGTTTCGTGTATTTAATCCCTGTTATTTTCTTTTTTCCTTTAGGGAATGTTCCCGCAGTCATTGCAACAGTTATTTATGCCTTACCGCCAGTGAGTCGTTTAACAGAGCTTGCTATTCGGAATGTTGACCGGGAAGTGGTTGAATCGGCACAGTCATTTGGTTCTTCAACGATGCAAATGTTAACGAAGGTCCAGCTCCCTCAGGCATTGCCAACCATCATGGCTGGGATTAACCAAACGACGATGATGGCACTTGCCATGGCCGTTGTTGGGTCAATGGTCGGTGCACAAGGACTTGGTGAACGAGTTTTATACGCGATTAATCGAATCGATATTTCACTAGGCTTTGAAGCTGGGATTAGTATCGTCTTCCTAGCGATTATTATCGACCGGATTACAGGTGGAATTGCTGAGCGACTTCAGAAACATAGGAGGAATGGCTCGTGACTGTCAAAATGAAAGTTGAAAATGTATCGAAGATTTTTGGTTCGCGTCCTAAAAGAGTGATCCCAATGATTGAAAAAGGCGAATCAAAATCTGAGATATTAGCTAAAACTGGTCATACAGTTGGCGTTTATAATGCGTCGATGGACATTATGGAAGGGGAGACCTTTGTGATCATGGGTCTTTCCGGAAGCGGTAAATCAACTTTGATTCGCTGCTTGAATATGTTAAATCGTCCTACAGCTGGTGCGATTTATGTAGATGGAGAAAATATTGTTGAATATAATTCTCAACAATTAAAGTATTACCGTCAAAAGAAAATTGCGATGGTTTTCCAACACTTCGGTCTTTTTAGTCACCGTACAGTTCTTAGCAATATTGAGTACGGCTTAGAAGTGAGAGGGATACCGAAAAGTGAGCGTCAAAAAATTGCTCAAAAGCATTTGGAGACCGTTGGTTTAAAAGGATTTGAAAACAAATATCCAGATGAACTTTCTGGTGGTATGCGTCAACGGGTCGGGATTGCCCGGGCATTGGCAAATGACCCCGATATATTATTAATGGATGAACCATTTAGTGCGCTTGATCCATTAATTCGCAGAGAAATGCAGCTTGAACTGCTAGATATTCAAAATCGCTTGCAGAAAACGATTATTTTCATTACTCATGACGTGAACGAAGCATTTAAAATTGGTGATCGAGTGGCTGTCATGAAAGATGGAAAGGTAGAGCAAATTGGCACACCGGAAGAAATCTTAGAAGAGCCAGCCAATGATTATATTTCAGAGTTTATTAGAGATATCGATCGCTCTAAAATTCTTCAAGCTGAACATATTATGGTGAAGCCGTTTGGATTAGTTTCATTAAAAGACGGACTGAATGTAGCCATCAAAGTGATGCGTGAAAATGGGATTTCGAGTGCCTTTGTCACCGATCGTGGACGTCGTTTACAAGGACTTGTAACGATTGACCGGGCGATTGAAGGACTAAAACAAAAGAAGACTTTACAAGATGTCATGGAGAAAGAGGTTAATACCGTTGATCCAACGGATTATGTCCAAGACATCATTCCAAAAGCGCTGGATTCTAAATATCCACTCGTCGTAGTCAATGAAGAGAACCAAATCAGGGGAATTATTTTACGAGTCCATGTATTGGCGAGCTTAATTGGCGACAATGGTGATGGCGGAGAAGACGATGAAATGAAAATAGATGCATGATTAAATCGGGAGGTGCCTGTCACCTCCCGTTTTTTTGCCGACAATTGTCGAAAGGTAGTACAGCGGCTCATCGACAAAAACCAACAAAATTCGGGGCGTGATCCCCCGAATTTTAAGGCATTTCGTCTTCTTTGATGCGGTTTTTGAAGGCTTCGTGTGTGACGATGTTTTCGTGTTGTTCTGTTTGCCGCGTGTGCACTTTTTCCTCAGTAACGCTATTTTTCGGGAAGTTGCCAGGGTGTCCTTTTTCTTTATGGTTAAAGCTTTTACCACGACTCATCTCGATCTCTCCTTTCTAATCTTGCTTAGTTTTGTCTATCACGTAAAAATTATGATAATTTTCGTTGTAAACCCGCTAAATTAATAAGGAGATCGCTGTCTCGTAGAATGCTTATGAAAACAGGGAACCTTTTTGATAAATGCCGCGCATTTCGATTGCCCGTGATGATGAAAAAATGAGGTTCACGGTAAATGGAACTCATTTCGATTGCCGGTGATGATGAAAAAATGAGGTTCAAAGTAGATAAAGCGGATATCATGATAGGGGCAGTCCAGAAAGTCAGTAAAATTGACCTTCTGGACTACCCCTTTCTCATTAATATAATGGTACTTTCCATTTGTCCTTCACTTCATAATAACGAGTGACAGAAAGGAGGTGTAAGGTTAATTCTTCAGGAATTTCATCTACATCATATGCACGGATTGTGAAAGATGTTTTATTACGGCCATTTTCATCTTTTTCGTCATAGGTGGCCCCGCTAAGATAGGTCAAGTATGGCATACCTTTGTCATCCACTAAAACCCAAGCACCAAGTTCAGTAGCGAGTGTTTCTTGTTCGCCTTCCATTTCAATGGTAAAGATATCCTCTTTTTTCACTGGAAGAAGCGACTTGCGCAATGAATACTTACCTTTCTTTTTCGCTTCTTTTATTGTGACAAAGTTTCCTTCGTATTCAAAAGACGCTGGATTCTTCTTTAATTCATTAGGCTTGAAAGTTACCGAAAAATCAGCTGGTTCTGTTTTGATTATGCCATCTAATACAAAACTAAGCTTTTTATCTTTCTTTTGTGGAATAAACGACTCATTCCATTTAACTTCTCCCATTTTTCCCGTTGGTTGTCCGGTACCTTGCAGTAATCCCGAATCTATTGAAGACCCTTTTGAATTATGATGAGAAACTACCTTCATATTCTCATTTTCTATATGGTAAGCGATGGCGGTGCCATAGTTCGTAAAAGTGTTCACGATTTCTTTTCCATATTGATTTTCAAGATTTTGAATATCTTCGTTAATTCTTGATTGTTCCTCTTGCGTAAATGATGTTTCATACAATAACTCATTAGAGGATGGGGCAAATCGAACTTCCTTCAAATGAACATCGACGCCATGCTGACTCGTATTAGCATCTTTTAATCGGACAGTTTTTGTTGCTTTTAAACTTTCTTTTAAATCGATGGGAATTTCTAACTGCCAATGGCCTTCTTTACCATTGAGCTCGTTTAGATCAAACTTTACAATAATATTTTCTAAGTCTTCTTGTTCCCGTATGGATAGTTCGATAAATCCGTAATCCTTTGCACTTGACCAGCCCGTACTTGAAAGTTCAAGCAGCTTGCCGCGATTATCTTTTGCAAGGATTTCATTTTTACCATCGGCTAAATCAAAATAGCTGTTTTTTATTTTTCCATTTTCATTAAGGACCTGATAGGATATGGCAATACGAGAGGAATCTGCGACAACATCTTCCACTTTAAAAGTAATGCCTTTATCTGTTACTTCTTGGTTGACACGTTTCGCAAATCCCGCCTCAGTAGCCATTCTTAATCCTTCATCCACTTGATCCGTTGAAAACAAACCGCCAATCCACTGTGCGAAAGTGGGGTTGAATGTTGCGCTTAAACCAACCGCCAATAAAATTCCTGCTGCGGAGAGCATGGCCCGTCTCCAGGGCGTTTTTTTTCGACTGGCTGATTTTTGTTCATAAGGCTCAAGCTGTTCTAAAACAGATGATGCGAAATCCTCCGGTAATGTAGGTGTTAATAATGTTTCCTTAATAAACTGTTGTTCTCCCATAAAAGCTTCAACGACTCGTTTACATTCATCACAGCTTTTTAAATGATTGTCTATATGAACGGACTCCTGCCCAGTTACTAAATCATCAACGTATTGTGAAAGTTCATCTACAGTTGGACATTTCATCAAAATAGCCTCCTTCACGTTTAACCGTATTTCTCATTTTTTTCTTAGCCCGATGAAGTTTATTGCGAACGGTTGAAACAGGAGCACCTACCAGTTCACTTATTTCTTCATAGGTTAATTCATTGACGTATCGTAAAAGGATGATCATTCGTTCATCTTCTGGCAGCGTAGCGATTAACCGCTCTAACTGCCTGTTTTTCTCTTTTTTCAAAAAAATAACTTCAGGATGGTTGGGGTTCTCCAGCAAATCTTCCGTCATTTCTACCTGTTTATAGCGCTTCTTTCGAAACTCATCCATACAATGGTTGATTGTGACGCGATAAATCCAGCTTGAAAATAATCCCTTACCATCATATTTTCCTAGCTGGTGATACACTTTAATAAACGCTTCCTGCGCTAAATCCTGTGCATCTTGTGGATTTTTTGTCATCCGTAAAATCGTCGCATATAACTGATTTTTATATTTATTAATAATGTGTGTGTAGGCTTGTTTGTTTCCAGAGAGAACTTCTCGGATCCATTGAATTTCCTCCTGCATATTGACCTCCTGACCCAAACGATATGTCTCGTTTTTGTATTCATCTATTATAACGAGTATCAGCTATGGAAAATTTCATTTATTGAAAAATAATTTGAAATAAAAGTGGAGGGCAAACTAAAAAGAGATATTTGACATGAAACTAAAAGGTGTTATATACTCGAAAGCACAACCAAAAGGTTTCATATAATAAATCAAAAGGAGATACTAAATGGATACAAATAATCAGAATACATTGCAGGATATTAAGCAAACGATTGTGATTGAAGCACCAATTCAAAAGGTATGGGATAAGGTTTCAACCGCGGAAGGAATTGCGGCCTGGTTTATGCCAAATGATTTTCAACCAGAGGTCGGACATGAATTTCATTTACAATCTCCATTCGGACCGTCACCTTGCAAAGTAATTGAAATTGATGCACCTCATCGACTCTCTTTCACATGGGATACAGATGGTTGGGTCGTTTCCTTTATTTTAAAGGAGCTAGGGGACAAGACGGAGTTTACGCTTATTCATGGTGGTTGGAAACACCCTGATACAATCCTGCCGAAGCCGAACGAAAAGAGTTCAATTATTCGTGAGCGGATGTCAGGCGGTTGGTCAGGACTTATTAAAAAACTTGGAAAGGTTGTTGAGAACTAAGTGTCCTCATCAGCGCAGAAGTATGATGTATTTCAGGCGATTGCCGACCCGACACGTAGAAAAGTACTTAAATTACTTGCTGAAAAAGAACTGCCGATTTCAGAAATCACCTCCCATTTTTCAATTAGTCGTACAGCTATAGCTAAGCATCTCCATATCCTTTCAGAAGCTCAATTAGTTAGCGGGCGAAAAGTCGGGAGAGAAAAACGTTATCGGCTCCAGCCGGAACCCTTAACTGAACTGCAACAATGGCTTTCATATTACGAAAAGTTCTGGAATAATAAACTATCGATACTTAAACATGAAATTGAAAACGAATGAAATTCGACAAACTTCGGGGCGTGCCTGTCACCACCCGAAATTTCTTTGAAAAGGTGTTTATAAATGAAGGATTTTATTGTAGTGGGTGCGGGAATTTTAGGTGCGGCAACAGCGTATCATTTGGCGAAGGCGGGGGCGTCGGTAACGGTAGTGGACCGGAAAGATCCGGGGCAGGCAACAGACGCGGCGGCTGGAATTATTTGTCCATGGTTGTCCCAGCGCCGGAACAAAGCATGGTATGCGCTCGCTAAAGGCGGTGCTGCGTATTATGAATCACTTATGAATCAGCTTGAAGAGGATGGCGAAAAAGACACGGGTTATCGGAAAGTAGGAGCAATTAGCCTCCATACCGATTCTGTTAAACTCGACAAGATGGAAGAGAGAGCGGTAAAAAGGCGGGAAGACGCCCCGGAGATTGGTGCCATTAATCAACTGCCACCAGCTGAAACTTCAGCGCTTTTTCCGCCTTTATCACCACAGGATTACGCATCTGTTCACATTAGCGGGGCAGCAAGAGTTAATGGCCGAGCACTGCGACAGGCGCTAGTAAATGCGGCGAAAAAGCATGGTGCAAAGTTTGTTCATGGAGAAGCTAAACTTGATCATGAAAACAACCAAGTGAATGGTGTTCGAGTTGGAGAAAACTTTTTTTCGGCAAATCAAGTCATCGTCACAGCAGGAGCATGGGCGTCTGAGTTATTATCGCCACTCGGGATTAACTTGCAAGTAAGAGGTCAAAAAGCACAAATCGTTCATCTTCAGCTCGAAAACACGCAAACTGCCGATTGGCCAGTAGTAATCCCACCCAATGACCAATACATTTTAGCATTTGATGATGGGCAAGTGGTGATTGGCGCCACACATGAAGATGATGTGAATTTTGACAGACGGGTGACGGCTGGGGGATTGCATGAGATCTTTGACAAAGCATTGGCTGTTGCACCGGGGTTAGCTGATGCTACATTCATCGAAGCACGCGTTGGATTTCGACCATTTACACCGAACTTTCTCCCAATCATCGGGAAGGTCCCAGGTTTCAACGGACTTCTTCTTGCGAATGGGCTTGGCGCTTCGGGGTTAACAGTAGGCCCGTTTCTAGGTCAGCAACTCGCAAAACTAGCACTTGGAGAAGATGTTGATATTGATCTGGAGTTGTATGATGTGGCGGGGGCATTGGAATAAAATTTTTAAAAAGTAAATATTGATGGTTTCTTTTTAACGACGGAGATTTTTTAAAAGGGGGTAAGCATTTGTTTCGAATAGCATTGTTAGGCGATTTACATTACCCATCCAATGATGTCAAAAAGTCGGATTTACAGGAAACAGCGGACAACTTTTTTACGAAATATTTACATGAATTTTTAAGTATAGATGCAGATTTGCATGTTTCAATTGGTGATTTGACCCATTTAGGGCTCGAGAGTGAGTTTCAGTTCATGTATGATCTTGTGAGGAAATACGATGTAACATTTAGACAAGTATTGGGTAATCATGATGTGCTGTCCCTTTCAAAAGAAAAAATAACGGAGCTTATAGGACAACCGAGATATGATGCGATAGAAACAGAAGAGTGCTTGCTCTTATTTTTAGATACTACTAAAGAATTGCAATTACATGGCTGGGGGCTGGACAAGGAACAATGGAATTGGCTTGAAGCACAAATGAGCCGTTCCATTGAGAAGCCATTAATTATATTTGCTCACCATCCTGTACCGAATACGACTAAGTATTCTCCTGAGGGAAATACGAGTTTCGAAGCTTTGCAGGATATTCGTCCCTTGCTGGCTAAAAGGGAGGGGCTTGTCATTTATTTTAATGGACATACACATTCGCAATCTATTATTCAGCAGGCAAACCACCATTTTGTTCAAACCGGGGCTGTATTATGTGATTCCAATTATTTAGTAATAGAGTTAAACGATGATCAAATAAACATTCATACTATGAATATTGGTGACGTACAAATAAACGCCTTTAGAAAAACATTATATGAAAAATTATCGGATTTTCATCGTCCCAATCTTCTTGCCGATGGAGATTTCTCTTCTACTTACAGAATTAAAAGATCATTAAAGATAAACTATTAAAAGTCCCATTCATATAATCTCTCCGATAGAATAAAATTAGAGAAAAGTAGTTATTTGGACTACCTTTCTCTAATTTTTTTTATCTGATAGCAGACTAGACTGACCGTATTTGTTCTGTGGATACTTCCATTTCCGCATGTGATCTTGTTCTCCAAAAGATCAAGAACGAGAATACTCCAAGTGCCAGGCACATCCAAAAAACAGAACGAACCCCCGCTATTTGGGCAATAAAACCGCCACCCAGACTTCCCACTAATCTTCCAATCGTGGACCCGTTATAATAGATGGTTGTGGCTACCCCCGGTGAATTAGGCAGCCGTTCCGTGAAATAGCTTAGTCCAATACCCATGACAATAGCTACAAACGTTGCCTGAAGAAGCTGCGCTGGGATCAACTGCCAAGGATGCGTCGCTACACTTAAAATGGCGTAATAGATCACTACGATCAAGCAGCCATAAATCATTAGAGTATGATTCGAGATCTTTTTTCCTAGTGCACCGAGTCCAAGCATAATCGGAATTTCCAAACCGGCACAAATACTGACTACCACTCCGACATCCCGATACGTCCCATTCAGTTCATTCACAATAAACAACGGCGTAATGATCAAATGAATGGTATTGATGACAAACAGAAAGAAAAAGGCAATAAAAGGCAGTCTAATTTGCCTGTTTTTGATCCAAGAGGTATCTGAACTCTTTTTCTTTTTGGTGTTGCTTTGAACTATTTTTCGTTTTTGTAAAAACAAGAAGACAAGAGATGCAACTATAAGATAAATAGCGGCTGTTCCAAGGAAAATTCCCTTATATCCAGCAAGTGCTAAAATGAGTGTTCCAAATAAAGGTCCTAATAGGAATCCGAGAGAAACAAGAGAACGTAATGTAGAGATTGCTAAAGTCTTGTCATCAGATTTGCTTGCATTTGCGGATTCATGTGCGGATGCATAGATTTGCGGTAAGGCTGGAGCTGCTAATCCATTAAAGAGTGCGACGACAATCAGCAAAATAAAAAAGTTATGAAACACAAGATACGAAGCATACCCTATAGCAGCTGAAAGTGCGGCAATAATAATAATCCATCTACGATCCATCCCGCTATCCGAATGTTTAGCGATGAGCGAGTTCACAACCACGCCGCCCAATGAACTGATTGCCATGAAAATGCCAAAGGCTCCTGCACTCATTCCGAAATCTTCCGTTAAAAACAGGGGTAAATAAGGGGATGTAATAGAAATACCGATACCGATTAGCAGCAAACAAATGACAAATAAACTATATCCTTTAATTGCAAACAGATTTTTTAATCGTGTATACAAATTTTGTCCCCCTTAGAAGAACTTACATATTTTGTTTTAAAGAAGATATAACAGATTTAATCTTGCATTCGGTTGTAAACTAGTAAACACAGAAATACCGAAATTGAAAAAACGGTATCTCTGCTTTATCCTTCTATAACCTTTATACAAATGTATTAGTTAAAACCGCTAATTGGATGCGGTACATACGGCTCTTCTAGGAACGCAACTTCTTCAGGTGTTAACGAAATTGAAAGAGCAGCTACTGCATTATCGAGATGAGATATTTTTGTAGCACCGACAATTGGAGCTGTCACCGGTTCTTTCTGCAGCAACCAGGCAAGGGCTATATGAACACGAGGAACGCCTCGTTTTTCTGCGATTTCCGCCACACGTTCTATGACTAATCGATCGGCATCGGCAGTCGCATCGTATTTAGCTTTTTGAGCTTGATCTGTTTCGGAACGATGTGTTGATTCCTTCCAATCTCGCGTCAATCTTCCTGATGCTAGTGGGCTATATGGAATCACACCGATTTTTTCTTCCTTGCAAAGCGGCAGCATCTCCCGCTCTTCCTCGCGGTACATGAGGTTATAATGATTCTGCATCGATACAAACCGTGTCCATCCATGTTTTTCCGCTACATGTAACGCTTTCAGAAACTGCCAAGCATACATGGCAGAAGCACCGATATATCTTGCCTTGCCAGCCTTCACCACATCATGCAATGCTTCCATCGTTTCTTCAATTGGAGTATTGTAATCCCAGCGGTGAA
The DNA here is from genome assembly GCF_018343525.1 of Lederbergia citrea. Taxonomy (GTDB): domain Bacteria; phylum Bacillota; class Bacilli; order Bacillales; family Bacillaceae_C; genus Lederbergia; species Lederbergia citrea. Next base: position 128,827 of record NZ_JAGYPH010000003.1, on the reverse strand, counting down.
TTTGGTAGAGATCCACATAATCGGTTCCTAGTCTCTTAAGGCTTTTATCAATTTCACTCATGATTGCCTTCCGAGAAAGTCCTGCCCCATTTGGACCATCATGCATACGAAAATGAACTTTAGTTGCAAGGACAATTTCATCCCGATTGGCATAATCCTTCAGAGCCCGACCAACATATTCCTCGCTTGTTCCATTTGAATACACATTTGCTGTATCAAAAAAATTGATTCCTAGATCAAGAGCCTTTTTGATGACAGGACGACTGTTTTCCTCGTCAAGCACCCACGGATGAAAACCAGTATTCACATCACCAAAGCCCATAGTTCCCAGACAAATCCGAGATACATCCAACCCGGTATTTCCAAGTTTTACATATTCCATTAAATAGTTCCCCACTTTCTGATATTTGTAGTTTATTAGAACATCCAAAGTTCTTCTCACTTGTTCTAGCCTCGTCATCTTTATTATGACAGAACCAGAAATGCGACCGTTATCTCGTTTATCTCAAATGATTGCCTATTCTTCTCATGACACATTTATTATTTACATTTTTCAAATTAAATCCTAGGATTACAGATAACCAGAAAAAATCACTTCCTATTTTCCCTATTTATACTGATTTTGAGGAAAGAGATTCAGTATTTAGATGGGGAAGTTTCTTTTTCAACAATCGTATAACAAAGAAAGAAAATAAAATCAGGGAAACAGCAACTGACACAGCACTAACTGTAAATAACATCTGATAACTCGTGTACTGGGAAACCCAGCCTAGCGTCATCGCACCTAGCCCGATTCCGAGGTCGGTAGCAGTCGAAAAAGAGGCATTGGCTACTCCTGTTCGATCCGGGCGAACAAGACGTAATGTTGCCGCTTGAAGAGCCGGCTGCGCGGAACCGAAACCAATGCCGTAAAGAACAGCTGTAACGAGTACACCAAACAATCCGGTCGAAAAGCTTAAGATTATCAAAGCTAATATCGTAATCACGAGACTCGGTACAATGACAAATGTCTCACCATGCCGGTCCGAAAGTTTTCCTGCAACTGGACGGATCAGTACAAGTGTCGCCGCATAGACGAGAAAGAACGTGCCGGAATTGACATTAATCGAGTAAGCGAATAGCGGAACAAAGCTGGTAATGCCGCCATAAGCGATAAAAAGAAAAAAGACCGATGTGGTAACAGGTAATACTGATTTTTCGAAAATTTCCATTCGCCTTACGCCGGGCTGCGGCTGGAAAGGCATTTTTGCTCCAAACGTCAATAGCAACGCCGCGACTGAAAGGCCCGAAGCGAATAGGAACAGGGCGTTGAACGAAAGATTCCCTGAAATCCAGATACCGAACATTGGGCCGATTGCCATAGCCAGAGTCATGGCCATCCCGGACCATCCCAGCCCTTCACCCCGGCGGGAGGATGGGATCATATCTGTAATTGCCGTAATGATGGATGTTGTGGAGACGCCCCAACTCATTCCGTGTAATATTCTGAGCGCCATCAAAACAACGATTCCGCCAACCCATTCATACATATACATCGTCACGGCAAAGAAAATCAGCCCCCAGACGATAAACGGCCGCCTGCCGAAACGGTCCAGTAATCCACCGATAATCGGGCGAAGAATAACAGCGGAAAGCATAAATACCCCCATAGCCAGGCCAACTTGAGATTCATTGCCTCCATTTGCTTAATAAACAGCGGCAATGTTGGATATAGCATATAAAATCCTGTGAATAAGAAAAACATCCCGACGGTCATAAAAATAAATGGTTTCGTCCATAAGCGTTCCACGATTCATTCCTCCTTAGGTGAAAGATTCAATGTTGTTCCTTCACAGCAAAGCGGCAGCATCTATTTCCTTTATTGCCACACCAATTTCAGTTGTTTTATTGGGACCTATGCTCTTAATTATGTAACAGATAAAAAGAAACCGTTATCACATTTCTATCAAATGATTGCCTAATCCTCTCAAAACTCGTACTCAAGATATGAATATGCATTATAATGGAACCATCAAGGTCAAGGAAACAGGGAGGATTATATGTCTGAACAACTATTTAAACAGCAGGATGAGCTCGCCAAACTAATACAGCGTTATGCCGGACAGGATGGTGTTCATGCAACCGCCATTCCGTCTTTATTTTTAATTAATAAATCTAATGTTACTGCACCAAATCAAGGTGTTTATAAGCCTTCCTTATGCATCATCGTCCAAGGTGCGAAGGAGGTTCTACTGGCACAGGAACGCTTTATATACAATCCTGGCAATTATCTGGTTGCATCCGTTGATTTGCCGGTTACCAGCCAAATCATCGAGGCATCATCCGACGTTCCATATTTGGCTCTGAAGCTTGAATTTACACCGAGCCAAATCCTAGAAGTTTTAAATAATTTTGAAGTTAATATTGATTCAAAAAGAAAAGCTAAGCGAGCTATGTTCGTCAGCGGGATTGAGTTACCTATTTTGGATGCAGTAATCAGGTTAGTTCGTTTGCTGGATAATCCTAGAGATATACCGGTACTTGCTCCTCTATTCACGAAGGAAATTCTATATAGGGTTTTGCAAGGGCGGCATGGGGCTACACTGGAGCAAATTGCAATAGAAGGAAGCGATACCAATCGAATCAACGATGCTATTGAGCAAATCAAGCATAACTATGATAGGCCAATCCGTATTGAGGAGCTTGCAGAAATAGCGAATATGAGCGTTTCTTCTCTTCATAGGCACTTTAAAGAGGTCACCGCTATGAGTCCTATACAGTTTCAAAAACATCTAAGACTACAGGAAGCACGGCGCCTATTATTATCTGAATCAACGGATGCCGCTGATGTCGCATTCCAAGTAGGTTACGAAAGTCCGTCACAATTCAGCCGAGAATATTCCCGCATGTTTGGTTTTCCACCTAGAGAAGATATCAAGCGCCTGAGGGGAAGATATGACGATAGAATAAACGCATGAAGCTTAAAGGGGCAATCAGCGAATTTTATAAGAGATGATCCGTTTAGTTTATTAAGGAAGGTGGGTGCCTCATTTAATGTCCAAAGTAGATAGAAGAATACTTAAATCTCGAGAAGCGATAAAAAAAGCTTTCATTGCACTCATGTCTGAACAAAGTTTTGACAACATCACGATTCAGGATATTTCCAACAGGGCTAATGTTGGTCGAGGAACGATCTATTCTAATTATATTGATAAATTTGATCTACTGGATAAGCTGATTGGAGAACATATTAATGAAATGCGAGAATTATACGAATCGACATCTGACATGGATGAGATAGATGCGAAGGAACTCTGGTTCGATTATATTAAGAGTAACTATGTATTCTTTTCTACAATGTTAGAGAGTAAAGGAGCCCCTTATTTTCGTAATCAGTTCCTCGAGTTTCTCGTAGAGGAGTTCAAGGATGAAGTGGATATAAAGACGGGAAAAAATCAGGGGTTAAATGAAGAAGTTATTCTTCAAATAATGGCCACTTCTTACTATGGGGTAGTGGAGTGGTGGGTCAAAAACGAAATGCCTTACCCTCCTTATGTTATGGCAGAACATGTGGGGGTTTTGTTAGAAGGGAATCTATAACAATCTAATTTTCGAAATGGAAAAGCGTGGGCGGGGAGCTCACGCTTATTTTTCATTTTTCAAAAAAGAAAAATGAAAGCGCATATTCAAACGTAAACAAATATAGTATACTATGAAACAAAGGTAAAAAAAGATAAAAATAAAAAAACGGAGGTAATCAAATGTCTAAAAATTTATGGAATCAACACGAAGTGTTTAACTTAAATAAGGGAGTAGAAGAGCTCGTCTACCGTTCAAATTTAATAGGTTCAGATCGTGCTGTATGCAATTGGGGCGGAGGAAACACGTCCATGAAAACGATCGAGAAGGATTTTCGCGGTCGTGATATTGAGGTTATGTGGGTTAAGGGAAGCGGTTCGGATCTTGCAACAATGAAAGCCGATAATTTTACCGGCTTAAATATGGAGGATATCCGGCCATTGATTGAGCGCGATAGCATGACTGATGCAGAAATGGTGGAGTATTTGTCACATTGCATGATTGATAGCAAACATCCACGTCCTTCGATTGAAACTCTATTGCATGCTTTTTTGCCATTCAAACACGTGGATCATACACATCCCGATGCAATTATTAGCCTTTGCTGTGCAGATAATGGTAAGGAAATTGCCAAAGAAATTTATGGTGATCGATTTGTCTGGGTACCTTATATTCGCCCTGGATTTTCACTATCGAAAATGATTGCGGAAGGTGTGAAAAATCACCCTAAGGCTGAGCTGGTTTTAATGGAAAAACACGGGCTTGTAACATGGGGCGATACATCAGAAGAAGCTTACAACAAGACAATCGATATTATTAATGAAGCAGAAAGCTATATTAATAGTGGTATTCAAAAAGATAAAATGTTCGGCGGAGCTAAATATAATGCATTTTCGGAAGTGGAACGACAGGCAGTTCTTGCGACCGTTATGCCTGTCATCCGCGGTGCAGTAAGCGATGTAAAAAAAATGATTGTCACATTTGATGATTCAGAGGATGTTCTTCAATTTGTAAATAGCTATGACGCCCCGGCAATTTCACAAGTCGGAGCCGCGTGCCCCGATCACTTAGTTCATACAAAACGCACACCCCTATATATTGACTGGGAGCCGCAGGCAGATGATGTAGAAAACCTGATCAAAAAAGTTAAATCGGGTGTGCAAAAATATAAAGAAGAGTACAAGGCATACTTTGAGCGAAATAAACATGAAGGCGATCAAATGTTTGAAGCAGCACCACGCGTGATTTTAATTCCTGGAATCGGAATGTTGAACACGGGAAAAAACACGATGATGGCAAATGTAAGCGGAGGACTGTACCATCGTGCCATCGCGGTGATGAAAGGTTCCACAGCACTCGGAGAATTTGTATCATTGAGCGAAAATGAATCATACAACGTAGAATATTGGCCGCTAGAATTGTACAAGCTTTCACTCGCGCCGGCGGAAGTAGAATTTTCTCGGAAAGTTGCCTTTATTACAGGAGGAGCGGGAGGAATCGGAAGTGCAACGGCTCGCAGGCTCGTCTCAGAAGGTGCGCACGTTGTCCTTGCGGATTTAAATTTCGAAGGTGCAAAAAAAATTGCGGCTGAGATGAATGCTGCATATGGAGAAGGACGGGCAGTAGCAGTGAAAATGGACGTAACAAGTGAAGAGCAGGTCGAGGCCGCTTTTGCGAAAGCAGCACTTACTTACGGCGGTGTTGATATTATCGTTAATAATGCTGGGCTTGCTACATCAAGTCCATTCGATGAAACTACATTAAAGGAATGGAATTTGAACATGGATGTTCTAGGGACTGGATATTTCCTTGTCGCCCGTGAAGCATTCAAGCAGATGAAGGAACAAGGGATAGGCGGAAACATGGTATTTGTGGGATCGAAAAACTCGGTTTATGCGGGTAAAAATGCGGCTGCATACAGCTCTGCCAAAGCACTTGAAACTCATTTGGCCCGCTGTATTGCAGCAGAAGGGGGCGAGTTCGGTATACGGGTTAATTCAGTCCTTCCGGATGCTGTGCTCCAAGGATCGGCCATTTGGGGTTCAAGCTGGCGTGAAGAGCGTGCGGCTGCATATGGGATCAATCCGGATCAGCTTGAAAATCATTATAAAAATCGCACAACATTACTTGTAAACATTTATCCAAAGGATATTGCTGAATCTATTGCGTTTTTTGCTTCATCGAAAGCAGATAAAACGACCGGCTGCATGATTACCGTAGATGGCGGTGTACCAGCAGCCTTTACAAGATAAATATTTTCCGATTTTGCGGCTCGGGTTCTGGACGGGTAGAGCCCTTGCCCTTTAAAAGGAGTGAAAACTGTATGGTTCATATTGCGGTTGACATAGGTGCATCGAGCGGCAGACTAGTTGCCGGTGAAATAAAAGAAAACAAACTACAAATCAAAGAGATTCATAGATTTGCAAATGGTTTTATAGAAAAAGAAGGTAGGTTGTATTGGGATATTGATCATTTATTAATGGAAATCATCAAAGGCCTTGCTGTGGCCAAGTCAATTGGGTATGAAGCATGTACAGTCGGCATTGATACTTGGGGTGTTGATTATGTGCTTGTCGGCAAAAATGGTAAACGATTACAAGAAGTTGTCTCTTATCGTGATAAACGCACAGAAAAAACAATCGAAAAAATCATCAAACACATTCCCAAAAAATTGATGTATGAAAAAACAGGTCTCCATTTCTTACCATTTAATACTATATATCAGCTGTTTGAAGAGATTCCGACATTGATTCGTGAAACGGATAAGATTTTGATGGTGCCAGATTATTTAGGCTATCGGCTTACCGGGAATATGGTGATGGAAGAAACGATTGCATCGACAATGCAGCTTCTAAATATTGAAAAACGTGATTTTGATGACGAACTACTCAGTATTATTTCAGTGAAAAAAGAGCAGTTCCCTGATTTTGCCGAACCTGGACAGGAACTTGGTTGGTTAAAGAAGGATTGGTTCCCAGCTTACGATCTGCCTGATTGCAAATTAGTGACGGTCGCTTCTCATGATACAGCATCAGCTGTTGCAGGGACTCCAGGAATTGGGGAAGGTTGGTCCTATTTAAGTAGCGGCACGTGGTCGCTACTAGGCATTGAAACGAGCCAGCCGGTTATCAGTGAATTGTCCCAAGAAGAAAACTATACAAACGAATGGGGTGCCTTTCAGACGTACCGCTTTTTAAAAAATATTATGGGCATGTGGATTATTCAAGAGGTGCGTAAAAACTTACCGAAAAACTATCGTTATTCACAGTTGGTGGAAGAAGCGAAAAAGGTGGAACGATTCCAGCAGTTTATTAATTTTAACGATGACCGTTTCTTAAACCCGACTAATATGGTTACGGAAATTCAAGCATATTGCAAAGAAACAAATCAGCCTATTCCAGAAACAGCAGGTGAGTTTGCCGGCTGTGTGTATGACAATCTTGCTATTATTTATGCGATTGCAATTATGGATCTGGAAAAAATCACAGGGAAAAAGATTGAATGCCTGCATATTGTAGGTGGAGGTGCGCAAAACGAGCTTTTGAATCAATTAACGGCTGATGTAAGTGGAAAAACGGTTTACGCCGGACCATCAGAAGCGACGGCAATCGGTAATTTAATATTACAGATGATTGCAGTAGATGAAATTGAGGATTTACGAGCAGGGCGGCAATTAATCCAAAAGTCCTTTGATATCAAAAAATATGTACCTGTAGCTATTGACCAGAAAAAAGTGGTTACTCAATTTAAACAATTTATAAGATAAAAGAGGGGAAGATTTTTATGACAAATGTAAAAGAACAATTTGAAGCGGCAAAACAAGCATACTCAAAGTGGGGCATTGACGTTGATTCAGTACTTGAAACTTTGAAGCGTGTGCCTATCTCCATTCATTGCTGGCAGGGCGATGACATAGGTGGATTTGAAGTGAACCGTGGTGAGCTATCCGGTGGAATTGACGTGACTGGGGATTACCCTGGAAAAGCAACGACACCGGAAGAGCTTCGTATGGATTTGGAAAAAGCGTTATCACTGATTCCGGGGAAGCATCGAGTCAATTTACATGCCATTTATGCGGAAACAAATGGAGAAGTGGTTGAGCGGGATGAACTCGAACCAAAGCATTTTGAGAAATGGGTACATTGGGCAAAAGAAAATCGTCTTGGCCTTGATTTTAATCCGACACTGTTTTCTCATGAAAATGCAGCAGACGGACTTACGCTTTCACATCCTGACCCGGAGATCAGAAAGTACTGGATAAATCATTGCATTCAGAGTCGCAAAATTGGTGAATATTTCGGCAGTGAGCTTGGGACACCGTGTTTAACCAATATTTGGATCCCGGACGGCTATAAAGATATCCCAAGCGACCGTCTCACGCCGAGAAAACGCCTTAAAGATTCGCTTGATAAAATTTTTGCAGTTGAAGTTAATGAAGAGCACAATATTGACGCGATAGAGAGTAAGCTTTTCGGCATCGGTTCCGAATCGTATGTTGTAGGGTCCCATGAGTTTTATTACGGCTATGCATTGAAAAACGATAAGCTTTGCTTAATCGATACCGGTCACTTCCATCCGACAGAAACCGTATCAAATAAAATCTCATCGATGTTATTATACAGTGACCAATTAGCTCTTCACGTTTCACGGCCAGTACGCTGGGACAGCGACCATGTTGTAACACTTGATGATGAACTGCGTGAAATCGCACTTGAAATTGTTCGTAATGGAGCGCTGGATCATGTGAAAATCGGCCTTGATTTCTTTGATGCAAGTATTAATCGCGTAGCTGCCTGGACGATAGGCACACGCAATATGATTAAAGCACTTTTATATGCTTTATTGACACCCAACGATTATTTAAAGCAACTCCAAGATGAAGGTAACTTTACTGACAGACTCGCACTCATCGAAGAGTTTAAAACATATCCATTCGGTGCCGTGTGGGATTATTATTGTGAGCAAATGGATGTGCCAGTGAAAGAAAGCTGGCTGGAAGATGTAAAAACCTATGAAAAAGAAGTCCTTTCAAAAAGATAAAATAACAATCTATTAAATATGGAAGGAGAAGATCATATATGAATGTTGATTCCATTCATCCGGCTGATCAGCTTGTTACAATCATGGACCGAATTTATCAATATGGCATGACGACCATTTCTGGCGGGAACCTCTCAATTAAAGACGAAAATGGTGATCTTTGGATTACTCCTTCAGGTGTCGATAAAGGTGCATTGAAAAGAAAGGATATTATGTGCGTGAAAAAGGACGGTTCCATTGAAGGGAGTCATAAACCATCAGTGGAGCTGCCATTCCACCAAGGTATTTATGAAGCTCGTCCGGATATTAAAGCAATTGTTCATGCTCATCCCCCGGCATTAGTCTCCTTTAGTATGGCTCGAAAAGGACCTAATTATAAATTAACTCCACATGCGTTTACAAACATTGCAGGTCAAATCGAGATAGCTGCTTATGCGATTCCCGGCAGTGAAAAACTAAAAGCGAATATAGCGAAAGAATTTGCAAAGGGTGGCGACGCCGTTATTCTTGAAAATCACGGGATAGTAGTCGGTAAAAATAATATTTTCGATGCTTTTGCGCTTTTTGAAACATTAGAGGATGTAGCATATCTTGAAATTAATGCTAGAAAATTAGGCGTACCACGGGAATTGTCCAGGGAAAATTTACAAATGGTTACATCTTATCGTCCAAACGAATTAGAAGAATTTACTGTTACGAACCGTACAATGGAAGAGACAGAGGCAAGAGCAGAGATGTGTAATTTAATTCAACGATTATATTCACGCCAGCTTTTTATTAGTACGGCTGGGAGTTTTTCTACACGTTTAAGCGATGGTTCCATTATGATTACACCATTTAAAAAAGATCGTAAAAATATTGAAGCAGATGATTTAGTGTTGATTAAAAATCACTGTCGCGAACAAGGGAAGACACCATGTGATTTGTATGAATTACATACAAAAATTTATGAAAAACATCCGGAAGTCACATCTATCATCGTTGCAAACCCCCGTTATTTAATGGCCTTTGCAGTGACAGATGTAGATTATAATACTCATATCATTCCAGAAGCTTATATTGTTCTTCGTGATATTCACAAAGTACCCTTTGGCATTGGAAAAGACCATCACGAGATGATCGTTGGTAAATTAGCTAAGGATAATCCTGTGCTATTAGTTGAAAATGGATATGCGGTTATCACCGCTAATAGTTTACTTAGTTCATTTGATATGTTAGAAGTAGCAGAATACAGTGCTAAGGCGCTAGTTTTTTCAAAAGATGTGGGAGAAGTTATCAATATTAGTGAGGAAGAAATAGCGGAAATAATTGATGGATTTAACCTAGTAACACAATAGGGCGGGCCTAGTTACAATTTTTTCACGATGACTATTCGGAAATTTGTGAAACCTGATAAAATGATTGCATTTTATCAGGTTTTTTGAATGGTAACAACTCAACAAATATAAAGTAGAAGATAATCGAGCCTATTATTTATAGATAGCATCTTTAATCTAGTCATATTATACTAAAATTACAAACCAATCTTTCAAAATGAAACCGCTCTCCTGTTATAGAGAACGATTATGTATAGAAGTAGTGCTTTTGGATGGGGGGAAATCACTGTGAAAATAAAATATTTCCTTTTTGCTATTATATTTTTAACTTTATGTGGTTGCGGATTTTTTGGCAATGAATCTAGCAAATATGAAATTATTTATAATGGGGAAGCAAATAACCATAAGCAAGCTGCTAAAAATAACACAACAAAAAAGAATGAACAATACACGATTGCTCTTGTTCCTAAAATCGAGGGAATCCCTTATTTTAAAGCCGTAAAAGAAGGAGCATTGGAAGCTGGAAGAGATATCGGAGTAAATATAATATATAAAGGTCCATCATCAGCGAGCTGGCTGGAGCAGGCACTAGTGATAGAAGAATTGATTGAGGAAAATGTAGACTGTATTGCGGTCGCTGCCGACGATCCGTTGAAGCTAGGCGGGGTATTACAAAAGGCAAGTAATAGGGGAATAAAGGTAATTACGTGGGATGCTGACACGGACCCAGAATTTAGAAGTTTCTTTATAAATATGGTGGATCCTGAAATTTTAGGCCGGCATGTATTGGACCTTCTTGCATGGGAGGTTAATGAACAAGGAGAATATGCAATTATGACAGGTTCATCAACTGCGGCAAATTTAAATGAATGGATTAAATGGATAGGCATTCATAAAATGGAGAATTATCCCCAAATGAAGCTGGTTGAAGTTGTTCCGACGAATGAAGATCCTCACAAAGCCTACATGGCTGCACAAAATCTATTAGAAAAGCACCCAAATTTAAAAGGGATTATCGGAGTATCTACCCTTAATCCGCCTGCAGCTGCCCAAGCTGTAAAAGATGCAGGGAAGACAGGTGAAATCAAAGTGGTAGGTGTATCGTCACCCAGTCAAATGAAAGCCTTTTTATTAGAGGGAGATGCACAATGGATCACATTGTGGAGCCCTCAGAAACTAGGATATTTAACGGTTAGTCTAGCTCATAACTTGCTAAATGATGAAATGCCATATGATGGACAGCAAGTTCCAAATATTGGAGCAATTAAATTTGATGGTGACATGGTCATTATGGGCAGGCCAATTGATTTTACAAAGGAAAATGTTGATCAGTATGATTTTTAAAAATAAAAAACGAATCAAATTAAATAACATCAGATTATCTACTAAACTGATTATTACATATGTGCTATTAACCGTTATCCCGATGGCTTTATTAGGATATATTGTCTATAGCCAATATTCTAAGTCTATAGAGGCTCAAGTAGGAGAGTATATCCCACAATTACTAAGACAGGCAAATGATAATTTAGAAAATGAGATTGGAAAGCTTGAGAATTTGCCTGATCTGATATATAGCTCTGGAGAAGTAATGGAAGTACTGAGAGATCGTCAAATTCAAAATAAGTCTTCACGTCTTCATGGGCAGTATACCGTTCAAAGTTATTTGACAAATATCTACCTTACTTCTAATAATCCAGATATTTTGGGCGCATTTTTAATTTCAAAGAATCGTCTATTTGCAAGCACACGAACTTCCTATCAGGGATTCGGCTTTAAAGATGGCTCCTTTCCATATCAAAAAGATGTTGTACAAGTAGGAGATATGAAGTTGCTCTTCCCTGATCAAATTAAATTATCATTTAAAGACAACCCATCTTATGTGTTGTTGGTTAAACAAATAACAGACTTTGATAATAGGAAAAATTTAGGCACCCTTTATTTAGCTCTGAATGTAAGTTTTTTTGAAAGAGTTCTTGAAGATTTAGGTCGTAATGAAAATACAACGATGTGGATCATGGATAAGGAAGGGCAAGTAATTTATCATACAGATGAAGCAAAAATAGGGGAAAATGTAGAGCAAATACATGATTATCCACTATTAAATGGCAGTTTCCGTACAAACGATGGTCAGAAGACACTTATTAGTTTAAGTGAAGCAAAAGAATTTCCTTGGATTCTCGGGTATAGCATTCCCTTGAAAAATTTAACGGAACAAACTGATATTGTAAGGAATGTAACAATAGTAATTTTTATTATCGTAGCTTGTATTGCGACGCTCATTTCAATTTTTTTGGCATGGACAGTGACAAGACCTATTAAACAATTAAGTTATATCATGAAAGATGTAGAGGCTGGGAATTTTAAAGTAGATGTACCTATTTATTCAAGTGATGAAGTAGGCATGCTCGCACATAGTTTTCGTTCGATGCTCTCCAAAATACGAGCATTGATTCAAAAAAATTATCTCATAGAAATTCGTCAAAAAAATGCAGAGTTATACGCGTTGCAATCTCAAATTAATCCTCATTTTATGTACAATACATTAGAAACAATCGGAATGGCGGTCGAAGATGAGGAGCACGAGCAAGCGGTTCATATGATCACACTATTAGGGAGAATGATGAGGTTTTCGATTAGCAATAAAGATAACCTTGTTTCGATTTCTTCTGAGGTTCAGCATATTCGTGATTACTTGAATATTCAAAAGTTTAGGTTTGAGGATCGACTAAGTTTTTATATTCGTGAAGATGTTGATACATTAAAATGTTTTACTCCAAAATTTATTTTGCAGCCTATTATCGAAAATGCAATTAAATATGGTTTAGAAAAAAGAAAAGAAATCAAGATTGAAATAGAAGTTGTAGGTGAGATGACGCCAGAAGGAAAGCAAGCGATCCTTTTTATTATTCGAGATAACGGACCTGGTATAAATGAGGATACGATGACGAGGATAAAAGAATTATTATCATCTGATCCGATGAAAAGTAGAGATTCCGGATTTGGCATTATTAATGTTTTTGCCAGAATTGTGATGATGTTTGGCGATGAATATGGGTTGCAGCTTAAAAGTGAAAAGGAAAAAGGGACTGAAGTCGTTATCCGACTCCCAAAAACGACGGAACTAAAATAAATTGAAAGGGGGAGGTAAACATTGAAGAAAATAAAAACGGTTATTGTAGATGACGAGCCAAGAATTAGAAGAGGTATTGAAAGGTTAGTTCTTTCAAATGGTGAAGATTGGGAAGTTATCGGTGTATTTTCGGACGGACAAGAAGCTTATGATTCGATTGTGAATAAGTTTGAATCGATTGATTTATTAATCACGGATGTTCAAATGCCGGTTATGGATGGTTTAACTTTAATTAAAAAGTTAAACAGGCAATCGAAGGACTTTTTTACGATCATTATTAGCGGATTTGATGAATTCACCTACGTACAAGAAGCAATTCGAGAGGGGGCAATCGATTATATTTTAAAACCGATTGATCGAGAAAATTTTCAGATACAATTAAATGAAGTAAAAAAGAAAATTTATCATAAACAAATAAACGAAAATATGTGGAGGGAGTTCCAGGCAAAGGAACTCCAACTAAATTATGCCAAACAAATACAATTTTTAAGCGAATTGACATGGAACGATGAAACGGATATTTCTTTTATGGAGTGGGCATCACAGTTTCCAATAGGCCGATATAAACTCGTTCATATCGATATTGATCAAGTTTTCACTAAATCAAAACAGGTGTCGTCATCAGAATTGAGGGCTTGGCATTTTGCAGTGGAAAATATTATTAATGAGCTAATGACAGATGAGCTAAGCCAACAAGAAGTTGAATTTTGGCTCTGGAAAAATAGCAATATGAGCTTTTGGCTATTATTATTTGATGCTAAAAAAGAGAGAATAAATTCATCCTTTAACCTATTAATTGAAGAATATTTATTGAAGTTAAAAAAGACGATAAAACAATATATGAAATTTACTATGTCAATTGCATACGGTAATGAATTTGAGGACCTCTCCCTTTTACCAACGATGAGAGATCAATTACTATCATTAATGCAATTTCGAATCATTGAAGGTGGGAATAAAATCTTTCATTTAAGTACACTCAATGATCTTTCAATTAAAAAAACGTCAACCATGCCATCTTCCGTATATAAATATACCGAGCAAATTGTAAATGCGCTGGGAGAGAAAAATGAAGCGGAAGTGAACAATGCTTTGTCTCGTTTTTTTCATGAAATGGAGACATTGCAATCCCCTTTATTCATCCAAGAGTCCATACAATATTTATGTATACGTGTGATTAAACGCTGGATGGAAAACGACGGATTCGGTGAAGATATTAACATGCTTATGGAAGCTCTTCTAATCGCAAAGAAGGCTGCTAATTTAATACAATTAAAGGATGGCATCAAGGACTGGATGATCAGCTTAGTCAAGAAAATGAAAGCAATGGACTCTAGTCATTCCGACCCGATTTATCAAGTAAAGAACTGGGTGGATCAACATTTAAGTGAAAATATAACAATAAAAAAACTGGCGGAGCACGTGTATATAAATCCTACATATCTATGTGAATATTTTAAAGCACAGACAGGCGAAACTGTATTAAATTATGTGACAAAGACAAGACTAAAAAAGGCTAAAGAATTATTAGAAAAGACTGATTTGAAAATTTACGATGTTGCTGCAAGTGTTGGGTACCAGGACACAAAATATTTCGGACGATTATTTAAACAATGGACAAATCAGACACCATCACAATATAGAGAAAAGTATAGTAAACCCTCTATACTGATAGATTAGTATTTTTTATTGAGACCTTCATATACTGGGGGTCTTTTTTGTCGAACTTATCCGAGAAACCTCCCCCTAATCTGAATATTACCTCCTGGTTACAAAGGAGTAATCCCGATATAGTTAAAGTTGTTAACGGTAGTAACAGCATTCAATTATGAAAACGATAACAAATCGGAAGGTCGTGTATGTATGGCATTAATCGGTCCTTCACTCATGTGTGCCGATATGGCAAATCTTCAAGATTCTGTTTTAAGACTTGACCAAGCAGGGGTGGACTTTTTTCATATTGATGTAATGGACGGGAAGTTTGTCCCGAACTTTACATTAGGTCCCGATCTGATTAAGAGAATAAGAGAATTTACTAATAAACCATTTGATGTACACCTCATGGTGGAAAAGCCGGAAGATTACTTAAATCTATTTATTGAGTCCGGTGCAGATATGATATCTGTTCATGCAGAAGCTACGTATCACTTGCAAAGGACTTTACAAACCATCAAAGATCAAGGGCTTAAGGCGGGAGTAGCCATCAATCCAGCAACCCCGATTCATGATATTGAGTATGTGCTTGATGTTGTTGATTATATAACTGTGATGACTGTGAATCCTGGCTTTGCCGGACAGAAATTTGTTCCTCTTATGAACGGAAAACTCAGAGATTTAACTAGTTTAATTAATAAATGCGGATACAAAATTGATATTCAAGTAGATGGAAATATTGGCTACGAAACGATTCCTAATGTATTGAAAAATGGAGCTAATATGCTCGTCTGTGGGACATCCAGTTTGTTCAAACAAAATCTTCCATTAGAGGAGGCAGTAGCCAAGCTTAAAGGGTTTATCCAAGAGCTGGAGACAAATAAAGTTTAATGATACGAGGGTTAAACATGGCGGAAATAACAGTGGTAGGAAGCATTAATATGGATATCGTCGCTCTTACAAATAAATATCCTGAGCATGGAGAAACCCTTTTTGGGGATAGCGTGAAATTATTATGCGGCGGTAAAGGAGCAAACCAAGCAATCACTTGTGCTCGTCTAGGAAAGTCTGTGAATATGGTCGGTTCAATAGGTATGGATACTTATGGAAAAGTAATAGAGAAAAATTTTCAAGAGAATCAAATAGATACAAATTATTTAAAGCGCGTAGAAAATGAATCGACGGGATGCGCCATTATCACCGTAGATGCTGCCGCTGAAAATACAATGCTCGTTGTAAAAGGGGCAAATGATTCGTTAAATGTGCAAGATATACAAGCTGCTTTTTCGCGAATAGAAGAAAGCAAAATTCTCCTTATTCAAATGGAGATTCCGGAAGCTGCAGTACTTAGTGCAATGACTGAGGCTAAAAATAAAGGGATGTTCATCATATTGGATCCAGCTCCTGCGGAAGGTGTAACAAAACAAGCTTTGCGTTATGCAGATTTAATTACACCGAATCTTCAAGAAACAAAACAATTAACGGGTATCGATGTAATTTCAATTGAAACCGCTATCGAAGCAGGCGAATACTTCAATCAACATCTTGGTGTAAAAAACAGTGTGATAAAGATGGCTGAAAAAGGGGCCTTGCTCTACGAAAATGGAAAGTCAACATTTGTTGAAGCAATCCCGGTAAAAGCTGTTGATACGGTTGGGGCCGGAGATTCTTATGCCGGAGCGTTGGCATGTGCGATTGCAGATGGGGAAAATCTTGAATCAGCTGTTAAGTATGCAGCGATTGTGGCAGCTATTAAAGTATCAAATTTAGGTGCGCAAACAGTACCCACAATTGAACAAGTAAATAAGTATTGTGAGGAGAATAATCTTAGCTACTATGGTCTCCAGACAAAACAAATAAGATAAAGCTGCACGGAGATAGAATGGAGGGGGACGTAAATGTCCAATTATTTACTAGAAATGACCCATATTAGTAAAACATTTCCCGGTGTAAAGGCATTGGATGATGTCAATCTTCAAATAAAAAAAGGAGAGGTCCATGCATTAATCGGTGAAAATGGGGCAGGAAAATCAACACTAATTAAAATATTAGCTGGAATATACCAGGCTGATCCGGGAGCGAAATTCCTTTTTGAAGGAAAAAATGCGCAAATTAATAAACCAATCGATGCGACAATAAAGGGAATCTCTATTATTTATCAAGACTTGAGTTTATTTTCTAATTTATCAGTTGCAGAAAATATTTATATCGGTCGGGATAGTGATAAAAAACCATGGAAAAAAATCAATTGGAGAGAAATGGAATCGATTGCGAAAAAAGCACTTCAAGAACTAGATTTTGATATTGATGTACATACTCCGGTTGAAAAACTAAGTATTGCTCAACAACAATTAATTGAAATTGCCCGTGCTTTGGCATTCGACTCTAAATTAATCGTTATGGACGAGCCAACTTCTTCGCTTTCCGCAGGAGAGGTTGAAAAACTATATAAAGTGATTGATAAGTTAAAACAAAGAGGTATTTCTATCATATTCGTCAGCCATAAGCTTAAAGAATTATTTACTGTTTCCGATCGCTTTACAGTCTTGCGAGACGGAAAATATGTAGGTACATATGAGGCGGATGAGCTGGATGAAGATAAATTGATTACTTTAATGGTAGGCAGAAAGGTACTATATGAAAAAAACCTCACAAAAAAAACTGGTGGTCAAACTTTATTAATACTCAACGGGTTATCTAAAGATGGAAACTTCAAAGATATTTCTTTCGAATTAAAAGCAGGAGAGGTATTAGGGATTACTGGATTAGTTGGATCAGGACGTACAGAGCTTGCACAAGCTATTTTTGGAGTAAATAAACCTGATGCTGGAGAAATGAATTTAAACGGCGAGCTTGTTCGGATTAAATCATCAGAGGATGCTGTGAAGAAAGGTATTGCCTATATACCTGAAAGCAGAAAAACGCAAGGCCTCATTTTAAGACAATCAATTATTGATAATATTTCTCTCCCCGTTTTGCAGCAATTGCGTGATCGTTTTGGTCTGATTAAACGTAAAAAGGAAATTGATTTGGCCAATCACTATATAGAAACACTTGATGTTAGACCTGCACTGCCAAAAAGAGCAGCCGGCGACCTTTCCGGTGGAAACCAGCAAAAAGTGGTTATTGGAAAATGGCTTTCAACAAAGCCGCAAATATTGATCATTGATGAGCCGACAAATGGTATTGATATCGGCGCGAAAACAGAAATTCATAAATTGCTCAGACAACTTGCAGCTGATGGAATGGGTATTATCGTTATTTCATCAGAATTACCCGAAGTACTGGCTGTAAGCGATCGCATTTTAGTCATGAGACACGGAAGAATAGCAGGAGAATTGGATATTGAAGAAGCAACACAGGAAAATATTATGAACTACGCATTATTTGGTTCTCATGCTTCTGCCTCAGAAATCGCTGCAAGCAAGGAGGTTACAGTATGAAAGCAATTTTAAAGTCAAAGGAAATGAGTATTGCTGCGATTGTGTTGTTACTCTGCATTACATTAGCGTTTGTCAGCCCAGTTTTTCTTACTGCGGATAACCTTCTGGACGTATTGAAGGCGAACTCTGTAATCGGAATTTTAGCAGTAGGGATGACGTTAATTATTATTACCGGAGGAATTGATGTATCCGTAGCTGCTGTGACAAGTGCCGTCTGTGTCATCATTGGCAAGCTGATGCAGGTCATGCCCGATCATTTTCTCTCGATATTATTGTTATTCCTTATTGCCCCTTTATTGGGAGTATTCCTTGGGGCAATCAATGGATTACTTGTTTCGAAGATTCAGATTCCCGCAATTGTTGTAACACTAGGGATGATGAGTATCATTAATGGATTAGTTCTCTATGTAACGAATGGTGTGTATTTAAATAGCACTAACTTCCCGAAAGTATTTATTAACTTTGCCAATTTTAAACTGTTTGGTTTGCCGATTATTATCCTAATATTTGTAGCTATAGCTCTTGTCACATGGTACATCTTAAAATATACATTAATCGGCCGAGAAGTATTGGCCATTGGTGGAAATAAAGAATCAGCAATACGAGTTGGAATTAATTATGATAAAGTGCAAATTTTCGTCTTTTCATACATGGGACTATTAGCAGGAATTGCTGCAATTGCACAAACTGCTTATACAAAATCGATGGATCCCAATGGAATGCTTGGTCTGGAATTGATGGTGATTGCAGCAGTCGTACTGGGTGGAGCAAATATTATGGGTGGACGTGGAACGATCATGGGAACGATTTTAGGTGTGTTATTGTTAGGGATTGTTCAAAATGGTCTTATCTTAGCTAAAATTGATACGTTTTGGCAAAAAGTTTTCACTGGATTAATTATTCTTTTGGCTGTGTCTTATGATCATATTCAATACAGACGCTCACAAGAAAAACTGGCGAAAATCGAAGTAGAAGCTTAAAAAAAGAGGTGAGGAAATGAAGGCGATCTCATTATCGAAGGAGAGTATTTTGGGATTAATTGCTCTAGGTCTATTTGTTCTAATGAGTCTATTTATCCCTGGTTTTTTTGGACATAATAATTTGAATAATATGATGTTTCAGCTGCCTGAGTTTGGCCTATTGGCCCTTGCTATGATGATCGTTATTGTGACGGGTGGCATCGATTTGTCCATCACGTATATTGCGGCGCTATCGGGCGTAACCATCGCATTAATGCAAACACAGGGCTATCCGATGATTCCAGCTATTATTGTCGGTATTATTGTCGGTCTTATGTGTGGATTACTAAACGGAGTGATTGTTTCAAAGATTGGTGTTTCGCCTATCTTGGTCACTTTAGGAACAATGGTATTGTTTGAAGGAATTATTCTCAGCATTACAAAAGGCAGTTCCATATCAGGTTTTAGTGAATCTTACAGCTTAATAGGAAATGGTTATTATATGGGAGTTGTACCACTCTCTATCATTATATTTATTTTCTTTGCAATCTTAACGGGCGTACTTCTAACGAGAACAAAATGGGGCAGAAGTGTATATATGATCGGCAGTAATCCCGTAGCCTCTCTCTTTTCTGGTGTAAACAATAGTAGGGTTTTGTTGAAAGTTTATTTATTCGCCGCAATGCTTGCAGCTATTGCTTCCATCATTATGACTTCGCGTTATAATTCTGCGAAAGTTGATTTAGGTTCTTCCTATCTATTGCAAAGTGTTTCTGCAGCTGTATTGGGCGGAACAGAGATCCAAGGTGGTTATGGAAAAGTCGTAGGTACAATATATGCGGTAGTTATTTTCCAAATGCTTTCAAGCGGCTTGAATTTAATGGGCGTTCCGCGTTCTATCGTTAACGTGATGATGGGCTTGATTCTTATCTTTGTACTGGTACTAAATTTCGTCAAACATAAAATCGACGAAAAAAGTCAAAAAACAGCAATCGCATAGTTAAACTGGTATATTATCTGATTTCAGATAAATATAAAAAATTAGTGGGGGGAAAATCATGAAGAAAATCTTTGGATATCTTACGTCAGCACTACTTGTAGGAATTTTGTTAGTAGGATGTGTGTCACAGGGAGGTTCTACATCGGGAAGCGGAAAGGAACAACAAAAAAGCAATAATGATAAATTGAAAATTGCGGTTGTTCCAAAATTAATCGGTATTCCCTATTTCAATGCTTCTGAGGAAGGTGTAATGAATGCAGGGAAAGAATTGGATGTAGATGTCATTTATACAGGTCCAACAGAAGCTGACGCAGCACAGCAAGTAAAAGTAATTGAAGATTTAATTAGCCAGAATGTAGATGTAATCGCGGTGGCACCGAATGATGCCGCTTCATTGACGCCAGTGCTTAAGAAAGCAAAGGATCAAGGAATTATCGTAATGGACTGGGATACACCTGCTGATCAATCGCTTGTAGAATTATCTGTTCACCAAATTGATGATGAGGCATATGGTCGCCATATTGCCAAATCACTGATTGAAAACATGGGCACCGAAGAAGGAGAAATCGCGATTGTAACAGGTGGACTCTCTGCTTCAAATTTAAATACTTGGATTGATGCCGCTAAAAAGGAATTGGAAGAAAATTATCCAGGAATCAAATTAGTAACAGATAAAATTGCAACAGATGAGAAGCAACAAGTAGCTTATCAAAAAACGTTGGACTTAGTTAAATCATATCCCAATTTGAAAGGAGTTATGGCTTTTTCAACACCTGCACCTCTTGGAGTGGCTCAAGCAATCCAAGAAAAAGGTTTACAGGATAAAATTGCAGTTGTAGGTACTGCACTGCCAACTGATTCTGCTCCATATTTGGAAGACGGTTCATTAGATGTGGCCATTTTGTGGGAGCCGGATAAATTAGGATATTTGACTGTTGCCCTTGCGAAAAGCTTGGCTGAAGAAAAGAAACCAGAAAATGGACAAAACATTGAAAAAGTGGGAGAAATTGAAGTTTGGGAAGATGGAAAGACTGTTATAATGGGGCCTCCGACTGATTTTACAAAAGAAAATGCTGGAGACTATGATTTTTAAACTATAAATAATGAATCCCTCTTAATTGAATCACACTCAGTCAAGGGGGATTTTGATTTAATACTGCGACAAGAAATAAGAAAGGATGAATGTAATGCAGGAGCAAAATTATAAAATAAAAGATTTTAAAATTAGAGAAGCATTTTATAAATTAAAAAGAGAGCAGCCAGAACGATTCGAAAGAAAATTGAATTTGTCATGGAGTAATTGGGGATTTGGACTTGAGTCATTAGAGACGTCTGTTAAAAGATTAAAAAACAATGGGATAAACTTTATTGAACTTCACGGTAATCATTACGGTGACGACCTTGGGTACCAAGTGAAGGAAACATTGGAAATCCTCAAAAAGTATGAAATGAAAGTATCCGGAGTCTGTGGAATGTTTTCTAAAGAAAATGATCTCTCCAGCAATATCCCAAGTAAAAGACAAGCCGCGATTGACTATATTAAAAGAGAACTAGAGTTTACACATAAGGTTGGCGGGCGTTATTTATTGGTTGTCCCTGGTGCTGTAGGTAGACCAAATGCTTATGATAATACTGAATTTGAGAGAAGTGTGGAAACGCTAAAAATTGTTGCTCATCTGTTTGAGAAATATGATATCTGTGGAGCAATTGAGCCTATACGTGCAGCGGAAACGAGTTTGGTTCATACAATAGATGAAGCAAAAAAGTATATCGAGGCAGTAGACCATTCAGGCATTAACCACATTAATGCTGATGTATATCATATGCAATCAGAGGAATCCCATATAGGTGAAGCCATACTAGAAGCTGGTTATCAACTAGTAAACCTCCATATGGCTGATAGTAATCGCGGGGCATTAGGACAAGGATTTATGGATTTAGATACGATTATCATGGCATTATATTTAATTGGCTTTAATCAGGACGGAAAGTTTGTAACTCCTGAGCCACTTGGTCCTGGTGGAGATCCATATCCGGCAATGAATTCTTTACCTGATACAAAAAAACTAGATGAGCTCGTTTCACAAACAGCTACTTATTTTAAAGAACGCGAAAATCTATTGTTAGAAAGTAATGAGTAGAAAAAAACAATTGATGTTATGAAGGTGATTAAACATGGGAAAATACACAATTGGTGTAGATTATGGAAGTTTGTCCGGCCGCGCCGTGCTTGTAGAGGTTGAATCTGGGAAAGAGCTGGCAACAGCAGTTAAAGAGTATACGCATGGGGTTATGGATGTGTTTTTACCCGATGGTCAAACAAAGCTTGAAAATGACTGGGCGTTGCAGCATCCTAATGATTATTTGGAAGTTTTGCAAATTACGATTCCACAAGTTTTAAAGGAATCAGGTGTGTCGGCAGTTGATGTGATTGGTGTGGCAATCGACTTTACGGCTTGTACTGTGCTTCCAATTAAAGATGATGGTACTCCGCTTTGTATGATGGATCAATTCTCCAATCATCCACATAGCTATGTGAAACTTTGGAAGCACCATGCCGCGCAAGATGAAGCAAATAGATTAAATGAAATCGCTGAGGAACGTGGAGAAGACTTCCTCAAGCGGTACGGAGGAAAAATATCTTCGGAGTGGATGATTCCGAAAGTATGGCAAATTTTGAATGAAGCACCTGAGATTTATGAAGCAGCAGACCAAATTGTAGAGGCAACGGATTGGGTCACTTCACAGCTGACAGGTGAAATTAGAAGAAGCAGTTGTACAGCAGGATATAAAGCAATTTGGCATAAACAAGATGGGTATCCTTCGAAGGAGTTTTTTAAAGCACTTGACCCAAGGCTGGAAAATGTAGTCGAGGAGAAACTGACAAATGAAATTTTTTCAATCGGTTTGAAAGCTGGAGAAATTACAGAAAAGGCTGCTGAATTGACAGGACTAAATCCGGGTACAGCAGTTGGTATTGCTAATGTAGATGCGCATGTATCCGTACCGGCAGTCGGGATTACTGAGCCGGGGAAACTACTCATGATTATGGGAACATCAACATGTCATGTGCTGCTTGGGGAAGAAGAGAAGATTGTACCTGGGATGTGCGGAGTGGTGGAAGATGGGGTCATCCCGGGATATATGGGCTATGAAGCTGGTCAATCATGTGTTGGAGATCATTTCGAGTGGTTTATCGATAACTGTGTTCCTGCAAGTTATTATCAGGAAGCAGAAGAAAGTAATATGAATATTCATGAACTGCTTACGGAGAAAGCAAGCAGGCTCCAGGTGGGCGAGAGCGGCCTTTTGGCACTTGATTGGTGGAATGGAAACAGATCAACGCTTGTCGATGCTGATTTAACAGGTGTATTAATCGGGGCAACTCTATTGACGAAGCCGGAAGAAATTTACCGTGCTCTCATTGAAGCAACTGCATACGGAACCCGGATGATTATCGAGGCTTTCCGGAATAATGGTGTACCTGTCAACGAGTTGTATGCATGCGGTGGCATCGCTGAGAAAAATTCACTCATGATGCAAATTTACTCAGACGTTATAAATATGGAAATTAAGATTTCAGAGTCATCACAAACACCGGCATTAGGTTCAGCGATGTTCGGTGCCGTGGCAGCTGGAAAAGATCGTGGTGGTTATGACAGCATTACTGATGCAGCAAAAGTAATGGGCAGAGTGAAAGACGATACATACATGCCCATCAATGATAATGCAAAGGTGTATGAACAGCTTTATGCAGAGTATGAAAAGCTATACGACTATTTTGGCCGGGGCGAAAATAATGTGATGAAAACATTGAAAAATATTAAAAAGAACATGCTTTTAGTGAATGGGTGGAGGTAAAATGCTTAAATCTTTAAAGCAGAAAGTATTGGAAGCTAACTTGCAGCTGCCAGAGCATGGGTTAGTCACATTTACGTGGGGAAATGTGAGTGGCATCGACCGTGATCTAGGAATCGTAGTTATTAAGCCAAGTGGAGTTGCCTATGATTATTTGAAACTTGAAGACATGGTCGTTGTGGATTTGGAAGGGAATATTGTGGAAGGATCTCTGCGTCCTTCTTCTGATACAGCAACACATCTTGCTCTTTATAAAGCATTCAGTGAGATTGGAGGGGTTGTCCATACGCATTCACCATGGGCAACGAGTTGGGCTCAGGCTCAAAGACCAATTCCAGCTCTTGGGACGACGCATGCAGATTATTATTATGGAGAAATCCCAGTAACACGTCCACTTACAAAGCAAGAAATTCAAGATGCTTATGAACTAGAAACCGGCAATGTCATCATCGAAACTTTTAAAAACCTAGACCTTGATCCAGCTGCAATGCCAGGTGTACTTGTAGCGGGACATGCACCGTTTTGCTGGGGGAAAGATGCGGATGAAGCTGTTCATAATGCAGTTGTGCTTGATGAGGTAGCGAAAATGGCTTTTCATACTGTGCAACTGAATCAACATGTAAGTGCGATGGATCAGTTTCTTTTAGACAAGCACTATTTGCGCAAACATGGGTCGAAAGCGTATTACGGTCAGAGATAAACGGGAAAAGTGAGTTTCATATAAAATGAAAAATAATACCCTATCGCAATAGCAAAATACGTTAGGATACCCATAAAAAAAGCGTGAACCCCATCCATCGGTTCACGCTTCCTAATCATTCCTCCTCAACAGTATTAATTTCCACTGAAATCACCATCATAGTCGTAAAGACAATCATCATGGCAAAAACGGCTAAAAACATATTTATCAACTCCTCCTACCAAGTGATATGCCCCCTAGAACCAGGCGCATTGTGTAGTAAATCGCTTAACGGCAAAGCGTATGCCATCACAATAAGCACGACTGCAACCCCGATCCAAATCCACCAATTCTCCAAAAATTTCGGTGTATGTGATGTATCGCTTTCTGCAATTGGAAATTCCACGAATTCTTCTTTTCGCTTTGCTTTTGGTGCAACAAACATTAAATTTGCGACAATATAGAGTAACAGCATCGCCGATATGAATAAAATGGTTCCCCCGACAGCCATTGTGACGTGGTTTGATAAAATTCCGCTAAACCAATCCAGTATAGATGGATGGCCATTATAGCCAGAATAAGCAGTCCGTCTTGGTGCGCCGAGCAATCCTAAAATATGCTGGGAAGTGGACATAAGCAGCATCCCGATCGTCCATGAAATTACTTGAATGAACGCCAGCTTCTGCAATTGTTTCGTGAACTTTCGGCCTGTCAAATACGGGATAAGCCAGAATGTGATTCCCATGAATGTCATGGCAACCGGAGCCCCGACCGTAATATGGAAATGGCCGACAATCCAAAGAGTATTATGCACAAGCTCATTCATCTGGAAGCTTGCATTAATGATGCCGCCTGCTCCACCAGGGATAAAGAAAGCCATCGCAATGAAAATCGAAGTGAAGCGGACATCTTTCCACGGAAGCTTTGTGAACCAGCCGAATAATCCTGTTCCACCTTTTTTTCTACCAGAAATCTCAAATGTGGCAAACATGGAAAAGGCAGTCATAAGTGACGGGACAATGACCATGAATGTCAGAACTACCTGTAGGAATTTCCAGAAGCTTGAAATCCCAGGCTCTGTTAGCTGGTGGTGAAAGCCGACTGGAATTGAAAATAGAATGAATAGCACAAATGAAAAACGCGCTAATGAATCACTGAACACTTTTGTACCAACTAATTTTGGGATGACTACATACCAGGCAATATAAGCAGGTAATAGCCAGAAATAGACGAGTGGATGGCCGAAATACCAGAACAAAGACCGGCTCAGTTCAACGTTAATCGTATCAACCCACCCGAATGCCCATGGGATATACTGAAAAACAACCGTAGTAACGACTCCAAGACATGCGATGATCCATAAAATAATCGTTGATATCGTCATGAAGGCGAACAGTGGGCTTAATTGTCCTTTATTTCGTTTTTTCCAAGCGATATAATGACCGATAAGTGCAAAGCTGCTGAGCCAAGTTCCGATTACGACTAAGGCAAGTGCTACATAATACCAGCCGCTTGCTTTGAGAGGTGCGTAAAATGTATATAGTACAGAAGCTTTTCCTGAGATGATCATAATTGTTGCAAGGACCGTGCCGATTAATGTGACGATGAACCCAAGCCATGCGAACAGACTTACTTTCGGTCCGAAGTTTCCTAATGTTTTACTCATTCCTGCAATAAAGAAGGCGAAAATGAAAAATGTCGTATAAATAAGGGCAAGCAACACTCCATGTGCAGTTAAAATTTGATAATAATCAAGCCATGCAGGCAAATCTAAGGCATCATTACGGATGAAAACTTGGAGCAATCCACAAAATGTCCCAATTAAAAACGCTATATAAGCAACACCGATATTCCATAATACGAGCTTCCGATCCTGTATACCAATCATGGTTCATACACCTCTATTTCTGTTTGCATAAAGTGGTGTCCCGCTCCGCAATACTCGTTACAAAGAACTAAATACTTCCCGGGTTTCGTAAATGTATAGCTTTTATGTGTAATCCTTCCTGGAACAGCCATCATGTTTACTTTCGTATCATCAATTGTGAAACTGTGGACAACGTCCGTGCTTGTAAGCGTAAAAATAATCTCTTTTCCTACTGGAACCTTAATTTGATTCGGTTTGTATCCGAAAGCCATACTGACAATGACAACTTCATACGTATTATCATCGATTTGTATAACACCTGGATTGTCAAACGGTGCCGTTTCATTCACCTTTTCCGGGTCAATCGTGTCCATTCCGCCCGCTGGGGTATGGCCGTGAGAGAAGGCGGTTACTCCAACGATGCTTAAAAATACGACTAACGATAAAATACCGAAAACCAACCAGATTTTTTCGTACTTATGCCAATGCATATCCTCACCCACTTTTCCTTTTATCTCGCAACATATAGACCGTATACCGCAAACCACATCACAACAATAATGATTCCTACTGCAAACACACTGATCAGCGTACCTTTCAAGTTCGGCTCTGAATCATGGCTTTTTTTGCTCATCATAAGCACCCTCCAACAAGATTGATGATGCTTAAATCGTACTTCCTTCTCTCCATCCGCTCAGTGATAAAAGTCACATCTCCAGCTTTTTTTCATAGTGATTTCGAAATTTAGACATAAAAAAATGATCCGCATGATGCAGATCACTTTTTGGTAGGGAATATTGGATTTTGCTAGCTATTCACGTCCGTATTCGAGCCACTCGTGTTGAGGTTCAAGC
Source organism: Lederbergia citrea (assembly GCF_018343525.1). GTDB lineage: Bacteria > Bacillota > Bacilli > Bacillales > Bacillaceae_C > Lederbergia > Lederbergia citrea. The sequence continues at coordinate 101,467 of NZ_JAGYPH010000003.1, read as the reverse complement.
CACTCGCGCTGGCATTCGAGCCACTCGTGCTGAAATACGAGCGACTCACGTCCTGATTCGAGCCACTCGTGCAAAATGCAAGCCACTCACGCCCGTATTCGAGCCACTCGCGCTGAAATACGAGCCACTCGTACTGAAATACCCGCGCCATTTCAGTCGATATTGCAAATTTCAATTGGACAATTTTCACAGTGGATTTCTTTCTTTAAAAATTGCAAATCGTGGATTAAAATTTTTCCGTCTGACACCGATATAATTCGGTCTTTTTTCAAAGCACCTAACATCCGGTTCACAACTTCTCGGCTCATGCCACAAAAGTTGGCGAGTTCCTGGTTCGTGAGCGATAGATCGATAAGAATACTATCTTCCTTGTTCACTCCGAAACTATTAGTCATTCGGATTAAAGTAGAATATAGGGCACCTTTTTTTCCATGTAAAAGGAGATCACGGAATTTTGACTGGCTTTTCTGATGATGAATACCCATCCTTTTCATAAATTCAATATTGAGACCTGGATTAAGAAGAAGGTTTTCCTCAAGATCTTCTTTCTTAATTTTTGCACATACACCGTCTTCAAGGACTTTTGCATGAACCGTATATGTCGAAGGCGCACAAAAAAGGGTAATCTCGCCGATGAAATCTTCTTCACTGCAAATCCGGAACGTTAGCTCACGACCATCGGGTGTTAATTTTCCGATACGAACCTTCCCTGAATGGATAAAATAGATATCATCTGCCTTGTCACCTTCTTGAAACAAGTATGTATCTTTTTTCAATTCTATTTCGTTATGAGCAATCGAAAGAAGACCCTTTAAATCGGCGCTATAATCATCTATTTTTTCATTCACGAGAATCCCACCTTTTTTCATATCTCCTTTCCTTTAGAAAGAGAAATTTTCCCTTCTTCATCCACAGAAATCAATCGTCCGTCCAACAATGTGATAGTAAGGGGATGTACCTCGCTCGTCTTTTTCGAAAAATACCATCTTCTCCCCGGCGGAACGAGGACAATATAAGTGTCGCCTTTCCCAAGGAAGTTTAATTCTTCCGGATTAACAGTTGTTCCCCAATGCAATGGAATCCCGATATCTTGCAGTTCATCCCCCACATTCGCAACAAATGGGGTTGTAATGCTGATTTCACTTAAACTGAGGAAAGATGACGCTGTCAAATTTCCGAAAAGGTCGCGCTTTCTGCGGCCAATCAATTCTACGACATTACCTGCAGGATCTTCGAAATACATGGAATCCGCGTCAAAACTTTGGAAATATACTTCATCCACTCCACTCTCACGGTTCAGAGTGAGCCGATCCTGCATCCAATACTTCATCATTGAGAATTGATTGCCCGGAATGTTGATTGCGAAGTGGTAAAAAGCAGGCCATGCCGATTGTTTAAATATGATAAAGGAGTCCCCGATTTTCACAGTAAATTGTTCTTCGCTAGCTTCCGTAATATGAAGCTCCATCACATTTCCATAAAATCGTCGTAACGATTTTAACTGATTCGTATAAAGTAAAACAGATTTAAACATGACATCACCTCAGCGCATGTTAGAGTGGAAAACTTGTATAAGACACTATTCTTAATATTGTTCCTTCTATTATAACACTACAAAGTATTCCTTTTGTTTACGGATATGCCATCCAAAGCAATTTTTTCAACCCGGTACTAACCGTCAGAGTTAAAATTCGACAAAAGTCGGGGAGTGACAGGCACTTTTGGTTCATAATTTTTTGGCAATGTGAATATGTATGATGATAGTGGCGGTTTAAAAAGGGGCGGGGGAAATGACTTATATTGGGAAAAGTGTAATTAGGAAGGAAGCTGCAGATAAAGTAACAGGTGTCGCTAAATATACGAATGACTTTCAAGAAACGGGAACATTACACGCTAAAATGCTCATAAGTCCATTTGCTCATGCGAATATAACGTCCATTGATTTTTCCGAAGCTTGGAAAATTTCCGGTGTGAAGGCGATATTGGGGGATGAACGTTTCCCATTAGTAGGCGAGGTAATAAAAGACAGGTCTCCGATTGCATATAAAAGAGTTAGATACCACGGTGAACCAATTGCAGTAGTTGTTGCAGAAACCCCGTTCATCGCAATCAAGGCGGTAGCTGCAATAAAAGTTTCATATGAACTCCTTCCAGTTGTAAACTCCCCTCGTGAAGCATTTAGTAAAGATTCACCTCTCGTTCATGAACATATTGAAAGCTATGAAAAGATGGATCGAGTATATCCTATACCCAATACAAACGTTGCAAACTTGACGAAAATAAGAAAGGGGAATATAGAAACAGGTTTTACAGAAAGTGATGTGATTGTGGAATCAAATTTATCGTTCAACATTTCAGATCATGCTGCGATGGAAACAAGATGTGCGATAGTGGAAATTCGCCCTGATGGATTTATTTATATTACTACATCCTCTCAGGCACCATTTGCCGTTAAGAAGCTAATGAATTGGTACTTTGGCATTGAACCAGGCAAAGTGATCGTAAAGACTCCATTGGTTGGGGGAGCCTTTGGAGGAAAAGCAGCTGTTCAATTAGAGGTCATTGCATTTTTAGCATCAAAAGCAGTTGGTGGAAAACGGGTAAAACTTTTAAATTCGAGAGAGGAAGATATGATCACATCTCCCGTTCATATCGGTCTGGACGCTAAGCTTAAAATTGGTTCAACAAAAGACGGGATTATTAAGGCGGCTGAACTTCTATATTTATTTGATGGAGGTGCTTACTCGGATAAATCAGTCAATATTAGTCGTGCTGGAGCAGTAGATTGTACAGGCCCTTATCGGATTGAAAATATATGGTGTGACTCATACTGCATGTATACAAATCATTCATATGCAAGTGCTTATAGGGGTTTTAGTCATTCAGAAGTCTTATTTGCCTTTGAGCGAACGATGGACATGCTCGCTGAAAAGTTACAAATGGATCCACTAGAACTTCGTTATAAAAATGCGATTCTTCCAGGGGATACGACACCTACTCAAGTTTTACTCACATCGAGTACAGTTGGGAATTTACCAAAATGTCTTGATAGATTAAAGGATTTAATGAATTGGGAAGAGGGACAAAGAATAGAAATTGCTGACGGGAAGGTAAGGGCAAAGGGTATTAGCTCTATTTGGAAAACGTCAACCTTTGACACAGATGCAACTTCCGGAGTTATTTTAACGTTTAACCCAGATGGAAGCATTAATTTGATGTCAGGAGTCGTTGAAATTGGGACAGGAACAAAAACGGTATTGGGTCAAATCTTGGCAGAACGGATGAAAATGGACATTAACAAAGTCCATGTGAAAATGCTCGTAGATACACAAACAACGCCTGAACATTGGAAAACGGTAGGAAGTCGAGGAACTTTTATGGCGGGAAAAGCAGTGCTGCAGGCAGCCGATGAAGCCATTCGAAAGTTAAAAGACTTAGCTTCATGTTTTTTAAGAATTCCGACTGAGGACTTAGAGGTTGGGCAGGAAAAAGTTTATTCAGTCGACAATCCGAAAATAAACATTGAAATCAAAGACTTAGCTTATGGCTTTAAGTTCCCGAATGGCAATACAATTGGTGGTCAGATCATTGCAAGCGGAAATCATACTTCAACTCGTCTACAATATTTTAATCCGGAAACAGGAGAAGGGAATCCAGGGCCTGAATGGACTGTCGGTGCTCAAGGAATTGAAGTTGAAATCGATACAAGAGATTATACGTATCGAATTACGAAAGCCTTTTCCGTCATTGATATCGGGCGAGTGTTAAATGAAAAAGCCGCAAGGGGTCAAGTAATGGGAGCCATGAGTATGGGAATTGCCTTTGGAGGAAGAGAGACCTTTGTATTTGACAGCTATGGAAGGGTGTTGAATCCTCAGCTCAGAACTTATCGCCCCCTTCGTTATGGAGAGCAGCCTGAGTATATTATCGAGTTTGTTGAAACTCCGCACTTGAGTGCTCCATATGGAGCAAGAGGTGTTGGAGAACATGGATTGATTGGCATGCCTGCAGCTCTAGGAAACTGCTTATCTACCGCATTGGGTGTTCAATTAAATCATCTGCCGCTTATTCCCGAGCTTTTATGGAGGACAAAGGAGGGGGATGTCAGATGAATTTTGAATATTTCAAACCAAAAACAATTCAGGAGGCAGTTAATCTATACTCCTCGCTTTCTATGCAAAATAAAAAGCCGCGATATTTTTCCGGTGGGACAGAAATTATCACTTTAGGCAGATTAAATCTTGTGTACACTGATGCAGTCATAGATATTAAGGAAATCGATGAATGTAAGGCCATTTATTATCATGATGATTATCTCGTCATGGGAGCCGCGGCTTCTTTAACGGAAGTGGAGGAAGTTCGAGAATTTCCTTTGTTAAGTAAAACGGTTCGTGAGATTGCAGATCGGACATCCCGGAATAAGATTACGCTCGGTGGAAATATTTGTGGGCAAATATTTTATCGTGAAGCGATATTGCCTTTGTTAGTTACAGATAGTTTAGTAGGGATTGCAGGTAGGGGCGGGGTTAAGTACCTTCCTATAAATGAAGTATTTAATAAGCAAATTTTGCTCGAAGAGGGAGAGTTTATTTTTCAAATTTTAACAGAAAAAAACTATCTCAATTTACCATTTGTAACAATTAAAAAGAGACAGCAGTGGGAAATTGGATATCCACTCATTACTGTGTCTGGAATTAAAAAAGATCAGGAAATTAGGTTCGCAATCAGCGGACTATGTCCATTTCCTTTTCGATCTGCCGAGATGGAACGGGAAATAAATAATAGGCAATTTTCAGCGGCTGCAAGGGTGAATAATGCCCTGAAATATGTACCTGAACCAATCCTTGATGATGTGGAAGGTTCAAGTGAATATCGCTTATTCGTATTAAAAAATACTTTGCTTGATACGTTAAAAGAACTGGAAGGAGACTGAGATGTCAAACACTTATAATATTGACATGTCACTTTCTATCAATGGTGAAAGTCACAATCTGACTGTTAGAAATGCAGCTACTCTTTTGTCTGTCTTAAGGTCCCGCCTCGGATTAACAGGTTCAAAGCCTGGATGTTTAAATGGCGACTGTGGAGCATGTACGGTGTTAATAGATGGATTACCGATGAAATCTTGTTTAATGCTTGCAGTAGAAGCTGGAGATAAAGAAATCACTACTATTGAAGGGCTAAAAAACACACCCATCCAAAGCGCCTTCATCGAATATTTTGCCTTCCAATGTGGCTATTGCACATCCGGCTTTCTAATGAATTGCCATGCCTTAGTCAATACCCATCCTCAAGCTGACTATGAGATCATAAAAGACTGGCTCCAATCAAACATTTGCAGATGTACCGGATACAAAGAAATCGAAGACGCAGTCAAATCCGTCTTAAACAAGAGTCAATAAAATTCGACAAAATTCGGGTGGTGCCTGTCACCCCCCGAATTTTCTTTATGACATTTGTCACTTCATTTTCGTTACATTTTCTACTGATGTTCTGTTTGATTACATCTTAGAATGAATGTATTGATCAGCGGGGGTGAACGATGGATGGAAGATGTAGTGAAGATTAATCAGTTGACGAAGGTGTTTAATGATAAGAAGGCTGTGGATAATGTTTCTTTTTCAATAAAAAGCGGCGAGGTTGTCGCTATTCTTGGTCCAAACGGGGCAGGAAAGACAACGACGATGTTAATGATGCTTGGGCTTTTGAATCCGACAAACGGTGAAGCGAAGGTGTTTAACGAGGATGCAAAACAAAAAAGTATCCGCGAAAGAATTGGTGTCATGCTGCAAGAAGTCAGCCTAATGGATAGGTTGAAAGTGAAAGAAATCATCGGTTTATTCAGGAGTTATTATCCAAATCCACTTTCAATGGATCAGCTTATTGGGCTGACTGGACTAAGCCAAGAAGATTTAAACAAGCGTACCGAAAAGCTTTCGGGAGGGCAGAAACGCAGGGTTGGGTTTGCTTTGGCATTGGCTGGGAATCCTGATTTACTGTTTTTTGATGAGCCGACTGTAGGAATGGATATTACTGCACGTAAAGTGTTTTGGGAAACAGTAAGAAAACTTGCTAATCAAGGGAAAACCATTATTTTCTCCACTCATTATTTGCAAGAAGCGGATGATATTGCCGACCGGATTATTTTATTTAATAAAGGTTCTGTCGTTGCAGATGGAAAACCAGAAGACATTAAAGGGAAGTTGACTAAACAATCCGTTTCATTTATTGCCCTCCATGATATACCAAGAGAAATGTTTATTCAGCTTTCGCATGTTTCAGATGTATTCAAGAAAGATGGCAGAATCTTCGTTATGACAGATGATACGGACTCTGTCCTTGCTAGACTTTTCGAACTGAAATTGAATGTAAAAGATATTCGCATTGAAAAAGGCAGGCTTGAAGAGGCATTTGAGCAGTTAACTGAAAAGACAAGGGAGGCGATGTAAATGAAAATCATGATGAACCAATGTAGGGCCGAGATTTTACGATTGCTTCGAAATCCCTATTATGTCTTTTGGTCGCTCTTCATGCCAATTTTATTTTATATCATTTTTACAAAAGTCATTAATCTCGATGTCCCTGATAAAAAGCTTTGGGAAGCACACTATTTAATGTCAATGGCTACCTTTAGTGTAATGGGGAGTGCGATTATGACGATGGGAATCCGGATTGTCCAGGAGCGTGCGGAAGGATGGACAACATTTATTAGAGTAACTCCCTTGTCAAGGGCTGTGTATTTCTTTGCGAAAATGACGGGGCAAACAATGATCCATTTATTTTCTATCGTAGTGATTTTTCTCGTTGGTGGTTTAATGAATGGGATATCGCTGCCACCTTATGAGTGGATCATGAGCGGATGCTGGATTTTGCTTGGTTCGCTCCCATTCCTTGGACTTGGTACATTAGTGGGAACAATGAAACGAGTGGATACTGCTTCAGGTGTGAGTAATGTCGTTTATATGCTGCTCGCGATTACTGGTGGGATGTGGATGCCAATGGACATTTTGCCGAAAACAGTCCAAACAATTGGGGCTTGGCTCCCTGCCTATAATTTTGGCAATGGTGCATGGGAAATCATTCGCGGGCAGTCGCCTGAAATTAAGAATATTTTGATTTTGGCAGGTTACCTTCTTCTTTTCATGGTATTATCAACTTATATAAGAAGGAAACAGGAAGCGGTGTAGTCTTGAAAAATTTCCAAGTATTCCCGAAAAAATACGGCATTTTTCCTTATGTCTTCTTGATATATTTAGCCATGCCGATTTATTACGTAATGAGTGAAAATGGACTGAAAGCAGTGATGGGCTATACTTTGTTACTGCTTTTCCTTGTTACTTATAGGCAGCTTTATTGTGATTGCAATCGTTTTTCAAGTTGGTTGATAGTGCAAATTGGCATCATTGTCATTCTCAGTGTCTGGTATAACCCAAATAATTTATTTATGGGTTTTTTTTCAGCGAACTTTATTGGCTGGCTCTCAAACAAGAGACAATTTAATCGGGCATTATTTTTGTTTGCAGCTGTTATATCAATCGTTTTTATTGTTACTGCTTTCAATGGCGCCAACGGTAATATGCTTTATTTTCTGCCATTTTTCGCAGTCATGATTGCCTCCCCATTCGGAATCCGCTCCTTGAATAAACATATCGAACTGGAAAAGCAGCTCGACCAAGCAAATGAACAAATCAAGTACTTGATCAAAAGAGAGGAAAGAGTTCGAATTGCCCGGGATTTGCACGATACACTAGGACATACGCTATCGCTCATCACTTTGCAAAGCCAGCTTGTGCAAAGATTGGCTGGAAAAAATTCTGAGCGGGCAATAGCAGAGGCAAAGCAAATAGAAATGTCATCGCGATCTGCTTTACGCCAGGTGCGTGAGCTCGTTTCTGACATGCGGACCATTACAGTGGCGGAGGAATTAGCACATATGGAGCAGATTTTAACAGCTGCAGGCATCATGTTTCATCCTGAAAGAGAGGCGGATTTGTCCCATTTGCCATTGCTACAGCAAAATATTCTCGGAATGTGCCTCAGGGAAACCGGAACAAATATCGTCAAACATAGTCACGCAAAGAATTGCTTTGTTATTTTTGAAAAAACACGAGGTCAATTTACCATTGCTGTGAAAGATGATGGAGTAGGATTTGTTTCGCAAGCTGGTAGCGGCAATGGATTAAGGGGAATGAAAGAGCGTCTCGCATTAATTGAAGGGGAGATTGTGATTAGTTCTGACAAGGGGACATCTATTACGATGACAGTGCCCTTGATAAGAAAGGAAGAGAAGGAAGGGGTTGCCTTATGATACGCATCGTGATTGCTGAGGATCAGCGGATTTTGAGAGGAGCCCTTGGTGCTTTACTCAATTTTGAAGAAGATATGGAAGTTGTTGGTCAAGCGGAAAACGGCGAAGAAGCTTTAAAGCTTGTTTCGACCTTAGAGCCAGACATATGCCTTATGGATATTGAAATGCCCCTGAAAACGGGTCTTGAAGTAGCGGCAGAACTTAAGCGCAGCGATTCTGCGTGTAAGGTCATTATGTTAACGACTTTTGCACGACCGGGTTATTTTGAACGCGCAGTAAAAGCAGGCGTTCACGGTTATTTGTTGAAAGATGGCTCAATCGACGAACTTGCAGAAGCAATACGTAGAGTGATGCAAGGGAAGCGGGAATTTGCACATGAGTTAATCATGAATTCATATAATGAAGACAATCCGCTTACAGAGCGAGAGAAAGAGGTATTGAAGTTAGCTGCAGAAGGAAAAACCTCGAAAGAAATATCGGCGAAATTATTTTTGTCATCTGGAACAGTACGAAACTATATGTCGGATATTATTCAAAAATTGGATTCGAAAAACAAGATCGAAGCTATTTCAGTGGCTGAAGAAAAAGGCTGGATATGAGGCTGTTCCAAAGTTTGGAGCAGCCTTTCAGTCTAAATCGGTCTTGCTTTAATGAAAAAGCGATGCTGCATGACTTCGAAATAACCTTTTTTCTCAATTAATCTGTGGATTTCGTATAATTGATCCTTATCTTTTTCAACATCAAAGTCTGGAGCTTGCCAAGGGATTGCTTTTAAATAGTAAACCAAGGCTCCAATATCATAAAACCTTTGGTATGGAAATTCCTCTTTGCATTCTAAAATCTCAAAACCGCTTTGTTTCAGTTCAGCCTGTGCATAGGCTAAATTCCAATGCTGAAACTCATTATTAATGGGAACCTTCAATTCTTGATTGATTTCGAGATAGTCTTGTCCACCTACTTGTTGAGTCAGAAAGATGCCATTCTCTGAAATAATCCGTCTAATTTCTTTGCATGAATAGGATTCGTGCTTGTTTAAAATTAAGTCGAAATAGCCGTTTTTAAAAGGAAGCTGATTATCGTTTTCTACTTGAACAACCTCGATTCCTAATGGCTCAAGCCGATCTTTTGCAACGGAAACGTTTGGCGGAAAGCCTTCCGTTGCGCATACTACTTTCGGAAAAGGTCTTAACATCGATAAAAACTCTCCACCACCTGTTCCCATATCCAGCATGGAGGTGGCATTTTGGATGAGCGGGACCGCCATGCTGCCATATGACCATGAAAGTGGCTCGCTGCTCATTCGTCCGGTATCAGTAATATAGGAAAAATTCCAGCCAGTAAAAGGCTGATTTGTCCTTTCAATCAGAATTTCAAACTTTTCGTCCGTTATCATATAAACCTCCCATAGAGTTTTGTTCCCGTAATATAGTCATTCTGTTGATCGTACATTTTCCATCGGAAAAATCACAAATTTACTCTTACCGATCATTCGTTCAGATTCTATGAATCCTAGTTGATTTCGGCTGTCGCTGCTGCGCAAACGATTGTCGCCCATGACAAAGTATTGTTTTTCAGGAACGGTGAGTGGGCCAAAATCTTCGGTTAATTTTCCGCCTTTATTTTCGGCGGTCTTTTTATTTGCATTCAGATAAGGTTCCATCACAAGTTCATGATTAATGAATAACTCATCATCCTTCATTTCAAGTATGTCTCCAGGCAGGCCAATCACTCGTTTTACATAATTCGTCTTTGAATCTTTACCTTTTATAATGACGATATCACCTCTTTGAACTTCCCCCATCCAAGAAATGGTTTTACTTACGATAATTTTTTCCCGATCATGAAGCGTTGGCTCCATCGAAGCCCCATCTACAATCACTGGAGTAAAAACAAAAGTGCGCACAACAAACACTAAGCAAAAAGCAAGTAAAATGGGCTTCAACCATCCCGAATCCTTTTCATCCGAACCACCTTTAAACATACAGTTCGTACTCCTTCCAAGAATATTCGACAAACTTCGGGGCGTGCCTGTCACCCCCCGATTAACCCCCCGATTTATTTATATTCTCTATATATGGTGGAATACCTGCAAAATTTGAATGGATAATTTTTCAGACATATAGGTTTTTTGTGGATAAATTAATGCTTGGCTGTGGATAGTGTGGAAAAGTAGTGGAAGTGTTATTAATACCGCTGTTGATTATGTGTATAAAGCTGTGGAAAAGTTGGATGGATCCCAACAAATCTCAATCAATAATTATCACGAGAATAAAAACCTAAAAATGATTCAAACTATGGCAAGAACAGGCGAACGTAGTCATCGGGATATTTCGACAAAATCCGGGGCGTGACAGGCACGGCCCGAATGGAAGGTGGAATTTTTATATTGTGGAAAGAGTTTAAGAAGCTTGCGATTAAAGGGAATGTATTGGATATTACCGTGGCAGTTGTGATCGGAACTTCTTTTCGAATTTTCGTTGATTCACTTGTGGACAATATTATAATGCCTCTCATAGGAATTTTGCTGGGAGGGAAAAATTTTCATAAGCTGATGTATCGTTTCGGTGACACTAAGATTGAGTACGGTAAATTCATTGAAAGTTCTATTCATTTATTGATTATCGCACTTTCTATATTTTGGCTCGTAAAAGTATATGGGAAGATTAAGCATAAGAAAGAAATGCAAATACTAAAAGAAGCGCCTGTTATTGCACCAGATGTAGAACTGTTAGCTGAAATTCGTGATTTATTGAAAAAGAAAAATATATAGAAGAGAAGAGGAATGAATATTCTCCTATCAAGACCAAGTTTGTTGATTTCTTCATTCAATCGACAAATTTCGGGGCGTTCCTGTCACCTCCCGATTTTCATCTCTGTCTAAAGTCTTGGAACAATATGGCTCTTGCAAGTTTTAAAATTTTTTGTAGAATAAAAGCTATGTTTTTTATCTAGGAGGAATTTTAGAATGTGGGAAGAGTTTAAGAGTTTTGCAGTGAAGGGCAATGTGCTGGATTTAGCCGTAGCGGTTGTGATCGGAGCTGCTTTTGGAAAAATTGTTTCATCACTTGTAGATAATATTATCATGCCGATAGTTGGGTTATTGTTAGGAGGAAGGAGCTTTGAAAATCTCTTCTTCCAATATAAGGATGCTGTGATCGAATATGGAATATTTATTCAAAGTATTGTAGATTTCTTTATCATTGCAGCTTCTATCTTTATTTTTATTAAACTATTAGGTAGTTTGAAGAGAAAGAAAGAAGAAGAGATTGTCGAGGAAGAAATAGAGGTTGCTCCAGAAATTGAACTATTAGCCGAAATTCGGGATTTATTGAAAAGACAAAGTAAAGAACAAAAAACCGGAGAATAATTCTCCGGTTTTTTTACTTCTTACGCTTCTTTCGCAGCTTGGATCTCCAAGGAAACTTTAACATCGTCTCCAACTAGTACTCCACCTGTTTCAAGCGCCGCATTCCAAGTCAAGCCGTATTCGCTGCGCTTAATTGTACCATCTACGCTAAATCCAGCTTTTTCCGCTCCGCTCATCGGGTCTTTTGCGACACCTTCAAATGTGACGATAAAAGTTTCAGGCTTCGTTACGCCGTGTAAAGAAACATCGCCAGTTACCGCGTATTTATCTCCGCCTTGCTTTTCAATGTTTGTAGATGTGAAAGTCAAATTCGGGAATTGTTCAACATCAAAAAAGTCTCCAGAACGAAGGTGTGCGTCGCGGTCTGCGTTACGTGTGTCAATGCTTGCAACGTCAATCGTAAATGTTAAGCTTGCAGTTGTAAGATCATTAGGATCTGCTTCGATTTCAGCTGTGAAGTCATTGAAAGAACCTTTTACTTTAGAAACCATCATATGTCTAAGTGAAAAATCTACGTTACTATGTGCATTATCAAGTGTCCATTTAGAAACTGTCATTATCATTACCTCCAAATTATAGTCTGTTACTAAAAGTAAGTTACTAACGTAATTATAGCTAATGCTTTTATAAATGTAAAGTATTTTCTTTTGAAAAATAAAAACCGCTATTTCCAAAAGGGAAATAGCGGTTTTTGCAATTATAGTCCAGGAAGTATACCACTAAAGATGCTCAAGATATACACCATCGTAAGAGCCGTTAATCCAGCGATAAATCCACCGATTGACCAAGCTTGGATCGTCTGGGGAATCGTCAGGCGGCCGAATCTGTTTACAACCCAGAATCCTGAGTCATTCGGAAGCGAAAGGCCAATTGCTCCCGAACAAATTGCAAGTCCGAGTAAAATAGGCGATACGCCTAGTTCAAGCGCCATCGGTCCCATAATTGTAGAAGTCGTAACAAGCGCGACTGTGGCAGAACCGAGTGATGCACGTAAAATTTGCGAGAAGATAAATGCTAGTAAAAATACCGGTATGCTCCAGCCTTGCATTGTTGAAATTAAATAATCGCCAATGCCGCTTTGATTAATAACTGCACCGAATGCTCCACCAGCACCGGTTACTAAAATGATCATCCCAGCCGAGTTAATTGCTTCATTATATAATTCACTATAAGGAACTTTAATATAAGGGCGAAGTACAATTAGCGCGACAATGACACTGATGAAAAGGGCAACGTTTTTATCTCCAATAAAGCCAAGAATATTTGATAATGGACCTTCAGTAATCCAAAGTTTTGTAACTGTATTTAATAAGATTAATATAATCGGCAAACCAAGCATGAAAAATGATAGACCAGTTGAAATTTCCTTGCGAGGAGTTGTATCCTCCGTAGGAGTTTCCTCTTCCACATCTTCTTCAACCGTAGGTTTAATGCGCTTACCGATGAAAGTTCCGTATAAATATCCACCGACGAGTGCAGCCGGAATAGCACAAATAATGCCGTATAAAATAAACAATCCAAGGTCTGAACCTGTATTTTCAGCGACAACTAACGGTCCCGGAGTCGGGGCAATCATACTATGTGATACGATCAATCCGATTCCAAGTGCAGTTACGAAAGTCACAATCGAAATGCCGGTTCTTCTTGATAAACTTCTTACGAGACCGCTTAAAATAACAAAGGCGGCGTCGAAAAATACTGGGATGGAAACTGCTACACCTGTTAAAGAAAGGCCTGCTGCAGAACGCTTTGCACCAAATACACGCAGAACCGCCTGAGCAATTTTTTCAATTGCACCAGAAACACCGAGAAATTGTCCGAAGATGACTCCGAGACCGATTAATATCCCGACACCAGTTAGCGTGTTTCCAAAGCCAGTCGTAACGATTTTTGGAATTTCCGCCAATGGGAAACCGATGGCGAGAGCGGTAACAAGCGCTACGCCAATCAATGATAAAAATGGTTCAACTTTTAGTTTTAAAATCATAAAAAATAATGCCGCTAATGATAAGATAAATATTACTATGAGTAAATTTCCTTCAACCATGTTCTTACCTCTTTTCCAATTCGATTACGACTTTTTTCAATGTATCATCTTCCCCAACGTTTCCTGGAAAAATGATATACGGAATATGTGGGAAAATACTATCTTCGCCCGTTTTCCAGACAGGAACGCCCGGAGCAATTTGGCCGATTACTTCAGCTTTTTTAACTTCCAAACCAATCGTCCCGACATCACTTGAAGTAATCCCGCCTTTTGCAATGACAAAACGTGGTTGCGGATTACATTCATGAACAAATTGCGTGACCGCATTAGAAATTTTCACCGATAATGCAAGTTCTTCTTCTTTACGGCCGTCTTCTAAATCTAAACGTTTGCGGGATGTGTAGACACAGACGGTTATGCCTTCTTCAATTTTGCTATTAACAAGTTGTTGGATCCGAGTGATTTCTTCCGCAAACTTGATCTCATCCATCACAAGGTGAATGTTAAATTCAATAAAGTGGACAGAAGATAGCTCTTTTAATCGATTTAACTGGTCAGTCGTTTTTTGCACATGAGATCCTACGACAATTAGACCGCCGTTTGGATTTGCTTCAGTTAATAAATCGTTTTTCGTTAAATACGGCTTGGAAGAAATATCACCGATCACTTTTGTGAAAGAAGCGGCTGTTCTATATAAATAATTTTTTTCGGCTTTAATCGCGCGCAATAGAGCAATCGAAAATGCTTTTACATCTTCTTCAGTGACTGCATTGACGATGAGCTTTTGGAAATCTTTTAGCTGCATAAGCTTGTCTGTCATTGCTGTAATATCAAGTGCTCGCAATTCATCGAGGGAGATGGATAATACCGAGTCTTTTTTATATTCACCCGCTGTTTTTTCCTCGACCCAATCCTTCATATTGCTGCTTTTAAAGCCAAACATGCGATCTTTTGCAAATTCAGTTTCACCCGCTGGCGTGTAGCGATCGCCTTGTTTCACATAATGAACATCGTCAATTGTTTCCCTTCCGCCTTCTTTAAAGAAAGGCAAAATAATTTCTCCATCATAATGAAGGGAGCTTTCTTTTTCCAAAGTCTCTTTCAAAACAGCAGTTTCTAACGGATAATGTCCACGCAATGTGGAATCTCCTCGGCTGATCAAGAGAAAAGGCTGATTCAATTTTTCAGAAACGCGTGCAATTCTTTCTGCGATATCCGTATGCACTTGACGTGTTTTTTCGGTAGAAAATGCCCGTGAATTTGTGAGAAGAAATGCCATTTGCCGCTCCTCTTCAAACATGTCCATAATCGTTTCCTCAGACCAATCCGTGAAAACGGGAATACCATGGACAGTTTGGACTCCTGTCGGGTCATCATCGAGAACAATAATTTTTTGTGTAAAAGAAGAACGTTCTTGTTTCCACGTATTTTCCAGTTCAGGTCCGTAAGCAGGGAGATTGCTTACTCGCTCAAACATGTTATTCACCTTATTTACCACCTTTCGGAACTTCGAAATTAGCTAGTTTTTCATAGTATTTAATTAATCCAGCGTGGTCATCTGCAGCATTTCCATCGACTTTCAGTGCGTGGAACATTTCAACTACATTTGAAGTAAGCGGCATTGGCACACCAATTTCTCTACCCGCTTCAAGTACGTTCGTTAAATCCTTTAAGTTAATGTCGATTCGTCCACCTGCCACAAAATTACGATCAAGAACGAGCGGCATTTTAGCATCAAGCACCGTGCTTCCTGCGAGGCCGCCACGAATCGCTTGATACATTTTTTCCACGTCGACTCCCGCCTTCGCTGCAAGAATGACCGCTTCAGACATCGCTGCTATTGTTACGTTTACTAAAATTTGATTCGCAAGCTTAGTCGTTGAACCGCTTCCACTGCCGCCAACATGTGTAATATCTTCGCCCATTGCTTTTAAGGCTGGTAATGCTTTATGTAAAGCGCCTTCATTGCCGCCAACCATAATTGACATTGTTCCGTCGATTGCTTTTGGTTCTCCGCCGCTCACTGGAGCATCTAAAAATGCGATATTTTGTTTCGCGAATTCATTTGCGAAAAAGATGGAGTCTACCGATGAAATGGAGCTCATATCAACGATTACTGAGCCTGCTTTAATTCCTTCGGCTACACCATTTTCCCCAAACAATACCGCCTTAACAATCGCTGCATTGGGAAGCATTGTGATCACGACATCGCTTTCAAAAGCAGCTTCACGAGGAGATAAAACTTCGATTGCTCCTGCATCAGCTACTTTTTTTCTAGCATCTTCACTAACATCAAAAGCCTTCACTTGAAAGCCTGCTTTTAATAAATTAAGTACCATGGGTCTTCCCATAATTCCGAGTCCAATAAATCCTATTTTCATGAAAAATCCTCCTTGTTGCTGAAAGTGCTTTCTTGCTACATTGGAAGTATACAATAAGTTTTCTGTTTTGTATACAATTTATTTAAAAATGAATACAAATGGTGTTTGCTCGTATGAAATTGTATAATTATTTTATAATCAGGAAGCTCGGAGGGAACTTCAATGTCACATCAAACATCGGGTTCTGCACAAATCATTGCGTATGAAACGATACGTGATCGAATATTAAATGGAGCATATCCCGGAGGTACAAAATTAGTTGAAGAAAGATTGGCCGAAGAAATTGGGGTCAGCAGAACGCCGATCCGAGAGGCCATTCGCCGTTTGGAACAAGAAGGCTTGATTAAAAGAAAAAAAGTATTTAAGCCAACGGAAAAGGATTTGCGGCATTTATTTCAAATGCGAATGTTAATTGAAAGTCACGCAGCGAAAATGGCCGCCTCTTTTATGATGGAAGAGGATATTAGTGAATTAAGGAAGAGCATTGAGATCGCTAAATCAAGTACACCCGATGAAATTGTCCAAGCCAATAAGCGATTCCATGATTTAATCGTCCGCGAATGCCGTAATCCGATCATGATTGATACTGTAGACCGAATGCAATCGATCATTTATTTGTTCAGCCGAGCGGTTGTCCTTCATAAAAGGCCATTCCTCATCGACGAGCATGAACAAATTTGCCAAGCAATCGCTGACCGGAAACCGGAGGAGGCGAGCGAGTTAATGCGTACTCATCTAGAGGCTGACCTAGAGTTTGCTTTAAATATTGTAAATTGAGAGGCAGGTTTCCTAGCAAATTAGCTGGATACATGATACGATAATGAAAACCATTCTCAATTAATGTAGGGAGGGCCTCAACTGAATGATTGCAACAAAATCGATAGCTGATGTAATTAAAGAAAGAACTTCTGTGAAAACAGGTTATTTAGATAAAGAAGTGAGCCAGGAATTAATTCTCTCATTGTTGAATGATGCTGTGTGGGCACCGACACATGGTGTTCGTGAACCGTGGCGGTTTATTTTTGTGTCGGGAGAGCGAAAAGAAGCTTTCATCGAAGCCATTCTACAATGTCATGAGATGAGCAAACATGAAACGGTTCGCAATAAATTTGTGGATGTGCCAGCTTTTCTTGTCGTCGTCATGAACGAGGATCCGCGTCAAAAAGTATGGGAGGAAGACTTTGCGGCGACAAGCTGCATGCTGCAAAACCTTCAGCTGCTTGCTTGGGACCAAGATCTTGGCATGGTCTGGAAAACGCCAGCCCATATATATGACCCTAAATTCCGCGCTGCACTCGGAGTTGAACGAGGCGAAAAAATTGTTGGCGTGTTGAATGTCGGATACTTTGACAAGGAAATTGCTGCGAAAAAAGTCCGTAAAAGAACGAACCCTGCTGAGAAGATGACTGCGTTTTAATTGAAGCTATTGGAAGATCCGCCGGAAGCGTTATGCTGCTGGCGGATTTTTTTACTATCAAAAGGCTATATATCTAAATAAAATTTTTCATAATATTTGTCGATTTTTGTCGAGTGGCTCGTATCTATGCTTGAGTGGCTTGAAAAGGTGTCTGAGTGGCTCGAAAATTGGTCTGAGTCGCTTGAAAATCTACCCGAGTGGCTTGAAAAGGTGTCTGAGTGGCTCGAATGGGGGTGAAATATGTGTAAATGGTCAATAAATGGTGCTCGATTGCGAAAAAAAGTGTTCGCACAGCTCATAAACGTGTGCGATGTCTTATAAAAGTATTCTCACGGCCCATAACCGAATCCAGGTACATGTTCCGGGCCTAGGAATGGGCTCATTTTTCCAAAAAGTAATAAATACTTCTCTCAATTTCTTTATTTCTATGTATTTAAACGTTTAAATTTGCTAGAATGGAGATATTTGAATAGCTAAAAAAATTTGCACGTACAAAAGGAGAAACTATGAAGAAGCTCGTTTGGATGGCTTGTCTCATGTATTTATTAACTGGTTTTGGTCATATTATCATCGGTTCTGTACTCGAACCAATGGTTCATGCTTATCAAGTGGATTATAGTGCTGGTGGCCAGCTCATCATGAATCAATTTTTAGGATTTCTAGTTGGTGTTTTAATTGCGCCTGCCATTGTAAATTTACTCGGCCGTAAAATGACCTTGGTCGTTGCGTTGTTTTGTTTCGGGCTTTCCCAGTACATTTTTAGTTTTTTACCAAGTTGGAACATCTTGCTCTTCACGACTCCAATAGGTGGTGCTGGATTAGGGATTACGGAAACTGTCGTTGCCGCTCTGATCATTGGTTATTTTAAAGAGAAAAAGGCTTCGACATTGGTCTTAGCTGAAGTGTTTTTTGGGGTAGGTGCTTTAGCTATTCCGACTATTGCTGCCGTTTTTATTATGAATGGAATATGGAATATTTCGTTTACATTTGTAGCGGTGATTATTACTGTCGCAATGTTCCTCTGGTTATTCCTTTCGTTTGGGGAAGCGGATTCTTTTTTAAAGAAGCAACCAAAAGTTGCCACAAAAGATGGAAAGTCCCCTGTGAAAAAACGTTATTCAAAGAAAGGAATTCCTGTCATTGTGGTAGGTACTTTCTTTTTCTTTATGTATGTTGGAACAGAGATGACGTTTCCCAATTATTTACCTACAATCCTAAGTAAGACGACGAATTTAGGTGAATCTGCCCTAGCACTGAGCATTACGGTGTTTTGGGGGGCGATGACGCTTGGCCGTATGAGTATGGCGCCAATTATTGATAAAATCGGGTATCGAAAGCTGTTGATTATTTGCTGTCTTGGACAATTAGGCAGCATCATGGCATTTGCCGTTTCGCCAACTGCGATTTTTAGTTTCATCTCCATCTTTTTAACAGGATTGTTTATGGGGGGAATATTTTCGATTGGATTATTACTCATTAATGAAGATATGCCAGGTTTGGAGGAGCGGACGACAAGTTTGCTCGTTGCCATGGGTGGATTAGGCGGTGCGTTTCTTCCTAAAGTTGCAGGGGGATTAATCGATCGTTTCTCTATTACTGTAACTTTATGGGGACTTGTGGTGTGTTCACTCTTACTTGTTATTTTAATGACGCTGATTTTCCAATTCAAAAAAAGAGCAAATAGCTGTCTATCGGTAGATCAAACTGCTAGTTAGGGGAGGAAGCCTTGAGAAAGGTTTCTTTTTTTTTTGAAAAGCAGGATTCTAACTGAGCGCTTCCGAATACTAATCTGAGGTGAAAGCATGGAGATCAACCATTTACTGTTTTCCGTTTCAGATTTAGATAAATCTATTCGTTTTTACCAGAACGTATTCGGAGCCAGGCTGCTCGTAAAAGGAAATACGACAGCCTATCTTGATTTAAATGGACTTTGGCTTGCGCTTAATCAAGAAAAAGATATACCAAGACAGGAAATCCATCAATCATATACCCATATCGCTTTTTCGATAAAGGAAAACGAATATGAAGACCTGTTAAAAAAACTAACGGCCCATCACATAAATATTTTACCAGGCAGGGCGCGAAATGAGCAGGATAAACGTTCCATTTACTTCACTGATCCTGATGGCCATAAGTTTGAGTTTCATACGGGTACTCTTCAAGATCGACTGCAATATTATAAAAAAGAAAAACCGCATATGACGTTCGGAGGTGACGACATGGCTCCAATTGAAAGACAAGAAATCCCTGCAGATTTTTTAAAAATAACGGGAGAAATCAAGTACATCACATTCCCGGAACAAGGATGTACATCCAATGTGGGGATTATAGAAAGTGAAAATGGTCGATTTGTTTTGAAAAGGGCATTCGAAAAACGCTATTGTAAATGGCTGGAAAAAGAAGCACAAATTCTTAAGGGTTTGCAAGATTCAAAGCTGCCAGTTCCAAACATTTATGCCTTTACAAAAGAGCCGGATCAAGCCTGGATCTTAATGGAATACCTTCCTGGAACAACGATGGGAAAAGCACTTCAAAAAGAACCAGACCCGGAAAAAAGAAAGAGTCTGATTTTCCAATTCGGAAAAGTGCTGGCAACAATCCACTCAACTCCGTGTCCAGCTGACCTACAAAAAGCGAACTGGCTTGATGAAATGCTAGAAAGAGCGGAGCATGATTTGCACGAGTTTGAAGTAGATGGAACCCCGGAACTACTGAAAAACTTAAAGAAGAATAAGCCGGAGGGAATAGAACAAACGCTCATCCATGGCGATTTTACCGAAGACAATGTCCTTGTGCACGAAGGTGAAATATCGGGAATCATCGATTGGAGTGGAGGTGCATTTGGAGATCCAAGATTCGATGTAGCCTTAGCGATTTGGCCAAAGGAAGGTGATTTTGAAAACAAACAGGTGATTGATCTTTTCTTTGAAGGGTATGGAAAAAAGATTCTTAACGACGCGGAATACGATTACTTTGCGAATGGTTTGTATGATTTTTTCTAGCATAAAATTCACAATTATAAAAAAGTTCTTGACTCTTTCAGATAAGTTCATTACAATTCAATACATAGTTGAGCAATATGAATAATTAATTGAATAGCAATTCCTTATCCAGAGAGGCGGAGGGACTGACCCGATGAAACCTCAGCAACCAGCAATATCAATTGTATGGTGCTAATTTCAGAAGAATACTTTGTATTCTAAAGATGAGACTGCTTTAACAGGCCAAAACCTGTATTTTCGAGCCCCCTCTCATCATTAGAGAGGGGGCTCTTTGTTTTTATAGAAATAGGAAAGGGAGACCTGAGATGACGACTCATGATGAATTGACCATTGATTACATTAGAGAAGAACTAAAAAATATTGATTACGGATCGATTGTGATTACCATCCATGACGGAAGAATTACGCAAATTGATAAAAATGAAAAAAAGCGATTTCCCATTGAAAAGAAACCAGTGAAGAAAAAGTAAGGGGGGAATGATTTTCATGGAAGTGGAGTTGCATTTGCCGGATCTTGACTTTGTTAGACAAACAAAAGAGAAATTTAGTGTAAATAGGGGAGTCTACAATACAATTGATTCCTGGTTTTATGAAAATGGTTTGGTGAACATTGTGGATCGAAGACATCATATTACAGCGTTTCTTGAGTATTCACACAAAACCGCACAAGATAAGCTTTTTCCAAACGGTTTAACAAAGAAGCTTGAGGAATATTTAGGAATTAGACAAACGAATAAGATCGGCCTACTAGACAACTAGCGGCTCTCAGTTTAAGGACCATCCTTAAGTGAGAGCTTTTTTATTTTTTTGAAGGAGGAAACCAAATGCCAACGTTAATAGAAGCAACACTAAAACAAGAGGAAGTGAAAAAGAAAAAATACAAAGTTTGGTAGAGGATGTCATCCGACCAAATGCGGATCGCCTCGATAGAGAAGGGGAATTCCCAAGTGAAAATCTAGCCGTGCTTGGAAAGGCAGGGTGGAACAGTATTTTTCTACCTAAAGAATTAGGCGGTCTTGAACTTGATTACCAATCATTCGGAGTCGTTGTTCAAGAAATTGCCAAGGCTTGTCCGTCAACTGCGCTTGTTTATTCGATGAATGTAGGAGCGACGATCATTATTTATAAATATGGCAATGAAGATCAGTGGCATAGATGGTTAAAGCCGTTGCGTAATGGAAAGTTCGGAACGATTGCAACGAGTGAGAGGGCATCTGGCGGGCAGTATTGGATTAGCCATAGTCAAGCCGAGTATAAAGATGATGGTTATGTACTAAATTTAGAAAAGGCCTTTGTGACAAGTAGCGGTCATGCCGATTTTTATGTACTGCAAACGAGATCTCCCCATGCTGAAAAATTATCGGATCTCACCTATTTCATAGTGGATGGCAAACAGGATGGGATTGAAACAGGTGTCTGGGATGCACTCGGTGTAAGAGGGAATCATAGTTCACCAATTCGCTTCAATGATATTTATGTCGATCGCAGGGATCGAATTGGGGAAGAGGGTACGGGTAAATCAATCATTGAAAATAGTAATGTTTACATTTTTGGACTAGCGGCAGCGTGGACGGGGACGGCTATTGGAATTTATAACGAAGTTTTGGCGTATGCGAGAAAATCACTGGCAAACTATCAAGTGATCAGAAATCAGCTCGCTTCGGCAAAAATTATCATTGATAGTTTATCTGCTTGGCAAAAGGATATCGCGTCTCAGCTGGAGGAATGGGCACAGACTGATACCCCACTTCCGCCCAATCTAAGAACGCTCATTATTGAATTTAAGGTTCATGCCTCAGAATCTGCCAATCAAGTTGCACAAATTGCGATGGATGTCGCAGGAGGATATGGATATAAAAAAGGTATATTGGAGCGCCTGTATCGTGATGCGCGTGCCGGAATTGTGATGGGACCATCCAATAATCTAGCAAGAGAATTAATTGGTAAGGAAATAGTTGGAATCGATACTGCGCTATGGCCAGAAAATAACTAAAGGGAGAAACTAAACATGTCAAAAAAACGAATTTTATTAAATGCATTTTTAATGAACTGCCCCGGAAATCAATCACCTGGATTATGGTCACATCCTGAGGACCGGTCCCATCGCTATAAGGAGATTGAGCATTGGACCGAGCTTGCGAAAACATTGGAAGCAGCAAACTTTGATGCGATCTTTTTAGCAGATGTGTTGGGTCCTTATGATGTATATGAAGGATCACGGGACGCAGGTCTACGCCAAGCGGTGCAGTCGCCGATTAATGATCCGCTATTAGTCATCCCTGCAATGGCTGCGGTGACCGAGCATCTTGGATTTGGCGTGACAGCTTCCGTCACACACGAACATCCTTACACATTTGCACGCCGGATGTCGACGCTGGATCATTTGACGAAAGGGCGAGTTGGCTGGAATATCGTCACTTCTTATTTGAAAAGCGCCTCTATTAATATCGGTTTGAAGGAACAAATTGGTCATGATGAGCGTTATACAATAGCCGAGGAATATTTGGAAGTTTGCTATAAGCTGTGGGAAGGCAGTTGGGAAGATGGGGCGGTGGTAAGAGATACAGAAAAGAAAATGTTTGTCGACCCGTCCCAAGTGCATGATATTAACCACGAAGGTACTTATTTCAGTGTCCCTGGCGCCCATTTAAGCGAGCCATCGCCGCAACGGACACCTGTGATATATCAAGCGGGCTTATCTTCAAGAGGGAGTGCATTTGCTGGAAAACATGCGGAAGGTGTATACATTTCATCCCCGACAATCTCTATCGCTAAAAAATATGTGGGTAAAATCCGAACACAAGCTGAGGAGTTTGGAAGAAAAGGTGAAGAGATTAAGATATTTAGTTTATTCACACCGATCGTAGGCCGAACGCAAGCGGAAGCAGAAGAAAAGTATAGTGACTATAAAAAGCATTTGAGCCATGAAGGGGCGTTAAGTTTATTCAGTGGCTGGACAGGAATTGACCTCTCGCAATATGATCCGGACGAAAATCTGCAATTTGTGGAGAATGACTCCATGCGTTCGAGATTAGAAATTTTCACAAAGGTTGATCCAGATAAGCAATGGACCATCAACGAAATTGCTGAATTTGTCGGGATTGGCGGAATTGGTCCTGTCGTCGTTGGAACGCCAGAAGTGATTGCAGACGAAATGGAAAAATGGGTGAATGAGGCAGGAGTGGATGGTTTTAATATCACCTATGCGATAATGCCGGGATCGTTTGAGGATTTCTCTGAACTCGTCATACCTGTTTTGCAAGAAAGAGGATTAGTGAGGAAAGAAGCGAAAAGACAAACGCTGCGTGCAAACTTATTTGGATTTGACCAATTAGCAGACCATCATCCAGGTAAGCAATATTCACGGAAGCAACTAACAGTATAAAAGTAAAAAAGCTGACTGGACGACCAGAAGCCTCTTGTATTTCGCTAATAATGCGGAATAAAGGGGCTTTTATTTTAAAAAGAAAAGGTGGAGCGAAAATGAGAAAAATAATGATTAGTATTTTAATATTGGCAGGAATATTGAGTCTCGCTGCTTGCAGCTCAGGAAAAGCAAGTGGGGAGAAAAAGCAAATCAAGATAGGTGCGACGGCAGGACCGTACAGCGATCAAATCAAAGAAAGTATTAAACCATTGCTTGAAAAAGAGGGCTACTCTGTAAAAATAGTAGAATTTAATGATTATATTCAACCGAATAAAGCGCTTGATGAAGGCGATATCGATGTGAATGTATATCAAAATCCACGATATTTGGAACAATTCAATAAGGATCACGAGATGGATTTAGTATATTTGTATGCTGTGCCAAGCGCCCCGATTGCAATATATTCCGAGAAACACACCAAATTATCGGACGTAAAAGCGGGGGTGAAAGTGACCTTGCCGAACGACCCGGTAAATATGGCCCGCTCCCTTCAGATGATGGAGCAATATGGATGGATTAAGCTCAATCCAAAGATTGATGCAACGACTGTTTCAGAAAAGGATATTATCGAAAATAATCTTAATTTGAATATTGTACCTCTTGAAGCAGGGCAGCTTCCTCGCTCATTAGGTGATTCTGATTTTGCTTTTATCAATGGCAACTTTGCACTTGCTTCGGGGTTAAAATTGGATGAATCTGTTGCCATCGAAAAAACTCCCGATCACTATTTGGTTGGCGTTGCAATCAAGAAAGAAGATAAAGATAAACCATTTGTGGCTGCATTACAGAGCGCTTATCACTCGAAAGAATTTTTAGAGTATACAAATGAAAAATTAGTTGGATTTGTCAAACCATCTTATCAAACAGAACTGGAGGCAAAAAAGTGATCGATATCGTCAATGTTACGAAAACATATAAAGATGTAAAAGCCGTCGATCAAGTAGATCTAAAGATTCAAAGCGGAGAAATCTTCGGGATTATCGGATATAGCGGTGCTGGAAAAAGTACATTGCTGCGCTGCTTGAATTTATTAGAACGACCGACTGCGGGCCAAATCGTTATTAATAAAAAAGACTTAACCGCCCTAACGAAACAGGAAGTTCGAAAAGAACGTCAGAAAATCGGGATGATTTTTCAGCATTTTCACTTAATCAGTTCGAAGAAAGTGTATGACAATATAGCTTTTTCGTTAAAAGCTGCAGGTAAGAGCAAGGAAGAGATTCAAAAGCGAGTACCAGAGTTATTAGAGATGGTTGGTTTAACGGACCGGGCGGATCATTATCCTGCCCAGTTATCTGGTGGCCAAAAGCAGCGGGTCGGCATTGCGCGTGCCCTTGCGAATGAACCAAAGGTGCTCCTTTGCGATGAGGCTACATCTGCTCTCGATCCAACGACGACCGCCTCGATTTTACAACTGTTGAAAAAAATAAATGAAACATTAGGCATCACCATCGTCCTTATTACACATGAGATGGAAGTCGTTCGGCAAATATGTCATCGTGTGGCAGTCATGGAAAAGGGAAGAGTGATTGAGGTCAATGATGTATATGAGCTGTTTGCCAATCCACAAACAGAGTTAACGAAGCAATTTATTCATACGGTCCATTCCTTAACATTGCCAGAACGTTTGCTTATAGGCAGAAAAGGACCGATTGTCCAAATTAATTTTCGTGGAGAATCGGCTGAAGAAAGCATCATCGCTGAAACTTTGAAAAAATATGCCGTGTTGGTAAACATTCTACATGGGCAAATCACTTATATTCAAGATCGTCCATTAGGAATGCTGATCGTTGAAATTACAGGGGAAACGCTCGAAATTCAAAAGGCGATTCAGTATATTACGAATCGAACGGACCAATTGGAGGTGCTCGCTGATGTCGCTTGAGATGGTGAATGAATTTTGGATAGCCTTTATCGAGACAGCCTTGATGATGGGGATTTCCGTTTTATTTGCAGCAACCCTTGGTGTGCCTCTAGGAATCGGACTTTTTGTCACAAGTGAAGGCATGTTTTGGCAAAAAAGAATTTTGCAAAGTATTGCCGGAACGATCATTAATATCATCCGTTCGATTCCGTATATTATTTTGCTCGTCATTCTTCTACCGCTCACAAAACTGATTTTAGGAACGACGACAGGGCCGATAGCAGCGAGTGTTTCACTATCAGTTGCGGCAATTCCCTTTTACGCCCGGCTCGTGGAAACTTCATTACGAGAAATTGACCGGGGTGTGATCGAAGCCGCCGAGTCATGCGGAGCATCGCCTTGGCTCGTAATTAGACAAGTGCTTTTCCCTGAAGCACTGTCGGGAATGGTTTCTGGATTAACGGTTACAGTTATTAGTTTATTAAGCTATTCAGCGATGGCGGGAATTGTTGGCGGCGGCGGAATTGGCGACGTGGCAATCCGCTTTGGATATTATCGCTACCAAAATGAAGTAATGATTGCGACTGTCATCATATTAATTTTATTAGTTCAACTCATACAGTTTGTCGGCGACCGTGCGGCACATGCGGTGGATAAAAGGTAACTTGAGTAAAGGGTGTTCCATACATTATGGCACACCCTTTCTATGCTGCTTTCCGATAATCAGCGAAAACGATGTAAACCATAAACACAATTTTAACTATGTTCATTTCATTATGCACTGTTATAAAATGATAGGTGTAGTTTGAATGATGAAATAATGGGGTGAAACATATGATAGATTTGAAAAATAAACCGACTATTGTGGGAGAGAAAGTTATTTTGAGGCCTTTTAAGGATGAAGACCTTCCCAGTTTAGAAGAATGTTTAAAGGATCCTGAAGTTATAAAATTGACAGGAAGCTCAACTGAATTCGATAGAGAAGTGGTCGTTAATTGGTATAAAACAAGAAATGTACAAACCGACCGTTTGGATCTTGCCATTGTTGATAAATCCCAAAATATCTTGGTGGGAGAAGCAGTGGTCAATTTATATGATGAAAAAAATCAAAGTATGAATTTTAGAATACTTATTGGACCTCTGGGAAGAAATCGTGGGTTAGGAACGGAGGCAACCCAACTTATGGTGGATCATGTTTTCAAAAATACTAAATTGAACCAACTAACTTTAAGTGTTTTTGACTTCAATCCAAGAGCAAAGAAAGTATATGAAAAAGTGGGTTTTGTAAAAGAGAGTGTCGATAAAAACGAGTTAGAATTTGAAGGAGAACTAATAGATTCTATTAATATGAAATTATCAAGAGATCATTGGATGAAAAAGGCGTTGGATAGAAGGTAAACAAGAGGAAAGGGGATTCTATAAATTCGGTTGGATAAATGTTTTATAGTTTGTAATATAAATCACAGGATCGTCAATCCCTCCATCTTATGATTATCATTTTAAGAAAATCTTTTTAAGAAAAAGGTTGACTATTTCCAAAATGCTGATTATACTCATAACAAGTCGAAAAAACATTTCCATTATTTACAAATGAATAGCTATATCTTATCAAGAGAGGCGGAGGGACTGACCCGATGATACCTCAGCAACCAGCAATTTTTATTGCACGGTGCTAATTTCAGAAGAATACTTTTGTATTCTAAAGATGAGACTGCTGTAAGGACGTATGTATATACTGCCCTTCTCTCATCTTTATTGAGAGAAGGGCTTTTTGTTTTATATCGATATAAGGAAAACGCATATTAGCTGATTTAACATTTTAGGGAGGTAATGAAAGATGGGAAAAAAGCGAATTTACTTAAATGCATTTGAGATGAATTGTGTCGGGCACCAATCACCTGGTCTTTGGACACACCCAGAAGACCGATCACATCAATATAAAGATAGTGAGTATTGGATTGAACTAGCCAAAATTCTGGAGAAAGGCCGTTTTGATGCGATGTTTCTTGCAGATGTATTAGGGACATACGATGTTTATAACGGGTCAAGGGATGCGGCTGTTCGCAACGGAACACAATCACCAGTCAATGATCCTTTGCTTGTTGTTCCACTCATGTCCGCTGTAACAAAACATCTTGGCTTTGGAGTGACAGCTTCCGTCAGCCATGAACATCCATACACATTTGCTAGAAGAATATCAACGCTTGATCATTTAACAAAAGGCCGAGTAGGCTGGAATATTGTGACGTCTTATTTGAAAAGTGCCGCAGTGAATATGGGACTTGATGATCAAGTCAATCATGATGAACGATATGATATTGCGAATGAATACTTAGAAGTTTGCTATAAGCTTTGGGAAGGCAGCTGGGAAGATGACGCGGTCAAAGTGGATAAGGAAAACGGAATTTTTGCTGACCCAGAAAAAGTCCATGATATTAACCATGAAGGGAAATATTTCAAAGTTCCCGGTGCACATTTAACGGAGCCTTCGCCACAGCGGACACCGGTTCTTTTTCAAGCGGGTGCATCAACAAAAGGGCGAGCATTTGCGGCGAAAAATGCCGAACTTGTTTTTATCGGCTCACCGACACTAAATGCGGCAAAAACGACGGTTGAGAAGATACGTAATGATGCAATCAAAGTTGGAAGGGATCCGAAAGAATTAAAAATCTTAACGCTGGTTACACCAGTGGTTGGCAGAACAGAAGAAGAAGCATGGGAAAAATATGAAGATTATAAAAGGCATATCAGCTATGAAGGAGCGCTTGCTCTATTTGGGGGATGGACCGGTGTCGATTTATCAGGCTTAGATCCGGACTCTACATTGGAATACATTGAAAACGATGCGATTCGTTCAACCTTAGAAAATTATACGAAGATTGATCCCGATCGCCAATGGACGATCCGCGAAATCGCTCACTCAATTGGGATTGGCGGTATGGGTACAGCGATGGTTGGATCACCTGAACAAGTTGCTGATTTACTGGAATTATGGGTGGATGAAGCGGGAGTAGATGGGTTTAACCTTGCCTATGCCGTGGCACCAGGAACATTTAAAGATTTTGTTGAAATGGTCGTTCCTGTTTTACAAGAAAGGGGCCGAGTTCCCATCGACTACGAAGGTACATCATTGCGCGACAATCTATTTGGTAAGGGAGATCAACTCCCATCTCATCATCCAGGAAAAAAACACCACCGATCTCTAGTGACGGTCTAATTATAGTTCATGGTAAAAGGAAAGCATTTCGATTGCCCATGAAGATGAAAAAAACTCGTTCGTGGTAAAAGGAAAGCCTGTCGATTGCCCGTGAAGATGTAAAAAACTTGTTCATGGTAAAAGGAAAGCCTTTCAATTACCCGTGAAGATGAAAAAAACTTATTCATGGTAAAAGGAGATCCTTTCGATTACCCGTGAAGAAGAAAAAAGTTCGTTCGGGGGAAAAGGACTGCACTCGATTACCCGTGAAGATGAAAAAAACTCGTTCATGGTAAAAGGAAAGCCTTTCGATTGCCCGTGAAGATGAAAAAAACACGTTCATGGTAAAAGGAGATCCTTTCGATTACCCTTGAAGAAGAAAAAAGTTCGTTCAGGGTAAAAGGACTGCACTCGATTACCCAATACCTGAAGTAAAATAGACATTGTCAAACCAAGTGAAAAAGCTGCCTCAAACGAGACAGCTTTTTCTTGTTACCCACGTACGATTTTCCGTTTCCGAAGAGGCGACCACCAGTTCAAATCTCCGAGCAGCTTCATTAATGAAGGAACGAGAACCATTCGAACAATGGTTGCATCGATAAAAATCGCCAATGCGACAGTCACGCCCATTTGCTGAACGGGAACGATCCCAGTAAATGCGAATGCTCCAGTAA
Source organism: Lederbergia citrea (assembly GCF_018343525.1). Classification (GTDB taxonomy): domain Bacteria; phylum Bacillota; class Bacilli; order Bacillales; family Bacillaceae_C; genus Lederbergia; species Lederbergia citrea. The sequence goes on along the minus strand of NZ_JAGYPH010000003.1, from coordinate 71,844 downwards.
TTACAATCATAATTGCCGCAGCGGATGTGATGATTTTACTAGTAGAAATTAAGCCTTGCAAAGTTGCCTTATCATTATCGCCGGTTTCTTGATAAATTTCATAAATCCGCGATATCAAGAATACTTCATAGTCCATACTTAATCCAAAGACGATGCTGAACGCAAAAATAGGAATCATTAATGCGATATCTGATGGCACACTCCCGAGATGCCCGCCTTGGAATAGCCAAACGACAATCCCAAATGTACAACTTAAGCTGATCACATTCATTAATATGGCTTTCAATGGAATTAAGACGGACCTGAAGGCAAAAAATAGCACGATATATGTTGAAATTAAAATAAACGCCAAGCTATACCAAATTTTATTATAAATTTCATCGAAAATTTCTTGCTGGAATTTCGGTTGGCCTCCGACTTTTACGTTCAAGGCAGATTGTTTATTTTCCCAATCTCTTACCCAATCCTTCGCTTTATCAGAAGAACCGTCCGCACGTAAACTTACTTGAAGTATTGCCTGCTGCCCGTTTGTCAGCTGTTCGAAAGCGGGTTCAAGCTGGGCTTTCATTTCGGGTACGTGGAGTGCACCGGTTAATTGCTCCGCTGTCATTTCTGTTGCAGAAAAAATAGATTCCACATCAGAGACGAGTGGATCATTCTTTAATGTTAGTATGAGATCTTCCAACTTTTCAAGGGCTCTAGCTTCCGTCATATCCTCAGTTGCTTTAGCGATTAGAGGAACAGTAGTGATATCCTTTTCTGCAAATGTTGCTTCATATTTTTCAAAAGTAGTTCGTGATTCATATGAAGTTGGAAGAGCATTGGCTTCCGGAATGGCAAGTTTCATATGAGCAACAGGAAGTGCACCAGTAATCAGTAAGACGATGGCAAGAATAGCCATAATCACTGGTCGTTTCATGACAAATGCCGCAAATTTATGCCAGCCGCTCATTTGTTTTTCATTCGTCTTCAAAATTGTCCATTTATTAATATGTGGGCCTAAGACGGATAATAATGCGGGCAAAAAGGTGATTGCAGCGAGAACGGATGTGAACACAACAGCAACACCGCCAAGGGCAACCGCCTGGAAAATGCCTACTTGAATAAATAACATGCCTACTAAACCAAGCAGCACGCAAAATCCGGAGAAAATAATCGCTCTTCCCGATGTGAGAACGGTTTTGACTGTGGCATCTTTAATCTCCGCCGGGCTCAATTCTTCGCGGAACCGGTTGACGAATAAAAGGGCAAAATCAATTCCAAGTGCCAGGCCGATCATCGGAGCTGTATTCAAGACGAAAATCGATAAATCTATTTTTTGTCCGGTAAAATAAAGCAGACCCATCGCGATAATGACGCTGACAAATCCAGTAACGAGCGGGATGAGGGCAGCAATAACCCCACGAAATGCAAGTAAAAGCACGATAATCGCAATCGGGATTCCGATTAACTCAGCTCGAACCAAATCGTCTTGAGAAGCTTGGTTCATATCTTCAGCAATGACGGATCCGCCTGTCAGACCGACAGAAAATAACTTAGTATCACTTAGTTTAGAACGGATTTCTTTAATGTTTTCAGCTCTCTTATCATCGGTTCCATCAAAGGAAAGAACGGCATACGATCGATTATCTTTTATACTCGAAGGCGGACGATACACATGGGTGTCTTTCACTTTTTCAACATTGCTAAGCGTGTCATTCATATAAGCGGTGAAATCATTATCAGCAGCCTCTTTGTCTTTTTCAAACAGTAAAATCATCGAAGTTGCAGGTATATCGAAATCGGATTGCATAATGTTTTGCACTTCTTGATAAGAACCTTCATATTCAAACCCGCTTCCATTGAGTACAGAAGGGAGTTTCAATGCAAAAAAGCCAAAAAAAAGGACAAGCACTGTCCAAAAAGCAAGGACGAATTTTCGGTATTTATATGTAAATAAAGCAAGGTTTTTCATAATATTCCTCGTTTCCCCAGACGTTAATTTCATCATAATGGATATAAAGACTGGATGCCAATAAAAAAACAGGGGTTAATCCCCTGCTGTTTGGTCTAGACGTGTAACTGATCCAATCGCACTTTCTTCGTCTGGGAAAAAGGAGGACGGACCAAGCGTTTCGTAAAGTCCGCTTTTTTTAAATAAATCTACTCCCCAATCTGGCAAACCAGCGATCATTACTTTTCCGCCATTTTTTTTCACCCCGTCGATAAAGGAGGCAAGTTTTTCTTCGCCAGTTGCATCGATCATTGATACTTCGCTCATATTTAAGATGATCACATTCGGAGCACGTTGTAATGTTGAATGAAGTGAATGCTCGAATGCTTGCGCTGTTCCAAAGAATAACGGACCTTTCACAGCAAATGTTCGATAGCCCAAATGGGCGGTTAAATCTAATTTCCTATGATCGAATTGAAGCGATTCGCTTTTCTTTTTAATAAAAGAAAGAACGGCTAGAAGCAACCCTGCTTGTACAGCAACCGTCAAATCCACGAAAACGGTGAGTGCGAAAGTTGTGAGAAGGACGAGAGAGTCACTTGTTTTTAATTTTAAAATATGACCGAAAGCCTTGTACTCACTCATATTCCAAGCGACGAACATAAGAAGCGGAGCCATAGCAGCTAGAGGAATATGGGAAGCATATGGAGCTAAAAGAAGTAATGTCACTAACACAAAAACACTATGAATAACACCTGATAACGGACTGACTGCACCTGATCTGATGTTTGTCGCTGTTCTGGCAATTGCTCCTGTAGCGGGAATTCCACCGAAAAGCGGCGTGATAATGTTCGCTAGCCCCTGGCCGAATAATTCTTTATTGGAATGATGCCTTTTACCTGTCATTCCGTCTGCGACGACAGCTGATAAGAGCGATTCGATTGCGCCTAATGCAGCAATGACGAGAGCAGCCGACCAAAGCTCTCCGATTTTAGCGAACGTAATATCGGGAAATCGAAATTCAGGCAAGGATTGTGGAATTTCACCAAAAACGGTGCCAATCGTATCAATCTTATTTGGAAAGAACAAAACTGCAATCACGGTAGGAATAATGAGCGCCACGAGCAAAACAGGCACGCGCGGAACAAAGCGCGTCACTAAAATAATCACAACCAGCCCAATTACGGCAGTAAGGATGCTGTATCCATTGATTTGCGTTATATGCCTGAAGATTTCCAGCATATTTTGGTGGAAATATTCCTTTTTATCAAGTTCAGATAGACCGAGGAAATTTCCGAGCTGACCTGTAAAAATGATCACGGCAATCCCAGTTGTAAATCCGATCGTTACCGATCTAGGAATATAATGGATCAGGCTTCCAAGCTTAAAAATCCCCATGATTACAAGCAGAATCCCCGCCATAAACCCGGCAATTAGTAAATTTTCATATCCGTATTGAAGTACAACGGCGAGTAAAATAGGAATAAATGCCCCCGTTGGTCCGGCAATCTGAAAGCGGGAGCCCCCAAGCAAAGCAACAATCAATCCAGCGATAATCGTCGTATATATTCCATATTCAGGCTTCACACCTGACGCGATGGCAAAAGCCATCCCAAGAGGAATGGCTACAATACCGACGGTGATCCCAGAAATGAAGTCTTTGCGCAGACTCGCGGGTTGGTAACCGCGAAACCGATCATCAGCAAACAAAATAGCTTCACCTCTAATTAATTTATGTGAAAAAGTGAACAAGATAAGAAAGTGGAAACGTAATACTATATACCCATTATAAAGGAAAAAAGTTGAATTTTCAATGTGGTGTCTGTCCCCCATCGCTTTAAAGCGATGGGGGACAGACACTTATTAATAAAATAAAAGAAGGTAATACTGATTATTTGTCGAAATATACTGACATGGTAGAGAACTGTCATAATAGAAAAGATATTTTGCTATTTTGTAAGGAGGAATAGAGGAAATGGAAACGTATTCAAATTATGTTGCTGGAGAATGGAAGGCGGCTGCATCAGGAAAAACGAGAGATATTATTAATCCCGCTACTCAAGAAATAGTCGGGAAATCCCCAGTTTCTTCATTGGAGGACCTTGACGAAGCAGTGCAAGCAGCTTCAGAAGCAAGAATTGAATGGAGCAGGCTTTCGGGTGCGGCAAGAGGGGATTATTTATATAAAGCCGCCAATATCATAGAAGAACGATTGAATGATATTGCCACAACGATGACGAAGGAAATGGGTAAAACCTTACCAGAGGCAAAGGGTGAAACTGCCAGAGGTGTAGCCATTTTACGTTATTATGCTGGCGAAGGAATGCGAAAGGTTGGAGACGTGATCCCCTCTACTGATAGTGAAGCATTTATGTTTACGAAGCGAGTGCCCTTGGGAGTGGTAGGCATCATTACACCATGGAATTTTCCAGTTGCCATTCCAATTTGGAAAATGGCTCCTGCATTAATTTACGGGAACACAGTTGTGATTAAACCTGCGTCAGAGACCGCAATCACCGCAGCAAAAGTGATTGAGTGCTTCCATGACGCTGGTCTGCCAAAAGGTGTTGTGAACATGATGACGGGCTCCGGTAGCGTGATTGGGGAAGGAATCGTGAACCATCAAGGGATTAACGGCATATCTTTTACTGGATCTGATGTTGTGGGTAAAGGAATTGCGAAGGGCGCAGTCGAAAGAGGAGCGAAATTTCAGCTTGAAATGGGCGGGAAAAATCCGGTTATTATCGCCTCAGATGCGGATTTGGACAAAGCTGTTGAAGGCACAATCAGCGGTGCGTTTCGTTCAACTGGACAAAAATGTACGGCAACGAGCAGGGTCCTTGTACATAGCAGCATTAAACAAGCGTTTACTGATAAACTCATTTCAGCCTTACAAGATATAAAGATTGGAAACGGCTTAGAAGAAGGAATTTGGATGGGGCCATGTTCTTCTAAGGCGCAAATGGATACCGTGCTTTCCTATATCGAAAAAGGAAAATCAGAAGGTGCAAAGCTTATTTACGGTGGTAATAGATTGGAAGGTTCAGCATATAATCAAGGATTTTATGTAGAGCCTACTATTTTTGACGAAGTAGATAGTGGGATGCAGATTGCTCAAGAGGAAATTTTTGGCCCAGTTATTGCGCTCATTTCGTTTAATGATATTGAAGAAGCTTTCAATCTCGCAAATGATACACCATTTGGGTTGAGTGCATCTATTTATACGGAAAATATTGGGGCAATGCTGAAGTTTATTGATCAGGTGGATGCGGGCCTTGTCAGGATTAACGCTGAAACAGCCGGTGTGGAACTCCAAGCTCCATTTGGCGGGATGAAACAATCCAGTTCTCATTCTCGGGAACAAGGAGAAGCAGCTATTGAGTTTTATACGTCTATAAAAACAGTATTTGTTAAAGGATAATTTTAAATATGAGCATTCGGCGCGGTTTCGTTACGAATGCTTTTTCTCAAATAATATATTGATAGGAGATTATTCGATGAGAATCATTCGTTTTATTTCAAATACGGGGACTGCTCAATTGGCGGCGGTTACAAATGATGCGAAGATTTTCCTTTTGCCTTTTCGCAATTTTCTAGAACTTTTACAGAAAAGTGAAGATGACGGGAAAAGCTGCCTTGCCATCGTCAATGAAGCAATTGAAGGTACCTCGCCTTTGGATCAATCATTAGAGGAATTGTCGCTACAGCTGCCAGTTAACGCCTATGAAGTTTGGGCGAGTGGCGTGACCTATTTAAAAAGTAAAAAAGCGAGAAATTATGAATCGCAAGGCAGTGAAGATGCCGAATCCTATTACGATAAGGTGTATGAAGCGGAACGCCCGGAAATTTTTCTGAAATCAACCGATCGCAGAACGATTGGTCCCAATGATCCGTTATTTTTGCGTTCAGACTCCAATTGGCAAATACCTGAACCAGAGTTAGGGTTGGTCATTGATAAACAAGGAAAAATCGTTGGATATACAATCGGAAATGATATGAGCAGCAGGGATATTGAAGGAGAAAATCCACTATATTTACCACAGGCAAAAATATGGAAGCACTCTTGTTCTATTGGTCCCGCGATTCTCTTAGCGGAAACGGTCGAAGATCCATATAATTTTGAAATTATTTGCAGAATATTCAGAGGAGAGAAAAAGGTATTTGAAGAAAGTGCAAATACTTCCCAATTAAAAAGAAAATATGAAGAATTAGTAGACTTTTTAATCAGGGATAATGAAGTTTTTCCTGGAACGATATTGCTGACAGGGACATGTATTGTTCCACCAAATGACTTTACCTTAAATGAAGGGGACTTGGTAGAAATTGAAATTCCCGGCATTGGCCTGTTAAGTAATCCTGTCAAAAACCAAGCGGCAGTTTAAGGGAGACTATGCGATGGCTTACTACACTTTAGATGATTTATTAAATTCAGAGGCAAATAATATAGAAAATATCCAAACAAAGGCGAAAGGTCCAGAAGGAAAGCTTCCATTGACAGACCAGATGCTGCGGCATTCCCCAAGTGGTGATTTATTTGGCCTTTCTCAAAATGTCGGGATGGGCTGGTCGCCATCTAAACTTCGGGGCAAGGAAGTATTACTGCTCAGTACACAAGGTGGCATGAAAGATAGTGACGGATTTCCGATTGCCTTAGGTTATCATACAGGTCACTGGGAAGTAGATCAATTAATGAAGGAAGCGGCCATGGAAATTAATCGTTCAGGAGGCATACCTTTTGCGGCTTATGTAAGCGATCCATGCGACGGAAGATCACAAGGGACAACTGGAATGTACGATTCCTTTCCTTATCGGAATGATGCAGCAATCGTATATCGCCGTTTAATTCGTTCTTTGCCAACAAGAAAGGCAGTCATTGGCATCGCTACATGTGATAAAGGGTTGCCAGCCATGATGCTAGCCCTAGCGTCTATGCATGATCTGCCAACCGTGATTATTCCGGGAGGGGTCACTTTACCCCCTGAATACGGGGAAGATGCGGGGAAAATTCAGACGATCGGTGCTCGCTATTCTAATAATGAAATTACCCTTGAAGAAGCTGCGGAAATGGGCTGCAGAGCATGTGCCACACCAGGTGGAGGCTGTCAGTTTTTAGGGACTGCGGCGACGGCTCAAGTGGTAAGTGAAGCGCTCGGTTTATCTTTGCCGCATTCGGCTTTAGCCCCATCGGGACAAGAAATATGGCGAGAAATGGCTAAGAATTCAGCCAAAGCGGTGATCGAATTGGAAAGGGAACGCATGACAACTAAAGATATTGTTACAAATGCTTCCATTCATAATGCAATGGTTGTTCATGCTGCTTTCGGCGGATCAACGAATTTACTGCTCCATATCCCGGCTATTGCCCATGCGGCTGGCTGCAAAATTCCAACCGTTCAAGATTGGATAAAAGTAAATCGCCAAACACCAAGGCTTGTAAGTGTTCTTCCGAATGGTCCCGATTATCATCCGACCATTCGTGCTTATCTTGCTGGCGGTGTTCCAGAAGTGATGCTTCAGCTTAGAAACCTCGGTTTATTAAATGAAGAAGTGATGACGGTTACTGGGAAAACATTGCGTGACAATTTGGATTGGTGGGAGCAATCGGATCGTCGAAGGAAGATGAAGCAGCGCTTAAAATTGGCTGATCATATTGCTGCAGATGAAGTCATTATGTCAAAGGAACAGGCTGAACAAAAGGGATTAACATCGACCATCACGTTCCCAACCGGAAATATTGCCCCGGAAGGTTCAATTATCAAATCAACTTCGATTGATAAAGAAAAAATCGATGATCAAGGAATTTTTTATCATAAAGGTGTGGCGAAGGTTTTTACGAGTGAAAGAGATGGAATCGAAGCGATTAGACAAGGGAAAATCTCGCAAGGGGATATTATGGTTGTTTCCGGATGTGGACCTCTAGGAACGGGCATGGAAGAAACATATCAGCTTACATCTGCTCTTAAGCATTTATCCTTTGGTAAACATGTTACATTAATTACGGATGCACGGTTTTCGGGCGTTTCGACGGGCGCCTGTATTGGCCATGTTGGGCCAGAAGGATTGGCGGATGGACCGATCGGAAAGCTACGTGATGGTGACGTGATAGAAGTGAATATTGATACGATTAGACTGGAAGGGAAAGTGAATTTCCTTGGCACTTCAGAACATCCAGTTTCCCCTGAAGAAGGAGCCATGATTTTGAGCCAAAGGGCACAAAATCATTTAAAGCCTGCTGAAGCGTTGCCGGATGATACTAGATTATGGGCTGCTTTGCAAAAGGTGAGCGGCGGAACTTGGCGTGGGAGTATATACGATGTTGATAGAATTCTAAAAGTATTAGAAGCGGGAGAAGAAGCTTTAAAGAACAAGAGTGTAACAAATCGGTAAATGGCCAATTAATTTCGTTTGATTAAGGGTAGCCCCTCACCGTTTAAGTCGATGGGGGACAACCCTTTTATTCTCTTTTTTTAGAGATAAGCTATTTTAAATCAAATTCGATTATAATGAAGAAAGAAATTAATGTAAGCGCTTGTGGACAAGGAGGGAGTAAATATTAAAGTTATCATAGCACCAGATTCATATAAAGGTAGTATAACAGCGATGGAAGCAGCTGTGTCCATTGAAAAAGGGGTTCTTCAAGCCTTTCCTGACGCGGAAACAGTATTGATTCCCGTAGCAGATGGCGGCGAAGGGACGATGGAAAATTTAGTGGCAGCAACGAACGGGCATACAAAAGCTGTCACTGTCACAGGACCACTCGGTAAGCAGATACAAGCTGATTACGGCGTCCTTGGCGATCAGCAAACTTGTGTGATTGAAATGGCGACTGCATCAGGGTTAAACCTCGTAGGATGCAATGAATTAGATCCGCTTAAAGCGACTACTTACGGAACAGGTGAACTAATAAAAGCGGCGCTTGATGCTGGATATAGAAAGTTTGTGCTTGCACTCGGAGGTTCAGCCACAAATGACGGCGGAGCTGGGATGCTGCAGGCGCTTGGTGTAGAACTAAGCGATAAATCCGGGAACGAACTTAGCTTTGGGGGAGGAGAGCTGACTTACCTTCATCAAATATCCACAGCGAATTTTGATCCCCGAATTAAAGAATGTCAATTTCTTATTGCGTCGGATGTTGAAAATCCATTCGTTGGTCCGAACGGCGCCTCACATGTCTTTGGGCCGCAAAAAGGTGCTTCAGAGGTAATGGTGGAAGAGTTGGATAAAAATCTTTACCATTTTGCTAATTTGATTGAAAAGGAAACGGGAATAAGGCTTCATGATCTGACGGGAGCTGGTGCTGCTGGCGGAATAGGCGGTGCGTTTCAAGCTTTTTTTCCATCAACGATGAAAAGAGGCGTTGATGTCGTCATTGAGCATGCAAGATTGGAAGAACATCTCGAAGGGGCAGACCTTGTCATTACCGGGGAAGGACAAGTAGACTTTCAAACAGCTTTCGGCAAAACTCCTATGGGTGTCGCGCAAACCGCGAAAGGACGAAACGTTCCTACCATCATTCTTGCAGGGTCTGTTGGAGAAAAAATTCAGGCTTTATACGAGTATGGTGTAATAGGCGCGTACAGTATTATTAACCGGCCGATGACGTTGGAAGAAGCGATGAAGGATGCTGCCTTATTATTAGAGAAAACGACAGAACAAGTCTGCCGAACATATTTTTTGACAAAATAAAAGAGTTATTAGTCCTTTGCCGTCCTTCCCCTCGGTTTAGGTTCCTATAGTTGGTAAATTCAAATTATTAAATATATATTAATTACATATACCCACATGCTAGATTCAGTGTAATTGAGAGGTGGACGAATATGAGACAGGAATTGCAAGAAAAAAAGCTGCGTTTAATGGAGATTTTAAGAGAGATGGACGATGTGCTCGTTGCCTTTTCAGGAGGAGTGGACAGCACATTTTTACTGGCTGTAGCAAAAGAAGCGCTCGGAGATAAGGTGCTTTCTGTCACTGCGGCATCTGATACATTTCCAGATCGGGAATTTCAGCTTGCGAGAAGTCTCGCTTCCGAATTAAATGTTCAGCATCTTGAAACGAGAGTGAGTGAACTTGCCAATCCGGAATTTGTTATTAATGATGCAAACCGTTGTTTTCATTGTAAAAATGGCCTATATAATCATTTATTAGAATTAGTGACGAAGTACGGAGATAGTTATACCGTTGTTGACGGCTCAATCATGGACGACCTTGGCGAGCATCGTCCAGGTATGGAAGCGGCGAGAGCTCTCGGGGTTCGCAGCCCGCTTCAAGAAGCGCAATTTTATAAAGAAGAGATTAGGGAGCTTTCCAAAGAAATGGGTCTCCGCACATGGGATAAGCCATCCTTTGCTTGCTTGTCATCGAGAATTCCGTATGGAACGAAGATCACGAAGGAAAAAATCAATCAGCTTGATTTGGCGGAGGATTTCTTGCTCGGTCTTGGGCTATATCAAGTGCGGGTCCGTCATCATGATCAAGTGGCCCGGATTGAAGTCGAACAGCAGGACATGCTGAAGGTCGTTGCCCAGCATGAAGCCATTTCACGTGCTTTGAAATCATTCGGATTTTCTTATGTAGCCCTCGATTTGCAAGGATATCGTTCGGGCAGTATGAACGAAGTGTTGAAAGAGGATGTAACTGTATGAAAAGTAAATTGAAAGACATCTTGAGTCAAGTAGCACAAGGTAAACTAACGGCAGAAGAAGCAGAAAAAATCCTTCAACCACAGGAGGAGCTTGGCTATGCGACGCTTGATTTGCAGCGGGAAGAACGCACTGGCTTCCCTGAAGTCATTTACGGTGAGGGGAAAACACGCGAGCAAATATTGGGGATTTTTTCAAAGCTAATGGAGCATCATCAGAAAGTCCTTGCCACCCGAATCAATAAAATGAAAGCGGATTATGTCATGGAACACTTGCAAAAGCAGCATCCGAAAGAGACATTTATTTACCATGAAGCCGCCAGGACATTCCATTGGATGGCTTCCGACTATCGCGAAACATGGAAAGAGGGCTATATTGCTGTGGTTTGTGCAGGTACTTCCGACCTTCCAGTTGCAGAAGAAGCAGCCATTACCGCGGAACTGATGGGCAATCGAATTGAAAGAATCTATGACATAGGTGTAGCAGGTTTGCACCGACTTTTACATAAAGCAGAACAGATCGAAGGCGCCAATGCTGTCATCGTTGTTGCTGGAATGGAAGGTGCACTTGCGAGTGTGGTTGGAGGCCTCGTTTCCAAGCCGGTCATCGCAGTTCCAACAAGTGTTGGCTACGGTGCAAGCATGAATGGCATCGCTGCTTTGCTAGCAATGCTATCAAGCTGTGCTAGCGGCGTGTCTGTCGTAAACATTGATAACGGATTTGGCGCGGGCTATTTTGCAGCTACTTTGACAAATACAATGGAAGCAGCAGTGGCAGAAGCTTTAAACAGAAGGGATTGGAATGAGTGAGAGTTTTATATATTGATTGTTTTTCAGGAATTAGCGGCGATATGATGGTCGGTGCTTTGATTGATGCAGGCGCAACTCCTGAGCGAATCGAACAGGAATTGAAGAAGCTGAATGTTTCCGGCTATACGATAGAATGGAAAAAAGTAATGAAGGAAGGCATTAGCTCGACGAAATTTGATGTGATTTTGACTCGCGATAAATCCGGAGATTCACACGGGCATCATGAACATGCTCACGGCCATCATGAACATGCTCACGGCCATGATCATGATCACGGTCACACACATCACGATCACCATCATCACAACCGTTATGCCGATATCGTCCAACTAATTGATGAATCGGACCTTGCTCTAGGTGTAAAGGAGCGCAGCAAACAAATCTTTGCTCCGATTGCTGAATCTGAAGCGAAAATCCATCAGATGGCGATTGAGGATGTTCATTTTCACGAAGTAGGTGCCATCGATTCGATTGTCGATATTGTCGCTACAGCGATTGCTCTTGAAGAATTGGAAATTGAAAAAGTGGTCACTTCCCACGTTCCGCTTGGTTCAGGGCGGATTCGTTGTGCTCACGGCATTTATCCCGTGCCGGCACCTGCCACCCTCGATATGCTAAAACATGTGCCGATCGCTTCAAGTGATTTAATGTATGAACTGACAACGCCGACCGGAGCAGGCATCGTCGTCAGTCAAACGGATTCTTTTGGCACAATGCCAGCGATGAAAGTGACGTCCATTGGGTATGGAGCAGGCACACGTAATATCCCGAGCCGGCCCAATGTCCTTCGGGTCATGGTCGGTGAGGCGATGGAAAGTACCGCATCCGAAACGATTACGGTTCTCGAATGCCAGCTTGATGATATGCCGGGGGAAGCATTCGGTTTTGTGATGGACAAGCTCCTTGATCAAGGTGCGTTGGATGTTTATTTTACACCGATATTTATGAAGAAAAATCGGCCAGGCACATTGATTACAGTTCTTGCAGAGAGCGGCGAAGAAATGAAGCTAGAGGATATTTTATTACAGGAAACAACAACACTTGGTGTACGGAAAAGCACTTGGCTGCGCAATATTTTGCAGCGAGAAATTGTGCCGATCGATACTAAGTTCGGGCCGATTAACATAAAGCAGGCTTTGAAAAACGGCACGGTCATAAGAGAAGTTCCGGAGTACGAAGATGTGAAAAAAGCGGCGCTCGAATATGGTGTCACTTTTCAAGAAGTGTATCAGACCGCACTAATAGGGAATGATTGAATAGTGCCAACAAATAAACCAATTATTGGTATTACAATGGGAGATGCAGCTGGTGTTGGACCGGAAATTATATTGAAAAGCTTAGCGCATCCAGAAATACATGAAATATGTCGGCCTGTTGTTATCGGGGATACCAAAATACTGGAGCGTGCGAAGTCTTATGTTGGTTCTGAATTGCAAATCCTATCCATTCAACAAATGGAGGAAGCCGATTTTCAAAACCATCTCCTCAATTGCCTGGATCTTGACCTAGTGCCGAAAGATTTGCCTATCGGAAAAGTTTCTGCAGAAGCAGGTCATGCGGCTTTTCTATATTTGAAAAAAGCGGTGGAGCTGGCGATGTCAAAGGACATAGATGCGATTTGTACCGCCCCTTTGAATAAGGAAGCGTTGCAAAAGGGAGGGCATCTATACCCAGGCCATACGGAAATCTTGGCTGATTTAACTGAAACAAAGGATTTTTCAATGATGCTGTCTGCACCTAATTTGAAAGTCATTCACGTAACGACACATGTTGGAATCATTGATGCTATTAACATGATCAATCCTGATCGAGTTTATGACGTTATCAAACTGGCTGATGAGACGTTAAAAAGATCGGGAATTGCCAAACCGAAAATCGCTGTATGCGGCATTAATCCGCATGCAGGCGAAAATGGGTTATTCGGCTATGGTGAAGAGGAAGAAAAAGTAATTCCAGGAGTTCAAAGAGCACGAAATGCAGAGATAGATGCTTCTGGTCCATTGCCCGCTGATACACTATTCTTTCGTGCAGTACGTGGTGACTTTGATATCGTTGTTGCGATGTACCATGATCAAGGCCATGGCCCGGTTAAAGTTCTTGGCTTGGATGCAGGGGTGAATATAACTGTCGGTCTTCCAATCATTCGGACGAGTGTCGATCATGGCACAGCATTTGATATCGCCGGAAAAGGCATTGCTGATGAGAAAAGCTTGACTGAAGCGATTCGCCAGGCCGTTGATTTTGCTCCCAAAAATGTTTAATCCTTTATCCTTTGGGGTATATAGATTAATAGAGAAAAATCTTTTACATACCGAGGGGGTAAAATTGTGAGTACAGTATTTTCACAGATTGAGGGAGCCTCAAAATTACAAATAAAAGCATTCGTCAAAGGTGACAGTTCACCATTTCATAGCTTGGATTTTTCAACATCAAAAGTATATGAACTGACTGATTATACATTGAGAACGCCACTTGAAAAAATGGATGTGTTCAATGAACTACTGCAGCTAGAACATAATTGCGAGTTATGGATTCTCCCAGTTAGGGAAGAAACAACGTCACTTTTACGGGAGATTCCTAAAGATGAAATATATGATAAAACCGCTTCTCTTTTCGCGATGCTCTCAACGATTAAAGAAACGGTTGAGCGCGATCGCACCTTTATGATCGCTAAAGGAGAAATTTGCAGTGAACTGGTAGAGACGTTACAAGAGTTAGGATTTACTCTGCGAGAAAAAGACGCGGAAGAACTGCTGGAAATTGAATTATTATAGAACATATTGCCGATTAACTATTTAGAGGTTAATCGGCTTTTTTACGTATATAATGAAAGTAAAATAGTGGAAATGGGCTGATCGCATGCGTGTTGTCATTGCGGGAGGAAGTGGATTTGTCGGGAAGGCCTTGCAGGAAAGATTGCTCCATGCTGGTCATGAAGTGAAAATTTTAACAAGGGCGAAGAAACGACCTAATGAAGTTGAATGGCTGACACCGGGAAGCAAACCAGAGCATTATCTTGGAAAAGTGGATGCCATCGTCAATTTAGCTGGGGAATCAATTAACGGCCTTAGATGGACAAGCTCGAAAAAGAAAAGAATTTTGGAAAGCCGCATCATAGCCACTAGGGAAATTATTCGGATTATCCAAAGCTTGGACAAGAAGCCAGAAGTACTTGTAAATGCATCGGCTGTCGGCTATTACGGAATGTCAGAGTCCAAAACCTTTACAGAATCGTCGCTGACGGAAGCGGATGACTTTCTTGCGAGTGTCGTCAGGACATGGGAAGAGGAGGCAAGTGTTGCCGAACAACTTGGAGTGCGAACCGTTTTTGCTCGATTGGGAATCGTGCTTGGCAAAGACGGAGCTCTTCCGCTTATGGCGCTTCCATATAAGTTAGGAGCAGGCGGTACAGTTGGATCAGGGCGGCAATGGCTTTCCTGGGTCCATGTTTCCGACGTTGCAGGAATCATTCAATTTGCGATTGAACATCGTGAGATTTCCGGGCCGATAAATGTTACGGCGCCCAGTCCGGTAAAAATGCAGGAATTTGGTAAGACGGTCGGGCATGTGCTCCATCGTCCACACTGGCTGCCTGTCCCAAGTTTTGCAATGAAAATGTTATTGGGAGAAATGAGTGATATGCTCCTTTGCGGGCAGCGTGCTATTCCGAATAAAGTATCGGAGTATGGATATTCGTATCAATATCCTGACTTGGAGGAAGCTTTGAAAAATAGCCTTCCGTAGGGCTAAAAGATTAGCATCCTTCTCTTAATCTGTTATACTAATGTAGGAAAATAATATGGAATGTGGGGGAACCGGTCGGGCCGGTTGAGATAGCATCCTTTAGATGCTGACCCTTTGAACCTGCTCTGGCTCATACCAGCGAAGGGAACGTTAATTCATTCAGCAAAGAGATAAGAATGTATAACATTTCTAACTTGTCTAGCTCCAGCGCGTAGCCCCTCGAGGTCAAATAACCTGAGGCATAAAAGTCAAGACCGGACTTTCTTGCCTCAGAACATTTGCTTGTCGGAGGCCTGCAGGATGCAGGTCAGGACGGCGTTGCCACAGGACGTGGCGACCTTAGCCGTTCTTCCATTGCAAGGCGCTTGCGCTTTTCTGAATGAGTGTTCTTTCAGACGTCCGGGTTCTTTATATCCCGGGCGTTTTTTCGATTTTGAAGGTTCATTCCCAACTAGGAGGATACAAGATGAGAAAGTTGCTTTTTAGTTTCATGATTTTGCTGCTTCTTGCAGGTTGTGCAAGCAATGATGGCAGTAAGAATGAAGGCTTGAAGAAAGTTTCGGTTGTATTAGACTGGACACCAAATACAAATCATACAGGTTTGTACGTTGCACAGGAAAAAGGTTATTTTAAAGATGAAGGTTTAGACGTGGAAATCATAATGCCAGGTGAAGCCGGTGCTGACGCGCTCGTCGCATCGGGGAAATCCGAGTTTGGCATCGGTTATCAAGAAAGTATTACCGAAGCAAGAGTACAAGGGGTTCCGATCGTTTCAATTGGTGCGGTCATCCAGCATAATACATCGGGTTTTGCTTCAATGGCAGACAAGAATATTAAAACACCAAAAGATTTTGAAGGGAAAACTTATGGTGGCTGGGGTGCGCCTGTTGAAAAAGAGGTTCTGTCTTCGCTTATGTCCATGGAAGGTGCAGATATTAATAAGTTAGACATCGTCAACATGGGAGATACGGACTTTTTTACAGCAGCAAAAAGGGATATTGATTTCGCTTGGATATACTATGCTTGGACAGGAGTCGAAGCGGAACTCCGCGGTGAGGACATCAACATGATTTACCTAACCGATTACTCGGACAAGCTTGACTATTATACGCCCGTTATTACAACAAACGAGAAAATGATTAAAGAAAATCCTGATACAGTAACAGCATTTATTTCTGCCGTCTCAAAAGGATATAATTATGCGATTGAAAATCATGAAGACGCAGCTGAAATTTTAATAAAAGCAGTACCTGATCTGGATCCAGCTCTTGTGAAAAAAAGCCAGGAATGGTTAGCAACTCGCTATCAAGATGATGCACCAAGATGGGGAGAACAGAAACTAGATGTATGGAAAAACTATATGGAATGGATGTATGAAAAAGGCCTGCTCGAAAAAGAGATTAATGTTGAAAAAGCATTCACCAATGAATTTTTACCTAAATAGGAGGGGCACGAATGGCTAATGCACTAATTAGTATCCAAATCATTCCGAAAACGAAAAATGGCGAGAATGTCATTCCCTACGTGGATGAGGCGATTAAAATTATTCAAGAATCCGACGTAAAGTATGAGGTTCATCCATTAGAAACAACGATGGAAGGTGAGCTTCACGAATTAATGAAGATAATCGAAAAAATGAACGAGCGGATGATTGAAATCGGCAGCAGTAATGTAATCTCACAAGTGAAAATTTTATATCAGCCTACAGGCATTACAATGGATCAGCTTACGGAGAAATATAGCTAATGTCAACGTTTATTAAAAAAGGATGGAGGCCGACAGCGGTCCTCCTCCTTTTGTTGTCTATTTGGGAAGTAGCGGTAAGATTGGCAGATATTCCAAGTTGGCTGCTCCCTGCACCTTCCGCCATTGGGGCAGAAGCAATCAACGGATTCAGCCAATTTCAGGCCCATATCCAGTCAACCATTGCACTTTCACTTGGTGGATTCATCATCGGCTGTACAGTGGGACTCTTGACAGCTACAGTGTTGCATTTACTTCCAAAATTACAAGAAGCCATATATCCGCTGCTCATCTTGTCGCAAAATGTTCCTATTATTGTTTTAGCGCCATTGCTCGTTATTTGGTTCGGATTTGGACTCCTGCCAAAAGTCATTGTCATTACACTCGTCTGTTTTTTTCCAGTTACAGTTGCTGCCCTAGGCGGTTTTCGCAATTCCCCACCTGAAATAAAGCACTATATGCTCATGGCTGGAGCAACAAAAACTCAAGTTTTTTCAAAACTGGAATGGCCGAATGCTCTTCCCGCTCTTTTTTCTGGATTGAAAATCTCTGCGACATACAGTGTGATGGGCGCGGTCATTTCAGAATGGTTAGGTGCAAAAAAAGGAATCGGCGTCTATATGACCTTAGCCTCCTCATCATTTCGGACGGATCGTGTATTTGTAGCAATCTTAGTCATTATGATTTTAAGCCTACTATTTTTCGGTGCGATTTCTGCAGGGGAAAAATGGCTAATCAAATGGAGAAAGGAGGCTCGGTAAGATGGGGCATTTGGAAATCAAAAGACTTTCTAAAAGTTTTGACGGTAAAGAGGTGCTGAAACATCTGAGCCTTCAAGTGGAGGAAGGAGAGTTTCTTACAATTCTCGGACCATCAGGAAGTGGAAAAAGCACCTTGTTTCACCTGATTGGCGGATTGATCGAACCAGATCAAGGAGAGATTATTTTAGATAGCAATAATATTACTGGTCAAAGAGGTCTAATCAGCTATATGCCACAACAGCCAGCATTACTGCCATGGCGGACAGTTATTGACAACGCGATGCTTGGGCAAGAGCTGCATGGTAAAGCGGATAAAGAGAAAGCAGTTGAAATGATTCAAAAAGCTGGCCTTGCAGGCTATGAAGATTCACTGCCTGACGCTTTATCAGGCGGAATGAAGCAGCGTGTTGCTTTTATCAGGGCATTGTTAAGTCCGCAATCACTCATCTGCCTGGATGAGCCGTTTTCCGCTTTGGATGATTTCACAAGGCTTGAAATGCATCAATGGCTATTGGCTATTTGGGCTGAGTATAAGCGGACCATTTTATTTGTAACTCATAATATTGATGAGGCTCTTTTTCTTTCAGATCGAATTATTGTTTTATCAGCAAACCCGGCCGAAATGGTAAATGAATTTAAGATTCCGTTTAAAAGACCGCGGAATAAAGAATTGCTTTTAACAGAAGAATTTCTCGAGTGGAAGCGAAAGCTGAATAAAAGTATTTTTCAAAGGCAGGATGGTAATGAGACAGATCATTGATGCACATATTCATTTGGACCATTATCAAGACAACGAAATCGAGCTCATGATGAAGGGCTTGAACCGTATTCAATGCACAAATATTATCTCAGTCTCGTTTGATTTGGCATCATGCAAAAGGAATATTGAGCTTGCCAATCAATATCTGCAAGTGAAGCCCGCTTTCGGGTTTCACCCTGAGCAAGAATTGCCATCGGACTCTGATGTTGGTGAATTAATTTCCTGGATAGAGAAAAATAAAGATAAGATGATCGCGATTGGGGAAGTGGGGCTGCCGTATTATTTACGTACAGAAAGCAGATCTTTTAGATTGGAAGGTTACATCGAGCTACTCGAATCTTTTTTGAAACTAGCAAAAAGGTGGGAGAAGCCAATTGTTCTTCATGCGGTTTATGATGATGCGCCGGTTGTTTGCGATCTATTAGAGAAGTATAACATCAAAAACGCGCATTTTCATTGGTTCAAAGGGAATGTTGCAACAATTGAGCGGATGATAAAGAATGGCTACTATATTTCAGTCACCCCTGATGTATTATATGAACAGGAAATCCAGGAGCTAGTAAAAATATATCCAATTGAGAAAATGATGGTAGAGACAGATGGACCTTGGCCATTCGAAGGAATTTTTAGCGGAAAAATGACGCATCCATGGATGATCCATCAATCAATAAACG
Source organism: Lederbergia citrea (assembly GCF_018343525.1). Taxonomy (GTDB): domain Bacteria; phylum Bacillota; class Bacilli; order Bacillales; family Bacillaceae_C; genus Lederbergia; species Lederbergia citrea. Next base: position 52,781 of record NZ_JAGYPH010000003.1, on the reverse strand, counting down.
CCATTTCCGAGCTAAAAAAAGAAGAGGTAACGTCCATATACGAAACGCTGTATAATAATACAAAATATTTTTATGGGATATAAAAAAACCGGTTCATGATGAACCGGTTTATTCTCTATTACTCTACAAAATGAATGTTTTTAAGCTGGTAAATACCTGATGTATCAATATCGAAACCATCAATTTTGTTGCTAACGCCGGTTAAGTATTCTTGGTGGTGAATGAATACCATTGGGGCATCTTCAACTAGATGTTCTTGGACTTTTTTATAAATTTCTTCACGCTTGGCAGGATCTGCTTCACGTCGTCCTTCATCAAGCAACTTGTCTACTTCAGGGTTTTCATAGAAAGAACGGTTACCTGGGTTGCCTTTTTGTGATGAATGGAATAGAGCGTACATACCGTAGTCAGCGTCACCTGTTGGGTTAGACCAGCCAAGAATGTACATATCATGTTCACCTGCAGCTGATTTTTCCAAATAAGCCCCAAACTCCATGACTTCAATCGCTACATCGATGTTAGCTTCTTTCAGTCTTTGTTGAACTAATATAGCTGTATCCATACGTTGTTGGTTATCATTTGTCCAGATTGATGTTTTAAATCCTTTTTCGTAACCTGCTTCTTTTAAAAGCTCTTTTGCTTTTTCTACGTCATGCTTTACAACTGGAACATCTTTATTGAATCCGAAGATGCCAGGTGCTAGTGGACCTACAGCTGGAATACCAAAACCTTCATATACGCCTTCGATGATTTCCTCTTTATTAATGAGCATAGCAATCGCTTGACGTACTTTTACATTATTGAAAGGCTCTTTTTCAGTATTAAATCCAATATAAGATAAGCTTGAAGATGCTTTTTGGTTTACTGTTGCATTTCCTGAATTATTTACGCCTTTTACTTCGTTTGGGTTAACAGGGTCGGCAATATGTGCATTACCAGTTTCTAAGTCAGCAATTCTTGTAGCACTTTCAGGAACTACTTTGAAAGTAACAGAATCAACTAGAGCTGGAGTATCCCAATACTCTTCATTTTTCACAAGCTTGATTTGACTACCTGAATTCCAGCTATCAAACTTGAAATAGCCAGTTCCCACTGGGTTTGCTGAAATAACAGCACCTGGGTCTTTCCCTTCTTTCATGCCCTCATAATCAGCTTCGATAGTTTTGGGACTCATCATGCCACCGCCGTTGTGAGACAAGTGAGCCAATAATGGAGAGAAAGGATATTCAGTTGTAATGCGAACTGTTGTATCGTCGACAGCTTCTACTTTATTGATCATTTCAAATAAGAAGAAGCGTGGGGAAGCAACTTTTGAATCTCGAATACGATCTAAATTCGCTTTTACTGCTTCAGCATTGAATTTCTCGCCATCATGGAATGTAACGTCATCACGAAGTGTAAATTCCCAAGTCAGTTCGTCAACTTGTTTCCAAGACTTTGCAAGGCCGGGTTCGATTTCGTTCTTGTCATTACGTTTTACGAGTGTTTCAAAAATATTCGCTTGAATATTAGAAGAAACTACATCATTAGAGCCGTGTGCATCCAATGATGATGCATCCGACAATACATCAAGGATGAGATCTCCGCCAGCTTTCGCTTCTTCGGAGCCGCTACCAGTTCCTTTGTTATTATCCTCTGCCTTATCTGTGCCCTTGTCGCTTCCTCCTGCACATGCTGCAAGGAACATGGACATGACAAGTGTTAAGGTGAGAAGCCAAAACTTTCTGTTTTTTCTCATGGTGTTATCCCCCAATAATATATTTTGATTAATAAAGTAATCAGAAAAAATATAACATACTATATATTTCAAGAACAACCATTCGTAATTATATTATTTTTTAATAATATTTAGTATAGTTGTAAAATTGATTCGTTAGGCGGTAAATATAGTAAATAAAAGGAATTTTTTAACTGCCGGATAAATAAATATTATTTAAAATTCATTTTTTATTATTTTAAGATAGTAATTTCGGTGTTTACTTTCAAAGAGTAAGTGAGTTAATATAGTAATTATGAGAAAATTTGAGTTGGAAGGAGTGTTTGTAATTGACTCAACAAACAATGCAACCTACTGTTCGCCAAAAGCAGTCAAATCCACGAATTGAATACTATAAAACTATCTGGAAAAGACTGAGAAAGAATAAAGCGGCTGTTGTTGGTGGCATATTAATTCTACTTTTTGTTCTTACTGCAATAATAGGACCGTTATTCACTACGAAAGATCCAAGTGGTATAGATATTTTGAATAAACTGAAGAGTCCATCTGCGGAGCATTGGTTAGGAACAGATAATTTTGGAAGAGATATTTTTACTAGAATAATCCATGGGATGGGCCTTACATTATTTGTTGGCTTTTTCTCCGTAGCCATTGGCGGCGTGATTGGTGTTATCTTTGGCATCATATCGGGTTATTATGGTGGTGCTACTGATACAATCATCATGAGAATTATGGATGTGTTACTTGCATTCCCTGGAATCATTTTGGCTCTGGCCATTGTGAGTGTTCTTGGAGGAAGCTTAACGAATGTCATTATTGCAGTCGGGGTATTTTCTATTCCTGCTTTTGCAAGAATTGTGCGGGGCTCTACTCTAACTGTCAGAAAATTAGAATACATAGATGCTGTTAGAGCGCTCGGGGCTTCGGATATGCGGATTATATTTAAACACATCTTGCCAAATGTTATGTCTCCAATTATTGTACAAGCTACGCTTCGTATTGCTACAGCAGTTCTGACTGCGAGCGGTTTGTCGTTCCTTGGTCTTGGTGCACAACCGCCTACTCCAGAATGGGGTGCCATGCTAAGTGATGGCAGGTCGTATATGGCTGAGGCGCCGCATATGGTATTGGTTCCAGGAATTATGATTGTACTAGTTGTACTTGCTTTTAATATTTTCGGTGATGGGTTGAGAGATGCACTCGATCCAAAAATGAAGAAGTAGTGGAGGGTGCAGAAACTTGACTAAATTTATTATTAGACGTTTATTACAAACCATTCCCGTCTTAATTGGTGTTTCTATTTTAGTATTTTCATTGATGCATCTTATTCCGGGTGACCCTGCACAAATCATTGCAGGGGAAGGAGCATCAGAAAAAACAGTTGAGCAAATCCGTGAAAAGCTCGGGTTAAATGAACCTGTCCATGTTCAATATTTCTCTTATATTTCGAATGCTTTACAAGGAGATTTAGGAAGCTCGATCAGAAGCGGCCGCCCTGTAATGGAGGAAATTCAAACGAGATTTTTGGTGACAGTGGAGCTGGCATTCTATTCTACTTTGCTCGCCGTTTTTATCGGATTAATCGCTGGAATCATTTCGGCAGTTCGTCATTACACATTATCTGATGTCACAATCATGATTATTGCTTTATTCGGACTTTCCATGCCAAACTTCTGGATGGGACTTGTCCTTATTCAATGGTTTGCAGTCGATGCGAGTTGGCTGCCTGAATTCCTTAAAATGAGGCCTTCGGGCTGGGGCGACGATTGGCGCCAAGTGATTTTACCCGTCATTACATTAGGTACGGGGGGAGCCGCAATCATTGCTAGAATGACCCGTTCTTCGATGTTAGAAGTAATCGGACAAGATTACATTCGTACAGCTCGTGCCAAGGGTGTTTCAGAGCGCACCGTGATTTACAGGCATGCTCTAAAAAATGCATTAATTCCTGTCATTACCGTCGTTGGCCTTGAATTCGGGGCATTCCTCGGAGGGGCCGTCCTGACAGAAACGATTTTTGCCATCAATGGGATGGGCCGCCTGACAGTTGATGCAATCCGTCAGCGTGATTTTCCAATTGTTCAGGGAACAGTGCTTGTCATTTCTACCCTATTCGTTCTCGTTAACTTAATCGTAGATATATCATACAGATTGCTTAATAAACGAATTGATATGAACTAATTGAGACATAAAAGAAATGAGGTGAGTTTTTAATGAAACATTCTGATTCAGCCTTTTTGGAAGTTCGTAATTTGAAGACATCATTTTATACAGATGGCGGCGAAGTACGTGCGGTGGACGGAGTAAGCTTTACCGTTCCGAAAGGTAAAACACTTGGAATTGTCGGTGAATCCGGGTCAGGGAAAAGTATTACATCGCTATCACTTATGCGCTTGCTGCCAAGTAGCGGGAAAACGAAAGAAGGGGAAGTGCTGTTTAAAGGACAGAACCTGCTTGATTTATCTGAGAAACAGATGCGCGGAATTCGTGGTAATGTCATTTCAATGATTTTCCAAGAGCCAATGACATCCTTGAATCCCGTTTTTACTGTCGGTGAACAGATTAGTGAGTCAGTAATCATTCACGAAAAGCTATCTAAAAAAGAAGCGATGAAAAGAGCTGTGGAGCTACTTAAGCTTGTTGGCATTCCTTCTCCAGAACAACGTGTGAAGCAGTATCCATTTGAGCTGTCGGGAGGGATGCGTCAGCGCGTAATGATTGCTATGGCGCTTGCTTGCAGTCCGGAAATTTTAATTGCTGATGAGCCGACTACTGCGCTTGATGTAACGATTCAGGCACAAATTTTACGTCTGATCAAAGATTTACAAAAGCGTATGGACATGGCGGTAATTTTTATTACCCACGATCTTGGTGTAGTTGCCGAAACATGTAATTTTGTATCCGTTATGTACGCTGGACAAGTAGTAGAATATGCTGATGTAAAATCTCTATTTAAAAAACCGAAACATCCATATACCGTCGGGTTGTTGAATTCCCTGCCCCGTCATGACATTGAGCAGGAAAAACTCATTCCAATTAAAGGTAATGTGCCAAATGCGCATGAAATGCCTGCAGGCTGCAGGTTTGCACCGCGTTGTCCGTTTGCTACCGACCTTTGCAGAACGAAGATGCCTGTATTGGTCAATGATGAAGAAGGTAATCAAATCCGTTGCTGGATTTACTCAGATGAATGGGATGGCGATCCGGAGGTGAATATTCATGGCGAAAAAAGAGCTGTTAAAAGTTGATGGTTTAAAACAATACTTTCCTATTAAAGGTGGATTTTTAGGCCGAACAGTCAATCATGTAAAAGCAGTTGATGATATAAGTTTTACAGTATATGAAGGTGAAACGGTCAGTATTGTGGGGGAGTCCGGATGCGGAAAGTCAACAACTGGGCGGGCGATTCTTCGTTTGGAAGAGCCGACAGAAGGTAAAGTTACTTTCAAAGATGTTGATCTAGCGTCACTTTCGAAAAGGGAAATGCGTAAATATCGTAAGGATTTACAAATTATTTTCCAAGACCCGTATGCTTCTATTAACCCTCGCCAGACTGTGGCGGATATATTAACAGAGGCAATGGAAATTCAAAATGCAGTTCCGAAAGAAAAACGTCGTGAACGTGTACTTGAATTACTGGAAACTGTCGGTTTGAACGAATATCAGGCTGACCGTTACCCACATGAGTTTTCAGGTGGACAACGCCAGCGGATCGGGATTGCGAGAGCCTTATCCGTCGATCCAAAACTGATTATTTGCGACGAAGCTGTATCCGCTCTGGACGTTTCGATTCAGGCGCAGGTTTTAAATTTGCTGCAAGAATTGCAAGATGAGTATCATTTAACTTATTTATTTATCTCGCATGACCTCGGTGTTGTACGACATATTTCTGATCGTGTCATCGTGATGTATTTAGGAAAAATCGTTGAAATTGCAGATAAAAATTCATTGTTTGACAGTCCTAAGCATCCGTATACAAAAGCATTGCTTTCAGCTATTCCTGTTCCCGATCCTGAGCATGCGAGTTCGCAAATCGTACTAAAAGGTGACGTTCCATCACCAATCAATCCGCCAAGCGGGTGCCGTTTCCATACGCGCTGCCCGTTTGCACAAGAACGCTGTAAAACCGAAGTGCCGCAATTACAAACTCATGCAAACATGAGCGAAGGCCACGAAGCAGCATGTCACTTTGTAGAAGAAATTCAAAGTGGGAAAATCAAGCCAAGTTATTCGTAATCATCATGTTAAGATCAACCCTCAATGGGTTGATCTTTTTTTATGGAGTTCATAGATTTATATGAAATGTTTTATACACGCCATTTTCGGAAAAAGGAAAGTAAACGAAGTGGAGGGATTTTCATGAGTCATGAACCAACCCAAAACAAAATCAACCGTGACAAGGTGTTGAGAGAAAGAAACGAAAAAGACGAGGCCTTTATGAAAGATCAAGAAAAACAATCACAGCGCGACCAACTAGTCATGCCAATTGACGATATATCGGACGAACTTGTCGAAGAACGAGAAGAAAATGAACAGGATAAAAGAGGATCAGCAGGAGAGAAGGAACTGTAAGATTTTAAAAAAGCCGGTACCCTTTAAAATGGGTTTACCGGCTTTTCTCATGAAGCAGATCGTAATGTCTTGCCTGTTTCCGGAACGATTTCTCTTTCCGCTTTTCGACGCTGAGAAATGTTATTGAGCATAAGCGCTGTAATCACTAATAGCATCCCAATTAACTCGTAAATGGTTAAAGCATGTCCTTGAATAAAAGTCACCACAACAGTGGTAACAGGCACAAAGTTGATAAAAAGAAGCCCGTTTACCGGCTTCAAAATACTGACGCCGACATTCCATCCGAGCAGTGCAATTAACCCAGGGAAAATAATCATAAACGCAAGATCAAGCTGGACAGAGCGAATGGCTGAAATGGTTGGAACTTCCACCCAGCCTGCTGCTGTTGCTAAAAGTACAATCACGGTCGCTGTAGCTGTACCATATAGACAGCTTAGTGCAGAATATCGAAGAGCAGACCAATTGGCGAAACGTGCGCCACCCATTGTATAGACTACCCAGCCAATCACAGATACAAGGAGAGCAAGCATCGGAATGAGCTCGTTATTCATAGAAAGTAAGCTTGTAAGATTTCCTTTTGTGATTACAAACAAAACGCCGATAAAAGCGATTGCGATACTGAAAAGCGTATTCTTGTTTGGACGTTGGCTGCTGATGATCCATAGAATAAGCACAGAAATCATTGGCATAAGCGATTCCATAATGGAAGCGAGTAAAACACCGGAATTCCCCAGGGCATCTTGTCCCCAGAAGATCAATAAATTATAAACAGTAAAGGCCATCGTTCCATAAAACCATAAAGCTAGTCCTCTACCTTCTGTTTTGAAGGCTTGTTTCCCTTCCTTCATCCATAACATGATTACTAGTATTATTGCGACTGGAATATATCGAAGAATAGTAAAGTAGAAAGGTTCGATATATTGGAAAGAGTGATGGGCGACAGGAAACATCGCTCCCCACGAAATACTGGCGATCAAACATAAAAAAGCGCCATATAAAAAGCTTTTCTTCAACGTATTCCCTCCAGATGGTTATTCCACATGGGTGCATATTCCATTTAACAATAGATTCAGTATCATGTAAAATGATTAATAATGATGATAGATATCATTATTAATGATGTTAGAGAGGAGTTTCATAGAATTCCAGACGATATTATCATTGATATTGTGAACATGGCTTATAAATCTGTGACCACGGCCGATGAATAGCGCCAATTTATCTAAACCTACATAATATTACGACCTAATTTTAGAAATGAGTGAACAAAATGGAATTAAAAAACTTATATATTTTTCTAAAGGTAGTTGAACAGGGAAATATCAGTAAGGCTGCTAAAGAGTTGAACTATGTACAGTCAAATGTGACAGCACGCATAAAGAAATTGGAGGAAGAGCTTCATACACCACTTTTCCACCGCCATAACCGGGGAATTGTCCTTACGCCGGAAGGAAAAAAATTGCTCGTCTATGCCGAAAAGATTGTGTCTATGGTGACTGATATGAAAAGGGCTTTCCGTAGTCCGGATATACCAGTTGGCAAGCTTGATATCGGCTCAGTAGAAACGGTCATTAAATTGCCGCTTATTTTGTCAAAGTACAATAAAAAATATGGACATATCGATCTATCATTAACGACAGGAGTAACAGAGCAGCTCATTGACGATGTGCTTAATTATCGGTTAGACGGGGCGTTTGTCACTGCTGGCAGTCTAAGCAACCACCCTGATTTGGTTCAATACGATGTCTTTGAAGAAGAATTAGTTCTCGTTTCAGATGCAGATGCGGGGACAATTGATGAACTTAAAAAGAAGCCTTTTCTAGTATTTCATTCCGGCTGCGGTTACAGGGCAAAATTAATGGAATGGCTAAGAGATGAACAAGTGGCTCCATCTAAATTAATGGAATTAGGAACGCTTGAAACAATACTAGGAAGTGTTTATTCTGGCTTGGGTGTTACATTTGTTCCAAGATCGACCGTTGAACACCACGAGTCAAGAGGACTGATCCAATGCCATAAAGTTCCTCAACAATATAGCCGAATCAAAACCGTCTTCATCCGCAAAAAAGACGCATTCCTAACAACCTCCCTAGAAAAATTCATCGACACAATCAACGAAATTAGACAAAAAGAAGACTACGCTTTCCCGCTCTTCTAATTCGACAATTTATGACAGGTGACAGGCACGGCCCGAAATTTGTCGAATTTAAAAATGAACTTTTTTTCAAGGTTAATACTCTTATAGGGGAGTGAGGTGAGGGCATGAATGTGGTTCGGTTAGTGAAAAAGGCGAAAAAGGGGAATAAAGAGGCTTTGCTTCAATTAGTGATGGCTGAAAAGGATGTTTATTATCGGCTTGCATTCACGTATATGGGGAATACGCATGATGCGATGGATGCAATGGAGGAAATGATTGTACTGTTATTTGAAAAAATTGAGCAGCTCAAGAAGGAAGAAGCTTTTTACAGTTGGAGTAAAACCATTTTGGTGAACAGTTGTAAAACCTTGCTTCGTAAGCGAAAAAAGCTCGTGTTAGTAGATGAATGGAGTGATAGGGAATTAGATCAAGCTTTGACTAATGACCCTTATATTGCTAGTGAACAACAAATGGATATAGAGCAGATGCTATTACACGTAAATGAACATCAAAAAGAAGCGATCCAATTAAAGTATTTTCATGATCTCGATTATCAAACAATAGCTGATATGACAAATGTTTCAATTGGAACTGTTAAATCAAGAATCTTTCAAGGACTCAAAAAGCTAAGAGATCATTTTAGGGGTGATGTTGATGAATAACATCGAGAAACGATTAGCTGATGAGAAAAAGCGAATGGACTCGATAACGGCACCAGATGAATTAGAAATGAGATTAAGAAATGCACTAAATACGACACCTCCAAGAAGAGCAAAGAGAATTGGAGCTATTTGGAAGGTCGCGGTTGTCGCGTTACTTTTTATGACCATTTTTGGATATCAATACAATGCGGTTGCTTATTATAGCAAGAAATTATTTGGTTTTGATGAAGTGACTAACGGTACTTTAAAGGAATTAAATGATAAAGGTATGGGGCAAATTATAGAAAAAAAGACGAAGCTAAAAGATGGAACAGAATTCATTATTAATGGATTGATGGCAGATGCTAATCAGCTAATCATGTATTATACGTTACACAATCCAAAGGGGATTGATGACCAGACTGTTGACCCTTTTTTATCTTCAAAAATAACTGGTTTTTTAACGAAATCAAATATGGAAAGCGGTACGTACATTTTCAATGACGATAAAACTGAGATTAAAGGAACTACAGCTTTTGAGCCGGTTAGTCCATTTTCGAAGAAATTAACGTTACACTATAATGACATCGATACAAGGGAAGAAATTAATTTTCCGTATGATCCAAACAAAGCAATGCATACGCAGATTAAACAATCAATTAATAAGACACTTAAAGTCGATAAAGGCGAAGTTACTTTTCACTCAATCACTGCTACACCGACCTTAACCGTCATTAATGGATTGCTCCAAGTCGATAATTTTGATCGCGTCCATTTTGCGCAAGAGGGAATTGAATTAATCGCGAATGGAACGCCAATCCCATTAATAGGTGGAGGCAGTCAATCTTCACTTAGAGGAATAAAATTTGATATTAGATATGATACTTTGCCGGAAAAACTAGATTCGCTAGAACTGGTAATGAAGAAGTTTGTCGGATATGAAACGCTAAAAGAAAAGATTTCCCTTGCTGCAATGGATAAGCCGATTTCACTTCACGGAAAAGACCTATGGGTGAAAAATGTCGCAAAAACCTCAGAAGGAATCGAAATAACGATTGCTACAGATGATGATGTCATGCTTGATGGTGTCTCAATAGAAACGCAAGGCGAGATAATCCCATTAAAAACAACTGTCAGACAACACGAAACTGAGCAAGAAAATGGCCGTATGTTGAAAGAACGGACGTTGCTATTTGATACAAAAAAAGAGCCGCAATACCTATTAATCGAGGGAATGCACTATATGAAAACGTACAATCATGTCATTGAAATACCAGTGAAATAGAAATAAACTGGTCACCGGTCATTTTCTGACCGGTGATCTTTTATTTAAGCTTTTTTGATTGTTTTTCTTCAAATGGTTAAATCTAAAAGAAAGTTACCATTAATGTTAAGATATAGACGGCTGTTGTATTAGAGAGGTTAGGTGTAAGTATGGTTAAACAAACATCGAAACAGACAATTGTGGAATACATTCAAGTTATTGTTGGGGCTTCGCTCGTTGGTTTCGGGTATAACATGTTTCTGCTGCCAGCTAAACTCGCGGCAGGTGGGGTCTCGGGAATCAGCACGCTTTTATATGAATTATTTCAATGGAATCCTGCATTTGTGCAATTTAGTATTAATTTGCCCTTATTTCTCGTGGGGCTGCTTATTCTCGGAAAAGATTTCAGTACAAAGACATTATTAGGCACTTTTTTTGTACCATTCGTTATTTGGCTCACTCAAGATGTAGATCTTCACATTCACGATGCGATGCTAGGTGCTATATATGGGGGAATTGCCCTTGGCATCGGTCTCGGAATTGTGTACCGAGGGGGCGGCTCAACCGGAGGCACAGCAATGATTGCCCAGCTGTTGAAAAAATTCACGGGCTTATCAAGTGGATTTGCTCAATTGCTAGTCGATGGATTCGTTGTGGCGGCTTCTGCCATTGTTTTCAACCTAGAACTCGCTCTCTTTGCGTTAATATCGATATACGTCACAAGCAAAGTCATCGACTTCGTTCAATTGCAAACGTCTCCGACGAAGCTTGTGATGATTATTACGGAAAAAGAAGCGGAAATTCAGCGGATCATCCGAGATGAAATTGATCGCGGTCTGACGAAAGTGAAGTCCCTTGGAGGATACTCAAATATGGAGCGAACCATTATTCTTTGTGTCGTCGAGCAATCGGAAGCTGTTTATTTGAAAAAAGTTCTTCAGGAACAGGAACCGACTTCCTTCGTTATTTTTCTAAATGCATCTGAAATATTAGGCAGAGGATTTACTCAAGCAAAAGTAGACGGAGGGAAAGTTTAAAAATTTTATTAAAAAACATATTGACATTCTGATTTTAAAAAGATAAGATGATAAATAATTCAAACTTAATGAATATTTCTGGCATTGACGAAGAGTAGTAGCTGTTTTGTCGCACTAAAGAGAGCCGGTGGTTGGTGCAAACCGGTGTGCAGAAATAGTGAATGGGCTTCTGAGCCTCCAAACCGAACTTTGTGAAAAAAAACAGTAGGCTTTGGCGCTTATGTCTTGGCGTTAGAAAGACGGGCAATAAGCGAATAACGCTTGTTGCTGACAAAGTGAGCTGATATTCAGCTAATAAAGGTGGTACCACGGGTTCCTCGTCCTTTGGATGGGGGCCCTTTTTGTGTTTTTTTGGAGATTTCAACAGCAGAAAAATGAATCTGAAAAATCGTTGATTAAGAGTAGTACGCCTGGCAAGTCGTTTTAGAGAGCTGGTGATGGTGGGAATCCAGCACGAACTGCCTGGCGGAATGGACTTATGAGAGGTTGCCTGAACGTAAGTAGGGGAACCCGGCTTCCACCGTTAACAGGATAGGGTATACATTTGTATCCGAAGAGATGAAGGTAATTCTTCAATAGAGGTGGCACCGCGGACTGATCGCCCTCTGTAAACGCACATATTGTGTGTGTTTACGGAGGGCTTTTTTATATTTAATTTTGGAATCTAGCGCAAGGCTGCCTAGCCCCTCGAGGGCTGAACAAGGCGCTTAGGCATTATAAAATAAGGAGGAATTGAAATGAAACCGTATTTGCAAAAACTGATGGCCGGAGAAAATTTAAGCATGGACGAAATGACGGAAGCTGCACGATTACTGTTTACTGGTGAAGCTTCAGAAAGTGAATGTGGCGCGTTGCTTGGCTTGCTTGCTTTAAAAGGAGAAACGGCGGATGAGGTGGCCGGCTTAGTGAACGCAATTCGGGAAAGATCCCCTGCTACGCTATCAGTCCCCGGCAGTGTGATGGACAATTGCGGGACGGGCGGGGATGGCTCACACAGCTTTAATATAAGTACGACTTCCGCCTTTGTTATTGCTGGTGCGGGCATTACGGTTGCAAAACACGGGAATCGGAGTGTCTCCAGCAAAACGGGAAGTGCGGATGTACTTGAATATCTTGGCGTGTCACTGGATAACAGTCCCGAGGAAACAGCTGAGCTTCTCGCTGAAAATGGCATTGCCTTTTTATATGCACCACATGTTCATCCCGGCATGAAGGCTGTCATGAAAGTAAGAAAAGATTTGCGTGTACCGACGATTTTCAACTTAATTGGACCACTGACAAATCCGGTTGAACTGGATAGTCAATTATTGGGGATTTACCGACGTGATAAGCTGAAGCTCATGGGAAGTGTGCTTCAGCAGCTCGGCAGAAAACGGGCGGTGGTTATTAATGGAGCGGGCCATATTGATGAAGCATCACTTTCAGGGGATAACCATCTTGTCGTTTTAGAAGACGGGGACCTAAAGGAAATTACACTGCACCCGAAAGAAGTCGGATTTCCAACTTATGCAAATGATGAAATTCTCGGCGGAGATTCGGAACGTAACGCCCTCATTATGATGAGCGTACTTAATGGAGATGAGGGGCCGTTTCGTGACACAGTATTGTTGAATGCGGGAATTGGGATTTTTGCCAATGGTAAAGCATCGACCATTCAAGAAGGCATTCAACTAGCAGAAAATAGTCTTGATTCAGGTGCAGCCTTAGGTAAATTGGAATTTTTAATTAAAAAAAGCGGGCAATCAACAAAGCAAGGAGTGATGTAAGGTGACTATTTTAGATAAAATCATCGCACAAAAAGAAATTGAAGTAGGGGAACTAAAGGCGATATACAGTTCACATCAATCAGAACCTTGTAAGCAGAGACCTTCACTTTACGAAAGTTTCCAAGGGGCAGATGAGATGAATGTGATAGCAGAAGTGAAACGAGCTTCACCGTCAAAAGGAGTCATTAATCAAGATATAGACCCTGTTGCCCAAGCCCTCGCTTATGAACGAGCGGGAGCTGGAGCGATTTCCGTTTTAACGGACCGGACTTTTTTTAAAGGTTCAATGGCAGATCTTTCTGCAGTCGGAGAAGCCGTTCAAGTCCCGCTGCTTTGTAAAGATTTCATGATCGACGAGGTACAAATTGACGTTGCAAAAGATCACGGGGCAAGCGTTATTTTATTGATCGCCGCAGCCCTCCCGGAAAATCGCCTTCGTGAGTTATATCATTACGCTAGGTCGCTGAACTTGGACGTATTATTCGAAGTTCATAATGAGGAAGAAGCAGAGGTTGCCCTACGTATTGGTGCGAGAATTGTTGGGATTAATAATCGGAATTTAAAAACTTTTGAGGTGGACTTGGCTGTAACAGAACGTGTGGCTGCAATGCTAAGAAATGAAAATATTCTACTAGTGAGTGAAAGCGGTATTCGAACGAAGGCTGATGTGGAAGAAGTGGAAGCCGCAGGAGCAAAGGCAATCCTTGTTGGAGAAACGTTGATGAGGTCAGAAAATATCGCCGAAACGATGGATGATATACGCATTCCATTCCAGAAGGCGGTGAAATAGGTGAAGGTGAAAATATGTGGCATCTTGACAACGGAAGCGGCAGCTGCTGCAAGCGAAGCAGGCGCAAATATGCTTGGATTCGTGTTTGCGGATAGCAAACGGAGAATCGCTCCGGAAAAAGCTGGAGAAGTCATTGCACAGCTTCCGGATCATGTAAAATCAGTAGGCGTTTTTGTGAATGAGACTTATGAAAATATTATTCGAATCGCAAAAACGGCAAAGCATGATTATATTCAATTACACGGAGACGAGTCACCGGAATTTTGCAGAAAACTGCCACTGCCAGTTATCAAAGCTTTTTCCATTAAAGAAAAAACTGACCTTGATAAAATTTCAGATTATGACTGTGCCTATTATTTACTTGATAGTCCCGGAGTAAAATATCGCGGTGGGAGCGGAATCCCATTTGACTGGAGCTTACTTGCGGATTTAGATATTCCAAAAGAAAAAATTATTTTAGCAGGCGGTTTGGATGTTGAAAATGTGGTCGCCGCGATAAAGACTGTTCGACCTGCAGTCGTCGATGTTTCAAGCGGAGTGGAAACAGACGGGGAGAAAGATTTGGAGAAAATAAAAGCCTTTATTAGAGAAGCAAAACTAGAGGAGCGTGAAGAAATTGGCAGTTTACACATCACCTGATTTAAAAGGGCGCTACGGTCAATTTGGAGGACGATTTGTACCGGAGACATTGATGACCGCAGTATTGGAATTGGAAGAAGAGTATGAAAAAGCTGTGGCTGATCCGGAATTCGAACGGGAAATGGATCACTATCTTAAACAATATATCGGAAGAGAAACCCCGCTTTATTTTGCCGAAAATCTTTCGAAGATTGCGGGTGGGCCGAAAATATATTTAAAACGTGAGGACTTAAACCATACTGGTGCACACAAAATCAATAATACGATTGGTCAAGCGCTTTTGACACTCCGAATGGGGAAAAAGAAAGTTGTGGCTGAAACGGGTGCGGGCCAGCACGGGGTGGCAACAGCAACGGTATGTGCTCTCCTTGGTCTAGAATGTATTGTGTTTATGGGGGAAGAAGATATCCGCCGCCAACAATTGAATGTTTTTCGAATGGAGCTGCTTGGAGCGGAAGTGAGAAGTGTGTCCCAAGGAAGCGGCACGCTCAAAGATGCAGTAAATGAAGCTTTACGTTACTGGGTCGCAAATGTTGAAGATACCCATTATATATTAGGTTCTGTCGTTGGACCACATCCTTTCCCAAAAATCGTTCGCGACTTCCAAAGTGTGATCGGCAAGGAGACGAAGAAGCAAATTCTCGAACAGGAAGGCAAACTCCCAGATGCAGTTGTTGCTTGTATTGGCGGCGGTAGTAATGCCATGGGGATGTTTTTTCCGTTTGTGGAAAATCAGGATGTCAAAATTTACGGTGTGGAAGCTGCAGGGTCCGGGATTGATACCGGGAAGCATGCTGCTGTTTTAACAGATGGGAAAGCAGGCGTTTTACACGGGACGCTCACATATCTCTTACAGGATGATCAAGGCCAAATCAAAGGTGCACATTCAATTTCAGCTGGTCTTGACTATCCAGGCGTCGGTCCGGAGCATGCTTATTTGAAAGATTCAGGACGTGTTACATACACTTCCGCAACAGATGAAGAAGCGCTGGAAGCTTTTCAGCTGCTGGCAAAAACGGAAGGGATCATTCCCGCACTTGAAAGCTCCCATGCCGTTGCTTATGCGATGAAACTGGCAAAAGAAATGAAAGAATCCGAGACGCTTGTTATTTGTTTGTCAGGCAGAGGGGATAAAGATGTAGCGCAAGTAAGGGAAGCGATTGGAGGGGTGAACAATGGGTAAAGCAAAGATTGATGCGGCGATTGCCGGTGTTCTTGAAAATGGTGACAAGGCCTTCGTCCCTTATATTATGGCGGGTGATGGAGGAATTGAAAACTTAAAAGAACAAATTTTATTTCTAGAAGAGAGCGGCGCGACAGTCGTGGAATTAGGTATTCCTTTTTCTGATCCGGTTGCTGATGGTCCCGTTATTCAAGAAGCTGGATTAAGGGCGCTGGCAAATGGAACGACATTAGCAGGTGTACTTGATAGCTTGGAAGAATGGAAAGAATCCAGGACGATCCCGATCGTACTTATGACGTATTTCAATTTAATTTTTGCCTACGGAATTGAAAAATTCGCTGAACGTTGCAAGGAAGTTGGCGTGGATGGGTTAATTATTCCGGATGTGCCACTTGAAGAAGAAGAAATGGCGGCTCCCGTTTTTGCTCAACATGAAATTGCCCTGATTCGACTTGCTGCGCCAACTAGTCCGCAAAGTAGGCTTGAGCAAATAGCGAAGCGGACGGAAGGATTTTTATATGCGGTGACAGTAAAGGGGACGACAGGTGCTAGGACTCGCTATGAAGATGGGTTGCCCGAGTATTTACAAGAGCTGCAAACTCTTTCTGCTGCACCTGTACTTGCTGGGTTCGGGGTTTCTACTCCTGAACAGGTGAAGGAACTAGGACAGTATTGTGATGGGGTGATTGTGGGCAGTAAAATTGTTGAGCTTCTTGCTGCTGGAAAACGGGATGAAATCAAGGAAATTATACAGGCGGCGAAGGCTAATGAAACGGTAAGTAATCTTTAATATTATTTTTTAATACAATTGTCATCTTTTTCCGGCTTGATTTGCAAAAAAATGGGGTAAATAAAAAACAAAGCAAAAGGAGGAAGATAAGATGGGGAAAGCAAAAAGCATCAGTCCATATATGCTGTTGGGAATTGGGGTTGCAGGTGCCTCTTATTTGTCTTCCAAGGATAACAGAAATAAAGTCAAGGAAGTTTTTTACTCAGTAAAGGATAAAGTAATGGACTTTTGGTGTGAACAGAACCCAAGTGCCTGTGATGATCTTATCGAAAAAGCGGGTAATCCCGACCCACATGATTTAGAAGATACAAGAATGGTTGGCGAAGGCGCCATGTATAGTGTTGAGTTTTATAATAAGGAAGAGCAGCAAGAATAAACAGGACCGGTCCTCATTCGATAGAGGACCGGGTTATTTTTTCCTCTCGAATATTATTTGGAATGGTATGATATATTTTAGTAGTTATATATTTAACTTATTCGAGAGGGATTTTATTATAATGAAACGCAAAATACTTAAACTTATACTATTCATTGCAGTGATTTATATTTTTCTATTTTTAAATAATAATTGGCTGCAGACGACTACATACGAAATCAAATCAGATCGTATCCCTAAAGCATTTGACGGATTAACAATCGTACAGCTTTCGGATTTACATGACGCTACATTTGGTGAAAAACAGTCTCGTCTTGTGGAAAAGGTGAAAAAACTTAAACCTGATCTTGTGTTTGTTACCGGTGATTTAATCGATAGCAACCGTTACGATCTTGATAATAGTCTCGATCTGGTTGAACAGCTTGTCACATTCACGAGTGTTTATTACGTAACGGGGAACCATGAAGTTGCCGTCAATCAAGTAAGCGAAATTACGGAGGCTTTGAAATCTTTAGGTGTCCATGTTTTGGCCAATGAAACTGAGCTGTTAAAGCAAGACGGAGAAACGATAGCAATTGCTGGAATTGAAGATCCGCTTATGCGCGCGATAGAAGATCCAATAGTGGTTGTGGGCGAATCATTGGACGCAGCGATGTCTAAAATTCCAGAGCAAACATACACTTTATTGCTATCGCATCGACCTGAAGTGTTTAATGTTTATGTCGAAAACGAAGTAGATGTTGTATTTACTGGACATGCGCATGGCGGCCAAGTTCGCATCCCTGGAATCGGCGGTCTAATCGCACCTGGTCAAGGATGGTTTCCGTCTTATACAGCTGGCGATCATAAAAGAGGTATCACAAATATGATCGTCAATCGTGGACTTGGGAACAGCCTTGTCCCTTATAGAATTTTCAATCGGCCGGAAATCGTTGTCGTTACGTTAAAAAGTTCACGATGAATTATCACACGGAATAATTTTCATCCAAAATTGGCATCCTTTGCATATATGGCTTTCAAATGCCAAATTGTGAAGGAGGCTTTTTTGACTTGTTAAATTTTATAATGAAAATCATTGTTACCCCCATTGTTTTAATCATAGCTGCAAATTTCTTAACAAATGTTAATTATCCGCATGTGTATCAACCGATTGTTATCGGGGTTACATTATCATTAGCGGGTTATTTAATGGAAGTAGCCATTTTGAAAAAAGGTACGTTTTGGATCAGCACTGCAACAGATTTTGTTATCTCGGCTTTCTTCATCTATATACTTAGCTATTTTTTTCCCGGAGCCTACGTGACCGTTGGAGGAGCCATACTTACGGCAGCACTATTAACCGTAATCGAATTCTTCGTCCACCTATGGCTCATCAAATCAGGCCGAGCCCGCAAATAAATCGGGTGGTGACAGGCACCACCCGATTTATGTCGAATTTTATTTGTAATTGTCAATCCAGTATCTTTGGACGATGTTCCCGCTTTCTTCTTTATATTCCGATTCTAGGTTCCCGCCATTGTTGATAATGGTTTTGGCTGAGGCGATATTATCTTTATTACATGTGACTAGTACTTTTTTCAGTTCCATTTCTTTTGCTTTTTCAAGTGCTAGTCTTAGCATTGCTGAAGCATAGCCCTTCCTGCGTGCGCTCGGTCTAACTCCGTAACCGATATGACCGCCGATTTTTAGCAATCTGTCATTTAAATTGTGACGAATATTAATGCATCCAACGATCCTGTCATTTTCATCCGCAAGCCAATATGTAGTGTGTGGTACAAAGGTTTCGGGGATACCGATGCCTTTTTTAAATCCGGCAAGTTCTGTCAACATACCATCAAAATCAGCCGTATCCATTCGTAATACAAATGGAACCATTTTTTCCCCAGCTTCTATCCACTCAGCAATCATCTCTACGTATGCTTCCTTAAATTCAATCGAAGGTTCAACTAATCTCACGTTTTCGGCCATCCGCATCCACCCCAATACTTCATTTCTCAATATGATAGATGAGTACTTTCTTTTAAGTCAATGATTAATATGGTTTAATATTCGAAAAAGGGGAAAAATTGAGATGAACCTCCTTCAATTTAAAAGAAAATATTCGAAAGTGAAACAAGACCGTGAACAACTATATATATTATTTCAAGAAGTGTTCCAAATTGATCCGGGCTTACTTCGTGATTTTTACGATTGTGGATTTTGGAATGAGACATATGAGCCCTATACATACTTTGCTGGTGAAAAAGCCATTGCGAACGTATCTATGTTTTCGATGCCTCTTCTTGTTGAAGGGAAAATAATTAAAGCAGCTGGTATTCAGTCTGTGATGACCCACCCAGATTACCGAAGGAAAGGATTGATGAAGCAACTTTTTACTAAGATGCTTGAAACGATTGATGAAGAGTATGATTGCATGCTGCTTATGACAGATAACCCGAAACTATACATACCTTTTGGCTTTCGGGAATTACAGCAAAGCTATTTTTCAGCTCGGATTTTTCATGAAAAAAAGACATCAACGCTAAAGAAGTTGGATTTTTTCTCCCGTGATGACTTAAAGCTTATCCAAACATTGATGGGAGAACGTCAACCGCTATCGCGGCGCTTTTGGCCACTCGCATATGATTCATCGTTTTATTTAAATATGTATCATTCATATTTCAACAAAAACTTGTATTATTCTAAGGAACTCGGAGCAATAATGATATTTGAGGTAAATGAAGAAACATGTAGGCTGTATGATGTGATTGCAAAGGAAATTCCTGCTTTAGAAGAACTAGTGAGCCATATTCCAGAACAGTTCATAAACATACAGTGCTATTTCTGTCCTGACCAATTTAAAAGCGTCAACTGGAAACCCGAAGCACCAACATCAAAAGCAAAACTAATGCTGCGGGGAGATCTATCAATCATTAACCAACCCATAAAACTACCAATTACTGCAGAATTTTAAATGTTATTCGACAAAATTCGGGTGGTGCCTGTCACCACCCGAAAAAAGGGGCTGATGTGGATGTGTGGACGATATAGTTTGTTTGCGAATGGGGAGAGTTTGGCGGAGCGGTTTGGCTTTGATCATTTTGCTGATTTGGAATGGATTGAGCGGTATAATGTTGCTCCAAGTCAAAGCGTTCTTGCGATTGTTAATGCTTCAACAGGAAATAGAGCTGGCATGCTGAAATGGGGGCTTGTCCCGTCATGGGCAAAGGATCCGAAAATTGGTTATAAGATGATCAATGCTAGAGCTGAGACCATCGATCAGAAGCCTAGCTTTAAAAAGCTATTAAAACGTCGCAGATGCATAGTCGTAGCAGATGGATTTTATGAATGGAAAAAGCTTGGGGCAGACAAACAGCCATATCGCTTCCAACTAAAATCCAAGGAACCTTTCGCTTTCGCAGGATTATGGGATCGCTGGGAGCAAAATGAGGAAGTCATCCATTCCTGTACGATTATTACTACAGAAGCAAATGCAGTGGTGAGTGGGATTCATGATAGAATGCCGGTCATATTGTCGAAGGAAGCGGAAGTAGCCTGGCTTAACCGTTCAATTGATGACGAGGCTTATTTAAAGAGTTTACTCATGCCTTTTTCAGCCGGAAAAATGGAATCCTATCAAATTTCATCGCTCGTTAATAGCCCGAAAAACGACACAAAGGAAATTTTAAATTCATTATAAGCACATAATTAAACCAGTTGGTAATATTCTAAAAGGTATTGATATTTTAAATAAAGTATTACAAGAGTCCCGGAGGATATTGCCAAATACTCCTCCAGAGTGAAGGGGAAAAAAGGTTGAATATAGCTCTACATTATAAGCAATTTCGAAATCAAGTTTTTTACAAAAGCATGTTAGATTAGCAAAAAAGCCGATTAATCCACTAAGGGAGAAATCGGCTTTTTTACGTTTTACTAACATCCCCTTCCACTTTTACTTAGGCACACTATTTTTACCAGTGCATAGCCTAAGTTTGAAAACATCGTCTAGGAGATGGTCATATTGAATAATTTTCATCAAGACAAGGCACTGGTAAACAAGATAGCAAAAGCTATTAATGGAGAGTATAGTGCGATTAATTGCTATGGGAAGTTGATTACCATGTCTTCGACAGAAACAGAAAAAGACCGCATCAATGAAATTCGGAATGACGAGATTCGCCATTTTAATGAATTTTGCGCAATATATACATTAATAACGAATCAGCAGCCACATCCCCAAATATCTGAGCAATGCCCTGATCAATATAAAGCTGGTCTTGAATTTGCGTTCGAGGATGAACAGCATACTGTTGATTTTTATCATGAAATCGCTGATCAAGCAATCCACCCTTATATTCGTCGAAGATTTAACAGAGCAGCAGCTGATGAACAAAACCATGCTGTTTGGTTTTTGTCGATGTTGCACAAATGAAGTGAATCCTGTGAAATTTCACTCGAAAATTTGATAAGCTAATTGACAAAAAGTCCCCCTCAATCTACAAGTTTAATGAAAGGACATGCATAGCCTCCTGTTGAAATGTATTACTAACATAAAACAGGAAGGAATTCGGTGGGACAACAAATATTTTCTTCCGAAGCATCAAAGTCATTGGGAATTGGAGTTAGCATCATTGGGAAATATGCAGTGATTTTAGAAGCGAGGGGCTATGGAATTGAACGGGGGACGAATAACAGTCGAATATTTCGGCAGAATGATCTCACTTTGCTCTCTCAGATGATAGAAAAAATTACAAAAGATGGGATAACTATTGAGCAAGCTCCAGAAGAGGCGGCAGAGACCACTTTAATAGAAATGAATGAGGAGTTGGTGAAACAAGCTAATATGTAGTGTTTGGTACAAAGGTTTCGGGGAGGGGATACCGATACCTTTTTTAATTCAGGTAAGTTGACCCAACATACCTTCAAAATTTGACGTGTCCATTCGAAAATTATGCTGATTTGGAATGGATTGAGATGCCTTTTTCAGCCGAAAAAATGGAATCCTATCAAATTTCATCACTCGTTAATAGCCCGAAAAACGACACAAAGGAAATCTTAAATTCACTATAAGTAAAAGCACTTTGAAAAATCCCAACTGTAAATAGGCAAATACCTATTCCTCTTTGAACATGGACACATACACTAGGTTTGAAACAATTTGAGGAGGAGATATAAAAATGGAAAGACAATTCTTTGGAGGTCCTAGTTACGGTATGGGTGTCGGCGGTTATCCTAGTTACGGCATGGGTCACGGCGGTTATCCTGGTTACGGCATGGGTCACGGCGGTTATCCCGGCTACGGCATGGGTCACGGCGGTTATCCTGGCTACGGTATGGGTCATGGCGGATATCCTGGTTACGGCATGGGTCACGGTGGTTATCCTGGCTACGGTATGGGTCATGGCGGTTATCCTGGTTACGGCATGGGTCACGGCGGATATCCTGGCTACGAAATGGGACATGGTGGTTATCCCCGGGCGGATTCTTGCTAACCATTAAAAAAATAAATGAATTTGCTCATGGCAGTATTTGTTGAAAGTTGTGAATGACGAGATTTGCCACTTTAATGAATTTTATGCTCTTTATATAATGAATCAATTGCCCCATTTAGTAGGATAGCAGTTGATGAACAAAATCATCCCGTTTGGTTTTTGTCGATGTTACACAAATGAAGTGAATCCTCTGAAAAACCACTCGAAAAATTTATAAGCTGAATGACAAAAGCTCCTGCCAATCTACAAGTTTAGTGAAAGGATATGTAGGAGCCCCTGTTGAAATGTATTACTAACATTAAACAGGGGGGGATTCGGTGGAACAACAAATATTTTCTTCCGAAGCGGCAAAGTCATTGGGAATTGGAGTTAGCACCCTCAGGAAATATGCAGCGATTTTAGAAGCGAGGGGCTATGGGTTTGAACGAGGGACGAATAACGGTCGAATATTTCGGCAGGATGATCTTACATTGCTCTCTCAAATGATAGAGAAGATTACTAAAGATGGGATAACGGTTGAGCAAGCTGCCGAAGAGGCGAGTGAGGCCACACCTCATAAAAGCAAAGTTGTTGCCACACAAAGCCAGGATCTTAGTCAGTTTATTGAGCAAATAAAAGGCTTGGAATTACAACAGGCTTCCTTAACGGAAATGAATGAAGCATTGGTGAAACAAGTTGAACGTTTAGCAGAAAAAATTGAAGAGAGAGAACGCGACCAGCAATTATTTCAGCGTTTGGAAGATTCAAGAAATAAAAAGAAAAGAAAAGGCATTGCCTTTTTACGACCATTAACCCTTATGGCAGGGAAAAAATAATCCATTTCCTGAGTGAACAAGAAATAATGTTCACTCATTTTTATTGCAAAGAAAAAACAACTGTTATATTATATGTATAACAAACAACTAAATGGAAGGTCGTTGATAAAATGATCCTTACTCTTGATCTGCAATCAGAAGTCCCGATTTATTTGCAGCTGCGAAATAACATCATAGAAGGTATCGCATCAAAAGAGCTAAAGCCCGGTGAAGCATTGCCATCCGTGCGTGCAATGGCTGCCGATCTTGGTGTCAATATGCATACAATTAACAAAGCCTACCAAATTTTGAAGCAAGATGGTTTTATTTTGATACACAGGCAGAAGGGTGTAGTCATTCATCCGGATGGCATGCCGGAAATTGATGAAGCTTATACATCCGCTATTAAAGAGCAGCTAAGACCCATAATCAGCGAAGCAATTTGTAGAGGAATGGATGAAAAGGATTTTTATAAGCTGTGTGAGGATATCTTCGCCGATATAAAACAGTAGAGGAGGATTTTTCGATGGTTTACATCATCATTTTATTGCTATTTGTCCCGACCGTTATTTTTACAGCAGTAACTCCGTATATTACGCGAAAAACTGAAAGCTTTGGAGTATCTATTCCAGAAGAGATATTCGGGAGTCCAGAGCTTGCAGGGTTTCGGAAAAAATATGCTCTAAGAACAAGTATATTCGGAGCCTTCTTACTATTAGCTTCCATGTACGCGGGCCAATTTCCGGAAGAACAAACGTGGATGATCCTGTTTCTCAGTTCATTTTTTCTATTTATTGTTGGTTCCTTTTTGATCTATTTACAATTTCATAAAAAGATGAAAGATTTAAAAGCTGCCAGCAATTGGCACCTATCGAAAACAGAGACTTCCATTATCGACACTAATTTTCGGAATCAAAAATTAACGTATTCATACGGTTGGTTCGCCATTCCGTTAGCAATTATAGCTATTACATTTGTGATGACTATTATGTATTACCAGTACATTCCAAGTAAAATGCCGATGCAGTTTGATTTTAACGGAGAAGTTACAAGATGGGCGACAAAGTCATACCGTAGTGCCCTGGCCATGCCGCTTATGCAATTGTTTATGTTGGGATTATTTATGTTTATAAATTATACGATTGCTCGAAGCCGCCAGCAAGTTGACGCCTCTAACCCCGAAAAGTCTATCATGCAAAATATCATATTTAGACGTAGGTGGTCCGGTTTCATAATAATGACAGGAACCTTACTAATAATTCTTTTCGGACTTATCCAATTATCGCTATTTTATCCAATCAACGTTCAAGTATTAACGATGTTGTCCTTCATTCTTACAGGTGTTATTGTTTTGGCGGCAGTGATATTATCGATTATTACTGGTCAAGGAGGTAGCAGGATAAAAACAATCACCGGAAAACATGGAGAAATGATTAATCGAGATGAAGATCGTTATTGGAAGCTCGGCATTTTTTACTTTAACGGTGCAGATCCTGCCATATGGGTTGAAAAGAGATTCGGAAGCGGTTGGACGGTCAATATGGCTAAACCGCAAGCTTGGATTTTCTTTGTCATTATTTTAGTCATTCCTATTTTGATAGGTCTCCTTAGTTAAAGCTAGGCATACGCCTGGCTTTTATTTATCATACCTATTGTCTGAATGTTTTGAAATGGTATAATAGAAAGAAATTTGTAGTTTTTGGAGGGAAGCTATGGACATTTCCTTGGAAGATAAAAATTTAGCTGAAATTTGGCAGCAAATTGAAAAGGTAATGAATGAACAACCTAAACCTCTTCATCATATGAGCATTGTTTATCAATTTGAATTATCGGGTGTGGAACGTGGAACTTATCAGCTTATAATCGATAAGGGAACGGCCCGTGTCGAAGAAGGAGCACCACTTGAATCAGAGTGTACGCTAATCATGACTTTAGAAGATTTCAAAAAGCTGATCCAAGGGACATTGAATAGTACGACTGCTTATATGATGAGGAGATTAAAAGTAGAGGGCAGCCTTGGCCTTGCGCTTCGATTGGAAACGATGCTAAGGCAATACCGGCTAAGTTAATCAAAAAAAATATCATTTTCAATCCTTCCTGTAGAATTAAAAGTTTCATAAGTGCTTAAAAGGGTATATTTAAATAGAACATCCTTTTTAACTTTGATTTCAAGGGAGGAAAAAAACATGAGTAACAATCACGGAAATAAAGAAAAGCTGGAAGGTACATGGGATAAGGTAAAAGGCGAAGCAAAAGATAGTTTCGGTGATATGACAGACAATGAGAGAATGCAAGCAGAAGGAAAATGGGATAAAGCAAAAGGTGAAGCGAAACAAAAATATGGTGAAGCGAAAAAAGAAGTTTCCGATTTTTTTGATAAAGATTAATAAAAAAACAGCCGACCTACAATAGGCCGGCTGTTTTTTTGTATATAAATTTACAACAAAAGGTTATTACTTGATTTCTTGGGTATATTAAGTAACATAATCAAAATAGTTGACAAATTGATTACTCTTTTACAAAAACGATATACAGCGGGTTTTAATTAAGGTAAGATATGTAGGAGATGTCAAATCTTAAAGAGGTGATCTTCTTGCAAAGAGATCATGATCAGTTAAAAAAGGTAATAAGTAGTCTGACGGAGATTGGAGTTAAGATTTCCAAAACGAAATCACGGTTAGAGCTTAGTAAAGTGCTGGAGGACGTTAAACCTGTCCAAAAGTATTCCGAACTTCACTCTTAAAGGCGAACAAGCCAGGTTGCATGGGAATGCATGCCTGGCTTGTTTTTTGTCAAGTTTTGAAAAACTCCTGGGAAACGATGACGAAAAGAGACACATTCGGTAAATTTCTCCGAATGTGCTCTTTTCATTCCTCATTTTTTTTAACTTCTATAACACTTATATGTGAGCCTTCCATTTTTTGCACGTGAAAATTAAAATCTTCAGCGGTAAGTTTGTCTCCTTCTATCAAATCATATTTCTGCGTAAGGAGCCAGCCACCGATCGTATCTACATCTACATCGGATAAATGTATTCCTAGTAGGTCATTCACTTCTTCTATCAGCATTTTTGCATCAAGCAAATAATGGTGGTCTGATAGTTTTCGAACATAAGGAACTTCATCAGCATCAAATTCATCTCTTATTTCTCCGACAATTTCTTCGAGAATATCTTCTACTGTGATAATGCCAGCCGTGCCGCCGTATTCATCGAACAAAACAGCCATATGAGTTCTTTCCTTTTGCATTTTGACTAACAAGCTTTGTATAGGTATCGTTTCAATGACACGAATGACTGGTTTAACATAAGGCATAATCGGCTCATGCCCATTGCAGTTTCCGTTGATACAGTCTGATAGAAACTCTTTAACATTTACGATGCCGATAATTGAATCCTTATCTCCGTCTGTCACAGGGTAGCGGGTGAAGCGTTCTGTCTTTATCGTTTCTATTATATCTTCGATACATGCGGATTTATCAATGCTGAATATTTCTATTCTAGGAACCATAATTTCTTTCGCAACCCGATTGTCAAATTCAAAAATTTTATTTACATATCGGTATTCTGACTGGTTAATTTCTCCACTTTTTAAACTTTCCGAGAGAATAATTCTAAGCTCTTCTTCAGAATGCGCAATTTCACCTTCTGATGCAGGTTTGATACCGAATAAACCAACGATGAGTCGTGCCGCTCCATTTAACAGCCAAATGAATGGATACATAATTTTATAAAATAGTATGAGTGGTGTGGCGACAGCGAGTGTAATTTCCTCTGCCTTATGAATGGCAAAAGTTTTAGGAGCCAATTCCCCAATGACAACATGAATAAATGTAATGGTACCAAAAGCAATAATAAATGACAGGATGCTTGCCAGCGATTCGGATACATTTAGCCTTTCGAATAAGGGCGTCAAAATGACCTGGACTGTTGGTTCTCCAAGCCACCCAAGTCCAAGTGCTGTCACTGTAATGCCAAGTTGGGTAGCGGATAAATATCCGTCTAAATTTGAAAGCAGCCGTTTTGCAACAGTCGCTTTTTTATTTCCCTCGGCAATGAGTTGGTCTATCCGTGATCCTCTGACCTTTACAATGGCAAATTCTGATGCAACAAAAAAAGCAGTAAGTGCGATTAATAATATAACAAGTAAGATGTTAATTAATAACAATGGAGCATCCCGCTTCAACAACCTTATAAGGCTGACGGCAGGACTTCACCTCCTAAATGAAATTCTCTCTATAGATATTTATACTTTACCCACAAATAGGCAAGAATTATCGTATTCTGTCCAAATACATATAAAAATAATCATACAGCGGGCAATCAAAGGCTGATTCTGTCGGTAACAATGCTTTGATATCAGGAATTTGTTATTATATAATCATCAGCAAGGCGCTAAATGTTCCTTATTTCTACACTGGAGGGCTAGTTCTTGAAAAACCATGCAGTTGGACGAGAGTTAATATATGTACATATGAATAATTCAGACCATTTTGTGCTTTCTTATGGTATTGAATTTTCCGAATTCATTAAAGGCATTCCAGTCCAAATCCCCAATGTTTTATTGCTTCGGCATAAATTTGAGGAAGGGCATTTTAATATGCATACAAAGCTTGATTATGCCGACTCTGACATGATCCGTAAATTATTAGTAGAGAATGTATATGGGTATGGTGATTTTTGTTGGATTGATTTTGAAGATGAGGAACATCTAGATCAATTAAGCGGACAGGAAATTGCCGAGATCCTTTACTTAGGGCATCTAAAAGACCATTTGCGCTTACCCTTTTACGGTAAATTAAGCAATCGGTTTGCTTATCTAGCAGGGGATGACGGCTGGTGTAATAAAATTTATTACAGATCATGGAATCATTTTTATATGATGCTCGGCCAGGTCATTTCAACAAAAATAAATGGTCAGAAGGAAAAATTTGTTTTTGGCCTATGGAAAAAGAAAGCAGTTCCCGCAGTTCCTCCTGAAATTCTCCATCCTTTTAGTAACTATATGAAAGAAGGACTAGCTTTTTCGATTGAAAAAGCAGTGAAAAGCAGGCAGCAAATTGAAATTCCAGTTTGGGTGATAGGGGACTTTTATGACATGGATGCCATGTATGAGGAGTATGAACTGATTAATAATAAGACTCCAGATGGGAAAATTGTTTTTGATCGAAAGACAGGAGAATGGCAAGCATATTCTTCGGCTTAAAATGATAGAAAAAGCGCGGAACCATTTTACTTAGTGGTTCCGCGCTTTTCTGTCTAGCTCCAGCGCCCAGCGACTAGCAAACTTCAGGATTCTTCCTACGATAAGTCAACATCGGTTCGCCTTACAGGCTCACCGTGTTTCCTTTATCTCGTCAGAATCCCTAGAAGTTTGTACGTCGCTAAACGGGCGCTTCCGCTTTTCTGTCTATACTGCTTCTACAGCTTTTACTTCTTCAGAAGAATCCTTTTTATTGATTCGATCAACGATAGCAGTAATGGCACCATCGCCCGTTACGTTACAAGCTGTTCCGAAGCTATCTTGTGCAAGGTAAAGAGCAATCATCAAGGCTGTCATCGATGGACCGAAACCGAGCATCGATTCTAATAGACCGATCGCTGCCATTACTGCCCCTCCAGGTACACCAGGTGCGGCGACCATTGTAATGCCGAGCATTAGGATGAATGGGAAAAATGTAACGAACGAATAGCTTTGACCTTGCATAAACATAACGGCCATCGCACAGCTTACAAGCGTAATCGTACTTCCGGATAAATGGATTGTTGCTAAGAGCGGAGTGGCAAAATCAGCAACTCTTTCTTTCTTAACAATTTTTTTAGCATTTTTTAATGTGACCGGAATAGTAGCGGCTGAAGACTGAGTGCCGAGGGCTGTAAAATAAGCCGGGCTCATTGTTTTTAACATTTTTAACGGATTTTTTTGTTGAACCGATCCCGCAACCATATACTGAACTAATAAATAAAGTAAATGAAGGGCAATAATCATTACAAACACTTTTGCAAAAACACTTAGAATGGGTCCAACTTGTCCAGCTTTAGTCATATTCGCAAAGATTCCAAAAATATGAACGGGCAATAAAGGGATGATAACTTTTTCAATCAATAGCTGTACGATATCGCGGAAATCATTAACTATTTTCAAAAGTGTATCGCCTTTAATCGCTGCAACGCCGATTCCAATAATAAATGAAATGAGTAAGGCTGACATTACACCCATAATTGGAGTCATTTCAATGGAGAAAAAAGCTTTCGCAAGAGCTTTTTCCGGGTCAGCAAATTCGGTTAAAGACAAATTGGAAAGTAAAGATGGGTAAAGAGTCTTAGCTGTGAAGAATGCTAGTAATCCCGCGCCGATCGTTGAAATGTAGGCAATCGCCGCAGTCCAGCCGAGCAATTTTCCGGCACCCCTGCCCAAAGAACCAATTCCAGGAGCGATAAATCCAATAATAATTAATGGGATGACAAATCCTAAGAAGTTTCCAAACAGGCTATTAAATGTAGCAAATAATCTCACAAGCTTGTCTGGAGCGATCATTCCGATCAAGATACCTAGTCCAATTGCAATGATGATTCTCGGTAATAATCCAATTTTTTTCAATTGTTGTGACCTCCTTTGATGTACAACTGTTTCTCCTGAGTGGAATTATACATCTTTTCAGCGAAAAAAGTAAGAGGAACTAGCAAAATACATAATTTACATATCAGTGTAAGCGCATTCACGCTAGTTTCAAAAGTATTCTACCATAATTTTTTGCTAGTTTACAAGAACAATTTAGAATGGCCAGCAAAGGATGTGCTGGCCAAAAAAAGCATCCTCACGGCCAATCCGCATCTTTCTCACATTCCGACTAAAAGCCCATATAATATGAATAAAAAAATCGTGATAATAAAGTTTAGATTAATGCCATCTCTTCGTGGTAAAATATAAGACATCTGTATTCTTGGAGGATTAAAATGAAAATTAATATTTGTTTATTGTACGGTGGTAAATCAGCAGAACATGAAGTTTCATTACAAACAGCCAAAGCAGTGATCCAAGCTTTGGATACAAATAAATTTGCCATTCATCCAATTTTTATATCTAAAGAAGGTAATTGGATTAAAGGACCAGAACTTTCGGGGCCGGTTGAAAATGTTAAAGAGCTTGAGTTTGGAAGAAATGGAAAAGAAATCGTGCCGAATGCATTAAGTTCAAAGCTGACCGCAGATGAAGAAAGTTATGATGTAGTATTTCCACTATTGCACGGTCCGAACGGTGAAGACGGTACTGTTCAAGGAATGCTAGAATTGCTAAACATTCCGTATGTAGGAAATGGCGTTCTCGCTTCCTCTGCTGGAATGGATAAAGTAATTATGAAAAATTTATTTGCACATGAAGGGCTGGACCAAGTAAATTATGTTTGGTTTATTCGCAGTACATGGGAAGGTTCACCGGAAAGAGCGTACGATCAAGTGGAAAAAGAACTTGGCTACCCTTGTTTTGTGAAACCGGCAAATCTCGGATCTAGTGTAGGGATAAGCAAGTGTGAAAACCGTGCGGAACTTACAGAAGCATTTGTTGAAGCTTTTAAATATGACCGGAAAATTATTGTAGAAGAAGGTGTGACAGCAAGGGAAATTGAGGTAGGTGTGCTTGGAAACGACTTTCCTGAAGTCTCTATTGCTGGTGAAATTGTTCCGAAAAGCGACTTTTATGATTATAAATCGAAATATATTGATGGCGATACAGCGCTTATCATTCCAGCGGATATTCCTACTGAACAATATGTAACGATCAAGAAAATGGCGGCTAGGGCGTTCAAAGCACTTGATTGTTCAGGTCTCGCAAGAATGGACTTTTTTGTTACAAAAGAAGGCAGGACGATCATTAACGAAGTGAATACAATGCCAGGGTTCACCCCATTTAGTATGTTCCCATTAGTGTGGAAGCATACCGGCTTGGAATATCCACAATTAATTGAACGAATGGTACAACTTGCATTGGAACGTCATGAGGAAAAACAAAGTATAATCCATACATTCTAATTTATAAAAGAATCACGGATTTCCGTGATTCTTGCATGTTAGGGGGATAATAATGATTAAAAGAACGATTGCCCAGTTAGCTGAAATGATCAAAGTCGAAAATGATGTATCAAAGTTCCAGAATGAACTTATAAATGGTGTTTGCATAGACACGAGAAAAATTTCTTCGGGGAATCTTTTTGTACCTTTTAAAGGGGAAAATACAGACGGTCATCAACATGTAGAAGCTGCACTTAACAACGGAGCAGGGGCGGTTCTTTGGCAAAAAGATGTACCTAATCCACCAGAGAACGCACCTGTTTTAATTGTTGAAAATACACTGCTTGCTTTACAGCAGCTTGCCCGGTCATATCGTAACGAACTTTCAGCAAAAGTGATCGGCATTACGGGAAGTAATGGAAAAACAACCACGAAAGATATTGCGGCGGCAGTCTTTTCTGAAACGTTCAAAGTTCATAAAACCGAAGGCAATTTTAATAACCATATTGGGCTTCCGCTTACCATACTTGGAATGGAAGAAACAACGGAAATCGCCATTCTGGAAATGGGGATGAGTGGCAAGGGTGAAATTTCCTTATTAACGAGAATTGCCCGCCCCGATGTTGCGATCATTACGAATATTGGTGAAGCACATTTGCTGGACCTTGGTTCACGTGAAGCAATTGCTGAAGCGAAATTGGAAATTGCCGAAGGACTGCCGAAAAAGGGCGTCCTCATTTATCCCGGAAATGAACCACTGTTAATTAAGAAAATTAGCGGTTTAAAGCAATTCCGAACATGTACTTTTGGGGAATCAGCAGAGAACGATTTGTATCCCGAACACATTTCAATGAGTGAAAACGGAAGTACATTTACCGTTTCCAATCTTACAAAAGAACCGTTTAATCTTCCAATTTCAGGAAAACACAATGTTTTGAACGCACTATCAGTATTGCTTGCAGCTAAAGAATTTTCGCTAACTGCTGCTTCCATGCAAGCGGGCTTAAAAGCGGTCAAATTATCGAATATGAGGATGGAATGGCACCATGGAAAAAAAGGTACCAGTATTTTAAATGATGCCTATAATGCAAGCCCAACTGCCATGCGTGCAGTCATCTCCATGGTGGAAAATATGGATGGAAATCGTGATAAAATTGTCGTCTTAGGAGATATGCTTGAACTTGGAGATCAAGAAAAGTTTTTTCATGAACAAATCGGAACGGAGCTTGATCCAGGTAAAATAAAATTTGTTTTTACTTACGGACACTTAGGGAAGTATATTGCTGAAGGGGCAAAAAAACACTTTCCGGAACAACGGGTTTTTAATTTTACCGATAAAGCTGAGCTCGTTTCCACCTTGATTGAAAAAATCGAAGGAAACGAAATTGTTTTGTTTAAAGCTTCCCGGGGAATAAAACTTGAAGAGGCGGTAGAAGCGCTGATATCAAAGGGCTAAAGCCCAAAATTTGCAGTGGGAAAATAGTAAAGCAAATGGGGTAAATGATAGTTGAATCGGGAAATATATAAATGCTGTTAAGAGTTGTAACGCGCTTTAAGTAAAACGATTCTGACTAGTGCCTTCAATTGTATTCAAAAACAATTAATGGTAGAATTATCAACATCGTTTACAATTTTTCGCAGCAGCTCTTCGTTCAAGAGTGCATTTTCGCACATAGCCTGGGTAAATAACCAGGAGAGACAATAGTCTCAAATCGAGGTATTAAAAGGAGATTGAGAAGCATTGACGAAGTTTGCAGATTTAAATTTAAGCCCTGCTATTATTAAAGCAGTTAACAGATTGGGCTTTGAGGAAGCTACACCGATACAAGCAAAGGCCATTCCTTTAGGCTTGGAAGGAAAGGATTTAATTGGTCAGGCCCAAACAGGTACGGGGAAAACAGCAGCATTTGGTATTCCGTTAATTGAAAAAATTGATGTGAAATCCCCCCATGTTCAAGGGATTATTATTGCACCTACAAGAGAACTTGCCATTCAAGTTTCTGAAGAATTGTATAAAATTGGTACTGAAGCGCGGGTTAAAGTGCTAGCTGTTTATGGAGGTTCAGACATTCAACGTCAAATTCGTGCGTTGAAAAAAGGCCCTCATATTATTGTCGGAACGCCAGGCCGGATTCTGGACCATATTAACCGACGTACACTTAAATTAGGTAATGTCGAGACGCTTGTCCTTGACGAAGCAGACGAAATGCTTAATATGGGCTTCATCGATGATATTGAATCGATTTTAGAAACGGTACCAGAAGAAAGACAAACATTGCTTTTTTCTGCGACAATGCCAACTCCGATTCGTCGGATCGCGGAACGCTTCATGAAGTCACCGGAAGTAGTCCGTGTCGAGGCAAAAGAAATGACCGTTCCATTGATCGAACAATTTTTCGTCAAAGTACCTGAAAGAGAAAAATTTGATGTGCTTGCCAGGTTAATCGATGTTCATTCACCTGAGCTTGCAATCGTGTTTGGACGTACAAAGCGTCGTGTCGATGAGCTAGCGAACGCTTTAACAATGAGAGGTTATATTGCTGAAGGGATTCATGGCGATCTTACACAAGCGAAGCGTATGTCTGTCTTGAAGAAATTCAAGGAAGGCAAAGTGGATGTGCTTGTGGCAACAGACGTTGCAGCACGCGGATTGGATATTTCAGGTGTTACCCATGTGTATAACTACGATATTCCACAAGATCCGGAAAGCTACGTACACAGAATCGGTAGAACAGGACGTGCCGGAAAAGAAGGTATGGCGGTTACATTTGTTAGCCCGCGTGAAATGGGATATCTTCGCATTGTTGAACAAACGACAAAGAAACGTATGCAGCCAATGCGTCCGCCAACTTGGGATGAAGCGCTTGAAGGGCAGCAGCGCATCACGATGGAAAAGCTGGAAGAAGCTATTAAAGAAGGCAGCGTGGATGAATACAGACAAGTGGCCAATGAATTACTTGCTGAACACGTTGATGCAGTGACTGTCATTGCAGCCGCGTTAAAAGTATTGACAAAAGAGCCTGATAAAACACCAGTCCACATCACGGAAGAACGTCCACTTCCACAAAAACGTGATCATTATCAAGGCGGTGGCGGAGACCGCAATCGCAATAGACGTGGAAAACCGGGCCAACAGTCATACAAAGGAAACCGGAAGCCACAACGCCGCACAAGCGGTAGAAGACCATAAACCCAAGGAACCTCCGCTCACGCGAAAAGAGCGGTGCCCCTTATATAATGGCTAGCTGAAGCAGATAGCTGCTCTTCTATTCATTAGAGCTCGCTCAAAAAGCGTAAGCGATCATATTGACCCATGAAGCATGTTCATGGATTAGTTAAAAAGCAATCGGTCGTTACCGGTTGCTTTTTTTACATACACGAAACTTTCATAAATGAATTACGTATAACCTGCAAAGGAACGGAGGGAAACAAGTGAACATTCAACCACCTGCAAAACAAATATCCATCCGTGGATTAAAAGTTTGGCGAATCACAGGAAGTCTAAATTCTTTATTTTTTTGGCTGATTGCTATTGGAGGCGGGGTTTTAGTCTATATATTTGATTGGCCAAAATGGATTATTTTCGCTGCAGCAGGTGTAGTACTTCTTATAACAATTTTGAACATTTTTATTATCCCATCAATCCGGTGGCGGCGCTGGAGGTATGAGGTACGGGAACAGGAGATAGAGCTGCAACACGGAGTCTTCATTATTACGCGTACGCTCGTTCCGATGGTGAGAGTGCAACATGTCGATACAGTTCAAGGTCCGATTTTAAGTAAATATAAATTGGCGACCATCCAAATCTCAACCGCCGCGACAAGACATGAAATCCCTGCTGTTGATATTCAAGAAGCTGAAGAATTACGTAAGAAGATTTCAAGATTGGCAAGGGTGGCTGAAGATGATGTCTGAACCGAAACGACTCCACCCAATTACAATGGTTTTTGCAATTATTAAAAGTATTAAAGATATTATTATTCCTGTTGTCATTTGGTTCTTCCTATTTGTGCTAAAAGAGGGCACCGATAATATAATCGAGGTTGAAGGTGGATGGAAGTGGCTAAAGATAAGTCCCTTCATCTTTATTGGTATAGCGCTCATCATCATGATTACATCAAGCGTTATAAAGTGGCTGCGTTTTACATACAGAGTGGAAGATATGGAGCTTCGTATTGAGCACGGACTATTTATAAAAAAGAAACGATATATCCCGTTTGAAAGGATACAAAGTCTTGATTTTTCTGAGAGTCTTTTACATCGTCCGTTTGGATTAGTGAAAGTAAAGGTTGAAACGGCTGGTGGGGACTTAAATAAATCTGAGGCTGAAATGAGCGCAATAAAAAAGGAACAGGCAGAAGCTCTCAGCCGTATGATTACAGAGGCAAAGGCAAGCGGAACTGTAGCTGGTGTAGATACGGTGGGTGAAGTTGATGCTAGTGAGTCGATCTTATATAAAATCTCTGGAAGGCAGTTATTGTTTTTTGCTTCGACTTCCGGACGTACAGGAGCAGTCGTATTGGCGATCCTCGGATTTGGTGGACAATTTGATCAATTTATTCCGTTTGAGAGATTTCAGGAAATGCAAGGGATTGTAAAGGCTGGGTATTTGCTTCTTGGTATGATCGCGGTTATTGGGTTATTACTAGCATGGATGGTCTCGGTAGTTATGGCTTATTTAAAATATAATGATTTTACTTTGAAAAAAGTAGAAGATGACTTAATGATTACTCGTGGACTTTTAGAAAAGCGGACGACAACGATTCCAATTAGAAGGGTCCAGGCAGTGAGAATTACGGAAAGTCTACTTCGGCAACCGTTTGGATATGCGAGTGTAGCAGTGGAATATGCTGGTGGATCTATTTTAGATGAAAATACGGAAGGCTTATTAATGCCTGTCGTGAAGAAAAAGGATATCCCAGCGCTTCTTCGAAAAACACTTGCAGAGTATTCCTTTGAAGTTGACTTTACTCCTGCTCCAAAAATTGCAAAACGCCGGTTTTACTTCATTAAAATGCTGCTGGCTGTAGTAGTAACAGTGATTTTATCTGCTTGGCTCTGGCCGTATGGATTGCTAGCGACCCTGTTCATGGGCGGAGCCTTGATTCTTGGTATCTTGCAATTTAAATCTGCCGGATGGAATATTACGGATAATCAACTTACTTTAAGATATCGAGGTATCGATCAACAAACCGTTTACATGAGCAAAAAGCGCATGCAATCATTCGATATATCAGTCAACTGGTTTCAAAAACGTGCAGGACTGTCGTCAATCGAAACAGCAGTCATGAGTGGGGGAGGTGCTGTTGCGGGTGTAAAGCACATTCTTGGGGAAGATGCTAAAAAAATATATGAATGGTACAGTCCTGAAAGAGGACGGGCGGAACACAATGCAGGACCCGAGGAAAACTAACCTATTCCGTGGGTCCTGCATTTCTTTTTGGTGTCTAGCTTCAGCGCCTAGCCCCTCGAGGTCACAAGCCAATTCCCTGTGGTGGCTGAAAAGCTGCCTCCTCGGGAATTGTCTTGTGCTTGTCGGGGCTGCCCAAGGCGCTTCCGCATTTCTCAATGAAAATCAATCCTACGATACCGAAGAAGCACTATTCCAATGATAAAACCACTAATAAGTCCAAATATATGCCCGGTTATATTGACGCCTGATTGGAAGAAAGTCATGACTACGCTAATCGCGGCAATTGGCAAAATGACTTGCTTCCCTTGAAGGGGCATGGAGTCTTTTTTTATTAAAATCGCTGCCAAATATACACCGAACAATCCAAAAATAGCTCCGCTCGCCCCAATATGTGTATAGTATGGAGGATGAATGATTAACGTCGCAAGATTGGCACCCAAACCGCATGCTATATAGACAAGAATAAACATAAATTTTCCAAGCGCTCGCTCAAGCGCAGGGCCAAATAATACAAGTGAAAACGAATTGAAGAGCAAATGCGAAAAACCCACATGGACAATGATCGGAGTAAAGAGTCGCCAAATTTCACCTTCCATAATAAGGATGTTAACACCCGCCATTGATTCCAGAACCCAGTTATGCGGGAAAAATGGCATGTGCATAATGAGAAATAGTACTAATTGAATTGCAATAATAAAAGAAATAACCGGATATAGCCTAAGGAATTGTCCGAAACTTTCGGTCCTGAGAAACATGGAAATAGCTCCTTTCAGTATCACATATAACTTTACTTAGCTTAAATCATGAAAGTGTATGGGACAACTTAATCGTCCTTTATTATATGATTATATAAATGATTATAGACGGGAAGGAAAATATCATTATGATTATTGGAATTGGATTGGATTTAGTAGAGATAGAAAGAATTAGGAACTTAATGCAAAAGCAAGCAAGGTTCCCGGAGCGGATATTAACTAGCTCGGAGTTACTCATATATGATTCTTTAAAAGATATACGGAAATCAGAATTTCTCGCGGGCCGCTTTGCAGCCAAGGAAGCCTATTCGAAAGCACGCGGAACCGGAATCGGCAGCAGTCTTTCCTTCCGTGATATTGAAGTGATGTCAGATGAGAAAGGTAAACCTTTCATCGTAAAACCTGAATTTGGCAGAGTCCACCTATCTATTACCCATTCAAAGAACTATGCAGCTGCTCAAGTTATTATTGAAGATTGATCCCGTCTAGCTCCAGCGCCTAGCCCCTCGAGGTCAAATGCCTTTCGCCCATAAAAGTCAAGACCGGACTTTTCTTGTCTCAGAACATTTGCTTGTCGGAGGCCCGCAGGATGCGGGTCAGAACGGCGTTGCCACAGGAAGTGGCGATTTTAGCCGTTCTTCCTTTCCAAGGCGCTTCCGCTTTTTTTTGTCATAATGGCAATGGTTGTCTCATATATTTTTAGTGCGTCAGGAGAGACAAGGTGGGTTCCGGGGAATTGCCACATTGTGCGGAGCGGTTCGCGGGTTAACAATAGCATTGGCCAATATCTCGTCAACTTACTTTCTCTCTTCTTTACATGTTCAAATGAGACAATAAAGGGGTTGAAGGAATGAGAAAGGAGTTATGGCTATTTTGGGCGCTGCTAGTTGTCATTGCTGTGCTCTCGGCTTGTGGCACGAAATCGCAGGAAGATGTAACGAACGGGCTCCATAAAAAGATGGAAGATTTAAAAGGATACAAGGCCACGGCTCAAATGACGCTGAAAGTAGGAAATGAACCGCAGTCATACGATATTGACGTCTGGCATAATAAACCTGGTAATTATCGCGTTCATTTAAAAAATGCGAAAAAGGAACAAAGCCAGATGATATTGCGCAACAAGAGTGGTGTATATGTATTAACTCCAGCATTGAACAAAAGTTATCGTTTCCAAAGCGATTGGCCCCAAAACAGTAGCCAGGCCTATTTATATGAATCGCTCGTAAAAGATGTGCTTAAAGATAAAGAAGCCAAATTCAAGTCAACGAAAAATCATTATGTTTTTAAAACAAAAACGCGTTACCAAAACAATAAAATGCTCCCGATGCAAGAAATTACATTTAATAAAAATACGCTCGAACCAGTTACCGTTAAGATCATGGATGCAGATCAAAATCCAGTGGTAACTGTGAAATTCTCCAAAATGGAATTCAACGCTAAATTCGATAAAGACGCATTTGAAACAAAGAAAAACATGACGAGTGCTCAGGTTGAGCTACCAGTTATCGCTAACAGTGAAGGAGATTCCGAATTCACCGTGAAATATTCTCTGGCCGATATTCCCGGCGTTACATTGAAGGAAGAAAAAGCGGTCGAAACAGGAAACGGAAAGCGTGTATTTTTAACTTATGATGGGGAAAAATCATTTACTATCGTCCAGGAAAAAGCAGAGTTCGTACCAGCCGCATCGATGGAAACGGTGGAAGTGCAAGGAGAAATGGTAGACCTTGGCTTTGCAATCGGGGCTATGACAGATCATTCCATTTCCTGGAGTGAAAACGGTGTCGATTACATGCTCGCCTCCAATGACTTAACTCCTGACGAAATGATAATGGTTGCTAAGTCTGTACAGCAGGATGGAACAAGTAAATAGCACCTACTTCATACAGACCTTTTCTAAGATGGGTCTGTTTTCTTTTTGATGACCGTAGGTTGCTCGAAAATAATTGACATATCCATTTATGAGTTCGATAATCATTATATTAATGCGAACTGATCAATAGGGAAGTGAAAATTTTGATAGAGCAAAGGGAGTTTTATCGGGATACA
The DNA here is from genome assembly GCF_018343525.1 of Lederbergia citrea. Taxonomy (GTDB): domain Bacteria; phylum Bacillota; class Bacilli; order Bacillales; family Bacillaceae_C; genus Lederbergia; species Lederbergia citrea. The sequence continues at coordinate 13,382 of NZ_JAGYPH010000003.1, read as the reverse complement.
TGGGCAGAAATAGATTTAAATGCTCTATTTGAAAATATGTGTGGAATAAAAGACTCCCTTCCTAAGGAAACAAGAATTTTTGCCGCAGTTAAGGCAAATGCTTATGGACATGGAGATATTCAAGTAGCTAAGACGGCGCTTGAAGCGGGTGCACATGGCTTCGTCGTAGCTTTTTTAGATGAAGCTTTAAATCTTAGAAAAAATGGCATCACGGCTCCTATCCTTGTATTAGGAGCAACAAGATCTGAAGACGCAGCACTTGCTGCAAACAATGATATTTCGGTGGCTGTTTTTCAAATTGATTGGCTTAGTGAAGCGGTAAAAAGAATACCTGCAGGTAAAAAGCTGCGTGTTCATATAAAATGCGATACAGGAATGGGCAGAATTGGCATCAAAGAAGAAGAAGAGCTCCGCCGAATGGAAATTATGTTAAATGAAGCCGACCAATTTGATTTTGAAGGCATCTTTACCCATTTTGCGACTGCAGACCAGTTAGAAGATAGCTATTATAAAAAGCAACTTTCCCGGTTTAAATATTTTCTGGGCTGTCTGGAAACAATACCTAAGTATATTCACGCCGCCAATAGTGCGGCAGCATTATGCCACAACGACTCCATCTTCAACACCGCAAGAATTGGGATTGCCATATATGGTTTATCACCTTCTGAAGAAATCGAACAGCTTCTTCCATTCTCGAGAAAAGAAGTATTCTCACTGCATACTAAGATTATTCATGTAAAAAAACTTACAGCGGGCGAAAAAATTGGTTATGGCGCGGACTATACCGCAAGTGAGGATGAATGGATTGCTACACTCCCAATTGGCTACGCGGATGGATGGATTCGAAAATTACGGGGATTAAAAGTCATTGCAGCGGATGAAATGGTACCGATCGTTGGCCGAATTTGTATGGATCAAACGATGATTAAGCTGCCGAGGAATATGCCATTGGGAACAGAAGTCACCTTAATAGGAGGGCAAGGAAGCCACTTTATCTCCATCGACGATATTGCAAAAAAACTTGAGACAATTAATTATGAGGTAATATGTACAATCACAAACCGTGTTCCGCGTGTTTATAAACCTATTAGGAAGGCATCAGAAATATTTGCCGAAAAGCTTAAAAAAATTAGCAAATAAAGCAGGAGTTTTCCGGAAAATGAAGAACTAATGTATTAGTTAGATTTTTCTAGGTTGATAATAAAGGTATAAGGAGAAAAATTGCCTTTTCATAGCTCGTGTTTGATGTTATGATTAAGTGTGATTATCATGATAGGCTTCTAGTGATGGTGGAGGTGTAGTTGGTGGCTGAATCCAACGCAACAACGGAAATTATTATTCGATTGCCGCAGCAGTTGATCGCGGAACTGGATGGTTTTGCTGAAATGGAAAATGTAAATCGCAATGAATTTATTTATCGTGCTACAAAAATGTATCTTCGTGAGCGAAGAAAGCGCCAAATAGTTGAATCGATGAGGCGTGGCTACATGGAAATGGCTAAAATTAATTTGGCGATTGCGTCAGAAGCAATACAGGCGGAATATGAGGCAGAAAACACAGTCGAACGGCTTGTAAGCGGGGGCTGAGCCTTTGGTCGTAAAGCGTGGTGACGTGTATTTCGCCGACTTATCTCCAGTGGTCGGCTCGGAACAAGGCGGAGTTCGGCCAGTACTGGTTATACAAAATGACATTGGGAATCGGTTCAGTCCCACTGTAATCGTTGCTGCCATTACAGCACAGATTCAAAAAGCAAAACTGCCAACCCATGTGGAAATTGATTCTAAAAAGTACGGCTTTGAAAGAGACTCAGTCCTTCTGCTTGAACAAATTAGAACGATTGATAAACAGCGTTTAACAGATAAAATCACGCATCTTGACGAAGAAATGATGGAAAAGGTAGATGAAGCCATACAAATTAGTTTAGGACTCATCGATTTTTGAGGCGCTCTGCTTTTTGCAGTAGCGCTTTTTTTATAATGAAATGCTCAGTATTTGTATTTCCTCTCAAGTTATTGCTAGAATTAATTCAGAACATAAGTGATCCACTGCTCTTCAGAAGGCAGTGCTTTTATAAAAAAATTTCCGGATAGAATGGAGAGAAAAGATGAATAAAAAAATTGCCCATTATATAAAAACGCATGAAGAAGAACTACTCGAAGACTGGATCAAGCATATGAAAGAAAATAGTGACGAACGAATGATCAGCACTGTATCAAGTCAAATGTATTACAATACAAGCAAAGAATTTTTAGATATCATCGTTTCAAGTTTACTAGATACAAACGATAAATATCATGAAAAAGTTGCTAACTTTTCAGAAAATATTGTTAGGCTTGGCTGGCAAATCACTTTTTTAACGAAAGGAATCCGAGCTGTTAGTCTCATCATTTACAACCGAATGATAGACGAAGGCAACTATACACCTGAAGAAGTAAATCAACTGCTTTTTGATTTTGATAAATGGTTGACGCCTATTTATAATCAACTGATAGAGGCTTATTCAGCTACCTGGGAAAGAACAGTATCTCTGCAGAAAATTGCTCTGCAAGAATTATCGGCTCCGTTAATACCTGTATTTGATAAAATTACGATCATGCCCCTCGTTGGAACCATTGATACCGAAAGGGCTAGACTTATCATGGAAAACTTGCTCACTGGAGTGGTGAAACACCGAGCAGAGGTTGTTCTCATTGATATTACAGGTGTTCCAGTCGTAGATACGATGGTGGCCCATCACATTATCCAGGCTGCGGATGCAGTCCGCCTTGTAGGAGCAAAATGTATGCTAGTAGGAATTAGACCAGAAATCGCTCAAACAATCGTAAGCCTCGGAATTAATCTGAATCAAATTACCACAACGAGCACCTTACGGAAAGGCATAGAAGCAGCCCTAGCTTTTACTAATAGGAAAATTGTTTCACTGGAGGTGTAGAGTTGAGAATACCAATCTTAAAACTGCGTGATTGTCTTCTCGTTTCTATCCAATGGGAGCTTGATGATCAAACTGCACTACAATTTCAAGAAGACTTGTTACATAAAATCCACTTAACCAGCGCCCGAGGCATTGTCATTGATATTACTTCTATCGACTTCATTGATTCCTTCATTGCAAAAGTACTTGGGGATGTGATTGACATGTCTAAACTAATGGGGGCGAAGGTGGTTATTACCGGGATTCAACCCGCTGTTGCCATTACTCTTATCGAACTTGGAATTCGGTTAGAGTCTGTATTAACAGCGATAGATTTAGAAAGTGGATTGGATAAATTATACCAGGAACTGGGGGAATAGCCTATGGAGCTTCAGTCCTGCGTAAAAATAATAAATGAATGGGACATCGTTGCAGTTCGCCAACTAGGAAGAAATGTGGCTAAAGAGCTTGGATTCGGCACAGTGGACCAAGCTAGAATCACGACTGCGATCAGCGAATTGGCCCGTAATATCTTTTTATATGCCGGCAAAGGCGAAGTATGCATTGAAAAGGAATTCGAAAACGGCAAGCCAGGGCTGAAAATTGTCGCGAAAGACGATGGCCCTGGGATAGCTGATATCCGAAGAGTAATGGAAGATGGCTACACAACATCTGGAGGACTGGGGGCGGGATTGCCTGGTGTGAAACGCCTGATGGATGAGTTTGATATTCACTCAAAGTTAGATGAAGGAACGAAGATCATTGCCGTCAAGTGGCTCCGATAGGAGGAATACTAGTTGGAATTCAAGGGAATGATTGAACCGAAATACAGAGAGATTATTAACAGCTATTTAAATGATCAAAATGAACAACTTTTATACCAAGGGCAAAAATTAAGCAGGAAATTAATCGAACACCAGATTTCCCCAGAAGAGATTATTAGCCTTCACAAATCAATCATGCTTGAAAACGAGGCGACTCAGGAAAATATCATTGATTCATTCGATATTTTACTAGAAGTAATGATGGGCTATGGTTTAGCTTATCGGGAGCATCAAAGTCTACGTACTCAGCAGCTGGCTTTAAAAAGCGAAATTGAAGTGGCGGCGAACATGCAGCAAACATTGCTCGGTACATCTATACCAGAGATCGATGGGCTGGATATTGGTGCAATCAGCGTCCCTGCAAGGCAAATGAATGGTGATTATTTTCATTTCGTTAAAGATGATAATCAATGTGTTGGCATCGCAATCGCCGATGTAATCGGAAAAGGAATTCCTGCCGCTTTGTCCATGTCGATGATCAAATATGCGATGGATAGTTTTCCGGAAACGAGACATAACCCTGGCACGATTCTTGGAAATCTCAATAGAGTTGTAGAACAAAATGTGGACCCAAGCATGTTTATCACGATGTGCTACGGTGTTTATAATCCTTGGGAACATAAATTCCATTATGCTACCGCTGGACATGAGCCGGGTTTTTTCTATCATGCTACAAAAAAAGAATTTGAAGATTTAGACGGAAAGGGCTTGCTGCTTGGTATCGATAAAAAAACTAAATACCAAGAATATGAAAAGTCTGTTGGCCCGGGAGATATGATTGTCCTTTTATCAGATGGAGTAACAGAGTGCCGAACGGAAGAGGGTTTCATTGAGAGAGAAGATCTTGTGGCTTTTATTGATAAATACATACACCTGCCTGCACAGGAAATTGTAACAAATGTTTATAAAGACCTGGAAAGACTGCAGGAATTTGAACTGCGAGATGATTTTACCCTAATTATTTTAAAAAGAAAGCAATAAAATGTTTAAACGTATTTATAAGGGGTAAAAGAAAAAAGCATAATAAAAGTTGTTTAGAGGGGTGGATAAAATGAATATATCAATAGAAATAGCAGAAAAAGAACAAGAACTGAACGTTAAATTGTCTGGAGAAATCGATGCATATACCGCTCCAAAAGTTCGTGAGGAGCTTTTCTCGGGAATTGAAACCCCCGGGACTAAAATGATTGTCGATTTATCCGACGTTTCATATATGGATAGTACTGGCCTTGGAGTTTTTGTTGGTTTATTTAAAGAACTTAAAGCTAATGATGGACAATTAGTTTTAACAGGAATGACTGATCGTCTGCACCGTTTATTTGATATTACCGGATTAGCGGATGTGATGGATATCAATACCGAGGTAGAGGGTGGAGTATGATGAAGGAAGCATTTGATTACATCGAAATGAAGATACCCGCAAAACCTGAGTATGTGGGCGTAATTCGCTTAACGCTTTCAGGGATAGCGAGTCGTATGGGGTTTACATACGATTTAATAGAAGATTTGAAAATTGCGACGAGCGAAGCAATTACAAACGCTGTCCAGCATGCATATAGCCAAGAAGAGCGTGGAGAAATCGTGGTTGGTTTTGGTCTTTATCAAGACCGATTGGAAGTCATGGTAGCTGACTTAGGGCAAAGCTTCGACTTGAATAAAATGCGCGAAGAAACCGGACCTTATAACGAAAACACCCAAGTGGAATTTCTTCGTGAAGGAGGCTTGGGGCTTTATTTAATTGAAAGTTTGATGGATGAAGTAAAAGTTCATCAAAACGAAGGGGTTACGGTTTTTATGACCAAATACCTTGAAGGAGAGCAGGTGGAGAGGAATGCCCAAACAATCTCAACCTGATCATACAAAAAGTCAAGTCAATCAATGGATAAAAGCCTACCAACTTCACGAAGATGAGGAAGCGCAAAATCAACTCGTCCTTCATTATAAAAATTTGGTTGAATCAATCGCTCGTAAATATTCTAAAGGAAAATCATATCACGAAGACATTTTCCAAGTGGGAATTATTGGACTTCTTGGCGCCATTCGGCGCTATGATGAGTCTTTTGGCAAAACATTTGAGGCGTTTGCCATTCCCACTATTATAGGTGAAATTAAACGTTTCCTTAGGGATAAAACGTGGAGTGTCCATGTTCCTCGAAGAATCAAAGAGCTAGGTCCAAAAATTAAAACTTCTGTTGAAGAATTGACAAGAGAATTGCAGCGTTCCCCGCAAATACATGAAATTGCATCGTATTTAGATTTCTCAGAGGAAGAGATTTTGGAAGCGATGGAAATGGGGAAAAGCTATCAAGCTTTGTCTGTTGATCATTCAATTGAAGCGGATTCTGATGGCAGTACGGTTACATTACTTGATATTGTGGGAAATGTAGATGATGGATATGAAAAAGTGAACCAGCGACTAGTTTTGGAAAAAGTACTGCATGTACTTTCAGATAGAGAAAGAAAGATTATCCATTACACCTATTTAGAAAACATGAGCCAGAAAGAGGCGGGAGAAATGCTGGATATATCGCAAATGCACGTATCACGCCTTCAACGGCGAGCCATTAAAAAATTGAGGGAAGCAATCCACGCTGAGTCACTAAATATGGAGAATTCTCCTTTATGATGCATCTTCAAAATGACTCCTTAGAAGCACACGCTTTTCAGACTGCAAAAGGTGGTAATATTTTTTGTGGCGACAGCTTTTATATGACGGTAAATGAAGATTATTTCCTTTGTATTCTAGCTGATGGGCTGGGAAGCGGTAAGTTTGCTTATGAGGCCTCTCAGGCAGCTGTTTCCATAGTAAAGGCAAATCCTGAAGAAGACGTAGATACATTAATGGATTATTGCAATAAAGTATTATTGCGTAAGCGCGGCGCCGCAGTGGCAATTCTTAAAGTGGATTTCAAACGGCAGGAGTTTGATTATAGCTGCGTGGGCAATATTCGATTTTATGTTTATACTCCATCAGGAAAAATGATTTATCCAATGCCGGTTACAGGTTATTTATCCGGCAGACCACAGAAGTTCCGTACTCAAAAGTTTTCCTACGAACCCCGGTCAAAATTCCTGATTCACTCTGATGGTTTTGTTAATATCAATACAAAAATGATGCTTAGCAGCTGCCAGTCTATTACCGCCCTGTCGGATCAATTGAAGATAAAACAAATAAATAATATGGACGATATGTCGTTTATTGTAGGAAGCTTACCTTAAATAGGTAGCTTTCTTTTTTTTTTGCTAAGTTCATTATGTTAAAATAAAAGAAAGATAAAGAGAAATGAGGGAAACTCATGATTCAAACTGACCAAAAAGAAGATGTGCTACTTCGGCAGTTGTCTGAAGAACTTAAGCTTTCTAAAAAACAAATACAAACAGTAATTGAGTTGCTTGATGAAGGAAACACTGTTCCATTTATTGCCCGTTATCGTAAAGAAATGACAGGGGCACTTGATGAAGTTCAAATTAAAGACATTATGGACAGCTGGACTTACTTGCAAAGTCTCGAACAGCGGAAAAATGATGTTATTAGGCTGATTGATGAACAAGGAAAGCTGACAGATGAGTTAAAAAAACAAATTTTAAAAGCGGACAAACTGCAAATTGTCGAAGATTTATATCGCCCGTATAAGCAAAAACGCCGTACGAGAGCTACAGTTGCCAAGGAAAAAGGTCTAGAGCCGTTGGCTGATTGGATCCTTGGTTTTCCGGAAACAGGAAACGTAGTAGAAGAGGCGGAAAAGTTTATCTCGGCTGAAAAGGAAGTGCCAACCGGATTAGATGCCATTAAAGGTGCACAAGATATTATTGCCGAACGGGTTTCCGATGACGCATCTATTCGCCAATGGATTCGGAATAATACATATCAAACAGGAAAAGTCATATCCGTTGTAAAAAACGAGGAAAAAGATGAAAAACGGATTTTTGAAATATATTACGATTATGAGGAACCTATTAAGAAAATTGTCCCACATCGTACACTTGCTTTAAACCGAGGAGAAAAAGAAGACATTCTCCGTGTTTCAATCAAACCCGATTTAGATCGAATTTTACAGTATTTAAAAAACCAAATAATTAAAAATGACCGTTCCGTTGTCATAGCGGAAGTAATCGAAGCAATCGAAGATGGATACAAGCGTTTGATTGAACCTGCGATCGAGCGGGAAATTCGCAATGAGCTGACTGAAAAAGCCGAAGGACAAGCCATTCATATTTTCTCCGAGAACTTAAGGAAATTATTGCTTCAGCCTCCTTTGAAAGGAAAAGTTGTGCTAGGAGTTGACCCTGCTTATCGAACGGGCTGCAAACTGGCGGTTGTGGATGAGACAGGAAAAGTGTTGGATATCGGCGTTATTTATCCGCATCCTCCGCGGGCAAAGCAAGCAGAAGCGAAAGGAAAAATGGTGGCTGCCATTAAGAAATACGGTGTGGAAATCATTGCAATCGGGAATGGAACAGCATCACAGGAGACGGAACAATTTACCGTTGATGTTTTAAAAGAGCTGTCCTCTGATCTCGCTTACATCATTGTCAATGAAGCGGGGGCCAGCGTATATTCAGCATCAGATCTGGCGCGAGAGGAATTTCCCGACATGCAGGTAGAAGAGCGAAGTGCGGTATCCATTGCACGCCGCCTGCAAGATCCGCTTGCTGAACTCGTCAAAATTGATCCGAAGTCAGTCGGTGTTGGTCAATACCAACATGATGTTTCCCAAAAAAGATTAAATGAATCATTAACATTTGTTGTAGAAACAGCCGTAAACCAAGTGGGAGTGAATGTGAATACCGCCTCTTCTTCTCTTCTTCAATATGTATCTGGATTAAGCAAAACAGTCGCTAACAATATCGTGAAATACCGCGAGGAAAATGGTAGATTTGCTAGCCGGAAACAATTAAAGGGAATTCCGCGTCTTGGTGCAAAAACATATGAACAGGCAATCGGATTCATGCGCATCCCTGATGGAGAAGAACCGCTAGATTTAACTCCAATCCATCCGGAAAGCTATGGAGAAGTTAAGAGCTTACTGAAAAAACTTGGATTTTCAACAGCTGACATAGGCACAGCAGAACTAGCGGATGCTTTAAAATCGATGGATGTTAAAAACATATCAGAAGAACTTGGCCTAGGTGAATTGACGCTTATCGATATTATGGATGCCTTAATGAAGCCCGGCCGAGATATGCGTGACGAACTTCCAAAGCCTCTTCTGAAAAAGGATTTATTAAAACTCGACGATTTAAAGCGAGGAATGGAAATGCAAGGCACCGTTCGAAATGTTGTAGATTTTGGAGCATTCGTGGATGTAGGTGTGAAGGAAGACGGACTCGTCCATATATCAAAGCTAAGCAATCGCTTTGTCAAACACCCACTAGATGTCGTCTCACTCGGAGATATTGTTACCGTCTGGGTTGAAAATGTAGACGTTCAAAAAGGCCGACTTTCACTTACGATGGTTAAATCTTCTGATTAATGATACATGCGGAAGCGACTTGGTCAGCCCTGACAAGCACAAGACATTCCCGAGGAGGCAGCTCTTCGGCCACTACAGGGAAGCAACTGACTTCTATCACATCAAGAGATGCTTCTCGATTAAGCTTCCTGCAGCTTTGCGACGAGGTGAACCTAAGCCTCCTCGAATAATCTCTGCCGCAGGAGCATAATCTTCTCGATTAATCTTCTTGTGACCTCGAGGGACTAGGCGCTGAAGCTGGATCGTGATAGGAAACACTGCTAATGAGAGCAGTGTTTTTTTCTGTAAAAAAACCAGCATTGATTAAGCAATTTGATTTGATGCCGATTTTTTTCTAAAAAGGCTTTTTGAATCTGGCTTTGAAACCAGGCTGGCATAAAAAGGACCTCCCAGCTAATATTCGTTTCATTCAATATATGGTAAAATAGGTTGTCATGTTCGAGAGAATGTTCGGGGGTTGTGAAAAATGACAAATGATGAGTTGCAAGCCTTAACGGAGAAAATATCTAACGGTCTTTTTAAAAAGCCGTTTAAACATAAAGCGATGTTTAATCCTAGACTTCGGACGACGGGCGGACGCTATTTGTTGTCAAGCCACAATATTGAAATCAATCGCAAATATTACGAAGAACATGGTTCAGATGAGTTGGAGGGCATCATCAAACACGAACTTTGCCATTACCATCTTCATATAGAAGGAAAAGGTTATAAACATAGAGATGAAGACTTTCGGCGTTTAATGAAAAAGGTAGGCGCCCCTAGACATTGTACCCCGCTTGCATCTAGTCAAAGTAAAAGACTTGCCAATCTGTACATTTATAAATGCAAAAATTGCAGTCACCAATACGAACGACAACGAAGAGTCAATACAAAACGATACGTCTGCGGAAAGTGCAGTGGAAGATTAGTAGACATAACGAAAATGATACAATGAATTTTTTATAAAAAATATATACATTTTCTATTGACAGGTTACTAATAGGTCATTATAATCGGAAGAGTCATTAATCCGCAGTAGCTCAGTGGTAGAGCTATCGGCTGTTAACCGATCGGTCGTAGGTTCGAATCCTACCTGCGGAGTTAAGAAAAGTGGAAAAGTCCATTTACCTCGAAGATTCAAAGTGAATTGCGAGGAGGCAGCTCTTCAGCGACCACGACAATTTTTTTTGTGAGATCTCGAGGAATTGGGCTTTGAAGCTGGACAATGGGGAAGTACTCAAGAGGCTGAAGAGGTGCCCCTGCTAAGGGCATAGGTCGCGTAAGCGGCGCGAGGGTTCAAATCCCTCCTTCTCCGCCATACTATTTATTACATTAGGCCCCTTGGTCAAGCGGTTAAGACACCGCCCTTTCACGGCGGTAACACGGGTTCGAATCCCGTAGGGGTCACCATTTTACTTTTTATCTTTTATTATCGCGGGGTGGAGCAACGAGCGTTACTTCACTGAATAAACTGCGAGTTGTACCAATCGAGCTGCTACTTGAATCAGCTTCCTGAGATCGGGACAGGCATATGTATGGTGCATTACAATAACAGTTTTATTTTATCGTCGCGGGGTGGAGCAGTCCGGTAGCTCGTCGGGCTCATAACCCGAAGGTCGCAGGTTCAAATCCTGTCCCCGCAATTAAACAAGATTAGGATTACAAGTTAGCTGCCTAATCCTAATGATATGGTCCCGTGGTGTAGCGGTTAACATGCCTGCCTGTCACGCAGGAGATCGCGGGTTCGATTCCCGTCGGGACCGCCATTACTTTTTCTTTGGGCTATAGCCAAGCGGTAAGGCAACGGACTTTGACTCCGTCATTCGTTGGTTCGAATCCAGCTAGCCCAGTCATGAGCCATTAGCTCAGTCGGTAGAGCATCTGACTTTTAATCAGAGGGTCGCAGGTTCGAATCCTGCATGGCTCACCATTTTTGCAAGCTTAAAAAGTTGACATAATACCTCTATGGTGATACAATGTATTTTGTTCCTAAAAATGCGGTCGTGGCGGAATGGCAGACGCGCTAGGTTGAGGGCCTAGTGGGGGTTAACCCCGTGGAAGTTCGAGTCTTCTCGACCGCACCAACAGATTTGCGCCCGTAGCTCAATTGGATAGAGCGTTTGACTACGGATCAAAAGGTTAGGGGTTCGACTCCTCTCGGGCGCGCCATTTTATTATCGGGAAGTAGCTCAGCTTGGTAGAGCACTTGGTTTGGGACCAAGGGGTCGCAGGTTCGAATCCTGTCTTCCCGACCAAGGTAACTTAATAATGCGGGTGTAGTTTAGTGGTAAAACCTCAGCCTTCCAAGCTGATGATGAGGGTTCGATTCCCTTCACCCGCTCCAAAAAAAGATATTGACATTCAAATTCTATCGTGTTATGATAGAGAAGTCGCCTCGGAAAGCAGGCGAGTTTGATCTTTGAAAACTGAACGAAACGAAACGTCAACAAGTAATTTTGTAAGACCAGCAAATGAGCTAACAAACTACTTTTATGAGAGTTTGATCCTGGCTCAGGACGAACGCTGGCGGCGTGCCTAATACATGCAAGTCGAGCGGACCTGTGGGAGCTTGCTCCCATAGGTTAGCGGCGGACGGGTGAGTAACACGTGGGCAACCTGCCTGTAAGACTGGGATAACTTCGGGAAACCGGAGCTAATACCGGATAACTTCTTTTCTCGCATGAGGAGAGGTTGAAAGATGGCTTCGGC
>NZ_JAGYPH010000002.1 GCF_018343525.1 Lederbergia citrea | reverse complement strand
CCTCATGCGAGAAAAGAAGTTATCCGGTATTAGCTCCGGTTTCCCGAAGTTATCCCAGTCTTACAGGCAGGTTGCCCACGTGTTACTCACCCGTCCGCCGCTAACCTTTGGGAGCAAGCTCCCAAAGGTCCGCTCGACTTGCATGTATTAGGCACGCCGCCAGCGTTCGTCCTGAGCCAGGATCAAACTCTCATAAAAGTAGTTTGTTAGCTCATTTGCTGGTCTTGCTAAATTACTTGTTGACGTTTCGTTTCGTTCAGTTTTCAAAGATCAAATTTTCGTTTACCGCTTTTCACAGCGACCTTTATATCTTATCACTTATTCACTTAGCAGTCAACTACTTTTTTCTTTTTCTTAAGTTAGACTGTAATGTTTAAGTCCTTTTCTTTCGGACAGGTAATAATATACCATGGATTAATGTATAGTGCAATACTTTTTTAGAAAGTATTTTTCTGTCTTTCATGCATAATTATTTGATGAGCAAGTACATATATAATATCAAATCTTAATAATGATGGGAAGGAGAAACTTATGTGCTCACAAACATTGCACTGATCATCGCCCTATTGATGACAATTTACTTATTTTCTTTTTCTTATATAGAAGCTCTTCGAATATCAAATGCCGAGGATAAAGTTTATGGGGGTACTTTTGTTTTTTCTTCTATTATGGCTTTCGTATTTTCCGGCCTCACATATTTATTCATCTAAAAGCGGCAGCGCCCATTGGCAGCTGCCACTTCCTTTCATCCTTCCCCTTCTCCCATTTGCATAGGTTGCCTACGAATTTGGGAAGCTTTCGATTTCTTTTCATCAAATAGAAATAGCGAGACACTCAATATAACAATTAACCCTCCTAGCAGTTGTGTCCAAAGTATCTTTTCTTGAAGAATATAATAGGCAAGCAAAGCGGCGCCAACAGGCTCAAATAATATGGCCATGGAAATAGTCGAGGTACTTAGCCATTTTAAAGACCAATTAAAAAGGGTATGACCTAATAATGTTGGAACAATCGCCAGTAATAAAAAATACAACCAATCCATAGGTGGATAAGGATAAAATGCCGATCCGGAGGCAAGCACATAAAAAAACAGCACAATAGAACTAATTAAGTAAACAACAAAAGTATAAGTTACTAGTGAGATTCGCTTCCTGACATCTTGTCCAAAGAGCAGATAGGCTGTAATCAATCCGCAGGCTGCCAAAGCTAAAAAGTCTCCAAACAAAGCGGAGCCACTGATTTGAAAATCACCCCAACTAATAATAATGCTGCCAATAATAGCGATGACTGCACAAAGAATCGCTTTAAATGAAAATTTTTCTTTAAAAAATAAGAACGTACCAATAAAGGCGAATAAAGGTTGGAGGGTAACTAATACTGTAGAACTTGCGACAGATGTGTAATTTAGCGATTCAAACCATAGTATAAAGTGAAAAGCCAGAAATATACCGGCAATGATAGAAAATAACCAATCCCTTCTATTAATCATTTTAAGTTCTTTTATATACTTTGGGAAAAATACCGGTATCATAATAATTACACTTATAAATAAACGATAAAAAGCAACGACCCCGGCATCAGCTGTAGATAGTTTCACAAAAATGGCAGACGTCGATACGGTCAAAACGCCTATTGCCAACGCAAGGTAAGGGTTAATTCTTGGTGTATTCATTGTGTACTCCTTTTCTTTAAAATTAAATCACGCATGACTCATTTTATCTTTCTTATTATTTATTTTCCATAAATATTAAAAACATCATTATATAGGAGGAAGAAATTTGGAAATACTCGATTGGGATTTATTATTAAAATTAGGTATATCTGCTTTACTCGGATTAGTGATCGGCGTTGAGCGTGAATTAAAAAGAAAACCACTTGGATTAAAAACGAGTCTTGTCATTTCAATTATTAGCTGCTTATTAACGATTGTATCCATTGAATCAGCTTATATATTTCCTGGAAATGATGACATTAGAATTCAAATGGATCCGCTGCGCCTTGCAGCACAAATCGTTTCTGGGATCGGTTTCCTTGGAGCGGGGGTTATTTTAAGAAGAGGAAATGACCATATTTCAGGTCTTACGACCGCAGCCATGATTTGGGGCGCGGCAGGTATCGGGATAACGGTAGGCGCCGGTTTTTATGTAGAAGCTGTTGCTGGTGTTGTACTGCTTATCATTAGCGTTGAATTCATCCCTTTCGCCTTGGCAAAGCTTGGACCAAGAAAGCTATTAAAGAGAGATTTGATTATAAAAATTACGGTAAGTAAGCAGGAGAGTTTGGATAAAGTGCTAGAAAGACTTACAGAAGAAAAAATAACAGTAACACATACTCGAATAAAAGATTTAAAAGATGAATCCTCTCTTTTGCTTGAATTAAAAACGAGAGTAAGTGAAAAACGGCCAGTTACAAATATTTACTATACAATATCAAATATCGAGGATGTTCAAGGAATTGAGATAATTAGTTGAAAATAATGCTTGCACTTTTTTTAAAACTTACTATAATAGAAAATGTAGTTCATTTCGAACGGGGGATTAGCTCAGCTGGGAGAGCGCTACACTGGCAGTGTAGAGGTCAGCGGTTCGAGCCCGCTATTCTCCATAAAATAAAACGCCGTACCCTTTTATAGGATACGGCGTTTTTTTGTTTCTAAATTTCAGTATTGAATTTCTTTTTTTATTTTTATTATTTTATTGTAAAAATTTACCTCCAGTTTATAATTTTAAGGTCAGAAACCATGTCATACCTCCGACTAAGTTATTCAAATTAATAAGGGAATACATTTTAATCATATGAAAGGAAAATAGCAGAGAGCATTTTTTAATTTTTAAATTCATATAAATATAAGAAAATTAAACATACATCAAGGGAGACATCATGAAAAAAAGTAAAGTTATTATTTTATCAGTAATTACAATGTTGTTACTGTCTATTATGCCATTCACATCGACCGCAGCAACCAAAAATATGGTAGTTCACTTTATTGACGTTGGTCAAGGTGACTCTATTTATATTAAAACGCCTGCTGGTGAAAATATTCTTATTGATGCTGGAAATAAGGCAAAGGGGCATCAAGTTGTTGCATATTTAAAGAAGCAAAAGGTGAAAACGATTGATATTATGGTTGCAACACATCCTGATGCGGACCATATAGGCGGTTTAGATGAAGTGCTGGATGCTTTTGTTGTCAAAAACATTTATGCACCGAAGGTATCTCATACCACTCAGGCATACAGGGACTTTTTAAATGCTGTCAAGCGGGAAAAGAGGACGATTAAGACTGCTAAATCTGGAGTAAAGTTGCCTTTAAAGGATACATCAGTTACGGCTAAATTTATTGCTCCCGTAAATACTTATACGAAAAGCGATTTAAACAATTGGAGTGCTGTACTCCATATAAAATATAATAAAAACACCTTTTTATTCACGGGAGATGCTGAAGATAAATCTGAAAAAGATATGATCTCCAAGAAAGTGTTATCTAAGGTAGATGTGTTAAAAGTAAGTCATCACGGCGCAAAGGGAGCAACATCGAAAGAGTTTTTAAATATCGTTAAACCAAAATATGCGGTTATTAGCGTCGGCAAAGGAAATCGTTATAACCACCCTACCTCGGAAACATTAAATCGGCTTAATACAGCGCAAACAAAAGTGTACCGAACAGATAAGCAAGGTACGATTAAAGCTACTTCGAACGGCAGCACGATAAATTTTAATGTTCAATCAACGACCCAGCCCACTAGTCCTGCACCGAAACCTGTTTCTTATAAATTAACAGCAACATTGGATAATAAATCGCCAAAGCAATATTCAACGATCAATCTAACTGTAAAGGGCCTTCCAAATGGAACGAAGTACAAAGCAGTATTCAATTACAAGAGTACAAAAACGCCATATAACGGGACGGTTGGCAAAAAGCTGCCTGTAAAAATTAGCAGAGCTGCAAAAGGGTATACTGTAAAAGTTGATATTACCTCGACATATAAAGGAAAAACATATAAGACACAAACTTCCTTTACTCCAAAATAAGGATGTGACGTCGTGAAGGGAATCATCGATCGATTTGAGGAAAATTGGGTTGTAGTTGAAATCAATGGGAAAACAAAGGATTTTGACAAAACAATCTTCCCTAAGGAAGCAACTACAGGAGATGTGGTCAAAATTGAAGGTAATAAAGTTACAGTTTTGGCAGATGAAACTAAGAAACTTCGAAAAGAGGTCGAGGATTTGATGGAGGAGCTTTGGGAGGATTAAGCTTTTCAAAAAAAAGCTTGTATTGAAACTTACCTAGTTTTTATACAAGCTTTTTTTATGTTACTACTAGCTTAGATGATTATGTAAAAACTCTTCAACCTGTTCCCATGTTGGTACACTACTGGCACCACCAATTCTTAATGTCGCCATTGCCCCACATGCATTTGCGAATTTCAATAACTCTCTTTCTTTAATACCGGATAAGTATCCTGCTATTAGACCTGCATTAAATGAATCACCCGCCCCTGTTGTATCTACTGGAAGAATTTCAAAGGCCTTTTCCTTAATAACATCACTATCTTGATCAATTAGTACTGAGCCCTCTGCCCCTCTTTTTACCGCGACCACTCTTCTTTTATCGGGAAGATTTCCGATGATATCTTCTATACCATTTATTTGTAAGATTTGAAATAACTCTTTTTCGCTAGGAATGAAAAAGTCTGTAAACTCTAGCAATTTGATAATATTGTCTCGATCCCATTGATTATTGGGGTCCCAACCGGTATCAAATGAAGTGCTAATAGAATGTTTTTGAGCCTTCTCAAAAATCTCTTTCCATTTCTCCTTCATTTCCTCTTGGAGAAAATATGATCCAAAATGAATATGGTCTGCCTCCGCAAATAAAGATTCCGGCAAATATCTTTCGTGCAATTTAGGGATTGCCCCCATGTATGTTAATAATGCACGATCAACATTCGTTGAGAGGGATAGAGTAACTCCAGTTTTTAAATTCCGGTCGAACGTAACGTATTTTGCGTTTACACCATTTTTCTTTAGTTGCTCAGTACAAAAATGACCAAATGGATCGTCTCCCACAACCCCTACAAAATAAACATCGAATCCTAGACCTGCCAAACAACTTGCAGTAATTGCCGAGGAAGAACCAAGAGCCTGCTCAAAACCATCCACTAATTTTTCTTTATTCCACTCTGGTGTAACATCATTGCCTGTGAAGATTAAATCTACATTTAATTCTCCCAAGATAAATATTTTCTTTTTCATGAGTCTCCTCCTTCCAATTCGATTTCTCAACATGCACCTTTTAATAAACAAAAAATACAAAATAAACAATTTATTTGCAATCACCGAAATCATAGCATGGTTAATATTATTAGGTCAACCTCGTTAAAAGGCCGAGAGCTTTTTCGGTTTCAATCTAATGCGTTTTTTGTAGTATAACAAAAGGGCTGTTAGCAATACTATTCAGGAAAGGAGATGAATCAATTGGAACAAAAGGAGTTTATTGAATCGGCTTTGCAAGAATATAAAGAAGGACTTGGTACTTTTACTCAAAAAATGCCGAAGCTTGCTGAGGCATATAATGCTTTTACAAAGGCTTGTTTTGAGGAAGGAGCTTTACAACAAAAGGAGAAACAACTAATCGCTCTCGGTATCAGTATTTTCGCACAAGATGAATATTGCATTATTTATCATACAAAAGGCTGTTTGGATAGTGGCTGTAAGGAAGAAGAAATTCTTGAAACAGTAGGCGTGGCAGCAGCGTTTGGCGGAGGAGCTGCCATGAGCCAGGCGGTGACACTTGTGCTCCAAGCAATCGAGGAATTACAGAATACAGCATCTCAAAAAAAATAGACCGGCCAATTGAAATTGGCCGGTCCCTTTTTCATTAACCATATTGCTTTACTCTTCGTTTTGATGCTGCTTTTTTGTTTGAGGTGTATCCAGCTGTAAGTACAAGCGTCGTCAAAATAATAATAATCATATACGTTATAAGGCCATGGGAAATCCCTATAAATTCAATGATATGCTTGTCCCTCATAATCATTTCTCCTGCAGTCCAAGCAAGTATTCCTGAACCCACATAGCCTATCCAGCTATACTTCTCCATCGCTTTTACAATAAATTTCGAACCGAAAATCATAATTGGAATACTAATTGCTACTCCAATGGCAATCATCACAATATGTCCGTCCGCTGCACCTGCAACCGCAACAACATTATCAAGGCTCATGACAACATCCGCCATGATGATCGTTCCAATTGCTTTCATTAAGCCATTATGAGCGGATATATTTGTATCTTCTTCGCCACCGAGAAGCACTTTATAGGCAATCCAAAGAAGCAAAGCGCCTCCGATAATATTTACATATGGAATTTGTAATAGCCAAACGATAATAACAGCAAACAAGATACGTAAAGTAACGGCTCCAGCTGTTCCCCATAAAATCGCTTTATTTTGTTGTTCCTTCGGCAAATTTCTCGTTGCCATTGCAATCACGATTGCATTATCTCCTGAAAGGACAATATCAATCGCAATAATTTTCAAAAGAGCGATCATAGCAGCAGATGAAACTGTAATCCCTAGTATCGTAGTTGCTAATTCCATTCTTTTTCCTTCTTTCATTGGAACATATCTGTTCCAGCTTTCTTTCAACGCTATCCATTATAACACAGCCTATTGAATGACTGAAATAAAAAATGTTCGATATCACCAGACAGTCTGTCCAAGCAATGCACTTTACTTCTCAATATATTACTAACAAAGGCCGATCGGCTTTTAAAAATATTAAGGAGTGGGATATGTATGTTTTTTGAATTTGATGAAGAAGTAAGAGGTGTAGAAGAGCGCAGACGGCGGCGTCGGAGAAGGTTTATTTGTGAATGTCGGGAAGTAAGACATGAGCGATTCTGCGATGATTTTGATGATGTGAGAGGTATTCGTGAAGAGCGTGAGTGCGAAAGAGATTTTGATGACTTTTAGCAGGTAGCAAAAATTCTCTCTAGTAAATAAAGGGAACCGGACGGCTCTAATGTACATGATAGGTTTTTTCATGCATGTAGAAACCTTTCATCTATTTGTCAACGCTTCCAGCAGCAAAAACTTTCTCGATATAGATAAGTATATGAAAAATGGTCATTTTAACCAGACTGTCTGTCCAATCAATGCACGGCGTTCGTCAATATATTATTAACAAAGGCCGATAGGCTTTAAAAAATAATAAGGAGCGATTCGTAAATGTGGCATGACGATGATTTTTTTGAAAGGGAAGAATCCCGCAGACGACGTCGGAGAAGAGTAGAATGCGAATGTCGTGAAGAAAGAGGCGAGCATGAACGTGGTTGCGAACGTTGCGAGCATGAACGCGGTCGCGAATTCGAAAGAGAGGGACGTCGTTGCGGAAGTTGTATCTGTAGAGAAATAGCTGAATTGAGAAAGCTACAGAGAGTAGACTTATTTTTAAAAAGCAGCGAAGAAATTCGAAATGTAAGGTTCATTGACTTTGATGACGATTCTTGCTGTGCAAACTTTACAAAATGTCACGAAGAACATGACGAGTTAATAATCGTAAACTGCAGGGATGTTGTAGCACTTCGCATCAAATCTCAATAATCTTTATAGCGGAGGCTTTTTCAACCGAAAAAGCCTCCCATTTTTTTTCAAAATGCTAGCAAGGATTCTATTTCCTGAATAAGCTCTTTTCCCATTTGTACATACTGTTCATCAATCGTTCCGTCAGGATCCTGCGGCTCAGAAAATTGATTAAAAGCAGCCGACATATTACTGCTATCCGCATGGTCATCAAGACCTTTTTGGTATACATGTGATATTACGAATGGGGTTCCCATACTGACAATCACACCACGAGAATCAAGCTGACCCTCAACAGCGGTAAATGGTATACGTAAATATTGATATCCACCGTCGTCAGCCATTTTATAATCAAAGAATCCCCTGTCATAGTCCCAGTTCCCGCCAATCACATAGCCTTTTGGCTTCAGTAGCTGTTCAAGCTTATGTAAATTAAACCGTCTGCCTTCCAGCGTTGATTCAATTTGAATCATTTTTGCACACTCCTTTGTTTTCTTTTATTGTCCCAAAGAAAACAAAAGCTATACTTTTTATCAATATGAAGAAAAAGAGGCCCCTTCGATCAGTCGAAGGGCCTCCTTACTTCATAAATTATAAACGTTTTTCCAGCTCTGCTTTTTTCTCTTCAAAGCCCGGTTTTCCAAGAAGTGCGAACATATTCACTTTATAAGCTTCCACGCCTGGTTGGTCAAATGGATTGACGCCGAGTAAGTAACCACTTAAGGCACATGCCTTTTCAAAGAAGTAAACTAGGTATCCAAATGTGTATGCGTCCATTGCAGGAATTTCAACGACTAAGTTTGGCACCCCGCCGTCTGTATGAGCCAATAATGTACCTTCAAAAGCTTTATCATTCACGAAATCAACGGTTTTGCCTTCAAGATAATTCAATCCGTCTAGATCGCTCGCCTCACTTTCAATGACAATTTCATGTCGTGACGATTGAACCTTAATGACGGTTTCGAACAGATCACGGCGACCTTCTTGTACGTATTGTCCAAGCGAATGCAAGTCTGTTGAAAAGTTAGCCGATGCAGGAAAAATTCCTTTTTGGTCTTTTCCTTCACTTTCTCCAAATAGCTGTTTCCACCACTCTGAAAAATATTGCAGCCCAGGTTCATAATTAATGAGCATTTCGATTGTTTTGCCTTTATTGTAAAGAACGTTTCGGATCGCCGCGTATTGATAAGCGATATTTTTTTCAAGTTCAGGGCTACTGAATTCGTCTCGTGCATCAGCTGCCCCCTTCATCATTTCCTCGATTTCAACACCGCTTACTGCAATAGGGAGCAATCCAACTGCTGTCAATACAGAATATCGGCCACCGACATCATCCGGAATGACAAATGTTTCATAGCCTTCTTCATTAGAAAGAGTCTTGAGTGCACCTTTTGTTTGATCCGTCGTTGCATATATTCTTGACTTAGCTTCTTCTCTTCCGTATTTTTCTTCGAGCAATTTACGGAAAATCCGGAATGCAAGAGCAGGTTCTGTCGTAGTACCTGACTTGGAAATAACGTTAATAGAAAAATCTTTCCCATCTAGCAGGTCCATCACATCGGTCATATATGTAGAACTAATATTATTTCCAACAAATAGAACTTGTGGGGTTTTTCGCTTATCTTTCGGAAGAGCATTGTAAAAGCTGTGGTTAAGCATTTCAATGGCTGCACGAGCACCCAAATAAGAACCGCCTATGCCGATTACTAGCAATACATCACTGTCACTCTTAATTTTTTCCGCCGCTTTTTGAATGCGGGAAAATTCTTCACGATTGTAGTCAACCGGGAGGTCAATCCACCCAAGGTAATCGTTGCCTGCTCCAGTCTTTTCATGCAATTGATTATGCGCAGTTTGTACAGCTGCTTGCAAATAGGTAATTTCATGCTCTCCAAAAAAACCAAGTGCCTTTGAATAATCTAACTTAATATGTCCCATGATATACCTCCCAAAATGGTCGCAAAACCTATATGGTAATACTCTAGCTGAACATGAAAAGATTTTCAAGAAATAAGAAAAGCGGAGACGCCTATTTTAGGCGCTTCCGCTTTTGTTCTTAAACCCATCCTCTAAATCTAGATGCTTCCGCTACGTTACGCATGCCTACCATATATGCCGCAAGACGCATATTTACTCTGCGACTCTCGGCCGTATTATAGACATTTTCAAATGCGTTGACAAGCTTAGTTTGTAGTTTTTCATTCACTTCTTCTTCAGTCCAATAATAGCCCTGATTGTTTTGAACCCACTCAAAATAGGATACGGTTACGCCTCCTGCACTTGCCAAAACATCTGGAACAAGTAAAATACCTCGTTCCGTTAAAATTTTTGTTGCTTCCTCAGTAGTCGGGCCATTAGCAGCCTCAACCACAATGGAGGCTTTAATATTAGGTGCATTATCAGCAGTTATTTGGTTGGCGACCGCTGCTGGTACAATAATGTCACAATCAAGTTCAAATAGTTCTTTATTTGTTATTGTATTTTCAAATAATGTTGTTACTGTTCCAAAGCTGTCTCGGCGGTCAAGCAAATAATCAATATCAAGTCCATCTGGATCATGGAGTGCTCCGTAGGCATCAGAGATACCTACGATTTTTGCCCCAGCATCATAAAGGAACTTAGACAGGAAGCTTCCTGCGTTACCGAACCCTTGAATGACAATTCTTGCATCTTTCAAATCTATTCCACGTTTCTTTGCAGCTTCTTCAATACAAATTGTTACACCTTGGGCAGTTGCTTTCTCCCTGCCTTGGGAACCACCAAGCACGATTGGTTTCCCAGTGATAAAACCTGGAGAATCATTTTCACGAAGTCGGCTATACTCATCCATCATCCAAGCCATGATTTGGGAGTTAGTGTACACGTCTGGTGCAGGTATATCTTTTGTCGGTCCAACCACTTGGCTGATTGCACGAACATATCCACGGCTGAGACGTTCAATTTCACCCATCGACATTGTACGTGGATCACAAATGATGCCGCCTTTACCACCACCATATGGAAGATTGACAATCCCGCATTTAATACTCATCCACATGGACATTGCCTTTACTTCTTCCTCAGTCACTTCTGGGTGGAAACGGACACCGCCTTTTGTTGGGCCAACTGAGTCATTATGCTGTGCACGAAATCCTGTATAAACATTAACTGAACCGTCGTCCATCCGAACTGGAATCCGGACTGTCAACATTCTCATCGGTTCTTTAAGGAGCTCATACATTTCTTCGCCAAAACCAAGCTTGTTGAGGCCATCTTTAATTACCTCTTGTGTTGATGTAAATAAGTTTAGATTTTCTGCCATCGTTTTTTTCGCCTCTTTATTGTGTAATCAGATTAATTATATCATTATGAAAGAACTTTTTTAATACGTTCAATCGCCCAATCCAATTCCTCTTTTGTAATAATCAATGGAGGTGCAAAGCGGATGACGGTGTCATGTGTTTCCTTGCAAAGAAGCCCTTCTGTTTTTAAAGCTTCGCAATATGGGCGTGCATTTTCAGTCAACTCGACACCAATGAATAACCCTTTGCCTCTTACTTCCTTTATCGCCGGATGTTCGATTTCTTTTAATTTTGACATAAAATATTGCCCAAGTTCAAGCGATCGCTCGGAAAGCTTTTCATTTTCAATTACCTCAAGGGCTGCAATTGACACTGCGCATGCGAGCGGATTGCCTCCAAAGGTAGAACCATGTGATCCTGGGTTAAAGACTCCGAGAATGTCACGGTTTGCTGCCACACAGGAGATTGGGTATACTCCGCCCCCTAGCGCTTTCCCTAACACATACATATCGGGTTCGACGCCATCCCAATCGCAGGCAAACATTTTTCCGGTGCGTCCAAGTCCTGCTTGAATTTCATCAGCAATAAATATAACATTATTTTCTCTACAAAGCTCATAAGCCGCTTTCAAAAATCCGGCAGGTGGGATGATAATGCCGGCTTCTCCTTGGATAGGCTCAATCAAAAATGCTGCTGTTTCGGGAGTAATTGCCTGTTTCAGTGCTTCTAGATCGCCATATGGAATCAGCTGGATACCAGGAAGCATTGGTCCGAAGCCACTTTTATATTCTTCTTCAGAGGAAAGGGAAACTGCAGTCATTGTTCTTCCATGAAAATTGCCTTCACAAGCGATGATTTTAGCCTTATTATTAGCAACACCTTTTACTTCATACGCCCAGCGCCTCGCAGCTTTGATTGCTGTTTCCACTGCTTCTGCGCCAGTGTTCATTGGCAATACCATATCTTTATTCGTCAGGTTGCAAATTTTTTCATACCAAGGGCCAAGTTGATCGCTATGAAAAGCGCGGGAGGTCAATGTTACCCTGTCAGCTTGATCTTTTAAAGCTTGAATAATTTTTGGATGGCGGTGGCCTTGGTTAACCGCCGAATATGCACTCAACATATCCAGATATTTTTTTTCTTCAGGGTCTTTTATCCATACCCCTTGTGCTTCCGAAATAACAATTGGAAGCGGATGATAATTTTTCGCACCGTATTTATCGGTTTGTTCTATTATTTCTTTTGTATTTATCGTCATCTCTATCAATCCCCTGTCGAATTTATGACTTGTGAAGAGAATTAATACATTTCAGACGTGGTTTTTGCCTGTAAATGCAATAGGAGGTAATCTGGACCCCCAGCTTTTGAATCTGTACCGGACATATTAAATCCTCCAAATGGCTGATAGCCGACGATCGCGCCTGTGCAGCCACGGTTGAAATACAGATTGCCGACATGGAATTCTTGGCGGGCAAACTCCATATGTTCACGGTTATTCGTAATAACTGCACCGGTTAATCCAAAGTCTGTGTTATTCGCAATTTGAATGGCCTCTTTAAAATTCTTTGCTTTTGCAAAAGCAACAACAGGTCCAAAAATTTCTTCTTTCATTAATCGTGCTTCCGGATCAAGCCCGGCGAAAATCGTTGGGTTTACGAAGTAGCCCTTAGAGTCGTCTCCATCTCCACCCACCTTTAGTTCTCCTTCTTCCTTGCCAATTTCTATATAATTCATTATTTTATCGTACGCATTTTGGTCATTTACGGGACCCATAAAGTGAGCCTGAGTTTCCGGATTCCCAATTGTTAATTCCTTTGTTAACGCAACGGCACGTTCCAGCACCTGATTATATACATCTTCCACAATAATTGCACGTGAACACGCCGAGCATTTTTGACCTGAAAATCCAAAGGAAGATTTAACAATGGACTGGGAAGCTAATTCAAGGTCGGCATCCTTGTCCACTACGATTGTATCTTTACCGCCCATTTCGGCGATGACACGCTTTAGCCAAATTTGGCCTTCATTCACTTTCGAGGCACGCTCGTAAATACGAGTCCCCACTTCCCGGGATCCTGTAAAACTAATAAAACGCGTTTTCGGATGATCTACCAAGTAGTCTCCTACTTCAGAGCCGCTTCCAGGTATATAATTGACGACCCCTTTTGGCATACCCGCTTCTTCTAGTACTTCAATAAACTTTGCTGCTATTACTGGCGTTGTTGATGCTGGTTTTAATAATACCGTATTTCCGGTTACCATTGCGGCAACAGTCGTTCCTGCCATTATAGCAAGCGCAAAATTCCAAGGAGAAATGACGACGCTTACACCAAGCGGTATATAATCGTAGCGATTGTATTCACCGGGACGGCTTTCTACACGTTTTCCATCCTTTAACTCTATCATTTGCCGTGCATAATATTCCAAAAAGTCAATCGCTTCTGCTGTATCTGCATCTGCTTCATTCCAAGGCTTCCCTGCTTCTTTCACTAAAAGTGCGGAAAATTCATGTTTACGGCGACGAATAATCGTAGCTGCTTTAAATAAAACATCTGCTCGAAATTCGGCTTTTGTTTTTTTCCATGTCTCAAAAGCTGCAAGTGCACTGTTCATTGCTTTTTCTGCAAGCTCCTTGTTTGCTTTTGATACACGGCCGACTATTTCTTCTTTATTAGATGGATTAACAGACACTATTTTTTCTTCAGTAGTAATGCGTTCACCGCCAATAATGAGCGGATACTCTTGACCAAGATAGCTTTTTACCAGATGTAAACCTGCTTCAAATGCTTGTTTATTCTCTTCTTTTGAAAAGTCTGTAAAAGGTTCATGTTTATAAGGAATCACGTTATTTCCTCCCCTTGTGACTTATTTTCGGTCAAATAAATAGTAACATATTTTCAATCCGAGCGATATTATTACTAGTGACAAAAAAGAGAGGATCTCCCCCTAAATGAAGGATATCCTCTCCTGGAAAATTATTTTTTTATTAAATCATTTCGTTCAGATTGATCGATCCACTCTTGGAGCTTATCTTTTAACGTGTTGAAGCCTTCATTTCCAGTGTCCTCTGTTTTCACCGTACCTTGGCGACGAGGTTTTTTTGGCTCCTGTTGTTGCTTCGGTGCTTCTTCTGTTGCTCGAATCGACAGGCTAATTTTTCCCTTTGCCTCATCAACATTCAGTACCTTTACCTTTACTTCATCCCCGACTGATAAAAATTCGTTAATGTCTTTTACAAAGCCATGTTTAATTTCAGAAATGTGGACAAGCCCTTGTGTTTGGTCGTCTAGCGCAACAAACGCTCCATACGCTTGAATACCTGTTACCTTTCCTGTAATTACATCGCCTGTTTCATATTTTGTAGTCATGGAAACACTCCTAGTTTATATTAGATTTTCTCCTATTTTACGCAATTGTAAATTATAACATAGAGAATGCTTAGAATCAAAGTTGTTCCACATGGCTTATAGAAATTTTTCCCCAAGCAAACCCTTTCAAACCTCTTTATGTTTGCAATTTTTTTCTATTTTGTTTCACAGTCGTTTTTATTTTCTTCTTAAAACAGGGTAAAGTATATATTAAGAGGTGATACAATGCAGGAAATTCCTTCTACCCATTGCGTTAAGATCAATGACATTGATCTTTATTATGAAAAATACCTTCATTCACAATCGAAAAATACCATTGTTTTGCTGCATGGATTTTTATCGTCTTCCTTTAGCTTCCGTAAGCTCGTACCGTTATTGATTAAAGATTTTAATCTTATTTTGATAGACCTCCCTCCATTTGGAAAAAGCGGTAAAGCAAGGAATTATCGCTATTCTTATGAAAGCGTTTCAAAAACAGTGCTTCAGTTGCTTGAGAAAATGGGTGATCAAAATATATATGCCGCCGGTCACTCTATGGGGGGACAAATTGTTTTAAACATGCTGAATCAGCGACCTGGTTT
This sequence comes from Lederbergia citrea, assembly GCF_018343525.1. Classification (GTDB taxonomy): domain Bacteria; phylum Bacillota; class Bacilli; order Bacillales; family Bacillaceae_C; genus Lederbergia; species Lederbergia citrea. The sequence continues at coordinate 1,122,949 of NZ_JAGYPH010000002.1, read as the reverse complement.
TATCAAAAAAGGCATACTTTTATCCAGTTCGGGATATTTGCCACGATCTAAGAAACACCTCGTATTATCATCCTATCTACCATTTTTTCATCGATTCGTGAAATACCATTTAGGAAAAACCGGTGTGATCGGCAATTTAAATCATGTTGTTTATGATAAAGCGATCATAGATGAAGAAATGATTAACGGTTATTCGGCACCTTTTGATGATCCGTATATTTTCCGCGCGCTTACAAAAATGATTCGCCATCGGGAAGGAGACCTTGACTCTAAGGTGCTCCTTACCATTGATACACCCTGCCTGCTTATATGGGGAGAACATGATCGTGTCGTGCCCCCCGATATTGGCAAGCGCCTTGCCAATGATTTGCCAAATTCAAAGCTTGTCATCCTCTCAGGAGCCGGCCACTTAATTCCTGAAGAAAAGCCTGAAGAGGTGTTTGAAGAAATTCAGAATTTTATCCAAAGTGATCAATCCTTTTCTTGAAATTCATTTATTGTAGACATATGATTGGAGAAATGAGCTTTTCACTCAAGGAGGGAGAAATAAAATGGACAAGTTTATTGATAGAAAAAATACTTCATCGGTGAAATGGGATGGTATGAAAGCCGTCTTCGGAAAGGATGATTTACTGCCAATGTGGGTGGCCGACATGGATTTTCGTCCGCCTGAACCAGTGCTCGAGGCGATGAAACACCGCTTGGAGCATGGGATTTTCGGCTATACGATTGTGGAAGAGAGCACTGAAAATGCGATTGTCAGCTGGATAAAAAAACGCCATAGGTGGGAAATCAAACCTGCATGGCTAAGGTACAGCCCTGGAGTTGTTCCATCGATTGGTACTGCGATTCGGGCCTTTACTGAACCGGGAGATAAAGTTCTTCTGCAGTCACCAGTTTACACTCCTTTTTTTAATATGATTGAAAACAATATGAGAGAGGTAGTTAATTCTCCTTTGCAAATGAAAAATGGAAGATATGAAATAGATTTCAATGATTTTGAAGAAAAGTTAAAAAGCGGAGTAAAGTTATTTTTATTATGCAGCCCGCATAATCCCGGAGGAAGAGTATGGACAAAAGATGAACTCGTAACAATGGCCGAGCTTTGTAGAAAATACGGTGTTATCATTGCTTCCGATGAAATACATGCCGATCTTGTAGCTCCTCCGTTTAAACATATCCCCATTGGTTCTTTAGAGCCTTCTTATGCGGACTTTACACTAACCTTTATGGCTCCGAGCAAGACTTTTAACCTTGCAGGTTTGCAGTCATCATTTATGGTTGTACCGAATGAAGACATGCGGAAAAAGATATCCGAAATCCATATGAAAGAGGGCTTTTTTACATTAAATACTTTCGGGACCATTGCAATGGAAGCCGCTTATTTACACGGTGAGCAATGGTTGGATGACGTACTTGCATACATACGTTCAAATATAGAGTTTGTCAAAACGGAATTAGCAGCCAATCTTCCTGAGCTAGAAGTGATTGAACCAGAAGGATCCTATCTCATCTGGATTGATTGTAGTAAAACCGGCTTGGAAGATAAAGAGTTGCCTGAAAAATTGCTGGAAAAAGGCAAGCTTGCAGTAAATTTCGGAGATGCCTATGGACCAGGCGGCGAAAACTTTATTCGGCTAAATATAGCTTGTCATCGCTCGATTGTGGAAGAAGGGCTAAAAAGGCTGAAACAGGCATTTAGTTAGAGTGAATGTTGCAGGCAGATAGTATTTAATCTATCTGCCCTATCCTTACATCGGCTTAGGCTTCGTCTTATTTGGCTTCTTACTTACTGGCTTTCGATCTTTTGATATTTCTCCACATGCTATTCTTTCTCCAGAATCCCCTGCCGGCTGTGTCATTCCGTCATCTGTTCCAGCATGAATAACGATCGATGTACCGTCCTTTGTGTATAAGGTTTTTTTACTTTCTTCCAAAGTAACTTCTTTCGCAGTAAAAGACACCTTCGCTTTTCCATCTTCTCCGACAACTAAGTTAGGCAAATCCCCAGCGTGTGCCCCTTTTGGATTGAGAAGTCCGTGTTCTTTTTTATCGGGATTATAATGATCTCCCGCTGAAAGGAATTCAGGTGGTGTACAAGTTCCTTGATTATGAATATGGATGGCGTGTTCGCCTGGTGACAGCCCTTTTAGATTTACGGAGAATTTAACCCCTGCAGCCTGCTCCTTAAGCTTAATTTTCCCGAGTGAATCTCCATCTCCGTTTTTCATATCAATGTCTAATTCTTTTGGAAGTTTATTTGTACATCCTATTAGAAAAAGGCAAACAATGAGCAAAAAATACTTTTTCACGCTTAACCCTCCGTCAAAGATCCATTTTCTCCTCATTGTTGCCATGAAAAAAGTGATTTATCCGATGAATTAGAAAAAGCACCTATCTCATAGATGCTCGTTTTGCCGTTCGCGATTAATCTGCTCTTCTAATTCCTTTGTTTTGGCCTCTTGCTTTTTAGAAACCCTTTTTATCAGCACAAAAGTAAGTATAGCAACGATTCCAAATATCGTCATAGTGATAGCAGCGGGAATATATTCCGATTTATCTTCGGGGAAATATAGAAATGGCATATATAGAACAAAAGAATTGATGATAGAGATCAAGGAAAACATCCTTTCCATTATCGATATACTCAAATTATATCAATTTATGTCTTTCAACACCAACGACAATATTGTGAAAAGAAATGAAAAGCCGCCAAAATGGCGGCTTCTCGCTATTCTTTAATAATATCGATACTTTCAATCACAACGTCTTCAAGAGGTTTGTCTCCAGGAGCAGTTTTTACATTTGCAATCTGGTCGACAACGTCCATCCCTTCAACTACTTGTCCAAACACTGTGTGTTTGTGGTCAAGATGCGGCGTTCCGCCATTTTCAATGTACGCATCGATGATTTCTTTCGGGAATCCCGCACTTTCAAGTTGGCTTTTCAAGCGTGGATCCATTTTGCTGTTTTGGACAATAAAAAATTGGCTGCCATTTGTATTAGGGCCTGCATTTGCCATCGAAAGGGCACCACGTAAGTTGAAAAGCTCCATAGAGAATTCATCTTCAAAGGAATCTCCGTAAATGCTTTCTCCGCCTCTTCCGGTTCCAGTTGGGTCTCCACCTTGAATCATGAAATCTGGAATAACACGGTGGAAGATAATTCCGTTATAGTAGCCATCTTTTGCATGAGTCACAAAGTTTTCTACTGTTTTAGGTGCCTGCTTTGGAAAAAGTTTGATTTTGATGGAGCCCATATTTGTATTCATTTGCACCAATTTTTCATCTTCAGCCACTTCTGTTGTTAATTGTGGATAAACTACTTGTTCAGTCATTTCTGCATCTCCTTCTTTCTTCTCAGATTGATCATTGCTCGTTACTTCTTCATCCGTTAGCTTTATTTCGCTTCCATTTTTTGTACCACAGGCACTTAAAGTGAAAATGAAAAGCAAAATAAAAAACATTCCTTGAAATTTCTTCATAACCAAGCCCTCCAAAAAACACTTTACAGGATTTCCAGAAAAAAATCACCCTTCTTTCATTTTCCAAACGACTATCTCATAATAGAGAGTATTGGAGGATTATACAGGAGGAGGTTATTTCATGGAAATTGGACAAATTGTAACAGCTTTTAATAAAACGGGCAAATATATTGGAGAAATTACCAATGTACGACAAGATACATACACAGTTCGCATTTTATCAGTGTTAACTCATCCGAAACAAGGTGATTTACACAACCCAAATCAAGTTGATGTCCCTTTTTTCCACGAAAGGAAGGCACTTGCCTTTCGGGAACAGGCGAATATTCCGTTAAAAATGGTAAAGCCTTTTGAAGGAGAGTTTCCTAATTATAACGATTCATTGAAAGCTGCCGTTGAAAAATTATCCGGAGAATTGGAGTCTAAACCGGAAGACGCATATTACATGCGCAGCCTCGAAGCTTTGAGAGGTGTCATAAAAGAGTATGAACTAATGTATTCCATTAAATTTGAATAAACAGAGGCCCAATCAGGTCGATTGGGCCATTTTTTTACTTACTGACGCTGCTGCTATCGAGGCTACAAGGTTGAATTTTACAACGTTTAATTTATACTAATATTTAGGAAACCGAAATAATTAATATTTAAGAAGGTGTTTTATATTAGTATCAAAAAGCGCAATCTGCTCATTATGTGGATATGTAACTTCCTAGTGGCAGCTAGTGCAACGATGGTTCTTCCATTTATCTCCCTGTATATTAGTACATTTGGAGATTTCAGCAGCGATTATGTTCAGCGGTGGTCAGGTTTTGTTTTTGGTGTTACTTTTTTGACCGCCTTTTTAGTATCACCTCTGTGGGGTAGGGTTGGTGATAAATATGGATTTAAGCCGATTCTCCTTATAACCGGATACGGAATTGCCATCTCCATTTTCTTCATGGGTATCATGAACAGTGTCATGGGTCTTTTCATTTTAAGAATGCTCATGGGTGTGGTCACTGGTTTCATCCCAACCTCTATTGCCCTCATATCAAAACAAACATCCAAAAATGAAGCTGGTAAAACACTTGGCACTCTTCAAATGGGCAATGTGGCAGGAAGTCTCTTCGGACCATTGATTGGCGGAATGATGGCAGACACTTTCGGCTTTCAATACACATTCATCATCACAGCTGCTTCCATTATCATTGCGACAACAGTCGTCTTATTCGGCATCAAAGAAATTAAACAGCCTGAAAATGTAAAAACAAGAAATCCTCACACTCGAAAAGACGTGATCAAATTAATCCTAAATCGTCGCATGCTCATCATGGTGATGATTATTGCCTTAATTATTCAAGTAGGTAATTTCAGCATTCAACCCCTCCTCGCTCTTTATGTAAGCGAATTGACGAGAGTAGGCAGCGTAGCCTTTCTGTCAGGTTTAGCATTTTCAGCAACCGGGTTTGGCAATTTGCTTCTCACTCGGCAATGGGGAAAACTAGGAGATGACATTGGGTACGAAAAAGTATTAATGATTCTTCTGGCGCTCGCTGCGATATTAATTGTTCCACAAGCGCTTGTGACCGAACTTTGGCAGCTTGTTCTATTAAGATTCTTATTTGGTATGGCCGTAGGTGGCATGCTCCCTTGCATTACCGCTTATATTCGAATGGAGGCACCACTTGAGATGCAAGGGGAAGTACTTGGATATAATCAAAGCTTCCGCTTCCTTGGAAATGTGGTTGGACCTGCTCTTGGCGGAATTGTAGCAGGCCAGGCAGGGATTTCCTCCGTCTTTTATGTAACAGGTGCTTTATTCTTATTCGCATTCGGCCTTCTTTGGTGGAGTATTAGACATGAACACGAAAATGTAAGGGAAAGTTATTGAATGGCAGCCTCCATTTTATGAGGGCTGCCATTCTTTTTTAATTGGTAATTCCATGATTGATGATTGCCGATTTAAACTGAATTTCTATCGGTATTTCTGGATAAACCTTTTCCCAATCAAGTACTTTCCAAGTTTGATTATGGTATGCTTTTACTCTTTCACCTATCCCTAAAGCGTCACAATTAGCCCCTTGCATTTTATTTATGGTCGTTGCTGCCAATTTATTTAATTCACGCTGTATTTTTTTATTGAGTTTTTCAATCTCTTTTTTTTCATACAATTGATCGGTTGCATACTCCGTAATTCCCAGCGTTACATCTAAATGGATGTTAGCTGCTATTTCCCCCTTATTTTCGTTAACTTCCAATTTCCTTTTAATTTTGAGGATATCTACATTCACATAATTTTTATCATGGTTCTTTTTATCATTATTAACCTTTATTGTTAAGGATAAATTTTTCTTTTTTTGATCAGCTAAGATTATGTACATGGTCGATTCTTTTATTCCTAACTTACCTGTCAGTTTATCATCACTAAACATAGCCAGCCCTTCCACATCTGCACGGTTTTCTTCAGTCATCACCTTCAAATAAGGAACCATAAAATCTTTTCCTTCAGATAAAATAAGGGAACCAACAGCTCGAACATTATGGTTTCTTGAAATTCCACCTTGCTCAGCACTTCTTAGCAACTCAGAATAATAATCAGTAATAAGAGGTGTATCTTCAGGTTGAAGAGAAAGAGCATCGAACGCTTCACCCTTTACAACAGCTACTCGAGCGTTTAATGGACCTCTCAAAGTTCGATATGTTGTATCCAGGGCTGAATAGATTCCCCCTTTAGCTAGCTCCTCACCAAAAATAAAAATATCGCTTTTTGAGGCATCAAACTTTTCAGCGATTCTTTTGTCCATTCTGACATTTGCATCTCTTGCCGTTTGTCCAATGACAGAAACAACGATACTTTTTTCCGGGAATGCCTCTTTCTGTCCTGTTGTAATGGGATAGGTGACAGTGTGTTTAATTCTCCCGTCGGTTAATTTGTCGTATCCACCACTTAATATTAAACTATGGTCTTTTAATAATCGTTGATCCCAACAACCCGTTAACAGAAATACAAAAATAATTAACCATTGTAAAGGAAGTCGTGAATTCATTGGCTGTCAGCTCCTCTTTTCTTAGTAAAAATAAGCGAAATGAGAAGAAGACAAATTGGGATAATAATAACGAATATTATCCCTAACTGAGAAATTATTTTAGCAATTGACGCTATCTCGAATTTCCCTTTGAAAATTACTGAAATAAGAAAACATGCAGTTGCGGATACAAATACGAATTTCTTCGTTTCTTTAGCATTCATGACAAAGGTGAGACCGGATGAAGCACAGTATAGAATATTCATAAATGTGGTGGCGACTAAAACAATCCACATCGATGTAAATAATAAATCCGGCCGTTCGATAATTTTAAAAGAAATCGATTTTATTGAATAAAAGATCGGATCAGGAGTTAATTTCATTTCCTTTTGGCTGAATAGAAGTAAACTGATGAGTACTAGAAAGGTATAAAATAAGGTTACAAACAAGTTTGCAATCGACGCAGCTTTTAGTATTCCACCTCTTGATGATTGAATAAAAGGAAAGATAATCATTAAAATTTCAAAACCTAGGAACGAATAAAAAGCTGGTTTTATCCCTTGAATAATGGATGAAAAACCACTGCTCCCGATGGGAAGAATATTTGTAAAATTAGCATTCTTTAGTGCAAAAGCAGATAAAGCCAGGAACACAATTAGCACAACCGAAGCAAGAACGAAAAATCTCGCCATGATACGCAAATCTTCTTTCACGGTATAAATTCCCACTAAAGCCATAAGAAGAAGGAGAATCCAAGTAGGTGTTAAAGGCAACATCCAGATTTGAAGAATATACCCATATGTAGCGAGTGCTGTGCTTCCGAGCAATATAAAATAAATACAATAAAATAGCGCAGCAATTTTCCCTAAAAATTTTCCTAGTAATATTTGAAGAACCTCAAAAAAATTACGAGATGGAAAACGGTTCATTAATATCCACATTAATACGATGATTCCTTGGACGATTAGACCGGCTAGTAAAACAGATATCCAACTATCTCCTTTCGCATACCTAGAAATCTCGTATGGTAAGGAGATAACACCTACTCCAATTTGAGCTTGTATAATCACAAATGCAAGTTGAAATTTAGTGATTTCCTTTTTATTTCTCATTTCTTTCCCATCCTCTTGATGCCTTTTGTTTAAGAAGCTTCTGTGGTCGCATCTCCCTTGGACGTTTGTCTTGCATCCAAATTGGAAAACGAATAAACGTATCCTTTAATTCTTTAAAGTGTAAAGGAGCTAAAGGCGCCAAATATGGAGAACCAAAAGATTCTAATTTACATAAATGAATAAGGATAAACATTAAACCAAAAACGATACCGACAAAGCCAAGAGTAGCTGCAAGAATCATAAGAGGATAGGTCAATAATCGAATCGTATTACTCATCTCATAAGATGGGATGGTAAAAGAAGCAATAGCCATTACAGCGATAATAATGACCATAAAGTTGGAGATTAACCCTGCGTTGACTACTGCATCGCCAATAATTAATCCCCCAACTATACCAATCGTTTGTCCAATTGGAGTAGGAAGTCTTATACCTGCTTCACGTATCAATTCGATGGTTATACCCATAATTAATGCTTCAAAAAAAGGCGGAAAAGGAACGTTCTCTATTGATGCTTTTACAATCGGAATCAAATCACTCGGGATAATCTCAAAATGATAACCGACAATAGCGATGTATAAAGATGGCAAGATAATTGCTCCTAAGAAACTCAAGAATCTCAAGAGGCGAAAAAATGATCCTGCATATATTCTGCTATTATAATCATCGGGTGATTGAAAAAAAGCAAATAACGTAGCCGGAAATATAGATACATCTGAGCTCCCATCCGTAATTAACGCGATTCTCCCCTCCATTAAGTTCGCCTCAACCCGGCCTGGCCTTTCCGTATATAATATTTGTTGAAACGGAGAAAACGGGCTATCTTCTATAAATTCCTCTATATATCCGGGACTAAAAGTCATATCTGATGAAATATACTCTAATCTTCTTTGAACTTCCTTAACTACTGATTCGTTAGCAATTTCGTTCATATATAAGACAGCTATCTTAGTATTGCTCTCCCAACCTAATTCATAATATTGAATCTTAAGTTGGCGGTTTCGTATCCGTTTTCGTATGAGGTTTAAATTTACGTCGAGACTTTCAACGAACCCCTCATGTGACCCTCGAACAACCTTTTCATTATCAGGTTCATCAGGAGAACGTGTAATTGATTTAACTGTGTTAATTAGAAATAATTCGCTCCGCTTTTCTAAAATAAGCACACTTGATCCATTTATGATTGCCCTAACCGCTTCATTAAGGGTGTCCGCCTTAATTAGCTCTGAAGTAGTAATTAAATCTTCGATATTTTGGTTTAATGATGATTTTGCAATTGGTAGTAATATACTATTTTGTATTTTTTCCGAATCTGTCATCGTTTCCAAGAAAAAGATTAACCCACGCTTTTTATTAAAGGTAATTTCCCTTTTTTTTAAGTCGCCTGAATTGTAAAAAGCTTCTTCGATATATGATTGATTCTCTTCAATTGTTGAATAAACTTTTTGTTCTTCAGATTTCATGTTGGTTATTTGTCTTTGCTTAACCTTTTTAAAACCGTGCATGATTTTCTCAACCCATCGCTTTTTTGAATTTATTAACAGTATTTACATAAATATTGGTACTATACGTAAAGAGGGTAGCGCTAATAGCGCTACCCTCAGACAGGAATGCCGTCCCGTTCAAACGAGCCATCTTCCTTTTATTCATACAATCTTTGTGATATATCTCCATCCTTATTATGAATAACAAGGATTCCGTCATGATCATTTACATAATCTTTAGCCTCTTCAAGGAGTGCTTCCTTCGTATCTTCTCTTAAAATTGCCCTTTTCCCATCTTTTTTCTTTAGCACCCAATCATTATGGTCCGCCGTTATGTGATATTCTGGTCGGTCATAATCATCACCCTCATAATATTTTCTCGCTTGAGCTATCCCGATTGAAATCGCCCGTCCTTCATCCTTATTGTCTTCGAGAAGTGCATTTGCAATTTCAATTGCCTTTTCACGGATATCTACAGGAAGATTTTTCATTGAATCAGGGAAATCATTTTTTGACCAAGGCATTTTATTCTCCACTCCTCTTTTCTTTACTCGTATTATTCTTCCAATTCCCGTTCATAGATAACGTAAAACAAGGGCGATGAAATATGGAAACACATTTTGTTTTTTCTTTTGGTGTTCCAAATTTTTGATTATTATGATAAATTCATTAGTAATATAAAAAGTATGTGGGGGTGTGAATTTGAATTATAAAAATATGACTTTGGATGAGTTAAAAGCCGATTTGATTGTAGAAGCTAAGAAGGGCTATCCTTTTTTTCTTTCCGGGGCTTTATATTGGTTAGTGATGGGTATTCTAGGGCTGATCATGGGCGTTGATCAGCAATTAGCATTGGTTTTTCTACTTGGTACGGGGAGCATCTTTCCACTGGCGATATTAATTGGCAACATGCTGAAGGTCAATATTCTAAGTAAAAATCCGCTAGGAGTTTTAGGAGGGATTATCGGTGGAATTCAATGTTTCTACTTGCCAGTCTGGATTGTCATCTACATGGAACACTATGAATTGATTCCTATGGTCATCGGTGTTCTAGGCGCCTCGCATTTTCTGCCATATCTTTGGATTTATCAAAGTAAAATATATTTATTTCTTACCATTATAATGGCTGGAATTTCCTTTGTTTTCGGTTATATTTTTATTGATCAAGCATTTTTACTCGTTCCTTTCTCATTGGCACTACTCTATCTCATTACAGTTATTGGATTAAAGTTTGAAACAAAAGCTTTTGTTTCACTTCATGATAATAAAGATAGCGTGATGTGAAATAAAAGAAATAGTGCACCTTTAGCTAACTTAATATGCTGAAGGTGCACTATTTCTTTATAGTCGATTTTTCGGAACAATTGCCATCGTACATCTCGAAACACATATGAGCTGATCTTCTTCATCCTTGATTTTAATATCCCAAACCATTGTAGTTTTTCCTCGATGAAGCACTTCCGCAACAGCCGTTACGACTCCCTCTTTCTTCGCCCGGATATGATTTGCATTGATTTCTAACCCGAAGCATATTTCTTTTTCCAAATCTATCATCACTGAGGCGCCGATACTTGCCACCGTTTCTGCTAGTGCTACAGAAGCACCGCCGTGCAAATACCCGAGAGGCTGCCTCGTCTGCTCATTCACCGGCATCGTAGCGATGACCTTGCCTTTTCCAACTTCAATAAATTCCATTCCTAATGCTTCTATTAGTGAATTTTTGTAATCCATAAACCTCACTCCGTTTCCATTAGTAATTATATTCCACGTTCATTAGTTAAGTCCTGCAAAATATGAAAAGCTCTCCGTGAGAAAATCGGAGAGCTTTTATATTAATAGTTATAAGGCGCACCATAGCCATATCCGTACGGCACTGGTGGTATACCTCCATATGGTGGATAATACGGTGCGGGTACTGGGTATGGATATGGACGAGGACGAAGAAAAGCAGTTGCTAGGCCTGCGCCAATTCCTCCACCAATCAGACCTCCGAAAAATCCACCAACCAGCGGTGCTCCGAAAAGTGGTAAGAATCGTTGATTATATGGATCTGGGCCGCGATAATGATACATCATCTGTTACCTCCTTTATCTTTGAGCTAAAAGCCCTCTTTATCTATTTATGCGACAAAGGAGGAGATGGCATGGGCATATAAGTAGTTTCTATAGAATCATCGCAGCAATCCAGCCAAATATGACGAGCGGAATATTATAATGCAAAAATGTTGGTACACATGAATCCCAAATGTGGTTATGCTGACCATCTGCATTTAAACCGGCTGTCGGTCCAAGCGTACTGTCGGAAGCAGGTGAACCTGCATCACCAAGGGCAGCTGCGGTTCCAACAAGGCTAATGGTTGCCAATGGACTGAACCCAAGCTCAAGCGCCAACGGAACGAAAATCGTAGCGATAATCGGAATGGTGGAAAAGGACGAGCCAATTCCCATCGTCACAAGTAATCCAACTATCAACATTAGCAACGCACCTACTGATTTATTATCTCCAATTAAATTTGCTGAGCTTTTTACAAGACTCTCCACATCTCCTGTTTGCGCCAATACTTCAGCAAACCCGGAAGCTGCAATCATTACAAATCCGATAAATGCCATCATTTGCATTCCCTGTGTCAACAGAGAATCAGCTTCGTTCCACTTAACCGAACCACTCAAATATAAAACAACAATACCGGAAAGTGCTCCAAATATCATGGAAGAGGTGCTGATTTGCGCGACCATCGTCACGATAATTGCGAGGAAGGAAAAGATAATACCCTTCATTGTGTAGGTCGTATTGTTACCTTCTTCTTCAATAGAAGCATTCGTATACCTTCGAGGTTTGCGGTATGAAACAAAGATGGCAAAAAGTAAGCCAATAACCATGCCGCCAACAGGAATGAGCAAAGTTCCAGGTATGTCGGCTACATTTACATCAAGGCCGCTTTTCTGTATATTTTCAGCAAGTAACTGTTGGAACAGCTGACCAAATCCGACTGGAAGTAAAATATACGGAGCCGTCAATCCAAAAGTGAGTACACAGGCAATTAGGCGACGGTCAATTTGCATTTCATTCATAATATAAAGAAGTGGTGGGATTAATAATGGAATGAATGCAATATGAATAGGAATTAAATTTTGCGAAAAACATGATATTAGTAGAATAACAAAGATAATAAGTGCTTTCGATAATGCTTTTCCTCTTGAATCTTCTTTTTTACTAACTACCTTTAAAACATTGTCTACAAGCCATTTTGGTAATCCAGTGTGTGAGATTGCAACTGCAAATCCTCCTAAAAGGGCATAGCTTAAAGCAATATTGGCTCCGCCTCCGACTCCATCTGTGAAAGCGGCGACGGTATCTTTTACATCAAGTCCGCCTACAAGTCCACCCGCAAAAGCTCCTGTTATCAACGCAAAAACAACATTGACTCTAAACAGGCTAAGCAGCAGCATGACACCGACGGCAATTACTACAGCGTTCATAAATGTATCTCCTTTCAAAACTTTGCTTTAGTTTGCTAAATTGGTAGAGTGCTAAAATACATTTTTTAGCTTACACTTACTTTGTGTTGATGTCAATGATTTTTTGTCGAAAAATGCGAGTGGCTTGCAATTGCCCGTGGGTGGCTCGTATCCGACTGCGAGTGGCTTGAATAAGACCATGAGTGGCTTTTTTCTCAATAGAAAACACCTCAAGGATCTCCTTGAGGTGTTTTCTATTGTTCTCCCTGGCCGAAACGTTCTACAAACAAAGCAAGCGTGCGGACCATTACGCCTGTTGCACCTTCGGGACCTAAATCATGGCTGCTTTTTACAGTAGCTGTCCCTGCGATATCGAGATGAACCCACGGTGTATCTTCTGCAAACTCTCCGATAAAGGCGCCGCCCATGATGGCGTGTCCTTCACGCCCCGGAGAATTATTTAAATCAGCGATTTTGCTGCTGCGCACTCTCTCTTTATCTTTTGCTGTATAAGGAAGACGCCATATGAATTCCCCTGCTTCATAAGATGCCTCCAATACTTCTTCAAACAACGCTTCATTGTTCGTGAGTGCGCCGGTTTTATCTAGACCGAGTGCAATGATTACTCCACCCGTAAGTGTGGCAACATCCACTAAAAACTCCGCTCCATGCTGTTTTGCGTATGTAATTGCATCTGCGAGTACAAGTCTTCCTTCAGCATCGGTATTTAAGACTTCAATCGTTTTTCCACTAAATGATGTAATGACATCATCCGGCTTGAAAGCCTCGCCACTCACCATATTATCGGTCGCTGGAATAACTGCGACAACATTTTGTTCCGGTCGAAGCTTCCCGATGATTTCCATTGCACCTAAAACTGCAGCAGCTCCGCCCATATCCATTTTCATACCGACAATGCCATCCTTAGGTTTTAATGAATAACCGCCGGTATCAAATGTCACGCCTTTTCCTACAAGACCAATGACATCCTTCCATTCGTCTTTCCCTTGATATTTAAGAACAATCATATAGGGTGGCTCTGCCGATCCTTTATTGACTGCTAGTATGGCACCCATTCCAAGCTTTTCCATTTCAGCCTTTTCCAAAATTTCAATTTCAAAATTATACGACTGTGCTAATTTCTTTGCATATTCGGCCATATCGGTAGCCGTAAGCATATTGCCTGGCGTATTGACCAAGGTACGTGCCGAATTCGTCCCTTCTCCGTGAGCAGAACCGACTTGAAGCGCTGCAGATACTTCATCACTGTCAGCATTTGTAAATACTTCAAATGACTCAATGTCGATATCCGGTTCATTTGACTTTTGTTTATAACCTGAAAATATGTAAGTCGCTAATATGTATGACTCGCTCAATGCGTGCGCAGCATCGTTTGGAGAAACTTGATCTGTAACGAATGTATCAAGCGCTGTGGACAATGTCCGAATGCGGAAATCATCCAACTTTTTACATACACGTCCAAATGCTTCACGAAGAGCGTCGAATGTCAGATCCTTTTCCCTACCCAGCCCGATAAAAACAAACCGTTTAATACCTGACTTGCCTAAACCATGAATAACGGAAATTGATTTCGACTTTGCTGATATATCTCCTGATTTAACTAGCTCCGTAAGTTCTCCGCCGAAACGGTCATCAAGCTCAAGTAACTGTCCGGTAAATTTTTCCGGCTGTTCGAACAGCCCGATTAGCATACATTCCTGATTGCTTTCAAATGGATTCGCGTTTATCACCTTAAACATTTAATACACCTCCGATTCTATTATAGCTGAAATTAAAAGCTGTTTCGAATATAGGCCGAAGAACCCTTTCTGCGTGCAATGATTTCTTTTGAAGATTTGTGGTAATATATATGGAATAGTCAATTTGCTACATGCGAGAGGATGTTACTATATGGATCTTCTACTTAATTTCCCGCTTTGGGCTGCGTTTTCCGCTATTTTCTTTGCTCAATTAATTAAAGTCCCCATTCACTACTTAGTGACAAGGAAAACTGATTGGTCACTACTTACCTCGACTGGGGGAATGCCAAGTTCCCACTCTGCCGCCGTAACTGCTTTAGCCACTGCAGTTGCCCTAGATACAGGGCTCGGTTCTACACCTTTTGCAATCACGGCCATCTTTGCGATGATCGTCATGTATGATGCAAAAGGAATCCGTAGACAGGCTGGAGAACAAGCTGCCGTTCTTAACAGGCTTTCAGCCGATTTTCAGAAGATGCTTGAAGAAACAAAAGTTTGGCGAAATAAATCCCAAACGCAGAAAGAGAAAGAAATCATTAATCTGAAAGAACTGCTTGGACACAAGCCAATCGAAGTTTTTTTTGGCGGACTGACTGGGATCATCTGGGCATTAGTTCTCGACTATATGATCAACATCCCTTAATAATGAAAAAAGAAGCAGCTTCAGTATCTGCTTCTTTTTCATTATTTTTGCTCGCCATTTTGTTTTAATAAATTTTGCCGAAAAACTTGCATTGTTTGATTTTCTTTTAATGCTGTGAAATCCTCTTCGGTTAATTTTCCATTTCCTTTTTGAATAATGTATACTTCAACCGTTTTCTTTCCCCATTCATTATAAACATCATCAACCGTTTCGAAAAATAGATCTATAATATTTCCCTTAATTGCTGAACCTGTATCTGCCACTACCCCATAACCATAGCCTGGAATGAAAAGTACTGTTCCAAGCGGAAACACTTTAGGATCTGCAGCAATTGTTGAGAATAGATCCCTTTTTACTTTTACTCCTGAATAAGTCAGGCCATACAAGGGATGGCCAGGATTTTTTCCTGTTGATTCAATTCCGGCAGTATACCCGGTGGCGACTACCTTTTTACTAGGATATTCTGACCAATTCTTATCATCCTTGGAAGCTTTCTTTTCCACATTCGCACTTAAATTGATGCGATATGTATTAGTATCTACTGCACGGTACATAGATTTTAGTATTATTTTGAATTGTTTCTCTGCATTTTTCGGAAAGATGCTACCATCTGCTCTAGTAGTTGTCTGTGATGCCAATGTTTTAGCACTTATTCCTGTTATTGACTCAAATGTTGAGAGCAATGCACCAATTAATAAAAATACCATTAAAAACCTTCTGCCCAACTTTTGAACGTGTAACATTTATTCACTCCTCTCAAAGTATTGTTTCCCATCTTTGAGAGGAATTATTCTAAAAGTCAGTAAAAAGACTGAAAAATTAAAAGACTTTCGATTAGGAAAGTCTTTTAAAACATTCTATATCCTTTAGCGCGAAGAACTCGCATTGTTACTCCAGAGAGGATTGCACCTGCAAGCCCGCTAGCTAAAATAGTAATATCTGCTGCGGCTAATCTAGAAACACTTTTACCTAAACTAGTAAAAGATGATCCGGGATTGGTGAAGTATTCACTGAAATTTACTTTATCTATGATTAATATTGCGATAACTGGATAAATAATCGCCATAATCCATGTCATCCGCAACAGCATATTAAGTAAAAATCCAATGCCGAAAAATAAAACAAAGAACAGTAGCATCGATATTAATAGGACCGGTATGGCCATTTGCATGGATGTTTCCCCCTTGATTCTACACTATCTTTCAGTTTACTGAATGTCTTATATAGCGTCAATCAGATTTGAGCGACGATTTTATGACAATATATTTTATTAAAAAAATAATTTATAAGACGTATAGCCGAATTGATTCCCAGGATTTATGCCGTCAATCAAAGCCTTTGAATCACTGTATCCCGCCTTAATCATTTCATGAATCATTACTGAAGCTTGCTTATCGTGCAGTAACACATTCGGATCTATCCATTGTGCATCTTCAAGCTCTTCTTCTTGGACAATAATTGTTGTATTCATCGGTTCACATCGGAACACAACCATGTTATCACTTATGCTAGAATCCAAAACTCCTGTCCGAAATCCGAGCATGCCTTTAACATGGGTAGCTACTCCCGTTTCCTCAAGAATTTCTCGTTTAACCGCTTCATCAGCGGTCTCTCCCGGGGCGACAAATCCGGCTGGTAATGACCATTTCCCAAGTAGTCCCCCGTATTTCTTTTTGACAACAAGCCATCTCCCTTGTTCATCAAGTACCAGGCCGGATACCCCTAGCCACACTTTCCCGCGTTCCGTTTTCATGTGCCCCTACCTCCCTAATAATAAAAGCGCAAGCGCCTTGAAAAATTAGAAAAAGGCAGAATCACTGCAATGCAGGCTCTGCCCTTTCTATCTTATAATCATGGCTTAAAAAAAGTTGAATTTACCTTTTTTCATTGTTAGAGGTACTCCTCCAACCATGAACAATGCACGGTTATCGATCATTTTTTTCATAAATGATGCTTTCGTTCCAGTTACTTTCTTACCGAAAACAACACCGATCGCATCGTCATCGCCAAGAGAACACACTGTACCTTTATTATCAAATACGAAAGAATCCAAGTTTGTATTACCTTTTACCAATTTGGCAATATTTGATGCTGCAAGTTCACCTTGCTGCATCGCAATTTGAGCAGTCGGCGGATACGGACGATTAATCTCTTCATTAATAACGAGTGAGCAGTCACCAATGACGAATACATCAGAAAGATTTGGAGCACGCAAGTCTTTTTCGACTTTAACACGACCGCGCATATTCTCAAATTCGGATGCTTCGATGATTGGGTTACCACGTACACCTGCAGCCCATACGACAGTTTCAGCTTTAATTTCTTCTGTTTCATTTTCGCCTTTGGCAACGATAATACCTTCTGGTGTTGCTTCTTTAATGGCTGTTCCAATCATGAATTCGATACCTTTGCTCTCAAGGTGTGCCATCGCATACTTTACTAGCTCTGGGTCGAATCCAGGAAGCGCAGTTGGAGCCGCCTCAACACAGATAACTCTGACAAGCTTTTGATCAATGTCATATTCTTCGCAAAGCTCAGGAATTCTATTTCCTAGTTCTCCTAAGAACTCGATACCTGTAAAACCAGCTCCACCGACAACAATCGTTAAACGATCTGCATTCTTCTCTTCTTCTACTGCATAAGTAGCAAATTGGTATTCAATATGTTCGCGAATTTGGCGAGCAGAATTTATGTTTGAAATGGTAAATGCATATTTGTCGAGTCCGGTGATACCAAATGTTTCGGAAACTCCTCCAAGTGCCACAACCAAATAGTCATAATCAAGTTCTCCGCTATCAAGCAATACTTTTTTCGCTTGATGATCTACTTTCAAAGCAGTTGCCTGAACAAAATCAACCTTACTATTATCGATTACTTTCTTAATATCGTAACGTACACGATCATGATGAAGCGTTCCGGCAGAAGCTTCATGTAGCCATGTAGTTTCATAGTGATAGTCGTTTTTATTCACTAAAACGATATCAGCTTCGTTATTTCCAAGCTGTTTTTGTAACCGAGTAACTGTAATGAGTCCTCCGTATCCTGCGCCTAATACAACAATTTTTGGCCTTTTCATAGTAAACACTGCCACCTTTGCTTCATAATATGTGAGGTTGTACGAGAAATGCTAAATAAAAATTTATAATAAGTACATGTGATGCACTTCACGTACAGTGATAAAAAACTAGAAAAATGTCATAAATTATTAACATATGTCTCTTCTACATTATATGCTTTTATTCTTCTTTTTCAAGCGGTTTCACGGAAAAAGGAAACTTAAGAAGATTCTGAACCATTCTTCAAGAAATACCATCCTTATTAAATAACCCAGGGTTCTTATTTCATAAGATAAAATAAGATTGCAAATTATGTAAGATTGTATTGTATATGATATGATGTGAAGGATGAATTTTCAAGTATTACGGGAGGGATTTTCTTTGAAAGAAGATCAAAATATATATGATATTACCATTATTGGAGGAGGGCCAGCTGGGCTATTCACTGCTTTTTATGGAGGAATGAGGAACGCAAGCGTTAAGATTATTGAAAGTCTCCCACAGCTTGGTGGCCAGCTTGCAACCCTTTATCCTGAAAAATATATATATGATGTTGCCGGTTTTCCGAAAGTAAAAGCCATGGACCTTGTTAATAATTTAAAAGAACAGATGGCGATGTTTTCTCCCACTGTTTGTCTTGGACAAGCTATTACAAATGTCGAAAAATTAGAAGATGGCAGCTTTAAGCTTGTTTCTGATCAGGAAATTCACTATTCTAAAACGATCATTATTACTGCAGGCATCGGTGCGTTCCAGCCTCGTCGTCTTGAACTTGATGAGGCCGGTAAATATGAGGGTGTGAATCTCCACTATTTTATCGATGATATGAACAAATTCGCAGGACAAAAAGTGGCCATTCTTGGCGGCGGTGATTCTGCTGTCGACTGGGCGCTTATGCTTGAGCCGATTGCGGAAAATGTCACACTTATTCATCGTAGGGATAAATTTCGTGCACACGAAAGCAGTGTTGAACAATTAAAAAATTCGCGAGTAGAGATTAAAACTCCTTTTACGGCTTGCGATCTTGTATGTGATGACGAAGCTATTCGTGAATTAGTTCTTCAGGAGGTTAAGGGTGAAACGAAAGAATCAGTAGAACTCGATTCTCTCATCGTCAATTATGGGTTTGTTTCTTCGCTTGGGCCAATTAAAGATTGGGGACTGGAAATAGAAAAGAACTCAATCGTTGTGAATAGTCGAATGGAAACGAACATACCTGGTATTTATGCAGCCGGCGATGTTACGACATATGAAGGAAAAGTAAAGTTAATCGCTACTGGATTTGGTGAAGCTCCAACTGCAGTTAGCAATGCCAAAGCATATTTGGATCCAAAAGCACGGCTGCAGCCAATGCACAGTACTTCTTTATTTGAATAAGAAAAAGCCAGCGTTAAGATTGCGCTGGCTTTTTCGTGTATATAGTTTAACCTTTATGATATTTATACATCCAGAGGACGCCTGATTTCAATATACGGGCAATTCGGCCAGTGATCGCGCGTTCAGCCATCATTCCGAAACCTTGTTTTTTGCCAAGTGAACCAAGTACCCCTTTTAATTTAATGGTCGGAAGCTCTTCAGGAAGCTCTTTATCGCTCCACCGTTTAAGCATGACTTGTACAATTTGTTCGGCTTGACCTTCTGCTAGCTGTGCACTAGGCGCATACGGAAGGCTTGCGCAGTCACCAACTACGTAAACGTGCTCATTTCCAGGAATATTGTGATATTTTGTTAGCACAACCCTGCCTTGTTGGTCTTTTTCCGCATCCATTTCTCTAACCAAGTGATTAGGTTGAATACCTGCTGTCCATACAATGACGTCTGATTGAACAGGTTCGTCATTATTATATAAAATCCCCTCTTCAACCTTCGTAATATTCGCTTCGTTAACTACATCCACACCATTCGTATTGAACCAATTTTGCACATAGCGGCTAATCCTTTCAGGAAAAGAAGAAAGAATCGTTTTTCCACGATCAAATAGCTTAATCTTCAGATCCGGACGGCTTTCTCGAAGTTCACTTGCAAGTTCAATACCGCTTAAGCCCCCACCTACAATACTTACAACCGAATTCGCAGGCAAGTTATTAAGCGTTTGGTATGTGTCTCGAGCCTTTCCGATCGTTTGTATACTGTGGGTATGAATATTAGCACCTGGTATATTATGGAATTTATCTTCGCAACCTAGCCCGATAATCAATTCATCGTATGGAACTGGATCGGAATTAGCCATATGAATCAAATTTTCTTCTAAATCGATTTTGGTCACTTCGCCATATTGCATATGTAAATGTGGATGCTCAGGAAAAGAAACACGTACCTCTTGATCAGAGACGGTTCCCGCTGCCAGTGCATAATATTCAGTTTTTAAGGAGTGGTATGGAACTCTGTCAATAAGTGTGATCGTTACATCGTCTGGCAGGTGATTGGGCAATAATTCTCGCAAAACACGCATGTTTCCATATCCGCCGCCGAGCAGTACTAATTTTTTCATGCAAATATCTCCTTTATGCCATCTACTTGAGGAAAAATATCGAAAAAACATTTTTAAATAACCTATTATATAAATATATCCACGTAAAAGTATAGCGGATTAACCTTTTATATACAACCGTTCATATATACTTGTATACCTCCACATAATATGCATACCCGTTGACTAACACAGATGAAACGAGTAGGATTAGATTGTTAATGAGGTGATGCAAATGAATCCAATCATCGAGTTTTGTATTAGTAACTTGGGAAGCGGTGGATATGAGGCTTTGCAAGTACTCGAAGAGGATCCAGATTTGGATATTGTAGAATATGGATGTCTCGACCATTGTGGTTTATGTGGGGAAACATTATACGCACTTGTAAACGGTGAAGTGGTAACAGGAGAAACGCCCGACCTATTAGTCAAGGCTATTTACCAATACCTTGAAGATAATCCGATGTTTTAATTCGTGCTCCTCTGTTGAGAATAGGGCATGTGAGGTATATACTATAAAGTAATTACAGCATAAGCTAGGATGAGAGGGGTGGAGAAAATGAGTGCAATCATTACACTGACAGAAGCAGCAGCTTTGCAAATCCAGGATATGATGAAACAAAATGGAGAAGAAAATGCTTATTTTCGATTTTCTATTAATGGTGGTGGCTGTAGCGGTTTATCCTACGGTATGAGCTTAGAACATGAAAAGGCAGAATCTGATCAATATTTTGAGCAAAATGGCATCCACGTTGTGATTGATGAAGAAAGTGCTCCACTATTGACTGGAACAGTCATTGATTATAAGCAATCCCTGATGGGCGGTGGCTTTACGATTGACAATCCTAACGCCCTTGTTTCCTGCGGCTGCGGTTCATCTTTCCGTACAGCTAAAGTTGAAGGAAATCCTGAGAAATGTTAAAACTTGGACCTGAACAATGATGTTCAGGTCTTTTTTATTGTTTTTGTATAGTCAAAGATTTATGAGAACTGAATAGGTAACTTTTTAGAAAAACGGGCATCTACTTCAATTGTTTACTCCTCTGCCCGGTAGCCATATTTCTCCATTTCCTTAAATAAATCTTTAAGCCGGGGATTGCCCTCACCGATAATTTCGCCACGAATTGTAACTACTGGGTAAAATAAATCTTCCTCAATGACTCGCTCAGCAAATTGTCTTATTTTTTCCGCTTCGGGGGGATCATAAATATCAACATATTGTATCTTAAAGGATTGCTCGGGAAATTTTCTTGAAATCGCCGCCTCCAGCCATTCGTATGTATCTAGAGATGACGGCAAACCAACACAGCTTGCACAAATTTGTTCTGCTCCATAAACAAAAATTTCAACCTCCTGTTTCATATCTACCTTCCCTCCTTTACCTTATTGTATAGTTATTTCAACTCAGTTATCTAGATTTTTTTGTTCAATCTGATTATAATGGTAATAAGGAAAGGAGTCGATATCAATGTATGAGCCAACAATTACAGAACAAGTACAGGAAGTTTTAGATAAATTGCGCCCATTCCTGCTTCGTGATGGCGGAGACTGTGAACTCGTTGATGTGGATGAGGGAATTGTGAAGCTACGTTTACTTGGTGCTTGCGGAACTTGCCCGAGCTCAACCATTACATTAAAAGCCGGGATTGAACGAGCCTTAGTTGAAGAAGTACCTGGAATATTAGAAGTTGAACAAGTATTTTAAATTAATATAACGCGATCCGGCATTCACCGGATCGTTTTTTTAATTCCTTAGCCAGTCAAGCACAGGCAATTGTTTATGATCCACGTAAGCAATATAATAAAAATTTCCGAGAAACATTTCATAGTCCTTTGAATCCCTGATGTAACGGCTCAGCCTTTCTTCCAATTGCTTCTTAGTCCATTGTGAACCCGTTATATAATAATCTTCCACACATGTAAAGTAATGTAGAGGGAATAACAGCCGCGCATATAAAAGTCGCCAAGAAAATGATGATAATGGAGCAATGGACTCATATCCTTGCAAAAATTTTGAAACCTCGGGCTGAAAAGATCTACGGTTTCGAAAATAACAGTCCCTCACCCATTCTGCCAAATCCCTCGAAGGGTGGTCGAAAACCCAATCAAATGGATTTCTAATCTCCATTGAACTTTTCCATAATTCGTTATTGAAATGTAGATTGCAAATAGTCCCCCGATCCGAAATATGAGGCGCTTCATCAAGCTCCGTATCGGTTAAATATTGAATTGCATTTTCGCATAGGCCCAGATAATAAGGAAAGGATTTAATAAAGAGCCTGTCAAATTCTTCATCTGATTGTTCTCGTAGCAAACCTCCCCAAACTCTTTCCATTTGCTCAAGTCTTTTAACCCATAAAGATTTCCACTCTCCCATTCGATTTGCTTCAGTAATAGTCGCTTGAAGTGCCTTTCCCCGTTCATGAAACTTCGCAAGTTTTACCCCAATATTATTGTTTCTTGAAGGTGGAAAATTATGATTATGCAACAAGCAAAAGTCTTGATCCTTGTGTGTAACAAGGTATTTTTGATCAATTCCTGGAACAAAAATTGAAACTCTTTTATCCCCATACTTTGCCATATGGTCTGACATCTCATATAATTCAATTAATGCGTCTTGTTCCATATGCGTCACCGGAATAATAGTATAGAGTGAGTTATTTACAACATACCGAACCGCTCTTCCATCATTTAACGATTTTTCCGGTTTTATTCCGAAGTATTTTTCCAATACTTCTACTGACATTCAGCATCCCCTCTTTATCATCGATTGCTGTTTATTCATGTATATGAGGATAAAAAGATTTCTTGCTGAGTTTCTAATTTTGAATAGCTAGTGGAAAAAATAAGCATAGTTGTAAACATGTAGTGAAGGGAGTCCCAGACAAATGGAGAACGAACGAAAAATTAGTATTTCCGAGGAAACAGCACGCCGTTGGTTAAAAGAACGGGGTGTGACAATCGAAGATATTGCTGAACTGGTAATGTATCTACAGAAAAAATATCATCCAGGCTTAAAAGTTGAGGAATGTATTTACAATATTGAACGTGTACTTCAAAAAAGGGAAGTTCAGAATGCAATTTTAACGGGAATTCAGTTAGATATGCTTGCTGAAAGTGGGAAGCTTGAGGAACCCCTGCAAAGTATTATTGCAAGCGACGAGAGTCTTTATGGAGTAGATGAAATTCTCGCCTTTTCAATTGTAAACGTATATGGATCCATTGGATTTACAAATTACGGATATATCGATAAACAAAAACCGGGTATTCTAGAAAAGCTGAATGATCATTCTACCGGAAAATGTCATACATTCCTTGATGATATTGTCGGAGCAATAGCCGCTGCCGCCTCAAGCCGTCTGGCTCACAGTGTAAGAGGAGAAGTTTAATAAAAAAAAGGCCGAAATTCAGTTCGGCCTTTTTTTATATATGCCAATCAGCAAGTGAATCAACCACATACGTAGGCTTGGTTTCTATATCTGCAAGAATTTCTTTTGTAGTGACACCCGTATGTACAAGCAAAGTATCAAGACCAGCATTGATTCCGGCAAGGATATCGGTATCATAGTTATCTCCTACCATGAGCGTCTCTGTTTTCGTTGTCCCGAGTGTCTCAAGTGCTTGCTCCATAATAATGGAATGCGGTTTACCGATAAATATCGGTTCAGTTTGTGTGGAAACTGATATGACAGAGGTAAGCGCCCCATTGCCTGGAAGAAGCCCCCTCTCAGTAGGAAGTGCTATATCGCCATTCGTTGAAATAAACATTGCCCCTCTTCGGACGGCTAAACATGCTTTTGTTAATTTTTCATAATTGATGTCTCGATCGATGCCAATCACGACGGCATCTGGCCGCTCATCTGTAAGGGAAAATCCTTTTTCGGAAAGTGCTGTCAAGAGCCCAGCTTCTCCAATGGCGTACACATTCGCATCAGGCTTATTTTCAAACAAATACTTGGCAGACGCCATTGAAGTTGTAAAAATATGATGCTCCTTTGCATCGATGCCAAAAAATCGCAGATGCTCTGCCGCCTGTTTTGGTGTTTTAGAAGAATTGTTAGTAACAAACAAATAAGGAATTCCTTTATCCTTCAATTTAATAACAAACTCAACAGCTTCTTCAATCTTTTCTGTTCCCCGATACATCGTGCCGTCAAGATCAATTAAATATCCTTTATATTGTTTCATATGCCTCTATCTTCCCTTTCTAAAAGAACAAAAACGCCTTCATCGAAAGCGCCTTAATTCTTAAATGCAGATACCGGACCGAGCTCATTTGTTAAATATGTACGAACACTTGGAGAGAATTGCTGAAGAACATCAACGTTACGTATGAAAACTTCTAGAAGTGCACGATGATCAATATCCACATATTGCTGAACAAGCATTTTTCTAAACATAATGATGTCCTTCAATACAGCAGATAATTCTTCGGAGACAACTTTTTCATCAGTGAGAATATCAACAATATCCTCATAACTTCCGGGGTCTCTCATGATAAAACCATCTATCATAGCATTTCCTGTATCAAGCACTGATTCAATAATAGTATGCGCCGAACGTTCCAGTGCCAATTTCTCAATTGCTGTTTCCCAGCTTTCACTTTTTTCGATTAGTAAAAGTTGCTGTTCCATAAATTTCAACAATGACTCAATTTTTTCGCGATCCACAAAATACATGCCATCATAACACTCCCATCTTAAACCTTCCCTTTCATCTTATCAAAAAAGATGATGCATGGTCCAATTGGATCACCACCGAATGGAATGAAGCTATATGGGCAATATATGGGTAAAAAAAGGTGGACTGACTTATGGACAATAATCCAGATAAAGAGAAAATGACCTATACCGATTTATCCAATGTAGAAACACAGAGAAATTTTATTATCCCCGAGGATTTACCAGAAGGACCTTATGGGTCTTCTCGAGGCAAAGATAAACCTGTTGAAAACAAGTCCACTCCTTGGAAAGAAGGGCAGCGCTCATACAGCGCCTTTAACTACGAATTTAAATCCATGCACGAGAACAAGCCCCGAAACTTTCCAGGTGCTCATCCAACACATGATGACCCGGAACGGGAATCTCAACCACCATATGAAGATAGTTGAAAAATTCGCCATGACCTGTAATTCATTTGCAGGTCATGGTTAATTTTCTGTTTTTTTCAATACGAAATATGCGCAGCCAAAATTGCAATACTCATATAAATACTCAGTTAGCGTGCCTATTTTTGTATCAAAAGATGCCTTTTGATTTTGATCGGAAAAAAATCCTTTTAAACGCAGCTGCCCGTATCCCCAGTCCCCAACAATATAATCATATTTCGATAAAATATCACTGAAACGTGCTCGAAAAGCTTCTTCATTAAAACCTTCACGAAAATCCTTAATCAATTCATATTGATGATTATTGATATTTATCACTTTTTCCCCTCCGCTTTATAACAAGTACTAAATAAATTATAGCTCAATCGCCAACAATTACTAAGGAAAAAAAATAATTTCCTGAGCATTCTATTAAGTGAGGGGGTGTTTTAATTGAAACACAAATGGATAGCACCCATATTTATCAGTACATTGGTGCTGGCAGCATGTGGTGCAAATGATCGAAGAGTAGCGGAAAACGACCATCTTTACCATAAAAGTGGCAATTCAATTGACGTTGCGGAACATGGTGATATTTACAACGATAATCGAAATCAAGCTAATAATGACCTTTTTGGTTTTGTTCGCCAAGTAAAAAGTCCAGTTCCAGGAGAAACCATTGACACAAAACCGATTCGGATAAATCGGGAACAAACAGCCAACAATATTAGCAAAATGGCGGTAAACCTTCCAAATGTCCAAGATGCAAGCGTCCTTGTAACGGATCAGGAAGTATTGGTGGCTTATCTAATTAATAATACGGATGAGAAAGTTCGTTTTGAAACCGCTGATCAAGTGAAAAAGATAGCAATATCGGCAGTTCCACGTTGGTTCCATATATACGTAACCGATGATCCGGCCTTAAGACAAAATGTCGAAAATATTGCATCTATGAATGCCCGCTCCACTAACAAGGATAAAACCGTCCGGGATACCGTAAATTTAATGTTAGAACGTTCTCCACAAGGACGACATTTGAATAAAGGCGAAAATGCAAATGGTGAAACAATCGGTGGGATGAATAACGATTTGGAGCGAACAAATTACAGAGAGCAATTGGAAAACACAGGAAGATAACCATATTATAATGCTTGGCTTATTGAAGAATGTTTATACTTCGAAAGCCAAGCAAGCTTACTGCACAAAATTTTGAGGTGAAGTACTATGAATAAAATATTGTTAGCAGTAATACTTCTTTTTATTTTTCCTTGGTCGAATAAAGTCGATGCACAAGAACTATCACAAAAAGAAATATATGAAAAAAGGATGGACTTATACAAAAAAACAGAGGCTAAAACAGATATTCCTTGGTATTATTTGGCGGGCATCGACCAATTTGAACGCAGCATTCGCTTAGTGAGAAAGGATCTTCCTAAACCTGACAGGATTGGAGGATATTATATACCGATTGAGAAATGGGTCGGACCCGGCAACTTGAATCATGATGATGACAATCCAATAACCATTAGTTTTTTTGACGGAGTCGGCCGAGACGGAAATGGCGATGGAAAAGCTGAACGAACCAAGGAAGAGGATCTTCTTTTTACCTTGGCACAATACATTTCCAAATATGGTGTTGATGAGAATAAATTCCGGATTGCACTATGGGATTATTATAAACGCGATTTAACGGTTAACTCTATCATGACAAATGTAAAATTGTATAAACGCTTTAACCGGATAGATCTAGATAAAAAAATGTTCCCGATTCCTAGAGGATATCACTACTCATATAAAAATACTTGGGGAGCCCGCAGAGGTTGGGGAGGAAGAAGAATCCATGAAGGTACAGATATTTTTGCCGGTTATGGAGTCCCTGTTCGGTCCATTGTATATGGAGTTGTTGAATTAAAAGGCTGGAATAAATTTGGTGGTTGGCGAGTAGGAATTCGCGACTTAAACAATACGTATCATTACTACGCACATTTAAACGGCTTTTCAAAGGATTTAAAGATAGGTGACATCGTTGAACCAGGAACAATTATTGGAAGCGTCGGCAGTTCAGGTTACGGGCCTCCTGGAACCTCGGGTAAATTCCCTCCCCACCTTCATTTTGGAATGTATAAAGATGATGGACGAAGCGTGTGGTCCTTTGATCCGTACCCTTATTTAAGGCTTTGGGAACGTCAAGAACGACAAAAAGATTCTAAATAAAAAAGCTTCAGGTTAACCCGAAGCTTTTTTTCTCGTCTAGCTTTTGTTCTCTTATCTATTTCTTTTTGCTTCCTTTGCTTTTGAAATAGCGAGTGCTACACTTGCACCAAAACCTCCCCATATAATGAGAACTCCGATAATCATCATCGTAATTGCACTTGCACTCATATCAGGATACCTCCTTCTCATTACGGGAAACTGGCAATTCAAGAGCATGCCCTTTCCACGGTTTTATCGTGAATAACACTCCGACAAAAATGGCACCAAGTGCAACCGTCCAACCGTATTTAAACAGGAACTCACGAGGATAATCTCCACCACCATAATCTCCAACAAGGTTCTGGCGTAAATTATCATACATCATATAACCAAGGACAATTGGCGTGATAACCGACAGGCTGATTCTCCACCAAGCCCCAAGTCTTATATCGGAAACTGAATCAGCATGTGCCTGAAGAGGCTTAAGCTGCTTGGCAAACCAAGCGATAAAGATAACCTCAAACAATCCGGCCATAGCGACACCAAACTGGTTAATAAAGTAGTCTGCCACATCCAGTAAATTGAGACCGTTTTGTGTAGCAAAAGCAAGGGAAATAATAGCAGTTAGGCCACCGCCGACAGAAACAGCCATTTTCCGGGACACATTAAATTTTTCCTGGATTCCGGCCACATACGTCTCCGTGATCGAGATAAGCGATGTAAGACCTGCTAATGTCAATGAAACGAAGAACAAAATACCGAATGCTTGGTTAAATGCAGGTAACTCGTTGATAATTGTTGGGAAAACGGAGAATGCTAGCAACACTCCTCCTTTTACAACTTCATCAACTGGAACTCCTTGCTGAGCAGCCATGAATCCCAATGCCGCAAATACACCAAATCCGGCAAGTAACTCAAAACCGGAGTTAGCGAATCCGGTAATAAAAGCACTATTTGTAATATCAGACTTCTTCGGCAAATAACTAGAATAAGTAATCATAATGGCAAAGCCGATTGATAAGCTGAAGAAAATTTGTCCGTATGCAGCAACCCAAACTTTCCCGTTCATAAGAGAAGACCATTCAGGTTTAAAAAATTGGTTTAACCCCTCAATTGCACCATTCAAAGTGAGAGCTCGTATAACGATAATAGTAAATAAGACAACAAGCAACGGAATCATGATCTTTGTAGCAACCTCGATTCCTTTTTTAACACCTGCAAATAATATGCCGAGAGTAATTATCCAGACTAGTAATAATGGAATAAGGACACCAGGTACAAAGCTTCCCATTGAAGCTGTATCGCCCACTTTTAAATAATCGGCAATCAAAAAGTTCGTTGTATCTTTGCCCCAATCCAGCTTGAAGGAGAAATAAGTATACGCTAGCGCCCAGGCAATGATGACTGCGTAATATGTTGCAATGACAAATGAAATACAAATTTGCCACCAGCCGATCCATTCTCCGCCTCTTTTGACTCTTGCCAAGGATAATGGTGCTGAGCCCCGGTACTTATGCCCAATGGCAAACTCAAGGATTAAAAGCGGGATACCTGCAGTCAACAATGCGAATAAATATGGAAGAAAGAAAGCTCCTCCACCATTATCATACGCAACCGCTGGAAAGCGCCAAATATTCCCGAGGCCGATCGCAGAACCAACAGCGGCAAAGATAAAACCGGCTCTTGATCCAAACTGCGCACGATTTTCCATTTAATTTCCCCCTTTTTCTTCCGAATAAACGGAAGGTTCTATGTTTTCAGATTATTAAACCTAATCTAAAATTAGTATAGCTATTTGGGCCTAACTTGTCAAAATAAATATTTATTTATTCACAATTCTTTTTCAATAATAAATTTCAAGAAAACTTTTCTTGTAATAAATTATATTAATATACTTTTTAACACAAAAGGACAGCGGCACTCGCTGTCCTTTTGACCTATTTTATTAAACTTCTTGATTAATTGGGGATAGTCGTGTCTTACTTCTTTCCATCCAAATTGTAAAAAGTACAAGCAAAATACCGATGGTAAGTAGCCCGAAAGCCGTTATACCTGTGATCCCCATGACAATATAACCAATCGCTGAAATAATTGCCGCCAGCACGGCATATGGGAGCTGGGTGAGAACATGGTCCATATGGTTACAGCCAGCACCTGTCGATGACAAAATGGTCGTATCAGATATGGGTGAACAATGATCTCCCAATACCGAACCTGCAAGTACAGCTGCCATAGCTGGTAAAAGCAGAGAAATATCTGTTGCCGCCATTATTTGGCCTGCAATCGGCAGTAAAATTCCAAATGCGCCCCATGAAGTTCCTGTAGAAAATGCCATCAAGCCGGCACCAAAAAACAAGATTACTGGTAAGAACACTGGGTTTAATTGAGAATTTTGTACGATACTTGCTAAATAACTACCAGTACCCAATTCATCGATAAGTGCACTAATTGCCCACGCAAACAGCAAAATTAATACAGCCGGCAACATTGATCTAATTCCAACACTTAATCCTGTTACGAGAAACTTGGAATCCAAAGACTTATATTTTGCTTGTTGACGGATAAATAACGCGATCGTCACGACGAGTCCGATTAAACCACCATAAAGCAGTGCCTCAGACACGTCCGCGTTTCCGAATATCTCCATGATCGTAGCTTTACCTTCGGTTTCTTTAGACCCGCTCCAAATGATTGCACCAATTGTCCCAAGGAATAGTGCGGCAATTGGCCACATCAAATCTCCAACATTGCCTTTTTCACTTACTGGTAAATCTTCTTTTGCTTGGCCCGGGATTGGTTTCTCCGGATCATAAGGAATGCCCGTTGATAACGTCCGCTCTTCATGTACCTTCATCGTGCCAAAGTCAATATTGCGGGCGGCGATGATAAAGACTAAAGCCAAGGCTGTCCATACATATAAATTCATTGGCACCATTTGAAGAAAGGCAGTCAATGGAGAAATATGTGTAATATTATGTGTTACGAATACAGTCCCAATAATTCCAATAATGAAAGCACCCCAACTCGAAATTGGCGCAATAACACAAACAGGCGCCGATGTTGAGTCAATGATATATGCAAGCTTCGCTCGTGACACGCGGTGACGGTCAGTGATAGGACGCGCTACTTGGCCGACAGCAAGTGCATTGAAATAATCATCAATAAAAATAATGATGCCGAAAATAGCAGCTAAGATTTGTGCTCCAGCACGACTTTTCACTTTAGTCATCGCCCATTCTCCGAATGCACGACTTCCGCCAGCAATGTTAATGAGTGTAGTAATCGCTCCTAAAATAAATAAAAATAATATAATATATACATTCCATGTGTTCAAGCTACCTTCATCAACAAAAATACCTTTTATTGCCCCCCATAAAACAGCTCCTGTATTCACTGGATTTCCCTTTGCAAGCAGCAATGCGGATGCAATAATTCCTGTCCCTAGCGAGAGGAGCACTCGCCTTGTAATAATAACCATTACGATTGCCAATAAAGGTGGCAGTAATGAAAATATTGAATTCACCATAATACCCTCCTGATATATGAAGGAGCAACAGAAAAGCGCAAAACAAAAAGAGCAATGATAGAGATCTATCATTACTCTTGTAATGTCAGGTTCTCCATCGCGATCTGTAGCTCCCCATTTTTGGTAAAAAACACCAACCATGAGAGTGTTACTCTTATTTAAAGCAACACCAACGAAAATCAATCGACATCAATTTCCGCTTCGGCAAAAGAACCTTTTGGTTGTGATCATCGTTGTCATCCTCACACAGCCTACTCATTCCTTTTGCGCCTCTACCCCATCCGATTTTGATAAGGTTTGATATTCGGTTTTATAATTCTAATATAGCATTAATTGCTTATGCAGGCAACACCTCATGGATTGGAGGGTAGTTGGATCGATGGGCTCGTCTTCCCATTCCCATTGTAAAACTGAGGGACATTGCCTGGATAATATCCTAAAGCAATGGGAACATCTTGTTGTACGACTGCTTGTTTTGTTCCAAATGGAATAATAATTTGCACTGTAACTTCAATTTGAATCTCGACAGTAATGAATACATTATTAATTGGATACTGCTCAACTTTAGGTTTAGCATTCGTTTGGACACTGCCAATTGCTGTAAATCTAATAGGAATACGCGGCCCCAAATTACCCAGTAACGCGTTATGAGTAGCCTGACCAAGGGGAAAGGAATATACGATTCCTTCACCCAAATTTGATTTTTCATAATCAATTTCAACATCGGTTTCGGCTTCAAGCGCTTGAAGGTTTCCACTTTCTGCCTTTTTTAAATTTTGTTGTATCGCCCTCGACAATTCCGAGGCAGTCTCGTTTATTATATCAGTTTTAAATTGTACCGATGTTCCCCCGACACCATTCGGTACAATTTCCGTAACTTCACGTATATCTTTAACATTTGGAAGAACTTCTTTTATCGCCTTGTTAATAACCAACGGTGCGATTTTTTTCGTCTGTGATTCGGCATAATCAATTAATGTTGGCTTGATACCTTTATTCACAATCCAAAGTCCTGCAGCTGTGGAAAAAATAAAAAAGACAAATGATAATAATAATACGTATCGGAACGGCAAAGGGCCGCGCCGTATATTGCGAGCGCGAAAGACGGCCAAAAAAATCCCCCCCTGTGAACAAATATATGCTCATAAGGAGGGTTATAGGGCTAGTTTATGAAATTATGCTTTTGAGGCTTCTAAACCATCTTCAATAACGCCTCTTTGCCTATCATACCAGCATGAATTCCAAGTTTCTCGGCTGCAACCGTCACGGATTCCAGCGGGGCTTCCATCAACTGTTCAATTGTTTTAACTCCAATAGCCCTTCCGGCTAGAATTTGACGGTTGGAAAGAAGCCTATTAAGCAAAGCAACATCGAGTGCACCGCACATAATATACCCTTTGTCGTTTGAGATAGTTAGTAATGTTGTTTTTGGCAGTGATACTGAAGTTGCAATAAATGTTTGGCCATCTATAATCAAAGGTTTCACAGAAACCATATCATCCACTCCTTCCACTACTCATATGTATGAGTGGACATGATAATAGTTTACTCCCAACTTGTTTTTAAGGTTGTCTCAATTTCCAAGCCATAATATCGCGAAGAAACTCGGGCATATAATAGTGCTTCACTCGGGAACGCCGTATTTCCGGAAAAAATTTGCCAAAGGTAAACATGTCTGTTGTTCCAAGTTTATAGATTTTATCAGGGTTAATTGGTTCTTCTCCTATATATATTTCATGATGGCTTTTATCAATTATTATTCCGTGAAAAATAAATGTGCCCATCACTTGGCCTCTAAATCCTAAACCTTTTAATTCTAGATTCACCCAACTGGCATCTTGTGCATGTAATAGGACTTCTTTTAACTCTGCCCCTGACAACTCAACAGTACACGGATTAATAGGATGAGGAAGCATCTGGTGAAGATCGTACTTGGTCACTCTTCCTTTCGTAAGTGATTTGAGTACAAGCCCCGAATTAATGAGTGAACAATCTGCATTGCACCACTCATGAAGGGCTTCACACAACAGTGCCGGAAGTTGTGATGGTTTATCCCAAGCAAAATCGAGTGTTTCTTTTATCGTTGTAATTTCTATATCCAATTGTTTTTTCCCTATTTGATCAAAGCTTATAATTTGTTGTTGTTCATTAATGGGCCTAGGCAAAGATGCCGTTTCATATATTGTCGCTTGAATTTGTTTTGGAGCATTTTTCTTTAGTAGTGCCGTAACATATCCTATATATTCCCCATACCGGCCTGCTGCAGCCATCATTGATCGTCCAGCTGCTTTTCCTTCGGGAAAAAGATGGTGTGTATGGCCACCCAATATCAAATCCACTTGCGGAAAAAGTTCGGCAATTTTTTCATCATCATGAATCCCTAAATGGGAAAGAACGATAATCATATCCGTTTTTTCTTTTAGTCTATTTAATTGAATTTCAAGTTCAGTAAACGGCTCAGAGAGTTTCCACTCAAGCAATTCATACAGTTTTTGATAATAAGTAGTAATGCCTGTTACAGCTATTTTTCTTCCTTGTTTTGTCTCATAAATTCGGTATGGTAACGCCCAATCAGGCTTTTTGTAATCTGGAAAGTATAAATTAGCTGCTATTACATCGAATTCTGCTTCTTCATACATCTCATTTAAATCCCTGTGTGGTAAGGTGATGCCTTCATTATTTCCGATCGTTACAGCAGTATAGCCTGCTTCATTCAGTAATTTTACATTTCCTTTTCCCATTGTTCCCTCTGTAAAGGGATGCCAGCGATCGGCAAAATCACCGATATCAAATATAAATACCTCTTCTCCGGCAGCTTCATGAGAAGCCTTACGATCTTTTAAAAATGCCTGGATTCTTGGCCAGTTTTCAAAATGACTATGTATATCATTTGTGTGGTAAATATGGATTTTTTCGTTCATATGGACACTTCCTATCGATGGCGACAATAATGTCTAACGTCTTGTTATTCTCTAAAACAAATCAAGTTGCCTCGCTGCTAATCCAGTATATTCTATTTGCATTTTTTCAATTAACTGTTTAGCATTTTCAGCGGCATCACCGCCTGAATTATTGTTAAAAAGTATATAAATATCTTTTGTTGATTCCTGAAGTTTAAGTATGTATTTTTTCCATTCAAGCAGTTCCATTTCATTATACCGATATAAGTAACGAACTTCACGCCAATTTTTCCCATTCGGCTGCATCCAGGCGCCCACATTTCGACCATGCAGACGGACGAGTGTTTTTTCTTTGTTAGTAGCATGCAATACCGTTGGAATTGATCCAAGCCCTGCTTGTGGTTCATCACAAATACTATGAATCCAACCCTCTTCCTCCATAAACTGAAGTGTTCGATTTTTATATTGTGGATAAAACCATGATTGGTTCCGAAATTCTAATGCAATCGGAATCCCAGCCATTCTTTCACGACAATATCGCAAGTAAGCTACATTTTCCTTCGTACAATCAAACCATGGAGGAAATTGGAATAAGACCATTGCCAATTTTCCACTTTTTATGCATGGATCAAGGGATAAAATAAATGCTTTAAACATTTCTTCCTTCGTCGCAAAAGGAATATCGCCTCTTTGGTGCCCTGTCATTCCCTGGTATGCTTTAACGACAAATCTGAATCCGGACGGTGTATCACATACCCATTTTTCTATATTCCGTTCTGGCTGGATGGCATAAAAAGAAGTATCAACTTCGACGGTCGGAAAATGAGCGCTGTATTCTTGAAGTTTATCCTTAGCAACAATTCCTTTTCGATACAGTGTATCGTGGTCTCCCCAGCCTGTTACTCCAATATAAATCATACCTTTCACCTGCTTTAAGTTAAAATATGAATATTGTTATTTTTGTTTGTCGTCATTACGCGCTTATTGGCCGTCACCTCATTTATGGGCCATGTACGCTATATAAGAGTTATTTCCCTCTTATATAATACAAAAAACCCACCCAGCTGCGATAGCCGGACGGGTTGGGAGATATATGTTAACCGATGGAGCCTTCCATTTCGAACTTGATCAAACGGTTCATTTCTACGGCATATTCCATTGGTAGTTCTTTCGTAAATGGCTCGATAAAGCCCATGACGATCATTTCAATTGCTTCTAACTCAGGTACTCCACGGCTCATCAAGTAGAAGAGCTGTTCTTCGGAAACTTTAGAAACCTTCGCTTCGTGTTCAAGTGAAATGTTGTCATTCAAGATTTCGTTGTACGGAATTGTATCTGATGTTGATTTATCATCTAAAATCATCGTGTCACACTCAATATTAGAACGGGCACCGTCAGCTTTGCGGCCAAAGTGAACAATTCCACGATATGTGACCTTTCCTCCATGCTGGGACATGGATTTTGAGACGATTGTTGAAGATGTGTTTGGTGCCAAGTGCATCATTTTTGCTCCTGCATCTTGATGCTGGCCTTTTCCAGCCAAAGCAATCGACAATGTTAATCCACGAGCTCCTTCACCTTTAAGGAGAACTGCAGGGTATTTCATCGTCAATTTCGATCCGATATTACCGTCAATCCATTCCATAGTCGCACGCTCTTCACAAACCGCACGCTTTGTAACTAGGTTATAAACGTTATTTGCCCAGTTTTGAATGGTTGTGTAACGGCAATATGCATCTTTTTTAATGATGATTTCTACAACCGCACTATGAAGTGAGTTTGTTGTATAAACAGGAGCTGTACAACCTTCAACGTAGTGAACAGATGCGCCTTCATCAACGATAATAAGCGTACGCTCAAACTGACCCATATTCTCGGAGTTAATCCGGAAGTATGCTTGAAGCGGTGTATCAACTTTTATTCCTGGTGGAACATAAATGAATGATCCGCCGGACCAGACTGCAGAGTTTAGGGCTGCAAATTTATTATCAGCTGGTGGGATGACAGTTGCCCAGTGCTTGCGGAAAATGTCTTCATTTTCTTTAAGTGCTGAGTCAGTATCCTTGAAGACAATTCCCATCTCTTCAAGATCTTCTTTCATGTTGTGGTATACAACTTCTGATTCATATTGTGCAGAAACACCTGCAAGGTATTTTTGCTCAGCTTCAGGAATTCCCAATTTATCAAACGTTTGCTTGATTTCTTCAGGAACCTCGTCCCAGCTGCGCTCTGTTTGCTCGGATGGTTTTACATAGTATCTAATTTCGTCAAAATTGAGTGAGTTTAGATCCCCACCCCATTGTGGCATTGGCATTTTATAAAATTGCTCAAGTGATTTCAGACGGAAATCGAGCATCCACTGTGGCTCATCTTTCATTCTCGAAATTTCTTCTACAATTTCTCGTGTTAATCCGCGCTCTGAACGAAAGACTGAAACGTCTTTATCACTAAAGCCATATTTGTATTCCCCAATTTCAGGAGCTTTTTTAGCCATACGTCATTCCTCCATTCACCTATTGTGGTTCATTTAATCCTTTTTCCATCGCCTTCCATGCAAGTGTTGCACATTTAATACGAGCTGGAAATTTGGATACTCCCTGTAGTGCTTCGATATCACCCAGGTCAAGGCTCTCATCTTCAGCAAAGTCTTTCCCCTGAATCATATCGGAGAAAATTTGTGAAAGCTTAAAGGCAGTATCCACTTCTTGCCCAATAATGGTTTGTGTCATCATTGATGCAGATGCCATCGAAATGGAACAGCCTTCACCATCAAATTTTGCATCCGTTACTTTCCCATCCTCCACCTTCATCGTCAGATGGATCCGGTCTCCACATGTCGGGTTATTCATATCGACTGTCAAGCTGCCATCTTCCAGGCTGCCTTTGTTTCGCGGGTTTTTATAATGATCCATAATTACTTGGCGGTAAAGGGTATCTAGGTTATTAAAAGACATTCGTGAAATACTCCTTTGTTTTGACAAGCCCTTCCACAAGCTTATCAATGTCTTGTTCTGTGTTATATATATAAAAGCTTGCCCTTGCTGTTGCAGATACATCCAGCCATTTCATGAGCGGCTGTGCACAGTGATGGCCTGCACGAACTGCAATACCTTCAGCATCAAGGACTGTAGCTACATCATGTGGATGAACATCGTCCATATTAAAAGTAATAACACCAACACGTTTATTAGCTTCTTTTGGCCCGAAAATAGTCAGACCATCAATGGTGGACATCTTTTCCAGTGCATATGCAGCAAGCTGATGTTCATGTGCCAAAATATGATCGAGACCTATTTCATTTAAAAAATCGATGGCGGCACCAAGTCCGATTGCACCTGCAATAATAGGAGTTCCCGCCTCAAATTTCCACGGAAGTTCTTTCCATGTAGATTCTTGCATACCTACAAAATCAATCATTTCTCCGCCGAACTCGATCGGCTCCATTTTCTCTAAATGTTCTTTCTTTCCATAAAGGACGCCAATTCCTGTTGGGCCACACATTTTATGGCCAGAAAAAGCGTAGAAATCACAGTTTAGATCACGAACATCAATCTTCATGTGAGGCGCACTCTGTGCACCATCCACTACCATTACCGCTCCCTTTTCATGGGCAATCGCAGCAATTTCTTTAATAGGATTGATGACGCCAAGCACATTGGAAACATGCATGACGGAAACAATTTTTGTTTTCGCAGTAATTGTTTTACGAGCGTCTTCAAGATCAATTGTCCCATCTGTTTGCAGAGGTAAATATTTGAGCTCAGCACCAGTCTGACGAGCAAGCTGCTGCCATGGGATAATATTGCTGTGATGTTCCATATAGGTAATGACAATTTCATCACCTTCACTAAGGTTGGCTCGCCCGTAGCTTGCGGCTACCGTATTCAAAGCTGTTGTTGTCCCTCTAGTGAATATGATTTCTTCTGTTGAAGCGGCATTGATAAACTTACGGACCTTTTCACGTGCTCCTTCGTATTTATCTGTCGCTCTTGTCCCCAAAGTATGGACACCCCTGTGCACATTCGAGTTATACTCACGGTAATACGCATCTATTGCTTCGATTACCTGCACAGGCTTTTGTGAGGTCGCGGCGCTGTCCAGATAAACGAGCGGATGCCCGTTTACATCCTGGTCTAGTATTGGGAATTGTTTGCGCACCTCTGCAACATTCATTAGCGTAAATTCCTTTCAATTAGATCAATTAGCTGACGCTTAACTGCTTCAATTGGAAGTTTTTCTACTACTGGCGCAAGGAATCCGTGGATAATCAAGCGTTCTGCTTCAGCTTTTGTAATGCCTCGGCTCATCAAGTAGTAAAGCTGCATTGGATCCACACGTCCTACAGAAGCTGCGTGACCTGCCATTACATCATCTTCATCAATGAGAAGAATGGGGTTTGCGTCTCCACGAGCTTTTTCACTTAGCATTAATACGCGTGACTCTTGCACAGCATTAGCTCCTGAAGCACCTTTCTCAATCTTTCCAATTCCATTAAAAATGGAAGATGCTTGATCCTTCATAACACCGTGCTTCAAGATAAAGCCTTCCGTATTCTTCCCAAAGTGAACGATGCTCGTTGTGAAGTTTTGCGTTTGTTTTCCTTTACCAACCACAACTGTTTTTGCATCACTGTTTGATCCGTCACCAATTAGATTTGTCGTGTTTTCAAAGATTGTATTTCCTTCATTCATCATGCCTAGCGCCCAGTCAAGACGAGCATCACGGCCAGTAACACCGCGGCGGTTCACATATACTGTCGAACCTTTAGCTAGTGTGTCAACTGAACCATATACAATGTTCGCATTATTGCCAGCGATGACTTCAGAAACAATATTAACAATACCGCTTACTTCATCTTCTGTAGAAATATAGTTTTCTACAAA
Source organism: Lederbergia citrea (assembly GCF_018343525.1). Lineage (GTDB taxonomy): Bacteria > Bacillota > Bacilli > Bacillales > Bacillaceae_C > Lederbergia > Lederbergia citrea. The sequence goes on along the minus strand of NZ_JAGYPH010000002.1, from coordinate 1,083,890 downwards.
AGTAACGGAACTGTTATCCTCAGCAACAACAATCACATGATTGAACGTAGCCGCTTCTTTATCATCCAAAATGTATACTGCTTGAATCGGGTCTTTTACCTCAACATTTTTCGGCACATATAGGAATACGCCACCGTTCATTAATGCTGCATGATATGCTGTTAGCTTATGTTCATTTACTTTTACAGCATCAGTCATAAAGTATTTTTGAACTAATTCGCTATGATCTTTAGCTGCTGTGAAAATATCGGTAAAAATAACACCTTGCTGCTTTAGTTCGTCAGAAAGCGACAAAAATGCAGCAGTCTGATTGTGCTGAATATACAAATTCTGATTAGTCTCATCTACGTTCACAGCAGATTTTGCAGCCTCTGGTAACTCTGTAAGTGATTGGAAAACAGAGCCTTGCGCTGCGTGCTTTGCAAATTCTGTAAAATTCCAATTAGTGATTCTTGTTTTATCTGGTTTTGGCAAGGATAGTTCTTCCACTTGACCTAAAGCATGTACTCTAAGCTCTGTAAGCCAGCTTGGTTCGCCTTTTTCCGTAGAAAAACTGCGGACATACTCCTGATCTATTGTCATTTTCGTATCAATTGTCATTTTAATCCCCCTAACCTTATGCTTCTTGACCAACTGTTTCGTCTTCGATGCCAAGTTCTGTTTTGATCCAATCATATCCTTCTGCTTCTAGACGTTGAGCCAATTCCGGACCGCCGGATTTAACTACACGTCCTTGCATCATGACATGAACATGGTCAGGAGTGATATAGTTAAGAAGGCGTTGATAGTGAGTGATGATTAAGCAACCGAAATCGCTTGAGCGCATTTCATTGATTCCTTTTGAAACTACTTTCAATGCATCGATATCAAGACCTGAGTCAATTTCGTCAAGGATGGCAATTTTTGGTTCAAGCATTAATAATTGTAAAATCTCATTACGTTTCTTTTCTCCACCTGAGAATCCTTCATTTAAATAGCGTTGAGCCATATTCGGATCCATTTCAAGTAATTCCATTTTATTATCCATTTCACGGATAAATTTCATAAGAGAAATTTCTTTTCCTTCTTCACGGCGAGAGTTAATGGATGAACGCAAAAATTCAGCATTTGTTACACCGCTAATTTCACTTGGATATTGCATAGCAAGGAAAAGACCTGCACGAGCGCGCTCGTCAACTTCCATTTCTAGTACGTCTTCACCGTCAAGATGGATTGAACCTTTTGTTACTTCATATTTAGGATGTCCCATAATAGCTGCAGACAAAGTAGATTTCCCGGTACCGTTAGGACCCATTACTGCGTGGATTTCTCCACCTTTTATTTCAAGGTTTACACCTTTAAGTATCTCTTTTCCATCGATCTCCACATGAAGATCTTTGATAGTTAGTGTTGAAGCCATGATCATACCTCCGTTATATAGAAAGTGATTTTCTTATTTTGTTGAGTTCATTCTCAATTTATTCTCATTATTATCTTATACCATATTAAAATTATTATCAACTAGGACAGAATTACGCTGACCTCGTTAAACATTAGAATACCAAAAGGCTGGCGCGATTCGCACCAGCCTTGTCTTCGTAAAAGCATCGTCTATTATCAAGTATGAATTTTTCGCTCAAGATCGGATATCAGTCTTTGGGATTTCAAGTATTCTTCTTCCCGGCTTTTTTCTATTTTCATTCTCATCTCGTGCTTTTGTTTATAAGTTTCATAGCCAACTCCGTGCGCCCCGTGCATCGCCTTTTCCATTCCATTCGTATACTGGATGTCTAGCGTATTAATAAAAACCAATCCTTTCTGATTATAAGCCCTCGATGGTTTAAATCATCTGTATCTCTTTTCCCTAATGAAAATAAATAAAACAAAAAGTTCCGGATAAACCTGGAACTTTCAGATTATCGACAAAAGGGGGCTGCCCAAAAGTCAGGTAACTGACCTTTGGTAGCCCCCTCTTATTTTAAATTTTTCGGTTAGTTAAATGGGTCTGTTGATTTCCACTCCAGGCGCTTCGCTTTCCGCGGGCGTGCCGGGGAGCCTCCTCGTCGCTTCGCTCCTGCGGGGTCTCCCCTGCCCCGTACTCCCGCAGGAGTCTTCGCGCCTTCCGCTCCAATCAACAGAGTGCAACATATAAAAGACGGGCTTAGAACTAGCCATTTTTTTTAGAAAAGAACACAAAAAAATCATCCTTTTTAATAAAATAAAGTTGCCACACACCATTTAAGAAAGGGACGATTTTTATCAGCAATTAAATGATCACGAATAAAAATGATAACATCCAAATGGAACTTCTTCCAGAGACTGAGAAAAAAAGAACCCTAAAAGAGAATTAGCCCCTACTTTCAAACCTTATAACATCCGTCAAATTTAAATGATGTTTGATATTGAAGTACTAATACCAGAGAATCATTCCGCACGCGTGGTAGATGGTATTGTTAAAGCTGTGATTCAGAAAAGAAAAATATACTACTTTATTGGTTTGGAGAAGCATCCGCTCGACTCCTGCGGGATAAGCGAGACAGCCGAGACCCTGCAGGAGCGCAGCGACGAAGCGGCTCGGCGCTCGCCCCGCGGAAAGCGAGCGGTAAGCTTCGGAAAACCTGCTCTATCCAATATAAAAAGACTGTAAACAACTCGTTTTCCCGAGTTTGTCTACAGTCTGAAGGTTCGAATAAACCTCGGAACTTTTTGATTCGCTATTTCCTGCGAATTTTTTTAGAAATAAGATTACCAAGTGATTGAACGAGCTGAACCATCACAATGAGCGTGATGACAGTAATCACCATGATTTCAGTTTTGAACTGATTATATCCATAAGTAATGGCTAAATCCCCTATTCCTCCAGCACCTACGGCTCCAGCCATCGCAGAAGCTCCAATTAAACCAATTGTTGCAACAGTTAGTGCCAGGACAATAGAACTTAAGGCTTCTGGAAGCAAGAACCGCCAAATCGTTTGCCACGGTGTCGCACCCATCGCCTGGGCCAATTCAATTGTTCCGTGGTCAACTTCAAGAAGGGAATTCTCGATTAGCCGTGCAATATAAAAAGCCGTATAAAGAACAAGCGGTACAATTGCGGCAGTTGTTCCGAGCGATGTCCCGACAATTAACCGCGTAAATGGAATGATAGCAACTAGGAGAATAATAAACGGAATAGAGCGGAAAATATTAATTATCACATTAAGAATATTATATAAAGCCTTATTTTCTATAATACCGCCTTCTCTAGTTACAACTAATATTACACCAATGGGTAAGCCTATGAAAATCGAAACAATAAGGCCAACAATCACCATATAAAGCGTATCGTTGATGGCAGAAAAAAACTCAGGCCAGAACCATGGCTCAAAGTGCATCATGAGTTACCTCCTTTACAATCGCTTCTCGATCCTTCATAAATTGAATGGCACGGGTAATTTCTTCGCTGTCTCCATTCATATTAACAAGTAAGTTTCCGAAGGGAATTCCCTGAAGTTCCGTGATCATACCATGAAATACATTAAGATCCACTGAAAAGTTTTTTGCTGTATCAGATAAGAGTGGTATATTCGTCGAATTTCCTTTAAAGATGATACGGTACGTTTTACCTGAATTCGCCTTAATTAATTCTTTTATAGAATGAGGTGTATCATCGTTTAAAATTGTCCGTACAAAACTTCTGGCAATACCAGTCTTAGGTTCAGTAAAAACATCGATGACTGATCCTTGTTCAACAATTACTCCACCTTCAATGACAGCGACTTTATCACAAATATCTCTAATAACATTCATCTCGTGTGTAATCATTAAAATAGTAACCTCAAATTCGTCCCGGACTTTGCGTAATAAATCTAATACTGACTCCGTCGTACTAGGATCCAGTGCAGAAGTGGCTTCATCACATAAAAGAATATCTGGATCAGTCGCTAACGCACGTGCAATACCTACTCTTTGCTTTTGCCCACCAGATAACTGCTCAGGATAATGTGACATCCGATCTTCCAAGCCAACAAAGGATAATAGCTCAGTAACCTTTTCTTTAATATACTGTTTAGGCTTACCATCCAAAATAAGCGGCATGGCTACGTTTTGAAAGATTGTTTTAGAATGTAAAAGATTATATTGTTGAAATATCATTCCTATTTTCTTTCTTTGCTTACGCAATTCCTTTTTAGAAAGTGACAGTAAATCGATACCATTAATTAATACTTTTCCAGAAGTTGGCCGCTCTAACAAATTCACACAGCGGATTAATGTACTTTTTCCGGCACCACTAAAGCCTACAACTCCAAAAATTTCACCTTTATTCACAGAGAGGTTAATGCCTTTTAATGCTTCGACTTTCTTCTCTTTGTTTTTCCCATATACCTTATGAACATTATCTAGTAGAAGCATGTATATATCTCCTTACTTCATTAAAATATAGTTTCATTAGCTAATCTTAATAGACTAATTATATGCGGTACAATTTTACCACAAAGAAATAAACAAGAAAAATCATCATTTCTTCATAACTTTAGCCTGTTTTTAGAAAACAGGCTAAAGAGTAATAATATCATATTAATTTTGTTTGTAGTCATCCAAGAAAGAAATTGGCTCTCTCACCGGCACGGCAGCACCTTTAAATTCTTCTTCGATAAACTCCTTCACTTTATCAGAGTGAAAAATTTCCACAATTTTATTTAATGTCTCATCATCTTTTCTTTTCGTTTGGGCAGCGATTATATTTACATAAGCTTTATTGCTTGCATCTTCTCTGAAAACAGGATCATTAGTAGGGTTTAATCCTGCAGCGATAGCCTTGTCAGAGTTAATAATGGCAAGTGTAGCATCATCAAGACCGCGTGCTGTTTGCCCTGAATCTACTGTTGTAATTTTTAAGTTTTTCGGGTTCTCTTCAACATTCTCAACACCGCCAGCCCCACTAAAACCTTTTTTCAATGTAATTAATTCAGCTTTTTCCATTAGTAAAAGTGCTCTTCCTAAGTTAGTAGGATCTTTCGGAATAATGACTTGGTCTCCATCTTTTAGTTCATTTAAATCATTAATTTCTTTTGAATATATTCCCATTGGCCAAATGTTAGTCGTTCCAATCGCTGATAAATCAAGCTTGCGTTCTGCTTTAAAGTTATCAAAATAAACAACTGTTTGGAAGGCATTAATATCAATTTCGCCACTATCTAATGCAAGATTCGGCTGAACATAATCGTCGATTTTTACGATTTCGAGTTCAATTCCTTCTTCCTTTGCAAGATCTTTTACTAGATTCCAAGTTTGCGCTTCTGCTGTACTCGTTCCAACTTTGACTACATTCTTCTCGGATTTACCATTTGATCCACATGCAGCTAGTAATAATATAAGTCCTAATGAAATTACCGTAAATATTTTTTTCATCGTGATATCCCTCAGTTTCTATTTAGTATTTTTTTGTGTTTTTAAAACGACTTGGGTCAAACATGCTGATCTCTAATGATGGAGTTTGATTAGTAGATAATTCGGCGGCAATCTTCCCCATTATTGGAGCAAACTTGAATCCATGTCCAGCCATCGGACCAAGCAGGACTATATTTGGCATCCCCGGTGCAAAACCTAAAACAAAATGTTCATCTGGTGTATTTGTATAAAAACATGTTTTTGCCCTAACAGGTTCCGGTATCAAGTCCGGCAAATATTTTTTCACCTTCTCTGTCAGAGGTGCGAGATCACTTTCATGAATAATACGATCCACCTGCTCTGGGTGATCGACTATTTCACCGCCATGATGGAATGCCACCTTTACTGTTTTACCATCTAGTGACGGGAAACCGTAAAACCCTCTTCCTTTACTTACCCTAGAGAAGATCGGGAACTTTTCTGGTGCGAATAATTCGGGATTCCTAGCATTATACCAAACTAACACTTGACGTTCGATTGAAAGAGGTAGATTCAATTCCGGAAGAAGTTTAGAAGTCCAGCCACCGGCGGAAACAATTACCCTTTTCACTCTAATTTGTTTGTCTCCACATCTAATCGTTACGCGATCTGTATCAGGTTCAATTTCAGTTACAGGATGTTCTGTAAAAGCTGTTCCACCTAATTCTATTCCTCGTTTTACCGCAGTTTCAATTGCCAGTTCAGGTTTTACATACCCTGCCAATTCTTCAAAAACAGCTAATTGATTGTCTTGAAAGTTAATTGGCGGATAAATTTGCTTAGCCTCAGACGGTTCATAAACTTTATGTGTAAGATGATATTTTTTCACACTGTCTTGAACAGTAATGATAAATTCATCTTCCTTAGGTCCAAACATAGTCCCGCCAGTTTCTACATAAAGCTCTGTATCGGTCTCAGATTCCAATTCACGCCAAAGTCCTCTAGCTTCTTTTAGTAAGGGAACATATTCAACACCTTCACCGTATGCCGTCCGGAAAATTCTCGATTCACCATGACCTGCCCCATGATCATGTCCGGGTTTATAGCGATCAAATCCAACCACCTTTATTCCCATACGTGCAAGCTGCCAAAATGCAAAACTTCCCATTGAGCCTAACCCGATGACGGCTACATCCCAATCCGCTGATTTTTCTCCCATGTTTATCTTCACCTCGATTAGTAGGCTCCTTAAAAATAAAAATACCTTTCTGCATAAATGAGCAGAAAGGCATTGTGAAATACAATCCTTCCTCTCATCTATCAAAGTTTTTACACTTTGTGTGAATTGGCACCATTTCAACATGTGACGGTTGCCGGGCTTCATAGGGCACATCCCTCCACCTCTCTCGATAAGAGCAAAAAGATATTAAATTTTTAGTCAGCTAATTGTATAAATGTGATTTTAACATGTAAGTTTCAATTCGTCAATGACAATTATCCGCCTTTTTCGACAATAGCAAATTACTACTAAATATAGCGCTTAATAAGATCATATAAATAGGGAACAGATTTAAACGCATAAATCTTTTCTGATATATGGCCTTCCTTTACTACTAGCAGGCACGGTACACTTTCAATCGAAAACTGTTCAGCGATTTCTGGCATATAATTTAAATCCGTTTTTCCAAATGAAATATCGCGAATCAATTGTTCTACAACGTCCATCATTCTACCAGCGACTTGGCATGTGCCGCATAATGGTGTGTAAAAATAAAGGACCGCTGATTTCTTATTATCAAAAATAGCCATAATGTCCTCTTTAGACCAATCGTTCATAAGAAAAAGTTCATCCTTTTTTAAGAAATTCTGAATTGATGTTAATATTAGCCCTCAGCAATATAGAGGCAAGATGTGCATAAGGCGCAGTGGCCACCTCTTTGTATGTACGATCAATGTATATATGCCGTGCCAGTGGAAATTCTCGTTTGAATTGTTTCCGCAGCTTTTCCCCAGAAGCATCAGCATCGACCAAAATATATAGGTCTTTCCCATCAAGCTCCTCGATAAGCTCATCCATTCTCGTCAGACTGATGGTTCCATTGGTGCAAATGATTTCTATGGGTTCACTAATAATATTCTTCACCCGTTTTTTATCAGATAAGCCTTCGACAATGATTACTTTTTCCATGGCTGAACATCAACTCCAGACCTTACTTAAAAATGCACCTTGGCGCATCGCCCAGGTGCATCATTTATTATCCCTCAGTTGTCATTTTCTCATAATCTTCGGCAGACATAAGATTGTCCATTTCACTTTTGTCAGATGGTTCCACGACAATCATCCATGCTTTTTCATACGGAGACTCATTTACAAATTCTGGGCTGTCTTCAAGATCTTCGTTTACCGCTACTACCTTTCCACTAAGCGGAGCGTATAGTTCAGAAACGGTTTTAACAGACTCAACGCTTCCGAATGGCTCGTCTGCAGTTACTTCATCGCCAACTTCTGGAAGCTCAACAAAAACAATATCTCCTAGCTCTGATTGAGCAAAATCAGTGATACCGATTCTAACCTTTTCTCCCTCTTCTTTTACCCACTCGTGCTCGTCGGAATAACGAAGTTCTTTTGGCAAATTCATATAAAAACCCCTCCATAAAATTGTCTAATACCAATGTACATAAAGACCTAGATTAAATCAAGATTCCTGTTTACATTATTGAGGACTGCCCCAAACCTGCTCAAACTCTGAATCTTTGAAGCCTACCGTCGTTTTGTTTCCATCAGTTACAATCGGCCTTTTCATCAGCATTCCATCGGTAGATAGTATATCAAGCAGTTCATCTTCAGATGCATCACGAATCTTATCTTTCAACCCGAGTTCGCGGTATTTTTTTCCACTCGTATTAAACATTTTTTTCAATTCAAGTCCACTGCTTCTATATAATGCCTCAATCTCGTCTCGCGAAGGTGGATTTTCAACAATATGTAATTCTTGAAAATCTTTTTGATGATCCTCCAACCATTTCTTTGCTTTCCGGCATGTGCCACAAGTAGGATATGAATAAATTGTTAGCGCCATAATAATACCTCCTCTCTCCATTATTTCCCCAGCAAATAGGAGCCTCATATACGATATAGTATACTCTACTATTCGCCGGGTTTTGTCATATAGCTTTGACAAAATAGTTAACTACTTTTCTGATTGTAAGTCAATTCGATAGATACATTACTTTTAGCATTATCAACAATTGTCCAGTTTTCCGCCAACATCCCACGCAATTCTTCTAGAGCTTCATTAGATAAATCAACTTCGTCTAAATAATCGCCGGCATCCAGAAAATGTTGATTTTCTACCAAACTAAATTTAATTTTAAGAAGAGACTTCAACGCACCTTTAGTCAAGAAAGTGATTTGATATCCTGTTTGGATCGCTTCCTCAATTTTCTCACGATGATCGTGATAGTAATCAATCAAAGTCTCCCAGTCAGGAATTCCTTCGCCTATTTCCTGTAACTTATGGACTTCTCGATTTTCAAGCAATTGTAAAAACTCCAAATCTCCGTAGCCATACTTGCAGGCCATTTCAATCATCAAAGCATAATTCAGGGCCAGTTTAACCTTTTCCATGAATAACTATATCCCCACTTTCGTTAATTTCCATATAGATGACAAGCGACTTGATGACCTTTTTCAATTTCCATCATCGGTGGTACGATTTCCGCACAAACTTTCATTGCATGTGGACATCTTGTACGAAACTTGCATCCAGATGGTGAATGAAGCGGGCTCGGCACTTCTCCTTTTAAAATAATCCGTTCACGTTTTTCGTTTACTGTATCAGTTTCAGGAATAGCTGATAATAATGCTTGGGTATATGGATGGAGTGGATTCGTGTAAACCTCATTGCTTCCGCCAATTTCTACTAGATTACCAAGGTACATCACACCGATTCTTGTTGAAATATGGCGGACCATAGATAGATCATGAGCAATGAATAAATATGTCACACCTGTTTCTTTTTGAATATCCTCAAGCATATTCACTACTTGCGCTTGGACAGATACATCTAAAGCTGAAATAGGCTCATCACAAAGGATAAATTCAGGTGTGACTGAAAGAGCCCTTGCAATGCTTACTCTTTGTCTTTGACCACCGCTAAATTCATGCGGATATCGATATAAGTGATCAGACTTCAATCCGACTTTATCCAACAAGTCTAAAATGAATTCTTTTCTTTCCTGAACAGATTGTGAACCATGAATCTTCATCGGTTCGCTAATCAACTCGAATACATTCATCGTTGGATTTAACGATGCATAAGGGTCTTGAAAAACAGCCTGCATCCGACGTTGATATTTCTTTAATTCTCTCTCATTTAAAGTAGTAATATCAGTACCATCAAAAATGACACTTCCTGAAGTTGGATCATACAATCTAATAATACTTCTTCCAACGGTTGATTTTCCGCATCCAGATTCACCAACAAGACCGAGCGTTTCCCCTTTTTGAATGGTAAAACTAATCCCATCTACAGCTTTCAAATACTGTGGCTCTCTTCTGAAAATACTACTTTTCACAGGGAAATATTTTTTTAGATTTTGAACATCGACTAACGTCTTGCTCTCACTCATTCATATCCCCTCTTTTCTTGATTTCTTGATCTTCTAGCCAACACATTGTGGATCGATCATCGCCGATCTTAAAATGGGGTGGCATCTGCTCTTTACAAATCCCCATTGTATATGGACAGCGCTCGGCAAAAGGACATCCTTTTGGCGGGTCCAATAAATCTGGAGGAGTACCTTGGATTGGAATGAGTCGTTCTTTTACACCATTGGTCATTCTAGGCAACGAGCGAAGCAAACCTTCTGTATAAGGATGCTTCGGGTGTTGGAAAACTTCTTTTACAGGTCCCTCTTCCATGACAAGGCCCCCATACATGACTATCACTCTCTCACAATTTTGCGAAACAACTCCGAGATCATGGGTAATTAATAACATGGCCATATCATTCTTACTTCTCAAATCTTGCATAATATCGAGAATTTGTGCTTGAATGGTAACATCAAGAGCAGTCGTTGGCTCATCCGCTATCAATAATTCTGGTCGGCATGAAATCGCCATGGCAATCATCACACGCTGTTTCATCCCTCCGCTTAGTTCGTGAGGATATTGCTTTAATCTTTCTTCCGGAGATGAAATACCTACTTGACGAAGTAAGCCAGCAGCTAAAGCTTCGGCTGCTTTTTTCCCAAGCCCTTGATGACGGGTAATTACCTCTGTCAGCTGTTTGCCAATTTTGATTACCGGATTCATTGCTGACATCGGATCTTGGGAAATCAAAGCGATTTGATTGCCTCGAATTGTACGGAGTTCCTTTTGAGATTTTACTAAAAGATTTTCACCCTTTAGATTTACTTTTCCTTCTTTAATTCTCCCGGGCGGCTGAATAAGAGAGATGACGGATTTTGCCATCACGCTCTTTCCGCTTCCTGATTCACCAACAATTCCACATACTTCTCCTTTTTTTAAAGTGAAGCTTACTCCTCTTACGGCTTGCACTTCGCCGGCTTCCGTGAAAAATGATGTTTTTAAATCTTTTACTTCCAACAATGTTTCTGCCATATCGTTCCCTCCCATCTAGATGTCGTTCATTTCTATTGTTTTTGTCCCTTTGGTTCAAATGCAACACGAAGGACATTTCCCAAAACATTAAAGCTCAGGACAGTCAGCAAGATTAGAAAACCCGGGAACAATGTTAAATGCCATACATCGCCAATATATCCTTGGGCATTATTAAGCATGCTTCCCCAAGATGAATTGGGCTGTTGTACACCCAAACCTAGGAAACTGAGGGAAGATTCCATCAAAATAGCAGTTGCAATATTTAATGTCCCGGCAATAATAATAGTTGAGGCTATGTTTGGAACAATATGTTTAAAGATTATGAAGAAAGATGATTGTCCTGATGCTTTTGCATACATTACGTATTCTCGTTCCTTCACAGATAATGTTTCCGATCTAACAATCCTTGCGATTTCCATCCATGTCATTAATCCAATAATCAGGACAAGGGTTGTAATTCCAGGTTTCATATAAGCATTAAGAAGAAGCATTAAAAAGAATGATGGAATGGACATCAAAACCTCAACAAACCTCATTAGCAGATTATCAATCCACCCTCCAAAATAACCGCTAATTGTACCAACAGCGGTTCCAACGATTACTGCAACAGCCATGGATAAAAAGCCTACGGCAAGTGAAACACGCCCGCCGTATAATGCACGTGTAAAATAATCTCTACCATAATCATCTGTACCGAAAATATGGCCACCACTTGGAGACTGAAGGCGATCCATCACCGACATTTTGTTTGGGTCAAAGGGTGATAAAAAGGCAAACACGGATGCAGCAGTAAATATAATCAACGTGATTAGAGCAAGCAAAGCAAATTTATTTTTAAATAATTCATTTTTTACGTTATTCCATCTGCGTATATTCATTGTTTTACCCCCTCAACCGTATCCGCGGATCAACTACACTATATAAAATGTCAGCAACCAAGTTCCCAATGACGAGCATAATGGATGAGAAGAGTGTGATTGCCATGATGACAGGGTAATCAAAACTAAAAATAGAAGTAACCCCTAGTAATCCAAGACCTGGCCAGGAAAAAACAGTCTCCGTAATAAAAGCCCCGCCTACCAGACTGGGTATCGATAAACCAATAATCGTAATAATCGGCAATAATACATTTCTCAGAACATGATGAAAGAGAATCCGATCTCTTGTCGCTCCATATGCATACTGAATTTGGACGTAGTCCTCATCAAGCTGACGAATGGTACTTGACCTTATATACCGCATGTAGACAGATATATTTTGAAAAGCGAGAACTGAACATGGTAAAATCCCATGCTTCATAACATCCCATGCTGATGAAACACCTACTGTTCTCATCCCCATACTCGGCAGTAGGTTCCATTTAAGGGAAAATAAATATATCAGCATTAATGCAAACCAGAAAATAGGAATCGAAATGCCGATATAAGAAAGAAAATTAGCGAATTTATCAAACAATGAATTCTTTTTGACTGCTGTATACAATCCAATGGGAATCGCCAAAATCAAGGAAACAATCAAGGATGCACCCATTAACCCCATCGTTGCCGGGAGCCGTTCTACAATCATCTCTAATACAGGGCGTTTACTGACGATGGAGTAACCAAAATTACCTGTAAGAATATTTTGCAACCATAGAAAATACTGAATATGGACCGGCTTATCCAGGCCTAAGCTCTTACGTATCCGCTCAACATCATCAGGGTTCATGTCTGGCGTTACAAAGCTTCGAACAGGATCTCCAGGCGCCATTTTTATGAGCAAAAATGCAATGATTGAAATCATAAATAAGAGCGGAATCGCATTTAATAGCCTTTTTGCAATGACTTTTTTCATTTCTTCCTCCTAAGCATGGATTAAGTAATAAGATAAAAAACCAGGCACCAATTTGCACCATATACAGTATTAGAAACGAATACTATATTAGGATGGGGCAAGTAGGAGCCTGGCATTTACGGGACAGTATCTTTACTCAAAGACTATTCTATCTCATATATTTTACTTAAATCTTCCACCATCGTGACTGGAATTGCTTTCGCTTCCTCAATTCCGCCAAACTTCTTATCTACAGCAAGGATTGCTTTTGGATAGGCTAGTGGCAGGTAAGGAACATCTTCAGCTACTGTTTCTTGTATTTGTTTGTAAAGCTCAGCGCGCTTTTCTTTATCGGTTTCAACTGCTGCTTGCTCCCATAAACCATCAAACTCAGCATTTTTATAGCGGGCAAAATTATAAGCAGCATCACTTTGGAATAATGTTTTATATACATCAGGTTCTGGTCCCATAATGTAGCCACCGAAGCTGATATCATAATCAGTTGTATCCATGTCTAATGTTTTCTGGCCATAAGCACTTGGATCCATTGGTGTCAATTCGACTTTTAAGCCAATTTCTTCAAGTTTTTGTTGTGAATAAAGAGCAAGGCTCTCCATGATTTTATTATTATTTGCATAGATAATGCGCAGCTTATGATTTTCTTTTATCGCTGCATTTGCAAGCAATTCTTTTGCTTGGTCTTGATTATAATCATACTGCTTAATATCCTCGGTATGATGCAATGTGTCTGGTGTTAAAATGGATGCTGCCGGGTCTGCAAAATCTCCGGAAACGAAGGCCGATTGAATCAATTCTTCTTTATTTAATGCATGAGCCACTGCTTGTCTTAACTCCTTCTTCTGTACAGCTTCACTCTTTAAGTTAAAAGCCATATAGAAAAGTCTACCTTCCGGAAATGTCACCATATTGAATTTGTCTGTATCTTGAAGTTTCTTGAAATCTTGCGGTTCAATTAAACGCATGTTGATTTCGCCTTTTTGTAGTGCAATATTTGCTGTGTTCGGATCTTTTACTACACGATAGACGATAGAATCTAGTTTTGCTTTACCTGCAAAATAGTCATCAAAACGTTCTAACACAACATATTCATCGGTTTTAAATTCCTTGAATTTGAATGGACCTGATCCAACTGGTGCTTGGTTCTTTTCACTCTTCTCCAAGTCTGCTTCTTTTTCAAATACATGCTTAGGAATTGGGAAGAAGTCATTTAAAGCCCCTTCAAATGAAGCACTAACTTGAGGCAATGTAAATGTGACAGTCAGTTCATCCACTTTTTCAACTTTAACCGGTTTCCCATTAAAGATCAGGCTCCCGCGCATAGAGCTATTTTGTTTCTCATCAAGAATAGAATCTATAGTAAAAATAATATCATCAGCTGTAATTTTTTCACCGTCATGCCATTTCAGATTATCTTTTAGCTTCAATGTCCAGCTAAGCTGATCTTCCGAAGGTTCAAAACTTTCGGCAAGAACGTAATTTTTTTCGCCATTTTCCAAATGGTATAACGCTGAATAAAGCGCCTGCTGAATCGTAAGTGTAACCCGGTCATTTGCATAAAGCGGATTCATTACTTGCGGATTATCGGCAACTGCAATGGTGATCGTTCCTCCATCTTTAGGCACACCATTGTCTTTTGCCCCTTCAGATTCGTTCGATGTTTTATTCCCGTTCGAGCAAGCTGCCAAAATAAGCAGTAATGCAAGTAGTATAATAGGTAAACTATGTATTCCCTTTCTCATGTTGTTCCCCCCGTAATTAATGCATTCTATGTGACTATTCTTAATTCCAAGCATTCACATAAGAATTAATCTATCACTCAAAACTCTTGAAGTCAATGAATATATAATTGTCAAAAAATGCTAGCCTCCATATGATGGGGCTAGCTTGGGAATTCTTCAATTTCACTCTTTGACAGGTGCAATAATCACCTCTACACCTCTTTTTTTAATTTCACTTAAAACACCCTGATCAGCTCGGTCGCTTGTAATTAATATATCCGTTTGTTCGAAACTGCAGAATGAGGTTAGTCCAGCTTTTTCGAATTTACTATGGTCAGCGACGACGACTATTTTCTTCCCTGCAGAGACCATCGCGCGTTTAATTTCAGCTTCATATAAATCGGAGCTTGTAAATCCATGTCTAAGTGAGATGCCCGAAGTACCTAAAAAGACAAAATCAGCATTATAATTTTGCAATTCAACTTCCGCTTGGGGGCCTACAAGACTCATTGAATTCCTCCGCAACTTTCCTCCCAATAAGTAGATCGATGCGGTTTCATCCTTGCTACATTCTTCGGCAACATCAATCGCATTTGAAATCAGAGTTAAATTTGCTTGATCGGGGAAATTTTTAGCAACGTGCCATGTTGTAGAACCTGCATCGATAATGACAATCTGCCCTTTGTTTACCAATTGAGCGGCTGTTTCACCAATGACATTTTTTTCTGCTGCATATTGAAACTTCCGCTCATCTACAGGAAGTATGATTTGACTATTTGGAGTTTCTTCTATTAAAATAGCTCCTCCGTAGTTTTTTTCTGCTATTCCTTCCTTCTCTAGCTGGGCTAAATCTCGACGAATGGTCTCTTCGGAAACATGAAGTAATTCCACAAGACCGGAGACTTTTACACTTTTATTTTTTTTAAGTAAATCCCTTATCACCCTGCGGCGCTCTGCCAGAATCATTAAATGCCCCTCTTTCTGCTTTCCTAATTAATAATAGAAACAAGTGCTTCAGCATGCTGACCAAAATGTTGATTTCCAACAGTTATATCAACAGTAATTCTTTCTCTAAATGCGATCACTCCCTTAGGAACTGTAATGGTCGCCGTAAAATTAGCCGTCATGTTTCCAGCTACTTTTTCACCATACTTATTATTTTCAATTTGCCAATCGTTCGGTGTAATGATTGTTCCCGTAACCATATGTTCGTCTTGAAACGGGTTTTTTATTTCTACTGTTATCGAAAAGGATTCTCCAGCCTCTACTATTGATTGGTAAGGCTCAATAGTAGCACCAAACCCATTAGCACCAAAATCAATCGTCTCTAACGGTAATAAATCTCGATGAAGCTCCTCCAGGTTTTTTCCTTTTTCCGCTATTTTTTGGAGGTATCCCTCTGTCACTTGAACTGGATCCCAATGACCGGAGATGAGAAGATCAGGTTTCAAGCTTTTGTATAGGTCAGCACTGTCAATATAGTCGTTGATACGAAATTCATTACCATATACGTAATTATATTCGTCCCCATCGCCTTGATATTGATCCCCGATTGCTAGTACTCGTTTCCCGTCCACTTCGAAAGCAATAGCGACTGCATATAGCGTATGGCCGGGCTGCTCATATAAAGTAAATTCGTACTCTTCCCACCTGATTTTTTTGTTAAGTGGCAGTGTTTTGTCCACTTTAATCGGGTCATACCATAGACACGGCAAATTATATTTTTTTGGTTCTTCCAATATATTTGAAAAGTTGATTGGGCACCATACTTGTGTTCCCTCAACATCTCTTAAAATATTCATTCCCGCAACGTGGTCATCATGATAATGAGTCGGAATGACAACATCAATGTTTTCGACATTAAAGTCCTCTTTAAGTTTGTTAAGTGTATACAGCCAAGGTCTTCTTGAAGCACGATCAGCCCCAGCCGCCATCCCTCCAATAAAATCATAGCCAAAATCGATCAATAAAGCTTTCCCTGTATTTGATAATAAAACATATGAATTGGCCATGCTCGTTTGGTTTTGCAATAAATGCGGCGTAATTTGTTTATAAGGCTTCTCTTTTAAGTGAAAAAGCCGTGGATTTTGTTTGCGTTCCTTCATTAATTCCGTAAAACGATCAATCAAAAGGTCGATAGCTTCAATTGGACGAATCATCGCTTGACCGTGGGACGGAAGGAGAATATCAATGTCTCTATCTTTCAAGTCAAGTAACGAAAGTACACTTAATGCAATGCCTTCTCCTCCGTTATACGACCATTGTGTTGCAGACATCGACCAAACCTTCCCTGGTGCATAAATTAAATCTCCAGTGAAAGCTACATTCATCCCATCAATTTCCGCTAAAATGGTGATTGATCCAATTGTATGACCTGGTGTAGGCAAAATAGTAAACTTAATTCCGTTTAAATGATGCGTGGAATAATCCTTTAACGTACCGTATAAAGAAACAGATTGTAAAAGTGAAAATCGATCCTGTCTCATATTATAGTTATTATCAATCTCTCTTGCTTTCCAATGTTCGTTAACAGAATGAAATAAATTTTGCTCGGTATGTGGTACCCAAATTCGGATATCTTTTTTTACAGCGGCATCAAGTCCTTGTGCTTGATCGCGATGATGGTGGGTCATAAGGATATCCGTTACTTGATTAACGCCAATGGAAGAGAGATGCGCCATTACATCCCCTGCTCCAAAATCGATTAGGATCCCTTGATCTCCGCTTCGAATGACATAGACATTACATGTATCTTCGTAAAGGAATAGATTTTGAGAGATTTGTTTCATAGTTTTTCACCACCCTAATGATCAATTTTCAAGAGCCTCCATGGCTTTTATCGCAAATGAAAGTGAAAGAATACTATCTTTATAAGATGAAAGTATTAACTTAGGATTGTTTTCTGAAATCGCCTTGATAAATGCTTCCAATTCCAATCGATATAATGGATCTTCATTAGATTCAAAAAATACAACCTCACCGTCTACCTGTCCACTCACGCGTCCTTTTACTAGATCAAGTGTCAAATTTAGCTCATCGGAATAAAGCTCTATTTGCGTAAAAACATCCGGATAAGACCAAGAATGAAGATGATTTTGTAAAATACCATTCTTATATTTCATCGATAGTGTCAAGCTATCCTCAACTGTAAAGTCATCAGCTTTTGGAACTACAAGATTATCTTGATATCCAGTTACACGATCCACCTCACCGAGAAGATATCTACATAAATCAAAGATATGTATAGCTTGATCAAATACTGGACCTCCTGAACGTTCTTTATCAAAAAACCATCGTGGCCAGTTGGGGCGAAGCGCGAGCCCATCAAGCATGGCGCTGCGAACCAACGCAATCCTTTTGCCTTGAATGATTTGTTTTGTATACTCTACCGCAGGACTATACCGATACATGAATCCGACACTATTGATGACACCTGTTTTCTCCAAAATACTAACCACTTTTTTAGCTGAGTCGATATTTCTAGCAGGTGGTTTTTCGATAAAACAATGGATTCCTCTTTCGGCGGCCTCTCTAACAAGGTTCTCCCTTATTTCCGGAGGGGTACAAATGATCACACCCTCAGGTTTGGTCTCTTCCAGCATGTTTACATAATTGTTAAAGCCTTTAATGCCAAATTTACTTGTTGCTTTCTGTAACATTTCCTCATTTAAATCACAGACACCTACCAAGTGGACATTTTCAAGCTCTTTCAGTGTTGCCAAGTGTCCTTGACCTTGCCACCCAGTACCAACTAATGCGATTTTCACCATTGTTCATTCCCGCCTTTAAGGCTGTATTTTCACTTGAGTATTTAACATTTTCCCCACTCTATTAAGTGCTATGGCGCAATCCTTGGTCGGGTTATACTTCCCTGTTTCCTGCTCGATAGAGAGCGCCTGGTTATATCCAATATCTTTTAACGTTTTCACACATTCTTCAATATCCACAATTCCTGACCCAAGCGCTACAGGATTATGTTCACCGACTTCACTTACATCTTTTAAGTGAATATGGAAAAGTACATCTTGCAACTCGCGAATTGCGTCCGAGGCTGAAAATCCTTGTGTAGAGAACCATCCTGTATCAACCGCTGCACCCATGAGGTCGCCGTAGTCACCTATGACAGCTTTAATTTCATCGGGATGTTTTTCCGGATGATTTTCGACTGCAACCTTTATTTGATATTCAGTGCACATGGCATATATTACAGGGGCTGCTTCTTTTGAAAGTCCGCTCGTAATCATCTCAATTCCAAGCATTTCTGCTGTTTCAAAGCAAAGACGGGCCCACTTCGGATACCTAACCGGATCGCCAAGAGAGCAGGAATAAGAGTAAACATATAATCCGTGTTTTTTCCAAATTGATTTTAATTCATCTGCTAAATATGGAGTCATGAATTTAGGGAAGGCGTGCCCCATCCATAGCTCAATATGTTGGAAACCGACTGCAGCAATATCCCTACAAATTCTATCGAATTCAGGAAGACTAAAATTCTCAATAACTTTGCGTTCCGCTTCAGCCCATGTCGCCATGCTTGCTTGATAATTTGTTGCTCGAGCAAAATAATTTGCTGTATGAAAGCCAATAATCAAATGAAACACACTCCGATTTGTAATATAATTTCCAGCAACCTCCAGCAGGTTAGCCGTGAGTTATTTCTAGAACAACTTCCTTTTGATGTTCTGAGCAATCAATTGTATAGAAGCCACCAGCTTTGTTGCGAATTTCCGCATCAAAACCATTGATCTTTGCCTTTATTGGTTTCTCTGTTGAAATAAATCCAAACACGCCGCCTTCGATTAACTGAATCACTGTCTTATGTTCATACACAATTTGTTTCGTAACGGTTTTTGGTGCTAAATATTTATTTATTAAACCGAGCGGATTTATTTTTCCGGTTAAAGGAATAATTAAAAATAATTGAACAGCTTCTTTTTCTAGTGAAAGTTGTAAGCTTTCTTTCGATTCTAATATCGATATTTTTTCATTAAAATAATCGTAAACTGCGAATCTATCTCCGGTAAGCCCTGGAACATCTGATGGAGAAATGGTTCCTTTCACTTGTTCACCTTTTAAATGGATATTAAAGGCAGCGATAATTCCAGCTTCATTCGTTGTATTCCAGACCTTCAAAGGTACGGTTTCCTCATTCGGATTCGTAAATAAACAGTCAGCCGTTGGAAGACCAGGTTGATCACCACGCAGAATTCGTCCATCTTTTAAAATTAGGGGCCAAATTTTGGATGTATCTGTTTCACCTACACGGTCGCTAAAGTAGACTGGACCGCCACTGATCGCTCTTAAAACAGCATTTTGTACATCCTCTTCATGCATGGTCCAATACATATCCCAATCTCCCCAATAAAAATGGCCATGATAATAGGAATTGTAAGCATTTTGCAGTGCGTGCTCTTTAAAGCTGATTTCCTCCCCGGGAACAAAATCATCACTGTTTCTAGAAATAGCTGAAATTGGGCGGTTCCAAATATTCTCCGCTGCCATCCCCATGCAATTAATGATACTTTGGTCAAAATGAATGCCGACTGACGCCTCTAATGCTGCATGGGCTCCGCGGGCGGTTTTACCGACGGAATCGTGGTACATCATAAAATTATTTACTGCACTTTGACTGTCAACTTTCACAAAGTCTATACTCTCTTTTTTTAGCTTATTATGCCATGTATCCCAAAAAGCAAATCCTTTACTGGAATCTGGATTCGGTATCAATTTATCACTATTCGTTTTATAAAGGGACGCTTCCATTGTTTTTGCCAAGTCGCTATCAGGGTGAATGCCGCCCCAGTAGGCGGTTAATGTATGCCATACCCCGACCCAGTTTACACCGTATTGCTCTTTTAATTTACTGGCAACGGACTGAAGGCCATCAGGAAATTTTTCCTTATCAGCTTCAAAAGAGCGAAGGCGGTTTTCTTCAACATCTAGCCAACCATCATCAATCATCACCCATTTTACAGGCAGCTCCTTTTTCTTCAGCTCCTTCATTTTCTCAATAATTCCTGTTTCACTCACCCGATGGTAAAAGGCATCCCAGCTGCACCATCCAAGGTATTCTAATGTTTCAGGATAACGCTTCTCTTCACGAGGTAGTGTTGGGAATCTTAAAGCATGTAGTGTAGTTTTTATCGTTTTCTCGGAAAGTTTGAACGGATTATTGCCAACACCAAGTGCAAAAGCCAAAGTTTTGCAGCTATCAAATCCACCAGCATAGGATGACAATTTAATAGTAAGCCCATCCCCATCGCCAGCAAGATCTGTTCGATAATCTTTATCTACAACCGGTAATAAGTAATGGAAATTATCTTCCGATTTCCATAGCAAGGATTGAGTTCTATCAGGCAGCTTTGAAATTTCATGACCAAAGTACGGACGAGTCCACCAATCTTTATGCTGGTAGTTCGCCATTAAACCTTGAATAACTCCAAGCTTCCCGACCCTGATAGTAATGCTGTTTTCCGGGGAAAAATATTGATGCCTGCCTTGGATTCTCTCATTTTTAATTTTTGCATCTATATAGGCAAAAGTGATTTCGTTATACACTTTCAGTTGTAGCGTTAAAGAGATTTTCTCATCTTGATCGGAAAAATGATGGTTAAGATTTTTATAGTTGCCAAGCTGATCCTGATCATGATTTTCAACTGTATTTTTATATGTAAGTGCGACCTGTGAATGGTCGTTAAGTTTTACTAATAAATTTATATCGCCTAAATGAGCATTTTCCGTTATGTTAAGGGTATTTCTTTCCTTTGTACTCTCCATGATTTAACCCCCTACCTCTAATGTATTTAACGCTACGGACAAGCTGGCATAATCACCGACTTGTTCACCAAGCCCCGCCGGCACAATCTCACACACAGCCAAAGATTGGGGTAAAGCTTCCTTACTAAGCACTTCAAGTGTGATCGCTTCCAATAATGATTGCTGTCGTCCATAAATGCTCCCAATGACAATCCGTTCGGGGTTCAAAATATCAACGATAAAGGCTAATCCTTTTCCAAGTTTCTTCGCCACGATTTCAAACACTTCGATTGCAAGTGGGTCGCCTGACTGCGCAGCTTCACCCACTTTTTTCGTTGTGATTTCAGAAATTTCCTCTGGCGTACGACAAAACAAAGTTGTTTTACCGTCTTTAAGATGCTTCTCAGCTTTTTCTTGCGCCAATTTTGCAACGCCACCACCACTACAAAAACCTTCAAACGATCCCGCTTTTCCATAACCGACAGGGCCCTCATCTTCTAAGCGAACATGGCCAACTTCACCTGCATTATCATTTGTTCCTGCATAAAGTTTGCCATCGAGAATTAAGCCCGCCCCCATTCCCGTCCCAAATGTAAGAAAAACCATATTTCTGCACCCTTGGCCAGCTCCCCATTTCCATTCGGCAAGGGCACAAGCATTGGCATCATTTTGTAAACTAACAGGAACGGAAAAACGTTTTTGAAACGGCGTGATTACATCGACCTGATCCCAGTTTGGAAGGTTGGGAGGAGAAAGGATCAACCCACGGTTACTGTCCAAAGGGCTTCCGCAGCTAATTCCGATGGCGTCAATCACCGTAATTTCCAACTTTTCCAGGAGGTTCGTTGTCGTCTCCATCAACATCTCAATTGCTTGTTCAGGTGAATCCGGTGTAAGAAATTTATCCTTTCCGATGATTTCAACCGATTGATTCGAAGCTTTTCCGATCGATACTGCACATTTAGTACCGCCAATATCTATTCCGACCAATATACTCATTGTCCAAAAAACTCCTTTTCCAACATGACGCAAAGTGTATGATAGATTGGTAAATGCCGCTCTTGAATATCTAGGGTTTCTTCCAATGGCACACAGATCGTTACATCACAAATTGAATTCATTTGACCGCCATTTTTCCCTGTTAATCCGATTGTTTTTAAGCCTTTTGCCCGTGCTACTTGTAAAGCATGAATCACATTTTTTGAGTTTCCAGAAGTACTTATTCCGATTACCGCGTCTCCCGGTCTTCCATATCCAAAAACTTGTTGGGCGTAGATCATGTCTGCAGCAATATCATTGGCGAAAGCACTAATTAAAGAACTTTGACTGACTAATGAAATAGCTGGGAGTGCTCCTTGTAAATGATCGGCAAGATAATCACCGTCATTCGGGAAATCTTCCTGGAGCTTTTTCTTAATCGAATCATTGACAGGGCGTTTTAATAGAAATCCCTTCATTAATTCACCGACAATATGTTCACAATCAGCTGCACTTCCTCCATTTCCGCAAAGGAGTACCTGCCCCTCATTACGATATGTTTCCCTGAGTAACTGAAACGTTTCTTCAATATCTGCAACACAAGCAGAGAGTTCAGGATATTTTGTTACTAATCTATCAATCTCAAACTTCATTTAATAATCCCCATTTCGTCGCTTATTTCCTATTGCTCTCTTAAATGTGCAAATGCTTTTTCGAAAAAGTTCGGCTGGCCAAAACTCCCCGATTTTAGCACAAGTAATAATGCCGGGATTGATAGTGAAACGCAAGAAGGCAAACCAGGTTGGATTTCCTTCCAAACTCTCATCCCACGAACGCTCAATTTACTGCATACCGCAGCTGATGTATCTCCTCCGGCTACAAGCAGCCTATTTTGGCCAGTTCGTTCGATGACATTTTGGACAATTTCGGCTATGCTGCCGGATACTAGCCTAGAGATTTCTTTATTAGTAAAACCAAGCCTTAATCCTTCTTTTTTTGTTTGGTCCACCGTATTATAATCATTGGAAGAATGCAGAATGACATCAGCGCCTTTTTCCATATAAGTGACAATTTGATCAGCTAATGAATGTAATTGATGTTTTCGTGTATCTTGGTTAAACAATTGCAGACTTTCTAGTTCTAGTACAATTGCCCCTTTTTCACGCATGTATTGAATTTGATCCGCTGTTTTTGTCATTAAGCTTCCAGCCGCACAAAGCAATCCTTTTTCTTTGGAATAGCAAGGTAAATCTATTGAAACCATTTCAGCACTTTTTTGTGACCAAACGGTCGGAAGTTCCTCCGCAAGTGCCGAGCTCCCGCAAATCACTTTTACATGATTGACCGCCTTTGCAATCGTTTGAAGGTCCGCTTGTTCAGTCACATCCAAGATAATGTAGTTATACTGACCTTTTAACTTGTCAATTTCTGACTTTAGGGTCTCTGATCCTTCTTGAACAACGTCAAAGTTAATCAATCCTACTTTTCGTTTCGTTTGAGATTGTAAAATCTCTACTAAATTGGATTTGATCATCGGGTGCATAGGGTCATTTCTGAATTCAGACTCCTCCAGCTTTTGATCATAAACATAATGGATTCCATCAATCGTCGTCCGTCCATTCTTTGGGAACCCGAGAACAACGATGGCAAATTCCTCTTCTAACGCATCTAACATCGCGTCAAATTCAGCACCAATATTTCCACGAAAAACAGAGCAAACCTTATTAAAAAACCGGTTGGCTCCAGCCTTTTTTAAGGCAGTTGTTGCTTCAAAGACTTTGTCATAGGCGGTTTTAGGCTGATCAAAACGGGAGTCAGTGTCTAATATTAATACATCCCTTTTTTCCTTGGCAGTACTGGATTCTAAATCCCAGTCTTGATGATGGAAGATATCCGTTATGTAGTTTGACTTAGCAAACATGATTCCTATATCATTTGAACCTGTAATATCATCTGCTACAACACCAATCATGTTTGTTCACCACTTTCTTTTAGGCTTATATCCAGAATGATGGAGGAAATCATCTACCGTCTCATTCGATAATGTGTTTAATTCAATGCCGGATTTTCCGGCAGTGATAAACATTCGGCACACCATCTCTAGTGTCTGCAAACTCATGCGAGCTTCTTTAACACTTGTATCGTAAACGAGTACACCATGGTTTTCTAAAAGAAGAATATTAGCCTTTGAAGCTTGCTTTCTTACCGCTTCGCCTAACTCAACCGACCCCGGGTGATAGTATGGAACCCGCTCCACTCTTTCAAGATAGTACATGGATTCCACGAATAAATTTGTAGGAGGGTCAACCTTTGAACAGGCGATTAAGGTGCTATAAAATGGCGATGCGTGTAGAACGGCATTAATCTCAGGCCTTTCCTCATAAATCGCCTTATGCATCGGCATCTCTTTTGATGGTTTAGATTCACTAGAGGAAATAGGCCCATTAAAAGAACAATGGGCAAAATCATTTTCACTTAACTCACCAAGATATGTTCCGCTTGCTGTAATTAAATATTGATCATCAGCAATTCGTGCACTAATATTCCCTGCATTACCCCAAGCTAAATTATTTTCCATCATATAACGACCGACTTGCTGCAATTGCTCTTGGATTTCATTCATACACTTTTCTCTCCTTAACGTGGAAAAAGTTATAACGGGCAGTTGTTCCAAAAGAGGCTGCCCGTTTATCTTTAAAAGCTTTTATTCCACCCATTCCAACATGTTCGTTTCAATCACTGCTTCCATTTGGTCACTTGGAATCCGGAACGTTTTGATTTCCGATGGTTTAAACGTTGAGCTAATCACCCGATTCCATTTCGGCAAGGCAATTTTCACATCTGTTTCATTATTCGTTGTTTCGTATGCGCGAATAATTAGGTCATCATTGTCTTCCGCTTTTTTCACAACGCTGACTATAACGTTATCAACATCTACTGAAATGAACGAATCCTTTTGTGGAAGCGATCCTTCATGGTATGTTTCAATAATCGTTGTTGGCTTTTGGTTCAATTCCGCTGCCCTCTTCACCGTGCCTGCTGTTTCCCAGTTTCCTTCATGCGGGATCAATGAATAGGTAAACGTTTGGATTCCTTGATCAATAAACGTATAATGTCCATCTTCTTGTGGAACAAGTGGATCGTGGTGAGCATATATCGGACTACGTAAAACCGTTATGCTCATTTCTTTATTATGAATATCGAAGCTATATTTACCGTCATTTAAAATACTTAATCCGTACATTTCTCCCGTACCAGGATGTGTACCGGAAATATCGATCCAGCTTTGTCCTGGTTCTTCCTCACCATTACATTCTCTGACAATATGGCCGTACGGGATTTCGTACGTTCCTTTACGGAAGACAAGGTCCACTGGGAATTTTAATTTTAAGGCTTTAAATTGCTCTTGCCAGTTCACGGTAACATGCACATCAATTTGGTTTAGCTCGCGATACATCGTAAAGTCTTGAACGAGTGTCGATTTTCCGTATTCACTAACAACACGAATGACAGATTTAACCGGACCGTGTTCAACCCTTTGGACGCTTTTGGCAATGAATTGCCCTGCTTCATCATTAAAGTGAAGAACGTTATGAGACCACGTGTCACTCTTATCACTCATGACTACTGGTCGAGCTCCAGGTCCTTCAAGCAGTTCCAAGTTTTTATTTTTGTCGTATAGACTTGTTACAAAACCTGTCTTTGGATCAATTTCAACACGATATGTATCATTTTCTAACGTATGATCATTCGCTTTGATTGTTTGAAATTGCCTGCTCGGCGACAGCTTGCGAATCTTATAGACCCGGTAGCCTAATGCCGGCAGTTCAGCAATGAAGCTAAGTCGATATCTTCCTCCTGCCGTTGCCCATGACTGTACAGTTTGATGAGCCACTTCATTTCCTTCATCGTCAACTAGTACATAGGAATCTTTCAGTCCACCTACTTCCAGTTCAACATTCACTTTGCTTTCCCATGAATGCGGATTAAAGACAACGATTGGCTTCATTCCTTCTTCTTCTTCAATATTTATTCTCCAAGACATGGACTGAATCGCATAGTTCAAACCGCGACTGGCAATCGACATTGCTTCTCCATGCATATTACGAGCATCTTCATAGGCGGCTTCAAGGCTTGTTCCGGCCAAAATATCATGGAATTGATTAAAAAGTACGTTTTTCCATGCTAACCCGTAATTTTCCGGATACTTTTGTCCAGTCGTCCAATTGGCGAGCGATGAGAATTTCTCTGCCGCTTGTAAAAGATTTTCAGCTTCACGATTCCATTTTTTTATGCCTGAATGGACCGAATAGCAACCACTTGCATGGTGTTGTAAATCATCGTGCACAACCGGAAATGGCAAGTCTTTTTCCATCATTTCCGCGAAATACTGATTTGGCGTACTGAATATCATATTCGGAAATTCAGGGTCTTCATTCATTCTTTTAATACTTTCAATGTTTTCCTTTGTTGGTCCACCACCGTGATTGCCTACACCATAGAAGCACATTAAATCATTAAAAGGCGCTTTGAATTCTCCGGCATTACGACGGACATGCTTTTCAATATCCTTACCCCACGTACAATACTCAAATGGAATTCTATACGTTAATACTCTGGATCCGTCATCTGATTCCCACCAGAAAATCCGTCCCGGAAGTCCCTTCTCTTGAGGGTTTGGACGCATAAAAATATAATGATCCATGCCGCTCTTTTTAAGAATTTGTGGCAGCATGCCATGGTGGCCAAAGCTATCGACGTTATAACCAACTTTAGCCGTTACCCCAAATTTTTCTTGGAAATAATGCTGACCGTATAACCCTTGGCGAACAAATGATTCTCCGCCTGGGATATTACAGTCGGGTTGAATCCACCAGCCGCCAACAATTTCCCAACGGCCTTCTTTGATTCGTTGTTTGATTTCCTCAAACATTTCTGGCTCGTTATTTTCTATCCACTCATAATTGGCAGCGGAACTATTTGTAAAAACAAAGTCATCGTACTCTTTCATACGATCGAGTGCTGAACGAAAGGTTGCTTTTGTTTCTTGAAACCCCTCTTGCCATTGCCATAGCCATACAGGATCTAAGTGTGCGTTACCAATCATATGTAAAGTTTGTTGCTTCGTTTTTAATACTTGTTTACTTTTTTCTAAAGTAGCTTCATTCATGATTGCGACCTCCCTTTAAAGATTAAATTCCTTAGCACGCTGATTGCTTCGTAAAAATTGATTAATTTTTTCTGTGACCGTTCTTTCAACAGCTGATTGCCCTGTCTCCAATTCGCTTTTAGAAAGTTTCTTACACTCGGCATTTGTCATACGTTCTTCTTTTCCAAGTGCTGCGAGCAAAGAATTCTCCAAATCTGTCGCAATGTTCACCTTACTAATACCGCCAGCTTCTAATTTAATCGCTTGCTGAATCATTTCGGAAGGAACACCCGATCCTCCGTGTAACACAAGATGGACTGGCGTTAAAGCTCTAATCGCATTTAAGCGGTCATAATCAACCTTCGGCTCTTTTACTACATACACACCATGTGCCGTTCCAACAGAAACAGCCAATGCATCCGTTTTTGTTTCATTGACAAAGCGCAGAGCTTCATTAGGATCTGTATATAATTCTTCATCCGAATCTGTTTCTACGAAATCAGTCGTGCCTATTTTTCCAAGCTCCGCTTCAACAGACACACCTTTGTCATGTGCATATTGTGCTGCCTCTTTACTAATGGCAATATTCTCTTCAAGATCCTTTTCGGAAGCATCAATCATTACTGAGGTAAACCCTGCCTTTATTGCATCCTTAATCACGGAAAGGTCCTTTGTATGATCGAGATGAAGAACAGCCGGCACTGTGATTTTTTCATCTAAAATAGCCGTATAAAATTCTTCAGCAAACTCAAAAGGTGTTACTCCGTACCGTACCAATTCTTTCTGGGATATTTGAACAATGATCGGGGATTCCGTTTTCTGTCCAGCTCGTAAAATAGGCCGAATCATATCCGTATAGCGAGGTGCAAAGGAACCAACTGCATAACCGCCTTTTTCAGCTACTTCCAACATTTGTTTTAACGTGATTACATTTTTCGGCTTTGTCATTGTTTTCATTTCATTCATCTCCCAGCTGATTTTGATAATACATACGAAGTGCTTTTTCCATTTGTACATAGCCATTTTTATAAATAGTTTGATAGGCTTGATGATGTTCATCGTTCGGAACGATCTCCGTCCGGTTTTGTTGGCCGATTAATCTTGTTGCCTCTTCTTCGTCTTGATAGAATTCAGTACCGATACCAGCAGCAAGCGACGCCCCTAGCAAAGTTGATTCACTTACTTCAGGAATCGAATAAATACATCCGGAAATATCCGATTTTATTTGCATCCACTGTTTATTTTTCGTTCCACCGCCGACTGCTACTATATTTGTAATATCACTTTCTGCAATGCTTTCAACAGCTTCGCGTATGGATTCCATTTGGTAAGCTGTACCTTCCAATAATGCTTTTAATAAATCTTTTCTTTCATGTTTCTTCTCTAAACCGATAAAAGCGGCTTTTGCTTGCGGATCTGGATTTGGTGCCCCGCTTCCCGACAAATGGGGATAAAATAATATTCCTGTAGGGCCTTCATCCGTTTCTTTCAATAAACTCAGCATTTCGTCATATGATAATGATTTATCGGAAAACTGTGTTCGTATCCATTCCACCGCTCCTCCGGAAGAAGGCAGGCCACCCATCAAAAAAAGGCGGTTTTTCGCCACATGACATCCGTAGGATAATCCTGATTTGTATTCTTTCTCGCCAAGTGGATGTTCTTCCAATGTCCCGACTAAAGTTTCTGCCGTGCCTATCGAATCAAGCACAACACCCGGATGAATCGCCCCGACTGCAAGTGCCGCACAAACGTGATCATGCCCAGATACTGCAACTGGAGTCCCTTTTGACAACCCGTATGCAATACATTCCTCGTTGTTGACCTCACCCATTGGTGTACCACTCGGCCTAGCAGGCGGGAAAAGCGTTTCATCCAGCCCAAATTTATTCAACCACGTGGTGTCCCACACTTTTTCATCGATTCTAAATCCATACGTTCTTGCAGCGAGAGAATAATCGGTTCCAAATTCCCCTGTCAGCTTATAGGCGATAAAATCTGACGCTGAAAGCCAAATCGCATCATTAGTAATAGAAGGATTTTGTTTTCTCAACCATAAAATCTTTGGTAACCCATATTTATAGCTATGACGTAATCCTGATCTCACAAAGCGCTCTAACCGGTCAGCCTCCATAAGGATTTGATTTGCTTCTTCCATTGCTCGTTTATCAAACCACGGAATCATTTCCGTTTTCGGCAAGCCGGAATTTTTGTCTATGAGCAGGCCCGTTTCTGCCATACTCGTAATCCCGATGGCAGCAATTGTTTCGCTGTTTTCTTTGATGACTTCTTGGATTGTCGACGAGACAATTCCCCATATTTCGTCGGGTTGATAATAGGCTTCGCCATTTGATCGATAATGGGTCATTGTTTGACGGCTCGCTAGTTTTAAACAATTGCCTAAACGATCAAATAATCCTGCCTTGCAATGCGTTGTGCCAATGTCTATTCCAAGTAGCGCCGTCATGAATCACAATCCTTCCATCGTTCGTTTCACTTGTTCCATTCCAAGCCTTGGGCTTGTAAGGAACTTAGCTTGAATCTGTTTCGGAAGCTTTTCAATCACTCTTGCCATCGATGCCTGCGCTAGCACTACAACATCTGTTTCATCTGCTAGTTTTAATAAAACCTCGACCAGAACATCATCATGGCCATCGCGATCACCGCTTATTAAACACTCATAAGCTTCCCCCGCCAACTCTGCTTGAATGTCCACCTGTTTTCCGTATTTTTCTGCCGTAGCTTTCAACAATTTTATCGTCGGATTCAATGTCGTGGCTAATGTAGCAACGACGCCAATTTTCCCGCCTTGATCTACTGCTGTTTCAGCCATTGGCTCGTCAATTCTAATGATTGGAATGTTCAATTGTTCTCTAGCTTTTTCAACAACTTCTCCAACCGAAGAACAGG
Organism: Lederbergia citrea; assembly: GCF_018343525.1. Lineage (GTDB taxonomy): Bacteria > Bacillota > Bacilli > Bacillales > Bacillaceae_C > Lederbergia > Lederbergia citrea. Next base: position 1,053,592 of record NZ_JAGYPH010000002.1, on the reverse strand, counting down.
CATTCAAAATGGTATGTGCGCCGACTTGCTCGGCATACTTTGCATATTGAATCAGTCTTTCCTGCACTTCTTCAATTTTCCCCTCATTCTTGGCCAGCTGAGGCAAAATCGAATCATCAACAAAATTGATGACGTCGAAGCCTGGCAAATATTCATTTGCCAACTGCTTTAGCGATCCTACTGTCACGGGTGTCGTATGGATGATGGCCAATGTCTTACCCATTGATCGATAACGCTCCTTTTAGCTCATTTTCTTTTTTTATATATTGTGAGATTACGTGATTTACATACATATGCACATCTTCCACTATGCCGTAATCACTAGAAGGAATCACAAGCGAAATATCGGACAGCTCCTTCATTCTTCCTTCCTTTTCCCCTACTAAAGAAATCACCTTTGCTCCAGTTTTCTTGGCATATTGAAAAGCACGTACCACGTTTTCGGAATTACCGGATACTGAAAGACCAATTACCACATCACCAGGTTTTAAGTAGTTTTTTAGCTGTTCAACAAAAATATCACCATAGCTCATATCATTTCCCAAGGCACTAATGAAGGGAAGATTATCTGTTAAGCTGAGAATTCGAAACCGCTCAACCCCCTCCACATTTACCCCTTTTCCGAAATCACAGGCCCAATGTGAAGCAGAAGCGGCACTTCCACCATTTCCGATTACAAAAATTTGCTGATTGTTTTCCCTTGTACTTTTAATACTTTCAAAGATTTGTTCAATAACGGTAAAATCTAGTGTCTGCAATGCCTTGATAAATTCGGAACGATATTCGGTGAAGTAGGATTGAAACATCATCTGTTCATCTCCTTTATTGGTCCAATATAAATATCTGCATAAATTAAACTCGCGGCGCCAATTAAAGCAGCTTCATAACCAAGATCCGTCAGCAAAATTGGCATATTCTTATTCGCCTCGCTAATTACCGCTGTCTGAAATGTTTGGCGTATATAAGGTTCAAGCAAGTCAATTGACAGACTGACACCGCCACCCATGATAATGGCACCGGGATTCATGATATTGATTGCATAAGAAAAGGCTCTACCGATATACTCGCCAGCCTGTTGATAGATTTCCTTAGCCTCTTCTATCCCTTTATAAGCAGCTTCGGCAACACTTTGAGCAGTTATGTCCTTTTTTCTTTCGATAAAATAAGTCGAAAATGGAGAATCCCTAGGCAAAGCAGCCAATTTTTCTTTTGCTGCTTTTGCAATGGCTGTGCCTGAAGCATGTGCTTCAAGACATCCACGGTTTCCGCAGCCACAAAGATTCCCTTCCTCCCATTGGACAACTAAATGCCCAACTTCACCTGCAATAAAATGTTCACCTTCATAGATTTGGCGGTCAATAATAAGCCCTCCGCCAATTCCAGTGCTAATTGTGACCCAAAGGAAGCTGTTATATTGTTTTCCTATACCAAAAATGAGTTCTCCTAACGCACAAGCATTCACATCATTAGCAATGTTAATCGGCATTCCCGGCCACTCACGTTCCAAGAGCTCTTTCACGGGGACATTTTTCCACCCAGCATATGGGGCATGTAATAGAATACCTTTTTCGGGATCAGCCAATCCTGGGACATTTACACCAATTCCAAGCAATGAATGATGAGTGAGCCCGGCTTTGGCAAGACAAATATGTACAGTTTCAATACATTTCTGAATATGGATTTCCGGCGAATCCGTAATCATCGTCGGAAACTGCTGTTTAACCAATACTTCACCTGTCCGGTCAACTAAACCAATTAAGGTTTTTGTTCCTCCAATATCGATTCCCACTACAGCTTTCTGATCGGCCATTTTGAACTCTCTCCTTTATCATTTATTAGAAATGACAAGTAATGCCATGCCTTTAAATTCTACTTGAAGCAGAGGTCATTAACCTTTCGTCCCGGCTGTAATATTCATTCCTTCGATAAAATAGCGCTGGAATAGGAAGAAGAGAATTATAACTGGCAAAAGTACCATTAAAGAACCACCCATTAATAAGTTCCATTGTGTATTACTTTGACCTTTAAACACTTGTAGCCCAAGCTGCAACGTGTAAAGCGCTTGGTCATTAATATAAAGCAAAGGGCCAAGGAAATCGTTCCAAGCACCATTAAAGGAAAAAATAGCTACCGTCGCGATGACAGGTTTTGTCAATGGGATCATCAACCTTGACCAAATATAGAAGTGATTGGCACCATCAATTTTTGCCGCTTCAATTAATTCATTAGGAATCGTTAAGAAAAACTGCCTTAATAAAAAGATAAAAAACGCACTTCCAAAGAACGCCGGAACAGTTAAAGGCAACCATGTGTTCAGCCATCCCAATTTAGAGAAGATTATATATTGAGGAATCAACATGACGAATCCTGGTATCATCATTGTTGCAAGCACAATGGCAAACAAGGTATTGCGTCCTTTAAATCTTATTTTTGAAAAACCGTAAGCAATAAACGTATTGGATAGGACATTCCCGATCACAACGATGGTCGTAATGATTAATGTATTCGCAGCATAGCCATAAAACGGCGCAGCGTTCAATACTCGCTGGTAGTTCCCCCAGTGAAACTCCTTAGGAATGAGTGTCGGAGGATATGTCATAACTTCCTTCATATCCTTTAATGAAGTGGAAATCATCCACCAAACAGGCGACAAAATTAATAAGCTCCCAAGGATCAGAATGGTCGTGACGAATATTTGTAATACCCGTTTTCTGTTTTTAGCGTTTTCAAAATATGTTGTTTTCTTCTCCGCCACAGTATTCATTTCCGATCCTCCCCTTCATAATGCACCCATCGTGGAGCAAGCTTTAAATTAAAGACTGTTAAAATAAAGACAATGATAAACAACACCCATGACATCCCCATCGCATAACCCATATCAAACACTCTAAAAGCCTTATTCCACATATGTAAATTAAAGAAAACCAATGAATTCGCAGGACCGCCACTGCCACTTTCAGTCATAACATAAGCCTCTTGGAAGATTTGGAATCCTCCAATTAAACTTGTAACGAGGTCAAAGAAGATGACTGGAGTAATCATTGGTATCGTAATGTGACGAAAACGGTGAAACACATTCGCCCCATCCATTTCCGCTGCTTCGTATAATGATTGAGGTACTCCTTGCAAACTTGCTAAGTATAAAAGCATTCCCCCGCCAAGGCTCCAAAGCTTCATAAAAATAAGCGCTGGCTTTGTCCATGCAGGATCAGATAGCCAAGCTGGCCCATCAATGCCTACCCAGCTTAACATCGTATTAACCAGGCCAGTGTCCGGGCTTAATAATTGCATCCATAACAAGTAAACGCCAACACCAGACAGGACAGCCGGCAAATAATAAATTGTTCTAAAAACCCTCATACCTGGCACTTTTTGATTTAATAAAACACCCAGTAAAACAGCTCCTGCTGTTGTCAATGGCACTGATATCGCCACGTAATATAAAGTGTTGTATAAGGATGTCCAAAACAAATCGTCATTCGTGAACATACGAATGTAATTCTTTAAACCAACAAAATCCATTCGCGATGTTACGTCATAATTGGTAAAGCTGCCGTATAAAGAAAATAAAATTGGACCTCCTGTTAAAAATAAAAAGCCAATGATCCAAGGAGCGATGAATATATACCCTTGTATACTTTCCTTTTGATCAAGTGACATAGGTTTCTTCTGTTTACGGGCAGGAGTCTCTGTCTCAATTGTTGGTGTGGTACGCATGCTGCTCATCCCCTTTCTTCCTATATGTATAATCAAGGAGCGAGTAAGACGCTCACTCCTTGATCATGGATTATTTATTGCTCTCAATTAATTTTTCTACAGCTTTTTGTGCCTTATCCAAAGCATCTTTAGGGGATTGATCACCCAATAATGCTTTTTCGACTTCTGGATCGATTAAAGTTGTATAATCCGGAGCTTCAATCGGATTTGGTGTTAATACAGTATTTTTTAAATTGTCTACTGTTGCGTCATATGTTGCACGTCCCTCTTCCGTAAGTTCAGAACTTTGGGCAGCAGCTTCAGCACCTTCAATATTTGCAACATTGTCGAAGTTCTTAACCGCCCAATATTCCTGTGCTTCAGGTCCAGTTAGATATTTTAGGAATTCCCATGATGCCTCAGGATTTTTAGCACCATACGGTATCTCAGCTACAAAGCCACCGCCCCATGTTGTATTCCCTGAACCCGCTTCTCTTTCAGGCATTGGTGCGATACCGAATTCCATACCATCTCCATAATCTCGAATTTGCGTATAGAAAGTTCCTGGGTTAATAAACATCCCAATTTTCCCGGCAATAAATGGATTTGCAGTTTCTGAGCCAAACTCAGCAGTAAAGGAGTTAATGACTTTTTGACCGTAATGACTCTCATAATCTTTAATCCACTCAAGTGTTTCTACGTCAGTAGGTTGATTGATAGTTGGCTTATTTGCGTCATAATCCCAATAAGATTTGCCATCTGCATTGAGCATCCAGAGGTTATGACCTGCGCCATGCCTTGGTAAGAAACCAATTCTTTCATATTTATTACCGTTCTTCTTATCTATCTTTCTTGCAAACTCTTCAAGCTCAGCCCATGTTTTAGGTGGTTGTTCAGGGTCTAAACCAGCCTCTTTAAATACTTCTTTATTCCAAAAAAGCATGTAAGTATCAGTATTAAAAGGTAATGCATAAGCATCTCCGTCATGTAGCATTGGACTCCATAAATGAGGGTAGAATCGCTCTTCAAAGCCCTGTTCCTTGTTAATATACTCGGAAAGATTTGTGTTTTGTTTCTTATCTGCCCGTTGTGCAACCGTATTGATATCATTGATAATGACATCCGGTGGATTTCCTGCAGCTCCGGCAGCAAGAGCCTTCGTCCAAATATCACCCCATGGAAGATATGTATGTTTTACCTCAATCTCATCCTGCGAGGAATTAAAATCTTCGATAATTTTTTCTATAATTGGTTTACGGGTTTCCGATCCCCAGAATGTCCAAAAATCTAGCACTACCTTTTCTTTTCCTGGTTCAGAGTCATTCCCTTCAGACTTTCCTGTCGTGGTGGTTTTCGTCTTAGGCTCACCAGCACAAGCTGCTAAAACTACACTTAAAGCTAAAATCAGTACGAGCATTAATCTGTAAGATTGCTTAAATCCTTTCAATTTACTTCCCCCTTACATGTATTTAGCACCGAATCCCAATTCATAGATGTAAGCTTTTTAAGGTTTTGAACTATCGCTGTGATATCTTACGGCCTTTTGTGGTTTTGAGGGTGGGATTTTGCTGCTTGTCTACTATTATGATATGAATCCGGTTTCAATGTCAACAATATTTTAAAAACTTCGTCTATATTGTAGGGAGCTGAATAAAATTATTAATTGATTGTGGTTTTTTATTGGAGGGGCTGTTCAGAAGGTCACTTTTTATCTTAATGGGTAATTGAACTACATTGCATTTTGCATTTACCGTAAACTGCAATTTCGCTGCAGCATGGGCAATCGAACAACACTCGATTTACCATAAACCGCAATTTTGCTGCAGTACGGGCAATCGAAACAAGCACAACCCTCTTTATTTTGAGGGATTTTTAAGACAACTCCTCAATAAAAAAGAAAAGCCGCCAACTGCAGTGGGCAGCTTTTCTTAAACTGATTTATACAACAAACTTTTCCGCAGCAATCAAACGATCTGCCGCTTCACGTTTCTTGGCGATAACATTGATTGGTGTGTGGCGTGTTAATTTTCGGAGGGCTGAGTTCATCATCCGGAATGTATCACCTTCTTCAATGGCGGCAAGGCTTTCTTTTGCCAGTTGCTCTACTTTTACAATTGAGTCCTGACAGAAAATTTGTGTATAAAGGAGCTTTTGATTGCTCTTTTCTACGCCGTCTCGACCTATGGCTTTTTCAGTACGCAGGACTGTTGATTCCATAGAATAGGCGAAGGATACAATGTCTGCTAGCTTCGCAAGGATCTCCTGCTCTTTTTCTAGCGCTTGACCGTATTTCTGAGCACCAAGTCCCGCAATCATGAGCGCGACTTTTTTAGCCCCTCTAACTAAGTGTTTCTCTTGATCTAGCGGCTCATCACCTGGTTCCTCTGGCATAAGCATCATTAATTCTTCTTGAAGGCTTTGTGCTTTTTGTAAAAGCGGGAGTTCTCCCTTGAATGCTTTGCGGAGAAATGTCCCTGGTACGAGCAAGCGATTAATTTCATTTGTTCCTTCAAAAATGCGGTTAATGCGAGAATCCCGGTATGCTCGTTCAATTTCATATTCCTGCATATACCCGTAGCCACCATGAATTTGGACACCTTCATCAACAACATGATCGAGCACTTCGGATGCGAAGATTTTATTCAAAGAACACTCAATTGCATATTCAGCAATTGAACTGGCTACTTCTGCCCCATTTTTCACTTGATCCTCTGTCAGCTTGCTCATTCGATCTTCAAATAAGCCCACTGTACGATAAACGGAGCTCTCAGCTGCGTATATTTCAGAGCCGAGTGTTCCAAATTTTTCTTTCGTCAAATTAAATTGAGAAATCGGTGTTTTAAACTGCTTACGCTGGTTTGCATATTGCAATGTAATATCCAGTGCCCGTTTTGAACCGCCTACTGCACCAACGCCAAGCTTATAGCGGCCAATATTTAAAATATTAAAAGCTATTCTATGGCCTTTACCCGCTTCCCCGAGTAAATTCTCAACAGGCACTTGTGCGTCTTCAAGAATTAAAGTCCGTGTTGAGGAGCTCTTTATCCCCATTTTCTTTTCCTCAGAACCTGATGAAACACCCGGAAATTCTCGTTCTACAATGAAGGCTGAAAAATGCTCTCCATCAATTTTCGCATACACGATAAAGACATCGGCAAATGCAGAGTTCGTGATCCATTGTTTTTCTCCGTTTAAAAGATAATGGGTGCCCGCATCATTTAGCTTTGCATTCGTCTTTGCACCGAGCGCATCTGATCCTGAGCCTGGTTCTGTCAAAGCATAAGCAGCCAATAACTCGCCCGTTGCCAAAGATGGCAAATATTTTTGTTTTTGCTCTTCATTTCCGAATAATACAATTGGAAGTGACCCGATTCCGACATGTGCACCGTGAGAAATGGAGAATCCGCCTGCTCTAGACAATTTTTCCGAAATAAGGGATGAACTGATCTTATCAAGCGCAAGACCGCCATACTCTTCTGGAACATCTGCCCCCAGCAGCCCGAGTTCTCCTGCTTGTTTAAGTAGTTTTACAGTACGGTCAAATTCGTGGTTTTCAATATGTTCCACTTCCGGCATGACTTCATTGATGACAAAGTCTTCGGTTGTTTTGGCAATCATTTTTTGTTCATCCGTGTAGTCCTCAGGGGTAAACATTTGATCAGCAGTAATATCTTCTATTAAAAATGCCCCGCCTTTTATAAGCTTCTTTGTTTCATTTACCATAATATGATCCTCCTATTCTTAGATTAATTCAAAAACTCCTGCAGCCCCCATACCGCCACCAATACACATCGTGACAACGCCAAATTGTACATCCCTTCGCTTCATTTCATGCGCAAGTGTCAGTGTAAGCTTCGTACCTGTGCAGCCTAGCGGATGACCAAGAGCAATGGCGCCACCGTTCACATTGACGATTTCTTCATTAATACCGAGTTTTCTGATGACTTGGATTGACTGTGAAGCAAACGCTTCGTTTAATTCAAACAAGCCGATATCGGAAAGTTCTAATCCAGCTATTTTTAATGCCTTAGGAATGGCTTCAACGGGGCCAATTCCCATAATTTCCGGTGGTACACCCGCTACAGCAAAGGACCTGAATTTGACCATCGGCTTCAGTCCAAGCGAATTTGCTTTTTCACGGTCCATCACCATCACCGCCGCCGCTCCATCGCTCGTTTGCGATGAGTTACCAGCCGTTACCGACCCTGTTGCCGAAAAAGCCGGGCGAAGTTTTGCGAGAACTTCCATATTCGTGTTTGGACGGACTCCTTCGTCCGTTGTAAATTCAATATTACTTTCCTTTAGCTTATGGTCAGCCCCCACAGTGCGAGTGGTAATCGGAACTGTCACGATTTCATCATTAAACTTACCTTCAGCTATTGCTTTTGCCGCCTTTTGATGACTGCGAACCGCAAATGCATCTTGGTCTTCGCGCGTAATACCGAACTTTTTTGCTACTTGTTCAGCCGTATGGCCCATTCCCATATAATATTCAGGAGCCGTTTCTGCAAGTCTAATATTTGGACGGACGACATGCCCCATCATCGGTACAAGGCTCATAGACTCTGCTCCTCCGGCGATGATTGTGTCCGAAGCCCCAAGCATAATTCTCTCCGCAGCATAGGCAACCGATTGCAAGCCTGATGAACAATAACGGTTAATTGTAATCGCCGGCACAGTATCCGGAAGACCTGCAAGTCCGCCGATATTCCTTGCCATATTAAGCCCTTGTTCAGCTTCAGGCATGGCACAGCCAAAAATTAAGTCATCGATATTGCCTTCATAATTCCCGGCGCGTTTGATTGTTTCTTTCACCGCCAATGCACCAAGATCATCTGGACGCGTATTGGCAAGTGTTCCTTTTTTCGCTCTACCAACCGGCGTTCTTGCACCGGCGACAATGACTGCTTCACGCATGTTGTACTCCCTCGCCTTCTAGTAAACTTAGTTTCTCAGTGGCTTGCCTTTTACAAGCATATGCTGCATCCGCTGTTGTGACTTCGTCTCAGCAACAAGACTTAAAAATGCTTCCCGTTCTATGTCTAACAAATATTGTTCATCAACCTCTGTTCCATATGGCACCTTTCCTCCCGCAATGACATAGGCGAGTTTTTTGGCAATTTTCATATCATGGTCAGAAATATAGCCGGAGAGACGCATCGCTTCTGCTCCTAGCAGCAAGGTCGCATATCCCGTTTCCCCTGTGACAGGAACTTTTTCCCGTATAGGCGGTTTATATCCTTGTTCATACATTGCAAGAGCGACTTGCTTTGCATCATACAGTAAATGGTCGCCATTTATGCTGATCCCATCAGCTTTGTTAAGAAATTGATTTACCGCTGCTTCTTCAGCTGAAGTCGATACTTTTGCCATAGCGACCGTTTCAAACACCTTGTTCGCAACTTTTTGCAGGTCGAATTCAATTCCTTTTGGCATCTCTTTTAATGTTTTAATATATAATTCTTTATTTCCTCCTCCACCTGGAATGACACCGACGCCAACTTCAACAAGTCCCATATACGTTTCCATCGAAGCCTGGATATGAGCTGTCGGCAGACAGACTTCAGCGCCGCCGCCGAGCGTCATGCCAAATGGGGCAGCGACAACAGGCTTGCTACTATATTTAATTTTCATCATCGCCTGCTGAAATTGGCGAACGACCATATCGACTTCGAAAATCTCATCATCTTGTGCGGCCATCAAAATCATTGCTAGGTTAGCACCGACACAGAAGTGTTTCCCTTGGTTTCCGATGACGAGACCTTTATATTTTTTTTCCGTTTCTTCAACTGCATAATTGATCATTTGAATAATATCAAAGCCAATCGCATTATTTGGTGAATGGAATTCAAGCAGAACTACACCATCGCCTATATCTATTAAACTTGCACCACTATTTTTCTTGAGCAATTTCCCTTGTTTTTTTAATAGCTTTAAATCTATCTCTTTCGGATTTTTTATAATTTCCCGATATTCACCATTGGAATAATAATATTCTTTTCCATTTTCCTCTTTATAAAAATTGGAATATCCTTGGGCTAGCATTTCTTTAATCCATGCTGGAACGGTCATGCCTTCCGCTTCCATCTTTTGAATAGATTTCTCAACACCGATCGCATCCCACGTTTCAAATGGGCCCATCTTCCAGCCGAATCCCCATTTCATCGCCTGATCGATGGAAAGAAGATCATCGGCAATATCACCAAGCAGTTCTGCCGAAATGGCCAATACAGGAGCCGTGATGTCCCAGAGGAGTTTACCAGCCTTATCAGCTGAGTATACAAGCGCTTTCATTTTTTGCGCTGTTCCTTTTACTTGCTTCGACATTTCCAGCCCCGGCGTTTTTAGCTTTTTCTGTTCTTCATACTCCATCGTTTCGGGATTGAGTTCAAGAATAGCTTTACCTTTTTTCAGGTAAAAACCTTGCCCTGATTTGCTGCCAAGCCAGCCGTTTTTATGCATTTTCTTCATAAATGCAGGAACTTCAAATACTTTTTGCTCTTCTCCTTCAACTTGTTCATAAACATTATTAGCGACATGAATAAACGTATCAAGGCCAACAACATCTAATGTGCGAAATGTAGCGCTTTTCGGACGGCCAATGAGTGTGCCGGTAATCGAATCTACTTCACCAATACTGAAGCCGCCTTTCAGCATTTCCCGCACAGTGACAAGCAGTCCGTAAGTTCCAATGCGGTTGGCGATAAAGTTTGGTGTATCTTTTGCAATGACCACACCTTTCCCAAGCACATCCTCACTGAATTTTCTCATAAATTGAAGTACTTCTGGATCTGTTTTTGCAGTCGGTATGATTTCGAGCAATTTCAAATAACGCGGTGGATTGAAAAAATGCGTACCCATAAAATGCTGCTGGAAGTTTTCTGACCGTCCTTCGGCCATCGCTTCCACCGAAATACCAGACGTGTTTGAGCTGACCATACTTCCCTGTTTCCTAAATTGATCCACTTGTGCAAACACTTGCTTTTTGACTTCGAGGTTTTCCACCACAACTTCAATAATCCAATCCACATCCGATAACTTATTCAAATCGTCTTCGAAATTCCCAGTTGTAATCAATGCAGTATTGTCTTTGTGAGTAAGCGGAGCCGGTTTTTGTTTTAAAAGCTTTTGGACTGCAGTATCCGTAGACCGGTTTCGAACAACTTGATCTTCCAACGTTAAGCCTTTTGCTTCTTCATCAGCTGTCAACTCTTTCGGAACGATATCTAGGAGAAGCACTGGAATGCCAATGTTCGCAAGATGTGCGGCGATTCCCGAACCCATTACTCCGGATCCTAGAACAGCTGCCTTGTTAATGCTATACGTCAATGAAAATACCTCCTTTAAAACGTTGAATGAACACTCATTCATTTTATGATTAAAAAATTTTCCCTATGAATGAATGATGATTAATCTTAATATATCGAATTTCCCATTTACTTGCAATCCGAAAATCACAAAAATAGCAAATTTTCTAAAAGTAGTTCTGCTTGATAAATCAAGCAGAACTGGCACCTCATTTATTAAATATGCCTTTTAAAACAAAAGCGACATTCGCAGGTCGCTCTGCAAGCCTGCGCATAAAATAGCCATACCAATCGGTTCCATATGGTACATATACACGCATTTTATACCCTTCTTTCACAAGCTCGAGTTGGCGCTCAATCCTTATGCCATAAAGCATTTGAAATTCAAATTGATCATTTGGGATATGATTGTCCTTTACGAATTGTTTCGTAAATTGGATCATTGCTTCATCGTGAGTGGCAATCGCCGTATAATGACCATTTAATAAGTGCATTTTAATGATTTTTTTGAAATTTTCATCGACATCCGCCTTTTCAGGAAAAGCGACTTCTGGTGATTCTTTATAGGCACCTTTTACGAGTCGAAGATTAGGTGAGTAATCGCTCAAATCAATCATATCCGTCTCCGTACGATATAAATATGCCTGGATGACAGTGCCAATATTATCGTATTCCGTTTTTAGTGTTTTAAAGATTTTTAAGGTTTTCTCACAGCGAGCGAAATCTTCCATATCAATCGTTACAAATACACGATTTTCCTTTGCCACATCCATTATTCTCCGCATATTTTTAAAGACGAGCTCATCGGATATGTCCATGCCCATAGAGGTAAGTTTTAAAGACAACTGGGAATCAAGCCCTTCCCTACCTATTGCTTCAATCGCTTTAATGGAGTTATCAGCCATTTCATTTGCTTCCTTTTCGTTATCAACAAATTCTCCCAAATAATCAATCGTTACAGATAACCCTTGTTTGTTTAAATCTTTAATCACATTGAATGCTTGTTCTCCTGTTTCCCCTGCCACAAACCTGGCAGCGCCAAAACGCAATCCATACTTTTTGGCTAACCTCGTAAAGAATCTATTTTTTGATAAAAATAAAAATAAATTTCGTAAGTAATGTTCCATGGTGAACTCCCCCTACACACTTTCTCTATTGAAAACCCTTTCAATTGTATCATTTTTTCATCATTTTGTGTTGGCTTTTACTTATATGTACATAAAAAAAGAATCAGCAGGCATGCTATATATGTAAAAGCAAAGGAGGAAACCCTTTATGCAAAATCAACAAATAAATCAGCAACCACAAAATCAGCAAAACGTCATGCAACAGCCGCCACACGTGATAACAACGAAGGATTTTGCTTATATCAATGACATGCTGGCGTGGAACTTGCTGGCAATGAAAAAAGCTCATTTTGCAGCTACCCAGTGCCAGGACCAACAAATCAAAACAGTCTTGGATTCTTGCGGTCAAATGCATCAGCGTCATTACGAAAAAATCCTTTATCATTTACAAGAAAAACAGCACTCCAATAGTGTAATGCAATAACAAGGAGGTAGATCGTATGCAAAACCAAAATCCAAATATGCAAAAAATCCAAAATCCAAAGACACAAGTCCCTAAAACCCCACAGATGAATGAGCGCGATTTTCTAAATGATATGTTAGCCACTGAAAAGTACATGACTGACGCTTATACAACTGCACTACATGAAGCAAGTCATCAGCATCTATATGAAGATTTAATGGCGATCTTTAACGAGACACAGCAAATGCAGCGTAATCTCTTTAATGAGATGTTCCAAAAAGGCTGGTATAAATTTGAAGCACAAGATGCACAAAAGATTCAGCAGTCATACCAGCAGCATGCGGGCTATTCATCTCAATTTCCGTACGGCGGGCAAGTACAATAATACTTTTCAAAAAGAAGCGGCCTGACTTGCTTCTTTTTTTTTACCCAGTTTAAGCCCGCATATTTTGCCCAGTTCAGGAAACTATAGGAATTAGTGGATCCATGTTCCGGAGATGATAATAAGATGAATTTATTCTTTAAGCATAAAAAAAAGAAGGCCGAATCAAAAACGAGTCAATCCGAAGCACCTCTTTCTTCTCTTTTAGAGCAATTACATAAATCTAAAGATTACATGCAGTCAAAAGCTACTAATCAGCGTACGAATGTCAAATTTTCAATCGAATATTTTTCCACCTTAGTAAACACCAGCATTATCGCGGAAGATATTTTGCCTTATTTGCTCGAAGGGGAATTTCATACGCTTGCGGATTTATATAACTTGGTCCCAACTGCCCAAGTCTTTGTTACTTCTGATACTGCCCAAATCGAAAATAAGATACTGACCGGTTGTATATTAATCAAAATCGAAGGTGATGACAAAAAAGTGGCCCTACTTCCAGCAACCGCGGAAGTTGGAAGAAGTATTGAAACATTAGATATTGAGTACACGATTGAAGGACCAAGAGCGGCGTTTGTTGAATCGATCGATCAAAATATTAATCTGATTAGGACACGCATTCCGGTCAAAGAATTAGTTATTGAAGAATTAATTGTTGGGACATTCACGAAAACACGAGTCGCCATCATTTATCTCGACGGTCTTACCAATATTGAAAATATCGATACGATGAGACAAAGAATTAAAGAGATTGATATGGACCAGATAACTGATAGCCATTTTATTGAGGAAACAATTGTGGGGAATCATAATTCGCCTTTCCCTCAACTGATAAGTACAGAAAATCCTGCAAAAGTAGCTAGTGATCTTGTGGAAGGAAAAGTTGTTGTTCTCGTTAACGGCTCGCCATTTGCACTTTTGGGGCCTACAACCATCATTTCGTATTTTGTTTCTTATGAAGATTATTTAAATAATTGGGTTTTGTCCACTTTTATTAGGCTTTTAAGAATTATTGGGGTCACTTTTTCGATATTGGCCACCCCATTATATGTTGCGATATTAACGTATCATCCTGAAATCATACCAAAGGATTTAATGGCTCCACTAGTAAGTTCACGGGAAACTGTTCCTTTCCCACCAATTTTAGAAGCTCTTTTTTTAGAATTCAGTATTGAGTTACTGCGGGAAGCGGGTGCGCGTCTTCCGACAAAAATTGGCCAGACGATTGGTATCGTCGGCGGTATAGTCCTTGGTACCGCAGTGGTAGAGGCAGGCTTGACGAGTAATGTTTTATTGATTTTCGTCGCTCTTGGTGCATTGGCGGCATTTACTACACCTGTTTATAAAATTACTTCGACCATTCGGATTATCCGCTTTCCTTTTTTACTTTTCGCTCAATTATGGGGGCTGCTCGGAATTGTTTTTTGCATTTGTTTCTTTTTGACGCATTTAATCCAACTTACATCCCTTGGGAGGCCTTATATGGAGCCAATTTATCCTCCCCGTTTCAATGATCTAAAAGATTCAATCATTAAAGCCCCGTTTGCCAAAAGATATAAACGTCCTGGATATTTGCAGACTCAACAGCCTATCCGCTTCCGGCCGAAGGACGCAAATAAAATGAGGGATATTGATGAATGAAAAAGGTGGAGGCAATAAGTAATGGATTCTATACCTAAAAAGCAACAAATTGCACCTTTTCTTGTCTTCTTCGTCATTCATTCGGTACAGATCGGCATTGGTATTCTCGGATTCCAACGTGAGGTTGCCAACAGTGCCGGTTATGATTCTTGGATAGCCGTTATCATTGCAACACTCGGTACAACTATTGTTTTATTTATTATTTTCAAAGTTATTGAATTGGGGAAGGGCGATTTAATCCAGACGCATTATTTTGTGTACGGAAAAATTTTCGGGCGGCTTTTTAATGTGGTTATCGCCATATATTTCACTGCAATAGTGATTGGGGTTATCCGGACGTATATTGAAATTCTCCAAGTATGGTTTTTTGAAGATTTAAGTGTTTTTTGGTTCACTTTCAGTTTTTTACTGCTTGCTATATATATTGTAAATGGCGGTTTCAAAACGATTGTTGGGATATCATTTTTTAGCGTTATCCTACCTATATATGTTTATTTTACATTTTTATTTGCAGTGCCGTATTCCGATTACACCGATTTTTTACCTGTACTCGATCATTCGTTAAAATCAATTATGAAAGCATCCTTTCAATTATCCCTTTCTTTTATTGGATATGAGGCACTACTCATTTTTTATCCCTTCATTCAAGATGGGAAAAAAGCAAAAAAATGGGCTCATTTAGGAAATTTAGCGACCGGATTTATATATTTATTCATTATTTTTATCTCTTTCGGCTATTACAGTGAACCACAATTGCGACATATTATTTGGGCAACCATATCCATTTGGAAAATTGTGAAGCTATCCTTCCTTTGGCGCTTTGAATACATTGGCATCGCTACGTGGTTTCTCGTGATTTTACCGAATATTTGTATCCCTTTATGGTGCGCCAGCAGAATAATGAAAAAGACAATCAAAATTACCCAACGAAAAGCCTTAATTGGGATTTCTATTGTAGTACTAGTCCTTACTTCCTCACTATTCCAAACAAGAAAACAAATTAGTGCATTCCTTCAACTGCTCGGGAATGTAGGGGTCATTATTAATTTTATTTATATTCCCCTTTTATTACTGCTCGTTTTAATCGCAAGGAAGGTGAAAAAAGGTGAAAAATAAATACATCATGTATCTTTTGCTGCTACCTTTTTTATTTGGATGTGTTCATACAAAAATCATTGATGAATTAGACTTAGTAACTATTGTCGGCATTGACTTTATTGATGATAAAATGCAGATAACAGCTATTTATCACTATTACACACCAGATAAAAAAGTAGAGAATAAAAGGTTAGAAATGACCTTAAACAAAGATGAGGATATTAGCGATCATTTGGACCGGGAAGCAAACAGACCCGTCATGCTTGGTGACATAGATGTAATTGTCATCGGTAAAACAGTCGCTGGGAAGGGAATGTATCCTGTCATCGATACATTGCAAAGAAGAGCGGATATGGGTGCCAGGCTATATATAGTACTGACGGAAGAGCCGGTTAGGGAACTGCTCTCGGGAAATTACGAAAATAAGGGAAATGGCCAGTACATTTCCAAATTGATCGAACATAATGTGGACTATCGTGACATCCCGAAAACGAATTTACATTTGTTTGCCTCTGATTTTTTTCAGAAAGGAAAGGGCGCTTACTTACCGATTTTGAGGAAAAAGGGGGAAGACAAGCTTCAAATTATCGGGCTTGGTATTTTCGACGATAAAAAGCTTGTTCACTCAATACCTGCAGATCAGATGTTTTATTTTAAACTTTTAGTCGATCAACATAATAAAAGCAGCATTAATGTAAAGATTGGCAAAAATAGTGCAATCGTGCACGATGTTAAAACAAAAACGTCTATTTCCACAGATTATGATACGTTAACTGTTCATATAGACTATAAATTGAGAGGAGTCGTTGAAAGATATACAGGCAAAAGAGTGGATCCTAAAACGATTGAAAAAATTAAAAAGGGATTTGAAAAAAAGGTTGAAGCCGAATGTTTACAATTACTTAAGGATTTTCAAGAAAGGAAGATTGACCCTGTTGGCATACAGCGCAAATTTATGCAGCAAAACAGAGATTTTGACGACAAGAAGTGGAAGGATCAATATGCAAATGTAACGTTCAAAATTCATTCAAAGGTAATCATTACCGAATCTGGTACTGTGGAATAGAAAAGCGCTAGCGCCCATTTAGCGACGTTTCATAGCTAGACGTATATCTTCCGATACGAAAAGAGAAGGTTGCCCCTACTTTGGGACAGCCTTCTCTCATTCTTCCTCAGAAGAAAACATATATTTCTTATAATGGTACTGAATGGATAAGATGATGCCCATTGCAAGCATATTGCCGAGTAAAGAACTTCCTCCGTAGCTAATAAAAGGAAGTGGAATTCCTGTGATTGGCAACAAGCCAATAGTCATTCCAATATTTTGGAACACATGAAAGGCAATCATGCAAATCACTCCTACACAAATGTAGGAATAAAACGGATTTTTAGTATTCAAGCCTGTTCTGGTGATTTGATAGATTAACATAAAAAACAAGCTGACAACAATACTTCCGCCAATAAATCCAAACTCCTCGCCAATCGTACTGAATATGAAGTCGGAATGACTTTCTGGCATATACACTTCCCTGTTTCTAAAACCTTTTCCACTCGTTTGACCCGAACCAATCGCAAGTAAAGATTTTACAAGTTGAAATCCTTCATTAGATTGATATGTGTATGGATCAAGCCACGAATAGATCCGTTTAAACTGGTATTGCTGAACGCCAATGTATTTCAGTAGATGCGGTTTCGCTATTGCGAAATACATGACCGTTCCACCTACTAAAGAGACGATAGTAAATATAGGCACCAAAAGCTTCCAAGTAATCCCTGATACTAATACAATTCCTAGGAAAATGGCGAGAAAAACGAGTGACGTACCAAGGTCAGGTTGTTTCATGATGAAAGCTACCGGCAAAGCGACAACCACGCCAATTTTAATCATCAGCCAAAAATCTGTTTTAACTGACTTCACAATAAACTTCTGATGATGGTCCGCTGCAACTTTGGCTAGAGCGAGAATGGTAAAGACTTTCATCAGCTCAGATGGCTGAATTGCCCCAACTCCCTTGATGACAAACCAGCTTTGCGCTCCATTCCTAATAGGAGTAAACGTTGTATTAGGGGCGAGAAATAAAACAATTAATAATAATAAGCCAAATCCATACATATACCAAGTGATTTTTTGTAGTTGTTCAGAATCAAACTGAATCATGACAATAATCACAATCGTGCCGATTACATACCACATGACTTGTTGCAAAAGAAAATTCGCTACATATTGACCTGTTGACTGTGAACTATATATAGCTGCGAAGCTAACGATCGCCATTAGCATTAATGATAAAATAATTCCATAATCAATTTTCGGGATTAGTTTGTTTTGAGAAGTCATCACTTCGTCTCCTCTTTATCTATAAATTGCATACATAAAAAAATGTATACATGTCATCTTAACATTATACCGAATCTGAGGAAACATAAAAAGGAACAAATTAAAGAACAATTGTATAGGAGAACAAAGTCATAAAAATTGAATCAAGTAGACATAACTTTTACAATGAGAAAAAAGGAGGTTTATCAATGGAAGCAATTAAAAGTAATGAGCAGTTTGAAGAAATTATTTCAAGCAATGAACCTGTCATCGTAAAGTTTGAAGCGGACTGGTGTCCTGACTGCAAGCGAATGGACATGTTTATCGGAGATATTGTTGAAGCGAACAAGCAATATACATGGTTTGAAATGGACAGAGACCAATTCCCGGAAATCGCTGAAAAATATTCAGTGATGGGCATTCCAAGCTTGTTGATTTTCCAAAACGGCGAAAAAACAGCACACTTGCATAGTGCCAAAGCAAAATCCCCTGAACAAGTAAACGAATTTCTAGACAGCGTTAAATAAAATGTGGACAGGTTCAAATGAACCTGTCCCTCCTACTTTTCCTTCCATTGAGAGTCCCCTCTCAGTAAGTAGTAAAATAAAGCCATTTTTGAAGTGTATAGACGAGCCGTTGCATCGGCGTGAGAACATCTTGATATGCTTCAAAGTCCAAGGTAAACTCGCCGTCCATATTTTCCCACTGCCGTTTGAAATAATGGTCGAGACCTTCCACCATTTCAGAATCGGCAGGTGTTTTTATTAAAAGATTCGTCTCAAGATTAAAATCATCCATATTTCTTGTTGTGAAATTTGTTGATCCACCAATGATCACAGATTCATCATTCTTTTTTATATACAACAGCTTTGGATGATATTGTTCCTCCGTCGTATTATACCAGCGGATGCCAATCTGCCCCTCTGTTTTTTCGTTCAACTCCCTGGCAACTGGTCTGTTCGGCAATCCCGTTTTTTTCGCGCCAAAAGCATTTTCGTTCGGATCCAAAATTAGTTTTATATTTACCCCCCTTTCATTTGCAGCCAAGAGTGCTTCAATCACTTGTCGTTCAGCTAAGTAGAACATGGCCATCCAAATCTCATCATTTGCATTAGTGCTTTCAATTGCCTCGATAACGGCTCGCGAAACCTTCCCTTCGGTAATAAGCTGTACACGAATGTCACCAGATTCAGATGGTTCGCGATTTTTTTGATAATCTGGCAATTTTCGTCCGCCAGCTAAATTAGCTGCAGCTTGTTCTGACTTAAGTAGATCGCCAATAATCGGACCATTTACTTGGAAACCAATATTAGAATGATTGGCACTCGCATCATGAGGGTTGCCAGATAAAACGAGCGCTGTTTTATCTGTTGCAACTGTTTTACGATGATTCGCTTTAACATTCAATAACTTTAAATACGAGCGAATCGTCATGTCAGGTGCTTGGTCAGCCATTAAATTCGGAATACTTCCTTTTCCTTGTTCTCCAAACCATTGAATGAACATCCTCCAAATAGCAGAATATAGAGGATTCGAATCTCTCAACGTATTTACATTTGTAATTAATACATCTATATCATTTTCCTTAAGTTTTTCAAACTGCCAATTATGATGCGAACCATATGATGTATTTATTTCATCTGTTATGACTACAATCTCTATTTCAGGATTTTCCAGCTTCTTATGAATTAATTTTTCCGTTAAGGTAGAACTTAACTTTGGAAAACTCAGCTCATGATCGTAATAGTCATTGTATAGAAAAAAGTCCAAAACAATAAATTGATCCGCTTCATCAATTGCTTGAAATACACTTTTGAAAATCTGCTGCTCTTTTTTCAATTGCTTTCCATCTTTATATGTCAAATCGTATAAAAAGCGAACTTCATCAGCTGGTAAATAGTGAATTTCCCCTTCATATGAAGTACCCTCAGGCAGCGTTTTATTCTCATGATAAATAATTGTCCCAATATAGATAAGAAAAAATAAACTAAATGCAATAACTAAAACTTTCCCTTTCATGCCGAGTTTATTTTTATACCAGTTGATCATCCATTAACCCCCAAGCTTCGTCCTCAATACCTTGCTATTCCCCTTTTCTTTTCATCAAAAACTCTCGTTAATCCCCTTCCAAGTTTCACCTTTTTAAAAGATAGAGGTTTCAATTATTTCTTAATGGGTAATTTATAGTTAAGCAATAAATACAGCAAAAGAAAGGACTTTGATTATGCTTTGGACGATAATTGGTATTTTAGTTGTTCTATGGTTGCTTGGCTTTATTACTAAAGTTGGCGGTGGATTAATCCATATCTTGCTCGTAGCAGCAGTAATCGTATTTATTTTCAACCTCATATCAGGCAGACGTACGGGATAAAGAAAGGCCGCTCTCAATCGAGAGCGGCCTTTTCTAAATGTAAAATCATATCAATATCCATCTAATTCAGGATAAGGACCATTCTGTTCCACAACAAAAACATTTACTCTTTCCTGGCAAATTTCATATAATTCAGTCGTTGATAATTCATCAAAGGTTTTCAAAATCCAATTCATATCGTTCTCCATCCTTTTAACTATAAACTTTAATTCAAATATACTAATAAAGACTCGTTATTTTATTAGTATATTATTGAATATTATGATAATCTAGGAAGAAATGCTGGATTTCACACTAAATTTTAGTCAATTCGAAAAAAGCAAACATTTAAGCAACTATTTTTTCTCAATATTCACGATTAAAATTTATTAGAAAAGTTCAAATAGAGGTATAAGTCATACCAATAGTGCCAAAAAAAGCTATTGTTTTCGTAATTAATCTGTAATATTATACATATAGATGGACCCCTTTACAGAAAATTTTAATATATTGAAATAGTACTTTTTCTTTTAAAAGGCTTACATTTTCGTTTTTTTAATATACAATCTATTAATATCGTAATTATTTAGATAGTTTAGAAACAAGGATGGTGACTATAGATTGGCAACTTTGCTGGAAGTCAAAAATTTAAAAACGCATTTTTTCAATAGAAAAAAAGTTATCCCCGCTGTAGATGGCGTTGATATTAAGATCAATAAAGGTGAAACTGTCGCGCTTGTTGGTGAATCTGGCTCTGGAAAGAGTATCACTTCTCTCTCTCTCATGAAATTGATTCCGAGCCCACCGGGAAAAATTGTCGATGGTGAAATATTATTTGACGGTACCGATTTGGTAAAATTATCGGAAGAGGAAATGTGCCATGTTCGCGGAAATGATATTTCAATGATTTTCCAAGAACCAATGACATCTCTAAACCCTGTGTTGACGATAGGGGAACAAATTAGAGAAGTGCTTATGTATCATAAAAAAATGTCTAAAAAAGAAGCGACCAGAAAAGCAATTGACTTATTAAAAATGGTCGGTTTTTCGCGCGCAGAGGAAATTATTAATGATTACCCTCACCGTTTATCTGGTGGAATGAGACAGCGGGTCATGATTGCAATGGCAATGAGCTGTGATCCAAAGCTGCTGATTGCCGATGAACCGACAACTGCACTCGACGTTACAATCCAAGCGCAAATATTGGATTTAATGAAAGAACTTAGTGATAAGTTTGACACATCGATTCTTATTATTACGCATGATTTGGGTGTCGTTTCGGACATTGCTGATAAAGTACTCGTGATGTATTGCGGACAAGTCGTAGAAGAAGCGCCTGTCGATCAGCTTTTCGACGAACCTCTTCATCCGTATACTGTCGGCTTAATGGAATCTATTCCTTCCGTTGAAGGAGATGCTGACCGCTTAATACCTATTCAAGGAAATGTACCATCACCGGAAAACTTTCCTAAAGGTTGTCGCTTTGCTCCTCGTTGTCCACATGCTTTTGGTCGCTGTCTCGAGGAAGTGCCAAGCTTAATGGCGGTAGACGGAGAACGTTCAGTGCGCTGCTTTTTATACGATAAAGAGGAGGCGAAAGCATGACGACAACAATGGAGAAACAACATAATTTCGTCACCGCTAAAGATTCAGAATATTTGCTAGAGGTAAATAATTTAAAAAAACACTTTCCAATTAAAGCAGGCATATTTCAAAAAACCGTTGGTCACGTTAAAGCTGTCGATGGTATCTCTCTTCATGTAAAAAAGGGCGAAACACTTGGGATCGTTGGCGAATCTGGTTGCGGAAAGTCAACTGCAGGCAGAACGCTCATCCGTCTTTACGAACCAACGGACGGAAATATTATTTTCAAAGGTAGAGACATTTCCCGTATGTCTGAGCGGGAATTAAGCCGTTCAGTAAGAAAAAACATTCAAATGATTTTCCAAGATCCATACGCATCGATGAATCCGCGGAAAACATTGAAATCTATTTTAAGTGAACCAATGATTACTCATAATATGTATGATCGTAAAACCCGAGAGGAAAAATTGGCCGACCTCTTGGATCGGGTTGGATTTAATCCATCTTTTATTAATCGTTATCCGCATGAATTTTCCGGGGGGCAGCGCCAACGGATCGGTATTGCTCGCGCACTTGCATTAAATCCAGAACTCATCATTGCAGACGAAGCTGTATCAGCACTGGATGTATCTATTCAAGCGCAAATCGTCAACTTGATGGAAGATTTGCAGGAAGAGTTCGGTTTAACTTATATTTTCATCTCTCATGACCTCAGTATCGTTCGCCATATTAGTGATCGTGTCGGTGTAATGTACTTAGGAAAAATGATGGAATTGGCTAAAAAGTCTGATTTGTATGACGACCCGCTTCATCCATATACACAAGCATTACTTTCCGCCGTACCGGTTCCAAGGAAAAAAGGTACCGCTAAACGGGAACGAATCGTTCTAAAAGGTGAACTTCCAAGCCCGGCTAACCCGCCAACAGGCTGTGTATTCCATACACGCTGCCCTGCTGCAATGGATATTTGCCGCAAGCAGGTTCCAATTTTCCAAGAAGTAAAACCTGAACATTATGTTGCCTGTCATTTATATCAATCTAATTAAGACATAGGAAAAGCTTTAGCACCCCGTTTGCTAGTCCTAAGGCGCTGAAGCTAAACATAAATATATTACTTGAAAGGGGTGATTCATGTTTTCAGCATTTGAAGGTATACAATTTTTCCATGGAAAACAATTAATGGGGGGAAAACAATGAAGAAACCAGCTTGGCTTTTGGTGAGCATGATGCTCGTTCTGTCTATGTTCCTTGCTGCATGCGGTGGGAAAGAAACAGCGAATGAAACGCCTAAGAACAATGACACAGGTAAAAAAGAAGAAGAACCAGCAAAAAACAGTGAACCAGTCGATGGCGGAGATTTAATCATCGGTTCATCAGGTTCACCTACAATGTTTAACAGTCTTTATTCAAGTGACGCAACAAGCTCTGAAATCGAAGGTTTTATTTATGACAGCCTTCTAAGCTCTGATCTAGAATTTAATCCAACAACAGACAATGGAATGGCTGAAACATTCGAAGAGTCTGAAGATGGTCTAACTTATACTGTCAAACTTCGTGAAGGCATCAAGTTCCATGATGGCGAGCCTTTAACTGCTGATGACGTTGTATTCACTTATAATATTCCGTTGAGCAAAGATTATGACGGAGTACGTAAATCTACTTTTGCAAATTTAAAAAGTGTTGAAAAAGTTGATGACTTAACAATTCAATTCAATATGAAACAAGTTGACGCTCAGTTCCCTGTTGAAGGATTTGGCTATGGTATCCTTCCTAAACATATTCTTGGCGAAGTACCTATTAAAGACCTAGGTGAGCATAAGTTCAATACGAAAAACCCAATCGGTTCTGGTCCATTTAAATTTGTTGAGTGGAAAGACGGAGAATATGTTAAAGTAGAAGCTTTTGACGATTATTACGGTGGACGTCCACATTTAGATTCAATTACAATGAAAATTGTTCCTGATAATGATGCAATGATGACACAACTACAAAACCGTGACATCGATTTTTGGGCTGGTATTCCAGGATCTGAAATTGAGTCTGTTAAAGATTTCTCTGACGCTGCAGGTATTAAAATTGAAGAAGGACTCGCACTTTCTTACACGTTCTTCGGTTACAACTTAAGAAATGACTTATTCAAAGACAAAGAAGTTCGACAAGCATTAACACACGCAATCGATCGTGAATCTATTGTTGCGAACATCATGGATGGTAACGGAGAAGTTGCTGACGTGCCTGAAAGTCCATTAAGCTGGGCTTATAACCCTGATGTACCTAAATTTGAGTATGACGTAGAAAAAGCGAAGAAAATGCTTGCTGATGCAGGATGGAAGCCAGGCGCTGATGGCATTCTTGAAAAAGACGGCAAAAAATTCTCATTTGAAGTAAAAACAAACCAAGGTAACAAAATTCGTGAAGACATCACAGTTCTTATTCAAGAACAACTTAAAGAAGTTGGCATTGAAGTAAAACCACAAATTGTTGAGTTCAGTTCTTTAATCGCTGATATCGACCCTGGCGTTTGGAATTTTGACGCAATTGTACTTGGTTGGAGCTTGGGAATTGACCCAGATCCAAGTGGTATTTTCCACACAAATGAAATTGAAGAAGGCTTAAACTTCATCGGTTATTCTAATCCTGAACTAGATAAATTGATGGATGAGCAACTGAAAGAAAGAGACAAAGACAAACGTAAAGAAATGATTGGTAAGATCCAACAAGGCTTGGCTGAAGATCAGCCGTATACGTTCCTATACTATCCAACAGAGTTCCGCGCTATGCCTGCTGAGCTTAAAGGATATGAGTTCCATGCAAAAGATCCGAATTACCATGCAAGTAAATGGTGGTTAGACAAAGAATAATTTGTAATTGAAAAAGGGGAATGGGTTACCCGCTTCCCCTTTTTTCATGTCAGTTTTAATGAACTCCGAAAGATAATATGTCACTTTATGTCGCATATTGACGATAGATTAGGAAGAACGGAAGGAGAAAAGGCTATGATTTCATATATTATTCGTCGGTCACTCATGGCCATCCCTCTACTACTTGGGATTACAATTATATCTTTTTTCATAATTAAAGCGGCCCCCGGAGGACCAACAGCATTATTAATAGATCCTAAGATGAAGCCTGAGGATAAAATTGCACTTGAAGAAAAATATGGCTTAAATGACCCTATTCATGTTCAGTATGGAAAATGGCTTGGACAAATGGCAAAAGGGGACTTTGGAACTTCGCTCATTAGACGTGGTGTACCGGTTAGTGAAATGATTATGAATCGTCTTCCGAATACATTATTACTTATGGGTGTTTCAACACTATTCGCCATCCTCATTGCGGTACCTTTAGGTATCATTTCTTCCATGCGTCCGTATTCTAAACTCGATTATACGGTTACAGTTGGATCTTTCCTTGGTGTTGCTACCCCGAGTTTTTGGCTTGGTCTCATGATGATCATGTTTTTCGGTGTAAAGCTCGGCTGGTTCCCAACAGGTGGAGTTGCCACCCTTAATGCACCATTTAGTATTATGGACCGAATACATCATCTAATTATGCCCGCATTCGTGCTTGCAACTGCCGATATGGCTGCATTAACACGGTATACACGTTCAAGTATGCTTGATGTCCTTCACCAAGACTATATTAGGACAGCAAAATCAAAAGGGTTTAAAGAAGGCAAAGTAGTTTTAAAACATGGACTTCGAAACGGATTGATTCCAATCATCACGATTTTCGGACTGATGCTTCCATCTTTCATTGGCGGAGCAGCTATTACCGAAACAGTGTTTACTTGGCCTGGAATAGGTCGTCTGTTTATTGAATCAGCCTTTACTCGTGATTATCCGGTAATCATGGCGTTGACTGTGATTTCAGCGATTTTCGTTGTAATTGGAAATTTACTTGCGGATATTCTATATGCAATCTTTGATCCGCGGATTGAGTATTAAGGGGGATTAAGATGGCACAAATAAATTCAAATGCAACAATTGATGAGTTGGAATTAAACCCCAATCTACAAAAAAAACCGGATACTCTTACAAAAATATTTTTCCGCAAATTCACAAAGAATAAACTTGCTCTTATTGGGGCAATTGTCTTAATTATAATTATATTATTATGCGTTTTTGCACCATGGGTTGCTCCAATGGACCCTGATAAAACGAGTTTAGCAAAAAAGCTTGCCGCCCCTGGAAAAGAATTTTGGTTGGGGAGCGACCGCTTTGGTCGTGATATTTTTGCCCGCCTTCTATATGGTGGACGAATTTCTTTATTAGTTGGCTTTGCTTCTGTCGCAGGAGCACTTGTAATTGGAACGACGATTGGTGCCCTAGCAGGTTATTACGGAGGAATTATTGATGCAATATTAATGCGATTTGTTGATATAGTCATTTCGATTCCTACGTTGTTCTTGCTCATTACAATCGTTACGATTTTTCAGCCAAGTGTTGATAAGCTAATCATTATTTTTGCTGTCACTTCTTGGACAGGTACTGCCAGACTTGTACGCGGAGAGTTTTTGACATTAAGGTCCAGGGAATTTGTTCTTGCTTCCCGAACGATTGGTACGAGGCCGTCAAAAATAATTTTCAGTCATATTTTACCGAACGCTATGGGGCCAATTATCGTTGCTGCAACCTTGCTGATTGGCGGAGTTATCCTTTCTGAAGCTGCACTTAGCTACTTAGGCCTTGGGATTCAACCCCCTACACCAAGCTGGGGAAATATGCTTGAGGATGCACAAAGCTTCACAGTTATGAAGAAAGCACCTTGGTACCCTGCTTTTCCAGGATTGCTTATATTAATTACAGTACTTTGCTTTAACTTTGTCGGTGATGGTTTGCGTGATGCACTTGATCCGAAGGGTGACTGAGGGCCGGGATTTAATTCCCGGTCTTTTTTTGTATCATGGGTTGTAAAAGTCATTTATTTTTCCGACTTATTATCTTATTCATTTCTCTCTATATTTACGTTTATTTCTTTCAACTTATAATAAAAAAGTGATTGTATTTCATTGAAATAAGCATTTCGATAAAGCCTCATATGGTTGCCATCATTAAACAAAAATTCATATTCCGGAAATCCTTTATTTTGATGATAAATGACTCTATCTAATTCCTCCCAAGAATAAATATGATCGCTTATTGAAAAAAGAGGACTATATGAAATTGCATCATCTGATAAGGATTTATAAGATTGTGACGCTATGAAAAAAGTAATAACACTTAATAATACAAAAACGGTACTTATGATGATGGGAACCTTCCTAATATCTAATATAAAGAGTAACATCGCAGCTATAAATAGAAGCAGGAAGCCAATCCCATAGACAATATAATTTTCTCTCGGTACAAAAACGTCCCAAACTCCTGGTGTATGATGTGCGATATTTGCGATCGTATTGGGCAGAAAGATAAGTAAAAATGGTGAGGCGAGCGCTATACATATCCCAATCGCCATAAAGATGTGTCTCGTCTCGTAATTTCTTTCCATCTCATTCCCCCCTAAGATGATAGTACTATTTAATTATATTTAGAAAATTTAGTATTAGTTAAATTTTAACATAAAATTCTTGTTTTTTTCAGATAAAATATTCATTCATCATAATTTTAGAGGATATGCTCACAAAGCTATTTAACGTTAAAGCAAAGATAAAAAGCACCGGTGCTAAAACCGATGCTTGCTGGGTTTGTTGGTTTTTATTTAACTGGTTTTTTTAATAATCCGACCATGACGGCGGTCACTATTGCTCCTACCAAAATGGCTAAAATATAAAGGATGATGTTCCCTTCTATGACTGGTATGACAAAGATGCCACCGTGTGGCGCAGGTAATCCAATTTTAAATACCATAGATAATGCTCCGGCAACAGCCGACCCCGCCACTAAGGAGGGAATCACCCTCGCTGGATCTGCGGCAGCAAATGGAATGGCACCTTCTGTTATAAATGTAGCACCCATTATATAATTCGTTTTCCCTGCTTCTTTTTCAGATTTCGTAAATTTATTTTTAAAGATTGTCGTGGCTAATGCCAGCCCCAGCGGTGGGACCATTCCCCCTGCCATAATGGCGGCATGCGGCGCATAATTCCCCGCATCAATCATCGCAATCCCAAATGTGAAAGCCGCTTTGTTAATAGGACCGCCCATATCAATAGCCATCATTCCTCCAAGGATTAAGCCCATTAATACAAGATTGCTTGTTCCAAATCCATTCAACCAATTTGTCAGACCGGTATTCAATGCTTTAACAGGGTCGATAATTAAAAACATCATAATGATGCCCGTAAAAAAGATACCAAAAAGCGGAAACAGTAGAACCGGTTTAATGCCTTCAAGTGAAGAAGGTAAACCTGAGAATATTTTTTTCAGCAGTAATACGATATATCCGGCAAGGAACCCGGCAATTAATCCGCCTAGAAAACCTGCCTGGCCTGTCGATGCCATCAATCCGCCGACCATTCCAGGGGCAAGCCCAGGCCGATCTGCAATGCTCATAGCAATGAATCCGGCAAGAACTGGGATCATTAAGCCAAATGCATTTCCACCGCCAATTGTGTTGAGGGCTGCAGCGAATTGATTGTAGGAAGAATCTGCCGGATTAGATGATTGAATCCCGAACATGAATGAAATGGCGATGAGGATTCCGCCTCCGACAACAAACGGAAGCATATTAGAAACACCATTCATTAAATGCTGGTAGAAATAAGATTTCTTACCGCTATTCGCTTTCGATTCATCTTTAGTAGCTCCATCTCCCTGAAATACAGGTGCATCTTGGTTTACAGCTTTTTCTATTAATTCCTGTGGTCGACGAATTCCATCCGCAACAGGTACTTTGATCACATGTTTACCGATGAAACGATTTGTATCCACCTTTGTATCGGCAGAAATAATTACGGAAGCTGCGTTTTGAATATCTTCATCGGTTAATACGTTTTTCGCACCACCAGAGCCATTTGTTTCTACTTTAATTGAAATGCCCATTTCCCCAGCTTTTGCTTTTAGTGAATCAGCGGCCATATACGTATGAGCGATTCCTGTCGGACAGGCAGTAACAGCCACGATGCCTCGTTTGCTAATAGGTGGCGTTTCCACTTCCTCTTGATCGTCATCTTCATCATAGTTATTTATAATCTGCAGGATTTCATCTTCAGATGCCGCTTTTAAAAGCATATCCCGAACTTCTTCTTTCATTAAAATTGTCGATAGACGTGCGAGTGCTTCCAAGTGGGTGTTATTGGCACCTTCAGTAGCTGCTATCATAAAAAATAAGTGAGCAGGATTTCCATCCAATGATTCATAATCTATGCCAGTGACAGACTTGCCAAAAGCAATCGCTGGTTCTTGAACCGCAGTAGTTTTAGCATGCGGAATCGCAATTCCTTCACCGATTCCTGTCGTGCTTTGCTCTTCCCTTTTTAAAATGCTATTTTTAAACTCGTGGCGATCAGCCAATTTTCCAGCGTGGTCAAGCTGGTTGACAAGTTCATCAATTGCCTCATGCTTATCCGTACTTTTCATTGATAGAACGATTGTCTCTTTAGTTAATAGTTGTGTAATTCTCATGCTCCATTTTCCTTTCGTTTAATGACTACTTGCGGCAGGAGTGCCTCTATTTGATCCTTTGTACAAAGTTCGATTGAAAAAGCAGTGGCACTTCCTGATGCGACACCATACCGAAAGGCTTCTTCATATTTTCCTGTCTTCAAAAACTGCGCTAGGAAGCCCGCCACAAGAGAATCACCTGCTCCAACCGAGCTTTTTAATACTCCAGACGGGACAGTCGCAACGAGGACATTTTTCTTGTTAATAAATACTGCACCCATGTCAGCCATAGAAACGACCACATTTTGAGCACCCATTTCTATCAACTTTTTGCCATACGGAATCGCTTCCTCAGGAGAGTGAATTTCAATATTAAATAGTGCCCCAAGTTCATGATGATTCGGTTTGATCAAGAACGGCTTATGTGGCAGAACATTTTTCAACAAGTCCCCTTCTGCATCGGCAATGAATTGAACATCATTTTCACTGCAAATTTGCACAAGTTCCTCATACGTTGTATTGGGGAGCGAAGCTGGTATACTTCCAGATAAAATAAGAAAGTCCCCGCTTTCCAATCCTCGAATTTTAGCTTTTAACTCTTCATATTCTTCTGTTGTAATTTCCGGCCCCTTTGCATTTATCTCTGTTTCTTTTCCCGTATTTAACTTAATATTGATGCGTGTATCCTCTTTGATTTTGACAAAATCAGTTTGGTTATGTTCGATTTGCAAATACTCTTCGATGTAACATCCTGTAAAACCGCCAATAAATCCAAGTGCGGTGGTATCTATGCCCAGTCTTTTTAAAACTCTTGAAACATTAATTCCTTTTCCCCCTGGGAACTTTGTTTCTGATTGAATTCGGTTTAACTCTCCTATATGAAATGGCTCCAGTTGCACCACGTAGTCTATTGATGGATTTAAGGTAAGTGTATAAATCATCCGTTCACGACCTTTATCGTTGTTTTATTTTGATATTGTTGCAAAGTTTCCTGTTCAAGATTGTTCGTAATGATGACCGCTTTCTGGAGATCGATCATTTTAGCAAAAGATATTTCACCAAACTTTGATTCGTCAGCAAGCACATATTTTCGATTAGAAAGTGCAGCTGCTTTTACCTTCACCATGGCTTCTTCCTGATCTGGCGTTGTATATCCAGCTTCATGATGGATGCCGTTCACACCTAAGAAACATTTATCGAAACGATATTGTTCTAGACTCACCAATGCGCCTCTTCCGATGACTGCATTTGTTCCCGGCTTAGCTTGCCCGCCAATGATAAAGGTTGATATCCCCTTTTCAAGTAATGCTCCAATATGCATCAGACCATTTGTGACAACGACTAAATTGCTATGATTGAGGAATTTGATCATTTCAGTTGTGGTAGAACCTGCATCAAGATAAATACAATCGCCCGCATCCACTAAACTCGCAGCGTACCTGGCAATTAACTGTTTTGCATGGAGGTTTTTAGTTGATTTCTCCATCATACTTGGTTCAGACAATTTTCCTTGTAAGTGTGATGCCCCGCCGTGCACCCTCTTCAATTGATTCTCCTCTTCTAGCTGGGTCAGGTCGCGGCGAATGGTTGATTCCGATGACTTTGTTACTTCCACAAGCTCGTGTATTTTAACAGTATCTTTTTCTTTTAATATTTGAAGAATTAAACGATGTCGCTCTGGTGTCAGCAAATGTTATCACCCCTGCAATTATCTTCTTACCTCTATTTTAAGTGGAAGATTAAAAGTTTTCAATCATAAAAGGTCAAAAACAATCAATAGTGATCAAGATGTGAATGTTTTTGATGGATTTTAGTTGTTTTTACCGGATTTTAGCCATTCATTTTAAAATAGAAAAACCCGTCGGGAAATTTTCATTTCACGACGGGTTTGTAATGTTATTTAATATTTTCTTAGGAAAACAGCTTGTTTATTCAACCATTTCTCACGAATTAGTCGATGGGCCTCCATCATTATTTTCTCAATCGCTTGCGTCGAATTAGCAAGTACTCTCAAAGTAAAACCGGGAACGGAAAGCTCAGAGATACCGATTTTGCTATCTCCAGAAACTTCTTTCAGTGCAGCATGCAGTTCGTCAAGGAAGCTAGCTGTCATTTTCTCACTAATAACAATCATGGATCCCAAATGCGTATAGCCTTCCATTAATCCGATAGCTTCTATTTTCTGTCTGCCTGGTGCTAGTTTTAAATGATCAAATACGACTAGCTCATCATCCAAATAGATTTCATTTTTTAGCTGCAGTAATTCATAGCTAAATAGGTCTCCTTCTGGTGACCACCCGGGGGTCAACATGTCACAATAGACAAGCGTTGCCCCACTTTCCATACGGATAATATTTTTCTGCAGATAACGTGCATCTTGATAGCCGATTAACGGGTCAGGGATGTATTCAAGCACACTATTCTTTTTCAAAATAAATTCTGTCTCTTGGACTACTGGGACATGTGGGGTTCTATATACTTTAGCAGATGACTGGGTTGTTAGCAGCAGCTCTGCCTCTTCTTCAACCGTAATATCCATGCAGTATGTATCGCCGTCCACATAGCCACCGCCAGGATTAATAAGAAAATAAGTAGCCTGTCCTGATTGATCAAGATAATGAGGGCGCATCACTTTAAATGCCCCTTGGAAAAAGACGTTTTTCGGTACGGTTTTACCTTGTTTATTTTCTACGGATAACCGTAAAATCCCCGTCCAATTATTCATCTTAATTGAGACCTGCCAACAGGGCGTTCTTCTTAATCCAATCTATTACTTCATCAAGGCCGGTATTATCTTGTAAATTGGTGAAGACAAATGGTTTATTGCCGCGGAAAACTTTTGTGTCTGATTCCATTACATCAAGGCTTGCACCAACATAAGGGGCCAAATCAATTTTATTGATGACGAATAGATCCGATTTGATCATACCTTGTCCGCCTTTTCGCGGTATTTTTTCACCTTGGGCAACATCGATAATGTAAATGGAAAAATCAACAAGTTCCGGGCTAAACGTCGCGGCTAGATTGTCTCCGCCGCTTTCCACAAAAATCAATTCAAGATCTTGATGCTGCTTTTTTAAATCTTCAATGGCAGCTGTGTTCATCGAAGTATCTTCTCTGATGGCAGTATGCGGGCAACCACCGGTTTCAACGCCAATGATTCTATCAGAAGGAAGTACACCATGATTCATTAAGTACTTCGCATCCTCTTTTGTATAAATATCATTTGTTACGACCGCCATACTAATCTCATCTTTCATAGCCCGGGTAAGCTTTTCAACGAGCATTGTTTTACCAGCTCCGACGGGTCCCCCTACGCCAATTTTAATTGGTTCCATATAGTAAACACTCCTTTAATTAAGACATAAAAATTCTAATATTTAATCGTTCATGCTTCATTTGTGATATTTCAATACCAGGTGCAGTAATGCCAAAATCATCTTTCGACAATTGTTCCGTGGCTTTTGCTGTTTCTAACAGCCAAGGTTGAATATCTCTGAGAATTCTTTGACCTGCCGTCTGACCAAGCGGAATTCCCCTAACTGCGTTTTGGACAATCCCCGACACACAGGAATACAAATAGGCAGAAATAGCACTTGTTTTAGGCACTTTCAAGCAAAATGCAATCATGGTGAAAACGATAGCTGGGTGTCCGAACGACTGATTGTCCTCAATCCGATTCTTGTATTTGGCAAGTATAGGGAAATCATAGAGTGATAATCCTAAACTCAACATTCGTTCTCCCATTTTATAACTGCCTTCCCTTACTTCCCGTGGAAGATTCTGCACGGTAATCATGCGGTCCAGCTTCCAGATTTCTTCAACATCCTCCCGCTCCATAGCTTCATATACGAGACGGCTTACTAAGCCGTCTGTATATTTCAACTGTTCCTCCAAGTAAATATTTAGCCACGCCTTAAACGTTTCCGGATCCACAACTTTATCTTCTTGAATATACGTTTCCAAACCATAGGAATGGCTGAACGCTCCAGTTGGCAGCTGCGAATCAGTCAGTTGGAATAGGGCTAGCAAATAGTTATTCATGACTATGCCCGATATGGCGGAATGCCTGTTTTACTTTTCTTTCTTCCCGTTCAAATGGAATGCCAAGCTCTTGAAGGAGTTCTTCAACAAGATAATCGTATTGAACAAACATTTCATTGCCTTCAAATTGTGCAGGCAAATGGCGGTTACCAAGCTGATGGGCAATATTCCCCATTTCTTGGATTGTCCGAGGCTTTATTATTAGAAGGTCATCCGGCATAACATCAACAATGATCATATTATGATCATCCATAAATAAAACGTCACCAGCAACTAAGTCACGCGCTTCCTTTAACCTAATACCTAGCTCTTTGCCGTGGTCAGTGGTGACTCTTTGAATTCTTTTTACTAGGTCACTGCTTTCCAAATATACTTTTTCCTTGTGATATTTGGAAAGCACATCCTTATCCATTTCATCTATATGTGTAACGATTTCTTCAATAATCATTCATCTGACTCCTTAAAATAAAAAGTATCGCTGGGCCATAGGTACGGTCTCGACAGGATCACAAGTAAGTAATTCTCCGTTTACCCTTACTTCATATGTTTGTGGATCAACCGTAATTTCTGGCGTTTCCGAATTAAGCTTCATATCTTTTTTCGTCAAGTTACGGATGCCGTGTACTGGTAGAATTACTTTTTCCAATCCAAGTTTCTCCTTGATACCAGCGTTATAAGCAGCTTGTGATACGAAAGTAATCGAATGTTTAAACAATGCTTTTCCAGTGGTAGCATACATTGGGCGATAAATATATGGCTGCGGTGTTGGTATGGAAGCATTCGGATCTCCCATAACGCTATTTACAACCATTCCACTTTTCAGCACCATATCTGGTTTTACACCAAAGAATTTCGGGCTCCAAATAACAAGGTCAGCAATTTTTCCAACTTCAATCGATCCGACATAATGACCAATTCCGTGCGCTATCGCAGGATTGATTGTAAATTTGGCAACGTAGCGTTTCACACGGTTATTATCGCCGACACCATTGTCACCGGCCAATTTCCCGCGCTGTTTCTTCATTTTGTCAGCAACTTGCCAAGTTCGGATGGTTACTTCCCCAACGCGGCCCATCGCTTGCGCATCAGAGCTCGTCATACTGAAAATGCCCATATCTTGTAGAATGTCTTCAGCGGCAATTGTTTCTGAACGAATCCGCGAATCGGCAAATGCTACATCCTCAGGAATATCAGGATTTAAATGATGGCACACCATCAGCATGTCCAAATGCTCGTCTACCGTATTGACAGTAAATGGAAGCGTAGGATTCGTCGATGCTGGAAGTACATTCATATAACTAGCAACTTTAATGATGTCTGGAGCATGTCCTCCTCCAGCTCCCTCCGTATGGAAGGAATGAATAACCCTGTCTTTCAATGCAGCCATTGTATTTTCAACAAATCCGCCCTCGTTTAATGTATCCGCATGCAAGGCAACTTGAACATCGTATTTATCAGCAACATCCAAAGAGCGATCAATGGAAGAGTAAGTTGCTCCCCAGTCTTCATGGACTTTCAATCCAATAGCACCAGCTTCGATTTGTTCAGCAAGAGGTTCTTCATTAGCTGCATGACCTTTTCCTAATAAACCAACGTTAATTGGCAAACCTTCAACTGCTTCAAGCATGCGGTGCATATGATAAGGACCAGGTGTTACCGTTGTTGCTTTAGATCCTTCAGCAGGACCTGTTCCGCCGCCTATTAATGTTGTCGTTCCCGCTGTCAATGCAGTTTCGACTTGATCAGGATTAATAAAATGGACATGGGTATCAATCGCCCCAGCCGTTATGATTTTTCCTTCTCCTGCAATAACTTCAGTAGAAGCACCAATGACGATATCAATGTTGTCCATGATGAGAGGGTTTCCAGCCTTGCCAATTTTGAAGATTTTCCCATCTCTAATAGCAAGGTCAGCTTTATAAATCCCCGTATAATCAACAATGATAATATTTGTAATAACTAAATCAGGAATATCATCACCGCGAGTAGCGAGTGGATGCTGCCCCATCCCTTCACGGATCACCTTTCCTCCTCCGAACAATACTTCTTCTCCATACAATGTATAGTCTTCTTCTATTTCAATAAAAAGATCTGTATCAGCAAGACGAACCGCATCTCCTTTTGTTGGCCCGTACAAATCTGTATATTGTTTTCTAGACATGCGAAAGCTCATTATTTATTCCTCCGATCAACTGATCCTTCTGTCTTTTCGTTTAGTCCGTATACTTTACGCTCCCCGCCAAGTGCCACTAGTTCAACTTCCTTTGGGTCACCCGGTTCGAACCGGACGGCTGAACCTGCAGGAACATTTAAGCGAAATCCGAAAGCATCCTCACGGGTAAAATCAAGAGCCTCATTTACTTCATAAAAGTGGAAATGAGACCCGACCTGAACAGGACGATCTCCTTTATTGATGACTGATATCTTCTTTACATCTTTTCCTTCATTACAAATAATATCTTCATCCATCAAAACATACTCACCAGGTTTCATCGTACAATATACCTCCCATCATCTAATCGGATTATGAACCGTTACGAGTTTGACCCCATCCGGGAATGTTGCCTCTACTTGAATATCATCAATCATATCTGCTACGCCTTCCATCACATCATCTACAGATAAAATCGTTCCTCCATATTCCATCAGTTCTGCAACTGATTTCCCGTCTCTTGCACCTTCCAAGAGTTCGTATGTAATAAGGGCGACTGATTCCGGATGATTGAGCTTAAGCCCTCTTTCCTTCCGGCGCCTTGCCAAATCCGCTGCTACGACGATCATCAGTTTTTCCTGTTCGCGTGGCAATAAATGCATACTGGTTCCTCCTAACTTTTATCCATTTTTTGTCATTTCAACCAATTAAAAATATACACGAAGCGCACCTTTAGAAGTGTTCCCATTTTCAAAGGAATTAAACAACTAAAAAATATGCGGTCCCTGCATTATTCTTGGCGAAAAGACATGAAATTAGAAGATAACAAAAGGTCTTCTACTACTAGTTTTAAATGCTCAATCACGTTCTGTCAATGTTAACGCATCTTTGGTACACGTCGGGTAGTAAAAGTCAATAGTGACTTTATGATATTTTGATGTGATAATGGGGTACATTAATTATAAATCGAGTTGATAGTGAAAAAATAAGGAGATGTTTTGTTTGCAGAATGCGTTAGAAACCTTTTTAGGACGTAATTATTATTCCTCATTTATAATCACTGCCTTAAAAGGCATCTCCCAAGTACTCTTTATCGAAAATGCTGTTTCCGGAATGATTATTTTATTTGGGATTGCGATTTATTCTCCAGAGCTAGCATTAATAGCCTTTGCATCTTCATTACTTGGAACACTAATCGGTTATTATGGAGGAGCCGATGAAATCTTGGTGAGGAAAGGGATATTTGGCTTTAATTCTGTTTTAACCGGCGTAGCCGTATTGGTATTTATGCAAGGCGACCTTCGCTGGCTTCTCGCCATAACAGGAGCCGTAGCTGCAGCAATTCTTACAGCTGGTTTGATTGAAATAGGAAAGGCGTTTAATTTACCTGTCCTTACTTTTCCTTTTATTATGATTACATGGTTTTTACTGCTATCTTCTTACCGTCTGAAAGCTTTCAATTTGAGTCCTGACTTATCTCCACAATCCCTATCTAGTTGGCATTTCGAGATTGAAGGTCAGCCAGAAGTGTTTGAAGGCTTGTTTAAAGGGATTAGTGAAGTGTTCTTATTTGATTATTTTTGGTCGGGTGTGTTTATTTTAGCGGGGATATTTTGGGCGGGATGGAGATATGGTCTCTTTACAGTTTTAGGAACAGGGACTGCTTGGCTAATTGCATATAGCCTTGGAGCTGACATTAAATTGGTTAATATGGGTTTATATAGTTATAATGCCATCCTAACCGTGATTGCTGTTGGATTCACATATAGTCCACATAAGCGAACTATTCCTTTTGCTGGATTGCTTGCCGCAGTTATTACCGTTCCTGTTACAGCTAGTATTGATACATGGCTATTGCCGTTTGGACTGCCGACACTCTCAATGCCTTTCGTTCTTTGTTCATGGTTATTCATTAGTGCAAGGCGAATGCTGCCTGATCTATAGAAAAGCACAAACGCCTTGGGATGGAAGAACGGCAAAGTGAAGGACTCGAGGGCTAGGCGCTGGAGCTAGAGATGGTAGATTATACTTTACAACCCACATAGAAAAGGGACAGGTTCAAATGACCCTGTCCCTTTAATATTAATGAGGATAATCTTGTTTAATCATAATTTTTTTGATCTTTTTTTCAACTGCGTCTATTGACGCATCATGATCTTCGGATTTTGGCTGTGGATTGAACCAAGTTATCTTGCCATTAGCGTAATGATATTGACCTTCATAATCTTTTCCTTCAATCGTCAGCTCAAAATGAATTTTACCATGGGGCAAATGTTCAAATACTTCCCTCGTCACTATAAAATCTTCCATGTGAACCTCCCCTAACTTTTATACAAATATCGTTCCCTATGTTAAACCGAATAAACAGCTTTTAATCGTTATCCAACATTTGCCGAAAATTGACTTTGATACAAGTCGGCATAAAATCCATTTTTCCTAATCAGTTCCTCGTGTGTACCTTTTTCTATAATATCACCGTCATTCATGACTAAAATCGCATCCGCATCCCGAATAGTCGATAGCCTATGTGCAATCACAAAGCTTGTACGCCCTGCCATCAGTACTTTCATCGCACGCTGAATTTTCATTTCTGTCCGGGTATCAACGCTGCTCGTTGCTTCGTCCAAAATTAAAATTTTAGGATCAGCTAATATCGCTCTAGCAATCGTCATCAATTGGCGCTGTCCTTGCGAAATATTGGATGCATCTTCACCTAAAATCGTGTCATAGCCGTCGGGCAATGTGCGTATAAAGTCATCGGCAAAAGCGCTTTTCGCTGCCTTAATAATCTCCTCTTCACTTGCACCTTCTCGACCGTATGCGATATTGTCACGGATAGTGCCGTTGAAGAGCCATGTGTCCTGAAGTACCATGGCAAACAGCGATCGCACCTGTTCACGGGATAAATCAGTAAGATCTGTTCCGTCGATAAAAATCTTCCCGCCATCCAGCTCGTAAAACCTCATTAGCAAATTGATGATCGTTGTTTTTCCTGCCCCAGTCGGACCAACAATGGCAATCGTTTGCCCGGGGCTTACTTCGAGATTTAAGTCTTTGATCACGGGCTCACCTTGTTTATAGCCGAAGCGGACATGCTCAAAAGTGATTCCACCTTGTAGCTGCTTCGCATCTAATGATGCTGGTGTTTCGTGCATTTCTTCCTCTTCATCGAGCAATGCAAAAACTCGTTCTGCTGAAGCTAGTGCTGTTTGAATCATGTTGGCAATTCCAGCCGCTTGAGCCATTGGATGAGTAAGTTGCTGTGAATATTGAATGAACGCCTGAACATCACCAATTCGAATTGTGCCATTTAGTACGAGAATACCGCCACCGATACTTACAAATACAAAGCCTAAGTTACCAACAAATGTCATCAAAGGCATCATGATTCCCGAAATAAATTGAGCTTTCCAACCTGAATAATAAAGACGGTCATTGATGGCATCAAATTTTTCAATCGCTTCATCTTCCTGTCCAAATGCTTTAATGACTTGATGACCGGAAAACATTTCTTCAATATGGCCGTTAACTTCACCCAATTCCCTCTGCTGATTAATAAAATGCTTTTGTGAAAAAGAAGCGACAAATTTAATTGCAAAGGCACTTAATGGGAAAGTAATCAATACAACAAGCGTCAATAGTGGACTGATAATCAGCATCATGACGATCGTCCCTATAATCGAAATGACAGATGTAATCAACTGTGATAATGCTTGCTGCAAAGAGTTGTTAATATTATCGATATCATTGATAACCCGGCTTAATACGTCGCCATGCGGGTGCCGATCATAATATCGTAAAGGTAGACGGGTTAATTTATTGTTTACAGCACTGCGAATTTCAGCAGTTGTTTTTTGTGATACTCCTGCCATTATGTATTGTTGTATATAGGCAAACAGTGATGAGATCACGTATAAACCAATAAGCATCATCAGAAGCTTGCTTAAAAATTGAAAGTCGATATTTGACCCTGATGTAACACTGGAAAAAATCGATGTTGTTGCATTTCCTAATAATTTTGGTGTAATCACATTGAATAAAGTAGAGAAAATGGCTGCTATGGCAACGAATATCAATTGATATTTACGTGGCTTTAAGTATCCAAGCAGCCTCCAGAGCGTTTTTTTGAACTCTTTTGGTTTCTCACCATGCATTCCATGGGGCCCACCCCCACCCATACCGCCTCCACGCCTTGCAGAAGGCCTATTTCTTTGATGATTTTGTTTACTCATGCGCCTTCCTCCTCTGTCGCTTGAGATGAAACAATTTCCTGATAAATTCGATTTTCACTCAATAATTCTCGGTGTGTTCCAACTCCTGCGATTGTCCCTTCATTCAAAACAATGATTTGGTCAGCATGGATAACGGTGTTGACACGCTGCGCCACGATAATAATGGTTGAATTGCCTGTTTCCTGTTTTAATGCTGATCTTAATCTTGCATCCGTCTTATAATCAAGGGCTGAAAAACTATCATCGAAAATATAGATTTCAGGTTTTCTAACGAGGGCACGAGCAATAGCAAGCCTCTGCTTCTGGCCACCAGATAAATTTGCGCCTCCTTGATCGATATTCGACTGCAGCCCGTCTTCTTTTTCAGAAACAAAATCAATAGCTTGGGCAGTTTCAAGAGCTTTCAAAATCTCATCTTCCCCTGCCGTCTGTTTTCCATATTGGATATTTTCAGCGATTGTCCCACTAAATAATGAAGCTTTTTGTGGAACATAACCAATCTTGTTTCTAAGTGCTTTTTGGGACATCGTTCTGACATCGACTCCATCGATTAGAACAGCTCCAGATTCTACGTCATAAAAACGTGGAATTAACTTTACCAGCGTGGATTTTCCAGCACCCGTACTGCCAATAACTGCAGTCGTCTCACCGGGCTTTGCCTGAAAAGAAATATTCGTAAGAACAGGTTTTTCAGCACCTTCATATCGAAAAGTAACGTTTTGGAATTCGACAAATCCATACTTATCCACTGCGTTCTCCGTTTTTTCCGGATCCTTTATGATCTGCTCCATCATCAGCACTTCATTAATCCTTTTCACAGATGCCTGCGCACGTGGAATCATAATAAAGCCCATTGAAAGCATAATTAAAGAGAATAAGATCATCATCGCGTACTGAAGAAAGGCCATTAAATTACCGACTTGCATCAAACCTTGGTCAATTCTTACAGCTCCGAACCAAACAATGGCAATATTCGTGAAGTTCATAACAATAATCATGACGGGGAAAAGCAAAGCCATCATTTTATTCACTTTTATGCCCGTATCACGGAAATCTTCATTTGCTATATTAAAGCGGTCTTTTTCATATCCAACCCGATTAAATGCCCTTACTACCCGAATGCCTGTTAAATTTTCACGGACAAGTAAATTCAATCGGTCAGTCTTTTTTTGCAAAGCGCCAAAAAGCGGGATTGCTTTTCTTGAAATAAGGAAAATGAGTAGTGCTAAAATTGGGAGTGCACCAAGAAATATTAGTGACAGGCCTGGATCTCTTGAAACCGCCAAAATGATGCCGCCGACTAGCATTAATGGCGCACGTGTCATCATTCTAAGCATCATATTCAGAACATCTTGCACTTGTTTAACATCATTCGTTGTTCTCGTAATAAGAGAGGCTGTCCCTATTTTATCGAATGTTTGTAAGGAAAAATTTTCTACGTGAACAAATAAACTGCGCCTCACATCTCTTCCAAAACCTAAAGCCACTTTCGATGCAAAAAACGAGACCGCCACCGTAAGAAGGACCGCAGCTATGGCACTGATAACCATCCAACCGCCAGTTTTTACTATATAGGGCATATCCCCGTTCATAATTCCCACATCCACAACATTCGCCATCAACGTCGGCAAAAGTAACTCAAGCATAATGCCTGCAAGCGTTAGTATGACGACCATTCCGATTTGCAGTGAATACGGTTTCAAATATTTCATTGTACTCCTCATCTGTAATCACGTCCTAATCATTGGTTCATATTTCCATCCTGTTTAACAGTATAGATGATACCTCCTATCTTTTGTAGTACCAGTTGGTGTGAAATTCGATGTTTTTAATAACTTTTGTGCTACTGAACTGGAGGATAGCTGTAAAAATTTTCTTGTTTCAGAATTGGAGATTGTGGAGTTTATTAAGAAAGAGTAATCCTCGAGAGCATTCAGGTGAGCGTTTTTGTAAGAATAAGAACAACGGTTGCAAACCCATGATCCTTTACTTCTACTCATTGTCATAGTGGAACATTTTTCGCAGAAAACGCCTGGGAGGATATCGGATTTGGAGAGTTCGAAACGTTGAAGCATATTCGGATTGTGCGGAGTGTCGTTTATTAAAAGGAGTTTAGAAATCTTACGAAGTTCAGACCTCGTCAATTTTTCGTCTTTATGCTTTTTATGAAAGAATTGTATCTTCTCAAGAAGACGTGTGCTGCGAATTACTTTTTGTAAATAATCGGGCCTCTTAGCAGGCATTTTTAACAATGAATAAGGATTTGCCATTACCACTAGAGATTCAATCGGAACGTTCTTGTATTTCTTTTGTTGCAGCAAACTTGATAATTGAAATTGTTGATGTTTAACCTGTTGAACGGGATCAGGAAAAGCTTCCTCAATTCCATTTAAAGTCCTAATCATTTGATTTAAGTCCGGATCAAATGTTATCGTGCCAGAAATGTTTTTCACTTCTAGGATTAGAAGGAAATAGTTTGTCTGGATTAAAAAATCCATTTGAAAGTGATGGGTTTTGTAAGGAATCCTAAGATCGTGGAAAATGAAGTACTCTTTATCAGGCAAAAAACTCAAATAATAATCCAAAGACTCCTCGCCTCTGTATCCAGCCCAACTTCTAGCAGCTTCTGCTACGACTTCTTTCCATTTGGAGTGACTCATCGGAAGTCTCCTCAATAATGCTTCCAGTTTTTTTATCTTTATTGGGATTTTTCGTTGTTTAATAATCAATTCATCAACTCTTTTCATTATTTTAAACTCTACATTCGATATGCAAGACCAAAACTCCTTCTTAATTTACCTAATTCGACTCACTTAAGAATAATGCCGCGGATTTGAATCATAATCCCGCCAAACCAGGGGTTAATCCCGCCAAATGTATACTTATTCCCGCTGATGAGCGAAAAAAGAGACTCTTCTGCTGAATTAATGTCAAATCAACAATTACTTGCACTTATTTTGATTATTTTTTTGATAAGAATGGGATATAATCCTGCTGGATGCCGGATATTCGACTCAAATAGAAATAATCCCGCCAAATGTGTACTTAATCCCGCCGATTTCTAGTTAATCCCGCCAAACGTGTGCTCAATCCAGCCGATTTTCAGTTAATCTCGCCAAATGTAAAAAGACTTGCCCATGCCGGACAAGTCTTCATTCATTAAGATGATCCCACTATCTTTTTCCCTCTTGGTTGGGTACTGAATTCATCTGGTTCTTTCGTGATGCCGATTTGGTCAAATTGATCATTTTGCGCAAGATTAAATGTCAACACTCCTTCACCGGTTTCATTTGGTTTGAAAATCCCTGCGTTTGCCCGTTCTCCGTCATGTAACAGCCATACTTGATAAACTTCAGAGCCTTGTAACGGTGGCAAATTACTCAGCTGAACGACTAAGCGTCTTGCCTCACCTTGTTGTAAGATGAACGCCTGTCCACTTGCTGTCGTTTCATCAGCAGACTTTAAAAATAGTGTGGAAGAAACCTCAATCGGCAGATCAAGTTCATTTTTCAATTGAACATTGGAAAATAATAGGATGAAAGATAATGCTGCAATTACAATCGTTACTGGTGTAAACTGCCTTCTGAAATTTCCAATCCAATCCCTAAGCTTTGCTTTACGGCTCTTTTTTTCTTTCTCGAAAATAAAATTCATTACCTCCGTTTTTAATAATTCAGGAGGTTCAACCTCTGCAAAATCCCATTTTAATGAATCCCAGGCTTCTGTCATTTGCTCATACTCCCTGGTACATTCACGGCAATGTTTCAAATGCTCCGCGAATGTCTTTTTCCCTTCCAAACTCAACTCGTCCGCAATAAATGAAAGTAGGTTATTACATTCCTTGTCCATTTACAAATCACCTACTTCCAAATACTTCTTTAACTTTTTAAGAGATTGATGAAGCCTGCTTTTAATCGTTCCGAGCGGTTCATTTTCCATTTTGGCAATTTCTGAGAGCGAATAGCCCTTCCAATATAATAAATCAATTAATCTTTTTTGCGGTTTACTTAACTGATTTTTTGCAGTAGTAATTTCACTAAAGATAAGGCTATCTTCGATTTCATTTTTCGGATCCGCGATATCAATTGGCGCATCAATTTGTTTATTATTCTGTACGTGAACACTATCTTTACGAATATAGTCTACGCATACATTTCGTGTAACAGTTAATAGCCAATTAATGAAGCTTCCTTTTTCAGAGCTATAGCTGCTTTTTGTCGTCCAAAGTTTTAAAAATACTAATTGAACAATTTCTTTCGCTTTTTCTTCATTTCCATTTGTAAATTTATATATAAAACTATAAATCAACTTAATATATCTGTCATAAATTTCTTCCAAGGCAGGACGATGCTTTTTATTTACTAGCGCCATTAATTCTTCGTCAAGTTTTTCTTTCAATCGCACCTGCACTCCTCACCATGTCAATTTTACAAAATCAACAATTGGAATTTTCATTTCTTATGGAAAAGCAGTTTCATCATTAACAATATACCAAACATCCTTGACACCTTCACCATTAACATCACCTTTTTGCTTATCATTCACAAAATAGTAAAGTGGATATCCGTTGTACGTAACCTGCTCTTCTCCTGTATCTTCTCTTTTAATAGTATTAAAGTCTTTTTTATCAAAGCCACTCGGCACATTAAAATCTTTTTCTGTAAAGGGCGGCCAATTGTCTAAACATTCTCCAGCACAATTGCTTTTACCTGATTCATCCTTTTTAAAGTAATATAGTGTCATTCCTTTAGAATCTGCCAGATAGTCACCCGTTTTTTCGCTCTCTAACACTTGTAGACTTGC
This sequence comes from Lederbergia citrea, assembly GCF_018343525.1. Lineage (GTDB taxonomy): Bacteria > Bacillota > Bacilli > Bacillales > Bacillaceae_C > Lederbergia > Lederbergia citrea. Next base: position 1,008,912 of record NZ_JAGYPH010000002.1, on the reverse strand, counting down.
CGATTGTGTTGAAGTATTTGTCGCTTTATTTCCACAGGCAGCCAATAACAATATTGATGAGAAAACTATTAACATCCACTTTTTCATTTAATCTCACTCCTTCTAAAATTTATTTCCATCCCCATTTTTGAAACACATGATGGGACTTTTCTGTTTTTAAATAAGCGATAAATTGTTTCGCTTCTTTCTTATTATCAGACCTATTTGTAAGGCTTATAGGAGTCCCTCTATACAGCTTATCTTCCTCCGGGAGCTGAATGAGTTCTGTCACATCATTTAATCGGTAATGCCAAGATTCATATGTGATCCACGCATCGTATTTAGAATTCGCCTTCCATAAATCAATAGCATCAGCACTAGATTTTACTGAAATAGTAATATTTTTGCTGATACCCGGTATAAGCCCTTTCCTTCCTGCTAAATCCTCCCATAAACCAAGCTGACCAGCCCCATTTACATCTACAATTTTAACGCCGCTTTTTGTTAAATCCTCTAGTGAGTGAATTTTTTTCGGATTTCCTTTTCTCACTAAAATCCCGACAGCCCGCGGGTATAATTCTGTACGCTTTTTTTCATTGATTATTCCGGGATATTTGAGCATAAAATCAGTCAGCATATATTCTGAACCGCCATAAATAATGTCAGCATCTTGTTTAGCTTGATCAATCCAGTTCGCTTCTGGCCCTGCAGTAACCTCCACTTTTATTCCTGTATCCTTTGTGAATTGTTCAGCCATCTCTTTGATGGGTCCGAGCGGTCCTCCTGGGCCATAAACATTAACCACATCATTAGCTAGGGTTGAGGACTTCCCTCGTTTAGAATCTGTTCCCACTGAAAGACCTAACAAGAAAACCATAATTGACATTAACGAAAAACAAAAAAAAATCTTCTTTTTCATTTCTGGTTCCTCTCCTTTAAAAACCTTTTATTACTCTAAGTAACGGAAGAACTAGACGAACGGTTTGAAAAAAATGTTTTTTTGTTTTCATTTTTTATGATTATAATAGTTGTACGAATAAAAATGATGGGAGTGTTAGCAATGAAACAGGCCACACCGTATTTTACCTTTAATGGAAATGCCAGAGAAGCTTTAGAATATTACAAAAAAATATTTGATGGGGAGATTTTGGGAGTTAAAACGTTTGGAGAGGCAGATTATCCAACTCCACCAGAAGCCGATGACAGAATTATGCATGCACAGTTTAAAAAAGATGACTTGTTTATTATGGTGTCAGATAACTTTCCTGGCAGTTCCGTCACGACTGGAAATCATATTTCTTTAGTTCTCGATTTTGATCGTGAGGAAGAAATACAAAAAATATATGATCGCTTAAGTTTAAAAGGTACAGTATTCATGGAGTTGCAGGATACATTTTGGGGAGCAAAATATGCTAAAGTGAAAGATTCCTTCGGCGTGGTTTGGGATTTAAATTACACCAAAAGCTAACAAAAGCTGTCTCGAATAGCAAATTCGAGACAGCTTCTTTTACGCGAAGCGATAATATATTAATACGAAAGTAGATATGACGAAAAGGAAATTCAGGAAGACGAAAATGAACTGATCAACTTTCGTTTTATGCATTTTAATCGGCGGGTTATAAAATGAAACACCTTCGATGATAAAGATGATCAGCACGATATGAATCATAAAATGGCCGATGATTTCTGTAAAACCAAACAGCATTGTCGTCATGATGAAGATCACTGTCACGACAAAGCCCAGTACCCGGTTCAGAATACCGACAACCAATAGGTATCCGACAACAAACTCTATGAAAGCAGCCATAACAATAAAAACTGCAGGTGCGAAACCGAATGTTGGAACGTGATGATTTGCTACGATATCCAATGACATTCCTGGGTATACCCATTTTTCAACTGCTACCCAGCATAGGGAAAGCCCAGTTCCTAAATACAAAAATGGAAAACCGACTTTTTCCCATTTTGTATTGCCAACTAAAAGGACCCCAATAATCGCTACATAAAAGCCGTAATCGAGCATATGAAAAATGCCGTTCTCTGCGGTAATATAAATAAATAATCCTAATAATATGAGTGCCCCTATCTTTGTTGCTAAATGGTGTGGGATTAGCAGGAACCCAATGACCAACCAGACCGCGATGGTCGCAATTGTATGATGCAAGTGAAACTCAGGCGCAAACAAAGTTCCACTCGTTACTTGGATAATCAGAGCAATAGCTGTCCCATATTTTAATATCGTCCGGGAATATTTTCTCAAGCTAGACAGTTTATCATCCCACTTTTTAATGATTGACCACTGACCTGTTTTCGGGATAAGAATCGCTAGAAAAGCTAAAACAAGTGCAGCTAGCAATGTAAGAAAAATAAATAATGGAGAAAGTATATTTTCAATTGTTTCTTTTTCTGGCGCTACCTCTGTGAACCATTTCACATGTGCATCCGTAAAAAAAGGCGACACAATGACTCCTAATAAAAGAATTGCGATAAAAAGTTTCCTCATGATGGACCATGTCCCTTCGTTAAAATAGTATATATATACTATACCCCGAATCCCTCACTTATACATATATAGAAGTTGTCGATTAGATGAAAATTAAAAAGAGGCGAACTATCCTTAGAAGAGGCTTCGAAGAATACCGCTTTCTAACTTATATAGTGGTCCATAAAGCGTGCATGAAGACACATTTTGACCAATTACGAAAAGTCTGTCTTCATAACCCTCGTGAACGGATCACGTTTATCAATAACTCAGTATCCTTAACAAAAAAAAGAACCCTCCAATTTAGAGAGTTCATATCAAGCTAGATTATTAATAATTCAGCTGCTTGGTTTTCGCTGATCCCTTTGATAATGCTTAGCTCACTTACTAAGATTTTATGTGCTTCATTTAACATTTGTTTTTCGCTTGAATTAAGCGCCTTTTCTTTTTGACGACTTAACAAATCGCGAACGACTTCCGTACAATCAAGCATTTCCCCGGTTTTCAACTTCTCCATATTTTGTTTATATCTTTCTTTCCATGGAAGAGTACAATTTGACTCTTCATTGTGATAATCAAACAAAATATTTTTCGTTGTATCCCTATCTTCAACGAGTCGCATTCTAGAGTTAGCAACTGTTTGCATTGGAATCATAATATCCATATTGTTGATTGGAATGGTAATCACACAGTATTCCAGTGATTTTCCTTGGACTTTTCTTTCTTCAATGGCTTTAATGACACCTGCACCGTGCATTGGATAAAATACTTTATCGCCAACCTGAAACAAAATATCCACTCCTAAGTTTGTTATATATATAGTATATCACTTTATACAATTTTAAGCAAATATTAAAATATAACACATACAAACAAGGTAGTCAATACATTTTTATTATAAATTTCACCGATTAAATAATTACTTTTTTTACCAAAAAATAAAGAGAACCTATCGTCGATAGGTTCTCCTTATTTTTTGTCTTGATCTAATTCTTTCTCAACAATCTTCCCGCTATTTGCATCAACTTTTATTTCAACTTCAGCTTGAGCCGTTTTGATTTCAATTTCATAGGAATGATCATCAGCATCAAACTCGGTGTCTGTCACTGTTCCAGGAGTATCCTTTATTGCAATCGCCACAGCTTCTTTCTCCGTAACTTTTACAGGAGTGCTATCACTTTGGATGATGCTTTCATCATCGTCATCATGAAGGTCCCGTTCTGCTTTAATCACATTACCAGTTGTTGCATCGATATCGACATCAACCTCTTCATTTCCGTTAACCAAGTCGATTTCATAAATTAAGCGACCATCTTCTTTATCTAGTTCAATACTTTTAAATGTTGCACCCGTTTCTTTAATCGCAATTTCCTTCGCTTTTTCCTCTGAAATAGCAGCGGATTTCTCAACATTAGGTGCTGAATTCGAAACAGCACCCGCTCCTACTGCCCCTCCTAAAATGACCATTCCAGCAACACCTGCGATTATTACACTCTTTTTCATCTGTTTTGTCCTCCTTTTTTATCTTGATTTCATCATAAGCTTCTAAAATGAGGACACTCAGATAATAAGATGAGAAATTGATGAGAATTTAATGATTATCATTAATCACCCCATGAAACGGACATCACTTCCCCCGTTATCGCATTGATTTGAACAGTCGCTTCCTGATCATTTGCCCGGTCGATTTCGATTAAATAATAAACTAAACCATCAGATCGCTCTAACTCAACATCATCTACTTCTCCACTAACGGTTTTTAGAGCTAGCTTTATTGCTTCCTCTTCTGACATTCTTTTGGCTGTTTCTTGAGGCTGCTTCAATACTTTTATTTCTTTATCAACAATTGCACCCGTAGTGGCACTAATCTTCAAGATCGTCTGCTTTTCATTCGTTTGAATCATTGCATTATAAAAAACTTGCTCCCTTTCCACTGTTCTTTCTAGTTTATTTATTTTTCCAGGATAATGCTGTAAAATAACGTTCTTTATTTCCGCTTCAGGCATTTCCTTTACTTTCTGTTCTGGATTTTTATCTGAGATACCAAATACCTCACCCGTTTTACGGTCGATTTTTATTTCATATATTTTACTATCCAGTGCTAAGGTGATTTGATATACATTATTAATTAAATGAATATCGACAATTTCACCACTGTACATTTCTTGTGTCAGCTTTTTTGCATCTGTTTCTGTTAATGGCGCAGCGGTAGTTGTTGATGCTAAAATTTGCCAAATAACAACAACAAACAAAACAACCGAACCTATGGCAACCAATATATTTCGTATCTTTTTATTTCTCATCACCATACCTCCATTGATTTCTTAAAACAAAGCTTACAATAAAAATATGAGAATTTAATGAGAATCGGCCAGTTTCAGCCAAATTTGTGCAGATGTACCTTGCCCCTCAACACTTTCTAGACGTAGCTCCGCATTCATTGCCTCTGCTATTTCTCTTGCTAGCGATAAACCTAATCCAAATCCCCCAGACTTTCTCGTCCTTGCCTTATCTACCCGGTAAAAACGATCGAATACTTTTGATATTTCACTTGCAGGTATTCCAATGCCCCTGTCGATAATTTCGAGCACACCTCGATTATTTTCAACAAGTACCTTGACAGTAATGGGTGCATCGCTATATTTATGAGCGTTTTCCATTAATATATAAATAAGCTGTTTTAATTTTTGCACGTCTGCTTTAACTACTACAGGTTGCTCTATGACTAAATCGATCTCTCTATGAAAGGCAGTTCGAAATGAACGGATGGATTCTTCGGCCAGTCCCTTTAAAGAGATGATTTCCATCGTTATTTTCCACTGCTCGTCATGCCTGGCTAATAATAATAATTGCTGGGTGAGTTCCTTCATTCTAATTGCTTCAGAATGAATGGCTTCAACTGATTCATCAAATAATTCTGGTGCCGTCTTTCCTCTCCGTTTCAATAAGTTCGCATAAGACTCGATGACAGTTAAAGGCGTTTTTAATTCATGGGAGGCATTGGAGACGAATTGTTCCTGCTTCTCATAATTCAATTTAAGCTGTCGAATCATCTCGTTAAATGTTTCACCCATTTGATATAACTCATCTTTGGATTGTTTTGGTAATTCAATTCGTTTATATTGACCGCTCCCACGAATTTCACGCATCGTCCGAATCATAGAGGAGATCGGCTGTGAAATAAGATTACTTAAGATTCGTGATGAGATAAAAGCCGGAATAGCGGCGAGCAGGGTAACGGCTATTAAGACGTAGATGAGGATCCGTAAATTTTGCGCAGTTGTTGCTAAACTTTCCGTTGCTTGTAGCTCCGCAATTTCACCATTTTTCCAAATGATTGGAATAGATACAAATGCATGTGGAACACCATTAAGTTTAATGATTTTTCGCTGTTCCTGTTGATAGTAATGATTGGGAATTTCTATCAGATTTTGGTGACCTGGAGCAGTAATCGCAGCATCAATAGAACTGTCAGCTCTGACTACTTTCAGCATGCCGTTAACTGGAACATAAGCCCGAAGTAAATCCCCCGTAGGAATGGCTGATCTAGCCATTTTCATTCCTTTTACGGTTTGCACTGATTCGGCCGCTGTTCTTTGTAATTCACTCTTTAAAATCATACGGCTAAAGGTAAAATAAATTGATCCATTGATAAGGACTAAAAGACATATGAACAAAACCGTTGTATATAGATTGATTTTGCTCCGCAGCTTCATGGTGTATCCTTTAACACATAGCCGACACCACGGACGGTATGGATGAGGGATGTATCATATGGTTTATCAATTTTATTACGTAAATAGCGGATATAAACATCAACCACATTCGTATCGCCATAATAATCATAGCCCCAGACTCCGTTAAGGATTTGTTCCCTATTTAACACATGTCGGGCATTTTTTAGTAAATAGGCAAGTAAATCAAACTCTCTTGGTGTCAGTTCAATCAAATCTTCTCCTCTAAAAACTTCTCTTGTCGTTTCACTCAATTTCAGATCAGAAAACTGGAGCAACGCTTGATCATTATCAGCAGTATTTCCATGATGTTTATTCAATCTTAATGAGGTCCTGACACGAGCAAGCAGTTCCTCAATTTGAAACGGCTTTGTTATATAATCATTCGCCCCTAAATCTAATCCAGATACTTTATCTTCCACAGAATCTTTTGCAGTAAGTAATATAACAGGAATACTTGAATTGCTGGAACGAATACGCCGAAGCAGCTCTATCCCGCTCAATCCCGGAAGCATAATGTCTAATAGAATTAAATTCCACTCTTGCTCGCGAAACATCCGCAGTCCATCGAGCCCATCCATGGCCTTTCCTATAACGTAGCCTTCATAGGTTAATTCGAGCTCTAATACACGGGCTATTTTTTCTTCATCTTCGATAATTAATATTTTTAGCTGATCCATTAGCATCCCTCATTTATCATGATCGTATCGTCAGAATAGCATTTATTATTCTTTGCTAAAATCAAAAAAAGAGCCCTAGTTAAATACCAGGGTCTCCAAACCTTATCCTTTAATTCCAGTCAATGCTACACCTTCAATAATGTGTTTTTGTGCAATAATATAAATGATCAAGACAGGTATGATCGAAATCGTTGAGCCTGCCATCATTAAGGCCCAATCCGTTACATAAAGTCCTTTGAAATAGTTTAACAATAAAGGTACTGTAAAGAGTTCCGGAGTACTTAAATAAATCAATGGCTCCAAGAAGTTATTCCATGAACCCATGAAAATAAAGATACCAACTGCAGCTAATGCTGGTTTGACTAATGGCAAAATAACGCTCCAATAAACTCTGAGTGGACCTGCCCCATCCATTACCGCCGCTTCTTCCAATTCATTTGGTATGCCCATGATAAATTGTCTTAATAAGAAGACAGCAAAAGCATTAAATAATGCCCCAGGTACGATTAAGGTTAAATGAGTATCCAACCAGCCAATCCAATCCATGATCATAAATGTTGGAATCATTGTTACTTGCTTTGGAATCATCATTGTTGCCAAAAAGAAAATGAACAAAAAGTTGGATCCGCGAAAGCGAATTTTCGCAAACGCATAAGCGGCCATTGATGCTGTAAATAGCTGAACACCTACTACGAGTACGGTGATATAAAAGCTATTCCAGTACGCCAATCCAAACGGCATCGCTTGTAGAGACGCTGGGTAGTTAGACCAAACAAACGGCTTTGGAATAAATTCAGGTGGTACGATAAAAATTTGCGAAATATCTTTCAAGGAACTGCTAATTGACCACAGGAAAGGGAAAATCATAATCATAGAACCAATAATGATCAATAGATGAACAAGCAAAGTTGAAAACTTTATTTTCTTTTTTACTGTATGAACATGCGCTGGGTTAAGGTTGGCTTTATTCGTCTCAACTGTATTAGCCCTCATAATGAACCCACCTCTTTGAGACACTAAATTGAATGAGTGTAAATATCAAAATAATGACAAATAAAATCATCGCTGCCGCAGAGCTTTCACCCATCCTAAAGTTCATAAAAGCCGATTCGTAAATATGGAACACAAGCGTATAGCTCGCTTTTGCCGGTCCGCCGCCTGTCATAACGAAAGCTTGGTCAAAGACTTGGAAGGAACCGATAATCGACATAATCGTGACAAAAAATGTTGTCGGAGATATGAGTGGTAAAGTAATATGTCTGAATTTTTGAAACCTGGAAGCCCCGTCAATTTCAGCGGCTTCATAATAACTATTCGAAACTCCTTGAAGTCCGGCTAGAAAAATAACCATATTGTAACCTACCTGCCACCAAATACTCAGGATGGCAATCGAAATCATTACCCAACTCGTATCTGTAAGCCATTGTGGTCCAGCAATTCCAAAGTTGGCAAGAAATTGATTTAAAATTCCGAAGTCACCGTTTAAAATCCACATCCAGATTACACCGACAGAAACAGAGCTAGTAATTACTGGCATAAAAAAGAAAATCCGATAAAACTCTTTACCTTTAATTTTATTCAAGGCAAGTGCGAGGAGCAGTGAAAGAGCTATACCAAAAGGAACATAAAGAATCGTGTATAAGACGGTATTCCATAATGCCTTCCAAAAGACTGGATTCTTAAATTGACCAATGAAATTTTCGAGCCCAATAAACGTTTTTGCACCAAAGCCATCCCAATTCGTAAAACTAAGCACAAAGGCAAAGCCAAGTGGGATAAGAGCAAATGCGACAAGCCCCAGCAATTGCGGAGTTAAAAAGAGATAACCCCAAAGATTATTATTCTTTCTCACGAAATCACCCTCTCATATAGAAAAGCGCAAGCACATTGATTAGCCTCAGGCAAAAATGTTCTTTAACCAATGAAGTCTGCTCTTTGACTTCGTTGGTTGCTGGTTTTTGACCTCGATGGGCCAGCCGCTTGCGCTAGCCAAAACTATTAAAAAAAGGGAGACAGTCTCCCTTCTTTCAATTTTCTATTCATGTTATTTTTTACTTCTTATAGTCTTCGATCATTTCTTTCGCTTTTTTGGATACAGCATCCATTGTTTTAGCTGCATCTTGTTTTCCAAGATACATAAGGTCCATAATGTCGCCAAGTTCTTTTTCCAAGCCTGGGATTAGAACTTGCTTGTCCTCAACAACCCCGATTTCACGAGCATCGATCAAATATTTTGCGTGCTCTGGAATTGCATCATCCGTAATCAATTCATCTACACCGTTTACAGATGGAACCGCGTTACCGTTACCAGCAAGGCGAGCTTTCTGACCTTCTGCTGATGTATAGTAAGACATAAATTTCATTGCTTCTTCAACATTCTTAGAATCTTTAGCGACTGACATATATGCGATTGCAATCGCAGCTGGCTCCATTTTATTACCTGTATTCGTCGGCCAAGGAATATAGTCGAATTCCAATGATTTATTTTCACTAAACATTGGTGTTAACCAACGACCAGCGGCAACAAATCCAACTTGGTTAGACATGAACATCGCATCCGCACCTTGTCCTTTAGGCAAGGATCCAGTGTAAGTGAAGTTTCCACTTTTAATATTTTTATCAAGGAATTCAAATGCTTCTTGAGCTTTTGGGTTCTCATCCAAAATAAAGTTAGCTTCATCATCATACAAATCGCCGCCGTTAGACCAAACCCATGAGAATAAATGAGCACTCCATTTATCTGCAACAAAGCCTCTTTTTCCAGCAGCTTTAAGTTTTCCAGTCATTTCTTCGAAAGTTTTCCAATTCCAGTTACCTTCGTCGAAGTATTCTTGTGGTGATTTATCTATTCCCGCTTCTGCAAGAACTTTTTTGTTGTAGTACATTAATAACGGGTTATTATCAACGGAAACTCCGTATATTTTTCCATCTTTTCTTGCAGCTCCCCATAAACCATCAGCAAACTCATCTGCTTTTACATGACTTGCTGAGCTTTCAAGGAATTCTGTTAAATCTGCAATTTTACCTGTTTCTACGAGTTTAGGCATCGTTTCAGCACCAACATAGAAGATATCATGTGCTTTTCCACCCGATAACTCGGTCATTAGTTTTTGCTCATAGTTGTCGCCTGGTACAGGAATCAACTTGATTTTGACATTAGGATTTTGTTTTTCATATTCAGTAAGACCTTTTTGATACACTTTAATTTCTGCCGGATTACCCCATGCAGCCATTGTCAATTCTACCTTTTTGCCATCCGAGGATCCAGATCCTCCTTCATTGCTAGATGTCTTCTTCCCACCGCCAGAACTACATCCAGTAACGACAAGCAGCAACGTCAGAAACAAAGCAGTAACTTTTAAAAACGACCATTTCCTTTTCATAAATATCCCCCTCTTTAATTTCAACTTGATTCTCTAGCAATAAGTTGTAACGGTAGCTCGTAAATCTGATGCTCGTCTGATTGATTTTTCTTTGAAAGCAATTCGATCATGACTTCCATTGTTTTTTTCCCTATTTCACTAATAGGTTGACGAATCGTTGTAAGCGCCGGCTCTATCACTTCTGCTATGGGCTGATCATCGAAACCGATAACAGCAATATCGCCTGGTACATGTAACCCCTTTTTCTTTGCTTCGGAAATGATTCCTGCAGCTACTTCATCACTGCCGGTAAAAAGGGCAGTCGGCCTATCATACATTTCGGATATTTCATTCAATACCCTGCGGCCATCGTCAATGCTAAATACGCCTTCAAATAACCAATTCTCATTAATGGATAACCCTTGTCCCGCCAGCGCTTTTCTATAACCTTCGAATCGATCATAAGAAAGACCGCTTAGGACTCCCCCCCAGCAATACCCTATTTTCGTATGCCCTTTTTGAATTAAATGATGGGTTCCGATATAGCCCCCTTCTAGTTGATTCAAGCGGACAGAGGAGACATTTGCACCAGTGATATACTCATTGCAAAGAACAATTGGGCCATTCATCGTGATTTCTTCAATTTGACTCCAATTATTTTCAATCGAAGTCATAATAATTCCGTCAACTTGCTTTGTTTTTAATAAATACAAGAATTCCAATTCTCTTTTTTTGTCATACTTCGTGTTACAGATTAAAATCTGGAGACCATATTCCGCTGCCCTATCTTCTAAACTTTCAACTAAATGAGTAAAAAACGGATTGGTCAATCTTGGAACTAGTACAGCAATGGTATCTGTCTTTTGTTTTCTAAGATTTTGCGCAGAGGTGTTTGGAAAATACCCCAATTGTTTCATTGCATCCATGACTAGTTCCTTTTTTTCTTTTGTCACATAAGGGTGATTATTAATTACTCTCGAAACTGTTGCTCTAGATAATCCAGCTAAACTTGCCACGTCGGAGATAGTAGGCAAATTCCCCCCCTCCCTATCGGGTTGAAATCGGTTTCATAAATCGCTTACAAGTAGAATATTAATCTATTCTTTTAAAATATGCAATAGGTAATGTGAAAAAAGTCTGTATATTTAATTATCTTGTCGTAAAAAAATGGTATTTTACGAGATATGTAAAAAGGGCAGTGAATCACCGCCCTCATAGTTTCTCATTTTCAATGAGATTTCTTATAAACTTCTACTTATTCTTATAATCCTCAATCATCTCTTTTGCTTTTTTAGACATAGCATCAATTGTCTTATCAGCATCCTGTTTTCCTAGAAGCATCAAATCCATTATGTCTGCTAGTTCTTTATCCAAGCCTGGAACTAGCACTTGTTTGTCATCAACAATCCCGATTTCACGAGCATCGATTAAATAGCTTGCATGCTCTGGAATTGCATCCCCTGTAATCAATTCATCTACACCACTTACGGATGGTACAGCATTTCCATTATCGGCGAGACGTGCCTTTTGACCTTCAGCCGAAACATAGAAAGACATAAATTTCATTGCTTCTTCTAAATTTTTTGAATCCTTCGCCACCGACATAAAGGCGATCGCAATTGCCGCTGGTTCCATTTTATTACCAGTATTCGTTGGCCATGGAATGTAATCGAATTCTAGTGATTTATTTTCACTAAACATTGGCGTTAACCAACGACCAGCAGCGACAAAGCCTACCTGATTGGACATGAACATAGCATCAGCACCTTGTCCTTTAGGTAAGGATCCAGCAAAAGTAAAGTTTCCGCCTTTAATCATTTTATCAATATATTCAAATGCTTCTTTAGCTTTTTCATTTTCTGCCAATATATAATTTCCTTCATCATCGTATAATTGGCCACCGTTAGACCAAACCCAAGAGAATAAATGCGCACTCCATTTATCTGCAACAAAGCCCCGTTTTCCAGCAGCATGTATTTTACCAGTAATCTCTGCAAAAGTATCCCAATTCCAGTTGCCTTCATCATAGTAATCTTGAGGGGTTTTTTCGACCCCAGCTTCTTTAAGAACTGTTTTGTTGTAGTACATTAATAATGGGTTATTATCAACGGAAACTCCGTAAATTTTTCCATCTTTTCTCGCTGCTCCCCATAAACCATCAGCAAAATCATCCGCCTTTACGTGACTTGCGGAGCTATCAAGAAATTCTGTTAAATCAGCAATTTTACCAGTTTCAATAAGTTTCGCAATAGTCTCAGCCCCAACATAAAAGACATCATGTGCTTTTCCGCCTGATAACTCAGTCATTAGTTTTTGCTCATAATTGTCGCCTGGTACAGGAATCAACTTAATTTTAACGTTTGGATTATCCTTTTCATATGCATCTATACCACGTTGTAATACCTTAATTTCTGCTGGGTTTCCCCATGAGGCCATCGTTAATTCGACCTTCTTTCCATCGGATGATCCTGACGAATTGGATCCTCCTTTACTGCCAGATGTCTTCTCCCCACCACTGGAATTACAACCTGAAATGAGTAGCAGCAATGTGAGAAGCAAAGCAGTTACTTTTAAAAATGACCATTTCTTTTTCATTGTAAAAACCCCCCTTTTTTATATTCGTAAGCGCTTTCAAAATAAATAATAGTCTATATTTTCAGAATACACAATAGTAATAGACAAAAAAAAAGATTTTTCTTATAAAAAAAGCTAGTGATTTTTATCAAAAATCACTAGCTTTTTTTAAAATTTTATCCTTTAATTCCAGTCAACGCTACACCTTCAATTATATGTTTCTGTGCAAAGATATAGATAATCAGAACTGGAATGATTGAGATCGTTGAGCCCGCCATCATTAATGCCCAGTCTGTTACATAAAGTCCTTTGAAGTAGTTTAATAGTAACGGCACTGTAAACAGCTCTGGTGTACTCAAATAAATCAATGGCTCCAAGAAGTTATTCCAAGAGCCCATGAAAATAAAGATACCAACTGCAGCTAATGCTGGTTTGACTAATGGTAAAATAACGCTCCAATAAACTCTGAGTGGACCTGCCCCATCCATCACCGCTGCTTCTTCCAATTCATTTGGTATGCCCATAATAAATTGTCGTAATAGGAATACGGCAAACGCATTAAATAATGCTCCTGGGACAATTAAAGTTAAATGAGTATCCAACCAGCCGATCCAATCCATGATCATAAAGGTTGGAATCATGGTGACCTGCTTTGGAATCATCATTGTTGCCAAAAAGAAAATGAACAAAAAGTTGGATCCGCGAAAGCGAATTTTCGCAAACGCATAAGCGGCCATTGATGCTGTAAATAGCTGAACACCTACTACGAGAACGGTGATGTAAAAGCTATTCCAGTACGCCAATCCAAACGGCATCGCTTGTAAAGACGCTGGGTAATTAGACCAAACAAACGGCTTTGGAATAAAATCCGGTGGTACGATAAAAATTTGCGAAATATCTTTTAAGGAACTGCTTATTGACCACAGGAAAGGGAAAATCATAATTGCCGAACCTAAAATGATCAATAAATGAACGAGTAGTGTTGAAAGTTGAATCTTCTTTTTTCCTGGATGATGAGCTGGGTTAATATCGCTCTTATTCGTCACAACTGTATTAGCCTTCATAATGAACCCACCTTTTCGAAACTCTAAATTGAATGAGGGTAAATATCAAGATGATGACGAACAAGATCATTGCCGCCGCAGAGCTTTCACCCATTCTAAAGTTAATAAAAGCCGTCTCATATATGTGATAAACGAGGGTATAACTTGCCTTTGCTGGTCCCCCACTTGTCATAACGAATGCTTGGTCGAAAACTTGGAATGATCCGATTATCGCCATAATCGTAACGAAAAATGTTGTTGGCGATAGGAGCGGCAACGTAATATGTCTAAATTTTTGAAACTTGGAAGCACCGTCAATTTCGGCCGCTTCATAATAACTGGATGAAATTCCTTGTAGTCCAGCTAAGAAAATAACCATATTATAACCTAGCTGCCACCAAATACTTAGGATTGCGATAGAAACCATTACCCAACGCGTATCTGTAAGCCATTGTGGTCCAGCAATTCCAAAGTTGGCAAGGAATTGATTTAAAATTCCGAAATCACCATTTAAAATCCACATCCAGATTACACCGACTGAAACGGAACTAGTGATGACCGGCATGAAAAAGAATATCCTGTATAGCTCTTTACCTCTAATTTTATTTAAAGCGATGGCAAGTACCATAGAAAGAGTAATGCCGACAGGAATATAGAGAATTGTGTATAAAACGGTATTCCATAATGCTTTCCAAAAGACAGGATTTTTAAATTGTCCCATAAAGTTATCTAGTCCAATAAACGTTTTTGCACCGAAACCATCCCAGTTCATAAAACTTAGAACAAAAGCGAAGCAAAGTGGGATAAGGGCAAAGGCGATGAGTCCCAGCAATTGCGGAGTCAAAAAGATATAACCCCAGAGTGTATTATTCTTTCTCATGATGAAGTCACCCTCTCAAACTAGTGAAAGTAACGGGGAGGGGCCCCCCTGGACCCTTCTCCCACTTCTTTCATTCTTTTATTTAGTCGTTTATTTTACCTCTTTTTATACTCGTCGATCATTTCATTCGCTTTTTTAGTAACTTTGTCCATTGTCTTCGTTGCATCTTGTTTTCCAAGATACATAAGATCCATAATGTCAGCTATTTCTTTTTCTAATCCCGGAACTGACATTAGCTTATCATCAACAATTCCAATATCTCGAGTATCGACTAAATAGCTAGAATGCTCCGGCACTTCAGCTTCAGTAACAATTTCATCGATCCCATTAATAGAAGGAATCGCATTCCCGTTATCAGCAAGACGGGTTTTTTGTCCTTCTTTAGATGTGTAGAAAGATAAAAACTTCATTGCTTCTTCCAAGTTTTTGGAATCCTTACTTACTGACATGAATGCAGTGGCAATTGCCGCTGGCTCCATTTTATTTCCTGTATTCGTCGGCCAAGGAATATAATCGAATTCTATTGATTTATTTTCACTGAACATCGGTGTTAACCAGCGTCCAGCAGCTACAAATCCCACTTGATTGGACATAAACATAGCGTCTCCACCTTGACCTTTAGGCAAAGATCCCGCATATGTGAAGTTTCCTTTTTCGACCATATCATTTACATATTTAAATGCTTCCTGTGCTTTTTCATTTTTGTCTAAGATGAAATTCCCTTCATCATCAAACAGTTGTCCCCCATTAGTCCAAACCCAAGAAAGGGTATGGACCCCAGCTTTTTCAGCTACAAAACCTTTTTTCCCTGCAGCATGGAGCTTTCCAGTCACTTCAGCGAAAGTGTCCCAATTCCATTTCCCCTCATCAAAATATTCTTGAGGAGTTTTTTCGACACCAGCTTCTTTCAAAACCTTTTTGTTGTAGTACATGAGGAATGGGTTACTATCAACCGTTATGCCGTATATTTTATCGTCTTTTTTGGATGCGCCCCATATACCGTCAGGAAACTCATCCGCTTTTACATAGCTTTCTGATCCTTCTAAAAACTGATTTAATTCAGCGAGTTTACCAGTATCAATGAGTTTGGACATATATGTATCACCGACATAAAAAACATCGGTAGCTTGTCCACCTGAAAGCTGAGTCATTAACTTTTGCTCATAGTTATCACCTGGTACTGGAATCAATTTGATTTCAACGTTAGGGTTTTCTTTTTCATATTGATCAAGTGCACGCTGATATACTTTAAGTTCTGTCGGATTGCCCCAAGCGGACATCGTTAATTTAACCTTTTTTTCACCTGAACCACTCCCTGAATTGCTTCCACTCGTGCCACATCCTGAGATGACAAGCAATAAAATAAGAAGCATTGGAGCTAATTTAGCAAACATCCATTTCTTTTTCATTTTGACCCTCCTAAAAATTCTGATATCTGAAATCGATTTCATATAACTGTAAATTCATATTAATATATAAACGATTATTATGCAACCAATCTATTACAAAAAATGATTCGATATTCGGAATATTGCCTTTTTAGAATATTCATGGTATTTTTTAATAACATAGACTTTGATAAGTAAGGATGAGGCGAATGAATATTTTCAGTATTGATAGCGGTTTCTACCGTTTTTTAGAAAAGTTTACCAATTTCTTTTTGTTAAATTTATTATGGTTTTTGATGTGTATACCGATCATTACCATATTCCCAGCAACAGCCGCTATGTTCGGTGTTGTCAGACAGTGGGTGCAAAAAAAGGATAGTGGTGTTTTCAAAAGCTTCTTTGTTTATTTCAAAGAAAATTTTAAACAAAGCTTTTTATTAGGCCTTCTTTGGTTTGTTTTTGCACTATTATTCTATTTTAATATCAATATTAGTTTGCAAATGTCGGGAATAGCAAAAATCATTATGGTTTCATCCTTATTATTTATCTGTTTATTTTTCGTAATGACCACGATTTATTTATTTCCGGTTATGGTCCACTATAAAATGCGTTGGACCTTGATCATTAAGAATTCCTTTTTATTTTCTATTAGTCAGTTATGGGTGACGATTCGTTGCATTTTGATCCTGCTGCTAACAGTTTTAATCAGTTATGTTATACCTATTAGCTCGATCATATTATGGAGTATTGGCGGTTACCTCACCTACGCCTTATGTGATAAATCATTTAAGAAGATTGAATTATTGGTCCAAGATAACGTATAAACAAAAGAGCCGCACATTTCTAGTAAAATGTGCGGCTCTTTTGATTTCCGCTCCGGGATGCGTACCAACATAAGTATTGCAACACACTTTTTCCAGCCTGCTAAGTGTGTTGCAATCTTTTTTACATTTTGAGTCTGCAGTAAGGAGAGCCTGTTCACGTGCATTCTTGGAATTCCGGTAACTGGCAGTAGCGAAACCGATGCAGCTCTTTTGGGTATGCGAAGCTTCACTCAATTTTTTTCTTTTTAAATTTTTAATGTATTTTTTCCGAAGGTAGTGAAATAAGGCACTTCTGTATGAAAATCGAAACCTAAAAACCAACGATAAGCGGTATTGGTTTGGAGAAGCGTCCGCTCGACTCCTGCGGGATCTGCGAGACAGCCGAGACCCTACAGGAGCGCAGCGACGAAGCTTACCGCTCGCCCCGCGGAAAGCGAGCGGTAAGCTTCGGAAAACCTGATCTATCAAATTTAAAAAGACTGTAGACAACTCGTTTTGCCGAGTTTATCTACAGTCTAAAGAGCCGCACATTTCTAGTAAAATGTGCGGCTCTTTTTTACGGACAAATTCTAACGCTTTTCTTACTTGAACTTAGGCAACCAGTCACCGTGAGCTTCGATTAGATCATCACAAAGCGAGACGATGTCGTCTAGTGATAATTCCGCTGCTGTGTGAGGGTCTAGCATAGCTGCATGGTAAATATGTTCTTTCTTTCTTGTCATTGCCGCTTCGATTGTAAGCAATTGTGTATTTATGTTCGTACGGTTTAGAGCAGCCAATTGTTCAGGAAGATCACCGACATATGTTGGTGTTACTCCACTGCTGTCAACAAGACATGGAACTTCGACAACCGCTTTTTCAGGAAGGTTGCTGATTAATCTGCCAGTATTCAGGACGTTTCCGCCAATTTTATAAGGTATGTTTGTTTCCATTGCCTCAATAATATAAGAACCATACTCATGTGAACGTTGATGCTCCAGGTTTTTATTGTTGACTAAGTCATCTCTCATCTTTTTCCAACCCTCGATTTGGTTGACGCAGCGACGAGGATATTCATCAAGTGGAATATTTAACTTGTCAATGAGTTCAGGGTATTGGCTCTTGATGAAATACGGATGATATTCAGCGTTATGCTCCGAAGATTCCGTTACGTAGTAGCCAAAATTCTTCATTAACTCAAAACGGACCATGTCATCATGCTTAGTTTTTTGTTTTTCTAATGCGCGTCTCTTGATTTCAGGATATAGATCCTCACCATTGCGCTCAATTTCAAGTAACCATGCCATATGGTTAATTCCTGCAATTTTCCAATGTAAGTTATCTGTTGGCATATCTAATGATTTCAGAAGATGATCCGCACAAACTTGTACACTATGGCAAAGTCCTACTGTTTTAATCCCGCCATAACGAAGCATTGTCCCAGTCAAGACAGCCATCGGATTCGTATAGTTTAAGAACCAAGCATCTGGACAAACTTCTTGCATATCCTCAGCAAAATCCAACATCACTGGAATTGTTCTAAGGTTTCTGAAGATGCCTCCAATCCCGATTGTATCGGCAATTGTTTGACGAAGGCCATATTTCTTTGGAATTTCAAAGTCAGTGATTGTACAAGGGTCATATCCACCCACTTGAATCGCATTTATCACATATTTAGCACCACGTAAAGCTTCTTTACGATCCGTGTATGCCTTTACATTTACAGTAGACTTAGTACTATTTTTTAAGTTATTTAACATATTTTCTGAGTCTTTTAATCTCTCATGATCAATGTCAAATAAGGCAAATTCAAAACCCTGTAAGCTTGGAACCATCATACAATCGCCAAGTACATTTTTGGCAAAAACTGAACTTCCTGCACCGAGAAATGTGATTTTTGACATATTCAATTGCCTCCAGTTATAAATTTTTAGCAACTTATTGCTCTTTCAATGCCATATAATACAAATTAGCAAAAAACTGCTTTACTTGATATATTAATCATAAGGGTTAAATTGTTGTCTCGCAATGGTAAAAACAAATGAAAGAAGGGTAAATTATTGCTCAAGCAAAATAAGAAGGACGAAACATTTGGTTTCTTTTTTAAAGGAGAGCATCAAGAGCATATAGTCGGTCTGCATTCCATTGGCGGGGGGCAAACAACTTCTCCTTCATATGATTGGAATGGTTTAAAGCGCAGTGAGATTGGAAGATGTGTGTTTCAGTACACCCTATCTGGTAAAGGAATGATAGAGGTTGATGGAAAAATGCATCCTTTGTCTGCAGGACAAGCATTTCTTGTTCAGATTCCAAGTGAACATCGATATTTTCTTCCTAAGGAAAGCAACTACTGGGAATTCGTACACATAACCTTATTTGGCTATGAAGCGCAAAAGGCCTTTACGTTTATGAACGACAAAATAGGCCATGTAATATCTTTTCCTCCTGAATCTCCACCTATAAGATTATTATTAAACATCTTGCAAGAGGCTTATGAGAAAAAAATAACCGACGCTTATCATGCGTCCGCCTTAGGGTACTCTTTTATCATGGAACTATATCGCTTTGCTCAAAATATCGGTGCTTCCTCCGAAAAGTGGCCTGAGCAGATTTCCAAAGCCGTTTTCTATGCTCAAAAACATTATGACCAACCAATTGGCCTAGATGATATGGTTGAAGCGTCGGGATTATCAAAATATCATTTCACAAGGCTGTTTCACAAAGTAACGGGGATGACCCCGCTTAAGTATTTAACAAAGATTCGGATTGATAAAGCGATCGAATTACTTCACGTATCCCAACTATCCATTGAAGAAATTGCTACTCAAGTTGGATACTCTAATGGAAATTATTTTAGCAAAGTCTTTCATAAAAAAATCGGCATGTCCCCCGGCCAATTTCGCCAAAGCAGACATACCGTTCCAGTTACTCATATCGTTACAGATTAAGGGGGATTGTACTCCCTTATTTTTTCTCCGGGTTATGGAGTAGGAGTAGTTACTACCGATTATGAGGACTTTACTACCGATCCTTGGCTAATTACTACCGATTATTAACACTTTACTACCGGTTGTCGTCCTTTTACTACCGATTATTAGAAATTTACTACCAATTAAGAATATTTGAGAACCAAATAAGACTCACCTATATTAGAAGAAAACTTTTTTACCTGTTTGTGCACTTTCAATCGCTTTATATACCATTGAAACGCTATGAGTATTATCTGTGCAATCCGTCTCAGCTTTTCGGCCCTCAATTAATGCTGCAAACATTTCATCCAGGCAGCCAAAATGTCCATCTTTGCCGTCCCATGTAAGGTCTGCTTCTATTTTCTGAAAGTCATTCAAAAATGGCGTTTCGGCAGTATGCTTGACGATTTCTGCATATGGAGCATTTGTTCCATCCCAGATGGCTGTTCCTTTACTTCCCGTTACTCGCCATGCCGATTCCCACGATGTCGGTGCGCCTTCAGCACTCCATGAACCACGATAATTAAAAACAGCGCCGTTATCCATTTCAAATATGCAGATTGCTGAAGCATTTCCTTTATACCATGAACCTGCCTGATTAAATTCATGACAATAAACAGATACCGGGTTCGCATTGGAAATAAATCTTGCCTGATCAAAAGTGTGGATCGCCATATCAAGAATCAGTGGACTAGCCATTTCTTCTCTAAACCCGCCGAAATGCGGTCCAAGGAAAAAATCTGCACTTATTAAACCTTGAGCGCCAATTTGACCAGATTGAATTAAATCCCGGAATGCTCTAATTTGCTTGTTATAGCGTCTATTTTGCATGACTGAATAACTTTTTCCTGATTCTTTTGCGGCTTTAAGCATCTCAGTTGCGTCAACTGTTGACTCACCCATTGGCTTTTCCCCGAAAACATTGCAGCCCAATGATAGTGCTGTAACCGTTATTTCTTTATGGCTACCAGGAACCGTTACATCAAATACAAGATTTGCCCCTGTCTCTTTTATCGCTGTCTTAATATCTGTATATGTGTGGCAATCCAACTCATATTTCTCGGCAGTTTTTTTAGCCGTTTCTTCATATAAATCGACCAATGCAACGATTTCCGCATCTTTTCGTGTGAGCGCGTATTCAATCCAGGAATGAGACATCCCACCGCACCCGGCAACGACAACTTTAAATTCAGCCATAGTGAAAACCCCTTTCGCTTAAGCTCCCTGTTGAAAAATCTTTTTCTTTTTAAACCCGAATATCGGTTTATTTAAAAATCTCCTCAGAAAAATAAGTGCAATCAGCGTTTCAGTCATCACACCAATTGATTGAGCTAAAGCTCCTATCAGACCCCCACCATTTGGCAAAAAGAAAATAACACAAAGTAAGGCTATGATTGTTACGATTACATTTCCAGCTTGCGAGAACGACATTACTTTTGTTTGTCCCTTTAACATTAATACACCATTTACATAATCAAGCCACGGAAAAAAGAGAGTAAATATAATGAAAAATTTTAAAGCTAATAGACTTTGATTTAACAGTTCACCTGATACACCCATAATAGATTGTAGAACCCAGACTCCTAAAGGCGAATATGCGATTCCAACTAATAGAAATGTTGGTATCAGACTGAATATCAAGGTAAAACGATGAACTATTTTTGCATCTTTTTCATAAAAATTAATGACAATTTGATGGATATAGGATGAAAAACCGAGTAGTAAATTTAACACGGAAAAGGCAATAGCATATGAAGCAATCGCAATTTCAGCCTTGCCACTCGACCCAAGGACAGCATTAATCGCTGGTGAAATAATTACGGCAATTAATGATGCTAATAATAATGGCAGGTAAAATTTATTCACTTGAGAGCGATGAACAATAGGATGGTCTGAGTTTTTTGTAGGCATTTTTTTAATAATTTGACGCCCTTCTACCACACTTACTAATGCTTCAATGACCATACCTGATAAAAAAATATAAGCGCCAACATACCCATGATTCATCCAGCCGTTTTTTAAGATCACCCAAGAAAGGATCGCCATGACAATTAACCGGACCGCCATACCGATTGTCAGCCATTTTGTCCGTAAGTTAGATATGATTACTCCTTGAAAAAGACAGCGGATTCCCGAAAAAATCGTTACAAACATTAATACCCGATACGCGGACATCGTGGGCCCAAGCATATGCTCTTTTACACCAAGAATTTGCGAAAAAAATAATTCGCCTATTGATGAATAACCGATAATCAAGCTAAGCAGTAAGATTGCCGACAATAGATAAACGGTTAGTCGGGAAACAAGTTTAAAAGAATGCTTGTCACGGGCCAATGTTGCACATGTTTGCCGTAATATGACAGCACAGCGCTCAAAAATGGCGAAAAGACTCATTGCGACAGAATAACTTGCAATCACAACAGCTGGATTAGGTGCTCGAGCCAGCGTACCATTAATGATTACATGTGAAATCGTAACCAGACTGGCTGAGATTCCTAATGGAATAAAAAAATTGAACAATGTCCGAAAGCTGACACTATTTCTTTCAGTAGATTGCTGTATTTTCATAAATAACATCCTTCTAACCGATCGTATTTAGTCTCTATCCGGACCTATCTCTTCCCTATACAATTTTCTACGGAAAACCCAATACTCCTTTAATTACCCCATTTTTTGTTTGAAACTTCTATTTGGCATCCACTTAAGGGTTAATATGGCACCAACCAAACTTAGCCCGCCAATCATGATAAAGCCGCTCGAAAGGCTTGCCCATTCGCCAATCCAGCCCGCGATAAACGGACCACCGAACATACCAAGTGAATATAGCGCCTGAAAAAATCCCATTGCCGAAGCTCTTCTTTCTTCATTCACTGACTGAATGGCAAGTCCCATTAAAACAGGAAGCATCAATCCTTGCCCAAATCCATTAAATGCCTGAGTGATGACTAATACAATAAAGCTGTTTGTAAAAGGTAGAATGATCGTACAGATGGCTGCAGCTAAAAAGCCAATCAAAATAGTCCGTCTTTCTCCGAACTTTCGAACAAAAAAACTTCCACTCATATAGCCAGCGATTGCATTGGGAAGGGTAGATAATAAAGTTAAAATACTTAAATCGGCATTTGACGCGCCTAAGCTTACAGCATGGAGCGGTGTAAAGCCGAACATGGTGGTAAATGTGATACACTGCACGATAATAGCGAGCAATGAAACAGACAGTAATAACTTTTCTCCGCCCATTTTTAGGAGTTCACTCACTTCAACTGGCTTCCTTTTAACCTCGGCAGGTTTTTCTACGAGTTTCAAAGCAAGTATCAAACCAATTAATCCAACCAAAGCCCCCATATAGAATGGCGCACTCCAACTAATATATTCGGCTAAAAAGCCGCCAATCGTTGTTGCCGCCATTTGTCCCATACTTGTATAAAAACTAATAAGTCCCATTGCTTTTGGTGCTTCATCTGGCTCAAAATAGCTTGCAAACAAAACGGTAAATGCTACCCAACTTGCAGCAGCAACACCCGCTAGTGAGCGAAAACCAAAAATCATCCAAACATTTGTAGTCAAAGCCAGCCCTAAACTGCTTAATACAGCGCAGGCGATTCCCGCGATAATAAACAGCTTGCGCTTACCAATCCGGTCCGACCAAATCCCTAAAGGAATCCGGACAAGCAGCTGTGTAAATCCGTAACTTCCAACAACAAGGCCAATCATAAAAATTGACCCGCCAAGATGTTCTACATACGGAGAAAGAATTGGAACATATGTATACATCGAAAACCAGTACATCATTGTCACGATATAAAATAAAACTCTTCCAGATGACTTCATAAACACACTCCTAGAGCTCTATAGCCCTTTCTAGACAACAAAAGGAGAAAGCTTCCGCGTACGGACTCGCTTTCTCGATTCTATACGCACTATTCATATGTACGTATAATTGTTTTTATATGATTAACTCTTCACAGCACCTTCAGTAAGACCCGCGATAAATTGTTTACTAAATAGAAGGAAAACAACCAATATCGGTAAAGTCGCCATAAAAGTACCTGCCAAAATCATTGCATAATCTTGATAATAAGCACCATTTAAAGTTCTAAGTGCAATTTGAATTGTATGCACACTTTTATCTTTTAGAACAACCAATGGCCATAGGAAATCATTCCATACGTTCATGAATGTGATTAAACCAAGCGTGGCCATTGCGGGACGGATACTTGGAAGCGTAACATTCCAATATAAGCGGAAGTTAGAGCAGCCATCCACCCTCCCAGCATCTATCAATTCATTTGGTATAGTTGCACTAATATATTGTCTCATCCAAAAGACTCCAAAGGCATTCACCATTCCAGGGACAATGACGGCATTAAGAGAATTGATCCATCCTAATTTACTGATGATCATATACATCGGTATTAATCCTAATTGTGCAGGTACCATCATTGTAGCAATGACGAAAATGAAGAGTTGCTTTCGCCCTTTAAACTGAAGTTTTGCAAAGGCGAAACCCGCCAAAGAACAAAAGAATAAAACAGACAATGTAATTAAACCCGAAACAACAAAGGAATTAAATACTGACTTTAAAAAATCAATTTTTTCAAAAACCTTCAATGCATTTTCAATAAAATTCATCCCTGGCACCATTTTGGGTGGGAATTTATTAATCGCATTTGTTTGGTTGGAACCAATGACAAACATCCAATAGAATGGAAAGACCGAAAAAATGGTCAGTATTGATAAAAAAACATACGTAAGAATATCCCCGATGGTGTATCGCTTTTTCTTCGCTTCATTCATTTTTACCGGCTCCTCACTCTGCAGATTTAATTCTATTCGTTATAAATAAGTTAACTAAAGAGAATGCTACGATGATGAAAAATAGCATCCAAGCGATTGCAGATGCATATCCAAATGAGTTCCGGACAAATGCTTCTTCGTATAAATACAATGTAATTGTCAAACCTTGATTGATACTTCCCCCACCTGATCCAGCAAACATCATTGGTTCAGCAAATATTTGCATACCACCGATTGTAGATAAAATAACGGTAAAAATAATCATAGGGCGTACCATAGGAATTGTTATGTGAAAGAATTGTTGTACTTTAGACGCCCCATCAATCGTAGCGGCCTCATATAATTCCTTTGGAATACTTTGTAATGCGGCAAGATAAATAATCGAGTTATAGCCTGTCCATCTCCACATAACCATTGCAGAAATAGCCACATAAGTCCCCATGACGGATCCTTTCCAATCTATTGGACTGACACCAAAGAAAGAAAGGAGGTAGTTTAAAACACCGTAATGTTGACCGAACATAGCCGAGAAAATAATAGCAACCGCTACAACTGAAGTAATATTCGGAAGGAAAACAGCTAATCTAAAAAATTGTTTACCTTTCAAAAAGGCTTGGTTGAGCATAAATGCTAGAACTAAAGCAAGAAATAATTGTGGCAACGTTGACAAAATCCAAATACTAAATGTATTAACGAGAGACTTTAAAAATAATGGATCACTAAATAAAAGTTGATAGTTTCTAAAGCCAACGAATGTTTTTTCACCTAGAATATTCCATTTATGAAAAGAAATAAAGCCGGTATAAATAATCGGAAAGACGCCAAACACTCCAAATAAGATAAAAAAAGGAGCGATATATATGTATGCAGAGATTGTGTCCTTTACACTTTGCTTATGTCTTTTCTTTGTTTTAGTCACTCGGTTGACATTTTTCCCCACTTCCACGCCCGCACTCATAAAGCAGCCCCCTTTGACATCATTATATTGTTGAGAGACTAACCATTAGGTCAGTCTCTCAATGTTTACTATTATCTATTAAGCTGTCTGTCTAACTCCTCCATTGCAGTCTTCCAACTCTTTTCAGCATCTTCCTGTCCTTTTTCAACCCTCGTCACTGCATCAGTCATGATTTCTTCTACGAGAATAGAATCTGGACCTTCAATAACTGGAGTAACTTTCTTAGCAGCCTCAGCATAAATTTTCCCTACATGTGCACCACTGAAGAAGTCGTCCGTTTCGTCTTGGAGAGCAGCATCATCATATATTCCAGGAGTAGATGGGAAGTTTCCAAAATGTTTAAACGTCGCTAGTTGTTGTTCAGGTGAAAGCAACCATTTAATTAGCTTGTACGCTTCTTCTTGATTTTTTGACTCTTTTGGAATAGTTAAGAAAGAACCGCCCCAGTTACCTGAACCTTCAGGCATTAATGCGATATTCCATTTTCCGCTCGTATCTGTTTCTTTAATTCTTCCAATCATCCAAGCAGGGGCTAATTGTACTGCAAAATCACCCTTTTCCATTGCTGCTCCCCATTCTGTTGAGAAAGCTTCGACATCAGCAGTAATTTTTGCTTCAACTGCTTTAGCGGCATAGTCGAATGCTTTTTTGATCTGCGGGTTTGTCTCAACAATTAGGTTTCCTTTATCATCCCAATATTTTTGCGTGTCTTGACCTTCCATTACTGAGTATAGACTTGCAGCACTTGGAATCATTGCTTTACCTGCTTTTGCACGAATATCCTTACCAACATTAATAAAATCATCCCAAGTTTGAATTAATTGTGTCACTTCTTCTGGATCAGTTGGTAGGCCTGCTTCTGCGAATACATCAGTACGATAGACCATCGCCATTGGACCTATGTCTGTTGGAAGACCTAATAAATGTTTACCATCGGGTGTTAGAGCCTGTTGCCATTTCCAATCCAAATAATTATCTTTTACCTCTTCTGCACCTAAATCTAATAGGTTATGAAAATGATCGGGAGTTCCTTTTACTTTATCAATTCCTTTAACTTCAACGGCTGAAATATCTGGTGCACCTGATCCTGCAGCCAATGCTGTTGTTAAATTACTGTGAACGTCTGCAAATTCAGAAAGTTGAATATCAACCTCGATATCGTTTTCCTTCGCATATTCTTTAATTTGTTCTTCAAAACCCATACCAGGCCATAGCCAGATCGTTAATTTAGTTTTTCCACCTTTTCCTCCGCTTTCTTTCGAGCTTGAGCATCCAGCTATCCCTACTAGAAGTAATAAACTTGCAAGCACTAATGAGAACATTTTTAAAAATGACTTTTTCTTCCCCATTTTTATTCCCCCTTTTTTAGCCTTAAGTTGAATTTGATTTTCATAGATTACGATCATTACTCGTCCAATGTATATTCCTTAAGTCCAACTGGCAATGGCTTTGGCTGTTCACAAGTACTTGCTAATTCATAGTGAGTATTACTAGCGGATGCATCATGAATCCCATGCATGACATCCAGCACGTGAAACGCCAAATGACCGTTTGCCCGATGACTTCTGCCACTTCTAATTGCATAGGCCATATCAGCCACTCCAACACCTCTACTATTATCTGTATACCCATGTGTCAACGGTACTTCTTCCCATTCTTGACTGCCATGTTTCCTTAGTAAAACAGGACCGCCAAATGTATTTGGATCCGGCACTATGATGGTGCCTTTAGAGCCATAAATTTCGATATTTGGAAGCTTCGATCCCCCTGCTACATCAAAACTAGTAATCATCGTTCCAATGGCACCGTTTTCAAAATCGAGCACCCCTGTAATATGAGTAGGTACTTCTACAGTAATTTTTTGGCCGTTTTTCGGTTTGCTCGTGATGGTCCTTTCAGCATGAGTTATTCTCGCTGATCCTGTAACCCTACGAATGGGCCCAATTAAATTTATGAGTGCAGTTACATAGTAGGGTCCCATATCAAACATTGGCCCTCCACCTGTTTGATAAAAAAATGCAGGATCAGGATGCCAGCTTTCATGCCCGGAGTGCAGCATGAATGCAGTTGCCCCAATAACCTCACCAATCACTCCATCATCTATTATCTTCCTGCAAGTTTGGATTCCTCCGCCTAAAAAGGTATCAGGAGCCCCTCCAACTAATAATCCCTTTTCCTCGGCTATATGTAAGAGTCTTTGTCCATCTTCTCTTGTGACTGCCAATGGTTTTTCAACATATACATGTTTTCCAGCTTCAAGTGCAGCAATACAAACCTCAGCATGTGCTTTCGGAATTGTCAGATTGATAACGATTTCAATAGTAGGATCAGCAAGAAGTTCTTCAACTGTATACGCCTTTGGTATTTGATATTCTTCAGCACGCGCTTTTGCTCGATCATAATCTAAGTCTGCAACAGCGACAATATCTAGAATGTCAAATTTTTGTCCAGCCTGACAATAAATACTGCTAATATTTCCACAACCAATAATCCCCACTTTAACGCTTTTCATAAAATCCCCCTTAATCTGTGAATAATTAGAATCCCGACAAATTCCCCTCCCTTTCTTCAACAATCTTTTGGAAAGTAATTTCTATTATAGCAAAGTTATTCAATTTTTCACTATTTTTTCACATTTTTGTATAATTTTTTTGGCACTATTCAAACTATTTATCTCTTAGTATCTATACTAAATACGAAAATGGGAATATACTATTTTATTATGATGGCTTTTATTTATATGAAATGAGGAAATACGTTATGTTCAAGAAAATTACTGGTAACGCTCGTGCTTGCATGATCGTTGAGCCATTATTTATTATTCCGCACAGTTTGTTTATCACTTATGCATCCGTTTACATGTTAGCGCTTGGAGTGACCGAAACACAGATTGGCTTTATCGCAAGTCTCGGATTAATCGTTCAAATTTTCACGTCTTTAATTAGTGGATTTTTAACCGATCGTTTAGGTAGAAGAAAGGCATTACTCATCTTTGATTTGATTAGTTGGCCTTTAGCCGTACTTATTTGGGCTGTTTCTCAAAATATATGGTTTTTTATTTTTGCAATTATTTTTAATGGATTTCAAAAAATACCGCACACAGCATGGACATGCTTATTAGTCGAAGACACCGAACCGAATAAAAGATCAATTGTATTTACCATTCTGCAATTTATCGGAGTTGTTGGCGGATTATTTGCGCCGCTTGGCGGATTATTAGTCAGTCACTTCACCTTAATCCCAGCCGTTCGAATCATGTATGTCATGGCTTTTATTGGCATGTTAACGATGATTATTAGCCGCCATTATATGACACATGAAACCGAAATTGGCATAATGAAGCGCCAAGAGTCAGCGCAATTATCTTTAAAAAGTACATTTTCTGAATATGGCACCATCCTAAAAAAGATAACGAAAAATAACGGTCTACTATTAATTTTTGCAGTATACATTCTATTTAACTTCCAACTTATTATGCAAAATACGTATCTGTTTGTTTATTTAGTAGAGGCATTGTCAGTACCCGAGTCGACTATTTCATTATTCCCGGCCATTTCTTCTGTTTGTATGTTGATTTTACTAATATTTGTTATCCCGCGTTTTAAGCAAGAGTTCAATTATTATTATATGATGGTTGGATTTTCACTTTCTATTTGTGCAAATTTAATTCTTATTTTGACGAATGGCAAAAGTATGTTGACGCTTATTGTGAGTGCAATCTTATCAGCGGCTGGAATGCTTTTGGCCAACCCTTATTTGGAAACAGCGATTGCTAATGCAATTGAAGACGAAAATCGGGCAAATATGTTTTCTATTTTACAAGTTTTCTTATTATTGTTCATTTCTCCTGCAGGGATCATTGGAGGCTTAGCCTATAGGATGGATCCAAGAATCCCATTCATAGTTATGATTTGCGCATTGATGATTAATATTGGGATATTACTTTACTTAACAAAACCATTTTCGCAAAAGAAAAGATTATTGAAAGCATGAAAATCGCCTCGGATGATAAAAACCCCGAGGTGTATTTATTAATCAAATGTAAGAGAATTAAAACTAGAAACGTTCAAACCAGGAATGACGTCGTCAAATATTTATAAAATCAAAACTGACGACGTCCAAACCAGGAATGACGTCGTCAAATGTTATAAAATCAAAATTGACGACGTCCAAACCAGGAATGACGTCGTCAAATGTTATAAAATCAAAACTGACGACGCCCAAACCAAGAATGACGTCGTCAAATGTTATAAAATCAAAATTGACGACGCCCAAACCAGGAATGACGTCGTCAAATATTATAAAATCAAAACTGACGACGTCCAAACCGGTGATGATGTCGTCAAAAATAATAAAATCAAAAAACATCTCCCCATTGAGAGATGTTTTTACTACTAATTGACCGATTGCTCTTTTTTCAACCATAAATCAATTGGCTTATCTACTTTTTTATGAAATGGAAGCATGACTTTTTCCCCTGTACGTGCCGATTCATATGCAGCATGAATCATTTCTAAAACAGCACGCCCGTCTTCTCCAGTAACCAATGGTTCTTTATCGTATTTCACACATTCGATAAAATGTTTTAATTCTTGAGGATAACCTTGGTTGAATGCTTCTTCAAAAATAGTGAACGTCCAGCCTTGTGTGGAGTCCATTTTTTCCAATGCATAGTCATAACCATTCTTACTATATGTTAATGAAGAGTTGCCGATAAATAGATCTGCATATGAAACTCCTTCCGTTCCATATACTTCGATTTTATCATCCATCCCGCCATGCTTTGCCCAGCTATCTTCAGCGATTCCAATGCAGCCATTTTCGAATTCCACAATTGCAACAACATTATCTTCGCCATCCGTTTTATCTTTATGGAGCACGGTTGACATATTAGCATACACACTTTTTACTTTTGGCTTTCCTCCAAGCATCCAGCGGAACCACTGCATAGCATGGCAGCCTAAATCCATCAGTGCGCCGCCGCCAGAGAGATTTACATCCCAAAACCAATCACTATGTGGACCGGAATGTTTTTCACTGTTCTTCAGCATATATACGTCACCGATTGCACCACTTTCGACCAACTTACGGACTCTCTCATATTTAGGAGCGAAGCATAATTCTTCTGCGTACATCAGCTTTCGATTATATTCCTTGCACGTTTTTATCATTTCATCGGCTTCTTCAAGCGTTACACAGAGCGGTTTTTCAATGATAATATGTTTACCAGCTTTTGCTGCCTTGATGGTCGTTTCAGCATGAAGAAAGTTGGGCAAACAAATATCGACTACATCGCAATCTGATTCAGACAATAGTAGATCAATATCGGTATACCAGTTTGCAATTCCGTGCTTCGATGCAAATTTTTCTGCATTTTCACTATTACGCGAAAAAACGGCAACAATCTCGGCATCTGGAACGAATCTAGCATACGATTCCATATGAATATCCGCAATAAAGCCCGATCCTAATAAGGCAACTTTTACTTTATTATTCAAAATAAAAACCTCCATTTTTAGAATTTTTTCAACTGCACAATTTAGGACACAAAGATAATCTTTGTGCCCCGCGTGTTATCCTTTTGTACCTGAAATGACAATCCCTTGAATAAAGTATTTTTGACAGAAGAAGAATAACAATAATGGTGGCAATACAGCCACTAACGATGCAGCCATTAACAGATTCCATGGTGTGGCTGCGTACGCAGCCTGAAAGTTTGCCAACCCTAGTGATAGCGGGTATTTTGTTTGGGTACTTAAGTAAATTAATGGTCCCATTAGGTCATTCCAACGGTACATAAACTCCATAATCCCCGCCGTTGCAAGCGCTGGAATTGATAAAGGTAAAATGATTCGGAAATACATGGTGAAATAGCCACCACCATCAATTTTAACTGCTTCATCTAGTTCACGTGGGATGCCCATGTAAAATTGTCTTAATAAAAAGATTAGAAATGCGCTTCCTCCAAAAGAAGGAATGATTAACGGCAAGTAAGAATCTGCCCATCCTAGTTTAGTAAACAATAAATATTGAGGAATCATCGTTACCTGTGAAGGTATCATCATCGTGCTTAAAACGATACCAAACAAGATTAAGCTTCCCCGAGCTCGTAATCTGGCAAAACCGAATGCAACTAGTGATGATGAGAATGCTGCACCAATTACACATATGAGGGTATACCAGGAAGTATTCCATAAATACATCCCCATCGGAGCAACATCGAATATTTCTACGTAATTTCGCCATTCAAAGGTTTCGGGGAAAAGTGTTTGTTTATGTACGCCACCCAATGTTTTTACAGATGTTGCCAACATCCATAAAACCGGAAATGCAAATAATAGTAATCCAAGAAACAAGAGAACATAAACAACTATTTTTCCACTCGTACTAAGTTCACCAAATCCAAAGGTCCTTTTTCTCCTTGCTAATTGCATCAAGATCGCCTCCTATCTATTTTCCGTCATATTCATAGTGTACTAATTTTCTAGAAGCCCATAAGGATAGCATGGTAAAGCTAAAGATGATGATAAATAATATCCATGCTTGAGCTGATGCATATCCCATTCTGAATTGCCCAAAGGCGGTGTCGAATAAATAGAGTACATAGAAATAGGACATCCAATCAGGCCCACCTTTTGTAATGATATATGCCTGTGTGAAAATTTGAAAGGAAGCAATGATGCTCATTATCGAATTAAATAAAATGACCGGTGAGATGATAGGAACAGTAATTTTGATAAATTGTTTCCATCTACTGGCTCCATCTATTTCCGCGGCCTCATATAGCTCGGTAGGTAATGATTGCAAACTAGCTAAAAAGATAACCATCGTTCCCCCAATACCCGTTAGCTGCATAAGGACCATTGAAGGGATAACTGTTTTACTATCAGTAAACCATCCCGGACCATCAATTCCAAAAAAGTCATTTAGGAATCCATTGACGATTCCAAAATCCGGGTTTAATAACCATGACC
Organism: Lederbergia citrea; assembly: GCF_018343525.1. GTDB lineage: Bacteria > Bacillota > Bacilli > Bacillales > Bacillaceae_C > Lederbergia > Lederbergia citrea. Next base: position 976,289 of record NZ_JAGYPH010000002.1, on the reverse strand, counting down.
AAAGAAATGCAACTGATACGCCGGAAATAACGGATGGTGCATAATACATCGTTCTAAAAAAGGCTTGTCCTTTTACTTTTTGGTTAAGCATAACCGCAAACGCAAGTCCGGCAATAATCGTAAAAGGTACATTAAGGACAACATAATAAGCTGTTACAGTTAAAGACTTATAAAAAAGCTTATCGTTGAAAAGTGTAGAAAAGTTTTTCATTCCTGTGAATGAAGGTGGCTCTATCACATTATATTCAGTAAAACTTAAAAATAAGGAAGCTATAATTGGACCCCCGACAAAAAATACAAAACCAATTACCCATGGGGAAATGAAAATCCAAAAGGCTCTTTCTTCCTTTATTTTTTCTGAGGATCGTTTTCTTTTATTTCCAACCATTTTCGTTGGGTTTATTGAGGTTTCTACATTGTTACCAGTATTCATTTCAATCCCTCCGTTTTATTAAAGAGGCTGCCCCCGCAAATGCCTAGCCTCTCTTCCCTAGTTGTGAAGGATCTAGCACTCTTGGGGGACAGTCTCTTTATAATAATATTAGATTTGTATCTTATTATTATTTAAGTGAACGGAGGTTTTTATCGATTTCTTTCAAACCTTCTTCTACACTTTTCTTCCCTTCATTTACTGCATCCATTGTTTGGTTAATCGTTGTAGAAATCGTTGAGAATTTACTAATCAAGTGATTATCTGCCTCACGTCCTTCTACAAAAGCACCTTCATTAACTTGTTTAACTTCATCTACAGGCATACCAGTGATCTCAGACATTTGCTTATACCAATCCTCTAAAAGTGTAGTGTCTGCCGGAGTTGCTGTTGTTGCTTCCATAAATGATTTTGCTCCACCCTCTGGATCCGCAAGGAATTTAACAAATTCCCAAGACTCATCTGGATGTTTACTTTTCGCACTAATATTCCAAGGATCTACAAATAGTGGAACTTGGCGACCATCTGCATAAGGAATCGGAGCAACTCCCCAATTAAATTCAGCGGGTTTATACGCCCAGAAGCCCCATCCACCATTGACTATCATCGCTACTTTTCCAGTCATAAATGGATCTCCAAGTTGAGAAACTGCATCGAGTGCAGCAGGGTTAGGAGAAACTTTATACTTATGAACTAAATCAACATTTAATTGAATGGCTTCAGCATTTCTCGGGTTATCAAGAACAGCGGGTTCTCCCATATCGCCAGTTTCATATGCTTCTGGTTTGAAGAAGTCTCCACCAAAGTTCCAAGTTTTAAAGTTCGGAGATACGTTATTTAGCATACCGTATATTTTGTCTTTACTTTTTCCTGTATCTTTAGTCAATTTCTGTGCATATTCAATTGCTTTATCCCAATCCCAAGAATGGTCGCTCCAATCAGTTGGAGGATATTCCAAGCCTGCTTCGTCCAACAAATCTTTATTATAGAACAGGAAGCTTCCAATACTTAACATTGGGACTCCATAAATCTTTCCGTCAATTTTATAAATATCCATTAAGTTTTCAGGGATTCCGCTTAATTGTTGTGCGTCATTTTCAACATATGGCGTTAAGTCAAGCAATGCTCCCATTTGACGATAAGTAGCAAATCCAGAATCTGCCCAGTTTGATGACCATACGTCTGGAACATTGCCACTAGCAATCATTGTCGATAACCGCTGATCAATCTCAGCCTGTGGAATCGTTTCTAGTTTAATTTTAATATCGGGGTGTTTCGCTTCGAAATTTCTAATTGTTTCTTTTTCCCATTCGATCATATTCGGGTCTGTTCTAACAAGCCATGTAATCTCTGTTGTTTTGCCTTTTTTTCCTCCAGAACCGCCATTAGCAGTTTCTGATCCTCCACATCCAGCCAAAGCAGTTGATAACGTTAAAATGAGCAATAACATGATGACTTTTAGAAATTTCCAGTCTCTTTTCAATCGAATTACCCCCTTTTCAAATTTTAACAGTTGATTTTCATAACTATGTTTTCTTACCTCTATATTTTTTTGTTTCACCACCCCCTTAAAAAATTCCCTATTCATCGGATAGGAACAAACTCCCTAGATAACGCTTACATTTTGTAACCGTTCAAATATTCAGTTTATTTTTATTTACTTTATCACATATTTTGGTAGGATGGAAGAAAAATTTTACAGTTGTCATATCGACTTTTCATTTATAGACAATTTGTATTAAAATGTTCACTTGTAGTCACATTTTCGCGCTATAATATTAACTATTTTTTTATAAAGAAATTCGTACCAGACCAATAGTCTGATATGAATTTTAATTTTTGGCTTAGAGTTTTTAAAGTAATTTTATCTTCTTGGAAGAATTTCTCTAGTGGTGAGTACTTTAAGTGCGTCCCTAGTTTTCCTAGCAAAAGAAAGTGGATTATCAATCGATTCCCAATGTATAAACATGAGGCGTGGTCTTTCGAATAACCAATGGTTGTGAAAAGCTGTCACAATGATTCCATGTTGACGAAGCCTACTGATAAAAGGATTAAGCTCAGATTGAAGGATCACTGTTTCTCCACTACATAGTGCGCGACCATCGCTTGTCATCGATTCAAACGTAAACATTTGTGGGATAAGTAGGAATGACCGACCACGTTTACCAAGAACGACGGGTTTGATATTTAAACGGGATTTCATGACTATGCACTGTCCGTTTTCAAATGTATGCATCGTTCCACCGAGAATTTGATTGAATTGATTACAAAGGCTGGACGTGCCAAAATTCTGATTCGTCGGATTACTCTCTTCAGTCATTAAACTGATATCATCTGAACTTGATTCATCCGAATCGGATTGACCATTGTTTAAACTCGTTTCAACACTGACATTATGTGTAACTAACACTGTCATCGCATCTCTAACTTTTCTAGCAAATGAAAGTGGTTCATCGAGCGTTTCAAAATGCATATACATAAGCCGTGGTTTATCAAAAAGCCAATGGTTATGTGTAGCCGTTACAATAATACCGTGCTCTCTCAGCTTACTCATAAATGGATTAACTTCCTCTTGAAGAAGAACAGTCTCACCGAGGCATAATGCCCTTCCCTCTCTATTCATATTTTCAAACGAAAAAGCTTGGGGAACAAACATAAAGGATTCTGCTTTCCTTCCTAAAACGATTGGGTGAAAGTTGGTTCTTGAACGCGTCGCGGTACAAACCCCATTAATAATACTTGGAGTGGAACCAAGGATATTCGCAAATCCCCGACAGAGTTTAGATTGATTCTTTTCCATTTTTCTCAAAAGAAAACTCCTCCTACAAATAGTTTTTTTAATTAGAACAACTTTTGTATCGTATGTATTGCCGGGATATTTGGATAGTCAATTGTCCAACCTACTGAATATATTCTGAACAAAAAATAAAAACTCATCTCTAAATGAACATTCATTCCGAGACGAGTTTTCTTAAATTCATTTTAATTTGGCTCTACATGAACGTGCACCTCAAAAACATCATGCTCCTCCATTAATACCTCTTCTACACGTTCAGAAATATCATGGGCAGCACCTATAAACAATTTAGAATTTACAATAATGACAACATCAACAACAGAATTACTTCCATATTTCCTTGCTCTTATATCCTTTATTCCTTTGACACCTTGTATTTTGAGAATGGACTTTCGATAAATACCTAATTGTTCTTCATCATAACCATCAGTTAAATCATGAGAAGCTTTCCTAAAGATATCCCAGCCTGTTTTACAAATAAGCAGGCCTACAATCACAGCCGTCACTGGATCTAGCCAAGGAAGATTAAATTGCGAACCGATAATTCCAATTACCGCACCAATACTCACCCATGCATCAGACAAATTATCTTTAGCTGCTGCCATTACGGCTTGGCTATTAATTTTCTTTCCTAAATTCCGATTATATCGATAAACCATATACATAACTACTGAACTAAACATCCCCGTCCAAGCTGAAATTAAATTAGGAGATTCTTGCTTTACACTAAATACGGAAGATATTGCTCCATATAAGACTTGGATACCAACAGCTATCATAATAAACGAGGCAACCAAGGAAGCTACTGTTTCAGCTTTCCAATGACCATAAGGATGATCTTCATCAGGGGGTTTTTGGGATAATCTTAGCCCGATTAGTACCGCAATCGAGGCAATAATATCCGTTGCATTGTTAAATCCATCTGCTTTTAAGGCTTCTGAGTTTGCCATGTTGCCTATAAATATCTTTAAGACGGATAGAAGTATGTAGGCGAAGATACTGATAATTGCACCGCGCTCTCCCATTTTTAAATCATGATATTTTGCTTGTTCCATCTACTTACCTCCACATATTGCTGTTAGAACATATTATCAAACTATACCCAAGTGGGTCTACGGCAATCATGTTTCATAGCTCTATATAAGTAAAAGGCAAGGAACAATGTTTGCCTAGTGCAAAAAAACCGTTCATCTTTTTGAACGGTTTTTGTCTATTTATAGGGTAATACCTATGTTTTATATAACTCCTTGAGTAGCAATTGGATAAAGATTTCCATTAAGGCAAAATGAAACCCTGCCAGTTTCCTCAGATACTACTAGTACGAGTGCATCACTTCGTTCAGATAAACCTAATGCAGCACGATGACGTGTACCAAGTTTTTTATCACCTGTAAATCTACCTGAAAGTGGAAGAACATTCGCTGCGGAAACGATCTGGTTATAACTTATCATTACGGCGCCATCATGGAGTGGGTTTCCGGGAAAAAAAATGGATTCTAATAATGAATGGGTTAACTCCGCTCCGATTGAAATCCCCGGTTTAATCAAAGATTCCAGAGAATCTTCCCGTTGAATTACAATTAGCCCACCATGTCTCAAATTAGACATATTTTGTACGCAAATTGATAACTCTGGATATTTATCCGTAAATGGAGCCAAATAACAATTCAGATAAAACGTAGCAGCTTTCATATCGATGTCTGCAAAACTTTCTTTGATTTTTTCAAAATTTCCAAGGAGACAATAGTCTTCATTGTCCATGGATTCTAAATTATTCTGGAGCGCTGCTATTACTTGGCGAATCTCCTCTTTTAATGTTTGTTTCATCGGTGAAAAATCGCAATTCGCACGATTCACGGAGATGCACCTCCTTTTTTGATCCACTACCTTTTCTTGGCGATTCTACAGCTTATGCTTGTTTAACAAAATATCTGCCTTAGCATTAATATTATTATTCATTAGTGCACACCCTATTTTAGTAAGGTACTTAAAGTTTGGCTTTATGAGTATTTTTTATTCGTCTATTGTATTGAAAAAAGCCTTTTAGCGAGTTTGCAATCATAGAGGAGGGTATAAAAAATGCCTAACGTAACAGTATTCGATGGAGGAACTTTTGAAGTGGAAAAAGGAAAAAGATTAGTATTGGCTCTAGAAGATAACGGCGTAAATATTCTCCATCGCTGTGGGGGAAATGCAAAATGTACGACTTGTAGAGTGGAAGTATTAGCAGGTAATTTTTTTGAGGTAACTAATACAGAAAAAAAAGCCTTTGCAAATAAAGGCGTTGATGAGAATTTGTATGAAGATTGTTTGCGCTTATCTTGTCAAATTCGTGTGGATGGTGATATAACCGTTCGCCCGATCATGACAGTAGAAAGTACTGGAAAGTCAGCTGGACCAAGGCCAGCTGACTAAATAAGGCCATATTTTATTCGGAGGAAAAATTTATTAAACGAGGACAGCTGATTTATTTTTGTTATAAAATTCAATGAATTTCTTAACGACCTGATCCAAGAAATCAATTGTACCTTGATCAGTCAGCTCTCCAGCCTCGTTTATTTTTTCGTGAACTGAACCGATATACACTTCGTTGCCTGGCAATAAAACAGGTGCTAATGCCGGGTTTGATAGAATTTCTCTTAAGTGGATTTGAGCACGAACACTGCCCAATACTCCCATGGAAGACCCTATGATAAATGCGGGTTTTTCTTTAAGTGTAAAATCTCCACCACGTGACAACCAATCGATTGCATTTTTCAATGCACCTGGAATGGAGAAGTTATATTCAGGAACTGCAAATAAAACAGCGTCTGAATCTTTCACATCATCTTTGAATGCTTTCACGTTTGCTGGTGGATTATTATCTATATCAACTGAAAAAGTTTCAAGGTCATTAATAAAGACGGGTGTAATGTCTAATTGATCTGCATATTGATTCCTTAAATATTCAACTAGTTTTAGGTTGAATGAAGTTGAACTTGTACTGCCGATAATTGCTTTAACTTTAATTGCCATGATATAAAACTCCTTTTTTTATAAGTAGTAACTCTTATTTTGTTTTGCTCGAGGCTTACAAGTATAATTATGATACATATTAAAGAAATAGAGAAGTACGCACTTTATAGTGGTATAGTATACAAAAAGATACTAATAGAGACTATCTAGCTATTAATTTCGTCTCTTTTTATTCAAATTTACCTTCTCTGTAATCCTTGTATGCCTGTACAATCTCTTCTTCCGAATTCATCACAAATGGACCACGGGCTACAACTTTTTCTCCAACAGGCTGCCCAGCATATAACATGACATGTAGTCTTTCTTTAGCGAGAATTTTCACCTCACTCTGTTCAGCGCCTATTCCGCGCTCGAGCCAGAGAACCTGCCCTTTCTTGCCTTTCGTGTTTCCACTGCCGAAAGTACCTTCTCCTTCTATTATATAAAGGAATCCATTATAACTACCGGGAAGATCCTGCGTAACGGTGGTACCCGGTTCAAGAATGAACCATTGTAACTGGTACATGATTTTTTGTGTCAGCAGTGACACCTTTCGAAGATCCTGAAAAGACACGTATTATTGCTCCATCTTCATGGCGAACCGGCATATCCTGTGCACGCATATTCTGATAACGTGGTTCGGTCATTTTTTTATCACTTGGAAGATTGACCCACAGTTGCAGTGAATGTACAGTTTCTCCAATCGCTGGGTCCTCAGTATGAATAATACCTTTACCAGCTGTCATCCATTGGACGTCTCCAGATAATAATTCCCCTCCCCCTGTTTTATTGTCCAAGTGTTCAAGCTTCCCATCAATCACGTATGTTACTGTTTCAATGCCTCGATGCGGGTGCATCCCGAATGTTCCCCGCTGGAAAAAATCTTCCGCCATCAATAGAAACGGATCAAATTCTTCCCAATTACCCGGCTCAAGAACCAATCCTACTTTATGGGTCGGCGAGTTTTCTTGATATATGACGTCTCTAACATTTCGAATTCCTCTAGACCAAACATATTCGTTGCTCATTTCAAATTCCTCCTCTGTAATTTATTAAAATGCTTCTATTACTAAGCATGAATAGTAATGAATTGCTACATGTGCTATTATGAACTAAACCAAACGAAAATAGTAGTACGCACTATAAAGTAGTATAGTATAAAAAATGATACTATAAGGAGTTGTTATAGAGATGAATCCAGAACGATGTAAGGTTGATGAAGCTTTAGGCATCTTAGTAGGAAAATGGAAACCGATCATTTTACTGCATTTATTTAATGAAGGAACTCAACGATTTAGTGAATTAAAAAGATTAATGCCAGATATTACTCAAAAAATGTTGACCAAACAATTAAGGGAGTTGGAAGAGGAAGATATTATTGACAGGGTCGTCTATCCGCAAATTCCACCCAAAGTTGAGTACTCTATTTCGGAATATGGTAAAAGCTTGAAACCTGTCTTGGATATAATGCATGAGTGGGGAACTGCTCATACAGCACACATACAAAAGAAAAGAAATAATCAAAATGAAAGTAATGTACTTTAACAAATCAATAACTTGAGATACCGTTCAACAGGCAGCGTGGCGAGCGAACTGCAACGTGATTGGCGCAACGACACCCGAAGGTTTTGGTGCTCTGCTTGCTTGTCATCTGGCGGGTTATGAAAATGTGATTGGGATTTATATGGGAGCCCAGAAAGCTGCAAGCAAGTAAAATGATACGTTTTAAATTTGGAAATGCAGTAATAAATGACAGAGGGACGAGCCTAAATCAGACTACGTCCCTTTTTTATACTGCTGTAATAACTCCTTACGTCGATGACCGGAGATAATAGATCCCTTGATTATACCTCGTATTCCTTCGTATATTTAATGGTGCTTCTTACTGTATCAATGGGACGAACTAGTTTTTCGATTTGTTCACGTTTCGGCTCTAAAAATGTTGGCAATGATAACTTTTCACCGAGTGTTTCATATGGCTCATCACCCATAAAGCCCGGACCGTCTGTCGCAAATTCAAATAAAATTTGTGGTGCAACACGTGCATAAAGCGATTCAAAGAAGTGACGATTCACATAACCAGATGTTTGGAAACCAAATCCCTCTAATCGCTCTGTCCATTCATCTAATACTGCACGATTTTCAACGCGGAATGCAGCGTGATGAACTGTTCCAAAGCCTTGGCGTGCAATTGGTAACACTGCATTATGTTCCACAATAATATGGGCACCGTTGCCGCCTTCACCAACTTCAAACAGATGATTTGCGCCTTCCGCGTCAATTTCTTTAAACAACATTACTTTCTCAAGAACTTGTTTAAAATAATTAAAATCTGCGATACGCACGAAAATCGGCCCTAAACCTGTAATTGCAAATTCTATTGGGATTGGTCCATTTTGCCAAGGTGTTCCTGATGCTACCCCTTCATTTTGCTCATCGGAAATCAACTGATATTTTTGATCATCAAAATCAACGAATGATAACGTCTTTTTACCAAATTGCTCTTTTATACCTGTATGTTCAACATGAAGTCGGTCAAATCGTTTTACCCAATACTCAAGTGCCGCATCTGTTGGTACTCGGAATGATGTTTTAGAAATTTCATTTGTGCCATGCACCCCTTTTGGAATGCCAGGGAAATCAAAGAAGGTCATATCCGTTCCAGCACTTCCCTTATCATCTGCAAAGAATAAGTGATATGTTTGAATATCGTCTTGGTTTACCGTCTTTTTCACTAATCGCATCCCTAACACATATGTGAAAAATTCATAGTTCTTTTCAGCACTACTTGTGATCGCAGTAACATGGTGGATACCTTTTAAATGGTTCATGTTTTTTTCCTCCTGGTTCTTTTGATTATATTTTGAATTCAAAGTATTGGTCTAAAAAAGAGATGATTTAATATATTTTCTATCTATTAAAAATCATATTCAACTGTTTACCCCCTCCTTTTTAATCGATCGGTGCTAATTTCGCTTCAATTTCAGCACGTTGTTCTTCTAAAAATGGTGGTAAATCTAATTTCCCCCCTAACTCCTCAATAGTTGAATCCGCTGTAAATCCAGGTCCATCTGTCGCAATTTCAAATAAAATACCATTGGAATCACGGAAATATAAGCTTTGGAAGTAGAAACGATCGACAATACCTGATGATTGGAATCCACGTTCTTTCACCGCTTTATCCCAATAGCGTAACTCTTCCTCGTTTTTTACACGAATCGCTAAATGATGAATACTTCCCTTCCCTGGCTTTTCACTCGGCCCCTCCTGCTGCTTTACAACAATTTCACCAAATGCTTGCCCTGCAACTGACTGATAAATGGCTTCGTTTTCTGAACGAGCTACTTCTACATAGCCAAATATATCCCGCAATGTTCTAGCCGTTCGTTCCAAATAACGCACTGTAATTTCCACAGCGCCAATTCCTAAAATACGATGGTCTTTCCCTATGATGGAATCTTCCCAAGCTGACCAGGATTCTGGTATCTCTTCGCCATTATTATTTAGTAAAATAAGTCGTAGCCCTTCCGTATCCTCAAATGGAAGTGCCGCTCGGCCTGCATAAGTTGTCAATTCTCCATGCGTCACATCTAAAAGCTCAAATCGCCTTTTCCAGTACTCTAGACTTTCAAGGGATGGTACAAGTAAGCCAATTTGCGTAATGGCATTTGTCCCACGATACGTTCTTCCAGCTAACGGCATTTCAAAAAAGGATAGCTCTGTACCCGCACTTCCCGTTAAATCTCCGTAAAATAAGTGATACATAGAAGGGTTATCTTGGTTAACGGTCTTTTTAACTCGCCTCATACCTAACACTTTTTGATAAAATTGATTATTCGCTTGAGCATTTTTTGTAATCATCGAAATATGATGATGCCCTGGGATTTTAAACATAATGGTTCCTCCTTTTTTAACTTGATTAATCAAGTGATAGTGTAAAAAAAATTACTCAGGCGGCAATTCTTTTTTTTGGCTATGTTTATGTACACGTGTCATCAACGTATACAATGTTTTCGTTTCTTCCTTTGTTAAAACATCTTCAAAAAATGACGATTGAAATGCAAGTTGAGCTGGCATGGCCGTATCTATTATCCCTTCACCCTTCTCAGTTAGACTGATCGTTTTCGTTTTCCAATCTTGCTTGCGTACAATATATCCTTCTTTCTCAAGCCGTGCAAGCATACGGGAAATACCGCCTTGCGTGACGGTTACTTTTTTAGCTAACTCGATTTGAGTGAGTGGCTGATAAACATAAATTTGCATGAGCACATCAAATTGTGCTGTTGTTAAATCAAACCGCTTTAAAAACTCATTCGACAGCTGGTTACTCTGGTTCGTAAAACGCATTAAACGTAACCAAATTAAAGATCCTAGCGTATTATTGCGCATTTTGTTACCCTCCCCATCGCTAACCTTGACATCACTTTACCACTCAATTGATATGAAATCAAGTTAAATATCTCGAATTCGAGATATTTTCATTTTGACAATGATAAATGGAACATAATTCGGACGATTATCAATGAGATTGTTGATATACCAACAAAGACAAAGACCAAATCACTATGCGATTTGGTCTTTTATTTAATATACTATTATTGGAATTCCATAAAAATCGGAACAACTTACATAAGTAGTTGGCCTTCTTTTTATAAAACTCGAGCCGTTTTTCCTAAGCTTATTGTTTCGATATTTTTTCATGTATTTCTGATTCAATTGATTCAACGTGATTATCTTCTAGATTTTGCTGAGGCTGAGGATGGAACCATTGAATTTCTCCTTGGTGAACAAATCCTTTGTATTCCTCGCCTTGCACCTTTAAAGTAAATTGCTGGCGTTCGTGGATACGGCCTTCGAATGCTTTTTCTACTTTTAAATCTTTAATTCCACTTGAAATGCCATATTTACCCATTAATTCATATATGGTTGATTCAATTGTTTCCACTTTACTTTCATCGATTATTTGGTTTGGGTGAGGATGAAGCCATTGAATCTCGTCCTCATGAAAATACCCCTTAAACTCAGCTCCCTGAACCTTAAAAGTGAATGCGTGCCTCTCATGAACGCGCCCCTCAAACACCTTTTCAACTTCAAAATTTTCAAGTACGGGTTTTTCATTTTTTGTAGGCATTTTTAGCCTCCTTATCTTAGTTTTTAACTTAATTAGTCCCTAAAGTATAATAAATCCTTTTCTCTTGCAAGGAAAGTGAATATATTTTTTAAAAACCGGAATATTACGTCAATTCAACAACGCTCTTTGACATTTAAAAGACAAATAAATTTCGAATCTTTTCATCCTTTATTCCGTATCATTAAAAATAACACTTCAGTATCTTTTGTTATGGGTCTTTTATGTCTTTGGAAATACAAAAAAGTCTAAGATAATTGGGGGCATTTTATGAAAGCTATAGTTTGTAACAAATATGGTTCACCTGATGTACTTAAATTAAAAGAGATAGAAAAGCCTTCCCCTTTAGAGAATCAAGTATTGGTAAAAGTTCATACAGCATCTTTGAATTTTGGTAACTTGGTTCTTTTAAAAGGCAAACCGTTTTTAGCTCGCTTTGCTTTCGGATTACTGAGACCAAAGTATTCCATACCCGGTGGTGACATAGCCGGGATAGTTGAAGCTGTTGGCAAGGAGGTTAAGCAATTCCAACCAGGTGATGAGGTATTCGGCGACCTCTCTGGTTGTGGTTGGGGTGGTTTTGCTGAATATGTAACTGTCCCGGAATATGCTTTAGTTTTAAAGCCAAGCAACATCTCCTTCGAAGAAGCTGCTGCCACACCTATGGCAAGTGTGACAGCCTTACAAGGACTACGTAATAAAGGTAAGATTAAGTCGGGAAAGAAAGTTTTAATTAATGGGGCATCTGGCGGTGTCGGTACTTTCGCCGTACAAATAGCCAAATCATTTGGGGCTGAAGTAACGGGTGTATGTAGTACAAGAAATATAGAAATATTACAATCGATAGGAGCAGACCAAATCATTGACTATACAAAAGAGGATTTCACCGAAAAAGAGGAGCGTTATGATTTGATTCTTGGTGTGAACGGGTCTCATTCCATTTCAGCTTATAAACGTGTATTAAAACCAAATGGGAATTTTGTTCATGTAGGAGGAGCCGAATCCCAATTGTTTCAAGCTTTAGTTCTTGGGCCTTTTATTTCAATGACTGGAAGTAAGAAAATGAGTAGCCTTTTACAAAGAGCAAACCAAAAAGATTTAATTTATGTAAAAGAATTACTTGAGGATGGCAAAGTAAAACCAGTAATTGATAAGCGGTATAAGTTAAGTGAAGTATCTGAAGCATTCAAATATTTTCAGGAAGGTCACGCTCAAGGCAAAGTTGTTCTTACAGTATAATCACTTGGAAAAACTAAAAAAGAAGTTATTATTTGAAGAGATGTTTTTTCAATTATAAAAATAAAAAACCACCAAATATGTATTTGGTGGAGACGGTGGGACGTGCTATTCCATGCTTTCGTCATGGCACTGACTATGTCTTGAACCTGCATTGCACAGGCCCCTCGGCGTATTATGCGAAAGTATATTTACCTGACCTTCAGGCAGATTTCCGCATCCTAGTACTACCAGCCGTCCTGGCAGCCTATAAGTCGATACACGGCTGTTGGATTACTCCACATACCGCTCGGCATTGCCGTATCGCAAGTTACGCGAGTTAGGTTTCACCGATAAAGCCGAGTTTTCACTTATGTGTTACCACACAAGGCGACTATTTACTAATCGAACCCACGTCCAGAAACATCGGCACTCAAGCGTCTACGAGTGTAGTCGGTATATTATTATTTCGCGTCTTCTTCCGCCTATCGACGGGCATCCGAAGCGCTAGCCTGATTGGTCTCTTCCATGGTCCTCAGGCGGAGGACGTCCGGCGTAGCCCACTTAAAGTGAGTCCCTTACCCTACCACATGGGCGATGGAGGGAGGAACCGCTATCGACTGTTATTAAGCAGCGAAAGCGAAGTTGTTGTTTTCTTTGCCAGTTATTATTGGCTTTGACGTTTTTACGAGGACGATCCCCTCGACTCGCAACCTGAGCTCGAACTATCCCTGTCGAATCCGTAACGTCCCCATGATAAAAGGGTACTCGGAGATATTGAGCACTATGTGTTACAAATATTATTATATCATACGTGTGCTAATTTGCAAGTTCACCACCTATATTTACAGTCAATACCAAAGACTTATTACTAAAAAAGCAAAGAGTCTTTCCAGACTCATTTACATTGTAAGTGAGCTATCCGGAGAGACTCTTAGCTTTTTAAAAAGTTATTTCCTTATTAATTTCCAGCCATTCTAGCTACGTTATCTTGCCATTTCTTTGTTTTAAATTCTAGTAACTTATCATATCCTACTGCTTGAGCTGATTTTTCCGCTTCGTCAAGGATTTTTAGAACCTCTTCGTCACTCTTCGCATGAAGTGCTTTTGCGTGTGCCTCATCGTAAATATCGTTGACACGTTGCTCAGTTAATCCTTCTTCAGAATCAGGCATAGGAGAAAGATTTGCGAACTCCGTACCATTATATTGTGTCTTCCAAGTAATTTCTGTTTGGTATCTAGTTGCCCAGTTTTGTTGATCTTCAGGAAGTGTTAATTCAAATTTTGTTTTAGACTGATCAATATATACTGTATTTCCAACCCATTGGAAGCTGTTTGTTGTTTCCATTAGTTTGTCTCGTTCTTCTACGTCTGTTACGTATTTATCAGTGAAAATTGGTGCATCGTCTGCATCTGTTCCATCCCAGTATAATCCTTCAGGTCCCCAGAAAATATTACGTTGACCTTCAGGTCCTACCATCCAGTCAAGGAAAGCAAAGATAGCTTCGGGATTTTTTGCGTTTTGCGTAATAACACTTACATTCCAGCCAAGCTGTGAATACGTTCCAGGGAAGATATTGTTTTTATCCAAACCTTCTTTATGAAATGGCCAAACCATTTTAAGGCCAGCATCAGGATCTTCCGCTCTTAGAACTGTATGAGCCAAGTTAGAAATCTCAGTTGGACTTGAAGCTGCATAAACAGCAAACTTACCAGTCATAATTTTTTCTCTTACTTGGTCTAATGTTTGCGTCAAAGCATCTTGTGAAATGAGCTTTTCACGGAAAAGCTTGCTGATATACTGCATAGACTCTCTATAAACAGGGTCTGTAAAAACGGAAGTCATCTTATCACCGTTTGGTATTGCGCGTAACCCAACAAATGTTGATGGATGCTCTTCAGCAAATGCAGAATATAGAACGTCTAGGCCATCACCTTGACCTGGCTCATAAGGAATTACATCTGGATATTTTTCTTTCACTTGTTTCAAATAACTATAAAGATCATCTGTTGTTTCTAATTTTGGGGAACCTAGCTCTTTATAAATTTTATCATTTACTACATAACCTGTATTTCCATTTGGCTGTGAAGTGTACCAGTTAGGAATCCCGTACACTTTTCCATCTTCAGCACGAAGCATATTAAGTGTTGATTCACCCACCCATTCTTTAATGTTAGGGTATTTTTCAATATACTCATCAAGTGGAACAAGTGCTCCTGCTTCACGCAGCTTGTCCATATCTGGTCCGCGATCTAACCACATTACGTCAGGAAGATCATTGGATACAATCATTGTATTAAACTTTTGTGCTGCATTTCCGCCCGAACTAATTGGCTTAACATTTACTTTCATGTTCTCTTTAATCCACTTAGTGGCAACATCTTCGCCCCAGTTCGGCATTGTATACCAGTCATAATGACCGTACATCGTGTATTCCAGTTCATCTTCTCCTAATTTAAAGCCACTGCTTTCCTTACCGGAATCTGATGTTTTACCTTTGCTGTCACTGCCGGCACTTTCTTTCGAACAGCCCGCCATTAATGTAAAAATCATCAGAATGGCTACTAAAGATAGAGCGGATAACTTTTTCGTTATTCTCATTTCTTTTCCCCCTTGTTACTTTTTTTATATTCAAAGCATGAAGCTTTAAATCCATTAGGATTATTCCTTTAGAGAACCTACTAGAACACCTTTTACGAAATACTTCTGTACAAATGGATACACACAAATGATTGGAATGGTCGCAACCATCATCGTCGCCATAGAAAGCGACTTTGTTGACACCGATTTCATTGCCGCCATCCGTCCTGCAGCCGCAGAATCAGCTTGAGCCATTTGCTCCGTCATGATATTCGAACTTAAAATTTGTTGTAACATTGTTTGAATAGGCAGTAATCCTTGATCCGATATATAGATGCTTGGAGAGAACCAATCATTCCAATGATAAACTGCTGTAAATAAGGACAAGGTAGCGATTACCGGACCTGAGAGCGGGAGGACAATGCGGAAGAATGTTCCCCAATAGCCGCAACCGTCAATTTTTGCTTGTTCCTCAAGGCCGGACGGCAGCGCTTGGAAGAATGTCCGGAAAATAATCATGTTCCATACACTAATCAATCCAGGAATAACCATGACCCAAAACGTATTGAATAAATGTAGTTCCCTGATCAGGATAAAGGTCGGGATTAATCCACCACTAAAGAACATCGTAACGACACAGAAAATCATATAGTAGTTACGGCCAATCAATTCCTTTCGCGACATTCCGTAAGCGAAGATCGCCGTACACATGACAGCTAGAAATGTTCCGACAACCGTCCGGGATACCGAGATGAAAAATCCATTTAATATCCGCGAATCCTGGAACACAACTTTATAGTTATCTAAAGAAAACTCCCTTGGCCAAAACGTGATTCCGCCTTTCATCGTATCGATTCCGCTATTGAATGAAATAACTAAAGCGTTCCAAAACGGATAAAAAGTTGCGAAAGCAAGAATAGAAAGCAAGATATAAATGGTAATCGATAAAACGCGATCACTGAACGTCATTTTTAACAATGGGATCCCCCTCTTCCAAACGTCTAGCTTCAGCGCCTAGCCCCTCGAGGTCACAAGCCAAAGCACTCCAGAAATCAGGATTTCCTGCGTGCTTCGTCTTGTGCTTGTCGGGGCTGACCAAGGCGCTTACGCTTTTGATTTTTACCATAAGCTGCTCCCCGCTCTGCGTGCAAAGAAGTTTGCCATTGTCAGTAAACCGACACTGATGATTGCCTTAAACAGACCGACAGCAGTGGCATAAGAAAATAACGAATTTTGGATACCCCTTCGGTACACATAGGTGTCTAGAACATCAGCTACTTCTCTGACAACTGGATTGGATCCGAGAAGGAGAATATCCTCAAAACCAGCATTCAATAGGTTGCCGATCGCCAAGATCATAAAGATCAAAATCACTGGCATAATCGATGGAATGGTAATTAAGTAGATTTGTTTAAAACGACTCGCTCCGTCTAACGCAGCTGCTTCATATAATTGCTGGTCAATTCCTGCAATCGCTGCCAAATAGACGATCGAACCAAATCCGATATCTTTCCAGACATTCGTTGTGACTAAAATCGCCCAAAAATACTTCGAAATACTGAGAAAGCCAATCGGCTCATTGATGACATTCATTTTTTCCAGGGCGATATTTAAGCTGCCATTGTCCGTCGATAATAGAGACATGACAAAGCCGGATACAATCACCCAAGAAAGAAAGTGAGGTAAATAGCTGACTGTTTGGACAACCCGCTTAAATGCCATATTCCTTACTTCATTGAGCATCAGGGCAAGGATGATGGGTGCAGGGAAGCCGATAAAAAACTTCAGAAAACTAATGACGAGCGTATTTCGCATTACTTGCGAAAACTCTGGGGCATCGAAGAACATTTTAAAATGTTTCAATCCGACCCAAGGACTTTCCATTACGCCCTTAAATATGTTGTAATCTTTGAAAGCCATTACAATTCCATACATGGGTATGTAACTAAAAATAAAGATAAAAATGATAGCCGGAATAACCATTAATTGAAGATCCCACTGACTCCTAAGCCTAGTAAATAATGATTTCTTTTTTGGCGTTACGACGACCCCTTGATTGACCGCAGCCTTTTCCATATCGTACCCCCGTTTTTCTTCTCGCTGTGTCTGCGATTTTTTTCTTTTTAATCTCTCATGTCGTTGAAGAATTAACACCTAATAATTGATATATTAGGGTAATTCAGAACAAAAATAGTATTCGTTTACACAAACTTTCTCAATAAATTGTAGTAATGATTAAGAGGAAGTACTCAGATCATAAAGCGCTTTCAACAATGTGTAATTTTACCAACCTAATAGTATGAAATTGTTATTTATTTTTAATTGAAAGAGTTCTATAATTTTGATTAATGGCAGCGTTTACTTTTTTGTTTACAACAACATGACTAATTGACTAGTACTTGTAATATCATTGTAGACTTGGTGTAACAAATAGTCAATACCTATTTTAAAGAATATAACCAATTATGTGTCATATGACGAAAAAAAAGCGTTAGTTTCATATCCGCTTTATTGTTGGCGAACATGCTACTAACGATAAGAGAGTTATATTATATTTTTTGGCGTTCTCTAAATGCTCTTTCAATATCGCGTTTTGCTTCTTTTTGTTTCAGGTCTTCACGTTTATCGTACTTCTTTTTTCCTTTTCCAAGTCCGATCAATACTTTTGCAAATCCATTTTTTAAATATATCTTTAGCGGAATGATGGAATATCCTTGCTCTTTTGACTCACCAATCAATTTACTGATCTGTTTCCGATGCAAAAGCAGCTTCCTTGTACGGAGTGGGTCGTGATTATAACGATTTCCCTGTTCATATGGACTAATATGTGCATTATGCAAATATATTTCACCTTGATGAATACGCGCAAAGGAATCCCTTAAATTAACACGGCCGGCACGAATTGATTTAATTTCAGTCCCCTGTAAGACAATACCGGCTTCATATGTTTCTTCAATAAAATAATCATGGCCTGCTTTCTTATTTTGGGCAATTAATTTCCCTTCTCCTTTTGGCATTCGTTTATACCCCCTTGCTGTATTCTATTTGTTTCATTATTATACACGAAAGGAAAAAAGGTTAGAAGTACAACCCTCTAACCTTGGTGCACGGTGCGATTTTTTACTTACGTGTCGTTCAGCTTTTTTTCCTAGTCCGCTTTTTTCTCGTATTAGATGGTTTATTTTCAAAAGTTTTTTTCTTCTTCTTTCTAGGTGGTCTCGTTGACCAGCCTTCTTCATCAGAGGAACCTTGTGGTCCACCGTTCTTCTTGCGGCCATTTTCTTTTCCGGCATCTTTTAGTTTCACAATTCTTGGTTTTGTATCATCTTCTCTGCGCTTTCGATTATTTTTCATTCCGACGATTTCAAAATCAATATCATGTTCTTCTTTATTGACTTTAATTACCCGTACCGTAATTTCGTCACCGATTCGGAAAACATTTCCGGTGCGCTCACCAATCATGGCGAAGTGGCGTTCGTCGTAGCGGTAATAATCATCCGTCATATAGCTTACATGAACAAGACCTTCAATCGTGTTAGGTAGTTCTACAAACATACCGAAGTTTGTAACTGAGCTGACGATACCATCGAATTCCTCGCCGATTTTGTCTTCCATGAATTCCGCTTTTTTCAACTCATCCGTATCTCGCTCTGCATCAACGGCGCGGCGTTCACGTTTGGATGTATGATCAGCGATTTCTTGAAGATTGGCATTCCATTTCTCACGTGTCGTATCATCTAGCTTGCCTTCAATCAAATACGTTCGAATTAGACGATGCACAATTAAGTCAGGATAACGACGAATTGGCGAGGTAAAATGAGTATAGTATTTTGTCGATAGGCCGAAGTGACCAAGACTTTCAGGATTATACTTTGCCTGCTGCATTGATCGCAGCATCAATGTGGAAATGACCATTTCTTCAGGCTTGCCTTCCACTGCTTCAATAATTTCCTGTAATGCGCGGGGATGGACGGAATTTGCCGTACCACGGACAATCAGCCCAAAATTCGTAATAAATTCAAAGAAGCGCTGCAGTTTTTCTTCCTTTGGATCTTCATGGATACGATAGATGAATGGTACATCCAGCCAATGAAAATGTTCTGCAATGGTCTCGTTTGCACAAAGCATGAACTCCTCAATTATCCGTTCCCCCATTGAACGTTCCCTGATCACGACATCCGTTGGCTTGCCTTCCTCATCTACAATCACTTTTGCTTCTTTAAAATCAAAATCAATGGCACCGCGTTTCATCCGCTTATTTTGCAGAATTCCTTGTAATTCCTCCATCAATTCAAACATTGGAACAAGATTCTCATATTTTTTGCGCAAGTCTTCGTCTTTGTCCATCAATATTTTATTAACATCGGAATATGTCATCCGTTCGGTTGTCTTAATCACACTTTGGAAAATTTCGTGATTAACCACTTCTCCTTGTGCATTCAATTCCATTTCGCAGGAAAGAGTAAAGCGATCTACCTGCGGGTTAAGGGAACATATACCGTTCGATAAACGATGAGGAATCATCGGAATCACTCTGTCTACTAAATAAACACTAGTTCCACGTTCATATGCTTCCCTGTCTATCGGAGAACCTTCAGTTACATAATGGCTCACATCAGCGATATGGACGCCAAGCTTGATGTTTCCGTTATCCAGCTTCGTAACCGTTACAGCATCATCCAAATCTTTTGCATCTGCGCCGTCAATAGTGACAATTGTTTCGCCGCGCAAATCTCTCCGGTTTGGAATTTCGGACTCATCTATCGTTTCCGGAACACTATTTGCCTGGTCCATTACTTCATCAGGAAAAGCAAGTGGCAAACCGTGTTTATGAATAACTGAAAGAATATCGACCCCCGGATCATTTTTATGCCCAAGAATTTGAATAATTTCCCCTTCAGCATTTTTGCGATCCTCAGGAAAAGAAGTAATTTTTACAACTACTTTATGACCTTCGACCGCGCCCATATCCGCGTTTTTCGGAATAAAGATATCATCGGCAATTTTCTTATCATCAGGAATGACAAATCCAAAGTGCTTGCTTTCTGTATAAGTTCCAACAATTTGCTCCGCTCCACGCTGCAAAATACGTACGACTGCACCTTCAGGGCGTGTTCCTGAGCTATTAGCTGAAACTCTGACCAAAACCTTATCGCCATGCATCGCGCCATTTTTTTCATGTGGAGGGATGAAGATATCATCGAGTCCAACTTCTTCAGGAAGTAGAAAAGCAAAGCCTTTTGCATGACCTGACAATGTACCACGTACAAGATTCATCTTTTCGGGAAGTCCATATCGATTGCTTCTTGTTCTGACTACGAGCCCTTTCTCCTCCATCTGAACAAGCGTTTTGACAAGGTCCTTAAATTCTAATGCATCATTTATCTCAAACGCCTCTTCTAATTCATTCACGGTCAACGGCTTATATGCTTCCTCTTTCATATAGGCCAAAACCTTGTCTACGTGCGCTTTTATGTTCTCATCCATCTATTTGTTCCCTCCTTTAATGCTTACACCGACCAGTCTAGTTTCTCAAGAAAATGGTATACATCAGTGTGAAGCTCTTCTTTTTCAGGGCCAAGTGTAATAACATGACCTGACTTCTCATACCATTTCAAATCTTTATGTACTGACTCCGCTTGTTCATAAATGATATTAGCACTATCTGTATTTATCATCCTGTCATTCCTTGCTTGAACGACAAAGAGTGGAGCGTAGGTCATATCGACATCATTGCGAACATCAGCAATTAATCCTTGAAGTGCTTTTAAAGTGTTCATTGGTGTTTTTTTAAATTCCTGCATTTCCTGAGAAATTTCTTCGTCAGACTTACCTTCGAACTTTTTAAATTCTTGAGCATAATCAAGGATGCCCTGATACATGATTTCTTCACTTTTAATAAACATCGGTGCACACATTGGTATAATTCCCTTTACAGGTACAGTGTAACCTAGTTTCAAAGAAAATACCCCGCCTAAAGATAGGCCTGCAACAGCGATTTCTTCATGTCCTAATTCTTTCAAATGATTATAGCCATCCATAACATCTTTCCACCAATCATCAGGCCCTGTATGCACAAGGTTTTCAGGTGGGACACCATGTCCTTTATATTGAGGTGCATGACATGTATAACCGTTTTTCTCTAAGAATCTTCCGAGCATCCTTACATCAGCACTATTTCCCGTGAAGCCATGAAGAAGCAGTACCGCCCTCTCCCCCGCTTTAAACGTAAACGGCTGTGGAAGTTTAATTTTCATAGATGATAACTCCTTTACTTCTTATACTTCTATTTTTAACAAAGACCGGCATAACAATCCACAAATTAGATTTTCATTCGACAAAATTCGGGTGGTGCCTGTCACTTGTCGAAGGGCAACAAAAAAACCCGGCCTTGAGGCCAGGTTAAGTTGTTTGTTTATGCTGCAAAGAATGCAACTGCAATTGTTAAAAGGAAGAATAACACCGCTAATACGACTGTAATACGATGTAGGATTAAATCCATTCCTCGTGCTTTTTGCTTCCCGAATAGCTGTTCAGCTCCACCGGATATGGCGCCTGAAAGACCCGCACTTTTTCCTGACTGCAATAAAACGACAATAATAAGACCAATTGAAACTATAACCAATAATGTAATAGCCAATGCATGCACCGAAGTACACCTCCTGATAACGAAAAGCGTAAGGCGCTCAGTTTTAGGCGACAAGCATAAGACAAGCTGGCAGGAAGGTTGGTTTTTACCTTCTTGACAGATTAGCTTATGACCTCGAGCCGATGGCGCCTGAAGCTAGCCAGTAATCTAAGTCCAAAATATGTACTCTAAATGTACCATAAACCGAAACTCTGTACAAGATGAAAATTGGACGTGTCCTCCCTGGGGTCTGACCCCAGGGGAACACGCCCCGTTAATTTATATTACTGTTTAATGTTGTAGAATGTTTTAGCGCCCAAATATTGAGCAGTGTCATTGAGTTGATCTTCGATACGAAGAAGCTGGTTGTATTTCGCAACACGGTCTGTACGTGATGGAGCACCAGTCTTAATTTGCCCAGCATTTGTCGCAACCGCGATGTCTGCAATTGTACTATCTTCCGTTTCACCAGAGCGGTGGGAGATAACAGCTGTGTAACCTGCACGCTTCGCCATTTCAATCGCATCAAATGTTTCTGTCAATGTACCAATTTGGTTTACTTTAATAAGGATTGAGTTCCCAACGCCTTCTTCGATTCCGCGTGAGAGTTTCTCCGTATTTGTTACGAATAGGTCGTCTCCAACGAGTTGAACTTTTTTACCGATACGCTCAGTCAATAGTTTATGGCCAGCCCAGTCGTTTTCATCCAAACCGTCTTCGATTGAAACGATTGGGTATTTTTCTACTAACTGCTGATACCAATCAACCATCTCTTCAGACGTTCTAACGATTCCTTCACCGCTTAGGTGATATTTGCCGTCATCTTTGCTGTAGAATTCGGAAGAAGCAACGTCCATGGCAAGCTTAACTTGTTCGCCTGCTTTATAACCCGCTTTTTCGATTGCAACCATAATTGTTTCAAGTGCTTCTTCGTTAGATTTCAAGTTTGGAGCAAACCCACCCTCATCACCAACACTCGTATTTAAGCCTTTTTCTTTTAAAACAGATCGTAAGCTATGGAAAATTTCTGTTCCCATGCGTAGCGCTTCTTTGAAATTCGGAGCGCCAACTGGCATGATCATAAACTCTTGAATATCAACGTTATTATCAGCATGCTCGCCGCCATTCAAAATGTTCATCATTGGAACAGGAAGTTGCTTCGCATTGAAGCCACCTAAGTATTGATAAAGTTCTAATCCAAGGAAATCAGCTGCTGCACGAGCTGCCGCCATGGATACACCTAGAATCGCGTTAGCGCCAAGTTTACCTTTATTATCTGTTCCATCAAGTTCAATCATCATTTTATCAATGCCAACTTGGTCTGTAACATCAAAGCCAATGATTTCTTCAGCAATTACGTCATTTACATTACTAACAGCTTTTTCTACGCCTTTACCAAGGTAGCGGTCTTTATCTCCGTCACGAAGCTCAACTGCTTCGTACTCCCCTGTCGATGCTCCACTTGGCACCAATGCGCGGCCAAAAGCTCCTGTTTCTGTGTATACTTCTACCTCAACTGTTGGATTCCCGCGGGAATCAAGTACTTCACGTGCATAAACTTGTGTAATGAATGGCATGAAAATCTCTCCTTAAAATTTTATTTCGATCAGTTACACGCTATTATTCACTTATAATCAATGTATTACCTGTCATTTCCTCAGGCTTATTAAGTCGCAATAAATGAAGCATGGTTGGTGCGAGATCAGCAAGAATGCCGCCACCACGTATTTCTATACCCTTTTTCGTAATAATTACAGGAACTGGGTTCGTTGTATGAGCTGTCATTGGCGTACCTTCCGGCGTAACGACCTCATCAGAGTTTCCGTGATCAGCCGTAATAATTGCTGTTCCGCCCTTTTCAAGAATCAAATCAACAACCTTGCCAAGACACTCATCAACGGCTTCAATCGCTTGAATCGTTGGCTCAAGCATACCTGAGTGACCAACCATATCAGGATTGGCGAAATTTAAGATAATCGCGTCAAACCTGTCGTCAGCGATTTGCTCACAAAGAGCTTCCGTTACTTCGTAAGCACTCATTTCCGGTTTTAAATCATATGTGGCAACTTTTGGCGAATTAATTAAAATTCGTTGTTCTCCAGGGAATGTTTCTTCCCTGCCACCACTCATAAAGAAGGTAACATGCGGATATTTCTCTGTTTCCGCAATTCGGAGCTGAGACATATCATTTTCAGAAATCACTTGTCCAAGCGTTTTATCCAAATTGACCGTTTTAAAGGCAACATAGCCATCTACAGTCTCAGAAAAATGAGTCATACAAACAAAATATAAATGCTTCGGACGATTTTCGCCCCTGTCAAACGCCGTAAAATCTTCATTAGTAAATACATTGGAAATTTGAATAGCCCGGTCAGGACGGAAATTATAGAAAATGACTGCATCTTCACTATCGACAGTTGCAATCGGCTGTCCATCTTCATCTGTCATCACGGAAGGAATAGCGAATTCATCGAATATCCCGTGATCATAAGAATCACTGATCATTGTCAATGGATCTGTATAAAGCGGGCCATCACCGTAAGCCATCGCGCGGTATGCTTTTTCAACACGATCCCAGCGTTTATCACGGTCCATCGAATAAAAACGCCCAGAAATTGTTGCGAACTGTCCGACACCGTATTCTTCCATCTTTTCTTGTGTAGCTTTAATATATTTTTCTGCTGTTTTCGGTCCAACATCCCGACCATCAAGAAAGGCATGGACAAAAACATCTTTTACACCTTGATCAGCTGCAAGCTTTAATAAAGCGTAAAGATGATCAATATGACTGTGGACACCGCCATCTGAAAGCAAACCGAAAAGGTGAAGTTTCTTGCCCGTTTTCTTTACATGGTCAATGGCATATTGAAAGGTTTCATTTCGTTCAAATTCACCGCTTCGAATGGCGACATTTACTCGGGTTAAACTTTGATAAACAATTCTGCCTGCCCCAATATTCAAATGCCCTACTTCTGAATTTCCCATTTGGCCTTCAGGTAGACCCACAGCTTCACCACAAGCTGTAAGCTGATTATGAGGAAACTCATTCCAGTATCGATCAAAATTAGGTTTCTTTGCTTGGGCAACAGCATTACCTTGTTTTTCTTTGCGACAGCCGAAACCGTCCAGAATAATCAGGGCAACTGGTGCTTTTTTACTCATTTGCAGCCGCCTCCAATAACTGGAGGAAAGATTGAGCTTCTAAGCTGGCACCGCCAACAAGCGCACCGTCAATATCAGGTTCATTCATATATTCTTTAATATTTTCCGGTTTCACGCTCCCACCATATTGAATCCGAATTGCATCTGCAGCAGATTTAGAGAAGCTTTTTTCTACTACTTGACGAATATGTGCACAAACTTCATTTGCGTCTGCTGCTGAGGAAGATTTGCCTGTTCCAATCGCCCAGATTGGTTCGTAAGCAATGACAGTTTGTTTTACTTGTTCTTCCGAAAGTCCTTGCAACGCCTTTTCAACTTGAACTCCTACAAGTTGTGTCGTTTGATTGTTTTCTCTTTGTTCAAGCGTTTCGCCCACACAAACAATTGGCGTCAAGCCATGACTGAATGCAGCATGTGTTTTTTGATTGACCCCTTCATCTGTTTCATTGAACATTTCCCGACGCTCTGAATGGCCAAGAATAACATATGATACGTTTAAATCTTGAAGCGCAGCAGGACTAATTTCTCCTGTAAAAGCACCGCTTTCTTCGTAGTGCATATTTTGCGCTCCTATAGCTACATCAGACCCTTGGACTTCTGCACTCAGTTGTCCTAGAAATAATGCAGGTGCACAAATGACCGCATCAACTTTGTCTTTGGCAGGAACTGCAGCTTTTACCTCTTTAGCAAAATCTAGTGATTCCTGAAGTGTTTTGTTCATTTTCCAGTTACCAGCGATAATTGGTCTTCGCATTAAATATCCATCCTTCCATTATCCGTATAAGAAAAGCGGATTTTATTTATCGTCAAGCGCGGCAACGCCCGGCAAGGTTTTACCTTCCATAAACTCGAGTGATGCACCGCCACCTGTTGAAATGTGACTCATCTGATCTGCAAGCCCGAACTGTTCCACTGCTGCAGCTGAGTCGCCGCCGCCAATGACAGAGTATGTATCTTTTGCTTCCGCAAGCGCATCTGCCACTGCTTTTGTTCCATGAGCAAATGGTTTTAATTCGAATACACCCATCGGTCCATTCCAAATGACAAGCTTGGAATCTTGAATGACACTCTTGTAGATTTCCCTTGTTTTCGGGCCAATATCCAATGCTTCCCAGTCTGCTGGAATTTCTTCGACTGAGACCGTTTTTGTATTGGCATTTTCGGAGAAGTCATCGGCAATAGTGACATCTACAGGCATATAGAATTTAACGCCTTTTTCTTTTGCTTTTTCTATAAATGATTGTGCAAGCTCTATTTTATCTTCTTCCAATAAAGATTTTCCAACTTCATGTCCTTGCGACTTAATAAACGTATAAGCAAGTCCGCCGCCTATAATGAGATTGTCTACTTTATCAAGAAGATGTTCAATGACGCCTATTTTATCTTTTACTTTAGCTCCGCCAATGATTGCGGTAAACGGACGTTCCGGATTGGATAATGCCTTTCCAAGAACCTCCAGCTCTTTTTCCATAAGAAATCCAGCTACGGATGGAAGATATTTTGCAATGCCTTCCGTGGATGCATGTGCACGGTGAGCGGCTCCAAATGCATCATTAACATATAAATCTGCTAATTCCGCAAATGCCTTCGCAAGATCCGGATCATTTTTTTCCTCGCCCGGATAAAAACGAACGTTTTCCAGAAGGATAATGTCCCCATCTTGAAGTGATGAAACTTGATCTTTTACAGTGTCGCCAAATGCTTCATCTGCTTTTTTAACATCCTTGCCAAGTAATTCTCCAAGCCGTTTAGCTACAGGCGTCAGTCTTAATTCTTCCTTAACTTCACCTTTAGGCCTACCGAGATGGCTCGCTAAAATAACTACGGCGCCTTGTTCAGACAAATATTGGATTGTTGGCAATGCTGCACGGATTCTCGTGTCATCCGTTACCTTCCCTTCACTCATCGGAACGTTGAAGTCGACACGGCAAAAAACACGCTTTCCTTTAACATCCACATCTTTAATTGATTGCTTTTCCATCGCGCAAGCCTCCTTTTTTATATAAATAAAGGGAGGGGGATTGTTCCCCGCTCCCCCTTCATTCCTTTATTATAAATGTCGCACCGTGATTTATCCAATATTTGCTCGAATAAAGGCGGGTGCTCATTTTTTAAATCTTATAGACCTTGTTTAGCAATATATGCAGCTAGGTCTACAACGCGGTTTGAATAACCAGTTTCGTTGTCATACCATGAAAGAACTTTAACCATGTTTCCTTCAAGAACCATTGTAGAAAGTGCATCGATTGTTGAAGAATGAGTGTCACCGTTGTAATCGCAAGATACAAGCGGCTCCTCTGTGTAAGCCATAATGCCTTTCAATTCGCCTTCGGCAGCTTCTTTAAGCGCCGCGTTTACTTCTTCTGCCGTAACATCTTTCTCAAGTTCAGCAACAAGGTCTACAACTGAAACGTTTGGCGTAGGAACGCGCATTGCCATCCCGTTCAATTTACCTTTCAATTCAGGCAATACTAGCGCAACTGCTTTTGCAGCACCAGTAGTTGTAGGGATGATATTTTCAGCTGCTGCACGAGCACGACGATAATCTGAATGCGGAAGATCCAAGATTTGCTGATCATTCGTATATGCGTGAACAGTTGTCATCATTCCGCGCACAATGCCGAATTTATCATTTAATACTTTAGCAAATGGAGCAAGACAGTTTGTTGTACAAGATGCGTTTGAAAGTACGTGATGGTTTGCAGCTTCATATTTGTCTTCGTTAACACCCATAACAATTGTGATGTCTTCACCATTAGCTGGAGCAGAAATAATAACCTTTTTAGCACCTGCTTCAATATGTTTCGCAGCATCTTCACGTTTTGTGAAACGGCCAGTCGACTCAACTACAACTTCAACACCTAAGTCTCCCCAACCAAGTGCAGCAGGATCCCGCTCAGCAAGAACTTTAATACGGTGTTCGCCAACAACGATTGTGTCGCCGTCTACTGTTACTTTTTCTGGTAGTGAACCGTGAACTGTGTCATGTTGCAACAAATGTGCAAGCATGTTAGCATCTGTCAAGTCATTGACCGCCACGATTTCCACATCAGGATTATTTAGTGCTGCACGGAAAACGTTTCTTCCGATTCTTCCGAAACCATTAATACCAACTTTTACTGCCATGTTAATTTCCTCCTTTTAATAAAACATTAAATCTATATTTAAAAGGTTGCATCCTTTATAGATGTCCTTTTAAAAACTCATTTGCTGCGCCTTCATCTGTGATGAGAATGGTTGAATGTGGCGCACTCTTCATATAAGACTTTATTGCCTTAGCTTTAGATTTCCCTCCAGCTGCAGCAATTACAACTCGCCCATCATGTAAATCGGAAATTTGAATGCCAATTGTGGGGACTTTATGTACTATTTCCCCATTTTCATTAAAATAATAGCCAAATGCTTCACCAACTGCTTTTTCTTCTATTATTTTTTTCATTGTTGCCTCATTTGTTCTTCGTCTGCCTGCCATCGTAATGGCATCCCCTATTCCATGAAGAACGATTTTAGCTGATTTAATAATGCTCAAAATTTCCGTGATGGCAGGTTCTTTGAGAAGTGACTCGTACACTTCTCGACCAACTTGATCCGGAACATATAAGACACGATGAGACCCACCCGTTTTTTCTGCCATTGTTGCACAAATAACATTTGCCTGATTTTTGACATCTTCTCCAATACCGCCACGTGCCGGTACAAAGAGGAGATTTCTTTCTTCTCCCATATGAGCGGAAAGCATCTCGGCAGTACATGCCATCGTTGTCCCACCGGTCACTGCAATGATATCCTCGTCGGAAAAGGAGCTATATAATTTTTCAGCACAAGCCTTTCCAATCTCTTCCTTGACAAGCGGAGTTTCATCACTATCTCCCGGTACGATTACGACTTCAGCAATGTGAAGTATTTCCTTTAATCGGCGTTCCAATTGTTTAATGCCAGTGATTTCCCTCATCATCTCATCTAGTTCAAGCAGTAGCCGATTCCCTTTTGAAGTAACCATCATCCCTGCAGTTTTAATATCAATCAACTGGCGTGATTTTAAAAACTCAGCTTCGCTTCTAAGGATCCGTTCGGTCGTACCGAGCATTTCTGCAAGCGTTCGCCTTCCGACGGGCTCTGTTAAGCGAATGGAGCGAAGGATCTGATAGCGCTTCTGCATGACTTCCAGCATATCAGGTACTATTTGAGATTGAGTCTTCAAGAAAGTGTGCATATAATTGCTCCTCTAAAACCGTAGGTCACTTTGCGTCCCAGTAAGACAAAATATGTCCCGTTGCCGCTAAAAAAAATATCCCCAACACTTCCTTATATTATCATGAAGAAAAAAAATTTTCAATTCATATGTTTTCTCAATCTTTCTTCAATTGCAACAGGGTCAATGATCCCATATTGGATTACCTCTCCCTTAATTTCAACAACAGGGATCATGATTCCATATTTCTCCGTCCATTCATCATTTGTCTCAATATCCTTTTCAATAATTTTAAAAGAATGGTCTTTTTGAAGCATTTGTATGATTGCTATCGCATCTTCACAGAGCGGACATTGTTTGCGTGTATAGATTATAATTTCCACACCATCATTCCTTCATGCTTTTGATTTATTATATCAATAATGACAAACAAAATCCCCCTTTTCACCTTTTCAGTGAAGGGGGATAGCGATGCCTCGTTAGGTTGTATCTTTATAGACCCCATAAATTGATTGACGACCTTGGATAAGAAAAATCATATATAATACCACCTTTCAAGTTTTTATTAAAAAATTAGTATGGACGATATAAAGAAATTTGACGGTCTCTATTTTCGTCATAAATCTTCTGTACCTCTCGATGATGAAGTGCTTCTTCAACAGTCATTTTACGTTTTTTAATCGTAATCGTCATAAATAAAATATTTAATGTCATTTGTATCACCTCCTCAAATTAATTAATATCCGTGCACTGGGCGTCTGCATCCAGCCAACACAAAAACCGCAAAAAGACAATCCTTCTGCGGCTAAAAATGGGCATAAAAAAGCCGCAAAGAGACACTGCTCCCGCGGCTTTAAATAGGCATAAAAAAGCCGCAGAGGCACAATTCTCCCTGCGGCATGGATATTGTATAGTTAGAAATTAATCGATCCATTCCCTGTAGGTCGAATTGGTAAAATATTTAATTGCGTTTGATTTTTTACTGTTTTAATTGATTTGATCATTTCATTCGACCTCCTTTAAGAATTTTCACTTCAATGGTAATTATATCCATGAACGAAGAGTTTGTAAACATCTTTTTAGCCCAAATATTAAAAAAATAAACGTTGGCCCAACATTTCTACTCTAATTAATAAATACAACCATTTTTTTTCTTGTCCGCTAATCCCTAGCTCGTTTCACTGTAACTTGCATAAAATGTATTAACCTTTCGAAAGGTGGTGTTATTTATGGGCTTCTGTGGTCGTGGTTATGGCGGCTATGGCGGTGGCTATGGTGGTGGCTATGGTACTTCATTCGCTTTAATCGTTGTACTGTTCATTTTGTTGATTATTGTCGGCACAGCATTTGTTTATTAGTTAGTCTCCCCGCCTTATCTAAAAGGTAAAGTAACCAAATTCTGCTTGTGTCCATTTTTATTTGTCCTCACCTGAAAGAGCGCTTCGCCGGGCGCTCTTTTATTTGTGTTCTTGTGAATATAAAGTGAAGAATACCTTTGGGAGGCTAGGTATTATTGGTGACATAAAAAGAGAGCGTAAATTATTGATATAATTTACGCTCTCTCTAGGTCAGCTAATGCCTTGATTAAGTTACGCCCTCGGCAGGAATCGAACCCACATCTCAAGAACCGGAATCTTACGTGTTATCCGTTACACTACGAGGGCACGTTTTTTTTACCGTACGATATATGATTATAAGACAATTAATTACCCTTTGCAAGCCTTTTATGGTTTAAAATAAAGTGAGATGGTTAATATGTATAAAATAATAGCTTGTTATTTGACCTTTACTGACCATCATTGTATTATTAAACTACATACAGTATTAGTAGGCATTCGGCCATTACATAAAGGCCGGTTAATAAAGGAGGAGAAAGAGTATGAATTTAATTCCAACAGTTATTGAACAAACGAACCGTGGGGAGCGCGCATACGATATTTATTCGCGGTTATTGAAAGACCGGATTATCATGCTTGGAAGCGGAATAGACGACAATGTAGCTAACTCGATTGTTGCACAGCTTTTATTCCTAGAAGCTGAGAATCCAGAAAAGGATATATCAATCTATATTAATAGCCCGGGCGGAAGTATTACAGCGGGTATGGCAATCTATGACACGATGCAATTCATCAAGCCTGACGTTCAAACAATCTGCATTGGGATGGCTGCATCAATGGGAGCATTCTTGCTTGCCGCAGGTACGAAAGGTAAACGCTATGCACTGCCAAACAGTGAAGTAATGATTCACCAGCCACTTGGTGGGGCACAAGGTCAGGCGACTGAGATTGAAATCGCTGCAAAACGAATTCTCTTCTTGCGCGAAAAGCTAAACCAAATTTTAGCAGACCGTACTGGGCAACCGATTGAAGTGATCAGCCGCGACACTGACCGCGATAACTTCATGACAGCTGAAAGAGCAAAAGAATACGGCTTAATCGACCAGATTATTAACAGAAACGATGACATGGCATCTAAAAAATAATTAATTAACGCTTGGTGAATGAAATTCACCAAGCGTTTTTTATTTTTTAAACTTCCTGAAATTGAATGTGATGTAGCTTTGCAAAGATGCCGCCTTGATTGACCAGCTCTGAATATGTCCCGTCTTCCGCAATCCCCTCTTCTGTCACAACGATTACCCTATCTGCATTACGGATGGTCGCCAATCGGTGTGCAATCACCAGGGTTGTCCGATTTGCAGCCAATTCGTTTAATGCTTGCTGGATAATTTTTTCGGTTGCCGTATCAAGTGCCGAAGTGGCTTCATCCAAGATGAGGATCGGCGGATTTTTTAGGAACATCCGGGCGATTGCAAGTCTCTGCTTTTGCCCACCGGATAATTTTAAACCACGCTCTCCAATTTGTGTTTCATAGCCTTCAGGAAGCGAGGCAATGAAATCTACTAGATGGGCTTTTCGAGCAGCTTCAAAGATTTCTTCCTCACTGGCATTTTTCTTTCCATACGCGATATTTTCCTTAATTGTTCCCGTAAACAAAAACACATCCTGTTGGACGATACCGATATGAGAACGAAGCGAATGCTTTGTCATATCGCGAATATCAATGCCATCAATCGAAATAGCCCCTTCATTCACATCATAAAAGCGTGGAATTAAAGAACAAATGGTAGTTTTTCCTGCACCTGATGGACCAACAAAGGCAATCGTTTCGCCAGCACGGATATTTAAGTTGATTCCTTCAAGTACTGCTTTATGTTCATCATATCTGAAATGAACATCATTAAACCTAATATCCCCCATTAAGCCATTTACAGCTTCAGCGTCGGGGCGATCCTTAATTTCCGGTTCTTGATCAATTAAATCAAGAAAACGCCTGAAACCAGCCATTCCTTTCGGGTATAGCTCAAGAAGTGCACTGATTTTATCAACAGGTTTAATCAATACATTTACATATAAAACAAAGCTGACAAGCTCTCCATATGTAAGCTTACCATTAAAACTGAACCACGCACCGACTACTAAAACTACTAGTGTTACGAGCCGAGTCATCATATAAATGCTTGAATGGGTTCCGGCCATTACTTTATAAGCTACAAGCTTTGCGAGTCGAAAACTACCATTATCTTTTTTAAATCGGTTAATTTCAAACTCTTCATTCGTAAACGACTGGACAACCCGAGCACCTGAAACACTGTCTTCAACTCTTGCGTTAACATCGGCAATTTTACTGTACATATTTTTCCAGGCATGATTCATTTTTACGTTACAAAACGTCACAAGCCAAACAAGAAACGGCACCATAATAATTGCGATGATAGCAAGTTCGGGATTGATATTGAACATAATTAAAAATGCACCGATGAAAGTCATGATGGCGATAAAAAAGTCTTCTGGACCATGATGTGCAAGCTCTCCGATGTCAAATAAATCATTCGTAATGCGGCTCATCACATGGCCGGTTTTCGTATTATCAAAGAATCTGAAAGACTGGCGCTGTACATGGGTAAATAATTGTTCACGCATGTCTGTTTCAATATTAATTCCTAGTTT
Organism: Lederbergia citrea; assembly: GCF_018343525.1. Classification (GTDB taxonomy): domain Bacteria; phylum Bacillota; class Bacilli; order Bacillales; family Bacillaceae_C; genus Lederbergia; species Lederbergia citrea. Next base: position 943,153 of record NZ_JAGYPH010000002.1, on the reverse strand, counting down.
ATGACCTAAATAGCTGACGATAAATTGAAGCACTGTACTGACTAAATAAACGATCAGCAATAGCACGCCTATCGTCACAATCGTATTCCAATCGCCGCTCGGCAGCAGTTTATCAATAAACCATTGGACGGCTACCGGGAAGGCCAATTCAAGAATGGCGACAACAACAGCACTTGAAAAGTCAATAATAAATAGACGCTTATGCGGCTTATAATATGAAAAAAATCGTTTTAGCATCCACATTCTCCTTCGCGAAACAATTGTTTCAAAATGAAAAAGGAGCGCTAAATACTTTTATTTAACACTCCGATTCGGGAACTTTTTTTAATGTTCCCTTATTACTAAATCCTCTAGTGTAGCAATAGCTTCGTCTTCATCATTGCCTTCTGCGTGAAGGGTAATAACCGATCCCGGTGCAACCGCGAGGCTCATTAGTCCCATAATGCTTTTTGCATTTACTTTCCTGCCGTCTTTTTCAAGAAAAATATCCGATGAAAACCGGCTTGCTTCTTGGACGAATTGGGCAGCAGGACGTGCTTGCAAACCAGCTTTTAATTTTACTTCCACTTCTTTTTGTGCCAAAGATTTTTCACTCCTTTATTTTTATTTTGATGTTATTTTATCTCCGGTGCGAAGTTTTTCTGCAATCTCATTAATTTTCCGCAAGCGGTGATTGATTCCAGATTTACTGATCGGTCCGCTTAAAACCATTTCCCCTAACTCTTTGAGTGTCACATCTTGGTGGGCAACTCGGAGTTCAGCTATTTCTCGCAGCTTATCGGGTAAAATATCCAATCCAACTGACGCTTCAATATAGCGGATATTTTCCACTTGTTTAAGGGCAGCCCCGATCGTCTTATTTAAATTAGCTGTCTCACAATTGACGAGCCTATTCACAGAGTTACGCATATCACGGACAATTCTCACGTCTTCAAAGCGAAGCAATGCGTTATGAGCACCGATTACATTTAGAAATTCGGTTATTTTCTCGGCCTCTTTTAAATAAGTGATAAACCCATTTTTTCTTTCTAGTGTTTTGCTATTCAATTCAAAATCGTTCATTAGTTCACAAAGCGAGTCATTATGTTCCTTATAAAGTGAGAATACTTCCAGGTGGTAAGATGATGTTTCAGGGTTATTGACGGAACCGCCCGCTAGGAATGCACCTCGTAAATAAGATCGTTTACAGCATTTCTTTTTGATTAAACCCTTTTCAATATCATGAATAAAGATGAAGCCTTCCCCGAGAATCTTTAATTTACGCAGTATTTTTTCCGCATTTTTCTTCAATCGGACAATATACACATTATTTTTCTTTAAACGCATTTTTTTCCTGACGAGCAATTCTACCTCCGCGTTATAAAGCTTCTTAATTAATGTATAAATCCTCCGAGCAATCGCCGCATTTTCAGTTTGAATATTTACGATTAGAATCCGGTTGGAAAAAGACAAAGAACCATTCATTTTGATAAGAGCTGAAAGTTCAGCCTGGGCACAACAATCTTTGACTTCAAGATTGGTGAGCTCTTTTTTCGTTTCTGATGCAAACGACATCCCTTTCACCTCCGCAAGCCTTTAATAATCACTTTTATGTTTGGGCAATTTGATTCGATTCTCCACCCAAAAGGGAGTAGATGATATTCGCTACCTTTTCCGTATCATGTCGGATTAATCCATTTTCATAGCTAATAATTTGATCGTAAATGACTTCCATTCCGAGTGCGATTAACCGGTCGACATCAAATAGTACTGGTTGAGCAAGCTCAGCTTGATAACGATTTTGCAAATGCACCGGTACAGGTTCATTGTTAACTAGAACAACGTCGATAAACTTACAATCCATATGATCATAAAGTGCTTCTATGTGGTTGCTGGCCGTAAAGCCGAGTGTTTCACCAGCTTGAGTCATCAAATTACAAATATACACTTTCTTTGCTGTTGCTTTGCATACTTCATCACCAAGGCCGGGTACGAGCAAATTAGGGAGGATACTTGTATAAAGGCTGCCAGGCCCTACAACGATTAAATCGGCTTCCCGAATAGCCCGGATTGTCTCAGGAAGTGGCTTAATAATTTCCGGCGTTAAAAACACTTGTTTAATTTTCTTCCCCGAAAAAGGAATTTTTGATTCCCCACTTACAATCGTACCGTCTTCCATCTCAGCATGGAGGACAACGCTCTGATTGGCTGCCGGCAGAACTTTTCCGTGAACATTTAGGACCCGGCTCATTTCCTGTACCGCATGGACAAAATCACCGGTAATTGAAGTTAGAGCAGCAATAATCAAATTGCCCAAGGAATGGCCCGAAAGCTCATTTGTTGTGTTAAAACGGTGCTGAAACATTTCTTCTACAAGTGGCTCAACATCGGATAAGGCTGCTAGCACATTTCTTATATCGCCAGGAGGCGGTATTTCCATCTCAGTTCTTATTCTTCCCGAACTTCCACCGTCATCAGCAACCGTTACAATTGCGGTAATATCAACGGGATACTTTTTAAGCCCCCGCAAAAGCACCGGCAACCCTGTACCTCCGCCAATGACAACGATTTTCGGTTTTGAAGGTTCCTGTATCATCAGGCCAATTCCTTTCTCTTCTGAATATCTCGGTGTGTAACTTGAATCCGATAATCATTCTTGTAAAAATTCCCAATATGCTCAGCGAGTGCAACAGACCTGTGCTGGCCGCCAGTACAGCCAATCGCAATAACGAGTTGACTTTTCCCTTCCCTTTTATATAAAGGAAGCATAAATGTAAGTAAATCAATTGTTTTTGTAAGAAACTTTTGCGTATCATTCCATCTTAAAACATAGCTGGACACTTCTTTTTCGAGTCCTGTTTTAGGGCGCATATGGTCTATATAATGCGGATTGGGCAAAAAACGTACATCAAAGACAAGATCAGCATCAATCGGAATACCGTGTTTAAAACCAAATGACATGATATTCACTGTAAAGATCGTCTGTTTATTAGCGGAAAACTCCTCAATGATCTTTTCCCGAAGTTCCTTTGGCTTCATGCTCGATGTGTTATAAAGCAACTGCGCGCGCCCTTTTAATTCATCCAAAAGAATGCGCTCCTGTTTAATGCCTTCTAAAGGTAAACTTGCAGGTGCAAGTGGATGTGATCTGCGTGTTTCTTTATATCTTCGAACGAGCGCAGCGTCATCTGCGTCAAGAAAAAGAATTTGTGGCGTTACCCAGGTTGAATCAGAAAGTTCGTCAATAATTCGTACAAGTGTGTCAAAAAACTCCCTGCCCCGTAAATCCATAACAAGTGCAACTTTATTCATTTTATTTCCAGATTCTTTCATTAATTCAAGGAACTTGGGCATGAGAGCCGGGGGCAAATTATCCACACAAAAAAAGCCCAAATCTTCAAAGCTGTGGATTGCTACAGTTTTTCCAGCTCCGGACATTCCTGTAATAATGACTAATTGTATTTCATCTGCTGCAATAGCATTCATTTATTCCACCCCTATTTCATTACTAGCAAAATTCTTCCCATGTGTCTTATTCCTAATATTATACTATTTACACTTCTTAAATAACAGCCCATAGAAAGAACAAAAAAATAGCACAGGCATAGCCCGTGCTTCCAGAAAGGGATATTGTATAAAAAGGGGGTCAATATCTCATATATCTAATGTAACCGAAAATCATTTCACCACTGTTACAAAATCATTAAGACCCCGTTACGTTTTTGTTCATTCAGACCGTTTGGAACGGTACTTATTTACTACTTATTTAACGGCCAATTGCTCCATCAAATTTTCAATATAAATTTGGGCACTTTGGGCTGCAATACTACCATCACCTGTAGCGGTTACGATTTGACGAAGCAACTTGTCTCGCACATCTCCTGCAGCGAAAATACCTGGTACTCTTGTCTCCATATTTTCATTCGTTTCAATATATCCAGCTTCGTTTGTGATACCTAATTGAGCAAATGGTTCAGTTAATGGATCCATACCAATATAAATAAAGACACCATCCGTTTTAAAATTCTTTTCTTCCCCATTTTCAGTTGATACAAGTGTCACAGAACCAACTTTTCCGGATTCCCCATTGATTTCTTTTACAGTATGGTTCCAAATGAAATCCACTTTTTCGTTTGCAAACGCGCGATCTTGTAAAATCTTTTGCGCACGCAGCTCATCACGGCGATGGACAATCGTCACTTTTTCGGCAAATCTCGTTAAGAACACTCCCTCTTCAACAGCAGAGTCCCCGCCTCCGACAACAACAATCTCTTTGCCTTTAAAGAATGCTCCATCACAGACCGCACAATAAGAGACACCTCGGCCTGTCAAATCATTTTCTCCCGGGATGCCCATTTTTCGATATTCAGCCCCAGTCGTAATAATGACAGCACGTGCTTTATATTCTTTATTGCCTGCTTTAACTGTCTTGAACTCTTCACCATCAACGACTTCTTTTATATCACCATACGCATATTCTGCGCCAAATTTCTTTGCATGGTCAAACATTTTTGTCGATAGCTCAGGCCCAAGAATATGATCGAAACCTGGATAGTTTTCCACATCTTCGGTATTGGCCATCTGTCCGCCCGGAACACCGCGCTCAATCATCAAGGTAGATAAATTGGCTCTTGACGTATAAACAGCGGCAGTCATACCAGCAGGACCCGCTCCAATGATAATGACATCATATAATTTTTCTTCTGACATAGTTGTAACACTCCTTTTATGAATGAAACAGCTCGAGATCATGACAACACTCGAGTTGGTAATTAATCATAAATCTTTATAACTATCGTATTAAACAACAGACGCCGAGTCCAAATATATGCTCAATCTGAATGTAATTCCAAAAGTCGAATATATTTTCTTAATGTAGATTGTGATATCCCATATTCTTCAGCTAATATTTTTTGGGTTTTCTTATTATTACTTTGTCTCAGCCAAATATACTCAGCAGCGGCAGCGATTGCAGACTTATTCGTAAACGCTGTGCCAGACTTTAAAGCCTTCAAAAAAATGGAAAACCATGTTATAAGTAATGGTCTTGTTGGCATTCCATGGGCCTTATACCGGTTAAAAAGTAGAAGGGCGATTTCATGACCTTTTTCAACAAATCCGTCCGGATCAATTTTTTCCTTCTTTCCAGAATGTAATATATGTGCTAAGTAAATTTTTTCCGTTAGTGAAAAGTCATCTAGAGGCTTAAATTCAGAGTGTGTAATTAACTCTTGTTGGCGCCCAGATACCGAGATTAAAAATATTCCATAAAGCCTTTCTTCCAAGCGGTCACTACGGAGCATTTTCATAATGGCTACATCATCTTCTCCATTACGCGGATCTGGTTGCTCCTTTTCACTCCAAGGCTCAACCACGGCTTTTTCCGGATTAATTTTCGATAGCTGTTTCCATGCTTGATGAGCTACTTTTTCATTTCCGGTAAAATACGCTGATTTCGCAAGCCAATAATAATAGCCTGCATCCCCGTCAAAGCCATATTTTTGAATTTGGCGCAGCCAAAAATAGGCTTGATCATATTTGCCTGTTAAAGCAAATGTGGCACCTAATTTATAGCGCTGTTCAAAAAGGAGAGGCTGTACCTTATCAAGCGCAGTGAGGAGCGTTTCAAGCTGTTCGGTTTGTCGTTCATAGTAAAGGAAAACCGCTAAGTTGCATAATGCGTGTAAATTACCCGGGTTTTTTTCAAGAACATTTTCTAAAACTCCCGCGGCTTTTTCTGTCTTACCTTCATAGAAATAGGCCAGCGCTAAGTTATTATGTGCGGGCCAAAACTTCGGATGGTCTTCTACCGCTTTTTCAAGCATTTCAATTGCATTCGCGAAGTCACCTGATTCAAGAAGTTTTCTCGCTGTATCTTGTTGGTTAATGATTTCTTCTTGTTCTGTTAAGTCGTCAATATTTTCATCGTCTTCTAGACCAATCAGTTCTAATAATTCCTCGGCATCTTCTTGAAATTCTCCCGTTTGATCTAAGTCAAGATAAAGACGGGCATGCTTATAAGCGTCTGTAAACAAGCCAAGGTAGGCAAAATTATTTGCCAGAAAATAATGGCATTCTGTCATTCTGTCATCTAGCTCGTTCAGCACCTCGTATAAAAGCTTATTAGATTCAGCATATTCTGCTGCCTCCGTATGAACAAGTGCAAGCTGGCAAGCAATCATTGGTTCATGAGGTTCTAATTCGAGTGCTCTCTTTAAATATTTTTTTGCTTTATTTATATCAAAACGATCATACGCTTTAATGCCTTTATTAAAATAATATTCACCAGTCGGTATAAAAGGGAATATTTTAGCCTTCTTATATAGTGCTTTCGATTCTTTAAACATCGAGATCCTCCGTTGTCGTGTTCCATTGTCGCTTTTTGTAGTATATCATACTCAAAAGCCGGTTTGTAGAAACACTTAATCTTAATAATGACAAAATCTGTAAGAGGTCACGAAAAGCGGAAGGCGCTCGTTAAGCGACGTTGTCGCTGGGCACTGGAGCTAGGGTAAATTTTAAAGAAGAATTTTTTATAAAAATTTATCCCCTATTAAAAGAAACCTTGACGCCATTTCTAGGCATCAAGGTTTCTTGGGGTTTTTTCCGTATATGGGATCGTCCTGCCATCGCTCACTCAGTTCGTCTTTTGTGTAAATAATGCGCATCGGATTTCCCCCGACAAAAGCGCCCGCTGGAACATCTTTATGAACAAGTGTGCCAGCAGATACAATGGCATGATCGCCAATTTTGATTCCTGGTAAAATGGTCGAATTGGCACCAATCATGACTTCATTGCCAATCTCCACATTCCCAAGCCGATATTCTTTAATTAAATACTCATGGGCTAAAATTGTCGTGTTATAGCCAATCACTGTGTTGCGACCAATGGAAATTTTTTCAGGAAACATGACATCGAGCATGACCATGAGGGCAACCGATGTCTCTTCACCAATCTTCATCCGCAAAAACACTCGATACATCCAGCTTTTCAAAGCTAAAAAGGGCGTATATCTCGCCAATTGGATGATGATAAAGTTACGGACAACCTTCCAGAACGGTACCGTTTTATATACATGCCAAAGGGAGTTTGCCCCTGCTACCGGAAACCGCTCCGTTCTTCTCATTTTATTCCGACTCCAACAATATCCAATAAATCAGCCATGTTCTCTAGAATATAATCAGGTTGATATTCTTCCAAATATTCTCTTCCCTTTAATGACCAGGCCACACCGCAAGTGGCTGTTCCTGCATTTTTCCCGCCTAAAATATCGTGATGATTATCTCCAATCATCATTGCTTCTTCAGGTGTCGAGCCAAGTGCCGCCAATGCTTTTTCCAGTGGCTCAGGATCCGGCTTCGCACGTTCCACCTCATCAAGGGATATGACAACGTCAAAAAATTGATCTAAATTTGTAAGGACTAAACCTTTTAATACTACATTCCGAACTTTTGTTGACACAATGGCCATTTTATAGCCATTTTCATGAAGCGTCCGAATCGTCTCGAATACACCGTCAAATTCTTTTACAAGTAAATCATGATGCTCAACATTGTATTTTCGATAAATTGCAATCATTTCTTCTACTTTTTCGGGATCAATGCCCGTAAAAACTTCATGAAGTGTAGGTCCCATAAACGGTAACACATCTTCTTTTCCATATTTGCCCGGATAATACTGTCCAAGTGTGTGTAGATAGGAAGAAACGATAAGATCATTCGTATCAATTAAAGTACCGTCTAAGTCAAACAATAAAGTAGTGATTTTTTTGTTCATTAGGCTATTTCCCTTTCTTCTCTAATTTCCAATCGTCTCCATACAGCTGACACAACTAACGTCAGGATGACGGCTGTAATTAATCGGATGATAAGCAACGGGAGTACTGGAATGCCAAGAGGAATGAAGATTAAAGTATCCTCAACGACAGCGTGACAGGCCACGAGAAAAATAAATGCCAATGTCACATCTCTTTTACTGACTCCGTCCTCTTTGACGGCCTGGATCATCGCGCCCGCTCCGTATGCAAGACCAAACATCAGTCCAGCCGCCATAGTCGTAGATGTATTTTCTTTCATTCCCAATAAACGTGTAAAAGGAGCCATCCACCGAGAAAATATGGCTAACCATTGATAATCTTTCAGAAGTTGGATGCCAACCATCAATGGGATGACGATGAGCGCAAGCTGCGCCACTCCAAAGGTTGCTTTTTTTAACCCCAATACAGCTATTGCCATATATCCTGAAACCTGTTCATCTTGAACGCCAATCGCTCCATATTGTGCTATTTCCTGACCACCGTTCCAAACGAGGTTAATAATGATTGCCGAGGTAATAGCCAATCCAATGCGGACTACAAACATAATCCATATCTTTACACCGACCTTTGTGGCCACAGCAGATTCTATGAAGAGATTATGAGAGAAGCTCAGCATGACGGCAATGATAAAGACTTCTTTTACCGTTAACTCCACCGATAAAATCCCCGCTATACCGGCATATAAATTAAGAAAATTTCCGAATACAAGGGGAATTGCTGCATCTCCGGATAAGCCAATAAGCCCCATAAATGGTTCGATGATGTTAATGATCCATGGTAATACGGGCGTGTGCTGCAACATGGAAACAATTAATGTAATCGGAAAAATAACTTTCCCTAGCGTCCAAGTAGTTCTTAACCCTGTCTTTACTCCATTCTTAATTGAAGACTGCCACATGTTGATTCTCTCCCGTACGGTTGATTATTTATTCGTAATACTTCTGTTTAGCCTGACCTGTGAGTCTACGGTAAGTCCACATAATAATAGCGCCGGCTATTAAAACAAGAGAAATAACTTGAGCCATCCTCAAACTTTCCGTCAACATCAAACTGTCTGTTCGCAGACCTTCAATAAAGAAGCGCCCGATTGAATACCAAATGACATAGCTTAAAAAGATCTCTCCGCGTCTAAGGTTTGTTTTTCTTAAAAGGATCAAAATGATAAAGCCAAGAATATCCCAAATAGACTCGTATAAAAAAGTCGGGTGGTAATAAGTACCTTTTATGTACATTTGGTCAATGATAAATTGAGGTAAATGTAAGTTTTCAAGAAAAGTCCTTGTTACCTCACCACCATGGGCTTCCTGATTAATAAAATTTCCCCAGCGGCCAATTGCCTGCCCGAGTATAAGGCTAGGTGCGGCAATATCAGCCACTTTCCAAAAAGAAATTCCTTTTCGCTTCGTATAAATGATGGCAGTTAAAACGGAACCAATCAAGGCTCCATGGATGGCGATTCCGCCTTCCCAAATTTTAATAATATCACCTGGATTTTGTGCATAGTATTCCCATTGAAAAAAAACATAATAAATTCGGGCCGAAATAATAGCGATCGGAATGGCCCAAATCATGAGATCTGTGAACGTGTCCTTGTCGAGTTTATGTTTTTCACTCTCGCGTATAGCTAAATATAGTGCGAGTGCGATGCCCAGCCCAATGATGACTCCATACCAGTGGATGGCCAATGGGCCCAGCTTTAATGCAACCGGATTAATTGGATGAATGCCGGATTCCATAAATGCAACTCCTTTTTGAAGTGATTAGCAGTAGCAATTTTATAAAATTACATAGTTTTTCCTCATTAAATATCGTCGTCCTGACCACCTTGAATGACCTGAGAAAGCCGTTCTGTAAATTGTTGTGCCGCATTTACCCCCATTTTTTTCAGGCGGTAGTCCATCGCTGCCACTTCGATAATAACTGCCAAGTTTCTGCCAGGGCGGACAGGAACCGTCAACTTTGTAATTTCTGTATCTATAATTTTCAATTTCTCTTCATCAAGTCCTACCCGGTCATAATGTTTATTCTCATCCCATAGCTCTAGATGAATAGATAGAGTGATTTTTTTACTCGGTCTAACAGCCCCTGCCCCAAGTAAAGTCATTACATTAATGATGCCCAGTCCACGAATTTCCAATAAGTGCTCGAGTAATTCAGGTGCTGTTCCGACAAGGACATTTTCATCTTCTTGACGAATTTCTACGCAATCATCAGCGACGAGCTGGTGACCTCTCTTAATAAGTGCAAGTGCGGTTTCACTTTTACCGACGCCACTTTGACCGGTAATGAGGACACCGATTCCATATATATCTACGAGCACCCCGTGAACAGCCGTTGTTGGAGCTAGCCTGCCATCTAAGTAATTCGTCAGCTTACTGGAAAAACGCGTAGTTTTCATCGTTGTCCGAAGGAGGGGCACACTATTACGTTCCGCGGATTCGATTAATCCTTCAGGGATATCAAGACCGCGAGAAACGATAATCGCCGGAGTTGTATCATTGCATAACAGTTCCATCCGCTCTCTTCTTTCATGCTCAAGTAGTCGTTCGCCAAAACTAACCTCTGTTCTTCCAAGCAGCTGAACCCTTTCTGCAGGGTAGAAGTTGAAAAAGCCCGCTAATTCCAGAGCCGGACGAGAAATATCGCTCGTAATGATTGGTCTATGTATTCCTTCCTCCCCGCTGATTAATTCTAAATCAAATTGCTTAATGATATCTTCTGTACGGACTTTCGCCAACTGAATCACTCCTCGTTTTCTATATCACTCAATGCCAGCTGTATGCTGACAAAACATTCATTTTTCTATTTTAGCACTTTAATATGAGGAAACTCTACCTTTCAAACTATTTTATATTGGACATCTGCATATAACGGTGTCTAATTTTGAACAAAGTTTATATCATTATAGATGAAATTAAAATAGACTCTCGGAATTTCTAGACGTAAATCTGCCGAATTTCCGAAAACCTACCAAGGATTAAACTTTATTGGATATTTGGTATTTGTTTTCAAAACCAGAAATGCCAAACGTCAATGTGTTGACCCATCCTGATGGGATATGTCCTTATGTACCACATTTTTGTGGAGCGATGCCTACCAGACTCCAAGTCGTAATCCACTTTTCCCCTTTTGTTTGATCGTTCTACGGATGTACGATGTTGTATATGAGCTGCCACTTTTCAGACGTTCTAGGAGTTCTGGTAACAATCGCAGATTCTCCTTCCTAAATGTATGAAACGTTCTTCCATATTTGGCAGCGGAGCGAAGGTTCTCGCAAGTGCTTTTTTTTCCGCAAGCTAGAGGACCGCAATTTTTGCCTATTTTGGGATTTGTCGTATTCATTTGATTTCATTTTCAAACCAGCGGGACAACTCGGGATCCCACCAGGAGACATTTGAGAGCAAGATATGAACAGTCTCTCTACTATGAGCAAAAGAATATCCCAGTTGATTGGAGTGGAAGGCGGCGACTCCTGGGGGATCAGCGTGACAGGTGAGACCCCGCAAGGCGCGAAGCGACTGAGGAGGCTCACCTCACGCCCCCCGGAACGCGTCCGCCTGGAACGGAAATCAACGGTGGCAGGCGGACGCATTGTATGTAGATCACTTATCTTGCTCAACTATTAAAAGAATTGGAGGGAAATAAATTGAAGATTATGATTGATGCTGGCCATGGTCCGAATACGGAAGGAAAACGTACACCCGACGGGATGAGGGAATTTGAATTTAATGCAGCTGTTGCGGTGTTTTTAACAGAAGAACTAGAGAAACTATCAGGTGTTTCCGTTTTTCATGTGCATTCGAATATGTCAGATATACCATTAAAACAACGGACGGATAAGGCGAATGAACTTCGTGTAGATTGCTATCTTTCCATTCATGCTAATGCATATGGAACGAGCTGGAATTCTGCAGAAGGTATTGAAACGTTTGTTCATTCTAGCAAACCTCACGAGGCATATCAGCTTGCAAATATCATTCAAGCAAGTCTGATTAAAACAACAGGGAGGAAAAATCGAGGTGTTAAAACAGCTGATTTCCATGTACTTCGCGAAACAAAAATGACCGCGATTTTGATTGAATGCGGCTTTATGACAAATAAGGAGGAAGCAGCTCTGCTCCGTTCAATGGAATATCGAAAAAAATGTGCGGTATCGATTGCTTCAAGTATCAAAGATTATTATAAATTGAAATCAAAAATTCAAGGTTCTAGTAAAAATGTTATTTATAAAGTTCAAACAGGGGCATTTTCACATTATGAATCAGCTGAAAAATTAGCAAATGAGCTTAGAGCAAAAGGTTTTGATACCTTTATTACAAAAGTAAAATGAAGAATTTTAGTGGTTTGGAGAAGCGTCCGCTCGACTCCCGCGGAAAGCGAGCGGTAAGCTTCGGAAAACCCGCTCTATCCTAAATAAAAATAAAAAACTGTAGACAACTCGTTTTTTCGAGTTTGTCTACAGTCTGAGTCCGCCCCTATATGATCGGGATCGGACTTTTCGCTTCTATTTTTTCTTTTTAGGCTCTAATACCGTCTTTTGAATGATTAAATTAACGATTGACATGATGACTGCAATGAGAAGAGCCAGCCCGAATCCAGAAATCTCAAATTTGCTGCCCATGATTGCATCTGTCATTAATAACGTAATAGCATTAATGACAAACAAAAACAAACCTAAAGTAAGTAAGGTTGCTGGCAAGGTCAAAATGATAAGAATCGGCCTTACAAGCATATTTAATATCGATAAAACGATACTAGCTCCAACAGCCGCTCCGAAACTAGATACTACAAATCCCTCAAAATACCCCGCAAAAGCAATGAATAAGAGAGCATTGATTAAAATTCCTATTAACCATTTCATACATTATTCACCCGGCGATATCGCTTTTCTTATATGAACCGAACCTGTTTTTGTGTCTGCGAGGAGATAGATGACACGCTCATCGGTTCCTGTTCTTTTAAACTTAACTTGTTTCTGAATGATTTCTTTCTTTTCATGCATGACATCAATGCCTTCTAAATCAAGCTTATAGCTACCTAAATTGGAACGGACATCCCCGTCAATCGTAGCCGTTTCCGGAAGATTTAAATGAATGTTTCCTGTTACTGCTTTCGCTTCAATTTTATTTGTACCCGTCTCAGGTAATGTGCATGTAATATTACCGTTAAAAGACTGTAGCTCGACATTTTGATAAGTCCCTGAAATTTCAACTGCACCATTCACAGTTTCCGCTTCTAGCTGATTGGCATTTGAATTTGTTAATTTGATTTGTCCATTAACTGTTTCAAGATTAAAATTTTCGCCTACTAAGTTTGCAAGTTCTACTTTTCCGTTGGTCGTTTTTACAGATAAATGATCACTATTTAGCCGTTCACCTGTTAGACCGCCATTGAAGATGCGGACGGCAATCTTTTTATATTGCTTTTTAGGAACATAGACAACCGTCTCCACTCGCATCCATTTCGACTGGGTAGCGAAAATGCAAAGCCCATTTTCAATTGAGAATACTGTGTTATCTATAAAATAATTTCTTGCATCTTCGCGATCTTCTGAACGATAAACCTTTGCTTGACATTCAATTCGCACTTCTGGCTGATCCCAAGTGGTAATCCTCACAGGACCGTTAGCTATATCTACATCGATTCTTTCAAATTCAGCATCTGTTTGCTGGAAAACATGGGGGATATCTACAGACTGAGTAAATTGCAAATCGATATGTTTGATTTTGCGAAGAGCAGTGTTAACAAAATCAAAGATTTTTTCGCCTGCACTCTCTAACTGTGAATAAAACGAATCATCGTTTTGATCTTCGTTCTTTTCATACGACTGCTGCTCGGATTTCTCCTTAGATTTCTCTTTCGTTTCTTCCTTTTCTGCGTCCTGTTTGGCGCTAAGATCTGTTTTCTCAACAGCTGAAGTTTCCTCTACTAATTCGTCCTCGAGTGCTTCTAATAGGATAATCGCTTCCTGGGCAGAGAGTTTTCCGTTCTGTACCATTTCAAGTATTCGTTTCCGTTCTTGATTCATGTCGACTTCCTCCTTTTTTGATTCTAAAAAGGTTTACGTTTTCAAGTCAGCATAAGTTTCATCATATTGTCTACAAACAGAATTTTAATGTTTCGCAACCATTTCTTCCACCCGCTCATGTTCAGCGATCCGTTTCTTCATTCGTTCCTTGTCACGCTCCAAAATAGGCTTCAAATATTTCCCAGTATATGAGATTGGGCTTTCCGCTACTTTTTCCGGCGTTCCCTTAGCAATGATCGTTCCGCCTTTATCTCCACCTTCTGGACCAAGGTCTACTAGGTAATCAGCTGTTTTGATCACATCAAGATTATGTTCAATCACGAGGACTGTATCGCCGTTTTCAACAAGGCGCTGCAATACTAACAGCAACCGGGCAATATCATCGGCATGAAGGCCTGTAGTCGGCTCATCCAAAATATATAGTGAACGGCCATTGGAACGGCGATGCAATTCGGAGGCAAGCTTTACCCGCTGTGCTTCACCGCCAGATAATGTTGTTGCAGGCTGCCCAAGCTTTATATACCCGAGACCAACATCGACAATCGTTTGCAGCTTGCGTTTTATTTTTGGGATGTTTTCAAAAAATTCCAATCCGTCTTCAATCGTCATATCTAAAACATCAGCAATATTTTTCCCTTTATATCTTACTTCAAGCGTTTCGCGGTTATACCTTTTGCCGTGACATACTTCACAAGGTACGTAAACGTCTGGTAAAAAGTGCATTTCGATTTTAATGATTCCATCGCCGCGGCAGGCTTCACAGCGCCCGCCCTTCACATTAAAACTAAAACGCCCTTTTTTGTAGCCCCGTACTTTTGCTTCGTTTGTTGATGCATACACATCACGAACATCGTCAAATACACCTGTATATGTTGCTGGGTTGGATCTAGGTGTTCGCCCAATTGGTGATTGATCGATATCTATCACTTTTTCCAATTGTTCGATACCATTGATTTCCTTATGGGCCCCTGGTTTTGTCTTTGCTTTTTGAAGTTTCTGGGCAAGGGATTTATGCAAAACTTCATTGATCAAAGTACTTTTCCCTGAACCTGATACACCAGTAACTGCGATAAACATTCCTAATGGTAATTTCACATTGACATTTTTTAAGTTATTTTCTTTTGCCCCTTTAATTTCGAGATATCTGCCGTCTGGTTTCCGGCGTTCCAAAGGAAGCGGGATAAATTTCTCCCCAGATAAATAAAGTCCGGTTAATGAGGCTGGATTGTACGCGACTTCTTCCGGTGTTCCGCTCACGACGACTTCCCCGCCATGGACACCTGCCCCTGGGCCCATATCAATTAAATAGTCGGCAGCAAGCATTGTATCTTCATCATGCTCGACAACGATCAAGGTATTGCCAATATCACGCATATTTTTTAACGTACTGATCAGCCTGTCATTGTCCCGCTGATGCAACCCAATGGAAGGCTCATCCAATATATACAGAACGCCTGTCAGCCTCGAACCGATTTGCGTCGCAAGCCGAATTCGCTGCGCTTCACCGCCGGATAATGTACCGGCAGCACGGCTTAATGTGAGATAATCTAAACCTACATTGACGAGAAATCCAAGCCGCTCGCCAATTTCCCGCAAAATAAGTTTTGCGATCGTCATTTCTTTCTCTG
Source organism: Lederbergia citrea (assembly GCF_018343525.1). GTDB lineage: Bacteria > Bacillota > Bacilli > Bacillales > Bacillaceae_C > Lederbergia > Lederbergia citrea. Next base: position 927,701 of record NZ_JAGYPH010000002.1, on the reverse strand, counting down.
ATAAGTTTAATTGTGAAAAAAATTGATCGGCTTCAATGACGGATAGCTCCGTAATTTCGCTAATATGGCGTCCGTCGACTTTTACAGCTAAGCTTTCTTCCTTTAGTCTATACCCTTTGCAACGCGGGCACGGTTGCTGCGCCATGTATTTTTCCATTTGTTCACGTATATAGTCTGAACTTGTTTCTTGATAGCGGCGTTCCACATTACGAATAACACCTTCAAACTTGATTTTACTTTCCCGCACTTGGCCAAAATCATTTTGGTAGCGGAATGTTATTAATTCCCCACTTCCGTAAAGGATGATATCCATATCCTTTTTCGGTAAATCTTGGACTGGTGTATCCATATTAATTTTGTGATGCTTACATATCGTTTTCAAAAGCTGTGGATAATATTGAGAGCTAATCGGAGTCCAAGGGGCAATCGCATTTTCATTGAGTGATAGACTCCAATCCGGGATGACGAGCTCTGGATCAACTTCCAGCTTAGAACCTAATCCATCACAGTCTGAACAAGCACCAAATGGACTATTGAAAGAAAACATCCGCGGCTCCAATTTGTCGATAGAAAAGCCGCATTGCGGACACGCATGATTTTGACTGAATAATAGTTCCTCTTCACCAATCACATCGATGATTACTTTGCCTTCACCAAGACCTAGTGCGGTTTCCAGTGAGTCCGCAAGCCTTGTTTCTCCGCCGGCTTTTACAACTATACGGTCAATGATCACTTCAATTGAATGTTTTTTATTTTTTTCTAAGTTTATTTCCTCACCAAGATCATGCATTTCTCCATCTACACGTACGCGGACGAAGCCTTGCTTCTTTATATCTTCAAGCACTTTTGCATGTGTTCCTTTTCTGCCTGAAACAATCGGTGCAAGCACCTGCAGCTTCGTACGTTCTGGATAAATCATAATTCTATCCACCATCTGTTCGATTGTCTGGGAAGTGATTTCAATGCCGTGAACAGGGCAGATTGGCCTGCCTACCCGTGCAAAGAGTAAGCGCAAATAGTCATATATTTCTGTGACCGTTCCAACTGTCGAGCGTGGGTTTCTGCTCGTAGTTTTTTGATCAATTGAAATGGCAGGCGAAAGCCCTTCGATTGCGTCTACATCTGGTTTATCCATTTGGCCGAGAAATTGGCGGGCATAAGCGGAAAGTGATTCCACATACCTGCGCTGACCTTCCGCATAGATCGTATCAAAGGCGAGTGACGATTTACCTGAACCAGATAAGCCGGTGATAACGACAAGCTGATCCCTTGGAATCGTGACGTCAATATTTTTTAAATTATGGGCTCTTGCGCCCTGTACGATAATTTTATCCTGTGCCATCACTGCTCATCCTTCCGCTTTTAACTCCAAAATGGCGTCGCGAAGCTGTGCCGCCCTTTCAAAATCAAGCGCTTTTGCAGCTTCTTTCATTTCTTTTTCCATTGAGGAAATTAGCTTTTCCTTTTCCTTTTTTGTTAGTTTCTTATATTTTGTTTCGTATTCACTCGTTTCTTCTGCTGCAACCGTTGCTCTAATCACATCACGAATATCTTTTTGAATGGTTGTAGGTGTAATACCGTGTTTTCGATTATATTCTTCCTGAATCGAGCGACGGCGCTTCGTTTCACTAATTGCCTTTTCCATCGAATCAGTCATTTTATCGGCATACATAATGACTTGGCCGTGTGCATTCCGTGCTGCCCTTCCCATCGTTTGAATAAGTGAGCGTTCGGAGCGAAGGAAGCCTTCCTTGTCAGCATCAAGAATCGCTACAAGAGATACTTCAGGGATATCTAGTCCCTCCCTCAGAAGGTTAATCCCGACCAATACATCAAAGGTACCCACTCGTAAATCCCTGATAATTTCGATTCGCTCTAGCGTTTTTATTTCCGAGTGTAAATATTGGACTTTTACCCCAATTTCTTTTAAATAATCCGTCAAATCCTCCGACATCTTCTTCGTAAGCGTTGTAATCAGTACCCGTTCATTGCGAGCCACCCGCTCATTGATTTCTCCCAATAGGTCATCAATCTGGCCTTCAATTGGGCGAACATCAATCGTCGGGTCAAGCAAACCTGTAGGCCTGATAATCTGTTCTACCATATCCGGTGTATGTTCAAGTTCAAATGGACCCGGGGTCGCTGATACGAAGATAATCTGATTGATATGATTCTGGAATTCTTCAAATTTAAGTGGACGATTATCCAATGCAGACGGCAGACGGAAGCCGTGGTCGACAAGCACCTGTTTTCTTGCCTGGTCGCCATTATACATTCCGCGGATTTGCGGCAATGTTACATGCGACTCATCCACGATGATTTGGAAATCGTCTGGAAAGTAATCAATCAACGTATAAGGCGTTGCACCAGGGGGCCTCAAGGTTAAATGACGCGAATAGTTTTCAATCCCAGAACAAAAGCCCATCTCTCTCATCATTTCAAGATCATAACGGGTTCGTTGTTCAAGGCGCTGGGCTTCGAGCAGCTTATCATTTTCATGCAAAATAGCGAGACGCTCTTCCAGTTCTTTTTCTATATTTTCTATGGCAATTTTCATTTTGTCTTCACCGGTAACGAAGTGAGAAGCTGGGAAAATAGCTACGTGGTCACGATCACCGATAATTTCACCGGTAAGAGCATCCACTTCTCTAATTCGATCAATGTCATCTCCAAAAAATTCGACTCGAATACAGTGCTCATCGCGTGAAACAGGGAAAATCTCCACTACATCTCCACGGACGCGAAAAGTCCCTCGTTGAAAGTCGATATCATTACGAGCATATTGAATATCGACAAGCTTCCGCAAAAGCTGATTTCTCTCAATTTCCATGCCTACACGAAGAGAAAGGACATGCTCCCGATATTCCTCAGGTGAACCGAGACCGTAAATACACGACACACTGGCAATAATGATGACATCTTTCCGCTCAAACAATGACGATGTCGCCGAGTGCCGCAGCTTGTCAATTTCATCATTAATACTGGCGTCTTTTTCGATAAATGTATCTGTCTGAGGTACATATGCTTCTGGCTGATAATAGTCATAGTAGCTGACAAAATACTCCACGGCGTTATTTGGGAAAAAATCCTTGAACTCACTGTACAGCTGACCAGCAAGTGTTTTATTATGCGCAATGACAAGCGTAGGTTTATTTACCGCCGTAATGACGTTGGAGACGGTGAATGTTTTTCCCGTTCCTGTTGCACCGAGCAGTGTCTGATACTTTTTCCCTGATCGAAATCCATCGATCAGTCGTTCAATGGCCTTGGGCTGGTCGCCAGCAGGCTTGTATTTCGAAACTAGATCAAACTGATTTTTCAAGCGTGCACCCTCCCGTTCATCGTGATTCTATCTATATAAAAATTCTCTTCAACTACGATTATGGACAACTTTAATACTAAAATTGCCGTATACTTGATTTTACCACAAACTTTATGCTAATAACCAGTAAAAAGCGAACGTATTTTCGGTAAAGTAGAAATAAGGGATTAGTTGAATTGTAGATCGCACAATTCAACTAATCCCTTATTAAAGATGCTTTTCTAAAGCGTATAAATCTTCTTCAAGCGTCTGCATTCTTTGTTCAGCAATTTCTCTTGCATCACGGATAGCCGCATTATAAAATACGGGGCCAAGACGGTCTTTAATGAATTCAAAACACATTTCCGCGGCCAATTCCCCAATTTCCTCTCCACGCTCTTCTAGGAAAAAGTCTTGGATTTCATGAATCATTTCACGCTTTTTTTCGATAGATAGTTTAGGCATTAACATTTGGATAGCTCCTTTTTAATAAAAATTATATATGGATTTCGTTACTGCTTTCTTTCTTTTCAATGGAAACAAAACTATGCAAGATCATACACGCTACAACAAGGAACATGCCAATTAACGATACGGGCGAAGGCATCAGGGCCCCATTACAACCGATTACGGATGCTTTACTACCGATCTTTCATACTTTATTACCGATAATGAACACTTTACTACCGATTCTGAAAATTCGCTACAGGAAATTACTTTTCTAAGCAAAAAAAGCGCCTCATGCCACCCGCATACGCCGGCTCATGAAGCGCTTTTCTGTTCGTTTTTTTTCCTTCGCATTTGATTTGCGAAATACAAACCTACCGTAAGTGATGCCGCCTCAATCACAATGAGCCACCACATATGTATATACCCTTTATACGCCGAAACGATAATTAATGCGACGGTAAGGATGAACCCAACAATACGGCTATAAGTAATTCTTGTGAAAAAAACCATCAGCAAAGCTGGCAAAAATATCGCAGATAATACTTTATCAATCACTTTAAGTCCACCTCAGGTCCAGTCTCTATGTATAGTCTTTCCGAAAAGCTTGAAAATTGCAAGCTTTTCCACCCAGTACTTCATAGATTCCCGCCACTTTCATTGATCATTTTTTCCGTAATCACTGCCAGTTCACTTTGTTCAATAAACCGCTCAAGCAGCATATCTGGTAAAATATTTTCGAGAAAATATTTTACACATACCATATCTTTGAAAAGTAAGATTGTGCTAAGTGCTTCCTCATAAATTTCAAGGAACAAAGATTCAGGATTTTCCTTTTGAATTTCGCCGAATGATTCATACAGCAAATCGATCTTGTCCGCTACAGCCAAGATTCGCCCTTCCAATGTCTCATCTTTGCCCTCTTTGAACCGTTCTAAGTATACGTCACGAAATTCAGGTGGGAATTCTTTTTCGATAAATTTCTTCGTCATTTCTTCCTCAACTTCACTAAATAGCCGCTTTAATTCTTTTGAAGCATACTTGACCGGCGTTTTGATATCGCCCGTAAATAATTCAGCATAATCATGGTTCAATGCTTTTTCGTATAAAAGGCGCCAATCGACCTTTTCTCCACCCTGTTCCTCTACGGTTCCAAGAAACTGGGCAATTTTTGTCACCTTAAACGAATGACTTGCAACCGAATGTTCCTGGAACTTAAACTTACCAGGGCAGCGGATAATTTTTTCAAAATCAGACAAGCTTTTAAAATAATGATGGATACCCAAATCTGTTCACCTGCCGTCTTCTTATTTCCGAGATTGTATCACGAACAAGCAAGGTTGACAAAGAACTAACATTGATTAGCCACAAGTCTAAATAAAAAATGAACTTCGTAGAGAAGTCCATGTAGAAAACAGCAATGACCCAGGTACTGTGGGCCTAATTCAATTCAACCATCTTACCAACTGACATATAGACAATCCACTCACATATATTAGTGGCATAATCGCCGATTCGCTCTAAATACTGTGCCGCCAACAACAGGTGGGTGCCCTGGCTAATTATATTCTTGTCTTTCCCCATCAGTTCAATTAAATCGGTAAAAATGATATTAAAATAATCGTCGATGATATCATCCTGTTTGGCAATCTCAACAGCTGCCTCGTGATCCATTTGAATATATGCGCCCAATGAGTCGCGGACAATTGCTTGAACGAGTTGACCCATTTTCGGTATATCTATCAGCGGCTTTGCGTAAGTTTCGTCTTTAAGGCTTAATGTTGTTTTTGCAATGCTGACTGCATGATCAGCCATCCGCTCCAAATCAGTGGCGACCTTTAACGTCGTTGCAATTCGGCGCAGGTCACTTCCAACCGGCTGCTGCAACGCGATTAACGTGAAGCATGTTTTTTCAATTCCGATTTCCGCATCGTTAATGGCTTTGTCATACTCCACAACTGATTTTGCAAGATTAACATCTTTATCAGTAAGAGATTTTACCGCTTTATACACCGCTTCTTCCACCATCGTTCCCATTGTAAGCAGTTGCTGATGGAGCTCATTCAAACGCTCGTCAAACTGACTTCTGATTGCCATTTTATATCCTCCTTTTATCGATAAAATTGGTATTTACCCTTAACCAAAACGTCCGGATATATAATCTTCCGTCTGTTGCTTTTTAGGATTTGTAAAAATGGTATTCGTGCTGGCAAACTCCACCACTTCCCCATTAAGGAAAAAGGCCGTTTCATCCGAAACACGAGCCGCCTGCTGCATGTTGTGGGTGACAATGATGATCGTATACTGTTTTTTCAATTCCATAATTAATTGTTCCAATTTCGCTGTTGAAACTGGATCTAGTGCTGATGTCGGTTCATCCATTAAAATAATTTCCGGCTTTACAGCGAGCACTCTTGCGAGAACAAGCCGTTGCTGCTGTCCCCCAGATAAACCGGTCGCAATCTTGCCGAGGTTATCTTTTACCTCATCCCAGAGTGCTGCAGCTCGTAAACTGGATTCCACAATCTCGTCCAACACTTGCTTATTTTTCTGCCCATGAATGCGCGGCCCGTAAGCAATATTGTCATAGATTGACATTGGGAATGGATTTGCTTGCTGAAAAACCATTCCGACTCGTTTACGTAAATCTACTGCATCTATATCAGGAGACGTGACATCTAAATCACCGATCAAAATTTTCCCTTCCGTGCTTGTGCCAGGTATCAAATCGTTCATCCTATTCAGTGTTCTAAGAAAAGTAGATTTCCCGCAGCCAGATGGACCAATTAATGCAGTGACTTGATTTTCTTTTATGTCAAGATTGATATTTTTCAAAGCGTGAGATTTACCATAGTAAAAATTAAGATTTTCAGTCTGAATGACTGTTTGCTCTTTTTTAGCTTTCAATAGCGTAACTGTCATGTTAATCCCGCCTTTTATCCAAAATTACCAGAGATGTAATTTTCGGTTTGCTCGTTTTGTGGATTGGTAAATATTTGTGATGTTTCGCCATATTCAACCACTTTCCCCATGTAGAAAAATGCCGTGTAATCTGAGATTCGAGCTGCCTGTTGCATGTTGTGCGTAACAATAATAATCGTGTAATCTTTCTTTAATTCACCAATTAATTCTTCAATTTTCCCTGTTGAAACGGGATCAAGTGCAGATGCCGGTTCATCTAGAAGCAATACTTCAGGATTCATGGCTAGTGCTCTGGCAATACAGAGCCGCTGCTGCTGCCCGCCTGATAAAGCTAGTGCTGAACGGTGAAGCTTGTCTTTCACCTCATCCCATAGCGCGGCCTTCCGTAAACTGTCTTCAACAATTTCATCGATTCGCTTTTTGTTCTTAAGTCCATGATGAGTCGGACCGTAAGCAACATTTTGATAAATCGATTTGGCAAACGGATTTGGTCTTTGAAAAACCATGCCGATTTGTTTTCTAACTTCGAACACATTGGCCATTGGAGAGTTAATATCGACACCTTTATATAAAATACTGCCTTCAATTCTGCAGTTTTCTACTTCATCATTCATCCGGTTTAAGCTGCGTAAATACGTTGATTTTCCGCAACCAGATGGACCAATCAGAGCGGTCACGGCATTTTTTGGAAATGATAACGAGATATTTTTTATGGCCTCTTTGTCTCCATAATAAACATGTAGGCCTTCCGTCTCCATCGCCATCTCTTTCGGAACGGCTTTTAGCTGGGCTAGACGGTTAACTTGATGATGATGAACGCTTTGTTTCTCTCTTATTGTCTGGGTGGCCATTAATGCGCCCTCCTTTTATAAAAAATATTATGAGGAAGTCATTTTCCGATGAACAAGACCGCCGATCCAGCGTGCCCCAAGATTAAATACTAAAATAGCCAACACGAGGAGAGCAGCAGCACCATCCGAAACGGCTTCGGCATCTGGCATAATTCCTTCTCCGTTAATTTTCCAAATATGAACGGCCAAAGTTTCCGCAGGCCGCATCGGATTTAATGGCGAAGTCGGAGATAATGGATTCCAATTTGTAAAATCTAGATTCGGTGTGCTCATTCCAGCTGTGTATATTAAAGCAGCCGCTTCTCCAAACACTCTTCCCGAGGCCAAAATAACACCCGTAATAATCCCTGGTAATGCTGCAGGTAATATAATGGAAGTAATTGTTTCCCAGCGCGAGACACCAAGCGCAAGTCCCGCTTCCCTTTGCTGACGTGGAATGTTACGAACCGATTCCTCTACAACGCGTACCATCAGTGGCAAATTAAATACTGCTAAAGCAAGTGCGCCTGACAAGATTGAGAATCCCCAACCCATATAAATCACGAAAAACAAGAATCCGAACAAGCCGACTACGATGGATGGAAGCGAAGATAAGACTTCAATCATCGTCCTAATAAAATCCGTCCACGCATTTTTTTTGGCATACTCAGCCATATAAATGCCTGCACCTAGCGAGATAGGAATCGTGATTACCATCGTAAGCACGAGCAAATAAAAAGAGTTGAAAAACTGCGGCCCTACGCCTCCGCCTGCTTTAAAAATTTGCGGCGGGGAAGAAATGAAGTGCCAGCTTAGCTTTGGTAATCCGTGATACAGAACATAGCCTAGAAGACTTGCAAGAACGAGTACGATAATAAAAGCAATCAAATAAAAAGTAATGGTAGCAATCCGATCTGCTAGCTTTGCATTCATGCTTCTTTCCTCCCCTTTCCAATCATTCTGACTGCAATGATAAAAATTAGTGACATCAATAACAATACGAGTGCCAATGACCATAGTGCATTATTTTCCGCTTGGCCCATGACCGTATAACCCATACCCATTGTCAAAATACTCGTTAATGTAGAAGCAGGCTCAAACAGGGAATGAGGAATGACGCTTGAGTTACCAATCACCATTTGAACGGCTAGTGCTTCCCCGAAAGCACGTGCCATTCCGAAAATGACCGCGGTCAATAAGCCCGGACGTGCAGTTTTCAAAACGACCCGATAGATCGTCTGCCAGCGCGTTGCACCGAGTGCAAGTGACGCTTCCCGCAGCTGTCTCGGAACTCCTCTAATTGCATCTGCCGATAAACTTGTGATCGTCGGTAAAATCATGACCGATAACACAACTGTACCTGCAGCTATCCCAAATCCACTTCCGGTAAGATGATCTCTGATAAACGGAACTACGACAGTTAGGCCAATGAATCCATAAACGACTGACGGAATGCCAACGAGGAGTTCAATGACGGGCTGTAAAATCTTCTTTCCGAAGCTTGGAGATATTTCCGTCATAAAGACGGCAGCTCCAATTGCAACTGGCGCACAAACGAGTGCAGATAAAAAGGTGACCGCAAAGGAACCAATAATGAAAGGCAGTGCCCCGATGATCGGTTTTCCTAAGTCATTCATCACACCTGGATTCCATTTCACGCCTGAAAAAAACTCGACGATACTGCCTTTATTAATAATAAAAGTAGATAACCCTTTTGATGTGACGAGAAATAGTATTGCAAATGCAATGGCGATCGTTAAGCCGACGGCAGCGAATGTCAGCATTTTTCCAGTACGTTCAATCCTTACTTTTTTATTTGGCTTCAACAATTGAGCTTGATGATTATTGTCTGCAAGTTGCTCCAAGTTGACAGCTCCTTTCTTCAAAGCGACAAGGGAGGCTACAAAGAAGTTCCCCTTCTAAATTTGCCACCCTTGTTATCGCTACATTATTTAATTTAATTTAGCTCCAGCTCCTAGCAAGGCGCTACCGCTTTTTATTTTACGTTTCCTTCTGCATCACGTTCTACTTTCATTCCTGTGACTGGCAGGTAATCCATTTCTTTCACCAAAGTGTCTTGAATTTCAGGTGATAGAATATAATCTATGAATGCCTTAGTTAAACCAGTTGCTTCACCGTTCGTATACATATGTTGGTATGCCCAAATTTTCCAAGCATCTGTTTCAACATTCTCTTGCGTTGGCTCATTTCCATCCAAAGATAAAGCTACAATTGAATCATCGAAGTATGAGAATGCAAGGTAGCTGATAGCTCCTGGAGTTTCGCTAACAATTTTACGTACCGTACCTGAAGAATCTTGTTCTTGTGCTGCGATTGGCTCAGCACCTTTTAGACCGAATTGTTCGAATGTCGCACGTGTACCAGATCCTTGGGCGCGATTAATGATGACGATCTTTTGGTCTTTCCCACCAAGTTCTTTCCAGTTTGTAACTTTTCCTGTAAAAATATCTATTAATTGATCTTGGGTAATATCTTTAACCCCTACTTCAGGGTGAGTGACTGGTCCCATTCCTACCACAGCTACTTTATGATCAACTAGCTTTTCAGCTGGGATTCCTTCTTTTTCTTCTGCGAAAACATCAGAGTTACCGATATCTACTGCACCTTCGCTTATTTTACTTAAGCCAGTGCCGCTTCCTCCACCTTGAACATTTATGACTGCACCTGCATTTTCAGCTGCAAATTGTTGAGCGGCTGCTTCAACTAAAGGTTGCAATGCGCTAGAACCTACGGCAGTAATTGATCCTGATGCTGATTCTTTTCCTTCTTCATTTTTAACATTCGACTCTGGTGATGTTTTTGTTTCAGGTTGTGTGTTAGTGTTACCACACCCTACCAAAGCCAATGTGAGAATAAGAACAAAACTAAATGCAGCCAATAAATTTTTCTTCATGAGAGAACCCCACCTCTGTTTTTTTTGTAATCTATTATCTGCTTGCATATTTAATATAAACCTTCATGATTAAGCTGGTATGAATGATTTGTTAAGATTGTGTAAAGATGCGATTGAAGTTATTTTAGCCTAAGATTGGGTGTATCTATACTGGAATATTTTCCCGCTATAGAGCAAAGTCCGGTTATGTAGAAATATAGAAGCCCCGCATCCTTAGTAAGAATGCGGGGCATGTTGATTTAATTGGCGTTTGTACTGTTGATTGGCCGTCGGACTCGGTTTATCGGCCGTCAGGTTGTCATATTTCTTGTTCTTGCTTTTTGGGAAGGGTAACAATAAACGTTGTACCTTCGCCCTCCATACTTTCAACGTTAATTGTTCCGTGATGCGAATCTACTAGGTGCTTTACAATCGCCAGACCAAGACCTGTTCCACCTGAGTTGCGTGATCGCGCTTTGTCCACTCGATAAAACCGTTCAAAGATTCGTGGCAACTCTTTTTGAGCAATTCCAATTCCAGTATCGGAAATTCGCAGCTTCACTTCATTTTCCTGCTCAGTAATGGTAACGGATATTTCGCCACCTTCAGGGGTATAGGAAATAGCGTTGGAAAGAAGATTTAAAATAATTTGCTGAATCCGATCTCTTTCTCCTTCAATCCATACATCTTTCTTCTCTGGAAATGTCATGTCTATATTCTTTTTTGCCGCCCCTTCTTTAACCGTATCTGCCGTTCCATATACTGCTTGCGTCAAATTCACATTTTCAATCGTAAGCGGAATACGGTGATGTTCGATACTTGAGAGATAAAGAATATCCTTTATCAGCCTGTGCAGCCGATCACTCTCGTCATAAATGATCGTCAGGAAACTCCTGCATAATTCCTCATCTTCCATAGCACCGTCAAGTAATGTCTCGGCAAATCCTTTCACAGAAGTGATCGGCGTTTTTAATTCATGGGATACATTTGCAACAAATTCACTTCTCATTTTCTCTAATCGGCGAATATCGGTGACATCGTGCAGCACCGCAATAATCCCCTTCACTTCTCCACTTTCACCAACATATGGGGCAAGGTGAGCATCTAATATCCGTTCTTTTGGATGAAAAAGATGGACCTCATCTCTAATTTCCTTGCCTGTTTTCAAACAAAGTTCGATTAAAGCGCTGAGATCGACATTTCTGCCTACTTCCATGTGAAGCTTTCCTGTAAAAGAGTCTGGCGCTTCTCCAAGCATATGTCCCATCGCTCTATTCCCTAAAAGAATACGTCCTTCAGTGTTTACAAGTAAAACTCCGCTCATCATATTCGTTAAGACGCCAGAAAGCCGCTGCTCATTTTCCTGTATTTTTTCCATTTGATTTTTCAAGCTAGATGCAAGGACATTGATTGCATTTGCTAATAGACCAAGTTCGCCTTTTGGCTCTGTTTTTACCCTGGCGGTATAATCTTTTTCCTTGAGTTTTTCCGATACCATGATCATTTCTTCCACAGGGCCGGATATCCCTTTTGCTAATCTCATGCCAATCAGGCCTGTCAGCAGCAAGGCGGTAAATAGAACTAAGGCTAGACTCAGCCACAGTTTTCGGATGGCATGCTCAATATTTATAAGCATTAGCGATGCTCTCATCACTCCAGCAACTTCGCCATCTTGATTAATGGGAATTGTTACATACATCATGCTGTATCCGAGCGTACCGCTATATCTAATTGAAAGGCCTGATTTTTTATGGTCCTTAATCACTTGCTGAACCTCTGGTCGATTAATATGGTTTTCCATTTTACGAGGATCATCTTCTGAATCTGCCAAAACTGTACCATCCCGGTTGATCATCGTAAGACGCGGATTGATTGTTGTAGACAATTCGGTTATCGTGTTTTGCAGTTCAGCTTGCGTTTGAGCCCCATTCATCTCAATGGACTTTAACACTAGGCTTGCCGTTTGGGACAATTGATTTTTTTTCAAATCATAATATGTATTTTTCATTATTTCGGCCAGAAAAAATCCAGATAAAAGCAGTAGTGACGACATGAGCAGCAAAAAAGAAAATGTAATTCTAACCCATAGTTTATGTATCATTATGGTTTCTCCAGTTTATAGCCGAAACCTCTGATCGTCTTAATATAGAGCGGCTGCTTCGTATCCTCTTCAATTTTTTCTCGTAAATGACTAATATGAACATCAACGATGCGGGAATCCCCTGCAAAATCATAGTTCCATACTGCATCAAGAAGCTGATGGCGATTTAAAACCTTGCCTTGATTATTTGCTAGATACAGCAGAAGCTCAAATTCTTTCGGTGTCAATTCTAACTTTGTACCTGATAGTTCCGCTTCATATTTGTCAGGATAAATGGTCAGTTCGCCAATCTTAATAACTGAAACCTGATCTTCAGTAGCGGCAGGTGTTTCATTCATATTCGTCCGGCGTAAAATCGCTTTTACCCTAGCAATGACTTCGCGTGGGCTAAACGGCTTTGTCAAATAGTCATCCGCCCCGAGTTCTAGACCAAGTACTTTATCGAACTCATCATCCCTCGCTGTCAGCATTAAAATCGGCGTCTTGATTTTTTCCTGCCTCAGCGTCTTGCAGACATCCATTCCATCCATGCCAGGAAGCATCAAATCAAGAACAATAAAGTCCGGTGACTCTTCCATCGCCATCTTTAATCCGGCTTTTCCATCAGGCGCTGTGATGACCGAATATCCGGCCTTTTCCAAATTGAATCGCAGCAGCGTAACAATCGAAGGCTCATCATCGACAACAAGCACTTTCTCCATCAACATAGCCTCCCTCCAATTTTCGGGGACCACAGGGGCCCCCGTGGGAACAGGTTCATACTATTTCAATGTACGTTTTTCGAAGAGTACTGTCAAACTGATTAAGGTGACCAGCACGGTAGCCCCCATGTCAGAAAGGATCGCAATCCACAGTGTGAGTAAGCCGGGGATGGTGAGCAAAAGGGCAATGATTTTTAATCCAAGTGCAAGCGAGATGTTCAATTTAATAATCGCATTCACCCTTTTAGCTATTTTAACCGCCATCGGCAATTTGCCGAGGTGATCCTGCATCAGAACAACATCAGCCGTTTCAATTGCGCTATCCGTCCCTTTGCCCATCGCGATTCCGAGATCCGCAGTTGCTAGGGCAGGCGCATCATTAATACCATCGCCGACCATGGCTGTTTTTCCCGTCCTAGTCAGTTCTTTCACTTTTTCCACTTTCATATCAGGAAGCAGACTTGCGTAATAATCCGTCAATCCAGTCGCGGCAGCTACTTTTTCCGCGGTTTTATGGTGATCTCCCGTAAGCATGACAGTGCTTTTCACCCCAGCTTTATATAGCTCTGCCACGATATTTTTACTTTCCGGTCTAATCTCGTCCGCAATCCCGAATAGCCCGAGTACACGTTTCTCGTTGGATACAGCAACTAAGGTGAATCCTTCATTTTTTAACATCTCAACATCTGAACGAACCTTTTGTGTCAATGCGTCCTGTCGAATACTCGCTTCATTGCCGAGCCAATATTTTTTGCCATTTACCACTGCCTCTATACCTTGGCCTGCGATAGTATCGATTTCCGAAGGCTCTGTTAGTAAAATCGAATGCTCTTCGACTTTTTTCATCACTGCTTTCGCCAAAGGGTGCGAAGAGGTCTTTTCAATAGATCCAGCTATTTGTAAAAATTGACTTTCGTCATAAACAACCATTTTCTCAACGTGGGGCTCCCCCTTGGTCAGTGTACCGGTTTTATCGAAAGCAATCGTTTCAATTCGACCAAGCTGTTCCAAAAACACGCCGCCTTTAATTAAAATTCCGTTTCTGGCGTTTCGTGCAATCCCAGAAATAATGGCAATCGGCGAAGAAATAATGAGCGCACAAGGGCAGCCGACAATTAACACAGCAAGCCCTTGGTAAAACCAGGCTCCCCAGTCACCATTAAATAATGGCGGAATAAGCATAACAACTGCAGCAACGACGATAATTAGTGGAGTATAATATTTGGCAAACCGATTGATAAATTGCTCCGTCGGTGTTTTTGTTTCCTGCGCTTCCTCTACTAAGTGAAGGATTTTTGCAAGTGATGAATCTTCGTATGCTTTGCTGATTTTCACCCTTAATACACCTTCATTATTAATGCTTCCACCGAAGACTTCTTCTCCAATCGATTTATCGACAGGCATGGATTCACCTGTAATGGCCGCTTCATTCACAGAGCTTTTTCCATCTACGACCATTCCGTCTGACGGTATTTTTGCCCCCGCTTTTACGAGCACAATATCCCCAACTTGCAAATCAGTGATCTGAATAATTTTTTCTGCTTGCCCCGTCACAAGAATCGCTTCTTTTGGAGCAACCTTAAGTAAGGTCTCCATCGATTTCCGTGCTTTTTCCATGCCTAGTCCTTCAAGATATTCATTAATACCGAATAAAATCGCGACAAGTGTCGCTTCCTTCCATTCGCCGATGCCAAAAGCGCCAATTAAAGCAATCGTCATGAGCGTATCAATATTAAATTTAAATTTAAAAAGATTTTTCAATCCTTTCAAAAACGTGGAATATCCACTTAAAGCCGCTCCAGATAAGTATAAAATGATAGCAGCTGTTTCATTCCAATAGCTTTCAGTAATGATGGCCGCTGCGAATAATAGGAAAGACAGGCCAATAAATAAAAGAAGCCTTTTCCCGTTTCCGCGGCTGTGGTCATGCTGATGGTCCGACCCTTCAGCCGACTCTTTTACGAGTGCAGCTCCATCGCCAGCCAGTATTTTTTCTACCTTATGCAAAGCAATATCATCAGAAACAATGAGCTTGCTTGAATTAAATAATATTTTTGCATCATCTCCATGGTCGAGCTTCTGGATTTCCTCTTCCATCTCCCGAGCGCAATTTGCACAAGAAAGTCCTTGAAGCTTATACTCTGCCATTTGGATTCCTCCTTAACTTATAGGGACAGTTAGTGGTGCCTTGCGTGATCGATTGTATGTTCAAGCACGTTCATGACATGATCGTCATCGTGAGAATAGTAAAGGGTGGTCCCTTCCCGCCGATATTTTACGAGCCGCAAATTTTTCAAAAAGCGCAGCTGATGTGAAACGGTTGACTGCAATAGGGACAGTTTTTCGGCAATTTCATTCACTGAACATTCTCGGTCTGAAAGCAAATGCAGAATTCGGATCCGCGTCGGCTCTGATAATGCCTTAAAGGTTTGGGAAACAATAAAGAGCGTTTCTTCGTCGAGGTCTTCAGCCTCTTTAAGCTTTATACCTCTAGATTGACTTTTTTCCATATCATTTCACTCCCGATATTCATATATGAACATATATTCATGTATGGGTTTTAGTGTATGCAAACCCCAAAAAACTGTCAAGGCATATATCATGAGTAAAGTAATATTTTAGATAAGAGACATTGACACCTTTAAGCGCCATTGAAAATAGATAGTGATTTTGATATATTAAGTGTGAATCGCCCAAAAAACAATATTGCCTATTTTGCGATTATTTAATTCATATACACTTTAAAATTAAAGGTGGTTTTTTAATGGCTTACGTTATTACCGCACCATGTTTAGGTGAAAAGTTCGGCGAATGTGTCGACGTCTGCCCTGTAGATTGCATAGCTGAAGGAAAAGATCAATATTTCATTGATCCCGATATTTGCATCGATTGTGGAGCCTGTCAGGCGGTTTGTCCTGTTGATGCGATTTTACACGAGGAAGATATGTTACCAGAGGACGAATTGTATTTACAGAAAGCTCGTGAATTTTTTGGTGCTGCTGAATAAATTCAAATTAGCCTCTAAAATTGACTGTAGACAAACTCGGAAAAAACGAGTTGTTTACAGTCTTTTTAAATTGGATAGGGCAGGTTTTCCGAAGCTTACCGCTCGCTTTCCGCGGGGCGAGTGCCCGGAGCGGAAATCAACAGGCGGGTTAGCAGAGACCATCAATGAATGAAATATTGCCGAGAAATATACCCGTTATCGATAATCTGGACAAGGATGATAGCTTTACATTTTCATCCTTGTTTTTTTGCATTCGTTTTATCCGGGGATTTGTTTAAGTTTCACTTCCTTCGCCTATACACAATTATCCTAATTGAATAGAATAAAACGAATTATTTTATTGTTACCGTGAGGAGGGTAGAAATGTCCGATCAAAAAAAACCTAAAGTGATTCATGTTGAAAACCTAGTCATCCATGCAAAAAATGTAAAAGTAATTAATGAACATGAACGTGAACACCATCATAGACCGGAAAATGAAGAGCCAAGGAGAGATCCATGGGGATTCCTGTGGGGAAGACCAGCTGAAGATCGAAGAGAATCTGAGGAAGAGAGAAGAGAAGAACGTCGGGAAGAAAACAGGGAAGAACGTTAAAGGGTAGTTATTAAGGTGAATTCAGTGGAATTCACCTTTTTCTGTGCCAACGTTTGACCAGACTCGCTCGCCCCCGTTTTACGAGTGGAAATTGCTGTCTAACCTTCACATGATTTAAAAACTGCGAATATTATATCTGGGAAGGTGATGGTATTGAAGAATATTGAGGAAGAACAAGATCAAAAAACTGTTCAAGCTCTATATTGGGATATCAATATTGTCACTGCAGCTTTGTTATTGACGGGACAACTTTCTATGGACGGGGTATTTTTTGAAGCTGGAGGTATTGCTATACCTTTATCTGGTCCAATAACAGGTGGTTATCACATTGAAGGAAAATCAGGTTCTAGAGTAGGTAACTTGGTTATCGACATAGTGGATATCATTATTGCGATATTGCTGATTATCGGTCAAATAAGTATTAGAAGTACCATATTTTCATCGGGAAGAGCTGCTGTAGTCGTTAGTGGCCCCATATTTGGACTTCCAAAAACGGAAGTAGACTTACGTATGAAAGAACATTTTTTTAGACACTTCGGTAATTTTTGCCTCTGATAAAAATAAAGGAGGTTGGATCTAGATGGCTTTAACAGATCTTCCACAAATCAAACCACCAAAAGGAACCATTTTTATTGTTGCCGCTTCTTTAGCTGTGTTTGTATTTTTCTTTACTCAAACGAAAGTAACTGATATTCAAGATCCATAAAACTCGGCCGATTTCACCACAATATGGAGAAATCGGCCTTTAACTTTCCGTTGATGCATATTAATATTCAATTTCATCGTAATCCTTAGGTTGTGGAGTTGGTTGCATCTCTTTTAAATTTTGTGAGCCGGTTATTTCGTCAGTTAGTTCTTGATATGTTATTACTTTCTCGGATTCTTCATTAGATAAGCGACTTTTACCTTTACCGTTTTTATCCATTAGTATTTTCCTCCATAATATTCGACTTTAAAAAACAATGATATTGTTCCCAGTCCTAACGAAAATATCAATTGAAGGTACGTGATGGATTATTTACTTTTTTTCATAAACATCACAATCATTAATATGCTAATGATTGTAAAAGCAGTTAAAGCTAAAAACGGAATAGTGATGAACCCAAGCCAATTAATATACTGGACATTGCATGGAACGCCCTGTACACAAGGCTTTATACTCGCAAAGCTCGGTACTTTTTGTACTAAGTAGTGATATAACGAAATAAGGCCTCCAAAAACGGATAAAGGCAATACATATTTTTTTAGTTTTGTATCATTTTCAAAGGCTGCAATTCCAAGAATAATTGCTAGTGGATACATAAAGATTCGTTGGTACCAGCATAATTCGCATGGGACATATCCTTTAATTTCGCTGAAATATAAACTCCCTAAAGTAGCGATAACAGAAACCACCCAGGCGAAGTATAAAAGATAATTAGGAGTGCTTGTTTTAGATTCGCCCATTTTACTTTTCCAAACCTTTATCAATAATAGATACAATTGCTTCATAGTCAAAAGGATCTTCCACCATAACTCCATTGATGACAATGGTTGGCGTAAACTGGACATTTGTGTCCTTTACTAATTGATCGTCAATCTTTACCTCTTCGATTGTTCCTCCAGTGTTAATATCTTCTTCTAATTGTTTCAAATCAACATCTGGCGCATGCGTTTTCGCAATTTCCACTAATTTTTCTGTCGTTACCCATTGTTCATCATGATTTTGAGAAGCAGGCTGTGCAGCAAAAACTGCATTGTGGAAATCCCAAAATGATTCAGGATCTTGTTTATATACAGATTCTGAAGCTAGTGAAGCTAGCATTGATTCTTGTCCGTGAAAAAGTACATTAATAAACGAAAATTGAGCTTTACCTTTTTCGATAAAATCTTTTTCTAGCTGTGGAAATATTTTCTCTCCCCATGCTTTACAGGAAGGGCATTTGTAATCACCAAATTCGATGATTGAAACAGCAGCATTCGAATCCCCCATTGTAGGTTGATTTTCAATTGACGGATGATTCACGGTTACGGTTTCCTGAGTAGTTTTATCACCTTTATTTAATACCATTACTAACGCAACAATCGCTGCGAAAATAACCAAAGTAAAGATGACGATTTTTTTATTATTCATTTTGCACCTCATTTTACATACGTTATTATTTTTATGTAGTTTAACCATACTAGAGTCCACATCTCCTACTTATCATAGCATTGAAAAGAGTTAATAATAATACAAAACGCACGGAAAAAATGAATTTTTGTTGAAAATGCTAAAAGGAAGATGCCCTAAAATAGTACTAGGTTCGGATTTGAAGTACAAAACTTTAAATGATATTGCAGATGTATTGAATGGAAATGGAATGCATGCTATTCGATTTACAGTATGAGCATTTTGTTTTCTTTTACGGTCAATGGAACGCTACTCGATTTACCGTGTGAGCGTTTTGTTTCCTCTTTTGGTCAATGGAACGCTATTCGACTTACCGTGTGAGTATTTTGTTTCCTCTTTCGGTCAATGGAACGCTATTCGATTTACCATAAGACGACCATTTTTTTTTTTCGGTAAATGGACTACGATTCGATTTGCTGTTAAAGGGTTCACATTTTCTCTTTAGGTCAATTGATGTTAAAATTGGCGCCATTTTCAGCTACTTAAATTAACAAAAAAGAAGGCACCTAAAGTAGGACCTTCCTTACATCAATCATTATCTTTTAATAATCGCATTCGATATGTATTCATCGCCGTTTCACCTAGATGATCAAGTAGATTATAGTTTGCATACGCTCCGACAACTGCCCCAACACCAGGAATCAATTGTAATATTTTTACCAAATCAATATAGTCGCGATATTCCTGCTGAAACGTCCGCCAGTCCATATCTGTAAGCCGCTTCTTCTCTTCTTCCCAATTTTCGATAATACGAAAGGTTTCCTTTCGTTTATCGTCACTTGAAAAGGCAAGCTGAAACACATGAAGAATGAACAAGCGCTCTTCATATTCATCCGTATCAAATCCATAAATAGCGGCAGCTTCAAATAAAAACTTCATTTTTATCGATAAAAGTAACGGAAAATCGGCAAGACCGAGCAAAATCCCGCCGGCACCAGTCCCGGCCCCTTCAATCACTGCTGTTTTCCGAAAGGTTGATAGTTTCTCCTTCAGAAGCTCATCCCGTTCATAAAGACTCATGTCAGAAACTAGCTGCTTTTTCGTCGTCAAATTTGATCCAACAAGCGTTGCCTTGATCATATTTTTAATGCCTTCGGTCATCACTTTATGGACTTTCTCTGGAATGAGGCCATTTACTTTCTTCTGTGCTTTTTTCGATATTTGTTTAATTAAGCTCGACCGCTTAATCATTTTTCTCTTCCACACTTGCAGCTCGTCATATACTTTCATATTATAGTCTGTCATTTCCCCATCACCCTCTCATACAAAAGCTTACGCTTAATCGGAGAAAAAGATTCAGTCATCGGCATTTCTAAAGCCACCTTCAGAGTGAATTAACTGCCCAGTAATCCATTGGGCTTCTTCACTAACTAAAAATAAAATAAGTTTAGCCACATCTTCTGGTTGACCTAATCTACCTGCAGGAAATCTAGTTAATAGATCTTTTTTTATTTTATCGTTCATCCACCCAGAATCCGTAGGTCCCGGATTAACTGCATTGATCGTTATACCCTTTTCGGCCAATGTGGAAGATAATGTGTATGTCAGCGTTTCTACGGATGATTTCGTTAATACATACGAGAGTTCCTCAGGCATTTGGCCAAGGGACCACCCAGTTGTGATATTAATAATTCTTCCACTATCTTTTGAAAAGCGGTTTACAAACTCCGCACATAATAATGTGGTCGCCCTGACATTAACATAGTAGTGGTGATCAAGATTATCTTTCGTTATCGTATTTATATTGTCATTAACGGAAAAGGCTGCGTTGTTAACTAGTATATCGGGGTAAGCATTGAATTGTTCTATCGAAAAATCAAAAACCCTTTTTATCGAAGAAACATCTTTTAAATCGAGTTCAATTTTAGCGCAGTTTATGCCTAACGAGTTGAGCTCTTCTTGAATAATGGAAGGTTCATCTTTATGCATCCCCCATGGCATTTCTTCATCGTAATCAGTCCAATAAGTAAAAATAATATTAACTCCATTCGCGGCTAACTTTCTACAAATGGCTGCACCTATTCCTTTTGTTCTGCTAACACCAGTTACTAGAGCTAATTTGCCTTTTAGAGAAGTCAAATCTAAGGGCAACTCCTTTCAAATCACATATTAAAGACCCTTGTTAATAGTTCTACATTGAACGTGCAAGACCCTGCATTTTTGTGAGAATGTGAAAGTTATATAAATGCCGGGAATTAACGATCATACGCATTATCATAAACAAAAAACTGACCAAAAATGTGATAAAACCATTTTTGACCAGTTAATAGGAGATGCCAAAAATTGCAAGTACATACCACCCTTTTACTATTTACCCCTTTGCATAAGCAAAACATCTAATTTCGTCTCAATTCTTTCTAACGTTCGAAGGAATTCTTCTAATTCTTTTTCATTATAACGAATTACCTTTTCGTTTTCTTCTGGTACATTTCGTTGTTGAAGCAGAGTTTGTTGAAAATGGCCCACTGTTTTAATGTCCACATACATCCCCCTATTTCCCAAATCGTTCTCAATAAAGAATTTAGTTATATCATACACTTCATTGAAAATGATTGCAATAAGGGAATTAATTCGCATATAACTAAAAAAACGGACTATCAAATTTATGATAAAATCTGATAGTCCCTCCACTCCACCGGCAGCATCTTTTGATATTTAGCTTGCAAGAAACGATCATCAACCAACACAATTATTCCCGTATCTGTTTCAGAACGAATCAGTCTTCCACCAGCCTGGAGAATTTTGTTCATTCCAGGATACACATAGGCATAATCATAACCATTTTTCCCGCTTTCGGAAAAGTGTTTTTTGATTAAATCACGTTCATTGCCAATTTGCGGCAACCCGACTCCAACAATGATGACACCGTTTAACCGGTCACCTTTCAGATCGATTCCTTCGGAAAAAATCCCTCCAAGCACTGCAAAGCCAATAAGGGATTCCTCCGTATTAGGCTGGAATTGTTCGAGAAATACTTCACGTTCTACTTCCGTCATCCCGGTACCTTGAATGATAGTTTTAATCCCATTTTCTTCGGTTGTCCATTCCTCATACACTCGATTCATGTACTGGTATGATGGGAAAAAAATTAAATAATTCCCTCGTCTATTTTTAACAGCTTTTTGAAGCGTATGGACGATTGGTAAAATTGATTTTTCCCTGTCACGAAATCTTGTCGACAATGGTTGAATCCACACATCGGTTTGCTCAATTGCAAACGGTGAGGAGATGGAAACAGCATAGTCGTTTTCACTTCCACCTAACATATCTTTGAAATAACCAATAGGAGACAGAGTTGCGGAAAAATATACTCTCGCTTTAAACGATTTTCCTGCTAGCTGAACGAGCAAAGAGGGGTCCAGGCAAAACATTTTAATTTCAACTTGATTACGATATATTTCGACATAAGTGACAAACCGCTCATCATATAACTTGGCCATTCGCGTCCAGCCAAGAACGGCAAAATAGGCATCAAGCAGATGTTGATCGCTTTCCCTGAGCAGTTCGATTTCTGCTTCAGAGATAAAGCGTTCGGCCAGCGTGTCCATTTCCTCAAGCGCCTCTTGAAAAACAAGGAATTTTTCCTGGCCTGCCTGTTTCCTTAAGCCTAGTAAATAATCATTTACTGCACTGGCTGCCTTCGATATTTTACTGTTCTTATTTTTATATTCCCGCTTTAGGTCGAGAAACATCGCTTTCTGCAAGCTAGCAGAAAACATCTCCCTTGCTCGATCAACGAGATTATGGGCCTCATCTACGAGAAGAACCGTTTGTTTTTTCTGGTCATCAAACATTCGCTTTAAGGAAACGCGTGGATCAAAAATATAATTATAATCACAAATGACAGCATCCGCCGTGTACGCAAGCTCAAGCGAATATTCAAAAGGGCAGACCATATGCTTTCTGGCATATTTCTCGATGATCTCTCGGCCCATTTCCGTTTCATTCGAGAGAATATCAAGAATAGCTTCATTGATTCGGTCATAATAGCCGTCTGCAAATGGGCAGTGTTCCTTATTACAAATTTTTTCTTCGGTAAAACAAACCTTGTCTTTCGCCGTAATCGTAACTGACTTCATTTTCAGACCATTTTTACCCATTAACTGAAAGGCTTCTTCAGCTGTTTGCCGTGTCGTCGTCCTGGCGGTTAAATAAAAAAGCTTTTCAATGACCCCTTCTCCGATTGCCTTAACGGATGGAAATACAGTTGAGATTGTTTTTCCGATTCCAGTCGGAGCAGAGGCAAAAATTGTCTTTTCTTCCAAAATGGTTTTATAGACGGAAGCCGCAAGCTGACGTTGACCCTTTCGGTAATTCTCATAGGGGAAATCGAGTGCTTTAATAGAGTTATTCCTTTCCACTTCATGCTCTCTAGCCCATGTAGCGAACGGCGCGTAACTTTCGAGCACGTCATACATAAACTTTTCCAACTCTCCAAAAGAGAACGGCTTCAGAAATTTCTTTGTTTCTTCTGTCTCTTTCTGAAAATAGGTCAGTTGAACATTCATTTGACTGCGCTCGTGTTGTTTAGCGTACATAAAGGCATAGCACTTGGCCTGCGCCCAGTGAACAGGATAAGTATCTTCCATGATGTCGCTGAGGCTTCCCGATGTCGATTTAATTTCATCGATCGTGATTTCATCCCCAGTTCGAAGCAACCCATCACATCGACCCTCGATTACAAAACGGAGGTTATCATAAAGCAACTCGGTTTGAAGAAACACTTCACTTTCGTCGTTCTCTCCGTAATTTTTCTGGAGTTTCCGATGAGCCTTCGTACCTTCTGACAAAGCAGTAGCTGTCCGAAACCCGGATTGAATACTCCCGCTTCTAAAAACGTATTCAACCAATGGTCGAACCGGTATTTTAATTGCAAACTCCATCTCCTCACCCGTTCAAAATTGTCTTTTCTTTAGTTTAGCACATATACTTTCTTGCATCACAGGCGTGGACGTGGGGAAATACGAAAAGGCCCGCCACCCACCTAGCAAAGATGACCGAGGTGGTGGCAAGCTTACTTTTACAACATGTTTCCTTTACAACTTCACCCTCTGCAATCTAAGTGCATTTAAGACAACTGACACGGAGCTGAATGCCATTGCTGCGCCGGCAAGCCAAGGTGCTAAAAATCCGAGTGCGGCTACTGGGATTCCGAGAGTATTATAAGCGAAAGCCCAGAAAAGGTTTTGCTTAATGTTACGAATGGTTTTCTTGCTCATAAGGATTGCATCGGCAATGCTATTTAGGTCACCGCGAATCAAGGTAATATCAGCAGCTTCCATTGCAACATCAGTTCCTGTTCCAATCGCCATTCCAATATCGGCGATTGCTAAAGCTGGGGCATCATTGATTCCGTCCCCGACCATCGCTATTTTTTTACCTTGTTGCTGAAGCTTTTTCACTTCTTCTGCTTTTCCTTCTGGTAAAACCTCTGCAATGACATGGTCAATGCCCGCTTCCTTGGCAATGGCAATGGCGGTTTGCTGATTGTCGCCTGTCATCATAATGACATCAAGACCAATTTCTTTCAGTCGTTTTACTGCTTGTCCGGAAGTTTCCTTGATCGTGTCTGCAACAGCAATCATGCCTGCATATTTACCGTCTACTGCTGCGAGCATCACGGTTTTCCCTTCACTTTCTAGAGCAACCATCTCTTCTAAAACACTTTCAACCTCAATATTATGGTGTTTCATTAAACGTCTCGTACCGACCAAAACCTTTTTTCCGCTAATCATCGCTTTGATTCCAAATCCAGGAATAGCCTCAAATTCGGACGCATCTCGCAATATAATATTTTTTTCCGTGATTCCTTGGACAATCGCCTCTGCAAGTGGATGTTCTGATTGCTTTTCAGCGGATCCAATCAATGATAGGAATTCTCTTTCATTGATGATTGTGTTCACGTTAGTTAAAACAGGTTCTCCGTTTGTAACTGTCCCTGTTTTATCCAAAATCACCGTATCGATTTGATGAGTCGTTTCAAGATGCTCTCCACCTTTAAACAAAATACCGTGTTCAGCAGCTCTGCCCGATCCCGCCATAATAGAAGTTGGCGTTGCTAGACCTAAAGCACATGGACAAGCGATCACAAGTACAGCGATTAATTTTTCTAACGCTTCCGCAAAATCCCCGGGAGCTACCCATACAAACCAAATGAAAAACGTAATAATCGCTATGCCCACAACAATTGGAACAAAGATGCCGGATATCATGTCGGCCATTCGCTGAATCGGCGCTTTCGATCCTTGCGCCTCTTCCACGACTTTAATGATTTGTGCTAGTGCAGTGTCTTTGCCAACTTTTGTTGCTTCCATTTTAATAAAACCATTTTTATTAATGGTTGCTCCGATGACCGTGTCGCCTTCTGACTTGTCAACCGGAACACTTTCACCCGTAATCATCGATTCGTCAAATGCGGAACGGCCTTCCATGATGACACCATCCACGGGCACCTTCTCACCTGGTTTCACAAGAAGAATATCACCAGCGATTACCTCTTCCAACGGAATGTTAATGATTGCTTCATTACGTAAAATCGTTGCCGTTTTCGCCTGCAATCCCATCAATTTTTTAATTGCTTCCGATGATCTGCCTTTTGCCTTGGCTTCGAATAATTTCCCAAGAATGATTAACGTGATTAATACTGCGCTTGTTTCAAAATACAGATCTGAGCCTTTGTTTAAAACAAGAAATACGCTATAAAAATAAGCAGCTGACGTTCCAAGCGCAACGAGTACATCCATATTGGCGCTTTTATTTCGAATTGCTTTATAGGCGCCAACATAAAATTGTCTGCCGATATAAAACTGCACTGGAGTGGCGAGCGCCATTTGCACCCATGGATTCATCAACCCTTGAGGAACATATAGGAAAGACGTAAAACTAAAATGTGCCACCATTGTCCAAAGAAGCGGAATTGATAAAATCAACGATAAAATGAATTTTCTTTTCTGATTTTGAATCTCTTGTAGCCGGTAGTCAATGGTTTCTTTTTCATCGCCTTCAGATTTTACAATCGCCCCATACCCAAGTGCTTCGACTTTATTTGTTAAATCTTTTTGGGAAACAGTCGATGGATTGTACTCGACAGTTGCTTTTTCCAATGCAAGGTTGACGGATGCCTGAATGACACCATCCATTTTATTAAGACCCTTTTCTATTCTTGTCGAACATGCAGCACAAGTCATACCAGTCAAAATTAATTCCGTTTTCTCAGTTACAACATCGTAACCAAGATCCTTGATTTTTTTCTGAATGTCTTCCGGTTTCATAACCGTCCCATCAAATTGAACCGTCGCTTTTTCAAGGGCTAGATTGACATTGGCATTCTTCACGCCCTCCATTTTGTTTAAACCTTTTTCAATTCGATTTGAACAAGCTGCGCATGTCATGCCTGTAATTTGAAATTGGCTTTCCAATAGTTTTTGATCACTCATGTTAAAAACTCCTTATACCTATATAGGGTATATTTTTATGTAAAAGAAATCGTGCCAATGATGGCACGTTCCTTTTACATTACTTTACGTCGAAGCCCTGATCGTCAATTGTCTCCTTAATTGCATCCACACCTACTGCAGCCGCGTCGTATTCAACATCTACTGTTCCGTTTTCAAGGTTCACCTTTACTTCAGAGACACCTTGAAGTTTACTTACGCTTCCTTCAACTGCATTTACACAATGACCGCAAGACATGCCTTCTACATTCAATGTTACATTTTTCACTTTGACTCAGCTCCATTTATTTTTTCATTAGTTTTTGGATAGTGACTAGGACCTCATCTACAACTTCCATTTCGCCATCTTGAATACGTTCGACTACACAGTTTTTCAAATGACCTTCAAGCAAAATTTTTGCAACGCTATTGAGCGCAGATTGCGTGGCTGAAATTTGTGTAATGACATCATCACAGTACGTATCTCGCTCAATTAAGCCTTTAATCCCACGAATCTGACCTTCAATTCGGTTAAGCCTGGTGACTAAATTTTTCTTTACTTGCTCGGAATGATGGCTCTTCCGGTCGGATGAAAGGTCACAACCGTTATCTTCAGGAAACAGATCTTTATCAATATTCATTGCCATTATGTTTCCCTCCTTGACTTCAATTTACCATACCCCCGCACCGTATGCAAGTATAAGTTTTTCATATTTAAAATAGGTTTATTATGATGGGATTATTCATAAAATAAATTTTTCCGAAACCAGTTAGAATCTCAATTACCCGATTCTTTTTTCCATAGTTTATAGCCAATGACAAGAGCAATAAGAACAATGACAATACCAATCTGCCATTCTATTGTTAATTTAAGAACACGGTCTACTGAATAAGCTTCAATAAATAGTGATGGAATTTTCCCCAGAGTGCTCGCAATACTGAAAGAGAGTAGTCCCATTTTACTAAAAGCTGCAGCCAGCGTAACAGCACCTGAAGGCACAAAAGGCAAAACTCGGAGAAAAAGAACAAGAAAAACGGCTTCCAACCTTTGCGTGTTTTTTAGCCTTTTTAGAAGTCTGTTCTTTACTTGATTTTGAGAGATTAATATACTTAGGCCTTTACGGTATATGATAAAAGTAATTATTGCACCGGCGGCTTCTCCAATAATTGAAATGAGTAGCCCGGTTTTAAAACCAAAAAAGACTATATTTCCTGCAGTTACCGCGGCGCTAGGAAGTATGCCGGAGATTGCAATGAGAATATTGACACTCAAACTGATTAAAACTGCTAGAACTGGATTTTGAGGCAACCATTGTAAAGAAACATTCTCCATATCCTTTTATATTCCTTTCCGGGCTATTTTTCATATATTGCTATTTTAAATCCGTTTGCCCATTTTGCGATTAACAAGTTAACCTTATATTATTTTACAAAAGGATAACAGAGCTAATAACTTGGTCCCCGAATATTAAAAAGCAGCCTGCTTCACCAATCGGTGAAAACAGGCTGCTTCTCATGTCATTAAGTGAGTATTTATGCCGCCATGCTACGGCACAGTTCCGCACATTTAAAGCATACCTCTGCACATTTTTGGCAATGGTCATGCTCGTGTTTTTTACATTCGTTACCACAGGCCTCACAAATATCAGCGCAAAGTTGGCATATTTGCTGTGCAAACGGACTGTTTGTTTGCATTGCTTTTGCAGCAAATGCACACATATCAGCGCATTCTCTATCCAAACGAATACAGTCTGCCATCATTTTTATATCGGATTCTTGTAAACACGCATCAAAACATTGATTGCAAGCCTCCATACATTCCAAACAGGCTTTTATGCACTCTTCATATGTCATATTCATTCCGAATCCCTCCTTAATTGGACTTATATTTTTGTTACAGAATTTCCGAACGAGAAAGCCCATCTCCTTTAGGGGTGGGATGAAAGTGAGGTCAAATACTTGAAGGTCTCCTCTCTATTTACACCCCAAACAGAACATACATTCTGTTCGTGTGGTATAATCAAAGGAGGAGGTGAAAAGTACATGCCAATCATTACGCTGAAATTGGAACTTCAAAAACCGACAAAAGAAAAAGTAAAGATGTACCGAAAGATGACTGAAATTAATACAGCTTTTGCGAATTGGTTGTTGAATTTCGAAGGTTTGAAAGCGGCGACTTCGAAAGTATTCAAGTTGTATTCAGACAAATTATTCCCTTCGGCTATTGTCAATCAGACAATCCGGGAAGTGCAATCCAAAAAGAGGCATCAAAACACGAAAAAGTTTCTTCGTTTTTGGTGTGGCTTTAACAATCAGAATTTCAAAGTGGAAAAAGAAAATGACTTGTATAAAGTTTCTTTTCCGACATGTGAAAAACGGATTGGTGTTCCGATCATTGTCAAAAGCTATCAACAAAAATGGCTCGACGAACTCTTGTCTGGTGAAGCGAAACAAGGCAAGGCGGAACTTTACGAAAAAAGGCGGCGTTGGTTTGTGGCGATCACAATGTCATTTGAAGTGAAACCACAATCAGGGAATCAAAACCTTATCATGGGAGTGGACGTAGGTTTGCGCCAGCTTGCGGTTGCATCGATTGGCACTACCTCTATGTTCTTTCACGGGAGTGAAACCGCATACACGAGGCGACGTTTCGCTTCCCTCAGACGCAAACTGGGCCAAGCGAAAAAGCTTCAAACGATTCGTAAGTCGAAACAGAAGGAATCTCAATGGATGAAGGATACGAACCATAAGCTTAGCCGTCAGATTATCAATTTCGCGATGGAGAACGGTGTTCATCTCATCCGAATGGAAGATTTGACAGGCATCCGGCATTCTGCGAAGTCCAGGAAAGAAGCAGGGCGCAATCTACATAGCTGGTCCCATTATCAATTGCAGGAGTTCATTCAATATAAAGCAGGACTAGCTGGAATCAAGGTTGAATATATTAATCCCAAGCGTACATCTCAAATATGTAAATGTGGACATGCCGATAAACGAAACCGCAAACAGGATGCTTTCTGTTGTAGGAAATGTGGCTATAAAAGCCATGCCGATGTGAATGCCTCTATTAATATTGCGAAAGCAATAAGTGGTTTATCAAATAAAAAGTCTGCGTAAAAATTAGTGTCGTGGTCACAGCGACACCGCCTGTTTCGGTACATGCGTATCCAAGATCCGTAGAACGAAATGGGGCGGGGTGATGACACACCCCTGAGCTTGAAGGCTGTCTAAAACAGAAATGGCCTGCGGACGTTCAGTCATTCAAGAATCCCACAGGCGTTAGCCTGCTAGCCCGTTTACGGGTGGGAGTGTCAACCGAGGAGAATTGGACTAAACCGCATAATAAAAGTTAGTTTCCAGCTTCTTCTTTAAAAATACCACTATCTTTTAAGAAACGTTGACTATCTATTTTCCATGAATCAGTAGGGGAAAAACGGGCTAAGTAAATATTTCCGTTAAATATTTTTCTTTTCGAATGTTTATTAATCCATTCAATTTCAATTGGCACCTCAAGATTTATTTCATTTGCTACATCTTCAACAGAAAGTACGGGCATACGTTTCAAACCTATATTCGCTACCGTTTGCAATCGTTTTGTCGAGTCAATTTGCTGAAGGGATGTCGCTGAGATGATTTTGGAATCCTGCTGCTTTATTCCAGCTATATAGGCACTAATCAGTTCATTCGGACCGGCGCTATTCACATACTCTTGTAGCTTACCCGCTGATTTTAAAATCATCAGTTTATGTGATAAATCCATGGCGTTTTTACGGTGAGTCTTACTTCCGTGAAAATGGATACAAAAATGACCACGAAAATTATTGTCCAATGCCCCAGCGCCATGTGGCATTCCATGCATGGAAGCAGCAATCCATTGATCTTGATGAATGACAATAATCGCTCTGCGTTTCCAACTCCATTTTCCACCATAAATTTCTTTCATTATTTTCGTATCTTTTGAGGTGATAGGTTGGACGTCCGCATGTCTGCTTCCAGCTCTCCTTTGCACTTCAAACCTTTTACCTGTTTCCAAATCCATAACTGTAAACTTGCTGTATTTCGGCAATATCTCATTTACTTTTTCCCAGGGGATCATGTCAATTCGAATACCCACCCCTTCTTCTCTAGCTAAAACACTCGAACTATTAATGAACAAGATAACTGATAGTAGAATGGCTGTGTAAACGGATCGCATGTTTTTCACTCATTTCTTTAGTTTTGGAAAACTTACAAAAAGCTTTCCAAAAATGAGCTGGATGTATTCACAAAAACTTAAATACAATAGTGAAAGCCTGCAAACAGTTTTGTTTGCAGGCTTGATTAAAGTTCAAGTAAAGCCAAAATAAAGTTTGGTATGTTCTTCCAAGACATCAGGATAGCAACTTGGACAGTATTTCCGGTTAAGGCGAAGTAAATCCTTTGGTAACGGCGAAAGTTGACCTTTCCAGAAATAGTTTTCACAAGAAGTACATCTCCCCTTATTCTTCAAAAAAACAACTCCCTTCCCTTTATAATGTTCAGCTTTTAAAGACCTCAAGTTATCCTATGTACCTCTATTGTCTTAGGACTGGGCACTTTCCCTATAAAACTTAGGCTTCATCGATTGGTGGCGAATGACGAGAATAAGATTAATGATGTGGAGATTTGTGAGGGATCCATTCAGTAAAAAAAGGAGCTTGGGAATATAGCAGGAGGCATAAAAGCACAAAGATTGGACCGATAATGAACGGATTTTGATAAATCCGAATCAATTTGCTTTGTTTTTTTACATGGGCGAAAATTTCAAATATAATTAATAAGCAAATAGATGAAGCGATTGTAAACATGATCATGATTGTTTTATCCCAATCCGTGGGCATGATCATTTCTCCAAGCATAGCCCCCATCATCCCAGCCATCATCCCCGATAACATTCCTTCCAAAAGGGCAAGAAAAGAGTAAAACGAACCAATGATGATGCCTGTCATGAATCCTGCCCCCATTCCAATCACGGTGGATAACAACAAATTACCTTGATATATAATCCCTATCAGCAATCCAACAAATAAACCGATTCCCATTGCCAGAGACATCGCAAACAGCATTCCGTGCATCGCAGTTAGCTTTTTTCTAAATATATAGGCTGAAACCCCAGCCCCACATGAACAAATCAATAATAACGTAGCTAATAAGACTAACCCAATTGTCATCCTGATCAACTCCTCTTTTTGTACAAGTATATGTTTGGAAATATAAAAACGGACAAGTTTTTTTACAAAGGGATCTCATCACATTTAAAAGGATTTAATTGGTTTGGAAAAGAAAAGATAGGATACGGGGGAATACAAAAAACGAGGTGAAATTAATGTTAGCTAATAAAATAACGGAACTATTGAACATTGAGTATCCGATTATACAAGCACCGATGGCGGGAGGAGTAACAACTTCAAAATTAGTTGCAGCTGTTTCTAATTCCGGTGGTCTCGGAATGATTGGAGCTGGATATATGGACCCCAATCAAATGCGTGAACAAATCAGAGAAATAAGGCAGTTAACAGCCAGCTATTTTGGCATAAACTTATTTGTTCCCAGCGAATTTCGTGCTGCAGATGATGAGATAAAATTTGCTAACCATTTATTACAACCTCTCCGTGACCAATTGAATGTACAAATAGATAAGGATGACCTTCCTCACCCGAAAAGTGTATTAGAAAATTTTTACGAACAAGTAAAGATTGTGATCGAAGAAAAGGTTCCGATTTGTTCCTTTACATTTGGTGTTCCTCCTAAGGAAGTAGTTACTGAGTTAAAGGAACATGACATCATTTTGATAGGAACGGCTACAACTGTCAGGGAAGCAGTTGAGAATGAAAAAATCGGAATGAATGCGGTTGTTGTTCAAGGCAGTGAAGCCGGTGGACATAGAGGGAATTTCATCAATGACTATAAGGAAAGTTTAGTTGGTCTAATGTCACTTATTCCTCAAGTTGTAGACTCAGTGAGCATTCCTGTTATTGCTGCTGGAGGAATAATGGATGGGCGCGGATTAATGGCTGCCATCTGCTTAGGAGCAAAGGGTGTGCAAATGGGTACTGCTTTCTTAACTTGTGTGGAAAGTGGAGCACATAAGATACATAAGGAAGCCATTCTTCATTCTAATGACGATCAAACGGTTTTAACCCGTTCATTTTCCGGTAAATGGGCGAGAGGAATTAAAAATAAATTCATTTCAGAAATGCAGGAACACGAACAGTCTTTTCCGGATTTCCCAATTCAAAATGTACTGACCCAACCTATTAGAAATGCTTCAACAGCACAAAATAATCAAGACTTTATGTCACTTTGGTCTGGGCAAAGCCCGAGGTTAGCTAAAAATCAAACTGTTGAAGCGTTAATGAAACATATCATTGCCGAAGCTAAAAAAACAATTGAAGGTCTCTAAAGTTAAAGGGACAGAAAAATTCCTGTCCCTGTTTTTTAGAAAGAATAAAATTTAATTCTTTTCTAACATATGAAATACTTGCTCTACATCTTTATCCCCGCGCCCGGAAATATTAATAACAATACTTTGCTCTTTTTCTAGCGTTGGAGCTAGTTTCATGGCATAAGCAACAGCGTGTGCACTTTCAAGGGCTGGAATAATCCCCTCTAACTTAGACAACACTTGAAAAGCTTCCAATACTTCTTCATTTGTAACGGCGACATAATC
This sequence comes from Lederbergia citrea, assembly GCF_018343525.1. Taxonomy (GTDB): domain Bacteria; phylum Bacillota; class Bacilli; order Bacillales; family Bacillaceae_C; genus Lederbergia; species Lederbergia citrea. The sequence continues at coordinate 894,632 of NZ_JAGYPH010000002.1, read as the reverse complement.
CGCACGACCAGACGTTTTTAAATGACTATGTTCCGGTCCAACACCAGGATAATCTAATCCTGCTGCAATCGAATATGTTGGCTTTGGATTTCCTTCCTCGTCTTGCAAGACAATGCATTTAAATCCATGAATGACCCCAGTTGTCCCAGTCGTCAATGTTGCTGCTTGACTTGGCTCAACACCGATTAAGCGAACTTCCTTATCTGAAAGATATTCAGCAAATGAACCGATCGCATTACTTCCGCCACCAACACAAGCAAGAACAGCATAGGGGAGTTTGCCTTCTTTTTTAAGAATTTGCGCTCTACTTTCCCTGCTGATCACTGATTGAAAGTGCTTGACCATTGTTGGAAACGGATGTGGTCCTACTGCAGAACCTAAAAGGTAAAACGTATTTTCATAATTTTGTACGAGATCGCCCAAAGCCTCGTCAACCGCTTCCTTCAAGCGGCCTTGCCCTTTAGAAACAGCCACTACTTTTGCACCGAGTAATTCCATACGGAAAACATTTAGCGCCTGCCGTTTTGTGTCTTCCGCGCCCATATAAATCGTACAATCCATCCCAAACATCGCACAAACCGTTGCGGTCGCAACGCCATGTTGACCTGCACCCGTCTCGGCAATCACTCGTTTTGCGCCCATCCGTTTGGCAAGAAGTATTTGTCCAAGTACATTGTTAATTTTATGGGAGCCCGTATGATTAAGGTCTTCCCGCTTTAAATATATTTTGGCTCCACCTAATTCTTTTGTTAGGCGTTCAGCAAAATAGAGAGGGGTCTCTCTTCCGACATATTCTTCTAAATAATATTTGAACTCATTAATAAATTCTTCATCATCTTTATACTTATTAAAGTTTTCATCCAAGATTTTTAAGACCTCCAGTAGTTCTGGTGGAACAAAACTACCTCCGAATTCTCCGAAATACCCTTTTTCAAGCTCAACTGACTGACTCATCTACACTCATCTCCTCTAATTGTAAAAAGAAAAAAATATAATTAAAATTCTATTATTCCAAATTTTATTACCTTTTCTGATAATAATCAACCTATTTAGGCAAATTCTCGCGATGTGCGAACCAAACTCGATGATTCAAGCCACTCACACTGATTTGCGAGCCACTCATGGGCGGATTCGAGCCACTCGCGTCATTTTGCGAGCCACTAACGAACAGATTCAAGCCACTCGAGCAAATTTGCGAGCCACTCATGAACGGATTCAAGCCACTCGCGCCGATTTGCGAGCCACTCAATTTATTAAGTGATGTTGAGTGATTATCACTTTAGACGGACAGAATATGCATAGCACTAAAACTAGGAGATGAAGAGTCTTGTCTGATTTTTGTCCTGTAATTTGGTCGGAAGAACCAACCCCCGATCATTTAATTAATTGTCGTGAATGTGGGCTTTATAAGCATGGTTCACGCATGATCTGGGGCGAAGGAAATCCTGATGCGCCGATAATGATCATTCTTGATAACCCGGGAGCCCGTGAAGATCGCGAAGGTAATACAATTGTTTGCGGAACTCGACAAACATTACAACAAGCTGCACACAAAGCTAACTTAAAAATGGATGACATATATGTAACTTATATCCTTAAAAGAAAGCCTGTGCGTGCCTATGATAAGGAACTGGTTCGCCAAACATGTATGATGCATTTAGATGAGCAAATTAAAACTAAAAAACCCGCACTTATTTTTTGTTTAGGAAACGTTGCAGTCCAATCCTTTTTTCAAAACCCTGAAGCAGAAGTAAAGACATTTCGCGGCACTTGGCATAATGTTCAAGGCTATCAAACAGGTGTGGCTTACCATCCGCTTGCTGTTAGGCGCCGTCCTAATTTATGGTCTTTATTTTTGAGTGATTGGCAGTTTGTTGCAGAGCGATATCATAATACAAATTTCTAATGATTTATCGAGAGTTCATTACGATAAAAACGAATGAAATTTAAATCAATTTTTTTTGATTTAACGATTGACTTGGTAAGTTTTGGGGCGTAATATAAATACATCAAATAAAATTGATTTAAGGGAAGAGGGATTAACAATGAAGATGGAATTAAAATTTCAGGATGTATCATTAGAAAAAGTCATCGACACATATGAAGTAAAATTCAAAGCCCTCGCGGATAAAAAGAGACTACAAATCATGAACATTCTTACCCAAAAAGGAGAAATGTGTGTTTGTGACTTAGCGCCAATGATGGATATGACACAATCAAAATTATCGTACCACTTAAAGATTTTATTGGATGCTAATATCCTTACACGGGAAACACGTGGAACTTGGAGTTATTACCAACTTAATAATAAAGAGATCAACCACTTGCTGTCAGAGGAACTTTGTTGTTTATTTAGACCTAATTGATTCGTATTCTCTTTTTGCACTATACATCAAATTTATTTGATTAGTATATCAAAAAAAATTGTTTTAAGGAGGATTACAATGTTTAATGATTATGTGATTTCAAAGTTGGTGGAACAAAAACAAAAGGATTTGGAAAGAGTATCTAAACATTATTGGAAAATTGCCCCATTGTTCAATCAGAAGAATTCTTTACAAAAGGTCAGTACGAAGGAGATTAATGCCTTAGATCTTTGTTGCTGTTGTTAATGATAATTCCTAAGGAGTGTCTAGAAGATGACCGTCAATCGTGGAAGTGTATTAGGAAAAGAGTATTTTCTTTCTTATATAAAATTAATTTTGAAATCAAGAAATTGTACCTTGGAAATGGCGAAAGAGCTAACATTTAAAATGTTCTTTCATAATAATAAAGATCAGTTCGGAAAGGAAACGTATCAACGGTTTTTAACTGCATATGAAGACCTTAAAAATTGCTGCTACCAGTAGATAACAAGGTGAAAAGTCGTGGAAAACTTTCACGGCTTTTCACCTTGTTATCTTTCAATTTTATTGACGTGGTGCCAATAACATCACTGAAACACCAACTAGGCAAATACCTGCACCTAACCAATCATATAAATCAGGTGTTTTTTTATCAATGCTCCATCCCCATAATACAGAAAGAACGATAAATACCCCTCCATAGGCAGCATAAACTCTACCAAACGATGGGAATGATTGAAATGTAGCCATAACACCGTACAAAGCCAAAGCTATACCTCCAAAGATACCCCAATAAAACGGTTTACCTTCTCTTAACCATAACCAGATAAGATAACCCCCACCTATTTCAGCAAGTCCTGCAAGTATAAATAGGACAGTTGCATAAATTATTTAAATCACTTCCTTGAGTACTTTATTTAACACTGTAATTGTGTTTTCACATTAAACCATTCTGTAAATTCCCTTCCCCGTTGTTGGATAGCACCTAACCTTTTTCATCTTATAACCTGAACATGTATTATCAAATAGGAGTTTACTTATATCTGATTAAAAGAAAACCAAGAGAATCCTCTCTTGGTTATATAACTACATTATTCCCCAGTCTTAGCGAAACGTTCAATTCTTTCCTCAATCTCGTCGCGGACACGTTGGAAGAAAGCCCATTTTTCTTCGTCCGTCCCCTCGGCTTTAGCAGGGTCGTCAAATCCCCAATGTTCCCGCTTCACGCCTGGAGGTGTAACAGGACATTTGTCAGCCGCATCGCCACATAAGGTAACCACTAAATCCGCTTGATTTAGGATTTTAGAATCAATAATATCGGACGTTTGATTTGTTATATCAATCCCCGCTTCTTCCATTACTTTCACAGCATTAGGGTTCAATCCATGGGCCTCAATCCCTGCACTATACACTTCCCACTCTTCACCTAAGTGTTTTTTAGCCCAACCTTCTGCCATTTGACTCCTGCAAGAGTTTCCTGTACATAAAAAATAGATCGTTTTTTTTGACATCGCGAATATCTCCTTTTACTTTCATGTAATTAATAGCCATAAATAAAGCCCAACTAATGTAATAAACAATGTTGGGAACGTTAAGATAATCCCTGTTTTAAAATAAGTACCCCAAGAAATTTTCACGCCTTTTAATGATAAAACATGTAGCCATAGTAAAGTCGCTAAAGAACCTATCGGCGTAATTTTCGGACCTAAATCAGAACCGATGATATTCGCATAAATAAGGGATTCTCTCATAACGCCAGTTGTATCAGTATCCGCAATCGCTAGAGCGTCAATCATAACGGTTGGCATGTTATTCATAATAGACGAAAGAATTGCTGCAATGAATCCCATTCCAATCGTTGCTGCAAACAGCCCTTGATCAGCAGTTAGTTGAATAAGGTCAGCCAATACATTCGTTAAACCAACATTTCGTAGACCATACACAACGACATACATGCCGATTGAGAAAAAAACAATGGCCCAAGGTGCCCCTTTTATAATCATTTTAGTGTTAACCTTATTGCTCCTACTGGCCATACAAAGAAAAAAGATCGCGACAATGCCCGCAATAATTGAAACTGGGATGCCTAATATTTCACTAGAAAAATATCCAAGCAGTAGAATTCCTAATACTACCCAAGATAATCGAAACATTTTTTCATCCCGAATGGCTTCAGCTGGTTTTTTTATCGTAGATGCATCATAATTCTTCGGAATGCTTTTTCGAAAAAACAGATATAAAACCAAAATACTGGCAGCAAGTGAAAAGAAGTTTGGAATGATCATTCTGGATGCGAACTCAACAAACCCAATGCCGAAAAAGTCTGCGGATACAATATTGACAAGATTACTTACAACTAACGGTAGTGATGTTGTATCGGCAATAAAACCACTAGCAATGATAAATGGAAAGACCATTTTTTCATTGAAGTTTAGGTTTCGAACCATCGCTAGCACAATTGGTGTCAGGATAAGAGCTGCTCCATCGTTTGCAAAAAAAGCCGCAACAATCGCTCCGAGAATACTTACATACACAAACATTTTTATCCCATTACCGTTAGCCGCTCTAGCCATATGTAAAGCTGCCCACTCAAAGAAGCCAATTTCATCTAAAATAAGCGATATAATGATAATTGCAATAAACGCTAACGTTGCATTCCAGACGATTGATGTAACTTCTATAACATTGCTATAGTCAACAACGCCAACAAGTAGTGCTAAAATTGCCCCCCCACATGCTGACCATCCGATTGACAACCCTTTCGGCTGCCAAATCACAAGGGTCAATGTTAGTAAAAAAATCAATGACGCTAATATGACTGATGGCAATTTTCATTCCTCCAAATTAATCACACGAGATTCTTAATCCTTGTTCTTCTAATTCTTTTAATAGATAGTCTTGATTAGGGATTTGCTGAAGCAAATGTTGTACAAATGGATAATATTCACTTTGTTTATTTAACGAATAAATAATCCATTGTCCCCTTCTTGTTTCACTAATTAAACCGACATCTTTTAGTTTTCGAATGTGTTGGCTAATTGCGGGCTGGCTCGCCTTAAACACTGCCACAAATTCGCAAACACAATAATCATGGGACTCTAACATTTTTACCATCGTTAATCTCGTTTTATCGCCAAATAATTTAAATATGTAAGCAGCTTGCTCGATTTCTATATTGGACATTTGTATACCTCCAAGCTCATCCGCGTATAAGTATATAATGATTTGCTTATACAATGCAATCTGATTGCTTTCTAATTTATGATTAATTAGGAAGCAATGTTTCTACTATTTAATACTCTTCTTTTTGCATTCTTTTAACCTTATATTTTTCAAAATCCCACTTTGACAAAAATTCTTTTGTTGAAGTATAACCAGACCGGTAGAGAAAATCAATTTGATCCTCATTTAGTTCAAAATCAGTTGCGTTGATGTTGCCAGTTGGAATTTGAATTGTACGTTCTAGCGTTTCTTCATTCATATGTCGTAAATCATGTGCTTGAAGCATCGTTTTAAATATATTTTTGAAAAGGTGAAGCGGCGTTGGTATGACCGGATCTATGGCGACTTTATCTTTTACAAAATGAAAGCCAAAGGTTGGAAAGCGAGGGTTCTCAGTGTCAAATATCCATATTGGGAAATTACTAAGTAATCCCCCATCTAAAATATAAGATTTTTTTCGGTCTTTTAATTTCCAAATAACTGGACGAAAGAAAAATGGTAAAGAGGCACTCATCATAACGGCAGTGGATATCTTTAAATCAGCAGGAGTCAACCCATAACGATACAAATCATCTGGCAAAATAAGCATTTGACCATTCGAAATATCAGAAGCAATAATCTTCAATTTTCCTTCTGGTAGATCCGCAAAAGTCTTAATACCTTTTTCTGAAAGAAGTGAGTCCAACCATGTTTCCAAATAATCGTTTTTATAAATTCCAAGATTAAACATAAGTTCTATTAACGCCCCGAAAAAGGGAATTCTATTTAGAAGCGTCCTGCCTCGAAGCTTTGAGAAATCAATTTCACTTAGCGGGCCCCTCATTTCATAGCTTTTATAGCCGCTAGCCAAAAGCGCAGCTATAACTGCCCCTGCTGATGTTCCGGCAAGTCTTTCCCATTCTACATTTTCCTCTTCCATTGCTTGTATCGCTCCAATAAAAGCAATTCCCCTAACCCCACCGCCTTCAAAAACAGCGTCTGCCTTCAATTTTTCCACCTCTCAATTCACTAATTAGTTACCATTCTATAAAAAAAGAGATAAACAAAAAAATCCCGAATTAAATTACAGGATTAGCGAAGTGGGAGACTGGCGAAAGTACATAGACTATCAACTTGCCGCCAGAACCATATTAAGAAGGTTCACGGAGAGTGTTACATTTTTATGAAAAAACCATTTTCATTGATCACCTTACATAATTTCGGGTATTATATAGTTAAGTAGGACATATATTCAAAAAGACCGCTGATGCTAGAACCCTACGCTTACGCAATACTACGCGGTCCATACAATAGAAGGTTCCCTCCTTGGGCAATCGGCTATGAGAAGGACATCAACTCACCCCTTATGCTTGGAGGCTCAAGGGTGGGTTATTTTTTTTGGCCAGTTTGTAGCATTGCAACGAGTAAGCCTGCAAAGGTACACGCTAAAATCAACGCTTCAAAGACCGACACAAGCACTCCCCCTTTCTATAGAGGTATGCTGACCACCCTTGAGAAACCTATTCTATTGATTTTTTAATTATACCACTATTCAGATAACGCGTCTGGAGTTTTCTTCCAAATGGGCTGATGGTCTTATATAAAACTTTATCGCCTGAGTACATTGATATAATGCCTGTGGTAAAGGATATGAAAATAGTTGTGATTAAGTAGGGCTGATTAAAATAGATCAACAAATAATGTTGGCTGTATCCTATTTTTTAGAGCTTTTTATTTTAAAAAAGGAAGACGCCATCCAAATTACATAGGATAGCGTCTTAATCTCTCGAATAGCTCTATTAAGGGTTCGTCGACCAAAGTCCAGCATGTTTTAATACAACACGTGGATGAAGTTTTAGCTGTGCAACCATTAAGTCTGCTAAATCTTCTGCTTGCATCACTTTTTCTGGATTGCCGTCTGTTAAGTTTAGCTCAACAGCCATATCTGTTGCGACCGTGCTTGGCGTTAACGTTGTCACACGAATATTTTTCTTACGTACTTCTAGCATTAATGACTCACTTAGTCCGATAACTGCAGCTTTTGAAGCCGAGTATGCACTTGTAATTGGTGCACCTTTTTGACCAGCTGTTGATGAGATATTAATGATGTCGCCAGTGTTACGCTCGATCATTTCCGGTAAAACCGCACGTGTTGTGTAGTACACACCTTTTACGTTGACATCGATAATATTTGTCCATTCTTCAGGCGTTAAGTCCATGAAGCCACCGAATTTTGAAATGCCAGCATTGTTTACTAAAATATCGATTGCACCAAGCTCGCTACGAATTGATTCAACTGCTGTGGTGATAGAGTCTATATCCGCTACATTTGCCGCAGCAATTGCTACCTTCACATCAAACTGTTTAAGTTCCTCTGCCACTTGTTGTAAATTTTCAAGCGTACGTCCAACAAGACCTACATGAATACCTTCTTGCGCAAAAGCTACTGCTGTTGCACGTCCAATTCCACGCCCTGCTCCTGTAATTAACGCCACTTTTCCCGCGATCGTTTGCATGTTTTTCGCTCCTTTAGATGAGATAGTTTTATTTTAACGAAATAAAGTGTATTTAACTAATGTAAAGGTACATTATGATGAACATGATTAAATTTTTTCCCTAACCCTCCGTATCAGCCTCATGCTACTCCTCAATTTTTTAAATAAAAACCATACTTTAGAATCACTTTTTTTGCTTAAAAACGATTAAATAATCCTACAAATGAAACTATCGAAAAAGGTTCAGAATTGTTAGAATGTGGATAACAACTAGAATAAGCTTCAATTTAATCTCTTAAGGAGGGAAAAAAATGAAGCATGATGTTCGACTGATTCCATACGAAGTGATTGAACTAGAGGAAAAGGTGAATGAAGTTCCTAAAGGTGTGGAATTGATACAGGCGCCTAAGATTTGGGACGAGACAAAAGGAAAAGGTGTTACGGTGGCTGTCCTGGATACAGGCTGCGACATTACTCACCCCGATTTACAAGCTCAGATTATAGGCGGGCGGAATTTTACGGATGATGATGGGAGCAATCCAGATATATTCAATGATTACAATGGTCATGGAACCCATGTCGCTGGAACGATTGCTGCCAAGCAAAATGATATTGGTGTAATAGGAGTGGCTCCCGAAGCAAGTCTACTAATTATAAAAGTATTAAATAAAAAGGGTTCTGGACAATATGATTGGATCATCAATGGAATTAATTATGCTATTGAACAAAAAGCGGATATTATTTCAATGTCGCTAGGGGGACCTATTGATCATCCTCAACTTTATGAAGCGGTCAAAAAAGCAGTTAAAAACAATGTCCTTGTGGTTTGCGCAGCAGGAAATGAAGGGGATGACGACGATTCGACTGATGAATTCTCGTTTCCAGCCTGTTATAACGAAGTCATTAGTGTGGGTGCGATTAACTTTGAACGGCGCTCTTCCTATTTTACCAATTCCAATAACGAAATAGATTTAGTTGCTCCGGGTGAAGCGATTCTCTCTACGTATTTAAACGGTAAATATGCCACATTAAGCGGGACTTCCATGGCTGCACCCCATGTTTCTGGGGCGCTTGCCCTCATAAAGAATCTGTCGAACAAAATTTTTGAACGAAAGCTTTCGGAGCCCGAGCTTTACGCCCAATTAATCAAAAGGACGGTCCCACTAGGGAACTCTCCAAAGCTTGAAGGTAACGGACTTGTGTATTTAACAGTTCCCGAGCATTTGGCCAAAATATTTGATCAAAAATTTCAAACGATGGTCTTGTATGAGCATGGAAGTGTTGGCTAAGAATCCATTTCAATTGAGAGCATAATAAAGTGTGGGTAGCTTTCTTGCAGGCTTGAGATACGCAGAAAGAATACTTTAAGTAAAAGCCGATTAATTCCTTATACTAAGGAATTAATCGGCTTTTAAAATAAAAAGGGATTTTGGATTTTAAGTAGAATATGTATGAATATCGGAACACTGCTTGGAGGTCATTTATTTGTTACTTTACTTTTGATATATCACCTCTCTAATAATTAGTTTAAAACAAATTAGGAGTTGATATATTATGAAATATGAAATTTCGATCGATGGTATTTCTTCTGATATGTTAAAAGGTTTTTTTGTAGATTGGCCAAATCCACCAAATCCACAAACTCACTTAAATCTGTTAAAGAAAAGCAGTAAAGTGGTTATTGCGATTGATGATAAAACTAATCAAGTAGTTGGATTTATTACAGCGATCAGTGATGGAGTCCTATCCGCCTATATTCCTTTTCTTGAAGTTTTACCGGAATATAAAAATAAAGGGATTGGTAAGGAATTAGTAAATCGGATGCTAAAAGAACTTGATGACATCTATATGATTGATTTATGTTGCGATGACAACTTGGTTCATTATTATGAAAAATTCGGCATGTCAAAATCAAATGGTATGATTTCAAGGAACTACAAAATGCAATCAGGAAGCTAAACAAATATAAGCGCTTGGATTCTTTCCGAGCGCTTTTTTGATGATGATTTATTTTAATGGAAAGGTGGTATGAGTGATGTCGAATAAAGCGGATGTGTCAAATGAATTAGAAAATCATCCGGATTGGTTACGAAATTATATTGATTCTCCAGAAAAGCAACGGCAATTATATCGACGGACGTTGATTATCGTTGTTATGTCACAAATTTTCGGAGGTGCAGGACTAGCGGCAGGCGTAACCGTTGGAGCACTCCTTGCACAAGACATGTTAGGTTCGGATAGTTTTACTGGGGTTCCAGCTGCGTTGTTCACTTTAGGTTCTGCTGGCGCTGCGCTACTTGTAGGGCGACTCTCCCAACATTTTGGACGACGATCAGGACTTGCAACAGGATTCTTGACTGGCGGTATAGGCGCAATTGGAGTAATGCTTTCAGCAATAACTAATAATATTATCCTTCTTTTTGCTTCACTATTAATTTATGGTGCTGGTACCGCAACAAATTTACAAGCACGCTATGCAGGGACAGACTTAGCGAATTCTAAACAGCGAGCAACAGCAATCAGTATTGCGATGGTAGCAACCACTTTAGGTGCTGTGGCAGGTCCAAACTTGGTAGATATAATGGGCGGATTCGCAATAGCAATTGGAGTCCCGGCTCTAGCTGGTCCGTTCATTCTAGCAGCTGCAGCTTACATCCTTGCCGGTTTAATCCTCCTAACTTTCCTTCGACCAGACCCTCTTGTTGTTGCGAAAGCAATTGCAGATGTGCAAAGCACGGATGGGAGTAATTTTTCATATGAGAGACCTAGTAAAAAACGAGGAATCGTTGTTGGAGCCACCATCATGGTTTTAACGCAAATAGTGATGGTTTCTATTATGACAATGACACCTGTACATATGGGGCATCATGGACATGGCTTGAGAGCGATAGGACTAGTGATTGGCTTTCATATTGGCGCAATGTACCTACCTTCTCTTGTAACCGGTATGCTTGTAGATAAGATTGGACGGACTGCTATGGCAATCGCAGCTGGCGCCACTCTACTTGCTGCTGGTGTCCTGGCAGCTGTTGCACCTGCTGAATCCATGCTAGTACTCATCCTTGCACTCTCTTTGCTTGGGCTTGGTTGGAACTTTGGGTTAATTAGCGGAACAGCACTCATTGTGGATGCAACTAATCTGTCCACTCGTGCAAAGACTCAAGGATCTGTTGATGTGTTAGTTGCTTTGGCCGGAGCATCGGGTGGAGCATTATCTGGAATGGTCGTAGCACAATCCAGTTATACAACACTCTCACTCGCGGGGGGCATCCTTTCACTACTGCTTATCCCAGTCGTTGTCTGGTCCCGCAGCAATAAAAATGCACAAAGTTATGAATCAATGTAACAATGATAGGAAAATTTTTAACGATGATTTTCCCATAGGGCTGTCCAGAAAGTTCAGTACAAAGTTGACCGCTCCAGGCGGGAAAGTAAAAAAAGATAAACCTACTTATCATAGATCGTTCATGAGTCCCCTTTTATCTTATTTACTCAGGTCGCTGTACTTATGAACGCTTCATGATTCCCGTTTTACCTTATTTATTCAAATCTCTGTACTCATGAACGGTTCATGATTCCAGTTTTCCTATATTTACTCAGATCTCTGTACTCATGAACGCTTCATGATTCCTGTTTTCCCATATTTGCTCAGATCTCTGTACTCATGAATGGTTCATGATTCCCCTTTTATCTTATTTACTCGGATTTCTGTACTCATGAACGGTTCATGATTCCCGTTTTATCTTATTTTCACAGATCTCTGTACTCATAAAGGCTTGATGATGACTGCTTTTCCTCTTTTGATAGGGCGCTGTTTTCATAGACATTCTATGAAGACATTCATAGAAGAAAAAAAGATAAACCTGTTCTGATAGGGCGTTGAAACACTATGTACAACAGCCATAGGCACTATTATCGGAAGAAAGTCCAAAATACAAAAGCAGATGAAAAATCCTACTAATTTTTCTCCACATTATTTTTTGGTACTTTGTCTTTATTCATTTCCACCTTCTTCAATGCCTTCTGAAGTTGATAAATTTTCATCATACCTAGCGATCCAACTAATAAAGCTCCCAATACAACCGACCCAATAATCACAAGTATCAAGGGCCACTCAGCTTTTCCAAATAAATAATTAACCGTTACAGGTTCAACATTGATAACTGAAAAAATTGCAATAATTAACACGACAATTAGTGCTAATATTAAGTTCCATTGCCTTTTCATAAGCCACCTCATTAATTAGTATTTTACGTGAACAGTGGTGAAACACTTTTCATTATTATAGTAATTGAGGCTATCTAGTGACAAGACAATAAGATTATATAGGAAGAAAATAAGACTAAAATCCCGATTATGAATACGGGATTTTAGGTTCTTTCAGTATCTAGTCTATTTACAATATTTAATGCTGTTGCTTAAAACTGGAGGTCCTAATTTGTCTGTTTTTGAGTTTGAAGGCCGCACTTGGATTTTAACGTTTTTCATCGCCGCTGTAATCTCATCGATTCTTCCTGACCAGGTTGGATCTTCTTTTTCGGAAGATGGATATAGTTTGAAGCGCCAACTTATTTCGTTTGGAATAAACGCAAATCCTTCGAAAATATCATATTTCCCAAAAGTAGCTGGTTCAGGAAGGTGTATGGCATGAATACTAATACTTGTTCTCGGAAAGGACGGCGTTAATTTAACTTTGTATACCAGTGCAGCTCCCTTGGCATTGGGATAACCTTTCTTTACTGGTTCCAACACCAAAGTGCATGGCAAGGATTTAGCTGTATCTGCTTTAGGCATATTAGGGTTTACAATGATTGCTCCCAATAAAATTAAAACCAAAATAAACTGTTTCATCGTTTCCTCCAAAAGCTTATTTTGGTTAGTTTTCCATTTATTTTGTTTTGTTATTAAAAAAAATTGAGCGTGACGGTTAATAGTTCCCCCCCTAGAATAAATAGCCCAATCAAAAAAAAATGTTTTTTTTATAATGTTAAAAAGGAGCTGATGAGAAATGATCTTCGTCCTTTATTTAATGATCGGGATATTGATCAGTACATCGATTTATGCGGTCGCAGATTTCCGGCCTTTGATTCTTTTTCTCGTACTGTTCATTGCTTGGTTACCTCTAATATGCGTTGGGATGGTAATAACCCCATTTATGGATGTAGAAGGTATTTCCAATAAGCTAAACACATAAAAGTACAACACCAAGATAATACTCCAAAAACCGCAACAATCGTAGTTTCTGACCACCCATATTTTAAGGAAAAATGATAATGGATCGGTGTCATTCTGAAAATCCGTTTACGAGTAAGTTTAAACGAGGTAACCTGCAATATAACCGACAGCTGTTCTGCAAAATAGATAAAAAATAATATTGGAATTAATATTTCAACTTTCTCAAGGACAGCAAGAAATGAAAGAGATCCCCCAATTGCCAATGAACCCGTATCTCCCATGAAAGCTTTTGCCGGATAAATATTATAAATAAGAAAACCGAGTAAACACCCGATCATAATTAAACTATAAAGTTGTACCTCTAATCTTTCTGAAACCATAAAAAAGAAAAAGTAAGTTGGAATCGCTACAACTCCTAAAAGGCCATCCAATCCATCAGTAAAGTTAATGGCATTTGCCGAACCAACGACAAATAAAGTAATAACAATAACATACAGTACGATTGGGAAGTCAATGGACATGTTTTTATAAATTTGAATGTTGGTATCTATCCCAAGTACGTTGATCACATAAAATAGTAAAATACCTGTAAAAGAAAATTGAAAAACAAGTTTTGTCTTACCTGATACTCCACCTGGATCCTGACGCGAGGCTTTCCAAAAGTCGTCTAAAAATCCGACAAAGCTAAATAGGATATACGTAATTGATAAGAAGAACATTAACCGGGTAGGCGAATAAAGAGTTGCGACTACGATGCCGACAAAGAGAATAATTCCGAACATTAATGGGGTACCTTTTTTCAACTGATGATCAGAGGGAAGCTCTTTTCTTATGGGTTGAATAAGTCCTAATTTCCTTAAAATAGTAATTAATAAAGGGGATAATGCTGCGACCGCTAAAAAAGAAATCATTGCCGGGATTATTTGATCACTCACTTTTCAGTAACTCCCTTTCTATTAATTTTCATATATATTTTCCTATTGATTTCATTATGTCGATAAGATCCAACGCTCAATTATTATGGAGAAAAGGATGCTGGTCTGTCTAAAAATAGTTAGGGAGTAAAGTGAACTGTCTAAAATAGCCTATGATTACGGTTAGTGAATGATTAAATGTTTCGTCCAATTAAAAAGAGCACAGTCCTATTTATATTCAACATTTTGAAGAATTGTTACTGATTTATTTTTCCATGTTTCTTCAACTAAAAAGTGGAGAAATTCTCTCCACCATCATTTGCTTATATCCTTAATCTTTGGCAATTGGAACCCTCCCTAGGAGTATCATACGATGTAATGACTGGAGGTTGGCAGTTGGCGAAAAATGAATAATAGGTTAAAAGTAAAAAGAAAATCTAAGCGACTATTTTATTCGCTAAGAATAAATTAGTCGCTTAGATTTTTCCCTTATTTATCATCTTCCCCGATGCCTTCATCCAATAGTCGTTTTGCGGATATTGATTTACCAGGATATCTTCCACTTTTAATAGAGTAGAATGCTTACTTTTGATAAATAAATAAGTAAGGTAGGAGTTTAGCTCAAAACGGTCATCCTGGACAAAATTGACTAATGGGACTTTACTTTCTTCCATATTTTTCAACCCTCCTTTTATTTTCCCTCCGGTATCGTTGTGCTCAATGTTAAATAGCTACGAATGCCATCCACTTGATTACATTATAAAGGTAAGCGCTACCATCCTAAAGAATTATTATTATCCAATTTCCGACAGATACTTTAGGTTCCGATCATTCTATCTCCTTTGCTTTTTTTCCAAAATTAATTCGTAAGCCAATTTTCTCTGGATTCTATTCATTATTAGCAGGCCATTCTATTAGATTAATAGCATTCCCATCGGGATCGTATAAAAGACTCCTCTTCTAACTATTTTCCTAAATCATTTGGAAATTGACTTTATTTTTGGATTTACCATATCTAAAAAGTTCACAGAAACGTCACTTATGTAAAAAAATTCAGGCATATATAATTACATCTATTCTATATACGAAAGGATGTTTTTATTTGCCTAGTAATAAAAAAGAAGGCATTATTTTCGGATTATTCATGTGTTTTGGAATGGTGCTTATTATGTCAGTTTACAACACAGCTTTACACGGATTTTCATCATATACAGTAGGGAATGCAGTCATTCAATTTTTCATCACATTTATCGTCGCTTTCATTGCGGAGTCATTCGTTGAACCGAAAGCGCGTAAATTTGCATTATCACTGCCTTATGATAAATCGAAAGAAATCAACTTTATTGTGGCGATGGCTTTTTGTATGGTCCCTATAATGGTTCTCATTATGTCAGTATATGGGCTTATTTTAACTTCGTTAATGACTGGAATTGAGGATTCAATTTTCACAGCTTATCTTAAAATAGTTGGTCTAAACTTTATCGTGGCCCTACCTTCGCAGCTGCTCATTGTTGGACCAATATCACGGAGGCTATTAGCTAAATACATTAAACCATCGATACAAGAGCCAGAATTAAATATTTAAGAACTTCCAAAAAGGGTTTCAAGGTTAAGGATCAATCAATATGAACGTCTTCTTTAATCTTCCTTACACTATTGGAACTGTAACTCACGCTCTTTGAAAATGATATAATTTATGTAAGATAATGGATTATAGGGAGGGACATTTAATGAAGAAAGCAATTTGGTTTATGTTCATTCTGCTACTTATGTCCGGTTGTAGTTATAATCCTTCTGATGAAGATATTGTTGATTCGCACGGTGAAATAACGAACCTTGAGAAGTTTATGAAATTTGTTGGGAATGTAAATGAGGGCACAAAAGATAAAATTAGAATTGTAAGATATACAATCGAAGGAGATCCCATGTTGCACGACCTTGAATATGATGGGGAAATCATCAATTCGACCACTGATACTACTAGAGATGAATTCGGTAGTGGAAGTGTTACTACCGCAATTTGCAAATCAATTGATGTTAAGGAAAATGAGGAAAGAACGGACTACACTCTATCAGGATGCGACAAAACTAATAGAGACAACAGCATTTTAGTCATTTGGAAATAAACTCATAGTAACAAGGCATTTTAATAAAAAATGTGATGAAATATCTCATTCAAAGGCTTATTATTGATTAAATGTCCTCACATTTGGTTCTATGGATGAGACACAAATATGAGGACATTAATTTGTGAAATGATTGATTAATAGGCAATTACAGATACCGAAATCCTCTTATTTTTACAAAAGAAGTATACTAGAACGTGTTTAAGCCAAAAGAATCCTATAATTGTCTCTCCATTATCGTGGAAATTTCACGGAAGCCAAGCTTTTGATACAGATGCCTTGCGGGGTTTCCTTCAAATACGTTTAACTGGACTATTTTACAGCCCTCCCCTTTTAAGTATTCAAAGGCCTCAAAGAATAATTTTTCCGCAATTCCCTGTTTCCGGTACTTGGGAAGAACAAAAATTTCAAATATGAGCCCGACCATTTCATCGGCAAAAGAATCCATTGCCCTTCCTATTCCAATCCATCCTTGTATGTTGTCATTTTTAGCATATACAAGATAAAAACCGCCTTCATCAAAATATGAGAGTACCATTTGATACGCTTTATCTTTTTGCGATTTTACATATCCCATGGTTGCTTCTTCCATTACTTTCTCGGAGTGCTGCAATATTTTTTGTGTTTCACGTTGAGTAGCTTTTCTAACCGTCATGTTTTCCTCCCCTTTCACCCTACGCCTTACACCGGAATATGCGACAGCCTAAAATGTCCTTATAAATAGTTGATAAATAATGATGCTCCTCTAAAGCTTTATAATGGGAATCTTCGATCTCATTGGAAGGTAAAAAGTCGGCGACATTGCCAGAATCGTGTTCATCCGGCTGCAAGTTAAATTTCTCCGCGTGTATTTGATTAAAGCCTGCTCTTTTAAAAAGCGAAATCCATTCTTGTTCGGCCAATAACTGAGACACTCCGTAAAAATCAAGAATTTGTTTTAATTTTTCGCCGGAAACTGGTTTTTCACGGACCATTTCAATGGCCAGCACTACACCATCTGATTTTAATACCCGTTTAAATTCGGGAATGGTTAATAATAGATCTGTAAATGACATCACAGATTCAGACAAAATGATATCAAATGATCCGTCTTCAAAAGGCAGATTTTCAGTGCTCCCATTCCGAAGATCGATCGGAAGATGCAAGGACTGAAATCTTTTTCTCGCTTTTTCCAGCATGATTCCGTTGCAATCCAGAGCGGTTACATGACAGCCGTATTTTTTAGCCATAAACGAAGAAGTTTGCCCAGTTCCGCATCCTGCATCAAGAATTCTCGTACTTTTAGAGATCTTTTCCCTTGATAAAATCTTTTTTGTTAGTTGAAGACCCCCGGGATGCGCACCTCCTACTCCGAATAAGGCCAAGCTATTAAGATAGGCGCTTTCCACATTTTGTTCCTCCTTCTTTAAACATAACCAATAAAAAGATGGTTCGGTTAACCATGTAGCATGAAAAATAACCTCCGCTAATACAATCTTTTATACCGTATTCAAATGAAGCGATTGTGGGAAGGTTTTGACGTATAAATTTGTTGCAGTCTCATTCCTCAGAGAATGCCGTCAAGGAAAATTGCTGGTATCAATTAGAGAAGTAGTGAATTAAATAAACGGTGCAACTTGGGTTGTCCAGTTGCACCGTCCATTTTTGATTTGGAAATTGATTTAAATCCTTCATATGTGTCATTGGGCAGACCAAATACGTTACCTACTATTAGGCTGTCCCTTCTTCGATTACCACCACCAGAGAAGTGAAATTCCGGCGATTAAGCCAAGGGCAATACCCCAGCCGAAGCCTCCACCCCAGAAGCCATATCCATACCCTCCATAACCGTAGCCATACCCGCCCCTTCTCGGACCAAGGGGTTCCAAATACACGCTTCTAGGTGAAACATTCCGAATGATTCCTCTGTGCAATCTCCCATCCCGAGTTCTGATTTCAACAGCCCGGCCTCTACATCTATGGCACATAGCATGATAATGTTCAACTGTCATATAATATATCCCTCCTTTTTCAATAGATATATAACATCATATGTATCAACTTCTTAGGCATAGTGGACAGCACTACTAAGATAATCGCGGAAGTTTTGAGAAAGAGAAATATTGGGGCAGGAGGGAAGGATCATTGACAAAGCACAAACTTACATTATACGTACATACCAATATCCAGTATTTGCCCATAATAAATAAACGTAATTTATGCCAACTTTGGATATTGTGTTTCAATTCGTGTGGTAGTTGATTACAATCACTAACTTCACCACTAACTGTCATAGGATGTACCACCTGTTGCCAATACTTTTACTGAGAATGATGATTTGAGGAAAAAAAAAGATCTAATCCCTTTGCAATTTCACTCAGGAATTAGACTAGTAATCTTCAACAATCATACACGATTCAAGAACAGACCTTAATAACAGTCACATTAAATGGGTTAATGTTAATACATTTACTACTTTTTAAAATCCTTATCTACTAAGGGTTTTCCTTCTTGATCGAGCATAACAGACAGCCCCGCACCATACCCTTCCTGATGCAGCATATACAGTACCCCGGTTTCATTATCACGAATAGCTTTAGTAACTTTTAGTTTTCCTTGCGTGTAATCTCTTCAAAGCGCTTATCAGCCATAATCTCACTCCTTCTTTATAGTTGTAAACAATTTAAGATGAAACGATTATTTAACAAATCTAGCCAGTCTGCTGAAGACTGATCTTATGAAAATCAATAGATATTCTCTTTGTCGTATTAGTGGAAGCAGCTAATAATTTGAGATAAAGACCACATTCTTCGCCGGGGCAAAGCCTGTATATAACACCAATAAACAGTCATTCGCATTCTTATTATTTCTTTTTAACAATCGCTTTTGTTCCTTTGCTTACATTGCCAGCCTTGTCTTTGGCATAAACATAAAGGATCGTATTCGCTTTTTGTTTTTTTATCTTTACTGAGTAATTGCCCTTTTTATCGGCTTTGGCCGAGCCGACCACCTTCTTGTTAATTTTCACAGATACGGTTGAATTTGCCTCTGCCTTACCAGTTACAGTCTTTGACGTAATCGTTACTTTATTTACTTTTGGAGCGGCAGGAGGTGTCTTGTCAATCACGATCATCTTTTTTGCCTTACTTACTTTACCGGCCTTGTTGGTAGCTGTAACATAGAGCGCGGTCCCGGCTTTTTGTATTGATTTTAGTGTAACGGTAAATTTTCCGTTCTTGTCTGCTGTTGCGCTACCGATCACTTTGGTTCCGGCTTTTACCGTTATTTTTGAACCCGCTTCCGACTTTCCTGTTATTTTCTTATCCTTGTCACTGACAGCGTTGACGGTTGGAACGGCAGGTAGCGGTGTTTTGTCTGGCGCAATGTAAAATGGATTGCTTACTTTAAAGGTTGTCACATCCGAATAATAGTCATCGTAATCACCTTCAGACAGACCCAACCTAACATAAATATACTTTTGATCTTTGAATTCGCTTTTAGGCAGTGTAGAGCTCAGGGTAACAACATCATAAAAAAGTGTATCAAACTGCGTAAACCCGCTGATGGTTAATACCCCTTTGCTTTCTTTGAAAAATTCCAAATCTACAATGTTGTCCTTATAGTAATCGTCACTCGATGCATAAAGCAATCGAAGGCTCATATCTTTGCTCGATATATCTTCTATCCTATCAAAGACTACATAGTGAAGGGTATCATACGAATCGCTTAAGAAACCGATTTCACCTCCGCTTTTGATTAAAGGGTAATCATTCGGATCGGTAGATGAAATACTTGCAAACTTCCCAGCATAGTGTTTTTTTTTACTTCCTTGCATTTCAGGAGATGGGCCGAACGTTAATTCTTCTGACAGTTCTTTGCTTGAACGAATGTTGCTAAAATTGACATCTGAGTTTTTCTGAGCAAATGCCGCCGTTGGAATAAGTAAAAAAACGATGAACATAACCATTGCTGCTTTTTTTAATAGATTCATAATTTCCTCCTAATAAGTTCATATAAGATTATTATAGTGGTTAAAAAGTATTGGGACGATATAATTCATACGACTAATTAATACAAAAAGTGCAACACCTACTTTTATTTCTTCTTGCTTACAGTCACCACATAGTGAAACGTTAGAAGATGGATCGAGAAAGATTACTAATTATACAGACCAGTGGTGGAAATCAAGTGGCAATGGAACTATTAGGGGAACTTTGGGCGCGTATCATCGAACATTAGAAAATTACTTCAATTCATTTATGTCCATCGGCTTCAGACTAAAACTTATAAAAGAGTTAACAATTCTACAAGAAAGGGTCGGCAAGTTTCTCATTATGAAATCCCACCATTACTTGGCGCCGTAGGAATCAAAGAGTGAAATATTGCTTACATTTGCTAGTGAAACTTTTCTAGTTGAACCCCATTTTAGGCTTATTAGAAAATAAGGAGATCCAAAATTAATATAGACAAAAAGTACATCTTATTTAAAGAAAATAAAAAATAAAACATAAAGTTTCCAATCGGAAATTTTATGTTTTACATCACATTATATTAAATTTATGGTTTTATTAATATCGTGTGTAGGAGACGGCGGGGAGTCGAATCCATTTGTACAGAAACTCCAATACGCCAACTTCTATTTATTTTTTTATATGATAGACGTTTAGCGGGATGCTCTTGGCGGGCTGCACACGTCACATTTACGTTGGTTATTATTTTTAAATTTCGTAAATGTTTTTTCAAAGTTGCTACCACATGCACATTTAAATAGTAACTTTTGAGAAAAACCGTGATATTCCGTCGTTAGCAACTTACTTTCCGAATTCTTCTCAACAAATTCTTTAATTTTACCGATCGTCCATCGTTTATTCATTCTCTTACACCTCCATACTTTTCGCTAGGCCGTGGCTTTTCTCGGCATTCGTTCAATTATGAGCAATAGTCGTAATTATCCTAAGCCTCCCATTATAACATGTGCTAGCACACAATTAAACAAATCGTTATTTACCTAAAGGGGGTACATATAACTATAAACACAGAATGTTTAGGTTGCAGATTATCTAACCAACTCGAAACAGTAAATGTTGTATTTTAAGATGAATATGTTTGTTGTTTTCTAGACAAAGAACCTTTTAACGAAGGACATACCTTATTTCTTCCTAAAAATCGTTTATTTTTTTTGAATTAAACCAAAACCAAGTCCAACAGGATCTACTAAATAAGCTAAATAAAAATCATCAAATTCCATTTTATCCCGTACAATTATTGCCCCGTTCTTAGTAGATTTAGGTATAGCTACATCAATCGAATCTACTTCTATTTGAACACGAGTACCATGAGGAAAATCATTTGGTCCTTTACCAATCCCTCCATTAATTCCCGGAGAAGTATCCTTCCCAGTCATAACCGACCAGTAATCCCAATGAGGTTCAGCCACTTTCCAACCGAAAACTTCAGCATAAAA
Source organism: Lederbergia citrea (assembly GCF_018343525.1). Lineage (GTDB taxonomy): Bacteria > Bacillota > Bacilli > Bacillales > Bacillaceae_C > Lederbergia > Lederbergia citrea. The sequence goes on along the minus strand of NZ_JAGYPH010000002.1, from coordinate 872,933 downwards.
ATCTGCCGCTTTTTCAGGCTCTTGACTACTTAGTTCGAATCCAATTACTCTTCCCATTCTCATCCTTCTTTCTAATAAAATTATTAACATCCCACTTCCCATAGCATTCAACATTTAGACCTAACTAATTAATGTTAATCCATTCAAATGATTTAAGTACTATTGGTAAAGCGTTTCTACCGAAACATCATGCTCATTTCTGTTTGGACAGAATACTTTCTTTATTTACTTTTTTAATGATCGTAGGTATTTCGGCCAAATCATCGATAATGAAATCTGCATCCACATGATCCCATTGAAAATCTTTTTTCCAAATACTTGTCATTCCTACATTTTTGGCCGCACGGACATCATTTACTGGATGATCGCCGATAAAAACACATTGGTTGGGTGCGACATTCAAATGTTGGAATGCTCTCATAAATATTTGTAAATCAGGTTTTTTTAATCCTTCCCATTCAGATACTAAAATAGTTTTAAAATACCTTTCAATCTCTAAAGCCTTTATATTATCCATCTGAAATTGCCCATACCCATTTGTGATTATTCCCAACATCAAGTTGTTCCTTCTCAATTCTTCTAACATATCGATAAGATTAGGAAATGGCACACAATGATTCTTGAATTCATTTATGTAGTCTTGAATTAGATCCTCCCAACTTAAACCGGTAATATCCATTTCACCAACTAATTGTTGGTATACTTTATCTTTCCAAACATAGCCTCGGCTATCTAATTCTATAAATCTTTTAGTATATTTGTCTTTTGGAATATGTCCTACCCATGTATTCAGTCGTTCATATTGCAGACCAATAAACTCCTTTACGGATTCATCTCTATTTAACAAAGTTCCATCTAAATCAAATAGGACAGCATTGATCATAATAATTCACCTCCCTGCTTCAATGTCTATTTGGGATTATCTCTCTCCAGATAAATAAGTTACATATGTATCCAAAATCTTTTTACGATGTTTCCATCTTCTTCTATTGGAAAGGATTTTTTTGGTGTATGAACATGGTTTTCCATTGAATTGGACTTCTGTGTCCTTCCTTGCGCTATCTTGATATAATTTCCAGTTAGTCCAGAAGTAGGAGTGAAAACAATTTTCAAAATAGTCAATTTTCCCCTGTTGTAAAGCTGTATAATAATAATAGAGTTAATTTGTAAAGACTCAAAAAGCCTATAATGGACCTTTCCTCGGAAAGCGTTTACAAAAAAGCGAACGAATAGAAGGTGGTGGATTTAAGAGTAGTGATTAATGAAGAGTCCATTTATTTCTAATTAGATATCATTGGCACAATTATACTATTGGGAGGATAAAAATGCTAAAAAGATGTATATCTATAATTCTCATATTCTCTATTTTTGCAAGCCTTTTCATGAGTACTCCAAGGGTTTCTAATGCGGAAGATCCACTTGAAGAATCCACAGGACTTTTTGGTCCCAATGTCTATGTATTTGATGATTCCACACCAGACTCAGAAATTCAAAGAATTAGTAATGAAGTGTTTAAAAAACAAGAATCAAATGAATTTGGTAATGATCGATATGCCCTTCTCTTCAAGCCTGGTACATACAATGCCAACATCAGAGTGGGCTTTTACACACATGTAGCTGGCCTGGGACAAATGCCCGACGATGTCACCATAAATGGTGGAGTAACGGTTGACGCAGATTGGTGGAATACGCCACCAGGGAACGCTACCAAAAACTTTTGGCGTGCAGCAGAAAATTTTGCAATACAGCCAACTTCAGGCACCAATAAATGGGCTGTATCGCAAGCAGTACCTTTTAGACGTATGCACGTTAAGGGCAATCTGCAGTTGCATGACGGAGGATGGGCAAGCGGCGGCTTCCTAGCCGATTCTAAGGTTGATAATCAAATAACTTCGGGAGGACAACAGCAATGGTTTACTAGGAATAGTGAATTGAAAAGCTGGTCGGGTGGACTTTGGAACACTGTTTTTCTTGGGGTCGACAATCCACCAGAGGCTAACTGGCCTACGAATTCAAATACAGTCATTAACGAAGCGCCTATTATGCGGGAAAAACCTTACCTTACCATTGACGAAAAGGATCGATATCAAGTTTTTGTTCCGGCTCTTCAGTCTGACACTAAGGGAACCACATGGGCAAACGGGCCTACTTCAGGAAAATCAATACCTATAGAAGAGTTCTATATCGCAAAACCGGAAACATCAGATGCCGCAAGTATAAATACTGCGCTGGAGCAGGGGAAAAATCTTCTGTTTACTCCAGGTATCTACCACCTCAATGATACAATCCGAGTAACAAGACCTAACACTGTTGTGCTTGGTCTTGGATTTGCTACTCTTATGCCGCACGGAGGCGTTGCTGCCTTGTCGGTTTCAGATGTAGATGGAGTAAAAGTTGCAGGGCTCCTATTCGATGCTGGATCAGAAAGTTCACCTACCTTAATGGAAGTTGGACCGGAAGGTAGTTCAGCAGATCACTCTATCAATCCTACTTCCCTTCATGATCTATTCTTTAGAGTCGGAGGAGGGGATGCTGTAGGAAAAGCTGACGTAAGCCTTAAAATTAACAGCAACAATGTCATTGGCGACCATTTCTGGGTATGGCGTGCCGATCATGGCAAAGATGTTGGGTGGGATTTAAACACGACTACAAATGGCTTGGTGGTAAATGGAAACGATGTAACGATATACGGTTTGTTCGTTGAACACTTTCATGAGTACCAAACGTTATGGAATGGCGATCATGGCCGGATGTACTTCTATCAATCTGAAATCCCATATGATGTTCCTGACCAAGATAGTTGGATGAGTAACAACGGCACAGTGAATGGCTACGCTTCATATAAAGTAGCGGATTCCGTGACCACACATGATGCTTACGGCCTTGGTGTTTATTCCTTTTTTAGGGATGCCGCTGTCAAGCTGAATAGTGCAATAGAAGTTCCTTATACTCCAGGTGTAAAAATTAAACATGCGACCAGTGTTTTTTTAGCTGGAATGCCAGGAAGTGAAATTACGCATATTGTTAATGATTTTGGTGAAGCCGTAACATATTCGGGACACAGGAAAACAATTACAGAGTACAGCGGTCGAATCGTCAAAGTGTCTGACATCACCGTAACTGGAGATGGTGGAGCAACGAATATCACAACGAAAGGCGGTACGCTGCAAATGTCTGCTGCGGTGACGCCTGCTAATGCGGATATCACAGCGGTCTTTTGGTCCGTTGTGAACGGAACCGGTAAAGCCACGATTGATTCTTCGGGATTGTTAAAAGCACAAAGTGACGGAACGGTAAAAGTAATCGCGACAGCCCAGGACGGTTCCGGTGTCACAGGGAATCAGACAATCACCATTAGCGGCCAAACGATGATTTTGGGCAATGGATGGACATGGGTTAGAGAAAACAAAGATAATTGGGCCATTGACCCCAAAAATGCAAATGTAATGAAATTAACGACACAAGAAGGAAGCTGGGGAGGAACCAAACCGAGTCTCCTTTTGAGGGATTCCGGCACAACTGACGATTTCTCCATCTCCACCAAACTGAAGTTTGATGCGTCCATGGGCTTCGAATGGGCGGGATTGATCGTTTATCAGGATGACGGCAACTTTATCTCCTTGGGACGACAAGCAAACGGCGCAAACCCGGGTGCTGCTAAACAAATAAGGTTCTCCCAAGGAAGGAGCAGTCCGGGACTTGTGCAAACGGACAAAAATTACGCAGACCCAGTGGCTCCTGGAGATATCTATTTAAAAATCGAAAAAACAGGTAATACTTATACGGGTCATTTTAGCAGCGATGGTATCACTTGGACTCAATTGACCGATACCTTTTCCATTTCACTAACGAATCCTAAAGTCGGAATATTTGTACGGAAATTAAATACTTCTATTCCTGTTAAGACTGCGGAATTTACCAATTTCACTTTGAACGATCGAATTATACCGTTCTGGAATCCCGTTGCTTCCATAAACGTAACGGGAGAAGGCGGCGCTGAGGCAATTACAGCGAAAGACGGTACATTGCAAATGTCTGCTGCAGTGTTGCCCGAGAATGCAGATAATAAAACAGTCATTTGGTCCGTCTTAAATGTGGACGGTACGGCAACAGACAAAGCGACGATTGATGATGAAGGACTTTTAACTGCGGTGAAGGATGGACAGGTAAAAGTTGTGGCAACAGCCAAGGACGGTTCCGGTGTCACCGGCAGCGTGACGATCGACATCAGCGGACAAACTGAAGTTTCCCATGACCATGGAAACGTAACAATCACATTGGATAAGACGGAACTGTGGCCTGCAAACAATAAGATGATTCCGATTCATGCGACGCTGCAATACGATGGAGATCCGGAGGATATTGCCAGCGTATCATTAACTTCGATTACAAGTAATGAACCAGCAAAGAACGATATAAGCGGTGCCAATTTTGGTGAAGCCGATTACGACTTCGAGCTACGGGCCAAACGATCTGGAAATGGAAAAGGAAGAGTGTATACGATTGAGTATGCAATCACCTTTACAAACGGGGATGTTGCAACGGCAAGAGGTACCGTGATTGTTCCTCACGATAAAGGCAAAAATTGATATGAACAGGGATAATTATAGCTCTTTTTTATAGCGGTGATGGAGTACCCATGGGCGTCTGCAGTACCATCGATATTTCGTTGACGGATCCCAAAGTAGGCATAATAACAAGGTAATTAGGTCCTGCTGCCAAGACCAAATTTCAATATTTTGATATATGAAAGGCAATCGAATTTCGTTTGACTAATGGAAGGGAGGCTATGATCAACTTGATCATAGCCTCGGTTATCTAATTCTAGACGGCCAAGCTTCTCCCAAAACCATAATCCATTCTGATTTTTTTCCCAATCCTCACTCTTATTCAATTCAACAAGTAGTTGTTCTTTAGTTTCAATCATTAGGTTATTAATCCTTCCTCGTTGTATTAAAGTTGATTTCGATTATATCTAACTAGATGATGCGGATGATATCTTGGTCTATACTCTCTACCCCTTCGTCAAAAGTTAACTTAGTTTTAAAACAGTATGATATTTCTTCTGTCGAAACCGGGATCGTTGTTGGTAACTTTAAAGTAAATGATATTTTATATAATTCTTCCGATTGGATGCGTTTTGATGTGAAAATCATTCGTGTATCGATTATTTTTTCAATACCTTTCAGTTGATCACTCATCATCAATTCACAGTCAATGCGCCTTAATTGTTGATCAATCATCCCACCCTTAATTAAGAAATATCCGTTAATATGTTCTCCTACCTCATAAGTTTCCTTAGCGAGGATAAGGTCTATTCGCGCTGAACCAATTCCTAAAAGAGACATGTATTTCCTTAATATCAATAAATACCCTCCTAATCATTTATTTTTCATCCACACGTTTTTCAATTTTTTCAATTAATGCTTTATCTTTAAGAAGTTCTTCCTTATTTTTGCTAATTAACTCAGCTAAAGATACTTTTACTTTTCTCATGACGTCACCTTTCCTTTCATTAGATGATAAATTGCTATTTTTGATAATGATTTAACGAGAATTGTCGGTTTTTCCATTCTTTACCTACAAAAAAACCTTTACCATGTTTTTCGGTAAAGGTTTTTTATACAAGAAGAGACCATTACCGAATGGTAAAGGTCTCGCTAACAACGATTTGTTGCCAACAAAGCCGAGAGTGTATAATTCCGTAATGACGACTTTGTTATTAAAGCTACTCCCCTTTAGGAGGTATGTTCAACTGTTTCTATTGATACTAAGATATAATCCAATTGGAATGTCGACAGTTTTTTCTTTTTCAATTATTCTAACAAAAAATTTACCTTTAGAATCTAACACTCCGACTCTAAGAACAAAATAATAAAGAAATTTTTGAGCCCTTTTTATTTATATTAAAACAAAGGCCTAGAAGTACAGCTGCTAAAGTCATCCGAATAATAATCTAATAACTTTTCATCAATTTCGTCTATGTACCCAATATCTGTTACTTGATTCCATAATATTATTTGTTCTGCCTCATCATTTTCATTGAATGGTTTCAAATCACTAATTACACCGCTATATAACGCACCATATTCCATTCGATCATCAGGCTTTAATTGAAGCTTCATTAATCCTTTAAACTTTATGTTGTCAATACGTTGATTCGTTTCTTCGTATAATTCCCTTAAAGCACATTGCCTCGGTGATTCACCTTTATCAATCATGCCACCAGGAAGCTCCCAATATTTTCTCCATTTATTAAACAAGAGAAGAAATTTCCCTTGATATGAGGCAACGACCAATGAATGTGTAAGTGGTGCATCATTTACATACTTCATGATTTCTTCTTCACTGACTTTTAGAAAATCAAGAAACACATGTCCCTTCTTGTTGACTAGAATTGCCAAGTTAATCACTCCCATCTAATGAATTTAAAAAGAATTTATGAAGAAGCACTAACTAATTTTTCTCTTTATCAAACTTTCCTTTTACAAAATATTTTAAAAATTCGAGACCTATATACTCATTTCAGTATTTTATGAATTAGGTGATTTCTACAGGCACTTTAGAAAGATTTAGTCCCTCATTTACTATCTGTAAAAAATAATTTTTATTATTGGGATGACAGGCTATTAAATAAGGTTCGTTATTAATTTCAGTAAACTCATTTCCTTGAAAATCAAATACAATTCCCCCCGCTTCTTTCACCATTATTATCCCAGAATATAAATCATCGCCTTCAGAATTATAAAGAACTATTCCGTCAATATCTCCCTTTGCCAACATACACCATTGAATCGTTGGAGCCCATAACCTTATCATCCGTTTACAATTTGTATCCAAGTAATGTCTTAGCCTTACAGCTTTGTCCTCATTCTGGACATTATGACCTTGAATCCAGCCAATATTAAATTTTCTCGGATTCTCTCTCAACTTAATCCTTAATTTTTTGTTATTACAATATGAACCCCCGTTTAAACTAGATATAAACAATCGTTCTACCATAGGCTCATATATGACTCCTAGAACAGGCTTGTTCTTGTATAAAAGTGTAATAGATGATGAGAATACAGGAAGACCAATTACAAAATTATTCGTTCCATCTAATGGATCTACTTGCCAAAACCAATCACTCTCTAATTCATTATCTCCAGCTTCTTCACTATGAATTTTATGTCCAGGAAAAGCACTACTGATTTCTTCCAAGATAATCTTCTCCGCCATATGATCAACCTCTGTTATTACATCTCCATAATCACCTTTTTCTTCTAACTTAATAAAATTATCAAATCGTTCTTTAGCAAGTTGACCTGCATCAATAATTATTTTACTTGCTACTTCCTTAGCATTATATAAAATATCTTCCATAAATGAGCACCCCCATTTTTATTTTTATTGACTCCGTTGATTAAATTTATTTAAAAAGTGATAAGCATCCCCTATTTGATTTGACTCCGAAAAGAGGGATTATATTAAATCTGTAGTAGTCTATGTAATAGTCTCTGGTATTGGTCGTATCAAATCTACCACTTGCGCAGGTCGATCTGAATATTTGGGTAGTTCAGTTTGATATCGGCCAGGTCAAGGACTGACTCTCCATCAATTCAACATTTTTCAATTTCATCTGATTCATTTTGCATACAATGAAACCTAGTTAGCCTCTAACCAAAGCATTGATCAAATCTGGTCATTTTGTATCCATGCATCTGTTCACTGCCTCTATAAATTTATATATAGGTGTATAGAAAAGGGGCCCTTGGTGGAGATAATTATTTTGAGTATCATGACATTGAAGTTCGACAAATACCCTAATAATCCTTCTTCATAACATTTTTCGCTATCTGTTAATTATTCTGGGAATTTCATGCTGACTTAATAATAGTTAGATTCATGAGCATCAAAGTTGGGCAGTGAATGCAGTATAAAAGCGATATTGAATAAATAGACTCCGCTTATCTAATTAATTCATAAAGAATATGGGTTGTGACGAAATTTCAAAAGATTCACATTTAACATTTTTCAATTATATTAAATGGTATTATTAAACAAATGGACCGAAATGAGTGAGCAATTTGACCACCTGGAAGGGCCTATCCTATGCATTGCAGGAATAGGGATTTATCGTATTTAGGAACTTGGAGTTATTAATCACACTTTATATTCCATATTAATTTAATCGGGATTTGCGGTAGAACTAACGAAATAAATGGGGTGACCTTATGGATAGAAAGTATAATGATTTAATAGGAGATATTTTAGAAGGAGCTGGAGAAAAGGATAATTTTAAAGGAAAAGGTAAACCAATCTCAAAAGAGTATCTACAAATGGACACTTATCAGCATTTTCAAAAGATAGCAAAGGATGCAGGCTTTTTACCTCCTTGGTTAAAGCTGCAAAAAGAAATTTCCCAACTCGTCCATTTATGTAAAACGGAACAGGATGTAAAAATAATCAATGAAAAAATTCTAAAGCATAATAGAATTTGTCCACCTCCCATGCAAAAAAACATTATAGCTTTGAAGAGTTTAGAAAATGCGAAAAAAATTTGGTGAACTTGGGGTTTCTATGATAGATATTTGGCACATCTATTACAAACATATTTCTTAGATGTGCCTTATTTTATTATAATAATTGACCTAAAAAAAGTCGTTTTATTTCGGCCCAATCCTCTTTCGTCATACTATACATAACAGTGTGACGAATGTCACCATTTCGTTGGATCATATGATTTCGCAAAATACCTTCCTTTATCCCACCAATACGTTCGATCGCTTTTTGAGAACGTATATTACGATGCCCTGTTTTAATTTGCACGCGATTGTATTCAAGTTCTTCAAAGCAACATTGTAGCAATAACCATTTACAGTTTGTATTTACAGTTGTGCGCCAATAATTTGGATTAAGCCATGTGGAGCCAATTTCTAATCGTTTATGAGCTGGATGAATGTCTAAAAACCAAGTACATCCAATAACTTGCTTTGTCTCATTATGAAAAATTACATATGCGAAATCTGTACCATTCTCACGTTTCTTCACCGCATCCTCAACATAATTTACACATGCTTCTTTAGATGTTAAATCAACAGACATATGTTCCCAAATGCTAATGTCCTGCGCTGCAGCATGAATGCCATCAACATGCTCCAATTCCATCGGTATTAATGTAATAATTTCATTTTCCATTTTTTTCAATTAACATCACCTCTTACAACTATTAAGAGAGCCCTTAAAAGATTTTATTGCAGTACAAAGTAAAGTAAGACAGCCAAAATAGTTTTAGGCAAACCCATCAAACCTATGCGATCGGTCGTCTTGATCCGATTACGCCTATCTTCAACAGATTCAGTAGTTTAAGAGGAGGACTTTAGATCAACTCTTCCGATATAGACATCGCACTATCTCGTTTTGGACAATCGTCCTTATTTATGACTAGCTTGCCACGTAGCAAATAGAGAAATATAAACATAAGTAGAGGTATAATATAACTTATTGCTTCTAATAAAATTGATGGATTTGCATTCTCGGTAATTATAAATACTCCCCCATCCGAACTTCCTAACATTCCATTGAAAATTCCGTAACAAACATTTAATCCCCAATGAATACCCGTATCAGCCCAGATCGAACGTGTTCGATAAAAAGAATAAGTTAACGACAATCCCAAGGCAATGGAAAACAATGTATTCGATAAACTAAACCCTTCATTCCAACTATCATCAAATGCATAGATAAGAATGGATATAATAAAAATCCATTTTCCATTTATTTTATCCTTCAAATGCCCAAAAATATATCCTCTAATGATTATGTCATTTAAAAAAGAACTGATAAAAAATGCAAAAAAAAACAAAGAAGAAGGTAATTAATGATTCGGATAAACTTTTTACTCCGACAATTTCAAACCCATTAAGAATATAAACAAGAGCATACTTTATTAACCAAAAGGTAAAACCAATGCTAAATCCGATTATTAAGTTCCTCTTCCATTTAGGATGGAACGCGATACCAATGCTTTTAAAAGAATTTAACTTAGTTGCCTTTAAGATTATTTTTAATAATGGGAAAAATAAAATAACAAACAACAGTTGAGTGACAATATTATTTGTTTTTGCAATAAAAACATTTAAATATATATCCAACAAAATAAATCCTAAAATCATAAAGAAAAAATAATATTTTCTCTGCTTTAAATCAATCACATTAATTTCACCTCTAATTGATACCTAATTCATTATTTCCTCTTATAGAAAATCAAGAAAAACGTATACAATTTCCTTACTAAAAAAGAGCGCACTTCTAGCTCCTGAAATGCGCTTGTTTGTTTAATATCACTTTTTAAATACAAAGCCAGATGTCAGTCCATAAAACTCCCATTAATCAAAACATTCGAATAGGTAATTGTCGTGGATATTCTCTCTACTTACATTATACTATTATTTATAGGGTACTCTTTTTGTAATTCCTATAATACAATGTTATACACAAATCTAAAAATATATGAGGTGTATCAGTATGAATGACAAAAAAGATGTCTTAGATAATGGTCCTTTTTTTCATGGTACTAAAGCGGAACTAAAAATTGGAGATTTATTAGAACCACAGCACATATCAAATTACCAAGATAAAAAATCTAACTATATATATTTTACCGCAACATTAGATGCTGCTAAATGGGGTGCTGAATTAGCAACATCTAAATCAAAAGAAAGGATTTATATCGTAGAACCATTAGGTGAATTTGAAAATGATCCGAACTTAACTGACAAAAGATTTTCTGGAAACCCAACACGTTCCTATAGGTCTAAGTCTCCTTTGAAAATAATAGCTGAATTAAGTTCATGGGAAAGACATTCCGATGAAGAAATAAATCATATGATTACATTTTTAAAAAAGTTACGTGAACAAGGAAAAGCTGTAATAGACGATTAATCCTTAAAATCTATAAAGTTTCAGTAGGCGGCGGGTGAGCCTCCTTTCTCAATAATTCAAGTTAAGATATTTGTTACCTTTACGAGTGGGCAGCGTTTCTTTATTTCAGAAATAAACAGTTCACTTTCGTCAGAAGTATTTTTGAGTATACTTCCTCAAAATGTCGATTTACTACAATTGATTCTTTACTTATTTAAAAACTTAATGATATATTCATTTACTTCATCTGCTTGCTCAATTGAAAGTGCGTGCCCCGCGTTTTGAATGACTTTATTTTTAATATGTGGGATCAGCTGCTGTGCTTTTGTTAACATTTCATCATAATTATAAATGACTTCCTTATCCCCAACCATAAGCAATGTCGGCATATTTATTCTCTTAAATTCTTCATCACTAAAAACGGAAGGAACGATCGTTTTAGTATATTTATAGTGTTTTAACCCTAAATAAAACTGCTCAAATAAACCTGGCTCGACCTTATTCCCTTTGGCAACAAACCAGCTGCAGAATGACTTAATGACAAAAGATTTTTTAGGAAAAATCATAATACTAAATAGCCTTAAAAAGAATTGCTTATGAAATGGAATAAAAGAAGCAGCTGGCGCTAAAAGGATGAGCTTATTTACTTTTTCAGGATAAAGAATCGAAAAATTAATGGCCTGCCATCCGCCAGCCGAGTGCCCGCACACTGCTGTTTGTTCAATTCCCAAAGCGTGGAGAACATCCGATAGCCAATCAGCGCAGTCCTTTTTTTCCTTATAAGGTTTTGTTACTACACTTAAGTTAAAATCAGCCAATATGTCAATCGCATATGTACGGTAATGCTGGCTAAGCTCATAGATATTGGCATACCACATAGTCGCTCCGAATCCAAAACCGTGCAATAGAATTAATGGAGGAGCATCCTTCTGGCCAGCTGCAAGAAGATGCGTTTCACCGAAACGTGTTGTAACGTAAAAACTTTCGTAATCCACTCCCCATAACGAAAGATTTGCATCATACATTTGTTTAAATCTTTCCGAACCCTTAATATTTCTAAATGCCATAGTATAATTGGACAAGCCGACACTCCTCCCATTAATTCAAATATTATGAATTCTCCCCAAAAAATTTTTAAAGGCTTTTTTACATCCTAGTATATTTTTCCCTCCATAACCTGGCCAGCCATTTTTACATTTCTTTCGAGGCATCAATATTTTTTATTTCCTTTAGCAATTCCACTATCTTTTTATTTGTTTTATTTAATTGCCTCAACTGAAATTCTATCGAGAAAATCGTTATTATTACAACTACTCCTATAATTACTCCCATTTATATGTCCTCTCCCACTTTTTTATATGTATATAATTTGATTTTGTCTTGTTCAACATCCTTACGTTACTAAAATAATAAAAATGCGAATGATTTAATAAAGTGGTGTTTTTTCAATAGGGAGGGGCTTTCTAAAAAAATAAATCTTGGCGTTTATTCTTTTCCTTCCTTTGTGTAAAGAATAAATAAGGATTAATTATACTAAGACCTACAATTGCCAAATAAATATAAGTAGAAACGGCATCTCCTCCTAAGCCAACCTCGTCAACAATGATTCCGCTATAAAATAAAAGCTGACTAGACACCAAAATAGAGATGGCTGATAAACTAATTACTGCGGTGCCGTTAATAAATTTATTTTTAAACCTGGGTATTAACATTACTAAAAATAAAAGCAGGGAAATTATCATAAAAGTAACAAAAACAGGTCTCAATAAAGTAAAAGCTCCTAAGCTTTCAAATGAGTCATATGTGTACATTTATACCTCCCAAATTAATTCTGTGTATTTTTGACACTCTAACATTAGAGATGTTCCCGCTCATTTATCGAGCATTTAGCAGAACATCATTAGCGTAAAATGGTTCCCACCTTTTTTACGCTTCCTTCTATTTCTTTAAGATCAGTTATTGAACTAGAATCTAGCTTTTTGTTACATCATTTACTAATCATAAGGCCCCCCATAATTTAATGTAATTTTATTAAGTCTATAACTACATAATTTTCATCCCCATACTCGTTCATAAGTTACTTTTTTATCAACATTTCGTAAAAGAAATACATCTGGATTACTAAGATTTCGCCAACCTTCAAATCCAAAGTCTTTAACATAGTACGTTAATAGTAGTGACATTATATTCCCATGTGTCACTATAACCGTATTTTCATTTTCGCTATTAAAAACTTTTTCTACAACTTCTATAATTCTTTTCATTGCCTCTTGGCTAGATTCGCCACCCTCATATTTCAGTTCAAGATCATCATATGTGGTTTTTAGTTTTTCAAACCAATCGGGAAAATTTTTAGTGCTTAGTACACGTTCCGTCAATTGTCCATCAATCTCTATTTCAATGTTTAATTGGTTTGCTAGAGGTTGTATAGAATGAATGGCACGCTTATATGGGCTTGAAATGATTCGATCGACTTTTTTATTTGCAAAAAACTTAGATAAGTCTGCAGCTTGGTTCCGTCCTCGATCTGTCAGTTTAGCTTCAGCTGCCTGTCCCTCAGCTTCACAATGCCGAATAATATATATTTTCTTCAACGATATCACTCCAATTTTAGCAGATGTATTCCTAAAAAAAGAACCACCTAGCCTAACAATAGTCTAAGTGGTTATCTTTGAAGAGTTATATTTTTATAATACCGGTCACACCGCTCGATCTGCCCCATGCTTCATTCTTTTTTCAACAAAAAGAATTCCGAGTTCATGGTGATCTCCTTCATAAAGAGCCCTCTGTACAAAGCGTTTTTCACCGTTTGTATCCAGAACTTCAAGCTTGCAATAGGCACGGTTTTTCAAGAGAGATTCGAATAAATCCTGTTTGTTTCTGACATTAATATTATTGCATATTTGGATAATCTCGCCTGTTTTCAATCCCATTTTATCTGCAGGTGAACCCGGCAGGACATCCAAAATCATGATTCCATTATTTTGCGGTGTAAAGTAATAAAGCGTGTTCCCTTCTCGCACGCGATGGCGGTAAGAAATCCAGAGCCGGCCTAGTATGGCGATCAAACCTACAGCAGCAGGTAAAAATTCCGAAAAAGGGAAATCTAAGAAGCTTAAGCCTGATAGGAAGATAACGATGACACCAAGTCCGATTGTCTGTCTCGCTAATCTTGTGACTGCCTTTTCAGGAAGAGAACTTTGAATTTGTTGTTGAAAACCAATGATGAATGGGACGAGCATCAAGGAATAGCTTTTCGTCCCCCAGTCAATGACAGGCCACCAATCAAACGGAACAGTAAGCGGACCTGCAGGTAAGAAAACAAAAATTGGCAACATCCACAAGCGCTTTGTTTGCAGAGCCCCCACAGTCAAACCCCTGCTGCTTGTTCGCAGTTTGGGCGAAATATCTTTCAGCCCATTCTTCAACATGAGTATTCCTTCTGTAAGGATTAGAATACCTAGCAATATGGCAACACCAATAAAATAATTAGATTCAATCGTATTTTCAAAGTATGGCATTCTTAATTCGAAATAGTTGGCGGTAAAAGCAACCAGCAAAGCCAAGCCCACTATTAGAGCAGGAGATAGTAGACGCGCATTACCGATCGAACCAAGTATTATAGAAATCACAGCTATGGCTGCAATAAAAATCAATGGAATGGTGAGCCCAATTGAAACGGAAATAATAGAAAGGATCAAACCTGCTACAATTCCTGCAGGAAATAGATTTTTTAATTCATATAAAAAAGAGTGGACTCTTACATTAAAATCTCCACGTTCCCTTTTTACTCTCAATACACCCGCAATAACCGCTAAAATCATCGAAAAATATAAAAGCGGATGGAGAAATATTCTTCCTATTCCTTTTGCTAATTCAAGTAACCAAATTTCGGTCATACTGTCATATCCCTTCCCGAAAAAGTAACGTTAACTACTATTCTATCAGAAATTTCCGGAAAATGGGCAAAAAAATAGAGGCCAAATTGACTAATGGGTTCGATTATCTACGCAAAAATGATCAAAACAAGATAAGCTCTTATAAGGATTAATATTTCTAGTGATACATTCTTCATTAGCCTGCCCAAGAAAAAGTCCAATCCCGGCTTTTTTAAGGAATGCACACCATTAGTTAGATTAATCTACCGCTTTTTTTGCCAAAAATAAAATGATATAGAAAAAGTGCTGATAGATAAAATTAAGAAACTAATACCTATAATCATTGGAACAGATATAAATGCGGTTATTAAACTATCTGAAGTTGACCACGATGTAGCATTTGTAGGTCTTGAAAAATTTATTGCATTTTGTTCCCCATTAGCTCCTATTATTAAAAATAAAATACCTAACAAGAAAAAACCACCAGGAATTCCAAACGATTTTAAATATTCATTTTCTATAATCATTCTCACCCTTCGCCTAAATTGTACTGCTTTTCACAAGAATTGACTCAACTATACTGAACCTTACTTGAAGTATTCCACCCATTAGTTGCTTAATGGGTCAGACGAGATTAACTTAAACCTAATTCATAATGATAAAATTGTGAATCACGTATGTATCCACTTTTTTCATATAGTCTTTGAGCATAATAATTATCCGGTGCCGTACTCAAACTAATGCTTTTAGCACCTAATTCAATTGCATAATCTTTTGCCTTATGTAAGAGCATTTCTCCTATTCCTTGTTTTCTTGCTTCTACATCAACATACAAGTCATTTAATATCCATGCCCTTTTCATAGATATAGATGAAAATGTAGGATATAGTTGGGTAAATCCTACATACTTTTGTTTTTCTTTTACAACAAATATCACAGAATCCTGTTTTTCCAAACGTTCTTTTATGTAAGTCTTAGCGCCTTCTAAATCTGATGTTTGTTGATAAAACACACGATACAAATTAAATAGATGTGATACTCCGTCTAAATCTTCAATCGTAGCTTGATACACTTCCATTAGAATTCACTCCCTATTGAATCAAATTCTACACTTAATAGAAGGGAAAAAACACTGTGAACTTCACTTTACAAATTTCAACCTAAAAAATGACCAACAAATCAATCTATAATTTGTTGGTCATTTTTATATAAACTCAATCCTCATTTATTGAATGTTTTAAGAGCAACTTGTAACTGTAGATCGTTCTTTTCATCTTGAATCGCTTTAATTATTGCTTCTTCTAGTTTTGTTGCCGTTTTCGGATCAATTTTACCTGTCACTGGGATTTTTTCAATGGCCTGGAAAGCCCGTACTGCCCGCTCAGTCTGTTCATCAAAGTAGCCATCCGTTCGCCCTGGACCGTATCCTAGCCCCAAAAGCATTTCCTGAGCAATGGTGATATTCTCATTATTCATATCGGGGACTAATGTTTCTTCAATTTTTAATGAATGTGCTTTAAAAAATGAAGGCTGTTTCACATTTATCGTAGGTTCGATTCCTTTTCCGTGAATCCACGTGCCATCTGGCGTCAGCCATTTGAACATCGTCAATTTAATATTGCTGCCATCATCCAAAGGAATAGGTTGTTGAACAGTACCTTTTCCAAATGTTTTATCACCAACAAGGGAATATCCTTCTACTTCTTTTAATGCCGCTGCTAATATTTCTGAAGCAGATGCGCTGCCTTCATCAATTAGGACCGTAATTGGGTATGGTTTTTTTTCTTTTAACTCTGAAGAATACTCTATTTTCTTTCCATTCCGTTCTTCTATTTGTACATAAGGTTTCTTACTAGTTACAAGCTGCTGCAAAATAGCTTCCACACTCGATAACCTGCCACCTGGATTCCCGCGGACATCGATGATGAGTCCAGCTATATTTTGCTCTTCGAGATTTCTTAACTCCATTGCAAAATCCCTTGAGGTTCCTTCTGCAAAAGAAGTGATTTCAATATAACCAACATTCTTGTCCGAGCTTTTTTTCAGTTCGGAAAAAACTGTTAGAACTGGAACCTCATCCCTTGTAATTGCGATGGAGATCGGTTTTGCTAAACCGCTTCGGACAATGTCCAGCTTGACAACCGTTCCTTTTTCACCGCGTATTTTCATTGATGCTTCATATAAATCAAGACCCTCGACACCTTTGCCATCGATTTTAATGATTTGATCTTTTGCTTTTAGACCGGCCTTTTCCGCGGGAGAATTTTTTATCGGGGATATAATGATTAACTTTCCTTCGTCAATCGCAATTTGAGCACCAATTCCATCGAAAGAGGAATCCATGCTGTCATTAAATCGTTCAGCCGTTGCCGCGTCCATATATACGGAATATGGATCTTGCAATGTCCCAATCATTCCCTGGATGGCTCCTTGTATTAATTGGTTGTCATCGACTTTTTTAACGTATGATTTTTGAATCAACTCATATGCCTGCGCCACTTTTCCGAGCCCAGACGAACTATTTAACTCGTGCGTATCCCCGACCTGAGCATGATCAATTTCCTTCTCTTGCCACTTAGGCAGAACCCATTCCACTCCGGCATATGTACCGCCCGCACCCAGTAAAAAAGAGCAGACAGAAATAACCGCAAGCCATTTCCTTTTCATCTTATCCCCCCACCTACTCTTGCAAGAATGTGTTAGCAGTCAGCGCGTTTTCCATACATTCTATGCTCGGCATGGACAAGTTATGATGGGAAGTAGTTAGGAATGGAATGCGGTTGATGAGATGGAGAGTTTCATGTTAATGCATATGCAGCCTTTTTATTTTGAAAAATATGAGCGAAGTCTTCTATCATTGCGCTTGCGGTCGGATAGCTTCCTGCTCCAGGGCCTTGGATTGCAATCGTTCCGGCCAGGCTCGCCTTGATGACAATTGCATTATCCACGCCTTCGATGTTATAAAGTGGATGGTCTTCATTTGTGAGGGCCGGTCCGACAGAGGCAATAATTTGATCTCCATCCTTCTTAATTTCAGCAATATGTTTATATCTTTCATTTTTTTGATGAGCGGATTGAATTTGATGATTAGAAATCTCCGAGATTCCTTCTACTTTTACCTCATGCCAATCAGGCTGTTTGCCAAATAAAAGGTTACTTAATATCATCAGTTTATAGAAGGCATCGAAGCCCTCGACGTCATTGGATGGATCGGCTTCCGCATAGCCAAGGTCTTGCGCCGATTTCAAAACCGTTTCGAAAGGTAATTCATTTTTTCTCATCTCAGTTAAAATAAAGTTCGAGGTTCCGTTCAATATTGCTTGAATTTTCTCTACCCTATTCACTTGGAGTAGCTGGGCAATCGTTCGAATAACAGGAACACCTCCAGCAACGGTTGCTTCGTACCCTATGCTCACATTATATTCGCGTGCTTTTCTCAAAAGTTCTTCACCGTGTTTGGCAAACATTACTTTATTGGCAGTGATGATATCACAACCGCGCTCAATCGCTTTGGACAAATATTCATAACTCGGATCCTCGCCGACGATTGCTTCAAATACCACTTGTAAGTCAGGTATGTTCAAAATAGCATCAAAATTTGTTGTTACCAGCACATCTTCTGCTAATCTTCGTTGTTTCTCTGAATCTTGTATAAGCACCCCAGCAATATGCACCTCTGCTCCTAATAGAGCTTGCAATTGCTGCTGATGACTATTTATTGATTCGTACAATCCCTCTCCGACAGTTCCGAAACCGAGTAGTGCCACCTTGATGACTGTCATTCGTTTCTCCTCCTAATTTGTTTTGAAAAGCGGAAGCGCCTAAATAAATAGGGCTAGATTTGGGCTGCTTATGGCTGATGCGAGCCACTCGAGACCCCATTCAAGCCACTCGGACCCGGATTCAAGCCACTCAGAACCAGATGCGAGCCACTCGGGATCATATTCGAGCCACTCAGACGCACATTCAAGCCACTCGCTATTTTTCCTTTATTCCTTGTTAGAACTGAACTCTAGCTAATTACCTAATTATGAAAACCAAAGGGCTGAAACGCTTTGCGCTCAGCCCCGATTATAGTTTGATGTCACGCCGATTATTGTGCAGAAGCTGTAGCTGCGACTGCTTTTTCAATTGCTTGTTCAAGGTCTGCAGTGATATCTTCAATGGCCTCTAGACCGACAGCTAAGCGGATTAATTCTTCGGTTACGCCTGCCAATTTTAATTCTTCTGCACTTAGTTGTTGATGTGTAGTGGATGCCGGATGGATGATCAATGATTTTGCATCTCCAACGTTTGCCACATGTGAGAATAGCTTTACATTATCAATGATGTTTCTGCCTGCTTCACGCCCGCCTTTGATTCCAAAGACTACGATTGCTCCAGCACCTTTAGGGAAGTATTTTTGTGCAAGCTCGTATGATGGGTGATTTTCAAGACCTGGATATGCTACCCACTCTACCGCATCATGATTTTGTAAATATTCAGCTACTGCTTTTGCATTTTCAACATGTTTCGTAATACGAAGGTGCAGTGTTTCCAAACCTTGCAAGAATAGGAACGCATTGTCTGGACTTAAGCATGGTCCAAAGTCACGTAGCAATTGAACACGAAGCTTTGTTGCAAATGCAGCTTCTGGTACGTCAATGCCAAAGCGGATTCCGTGGTATGTGTGATCCGGTTCAGTAAATCCAGGGAATTTCTCGTTGTTCCAGTCGAATTTTCCGCTGTCTACAACAACTCCGCCAATGGCTGTTCCATGACCGCCGATCCATTTTGTAGCAGAATGGACAACGATGTCTGCTCCGAAATCAATGGGTCTGCTTAAGTATGGAGTTGCAAACGTGCTGTCTACAATCAATGGGATGCCATTTTCATGTGCAATATTTGCTACTGCTTCAACATCTAGAATATGAAGACTTGGGTTTCCAATTACTTCGCCAAAAATAGCTTTTGTTTTCGGAGTGATTTCTTTACGGAAGTTCTCCGGATCTGTTGCGTCAACAAATTTTACGTTAATTCCATATTTAGGAAGTGTTACTGCAAATAAGTTGTAAGTTCCTCCATAAAGATCTGTTGCAGCCAATATTTCATCGCCTGCGCTCGCAATATTCAGAATTGAAAATGCGATAGCAGCCATTCCGGAAGATAGTGCAACTGCTGCAGTTCCTCCTTCGAGTAAAGCAACACGCTTTTCAAAAACATCTACTGTCGGGTTCATGATTCTTGAATAAATATTACCGGCAACTTCTAAGCCGAATAGTTTTTGTGCATGCTCTGTATTTTCAAAGACATAAGATGTAGTTCTATGAACCGGAACTGCTCGTGCACCTGTTTCGTCAGGCTCTTGTCCCCCGTGTAGTAATAAAGTTTCTGGTTTGTAATTTGGTTGTGTCATTTTGTCCATCCTCCTGAGTAATATAATTAATTTGATTGGAAAACTTGGTTAATAGGTTGAATATAGCTTCGTCCTACTTCTTTGATGCTGTTAAAGAGAGGATTTTTATACAAAAAGCCCTCTTCTGGATAAGAAGAGGGCGTGATTACATTTCCTCCCCTTATCTTCCAGATCAAATCATTGATCTGTAGGAATTAGCACCTTTTCAGATATTACTATCTGAAGGTTGCCGGGCATCGCAGGGCCTATTCCCTCCGCCGCTCTAGATAAGAGTAAAACAATATTATTAAATTTAGATATTTCAATGAACTCTTGAAAATAAGTATATATAACCAATTTGAAAAAGTCAACACTTTTTAAATAATTGGTTGTTAATCTATGTCTTTTACTAATTTCTCCATCATTTCCTCATCCATTGGCCCCATAATTTTCTTCGAAATCAGCCCTTTGGTGTCAATAATATAGCTCGTTGGTATTGTAATCGTTCGATACGTATCCCCTACCTCGCCAGTTTCATCTAAAGGAATGGGAAAAGTTAGTCCGTAATCATGAATAAATTTTTGCACTTTATCGAGTTTATTCAAACCATGCTCCGAATTGGTCAAGTTGACAGCAATGATTTCAACATTTAAGTCCTTCGCTTTTTCCTGATAAAATTTTTCCATATGTGGCATTTCCGCCTTACACGGACCACACCAGCTAGCCCAGAAGTTCAATATTACTTTTTTGCCTTTATAATCAGATAGCCGTACTTTTTCTTTATCAAAGGTCGTCAATTCAAAATCTGGTGGAATATCCCCTTCTGCGAGGCCTTCACTAATCGCATCAATATATTCATCGTCACCCGCATTTTCTATTAAAAATTCCTCGTTCACAGCAGCATTATTTTTTTTCTCACGTGCGTCTTGGATGATATTGACGATGAGGATACTCGCAAGAATGCCAATGAGAGCTATTCCAAAGATTTTTTTAGTCATTTCGAACCTCCGCTTTTACAATCATAATAATAAAAACAGTCATTATAAAATATGTAGCCATGGTTGTTGACAGCAATTCATTTTTTATAGAATATGCTAGACCTTGGACCCCTATAAATAAAATCAATAATTGGATTTGATTACTCTTATAAATGACAGCTACTAAAAACCCTATTCCCACAATCAATTGGATGACAATCAGTGTCAAGCTGTCTCCAATGAAAAATCCATAAATTGCTTCATAAAAGACAACTGTCAGCAGCCATGATAGTGCATATCCCGATCGTTCTAAATCACTTTTTCTTTTAAATACCGTATATATAATAGCTACTGCTAGTCCAAGCCAATAACCTTTTATCCCGCCATTAAAATAAAGAATGTTGAGCGGATTCGATATCGTGAGTTTGAGTTGAAAGAGAACGACACTTAGCTTCCAAGTAAAAATAAAGATAAAAATTGCATTTCCATACCAATCAGCGACCACTTTATCCCTGCGGATATATAGAAAGATAAATGTTAGTAAAAAGGCTAAAACCATGGCTGCCCAAGAGGCAGGAATAGTTAAAGAACCGATCGATACCCAATCCATTTTTTTCAACTCCCTTTCCTATGTTCAAACAAGACACCAATCAAAGGATTGGCGAGAGGAGACGCGAAAGGGATTCTTTAAAACGGATGTAAAGGGACCGCTTTTGGTATTCTTCATAAGTTAATTCACGCGACATCTTTATGTCTTTCCCAAATATATCGACGAGCTTCTCCACTAATACCTGATCATACAAAAATGCATTTACTTCAAAATTCAGCCTAAAGCTGCGCACATCAATATTTGCTGTTCCAACAGTGGCAATTTTCCCATCTGCGACCATTGTTTTTGCATGAATAAATCCGTTGTCGTATATATAAACTTTTGCCCCCGTTTTTAATAATTCCCCTACATTGGAAAATGTTGCCCAATAAACAAAAGGGTGATCAGGCTTATTCGGAATCATCAATCTCACATCGACACCCGATAAGGCGGCAATTTTAATTGCATCTAGGACACTTGTATCAGGAATAAAATACGGTGTCTGAATATAAACGAATTTTTTCGCCGAGCTAATTAGCTTCAAAACTCCATATTTAATCTGTTCCCATTCAGAATCGGGACCACTCGAAACAATTTGCACATCTGTTTCACCGACTGACTCAATTTCAGGAAAAAGCCTGTCCGCGTAGCTAATTTGGTTTGAAGAAGCTTGGTTCCAATCAAGAATGAACCGCGTTTGCATCGCATAAACAGCTTTCCCGATAATTTTTAAATGTGTATCACGCCAATAACCAAATCTTTTATTTAAACCAAGATACTCATCTCCGATATTGAAGCCGCCAATATAGCCGACCTCACCATCAATTATCGCAAGCTTACGGTGGTTGCGATAATTTACTTGCATATTGAGATGGGGAAGAATAGCAGGAAAAAAAGCGCTCACTTTTCCGCCTGCATCTATCAAAGGCTGGAAAAATTTTCGCGGAAGCCGTCTCGATCCCATTGCATCATATAAAACCCGGACTTCGACTCCTTCTTTTGCCTTTTTAATAAGTGCCTCCAGAAGCTCATTGCCTAATTTGTCATTACGCATAATATAATACAGAAGATGTATATGGTCTTTTGCGCCATGTATGTCAGTCAAAAGTGATTTAAATTTATCGTAGCCATCGGTGAAGATCTCCACTTTATTATCTTGGGTGAGTACTGCCCGGTCATTAACAAGCAACATATAGATTAAATCTTTATAATGGGCCGTTCGATTATCATGAAACGGAAATTCCCGTTTTTGCAGCAATTCTATTTGATATTTTGTAATCTCCATAATGCCGATTTTATTTTTATCTTTCCATTCGAAAATTTTTTTCCTACTTAAATTCTGCCCAAAAATTAAATAAAGAATAAATCCGACAACGGGGATAAAAAACAGGACGAGCAACCAAGCCCATGTAGCACCGGCATCTCTTCTTTCAAGAAATACGACGAAGCCTGCAAGCACAATGTTTAAAATAAGAAATAAACTTAGCAATATAGCGATGATCGAAGTAAAGGTCATGAATGGTCCCTCGCATCCAGGTAACTTTGAATTCTTAAATATTTTCTGTTCTATGACTTATATTTTAGCATATTTATGTATATGCAAATACTTTCTTACCTTATTCCCAAGAATAACGAAAAGCCGCACCCCTTAAGGATGCGGCTCGTCTAAATCATCATATTAAAAGTTAACATATCTGCGTGGATCTACTGCGTTCGATTTTGCACCATTCCATGCACCGACATGGAATTCAAAATGCAAATGCTGTCCGTATGATTGACCGGTATTACCCATATAACCAAGGAGTTGTCCTTTCGAAACAGATGCACCAGCTGACACACTACGGCTTCTCAAATGAGCATAAACTGTAGTATAGGTCTGTCCATTTAAATGATGGGTAACAAAGACGACATTACCATAGCTCGGTGAAAAATAAGACATGCTTACAACGCCACCAGCTGCTGCTACAACAGGAACAGTACCTGATGCGGCAATATCTATACCATAATGAAATCCACCAAGACTAGGACGAGGACCGAATCCAGAAGAGATGTATCCGTTGGCTGGTCTCATGAACATTCCAGATGTTACTGGTGGAGCACCGACTGAGCTTCCACCACCTCCACCTGAACGTGCAGGAGGAGTGCTATTACTGCTTTCCGGTTGCTTTGGTTTTGATGCCGGTGTTGGTGGAATTGATACTTGATTCTCTTTTGCAGCTCTTGCTCTCTCAGCTTCTTCCGCTGCCTTGCGCGCTGCTTCTTCACGTTCTAATCTTGCAGCCTCTTCACGAGCTTTTCGCTCTTCTTCAGCAATTCGCTCTTTTTCTTGAATAATCGCCTTTGAGATAGCAGCTTCTTGTGCTTTAAGCACTTCCGATTCTTCTTCTAAAGCCATTTTTTCACTTTCAATATGTTTTTTCTGAGCTGAAAGTTCTTTCATCACTTGTTTTTTACGAGCATTTTGTGCTTTTAAATCTGCCTTTAAGCCTTCAAGTTCTTTCAACATATCATTTAAAGAAGCAAGCTTCTTCTCAACTTCTGCTTGGTTGCTTTCAAGCTTCTCTTTATCAGCCTTTTGTTCTTCGATAATTTCTTTATCTGCATTAACAAGCGTCGTTACTGCAGATACGCGATCGACAAAATCTCCAAAGCTTTCTGCTCCAAGTAATACATCAATATATTTCACCGAGCCGCCATTCATTTGAATATTACGTGCTCTTTCTCGAAGCATTTCGTTTCTTTTTTCAATTCTTATCTTTAATTCTTCAATTTCTGCTTTAAGTCTTTCAATTTCTGCTTTAGTATCCTTAATTTGTTTCTGCTTTTTACTTATTTTATTATCCGTATTCGCAATTTGCAGTTCAAGTCGCTTCATCTCATCTTCTAGCAAACTTTGCTTATCGATGATTTCAGAGATTTGACCATCCTTTTCCCCGATCGATTGATTCACATTTGAGCGCTTATTCAGTATGTTTGATTGCTCATTTTCCAGGTCTGATAATGTAGCGGCGAATGCAGCGCCACTATGTGTAAATATTCCCCCAAATCCTAAAGCTATAGCCAATGTTAACGAGAGTACCGAACGTCTTTTCAAAAAATAGTTCCCCTTTCTCCCTCTTGCATCCTACTCTATAAGAAAGTAACGCTTTACTTAATTTTCGTAGAGTCATCATACAAAATAAATAGTTTATACTTTCAAAAAGCGTCTAACCGAGATGAAACTGCCCCAGCCGCCTATTAATACACCCATTATGAGTAAGACTAAGCTCACTTGGTAAACAAACGGAGTATATTGAAGCGGTGTAATCAATTGTCCTGGTATTCGAGCAGCCATAAAATCATAAGCGTAGTAATAGCCTGAAGCCACAATGCCAATTGGAAGAGCTGCTCCGAGAATCCCTAGCCAAATCCCTTCGAAAAGGAATGGCCAACGGATAAACCAGTTCGTCGCCCCGACAAGTTTCATAATCTCAATTTCTCGACGCCTTGCAAAAATCGTAATTTTAATAGTATTAGAGATTAAAAACATTGCAGTAAACAATAAGCCGATAATTAATACCAAACCTACGTTACGGCTTGTCTTTAAAATATTAAACAGATTTTCAACTTTCGTTTCACCATATACTGCTGAATGCACAAATTCAAATTTCTGAATCTCTTTTGCGACAATTGGTGTGTCGACTGGATTCTTCGTTTTTACGATAAATACGTCATGCAGTGGGTTTTCCTGTTCATAAAGCTCCCAATCATCACCCATTGTTTGAATTAAATGCTCCAACTCACTTTCTTTAGATGAAAACGTTACTGATTCAACTAGATTGAGCTTTTCAATCTTTTGTTTGAGATCAGCTTGGTCTTCGGCCGAAGTTTTCAGTTCAATATGTGCTCTAATTTCCACATCGTTTTCGATATCATTCGCAAATTTATTCATATTCATCATAATGACGAAGAATACTCCGACTAAAAGTAATGTGACGGTTACAGCACTGACTGAGGCAAACGTCATCCAGCCGTTACGGCGTAAACTCTTAAAACTTTCCTTTAAATGACGGCGGAAGGTTCTAGCTTTCATATCCGTATTCACCCCTCAGCTCATCACGGATAATTCTACCATTTTCTATAGCTACTACTCGATGCTTGATCGTATTAACAATCTCTTTATTATGAGTAGCCATAATGATAGTAGTACCTTGAAGGTTGATCTCTTCCAATAGACTCATAATTTCCCAAGACGTATCAGGATCCAAGTTTCCTGTAGGCTCGTCCGCAATTACAAGTTTTGGATTGTTAACAATAGATCTAGCAATTGAAACCCGCTGTTGTTCTCCACCAGATAGCTCTGTTGGCAACATTCTAACTTTATGCTTCAATCCAACCAAAGCAAGTACTTCCATGACTCTTTTTTTTATTTCTTTAGGACGTTCTTCAATTACTTCAAGCGCAAAAGCTACATTTTCAAACACTGTTAATGTAGGCAGAAGCTTGAAGTCTTGAAAGACAACTCCAATGTTTCTTCGTAAATAAGGAACTTTTTTATTTTTTAGCTTGGCTAAGTCTAATCCATCAACAATAATTTTACCTGAATTAGCCTTTTCTTCTCTATATATCATTTTTATGAAAGTAGATTTCCCAGCACCGCTCGGACCTACGACATATAAAAATTCCCCTTGCTTAATGTGGATGTTCAGTCCGTTTGCAGCAGTAATACCGTTTGGGTATTTTTTTATGACATCCTGCATTTCGATCATATAATCACCCGGCCCCTATTGATTTTGCTCCACCATAGAGATTTTGTCCCGGCATATTTAATCCTTAGAGCAAAAAATCGATGATGCTAATTTATCCCTGTTTTTTCACTCTTTTATGTATACGCGAAAAAAACTGATGTTTTTCGTCGCTTGTTGACGAAACTTTAACCCAAACTAATTATAACATCAGATTTTGATATGTTAAGGGTTTTATATATTACAGTTTCATTTCAAATTAAATCTCCTTTTTGATATTCTTCTGAATATTAAGTAGGGTCTGGAAATCAGGACTTTTATCACGTTTATTAAATCAAAAAAAACAAAACATGAACCATAGGTTTCACGTTTTGTTTTTTATTCGTCATCGGAAATGACTTCAATCGGGATTTCTGTAAAAGTTTCACTTTCTTCTGAAACAGATTCATCCACACTAGATGACTCTTCTTCCGCTTCTCCCTTGGCAAAATCTTTTTTCAAATCTGCAAATCCCTCCATATCTTCTTTAATTTGGTCAGAAATTTCCTTTGGAATCACTTCCCTGCCGAATGTCGCTCCAATGTTCAAGGCACCACTCAATTCCTTAATCCCCAACTGCCCGAAATTATTATTTTGCTCGTATTTATCTAAATAAAATTTATCAATACGAATTTCTTTAATAACAACAGCTTGTTCAGTCGGCTTATTTATACTAGTTTTTTTATCTTTCTCCTCCATATCAGTCTGAAATCCGGAAAGCTTAGCCTCAATTTCGTCAAGGCGATGATAAATATTTGCTTGAGATTGATGAATCCGCGCAATATGTTTTTCAAGTTCGGTAATTTGTTTATCCATTAGTCCGACTGCTTTTATAAAGGGTGTAATTTTTTTTATGATGGAAGCTTCTGCTAAATAGGGCTCTTCACGACCTTTGCGCTTATTTTTTGCTTCCTGTATTGGCTTTTTGGGGATAGAGGTATTTTTTAATTCACCTTTTACTTTTAAAAGCGAGGCTACATCTTCTTCCATTTTCAACAACCGTTTAATTTGGACTTCAATTTCGTTTAATCTTCGTTGTTTTTTTTCCAGTTCGGCTATTTTTTCTAATAAAATTTCATGATTTTGTTTTTGATTGAATAATCCTTTTATAGGCATATGAAATCCCCACATTTTTTTATGATTTTTATTAAAAAGAAAGGAGGAGCAGCTAAATGGTGTTACCGACTAATATCTCCATTCATACAATTCGTATGACTAGTGCCGACAGGCTGGCTAAAATATCGGTCAGTTCTACGATGCAAATTGGAAACCACGTTAGAAATCATCGGGTTGAGGGTTTTGGTGAACACAGTGGCGATAGGGGCGCATTTCAGTTTCCGGAGTTTGTCATCGATGATTCTGATATGGAGGATTCCAATTCAGAAAAAACTTAATCAATGGCTACTCTTTCTTCTTGAAAGTACTTTCGGCTGTAGGTTAATGTTAAAAGTCCGTTCTGAAACCTTGCTTTGATTTGATTTGAATATGTAGGTTCCGGTAATTCAATGATCCGCTGAAATTGCCCCTCATTTCTTTCTTGCAGAACTGGCTGCCCGATAATAATTGGTGTTGACGTCCCTTTTAGTAATAACTTGTTTCCAGAGACAGATATGTGAAGATTTTCTTTTTCATAACCAGCTAATTCGGCTATGACAACGACCTCTGATTCTGTCATATATATATCAACCTTCGGAAACTGCGTGCTAGTTGAGGTTGACGGTTGAGTTTTAGGTTCAGATTGTTGACCCATGTCCATATTATCTTTCATAAATTGGGTAAAGGAGGATTGATCAAGCATCCCATTCCAAAAATCGCCTGATTGGTACTTTTGTGCGAGCTCCATCCATTGCCTTAATTTATCGAAATCCATGGGTTTTCCCTCCTTTTAAGCGTCATAAAAACATTCATTTTGAATATAGTTCGGTAGAGGAGGTGGACTCCATTGCCTAGTGCTATTAACATTAATATTTTTGTATTAAAAATTAATTCCTTTGAAAATGCTTCTGCCGTAAATATCGGACAAAACCTGTTAGCCGATTGGAATAATTATGACAAGAAAACACAGGGTTTCGGGCAAAATTTAGGGGATGATTGCGACTTTGTTGGCATAAAAAGCGCTGTTGATGATCGAGACTTGATTGACAGTCCGTCTTCTTTTCAAAAAATTCCCCTACCATGAAGCAGGAGGTGGAAAATTGGTGTTTTTTGGTCCCGTAGTAGTTAATTTGCTTGTGTTTAAGGTAAATACGATGGATCGTGGAGCGACAATGAGTCTTGGACCGAACCAGCATATTGACACGTTTATGTCTAATAAACAAAATCAAGGATTCGGAGAGGAGAATGGAGATTTCAGCTTTGCCAACGTACCATTAATCTTACTAAATGACTCTGACCTAACAGATACAAACTCCGTAAAAGTAAGCGCAGTTTAATTCGACAAAATTCGGGCGGTGCCTGTCACCGCCCGAATTAAATAAAAGGATGCGACTGTTATTAGCAGTTCGCATCCTTTTATTTTGTACATTATTTTTTTTCAGCTAGCCATGCTGCAACTTTATCAGCGTCATCGCCTTTAATAATTCCAGCTGGCATTCCAGCTCTTCCATTTTCAATAGCATCTAGGATTTCATCTTTGCTTAATTCAGCACCAATATGAGCTAATGCTGGGCCATTTCGGCCTTCAAGATTGTCTCCATGACAGCTAGTACAGTTTTGCTTCACGATCGCTTCAGGATCATTTGCCGTTGTTTTACCAGCATTGTTGTTGTTGTCTGCGTTGTTTCCGCCACCACAAGCGGCAAGGCCAAGCGTTAGCGCAGCACCCATTAACAAAGTGAAAAATTTTTTCTTCAAAAAACACATCTCCCTTGCAATTTTATGCGCTATTTTAGTATACCAACATTCCGATATTTTAAAACAAAACAGACTAGCAGAATTAAGGGAGGAAAAAGTGGAAAGTATGGTCAACTTCAGTTGCGGCATAGGTTTGTGGATTTGTTTCTAATGTGTGAAACATTGGAAATGCGAAAGGTGCAGAGACGGTGGACATAGTATCGGGCTACACACATTTTTACATCTAAGGCAATCGACAATTTTCCACGAAACACGATCGATTTACCGTGAACTGCATTTTCCCATTTCTAAGGGCAATCGAACCGTGTTCCATTTACCGTGAACCGCAATTTTCCACTTCTAAGGGCAATCGAACCACGTTCCATTTACCGTGAACTGCAATTTACCACTTCTAAGGGCAATCGAACCGCGTTCCATTTACGGTGAACTGCAATTTTTCACCTCTAAGGGCAATCGAACCACGTTCCATTTACCGTGAACTGCAATTTACCACTTCTAAGGGCAATCGAACCGCGTTCCATTTACCGTGAATAACAATTTTCCACCTCTACGGGCAATTGAACCATGATTGATTTACCGTGAACTACAATTTTCCACAGCCAAAGGAGCGTTATCACAGGGAAAGTCTAAAAAATACAAAAGTAGAGGAAAAACTATTCGTTTTTCCTCTACTTAATTTGTTTTTAGGGACTTTTTAGACAATCCCATTTTCCTTATAAACGTGAGCGCAAGAAGGCATTTATAAAAGTATCAATGTCGCCATCTGCTACTGCATGGACATTTCCCACTTCTGTATTTGTTCGATGATCCTTCACCATTGAATAAGGATGGTAAACATAGGAGCGAATTTGGCTGCCCCAGCCAATCTCTTTCTGCTCGCCACGAATTTCAGCAAGGGCTTTTTCTTTTTCTTCAATCTCACGCTGATATAATTTTGCTTTCAACAAGTTCATTGCTTGTTCCCGGTTTTTAATTTGGGACCGTTCGTTTTGGCATGTGACGATCGTGCCTGTTGGGATATGGGTAATCCGGACGGCTGAATCCGTCGTATTAACGTGCTGTCCACCGGCGCCACTTGCACGATACGTGTCTATCTTTAGATCTTCTGAACGGATATCAATTTCAACATCATCAGTGATCTCTGGTACAACATCACATGATACGAATGAAGTATGGCGACGTCCTGATGAATCAAAAGGTGAAATTCGCACAAGGCGATGAACACCTTTTTCAGCTTTTAAGTATCCATACGCGTTATGGCCTTTGATCAACAAAGTCACACTTTTTATTCCCGCTTCATCTCCGGCTTGATAATCTATGGTCTCTACTTTAAATCCTTTTTTCTCCGCCCAGCGTGTGTACATACGTAAGAGGATGGAGCCCCAGTCCTGGGATTCGGTTCCACCTGCACCGGGGTGAAGCTCGAGAATAGCGTTGTTTTTATCATATGGATCGCTTAATAAAAGCTGGAGTTCAAAATCGTTTAAACGGCCAATCAGTTGGCTTAATTCCGCTTCAAGCTCCGCTTCTAAATCTGCATCGCTTTCTTCTTTAACGAGCTCTTGAGTAAGCTCGAGATTCTCCTGTGTTTCAAGTAATTCTTTATATTCATTCACAAGATCTTTCAAGCCGTTCGCTTCATTGATTGTCGTTTGAGCAGCTTGCTGGTCATCCCAAAAGCCAGGCTCTAGCATGATTTCATCAAGCTCAGCTATTCTTGTTTCTTTTTCTTCTAAGTCAAAGAGACCCCCTGAAGTCGGCCAATCGCTGTGCCGTTTTTTCCAGTTCCGTTCTCACTTCAAATAATTCCATGATAAAACCACCTCTAATTTTGGGTATAGCTCCAGCGCCCAGCGATGTGCAAACCTTAGAATCCTTAAAAGTCTGTACATTGCTACGGGGGCTTTCGCTTTTCTTTATTAAACTAATCGTCCGTGACAGTTTTTATATTTTTTCCCGCTGCCACATGGACACGGGGCGTTACGTCCGACACTTTCTTCTTTACGTACCGGTTTCCGTTTGACCTCGCCGCCTTCCTCTTTCGGGTTGACAGCCTGGCCTTTCGCTACTTCTTCACGTTCTAGATTATTACGAATTTCAGCTTTCATTACATATTTAGCTGCATCTTCTTCAATTGCGGTTACCATGCTTTCAAACATGGCAAACCCTTCACTTTGATACTCACGTAAAGGATCAATTTGCCCGTATGCACGCAAATGAATACCTTGACGAAGCTGTTCCATCGCATCGATATGGTCAATCCATTTCGTATCAACAGATCTTAGTAAAATGACTTTTTCAAACTCACGCATTTGCTCAGGTGTAAGTAATTCTTCTTTTTCGTCATAACGAATGAGTACTTTTTCAAAAATCAAGTTAACCATTTCTTCCGGATCTCTACGCTGCAAATCAGCAACAGTAAGATCTCCTTCAGGAAGCAAATTAGCATTTACATAATCAATAATCCCTTGTAAATTCCATTGCTCTTCTTCCTCATTTGCCGGAGTATGTGCTGCAACTGCCCGGTCTATTACAGCTTTAATCATATTTTCTACGATGCTGCGCAGGTTTTCGGATTCCATGACATCATTTCGCTGCTGATAAATAATTTCGCGTTGTTGACGAAGAACATCGTCATAACTAAGCAACTGTTTCCTCGCATCAAAGTTATTGCCCTCTACGCGTTTTTGCGCAGATTCTACCGCTTTGGACACCATTTTGCTTTGAATTGGCTGAGAATCGTCCATACCAAGCCTTTGCATCATCGATTTCATATTATCAGAGCCGAAACGGCGCATAAGCTCATCTTCCATGGAAAGATAAAATTGGGTAATCCCTGGATCACCTTGACGACCTGACCGCCCTCTTAGCTGGTTATCAATTCGGCGTGATTCATGGCGCTCCGTCCCGATCACCGCAAGTCCGCCTAGTTCTTTTACACCATCACCGAGTTTAATATCTGTACCGCGTCCTGCCATGTTAGTAGCAATCGTAACAGAGCCTGGCTGGCCAGCTTCCAAAATAATCTCGGCTTCTCGTCCATGATTTTTCGCATTCAAGACATTATGTTTAACGCCTTTTTTAGTTAACAGCGATGAAATTAATTCGGACGTTTCAATCGCAACCGTACCAACAAGAACTGGCTGGCCATTTCTGTGACGCTCGGCAATATCTTCGACCACTGCATTGAATTTTCCTTCCATCGATGCGTAAATCAAGTCCGCTCTATCATCCCTGACAATTTCTTTATTCGTGGGAATCGCAATGACCCTCATATTGTATATGTTACGGAATTCTTCTTCTTCCGTTTTAGCAGTTCCTGTCATACCTGAAAGTTTTTCATACATTCTGAAATAGTTCTGGAAAGTAATCGTCGCCATCGTCATCGATTCATTTTGAATCTCGACGCCTTCTTTAGCTTCAATGGCTTGGTGGAGCCCATCGCTGAAGCGACGTCCTTTCATGAGACGTCCGGTAAATTGGTCAACGATAATAATTTCGCCTTCTTGGACAACATAATCAACATCCAAATGCATGCTGGCATGTGCCTTCAATGCTTGGTTAATATGGTGATTTAATGTCACATGAGAAATGTCGAATAAATTATCTATTTTAAAAGCACGCTCAGCCTTATTAATTCCTTCTTCTGTCAGCTGAACACCTTTCGTTTTTTCATCATACGTATAATCTTCATCTTTCTTTAACATATTGACGAAATGATTAGCTTGCAAATAAAGCTGAGTAGATTTTTGCGCTTGTCCTGAAATAATCAAAGGTGTACGGGCTTCATCGATTAAGATTGAGTCAACTTCATCAATTACTGCAAAATGAAGCGGGCGCTGAACCCTTTGCTCCGCATAAAGCACCATATTGTCACGGAGGTAATCAAAACCAAATTCGTTATTCGTTCCGTAAGTGATGTCAGCTGCATATGCTTCTTGCTTTTCTTCCTTTGACATACTGTTCAAATTGAGGCCAACAGTCAATCCAAGAAACTGATAAAGCTCTCCCATTTCGCTCGCATCACGACTTGCCAAATATTCGTTCACTGTCACGACATGGACGCCTTTTCCCGTCAGCGCATTTAAATAAACGGGCATTGTCGCGGTCAGCGTTTTCCCTTCCCCGGTTTTCATTTCAGCAATATTACCTTCGTGCAAAGCTGCGCCACCCATTAGTTGGACTGGGTATGGGTACAACCCAAGAACACGGCGTGCACCTTCACGCACGACTGCAAATGCTTCGACTAAAAGACTGTCGAGCGATTCGCCATTTTGATATCTTTCTTGAAATTCAGCTGTTTTTCCACGTAGTTCGCCATCAGACATCCTTTCGATTTCTGATGCCAATTTATTTATATTGTCCGCCACTTTTTCCAGGCGTTTTAGTTCTCGATTATTTGGATCAAATATTTTATTTAAAAATGCAACCATTTATAACGCTCCCTCTATATATAAAATGGGCAAAAGATATGAGAATAAAAAAAGTAAGACAGCAAGTATATTTCAAAAACATTAACTATAATAAATATTTACTAAAAGCTACTACCCTATCATCTAATCTTAACATTATCGGCTTTTCATGACAACAGGGGACAAGTTCCATGAACCTGTCCCCTCGGCAACTCTATAAAAAGACTGCCCCATATAAAAGTGCACCACCAATGACGTAAGCAGGATGAATTTTCCACTTTTGAAGCAATAATAAGCTTGCAACACCGATCACAATCGTATGGAAATAGCCCGCACCTTCCATAGAGATGGAATTGACAAAAAAATTGACGGTCATGATGCCAAGTAAAACTGCAATCGCTGGTCTTACGAGCTGAGTCATTTTTTTCACTTGAGGCGAATGTTTATATTTAAGTAAAAGGCCGAGTAAAGCTATCATCAATATCATGGAAGGGGCGATGGTCGCAAACAAGGCGACAAGTGCCCCGGGAATCCCTGCCTGCTCATAACCGATATATCCGGCCATTTTTGTTGCAATTGGGCCTGGAAGAGCATTCCCTAGTGCCAGCATTTCACTAAATTGATGAACCGTCAGCCAGCCATATGTGTCCACGACTTCATTTTCAATAAGCGGGATAGAGGATGGCCCTCCCCCATATCCAAGTATACCCGGAATGAAAAATGCAAGAAAAATTTGCCAGTAAATCATGATTGAGCTCCTTTCTCTTGCTTTTTCCTCATATTATGGCCTGAAAGCAGTGCAGCTCCAAGGAGAGCCGCGATCAAAATACCGGGATGGATGCCCAGCAGCTGGAGAACGATCACGCTCGACACTACTAGGAAAATGGTCCATATCCACCCGAGTGATTTCCTCGATTTTACGATAAAATCCCATGTTAAAACACCAAGCAATACACCGGCAACAGGCATCACGGCTTGTGACATGCCAGCCACCCATGGTTTATCCTTATGGGCTGCGAGAAGCGTAAGAAATAAAATCATTAGTACAACGGTCGGAATCGCAGTTGCAAACAACGCATTGAGCATTCCCCAGAAGCCGCCAACACGCCAGCCTACATATCCCGCCATTTTCGTATTAATTGGTCCTGGAAGAGCATTTGCGAGTGCAAGTACGTCGGCAAATTCTTCATCATTCATCCATTTAAAGGTTTGCACCACTTCCCTGTGTACAAGAGGAATCGCTGACGGTCCGCCGCCAAATCCGAGCATTCCCGAACGGAAAAAAGCGATGAAAATATCTTTTTGTTTCATTGATTTCAACTGCCTTTTTCAAAATGTCCTTGTTATTATTATCCTACCATACTGCAATACTACCGTCCGCTCTTGGTTCTGTTCCACCAGAAAGGATTCCTGTTTTGGGATCTCGAACAATAATTTGTCCTCTACCAAACATTCCGGATTCCACCGCTCTTTGCACGATATGTCCTTTTCTCACCAAAGCTTTCGCAATATGATCAGGAAATTGCGGTTCTACTTCGATTAATTTTTCTTTTATCCATCTCCACCTCGGTGCATCCAAGGTCGCTTGGGGATTCAACATGAAATCAACCATATTCATTACAACTTGCACATGTGCTTGTGGTTGAATCATTCCACACATGACACCAAAAGGACCAACTGCTTCATTATCTTTTGTGATAAAACCGGGAATGATTGTATGTAATGTTTTCTTTCCTCCTGCTAATGCATTATGATGATCCGGGTCCAAAGAAAAACCACTTCCTCTATTAAGTAAACAGACGCCCGTACCTGGAACAACAACACCTGAACCAAAGTCTCCAGCATGGCTTTGGATAAAGGAAACCATGTTACCCTCTTGATCAGCTGTAGCCAAATACGCCGTACCACCTGGGATTGGCTCACCCGGATCAGGAAGAATTGCTTCATCTGTAATAAGTTCCCGTCTAAGATCAGCATACTTTTCAGACAGCAGTTCTTTTTCAGTGACTTTCATATTTTTCGGATCCGTAATGTACTTTAATCCATCCACATAAGCTAATTTTACCGCTTCAATTTGTTTATGGTATGTATCGACAGCCTCTTTATCAGTGAAATCAAAAGCTTTCAACATTTGTAAGGCCATTAACGCAACAATTCCTTGTCCATTTGGAGGGATCTCCCATATATCATATCCTTTATAATTGACACTAATTGGTTGAACCCACTCCGGTTGATAAGCCGCTAAATCTTCCTTCGATAAAAAGCCATTATATTTTCCTACACATGCAGCAATCTTTTCAGCAATTTCCCCACGGTAAAAAGACTCTCCATCTGTTTCGGCAATGGCTTGTAAAGTACGGGCATGATCTGGTGAACGCCACATCTCACCTATTTTAGGAGCTCTTCCATTTGGTGCATATATATTAAACCATTCCTTGAATTCTTCGCCTTTAAACTGGTTTTTATTTTCATGATACCGAATATCCCAAAACCGGCCGATTTCCGGTGATACTGGAAAGCCGTCACGAGCATATTCAATCGCTGGTTGTAGTACTTCTGTTAATGGAAGTTTACCGAAACGCTTTGATAAGGCAGCCCAAGATGCCGGTGTCCCAGGAACGGTAATCGGAAGTACACCTTGAGACGGCATATGATCATGTCCCAACTCTTTCACCTTATCTATTGAAATACTTTGTGGTGCTGGCCCGCTTGCATTTAATCCATGCAATTCCCCTTTTACCCAAACTAATGCAAAGGAATCTCCACCGATACTGGTAGAATTCGGTTCAACAACCGTTAAACATGCAGAAGCGGCAATTGCTGCATCAATGGCATTTCCACCTTTTTGCATAATGCGCAAGCCCGCTTGTGCCGCTAACGGTTGAGTAGTAGAGACCATTCCCTTCTGGGCATGGACCGTCATACGTTGGGAGGCGTATGGATAATAAAGATGATCTGTTTTCATATTTTTTAATCCCCTCTTAATAAATATACTTTCATATGTAGGCGCTTACTTAATGATTTTAAATGAGGAGATCACTTATATCTATACATTCTTTAAATATTGTCATTTTTTCTACCATTATAAAAAAACACGCAGCCATGTAAGCTGCGTGCATCTTCTTTAAAATTAGTTTGTCTCAATTAATCCGTATTTACCGTCTCTTCTGCGATAGACGATGTGTGTGCCATCTGTTTCGGCATCTGTATAGATAAAGAAGCTATGTCCTAGCATATTCATTTGGAGAACCGCTTCTTCGCTGTCCATCGGTTTCAAATCAAATCGTTTTGTACGAACAATGTTTAATTCATCATCGTCTTCTTCAACTGCAGCTGCGACCCCATTCGTACTCGTATTGAAAAACTCTTTTGCGCTACCTTGTTCACGGAACTTACGGTTTACTTTTGTTTTATGTTTTCTAATTTGTCGTTCCAGCTTATCGACAATCAAATCAACTGCTGCGTACATATCATCATTCTCTTCTTCAGCCCTTAACACAAGCTGAGGAAGAGGGATGGTTATTTCAACTTTTGCTTTTTTATTAGGATTTACTTTCAGGTTTACGTGAACATTCGCTTCAGGAGTTTCATTAAAATAACGCTCTAGTTTATCCACTTTTTTCTCGACATGGTCACGAATGGCCTCTGTAACCTCGATATTTTCTCCACGGATTTGGTAATTTAGCATATTAACTCCTCCTTATAATAAAGGCTATGTATATATACTTCTACATACCACGTAGGAATCCTGCCTAATCATGATAAATTTTTTGTCGAATTGATGAAGATTTTGCAAACAGGACGTTCAAGCCTTCTATACAATCATTTCCGCTTATCGTAAAACATACCATCAAGTTGCTCAGCTGCTGCATACGGATTTGAATATCTTTCCGCTGTTGTCTTTTTATGTTCAAGCTCATTGATATCTCTTTGAATATGCATACGCATTTTTCCGAGATGAAGATTCAATTCCTCGTTTAATTGAATGAGCCTTTTACCCGCTGACTTCTCTTCAGTTGAAAATGGACCTTTTATTAACGGAAGCAAAGTTTCCCGCTGATTCAACAAATCATTTATTTTTTCAATGGTTTCATCACGATCATTTTTATGGGAAATTCTTGCCAGTTCAAGCAAACTTTCGGTTACTTGAATGCATTTTTCAACTGCACTCATTAAGCCCCGCCGTTTCCAGCTGCATGTTGCAGCTGCCGATTCATTTGGATCGCTTGCTTCCACGTATCACGAAATTCAGTTATCAGCTCTTCTACTTCTTCAAGAATGGTGATGTCCCCGCGAATATTCGCTTCGATCAATCGTCGATTCGCGTAATCATATAAAGTCATCATATTTTTGGAAATTTCCATATCCATATTTAGTGTCACCATCAATTCGGAAACGATGTTTTGGGCTTTTTGGATATTCGTATTTTTCGCTTCTATATTCTTAGTTTCAATTGCATTTTTTGCTAGATTGATAAACTTTAAACAGCCATTATAAAGCATTAGTGTCAACTCACCTGGAGATGCCGTAGTCACAGCATTTGTCCGATATGCTTGATATGGATTTGAACTTGCCATTTTTTTCACTCCATTTTTAAAAACTCAAGGTTTAGTTCCAAGGGCATAAGCTATGTGAATTAAAAATTGCTAAATTGTTGCATTAAGAACATCGACTGTTCGTTTGCTCGCTGGATAGCTTTTTCCATTGCCGTAAACTGGCGCCAGTAGCGATTTTCCACTATTTTCATTTTGTCTTCAAAGCGGTCTATCCCTTTGCCTACACTTAATAACTCACGTCCAAGTGCAAATTGCTGATTCGTCGACGTAGCCCTACCAGCCTTTTCCTGAAGCTTCTTCATAGAAGCATCAACCGTATCGTACAGCTTGTGGATAATCCCCCGGTCACTTCCAGTGCCACTTCCACGGAATAAATTTTCTACCGCTTCCGGATCCTGTTCAAGCGCTGCTTTTAACTTCGTTTCATCTATTTCCAGCTTCCCACCTTCCATATAATTGGCGGTTGTTTTAATACCTATGCTGGCCAGCTGCTTAAAAAGACCATTTGTTTCAACAGTGCTGGACATATCAAAACGCATGGCTGATAGTACGCTAGATAATATCGGATCTCCCTTTAAAAGACCGCTTCTCGCCATTTCTTCCCATTTTTCTTGCTGCTTTTCTGATAGCTCCTCACGTTCGTCATCCGTAAGTGGCTTATAACTCCGATGGCGCTCTTCATTGAGCTTTTTACCAATTTCTGCAATTAATTCATTGTATTGGTCAACGAAGTTTTTTATATTTTGAAAGACTTGATTTGTGTCGTTTCCAATGGAAATCGAAACAGGTTCGGATTCACCAGGTATATCCTTAAACACTTGTTTCAATGTAAAAGTAACCCCGTTCATGTCAAATGTATTGGAATTACGTTCCGTAACGAGGCCATTGATGGTAAATTTGGCGTTTTGACCACCAGTTTCATATTTAATATCATTATCAAATTTTAAAATGCTCGTCATAAAGTTGCCTGAAACCTGAATCTCCCCATTTCGAAGTGGTGCATCGGCTGTCCCACTATCCTTGTTAAAATCACCAGTTTCTTTTCTAGTAAGAGTCATTTGGTCGGAGAATGAATCATAAAACATCGTGACGCCCGCATTAGATTCATTTACTTTACGGATGACGCTATTTAACGAGTCATTGCCAGTAATAAAAAATTGTTCCTCTATTACTCCTTTTGATGTATGTGTAGTGATGCCAAAGGAAGAGTAATTTTGTTGGAAATTGACATCGACAGTCGTCTCTCCTGGAATTCCATCTCCATTAAAAGTGATGATTCCCGTAGTTGTATCTACTTTACCGATACTAGGTTCGCCATTAACACCTATCAAATTATCAGATTCACTATCCATCTCGTATACTGTTCCACCAATTGTAACCTTCAAGTCAGCAATAGATCCTTTTCCAAGATTCCACGATTTCAGTGGAACATCTTTCTCAGTCGTAATCGATTGTGTTTTATTTGCAAGGATATAATCCACTTTGACAACACTATCTTTGGTCAATTCAGTTCCAAATTTAAGCGTGCCATCAACTTCAATTGATACTTCGCCCGAATTCGGGGTACCGGTGACTACCTTAATTGTTTGTCCGTTCACTTTAATAGTCGGATTTACTCCATCTTTCAAAGCCCCTGTCGAAAGATCAAGTTTAATGGCTGGATCCCCTTTTTTATAATTAAACGTCTTAGTTTCAACAACACCCTGCTGCCAAGTTTCTCCCCAAGCTTCGTCCCAAGTTTGATTTGGTTTGATGGTTCCGTCAAAAGCTCCTTTTTGGTTAAAAAGGCTTGTATTTGGATCAATTTTATCTGACCCAATCTTTGAGATTTTACCAGCATTCTTCCGCACGGCCGCGCTCGCTAACTGTGTCACTTCCGAAATTGAATACGAAGCCTGTGAAGCCCCGCTCGTTACGGTTGCTGATACTCTCGCATCATTAGAAGAAACTACAGTTCTTGCCCGATAATTTGGTGTCAATTTTAATTGTGCAAGTTTATCGCGAAAAGTGAGCAATTGCGTATTCAATGCACGAAAATCATCGCGCTGCCATTCGAGTATTTGCTTTTTTTGCTTGAGTTTTTCTAATGGCATGCGTTCAGCCATCATCAAATTTTTCACTATCGAATCAATATCCATGCCGCTTGCCAAACCGGCTATTCTCATCGTTTCTCACTCCTTTACCACTTTAAATCTTTTTATCCACCATTAAGCCGAGAAATTCAGTCATCGCCGCAAACATGTCCAACATCTTTTTCGGTGGGATCTCTCTCACAATTTCTTTCGTTACTTCATCTATAATCGTGACGTAATATTCATTCAACTTGTCATGAAATTCAAATTTCAAATTGGTGTTCGGAGATGCTTTTAAAAAGTCATTCATACTACTGACAATTTTTTCAACTTGTTCTTTTGGATAAGCTTGAGTGATTACTTGTTTTTTTTCTTCCTGACCTTGCATGTTTGGGATACTATTTCCCTCTATGTTCCCTGCAGTCGTTCCTATCATTACGGAAGCAGTAGAAAAGCTTCCACCAACCTGACTAACCATACTCTTTCTCCCCTTCGCCCAAAAGTATGTATATGCTTAATCCTAATATCGGCAACCATTTCCAATTGTTTAACAGTATAATGAGGATGACATCCGTTATTTCACAGAAAATTCCTGCTCATAATTTTTAGCAAGTATATATTTTTGCAATCCCTTCGCTTGGCTCACTGCCTTCTGCGAAAAATTTTCAGCTTCATCTAGCATTCCGCTTTTTAGATAAAGTTCGGCCTTAAGCGCTGACTTCATCCATTCAATTTTAGTTTTTTCAATATATTCTTCTGCTTCTTTTATATAGCCCTCGTTAATCGAAACGATTGCCTTATAATAATATTGATACTGAATAGGCTTGATCTCGTGTAAGAATTTTTTCATTTCCTGAACATCGCCATAATAAAGAGCAAAAATCGTCTTAAAAATGGCTTGATGATTCGCTTTTCGATATTTCTTCAATATTTTCTCCATTGTTTTATCTATGAGTTCATCATTTTTATTTGCCATCGCATAATATAAGGCAATGAGCGGTTGATTTAGATTGCGCTTCATAAAACGCTCAATATTTTCCACATTATTTGAGAAATACATAAAATAAAGCTGTGGAGTAATTATGAGAAAAAAAATGCAAATAAAGCTGATCCCCAATACAGCTGGCATAGGAATATTTAACTTTGATAATAAGATCATCAGTGGTATTGCGATAATAAGTGAAATAATAAAAGTTCTTTTCATACAATTCCTCTCATTCGTCAATATGTTTACCAATTGTTAAAACGGGTATAGGAATATTATAACTCCATTAAACACTTAATCATCGAGAAGTGGTTTGCTCATAGGACGAAGTGGTGTTTGTGGAGTACTAATGAGACTGACTTAAGGAATGTTAAGCCAGTCTCTTTTCTATGCATTGGACATCCGCCCAAATAGCTGTCCCAAGCGCTCAAATCCCATATATAGTGCATATGATGGAGTGAAGCACAGCAAGAAATATATGAGGGGGATGTCACGTGGATCAATATACAATGCATGACTTTGGCCAGCATGTTCCAATGGAACAGCAAGACGAAAGAATATTCGGGCGCCCGTTTGGATTTGGAAGACCGTTTGGGTTTGGCCGGCCGTTTGGGTTTGGGAGACCGTTTGGATTTGGATTTGGAAGACCATTCGGGTTTGGATTTGGAAGACCATTCGGATTCGGCTTTGGTCTACCATTCTTAGGTGGGCTTGCTGCAGGTGCTCTGCTCGCAGGGCCTGGCTTTGGATATGGATATGGTTATCCGTACCCGTATCCTCCATATCCGTATTACCCGTATTATCCGTATTATTAATAAAAATAGACCAGACAGAGTTTTTTGTCTGGTCTATTTTTATCGAAATTTCCCGGGAAATTCCTCAGGTTGTCGAATGCAGGTTTCAGACCTTCCTACAACAAAACCAGAACGATTTAAAAGCTTACATAAATTCCCCTCCGTTTATTCTATTTGTAATTAGGGAATAAGTAGATAGAAGAAATTCAATCAAAAAGGAGAGTACCAACATGAAAAATAAAGCTTTATTAACGTCCCTTGCCCTTGGCGCAGCTTACCTTCTAAGAAACGAAAAATCTCGAAATAAGCTCATGGATCAATTTAAAGAGTTGGGCTCGAAAAGAAATAAATAAAAATAAAACCGCCTTACACGGTAATTTCGTGATAGGCGGTTTTTCTTATGTACGCCACTTTTTTCAGCAGTTTATCGTTAAGACTCGATTTCTTCCTGATATTTACTAAGCCAACCTTGAATATTTCCACGCGGCATCGGCTTGGAAAAATAAAAGCCTTGCAACTGAGGACACCCAAGTTTTTTCAATACTTCCCACTGCTCAGCTGTTTCAACACCTTCACTAACAACATTTAGCTTGAGCATTTTCGCAAGGTCGATAATCGTTTTTGCAATGCCAAAGCTTTTATCGTTATTTGTGATATCACGGATAAATCTGCGGTCGATTTTAATTTCCTGGATAGGAAAATGCTGCAAATAAAGAAAAGCAGAAAAGCCAGTTCCAAAATCGTCAATACTTACAGAAAATCCAAGCTCCTTCAATTCGAAAATTCGCTTCTTTACAGAATCAAAATCTTCCATTGCTACATTTTCGGTAATTTCAATAACGAGTTGGTTTGGATTGATCTCATATTTCGCCAAACATTCCTTTAAATATTTTATTAACTTTGGATGCAGAAAATGTCTAGGTGAAATATTAATTGAAAGTGTTAAATCGCTCTCTTCAATACGCCGCCATTTTTCCAGCAATATAAACGCTTGCTGAATTACCCATTCTCCAATCGGCAAAATCAGCCCTGTTGATTCGGCCAAATTAATAAATTCTATCGGAGGAATTATGCCCCGTTCCGGATGATTCCATCTAATTAACGCTTCAAAACCGATAATTTTTCCAGAAGAACAGTCTACTTTTGGCTGATAATACAGCTCGAATTCTTTTAAATCCAGTCCTTTGCGCAAATTCATTTCGCCAAGTAAGTCATCTTCCATTACATGAAACATATCTTTTGTAAAGTAGGCTTTTACATTCCTTGCATTATGTTTCCTGCCGGCATTTAAAGCAATTTGTGCCATCTGGATGCATTTCTTCGCATCATTAGCATGGTCGGGATACACACTTACACCATAGCTGCATGTGATATATACATCTTGGTCTTGAATAATCATAGGGGAATGGAGACTTCTGGATATTTCATCCATATTCACGAATGAAGGCTTACCATCCGAGTTTGCTGGTAGGAAAAACGCAAAATGATCAAAGCCAATCCGCGCTACAATACCGCTATCTAGAAATAATTTATTTAGGCGTTTAGCCGTAATCGCGATCACTTCATCCCCACTGCAGTATCCAAGAACATCTTGAATACTATTAAATTGATCGAGCTTTAAATAGACCATTAA
The DNA here is from genome assembly GCF_018343525.1 of Lederbergia citrea. Lineage (GTDB taxonomy): Bacteria > Bacillota > Bacilli > Bacillales > Bacillaceae_C > Lederbergia > Lederbergia citrea. The sequence continues at coordinate 829,142 of NZ_JAGYPH010000002.1, read as the reverse complement.
GCTCTTTTCCCCAGATTTCATTTCTGTCATCTTCTTGTTTACCTGTTCAAGAAAAGAATGCTGATTAGAGAGCCCTGTTAAGGTGTCAACATAGGCAAGCTGTCGAATTTTCTCTTCAACCTCGATACGATCAAGCTGTTCAATTAGGGCAGGAAAAATGACACATAGAATTTCCCCACTTCGAAAAGGAGCCACTGTTACATTAAAACGGCTATCATCAATCATTATTTGAAATGCCTCTTCACTTTCAAGTTGTCTATTTTTCAAGTGAGCGGCTATAGCATGCTGGTGCGTTTTGAGCATTCCGCAGCGATCACTGATCGGAGCAAATGCCTGATTATCCTTGTTATAGAGCAATATACATGATGCATGCCCCTGTTCCATTTACCCACATCCTTGTGTCGTATTACTCTTTTTATCGACAAAAACATCGGTATTTTTAGTGCCTTTTTAAAATACAGTTCGCAACATCAAAAACACCATCCCCGCACTTGAAATGCGCTGAGGATGGCTCCTTCTTATACTTTAAACTTATGCGTGCTGTTCTACTGCTGTAGGTCCTATTTTTTTATTGTTTTTGCGATTGATGTACATTCTTTTTATTGCAGGTGTTAAGAAGCGATCAGCTCCCCAGTACGTTGCACCTTTCCAAGCGAATAATAAGACAACTGCTGCTAGTAGAAGTGTTGGGTTAGTGCTGATTGTTCCTGCCCAGAGGAAGTTTAGATTCATTACTCCACCTGCAATGAGTGCAGGAATTGTGAGTGCTCCAACGATCAAGCCAATTCCAACGAGTAACTCACCCCATGGAATCAAAATGTTAAAGAGTTTTGCATTTGGCAATGCAACGTTTTCTAGAAATGCGGCATACCATCCTTGGACCATTGGTGCTTCTCCACCAGCTTTTGCAATTGCTCCGTGTAAAAATCCGGTTGCATCAAATTCCCCTATAACTTTATGCCAACCCGCCTGTAGCCACTGTACCCCCAGCCATATCCTTAACACTGCCCAAATGCCTGCTGCGATTTTTCCTTCAAATAACTGTCTCATCTTTCTCACTCCTTTATTTTTGGGAGTTTGTGAAATTATTCACATGATTTTGTAAAAAAATTTAATTGATAATTTCTTAGTCAATTTGCTGTATCGGTTGTGAATCATTTCACATTCTCTTTTCACTATTAATATACTACGATTATCATCCAAGTGCAACCGCTTTTCCGTTGTTTCACCAAACTGCCACAATTTGGGTTTTGCGCATACTTTTGGAAAATAGTCAGCAGATTTTTCGACAAAATTAGTGTATTAATCCTGAATATTATAAACTGTTTTTTTTCGAGTCTGATGCTATACTATTTTAGTATGAGGAGGAGATTAAAGATGACAGAGAAAAAAGTTCGCTGGGGGATTATGAGTACAGCAAGCATTGGTAAGCGCTCTACTATTCCTGGAATTCAGGAGTCGAAGCGCAATGTCGTTGCTGCTGTAGCAAGCCGTTCTTTAGAAAATGCACAGAAATTTGCAGATGAATTAGGGATTCCAAAGGCATATGGAAGCTATGAAGAGTTATTAAACGACCCTGAAATTGACGCCGTTTACATTCCCCTTCCGAACCACTTACATAAGGAATGGACAATTAAAGCTGCTGAAGCAGGAAAGCATATTTTATGTGAAAAACCAATCGCACTTGATGAAGAAGAAGCAAAAGAAATGGTAGATGCATGCGATAAAGCAGGCGTAGTTCTTGCTGAGGCTTTCATGTATCGCCATCAACAAAGATATGAAGATATTAGAAATCGCATTAAAAATGGGGAAATTGGCGAAGTGCGCGGGATTCACAGCGTATTTACTTTCAATGGTGCTGCCAATCACGGTAACATCCGCTATACAAAGGAATGGGGCGGCGGTTCCATATATGATGTAGGTGTTTATCCGATCAGCGCGGCAAGATTATTACTAGATGAAGAGCCGACTGCCGTTACAGCTCATGCCTTCTTCTCTCCAGAGCATGGTGATGTTGATATGATGGCTTCTGGACTGATGGAATTTTCAAATGGTGTAGCATTAACGTTTGACTGTGCGATGTGGGCTGAATTCCGCAATACACTAGAGGTTCTCGGTTCAGACGGTAGAATTGTTTTGGAAAACGCATTCCTTGGCGATCAATCCTACGACATCATTAAAGGCGGACAAACGGAAACAATTAAAGAGGAAAATATTAATCAATACGCATTACAAGCTGATAGTTTTGCAGAAAGCGTTCTCGACGGCAAGCCGATTAGATTCCCGTTTGAAGACATCATTAAAAATATGAAAGCGGTAAAAGCAACACTTGATTCTGCTGAGAAAAGAGAAAGAGTTACTATTAATTAAGGGAGTTGGGGAAATATGAAAAGCATTCGCGTTAATAACGTAGAAAAATCCATTTCAAGCCTAGTCATGGGATCCGATTACTTTACACCAGAAATAATCGATAAAGTAACAGATGTGCTAAACAATTTTATCGAAATTGGCGGTAATACAATTGACACCGCATTCATCTATGCTGGTGGAAAAAGTGAAGAGGCGATCGGCATCTGGATGGAAGAAAACAACCGCCGCGACGACGTTATTCTTTTAACAAAAGGAGCGCATCCTAATCAGCACGGGTCACGCGTAAGCAAAGCTGCGATCGATGAAGAGCTGAATATCAGCTTAGAAAGACTTCGTACAGACTATGTTGAATTGTACGCGCTTCACCGTGACGATCCAAATGTTCCAGTAGGAGAAATCCTGGAAATCTTAAATGCACATGTAGAAGCAGGACGCATCGGTGCATTTGGAGGTTCTAACTGGTCAATTGAGCGACTTCAAGAAGCCAATGATTATGCTGCGAAAAACGGCTTAATCGGATTTTCTTTCAGCAGCCCGAACTTAAGCTTGGCAAAAGCACAAGAGCCTTACTGGGCAGGATGTGTATCAGTAGACGACCCGATGCTAGCTTGGCATGAAAAAAATAATATGCCGCTATTCTCATGGTCTTCACAAGCTCGCGGATTCTTCACAGGTCGTTTCACTCCTGAAGACCGCTCTAACGAGGACTTGGTACGCGTATTCTATAATGACGATAACTGGGAGCGCTACCGCAGAGCTGAGCAATTGGCAAAAGAAAAAGGCGTTGAAACAATCCAAATCAGCTTAGCCTACGTGCTAAACCAATCATTCCCAGCTGCAGCAATCATCGGACCACAAAACCATAAAGAAATGGTATCTTGCCGAGAAGCTGCAAACATCGTCCTATCTGAAGAAGAAATCAAATGGCTTGACCTTCGCACAAAATAAGAAAAGCGGAAGCACCCGTTGAGAAATTCTTTCCCAACGGGTTTTTCTATTCGACAAAATTCGGGCGGTGCCTGTCACCGCCCGATTTTCCATTGGACATTCACAGGATTCCATTTTCCGTTTTGGTAGTACCAGAGTACTTCAACGGTTCCAAGCCCGTCCGCATGGTAGGCTCCGCTAATTTGCCGATAGCCCTTTAGTCCAAAGCCTTTATTATTTTTCATTTTAACGATTTCGAAGAAGGCAATGGGATCGATCATTAGCTCTGTAGGCTCGTTCAATATACCATTTTTTTGATATAATCCTAATCGAAGATAGTCTGCTTTTCGGCCGCTAAGATCCAGTGTTATCGGCTTATTTATCCCCGGGATATCAATGACAGCTTTAAAACCATTTTGAAATACGCCTTCGATTTGCAGCGGAGTTGGCAGTGGGATTTCAAGCAACTTTGAATTTTTCACGGTATGCAAAGCATAGTTATACAATCCACCGCTTCCGCCTGTAGCGCTAGAATAAAGGATATCATCTACTCCATCATGATTTAGGTCGGCAAAATCAAGTTTGGGTTCATAGCCGCCTTCATAATTAATCCTAATTGCTTTGCCTCCTTTCATTTCAATTACCACCCACACATCTTTATAAAAAGCAGTGTTACTCTCAAACGGAATACCAAACAAAGTTATTTTTTCCGGTTTGCCATCACCTGTCACATCATTATGGTATTCCAGTAGCGTTTCAGCGGTTCCAGCTCCTAAAACAGAATTGGGAAAAAGAGAAAAAAGTGCAATAAGCATGATCAATATAATATTTCTTTGCATTTCGTCATCTCCCGCTTTGGTGTTGCGCTTATTTTTCTCAATTGTGCGTAGGATTATGTAATTACTTTAATCATCAAAGCATTGAAAAGGCCAGCTTCTATTTACATAGAAACTGACCTTTTGCCTTTGAGGTGCATTCGACAAAATCCGAGTGGTGCCTGTCACTTGTCGAATGAAAATCTTCTGTCTCTGGCCCTATTTGTTCTTCTTCTCGATTGTTTCGTTAATTTTCTTGTTTCCTTCATCAACATAGTTTGACCACTCTTTGTTGCCATTGTCTACACTGTCACTCCACGCCTGATTACCAACATCTACAGCGTAAGTCCACTTTGCATTCGAATAATCTACAATCATGGAGAACATTTCATATACGGGGTGGCCATAATCCTTAAATCTTTCCTTTAAGTAGTTTTGAGCGCTTTTCAGTCGTTCTTTCTCCTGCCTGCTCTTTTCTTTCATGCTTTCCTTCGTATTCCTTGCCAATGCTTTCTTTTCTTCTTTCATTTCCCGCGCTTTCGACTTTCCTTCTTCTTTCCATTCGCGCCATTTTCTTTGTATTTCTTCGTACTGTGCTCTCATATATCTTTTCATGTCACGCTCAGAATTTACATATGTAAATTCTCCCTTACCTGCAGTAGCAACCTCTTTTAACAGTTTTTGTCCTTCATTATCATCGACATCAAATCCAATAATATTAACAACCGTTTCAATGTCGGCAGCAACTAAATCTTCCGCTGCCTTCACTGGATCCCCACCGCACGTTTCAATCCCATCACTTACAACATATACGATGACATCATCGGTATTTTCCGGTATATCTTCTTTTACACTTTCCAAAGCCAGACCGATCGGAGTCCAACCAGCTGGCTTTACTTTATCCAGCGATTTTTGAAATTTTTGATCATCAAAATTCCCATTATAAAAATTCTCTGTACTGCTGCACGACAATTTTTTATCTGCATCGCTACCTGACCCTTTATGACCATAAACGCGCATTGAAATGGTTGCATTTTCTGGCACCTGTTTAGCAAATTCCATAACAGCTGCTTTCGCTGCTTCCATTCTCGTTTTATTGCCTACACTCGCGTTCATGCTACCACTTGCGTCGATTAAAATAGCATAGTGCGCGGTTTTTAATGTTGGCTCATTCACTGTTTCGTCAGGCCTGGCAATATCTACCTCAACTGTAGAATCAAAGTTTACTAATGTTTCCATGTCTTCATGGTAATCCTCATTAAGCAAATAAAGCAGTTCATCCATATATTGTTCCTTTGTTAAGTTATCAGGTAATTGATCGAGCGCCTCATTCACCTTAGCTTCATCGTATTGATCGCCGCTATAAATACCTGGGTACCGCAACATTTCTTTTTCTAGTGAAGTCAGCTCGCGACCAGGATTTTCAATTTCATAATACTTTATTTCTTTTGGTATGTATTTATCTTCTGTTGCATCCTCAGTTTCATCAGCTTGTTCGGATTCAACAGGTTGCGATTCAACTGGTTTGGATTCAGCCTGTTTGTTTTCTTTGGACGAACAAGCCGTTAATAATAATAATAATGACAAGATGACAATTCCGTACAAAACCTTTTTCACAGCTGGATTCTCCTCCATGTTATACGACTCTCATCGCTTCATTTCCCACCATCATAGCCCAATTGGCCTTCTATCAGAAAGAGACCGAATGACTATTTATTGATAAATACTTACAATGAAAAACAAAATTATCCGGTCCTGGTGGTGCCTGTCACTTGTCGAATGAAATTGCCTGACACGTCACTTATAAAGGTGCATACTTGTAGGTAGATAAGTTGAGCGGGAAGGAATGAAACATATTTTTGGGTTATGTGGAAGAGTTACGTAAGATTGTCGGGCATAGAGCGTTAATCCTTGTAGGTTCGGTAGTGATTGTGATGAATGAAGAAAACGAAGTGTTGTTGCAACAGCGCGTATTTCCTTACGGTGTATGGGGATTACCAGGAGGATTAATGGAACTAGCCGAATCCACTGAAGATTGTGCCAGGAGGGAAGTCTTTGAGGAAACTGGATTAAAGATTGGAAAATTGCAATTGATCAACGTATCCTCGGGACCTCAAAACTTTGTAAAAGCACAAAATGGCGATGAGTTTTACGTTGTGACGATTGTGTATGCAACCAAAGATATTTTGGGTGGCCAGGTTAAAGATCACGATGAAGAATCACTGAAACTACAATATTATCCTTTTAATCAACTCCCTGAAAATATGGTTGGAAGTCATCGAAAAGCAATTGAAGATTATTTGGAACAACTATAATGATAAAAGGGAAAAGGAGAGCTTCGGATAAAATGCCGATAGCTCTCCTTATTTTTTATAAAGGTTTTAAAATCATTAAGGCAATAATGACTAAAAAAATCAAACTACCTACATGCTCATAGCGCACAAGAATTTTAGATAAACGATAATACTCATTTGGAATCTCATCCCCTTGATGGGACTTTATTAAATCATTGATTGGCTTTGCTAAAGGTTTAAAAACAAATGGCCCCATTGCAAGCGCGATTAAAAATAAAATGAGGCTCGTGACATACCAACCCATCTGAAATAATCTTGGATTGATTGCCCCCATTAACAAACCAGTGACGAGAAGAAGCGTTCCACCAATCATGACAAATATATGTAAACGATGCTTGATCGCATAGGCATGCCTCAATTCTGTCATCGTTTTTGCCTTTTTTGCAACTTCACCTAAAATAAATCCTGGGCCCATGCCAAGGATAGCAGAAAAGATATGGATAAAAACAAGAATTTTATAAAATATTACCAACTACTGTCCTCCGTTCAACTATTACAAAGTTAATCATTTTTTTCAGTATTGACCATGTTTGCAGCGACTTGTGTTAATCTGCTAAAAAACATGTCCTCTGCTGGATGGTCGTTTAATCCGACTTCTTCAAAGGCCTCTTTCATACAACGAAGCCAACTGTGCGCACGATCCGGTGTAATTTCAAACGGAAGATGACGATGTCTCATTGCTGGCGGACCACCAAGAAACTGCGTCAAAAACATTCTTTGTTTCCGCATAATTTCGTTCATATTCTCTTCGAAAAGTGGACTTAAACTCTGATCAGCATATACTTTAGGATAAAATGCTTTCACTAGCTCATCTATCGTATTTGCGCCAATTTGGTCAAATAACGTTTGTAAACGAGGCTTAGTCACTATTCATTCCCCTTGATGGCTTCTACACTATTATTATAAACTATAGGGAGGAAATTTTCTGTGATAGAAATCACAATTAAAGGTGGATGAAGGCGTTTTAGTTAACATTATCTGTGCAACTTTCATAGATAGTGACCATTGCCTCCTAGCTTACCTAATATTCAATTAACTTACTTTAGGTTGTTTGGCTTTAATAATCCAGTTGATCAAATCATCACGGTTGTACAAATGGATTCCATTTGATTTTGCCAAAGTTTGGGCCGCTTTCGTATAATAACTATTTGTTATCACCCATGCTTCCATTGCATTGTAGTGAGACATGGAGGTCCCAACTTCCTGGACAGCTTTAATACCTACATTCTTTTTATACCTTTTAGCCTGAACGACGATGATTTTTCCTGAGGGAGATGTCAAAACCAAATCAGCACCAAAATCTCCAGTAACCTTAGTCAATCTCACTTTATATCCCTGTTTTCCTAACATTTGCGATAAGTAATACTCAAATTGTTGGCCAGACATTTGATCAATCTTATCAATTCCTGATTTCAACATTTTTCTTTTATACATCAGCGACTTAATTATACTAATAATAATATACAAAAAAAGTAGTCCAAATAAGGTAACTAACCCCTGCTTAATACTCCCAGTCTTTAAGAATCTCCAAATTGCTAACAAAATAAATGACGGTAGAATAATTTCTTCATAAACATTTTTCCTTTTCTTCATTGTGTGTCCTCCTATTCATTTCACCTCAAGATTAAAATACTTATAGTTAAATTGTACCAGATAATTTTGGAATTGTTATCCAGTTATTGTTGAAAAGTGATGAAATATAGGACATTAGAACTTCATTTTTCCCGTTTTGAAGATGAATATTGATTTTGTAAGACAAGATATCACAATCATTAAACGACAAAAATCCCTGTTTTTTTCAACAGGGATTTATTTTTAATAGGCATTTCTAACATCAATTCCCACAACATTTTTTATACTTTTTTCCACTTCCGCACGGACACTTTTCATTTCTTCCCACTTTTGTATCATTACTAATAGGTTGGGATAAGTTTTCTGATTCTTCAATGAGTCTTTCCCTTTCATCAAATTCACTTTTCCATAAATGCATGTCTGGATGTTCCTTGCCAAATATTTTATAAAAGCTGTAAAAAATTTGCTCCATATCGATCAAGCCGTTATCATCATATTCATGTTTCAAATAATCATCAATTAATGAAAATGTTTTATTAGAGAATTGATGAGATAAAGCTTCAATGACTAACCCTTTTCCGTCCTCATCTATTACTGAATAGCTTTTAAAAAGAGCATCAACAGCGCTGTCTGTTTTCGTATTTGCTAAAACGGAAATCGCAAAAATTTCGGAGTTATCCTTAATGGCATAAGGTGCAACCGCATCAACCACTTTATCTGATTGAAATTGATATAAGGCGTCAGCCACCTCTTCCAACAAAGTATCTTCATCTCTTTCAAGCAAACCGGCCAAAACAGGAATATATTTTTCTAATTTCAAAAGCCCAATGGCACGTACCGCAAGAATTCCATTAAACGAAAACCATGGCGCTTTCAATTCTTCTTGCATGATGGCGTCGATTTCTACTTCATCATAAGATCCTTGCAGTACGAGTATATGTAGAATTTTTTTTGCCCGTAAAAATAAATCTTGATCAAAAAATTGCTTTTCCTCAAGAGAAGCCAGTACAGAACCGTATTCCTCCCATAAATTCTCTTCCTCTCCCTCAAGTAAAAAACAATTGAACGTAAAAAACTCTTTTTCCAAATAAGGAGAGAGTTCTTTTTCAAACGCTACTATAATTTCGGGTTTTAACTCATTTATAAGATGCATGACTAAATGCTTTCTAGCCGGCTCAATAACCTCAAGCAATTTCAATAAAAGAGGCACCGAATCCTCATTTAGTGCATCTTTTTTTGCCCATATTAACAGAGAGGAACGATCTTTCTCTGATTGAATGGCTTTTTCAAGCACCCGATTTGTCCATTCGGCTGGGGTATTGGGATACTCATTCAAAGCATGAAGAACAAATTCCTGGATAATTAATTCTTCTGAGATAAGATGGGGTTCGATTTTTTCTAAAAATGGATTGGACATTTTAATTGTCCTCCTTGATAAAAGTTGATTGTTTTTATCGTATCATTGGAAAGGCAAACTTGCGAAATTCCTATTCAGAAAACTGATAATAGAATGGCGTTTGACCGTTCCTCCGTCACTGCTTCTTATCGAACAGAACTTCAGTTATACATAAAAAAGCCGTTCTTCCTTTCCGAATCGAGGAAGAACGGCATGACCAACTAATCTTTCAACAACTGCAAAATCCCTTGCGGCAATTGATTTGACTGAGCCACCATCGCTTGGGCTGATTGAATTAAAATATTCCTTTTCGTATACTCGGTCATTTCTAACGCCATATCGGCATCTGAAATTCGTGAGAGAGCTGATGTAAGATTTTCGTTTGTATTCGTCACATTACTATAAATATGTTCGAGAGCATTTTGGTAGGAACCCCACTTTGAGCGTTCTGCCGATACTATTTTTATCGCTTTATCGAATTTATCAATTGCTTCAGATGCCTTGTCAATTGGATCAACCTCAGTGTTGTCAATTCCTAATGCAGTTGTTCTTGCGTCTGTTTGGTTAATATGAAATAAATCATTTGAATTAGGACCTACTTGCAAAATGATTGGTTCGGGATAAACCTCTTCTGTCACAGTAATTACTTCTGTTTTAGTGATCGTTTTAGTGACTGTTTCTTCAGTTGTCGCTGAATCATGGATTAAATAATTTGACGTTAAATTAAAGGTAGATGCTGAGGAGCCACCGTCGTGCCTAATTTCGATATACCATTTACCACTTATAGGATTCTCAAATGTCATTTTTTCATTACTAGCTGCAAACCCCGAGTACGTAGCTTTTGTTGACGATGTATTAGTTGTATTTTCTTGATAACTACTTCCAGGCATAATAGGCGTATTATATCCAAATTGCTCTCCATTTGGACTTTTGATATTCATATCTGGCCATTCCGCACCTGACACCGTACCAAAAAACGCAGTGATTTCAAGTGTAGCGGGAGGAGGATTTGGCACTTCTATATATCCAGCGGTGACCCTATCTTGCGGATCGACACTTATAATCTTTGTTGTTGATGGATTCGATTCAATAATAGTTTCCGTTTTAGTAATTGTCTCTGTTTTAGTAATTGTTTTTGGTTTATCATCGACATTCAATAAATATATTCCATTAAATTTCGTCTGATTAGCAACTTCGTTGACTTCTTGCTTGATCTGTTCTATCTCGTTTTGGATTGCCACTCTGTCTTGCTGTGTCAACGTGCCATTTGCTGCTTGTACCGTAAGTTCCCTAGCTCGTTGGAGCATTTCTTGAATACTACTTAACCCTCCCTCTGCTGTTTGAACTAAAGAAACTCCATCTAATATATTTCGATCAGCTTGGTCTAATCCTCGGACTTGAGATTCCATCTTTTGAGAGATAGTTAAACCTGCCGCATCATCAGCAGCTCTGTTAATCCGTAGGCCAGAAACTAGTTTTTCCATAGTCTTAGAGGAGCGAGTCACATTTTTACTAAGTTGATTATATGCATTAAGGGCCATGATGTTATGATTAATTCGCACGTAAGTCACCTTCAAATTATCTTTTAATATCTATTTATATTATCGGTTAGAAGGTAAGGAGGTTAAGTAAATGAGGTTTTTTACTTCGGCTTGCTACAAAACAATATTTGTTTTCCCCTGTTGAAAATCCTGTTCAGGATAATAAGCATTTTTCACTAAAATATTGGCCCCAAGGCATCGGACTGCTGGGCAGTGACAATTTAGAGATTTGGCTAAAGGTTGGTCTAGCCAACGGTCAAACATCGGCTGAAGTGATTCCGTTTGAATATTTCCAAGCGGCGGTGTATCACCAAAATCAGTCACGATTACTTCACCTGAAAAAATGTTGACGTTTAAACGCGAGCGTCCATCCGGATCATTTCGCACCGAGACATTTTTACTTTTATAAATTCGTTGAAGTAGCTCTAAATCTTCTTGCTTAGCACTTCATGAATAAAATGGTAGAGTCCCAAATAGCATCCAAATATCTTCATTTCGAATGTCTAGTATACGGTGAATCGCCTCTCTCGTTTCATCAAGGGAAAGGACTTCTAATGTTGATGCAAAATCACTTGGATACATCGGATGAATTTCATGTCTAGCACATTTAATCTCTTCAATAATTTGCTGATGAATATGTTCTAAATGTGGTAGAGTGCGTTTATTTAGCATCGTTTCTGCAGAAACCATGACCCCTGCTTCAGCCAACGCTCGACTATTCTCAATCATACGTTCAAATTGCTGAGCACGCCGCTCTCTTGACCGCTTCCTCTCCATATTCGCAAAATCGCCATCAATAAAATCATCCACTGTACCCTAGTTATGCGAAATATGAAGTACATCCAAATAAGGAGAATTAATAAATATCGCTCCAAAGGCATCGTCAAATTTGAATTCATTTGCGTTCGAACACCGCGTTCATGTGCATATTGGAGTAATGGCAATACATATTGATCCACCGACTTTTTCGAAAACATCGGCTCCCCGCCCGTGATACTTAAGCTGCGTATATGAGGAATTTCTTCAAGTCGACGGATCAATAGTTCAATCGGCAATGTATCAGGATCTTTATGATGAAGCGTATATCCTACAGCACAATGTTCGCAGCGCATATTGCACAAGTATGTTGTTGTAAACTCAATATTAGATAATGTCAATTTCCCATGCTCGTCTATGTCTAAATAGGTTTCCCAAGGATCATATGTAGGTGTCATCATTTTAGGTATTTCTGGCTTTTTTATCATTCTTAAAAACTCTCATTGTATTTTATAGATATTGTAATAGTATTCGAGTCAATTGGGGATTAGGCAAGAAATAGCAGTTTTAGAAAAGATGAGCCTTTTGTAGATGTAAAAGGAGAATTTATATTTATTCGAAGAAACTTTTGCTTTTAGGGGACAAATACGGGTAGCGATTAAGCTGGACACCCGCATTTTGATATTAAATAATTTTAAAACTTGAAACTTCTCACCATTCTTTAATATATCAATACCAACTCTACTCAGTTTCTCTTCCAATTTACTAAATCCAATACCTTTAATTTCCGTTTATCATCTTTCCCCCAGCTACGAAGAATGTGGTATACAAAGTTTATAGATTTTTGTGGGAGATTAGTTTTTTTCGTTTAGTATTCCTGATCTATGTATCTTAGTTCATTATTAATACTGACATATACCCCATCGAATTATATTTATTTTCTTCCAGTAACTTATAGATACCTTCTAGATAAGTTCGGTTATGTTCTACTGTTTTAGCAAATGATTGAATAAGCTTTACAACTAATTCTTCATTTAACCCTTTGTGATAACCTGCCAAACCAATTAAATGAAGTTTAATAAGTGAATAGTGAACTATCATCATTACATATTCATCAAATATAGATTTGTCTCCGATTGGAAACAAATTTATAAATACATAGTTTACTAAATAATTCTCCAACATATATTCGTGCTTTTCAAAAAATGGCGCATAATGCTTTACATATGCATATTCATATTTCTCAGTCATCTCACGTAATGATGATAAATCAGAAAAATTAAACCCTTCCATCATTTCATTCACACACTCGAGATATCTTTTATTTAGGTTTTCTGAGGTTTTGACACGAGCTTCTACTAAAGCTTTGCAAAAATCAAACTGTATTTGAAGCTTCTTAGGCAAATTATTTATTATATCTTTCATATCACTTCCGTTTAATATTTTGGTGTATTCCGCAATAATGGTAGGTATAGCATCGATTTTTTTGTTATCGATTTGATTCTGTATTTTTTGAAAAAATAATCCTAAAAATATTAATCTCTCTGAAAAGGAATACTTTCGATTTTGAAGTAGCCCTATTGTAAATATTCTCAGTTCCCAAAAAAATTTAGTAGGTTCATTTTGAGCGTTTGGCTGTTTTGTATCGATATTTATCTGTATGCGATTTCGAAGCTTTGCTGGCTCTTCTATTTCATCAAATTCCATTGGATTTGGGTTTAATAAAACAAGGCGAGCTATTTCAGGACAAGACATAACAGCTGACTTTTCTATGATATCGTTGACCGCATTTACCTTGCGTGGATATACTGAACATGTATGTGATAAAAACTCTTCTCCTAAAATCCTCTGAATAGAGCAAAGCTTTTGTTCATCAAGAAATGTGCAAGCACCAGATTCATCCATCCTCATCAATGCATATTGTCGATCATTATCCGCATTTTTATTACGCTTTACATTTGCTTGTATTGCGGGTTTAATAACTTGATTTTTCGCATTTTTATACTTTTTATACGTGGCTTTATCGATATCGACTCTCCAACCTGCACAGCACGTATCCTCACAAGCCGAACCAATGCATGAAAATACTTTATAATATTGGGGAACTAACACACTCTGGATTTTTTCTTTCATAGAGGAATCTCCTTTATAAACCGACATAACGGCTTATTGATTTATTAATAGTTTGCATTGTATAAACAACCTTGTGTAGATACTTACCGGGATGAATAGAAATATACTACCATTTCCATAGTTCTCTATTTAATATATAATACGGAAGTTATATCTAAAATACTCTGAGAGACCTTTTCTGAACTACGTGCAAAATAACAGCCCCGGAAAATTCCGGAGCTGTTATTTTTTCTTCGTTAGCGTAGTAATTGTAATACTCCTTGAGGAGCTTGGTTAGCTTGTGCAAGCATAGCTTGAGCTGCTTGAGAAAGAATTGAATTTTTAGTTTGGTTCATCATTTCTTTCGCCATATCAACATCTCTGATACGTGATTCTGCCGCCGTTAAGTTCTCAGAGGATGTATTCAAGTTGTTAATTGTATGCTCTAAGCGGTTTTGTTTTGCACCTAACTGGGCACGTTCATCGGAAACTAAAGCTATAGCATCATCAATTGTTTTAATTGCAGTTGTAGCATCCGTGTGATCAGCAGAAATATCTACATCATCCACTTTTAGAGCAGCTGCTTGCATGTCAGCAAATTCAACTTCTAATTTTTGGTCTTTATTAGCACCAATTTGGAATGTAAACTTACCTGTTGCTCCACCCGTTTGATCTAAAAGGTTTTGTGTATTAAACTGCGTCGTAGTAGCAATCCGGTCAATTTCGTCGATTAAATCTTTTACTTCTTTTTGAAGTTGCCCACGGTCATCTGCTGTATTTGTATCGTTACCAGCTTGTACAGCCAATTCACGCATACGTTGAAGGATTGCATGAGTTTCATTTAGGGCTCCTTCACCAGTTTGAATCAAAGAGATCGCATCTTGAGAGTTTTTAGAAGCCATATCTAAACCACGAACTTGCCCACGCATTTTTTCAGAAATTGCAAGACCTGCTGCATCGTCACCTGCACGGTTGATTCGAAGACCTGAAGCCAATTTCTCCATTGATTTCGCTTGTCCTGCAGAAGCAGCACCTAGTTGACGGTGAGTATTAAGTGCCGCAATGTTGTGATTAATAATCATTTGTTTTTCCTCCTTGAATGTACTATCCACTTCCTTGTGGATAGTTGTTGATTTGTTAACGAATGAAAGAATCGACTTCCTAACTTCCTCATAATAATTGGGAAGTGCTAGGTGTTTTTAATATCATTAGAAAAATTTTAAATTGAAACCCCACAAACCAAGAAATCTCTGCATAAAACATTTTTTAAATTAACGTAACAGCTGTAATACACCTTGAGGAGCTTGATTTGCTTGAGCAAGCATAGCTTGTGACGCTTGTGCAAGAATTGAATTCTTTGTTTGTTCCATCATTTCTTTCGCCATATCCACGTCACGAATACGTGATTCTGCCGCAGTTAAGTTTTCAGAAGATGTGTTCAAGTTATTAATAGTGTGTTCTAATCGATTTTGTTTTGCACCAAGTTGGGCACGCTCATCAGATACTTTTCCTATTGCTTTATCAATTGTGTCAATAGCACCTGAGGCAGTAGCATGATCTGTAGCCACAGTTAGAGTCTTAACGCCTAGTGCAGTAGATTGCATATCAGCAAATGTAACCGCCAACTTCTGATCTTTATTAGCACCAATTTGAAAAGTGAATTTACCTGTGTTAGTATTAGCAGTTTTATCCAAAAGATTTTGTGTATTGAATTGAGTGGTGGTTGCAATACGGTCAATTTCATCAATTAGATCTGCCACTTCTTTTTGAAGTTGAGCACGGTCATCTGCTGTATTTGTGTCATTACCAGCTTGTACAGCTAATTCGCGCATACGTTGAAGGATGCTGTGAGTTTCATTTAACGCACCTTCACCAGTTTGAATCATTGAAATCGCATCTTGTGAATTTTTAGAAGCCATGTCTAGGCCACGTACTTGCCCACGCATTTTCTCAGAAATTGCAAGTCCAGCTGCATCATCACCAGCACGGTTAATACGAAGTCCTGAAGCCAATTTCTCCATAGATTTAGCTTGTGCTCCAGAAGCAGCACCTAGTTGACGGTGCGTATTAAGCGCCGCAATGTTATGATTGATAATCATTTATTTTTCCTCCTTGAATATGTCATCCACTTCCTTGTGAATGGTTGGTGATTTTTTAGCGGATGCTGAGGTCGGCCGCCCCTTGCCTTCGCTTACACTAGTTATATCGTCATGGTTCGGGATTGTTTAATAGTTTTCGATAAAATGTTTAATCTTTTTTTGCTTTTGCCAGGATTGTGAATAGGTCTGTGACCTCTTCAGACGCTGCCGCATTCTCACTTTGAATATCCAGCCAAACTTCTTTCCGATGTATTTCCACATTCTTGGGTGCATTAATACCAATCTTAACCTGGTCACCCTTAATAGATGTTATAGTGATTTCAATGTCCTCACCGATTTGGATGGATTCGCCTTTTTTTCTTGTTAGTACGAGCATCTCGTCACCCCTTTGCCGGCTGCCCGAAGAGCGGGTGCTTGGTTTTGTAGTTTTCTTCGTTTAGGATGACTTGTTTGGCGTTGTTCGTTTTGACGTTGACGATGACTGGCGCCTGTAGGTTTGCTGTGCTTGCTTCGAACGGATCCTGCACTGTTAAAATTACGAAGGCACTGACATCTTCCGCACCCTTAATATCTAGTAGTTCCACCGTATTTCCATCCAATTTAAAATCATATTTTTCATAAAAACTATACGGATCGGCAACGACGAATGCCAAAGCTGATGTTTCGACGGACTGCAAGACTGAAATGAAGGTCTGGTCTGGCAACGGCAGCAATGTAAATTTCTTTTCATCGGGAAAACCTGGGATGCCTTTTTCAAAAGTTAAAATCATATCCTCTGCAATTTCGACTTCTCCGTGGTACTTCGTTTGTATGTTCATGTGTTCACACTCCGTTTTATTTTACAAAATCAATGTTAAGGCTGTTGTGTTGTTTTAAAGAAATTTGTACATCACCCGGCTGGTAAGAAATGATTGGCTTTTGTGTATTCGCGTTGATTACCGGTTTATTCATATCGAACTGAATATCCGTTTTCCCTGGTGTGTAATGAATTTTCACCGAAAAAGGTGACGGTACCCATGTAATATTAACATCAGCGGGAGGCGGATTTGCCTTTCGCTTTGCCTGCTCGACGATGACATTTCTTCCGCTATGAATTTCTATCATTTCGTCGCCTTCCCTCGATACCCGGGCAATTCCGTCCAGTAAATCCTGACTCGCTCTTTGCGTGTTTTCTTCAATACTTCTAAAAACACTCTTTATATTCATGTCTTCCCATGCTTGCGATTGGTCAATCGTCAAACGGCTGGGAGTCGTACGGATTTTCATCACCGCTTGGGGTTGTTCGATGCGAAGATCAGCATTCGGCTGCTGAATCGACTGCCTTGCTTGCCTTGTTTCCATCGCAATTTGAGCTGATTGAGACTGCATTCTAATTTGTGGAATTTGCACCAGATTTCGCTCCTTCCCTAAAAACTCTACAAAAAAAGCTATTCTCGCGGAATAGCTTTTTTATTTTCTTATCTCAAAAAATCCATCAAAGTCGGCTGAATGATCCGAGCACCGACAGCCATCGCGGCATTATGCACAGCTTCTTGTGCTTTGAATTCCATGATAACTTTCTCGAAATCGATGTCTTCGTTGTCAGACATGATCCGTTTTGCAATGATTTCCTGGTTGTCGATCCGCTCTTCCATGAAATCAAGGCGGTTTGTTCTGGCACCTAGTTCCGCTCGTGCTGACAGCATTTTACCTGCACTTGCATCAATTTTATCTAAAAAGCCACCGACCGCTTGTGTGTTTCCACTACGCAGTTCAGTTTCGAGGTCAGCTAGCATGCTAAATACGCTCTCACCGTTAGCTTCAAAAACATTCGAACCGTTCATATTCACGGGTACAAAGATACCTTTAGCTAGTTCAAAATTGACATTGCCACCAGTAAAATTAATATTTCCATTAGTTGCTACAGGAGCTGTCTGTGTATCTGTGCCATTAAAAATATACTTGTCTCCTACTCGTGCGTTCGCAATGGACTTAATATGTTCTTTTAACTGGCCAATTTCTTCAGCAACCGCCTGTAATTGCCCTTCATCATAGGTTTCATTGCTTGCTTGGACAGTCAGCTCGCGAATCCGCTCCATCACTTTACTTGCTTCACCAATCGCGGAATCCGTCGTTTCCACCCAGTTGCGGGCTTCAGAAAAGTTCCGTTTGAACTGTTCCACTTCAATAACATTCGTCCGGTAAAACATTCCCTTCATCGCGATGACGGGATCATCGGATGGACGTGAGATTTTTTTCTGTGTCTGGGCTTGTTCAAATAATTTATCAAGCCGTGAATAGCTTTGATTGATGTTAAACATCACGCTGCTTGAAATCATGCCATTTGTCACGCGCATTTATTACACCTCTTATCTACCGACATGTCCCATGCCGTTAATTATTTTATCAAGCATTTCATCAACGACGTTAATCATTCTAGCGGATGCAGAGTAGGCATGCTGGAATTGAATTAAATTGGAAAATTCCTCGTCGAGCGATACCTCGCTGATTGATCTTCGGTTATTGTCCACAGAATTGAGCAGCACTTCCGTATTATGGCGAAGACGGTTTGCCTGCTGGCCTTTTACCGCCATTTCTCCGATCACGCCTTCATAAAAAGATTGAAGTGTACCTGATTCAATCTCAAGATTCAGTACTTTGTTACCAATCGTCAATGTAGAATTTGTAATGACTAAGTCTTTAATGTTTCCAAGTCTTAGTGCATTTTGTCCGTTTCCATTTTCATTTGGAATTAAGGAAGCAGCGACTTCAGATGGAGCCAGGTTGGCTACTTTTATTTTGCCTGCCGCGCCTTTATAGTCAGCGCCCATACCGTCAAAAAATGGCTTTCCCGGTTGGCCATTTAAATCATAACCGCCATTATGGATTTCGTTAAAAACTTGCGCATATGTAAAGGCAAATTTATCAAGGCTATCTAAAATTCCTGGATATAATCCAGAACCATCGGCATCATCACCATATGCATAAATGAGAGCGGCCAATCTTCCTTTTCCTTCTGCGAGATTGAGCATTTCGCCAGCTGCTATAGGCCGGTCTCTGTTGTCGGCTTCAATTAATGGCCTTTTTGTTCCGTCTGCCATAATGATGGAAATGGTCCTACCACCCTCTGCTACTGAAAGGGAATTTCCACCGTAGTTTACAGTATTGGTTTCAATAGGGACGAGTTTAGATAATCGATCGACAAGCCGATCGCGCTCGTCATACAAATCATTCGGCAAATAGCCATGAGGTTCCACTTCGCTAATTTGTTGGTTGATTGAGGAGATTTGTTTGGCGAGTGAATTGATTTCGATCACTGTTGCGTCGATTTCTTTTTTGATGTCATTACGAACGGTTGTCAATGACGAATGCAAGTATTGAAAAGTTTCAGCAACAGATGTTCCACGTTGGAGCACAACTCTCCGCGCACCTTCATTTTCCGGATTTGTGCTTAAATCCTGTAACGACTGCCAAAATTGGGCCATTGCTTTTGATAACCCGAAATCGCTCGGTTCGTTCATAATGTCTTCCATCTTACTGATCGATTCGGCAAGTGATTCATAATAGCCAAATTTATTGTTTTCGCCACGGAACTGTTCATCGACGAATGTATCGCGAATTCGCTGGATTGTACCGTCTTTCACACCTGTTCCCAGTTGCCCGGGAATTTGTGGACGATTCATCGATGCAGCTGGATAAGGCGTTGTTTGTTCAAAATTTACACGTTGGCGAGTATAGCCAGGTGTATTTGCATTGGCGATATTATGACCAGTCACGTAAATGGCACTCTGTTGTGTGTACATACCACGCTTGGCCGTTTCCAGCCCCATAAAAGTGGAACGCATCGTTTTTCCTCCTAATTATGCTTTCGAATCGAAAATCGATCTGCCTGTATTTGGGTGATCGTTATTTTCGCTTTGTGTTTTTGAATAGTTCGGAAGTTCAGGTTCAGGCGCAAGCAAATCAAGATTCATGTTGACGAATTGTAATGAATAGGTGAGCAACTGCTGATTCAGCGCATTTACTTCTTTCAATTCAGTCAAAACCCCTAACAATTTCACCTGTAATTCCGTTAGTTGTTCACGATCCGAGCCTTCAAGCATGTCAATAATATCGGAAATAGTTACTTCCACATTTCCATTCGATAAAAGTGCCACTGCCTGTTGCCGCTTTTTATCAGCAACTTGAATGGCCGCGACATATTTTTGTTCTTCACGGAATATCCTGTTGAGCTCCTGTACATCGTTATTGTGAATGGCTTTCGTTTTTTCTACTGCCGTTTCGTGCAGCTGATTATGTAAAGCCAGTAATTTTTCCATTGATTCAATGAGTGATTGGGCCGACATTGGTTCGGGCCCTCCCTCCACTTTTATATCGGCATAGCCGTTTACTTTTATAGATTAAGTGTAAATATTAATGAGCATTCCTTGGATTTCTCCAACAAGACCGAGTATTTCCAAGCCTTTTTCTTCCTTGTCAAGGACAGTATTTGCCAAATCTATCAGCTTTCTGTCGACTTCTTTGACGATTTTGTACACCTTCGTACGACCGCGCCAATCAAGCCCCCGCTGTTCTTCTAGTTTTAAGCCATTGTTCACCGCATCTTCCATAAAGGATTTCACAAGCTGCTTATATTTTTTAAAATCCTCAATCGTCTGCGATTTGGCAAGTTTCTGTCCTTGCTGTTCGATATCATCCCTTAGCTGTGCCATCCGCTCAAACACAACTTCTTCACGACGTTTCCCCATCACTTCGGAAAATTGGACGGACCCTGCTGCTTGTTGCACTTTCTTATTAACACTATGGACTCCCGTTTTTTCGATTCTGCGCACATCCATGAAGATCACTCCCGCATATTACTACCGATTGTTTATATTTTACTACCGATTATGCCATCGTTACTACCGATGTTTTATGATTTACTACCGATTATAGGTCTTTTACTACCGATTACGGAGCGATTACTACCGATCATCTAAATACCACCATGAAAAAATGTCCGGCGCCCCCAAAAGCGCCAGACCATTATTGTAGCAATTGCAAGATTCCTTGCGGTAATTGATTCGCTTGTGCAAGCATCGCTTGTCCAGCTTGATTCAAGATGTTATTTCTCGTAAAGTTTGTCATTTCTAACGCCATGTCTAGATCTCTGATCCGTGATTCTGCTGCAGTTAGGTTCTCGTTCGCTGTCTGGAGGTTTGTGACTGTGTGCTCAAGGCGGTTTTGGTAGGCACCTAGTATAGCACGTTGGTCGGAAACTTTAGCAATCGCCTTGTCAAGAGTAACTATAGCATTTCCCGCTGCCGTTTGATTTGTGGATACATCCAATGGTTTAATACCTAGAGTACTTGCCGTCATATCTGCAATTATTACGTCTAATGTTTCACCATTATTTGCTCCTATTTGAAACTTAAATCCTGTGGTATTTGTACTATCTAGTAAGATTTTCTTATTAAACTGTGTCTCTTTAGCAATTCTATCAACTTCTTTAATCAGCTCGTCAATCTCCAGTTGGACGGATTTCCGATCTGTATCCTCCAACGTCCCATTCGCTGCTTGAACGCTCAGCTCCCTCATTCGCTGTAAGATGGAGTGAGTCTCGTTCAATGCTCCCTCCGCCGTTTGGATCAAAGAGACGGCATCAAGCGCATTACGCTCTGCCATCCCTAGCCCACGGATTTGCGAACGCATTTTTTCTGAGATTGCGAGTCCCGCAGCGTCGTCAGCCGCACGGTTGATGCGTAGGCCTGATGATAGTTTTTCAAGGCTTTTAGACGTGCTTGCCATCGTTTGGGATAAGTTTCTATAGGCATTTAATGCTTGGATATTATGATTAATTCTCATTGATTTTTCCCCTCTCTAGTCGCGACTAAGCACCATGACGTTTTTTTCATACGCATTCGTTTTTTGATGAAGCAGTCGCTGGCCTTTTGTGTCGCCCATGTTCATTGCTTCATTCCATGCGCTTGCTAGCTGTTCACATATATTCAAAACTTCCTGTAAAATAGGCACATCCTTTTTCAGATTGCCCAAAATCACCTGGTTTGCCATATAGTTATAGAGCGTATCCAGCTGGTCCGCAATAATCCCGGCTTCGTAATTCAATCCAGCCCCTAGACGCTCGATAATATCATTCACTTTTTGCAGTTTACTATTTGCTTCTGGATATTCTTTGTTTTCGATGCAATGGATGGCTTCTGTTAAACAATCAATGCATACTTCATAGAGGAGCCCAGTTATTTGCTGGGGCGTCTTCTGATAGATTAATTCTTTCGTTAAAAATTCCATTCGTTTTCGCCTCCATTCATAGTTCTTATCGGTATATTTCATTTGTTTTTAATAGTTTTTATCCATTTCTTCCAGCAAAATCAATATTTCTGCAATGACCGAATAGAGCTGCGGCGGTACATTGTTTCCAAGATCAATATCGAGCAAGTGGCTGACAAGGTTTGCATCTTCTTGCATTTGCACCCCGTGCTGTTGGGCAAGATCCATAATTTTTACCGCTACAGCCCCTGTTCCTTGCGCGACAACTTGCGGTGCTCCGCCTCCAGCTTCGTCATAGCGTAAAACTGCGGCGGATGGACCGTTCTTGATTCGCCTGTTTTTTTGGTTATAGTAATTCGGTATCATACGCTAAAATCATACCCTCTTTCTGTAAAGGCAGGTTGGTTTACTTTTTCTGACTGCTTCTCGGCGGTTTCTCTCACAGCAGCAGGAGTCAAGTCAGTAAATTGAATGGCGCCAATTTTATAGCCGATGTCTTCAAGCCGCCTTTTCGCTACTTCAGCAAGTGGGCCGATTTTCTCTTGAAAACCAAGGCTGTCATTTTTAATTGTGACGGATAATGTTCGATCAACGGCTGTCAATTGTATGCCTACATCCCCCATCCGTTTTGTTTCGAGCAAGAAATATAGACTGCAGTTTTCCCAGTCGATGCGCTCACTGCTATTTTTCGATGTCAAAAAGACTTTTACGTTTTCCATCTGTTCCCGGAGGATCATTGGCAATGAGAACATCATCGTCTGTAAACCTGTCGTATCTGTTTTACTTAAAAGCTGCTGGCCTGTAATATGCTGCAACGCTTGTTCTGCTTTCTGACCTGCGGAGCTATTCCCCTCTGATTGAATCAGCTTCATCAGCATATTTTTCAAAGAGGCATCCGCATCTGCCTTCACATTTTCTCCAGCAACAAGCCGATGGGCAATATCTGAATCGTACGTCAATCCAAGGCTGCGAACATATTCAAAGGCGTTCCGAGCAGTCGGCTCCTGTCTCATTGACTGTAGTGGTTCTTCTAATGAGTGGGACAATTGTTTCGGAAGCGGCAACTGTTCAAGCTGCGCCAACTCTTTGGATACGAAATGTTTTACACGTACATCTGACGGTTGGAAAATTAATTTGTCCACCGTATTTCTCACTTGATGAACGATTTCACTTGCCTTGGCGAACTCGCCTTTTCCAAGTAATTTCCTCGATTCATGAAGCTGAGTGCTTGCTAACAATAATTTTTTCTCCGTCCCCATATCGGTATAGAGCATGAAGTCGCTTTTCAATATTGCGTTATCCAGCTGTTTGATGGCTGCTTCAAGCGAAGGCCTCGCCTGCGTTGGTGCTTGTTTCAACAAGTTTTCCGTTGCATGCAGCGTATTCGTGATATCCCTTTTCACTGCTTTAAAATCTATGGCAGCTTGGGAGAGTTTTTTCGTAATTGTCGTTACGACCAAATCCCTCGATTGCACAGGAATGGTTGCTAAAACTTCATTGCTGAACCGGTATGCTTGTTCGGCTTCTTTGGGAGCTGTCTCTGGCTGTTTCCCTTCCAGTTTACTGAAAGCTGAAGCAAGTTCTTGGCGTGCTGCTAGTTCCCTGCCGGCTGTTTGGAGCTGCTCCGCTTTTTCTACTGCTTGATGGAGAATTGCTCTTTGTTCAGTTGGCAATTCCGCCAAAGCACCGCTGTCTTTAATAAATTGCAAAACACGTGAAAGATCAGGAACGGTCTTCACTTGTTTGACGGCTGCTTTTATATCTGACTGGATGGAATGGTTCTCATTTTGAATTTTAATTGGAGGCTGCCCTCCCGCCATTCCGGGTTTATTCGCTGTTTCATCCTGATTTAATTGATTCACTATTTGCGTCGAATTTACCGATGGCTGATTCGTGATGCCGGGACCAGCATTCACGGTCTGGCTACCTGTGAAATTTGGCCGTGCTTGACTTATAAAAGAACGTAAATTCTCCGCCAAACTGGAATCCGCCTTCAGTTCTGTCGAGAATTCAGAAATGACAGATCTGGCAATGACATCTGGCCTTGCCCCTTGTTGCAATGAACGTGCCAATTGCTGGATCTCCTGTTTTTTTACCGGATCAGTAATTGTTTGCTCAAGCTTAGTAAGTACTTGATTGATTCTCAGCTGCACACTATCTTGTTGCGTAACTGATTGCGGAGCCGAGGGTTGAGGTGCTCTATTCATTGTTTCGTTTGCTGTGGGACGCACCATTTCCACTTCTTTTAAAACAGCTAAAACTTCCCTCGCCAAAGCAGGCGTAGACCTTAGTTCAGAAGTAAATGCAGAAGATATGACTCTCGTAATATTTGCGGGACTGTCACCTTGCTGCAGTGCCTGCCTTAATTGCTGAATCATTTCAATTTTTGCTGGATCCTTCACCATTGTCTCCAGTTTGGACAACACTTGAGCAACTTTTGCTTGTAATGGCTCTTGGATTCCAGCCTCTTTCTTTACGAAAAAAACGGGATCAAGCTCTGATGCCAAGTCTTGAAGTACCTGTCCTAGGGGACGGCCATGCAGCGCTTCATGGACTGCTTTCAGTTGCTGAGGTGTAAAATCAAGTTTTTTCGCTGCCATATGAGAAATTGTTTCGATTTTTTGCTCTTGGGAACCAGTTCCTTTTTCCACATAGTTTTTTATATGAGTCAAAATATCCTTTGTAATGGGAATATTTTTTTGGTTTAAAATTTCGACGGCCTGTTTAACATTATTGGATAGCGCTAGACCTTGCTGTTGAGCAGCTTGTCCCCGCTCCACAACTTGGACTGGAACTGCTTTTACAACAGGTAGGTCCTGCTTCATATCAGTAACCTGCATGTTAATTTTTCCTGATTCAGGAAAAGGGGAGCCCCCTTCAATTTTCACTCTAACTTCCTGTCCTTTTACTTGTACTATGGCTTCGTTATTCGGGAGTTTTTCTTTGACTACGGCAGTATACGTACCACCTTCCTTTATCGGTTGAAGATTTTCTGATTGGGGAATGGCCGTCAGTTTTGAGTCATTTTGGATCAGCATATTTTTTCACTCCATACAGAGAGGGAACCGGCCCCATCTGCCAATTTGGCAGACACATACTAAGATGCTGGGGCAGATTCCCTCAATCATCAGATTCATAAGAAAAGCGCAAGCGCCCGTTTAGCGACGTACAAACTTTTAGGGATTCCGACGAGATAAAGGAAACACGGTAAGCCTGTAAGGCGAACCGATGTTGACTTATCGTAGGAAGAATCCTGAAGTTTGCTAGTCGCTGGGCGCTGGAGCTAGACGAGAAAGCCAATTTGTTTTACTAAACTGGCGATGTAGAAAATAGTAGCTCATCCTTGAGCATTTCTCCGAATCCGTTCGTTATGTTACTTTCATTTAATTTTTACATTAAAGTTCAAAAAATTTGGCAATGCTTTTTGCTACGGCTTTATGGTCTATTTTATAGTTTCCGCTTTGGACCTGGTTTTTCAAATCGGCAATTCGGGCTTCCCGCTCTTTCACGATTGACGGAGTTTGCTGCATTTCTTTCGCTTCAGCGGAGATTTCTACCTTATCCGTTTTACCTGGGGCTTGCGGCTGTTCTGTTTTACTTACTTGCCGTTTATATGGATTATTATCCACAGGTCGAAAAGGATTGATTTTCATGGCCATTCCTCCTTTTAATCCGTCCAAATTCATTCTTATACTATTAATATCGGTTTCCAACTTTGATTGTTTAGAGCTGATTTATAGTGAAATTCTACCAAATTTCGACTAGTTATTTTCTCTTATCCCGAGATAGATATACGGCCTTATGTAACGCTTCTTGACGATTCCGTTCCATTTCGAAAGTCTCGAGTTCTCCGATCATTCCCGTTACGCACCCTTCGCATAATTTTCCTTTCCGAATAATCTTTCCACATTTATCGCAAGGATAACCTAAATTCGGAAATTGTGCAGTGTGCAAACGCCCACTCCGCACCCATTTATAGAGCAATTCTTCTTTTACACCCGTTACCTCCGCTACTCTTTCAATCGTTGCTGCTCTATTTTCCCGGACACGCAAAAACCGATATACCTTTTCATAATCAGCTTCTTCCTCACGGTAACATTTATCGCATATATCACGAATCGCATGTTTGACATAAATATCCCCGCAATTCGGGCAGTTCAATAAATCCATTTCATATCCTCCTCAGCCGTCTATAATCATCTTACATTTTATATCGGCTCAATGATGTGTATTTGTAGGCTAGCCTCGTGCCAAAGTAAAAGACTTGATCGATTCTGCACCGGCATTTTTCAGTGTTTTTGCAGCTTGGTGAAGTGTGGAACCAGTTGTATAAATATCGTCAATGAGGAGAATCGTTTTTCCTTTTATAGATGTGGAAGAAGAGTTAATCTGAAAAATTTGGTCCTGCGCGAGCCGTTCTTGACGAGTTTTTTTCGATTGTTTTTCAGAATGGATTCTAATGAGCAGGTCGTCAGACGTGGTTAATTTTGCTGAGGTGGCAAGGGCAGTGGATTGGTTAAAACCTCGTTCTTCCAGCCGTTCTCTACTAAGTGGAATAGGTACAAGAAAATCATAATGAATTGACTTTAATGCAGAACCGATTTGTGGTGCAAATGCTTTTGCCAATTCGTAATCACCCCGGAATTTATAACGTGCCAATAATTCTTTTAAAAAGTCATTATAAATGAAGAGTGATATGTTTTTTTCAAGTATCCCTTTCCACTTCGCATCCTGTTCCCAGCGACTGCAATCCGTGCACATCTTTCCTTTAATATATTCAGGTGAAAGCCCCTCGAGAGGACGGGAACATTTTTCGCAAGTACCGCCGGTTATTGGCTGAAGACTTTCAAGGCAAGCTTTGCAAAAAAATGGTTCTACAGATGGATAAAACAGCTTTTGCCACGATATTTCGCTCTGGATAAACGTATCGCAGTAGAGACAGTGATTCATGAATCAATCAGCCCTTTCTTTTTCGCTTGTTTATTCATTTCCGAAATATGGACGAGCGCTCGTATCATCGCTTTCGTTCGGCCGTAATGAAAAAAAGTAATATTTCCACCGGGAAAATCTGCACTTCTGCCGACCCGTCCGGCAATTTGGACGAGTGCCGCTTCGGTGAAAATATCGTCTTCAGCACCGATGACAGCGACATCAATATTAGGAAAAGTTACGCCTCTTTCTAAAATCGTTGTCGTAAGAAGAAGAGGAATTTCTCTTTGGCGCATTTTTTCTACTTTTTCCTTGCGAAGTGGATCTTCCGAATGAACGGTTTCAATATCAGGGTGAAGTTGGCGAAAGAGTGGAAGTGCTTTTTCCATTAGTTCGATATGAGGTAAAAACAGGAGCGTTTGTTTTCCGGTTTGGATTCGCTGTATGGTCCAGTTCTTAACGGTGTGAGGAATCCGGCCTTTTTCCAACTGCTTCCGCCAATTTCCACACCATTTAAAAGTAGGTACAGGAAGCGGCTTTCTATGATAGCGCGCAGGAATTTTCACATGTGGACGTTTCCCGTATTTGCATTCAGCTTGCCATTTGGCGCTTGGTGTGGCGGTTAAAAAGATGCGGGTTGCCTTTATTTTTGTGGATTTTTCTACTGCCCACTTCAGACTGTCATCGAAAGTAAAGGGAAAGGCATCAACTTCATCAACGATCATGACGTCGAAGGCTTTTTCAAAGCGAAGGAGCTGATGTGTGGTGGATATGGTTAGCGGGGCATATTGATGGCGGTCATCACTGCCTCCGTAAAGTGCAGCTACTTGTATACTTGGGAATACTTTTTTAAAACGCGGGGCGAGCTCGAGAACGACATCGGTTCGTGGAGTGGCGATGCAAACTCTTAGATTCTTTTGCAAAGCTTGATTAATCGCTTCAAACAACACCTCTGTTTTTCCTGCTCCGCATACTGCCCAAACGAGCAGCTCGGCGTTTTCATTGACCGCATTAACAGCAGCTTTTGAGGCAGTCATTTGTCCAGGGGAAAGCTCGCCTTCCCAAGAAAGGAAAGAATCGCTTTTATCCGGCACTTCCGGATTTGGCCCAGCCCAACTGTAAAGAGGAGTACATGTCGATACTCGCCCCATCATGATGCATTTTCGGCAATAATGGCAGCCGCCTTCGTTTCCGCAAGTGGCACATGGGAAATTAGCGAATAATCTTTGTGTCGTGTTAGCACAGCGATTGCAGCGCAATAACTTCGTCTGCCGGACAATACCGGGAGTTGATTGAATAAGCTCAAGTTCGCTGTGTTTCTTGATGAGTTTTTCCGGAAAGGGGATTTCAGTAGCTAGGAGGGAGCGGCCAGATAGGTGGCTCTGGAGTTCAGGGGAGAAATTGCTTGTGGTCTTATTTTTCAAAAATTATCACCTCATTGGATTTCAGATAGGGTTGAATAGGTGCCGGCGACAGCCAACACCTTCCCTTACTATTATTTTACCGTCCAGCCCAGTCCCATTGCCCCTTCACCAAGATGGGTGCCGATGACAGGACCGAAATAACTGATGCTGAATTCAACGGTTGGATAGAGCGCTTCAAGCTCGGATTTCCATTCTGCTGCTTCCTGCACTCGATTCGCGTGGATAATTGTAGCCTTCAACCGCATACCCTTGTCGACATCTTCGCCTAACATTTCCTGGATTCGCTTTAATGCTTTTTTGCGGGTACGAATTTTTTCAAATGGAACGATCACTTTATTTTCAAAATGGAGTACCGGTTTAATGTTAAGGAGACCGCCGATAATGGCTTGCGCACTTGAAAGCCTTCCGCCACGTTGAAGATGAGAAAGGTCATCGACCATAAAACAGGCTTTCATAGCAGCTTTTAATTCATCAAGTCGTGGAAGAATCTCCTCTGGACCATTACCCTGCTGGGCCATCCACGCCGCTTCCAATACATAAAACCCTTGTGGCATGCAGCTTATTTCAGAATCATATGTATAAATTTTTACGTTTTCCGCCATTTCCGCGGCGGCAACTGCCCCTTGGTATGTACCGCTAATACCACTGGAAAGGTGGATGCTTATGATGGCATCATATTCTTTTGCGAGCTGACTGTATAGCTCTTCAAATTCACCGATAGGCGGCTGTGACGTTGTCGGGAGTTCGCTTCCGTTTCGTACTTCCTCGTAGAAATCTGGAGCTGAAATATCTATTTCTTCCTTATATGGTTCACCATTAATGATTACATTCAATGGAATCATATATATATCGAGGTTTTCACGTATATGCTTCGGTATGTATGAGGTGCTATCCGTAACGACCGCCGTCTTCATTATTAATCATCCTTTATACTTTCATTGATTTCCTCCATTCTATCGAATAAGCACCATTTTGAAAAGGGTACATAGTTCGGGGGGTGACAGGCACCACCCGAACTATGTCGAATAATGTTGACAACTTGTATATACAGATTTAAACTCTATTTGTACATATATATTTCAAATGATATGTAATCGCTTCATATTTCTGGTTTTCGCTCATCTTTAAAGGGAAAGTGTAAAAGGATATATCTACCAGATTGCTATCATTTTATTTAGAGAGGGGAACTGGTTATGGGAGTCAATAAGACTTCGGTTCAGGAGATTATTGCAGCGCTCGGCGGGAAGGATAATATTCACTCGGCGACGCATTGTGTGACACGCCTGCGGACGGTGCTTAATGATGAAAGCAAGGTGGATAAGGAAAAGCTTGAAAATATTGATATTGTGAAAGGATCCTTTTCTACCAATGGGCAATTTCAAGTAGTGATCGGCCAAGGGGTTGTCGATAAAGTTTATAATATTTTCGCGGAAGAAACGGGGATACAATCAGCAACGAAAGATGATGTCAAAAGCGCTGCTGAGCAAAATATGAACCCGTTGCAAAGGGCAATTAAGGTTCTTGCGGATATTTTTATTCCGATTTTGCCTGCGATTGTAACTGCCGGGCTATTGATGGGTCTGAACAATATCCTTACGGGCTCAGATATTTTTTACAAAGGTCAATCCGTAATCGATGTTCACAAGAATTGGGCAGACGTTGCGAGCATCATTAACTTAATCGCCAATACGGCCTTTGTATTTTTACCGGGACTAATTGGTTGGTCTGCAGTAAAACGGTTTGGCGGAAATCCGTTGCTTGGAATTGTGCTGGGCCTCATGCTTGTCCATCCGGACCTTTTGAATGCCTGGGCATTTGGTGATGCGCAAGCAAAAGGAGAAATTCCTTATTGGAACTTGTTTGGATTAGATGTACAGAAAGTTGGTTACCAAGGACAAGTATTACCAATTTTATTTGCTTCCATTTTACTTGCAAAAATCGAACTGTTTTTAAATAAACGTGTCCATGATTCTGTAAAATTACTCGTCGTCGGACCTGTGGCGTTGCTTGTCACTGGGCTCGCTGCTTTCATTGTTATCGGTCCGATTACTTTCTGGATCGGAAATGGCATTACTGATGCGGTTGTATGGCTATTCGCACATTTTGCATGGCTTGGAGGAATTATTTACGGCGGACTGTATGCAGTGCTTGTTATTACGGGGATGCATCATACTTTCCTAGCAGTTGATCTTCAGTTGATTGGTGACCCGAAAATTGGTGGGACCTTCCTATGGCCGATGGTTGCGTTATCCAATATTGCACAAGGATCAGCTGCACTTGCTATGATGTTCCTAGCTAAGAAAGAAAACGAAAAACTGCGAGGTTTGGCAGGAACTTCTGCCCTATCAGCATTCTTGGGGATTACAGAACCAGCCATGTTCGGTGTAAACCTGCGCTATCGTTACCCATTCTTTAGTGCGTTAATTGGTTCTGCCATCGCAGGAATAGTGCTTTCCGTGAATCATGTTATGGCATTTTCAATCGGTGTAGGCGGACTGCCGGGAATCCTCTCAATCACACAAGGATACCGTCTAGCCTTCCTACTCGGAATGATCATCGTGCTCATCGTTCCATTTACACTCACAATGCTCCTCTCCAAAACAAGACTCGCAAACGACAAGTAACGACAAGTGACAGGCACGCCCCGAGTTTTGTCGAATTGAATTCGGGAGGTGACAGGCACGCCCCGAAGTTTGTCGAAGTATTCTAAGGCTTGTGGATGATTAGTGAGTAGAAAGCAATAGTGTTTTATTCTCAGGAATACGAAAAAAGGGGTGCATGTTTTGATTAAATGCACTCCTTTTTTTCATTTTTTTCTCCTTTTCCCTTCTTTCTTACCCCACTACTAGTACAAAGTAGGAATAAAAGACTTGAAGAAAAGCAATCTCATTGGCCCATTTACAATAAATGGCAGTCCATATACCATTAAACTATCAGATTAAATAACACCATGAGCTCTTATCTTTTATATAGAAGAGAGGTGTTTAGTATAAGAGAATTGTAAGCGCAATCAATTTCTATCACCTTAAAAAATACGAGGAGTGAGAAGATGAGAAAGAAAATTGCAGCTAGTTTCATATGTGCAAGTTTGGCATTTAGTAGTTTCACAGCAGTGCAACATGCATTTGCGGAAGATAGTGCGGCAACATCCACGATACAACAAAGTGACAGCCAATTTTTTGAAAAAAGAGGGTATGAACTAGAAGTCATATCCGATGCTAATAACGCCGATTTGCAGGCCGTTATTCCTGACTTTGTCGAGCTCTATTTTAAAATGTTTCCAAAACTAGTGAAGGACTATGCAGCTGATCGTAAAGCTGCACCAACGAAAGTGACTTTAAAATTTGACCCGACCTACGATGGCGTGGCTTATGCAAGTAACGGTACGATTGTTGTAAGCGTCGACTACATAGTGTCTCGCCCATATGATGTTGCATTGTTTACCCATGAATTATCTCATATCGTTCAGGCGTATCCTCGCTATGATAATTCCAACTGGTGGTTAGTTGAAGGTATTTCCGATTATATTCGCTATGCCTACGGTCCTCATGACGGAAGGTGGATGTTGCCAGAGGAAGTAAAAGAAACTGACCGATATGACAGTGGATACCGAGTTACGGCTCGCTTTCTATTATGGCTGGAACAGCATAAAAATAAGACGATTGTTGATCAATTAAATGCTCAGCTCCAACAAATGACGTACGACTTAAATTCTTTTAAAACATTAACCGGAAAGTCTATTGAAGAACTATGGCAGGAATACAAAGAAAATCCAGAAGTAAAAGTAAAATATAAAATAAAATAAAAAACGACAAGTGACAGTGAACTGCACCCCAATTGTTAGACACATACTCTAACAATTGGGGTGTATTTTTATGGCTAAATTTACTGCGGAAGAAAAATTACAAGCTGTTGCTCGTTATTTAAATGGGAATGAGAGTTACAGAGAAGTCGGAAAATCTCTGGGGATAAATTTTAGACACATCTATAAATGGGCAAAGCAATTTGAACATAATGGGGTAGAAGCTTTTAATAAACAATGTACAAGTTATACACAACAGTTTAAACTGGATGTACTAAACTTTATGACTGAAAATGGCGCATCCTTAACCGAAACAGCAGCTATATTTAATATTCCTGCACCTTCTAGTATTCTTGTTTGGAAGAATCAACTCGAAAAACAAGGAATTGATGCCCTTCAGACAAAGAAAAAGGGGCGTCCATCCATGAATAAGGAGTCAAATAAACAACCAAAACAAGCATTAGCTGAAGGTTCAGTTGAAGCTTTAGAAGCGCGCATTAAACAGCTTGAAATGGAAAACGAGTATTTAAAAAAGTTGAATGCCTTAGTTCAAAACAAGGAAAAATCACCAAACAAGACAAAGCGCAAATAGTCTTTGAGTTAAGGCATAAATATTCGGTGAAAGCACTTGTAAAGCTCGCTGGCATTCCACGTAGTACGTATTATGACTTAGTGAAACGAATGAATCAGCCTGATCCAGATGCCGATTTAAAAGTAGAAATCAAAGCGATTTATGAAGAACACGAAGGTCGTTACGGTTACCGTCGTATTCGTGATGAGCTAGCGAATCGTGGAAAAAAAGTAAATCATAAGAAGGTTCAACGTATCATGAAAGAGTTAGGTTTGAAATGCCTTGTACGTATGAAAAAATATAAATCTTATAAAGGCACTGTCGGTAAAATTGCGCCTAATCATTTAGACCGCCAATTTACAGCGGACGCCCCTAACGAAAAATGGGTAACAGATATTACGGAATTTAAATTATTTGGAGAAAAGCTGTATTTATCGCCTGTATTAGATTTATTTAATCGCGAGATTATTACGTATACCATTGGCCCGCGACCAACGTATTCATTGGTTTCGGAAATGTTAGAGAAGGCATTAGAACGCCTACCTGAAGAGAACTCACTACTGATGCATTCAGATCAAGGCTGGCACTATCAAATGAAACAATATCGCCATGCGCTTCAAGCAAGAGGGATTAAACAAAGTATGTCTCGTAAAGGAAACTGTTACGACAACTCTGTGATGGAGAACTTCTTCGGAATACTAAAGTCAGAATTCATTTACTATGGTGAATTTAAGAGTGTAGAACATTTTCAACAAGAATTAGAAAAATATATAGAATACTATAATACGAAACGGATGAAGGCAAAATTAAAAATGAGTCCGGTACAATACCGAACTCATTTTGAGCAAGCTGCCTGATGAAATAACCGTGTCTAACTTTTCGGGGTCACTTCACAGGCACGTCCCGAATTTTGTCGAAAAAAAGGACAGGTTCGAACGTATGTTAATACGTTCTCGAACCTGTCCTTTTGTTTTATCTGACTTCTACCCAGCCGTTTTTGATTGCGGTGACTACTGCTTGGGTGCGGTCGTTGACGTTCATTTTTTGAAGGATGTTGCTGACGTGGTTTTTGACGGTTTTTTCACTAATAAAGAGTGCTTCGCCGATTCCACGGTTGCTTTTCCCGTCTGCAAGAAGCTGTAATACTTCGCATTCCCTGCTTGTCAATAAATGAAGTGGGATATGCAGTTCTGGCTGCTGGTAACCACTGCCTTGGTTATGCTGATTAGCGAGACGGCGATATTCGTTTACCAACTTATGTGTTACTTTAGGGTGTATGTAAGATCCACCATCCGCAACTATTTTCACTGCTTCGATCAATTCATCCGAATCCATTTCCTTCAGCATATAACCACTTGCCCCTGTTTTAAGAGCATGTGTCACATATGCTTCGTCATCGTGAATCGATAGAATCATAGCTTTCGTATCTGGATATGCCTCAATCAATTGACGTGTCGCTTCGATACCGTTTGTCGTTTTCATATTGATATCAAGAAGCACTACATCCGGCGAATGTTCCTCCACCAGTTGAACAGCGGCACATCCATCTTCACCTTCTGCCACAACCGAGAATGTTTTTTCAAATTCAAGAATACGTTTCACACCTTCACGAAACAATTGATGATCATCAATGATTACAATCCTAGTTGTCACAATTTATTCCCCCTCATGCCTCTAAATCACATTTTTTTAATTAATCCATTAATGGTATTTGAATCTTTACTGCTGTACCTAAACCTGGCTTAGATTCAAAAGAAATTGAACCTTCTAAAATAACGATCCGTTCCTGCATACCTATTAGCCCGAAGGATCCTTGTTTTCTCTCCTCAGGATTAAATCCGACACCATCATCTTTCACAATCACTGTTACATAATCTTTTAGTATTTCCATTTTGACTTTTATTTCACTAGCTTGTGCATGCTTCAATGCATTTTGCACAGCTTCCTGGATCAACCGAAAAAGAGCCACTTCATATTTGGAAGCTAATCTTTTTTCCTGGCCCAGAGCATGAAAATAAATTTTTACGACTTTATTATATTCTTCGACTGTGGCTAAATACCTTTCAAGTGTAGGAACGAGACCAAGATCGTCTAGTGCCATTGGCCTCAGGTCATAAATAATGCGACGTACTTCATATAAAGCTGCCCGGATCATTTCCTTTAAACTGCGGATTTCTAGCAGCGATTGTTCGGGTCCTTTTTCCCTGTGCACCTTCTCAGCTAGATCTGACCGAATTAATACATTAGCCATCAGCTGGGCAGGGCCATCATGAATCTCGCGGGATAGGCGCTTCCTTTCTTCTTCTTGCGCCTCAATAATACGCAAGCCGAAATCTTGTTTCATCTTCGCGTCTTCAAGGGCAATCCCAATTTCTTTTATGTCACATACTAAATAATTGGAGACGATGGAAATTTGCGATACGAGTGTTTCTGCACGATCAATGGTTTCCTGCAGAGCCAGAAGGCGCCTTTCCAAGTCATCCCGGCGTACCCTAAGTTGCTTTTCCAATTGATTATTAATCGTCAGCTTTGTATGTAGCTCATGGGCATTTTCATAAACTTTTCGGACATGTTCCTCCGAAAACTCACTGAAATTCCTGCTTACTTCAGAGAGGCGTCGCCTCGCAAGTTTAGATTTAATCTCTAGACTGTCGCCTTCTGTGATGACTTGCTTCACTTGCGTTTTAATCTCTTTTAACTCCGCTACAAAAGAATCGTGATCTTGCCTGCATTGCTCACCTATTTTAAAAATTTCATCCTTACTCTTATCTACTGTATCTATCATTTGCTCCACAATCATATCTAGTGCTTTAATATCAAGTTTTCTTAAAGCCATGTTTACCTCGAGGGATACCCCCCTTTACAGGATTTAAATTTATTTTACATGATTAAATAGAATTCAACTATTTTAAAACATCAATTCTCTGAAAACGATTCTAAACTACCGAATACAAACTATTTAAATAGTTATCACATCGCACTTTATACCCATTACCCTAGAAAAAAGACCCGTTAAAAACCTATATCCGTAGAGCTATATTACAGTTTCATTACAGCTTTTTATAAAGCCTAATGATACTATTTACTTATTATATCATGTATAATTTTGTGTAACATTAAGATTTCCTTACATTTACTTCGTGGAGAGGAGCCGATTCATTGCTTCCGCACTATTTTACTGTAAAAGAACCGGGCGAACACGAAATCATCATTCAAAAATCGCGATTTATAGCCCACATCGAAAGGGCTGAATCGGAAGAAAAAGCCCAAGCATTCATTCAAGAGATTAAAAAGAAACATTGGAATGCTACCCATAATTGTTCTGCCTATTTAATTGGCGAGCACAACCAGATCCAAAAAGCTAATGATGATGGCGAGCCAAGCGGAACAGCTGGTGTCCCAATGCTCGAAGTTCTGAAAAAGCGCGACTTAAAGGATACAGTCGTCGTCGTGACAAGATATTTCGGCGGTATTAAGCTTGGCGCTGGCGGTCTCATTCGTGCTTACGGAAAATCAACGTCTGAAGGGATCAATGCTGTAGGTGTAGTTGAAAGAAAGCTTATGGCCATCATGCATGTGAAAGCAGATTACCCATGGCTTGGTAAATTAGAAAACGAACTGCGGTCATCCGTTTATCAGCTGAAGGATATCCACTATTCCGATCAAGTAGAGATTGAAACATATGTTGAAGAAAGCCAGATTAAAAATTTCACTGATTGGATGACGGATATGACGAATGGCCAAGCTGAAATTTCACAAGGGGAAACATTGTACTTGGAAACTGATATCCCTGTTTGATAGTAAAAACCCTGAAAGCTCACTTTCAGGGTTTTCTTTTAATCTTTTACCGCCCCCGCTGCAATGCCGGAAATAAATTGTCTGCTAACAAATAGGAACATAATAATCAACGGCAATGTTGCTAGAAGTGTACCAGCCATAACCATCCCGTAATCAGTAGTATAAATACCATTCAATTGCGACAATGTTACTTGCAATGTGTATTTCGACGGATCATTGAGTACGATTAACGGCCATAAATAATCATTCCAAACGCCAATAAAGGAGAAAATACCAAGGAAAGCTAAGGCAGGACGCAAGATTGGCAAGGCAATATTCCAATATAAGCGGAAATGGTTACAGCCATCTAGCCTTCCAGCGTCTAGTAAACTGTCATTTATGGCTTCTTGAGAGAACTGTCTAACCCAAAATATTCCAAACGCATTCGCTACTCCCGGAACAATCAATGCTTTAAAAGTTCCGACCCAACCTATTTTTGAAATGATAATATAGGAAGGTATAAATGAGAGCTGCGACGGAATCATTAAGGTAATAAGCAAAAGGCCAAACAGCCACTTTTTACCCGGAAATTCAAATTTAGCAAATGTAAATCCGGCTAATGAACAGAAAAATAATACACAAAGTACAGAAACTGTTGTAACAAATAATGTATTTAAGAATGCTTGAAAAAAGTCAACATTTTCCATTACATTCGTCACATTCGTTACTAATTCAGATCCAAATATGAGCTTTGGCGGGAATCTCAATATATCGCTCGTTTTATTTGTTGACATGACGGCCAGCCAATAAAAAGGGAAAACCGATATTGAAACTCCAATCAATAGTAAAAAATGCAAGATGATAGTCTTCATTCGAAGACGAGATTTATTCACATTCACAAAAATCCCTCCCTTTCTAATCCTATTTAGCTCCCGCTTTCGTAACGATTTTCCAGTTCAACAAGGAGAATAACCCAATAATGACGAATAACGCCCAAGATACGACTGACGCATAGCCAAATTGATTGTCGATAAATCCTTGTTTATACATATAGAGAGTAATCGTTAAGCCAGCCCCTCCGACACCGCCGGAATTTCCAAGCAAAACTTGCGGTTCTGTAAACAATTGCATGGATCCAATCGTCGTCATCAAGACTGTAAAGAGAATAATAGGTCTTAATAAAGGAATCGTGATGTGGAAAAATTGCTGGGCAGTATTGGCTCCATCAATTTTTGCCGCTTCATATAAGTCATTAGGGATCGCCTGTAATCCAGCTAAATAAATAATGGCGTTATAGCCTGTCCATCTCCAGACTACCATGGAAGCGATAACAACTTTCACTAGTATGCTAGAATCCAGCCATTTTACTGGCTCCGCTCCGATAGTTGTTAATATGTAGTTAAATAAGCCGTATTGATTGCCGAAAAATGATTTAAAAATAATCGTAACTGCAACGATCGAAGTAACGTTTGTAATAAAATAAGCCGATCTGTAAAAGCCTTTATATTTTACAAATGGTGCATTTAATAAAAAGGCAATAATTAAGGCTCCAAAAAGCATCGGGAGCGTCGATATAAACCAAATAATAAAGGTATTACCTACCGACTGCCAAAATAAATTGTCTGATAATAAATACTTGAATTGTTTTAGGCCAACAAACTCCATTTGTCCAATGCCATCCCATTTTTGAAAGGACAAATAAAGGGAGAAAATAATCGGAAATAAGCCAAATATAATAAACAATATATAAAAGGGAGATATGAAAAGGTAGAGTGCTTTATTTTTGTATATTTCCCTCCATAAACTACTTTTAGAAGACGCCTCAATAGGTTTCTTCGCTGGTTGTTCGGTCTTAATCGCGCTATCCATGAAATACCTCCTCGCAAAGCTACTATGACTGGAATTTATAATCAGGCGAGGTGAAAAACCTCGCCTGATCAACAAAATATTATCGTGAAAGCTCTTTTTCTACATTTTTCAAAACATCATCCCAAGCTTTTTTAGGATCTCCGCCTTGTTTCGCTAAATCTGTTAATGCATCTGAGTAGATGGAGTTAACTCTTGAAAAATCCACCCCAAAATAACGTGGTTTTACATTTTTAGCAGATTCACTAAATACTTTTGTTGTCTCTTCATTACCAAAGAATTCTTCTGGAGAACTCATTTTAGGATCCTCAAAAATGCTTGGTGTAGAAGGGAATAAATCCATCGTTACATAAGATTGAAGCTGATTTTCAGGATTCATCATCCATTCGATTACTTTATAGGCTTCTTCTGGATATTTTGAGCTTTTCAAAATACCGATAAATGATCCTCCGTTATTTCCGTCTCCGCCTGGTGCTCTCGCAATACGCCATTTCCCAGCAGTATCAGGAGCTGCGTCTTTCAAAATATTTTTCACCCAGACAGCACCAATAAATGAAGCTACTTGTCCATTATTCATACCAGCATTCCACTCAGTTTCATCTGTAAGGTCTGCGCTTAAACCTTTTTCATGTATCGTTACAGCCCTGTCCCAAGCTTCCTTAATCGCCCCGGAATCTCCAATGAAATTGTCGTTCTCATCGAAATAAGCATGGTCACTTTGGCTGATGGATTGTGTGAATACACGATTTAGCGTGTCAAACATTTTTGCATCTGTAGCTGCCCCTAATTTTTCACCTGCTGCAATATAATCATCCCAAGTTGCAAGTTCCTTAGATACTTCTTCTGGATCTGTCGGTAAACCAGCTTGTGCGAATAGATCCTCGCGGTAGAATAAAGCAGTTGGCCCCGTATCCATTGGCAAGGCGATTAAGTTTTTCCCGTCAGGTGTTAAGCCATAATTCCATTTCCAATCTAAATAATCGTCTTTAACTTTGTCAGCGCCATAGTCTAATAGATTCACAAACTTATCATGATTTGGAAGGAATTCTGTCACCCAGTCGTTCAAGCCGACAATATCTGGTGCTCCTGTACCAGTTGTTAAAGCTGTTTGTAATTTTGTTTTATACTCTCCACCAT
The DNA here is from genome assembly GCF_018343525.1 of Lederbergia citrea. Classification (GTDB taxonomy): domain Bacteria; phylum Bacillota; class Bacilli; order Bacillales; family Bacillaceae_C; genus Lederbergia; species Lederbergia citrea. The sequence goes on along the minus strand of NZ_JAGYPH010000002.1, from coordinate 789,448 downwards.
CGATTTTTTGCGCTTTAATATTAATATCAGGGAATTGTTCATTTACCTTTTTGATTAAATCGTCATCAATGGAGCGATTCCAATACCATAAAGTAAGCGTGATCTTGCCGTCTTTATCCTTTCCTCCCTCTGAAGAGCTGGACTTACTACAGCCGATCATGGAAAAAACTAAAATCAATGTTGCTAAAATACTAAAAACTTTTTTCTTTCCCATTCTTGTGCACCCCTTTTTTAATATTGATATTGGTAAAAATTTAACTCCTAGCATAATTGTTAAAGCGCTTGCATTTTGAATGTTATGTAAATTCGGTAATTAGAATAATAGAGGACATCGAATTAATTGTCAAACCGTTTTCTGACACTTTACACAATTCGACAAAATCACCTTTAATAACAAAAAAAAACAGCACCTTTTCTCCTATTTAAGGTAGGTGCTGTCTAGATTAATATTGCTTATTTCGCTGCTTCAAGCGCTTGCTTTGCAAGCATCAAGGCACCTGTAATCCCTGCATCGTCGCCAAGACCAGGTGCAACAATATAGTCCTCAATTCTTTCGGTAACTTGTGGTAGTGGAACATAGCCATTGAGCAGTTCCTTCACTTGTTGATGAACGAGTGGGAATAGCTGCGCTTGCTTCATGACGCCGCCACCCATGATAATTTTTTTCGGTGATACGATGACAATGTATTGCATGAGCGCCTGTGCAAGATAATAGGATTCGATTTCCCAAACTTTCTCGTTGTCTTGTAATTGATGGCCTTTTTTCCCCCAACGCTTTTCAATCGCCGGGCCCGCAGCCATCCCTTCTAAACAATCTTGGTGGTATGGGCAAGCACCAATAAAAGAATCATCGGGATGCCTCCTCACCAAAATATGACCCATTTCCGGATGGGAAAGTCCTTGCAACATTTTCCCTTGAACGACAGCACCTCCGCCAATGCCTGTCCCAACCGTTATGTATAAGCAGCTATCAACGCCTTGTGCTGCACCATGCATCATCTCACCCAATGCTGCGGCATTCACATCCGTATTGAATTCAATCGGGACATTCAATGCCTCTTCCATCGTTTTTACGAATGGAAAGTTGGCCCAGCCTTGTTTAGGTGTAGATGTAATATTCCCGTATGTCTCACTATTTTTGTCGATATCTACTGGACCAAATGATCCGATCCCTAGAGCATCGATTTCATATTTTTGAAAAAATCCGATGACTTCCGGCATTGTCTGTTCCGGAGTTAATGTATCAATTTGGATTCGCTCAATGATTTTTCCATCTTCCGTTCCAACAGCGCATACAAACTTCGTTCCCCCTGCTTCAATGGCTCCTAACATTAGAAACACCTCTTTTATTTAATATACTTTCAGTTTACCATGATTCTGAAGAGTATATTAATATAATGTAAATATCTAAAAAGTCAGCTGCCAAGCAGCTGACTCAAATTAAAAACCATACACTTCAAATTCATAAATTCTTGTCGCCTGATCTCCGCCTTGGGTTGGCTGAATGATATCCAGCCGGACGTATCGTGCTTCGATCGGCATGATTGAATGCTCGGATATCCCAAGTGAATTGTCATTAACGGCGACAGCGTCTGACCAATGGACTCCGTCCTGACTAACCTTAATCGAGAATGCTTTCGTATTGAATGCTGCTGGCTCTCCACCTGCTTCAGCATGTTTTAATACGAACTTTGTAAGATGCTTGGATTCCCTAAGGTCAAGCTGAAGCCAAGCGTTTTTATCGAGAGAGCACCATTTACTATTATTCGTGACAATTCCGTCGGTTGCTTTTTCTGCACCTTCACTTGCTGCACATCGGCCGCTGACGGTTCCGATTTTATTTAATGCAAGATTTGTTATATTTTTAGCATCTTTTGAAATTGTAATGAGCGCTTCTTTCGTTACTGTATCTTTACCTTCACTATTTTTGGCAGTTAAACGAACGGTATATTTCCCTTCTTCTGAATACATCACAATCGGGTTTTCTTCCGTGCTTGTCTCCGGAGATCCACCTTCAAAATACCATTCCCATTCCTCAGTCACTTCTGACGATTTATTGAAAAACTGAATTTCCTCACCCGGTGCTGCTACGGTTTGCTTTACATCAAAATCAGCTGTCGGTATTGGATAAGCTGGCCATTCAAACGAAGTCGAAATTGGTTTACTGCGCTGATTGTGTTCATTCACAGTGACAACTTCCAATTTTGTTGTTTTCTCTTTCCCAATTCTTTTCAGATTGGATAAATAATAGGTCGTATTCGGCGTTGCTCCTACCCATTCTTTGCTTCCATCAGGAAGTATTCTATAAATGTCGTAGCGACTAACATTTTCTTGTGTATCCTTCCAATTTAATGCTAGATTCGTATAAATACCTTGTTGAAATTCTTGTTTTGAAGATTGAAGATGTTTGACAGTCGCCGGGCTTTCTTTATCGGCTTCTTTATTATATATCTTCAATTCTCCTATATTCATCACATAATCTTCTATTTTTTTATCGTTTTCAAGCAAAATTGAAATTGTCGCAATTGTTTTTCCTTCGTATTTTTTTAGCTTCAATTGATCTGAAGTCCACCTGTCATGACTCTTTTTCTTTACGTCAAAGAACGTGAATTTGTCGGGATGATCTTGGAAACTAACTCCGACTTTCATGGTTGGTGAATCAACCTTTGTTTTATACGTGATGGAGATTTCAGTATCTTTTTCAATTGGCAAATTTGTTTTAAACAGCTTAAAATTAGTCGCATTACTTTTACTAATTTCACCGGAAATCTTTAAGGAACTTCCGCCATAAAAAGGTTGATCCCAGTCAAAGTCAATTTCTAAGGGAGTTCCATTACTTTCTCTGATCCAGCGCCAAGTTGGCAGGATATCTTGAAGGCTACGGTTGTTCCATTCGTTGCTTGAAACGGTTTTACCGTCCAATGCGAATGTTTTTCCACTTCCTGTATTAAAATTAGTCGTAAATGGGAGTTCATTAATTACTGTTTTTGCCGTAAAATAATGAGCCATTCCCTTCCATTGGCCATTATCAGCTGTTTTACGCGGATCTCCGTTTTTCCCAACCCAAAACAGATTTTCTTTTTCAAAAAACTCTTCGGTGGAGAAAGCTGTTTTAAAAGCCCAATCCGGACGATAAATCCCCAGCGATGTATACGGTTTTTGCCCTTCAGGAAAAATCCCTTCCCAAGGAATATTTGTTTCTGTACCGCGCGCCTCTACATCAATGCCGGTATACAAATCATACTCGCTTCTTCCAAGTTGTTTTGCTTTTTCAGAAGAATTCTTCTGGCTATTCCACCAAAAGTTAAGGAACATACTATCGGATTTCTCGAAAAACGTTTGGTTCCTGTCTGTTAACGCATTTTGCCAAGAAATTCTTCCGTTATCAATCATGGAATCATACCACTGAATATGCATACCTTCTCGCTTATTTGCTTGTAAATAATCAAGAAAATCATTCATTTTCTCAGCTGTTTTAGTAGTGCCGCCTTCTGTTTCCTGATTAATAAACCAACCGTCAAAACCGTAGTATTCAGCTACTTCCAAGAGCTTGTCTGCAGCTGGAAATGATCCATCTTCATTTTGGACAAGCATTTGTTCAACCCACGCAAATTTTCCGCCGTAAACTGTCGGAGGGAAAAAGATATTTCCTAAAATGGGTACGCCATTTTTATGTGCAGCATCAATGACATCAGCGCTCGGGGGAACAATGATGCCTTCCCCGGCCGATCCGGCCCAGTACACCATTAAGTCAACGTATTGCCAGTAGCTGAACGTATTGGCAAAAAATTCTTTCCCACCTTGGGAAGGAACGCCGCTCGTATGCGGATTTAAAGCGGAAAGAGCAGCAAGCTTTGCATCTGATTGAGCATGATTATTATCTTGATATAAAGATTCGCTTTTCTTCAACGGAACTGTACTCTTATTGAAACTTGCATGCGGATCGTTTTCAGGAGTCCACTCCATCAGCCCTTCAGGGAACCAATAAGATGAAACGGGCTGATCAGCCATACTTTTAATAGGCGAAAAAAATAGTATAACAAGAAAGATTAAACAAAATGGAAATTTTCTCAAATCCATACCTCCATCTATATATTTTTTTAAAAATTTCCCCTCACCCCCTGTAAGCGCTGTCATTTTTTTATAAATAAAAGTTTTCGATCTCTTCAGAAATTATTACATAAAAAAAAGGGCCAGTCTAGGAGCTGACCCCGAAATAGGCTATTAGACTAGCCTAGATCTTTGTTATAGGTAAAATGGCACTTTTGATAAATCTTCTAAAGGCCATTTGGCCCTCTTCCGTTCTTTTAAATACTCCCGCATGTTCAAGCACGATTGAAAAAATCCGTCCCACTTCATCACGCAAGATGCCATGGATATTTTCCTCATTGAGTTGCGGGTAGGAATCAATAATGCCGGTTGCCCATGCAGCGTGTTTACTAGTTCGGTCATCGGCAATAAGGCGTTCCTGATAATCAGGCTGCAATAAATAGTCCGCGACTAGCTGTAGCTCTTCTTTTAATCGACCTGGAAGAACTGCCAGCCCCATTACTTCAATTAAACCAATATTTTCTTTTTTGATATGATGTACTTCATCATGTGGGTGAAAAATGCCAAGCGGATGCTCTTCATTTGTCCGGTTGTTTCGGAGGACCAGGTCAAACTCGAAATTTTCACCGGAACGGCGAACAATCGGTGTGACGGTATTATGCGGAACAGCAGCGCTTGACGCATGAATGCCTACCTCTGGATCACTGTAATATTTCCATGAGTTCGTGACAAGAGCAGCAAGATCAGCTACCTGCCCACGGTCCTTTCCGCGCAGACGGATGACTGACATTGGCCAGTTAACAATACCCGCTTCGACTTCCTCATATCCCTCAAAAACAAATGACTCTTCTATTTCCGCTTTAGCCATTGGAAAAACGTGATTTCCGCCTTGGAAATGATCATGGCTTAATATTGACCCGCCGACTATCGGCAAATCTGCGTTTGATCCAACGAAATAATGAGGAAATTGTTCAACAAAAGCAAGCAGTCTTTCAAAGCCCGCTTTCGAGATTTTCATTGGCTCGTGTTCCCCTGAAAAAACAATCGCATGCTCGTTATAGTATACATATGGAGAGAATTGCAGGAACCATTGATTACCGTTCAAATCTACAGGAATAATCCGGTGATTTTGCCGGGCAGGATGATCCACTCTTCCTGCATAGCCAACGTTTTCTTTACAAAGCAAACAATCCGGATACGAAATCGTTACGTTGTTTTTTTCAGCCGCGATGGCAACTGGATCTTTTTCAGGCTTTGATAAGTTGATCGTAATTTCGAGATCACCATACGGAGTTGAAGAGTACCAATGTTCATTTTTGGCAACCCGGTCCGTCCTAATATAATGGGAATCCTTCGAAAGTTTGTAAAAATAATTAGTTGCCGCTTCAGGCCCCTCTGATTTATAAATGCTATAAAAATGATGGATAACCGTCGAAGGTCTTGCCACAAATGCACCCATAATCTCCGTATCCAGCAAATCACGATACGTCACAGAATCATGCTCAAGCCGCCCATTCTCCGCTGCCCAATCCAAAATCGTCCCCAAAATATCGGGGAGTGACAGGCACGCCCCGAAATTTGTCGAATCGGTTTGTTGCCATTCATCGAGGTCTAGGGTGGCGAGCAGGTCGTTCCGAACGTAGTCAACATCCCATGTTTCGATCAGTTTTTTTTCCAGGCCATATTGAATGAGCTGTTCTAATGCTTCATATATATTCATCGTTCCAACCTCTTTCATTGAACATAGCCTTCTGGGTGCTTTTGGAACCATGTCCATGCACTTTCAACCATCGATTCTAATGAGTCGTATTGAGGTTTCCAGCCTAACTCCTTCTTCGCTTTTTCCGATGAAGCGACAAGCCTCGCTGGGTCGCCTTCACGTCTTGGAGCCACAATTGCCGGAATTTCTTTTCCAGTTACCGTCCGCGCTACTTCAATGACTTCCTTCACACTGAATCCGTTGCCGTTCCCCAAGTTATAAGTGCCGCTGTTATTTGTTTTTCGTAATTTTTCTATCGCTAAAATATGAGCATCAACCAAGTCCATAACATGAATATAATCGCGGATACATGTGCCGTCCGGTGTGTCATAATCGTCGCCAAAGATGGATATTGCATCACGTTTACCGAGGGCTGCTTCCAAAATAATCGGAATTAAATGCGTTTCCGGATTATGATCTTCGCCAATAATGCCATTCGGATGTGCACCTGCAACGTTAAAATAACGAAGAACGACGTGTTTGATTCCGTACGCTTGTTCACACCATTTCAGCATTTTTTCAACCGCAAGCTTCGTTTCACCATATGGATTCGTCGGGTTCGTTTCTGCAGATTCAAGGATTGGAATTTCTTTCGGTTCCCCGTATGTTGCTGCCGTAGATGAAAAGACAATGTTTTTAACACCATGCTTATTCATCGCTTTGAGTAGTGCAATTGCTCCACCAACATTATTATCATAATACTTGAGCGGCTCATGCACGCTTTCACCGACAAGCGAATCGGCTGCAAAATGCATAACAGCTTCAATATTATTTTCCGTAAATACAAGATCAAGCAATGGTTCATCACGAAGATCGCCATCATAAATGACCGCACCTTCCGATAGCGCTGCAACATGCCCCTTTTGCATATTATCTAAAACGACAACCTCTTCCCCGCGTCCAAGCAACTCCGCAACCGCATGGCTGCCAATATACCCAGCACCGCCGCAAACTAAAATCGCCATCCAAACTCCTCCTCCATTTATTCGACAAATTCCGGGGCGTGCCTGTCACTCCCCGATTTGTTTTCGACATATTTCGGGTGGTGCCTGTCACCGCCCGATTTCTCGTGCTCCGTCTCCGATGCCGACGACGTAGAAGTCGGCTTTGAGTTTTGTTGCTGCTTCATATTTTTCGCCGACGTTTTTAATAAATTCGTTAAGTTCCGTTTTGTTCACTACGTTAATAGTACAGCCGCCAAAGCCGGCGCCGGTCATGCGTGCACCAACGGCTCCTTCATCCCAAGCTGCTTGTACGAGTGAATCAAGTTCATTTCCGGTAACTTCATAATCGTCCCTGAGGGATACATGCGAATCATTCATCAATTGGCCGAAAGCTTCTATATCACCTGCATTTAACTTTTCAACAGCAGCCAATGTGCGCTGATTTTCTGAAACAGCATGTTTTGCCCGCTTGCGGTCGATTTCATCTTGAATGAGATGCTGATTTGCTTCAAACTCCTCAACGGTCAAATCTCCAAGCGATTCAATATTGAGTTCAGATTGCAACTGCGCCAATGCCCGCTCACATTGTTCGCGGCGCTCATTGTATTTAGAATCGGCAAGTCCCCGGCGTTTATTCGTATTCGCAATGACCAACACATGGTCTTCCAGTTGAAGCGGACTATATTTATATTGAAGTGTCTGACAATCAAGTAAAATTGCATGGCCTGCTTTACCCATACCGCTGGCAAATTGGTCCATGATGCCGCAATTGACGCCAATAAACTCATTTTCAGCCTTTTGTGCAAATTTTACAAGTTCAACCATATCCAAATTTAACCCACATAATTCGTTCAGCATCACCGCAGTTGCCAGTTCAATCGATGCTGATGACGACAAGCCTGCGCCGTTTGGAATGTTCCCGTAAAAAAGGACATCAAATCCATCATCCAATTTGAGACCGGCTTTTTGAAAAACATCGGCGACTCCTTTCGGATAATTCGCCCAGTTGTCTTCTTCCCGGTATTTAAGGGTTTCCAAACTCGATTCAATCACGCCAACTTCAGGGAAATTGACTGAATATAAACGAAGCTGCTGATTGTCTCTTTTTCGAGCTATCGCTGTTGTCCCGACATCCAGCGCACATGGAAAAACGTGACCACCGTTATAATCCGTATGTTCTCCGATTAAATTGACACGTCCAGGGGCAAAAAATGTGCGGATTTCTCCACCTTCACCAAATAATTCAATAAATTTTTCTTTCAATTCATTTATCTCTTTCAACGCTTGTCACCTTCTTCATTTTCGTTATTATTGAATAAAATAACTTACTTAATTAATTTAACTTACTCATTATGGTATAGTATATTTAATGTTTTTGCAAACGGTTTTTTCATTTTCAAAAGGATGTGTGATTGGATGAAAATAGGAAGCTTTCAATGGATGAAATCTTTAAATCGATCCATTATTTTAAATAAAATTCGGACGGATGGACCCATTTCCCGTGCAAAAATAGCTAGGGAAACAAAACTGACCCCACCAACCGTGAGCAGCCTTGTCAGTGAATTAATCGAATCCGAGCTTGTAATTGAGAGCGAACAAGGCGAATCACTTGGTGGCCGAAAGCCGACAATGCTTGTCATTAATAGCGGACGGTTTCATGTCGTTGGCTTGGATGTCGGACCAAAAACGATTCGTGGTGTTCTTGTAGATTTATCGGGTTTCCCGATCATAAAAGAAGATTGTCCTATCCCTTCCACAATCACAAAAGAAGAATTGCTTATATTAATGAAGGAAATGGTTTCCAAAGTCGTTAGCTCTCATAGTGGAAAAGAGGTAATTGGAGTCGGTATTGGCATGCACGGTGCAGTCGATGTAGAAAGTGGAACGAGTTTATTCGCACCTATTTTAAACTTACGGGATATTCCTTTAAAAGCTGAATTGGAAAGCGAATTTAATGTCCTTGTAAAAGCAGATAATGATGTTAGGGCAATGGCTTTCGGTGAATATTGGTATGAACGGGAGCAACAATGCGAGAATATGGTCACTGTAAATATTGGCCACGGTGTCGGGGCTGGCATCGTCCTGAATGGCAAGCTTTTTCACGGGGAACATGATTTAGCCGGTGAAATTGGTCATATGACCGTAGATATGTCGGGGCGGCTATGTTCGTGCGGCAACATTGGCTGTTGGCAAACATTAGTATCAGGTCCTGCGATTGCAGAGACAGCAGTTGACCTGCTTATGAACGGTTCAAAGAGTCAATTGCGAGAAATGGTGAACGGCGATTTAAGTAAAATCGAAGGAAATAGCGTATACGAAGCAGCCCTAGCTGGAGATAAGTTTGCCATTGATATTTTACAAAAAACAGGAGAATACATTGGAATTGGCTTAACCAATTTGGTTCATATGCTCAATCCGGCCAAAATTATTATTGGCGGCGGTGTCTCGGACGCAAGCGAATTTATTTTGCAACAGATCAAGGAAACACTTGCTAAGAGAGGGTTAACTGATCAAGCGAAAGCGACAGAAATTATCTGTTCATCGCAAGGTGTATATGGAACGGCGATGGGGGCTGCGGCACTCGTACTCGGGGAAATATTCGAAGGGTCATCATCTCCGGTGAATTAATCGGAGATAATGACCCTTGTGTTTTGATTGTTTAATTTAATGAGGGAAATAGAGGCGTTTTGCAGTTATTCAATACCAGCGATTTTTTTGAGGCGGTGGGTGTCGGTTTCAGTCTTCCAAGTCCGCTTTTCAAGTAGTTCAAGTTTGGCGTCAAACGTGTCTTGTTTCTTTTCAAATGCGTCTTGCTTTGCTTTTATTTCTCCGAATTGCTTATATGTTTCCAATTTAAAACCTTCGAGATTTGCTTTTAATTCTTCTTGGCCGTGAATTAATGCACCTAAAATACGGCTATGCTCATCCAATTTTGTTCCGTGCTCGTCCAGCTTCTTCAAGATTAAATCTAATTTTTCATCAATGTTCATGTTTTCACCACCTCTCTTAATAACAATAATAACACCGTGATAAAAACTAGGCTAGTACCAGTTTCATGCATTCAGTCATCATTCTCTATTCCCCACATACAACTAAATTGATAACGGTTTTTCTTGGGGGGATGCTAATGGAAGTCCGTGTTCGAACCGGTGACACACTTTGGCACTATAGCCAGTTATTTTTCATTCCGCTAGTGCTAATCATTGATTCTAATCCAAATATTAACCCGAATGTCCTACAAAATGGGCAGGCTGTACAAATCCCTGGTTTTACTGAGGATTCGTATGTCATTCGCAAGGGTGATACGATATGGAAACTAGCGCAGAGGCGTAATTTGAATATTGATGTTTTATTATTATTAAACCAAGATCTGAATCCTAGTAAGCTGCAAGTCGGACAGAAAATACGACTACCCTCAAGGGTAACGAAGCTCATCGTTAATGGCAAACAGGCCTATGATTTTCAAAAAATGAAAACGGATCTTGATAAACTTGGGTCCATTTATCCATTTATGAGAAGGGGTGAGGTTGGAAAGAGTGTGCTTAATCAGCCGCTTTATAATGTAGAAATCGGAAAAAGCAGCCGGAAGGTGCAAATAAATGCTTCCTTCCATGCAAATGAATGGATTACTACTCCCATCCTCATGCAGTTTTTAAATGAATACCTGCTTGCATTAACAAACGAACGAACGATAAAAGGAGTATCCGCTCTAACGACATATTTACGATCGAAGCTAACCGCGATTCCAATGGTCAATCCGGATGGCGTCAATTTGGTCGTCAACGGACCCCCGGCAGGTAGAATAGATGAGTTAATCAAATTGAATAAAGGCAGCGAAGACTTTTCCGGTTGGAAAGCGAATATTCGCGGGGTTGATTTGAATAAACAATTTCCGGCAAACTGGGAATTCGAGAAGGAGCGGAAACCAAAGGAACCCGGCCCACGCGATTTTCCCGGGTATAAACCTTTGTCAGAGCCGGAAACAAAAGCCATGGCAGACATTGCCATTAAAGAAAATTATGAGCGGCTGCTCGCTTTGCATACACAAGGAAAAGAAATATATTGGGGCTACGAAGGGCTTGAACCTCCTGAATCTGAAGTGTTGGCAAACGATTTTGCATCAATAAGCGGATATAAAGCAATCCGCTATGTTGATAGTTATGCCGGCTATAAAGACTGGTTCATTCAAGATTTCCGCAAACCGGGATTCACAATCGAACTGGGGCTTGGCCATAATCCACTTCCTATTACTCAGTTTGACGAAATTTATACACACGTCTCCGGAATATTTGTAAGAGCATTAATGTAGTGAATGATTGTACTATTAAAAGATGAGACCAAATAGATAAATATACCTATAATTTTTAAAAATGGGTCATTCCCCTTAAGGGACTGACCCATTTTTTCATACATGAGAAGTAATCATCCTGACATTTCCTTCAATTTGAAAATCTCCAGCCCCAGCCGGTAAAATAAAATGGTCGCCTCTTTTGATTGAATATGTTTCCTGGTCAACCGTTAACTTGCCCTCGCCTTCGATGACACTTGCCAGTAAAAATGGTTTATTTTGTTCAAAGTCAGCTTGTCCATCAATCTCCCATTTATAGACAGTAAAATAGTCAGCCTCAACGTATTTCGTGATTGTACCGCCCGGAATCTCACTCACTTCCGGGGAGAATCCTGCATCCCGGTGTGGAATCGTTGATACATCAATTGATTGATCGAGGTGCAACTCCCTTAGCTTTCCATCTTGCCCAACCCGGCCATAATCATAAAGTCGATAAGTCGTATCGGAGCTTTGCTGAGTTTCGAGAACAACTGTCCCTTTACCAAGCGCATGAATGGTACCACTTGGGACGTAGAAAAAATCGCCGGGTTTAATTTTTACTTTCCGCAGTAATTTCTCCCATTCATTGTTTTCAATCATTTGCACAAATTCATCTTTTGTATTAGCGGTATGCCCGAAAATAAGCTCCGCGCCTTCCTCGCAATCAATGATATACCAGCATTCCGTTTTCCCTAATTCACCGTTTTCGTGGAGATTGGCGTATTCATCATTTGGATGGACCTGAACAGATAAATCTGTATTGGCATCTAAAATTTTTGTCAGCAGTGGAAAGACTTTCGTATGATAGCCGCCAAATAATTCAGGCTGAGCTCCCCAAAGCTCGATCAATGTTTTTCCAGCAAATTCACCATTTTTAACAATAGATGGTCCATTTGGATGAGCGGAAATCGCCCAGCACTCTCCCGTATGATCAGTGGGAATATCATAATCAAATTTATCTTTTAACGCCGTCCCTCCCCAAATTCTCTCTTGAAAAACTGGCTGTAAAAACAAAGGTTGTACCATAATGATCATCCTTTCTTTTTTGCTATGTAAATCTTTAAAAGTAATAAGGCAATGAGTGCGCCTAGTGAATCTATTCCTACGTCAACAACCGAACCTGTTCTGCTGGGTACAAAAACTTGGTGAATTTCATCCGTTGCTGCGTAAAGGGTTGTAATCATCCACGCAATGAAGAAATTCCTCTTTTCGAAGCTATTGTAGAATAAAATGGCTAGCAAACCAAAGGCACTTAAATGAACAAATTTACGAAAAATGAAGTTCAGTAATGCCGCTTGGTCAGCAGAAAGCTGTAAAAATTTTTCTATTAATAATTGTGTATTTCCTCCTGTTGAAGACGGAGAAGCTGTTGCAATAAAAATAGCTGCACACCAAATAATGGCAGCAGCAAGCCAAAAGTGTCTCTCTTTCATTAAATGATTTCCTTTTTTATGTAGTTACGTACATATACACTATTATACTCATTTCGAAAATGGCTTTACAACCGATTTACTTAAGGACTTCCATTTCAAATGGACTACTTATTTTGAAATGAACGCATATATATTTTTACAAGCAAGTGTGCATACTGCTAAATTCCCACGTCGATCTTGTCGAAAAACGTTCACATTTGCCCGTGACTATGGTAGGATATTGCTGATGTCATAATATTAGGACATTAATATTTATACATAATCGAAAGGGGAAATTGAATATGAGTCAGATTGTAGAGCTAGGTAAGCCGATCTATGCCTTCAGCAATGAAAATACGCCTGTTGCAACAGTTAAATCCGGCGACCGTTTCACGGTTGAATCGTATGATTGCTTCGAAGGACAAATTACATCCGGCGATACGACAATGGATACGATTAACTGGGATCGAATCAATCCAGCAACAGGTCCGATCTTTGTCGAATCAGCTCAGCCTGGAGATGTACTTGCTGTCAACATTCACGGAATCCAGATAAGTGATTCAGGAGTCATTGCGACAGGCAAAAACCTTGGTGTCATGGGGCATCGAATGGATGATGATTTTACAGTAAAAATGATTCCCATTGAAGACGAGGAAGCTGTTTTTAACGAAAAAGTCAGGATACCTTTGAATAAAATGATTGGTGTCATTGGCGTCGCTCCAAAAAATGAAGCGGTTTCATGTGGAACACCGGGAAATCATGGGGGCAACTTGGATACCGTTCTGATTACAGAAGGGGCAACGATTTATTTCCCTGTTTTCCATGAAGGCGCTCTCTTCGGGCTTGGCGATATGCACGCAGCGATGGGCGACGGTGAAATTGGCGTTTCCGGTATCGAGGTCGCTGGTAAAGCGGACATCACGCTTGAAGTGAAAAAAGGCCAAAGCATAAACCATCCATTGGTTAAAAACAAAGATGGTCTTAGCATCCTCGTATCGGCAGAAACACTCGATGAAGCAGCAAAACTCGCAGTGGAAGAAATGATCGATTTATTACTTCCCCACACAGACATGGACTTAGCGGAAATGACAATGCTGATGAGTGCAATCGGTCATTCGCAAATTTCGCAAATTGTTGATCCACTTTTGACCGCACGCTTTTTTGTACCACAATGGTTTTTAGATGCATATGACATAAAGATTTTCAATTAGATCATAGGGGGAGTTTAGATGGAGGTTGTCAGGACAAACGGGTCGGGCCCTGTTTATAAACAGGAACTGAAACGCGCGCTTACTTTTTGGGACTTAATGATTTATGGTTTGATTTTCATGGTGCCGATCGCTCCATTTGGCATATACGGTGAAGTAGCGACCGGTGCAAAAGGAATGGTCGCACTCGCTTATATCATCGGAATGATTGGGATGATTTTCACTGCGCTCAGTTATGCGCGAATGTCGGAAGCGATCCCTTATTCAGGGTCAGTTTATTCATATGCTAGTCACGGGATTAACGAAACAGCCGGTTTTTTCGGAGGCTGGCTCATTCTGCTCGACTACATCTTTGTTCCAGCTCTTCTCTATTTAGTGAGTGCCGCCGCACTTGCAGATATTGTTCCCCAAGTGCCGATTATCGTTTGGCTGCTTATTTTTATCGGTATAAACACAGTTATAAACGTCATTGGCATTGAATTTACCGCTAAAACAAACAAGATTATTTTAATCGCCGAACTGATTGTGCTACTTATTTTTATCGTTGCTGGAATCATTGCTATTGCCCAGCATGCGAACGGAGCAGAATTCACTTTCAAGCCTTTATATGACAAAAATAATTTCTCGATGGCCACTGTCATGGGTGCTGTTTCCATTGCCGTCTTAAGCTTCCTTGGTTTTGACGCCGTTTCCACGCTTGCAGAAGAATCGAAAGGCGGAAAGAAAGCGATCGGAAATGCCATTATCGGGGCTCTACTTCTAGTGGGTGTCATGTTTATTATTCAAACATGGATTGCCGCCCTCATTTGGCCTGACTACACAACGTTTGAAAATGTCGATACCGCTTTTTATCAAATCGCCGAAATTGCCGGTGGTCCATGGTTAAAATGGACGACGATCATCGCTACTGTTGTTGCTTGGGGAATTGCGGATGCATTGGTGGCACAGGCCGCTATTTCTCGGATTATCTTCAGTATGGCGCGCGATCGGAAGCTTCCACATGTTTTGTCAAAAGTACATCATAAGTTTAAAACACCACATATCGCAACATTTGTCGTTGCTGCCATCTCCTTTTTTGTAACGATGTTTTTCTCGGCTCAAATTGGCCAGCTCGTATCAGTTATCAACTTTGGAGCACTTTCTGCCTTTTTAATTTTGCATATTTCTGTCATCAATTATTATATGAGAAAACAGAAAAGTACAAATTATTTCAGCCATCTTGTCCTGCCAGCCATCGGGTTCCTTATTATTGGATTCGTCTGGTTCAACTTAGATCCCATGGCGAAACAACTCGGCTTCATCTGGCTTGGCATCGGTGTACTCTATTTTATTTATTTGAAAAAATTCAAGAAGGATATAAAAATATCCGAATAAGCAGAAGGTGCGATCTCCACTCGAGATTCGCAACTTTCAGATTGTCTACAAAAGGAGGCTGCCCAAAAAGTCAGATTACTGACCTTTGGTAGCCCCTCTTATTTTTAATTTTTCGGCTAGTTAAATGGGTCTGTTGATTTCCGCTCCAGGCGCTTCGCTTTCCGCGGGCGTGCCGGGGAGCGCTCCTCGTCGCTTCGCTCCTGCGGGGTCTCCCCTGCCCCGTACTCCCGCAGGAGTCTTCGCGCCTTCCGCTCCAATCAACGGAGTGCAAAATATGAAAGTTGCGCTATGAACTAGGATTTTTTAGAATAGAATAAAAAAAAATCGTCCTATTTAGTAAAATGAAGTTACCACACACCATTTAAGAAAGGGACGATTTTTTGAGCAATCAAATAATCACTAATGAACGAACCCTAAAAGACAATTAGCCACTACTTTCAAACCTAAAAACAACCGTTAAATTCAAGTGATTTTTGATATTGAAGCACTCATACCAGGGAATCATTCCGCACGCGTGGTAGATGAAATGGTTGAAGCTGTGATTTAGTAAAATATAGTACTTTATTGATTTGGAGAAGCGTCCGCTCGACTCCTGCGGGATCTGCGAGACAGCCGAGACCCTGCAGGAGCGCAGCGACGAAGCGGCTTGGCGCTCGCCCCGCGGAAAGCGAGCGGTAAGCTTCGGAAAACCTGCTTTATCCTATATAAAAAAAAGGTGCGAGAGATTCGCACCTTTTTTATTTTATTTTTATTGTGACTTGCAATGAATCCAGCTCCGCATTATTCTGCAAAATACTTTCTTTAGAAAAAACAAATGACCATGGTTGAAATGAGCGAGCATTAATATATAGATTCGGTTCAAAATTGTCACTCGCAATTATTTTTCCGTCTCCATCAGAAACGGAAACCCTCGCTTTCTCTACTGTTAGTGCATGTTTAAAGCCATTGTTCAGAAAGACTGTAATCACAAAGCCGCCGTTTCGTTTGTACGTTCCATACACTACTTTAACGGTTAATTCATTATCCTGTGGCTTAACTGTTTCGACAAGTTCTTCGTACGTTGATTTCTGGCTTTCTGATAATGTTTTTTCCCACATCGGGTGATAATGTATTCGATATTTTTCCATATTCGGACCTCATCCTTCCACTGGTCTTGGCACTTCCTTAGACTTTTCCTTATAGTAAAAGAAAATAAATCCAATCATACCGATGAAAGCTGATACAGCCATAGTCAAATAAAGTGCGGACCCACTAAAGACATCAAAAATCATCCCGCCTACTGATGAACCAATAATACCTGTAATCCCGAATGTAACTCCCATAAACACCATATGGCCCGTTGCCTGCATTTCTTGAGGAACAGCTTTATATAAATATTCGATGGCGCCCATGAAGAGGACTGTAAAACAAATGCCGTGCAATACTTGAATGGATAAAAGAACAGCAGGATCTTTTATAAAGGCAATCATAACCCATCTTACTGTGTAAATAAAACCGGCAAGGATAATATATTTGATTGGGTGTTTGGAATTGAACCAAATACCACTAAAAAAGAATAACACAGCTTCACTAAGGACGCCTAAGAACCAAAGCCAGCCCACAAGCATCTCATTTCCACCAATACTAAATAAGTATAAACTAATAAAACTATCATTAACCCGATGTGTCATCGATATGAAGGATACGAGTAGAAAAAAGGTTAATAATGTCGGATTTTTAAAAAACTGACCAATTTCTTTTATATTCACTTTTTTCGTACCTGATTTTGCGTCCTGCAATCCAAAAGATAATAGTAAAGAAATCACCGCCAACCCTAACATCGGAAACGCAAGATACTTAACACCGATGGCTGAAAATAAGAAGCCGCTTCCAAGTGAAATAACAGAAAAACCGAAAGAACCCCAAGATCGAATTGAGCCAAATGAAACATTATGCTCATCCCCTGTCCGTTTGGCCAGATTGTCAGACAGTGGAAACAGTGAAGTGAAAAAGAAGTAAAAGAACGAACCGGCAACAAAAATCCATATTAAAGATTCGAGCTGAAAAAGCCAGCCGATTCCAATGACCATACCACACATACAGACAATCAATATTTTCTTCACAGTCTTAAATTTATCGCTCAAATACCCCCAAATTGGCTGTGCAAAAAGACCAACAAAGGTACCGAGTGCTAAAAATAGCCCGATTTGAGAATTTGTAATACCTTTGGCCTGAAAATAAAGGGGCAGGAAACTAACGACAAGCGCACTAATGGAACTTCCAAAAAACAGAAACATCTTGAGCTTCAAGATTGGATAATTTTTTAACATATAATAGCATCCTTTAACAATTCATTTTTTTCATCTAGAACATAATTCAAGCCAGTCCTTTATAACTACAGGACTGGCCAACTTTTGGCTACTAATATACTATACTATTAATTGTTGAGATTTGGATAGGGTCCGGATGAACTTTTTCAACAGTTAAATGGCGGAACTGAATCGGTGTTAACTAAAAAGAGAGCAGCCACCGCTGCCCTCTTCCCTTCTATTTATCAAAACCGATTTCTTGGATTATCATGGTCAATATAAGGATTAGTATCCCGCTTTTGCATGTCATCTTCGGAGTCTTCCAGCTCCTCGTCAATTTTAGCTTGCTGGCTTATATCGTCTGATTGCGAGCGGAGCGAATCAGATTCATTCATGTATGACTCGTTTTCTTCGCCGAGTGTTGTTTTATTACTAAAGCGAGCTGAATTAGCCTCTCCCTTTAAAAAGCTTCCACTACCAACACTTGGTTGATCCTTGAACGCATTCGAATGGGAGTCTTCCTTTGCCGAGCCTCCTGATCGATCAATATCGGCTTCTTCACGTCTTACCGTTTCATTTACTGTTTCGGTATCCTCGTATTCACGTTTGCCGATAACAATCTCTTCGTTGACGACCGGTTTTTTCGTTACTTCAATTCGCTCTTCCGTAATCGGGATGTGAATATTTTCTCCATCCTCGTCAAAGGTCGCAGCTGTTTCGTCCAATTGGTCCGCACCATTAACTGGGCGACGCTCTACGTAGACTTCCTCGCGGGAGATCGGAATATCAACTTTTTGCTCTTCCTCTACGACATGTTTTTCAACGCTGACTTCTCCACTCTGAACCCTTTCTTTATCAACATGCAATTTTTCCTCATGAAGCTTCAATTTTTTCTCTTCATCTACATCACGATGGAATTCATCTACTCCATAACTACCAGCAGCAACTTCATCAGACGCCTTTTCAAAATCATTACTGCCTATTTGGGATTGATCATAATTCGTTTCCCTGTTCAAAGGATCCGGTCCCAAGTTTTCATCAGCTTCCGTCACGATATTTGAACCGCTGGCGTACAGGTTACCGTATTCTTTATCAACATAAAGCAAAATTTTTCCGCTTTCGATATCACCGTAATAACGGTCCGCATCAGCATCTGAAAGCCCCATATTACGAAGTGCTCCTCGTACTGGTTCCTCTCCTGATAAAAATGAGATAAACCGATCGATCCAGTTTCCACCTGTGGACTGAACTTCCGCATCCGTTCGTCCTCGCACCATCGAAATATCATCATCATCTTTAGCGATAGCATATATATCATTTCCGTCGTACCCTTGGGATTTCAATTCTTGAATTTTGTTAATGGCTTCTTCTTCCGTGTGGAAAGTCCCGATAAATGTCTTATTATCCATGAATTTATTCCTCCTTGAGTTTTCCTGACGTACTACTCTTTTTATACCCGAGTACAAGCCAGCAAAACCGAAGAGTCCAAATTTAACACAAACGTAAAATAATTCGACAAAATTCGGGTGGTGCCTGTCACCCCCCGATGTGGTAAAAGCAATATGGGGTAATTTTTAGCGGATAATACCGCAATTGTAATCATGTGGAAAATTCAGAAGTTTACTATAATTATAGTTACTTTATAAAATGGGGGGATGGAAGGATTGGTGAAATTAACTGGCTTTGCTGTTGAAATTGCTTCTGAATTAGAAAAACGGGGATAAGTTCCGAATAGGTTGAAAGCGCTACCATTAATAGAAAAGGATGAGAAGAACGTCCTATTTCACGAAGCTGATATTTATAGGGGGAGAAAAAATAATGAAAATACCAAAGCAAAAGTTCTTATTCATTTCAATGATACTTCTATTACTAGTCGGTTTGATGTCAGGTTGCAATACTAATAAGGCCAATCAGGGGAGCGATACGGAAGCGAAGGACGGAAAAATCAATTTGCGCATAGCATGGTGGGGCTCACAAGATCGTCACGATAAAACCCAAGCTGCTATTAAGTTATTCGAGGAAAAAAACCCGGATATTAAGGTGACTGCCGAATTTACAGGCTGGGATGGCTATTGGGAAAAACTTGCTACTGCTGCGGCGGGAAAAAACCTTCCTGATGTTATCCAAATGGATTACGCACGGATGGTTGAATATGTTGATCGTGATCTATTGCTAGATTTAGCTCCTTATGTTGACTCTGGAGTCATCAATCTCGATGATGTCGGCGACTCATATATTAATGGCGGTTATTATAACGACAAACTCGTCGCTGTTAATATCGGAACCAATTCGCCAGCAATCGCCTATGATCCCGCCATGTTTGAAGAAGCTGGTGTCGATCCATCTGCATTAGATCCAGGATATACGTGGGAAGATTATATCGATATCTCGAAAAAGTTAAAAGAAGGCCTAGGTGACAATAAATATGGAATTGGCGGTGTATATACCGGCTTATTATACTTTAACTATTATTTAAGACAGCATGGAAAACAACTTTACAATGAGGATGGCACTGGTCTTGGCTATGACGATGATCAATTAGCAATAGACTATTACACTTATTGGAATAATCTATTAGAAGATGGTATAGCCGCCCCACCAAAAATAACAACGACAATTAAAGGTTTGGAAGACGAATTAATTGTTCAAGAAAAAGCACCAACCATTTGGTTTCATAGTAACCAAGTCGTCGCCTTACAGGAATCCGCAGGGCGTGATTTAAAATTAGCTTTATTTCCAACCCTTCCAGGTGGAGAGGAAGGATTATATTTAAAACCAGGGCAATTTTTCTCGGTTTCTACACAAGCAAAACAACCTGAAGCCGCAGCAAAATGGATTGATTTCGTTACAAATGATTTAGAAGCAAATGAAATTCTTGCGGCTGAACGAGGCGTTCCGATTTCATCGAAAGTTCGTGATCATTTAAAGCCATTATTAGGCCACGCTGCACAAGCAATGTTTGAGTATATCGAACTCGTTGAAAAGCATTCAAGTGATCTTTATCCTCCAGAACCTGTCGGAGCGGGGGAGATAACAGCACTTATAGATCGCATTACGGAAGAACTTAATTATGGAAGAATTACTCCTGAAGAAGCAGCCAAAAAATTCCGTGCCGAGGCTACTACAATTTTAGCTAAAAATAAATAACTACGATGAGGAGGTGCTTAATGGATGAGAACGGAAACAACTTCTGTTTCTTATAAAAAAGTAACATCCGAAAAAACCGATGTGGAAGCCAAGAAAAGGAATTTAAAGAAGGAATTGATCGCATATGCCTTTATATCTCCATGGTTACTTGGCTTCTTAGGATTTGTTGTCGGTCCGATGATCGCTTCCTTATATCTATCATTTACAAATTATGATCTATTGTCCGCCCCAACCTGGGTCGGATTAGATAACTATATGAATATGTTTACAAATGATGCGCGGTTTTGGACAGCCCTTAAAGTTACATTTACCTTTGTATTTATTTCAGTGCCTTTAAAGTTAGCATTCGCTTTATTTATCGCGACACTCTTTGCAAAAAACTATCGTGGCGTAGGAATCTACCGTACCGTTTATTATGTACCTTCTATCATCGGCGGCAGTGTCGCAGTAGCTGTCATGTGGAAACAATTATTTGGTTTAGATGGGGCAATTAATGGAGTGCTTGGCTATTTTGGAATTGAAGGAACGAACTATATTGCCGATCCTGATTTTGCCTTATCAACATTAATTATTCTAGTTGTCTGGCAGTTTGGCTCTCCGATGTTAATTTTTCTGGCTGGCTTAAAGCAAATTCCCTCCGAATTGTATGAAGCAGCAGCAGTAGATGGGGCAAATAGAGTCAGTCAGTTTTTTAGAATTACAATGCCGATGCTGACACCTGTTATCTTCTTTAATTTGATTATGCAAATGGTAAGCGGATTCATGACCTTTACACAAAGCTTTCTTATTACATCCGGAGGACCGCTGGATCGCACTTTATTTTATGCGGTGTATTTGTACGAAAAAGGTTTTACCCATTTTCAAATGGGCTACGCCTCTGCCATGGCCTGGATATTATTACTGATTGTCGCTGCATTTACGGCATTAGTGTTTCGGTCATCATCCACTTGGGTTTACTATGAATCTGAGGGAGGCAAATAAATATGAAAATCAATTTTCGAAGTTTTTGCTTTCACTTTTTTGTGATCGGTTTTGGTTTAGTGATGTTCTATCCAATCTTATGGACAATCGTTAGTTCGGTAAAACCGGAATCAGAAATATTTAAAAATTCAGCTTCATTAATTCCGTCTGTTTTAGAATGGAAAAACTATTTGCTAGGTTGGCAAGGCTTTGGAAATATCACCTTTGCAACATTTTTTCAAAATTCGGCCTTTGTCACAACTTTGGTTGTGATAGGTACATTGTTTTCGTCATCACTCGTTTCTTTTGGTTTTGCCAGGCTAAAATTTCGTTTTAAATCATTATTATTTGTTTGTCTCATTGCAACCCTTTTGTTGCCAAGTCAGGTAACACTAATTCCTCAATACATTTTGTTTCATAAGCTTGGGTGGGTAAATACATATTATCCATTGATTGTTCCGGCTTTTATCGGTGGCACACCCTTTTTTATCTTTTTAATGATTCAATTTATTAAAGGGATACCACGGGAGTTGGATGAAGCCGCCGTCATTGATGGCTGCAGTACACTCGGCGTTTTCTGGCGGATTATTCTTCCTTTGACGAAACCGGCTTTAGCAACTGTGGCAATCTTTGCATTCTATTGGACATGGGATGACTTTATGACTCCTTTGATCTACTTAAATGATCCCAACTTATTTACCGTCTCACTTGGTTTAAGACTTTTTTCTGATCCAAATTCCGTAACTGCTTGGGGACCGCTATTTGCAATGTCCTTCTTATCCTTAGTACCGACTTTTATTATATTTTTATTTTTCCAAAAGTACTTGGTGGAAGGAATTTCAACTACAGGGATTAAGTGAAATTTTCATCAGTAGGGTTTCTTCATCCCCTACTGATGGAATGAAGGACAGAACCAATCGGACTTTTCAGGGCAGTGGATCTGCTGCCCTCCCTACATACTTCCGCTTGTTGGATACCAATAGGGGTGAAAAAAAATCCTGGAGGTAACAAAAGTGAAAACATGTCCATTAGCTTATTATAAAAAGAAGTCTTGTAAATCTTCTGAATGGGGCCATTTCGAGTTTCATTCGCATAAAGAATTTGAAATTTACTTATTTCATAGTGGAAGCTGCAACTATTTAATTAATAATACCGTTTATCATATGCACCCCGGCGATATTATCCTGTTGAATGGCTTAACATTACATAGGGCAAATCCCATGCCTACTGAACCATATGTGCGCAGTGTTGTTCATTTTTCTCCTGAAGTGATGAATGCGAGCATTTCAGCACTAGAATTTCCGGAATTACTTCACCCTTTTTCAGAGTTCAATAATTGCCTGTTTCGGAATGTTGAAAAGCCGCTTTTAAATCGGATTGAAACTCTAATTGAAAAGATCGAACATTTATATTCCAGAGAAAATATAGTAAAAGTGATCGATAAAGACTTAACAAAAAGCAACCGTTTAATTGAAGCAAAAATGCAAACTTTAATCATTCAGTTACTCTTTCAAATTTATGAACTCAGCCAAACGGAAAACAAAAAATATATCCATGCTGATACCGAAAAAGAACTTCATGTAAACCGGATTACAAAATGGATAGAACAACATTATCAAGAAGATATTTCGCTGGATGATATTGCAAAAAACCTCTGTATCAGCAAATATTATTTGTCGCATATTTTTAAAGAAGTAACTGGCGGTACGGTGATGAAGTACCTTATGGGTTGTCGTGTTAACCGTGCCAAAATATTACTGGAAACCGAGCCAAAAAAACTTGTTTTAGACATAGCACTTGAATCGGGGTTCAAACACAACTCCCACTTTAGTCGATATTTTCAGCAAGAAGTCGGAATGACCCCCAGTGACTATCGGAAACGGTATTATAATCCAGACCCCATCTACCATACCAAATACGAAGATAGAACCGTATACTTGAATAACTGAAAATTCGACAAAAATCGGGTGGTGCCTGTCACCACCCGATTTTTTTGCATGCTTTTAGCCAGGATTTGGCCATGAGGGTATTGCCGGCTGAGTTCATGTGGACGCCATCTGTTGTTAGTTTGTATGGGTTGCCGGTTTTCACATAGGAGATAAAATCTTCATGTGTAGGAACTAGGATTGCGTTATACTTTTTGGCGAGCTCCCGGACGATTTCTATATAGGGAATGAGCTTTTTATTCCCTTCTGACTCAACATCTTCTTCAATGACAGTTGGTTCCATTAATATAAGTTGCGCGTTCGTTTTTTTCAGCAGCCCTGTTAATATTTCTTCAAATTGGTCGGGATAAACTTGTTCGATGTCAGGGTTATCCAGCTGGCGCCAAACATCGTTAATACCGATAGAAATAGATACATAGTCCGGATTTAGTTCAAGAACATCTTCATCCCATCTAGCTTGTAAATCGGTGACACGATTTCCCCCGATTCCTTTATTAATGACTTCCAAATCCTTTTCCGGAAAAGAAGTAACAAAATAATCATGAATCATCCGGACATATCCATAGCCTAGGCTTTCCGAATCTTCGTTTCTTCCACAGTCCGTAATGCTGTCACCAATAAATAATACTCGCGTTTTATTTTCCATTCCAATTCCTCCTTAAAGTAAATAGACTCTTGGTATTCACCGAGTCAGATGGTACAAGATTTTCTTGTACTATTTTTTTATTTCTTTTAATAGGGGTTATTTCATTTTTTATTAGTAAAATTAACCGTTTTATATTGAACGAGATAATAATCTACATACAACGTGAGGGATAGCCACCGTTGATTTCCGTTCCAGGCGGACGCTTTCCGGGGGGCGTGCGGTGAGCCCCCAGGTGTCGCCGCCTTCCACTCCAATCAACTGAGATATTCTTTTGCTCGTGGCAAGCCGTCCGACAATACCAAGCCCCATATCAATCCGAAACGCAAGAAAAATAAAAAGAAAAAGCCAAAGAAAGGAGAGAATGCGTCCCCATAATCGACGGACATCTGTAGAGCGCTCAAACAAGTGTGAAAAAGTTGATTACCACTTGGAATCAGGACGGCATCGGTCTACAAAAATGTGGTATATCCGCACTTATGCCATCATGATGTGTCAACACATTGACGCTTGGTATGCTCATCAAAAGGATGAACTGTTGTTCCTTATCAGTCATATTTTCTCTTGAACGTACTAATCTTTTTAATGGACTTTTTCCAAGGGATTGTTGCTTTGAAAAACAAAATCTATTGAAGGTTGATTGTAGCGAAAGTGCGAGACTCCTGGTCGGCTAAAGACGGCCACGTCCTGTGGCCAACGCCGACACTAGGACGTCCTGTCCGTCGCGGGATCAGCGGGACAGGTGAGACCCCACAGGCGTTTACGCCGAGGAGGCTCACCGCCCGCCCCGCGGAAAGCGAGCAACTGTAGCGGAAATCAACCAAGCCCTATCTTGATAAGCAAATATGTTTGCAAAATAGGTGACGCTTCTTTGGCGTGTCTTTTTTTAAAAAAGGAATACCTAATCTTCAATAAAGCTCAATCCCCAGTAGGCTTTTGGAAATTCGGCAGATTTACGACTCAAAATTCCGAGAGTCTATATAATTCTCACTCTCCGACAGAAAGAGGAATGACGATAGCGCCATCCCTCTGCTCATTGTTATTGAACGGCTTTCGCTTTAATTTCATTCGGATTAACAATGATGATTCTGCCGTCTTCAAGCTTCATTTCTACTTTATTCGTATCATGAATCCCGATGGCCTCTAAATAATCTTCCGGTACTTGAATCCTTCTGGCACTATCAAGCACAGCCAATTCTACATGTGTATCTTCTTCAATACTCTCATCCCCGTTTTCATCGAAGACTGGTTGCAAATAGGAGGATCTGCGCAAAATTTCACTGGACGTTTTCCCGTCCCGAATAGCAACAACTCTGTCCATTTTTCTTGTCAGCTGAGTATCATGGGTAACGATCACGATGGTTACTCCGAGCTCGCGGTTCAAACTCCGGAGAACATCCAAAATGATGTCCGCTGTTTTGACATCCACGCTTCCCGTCGGTTCATCCGCCAATACTAAACTTGGATTATTTGCCAGTGAAATCGCAATCGCGACCCTTTGCTGCTCACCGCCCGATAGCGAATTTAATCTACTGTTTAACCTGTGTCCCATTCCTACCATTTCCAGCAATTCTTTCGCACGTTCACGTTTATGACGGCCCTTGATCAGCATCGGGAGTTCGACATTTTCCACAGCTGTTAAGTAAGGGATTAAGTTTCTTGCGTTGTTTTGCCAGACAAACCCAACTGTTTCGAGCTTATATTTCACGAGATCTTTATCGGATAATCGAAGCATGTCTTTTCCATTAACAATTAGTTTTCCAGCTGTTGGCCGGTCCAAACCGCCCAGCATATTCAATAGTGTGGACTTCCCGCTTCCACTGCTCCCGATAATCCCCATCATTTCGCCTTGTTCCACCTGTAAATCAAGACCTTGAAGGGCGATGACTTCATGGTCGTCGTCAATCTTATATATCTTCATTAAATTTTGGCAATTTATCATATTAGTCTTCACCCAATTTTATGGCTTGATGGATTTTAATACTTCTCAAGAAGCCAATTAATATTGCCGATCCAAGTATGAGCATGAGTGCAGCGAATATATAAATTTTTGCCTCATCGCTGGCATCTGAAATAACTGTAAATGGCGGCATCAATTCTTTTACATTCATCGATACCTTAAACAATGGTACAAATAATTGGCTTGTCACCCCGCCGATGATAATTCCAAGCAAACAGGCAAATCCTGACGTCAATACTTGCTCTGAAACTAAAATACCAATTAATTTCGGCATCGGAATCCCCATTGCCCGGTAAATTCCGTATTGCAGTGTACGGGATTTGATTGTCAACACCCAATATAAAAGGAAACCGATAAAGGAGATCAACAATGAAATTAAGAAGCCAAGCGTCATTGTTCCATTCACTCCAAGGAGCAACGCACTATTTTTTAAATCCGTAATTTGCGGCTGAACATCATTCATGACCAAAACAGGAATTTTCGCCTTTTTAATATCTTCGTAAAGGTCTGCACGTGAAGTATCAGGTTTTAATTTTAGCCATACTTCATACGGCTCAAGTCCCAGCATGTTCTGTACGTAAGGTAAATTCGCGACAATGAGAGCACCTTCAGCCTTGTTTTCACTCTTTTCAAGGGGGTTAAATGTTGGCCAGTAATCAACGATTCCATATACAACAAATTCCCCTGAGTCGGAACCTGTCCATTCCATCGTAATGTAATCGCCTTGTTTCACTTTCAATGAATTTGCAGCACTCTTTGAAAGAAGCACGGCACTTGGCTCATTTGCGAGTAAATTTAAATACTCAAACCAATGATGTGGCAGCAGAGAATTTTTGAACCATGCTACTTCGCCAAAGGTTTTCGGTTCAATCGCCATCAAATGCGGATAGTAGATGCTTTTCCCGTTTGATGTTATGGTCACTGCTTCCTTATTGAACACCTTTGCTGCAGTTTCCACTTGTTTCAAGTTCACGATCGGATCAAATGGAGGCTCAGAATAAACGACGCGTTCAGCTGCTTCTACCGGAGCATCTCCAGATTCTGAAGCCGGTGCCTCCGCTCCGCCGCTGCTTGGCGGACCTCCTTGTGGAGCGTCACCCGATGAAACACGAGTGCTGTCCCATCTTAAATGCATTTGCATC
This sequence comes from Lederbergia citrea, assembly GCF_018343525.1. GTDB lineage: Bacteria > Bacillota > Bacilli > Bacillales > Bacillaceae_C > Lederbergia > Lederbergia citrea. Next base: position 762,288 of record NZ_JAGYPH010000002.1, on the reverse strand, counting down.
TCTGCCCCATTTTTATATAAGAGCTGTTCTTCTAAATTCGTATTAATTGTTCTAGCCGCACTGGCACTAAAAACACCCATTCCTATTGTCATAACTAAAAATAGCATGAGAAACTGATATTGTTTCGCCGATCTGCTCACTTGTAAAAAGGTGCTATACAATGAAACAGGCCAGTATTTTTCACCCAGTTTGTAAATGGCCATTAATATGAACGGATAAACCCTTAATGCAACCAAGCCCAAGCCAATGATAAATAAGGCTGGCATGAAAAAGAGAATAGGATCAATCATTAAATCAGCATTATCGACATCGAGTGCCATTAATTCTTTTTGCCTTCGGTTAAAAGTATATAAACCATAAATGGCAATGCCCAGCAAGGCGAATTCAAAAATAACGGTGTACCACTGCACTTTGCCATTACTTCTCGCAGATTGCTGTTTATGACTGACAATGCTTCGACCTGACGCTTTATAAACTGGTGCCATAATCATACAAATCGAGGCAATGACAGCTAATAATGCGTAAAAATAAGGTTTAGCAGAGAGTTTAATAGGTAGTGCGGATCTTTGGACAAACTCCAAAAATCCATTGGAGGCTCCAAGAATTTTACATAGCTGTAATCCCAGGAAGGGCCCAATGATTAAAGCGAGCACGCCTAATATCGATACTTCGATAAAATAAATCGCTAATATTTGAATTTGACTTGCCCCTCGGCTTGTAAAAACAGCAATTTCATTCAATTGGCGTTCAATAATCAAGCGTGAGATCATGTATAAATAAATGGCAAGCATAATCAAAACAGGTACATTGAGCGACCAGAGCATGGTCGTCATTTGTTTTCCTTTGTTCTCGTACGTCTTTAAAATATTTTTAATTGGAAAATTGAAAAGCAATGTCGTTTTTTTCACACTATTGATTTCAGTTTTCAAGCTTTCTTCCAGTCCAAGCAAAGTCGGTATATGCAAATCGCTTATTTTATGATAATCAAAGGCAGAACTGAATCTTCCAATTCCCAAAATATCTTCATGGTTTTTTACTACTTCATTTCTAAACCAATTTTCATTCACAATGAAATCATCGCTGAAAGACTGAGGAATGAGTGACCAGTATGGCTTATCTTCGGCTTTCGGCAGAAAGGTTCCCACTGGCTTAATAATAAATTGATGATCGCCCTCGCCAACTACAAAGGTATTACCAAGCACCATACTTCTTTTCACTAGTGCCTGTTCCGATACAAGTGCTTCGACAATTCCATCTACAGCTTTTTCACTCGGATATGTACCATCTGTCACCGTAATATTTTCCTCAATTCCGGTGATCATTAATAATTTGGCCGCGTTTTGTGAAGTTCCACGTCTACCTTCATCTTCAAACATCGTTTTTAGCGGTGAGGTGGCAATTAAATTAGCTGTGGCTAATACGGGTATACCAGCGTTCTTCACAACATCAGCTTTAATTTCCTCCACTTTTCCCAGTGATTTTGCGGGTTCTTTAACAATGGATTTAGAAAATGTATCTGAAAAAGAAAATTCACCAGGGTATTGATGTTTTTTTACTTGATGATCTTCCAACTCTTTAGTCAATAATTTTTGCATCACGCTGGATGTGTACGTTGGAATACTGGATACGAGTGAGACGGTAATGATCAAGCCAAGGAATAAGCTACCAGTCAGCCAGCGATTATTCAGCATTTTGCGAAAAATTAATCTTAAGATTGCCACGGGCTTATCCCTCCTACTTTAAAATGATGACGTCTCCCTCATTAAGTCCTTTCAATACTTCAACTTCTGTAGAGGAAATAATCCCAACTTCAATATCAACTTCTCGTTTTGTATTATCCACCATTACTTGAACGTAATTACGGCCAACGGTGGTACGTAAACCATTTTTCGGAATGATGAGCGCCTTCTTCTTTTTAGCCGTAACGACTTCTATGCTCGCCATATCTCCCACCTTTACGTCTTTAGGCATCTTCTTGACCTCAACAAGAATGGATTTACTATATAGGTCTGGATTTTTCTCATACACATCAGCCGGAATATCTTTTGGCGTAGTCACTACTTTGCCTTTTACTTCTTTTCCACCTAATGTAGTGACGGCGTCCATACCAAGACTTACATCCGCCAAGTCATTGGCATTCATGGCAGTATAGAGAATTTGCAGTTGATTCGTTTCGGCTACTTGAAAAATAGATTCATACGCAGGTACAATTTCGCCTTGCCGTATTTCAGTTACAAATGTAACAATCCCATCAATAGGTGAGGTAATCTTTGATTCTGCAAGCTGATTATTCATATAAGAAAGGTTATTTTGTAAGCTTTGCACGTCCAATCTTCCAATCTCAAGCGAATAACTGTCCGCACCTGATGCGCGCATTTGCTGAAGCCTTATTTCAGCTTTCTTCAATTCAATCTGTGCCTGCTGAATTTCAAAAGCGAGATTTCCTGTTTCAACTTCGGCGAGTGTTTGCCCTTGTTTAACAAATTCTCCTTCTTTAGCATGAACCTTTTTTAAGCGTCCGCCATCCTTGGAATAATATAAATCATGATGACTCGTTGGCACTAAAGTGCCCGAACCCTTCACTCTTTTAATGATTTCCCCTGTCTTCACTTTTGCAGTTTCATAATCCAATTGAGCAGGCTCTACAAGTGGTGGTGCAAGGACCGGTTCTTCTTTTGGTAAAAAAGAACAGCCTCCCATAAGAACTGAGGCGATAATTCCAAAACTACAATAAATAGATATTTTTTTAGACGTAAATTTCTTTTTTCCTATAGTCAATTTTCCGATCCTCCAATGTATAAACATGTTCTATTATTTCGAGAATATTAGGATCATGCGTAGTCATAATAATCGTAGTCGTTCGATTTTTAACTAACTCTTGGAATGCTTGAATAATATGAAACGCCATTTTACTGTCTAACTCAGCTGTCGGCTCATCAGCTAAAAGCAATGTCGGCTTACTTGCTATTGCTCTTGCAACCGCAACCCGCTGCTGCTCTCCACCTGATAATTCATATGGCCGGTGCTTGCTCCTTTTTGATAACCCAACAATATCTACCGATTCTTTAATTTTCGCAGCCCATTCCCCTCGCGGAACGCCCGCAATCCTGAGCCCGAACTCGATATTTTCTTCTACTGTCATGAGCGGCACCAAGCCATAAGATTGAAAGACAAACCCCATTTTGGTCCGCCTGAGCTCCGAACGCTGTTTTTCATTGTATTTACTAATCGGAGTTCCTTCTATGTAAATCTCTCCAGCCGTTGGATGATCCAACGCGCCAATCATATTTAATAAAGTTGTTTTTCCTGAACCGGATCTTCCCCTAAGGGCAACCAACTGATACGGCTCAATGGAGAAATTGATTTGGTTCAGTATCTCTACCTTTTTATCGCCACTTCCGAACGCCTTGTCAACGTTTTCAACTTTGACAACTGGTTTCATAATTACAGCACCTTCCTATATAAAAAACAATAACGGGCTAGAGGCCCTCTTGTGATGTTTCTTCTCGATGTTCTTTTATTTTCTTTAAAAATCTCACCTCGCTTTGCACAGCTAGTTGTAAAATACATTTGTGTAATTGCAAGCGCTTTAATTATTACAATTACTCAAGCCTTTAGCACCAGATAAATCTGGATTACTAAGTTATAATCTAGCTAAATTTTCTGTAAAGTTAGTAAACTCCTACTTTTATCATATAATTGTTGCATCTATACGTCAATCTGATATTTTCATGTATATAATTACTTTTCTTTTACTAGTGAATAAATATCCTTAATTTTATGATCCTCGACATCTTGTTCCCCGTAGCGCGTTCGTTCATAAGCATCGAGTAATTTTTCCAATTGACTTTCATCCGAATGTATCGACGATTTTAATTCATCTACTGTTTCCCGCGGAGTTAATGCCGATTTATAGTGCATGTTTTTTAACTGCCGTGATAAAAAAGTACGGTAAACAAATCTTACTTTTTGCTGATTGGATAATGACTCCCAGCGTGGTTCCCGCTTAAATATTTTTTGTACAAACCCTTTCGCTTTATCTTGCTGCTCCTTTTTCCATTCCTTCCAGTCGAAAATACTTTCTTTTTCATCAATATATTGGAATGAATCATCACGTTCTGATGTACGGCTAACCATTTGCTGTAAAAATGAAATGAGTGCGCGAACGAGTTGTTTAACCCATAGTCTAATTTTCCTAATTAATAGAAGTAAGATTGCAACGACTACTAGAACAAAAAGGATATAACCAAAATAAGTCATAATTAAATCTAGGAATTCAGCAAACGCCGACTTTTTCTTATCTACAGGAAGTCCTAGATCCATTGAAGCTGGCGGCGGGATCTCATCTACCTCCGGACCAACGTCTCCTCCTGAAAACATCCCTAATATCAACTGAATAAACCCTTTAAAACCACTCCATAGCAAATCTCTAATCATTTGCCCATTTGTGATAAGCGCAATCACCGCTATCGTAAGGGCAAGATACACACGATTTTGCTTTTTAATTGTTCGACTAATAAATGGCTTTTTCTGTTTTGACAGTGTCGAAGCTTTCAAGTGTTCACTATTGGAAATAAATAAGATAATCACAACGGTTAGAGCTCCACATATTGAGATTAGCGTTAAATAGGGACTAAACTTTTCAACAAAACGATAGACAAAATAACTAACAAAATAGATGCCAAATCCGCCAAACCACATGAATGTTATTGGAATAAGGCTATTCCAAGGACGACTTGTATACATCATTCCCCGATAAATAAAGATGGGATGAATGAAAGCTAGTGTTATCAACGAAAACAAATGTTGGTCGAAAAGAAGGCCGGTTATAACTCCGACCACCACTGAAAATCCCGCATATACCCACCATTTCTGATTAGGTAATACAGTTTTGAACAAAACGCCAAGGAAAAATAATACTAATATACTTGCAAGCCAAAGCCACATTCGTGAACCTGCCAATAAGATTCCGATGATCATAATGAACGGAAAAAGAAGGAGATATTCAAAGCACCCTTGAAGGAGTACAGCCATGACGCTTCTTAGTTTTAACATATTCATTCCCTCCTTCTAATTCGCTTTCTGATGCGCGAATTCCGATTCAAGCATAAGCACTTCAACTGAATTTCCTTCGGCCTCTAGTTTCTTAATCATTTCCTTCATTTTTATCGTCACAATTGAGGTAATTAAAAGGATATCTGTTCCTTGCATTTTCCGCTCAACATCATCTCTTAAGAAATAGTCAAAGAACGTACTCGTGCCAATTTTCACCTTTGCCATCGTTTCAAATAAATGGGCAAGCTGCTGCTTACTATTTTCTGGTTCGATGCGAATCGGTTCTTTTTTCATTTCATCGAAATAAGCATTACAGCCAAAACCGGTGCTGATACCATTTGCAATCGCATATTGAGCAATGGAAGCGGCATAGGAAAGTGCCTTTTCCAATAATGGTTCATCAATGATCGGCCGCCAAATATCTTCATTTTGGTTGAAATTGATATAAATCATTAAGTGATGATCGGCAGAAAAGTCTCTTTTGCTTACTTGCAAACGATTCGTACGGGCTGTCGCCTTCCAATTGACGGAATTCAATGGATCCCCATATGAATAATCACGAACACCTGACGTCAAAAATGGATCTTCAATAATCCAGCGCCGTACAATGATATCACCAAGCCAACTATGCGCAGGCAATGGAATATCTTTCATCGGCAAAAGCGGTGGATAAACGATAATTTCAGCAGGTGATGGGACGCTTTTAAATGTTTCACCGATACCAAGTACATCCCCTGTTGAAAGAGATACTGTTTGAAATTGATAAAACCCTCTCTTTGTACATGTCAAATGCTGTCTTCGCTTTACCTTTTGATACGGCATTAAACTAAATAATGTCCGGTGAAAATCGCCACTATCAATTTCATTGTCTAGGTCTGATTGTCTTTGAAATTGCAAGTCCGCACTGATTTTCGATTCAAGGCGAAGCCATGGAACTGGAAGGAGCTTTCTATTCGAAATTTCATCAATCATTTCAATTCTTTCTCCTTCGAAAACTGCCTTCTCATTAAACGACCGCGTATACTGAATACGCGCCAATCCCCATTTACCATATATGTACGCTTGGATACCAGCAATCACAAAAGTAATAAAAATAAACCAAGCAATATTCATCTACACTCCACCCTTCCATAGAAATTTCGACAAAATTCGGGTGGTGCCTGTCACTTGTCGAATAGCAGTTCTTCGGCCGGAACGGACACTTGGTTGATGATTTCGTCAAGTAGAAGGTCCGCTTGATTTTCCCGCATCCGCATTGTGTGAGCTAAAATGAGGCGATGCCCGAGTACGGGCTTGGCCATTGCTTTCACGTCATCTGGAAGCACATAATCCCTTCCTTTTAATAACGCATATACTTGAACCGCTTTTAATAAAGCCTGGCTACCGCGTGGACTGACACCTAATTCAATATGTTCATGTGTTCTCGTCTTTTCAATAATCTCCATCATATAGTTCAACAAGTCATCACTCACATATACTTGCGAATAAATCCGTTGCGCTTCTAAAATCTCGTCTCTGCCAGCAACCGGCAGCATTTCATGAAGCGGATTTGTTTCTTTAAAACGTTTTAAAATGGCAATCCCTTCCTCTTTTGAAGGGTATCCTAAATTGACTTTCAATAAGAAACGATCCAACTGTGCTTCTGGGAGTGGAAACGTCCCTTGGCTTTCTAGAGGATTCTGTGTCGCAATGACCATAAATGGTCTCTCCAACGTATGTGTCTCACCATCAATCGTTGTTTGCTGCTCTTCCATGCACTCTAGTAAACTCGATTGCGTTCTTGGCGTAGCACGATTAATCTCGTCTGCCAGCACAATATTTGAAAAAATCGGCCCCGGCCGAAATTCGAATTCACCGATTTTCTGACTGTAAAAGTTAATCCCAGTAACGTCAGATGGCAGTAAATCAGGCGTAAACTGGATACGCTTACAAGAACAAGATAAAGATTGTGCCATCGACTTCGCCAATAATGTCTTTCCTGTTCCGGGAACATCCTCAAGAAGGACGTGCCCTGATGAAATGAGTGCAACGAGCAGATGATCAATCGTTTCTTCTTTTCCGACAATCACTTGTTGAATATTCTCTTTTACCTTGTCTGCTAGATCTTTGATTCTTGTTAAATCCATTAGTGAGGTCTCCTTTTCTCTAAGGGCGATTCAGCCTGAATTTTCAGTTTCCTTATACTATACACTATTTTTATATTAATTTTTTGAATGTTTATTAATTTTATAGAGATAAAATGGAAAAACGGCCTTCACAGAGAGTAATTGGCCGTTATTTTCCCGCTATTCTAGTATTAGTTTATAAAAAAATTCTGCACCTTAATGGATTAAAAGTATTAACTAATTTCTTACTAATCTATATCCACTTTGAAGACAATTGGATTTAAGCTTTTAACCGTACTCGTACGAATAATTAACGCTTCCTCTGTTCTTGTCCAAGTTGGTTTTTCATCAAAACCTAGAATATTTATATCCTTGATGATTCCATGGAAGTGTGCGGATTTTTCTTTAAGCGATTTTATACGAACTTCTCCGTCTTCTGGATAGGCAAGTACGGTTGCATAAAGGCTGCTCCCCTTCATCGTAAAGCGGATATCTTCACTTGTAAATTTTTTTGACGTATGATCAGTAAATTGTCCCTCTATTACTTCAGTCGGGCCTTCACCGTAAGTACGCCAGTAGGTCGTATCATAGATTGCCTCTCCGTTAACTTTAAGCCAGTCACCAATGGCCAACAGAATTTCCTTGTCCTTTTCAGGGATTGTCCCGTCCGCTTTAGGTCCAATATTAAGTAGCAAGTTTCCATTTTTGCTGACAATGTCAACTAAATCCCTAATCAGTTCAGCCGGTGATTTATAATCATTGTCGGGCGTATAGGACCATGAATTCCTAGCAACTGCTGTATCAGTTTGCCAGAAATAAGGTTTAAGATCGGCGAATTGACCTCTCTCTACATCAGGTACAGCAGAGCCTAGCATAAAGGCATCATGCTTATAATTGATGGCAACATCGTATCCCCATTCATCTGCTTTATTATAATAGTAAGCTGCAAATTTTTTGAGATATGGTTTGAAGGCAGCGTTTTGTATCCACCAATCAAAATAAAAAACTTTAGGCTGATAATTGTCTACAAGCTCACAACATCTCACTAACCAGTCCTCTAGGTACTCCTGATTCGGTGGAGAACCATTTAAATCCTGATGTTCGGGTTCGGGCATGGAAGGCCAATAAAAGTCTCCGACTACAAGTGGCTCTTTAATATCTGAATCAAATTCTTTGCCATGCGACATGAAAAACCAGTGTTCTGCTCTATGAGAGGAAACGCATAAATGGAGATTCTGTTTTTCAAAAGCCTCTTTCATTTCAGCAAGAACATCTCGCTTTGGCCCCATCTCATAAGCATTAAATTGAGAAATATCACTTTTATACATTTGAAATCCATCATGGTGCTCTGCAACAGGCATGATATACTTGGCTCCCGAAGACCGGAATATTCCCGCCCATTCGTCTGCATTGAAATTTTCTGCTTTAAACATCGGTATAAAATCTTTATAGCCAAAATTTTTATGTTCGCCGTACATCATAAGGTGATGGTTATATTCCTCAGATCCTTGAATGTACATATTTCTGGGATACCATTCATTTTTAAATGCAGGAACAGAATATACTCCCCAATGGATGAAAATACCGAATTTCGCATTCTTATACCATTTGGGAACTTGTACTTCACTAAGTGAGCCCCAATCCTCTTTGAATCTACCATTAGAATTGATTTCATCTATTAAGCTCAAATAATCGGTTTTATTTTTCAATATTACCATCACAGTCACCCTTTCATCATTCAATCATACAACTTAAAACTGTGCGAGGAACCTTGCTTCCCTATTTATAAATCTAAATTATCATAGGCTTTTTGCATAATTTCGAGATAGCGAGGTAAATTCAGTTGGTCATACCCTTTGACATAGGAGTCCCACTCTTTATCTATATCTTTTGCTCCAGTAATAAATTGAAGTGCATTTTGTTCAATATAGTCCTTAATGTTTGTTTCCATCATAGCAACTTCATCGGCTAATTCAGGCTCTATCCAAACAGTCCAATGTGGGAATACTTCTTTCGGCTGTTTGCCGTCATATAGTTTTGTTGCTTCTTGAAGTCTTCGTTCATAACCTTCACTAGAATAAATATCCTCAACTTGAACCCATGAATCCCGGTATTCTTTAGGATGAAAATATTGTGCCGCAGCACCCCAGGAATCATTACGTGGTTCTTCGCCTTCAACACCTGGTATTGTTTTCAAAAAAGGTTCTACCCCTTCTTCAATGGCTTTGTCGCCTTCTTCAGGTCTTTTCCAACTCTTGCCTTCCTCACCGAAGTGAGCACGGGTCGATCCTTCTGGTGTAAACATATAATCCAGCATTTTTATTGCAGCAATTTGTACTTCCTCACTCGCTTTATTTGTTAAAACAAAAGTCCCACCCGGAGAACTAGGATAGTTATAAACAGCAAAAGAGCCGTTTGGTCCTTCCAGAGGTGCTACTGGATCATAATCCTTTTGGTATTCAGGCTCAGACACAAATATTCCAGGATGCATGACAGTACCTGAACCTAAAATTTCGCCATCAGCATTATTACCTAACTTCTGTAAAGCTTCGGCGTTTTGTGTAAACGATCCAGGATCAATTAAACCTTCTTTATATAAGGTCTGAATATATTTCAAGCCTTCTTTCCAGCCCTCTTTATTCGCTACAAAATCAACTTTTCCGTTATCTAATATTAAACGTGAAATAGCATCATCATATATAAAACCATTCATTAAATAAGGTAATGGAATATCATGAAATCGCTCTGGCGTACCACTCAATGGTACCTCGTCTGCTTTTCCATTGCCATTTGGATCTTTATTTTTAAAAGCTAATAATACTTCTCTTAAATCATCAACCGTTCTTGGTTGTTCCAACCCTAATTTCTCTAACCAAGCAGTGTTCATCCAATATTTATTGGGATAGCTGCAATGGTAACATTCAATCAATTGTGGAAGACCATAAATATTACCATCTGGAGCAGTTGACATTGCTTTATAATACATGTGTTCATCCAAGAGCCTTTGAATATTCGGTGCATGATCCCTAATTAAATCATTTAAAGGAAGTACGACTCCCTGTTTACCATAACGAAGTAAATCGGTTTGAGAAAACTGGTCAACCCACGGAATGAGCAGAAACAAATCAGGATAATCACCGCTTGCAAGAGAAATATTTCTTGCTTCTGCTGCCACTGTTGCGTCATATGTCGTTACCTGCCAGTCAAATTTTATATTAAATTCTTTTTCAACAAATTTAGTAAAAGAGTTAGTTTCTAAATTCCTGCTTGCATCTTGTTGGGAAAATACGGAAATCCTGACAGGACCATCACTTTCCGAACCTTTTTTCTTTTTAGAGGCTTCCTCTTTATTGCAACCAGTGATCATTAATACACTGATAAGGATAAAGATAAACGCAAAGAAAGACTTTTTCTTCATACTAACACCCCTTTTAATTTTCTTGACGTGTGAAAACGGCCCTAATGAAAGATTTTTCGTAAATATATCACCCCTTTCAAAAGGTAATTTTTCAACCTTTTATTGATCCAATCATCATTCCTTTGACAAAGTGTTTTTGTACGAATGGATAAATAAGTAACACTGGTAAACTAGCAACAACAATGAGAGAGAATTTCATCAAATCAGCTAATTGTTGACGAGCAATCATTTCCGAAGCTTCTATCGAACCCCCGCTGCTTGTGTTTAAAATAATGATATTTCTCAGTACAATTTGTAGCGGATGCAATGCTTCCGATTTTAAATAAATCAATGCATCAAAGTAAGCATTCCATTGACCGACAGCGTACATTAGTATAAGTACAGCTATGATTGGTTTAGACAAAGGAATAACAACCGACCAGAGAAACCGAAAGTCACTGCAGCCATCCATTTCACTTGCCTCAACCAATTCTTCCGAAATCGTTGATTGGAAGAATGTACGAGCAATAATGACTTGCCAAACAGCAATGGCATTAGGAATAATCATCGACCAGCGGGTATCAATCATTCCTAACTCTTTCACAACTAAGTAGGTTGGTATTAACCCACCGTAAAAGAGCATTGTGAATACAATAAAAATCATTAAAATATTTCTTCCAACAAAGTTTTTTCTGGATAACGGATAAGCAATTAGGACCGTAAGAGAGACACTAATAATTGTTCCAAATGTTGTGTAAATTAACGAGTTCGTATAACCTGTAATAATTTGTGGATTTTTAAATACTACTTTGTATCCTTGTAATGAAAAATCCACTGGTAACAGCCAAACGCGGCCAGATGACACAGCAGCTGGACTACTTAGTGATGAACTGACAATATATATGAGTGGATAAAGTACGGAGATCGTCAAAATGCCTAGAAAAATGTAAACAATCGTTAAAAATATCCGGTCCGAGAATGAATCTTTAATTTTCATTGATTTTGCTGCCATATTTGCATTCTCTCCTTTCTAATTTTTAGGATTTTACCAAAGGCTATTATTTGAAACTTTTCTCGCGATACTATTAACGACAACAAGTAAGATTAAATTAATGATAGAATTAAAGAGTCCAACAGCTGTTGCAAAACTGAAGTTTGCATTTAAAAGTCCAATTTTATAGACGTATGTTGCAATTATTTCTGATGTTGGCAAGTTTAGTGGATTTTGCAATAGATACACTTTTTCAAAGCCGATTGCCATGATATTTCCAACACCAAGAATTAATATGATAACCGCAACTGGCAAAATGCTCGGAATATCTATATAAATAATTCTTTGCAAACGCGAGGCGCCGTCCACTTTTGCAGCTTCATACAATTCCGGACTTACACCCGCTAAGGCCGCTAAATAAATGATTGCGGAATAACCGGCTGACTGCCATACATCTGACCACACGTAAATATGTCGAAATGCACTAGGGGACCCGAGAATATTTTGGGCATCCAGACCGACAAGTTCTAAAAATTGAGTTGCGATTCCGAGGCGTGGAGAGAAAAATAACATAATCATAGAAACGATAATTACTGTGGAAATAAAGTAGGGTGCATACGTAATCATTTGTACAGATCGTTTAAATATTCCATTCCGCACTTCATTTAAACAGAGTGCTAAAATTATCGGAATGGGAAAACCTACTAATAAAGCATATACACTCAAGAAGAATGTATTTTTCACTAGGGTCCAAAACTGCGGATTGTTAAAAAACAATTCAAAGTGACGCCATCCAGCCCACGGACTTCCCCATATTCCTTGCACAACACTGTAATCCTTAAAGGCAATAACAGAGTTTGCCATCGGAATATACTTAAATATTAGAAAGTATAAGACTGGTGGTAAAACAAGGAAATATAGTTGCCAATGTCGCTTCATTTTTTTCAAATTGTTCTGTATTAAGGTTTGAGATTTTTTCTTAGCCTCTTCAACTGGCTTTACTACCGTAACAGTATCCATTGAACTCCCCCTTCTCACTGAAAACGCTTTCCTAGTTAAATCTTAACAAGCAAATGGTAATTTCAACTAGGTACAATGCAAGCAAGGGCATCCATTATCTACAAAATCTACGTTCCCTTGCAACTATTGCAAAAGAAAAATCAAAATTTCCTTGTTTCCTAATAAAAAAGAAACAGTTTGAATGAAAAACTGTTCCCATCGTCCTATATTCAATTGAGTTCAGCTTTTAATTTTACATTATGATGTTATTTCGGGTATTTTATCGCTAGTATATTTTCTACATTGATTGGGAGTGAGATCATAAATGCGTTTAAAAGCCCTTCGGAATGTATGGGCACTGTTGTACCCGGATAAAGTAGCTATTTCATCAATTGTTTTTTCAGTTGTACTCAATAATTTCTCTGCATTTTCCAATCTGTATCGTTCCAAAAACTCCGAAACGTAAAAACCAGTATTCTCTTTAAATAGGCGAGATAGGAATTTTTCCGACCTTTTCACATAATCACAAATCATCGTGACTCCCATATTTGGGTCGCTGTAATTTAGCTCTATAAACGTCATTACTTCTTTTACTAATTGTTCATCCACCTCTTTTTTTCTCTTCTGTAGCAAATCACTGTGTTTTTCGGAAAGGTCAGAAAATCTTTTTTTTATATTTTCTATACCATCTTCCAATCTAGCAGCGTATAAGTGTTTCATTTCATTTTTCAAATGATCATAGGTAAAGGTATTTGCTTGCAATTCCTTCAGGAAAGTTGCTTTCATTTCTTGAATTAAGCAAAGTACCATTTCAGTGGAAAGTTCCTTTTCTTTTAGATTTCGATCGAATACTTCATCCATCAAATGGCATACTTCCTCATGCAAACCCACTTTTAGTGCATTCATTAATCGTATCTCGATATCCAATGGGTAGTAGAAAAAGCTTTTTTTCGATTCCACGTCTTGGTAATGAATAATTTTCGTATGGTTGCCCATTAAGTGTGCATAGTTCAATGCATCATCTGCTTCTCGAAAAGAACGACTTATTTCTTTATATTTTGTAAAAACATCACCTACTCCAAATGCAATGGGGAGCTTATAAGTAAATTGAACATGATTGAATATTTCGATCAAATATTGCTCATGATGAAAATAAATTTGATCCATTTTTTCATATGGAAATATATGAATGAGTACCAATTTATTGTGGCTCATATCTGTTACCAAAAAGGGCATCTTTTTATCGGCCATAAATGTCTTTATGATAATACGCAGTGCATGACCTGCGACCATTTCTTCCCCTTTTTCTACAATTTCATAACCGGAAATTGAAAGAATCGTGACGTTTCCCGTCACATTATTTCCCGGGAAGTAAAATTCTGCTTGTTTCATAGCTTCTTCTATTTCTTCATCTATACTGAATTCTCCGCGCAAAAGCCTATTAATAACGGCACTTTTAAGCAACGGCTTTTGCTCTTCTATCTCTACTCTCAATGAACGATTAGTATTGACTAATTGAGATATATTGCCTTCTAAAAAAGCAAATTCATTTTTATATGATAAGTTTGTCTCACTTTCTTCCTGTTTTAAATACTTTAAAATTCGATTAATTGGTGCGGAATTTCTATATGACAGTAAAAAGCAAATGGAAAGACCTACTAAAACGGTTAGCAGAGCTACAGTTATTGTCGTTGTTTTAATACGATTCGCTTCTACTAGTATTTTGTCTTTCGGTATTCCAGCTACAATGGTCCATTCATCGCTATTGGATAGAGTAGAAATCACAAGGTCATCATTTGCATAGAAATTTGTTGCTCCCTTTTTACTTGCTCTTATAATATTCATCGTTTCAGTTGAGATTCTATCAATCCCAGTCTTCGCCAACAGATTGTCGTTACTATCCACAATATAAGCCCATCCACTATACCCATCTGTAATGCGATCGAATAACTCTAACAAGTTATTTTCATTAATAACCACAACAGCTACACCTTTTACTTCCTGAATTGCATTATATGGAATAGGGTAGATAGATGAGATAGCATCAAATTGCTCATAAGACTTTCCAATTGTTTGCAATGGCAATACTGTACGGTTTCCGTTCTTTAACATATTTGTCCATTGTTCGAAATCCAAATTAACATATTTATTATTTTCGTAAAAATGCTCAATTCGATAATATGTTGAACCAGGACTAATAATGATGTTTTGATCCTTTAAGTAAATATATATATCTTTTAACATGTTATTCGACTGTGATAAAACAGATAAATCTTGTGATAATTTCCGCATCTCAAGTAATCTTGTATGCTGATCAGTATCGCTACTATTTAACAATCTGTTTAAATTTTCATTAGTTGCAAGCAACCTAGTAAGACGATCTACCTCGATCATGCGTCGATCTAAAATATCCTTACTTTGATTAAGTACCATTTTACTCGTTTGAATCGATTTTGATTTCGCCATATTATAAGAAACTTGATAAATAATGATTCCAGTTATAAGAGGCACAGCAAAAACTAGCAAGTAAGAAAACATAAAGCGCCGGACAATTTTTGGCATTTTCATTTTCTAGAGCCCTCCGTGATATAATTCATAAAGTAATTATCAACGCAGTGTTATAGTTGGAATATTCCGTCTTCGCGCAACGCGTTTAATTCTTTGTTTATATACACAAAAACCACGATCTATTTTTCAATGAAATAACTTCTCCCTTTCTTAAAAGAATGAGAGAAGCTTTATAAACCGAACTTATCTACGATTAAGTTCGGGAAACATAACTAGTTGATTCTAACGAAATTGTAAAGCTTTTTCCCGCCTCTGTTTGGAAAAGGAGCAGACCCTTATCATTTTCAACAATGGATGCTTCACTTTGAACTTTGACTTTTCCGGATCCAACCTTCATTTGACACTGTCCACTGTGATCCGCACGCACACTAGCGGTTTTCAATTCTCCACGTTCCCACTCCATATCAATCGTGAAGCCGCCTCGAGCACGAAGCCCCGTAACTTTTCCTTCCAGCCATTCTTCCGGAAGAGCGGGCAGTAGGTGAATAAAGCCTTCGTGAGACTGTAGCAGCATTTCAGCTACTCCTGACGTAAAACCAAAATTTCCATCAATCTGGAATGGGGGATGTGCGCCGAATAAGTTCGGATAAACGCCACCTTTGTGATAGTTATAATCATCTTCCCTTACAAGCTGCAGCTTGTTCTCAATAAATTGATGTGCCCTATTACCATCCCTTAATCTTGCCCATAAATTTATTTTCCAAGCGAGACTCCAACCCGTTCCCCCATCGCCACGACGATTTAACGATGCTTTTGCCGCTTCCCAAAATTCACTTTGTCGATTTTCTGTAAGCTGTCTTCCTGGATAAACGCCGAATAAATGAGAAACATGACGGTGGTGAACATCTTCATCTTCCCAATCTTGAATCCATTCTTGAAGTTGCCCATATTTACCAATTTGATATGGTTGAAGATGATCGAGTACTGTTTCCAAATCAACTTTAATATCGTCGATTAACTTTAATTCCTCAATAGCATCTATACAGTTTGTAAAAAGGTCATAAATAATGGCCAAATCCATTGTTGCTGAGGAACTAATCGCCGCTAACTTACCATTAGGCAGTTTAAATTTATGTTCAGGAGATGACGAAGGAGATGTTTGATAGTAACCATTTTTGTCCTTGACAAGCCAATCAAGACAAAATAAAGCCGCATCCCGCATAATCGGGTAAGCTTTTTCTTGCAAAAATGTTTTATCTCTATTAAATGCATAGTGTTCCCATAAGTGCTGTGCCAACCAAGCGCCGCCCATTTGCCACATCACCCAAATGGGGTCTCCGTCACCATAATTACCAACTGGGGAAGATTGTCTCCAAATATCACTATTATGGTGAGCCACCCATCCGCGCATTCCATAATTGGTCTCTGCCGTATTTGCACCGTTTACAGCTAAGTCTTCAATAAATTCAAGTAAAGGAAGATGACATTCAGCTAAATGGCAAACTTCTGCCGGCCAATAATTCATTTCAGCATTGATATTTAATGTAAAATTACTGCTCCACGGTGGGCGTACTTGATCATTCCATATCCCTTGTAAATTAGCTGGTTGTGTCCCTTTCCTAGAACTAGCGATTAATAAATATCTCCCGTATTGGAATAGAAGAGCTACGAGTTGCTTGTCCTTTGCACCGAATTGTTCAATACGCTGATCTGTAGGAAGCGAAGAATGGTCCTCTTCTGAAAAGAGAGTTAATGATGTACGGCCAAATAAATGTTGATAATCCTTTAAATGGTTTTGAAGTAATTCCTCATACGATTTTTCTTTTACTTTTTTCATATCTTCTTTTGAGTAATGAGAAGGGTCACGCCCATCTTTTACTGGTGAGAGATCGAAGCCATTAAAGCTTGTAGCTGCAGTAAAGAAAAGAGTTGCTTTGGAAGCCCCTTCCACAATCAGCTGTCCATTTTTCCATTTAACATTACCACCATCATGTTTTACTGAAAGACGGCCTTCGAAATTCATACCTCCTTCTTCTTCAAAAACAACAGGATCATCCGCCATCACATAACTTGGCTCGACATGCTTTGGTGCATAACCTGTTAAAACAAGGTCTGTATCATCGTTGAAAACCTCTGCTTGTAAGCTGCTTGAAAATGATGCTGTGAAATTTAACAATCCTGGTTTACTGCATTCAAAGCGCATAACTAATGCTTGATCCGGGAAAGAACTAAAGAATTCCCGTTTGTATGCTGCATTTCCAACACAGTAAGAAACGCGTGAAACGGCTGATTGTAAGTCTAATTCTCTAACATAATTTCTTCCAAGATTTCCGTGATGAAATCGAAAATATATATCGCCAAAAGGCATAAATGATTGAGTGTACGGCCCCATCATTTTTTTTGACAGCTGATCCGCTTCTTCATACTTTTCATCGCTGATTAGTTGTCTAAGCTTTGGCAGTAATGCTTTTGCTTCCTTATTATTACTCTCTTTAGGAGATCCTGACCACAATGTATCTTCGTTAATCTGTAGGTGTTCTTTTTCGATTCCACCAAAAACCATCGCCCCTAGTCGGCCATTTCCGATAGGTAAGGCTTCTGTCCATGCGACCGCCGGTTTTTTATACATTAATTTCATCTTTAACATCTCCTTAATTTAGGTATGACATTGTTTTTCTACCTATTGCTTCCTACGCACCTTAATTTGAAATTTCCACTATTGCTTTAATGACATTTGATTCCGGTGTGAGCCAATCCTCGAATACTATTGGCATTTCTTGAAAGTGACAATGGTGAGTCAAAAATCCGTCCATATGTACTTTACTGCTCTCAAGCGCCTGCTTGACATGTAAAAAGTCCTCTTTTGTTGAGTTTCGGCTACTCATCAGTGTTAGTTCTTTTCTATGGAATTCAGGATCGGAAAAAATGACGTTATCTTTTACAAGTCCGACAAAAATTAACTTTCCACCTTGTTCGGGATAGGCAAAAGATGCATTCATTGAATGCACATTGCCAGTGGCATCAAACACTGTCTCTGGAAGTTCCCCGTTAAACAGCTCTCGCAGCTCATTGATTGTATTTTCCCCAGCATGGACTGTGTGATCAATGCCAATCTCGTTTTTACTATAATGAAGACGCTCTTTATTCATATCCATCGCTGCCACTGTTGCTCCTTGCAATTTCGCAAATGCCATCACACCTAAACCAATCGGTCCCGCACCTATGACTAGTACTTTTTCACCTTTTTGTAATTTGGCCCTACGGACAGCATGGGCACCTATGCTTAAAGGTTCAATGATTGCCGCTTGATCAAGCGTCAGATCATTCGCTTCTATTAAATGGTCAGCAGGTACGGATATAAATTCAGTCATGCCGCCATCTTGATGAACACCAAGCACCTTTAATGAAGAGCAGCAATTTGTTTTTCCGGAGCGGCATGCCGGACAATGTCCACACTCCAAATAAGGAATGATGGAAACTTGATCACCTACTTTGATGGTGGTATCTTCAGATCTAATTTCTTCCACCGTTCCCGACAGTTCATGGCCAAGAACGCGGGGATAAGTAAAATATGGTTGATTGCCGCAAAAAGCATGCAAATCTGTCCCGCAAATACCAATACGTTGGACACGTACAAGCGCTTCTCCTTGTTGACATGTTGGTTTTTCACTTTCGATTAGGGCCCATTTATATGGTTCTTGACATACAATTGTTTTCATTTTTCCTCCTTCTTCCGTGTGATTCATTATGAGTGGGGATTTACATTTACCATAAACTTTTTCTAAAAACTTTCTCCAACTAATCTTCTACCTTTGTGTAGCTAAAAACTCATTCTTTCTTCATCTAATCACTCCAAGATTCATTATGGATAGGAGCCAATATCCGCTGTACTTCTATTAATAAATCCCTATCAAGTGGCTCTTCAAGCCACCGAATATTTTTTGAAATATTTTCGGGATTCGCCGTACTGATTAAGGTCGTAGGTATAAGTGAATTAGCAGTCGAGAACTGAACTGCTAGTTTTTCGACAGGCGTCCCTTGCGACTCGCAATACATCACTGCTTGACGGCAAATCTCTTTTATTTTCTGGCTTGCAGGGTGCCAAGGTGGCGCTCCTTTTTGACTAAGCAAGCCCATGCCTAGAGGTGAAGCATTCATCACACCGGTCTGTTTTTCAGCTAATAATGGCAGGATTGTTTCAAGTGAGTTGTCATTAAGCGTATAATGGCAATACGACAAAATCACATCTAATGAAGTATGATTTAACGTATCTTCAAAAATGGATAATGGAAGACCCGAAACGCCTAGGTATCTAATTTTCCCTTGCTTTTTTAAATGTTGCAAAGCGGGAATCCCTTCCTCAAGCACTTGAGCCCGGTTGCTGAATTCAATATCGTGAAGAAGAAGTATGTCCAAGTATTCAACTTGAAGACGCTTCATGCTTTCTTCTGCACTTTTAATAATGCGATCATACGAAAAATCAAATTCATGTTCTCCGTATCGACCAGCTTTCGTACATAAATAATATTTATCTCGGTCCACTGTCGCTAATGCTTTCCCAAGTATATTTTCCGCTTTTGTTAAGCCATAATAGGGTGAAACATCTATTAAATTAATACCCATATCGATAGCAGTATGGACTGCCTTAATCCCTTCTTCCTCATTTATATCTCGAAAAACTGATCCGAGTGATGAGGCTCCATAGCTGAGTGTGGAAACAGATAATCCTGTTGAACCTAAAATTCGATAATCCATGCACTTCTTCCTTTCTTCCCTCTATCGAAATGTATGTATACGCTTTCATATAATCTTACCACTTATATATTGTTATAAAAATAGTTATTTTTGCTAGATTAGTACCTTTTCATGATATGATGAATTATAATCTCAAATTTTGGAGGGCTTTTAATGAAACCCTTAGCAAAATCAATTGATACTAACAATACGTTACCGTTACATATTGTTTTTAAGGACACCAAACAACCAGACCATGAACTCCCCGATCACGTTCATGATTGGCATGAAATCGTCTATGTTTATCGTGGAAAAGGTACGTTTTTCATTGATCAGTATTTTTACGATGTAAATGAAGGCGATATTTTCATTCTACCTGCTAATACGATTCATCGAGCTGTTCCTGATTCCGATATTCCGATTACCTCTACTGCAATATTTTTTCACCCATCGACTCTCATACAATCACCTTTTATGAGGAGCTTTGCTTTCGCTAGAATTTTAGAAGAAAGCAAGAAAGAAAAAGAATACCGCTTTTCAATTCCCGAAAACATGAAGATGCGAATTGAGAGGTTTTTAGAAGAGATGGAAGCAGAGTGTAATCACAGCGGCGTTGACAGTTCTGAGGCCCTCCTTCTTCTCTTACATATGCTTTTACTTGATTTAAACAGGCATTGTTTAAAGCTACAGGAAAACACTGTTAATCATGAGCCT
Source organism: Lederbergia citrea (assembly GCF_018343525.1). Lineage (GTDB taxonomy): Bacteria > Bacillota > Bacilli > Bacillales > Bacillaceae_C > Lederbergia > Lederbergia citrea. The sequence continues at coordinate 741,785 of NZ_JAGYPH010000002.1, read as the reverse complement.
GAATGGCTAAAAAAAAGCCTCCTATACATTGACGAACATATAGGGGACAATCTGGATTTGTTAACTATTGCACATTTTGCAGCTGTATCTTCTGCTCATTTCAGCCGTGTCTTCAAAGAGCTTGTCGGTCTAAATTTAACAGATTATATTACAGCAAAACGATTAATTTTAGCTAAAGAAATGCTTTTAGCTACAAATGAGCCTATTCATGCAATTGCTAATCAATCTGGCTATAAAAGCATGCCCCATTTTTATAGGACTTTTAAAAAAATTACAGGCTTAACACCGAAGGAATATAGGAAACAAAAATAAGGTGTTAAACTTGATTAAGAAAATAGATAGCCCCCGTGTCCGGCAAAATATTCACCGAACACAGGGGCCTTTTCACAAATTATTTATTATTCCGAGATCACCTTTGTTTAATGATTTGTTTGGTAATTTCGCTTTCCATTTTCCATCCTTTTCCACATCGACGCTGACTTATGTTCCGTTAGGCAGTGATACAGTAAGCTCGCCAGATCCCGGATTCACTGTTCCAACTTCTAAAGCTAATTCCGTTTTCTCCTCCGGTCTTCCCTCGCATCACTAGACAATCGGAGCTAACTGCCTCCATCTCATCTAAATTTCTAGTCTGCCCCCGATCAAAATACACATGAAATAAAACAGATTGTTTTTTGGAAGCAGTTACCCGAATGACCATGACTCCATTAGGGTAGCTGGCAAATATCTCACGATTATATTCTACTTCATTACAAGTATATTGAATGTTTACTAAACCTTCCCACCTGAGAAGTTCGAAAAAGAAGAAATGGATGAAATTAAAGAGAGCTCAACGGACCCTGAAAGCGGGTATAGGAACCATTGTCACACCTGGTAATGTACATGATAGTCATATCCCTCGACGGGGAGGTTGGGGGTAATTACCGGGCAATTCCCCCCCTACTCGATTTAAAGCCTGTATTCAATCGTTTGTATGGTTCCATCCCCATTATATTTTAACTCCGTGTACTTTACACTTCGCTTATGGTTTACACCACCGGATAAAGAGGCGTCATGATAAAATAAATACCATTTGTCGTTAAATTCCACAATAGAATGGTGTGTTGTCCAACCAAGAACTGGGGTTAAGATTTTACCTTTATAAACAAACGGACCTTGTGGGTTTTTACTCATTGCATAAGCTAGAAGATGGGTTGTTCCTGTGGAATAGGAAAGATAATAATACCCGTTGTATTTATGAACCCATGGACCTTCAAAAAATCTTCTTTCCTCGTCACCAGCCAAAATAGGATTTCCTTCTTCATCGATAATGGAGATTTCTTGAGGCTTCCCTTTAAAAGACAGCATGTCATCGTTCATTTCAGCAAACATTGGACCTAATGCAGGTTCCGAAGGAGCAGGACCTTTTCCGTTAGGATCAAAGCTACCTGTCCGCCACTTTTCCAATTGACCACCCCAAAGGCCGCCAAAATACATATATGCTCTGTTATTATCATCAACTAGGACAGCGGGATCCATACTGAAACTACCTTGTATGTAATTTTCTTGCGGAGTAAAAGGTCCAGCTGGGTTAGGACTAGTAGCCACCCCAATTCGGAAAATTTCATCATGATCTTTCGCCGGAAAATATAAGTAGTATGTATTGTTTTTGAAAGCTGCATCCGGCGCCCACATTTGTTGCTTTGCCCAAGGAACATCTTTTATATGGAGAACTTCCCCGTGGTCCACACAAGGAGAATCAAAGTCATCAAGTGACAGGACATGGTAATCCTCCATAGCATATTGATCGCCATTATCATTGGAAGGTCCATCATGGTCTAAATCATGGGAAGGGTAAATATAAATTTTACCTTCAAACACATGGGCAGAAGGGTCAGCTGTATAAATATGCTCGATTAAAGGCTGATTGGGTTTTACTATTCTTTTCATCTTTTTTTCTCCTCCATTGTAAGTCTTTATTCTTTCATTACAATCATACAAGCTTTATTTAGACCTACGTACTCGAACCAGTCAAAATACGCCTTATTGTCACTTTCTCTCACCTTTTAATGTGTAAACAAAAACTAAAGTTGTATTCACTACTTTTGTTGCGTTTTAAATTAACGCAGAAGGACGTTCCTTCGCCTTATCCGCTTCTCCAGCATTTTTATTAGCCGCGTCACGATCTTCCGCCATTTCTTCAACAGTTTTTACCTTCAGACGCGCTGCACCTTGATAATCTTCTTTAGTCGGAATTAAATCTCCTAAAGCTAATCTTTCTTTCGCTTTTTCTATTGCTTCTCCGTATTGAGGCAACCATTTTTCCTGGGCGACAAGCAGTTCATCCGTCATTTGCCAAATTTCTTTCGGATTACAGACAGCACCAGTAAGCGGGTCCATCATCATCGCTTGACGTAATAAGAAGTCGTTCCCATTAACAGCTGCCTCAACAGCAAGTCTTTGTACAGAAATACTAACGTTGCATACTGCAGCCGGCCCAAGCGGTAAATCGCCAACTTGTGGCATGTTAATCCCATTGCTATCTACATATCCAGGTGCTTCGATCACAGCATCATCTGGTAAATTTGAAATTACACCATTATTGACCACGTTGAAATGCCCTCGATATACCCGTCCTGTTTCAAGTCCTTCTATTATATATGAGCCATGTTCTTCACTACGATTCTCTTGAATATATTCAAGAGGTTTTTCTTTTAGCCAATTCGGAAAATCCGTTTCGAACCAGTTTCTGCCTTCCGTACAAACCCTTAAGTAACCACCTGTTTCCCCGTTAATCCATGATCCTAAATCAATCCATTCATTGATTTCTTCGGGCCTTTTTCTATACCACGGAACATATTCACTTAAATGACCATTCGATTCTGTACTGTAATAACCAAATCGTCTAAGCATATCGATACGCACTTTTTCAGTTTTACTGTATTCAGGATGATTTTCAAAAGCTTCGAGCAATTTTCCAGTGAGATCCTCACCATTATGCTTGACGCTAATATACCAAGTTTGATGATTAATCCCTGCACAAATAATGTCGACTTCCTCTTTTTTCAAACCAAGTACTTGTGCAATTTGCCAATGTCCGCCCTGTACACCGTGACAAAGCCCAATTGTTTTTACCCCGCCATATTTATTGCATGCCCACGTAATCATCGCCATTGGATTTGCGTAGTTAAGCAATAAACAATCGGGATCAGCCACTTCTTTAATGTCCTTGCAAATATTCAACATTTCCACAATGCCGCGCTGTCCGTACATAATCCCGCCTGCGCATAAAGTATCGCCAACACATTGATCGATTCCATATTTCAACGGAATATCGACATCCGTCTGAAACGCCTCAAGCCCGCCAATGCGCACGACAGAAAAAATGTATTTTGCATCTTTAAAAGCTTCCCTGCGGTCAACCGTCGAATGTATTTTTATATTTAAGCCGTTTTCATCAATGTCCCTTTGACAGAGTTGTGTAACCATATCGAGATTTCGCTCATTAATGTCTGTGAAGGCAACTTCAATATTGTTGAATTCCGGTACAGCAAGAAGATCTCGTAATAATCCTCTCGTAAAACCAATACTTCCCGCTCCTATAAAGGCGATTTTAAATGACATGAGGCATGTCTCCTTTTTTATAAAAATTTCCCGGCATTATTACGCTGCAGATTCTTCGACTTCTTCGGCTTTATCTAAGATAAAACTAATGATCATAATAAAAATAAGCGGAATCGTTAAAGTGGCGAACAAAATACTCATTTGCACATGTTCTGCAACAAATCCAAATATGTACGGAACGGTCATACCACCGATTCCTCCAGCTGCAAACGCCAAACCAAATGCGGTTCCAGTATACTTCGATTTGAATAACGTTCCTGCCTCAGACACAATCAGAGGCCATATACCCGAGAATCCAATTCCAAGCAGAAAAAAAGTGACGGGTGCAAATGGCTGTAATGCAGAACTTAGTTGGGCAAGAAGCCCCAAGATAGAGATGAGACAAAGTCCACTGACGAGCACTTTGTTGGAAAATTTCTCAGACAACATCGCGGAAATAAACCGGCCGATGGTGATTCCAGCCCACAGCAAACTAACCATGACTCCTGCGAATGTTTCATTAAGCCCAAGATCCAAGCTTAAATATTTTGGAGTCCAGCCCCAAACTGTCGTCTCCACCCCAACGTATAAGGCAACTGCAGTACAGAGAAGCAGAAATCCTCGATTGCTTAAAATACTCTTAAACGCTTTCATTTCTAATTTTTCTTCTGCTTTCACTGCAGGATACTCGAAACCAATCACCCAAATTACAGCGACAAATGCAAGGAGAGAAGCTACCATATAAGCTGATTGCCACGGAAAATCAGTATTAGCCAGCCACCCTGCAAATGCCGGCCCAATGATGGCACCGACACCAAAAAAAACATGGGCAAATGTAACTGCGCGCCTCTCGTTTCCAGGATTGATATCAGCGACCATCGCACTTAGCGTGCCTTCAATGACGCCACCGAAACCTCCCGCTAAAAAAAATAGAATAATAGAGAAAAGTAGCGACGGTGAAAGCGAGAATAAAAGAAGGGCGCTTGCAAATCCAAACCCAGACCAAATGACGACCCGCTTTTTGCCAATTCGGTCTGAAATAATGCCACCAAAAATAATGGCTACGGTAAACCCGGCAGCGGAAACCGTAAAAAAAGACCCCATCTGGGCCACAGATAACTGAAACGACTGAGACATTTTTTCAATGAGCGGACCAATCATCGTCATCTGCATGCCGAAAATCAAAATCGTAAAATTTATGGCATAAGTAAACAGCTTTCTATTTAGCTTATTCATGGTGAATCTCCTGTCATGGTATTTTAAAGCTAGTCCAAAACACAAAGATCTATCTCTCCTATAAATTATAGTATACAATGGTCGAAATAAATACTATTTTCCGATTATAGGAGAGGTAGCTGGAATATTATTAGGCAGAACCACCAATTAAGTGTAACCGCCTGTCACATCGTTTTACAAAATAATCGAGCTTCATTTCTCATTTATCCAGACAAGCATTTCCCCTGGTTCCCGGTTACACCAAGCATAATATGGAATAGCTGTCAGCTTGAAAGAATGATATTGATTTATATCAATTGGCTTGTACAAGGACTCTCCCCACCCGGAATCGTTCAACCGCTCCGCTTCAGCTGTTACCACCGTAACGCCGCCAAGTAATTCTGGTTCAAAGCGTGCACTAAAAACTGCATTTTCAGGTAGAAAAATATTGGGCAAATTGGCGCCATTATCCACTTCTTCAATACAATAAATAACTGGCCCTCTTTGCAATGCTGTTTTTCCGGCATTTTCTCTAACATTAGGATGCGCCTTGATTCGTTCAACAGGCATGGTTAAAACGAGTTCTACTTGATCGCCTGCTTGCCAAACCCTTTTCACATATGCATATCCATTTGAAGTGATGTCTTCAAGATCCACATATTCTCCGTTAACTTTTAAGTAGGCTTTCCTGCACCAACCAGGGATTCTTAATGCTAAAGTAAATTCACAATCACCCTCAGGGCTAACTGTTAGGGAAATCGTTTCATCCCATGGATATTCTGTTCTTTGCACAAGCTTAACTGTTTGACCATTCAGCGCAAATTCCGCTTTATTGCCCATATAAAGATTTACAAATAGTTCATCATCATGCTGGGTATAAATATATCTTCCAATCGACGCGATTAACCTCGCTAAGTTCGGTGGACAGCATGCACAGCTAAACCACTTTTGCCTTTCAGGTTTCACATGGCGCTTATCATGTCTAATGCATGCCTTTGGCCAAACTTCCAACGGATTCACATAAAAAAACTTTTTCCCATTTAGATCCATGCCGCTAATCGTTCCATTATATAAAGCACGCTCCATAACATCAGCATATTTTGCGTGTTTATCGAGATTTAGCATTCGCTGAGCCCAGAAAACCAATCCAATCGAAGCGCATGTTTCCGTATAGGACGTATTGTTTGGTAAATCATAGTTAAAGCTGAACGCCTCTCCAAACTCACTTGAACCGATTCCAGCCGTCACATACATTTGCTTGTTCGTCACATTTTCCCAAAGTGTTTTACAAGCTTCAACAAGTGATTCGTCACCTGTTTTTGCCGCCAGATCTGCCATTGCCGAATACATGTACACAGCCCTTACTGAGTGGCCCGCCGCTTCCTTTTGCTCCCTGACAGGAAGATGCGATTGGCTATAGCGATAGCTTCCATAATACCAAAATGGCTCTTTGTCCCCTCTTGCTTCACTTTCTTGATCAAAAAAGTGTGGCTGTCTACCCCGCTCTTCAATAAAAAACTTACTGAGGTTCAAATACTTTTCATTTCCTGTTGCTTCATATAATTTCACAAGCGCCAGTTCAATCTCCTGATGACCGTCATATCCTTGGATTTTTCCGGCTTCTTCTCCAAAAACAGTATCGATATAATCAGCAAACCGCGACATAATATCCAATAATTCACGTTTTCCAGTTACTTCATAATAAGCCACGGCAGCTTCCATCATATGGCCTGCACAATATAGTTCATGCTGATCTCGCAAATTTGTCCAACGTGCTTCAGGTTCCTTAATTGTAAAATAAGTATTCAAATAGCCATCATCCTGCTGGGCCTTTCCAATTAACGCAATCAATTCATCCGCTGTTTTTTCCAATTCCGGATTTGGATCCGTCGCTAAACTGTAAGCCACAGCTTCAATCCACTTTGCAACATCACTATCCTGAAACACAAAACCGTGGTATTCACCTTCCGCTTCTCCCGCAGCGATTCGGAAATTTTCAATGGCATGACTCGGGGCGGCGCCCTCAATTCGATCATTTAGGGCTTCCCATTGGTAAGGGATGACCTCATTCCGAACTACATCCATATATCTGCGCCAAAATTTGTCGTTAATTTTCGGCTGATTCATAGTCTTTGTCGTTCTCATCCTTTCATCTCCTATCGTGTTTTTTTAACCTAATATTAAATTTCTAAGAATGTCTATTATCCACTTTCTTAAAAACTTGCATGGAAAACCACATACAGCCTGTTGCGGCGATACTGATGGAAAAAAACGGAATAAAAGCCGGAAGCTCCAAGGAAACATAAGAAACGATAAAAATAACCATTCCAATGAATATTGAATAATGTATTTTTGAAATACCAATAATGAATGCATTTTTAATATGTTGATGCCATGGGGCTTGATAATGGGCAAGCAACGGAAAAGACCATAAAACAATGATCGAATAGAAAAATAATATTAGATAGAAAGCGAATGGAATAATAAATAATATTTCATCAGCTGTATTGGCCATCACGCGATAGTTTATATAGAGTAAAGCCCCTCCGATAGAAAGGATCCATCCCAATATATTGGCGCCTACAAATTCCTGCCTGTAAATCTTTTTATACGTTTTCCATATATGAATCTCGTGGTTTCCCTTAACCCACTCCCTGGATACCCCTAATGCAGCTACAGTTGCTGGAAAAACGCCGGCCACAAGCACACCGAGGAAAGAGAATAAAAACCACAATCCACTTAGTACTCCTAGTCTAATAATCCAATGTAGAATTCGATCAAGTGATGTTACAATTTGTTTTCCATCCATGCTGCCGCCACCTTTATGCTTTTATCCTTTAACTCCCCCAACTGTAAGTCCTTCCACGAAATAACGTTGGAAGAAAATAAACAGTAAAATAATAGGAACAATCGTCATAACAGATCCCGCTATTAATACATCATAGTTATTTCCGTATGGAGTTAATAAAGTAGCCAAACCAATTGGTAAAGTAAACATGTCATTCGATCGCAACACTATCAGTGGCCACAGGAAGTTATTCCAACTACCGAGCCCTTGTAAAATTGCCATTGCCGCTAAAGATGGGGTCATCAATGGCAACATGATTTTAAAAAAGATTCCATATTCAGTTGATCCGTCAATTCTTGCCGCATCCATTAATTCTTTCGGTAGCCCCAATGCATACTGCCTAAAGAAGAATACAGCAATAGGTGCAACAATCGCAGGAAGCAAAACGGCTGCATATGTATTAATCAATTGCACGTTGATCATTAATTGATACAACGGTAACATTAAGATTTCAAAGGGCACCATCAAAATAAACAAAACAAGCATGAATAAAACGTTTCTACCTTTGAAGTCATATAGAGCTAATGCATATCCAACCATTGATGAGAAAAATAGCGAGAGAACGACTGTAATGACTGAAAGGATTAAACTATTTCCGTACCAAGTCCAATAATTACCTGCCTCGGTAAAAATATATTGATAGTTATTAATGTTTAATGTACTAAAGTCTACTGTTAAACTGATCCCATTCCGCATTAACTCTGATGAGGGCCTAAAAGATGAGAGCAATAAACTAAGGATTGGAAAAAGCGCTATTAAAGAAACAATTACAAAACCAATATTTACTAGCCATTGTAGTGTCATATCTTGTTTATTCATCTTCATTTTTATTCATCTCCTCTTTTAAAGGCTCCTGTCAGAATTAGTTGAATAAAGCTCACCACAAAGATAATCAACATCAATATGACACCAATTGCAGCACCAAAGCCCATATTATTTTGTTGAATACCTTGTTGATATAAATAACCGACGACCGTTAAGCCAATATTTCCCGGCGATCCACCTGTCCAATATACGAAGCTCTCCTCGAACATCCGAAAGCCTCCGATCACAGAAATCGTGGAAACAAAAATAGTCACGGGTTTTAAGAATGGTAATGTGACAAAGCGAAACTTTTGAAATCTAGATGCGCCATCAATGTCTGCAGATTCATATAATTCTCTAGGAACATTTTGTAAAGCGGCAAGAAAATATAATATATTTACTCCCATCCAACGCCAACAACAAAGCAAAACCATTAACAACATTCCTGACCAAGCTTTATATCTCCATTCTACAGATTCTAAGTTTAGCCAATGTAAAACTTGGTTAGCCGCCGCACTATCTGTTTCACCAAATAATAATCGAAACACCATCCCGGCAACAATGGTTGATGTTAATGCAGGGATAAATAATGAAGCTCGAAATAACACTTTATATTTTACAAACTTTGAATCTAGCAGTACTGCCAAGATAATTGGAACAATAACTAAAATAACAACTGTAAAAATAACATAAATGCTCGTATTCGATAACGCTTTATAAAAAGTTGGGTTAAAAATTCTAGAATAATTTCTTAACCCAATGAAAGTTACTTGGCCAGGTAATATACTTTGAAAGCTCATAATGATTGCTTTAATAGTTGGATAAAAAGTAAAGATAAAAAAAGAAAGAACAAAGGGTGAAACAAAAACATAGGGAACTACTTTTTTGGAGTTTAAAAATCGCAAAATTTTATTAGGGCTTTTTACATGTATGTCTTGAACGGCTGTCATTTTAGGCGATGGTAACATAAGGATCCCCCCTATTATTTAGGGCGGGGGAAGACCCGCCCTGAAGGATATTATTTGCTATTCATAGATTTTTTAATTGCTTACTGTTTGTTGCTCCTAATCTTATCTGCCGCTTCTTTCAGTGCTTCTTCTGCTGTTTGTGACTGCTGTCTAAGAACACTGTCAAATACGACTGTATTAATTTCATTTTGAACCTCTGGTGTCTGTGGTGTAATGTGGACCGCATTGATCTCGTCCTTTATATCAAGAAGAGTATCGAAAATATCATTTCCGAAAAATTGATAAAACTTATTATCTGCTTTAACTTCATCGCTTTCCCATACATCCCAACGTGGAGGATCGAAGCCTAAAACTGTCCAAAGTTTAATATTAGCTTCTTTTGACAACTTCGCAAAAGCTAAAAATTCTTTTGCTATTTCAGGATGTTTCGTTTGGTTTGTAACAACGGTTCCCGTTCCTCCCATTCCAGCTGATCTGAAGCCACCAGCTTCCCAAGCCGGCATCGGACGAACAACGATCTTACCTTTTAGGTCTGGCATATTTTCTATGAATCTACCCATATACCATAATGGCATCGAAATAGAAGCAGCCTCACCATCATTCATATATGCATAGTATTCTTCAGCATGGGGTTGTCCGCCAGGAGTTAGTTCAGCAATTTTATTCACATATACCATGTCGTGAAGGAATTGGAGCGTTTTAATATTCTCTTTACTATCAACTGTTACTTCTCCATTTTCATCAAACCAATCTGAACCTTGTTGACTAATCATCTCCCACATAGTCATGTAATCTCCTGTATGGACATTAGTCATCATTTTACCCGTCTTGGCTACAACTTGTTTCCCAGCTTCCACATAGTCTTCCCATGTTTTGATAGAATCGATATCTACTCCAGCCTCATCCATAATTTCTTTGTTATAGTACATGACAGATGCCCCAACATGAGTTGGCATACCGTAAAATTGACCATCTTTACTATAAATATCTAAACGCGCTCTAACAAAATTATCGATTTCAGGATCAACAAATTCATTCATAGGTAATAACTGAGGTTCACCTTGCAGGTAGTTAGGGAAACGACTTATTTCGATGTCAACGATGTCAGGCGCCCCTTTTCCAGATTGTAGAGCAAGCAGAAGGTTATTATGCATTTGGTCATAAGGATATGTTTCCGCTTTCAATTTAATCGGTCTATCAGGGTTAGTTTCATTCCAGCGGACAGCAGCATCTTCAAAAAATTCCATATGCAATCCAGCAAAAGTCCAAAACGACAATTCAGTTGCACCCTTAATATCGTCTCCTACAACTACTGTGTCTGTTGCTTTTTCCGAACTAGACTCCTTGCCTCCACAAGCTGCTAGCACGATGGCCAGTAGTCCAAAAAATAATACAAGTATACTTTTCTTTTTCATACTTTTCCCCCCTAATTTTGTAAAAAAAGTTAATTACCAAAAAGACAGCGCTAAGACAAAAACGTGCAAAAGTTGTTTAAATCATCCAACCACTAATTATTATTCATAATTATTTGAAACAATTACTAAACTATCGCTGGGTATTCAATGCGAATATCTATTATTGGGGTCAGTCACTTGCGATTCTGACCCCAGAATTTCTATTTTTTCAGACGAATAACATTCCAAGAAAGTTTTGGAAGGGACGCTGTTACAATCCCGTTGTCATTAGTGGCATCTCCGCGAGAATGAGGCACGACTGCTTGTTCTTTTGCCGTATTTACTTGTTTCAATTCATTATTTTCAAGGACGATATGCTCAACAACCTTGTAACCTTCGAAATTACGAATATCGCTTTCTAGCAATAGGCTATCTTCCAAGTCCCGGTTGACTGCGAAAATCGTCAATTCTTCTTTTTCTTCATTATATACAGCGGTTGTATCAAGCACTGGCACGTCAGTGAAATCTTTACTGTCATACTTAGGGCTGGATACGATTGGATTCAGCACAACGCCTCTCCCATAAACAGAAGCATGCATATAAGGATAGAAAATTGTTTGTTTCCAAGCTGGACCGCCGGTTTCAGTCATGATTGGAGCAATAACATTTACTAATTGAGCCATACAAGCTATTTTTACGCGATCAGCATGTTTCAGTAACGTGATAAGCATGGAGCCGACAAGCAACGCATCCTCGAAATTATAAATGTCTTCAAGTTGAGGAGGAGCAATAGTCCATGGATCAATTTTACGGTCAGCATCATTGGAATGATACCAAACGTTCCACTCATCAAATGATAGGTTGATGGTTTTTTTGCTGTGTTTCTTTGCTTTGATATAATCTGCAATTGAAATGACTGATTTGATAAAGTCATCCATCTCAAGCGAAAGAGCAAGGTAATTAGCTACATCGTTGGCACGATTACCGTAGTATTGATGAAGAGATATAAACTCAACGTTTTCATACGTATGATCAAGAACGGTGGCTTCCCAGTCAGCAAACGTCGGCATACTACGGTTGGAACTGCCGCAAGCCACAAGCTCAATCGATGGATCAACAAGCTTCATAACCTTGGCTGTTTCATTTGCCAACCTTCCATATTCATGTGCGGTTTTATGGCCAATTTGCCAAGGACCGTCCATTTCATTTCCAAGACACCACGTTTTAATTTTATGAGGGTCTTTATAGCCGTGGGAAATGCGCAAATCGCTGTAGTATGTACCTGATGGATGGTTACAATATTCAAGCAAATTTCTGGCATCATCTATTCCTCTAGTTCCCAAGTTAACAGCCATATTGACTTCTGCATTAACAAGCTTTGCCCAATCCACGAATTCATTTGTACCAAGTTCATTCGTTTCGATTGTTCTCCATGCAAGTTCAAGTCGGCGTGGACGATCTGCCTTTGGACCGACGCCATCCTCCCAGTTGTAGCCTGATACAAAGTTCCCGCCAGGATAACGAACGAGCGGAACATTCAACTCCTTCACAAGCTCAATCACATCTTTACGAAATCCATTTTCATCAGCCTCCGGATGCCCAGGCTCATAAATCCCGCCATAAACCGCCCTACCCAAATGTTCAACAAACGACCCATAAATCCGCTTATCAACCTCAGAAACCTTAAAATCCTTCTCAACAATCATCTTCGCCTTCTTACTACCCATTAACCTTCATCCCTTTCGCTAATTATTCGACATACTTCGGGGCGTGCCTGTCACCCCCCGACCATTTCGCACCATGTGGAAATGGACAGTTGCTTTCAACTATTTTCGCTCTGTAGCGTACAAGACTGCCACTGTGCATACAGGTTGTTCCGTATTGGAGTGAAGGGCAGCTATTGCAAATGCGTAGCCGCTCTTCATAAATTTGGTCTTGAATGAGATTCAAGCCTCGCTGCTTTGCGTCTAGCAGCATGTCCTCCAGCACTTCGTCGGAAACAATCACACTCCCAGTACATCCTTTACACAATCCATTCATCGAACTTCGCCCCTCATTTAACAGCTAAAACAACGACTGACATTGGCGGAAGTGTAACAGAAAGTGATTGTCCATCTGCTTTTACTTCTGTGAACTCAGCTGGCTTCACATTTTCAGGCTGTTCAAATGTGTTGTGGGCATTCATTTCACCTGCGGTTAAAATCGTTCCACTAATACTAGCTGCTTCGAGGTTAATCCCGCGAAGATCTACTTCCATTTCAGCCGCATTTTGATGATCAAGGTTACAAAGACTGATATGAATATTTCCGTTTGCATCCTTTGAAGCAGATACACTCGTCTGCGGCAATGACTCGCCATCAAGCTCATATTGTCCAAACTGGCCATCGACTGCCAACAAGGTAGCATCGTGATGCACTTTAAACATATCGAACACATGATAGGTCGGCGTTAAGATCATTTTTTCGCCTTCCGTCAAAATCATCGCTTGCAATACGTTAATTGTTTGCGCAATATTCGCCATTTGAACACGGTCCGCATGCTCGTGGAAAACATTAAAATGAAGTCCAGCAACAAGCGCGTCACGGATCGTATTTTGCTGATAAAGGAATCCTGGATTTGTGCCCGGCTCCGGATCAAACCAAGTTCCCCACTCGTCAATGATCATGCCGATTCTTTTCTCGGGATCATACTTGTCCATAATCGTGCTATGCTTCGTAATCAGGGTATCCATATGAAGTGCTTTCTTTAATGTGATGAACCATTCGCTTTCAGGGAAATCTGTTGCTGATCCTTTCCCTGTCCAGAATTCGCCCGGGATTGTGTAATAGTGAAGGCTTAGGCCATCCATCATTCTTGCGGCATTTTTCATCAGCACTTCAGTCCAATTGTAGTCATCGACATTAGCCCCGCCGGCAATTTTGTAAATTCGATTGTCGCCGTAATTGCGGACATACGTTTGATAACGGCGGTATAAATCCGCATAATATTCAGGACGCATATTCCCGCCGCAGCCCCAGTTTTCATTACCGACGCCGAAATAGGTCAATTTCCAAGGCTCTTCACGGCCGTTTTCTTTCCGCAAGTTCGCCATAGGAGATTCGCCGTCAAACGTCATATATTCAACCCATTCAGACATTTCTTGAACGGTGCCGCTCCCGACATTGCCGCAAATATATGGTTCTGTCTCAAGCATTTCACAAAGCATCATGAATTCATGCGTCCCAAAATGGTTGTTCTCTACAACACCACCCCAATGGGTGTTAATCATCCTCTTCCGATTTTCACGTGGGCCAATACCGTCTTTCCAATGATATTCGTCCGCAAAACAGCCCCCTGGCCAGCGTAAAACGGGAATATTCAAGTTTTTCAGCGCGGCAAGCACATCATTACGAATCCCATTGGTATTTGGAATCGATGAATCCTCTCCGACCCAAATTCCCTCGTAAATCCCTCTCCCAAGATGCTCAGCAAAATGACCATAAATATTCTTATTAATTTTAGCCTTTTCAATATCCGCATTAATGACAACATGGTTTTTCATTAGACTCAATCCTCTCTATTCTTCATTCGACAAACTTCGGGGCGTGCCTGTCACTTGTCGAATTATCGGTATAGCAATTCGTTCCAGCGCAGTTCGTTTTGGAATGCATGTGTGTTTGTGTCGTTGTTGATTAAGACGGATTCAATTCCGACAAGTTCAGCAAAGTCTTTAAGCTGTTCCGGTGTAACTTTGTATGAGAAGCATGAATGGTGAGCGCCGCCAGCCATGATCCAGTTTTCGGCAGCTTGGGCAAGTGACGGCTGCGATTTCCAGAGCACGCGAGCAACCGGAAGCTTCGGCATATCCTTTTCCACTTTCACTGCATCTACTTCATTGATCACCAATCGGAAACGATGGCCAATGTCGATAATGGATGCGTTCAGCGCCGCACCGCTCGCTCCATCAAACACGATCCGTGCAGGATCTTCTTTGCCGCCAATTCCAAGTGGATGAACTTCAATTCTCGGTTTTGTCTCAGCAATGGTAGGACACACTTCCAACATATGTGAACCTAGAACAAGCTCATTGCCAGGCTCAAAGTGGTACGTATAATCTTCCATGAATGAAGTGTCCTTTCCGTCCGCAATAATTTTCATTAATCGAACGAGCGCCGCAGTTTTCCAGTCGCCTTCGCCTGCAAAGCCATAGCCTTGCTCCATTAAGCGCTGGACAGCAAGACCAGGAAGCTGGCGCATGCCGTGCAAATCTTCGAAGGTTGTTGTGAACGCCGTGTATCCGCCTTCTTCCAAAAATGCTTTCAAACCGAGCTCAATTCTTGCCTGGTAACGAATCGAATCTCTTACAGCACCTTCACTTTGCCCTTCTTCGACGATGTCATATTTCTCTTCATACTCCACCATCAACTGATTGACTTCTTGCTCAGAAATGTCATTCATCCGTTGGACAAGGTCACCGATGCCATAACCATTAACCGTCCATCCAAGCTGGATTTGGGCTTCCACCTTGTCGCCTTCGGTCACCGCAACTTGACGCATATTGTCGCCAAAGCGTGCTACTTTTAAGTTTTGGCTTTCATTAAAAGCAACGGCAGTCCGCATCCAGCCACCAATACGCTCAAGCACTTCCTCATTTTCCCAATGACCAACAACCACTTTACGCGTAACATTCATTCTACTGCCGATAAAACCATATTCCCGGTCTCCATGTGCGGACTGGTTCAAGTTCATGAAATCCATATCGATACTGTCCCACGGGATATCGCGATTAAATTGAGTATGTAAGTGGAGCAATGGTTTTGTTAAAGCCTTCAAGCCTGCAATCCACATCTTTGCCGGTGAAAAAGTATGCATCCATGTAATAATTCCGGCACAGTTTTCATCAGCATTCGCTTCCAAAAACAATCTGCGGATCGCATCTGATTCTTTGACAACCGATTTAAAAACTACCTTATAAGTCACTGACTCATCATTATCAATGCCTGCTGCCATAATTTTCGAATGCTCCTCCACCTGGCGCAAAACATCTTCCCCGTAAAGCAATTGACTGCCCGTAACAAACCAAAATTCATAATCTTTTGTTTTTAACATAGAAAATCCTCCTTGTTTTTTCGACAATCTTCGGGGCCTGCCTGTGACCACCCGATTTATTTCTGACCATAATACGCCCTTGGACCATGCTTGCGTAAGTAGTGTTTGTCTAGTAGAAACTGATCCATTGGTCCGATTTGTGGATTGAGCTGGAATGAGTTGAATGCCATTTTTGCCACTTCTTCCAAGACGACCGCATTATGAACGGCTTCTTCCGCATTTTTTCCCCAGCAAAATGGGGCATGGCCTGCAACGAGCACGCCCGGCATTGCTACCGGATCTAAATCTTGCTTTTGAAAAGTTTCAATGATGACATTGCCGGTTTCAAGTTCGTAAGCTGACTCAATTTCCCGCTGTGTCAACGGCCGAGTGATCGGAATCTCACCGTAATAATAGTCGGCATGTGTTGTCCCAAGCGCTGGTATCGGTCTGTAAGCTTGCGCCCAACTCGTCGCCCACGGTGAATGCGTATGAACAATCCCACCAATGTCACTGAACGCTTTATAAAGCGCAAGATGTGTAGCCGTATCAGATGAAGGACGCAGCTCGCCTTCAACCACATTTCCATCCAAATCTACTACAACTAGGTCTTCCAATTTCAATTCCACATAAGCTACGCCACTTGGTTTAATGACAACGAGACCCTGCTCACGGTCGATACCGCTTACATTTCCCCATGTAAAAGTGACAAGACTATGTTTCGGAAGCTGTAAGTTTGCTTCCAATACTTCCTGTTTCAATATCTCAAGCATCCGTTTTCCTCCTATCCGCTAACGTAGTTAAAAAACCGGTTTTGCTTCGACGTCCAATGTAGCTAAGCCTTGCGCTTTTTTGATGTTTTTCAGTGTTTTCATGACGTTATTTTCGCCGCGGCCAAAATAATCGTAAAGCTTTTCATATTCAGCAAATAGTTGTTCATATACCTTTGCGTTGTCCGAAACTGGGAGGTATGTCTCTTCTTTCACACGCCCCATTTCTTTTGCGGCTTCAGTAATATTGTCATAGCCCCCGCGCTCTGTTCCAGCTGCAACTGCGCCAAACATCGCAGACCCAAGAGCAGGTGTTTGTGACGAGGCTGAGATCTTAATTTCCGTATTCAAAACATCTGCATAGATTTGCATCATCAATGTATTTTTTTCAGCGATACCGCCGCAAGCAAACACTTCATCCACAGGAACGCCATTATCACGGAATGCTTCAACAATCATCCTTGTTCCATATGCTGTCGCTTCAATTAATGCTCGGTAAATTTCTTCCGGCTTCGTAAGCAAGGTTGCACCTATTAACACACCCGTCAAATCAGCATCGACAAGTGTCGACCTGTTCCCATTCCACCAGTCAAGTGCCAAGAGACCGCTTTCACCAACTTGCAGCTTGTTCGCCTTTTCAGTCAACAACTCGTGGATATTCACGCCTCTTTCTTTTGCCTCTGTAAAATAACCTTCCGGTACACAGTTTTCGATAAACCATTCAAAATGATCACCCACGCAGGATTGCCCCGCTTCATAACCCATATATCCTGGAATAACACCGTCTTCTACAACTCCACACATACCTGGTACAACCTTTTCCTCTTCACCTAGCAAAACATGACATGTGGATGTTCCCATAATCATCAGCAATTTCCCAGGTTCCGTAATCCCAACTGCCGGAAGTGAAACATGTGCATCGACATTAGCAACCGCCACTGCAGTTCCCGGATTCAAGCCTGTTAACTTAGCTGCTTTTTCAGTAATTTCTCCTGCTTTTGAACCGATGGAGAAAATTTTGTTTGATAGTTTCTCTTCAACGACATTTTCAAGTCGCGGATCAAGCGCCTTAAAAAAGTCTTTCGCAGGGTAGCCATCTTGTTTGTGCCAAATGGCTTTATAGCCTGCCGTACAACTGTTTCTCTTAATCTCGCCTGTCAGCTGCGAAATCACCCAGTCAGTTGCCTCTACGATGTTATCTGCCGCCTCATAAATCTCAGGGGCTTCATTTAAAATTTGCCATATCTTTGGAATCATCCATTCCGAAGAAATCTTGCCGCCGTAGCGCTTGAGAAATTCTTCGCCGCGTTGTTCAGCGATTTCATTCAGGCGATTCGCTTCATCCTGTGCTGCATGGTGCTTCCATAGCTTCACATAGGAATGAGGATGATCTGCAAACTCTTCCGTCATGCACAGCGGTGTCCCATCTACTTGAATGGGAAGGACCGTACAAGCTGTAAAATCAATTCCAAGGCCAATCACGTCATCAGCTGACACGCCAGATTCCTTTAAGATTGCTGGAATCGTAGTTTGCAAAACTTCTAAATAATCATTAGGGTGCTGCAATGCCCAATCGTCTTCAAGCTTTGTTGTCCCATTTGGTAAGAACTCATCCATCACACCGTGAGTATATTCTTTTACTGCTGTCGCCACTTCTTTTCCTGAGCCGACCTCAACAAGTACGGCACGTCCGGATAGTGTACCGTAGTCTACACCAATTGAATATTTTGCCAATTTGATCACCCTATTCAATATAAAATTAAGAACCATTTTAAGCGCTTTCAAAGCTATACACTACATACGTACAATCACGGCTTTATAATAAGAACCACTAACTTGTACGCATAACATTAATTTGATTTTATCACTTATAAACTTTTTTTCAATGGATAACTTTCAAAAAAATTAATACATTGAACTATTAATCTAATGGATCTCGTTCTTCCTGGCGTTCGATAATCGGGATAACTATCAACTTCCTATATTTTGATTGTTTACCGAATTGACGTTGACTACCTCCTGACTCGGCCTTAACTTCTTTGAAGCGCCTTTTCTATTGCTGCCGTTCGGGAGTTAATTTTACGAATAATTTCCGGATCGAACTTCGGTTTACGGTTGTACGTATACAGTCCATTTACTTCTTGCTCAATGTCATAAAGCTGGGTGTAACAAAATCCAAACATGTTAGGATTATCGAGTAGTGTCGAGACCAGTCCTTCATATCGACTTAAAAACTCCTCCTCCGATTTAGGCCTGTCCCCATATCCCCATCCTTTTTCATCTTTTTGATCGGGATTCCACCATATCCCACCAAATTCACTGACAAAATACGGCTGACCCTCATACCTTTGTCGATCTGGGAATGTTGTAAAAACTTCTCCCCCATTTTTCATCGGCTCATATCTAGCAGCAAAGGTTTCGGGGTTTTGATCATAATCGTGCACATCGAAAATATCAGTCTCAACGTGGAAATTACCACTTGTATCAATGACAGGGCGGGTTGGATCTACCTGTTTTGTTACAGAATAAACAATTCTTAATACCTCGTTATTTTGTTTTCTTCCATCCAAATCCCATGTTTCATTAAATGGACACCAACCAATTAATGCAGGATGATTGAAGTCTCGCTCCACAACTTCCAACCATTCCGGCAAAAAGCGCTCCAATCCAGTTGCTGTTGTAATATCAAGGCCCCAGTTGGCCTGTTCTCCCCATACCAAATAACCAAGCTTGTCAGCCCAATAAAGAAAGCGAGGTTCAAAAACTTTTTCATGCAATCGCGCTCCGTTAAAACCCATCTCCATTGATATTTCAATATCTTTACGAAGATCGTCATCTGTTGGAGCTGTATAAATTCCTTCCGGATAAAACCCTTGATCAAGAACAAGTCTTTGAAAAATAGACTTATCATTTATTTTAAAGGCCATTCCATCCAATTTAATATGACGCAGTCCAAAATAACTGTCGATAACATCAAGCTTTTTCTCATTTTTTAATAGACTTATTTGCAAATCATAGAGCTCTGGATTGCCAGGTTCCCATAAGTGACTTTCAGAAAGCTCTACAGTTAATCTAGCTTTTTGCCCAGAAACAGCAGCTAGTTTACTCCCTACGTCCTTCCCTTGATACTTTGCAAAAGCCTCTATTGAAAGTTGATCATCATAATTCCCTTTTAATTCCGCTTCAATATGGACACAACTATTGTCAGGATCAGGATAAAATTTTACGTTTGAAATATAGGTTTCCGGCACACACTCTAACCAGACAGTCTGCCAAATACCGGTTGTCCTCGTATAATCACAGCCGTGAGAATAATATAACCCGCTCTGTTTTCCTCTCGGTTGTAGTCCGGATCTAACATCGTCCTCTGCGCAAACAGTTACAACATTATTCCCTGAAGAAACAAAGTCTGTTATATCAAAGGAAAATGATGAATATCCGCCACGGTGCTTACCAACGGACTTTCCATTGACCCATACTTCAGTATCATAATCAACAGCCCCAAAATGGATCAAGACTCTTTTATTATTCCACCTCTCAGGTATCGAAAAATTCCTTTTATACCATACCGCCTCCATAAAATCGGTATTGCCAATCCCCGACAATTCACTTTCCGGACAAAATGGAACAATGATATTTTCAGAAAAGTGATAGCCTGTATCGAACCAATTTCTCTGTTTCCCACTTTTCCCATGATCAATCTCAAACTCCCAATTTCCATTTAAATTCATCCATTCAGGTCTTACCATTTGCGGCCGCGGATATTCTGGCCTAGGAATTAATTGAATGTTTTCCATCGCTCTCTCTCCTTTTAATTAAATTGTATAGGATACTATGAAATTACTAAGCTTCCTCGATACCTATTCATTTGAAGCGTTTACAATGATTTCAAAGCTGATCTTTTATGAAGATTTATTTTTGTTATAAATATCGAATCCTACAGCTAATAAAAGGACAAGACCTTTAATTGCTTGCTGCCAGTCTATACCAAGCCCTAATAATGACATCCCATTGTTCATAACACCCATAACCAAACCACCGATAATGGCTCCTGGGACTGTTCCTATTCCTCCATAAGCGGAAGCACCGCCGATAAAGCTAGCCGCGATTGCATCAAGCTCAAACAAGTTTCCTGCTTTAGGTGTCGCAGCATTTAATCGTGCAGCAAATATTAGACCCGATAATGCTGACAAAACGCCCATATTGACAAACACCCAAAATGTTACACGTTTTGATTTCACCCCAGAAAGTGTTGCCGCCTTTTCATTACCACCAACTGCATAAATATGACGACCGATCACTGTTTTCTTCATAATAAAAGTGTAGAAAATGATGAGAGCTAGTAAAAGAATTAATATATTTGGTATTCCTTCATAAGATGCCAGTACGTAGGAGAAAATAAGAATGACAGTTACCATGGCTATAAGCTTTGCAAAGAATAGGCCATTATTTATTACCTCTAGCCCATTTTTAGTTTGCTGATTTCTTTTGCGTACCTCTAAGAAAGTTAAAAGGAAACTTAAAATGATTCCAATAATAATAGTAGTAAGATGAATCGATTCAGTTCCAAAAATATCAGGAATGAACCCAGAACTAATTTTTTGAAATGAAGTAGGAAAAGGTGCGATCGATTGCCCTTTTAATACAACCATTGTTAACCCTCGGAATAGTAACATTCCTGCTAACGTAACAATAAATGCAGGGATTCGCATATATGCAATCCAAAAACCTTGCCATGCCCCGATTAGCGCCCCGATTATAAGGGATAAAATAACGGCAAGAAACGGCGGCAAATGCATATTCACAATCATAATGGCCGATACAGCTCCGACAAAGGCGGCAATTGAACCTACTGAAAGATCAATATGACCGGTAATAATAACGATAATCATTCCGATAGCCAGAACTAATATATAACTATTTTGTAATATTAAGTTGGTTAAGTTTAATGGTTTTAACAAGATACCACTTGTTAAAATTTGAAATAATAGCATGATTAATAACAAAGCGATGAACATACCGTATTGCCGCATATTATCTTTTACTAAGTTTTTAATCGTCTGCATCTTTAATCCCTCCGGCCTTTCGTCATGTAAGCCATAATTGTTTCCTGTGTCGCTTCATCTTTATTTAGCTCTCCGGTAAGTCTTCCTTCACTCATCGTATAAATGCGATCGCACATACCTAACAACTCTGGTAGTTCTGAAGATATCATCAAAACTCCTTTTCCGTTACGAGCCAATTCATTAATGATGGTATAGATTTCATATTTGGCTCCAACATCAATCCCCCTTGTTGGTTCATCCAAAATTAATATTTCGGGTTCAGAAAAAATCCATTTACTTAAAACAACCTTTTGTTGATTACCTCCACTTAAATTCACGGTCTTTTGTTCAACACTCGGAGTTTTAATATTAAATTTCCGCCTAAACTCTTCTGCTTCTCGGACTTCCACATCTTCATCAATGATAAATTTTTTGGAAATCTTTTTTAAGTTTGATAAAGTAATATTACGCTTTATATCATCTATTAAAACCAATCCATAGTTTTTGCGATCTTCAGTAACGTAAGCAACTCCCATTTCAATGGCCCTATTAATCGTATGTAATTTTTCTTCCTTACCATTAATATAAATTTTCCCACTAATATTTTTTCCGTATGATTGTCCGAAAACGCTCATCGCAAATTCAGTTCTTCCTGCCCCCATTAAACCTGCAATTCCAACAATTTCACCTTTTCGGATATTCATATTTATATTATCGATGATTTTCCAATCCGATTGTGTTGGATGATACACATTCCAGTCCTTCACTTGAAAGATGATGTCTCCGATCTTGGGTGTTCGTTCGGGGTATCTGTTTTCCAAATCTCTTCCAACCATGCCTTTAATGATCCGTTCTTCAGATACTTTTTCTTTCACAACATCAATTGTTTCAATCGTTTTCCCATCCCGCAAAATCGTGATAGAATCGGAAACCTTTGTAACTTCATTTAACTTATGGGAAATAATGATTGCAGAAATTCCCTGTTTTTTTAATTCAAGAAGTAATTGAAGAAGATTTTCGCTGTCGCCCTCGTTTAAGGCAGCTGTAGGTTCATCTAAAATCAATAATTTCACATCTTTTGATAAAGCCTTCGCAATCTCCGTAAGCTGCTGCTTCCCTACTCCGATGTTTTTTATTTTAGTGTTGGGGGATTCTTTTAAACCCACCTTATTTAGTAAGTCACTTGTCTTCCTTTCAGTTTCACGCCAGTCGATAATTCCTTTTTTCGCCCGCTCGTTGCCAAGAAAGATATTTTCAGCTATTGTCATTTCAGGAATTAAGGCAAGTTCCTGATGAATAATGACGATACCGAGATTTTCGCTATCTTTAATTGTTTTGAACTCGCAAACTTTATTTTCAAAAATAATGTCCCCAGTGTATTCGCCATTAGAATAAACACCACTTAAAACCTTCATTAAAGTAGACTTACCAGCACCATTTTCTCCACATAGCGCGTGAATTTCGCCTTTTTCAACTTTAAAATTAACATTTTCTAATGCCTTAACTCCTGGAAACTCCTTAGTGATATTTTTCATTTCTAAAATAATTTCAGACATGGACGTTACACCTCACAATTTAAGGAATTTAGCGGCGGCCTGTGAGCTGCCGCTAATCCTAGTATTCTATTATTTCAGCTCATCCTCTTTGTAATATCCACCATCCACTAAAATTTCCTTATAATTATCAACATCAACAGAAATAGGCTCTAATAAGTATGAAGGTACTACTTTCTTTCCATTATCATAAGTTTCTGTATCATTAACCTCTGCCTCTTCATCTTTCAGGACAGAAATAGCCATAGACACAGCTTTTTTAGCTAATTCTCTCGTATCCTTAAATACGGTTTGAGTCTGCTCACCCGCGATAATTGATTTGACCGAAGCAAGTTCTGCATCCTGGCCAGTAACGACTGGAATAGGGTTACTGCCCGATCCATATCCCACACCTTTGAGCGATGAAAGTATACCAATACTGATACCATCGTATGGAGAGAGAACTGCATCCACTTTATCACTTGTATAATGAGCGCTTAACAAGTTGTCCATTCTTGATTGCGCTGTTGCCCCATCCCATCTAAGTGTGGCCGCTTGTTCAAATTTTGTCTGGCCACTTTTAACGACTAACTTTCCTGAATCAATATACGGTTGTAAAATAGACATGGCACCATCGAAAAAGAAATAAGCGTTATTATCATCAGGAGATCCAGCGAAAAGTTCAAGGTTGAATGGCCCTTCCGCATCTTTCAGGCCAAGCTTTTCTTCAATATATGAACCTTGCAAAACACCAACTTGGAAATTATCAAAGGTTGCATAATAACTGACATGTTCAGATTTTTTTATTAATCGGTCATAAGCAATGACTGGAATCTTTTCTTTATTTGCTATTTCTAATACATTCGTTAGTGCCTCACCGTCAATCGGTGCGATGACAAGCAGATCTACACCTTTTGTTATCATATTTTCAATCTGTGAAACTTGGTTTTCTACAACATCTTCCGCATATTGTAAATCAGCCTTATAGCCCGCAGCTTCAAATTCCTTTGCCATGTTTTCCCCATCATGAACCCAACGCTCTGAAGATTTTGTTGGCATAGAAAGACCGACTTTTCCGTTTTCCCCCTTGGAACCCGTTTTACTTCCACCACATGCGGTTAAAACAAATAACATCAAGGCAACCATTAAAACTGAAGCGATTTTTCTCATATTTTCTCCTCCATGAATTCATATGAAACTATCGAAATAAAGCTTAAACACCCCCCTCTTCTATCCCCCTTTTCAATCAATTGACACGATGAATATCTAAACACTCTCTTCATTCATCAGCATCTCCTCTAATGAATTCGCTTTCACAAAACACTTACTTTGTTGGTGTAGAGAATAATACCTCTTCTTTCTTAATATTAACATCATGTACGTACGTGTCAATTGGTTTCCTGATTTTATTTTCACTATTTGTCTATAAATAAGTTTTTAGTTGTACGTACTGTGGGGAAATTGGCCGATAAACACATTTTCCCAATTAAAAAAAACCGCAATAATATATCATTACTACGGTTTAATCCTAAATATAACAATAACTCAAAGAAAGCCCTATTTATTTTTAAAAATTTACTGACTATCCCCCATACCTGTATAGGCTCTTACATTTCCGGTTGATAGATTTGCTCCTAATTCTTTATAAAGTGTTTTACCTTCTGCCGCCCACAGAAATCCTCTTCTCATAATCTCGGAAACCTCCGGCATAGCAACAATATCCGCATGATGGCCAAGTGAATTATAAAAAACGCGGCCTGCTCCCCAACGTTTCGTCCAAACAACTGGCATATCTACTGCTTTATTCGTTGAATGCGGACCATCAAAAATAGGGAAACGAGTGGTGGCCAACACTTCGACCGCCGGATCGACATGTAAGTAATATTGTTCACTCACAACTTTAAAGTCAGGCATCCCTTCTAAAAGTGGACTGGAAGAATGCATGATATTCACCATATATTCAATTCCATCATTTCCAGGATGCGCAACCCAATTACCTCCCGTCATAAATTGCCAGTCAACATTATTACGGAAAGAATCACACATCCCACCATGACAACCTGCTAAGCCTACTCCACTTACGACAGCTTCAGATATGTTGATCGCATAGTTATTTTTGATTTGTCCCATCGTCCAATGTGGAACAATTAAATCGAATGCTTTCATTTTTTCTACATCTTCATATGAATCTAGTGAATTTGAAACCTCAACGTCAAAATTCTCCTCTAGAAGGATACGATTAAAAATCTCTGCAACCTGCTCCGGCTCATGACCATCCCAGCCGCCCCAAACAATCAATGCTTTTTTATTCATACGTATGTATACACTCCTTTTCATATGGGTGTTCCTCTGATAATCACCATTTTTTCACAGATCTAGACTGTATTCCTCAAGTCCTGTTGGTAATGGCTTTGGTTGCTCACATGAGCTAGAAAGCTGATAATGAGTGTCACTAGCGGAAGCTTCGTGGATTCCATGCATGACCTCTAGAACATGGAACGTCAAATCGCCGTTAGCCCGATGAGTTCTTCCACTTCGGATGGCATATGCCATGTCGGCAATGCCTACACCCCGGCTATTATCTTGATAGCCATGTGTCAATGGGACTTCCTCCCATTCCTGGCTTCCATGCTTCCTTATTAAAACAGGGCCACCGAATGTGTTTGGATCTGGGACCATAATTGTACCTGTTGATCCGTAGATTTCCATATTCGGGAGTTTGGAACCTTTCACATCAAAACTAGTAATGATTGTTCCAATCGCCCCATTTTCGAAATCAAGTACACCAGCTATATGAGTAGGAACTTCTACTGTAATCTTTTGACCGTATTTAGGCTGGCTCGTAATCGTTCTTTCTTTAAAAGTAATTCTTGCCGATCTGGTTACTCGGCGAATAGGCCCGATTAAATTGATTAAGGCGGTTATGTAGTATGGGCCCATATCGAACATTGGGCCACCGCCCACTTGATAGAAAAATTCGGGATCTGGATGCCAAATTTCGTGACCTGGGAACATCATAAACGCAGTAGCCGCAACAACTTCTCCGATTTCCCCATCATCAATCAACTTCCTACACGTTTGGATGCCGCCACCTAAAAATGTGTCTGGTGCACCGCCAACCATGAGGTTTTTATCTTTGGCAATATCAAGAATTCTTTTTCCATCTTCAAGCGAGATTGCTAAAGGTTTTTCAACATATACGTGTTTTCCAGCTTCCAGTGCCCTAACACAAATTTCTGCGTGGGCTTTTGGGATAGTTAAATTAATGACAACCTCAATTTCTGGATCTGCTAATAATTCATCCACGGTATAAGCTTTAGGAATATTAAATTCTTCAGCACGCGCTTTTGCTCGATCGTAGTCTAAATCTGCACATGCAACGATGTCAAGAATCTCAAATTTTTCACCTGCTTGACAATAAATGCTGCTTATATTGCCGCAACCAATAATTCCCGCTTTGACACTCTTCATATTGTTTTCCTCCCAATAATGATTATTTTGCTATAGTTAACCTTTTACTGAACCAATGGCAACGCTTCCCATAATCTTTTTTGAAAATATGGAAAATACAATGATAATTGGTAATACGGAAATAGCTACACCTAAATAAAGCAATCCGAAATCCGTGCTGTAATAACCTTGAATCATCGCGACCACTACTGGCAGAGGATACTTTTCTTCTGAAAATAGTAATACGAGCGGACTAATGAAGTTATTCCAAGATCCAATGAAAGTAAAGATACCAATTGCTGCGAGAGCGGGGACAATCATCGGCATTATGATTCGATTATAAATTTTCCATTCGCCCGCACCATCAATCCGCGCAGATTCTATAATTTCGTCCGGTATACTGCCATCAATAAATTGCTTAATGAAAAAAACAGCAAATGTATTAGCTGCAGCTGGCAAGATAATGGCTGCATGTGTATCTAATAAATTCAACATACCAAGCCATTTGTAGCTACCTATTAATGCTAATTGGCCAGGTACCATCATTGTCGCAAGCATAAAGATAAATAGTTGTTTATTGAAACGAAATTTATATTTCGAAAAACCATAGGCTGTTAATCCACCAAAGTAAAGGGTTAAAACCGTCGAACCGGTAGAAATAATAATACTATTTAAAAATCCTCTGCCAATATTGACGTTTTCTATCATACTTTTAAAGTTAGATAGTAAGGCATCCCCAGGTAAATAAACAAAGGAAGCGGCTAACTCGGCATTCGTATGGGTGGAATAGATAATCATTAAATAGAAAGGAAAAAAACAAAATAATGCTAGGATGATTAGTGGCAGATAAAGAAAAAACAGACCCCACTTTTTTCTCTTTTTAGTAGTATTCGTATTTTTTCTTGTTTGAACATTTACATTGGAAAGCTCCATTATTCATGCCTCCTTTACTTTTTACGATAGGATACGACGAAAGAAATGATTGATAATATACCAATGACTAAAAATAAACAAAAAGCTAAAGTTGCACCGTAGCCGAACTTATTTTGTTCAAAGGCTGTTCTGTATAAATACATAACACTTGTAAGTGTTGAATCATTCGGCGCGCCAGATCCTTCAGTTAACATATAAGGCTGGTCAAAAATTTGCACACCGCCGATTAATGATGTAATCACCTGGAATAAAATAATTGGCTTTAAAAGCGGGATGGTGATTTTAAAAAATATTTGGACTTTACTGGCACCATCTATTTGTGCTGCTTCAGAATATTCATGGGAAATGCCTTGCAAACCGGCAATATAAATGAGCATAGAATATCCAAAATACTGGAAAAATAAGATTGCTGAAACTAGTAATCTCATAAATAGCGGATTATGTTTCCAATCAATGGCATCATTAAGTATTCCTAAACTTAGCAGCATTTGATTAACACTTCCCGATTTCCAATCAAACATTAAGCTAACTAGCAATCCTAATGAAGCAGCTGTTACAATGTTTGGAAAAAAGAAAACAGCTCGGAAAAAGTCTTTTCCTTTTAAATATCTTTCGGTTAATATAACTGCCAGCACCAAGCTTACAGTTAGTTGCGGGATAACTGATATGATCCAAATAAAAAAAGTATTAAATAGTGACTTAAAAAAGACCGGGTCTGTGAATGCCCTCAAATAGTTTTCGAATCCCACAAAAGCCGGCGCATCCAGTCCGTTCCAATTCGTAAAACTTAAATATAAGGAGTAGAGGATTGGATAAAAGCCAAAAATAAAAAAGATGATGAAAAATGGTGCAATGAACAAATAACCGTAATTATCTTTTTTAATTGCGTTAGAAAACATACGATATCTCCTCCCAATAAATGTAAAAAGCAAAAAATAGAAAAGGGAAAGCCCGGCTGAGTACCGGGCTATTGATTACTCAACTGTTATTTCTGGGAAGTCATGTTTTACTTCATCTTTAAATTTCTTAATAAATTCTTCTTTCGTTTTTATGGTGCCTTTAACGAAAGACTCCATATTGTTACCGAATATCGTTCCAATATCCCCATCAAACTCTGAACGCATAATTGCTTTAACCTTTTCACCTTCGATATTGAAAAACTCGAAGTACTTTTGTCCGCCAAGGAACTCATCCGTCAACTCATGTTCGAGTGCTTCGTTAACTTCCCGATTACTTGTAAAATAACTTTGCTCTTTCGCAAGCTGTGTTAAGAAATCATGGTCAAATGTATAGAATTGAAGAAAATCCCAAGCAAGCTCTTTATTATCACTCTTAGAATAAATAGAATAGAATGTTCCACCACCACTAAATGAACCTGGGCCATGTGCTAATCCCCATTGACCACTTGTTTCCGGTGCATTTCTTTTCAAAACATGTTGCAAATACCAAGTTGGTCCCGGGTAAAACATAACTTCACCTGATTGCATTGTTGCAAACATTCCCGGACTCCAATCTTCCAACATAGCCAAAGAGTTCGTATCTTTTGCTTTCATAGCCAAATCTAAAACTTTCATTCTTTCCTCATCAATGATTAATTTCCCATCTTCCACCCAAGGTGTTTCTACGTTTCCACCTTGCACAGCATTGATTGCATTCCAGTTAGATAATGCGTGAACTTTTCCACCACTTTCATCGTATACACGTTTACCAATTTCAAAGATTTTCTCCCATGATGAAATTAAGTCACTCACTTCCGCCGGGTCGTCTGTTCCTAAATATTGTTTCGCCAAATCACGACGATAATAAATGCCACCAGGCGTTCCTTGATAACCAAGCGCTTTCACTGACCCCTCTGAATCTTTTTCTGTCGCTTGTACATATTCATATTGTTGCTCAATGAGTTCATTGGCATCATAAGGAGCTTCTGACAAATTAACAATTGAAGGGTGATCAATAAATTTCCGTACAAATCCGTATTCTAGTGCAAACACATCAGGAGGTTTTACTCCTGTTTGCAATGCAGAGCGTAATTTGGTTTGATATTGATCACCAGGGATAAATTGAAAATTCACTTTCACATCTGGATTTTTTTCCATATATTTTTCGACCGCATACTTACCCTCGTCAGTAAAACTCCAAACAGTAATTTCCTTTTTACCAGAATCTTTGCCAGAACCTCCTTTGGCTTTTCCACCGCTGCCGCTTGTTCCTGATGAGCAGGCGGAACCAATAATAACAATGAGACTAATGATAAACATAAGAAAAAGCTTTCTATTTTTCATCCTAATTTCTCCCCCTTATATTTTGGAAATTGGCAACTGTGTATCCACTAGTAATGTTTAGAAGAACTTTATCATTCTCACAACCTTTCACAAGCTTTAGTTGTTTCATACTTTCTTTTTTTAGCGAATGGCACATTTGCTAAATCTTAATTTAACGATTAAACTAAGTTTACTTTTACTTGAAAGCGCTGTCAATGAATAAATGGAATTTTTAAAAATTTAAATTCTATTTAATATCTTGGTTAAATGGGATTAATAGCCGATAGGATGGATAACAATCGAAGTGAAAAATATAATAAAATGGTAACTTACAACAAATGATTAAACAAAGTCGGTCACTATGAACATTTTCTATTTAATGATAATATTTAAAAAATTGGTTTCTAAGGAGAATTATATGAAAAATTTGCAAACTGGTGACCAGACTCTAGTAAAAACAATGAATAAATCAATTATTTTAAAATTAATCGCAGACAAAGGACCTGTGTCTCGTGCACAGATTTCTAAAGTTACGGGGTTAAACAAAGCAACAGTATCGACGCAAGCGTTGGAACTGATTAATGACAATTTTGTTTATGAAATTGGCGTTGGAAAGTCGAGTGGCGGTAGAAAACCTGTGATGATATATTTTAATAATCTCGCTGGTTATTCTATCGGAATCGATTTAGGTGTAAATTATATTTTAGGCGTATTAACAGATCTAAGCGGAAATATTATTGAAGAAATTACTAAACCACTAAACGGAATAAATTTTGACTATATCATTAAAAACATCATTTCAACCATAGAAAATTTAATACATATGGCGCCCGATAGTCCGTATGGAATTGTCGGTATCGGTATTGGGGTACCAGGAATTGTAGATAAAAATGGCAATATCCTCTTTGCTCCAAACCTTAAATGGACACAGATAAATGTTAAAAAGATTATTGAAGATACGTTTAATATTCCGACCAGAATTGAAAATGAAGCAAACGCGGGGGCCTATGGAGAGCAACTGTATGGTGCTGGCAAAAATATCGGCAATATCATTTATATTAGTATAGGAATTGGGATTGGGGCGGGTATTATAATTAATAATATACTTTATACTGGTTCTTCGGGGATATCGGGAGAAATAGGGCATTTATCTATCGAAGCAAATGGGATAAAATGCTCATGTGGCAATCGGGGATGCTGGGAATTATACGCCTCTGAAAGTGTCCTTTTATCAGAAGTTGAAAAACATCAGGCGTTAACAGATGAGGATGGAAAAAATATCGAATCGATCATCAATGAGGCGCGGAACGGAAATATAAAAGTACTACAAATCTTAAATACAATAGGTGAATATATCGGTATTGGACTAACGAATATTATTAATACTTTTAACCCGGAAACGATTATTATTGGAAATCGTATGGCTCAATTTGCAAATTGGCTCACCAACCCAATAGAGCATATGTTAGAAGAGCGACTGTCCACATATCATAAAAATAACACTCAAATTTATTTTTCTGAGTTGGGAAACTATTCCTGTGCCCTTGGTGCCTCCTACTTTTCAATTTCCAATTTCTTTTCGAATAAAAAACTAACGGTAATTTAATCCCATCGAGTATAACAGGAAATATACGGTGGAGGCGCTATTAGTAAAAAATAAATGTTGCGAGATTAAGAGCCTAATACAAGACTTATTAGGGTAAATTTTTTAATATAAACTTACCCTAATATTATCTTGAATAAAATAACTTATCTTTATCAATTACATAACGATTATGTTCACCTTACTACCTTCTAGTTTAGATCACACCAAACCGATACTTCGTCACCGAAGAAAATGCCTCATCCTTCTCAAGCACCCACGACGGAAAATCCTCATGATTCACTGCATCTGGAAACCCTTGTGTCTCAAGGCAAACAGCAAGATGCGGGCGCGGCTTTGCTCCGTAAATCTCGACATCGCCTGAAAGCTGATTAGAAGTATAAACAACGACAGCCACTTCATCCGTTTCAATCGTCATCTTCCGTCCGCTCTCCTGATCCTCAAGGACGATTTCCTGATTGTGATTAGCATTCAACACAAATGGGTGGTCATATCCTCCGCCGGCGAGTTGGTTTTGCGGATCATTAGATTCAGCGCCAGTTCTTATCTTTCTTCCTTCACGAAAATCAAATGTTGTTCCTTCTACATTGATCAATTCTCCTGTAGGCAAAAGTTCATCATTTAACTCAAGGAACTTGTCGCTTTTTAATGTGAGCGTATGATCGAGGACATCACGTTTAATATCTCCGCTTAAGTTAAAATAAGAATGATTCGTGGCATTTAATAATGTAGTTTCATCCGATTTTCCTTCATAATGAATCGTAAACTCATTATCATTTGTCAGTGTGTATGTAACTTTCATTGTTAAATTTCCTGGATATCCTTCTTCACCGTCAGGACTCATATATGAAAATTCCACGCTTGCCTCGTCTTCTGTTTCCTTTATGGAAGTGTCCCAAATGACCTTGTCGAAACCTTTTAGCCCACCATGAAGATGGTTACCGTTTTCATTTTTCGCTACGGAATACGTTTTTTCATTTAATTCAAATGCTGCTCCACCAATTCTGCCGGCAACTCGCCCGACTACGCAGCCGAAATACGGGGAATGATTTACATAGTCTTCAATCTGATCATACCCAAGAACGATATTTTCATAGTTTCCTTCTTTGTCAGGAGTCATTATTTTTGTAATGATGCAGCCATAATCGATACATGTCACCTCTGTGCCTTGTTTGGTTGCGAGTGTAAACGCGTGCACAGGTGCATTTTCCAAGTGACCAAATAATTTCTTTGTTACTTTCATCTTCATCCCGCCTCTCATCTCTATATTGTCATCATAGTATCCACGTTCTTCCCTGTCAATTTGATTTATTCGTTTAATTACACTTAAAACCATACAATTTGAGTTGTTTTCATGTATAATAAAATAAATTGTACGAACGACTAATATTTAAACGAACAACTTGAAAGCAGGGATCTTATGAGTAAGCCGGCAAAGTATATGATCGTCATCGATAAAATAAAAGAATGGATTGCGAACGGAGATGTTAAGCCCGGTGAAAAAATTTATTCTGAGAACGAATTGACAAAAATGTTTAATGTCAGTAGGCATACAATCCGTCAAGCAGTGGGGCAACTTGTCCATGAGGGATTGCTTTATAGAGAGCAGGGAGCAGGTACATTTTGTTCAACTCCAAATGTACCATCAAAGCCACCACAAATGGCGGGAAAAAATATTGGGATTATTACAACGTATATTTCCGACTATATTTTTCCATCGATTATTAGAGGAATGGAGTCCTATTTGACTGCAAATGGATACTCGCTCACCATCTCTTGTACGGATAACGATTTGGATAAGGAAAAGCAATGCTTGGAAGCCATGCTCAGCCGGAATATCGATGGTCTCATTATTGAGCCAACAAAAAGTAGTGGCTATAATCCAAATATCCATTACTATTTGGAACTGGAACGAAGAAATATTCCGTATTTAATGATCAATCAATATTACTCCCAACTGAATCCTCCTTACATCATGCTTGATGATGAAAAAGGTGGATATATCGCTACAGACTATTTATTTAGCCAAGGACATGAAAAAATCATTGGTATCTTTAAAACAGACGACATGCAAGGAGTCCTTCGGATGAAGGGGTTCATACGTGCTTTCAGGGAAAACAATATTCCTTTTTTAAACGATACGATTATTTCATATACGACGGAAGACTTAAATAATGGCCTGACAGATAAGCTAAAAGAAATTTTAGAAAATCCAGCCGTCCCATCAGGGATTATTTGTTATAACGATGAGGTCGCTCTAACCACTATTAATTTTCTCCGTGAAAATGGCTATAAGGTTCCAGATGATATTTCTATTGTTGGCTATGATGATTCACATTTGGCCGAAGTGTCAGAAGTGAAGATTACTTCAGTCACTCATCCAAAAGCAAAAATGGGAGAGGATGCAGCGAAGTGGATTGTTGACGCAGTAGAAAACAATGGGGCATCCAAGCAAGAATCGATTATTTATGAACCTGAGCTAGTGATTAGGAATTCTACAAAAGTGTTGGAAGGTTTAACAATAACGGAATAAAAAATATTCAAGTCCAGGCATTTAGAAATCGCCTGGACTTTTATTTTAATTATATTCCAATTCTTCATTCAAAAATCTTAGCATCGTAAATCGGTCTCGTAGTTTATGCGCTTCCAGCATACTGTCTGTGACGAGGCTATCATGGATCCCAAGCTCGGTCGTGCTTGATTCGCCACCTGTTTTTTCAATTAGTTTTTCAAAATAGGCAGATTCAGGAATCTTGTTCAAAATCGCCTTAATCTCCTGTTGATTGTCTTTAATTCTTTTTCTCATAAAAGCATCTTTTACTTGGGACGGGTCTAATAAAATTGCCTGCATCTCTTCTTTATATAATTGAGCGAGTAATGGTGTCGAAACGCCAACTTTTGCACCGTGAAGGACTTGGGGACGCCTTTCACGTAAAAATTCCATTTCCCAGTAATGTGAAAGGTGATGCTCCCCTCCTGACGCTGGGTGAGACTGGCCAAACACAAGCATGGCAAGCCCCGAGACGATCAGAGCTTCAATTAAAGCCGTAATTCCGGTTTCATTTCGGCGGGCAATATTATCCTTATTCACAATACATTTTTCCAAAGCTTCCTTTGTCATCGATTCCACAAGCTCACAATACGGTTCGTCTGCCATGAGCGCCCCGAATTTCCAGTCGGCAAGCGAAGTGAATTTGGCAATCATATCCCCGAAACCAGCCGCAACCATTTCCGGAGGAGCACTCACCAACACATCAATATCAGCAAAAACGGCAATTGGAGCCTGCGTTTGGAATGTTTTTTTGAAGCCTCTGATGATGAGCGGTGCTCCCATCGACGTAAAACCATCCACAGACGGAGCCGTGGGAATTGAAATAAATGGCTTTTCCGTTTTTTCGCTGCAAAATCTTGTTACATCATGAAGCGTTCCCGCGCCAACTGAGAGAAGGACATCCGCTTCACGCGGCATCCCGAGAAGGGCTTGCACAATCACCTTTTCATCAGCCGCAACGTCCCCATTTTCATCGGGGTCAACGAGGCAAACCGTGTGGTGGATTGCTGCTTTTTTAAGTAAGTTAGAAAGCTTTTCACCAGCCGCTTTGAACGTATGCTCGTCGACAACCAACACGGCATGTTGAAAACCTTTTTTCTGTAAAAAATTTATCGATTGTTCGAGCGCACCTTTTTCGATGACAATCTCCTCAATTGGAATTGAATTGTGATTGTTTCCGCATTGGCATTTAGATGCTAGATTGGCAATTTCTATTAATCTATCGTTCATATGATGGATTTCCTAGCTTCGGATTTTCTCATTTATGATCCGCCTCTCTGTTTTGTGCAATTTTTCCGTATATTCAATATAGTTTTCGTGTACGTACATGTCAAATGGAAGGATTGAATTCTAAGAAAAAAAACACCTCATTTACCTGAGGTGCTATTTTTTAACGTTCACATGCAATTGAATCTTTATCTCGATCCAATTTTTTATTAGCGTCGTAGAGTGCCTTTGATACAAACGGCTTGTATTTCGTTTTTCCGCCTTTGTTTTTCACTTTAGCAGAACTAGCGACGCCACCTTTATAATCTTTATTTAAGGCTGTGCAGTTTTTATACTTGACGATTTTCGTTTTCGCTTCTGCTTCAGTTGGTTGAGAGGTAGCAAAGCCAAGAACTAATCCAAAAGCTAATAAAATAATAGAAATGCGTTTCATACATTTTCCCCTTTCCTTTTCCATTTTTAATATAATCATATGCCCATTTTCCAATTTTTACAATACAAAAAAGGTCAGTTTCCAATCAAGAAACTGACCTTTTTAATTAACCTACTAGTTCATCAACCATTTTCATGACTTCTTTTTCAAGTTTAGCTATTTTTGCCGAGCTATCCTCCATGGTTTCACCTTTTACAGCGAAATAGAATTTAGCTTTTGGCTCCGTACCTGAAGGTCGAACGCAGAACCATGATCCGTCTGCCAAGATGAATTTTAATACATTTGATTTTGGCAAATCAATCACGGATTTTTCTCCGGATTGCATATCAAAGTGCTCGCTCGTTGCGTAGTCTTCCAACGTCGCAATGCTGATGCCCGCCACTTCTTTTGGAGGATTCGCACGGAATGCTTCTAAAATCCCCGCAATTTGTTCCGCGCCATCTTTACCTTTTAATGTCAATGATTGCAATGATTCTTGATAATATCCGTATTTTTCAAAGAGCTCGAGCAATCCGTCGTAGAGCGATTTCCCTTGTGTTTTATAATAAGCTGCCACTTCTGCCGCAAAAACGGCAGTCTGGACCGCATCTTTATCCCGCACAAAATCGCCGATTAAATAGCCATAGCTCTCTTCATAACCGAATAAAAAGGTATGCTCACCCGTTTGTTCATACTCTTTGATTTTTTCACCGATAAATTTAAAGCCTGTCAGTGTATCGAGAGCAGCGATGCCAAAACTATTTGCAATCGTACGACCGATTTCCGACGTTACGATTGTTTTAATAGCAATCCCGTTTTCAGGAAGTGTACCGTTTTTCTGTTTCTGTTCAAGAATATAATGCAGCAATAGTGCACCTGTTTGATTTCCCGATAG
This sequence comes from Lederbergia citrea, assembly GCF_018343525.1. Lineage (GTDB taxonomy): Bacteria > Bacillota > Bacilli > Bacillales > Bacillaceae_C > Lederbergia > Lederbergia citrea. The sequence continues at coordinate 705,228 of NZ_JAGYPH010000002.1, read as the reverse complement.
AACAACATACTCACCTTCGTGATTTTTCACAGCAACCCCAAGGCGATCAGCGTCTGGATCGGTTCCAATCAGAATATCGGCGTCAATTTCTTTTCCATCGCGAATGGCAAGCTCAAATGCGGCATGTTCTTCAGGATTGGGTGATTTTACTGTTGAAAAATTTGGATCTGGTAGCTCCTGCTCTTTTACGACCGTCACATTTTCAAATCCAAATGCTTGAAGTCCGTCGCGAACAGGATGATTGGCTGTTCCGTGAAGCGGAGTAAATACAATTTTAAGGTCCTTCCCAACTTGCTCCGCTACTTCATGATTCAATTGGATTGATTTCATTGCTTCAATGTATGCGCGGTCCACCTTTTCGCCAATATATGTAAGCAAGCCATCACGAATAAGCTCATCTTCATTTCCAGCTTCAATCTCAAGCTCGCTTCCAGCCGCCTGAACATAACTGATAATGACATCAGCTGGCCCTGGAGGAAGCTGCCCGCCATCTTCACCGTACATTTTTAAACCATTGTATTCCGGTGGATTATGGCTTGCCGTAATCACAACGCCAGCAAAAGCATGCAAATAGCGAACGGCAAAAGAAAGAACTGGAGTCGGTCGCAAGCTTTCGAATAAATATGCCTGAACCCCATGCTTCCCAACTGTTTTTGCTACTTCGAGCGCGAATTCCGGAGACATATGACGAGAATCATAGGCAATGACAACGCCGCGAGCCATCGTTTCTTTCCCTTGTTCTACTATGTATCTTGCCAGCCCTTCAGCCGCTTTTCTTACTGTATACACATTCATCCGGTTCGTGCCCGGCCCAATCTCACCGCGCATACCACCCGTACCAAATTCCAATTCCTTATAAAAACTATCCTCGAGCAGCTTATCATTCTCTTGAATCGCAACTAACTGCTCCTTTAATGAAAGATCAAGAGATTCATACCCAAGCCACTGATCCATCTTCGTCTTCCAAGACATATCCTAAAACCCCTTTTCCGCATTCGGGGGGTGCCTGTCACCACCCGAATTTTGTCGAATAATATTTTCATAGCTCATACTTTGAAAGGTTAATGATGTCACTTGCAATATCTGTTGGTTTTTTATGTACAGTATTCAAGAGATAAGGTTTGTTAAATGGTGTGTCATTCTCGAGTTGATTTAATAGAAATAATGAACGATCGATCATAAACGTATCTCCACGTTTATTGATACGTTCAATCAATATTTCCTCATCTGCTCGCAAAACTACGTATTTAATTTTCACATCCATTTGGGCAAAATGCCTACAAAACCAATCAAGTTCATCTTCAACAACGGTATCGATGACGACATGAAAATCATGCTGAAGAAGTGTATTTGTTAAGGCAAGTGTACCTTTCCACATGATTGCCAGCTGTTCTTCCCATGGAGGTGAAGAGGCTTCATCATACATATTTAAAAAGTCATCGCTATGAATGAGAGCACTCTTTGGCACTTGCCGTGCAATTTCCTTGGCCACGGTCGACTTTCCAACACCACATGGTCCGGAAATAATAAAAATATTGCGTTCGCCCATTGTAGTTATCAACCCCCGGACTGCCTACATCAAATTTAGCTTTATTCTTTCCACCATGGCAAAAAAATTGAACGGTTGGAACATATTTTTATCTCTTCAAATGAAAGCTGCAACTGCTTATAATAATACCGTTATATCAGGCTTCCCTCAACTATTGTTCTACACGAAAATACGACAACTTTGGAGAATTCATAGAAAAATTGTCAATTAATGTAGATTTGGGGCGTGCCTGTCACGCCCCGAAAAATGTCGATTTTTCATCATTTATCTTTCCTCAATAATAAAGCCCCGCGGAGCTTTTTAGCTCAGCGGGGCTGGATCATTTCCTTATGGTTTTCGACAAAAGTCGGGTAGTGCCAGGCACCTTATACTTCCGGAATAACGATGTCCACTTCTCGACCTTGTGCGGAAGAGCGCAGGATTCCATCAATGATGGCTTGGTTGATGAGGATTTCCTCACCCGGAATCGGCGCAGGCCCACCTTCTTGAATGGCATCCACAAATGCCCGAACTTTTTCATAAAAGATGTTTCGATCATGCTTTTGAACAGCAATTGGGCTTTCCGTATGGTGACCTTGAATATCATGGAAAAGCGTGATGGAACCAATACCGCCGTCCCAGACACCACTCCATGGACCGCTGCCAGCAGGAGTCAACTTTAAGCCAGCATCCGTACCAAGGAAGAGTGTTGGTCCCAAGGAATCCATGTGCATCGCCCATGAGATTTTAAAGTTAAGGACTTTTCCGCCTTCCAATCGTACGAGCGCAACTCCGAAATCTTCCACTTCGAATTTTTCTGCTTCACGATGATATGTAGGGTTTGTCCCAAAATGATTCGATGTATAAGCCGATACACTAAGCGGTTTCGGATAACCGAGTGCATTCAAAGCTAAATCAAGAGAATAGCAGCCAATATCGGCCATTGCTCCGGCTCCGGCAAGTTCTTTATTAATAAACGTACCACCTGGCATTCCTCTTCTACGGCCTCCGCCAGTTTGTACATAATAAACATTACCTAATTGACCTGATTGAACAATGTCTTTCACAGCTTGCATATTCGGATCATATCTTGGTTGGAAGCCGACTGTTAATATTTTCTCCGCTTTCTTTCCTGCTTGTACCATTTCTACGCCTTGTTCAAGTGTTACTGCAAGTGGCTTTTCGACTAAAACGTGTTTGCCGGCATTCAGTGCATCCACACTTGTCCGGTGGTGGGCAACGTTTGGTGTACAAACACTTACACCGTCTAAATCCAAATCCAACAACTCTAGATGACTATTAAAAGCTTTCGCCCCAGTCAATCCCAGCTTTTCAATAAATTGCTCTGCCCTACCTGGCACCACATCCGCTACTGCAGCAATCTCCACATCCGGCATTTGCAGATAAGACCTTGCATGAGCTTGGGCAATCCCACCGCTCCCAATAATTCCAATCTTAATCGTTCTTGTCATATTTGCCTCCCCCATTCGGGTGGTGACAGGCACCACCCGGATTTTGTCGAATTTTATTTGAAGATTTTTTCTAGGTTTTCTTTCGCTTTAATGATGCCTTGTTGTTCTTTTTCGAGCGTTCCCCAATAGCGATGGTCTTCAAGTTCAATACTGATTGGGCCTTGATAGCCGATTCCGTCTAGACGTATAGCGACTTTTTCCCATTCTACTGCACCGTGACCTGGAATTGTATATCTCCATGAACCTTCTGAAAAACCATACTTTGTTCCGAATGTAGCGGGTAGAATCCCAACTTCATAGAGATCATCCGTTAAAATTTCCGTATCTTTTCCGTGGCAGTAATTAACTTTTTCACCGAATTCCGTTAAGAAGCGCAGATAATCAATCCCTAAACGAACAAGATGCGACGGATCATAATTCAAACCAAAATGATTGGAAGGAATGACTTCAAACATCGCACGCAGCATTTCCGGCGTACAGCCAATCGTTGGATAATGTGGAGCCGGACCTGGCCAACCTTCCAGTGCAAAGTAAACGCCTTCTTTTTCCGCATGCTTCACAATGTCCGGAAACGTTTCTTTCCAAATGCCAAAGCTCTTATCACGGGACAAAGTTACATCCTTTGGCGCAAGACAGATAAAGACTGTTTTTCCTCCAAGTTGGGAAATACTGCTCAATTGTTGTTTCAGGGCATCAACTGCCTCTCCGCGCTGAGCTTCATCCTCACTCAGCAAGTTGGTCATACCTACAGCACCTACACCATCAATGGATCCTACTTCGAGGCCAGCACCTTCCAATATTCCTTTGACCTCTTCGTTATAATATGGGACATCAATGACATCTATTCCGGCACTTTTGGCCCAATCTGCCAGATTTTCCATTCCTAGAGCTCCCAGCTTTGGTGGGATACGCATTCCAATTTTATGAGTCATATTTTGAAAAACCTCCGAGTTTTTTATATAAAAATCTAGCACATTACTACATTATTTAATTCCACTAAACGTAATCCCTTGAATAAATGTTCTTTGCATAAAGAAGAACATAATGATAATTGGCAAGGTCATCATCGTTGATACAGCCATCATTAAGCCCCACTCAGTTCCCATCTGGTTTTGGAACTGCTGAAGACCTAACGACAAGGTGTATTGAGTTTCATCTGTTAAGTAAAGCAATGGACCAAGGAAGTCTGTCCAGCTACCCATAAATTGGAATAATCCGACAGCTAAAATAGCGGGTCTCGCTAATGGAAGCATGATTTGCAAATAAATTCTAAATTCTGATGCACCATCAATTTTTGCAGAGTCCCTTAATGTATCAGGAAGCCCCATAAAGAATTGACGCAATAAAAATATGTAAAAAGGTGCACCAAAAAATGCGGGTACGATTAATGGCAGAGGTGTTCCTACCCAACCGAATTTATTAAACAATAGGAATAAAGGAATCATCGTTACTTGACCTGGAATCATCATAACCGCAATGGTAATGATGAAAAATACATGACGTCCCTTCCATTTCAGTTTTGCGAAACTATAAGCAACCAATGGACAAGAAATAATCACACCCAATGTACTTAAAAGAGTTATGATGACTGTGTTATTTAAATACGTAAAAAACGGAATATATTCCATTGCATCTAAGTAATTCTGCCAGCGAAATGGATTAGGTATCCATTCTGGAGGAAATTTAAAGATCTGTGTGATCTCTTTTAAAGAGGTTGATACCAACCAAATAAATGGGATAATAAAGAAAATTGATGCAATAATGAGACATACATGAGCTAATGTAAATTGAATTCTTTTTTTAACAATTGGTTGCATTCAAAACACTCCTTTCTACTCCCCTTGATAATGAACCCAACGCTTTGATGTCATAAAGATGACTGCTGTTAAAGCCATAATGATTACGAACAGAATCCAAGCCATTGCAGAAGCATAACCCATTTTGAAAAACTTAAATCCATTATCATATAAATACATGACGTAGAAAGTTAGAGATTCTGCAGGGGAACCTTGGCCGTTAGTCATCGTATACGGTAAGGTAAATTGTTGGAATGCCCCGATCGTTCCCATGACTAAGTTAAAGAATATAACGGGTGTAAGTAGTGGTAATGTGATATGGAACGTTCTTTGTATCCAGTTGGCACCATCCACTTCTGCAGCTTCGTAAAATTCTTCCGGTATATCTCCAAGCCCAGCAAGGTAGATGATAACGGCTTGTCCAATTCCCCAAAGTGACATTAAGATAAGTGATGGCTTAGACCAAGTTACACTACCAAGCCAGTTTGGTCCTTGGATACCGAAAAAGTCCAACGTTCCGTTAATCAAACCAAAACCTGGATTTAACAACCACATCCAAAGGACTGCCATTGCAACATGAGGCACAAGAGTAGGTAAGAAATAGATGGTCCGATAGACGGCCATGCCTTTCACCTTCATATTGAGCATCATAGCTAAGGCAACACCAAAGATAATGCTTAATGGAACAAAAAAGACGGCAAAATAAATCGTATTATAGATGGACTTCCAAAATAAATCATCATGAAACAGATCTTTATAGTTTTGAAGCCCAATAAATTCACCAGGCTGTAAAATACTATATGTAGTAAAACTAAAGTAAATGGAAGAAAATAAAGGTAAGGCAAAGAACATAATTAGGCCAATAATCCATGGAGAAGCAAATAGCCAACCCGTCCAATTTTCTTTTGCAAAAAATGAGTTTTTCTTGCTGGTTTGCCTGACAACTTGAGTAGAACTTTCAATCTTTGCCAATTTCCGCAACTCCTTTCATGAATAAAAGGGAGAGAGCGAGTCCCTCCCTTATATTTATTTCTTTTCTTTTAACGCTTTGTTCACTGCTTCAGTAACTTTATCTAAGTTTTCTTGAGGTGTACCCTTACCCCTAGTTGAGTTTTCAGTAGCTGATGCTAATTCATTCCACAATAGCTGTCCTTCAGTGATAACTGGTCTATGATTAGAGTTTGGCAAGATATCAACAAACTGCTTTAGAATCGGATTGTTGCTACGACCTAATTCTTCGTTAACAGCCGGTTGAACGGAGAAATCACCTTCAAGCTTGCTATAGTAAGCCATTGCACCTTCTGGACTACCAAAGTATTTCAAGAATTGCCATGCTGTCTCTACGTTTTTAGCACCCTTCGGAATGATTAATGCATGACCGCCGGACCATGTAGTGAAATCAGTTCCCGTTGGTGTTGGAATTGGTGTAACACCAAAGTTTAAGTCTGGTTTATATTTGTTAATGCCCGTTACTGTCCAGTTTCCATCAACTTTCATACTAAGCTGTCCGGAGATAAATGGATCTAAAGCATCACTTCCTGCGGCACTTTCAAATCCGGAAATATCTTCAACATTGTACTTTTTACCAAAGTCCGTCATCCACTGTAACGCTTCTACAATCTTAGGATCGTTTGCTGTAATTTCCCCAGTGTCCTTGTTGTAGAATTCTCCACCGAATGACCAGCCCCAGCTATAAAGCCATCCTTGGCTATACCATGGAATTAAACCAATTCTTTTAAAGCGCTTTCCTTCCTTGATCGTTAACTTTTCAGCTGCTTCTTCTAATTCAGCGATCGTTTTAGGTGGATTTTCAGGATCTAATCCAACTTCTTTAAAGTGATCTTTATTATAGTAAAGTAATCGCGCATCCGTCGAATATGGAATTGCAAATAACTTCCCATCATAATTGGCTTCTTGCCATGCATATGGATAATACCTATCTTCTGTAATACCATCTGCTTCAGCCATCTCCGTTAAATCCGTTAATGACCCTTGGGCTGCGTACGTACCTACTTTAAATCTATCAAATGTTGCTACATCAGGCGGGTTACCACCGGCTATTGATGTAAGAAGCTTTTGGTCAGCCCCTTCATTAGCCTCTGTATAAACCATTTTTACTTTAATATCCGGATGTGCTTTTTCAAAGCTCTCCACCAAAGCTTTCAATGCTTCTAATCCTATACCTGTACTACCGTGCCATAATGTAAATTCTTTTTGTCCACCTTCTGAACCTGAATTCTTTCCGCCAGAAGTCTTTTCCTTGGATGAGCATCCAGCCAGAAATAATGAAAACGTAAGAATCAAAATGACCGATAACTGGGCAAATCTTTTCACTTTTCGATTCATTTTCCTACCCCCTTTTTTTGATTGCACATCTTTCTAGCAAAATATGAATCTCTCTCGCACCCCCTGTAAAACGCTTTCAGTTTATGTAATTTTCTAAGCTGTTTATATTTTCAATATAGTTCACATAATATATTATGTTATATCAATATGTCAATTGCTTTTTTAAAAGGGGTGAAGAATCAGTTAATTCTTCACCCTTTTTCTTAGCGGTGCCGTAGATAAACCCTCAACGAGGTCAAAATCGAGCACCTCGGTCACGACTTCACTTGCACCGTTTATTTGGGCCATTAAAAGGTTAACCGCTTTTGCTCCCATTTCCTTTTCTCTTTGGGCAATATGTGTAAAAGTTGGTTTTCCATTGAAGGTCCTCGGTGAATCAAAACAAATAATTGAATAGTCTTCGGGAACACTCTTTTTCATTGACTGAATGACATAGGCAAGAATTTTCGCCAATGAGTGTTGACAAACAATAAAGGCCGTTACCTCGGGATTAAATCTAATAAATTGCTTCATCTCTTCAATCTCTTTATCTACCCCGGCACCTTGATTCATTTGATATGCAAGATCAGTGGCATTTACGAAAAAATTATGGGGATACAATTGCATATATTGTTGGGAGTGTGCAAGTTGATACCCTTTCATCCTATCTTCCAAAACGGTTGTCCCATCATAGGATGGAGTAATATAGGCAATATGCTGGTGACCGAGTGACATTAAATATTCCGTTGCTTCTTTAGCCGCCCGAGTATTATCAGTCGATATATAACTCGCTGGAATTCCGCGCAAATAACGGTCCAGGAGCACAATAGGGAAATTATTTAGCACTAACTCGAGGATTTTCGGATTATAGTGCTCCCCATGAATGGGAAGGATGATAATTCCATCTGCCCCGGCCTGCACTAACTCTTTTATCGCCCTCTTCTCTTTTTCTTTCTTCTCATACGTGAATTTGATCAGCAACTGTGCTTGATACCGGGCTGCATGTCCTTCAATCGCTTTGATTAAGTCTGCTCCATAATCATCCGTAAATCCAGAAATGACTAAGCCAATGAGCGGCAGCTTTTCCTCGCCTTCATTCTCCATATGGTCCATACTATGCGCAAAGCCTTCATAAGATTCGTTTACAAATGAACCTTTACCCTGCACTCGTTTGATCACATTTTCCTGAGCCAGTAAATCCAAAGCTTTTTTTGACGTAATTCTACTAACACTAAATTGCTCAGCAAGATCCTTTTCAGATGGAATTTTCCCCCCTTGCTTTAACTCACCTTGATTGATTTGCTCCAACACACTCTCATAAATCTGTTTATACAATGGCACATTCATATAAGCATCACCTTAATAGTTGTTATACTCACTATAACAACTATTGAGAAAATTACAAACCTTTTTTATTGAGCGTGTGGAGCCCACCTTTTCGGGGCGTGCCTCGGGACGTGCCTGTCACGCCCCGAAATATGTCGAATCAACATTCGACAAGTGACAGGCACGCCTCGGATTTTGTCGAATGATTTTCGGGCACACAAAAACCTCCGAAAGGAATCGGAGGTTTGGGGTTTTATGCTAATACTTTATCTTCTAAATATACAGCTTTACCTGTTTTAGCAGATTCATAGATTGCTTCCAAGATTTGTGTAACAACAAATGCTTGCTCAGGTTTTACAAGCGGCTCTGTATCATTAATGATACTTTCGATCCATAGACGTGCTTCCAAGTCAGCATCACTTTCAGCATTGCCGTCATAGAAAGCTACTCCGCCAGCACCTAAATCTACTTTTTGTGTATAAAGCTTACCAAATTCTTCACCATTGATACGTAGGCCATCTTTCATATCAGCTCCAGCTTCAGTTCCGCTCAGTGATACTTTTGCCTCATCCACTTCCAATGTATTCAGTGCCCAGCTTGATTCAAGCACAATCGTAGCACCGTTTTCCATAGTGATAAAGCCGAATGCCGAATCTTCAACTTTGAATTTTTCCGGATCCCAAGGGCCGAAAGCATTCGCTGCATCCTTTTTCTGTCCTAATTTATGATAAGTTGATCCCATTACTGCTTTAGGTTTGTAGTTATCCATCAACCATAAAGTTAAATCTAGCGCATGTGTACCGATATCGATTAGCGGGCCTCCACCTTGCTTCTCCTCATCAAGGAAAACTCCCCAAGTTGGAACTGCACGACGACGAATGGCATGTGCTTTTGCAAAATAAACTTCACCCAAATCACCGCGTTGAGCAAGTTTATGTAAGTGTAAGCTATCAGGTCTGAAACGATTGTTATAGCCAATTGTCAGTTTTTTGCCTGTACGTTTGGCTGCTTCAACCATTTGGCGAGCTTCTTCAGATGTTTTTGCCATTGGCTTTTCACACATTACGTGCTTGTCCGCTTCTAATGCTGCGATTGAAATTTCAGCATGTGAGCTGTTTGGAGTAAGAACGTGAACTACATCGATAGAAGCATCTTCTAATAGTTCTTTGTAATCTTCATATACTCTCGCTTCTGCTGTTCCATATTGTGCAGCAGCTTTTTCAGCCTTTTCAACTTCAATATCACAAAATGCTACCATTTCTACTTGTTTCAATTTTGCTAGACTTGGCATATGTTTACCGTTTGCAATACCGCCACAACCAACAATCGCAACTCTTAACGTCTCTGACATTTTAGCATCCCCTTTTTCATCCAACTTCGATATAAATTTAACCGTTTTCATCCAAATAGTCAACTGAATTATGTGAAAAGTTAATTCGGGAGGTGCCTGTCACTCCCCGAATTTTGTCGAAAAATATTTATTATTCCGCCCGAAAAAAAGAGAACAGATGAGGAATCCACAACCTTCTTTTGCGCCCCACCTTAATGATCCCTTGCAGTTAAGAATTTTTATTGAAGATTGACACGCTTCAATGTCATTGCTTCCCATATTGCTTCGTCCGGTATATGATCATCACCAGCTAAATCGGAAATCGTCCTAGCAAGCCGGAGAATTTTTATTTGCACTCGGTTACTCCAATGCTGATTAGCCGAAACACGAGTTAGCATTTTTTGTTGGTTTTCACTGACCGGACTTGCATCCATTAATTGCTCAAAAGAAACTTTCCAGTTACTAACTTCTTTTTGGTACCTTAAATATTGGCGATTCCGAGCCCGAGCTGTCCTTTTCCGGATTTCTGCAGAAGTTTCTCTGGGACCTTCCGGTAAGTCTAAGCTGATTTACTTCATAGAAAGTAGGATATCAACCCTATCATAAACAGGACCGGAAATTCGATTGCGATAATATTGAATTTGCTTTTTAGAACAGGTGCAATAATGGTTGGCCGAGCCGAGATACCCGCAAGGACAAGGATTCATAGCACCTATTAAAATAAAGCATGAGGGCTATGTTACTTTTGAATGAACGCGGCTAATCGTTACTTTTCCGTCTTCAAGCGGCTGTCTTAACATTTCAAGCGTCTATTTAGAGAATTCCGCCATTTCATCTAAAAATAATACCCCTTTATGGGCAAGCGATATTTCCCCTGGCTTCGGTTGAGAACCTCCTCCAATTAATGCAATGAAAGAAGCTGAATGATGAGGATTACGAAAAGGAGGTGTTTGATCAAGGAAATGCTGTTCTCCTGCTAATTGGTATAAGCTCATAACGTGAACCTCACCCACCAAATTAAAAATTTGGAAGGTGCTTCCCTTATCTTAAATACAGCACAAAATCAGCGGTTAAGCCACACTCGGTGACTCTAATGCTGAACGAAGGCTAATTAATGAAGACAAGGTCTGTCCTGTTCTTTTTGACAAATCAGGAACTTTTGCCTGAAGGGTCAACCATTTCTTTTCAGAGATGGATTTTTGGATGCCTCGAATAAAATATCGGGCTCCGATATTATAGGAAGCTAATAAATCTGCATGATATGCTTTGCCCGTTGTAAATACGGCAAGATCTTTTCTTGGACTTCTTTCCACCTTCCCAGAACCGTCGAATGCGAGAGCACTCGTATTACGGGCATTAATTCTAGATATTCGCATACCTACATAATGGGCCATTTCCGTCACTTTGTTCTGGATACCTTTTTTCCGCCAGTAATGGAGCTTAAAACGGAGTTTCTTTGCACCCCAATATCCCTTTGGCATTTTCATATGATCTAGGTATTCGAACACGATGACGTGGCAATCATTCTCTTTTGCGAATTTTACAATTTCGGAAGACGTGTGATGAACGATATGTTTTTGGATACCATTGATACGTCTCCAAAAATTAGGAGTAGACACCCAACCTGAAATGGATTGTACTTTGCGGAGTTTATTTGTCATTCGATACAACCGGTCTTTTTCCCTTGGCTGATTCATAAATTTTCTTGCCAAGACAGTGCCTTTTGCATCCAAGACAGAACAAACCGCCGAATTATTGATACCGAGATCGACCGCACACACTTTTTGTTTTGTTATTTTTACTTTGTTTAGTCTGACGTCACTTTCGTAGCCGAAATGAAGGAAATATTTCTTACCTACTTTGACCAACTTAGGATTGCTCTCTTTCCAATCCCACACATTGCGTTTATAAAGGTCTTGTTCTTTAAATTTGATTGATATCCACACCCAATCATTCTTGTGAAATGCTTTAATTTGGGCTGAAGAATCAGATCCTTTTTTAAACATATTCCCTTTATAAAACACAGGAAACTCTTTGTGCTCCAACTGCATTTTTGGGGATTTTTTCCTAAACCTCCTTTTTTCGGTAAGTGCCATGTCCCTTTTCTCTTCCCAATTTCTAAAGTTGGAACGGTAACTTTTCACTTTTCCAAAAGCAGAAGCGATTGCGCTCCGTCGGAAATAGGATGGGAATTTGTAAAAGCGCCTATTGTATTCATGATATTTTGGAAGGGGGTTGGATTTAGTGGTATGAATGAGTCTCTCGACGGCAGGGACGATTGTCTTCGTTGAAATGTCTTCGATCTGACCAAACTCTTTATCTATCACATTGATCATAAATGATAATGCTTCATTGTAAATGACTAATGTAGCATCGAAAATCCGACTATGATTGGTAATCTTGGATTTAAGCGCTTTTACCACTTTCATGACCAAACCCTCCTTCCAAAGCAATTTTATTTATGCTACCCTAAACGTTCCCTAGAATCCTTTACAGATGCATCCGGCAAACCGACAATGACCATGGAATGCGGACCACTGAAAGACTGTACTTCCACTTGGATTTTGTACTCCTCCAACCCTTTCAATCCAACTGATGAAACCTTCACAGTCAATAAAACAACCTCCCATTTTCTTCTTGATATCTATATAGTAGGAAAATAATTCTTAGGATGCGTAATTCAGAAGAAAAAACGAGGAAAAAGAAGAATATACAGAACATCAGTTCCACACTATTATACCTATTCCAATTATGATAATCAAATAATTCCTAAAATTAAATAAATAACTTTCGACAAAATTCGGCCGGTGACAGGCACGTGTCGAAGAGAAGTTTGACAAAAAAAGCCTGCGTTTCTCAGGATTAGAGAATGCAGACCATAAGGTTTTTAGTATGCGAGTGCTTGTTCTAAGTCGTCCCAGATGTCTTCCCATGCTTCGAGGCCGACGGAAAGTCTGACTAGATTGTCTGTGATGCCCATTTTCAGACGGGCTTCTTCAGGCACGATAGCATGGGTCATTGTTGCCGGGTGTTGGATGAGTGTCTCGGAATCTCCCAAACTAACAGCAATTTTAATCAAGCGGCATCTGTTTAAAAAAGCTTGCGCTTCTGCTTTCGTCCCATTAATTTCGAAACTGATCATTCCGCCTGATCGCATCATTTGACGCATCGCAAGGTCGTATTGTGGAAAATCTTCGTCGCCGGGGTAATAAATTTTACCCACCCGAGGATGTTCTTTCAATTTCTCTGCAATTTTTTCAGCATTGTCGCAATGGCGATCCAGTCTAATTGGAAGTGTCTTTAGTCCGCGAATTAATAGCCACGCATCAAATGGAGAGATAATTCCCCCGATATCTTTCAGTGTTGTCATCGCCAATTCGGCAAGTGCTTCCTTTCGGCCAGCGACAATTCCCGCAATCACATCACCATGTCCCCCAATATATTTCGTGGCACTGTGAATGACGTAATCACAGCCAAGCTCTATCGGCCGCTGCAAATAAGGTGAACAAAATGTATTATCAACGACAACTGGAATACCGTATTCTTTTGCTATTTTTGTAATCATTTCTAAATCAACAAGCTTCATCGTTGGATTAATAGGAGTTTCTATATAAATAACAGTAGTATTTTTACGAATGGCTTTTCTAATCGTTTCTTCCTCATCCATGAAAATCAATTCGTGATTAATATTGTGCTTATTCTTCATGAGCTGTAATAAACCGAATGTACAGCCGTAAATTCCTTCCGAGAATAAAATGTGATCGCCAGTTTTCGTCAGGTAAAAAAGAACGGCACTTACAGCCGCCATGCCCGATCCGAAAGCAAGCGCCGCTTCTGCATTTTCCAGCTCGGCTAGTTTTTCTTCAAGCACCTTCACTGTCGGGTTGCCAAGACGAGAATAAATATAACCTTCCGACTCACCAGCAAAGCGTTTTTCTCCTACCTCTGCCGTTGGAAAAGTGTATGTTGATGTTTGAAAAAGAGGTGGAACAAGACTGCCTTCATAGTTTAAAGAATGATAGCCGGAATGAATGACTTTCGTTTCAAAGCGATTTGGTCTTTTATCCAATGCACACCCTCCTCAAATTCACTGCTTAATTATATTTTATGACATTTACACCCTTTATGATAGTGCTTTCAAACAGGGGTACTTGTCGAATTCCCTATAACAAAAAAGGATCCAACCAATAGTCCATAGACTTTTTGGTCGAATCCTTTTAGTATTTTTCAGTCGAGAAAAACCGGGGCGTGACAGGCACATGGTGAATTATAAATCGCCTATTGTTACCATTTCATAGCCTTCAGCTTTTAAGTATTTTAATACGGGTTCCACCGCTTCCACAGTTGAAGGGTGAATGTCGTGCATTAAAATAATCGCTCCGTCCCTCACATTTTGCTTTACTGCTTGAAGGACAGCGTTGGGATTGCGGTATTTCCAATCCAACGTATCAATGGTCCACAGAATTTCCGTTTCGCCATGCTTGCTTGCAATCTCTTTAATAGATTCATTGGTAGAACCGTATGGTGGTCTGAAAAAACTCGGAGCTTCTCCGGTCGCTTGTTCAATAATTTTTTGTGTAGAGCTTATTTGTTCTTCTACCTGTTTTACAGATAATTTCCGGAAATCGGGGTGATCCCATGAATGTGAGGCAATTTCATGACCTTGAGAATAAACTTCCTTTGTTATTTCTGGATAAGCCTCGACTTCTCTACCCAATTGAAAGAATGTTGCTTTTGCATCATATCTTTTCAAAATTTCTAGTATTTTCTGTGTATTAACCGGATGCGGTCCATCATCGAAAGTAAGTGCTACACGCTTCCCTACATATTTTACATCTTTTTTACTAGCATTCTTGTTTTCTTGACGTGATGTGGATGATTTTTTTGAAGTTTTAGAGGGAACTTTTTCTTGCAAGTCCTGCCCATTCTCACTGCTATCCATATCTTGAGCTTCTTTTTCAGGTGCAACCATTTCTTCTTGAGGCACACTTGCCTCCACAATTTCCTTTGTTTGGTCAGCCACCTCATTGATTCCAAAAGCTTGTTGGCTGTATGGTCCGTGTACTTGATTAAAAACCGGATAATTGACACTCGGTAAATTGAATAATGGAGGAATCTCTTTCGAAAAAACGGAACTTGCATATTCCAATTCTTTCTCGGAATAATTTCGCTTTTCATCCAAGGATAGCGCCACTTTATCATTTAAAGCAACCAGTCCAAATGCGGAAAGATTAACTGCTACATGCTTCGTTTCGTTTTTTGCAAAATTCGTGACCATTTCAACAGCTTCATTTTTAGATAGCTCATTAAGTTCTGAATTTGCGAGGATCGGCTGTCCATTTGCTTTTGCTTTATACATATTTATCCCATTGCTGCAGCTTACCAAGACAGCCAAAAGGCATAAAACAATGAAACTTCCAATTAATATTTTCTTCTTCACCATACCCTTTTCTTCTTTCTTTGTATATTTAGTGGACCTATTTAGACCTATGATATTAGTAGCTATTAATAGTATACATTATTAATAGGCAAAATGTGACAGTTATTTTATTATTTAGTGATATTCCTGAAAAAAATTAAAAAGTGTTTTTAATCAAGCTAAAAAATCCATTACGTGCACCCTACGAGCCAGTAAAATTGCCACAAGTAAAAAACTAAAAGGCCTGCCGCATTTTATTGCGACAAGCCTGCTAGGCATTGGTTTTCGACAAAATTCGGGTGGTGACAGGCACCTGTCGAATTTTCTTTATTTGAGTTCTCTGGTGATGTATTGGGCGCTTACCCAGCCGGTTTTTCCGTTGGACAGTTTGATTTGATACCATTTTTTTGTTTTGTCCATCGTTAGGGTGCCATCTTTTTTCAAGATTAATTGGACGTATTGATTAAGTCCTAGTTTAGCCAATGATTTAGAGGTGGTGTTTGGCTCTTGTCTAATATTCAATAAGTCTTCATTTACTCTTCCGAGATTTTGCACAGAAACATATTTTGTATATTCGTGGAACTTAATATCATTTGTCCAATATACTTTACTACCAATCTTCAATTTCACCCAGTAGTCATTTGTTTTTTCAAGCAAGGTGAATTTTGTGCCTTTTTTCATTTTCGGTGAATTTTTCGTGATTTTTCCCTTTTGTCCATATTTAATTTCCGTCTTAGCGATAGCCACAATATCCTTCGGGAACAGATCACTTCCGGCCGGTACACTTGGTTGAGCAGGAACACCTGTATGAACCGCCGCCTTATTGTAATGGGATTTATTAAAAGGAAGCATCTTTTCCATATGACTTGCGATCTTTTGTCCCCAATCCGGATCAGTCGCATAGTAAAAATTCATTCCCTCACTGAGCGCATCAACCCTCGCATTACCTGAAGTTTTAGTACTAAATCCGAGATAAGCCCCATGATATTTCCAGTTGTTAGGATTCAGATAAGTTGATTTCATTTCTCGCGCAATATAATCAATGCTCGAATTGATATTCGAAAAACGGTAGGCGCCAATATATGGCGTTGCATCATACGCCCCAAACCCGAATAAATTTAATTTTCCTAATGAAATTTGCGAAGTCCCAAAGGCACTTTCGTGGATGGCATGAGCCGCCAAATATAGGGCATTTACCCCACGCTTTTTACCAACCTCAATAAATTCTTTTCCTTTCCCGGTTAACACACTTCTTTTCCCGGTCGCTTTTACATAATTAGCGATATATTGATCAATTTGGGCTGCAGTTACAGGCGATTGTGTTCGCAAATCAATAAATTGATAGCCAGATCGATTGTTCATTGGATCACCCGTGATTACCTCCTCCCCCAAAACATATCCTGTTTTCCCGTTAACAACGACCTTGTACCAACCATTAGCCGATTTATGAGTTGGAAAAACAAAAACATCCTTTGGAATTGTTGTTAAAGAAGGTGCGGCTACATCCGCTGTTTTTCTAACATTTATATCCGTGACGACGATCATTGTATCCTTAGCTAATTTTTCTTCGGTCATCTTTTTATCCGTTGAAACCGCCTGTTTAGTAAAATCAGCTATTTGAATATAACCAGAGTTCCCGTTAAACGAGACTTTATACCAATAATTTACGCGCTGTTTGGATGAAACAATCGTTCCTTTTGGGATTTTCAATAGATTTTTATAGGCATTTCCGTGGGATGCATATAAACTAGTATCCTTTTTCGCTTTATATGTAGTCTGTGAGAAGCTTTTCAATGTATCTTTTGACACATCTCCACTGTTTACATACAAGTTTTTTCCATTAAAAGATACTCTATACCATGTTTGACCTAGGCTATTAACTGCTTTCTGCGTGGAATATAAAACATTTCCGATCGAAACCTTACTTACTGCGTTTTTCTTCGTATCAGCGGACGTGTAAAGGTTGGCGGTCTTTTTTGTTAAAAAATAAGTGCCACCTGTGTTCGTATATGTATAGTATTCTTTCAAATACTTTCCGCTTACCCAGCCAGTTTTCGTTACATTTTTCCCTTTTGATTGATATGTATAGGAGACTTTATATGTATTTCCCGTTTTCTCTGTTGAAGTGACCTTTTTTCCCTTTGGAATCATAAGGACGATCCGATCCTTTGCTCCAGCGCCGCTTCTCATATTCAAATTCGCTGTCGTTTGAAAAGATGTTTTCGCAAACTTATTAATGCTTGTCTTTTTGACAGGAGCACTAAATTTCAAATATTTAGTAGAAACATAGGCCTTTTTACTTTTAAAACGAATTTCAGACCAACCGGATTTTGACTTTGAATAGACAGTCACTTTTGCACCCTTTTTCAAAGTGCCCACCTTTTTGGAATTGGATAATGCCTTCTCCCTAACATTCAAAGCACTGCTGACATTAACAATCGCAGTTTCAGTTGTTGCCGCTTCTATTGATGCAGAATGAGGTATAACAATACCAATCATGAGTGCAATCGCAATAAAAAACCTTAAAAAACGCCCCAATGGAAAAATCCCCCAATCTAGTATGATTCAACTAATAGTATCAAAGAATCATAAAATGGTAAATAATGACTCTGTCGACAAATTTCGGGTGGTGCCTGTCACTTGTCGAAACGACTTGTCGAATAAAAAAATGAATGATCGAAAAATGGGGGTTGCATTTTTTTGTGCTTGGTGTATAATTCAGTTTAATGTCAGACAATTACATAAGTTTTTCCAAAAGACGATGATGAGAAAAAGTAGGGTTGGTTATTTTTCCGCAGAGAGCTTCGGTAGCTGAAAAGAAGCAAAAATAATGATCTGAACAATGGCCTCGGAGTCTCGTGCTGAAAGTTTTCTAAAAATGAGTAGGACACGACGAGAATTGGTACTCGTTATCAAAACCACAGTATAAACAGAGATGGTCTTTTCAATCTCTCGTACTTGCGGAGGCTGTTTTGTGTGAGCAAACAGCAAATTAAGGTGGTACCACGTGAATTCAACCACGTCCTTATCGTAATAGATAAGGGCGTGGTTTTTTGTTTGTCCAAAAGGAGGAATGCTCGTTTTTTCATCAATTTTTCAAGCATTGAGAATTCAGATTTAACCTAACATATATGAGTGGAGGAGATTAATAATGACGAGAAGAAATGTAGTTTTACAGACGGATTTTGGAACAAGTGATGGTGCAGTGAGCGCTATGTATGGAGTGGCCATTTCAGTGGAGCCGACACTTCGCATTTTTGATCTAACCCACGATATCCCACAGTACAATATTTGGGAAGCATCGTATCGCTTATACCAAACGATTTCATATTGGCCGGAAGAAACGGTGTTTGTCTCGGTTGTTGACCCGGGCGTAGGCACGGAACGCCGCAGCATCGCTGTCAAAACGGCTGAAAACCAATATATCATTACACCTGACAATGGTACGCTTACACATATTAAAGCTGAAATCGGAATCGTTGAGGCAAGAATCATCGATGAAACGGTGAATCGCCTGCCGCATTCCGGCGAATCTTACACTTTCCATGGTCGTGACGTTTATGCTTACACTGCTGCAAGACTTGCTTCTGGTGTCATTACATTTGAAGAAGTCGGGCCGGAAGTTTCAGTAGATTCAGTTATTCAATTGCAAAAATTAGAACCAAAAATCGAGGAAGGTTCCATTTCAGGAAATATTGATATTCTCGACATCCGCTTTGGCAATCTTTGGACTAATATTGACCGGACGCTTTTCAAAGAATTAAACGTTGAATACGGCGACTCTTTTGAAGTCACCATTCAAAATGACACGCGCCAAGTGTATAAAAATATCATGACCTACGGGCGCTCATTCGCTGACAGCCATTTAGGGGAACCACTCCTTTTCGTCAATTCCCTCGATAAACTGGGAGTTGCCATCAACCAAGGCTCGTTCGCGAAAGCATATCATATCGAAACTGGATCAAAGTGGAAAATTTCCATCCGCAAAGTCCCGAAAATCAGCTATAATTAATCTGAAATTAAAATATTATAAATATATAAACATTTTAGGGGGAGATTTGTATGAAGGGGAATGGTTTATCTATTAAAACGATCGTTGCAATCGGAATTGGGTCTGCCGTCTTTGTTATCTTAGGCAGATTCGCTTCCATCCCAACCGGCATTCCGAACACGGAAATTCAATCAGCCTATGCATTTTTAGCGTTAATGGCGATTGTTTTCGGACCTGTCGCAGGTGGACTGATTGGATTAATTGGCCACGCATTAAAGGATGCGATCTTTTATGGCGGGGTTTGGTGGAGCTGGGTTCTCGTTTCAATGATCGTCGGATTCTTAATTGGCCTGATTGCCAAGAAAATCAATATCGAAGCTGGCGTATTTGGTAGCAAACAAATTATTTCATTTAATATTACGCAAATTATTGCTCAAGTTATCGGTTGGGGACTCATTGCACCAACACTGGACATTCTTATTTATGCCGAACCAGCAAACAAAGTGTATACACAAGGAATCGTTGCAGGTCTTTCCAACATCGTAACGGTTGGCGTCCTTGGTACATTGCTGCTGATTGCCTATGCAAAAACACGGGTTCAAAGCGGAAGTCTGAAAGCCGAATAAAATATACAAACCATAATCTTAATAGTAGAATAATCATGGGAAAAAGCTGGAGAGATAAAGCTCCAGCTTGGTTTTTGTATAAAAAGAGGGAAATGTAGTATTGAGGAGATCAAGATGAAAAAGCCTGTTATTCAATTTCAAAATTTCAGCTTCAAATATCATAGCCAAGTCGAACCTACTCTTCATGACATTAACTTAACCATTTATGAAGGGGAAAAGGTGCTCATTGTTGGTCCTTCCGGCTCTGGAAAAAGTACGATTGGTCATTGTTTGAATGGTCTCGTCCCCTTCTCTTATAAAGGTGACATTACTGGGCATTTATCGATCATGGGACAGGAAGCGAAAAATCTAGACATTTTTTCAATATCAAAAATGGTCGGCACGGTTTTACAGGATCCTGATGGGCAATTTATCGGCCTAACTGTTGGCGAAGATATTGCCTTTGCCCTTGAAAATGATTGCCGACCGCAAGAAGACATGTTTTCGATTGTAAAAGAAGTTTCAAGCTTAGTAGATATGGACGCCTATTTGCATTCTTCCCTTCACCAATTGTCTGGAGGACAAAAGCAGCGCGTGTCTCTTGGAGGCGTCATGGTCGATGATGTCGATATTTTACTTTTCGATGAGCCGCTTGCAAATCTTGACCCAGCAACAGGAAAACATGCGATCGAACTAATTGACCGCATTCAAAAGGAAACGGATACAACCGTTGTAATGATAGAACATCGACTCGAGGATGTCCTCGAATGTCACATCGACCGCATCATCGTCGTGAATGACGGACGAATCGTAGCCGATCTATCCCCGGATGAACTACTTTCTTCTTCTATTTTAGAGGAATGCAATATTCGCGAACCATTATACGTAAAAGCAGCAAAATACGCGGGCTGCGAAGTGACTGCTGATACGAAACCTTCGCATATTGACACGTTTGAAATAAACAAAGACAAGCTAAAAACATGGTTTCAAGCTGCAGATCCGCCTGCTCCCAAAGTGAAATCTTCACCAATATTAGAGCTGGACAATATTTATTTTAGCTATGGGACGGGGAAAAATACGGTTCAAAATATGTCTTTTTCTATTAATAAAGGTGAGATGGTCAGTATTGCCGGGAAAAACGGCGCAGGAAAATCAACACTCGCAAGCCTTATATGTGGATTTGTGAAGCCAAATGCAGGCCGGATTCTTTTTAATGGAAAAGAGATTACGCATGATACGATTAAAGAGCGGGCGGAACGAATCGGACTCGTCATGCAAAATCCAAACCAAATGATTTCTAAGCATATGATTTTTGATGAAGTCGCACTCGGGCTTGTCATGCGCGGAGTTCCAGAAGCGGAAATAAAAGAACGCGTTGAAAAAACACTGCGAATTTGCGGCCTTTATCCATTTAGAAACTGGCCCATTTCCGCCTTAAGCTTCGGGCAAAAGAAACGCGTAACGATTGCTTCTATATTAGTACTTGAACCGGAGCTCATTATTTTAGATGAACCAACGGCAGGACAAGATTTTAAACACTATACAGAAATCATGGAGTTTTTGGCTGAGTTAAACGAACAAGGAATCACGATTTTAATGATCACGCATGACATGCATTTAATGCTGGAGTATACGCCGCGTGCGATTGTGATTGCGGATGGGGAAAAAATTGCTGACGAAACGGCTGCAAATATTCTTACAAACCGAGACGTGATCGAAAAAGCGAATTTGAAGGAAACTTCCTTATTTGACCTAGCAGTGAAGGCAGGGATCGATGAGCCGAGGGAATTCGTTGGTCGGTTTATCGACTTCGATAAGGAGGTCAGAAAAACATGGCAGTAGAAATGCTCGCATATATTAAACGCAATTCCCCTATTCATCAACTAACTGGAGTGACAAAGCTGCTTTGCTTCATTATGTGGTCAACTGCTGCGATGCTTACATACGATACTCGCATACTTCTACTTTTGTTGGCGGCAAGCATAGCGATTTTTATTGGATCCCAAATAAAAATTCGCGAAGTTTCTTTCGTCCTGATTTTCATTTTAGCCTTTTTACTGCTCAATAATATCGCCATCTATCTTTTTTCACCTCAAGAAGGTGTAAAAATTTACGGGACAAGCCATGTGTTGTTTGAAATCGCTGGACGATATAATGTCACACTGGAACAGCTATTTTACCAGTTTAATATTACGATAAAATATTTCACGATTATTCCAGCAGCCATATTGTTCATCGTCACCACTCATCCGAGCGAATTCGCGGCATCGCTTAACCGAATCGGTGTCAGTTATAAAATTTCCTATTCTGTGGCGCTAGCCTTGCGCTATATTCCTGACATCCAGCGTGACTTTCGCAACATCGCCATCTCCCAACAAGCTCGCGGGATTGATATGTCGAATAAGGAGAAGCTGCCAAAACGTTTAAAAAACGCCGCTTCGATCATTGTTCCGTTGATTCTCTCAAGCCTAGACCGAATCGAAATCATCAGCAACGCCATGGAACTGCGCGGCTTCGGAAAAAACCAAAAGCGGACATGGTACAGTGCCCGACCGTTTAAGAGGAAAGATTACATCGCTTTAGTACTCGTTACTATAGCTTTTATCTTAACCTTAATTATCACATTTCATGATGGCAATCGATTCTATAACCCATTCTAAAAATCGGGGGGTGACAGGCACGCCCCGGTTTTTGTCGAATTTCCACGTCAAGCCATTAAAATAATCTCATCTGCTCTGAAGCTTGTTCTCCATCACCGGTTACATAGCCCATCGACTTGTATCCGGTTAAACGTTTCTCATACATCGTCTTTAAAACAGGGACTTTTTCGTCTACGTAATCGTATACTTGAACTTCTTGCTTGCTATTGTAATCACGATGAAGACGACCGACATATTGCTGCAATGTACCTTTCCATGAAATAGGCATTGTTAAAAATAATGTGTCGAGGCGGGCATCGTCGAATCCTTCTCCAATGTATTTTCCAATTGCAATAACAAGTCGTTCTTCATTATCAGGAATTGTAGTTAACCTTTCAAGTTCTTTTTTCTGATCTTTTTTCTTCATGTTTCCAGCTAAAACCACGATATTCTTGGCAAATCCTTGAAACTTGGCTTTTAATATTTCTAAATGTTCCAGCCGCTCTGTTAGAATAATTGGGGATCGCCCTTCTTCCAATGCTTTAAGTACGTCGTCAAAAATTTGATTATTCCTCTTTGAATCCAAAGTAAGTTCCTCATAAATCTCATGAAATTCAATTTTCTTCGTACTAAAATTGGTTTTTCTCTTTATTAATCGATGACCAAACGGGCGAATCTTAGCCTGTGCCTTTGCATCGATTTTATAGCGGATAGGCCCGCATTGCATTGTAATAATAGGATGCATGCCATCTTTACGTTTCGGCGTAGCTGTCAATCCCAATACATATTTTGGGCGTATTTGTTTTAATACACTTTCAAAAGTAATGGCTGAAATAATATGACACTCATCCACGATGATTTGCCCATATTGGGTGATAAACGATTTTAACTGACCGCCATAATTCAAACTCTGAATTGTAACGACATCAATTTTTCCAGTGATTTTACTTTTCCCACCACCAATTTGTCCAATTTCGTTTTCTGGTATCTTTAAAAATGCCGCAAGCCGCTCTACCCATTGCTTCATTAATTGAGTACGATGCACAATGATGAGTGTATTTACCTTTCGTTCAGCTATAATCGAAGTGGCAACAACTGTTTTACCAAAGCCAGTAGTCGCAGAAAGCGTACCCTGGTCCTCTTTCAGCAATGTTTTTACGACGTCATCTTGCTGTGTCGATAATGTCCCATGGAACTCCGAATCAATGATTTCCCCATCATAACAATCATCTGAAATATCTACATGGATCGATTGCTTCTTTAAAAAATCCAGTAACTCTTGTAAACAACCCCGTGGAAGAATCAATTCTTCTTGTTCATCACTGGCACACTGGATCGTTCTCGGGATTCCATAGGTAGAAAATCTTTTTGCTTGAGCTTTGTAAAACTCCGGATTGTTAAATGAGGCGATGTCCGCCATTTTTAATAATAAAGAAGAAGGGATTCCATTCTTCTTAATATGAATTCCATTTTTCAATTGAATTCTGATTTTTTTCGGCATCACTTCATAGATGTTTTCATAAATCATCTCTTGATCATTAGATTGGATTACTTTATGAATATCTTGTTCTGTCATTTTTTGAACAGAAGATAAATACATCCATTGGTCCGGATAAGGATTGAATTGTTCATCAACAAATACACTATTTCCGTTTTGAGCAGGAATCTTTTGAAGTGGCAGAGCAATAAGATTCCCGAAACCTCCCTCTGGCAATGTATCTTGATTAGGGAGCAGACGATCAAATGATTCCAAGCGAAACCCTTCATTTTTTTCTTTTGTTTTCCTTAAAAGGACCATCCCTAATTTCCGAGCAGTCCTTGCTAAAACAGCTGAAGAAAAGAAAATCCATATATGTGCCCCATTACCAGACCTAGATCTTTCTATATGATAAGGGACATTTAACTTATTACAAGTTTCCGAGAAAATTAAAACATCAGCCTGCCATTGGTTTTTATCAAAATCAACCGCCAAAAACCAGCACGTATTTTCCTTCAGTAATGGATATATACCTATTGTCTTTTTGCCACTCATATGTTCAATAAACACTTGATCCGTGAGCGGTAACAACTTACGATGCTGACACTGGCTACATTTAATGAGCGGTTTTTGACAAATCGGCTTTTGCCATTCGTGTACACAAGCAGGTGTATATCCATTACTTCCACTGTTGGATTCCCACCTTAATGCATAGACATCCGAACGTCCTTTAAATAAACTTTTTAAAAGCTGTATTTTCTCATTTAAAGGAGACTTTTTGGTTAGTATTTTCCCAGAGTCAGTGGTTCCGTGATTATTCATCATCTTTGCTAATAATTGTTTCAGATAATGGTTTTCCTTTAGCAGTTGTTCATATTCTTTCATAATTTATCCCTCTAACTGGATTTATGTATAATATCATTATATCCAATTGGTTTAGGAAAATATCAAAAGAAAGATGGTGGTATAATGAAACTAAAGGTGACAGATTTAAAAACAGTTGAAATCATACGAACAAAAAGAACTCATTCAATTAATTGCTGATCTTTACAAGAAAAATAAGGACGTGCAATCCTATTTATCTGTTCGATTTCTTGGAGAAGAAGCTGCGAAGGAACTGTTTGAACAGGCAAAGAAAAATATTGCAAATGAATTTTTCCCGGAGAGAGGATTTGGCAAATTACAACTTAATATAGCAAAAAAAGCTATTTCCGACTTCAAAAAACTTACAGAAGATGGATTAAGAACAACGGATTTAATGCTTTATTACGTCGAACAAGGTGTTAAATTCACATCTATTTACGGCGATATTAACGAGAGCTTTTATCTAAGTATGGCAACAATGTACGAAAAGGTGATAATTATTTGTGATGAAGAGGAGGAGTATTATCAAATTTTTGCAGATAGATTAAGAGCTGTGGTAACAGACACTAGTGATGTGGGCTGGGGATTCCATGACCAATTAGCTTATTTGTATAGCTCAATACAGCACCTGGAGGATGAGGAGGAATAAATATAGATAGATAAAGGGATTGGTGCATATGGTTCCACAAAATAAGGGCTAAAAATCCCTTTATCAGCTTTTTTCAACTTTTTAATTCGCAATTACTGTCTTGTCAAAGCTTTTTTCTTAAATGGTCTATTTCTTCACGGCTAAGATTCGTAATTCTTATGATTAAGTCAATGGTTAATCCCTCTCTTAGCATTTCTAGTGCAATCTTCCTTTTTTCCTCTGTTTTTCCTTTTTGAAGTCCTTCCTGTAGTCCCTTTTCCTTCCACGAATTCGGCAGTTTCGATATGAAGTCCGCTTCATCCCTATCCAATTGTTTAATTTCTTTCATCAGCTGTAGCTCCTCTCTTTCGTTTAATCTTAAATACATTTCAAAGAAGCCATTGATCAGTTCTGCTTTAGCCGGATCAATTTCCATCTTAAATAACATCCGCATAAATTCAATTTTCACTTGAACCTTTTCTTTATCTGTATACCCCATTTTACTCAGTAATGCAGCCGCGACTGGGTTATTGGAATGAATATAATCTCTCCAATTCATTTTTCTTAACTCAAGCATAAGGAACTGAAAAGTAAATACATGAAAAAAAGGAAATTCAATTGTAAACTCATTACTTTCATAACGATTTTCGTCATAACTGAAAATCGCAATAGGCAAAATTGGTTTACGGTACTTATTATAAAGCAAGCTAAAATAATGATACATTCGCTCATGAAAACTGGGTTGACTATAGCTCTGCGGTTCAACATGAATAATAATCACCGTGTCTTGTCCTTTTAATTTCGTTTCAATGATAATATCGGCTCTCCGACTTTCACCTTCAAGAAGATCAGTAAACATTTCTTCAGATAAGGGTTTTATTGAAGTAAAATCAATGTGTTCGTGAACCTCTGGAAAAAACACTTCTAAAAACTCTGCAAAAAACGTGTGAATAAGCTGCTTAAATAACTGATCATGATGGATATACTGGGTGGAGTCTTCACGTACGAACATAGTTAATGACATTTTAACACACCCTTTAGGGGATTATGAGGATATATCGAGGTTGTTTTTCTAGTTAAATTATATCAGGTAATCATCCTCAGAACAAGTGTTCCCACTCTATTTATTTTCTCATAAAAAAAACAATATCCTGAAACCACGATTAGTTTCGGGATATTGTTGCTATATTAATCCGGTGTATCATTTACCAGGTGCACCACCAGATGCTGATTTCTCTTCTTGTTTATCTTCCTGATTTTTTTCCTTATCTTTTTCTTGTTCTTTTTCCTTCTCTCTTTCCTTCTCTTCTTGCTCTTCCTTCTCTTTTACGAGTTGATCAAGTCCTGTTTCAACCTTTGTCCTCATATTTTTCAACAATGTTTCGATTCGACTATATGTTTTATATTTTCCCGGATGCTTTTTGTTCCCTTCGGCTTTCGCCGCCTTGCTTGCAGCTTCTAGCTTTGTAAGCTTAGCGAGATTCGCCTTTGCCGCATCGATTTTCTTATTATTAATATCCTTCTCAATCTGTAGCGTCAAATTATATCGATCGATTTCATGCTTCGTGTTTTGAGTGAGAATCGTTGCAGGAAGAGTATACTTCTTTTTAGCAAGTGATTTTGGATTTTTCCCATACATATTATTTAGTTTTTTCTCTGTAGCTGTAATCGATTTGGTAAGTTGCTTATGTTTAGTAATTGTATTGGCATCCATTTTACCGTCAACCAGTAGTTTTTCAAGACTCTTCGTCGAAGTAACCAGCGTATCGCCTGCTTTGATACCGTCAATATAGGCTTTTGCATAGTTTTTATGATCATTAATTGCTTTAAAATGACTATCAAGTGTTTTCCGATGTTTCTTCGGAAGCTTGTCCGCTTTCTTTTCGAGTTGCTTCGTCTCTTTAACAACTGAGTCGTATAAATCTGTAAAACTTTTCTTTAATTTTAAGTCAGATTCTTTTTTCACATTATTATAGTATGTAAGTTTTAATTTATCCGCTTTTTTCCTCAGTGATTTTAATGAGATAGCAAGTTTATCTGCTTCCTTTTTCATCCGCACGTCATATAGTTTCGCGCTTTCTTGGGCTACATATAGCCCAACAGCCTGATTTTCTTGCCAAGCTCCTTTAAATTCTGAAAGTGGAGGGTTGGTCTCAACGACGTACCTTGAGATTTCGGGTGTAAAACCTGGTCGCTTTTTGGCCTGAATAAACCAATCTGTATAGCCACCGCCGGATGGATTTTTTCCAGGGTGAACTAGCGAGTAACCGGTCATTTTGCCTATCGCTTTCGCATATACAAGGTCACGCTTGTATGTCGCTTTGTCCTGTTTGTAGTTCCAGTAAAGAATTTTGCCGCTCGTATGATAGGCAACAGCCATTTCGGCATCGATTTCTTTGTCCAGCTTCAAAACAGCCTTTACTTCTGCGGCACTTGCCGGGCTTTTTCCTTTAAAATTTTTAAAACTCGGGTTTTTCGGACTATATTTTACCGTTTTCCAATCTGCATCATACTGCCGGTTCAAATCAATTCCTTTCGCGTTCGCCTTCCAACGTTTGAAGTTCTTACTGCCGTTGTTCATTTTAATAAGTGAAGCGTGAACGCTTTTTGGAAAAGCATTAAGCCCCTGCTGTTGAAGCGTTACACCATCAGGATTGACCATTGGAACAAACCAAATCGTGGTCGAATTTAATATATTTTTCGCGTTATACCCCTTAATTTTTCCATTATTACGGTATGCTTTTGCATACTCTTCAATCATGTACATATTCAAATTCGTTGTAAGCCATTCACGAGCATGGTGAGATCCATTTATAAAACTCGTCGCCGGCCCTGTTCCAAGCGAAACCGCATATATATCACGTCCAAACTCCGATTTACCAATCACCTTGAATTGAATCAAATCCGGATAAGCGCGCTGCAGCTTCTTAATATCAGAAACCATCTGATTATACGAATATACTTTATTCGGATTTACAATCGCAGGTGCAGCCTCTGTATTCCCGCCAAATGAAAAAGTAGACAGCAAAAATACGCAAACAATGATGAGCATTCTAATCTTGTGCACTTCTGTTCCCCCTAGTATGTTTTGAAAAAGGTAATCTATTAAAGCTAGCAAGCTAGTAATTGTGTATGTAATATGTACACTCAATAAATTCGAGGAGGCATATGGAAAATTGAAGCAATTATCCCAATATTCCCCTCCCCGACTTTACCAAAATTGTAGGTATATTTGAATAGTTACAAAGAACCATAGTTGAGTTTTAATAATATCTCCTAATAAGAAAAGTTATGAAGCAATAAAAACAGAAGCAGTAAGAAGAAAGGGAGGAATTCTTTGTCCGATGTATGAGTAACAATTTTAAGCAATCACAATTCGACAAAATTCGGGTGGTGCCTGTCACCACCCGAATTGACCTATATCTTTTTACCTAATTATCGTTACAATTGTTTGTAAATTATGGTAGACTTTAAAGAAATATATGGAAAAAGGAGGGGGGATTTGGTCTATTTGTCATCATTAATATAACACTTCCACCATTACGGGAAGTGGTCATCTGTACGTCTATCATTTTCTGAAATTAGGTGATTTTGAATTGGCTTTAAAGTTTTGCACACAATGTGGAAGTAAGTTGGCACAGGCAGATAGTTTTTGTCCTGAATGCGGAACTGCCTTAGAAACTGCCGCTACGGTTGAATCAGCTGTGCCCGTACCGGAATTCTCGCCGAATGCGAGTCCAAGTCCAACCATAAATATTACTCCAATCCAGAAAAAACCATTACCGCTATGGAAAAAGATCGCATTAACCGCAAGTATTGTCGCTGCTGTAGCACTAGTGGGAGCCCACCTTACGATGAAGAATCTCACAGCACCGGAAGGAAAAATCGAGGCCTTTTATAATGCCTTAATTAATGATGACAAAGAGACATTTTTTTCAGAGCTAAGCTTACCTAAAGATGTCATTTATTCGCCAGAAGCGTATATGTCATATGTAAAAGATCAGGATATGCCCTTATTTTTAAATCATTTGCAGGAAAATGCTTTGAATGTTGCTAACGATGGACTGACGAGGACGATTGTTCATGAAAACGAAGATGAATTGTTTAGGATTCAACAGACAAAAACGCTTGGAATTTATAAATCTATTATCATCGAACCTATTACCACCTTGGTAAAAATTGAAGCGGATTTAAATGAAGGAAAACTGGTGCTAGAAAACAAAGAATATTCCTTTGAAGGTAAAAATATTGACCTAGGATTATTCCTACCAGGCCTTTATAAGGTAGAAGTACAATCGAATAATACATATATACCTAATAATGTACCCCGGGATGTAAAAATCTCTACAACTGAACGCGAACATATATTTAGTTTTACGAAAGAAAATTCTATGATTCAGCTTGATGGTGATTTTCCGGATAGTTTGGTTTATATCGACGGAAAGTCTACTAAAAAAACAATCAAGGAACTGAAAGAATTAGGTCCCATTTTTGATGATCAGGAAGTAACTATTCATGCTACAAAAAAGACAGTGAATGGAGAATGGGCCGAAAGCTATTCCGAAACAGCCCAAGCAGGTGAAACCGTCCATCTATCCTTCCCTTACCACGAAGATTTCATTGAAAAAACCTCCGAAGAGATAGCTGCGGAATTCTTTGATGAAGATGAGCTTTCCTCTTTTGTGAAAAATTTTAGAAGCGATTATGAAGATGCATTAAATGATCAGGATTTCTCCTATATTTCGCCTTATTTAATGGAGGGGAGTCCCGCTTATTCCGAATTGAAGGACTTTATGGGTGAATATGAGGATAAAGCATTTCATTATGATTTTACTCGAGATGACGTTACGGATGTAAGCATTTCATCTGATCAAGCGATTGTTTCTACGAATGAAAAATTTGTTTTTACGAATCATAAAGGCGCTGTTACACATTATGATCGAACAAAAGAATATACAATAAAGCTCTTTGAAGATGAGTATAAAATATACTCTATTAATATCTTGGATACTGATAAAGGTGGAGGTAATTAAAATGTTTTGTCAAAATTGCGGCAATGAACAGGAAACAGGAAAATTTTGTGGAAAATGTGGTTCAGCCTTGGTGCAGCAGGTTTCTCCCCAGCAAAACCAGGCGACAACTGTAAATGAAACGGCAGCAACAAATGAAACAGCTGCTTTATATACTCACCAGCCTCCGGTACAATCTCAGGCAGTGATTCAACAACAGCCTGTCCAACCAAATGTTCACGTGGAGACAGTTAAAGCAACTTCCAAAAAATATTGGAGTTATTTTACACATTATGTGAAGCAACCTTCACGAATATTTGAAAATCAACAACAGGAATTTGTAAATGGAACGATATCTATTGCGGTGTTTGTTGCATTGATTGGTTTCATTTTTTATTACTTAATAAAAGAAATTGCTGGCCTAATAGGTAAATTTGCAAATTTTGTAGCTTCAGACTTCCCATTCGATTTAATGGGTGGGTTTAAGTTTGCAGGTCCTAGCTTTTTTTCAGTATTTGGCAAAACATACTTTTTAACATTGATAGCACTCGCGATTATTACAGTATCAATGTTTGTTATTAATAAATATTTCGGACCTGGATACTCATTTAAAGAGATTATAAGTGTGTATGGGACATTACTAACACCATTTAGTGTACTGGCACTTGCCACATTGTTAATATTTATGGCTAATTTATATGAACTGGGCTTTTTATTTTTAAACGTGATTTTTGTGTTTTCGCTCTTAATTCTACCCTTCTATATACTTAGTACATACTTAAAAACTAAATCTACAGGTATAGATTCAGTTTATAGTCTTGTTGCTTACTATGGTATTAGTAGCATACTATTTTACATTTATTTCCGTGTATTCCTATCTTCCACTATAAGCAGTGTAACTCAGATGATTAAAGGTTTATCAGATATTTTCTAATCTTTATGCTCCTTTCTTTAGAGATCGGAGCTTTTTTAATAACAGATAAGTGAGGTATTTCATAATGAATAGATTTTGCCAAGAATGTGGTCACCCAATAAAGGAGACAGATTATGTTTGTACGGAATGCGGCACCCGCTTTTCGCAAGTAGAAACGACTTCAAAAACTATACCGAACGTGAAAAAAACAATGACAAAAAAACAAAAAATCATCACATGTATTGCAGCCGCTGTAATCTTGGTATTTACCTCCTTTTATATATGGGGAAATTCTTATGTTTCGGCAGATAATACAACGAAAAGATTTTACGAAGCGATTAGTAAAAAAGATTCAAATGCTTTGCAAAAGTTAGCGCTCACCAACCACGGGAAGTTTATCACTAAAGCCGAGGCTAAAGCCCTGTTAGCACTAGCCGAGGAAGATAATAATTACATGAATGATCAGCTTTTATCGATTACTTCGACACAACTGTCATCCGATGATGGACTGTTTCATGTGATAGAAAACGGTAAATGGCTCGGCCTTTTTAAAAGGCATAGCGTTCTCCTCAAATCACAATATGCGAAATTGAGGATTCCTTATGAAGGAGTAAAAAGCACCTTTAATGGAGAGAAATTTCCTGTTAAAGAAAGCAAAGATCATTGGATCGTCTATGGACCGATGGCGCCCGGTGTTTATGAGCTAGAAAGCAGTTATAAAGGAGAATTTACAGAAGTCTCTTCCAAGGAGAAAATTGTACTGGCTGATGAGTTCGGAGAATGGACTACCCGCGATGTTGAATTGGAAGCGTCTTACGTGACTTTAGAAATTAATAACCGCACAAATGCCCCCATCGACAGTGCGTACGTTGAATTAAACGGAAAGAAAGTAAAGTTCGATGAGTTTTTAAAAATTGAACAGCTCGGCCCATTCAAATTGGACGGTTCCGCTTCCGTTTTTGCCGTTTTAGAAACGCCATGGGGAAAGATCGAATCAGAAAAAGTTGACCTAACAAATAGTCATCATCAACTGGATCCTGATGTTACAAATAAAGAATTGATCGCCTCCCTCTCGGATACGATTTTATTATTTGGCGAAGAGTTCGTGCAGGCGACCGCGGCTCTCGATGTATCAATATTTTCTAGCTTGACCAAAGAATACATGAAAGAATTAGAATCCGATTATGGGAATAATGATGCGGTTTTTACTGGTCAATTAGATTCAATCGAAATAAACTTTGATTCCTTGAACTTTGACATGGATTCCAATGAGATTTATGCTTTTGTACCTGCGAAATTCTTCTTTCAGTATGCTTTTCACGAATTAGGTGAAAAAGCTGATTTAGAAAAAGTAGAATCAGTGCTCGATTTAGAATTACGCTATGAGCCGAAAGAAAAGAAATGGCTTGTAAATAGTAGTGACGAAAGCTACTCATGGTATGATGATTTTACGGCTACAAAAACAATTGCTGGATCCAAGCAATTACATGGTCCTTCAAAAGCAGTGATAGCTGCATCTCAACAAATAAAAGATAATGAATCTGCTGAAGAAATAGCAGAGTTTATCTATTCATACAATGAGGAAAGCGTGAGGGCAATAAATTATCGGGACTTCTCGATCGTTTCCGGGATGATTAACCCAAATGGTCCAAGATATAAAGAACAGTCAGATTATCTGGATTACATAGAGTCGAAAGAGATTACTGAAGAATTCCTTTCAACTTCTGTGGAATCATCGAAAAAAATCGACAATAATACATGGGAAGTAGTAACGGTTGAAACATTTCTCATCATTAAACCAGATTCCTCTCGAGAAGCGAAATTTCGAACGAGGAATTTAGTGAAAAACATTGAGGGTGAATGGAAATTGCATGAACTGCTTGAAACAAAAGAAATATAAAGGTCAGGCCTTTGCCACATTATAATGGTGAGGGCCTTGCCTTTTTTCATTGAAAACATTCATCTTGATGTTCCAGTCCTTATAAACCTATATATCAAAAGACTGTTCATCAACATTCACTTTTCTAATGAAAAAAAGGACTGATTGTCAGCCCCGTCAAACAATTATAAATAATATACGTCCTCTTCTTCCTCAAAATCCTCATCCAATTCGTCATCCAATTCATCATACTCTTCATAATAACGAGGTGTATCATAATCTCTATTACTACCTTTAAATAAAGTTAAAAGTTTTTTTAGCACAATAACACTCCTCTTCTCAATTAGAGTAGTATCTGTCATTAGTTTGCCTTGTATCATCACCTTATAAACACCTTACCACCCAATTGTTAAGATGATTTAATGGCAATGTAAAAGTTCTGTATAGCTTTATTGCAAACAAAAACAAGCCAGCGAATGATTCATTCGCTGGCTTGTTCACTTCGACAAATTATGACAAAATCCGTGTGGTGACAGGCACCAAGCATCTACTTCATTTGTGGGGCGTCTGGATGCATTTGCATGAATTCGATTCGATTGCCATCTGGGTCTTTCACCCAGCATTGGTAGTTATGATCTAATCCTTGCTTCGGTTCCACATCTAACGTTAAACCATGGCTTTTCATGTGATCAGCAATCTCGTGAATATCGGTTACTTCTAAGCATAAATGCGAGTATCCAATAGTGGTATGATCCATCGTTACATTCTTGCTACCACCATAAAATAGTTCAATAAATTGTCCCTCGCAAACTTTTAAATAAACAATCCAAGGTTCATTGTCTTCAGTATTTAGCTCAAATAACTTTTTAAATCCAAGAACATCACAGTAAAAATGTAATGACTTTTCCATATCCTCGACAGTAAAAGCCAAATGGCCAATTCCTTTAATCATCGTAAAAACCTCCTATTAATCTCAATTACTTATTTTTTTATCATACCCCAATACAGCAAACGCTTACAATTATATTGAATTATTAAAAGGTAGCCGGGGTAATTCGACACAATTCGGGCGGTGCCTGTCACCGCCCGAATTTTCTTCGAATCATATAGATTGGGACAAAGATCAAGAGTGCGATTGCGGCTCCTGTTAAATCTAGAAATACATCCGCAACGAGTGGTGTTCTGCCGCCTGTATATAGCTGGTGAAGTTCATCAAATGATGCATAGAGTCCTGTTGCAATTAAAGAAATCCAGACAACTGGCCATACTCTTTTTGGTTTAGCAAGCATAATTACACTGAATAACGCCACCGCCAGGCATCCGAACAAAAACATATGGGCAAATTTACGAATGAGAAACTCAAGAAAATAATAATAACCTTTCGTCTCCACCGAGATGACTTGCCCCCAGTAATTGATTTCGAGTTTCGACAATATTCCCTTAAAGGGTTCACCAGGGATTACTTTCCACATCATTGGAACGAGGGATTGCTGTTCATAGGTCTGTGACGAAAATGCATATATTAATCCCGCCACGATTAGTAACATGATCACTTTTAAAATATTTTTCACGTAGTACTCCTTAATGGGAAACCCCATTTATTTCTTCAAAACTTTTTTAGCAAGGTATATTATATCAAAATTTCTATTAAAAAAATTGGGAGTTATCAACAAATATGTATCTATTTTTCCTCTGCTTTCAACCATCTTCAGCAAACAAGTCACCCAACCATTTCTGATAAAAAAATCGAGCAAATAGGAATATAGATAATCATTCTTATCCATATTTCTATTTGCCCGATCCTTACAAAACATGAACAACTCAAAAGAGCCCCAAAATTTTCTTCCTTTTCACTCTCTCCGGCATTTCCCTGTATATATCCTTGCCATCAACGATCGTTTCGGAGTTTTCCATAAAATAATACAAGGTGTCAGTTCCATATTTCTTTTTCAATAAACCATATGCTTTTTCCATTTTAAAACTGCGCTTCTTTGTGTTATGTGCATCTGAAGCTATAAAATGGGTTAGGTTTGACTCGACCAAATCGAAGGTAAACTTTTGAATTTTATGACCAAAATCCCCGGCGAAGCTTGCTGCTGTAATTTGTGTTGCCGCTCCATTTTTTACGAGTCTATATAATTTATCCGGCTGTTCAATTATTTCAGCATTCCGCTCTGGATGCACAATAACAGGCGTGAGGCCCTTCATTTGAAGATCAAAGCAAAGTTGGTGCGTATAGTCCGGGATATGGTCCGGTGGCAGTTCGATGAATATATATTTGGAAACATTATCAAGTGTCATAATCTTACCAGCTTCATAGTCTTCTATTAGTTCACCGTAAATGCGGGTTTCTTGCCCAGGTAAAATTTTCACGTCTATATTTTCCGTCTGGAGATATTCATTTAACTCAGCCGTCTTTTGAATAATAT
This sequence comes from Lederbergia citrea, assembly GCF_018343525.1. GTDB lineage: Bacteria > Bacillota > Bacilli > Bacillales > Bacillaceae_C > Lederbergia > Lederbergia citrea. The sequence goes on along the minus strand of NZ_JAGYPH010000002.1, from coordinate 669,598 downwards.
CACTTTTAACATTATTATAACGACCATTTTGGTGATGAGGGGTGGCTATGATTGTATGTATGCCTTCCTTTTTCGCCTGTTTTGCCATAAGCAAACTTTCTGTGAAATTACCTGATCCGTCATCGATGCCAGGCAATATGTGGCAGTGAATGTCTATCAAATCAATAACCTCCTTTTTCTCATAATTAATTAAATGGTACCATAGACCTACTTATCGTTCAATGGAAAGTAGTAGAAAAGAATCGACAAAATTCCACAAATTTGAAAATTGCATTAGAAACCTTATTAAATAATCAAAATTCATATAATAGATCATTCGTCTTTTAGTTATCGTTTCCCTTCTATAATCGTAGTAAACGCTAGAAGAATATCTCCTCTAGCGTTTCGAAATAACTCTATTAACCCATAATCCCTTCCTCCACATTCTCCCTAATTTTCCCCATCGCACCAGTCCGCCACTTTTTAACCGCTGTAAGTGAGACTTTCTCAGCATCAGCAATCTCCTGGATCGTCATGTCGTGATAAAAAGTATAGACGACCCACTGCTTTTGTTTGTCGGTAAGATTGGCGCAATAAGAGAGGAGTATCGACAGCTGAAGCGGCTCCTCTCCACCATGGTCGACTGTTGCCTCCCAAAAAGTTTCTTCAGGATAAACGTTATTTTCCTCCACCTTTTTCTGCCTAGTCAATTCAGTCATCATTCTTCCTTTAATATACGAGTATGCTAATGTGCTAAATTTACCTTTGTCAGGATTATATCTCCCTTGAGCTTCCCAAAGAGCAATCACACCCGTTTGATAAAATTCTTCCACATTCTTATAAATATGCAGTGATCTAATCATGTGATGGATCATCGGTGTGTATTGTTCAACAAGGTCCTCGAAACTTTCCATTCAGATACCTTCCTGGAAAGCGCGCTTTCAATTGTATTCCCGGGTACCCTTACCATAGTAAAAGGCGCTGTTTCGAGCGAATCGACATAATGTGACAAATACGGACAAATTCCATCTTTTCAAACAAAAAAAAAGACAAGTTTCCGATTTTCTCCTAGACAAAAACGATAAATACACATAATTTTCTTTAGAAAAACGCTTTTCTACCTTTCACTGGAAAACGAGTAGAAAGTAAATAATTTAACTCATGAATTATTTTTCGACAAATTACATCAAATAACTTGCTTTTATTTTTCATTATGAGACAATATCCCTATGAAGTTTGAAAATTGCCAAAAGTTAGATAAGAAAGCTGCAAAGGTGGTGATTGAATCTTACTAACTTAAAAATGGATAAGGGAGGGAAAGGGAGATTTGCTTATGAATATGTACGAGCCTTATGTAATAAAACCAATGACTGTTGCTTTAATACCGAAGTTTGATAAGGATGGATCTTTAATTACGGAAGTTATTGAAGGAACTCGTTCCTTTCATGTTAGAATGAAACCGATTGAAATAATTGAATACAGCATGGACTATTATGGTCACGGTCTAAATGTGGCTAGGATCGCGGATAAATTAGGGCTAGGAAAAATCGATATGGCACCAGTAAAGATAAGTGGCACTTTAGGTCTTTATTGGTTTCCGAGCAAATCCCCTTCAAGAGAGGACAGCGTTTGGTTGTCATTGTGCCATTATAAAAATGCCGTACCTATATTTCGTAATGAAACAATTGTTTTTTTACGATTTGGCCATACGATTAACATATTAAGTAGTGCGAAAAGCTTTAAAAATAAAGTTCATAAAGCTCGTCAATTAAAAAGCCTCATGGAAGATAGATTTAAGGAAATCTCTTTCTTTTTACATAAACCCCAAGGTGAAACACCTCAACTTAGAGAACAAAACCATACTACGTATCACTTCATTCAACCAACTCAGTACTTAAACATCAGTAATGAAGAGGGGAAGACTGCTGAAAAAGACTGTTGTTGTTCGAAACTAAAGCGGCGCTCCGGCGAGGAAAACGATATTTGACAAAGGCTCCTCCAAAAGAAAAAAGCATCCGAAACCAATGAAGGCTTCGGATGCTACATTTTATTATTTCAATTCCAAATGCTCTTTTAGATGAGTCTGAACGTTAGCTACTTCTTCCTGTGGAACAACATAGTACCAAATGCCACCGATCGTCGCTCCGCTACCAGCTATCTGAATTTGCTCGATATTATGACGAGCATCAGCATAGTTTTTCTGAATATCTTTCATTTCGGCAAATGAGATGTTTGTTTCAACGTTATTGCTCAATGCTTTTAGGACATCGTCATATTTCCACAATGCAGTAATATTAGCCCCTTTGTTCATAACTCCCTGAATCACTTGGCGTTGACGCATTTGTCGACCAAAATCACCACGAGCATCATTTTTACGCATACGTGCATAAGATAAAGCTGCGTCACCATTAAGGTTTAGCGTTCCTGTCGCAAAATGATGGCCGTCTTGCTTAAAGTCAAGGTCATTATTAACGGTTATACCGTCAACAGCATCGACAATCTCCTTGAATCCTTCCATGTTCATCTTAATATAATAATCGATTGGAATATCAAGGAACTTCTCTACCGTATTCATCGACATTTCCACGCCGCCAAACGCATACGCATGGTTAATTTTATCATCTATTCCTTTGCCGACAATCTCAACGCGTGTATCACGCGGAATACTCAACATTTCCATCGATTTCAGCTTTGGATTTACCGTAATTACAATCATTGAGTCAGAGCGACCTTTATCGCCTTCACGTTGGTCAATACCGAGCATAAGCACTGAAAACGGCTCTTTTTTATTAAGGGCCAAGTCTGTTGGTCTCTTCACTTCCGGTGTCCGATCAATCGGACTATGAACAGTAGTTGCCGCCTTATTCAAGTTATGATAAATAGAATAACCATACCCAACGACCCCAAGAACAAGTACAAGCAATACAGTTAGGAAAATCTTTAAGCCTTTTCTCTTCTTTTTCGGTGTGTGTCTTTCCATCATATTGTCCCCTTCTCCCATACTACTATTTATAGGCAACACTTTAATAGACGTCTATATTTAAAAAAGGTTTCAGTGGCTTCAACAACATGCGTCATATACCTTGCATAACTTCTATTATACGCAATATGCTCTCTCTTTCAACATGTTTTTAACAGATTCTACATCTTTCCTATGAATTTATTACTAATAATTACAATAGTCGACAGTCTAATTTCCTATTTCCAACTGGTTTTCTTTACCAATTAATAAGACAATAAATTTGCATTTATTCAAATTTATTATATACTAGGCTGTAGATTAATAACGAGGCAGAGACGATGAGATGAAAGCCTAAATGCAGGTCCTTAATATAATAGGGCTTCATTTGGCATTTATCTCATTTTTGTTTTGGTTATTAGTTCCAAACCTTTGAAAACTCTAATCTATATATTATAACGATGCGGGAGCTATGTATTTAATTGGAGTGAGGTATGTGAAAGGTTTCATATTTAATCTAGAAGGAACAATATATATATAAGTAGTGATGACCAGTATTAAAACACTGGAAATACTTGAAAAGTCGGAACACCAACCAAGGTATATTTTAGATAATGTACTTTATAAATCAAAGTTCCACATGTTGGGATCCCCTGATGAAACAGCAAGAGCGCCAGCTTCGAGCGCGGCATGTACTTCAGTAAGTTCAGTTATAAGTCCGCCTGCGATAATCGGGAATGCTAATTCGGATGAAAGTTCATCTATGATTTTTGGGATAATACCTGGTAAGATTTCCAACGCGTCTGGTTGACAGGATTTGGCCATTTCTACACCTTTCTTGATGGCACTTCGGTCAAGTAAGAAAATTCGTTGAATCGTTTTTAAACCAACTTCTTTTGCAAATTTGACGACATGGCTTTTTGTCGTAATGATGCCAGTCGGCTTCCAGTTTTTCGCGACATAACTGATCGCATTTTTGGAATTAGACAGTCCATCTATAAAATCAAGATGAATAAAAACATACTTCCCTGCCTGTTGAATCTGGTTTATATAATCTGAAATAGTCATTAGATCTCCAGTGAGAAGGAAAACGATATTTGCCTTGCTATTGAGTGCAGTTTGTAAATCGGACTCTTTTTTGACTGAGGCGATGATTTGAGATTCTACCATGTCTACTAACATCATGTGAATACACCCTTTCAATACGATAAAATGGTAATGTTATTGTAGCACAAAAAAATTAAATATTAGGTCAGAGACGATGAGAAAAGACCATTACAATCCCTGCAGCTTGCGGGGGCATTGTAGTGGTCTTTATTAATAGAAAAGCGTAAGCGCCTTGTTATAGGATGAACGGCTAAGACCGCCACGTCCTGTGGCAACGCCGTCCTGACCCGCATCCTGCGGGCCTCCGAAAAGCAAATGTTCTGAGGCAATAAAAGTCCGGTTTTGACTTTTAATGCCTCAGGTTATTTGACCTCGTGGGGCTAGGCGCTGGAGCTAGACATAATTAAAGGAGATGTTACATTTGAGCTTATTTTCATATATTGAGAGGAAACAAATATTAAGCAAGGTCGAAGATGAAAAATATGATGTTATCATTATTGGCGGAGGGATTACAGGTACAGGTATAGCCCTCGATTGTGTAACGAGAGGGTTGAAGACACTTCTAATTGAAATGCAAGACTTTGCTGCTGGTACGTCGAGTCGGTCAACGAAGCTTGTCCACGGTGGACTTCGATATTTAAAACAATTTGAAGTGAAAATGGTTGCTGAAGTAGGTAAGGAAAGAGAAGTTGTTTACAATAATGCCCCTCACGTCACCCACCCTGAGTGGATGCTTTTACCGATTTATAAAAAAGGGACGTTTGGAAAATTTTCAACATCAATAGGCCTGAAAGTATATGATTTCCTTGCCGGCGTGAAGCGTGGAGAAAGGCGCGAGATGCTTTCACGTCAAGAGACACTTGAAAAAGAGCCGCTTCTAAATAAAAGCGAGCTCATCGGCGGAGGATATTACGTCGAATACCGAACAGACGATGCCCGGCTTACGATTGAGGTCGCGAAGAAGGCTTTTGAAAAAGGCGCTGAACTACTAAATTATACAAAGGCTGCAGCGTTCATTTATGATGCAAATGGAAAAGTTGAAGGCATTAAAATTAATGATGTAATAACAGGCGATTTTTACAATGTATTTGGGAAGAAAATCGTCAATGCTGCTGGCCCTTGGGTTGAGCAAGTCATTCGTCTGGACCGCAAAATTACAGGAAAAAGTCTTTTCCATTCAAAAGGCGTGCATATTGTCATCGATGGCTCTAAATTTCCACTAAGTCAAGCCGTTTATTTTGATACACCGGATGGCCGGATGGTCTTTGCGATTCCGAGAGACGGGAAAACATATGTCGGAACGACTGACACTGAATACAAAGGCGATTTAAAACATCCTGAGGCAACACTTGAAGACAAGGAATATATTTTGAAATGTATTAAATTTATGTTCCCTGAAGTCAACGTTGGAATGAATGATATTGAATCGACTTGGGCAGGTGTAAGGCCTTTGATTCGCGAAGAAGGTAGAGGGCCATCAGAAATATCGAGAAAAGATGAAATTTGGACATCTGAAACAGGTCTGATTACGATTGCTGGTGGAAAATTGACTGGATATAGAAAAATGGCAGAAACAATCACTGACCTCATTTGCAAAGAGTTTCAAGATGAAGGTGTTACATGTAAAAAATCAGTAACGAAAACGATGAGATTATCCGGCGGCGACTTTAATAAGCCGAAAGATTATCCTACCTTCATTTCTGAAAAGGCGAAAGAACTTTCAGCACTCGGAATGAGTATGGAAGAAGCCACAAAAATTGCTGGGATGTACGGAACTAATTCAGATACAGTCATTGGGCTTGCAGACGAGGTATTAAAGGATTCTGGGCTGCCGTTATCGGTCAAATTGATGCTTCATTATGCAATCAATTATGAAATGGCATTAACACCTGTTGATTTTTTCATGAGAAGATCCGGAGCCATTTTCTTTGATATCAACTGGGTCCAAACATGGCAAAAGGAAGCCATTGACTATATGGGAGCAATCATGAACTGGACACCAGAACAGAAAGAGAAACTAACTGAAGACCTTGAAACAAGGATTCAGGAAGCGATTGATTAATAGGATTAATAGTGTCTGACCCCCACTGCGTTAATAGATTAAAGTGTTCTTACCTTCGACATAGCTATGGTATTTTTTTGTTGATAGTTTGGTTTTTTCAACTGTTTTTTCAACTGTTTTTTCAACTCCCTGCTGAAGGGATTTGACGGTGGGTAAATTTACCTATTGATTGATCAACGAAAAATCCTTATGATAAATGTACAAGCTACGTTGTTCGTACGACATTAAGTTTTAACTCTAACCTTATTATAGGGAGTTTTACATTGAAACCGGAATGTCAGGCCTTCCTCGAAAGGATTACAGGAAAGTTTCTGCAAACACCCACTTGGAGAAGTGGTGGTTTAAAACTTTTTATAACGAGTACGGCATTTGTGGCTACAATTATCAAAGAGCTGTCCAGAAAATCAGTGAAAACTGACTTTCTGGACAGCTCTTTGGCGTTTAATGACGCTGTATAAGCTAGACATTTTATCTGAACATCATCCCACCATAATCCCCCATCGTCCTCGTGATTTCCTGACTAAAGAAAAGTCGAACCACGTTTAGAAGGAGTAAACTCCAACCAAATCGAATAATTACAAAGTTTTTTGAAAGACTAAGTATCGATAAATACATTTTTTATAAGAAGGAGAAACATATGGATCATACATTAAGCTATTTTCGTGAATCATTATCTAACTATGAAGATGACCATCTTTGTAAGCAAATTTATAAAAAGCTGGAAGCGAAGAATTATGGAACTGAAGGGAGATTCGTCCTAGATTTAGAAGAAGAAGAGACATCCTATTTAAACGACATCCTTGATAAAGAACTTAACTATGCTAAACAAGTCCAAAATGATATCCGTGTAAAAGAATTAAATGAGTTGTATGAATTGCTTTTATAACAAGTGTCTGACCCCCTCTACGTTAATGTATTAAAGTATTCTTACCTTCTACATAGGTACGGTATTTTTCTGTTGCTGGTTCGGGGAAGTAGGATAACGTTCGGGATGTTGAGATGTGTGGATTGTCTTGAGAGGATATATACGCATTGTAGCTACTCCAATCATATATTTCCGGTGATTTCACAATATTTGCTTCAACGGGATTCAAGTGAATGTACTTACTTACTTTGAGGAAATAGTCCGTAGATAATATTAATTCGGCCCGGTATCGTCCTTGAAACAGGTGCCCTTCATAAGAGTGACGGTGATTGAAATAAACAGCGTAACGGGAATTTAGCATTTTCATTATGTGCTGAGGATGATGTTCAATCGTTTCAAGCTGAAGGTGAATATGATTTGTCATGAGGCAGTAGGAGTGGAGAATGCAAGGAAAGAAAGTGCGGGTTTCTTCAAACATGGATAGATAAGTTAGTCGATCTTGCTTGTCATAAAATAGCGCTGATCGACGATTGCCTCTTTTTGTAATATGATATACCGCACCAGGAAACCAGACCCGCGGTTTTCTCGACATAAACAGCACCTACCTCTTTTTATTTTATTTATTGCGTATTGATACATTTCGTCATTATGCCATTATCTCCTCTTTTTCAATGGTCTTTTCTCACCCACCCAATTGAATTTAGTCCTTTAACGTACTGGGGGTCAGACACCCTCTAAAAAAAATGTTATTATTTTAGTAGACTTTTATTTAGAGGAGAATACAAATGAAGCTAAATAATGAAGAAATTGAAATTTTATTGATACTGGAAGAGAATCATAAACTACATGTAGACCAGATTGCAAAGATGGTTAATACGAGTGTGGAGAATGTTGAAAATACGATAAAAAAGTTAGAAGAGGAAAAAGTTATTGTCAGTTATCCCGCTTTAATTAATTGGAGCAAAGTGGAAGGAAAAGAAAACATTGTTGCAATGATTGATGTAAATGTGACACCGAAACGTGGCGTAGGATTTGATGAGGTAGCGGAAAGAATTTATCGTTTCTCAGAAGTGACTTCCCTCTATCTCATGTCTGGTACGTATGATTTGTCGATCACGATTGAAGGAAGAACGATGACTGAAATCGCAAAATTTGTATCTAATAAATTATCAACCATTGATAATGTTGTATCAACGACGACACATTTTATGTTAAAAAGATATAAACATGATGGTGTGATTTTAGAAGATAAGGAAGATACCGATCGCAGAATGGTGGTATCTCCGTGAATTACGACGCTTATTTATCAGAAACAGCTAAGCAGATTCAACCATCTGGAATCAGAAAGTTTTTCGACCTTGCCTCTAGTATGAAAGGCGTTATTTCCTTGGGTGTGGGCGAACCAGATTTTATCACCCCGTGGAGTGTCAGAGAGACAACAATTGCCTCCTTAGAAGGAGGATACACTTCATACACGGCAAATGCTGGATTACTAGAATTAAGAACAGAAATTGCTGCTTATTTAAAAAATAATTTTCGTATCAGCTATGATCCGAATGACCAAATCATTGTTACGGTTGGAGCGAGCCAAGCGTTAGATTTAGCTTTTCGGGCTTTATTAAATCAAGGGGATGAAGTATTAATTGTGGAACCCGCTTTTGTTTCTTACTCCTCCCTTGTTTCACTGGCTGGCGGTAACCCAATCCCGCTTTCAACAAATGCGGAAAATGGATTCAAAGTAACCCCAGAACAAATCGAAGCAGCGATTACCGATAATACGAAAGCCATTTTACTATGTTCTCCGAATAACCCAACTGGGACATATTTAAACAGAGATGAACTATCGGAAATTGCAAGAGTAGTTCAAAAACATGACCTTATTGTTGTATCTGACGAAATTTACGCCGAGTTAACGTATGACGAGGATTACACGAGCATCACCTCGCTAGAGGGGATGTATGACAGAACGATTTTAATTAATGGCTTCTCGAAAGGATTTGCGATGACAGGTTGGAGACTGGGCTTTGTCGCAGCACCTAAAGAACTGACACATGTCATGCTGAAAATCCATCAATTTACAACCATGTGCGCACCCCATATGCTGCAACACGGCGCGATTGATGCATTGCAGAATAGAGAGACAATCGTCGAGCATATGAAAAACAGTTATCGAAGAAGAAGAAACTATATCGTCCAATCATTAAATAATATTGGCTTAGATTGTCACACACCAGGAGGCGCTTTTTATGTGTTTCCATCGATCAAAAAAACAGGCCTTACTTCCGAGCAATTTGCGGAACAATTACTTTTACAAGAAAAGGTAGCCGTTGTACCAGGAAACGTGTTCGGTGAAAGCGGAGAAGGATATGTCAGATGTTCTTATGCTACATCATTAGAGCAATTGCAGGAGGCAATGAAGAGGATTCAGAGGTTTATTGATTCATTGGAGTAAAATAGATGTTGGTTTTCTTAGTGAATAAATTTCCAACTCTTACACAACTCACAATCCGTAGTGTACTGGATATATATAAGAGAGAAGTGCGCTAACACTTCTCTACTGCAACCACTACCCAGGGTAGTGGTTGTCATCAATTTTTTTCTTAGAGACACCCTTCTGCTTCCTACGGCGTGGGGTGGTTTTCTTGTGATCTATTACATTTTTGAAAACATTACAACTCGATTACTCTTCTTGCCCTATTTGGCTCTCTGGATTATCCGCATTCCCAACTTCTTCGGATTCTTCCGGTATTTCCGATTCTACTGGATCGCGAGTTTCGGGTTCTTTAGGTTCTTGCAAATCTGGTTTTTCCTCAGTTACCGGAGGCGTTGGTTCCTCTGGAGGAGTTGGCCTACGGGGAGGATTATCGGATGCGTTTGTCTCGCCGGAACGGCGAGTGCTACCTTTTTTATCTTTTGAAGCACCCTTCCCCTCCCTCTCTTCCTTTTGTTTACTGCTTCTTGGGCTTGAAATGGATTGATTGTTCCTCTGCGAAATGGGGCGTTGATTGTTTACTTCTCTCGTTACTGTTTGTTCTGTAATTGGCTCTGCCGTTAATTCCTCTAGACGATCATCCATGCCCTCGGTTTCAATAGAATCCTCTTCGTCAACAGGATCCTCAATTTCCGTATCGTCATCATCAAATTCATCAGGCACTTCTTTCTTCAGAAGTGTATTTGCTGATATTGATTTTCCTTTATGCAGGCTAAACGTCATTAACTTCGTACGATTTACATTTTCCGATAAATGTTTTTCCCAATAAAAATTCCCACCTATTAAAAAGGCAATCACGAATGCCACTGCAGATATAATTACTACTGTACCTTTTTTCGAATGCAATCGTATCACCTCATAGAAATAAATCCGCCACTAAAATGCCGAACTCGATTCGCCAGCTAGAAAACCGAAATTAGCAAGGGATTTCATATTTTTTATATCTAAAAAAGAATTCAAAAGTTTAATGGTATAATATTCCTACTAACAAGTATACAAATTAAATAGAACATAATCAAAATGTTTCTGCAAAAATTTGTCAATACCAATCTACTTTTCCCCTTTTATGTCGGAATGTAATGGGTCAACCAGCTATCAAGTTCTTTAGCGAATTGAATATCTAAATGATTTATCTTTTGAGGACTGACTCAGTGCTTTTTCTCTATTTATTTTGGTTTAACATTGAAAAAGCAATTCAAATAAAATATACGAAACCATCCAAGGGGTTTAAGGAAAACAACAACGGGGTATTAGGAGAAACGTATGTATATTCGGAGGTGCTTGAATGTCGGCGTTTCAACCGCTCCCTGCAAGTAAATGGGATGGGAAAACATGGGTTGTTTTTGGAGATAGCAATAGCAAAGATGGCGATGCGATGCCTAAATATCATCATATTATTTCTTCTCAACATAATATCACTTTATATAATTATGCGGTGAGTGGCGGGAAATGGGGACAAGATCCTCATTTATCTATCGATTCTCAGATTGACGGTGCTATCTCAGATGCCGATTTAATTACGTTCATGGCGGGCGGCAATGATGTGGTTTCTATAGCAAGCGGTGATTTGCCTCTTGGAACATTCGGGGATACGGCAATGGGTGCTACGTATTACGGCTGTCTTGATTATACAATCGGAAGAATCATAGATAAATATCCAACGAAAATCATTGGTGCCTTGTCGCAGATGAAAAGGGGCGAAGGCAAAGAAGAATTGCTTCAAGCAATGGTAAAAGCGTTAAAGGATGTGTGCGGAAAATACGGTATACCCGTATTAGACTTGTATAACGGCGGGAATATTCACGCATATAATCAGACATTTCTCTCTACATATATGCCAGATGGTGTACATCTTAATGCTTTAGCTCACGAAAAAATATTAGCACCAAAAGTGTTTAGTTTTATTGAGAGCCTATAGTCAGATTCAAACACCCGCTTTTATTTAAAGGCGGGTGTTTTGACACTGATTATGATAATGTCCAAGTTAAAAGTAGTAGATAGGTTTTTACATACTAATGTTTATATGATGATCCACAAACCTACCTCTCCTTACTTCTCTTCATTCACTCGCCATTTCAGTAACAGGTACTCTCCTACCATTAAAATAAACCAAGCCGGCAGTACCGATAAAAGTGAGGGCAGCCATGATGAAGTATAAAGTTGCGCCTCCAAAAGCGTCAAAGATAAATCCGCCTGCGAAGGAACCAATAATTCCTGTAACCCCATAGACAATGAGCATAAAAACCATATGACCGGTTGCCTGCATCTCTATCGGGAGACGTTTGTATAAATACTCAATCGCCCCCATAAAGAAAATGGCGTAGCAAACTCCATGCAATGCTTGGATCATAATCAGCTGGAATGGATTGGAAATAAAACCAATGACAATCCAACGGCCCATATATAGAAACCCTGCAAGGATAATATAATGTATCGGCTTCTCAGGACGAAACCAAAGGGTCGCAGTAAAAAACATAATCGCCTCACTCGCTACAGCCATAAACCATAACCAACCCACTAGTGTCTCATCTCCGCCAATATCGAATAGATACAAACTAATAAAGCTGTCATTCGTACGATGGGTGATGGAAATAAACGAAAGAAGAAAAAAGAAAAGCAGTAAAGTCGGGTTTTTGAAAAAGGTGCCCATCTGTTTAAAGTCCATTTTTTTCGTTCCTGTTTTCGCATCTGTGAGCCGCAAGCTTAACAAAAACGTCATGATTCCTAGGAAAATCATTGGAAAAGCAAGGTATTGAATTCCTATCTTGGCAAATAGGAAACCGCTCACAAGAGAAACCAAGGCAAATCCGACTGCCGCCCATGAACGAATCGAGCCAAAAGACACATCGTTCTGGTCCGCAATTCGTTTCGTTAAATTTTCCGATAAGGGAAAAAGGGCATTATAAAATAGATAAAAGAAAGAACCAGCAACAAAAATCCAGCCAATCTGGGAAAGTTGGAAAATCCACACAAGACCAAGAACGCTTCCGAGGATAACAACGTTCATAATCCTTTTCACCGTTTTGTATTTATCACTTAACAGTCCCCAAAACGGCTGCCCAAAAAGACCGACAAATGTACCTAGCGCCAACAACATACCGATTTCCGAAGTGGTTAACCCCACATGCTTAAAATAAAGCGGAAAATAGCTGACAACAAAGGTATTCATCGCACCTACTAAAAATAAAAACCCTTTCAAATTCCAAAATAACGGCTTACTATTCATATGTACGCTTCCTTTTCTACATTAAAGTATCGTTCTTCTGGATGGCGAAGTTTTCGCTCGTTAAATAGATAGAATGATGGATTCCTCACTTCCACCCTTCTCATTAAAAACCTATTCGTCTATCAAGCTAGCATTCTCTGTATCATAGCTGAAATTTAATTTTCTGCCAAGTCAAAAAAATGGTCGATAAAATACCACCATTGAGCGTAAGTACCATAATAGCTCATCTTTTAATGATCACATAATATTATATAGCTAATTCATCACTAAACTCGTCTTGCTGTTGGTCAAGGTCAGAGACATTTCACCAGCCGCACGGACTTTTTGTAAGATAATTTAAGTCTGCGAGGATCGCGATACATGAAAAAGAACTGAAACCTCATAAAAAAAGACTGAAAAATATTGAATCCAGCCCAATTTATATTGATTATTTTTTGATTTAAAAAAGACAGGAGAGAAAATTTATTAATGGATATCTTTTTTCTTGAAGTTACCTCCCTTAACTTCTGCAACATCATACACAGCAACAAAAGCATGTTTATCAATTTCATTGATAATTTCTTTCATTTTACTGTCCTCTAAGCGATTGATGATACAAGTAATTTCTTTGAATTGTTCACTTGAATAACCGCCTTCAACTAAGTTATACGTTGCACTACGACCTAATTGGTCACGTATGGCTTCAACCATTAATTCAGGTTGACTTGTTATAATTTTAAATGTCTTAGAACCACTTAAACCTTCTTCGACGATGTGAATTACTTTAGAAGCAATAAAATAAGCGATTCCCGATAAGAAAGCCCCTTGAAGTCCAAAGACTGTTGAAACCACAATAAATACAAACATGTTTAAAAATAAGATGAGGTCACTTGTCCCAAAAGGCAATTTTCGAGAAAGTAATACCGCTAACATATCAATGCCATCTAATGCACCACCATTTCGTAATGCTAACCCCATTCCAAAACCAATGATAATACCACCAACAACAGTTACTAACAACGTATCTCCTTGAATAATGGTTGGTATGTGGTGCATAACGCTAGTCCCATAGGCTAGTGAAGCAATACCGATAACGGAATAAATAGCAAAACCTTTACCAATTTGTTTATAGCCTAAAAATACGAACGGGATATTTAAGACCGCAATTAGAAGACCTAGAGGTGATCCAATTAATTGTGAACCAACGATACTCAGACCCGTCACACCGCCGTCTGACACGTTGTTTGGAATTAATATTGCCTCTAGTCCATATGCTGTTATAAATGCCCCAATGGCAACTGCTAATGCTCGTAATACATATTTAAGTCTACTGGTTCTTCTTTGCTTAGTGATTGTACTCATTTGTTTTCCTCTTTCCTAACTTTTCTTTCTTTTTGCTTCACAAAAAATAGGTGTAACCATAAATTGCTTTATAACAAATAAAATAAGGCGATCATTTTTGTTTTATATAGATAAACTCAGCCCCCCCTACTAAAAGGGCCCGGAACATTCTTACTAAACAACTATCAATTCTAACAAAGGCTTCAGTCGTTCTTTCAACTCATTCATAACTTCCTGTAATATACTATTATCCGAGCAACTCTTTTTATACGTTATTATCCTTGACTCTATAATTCCCGTAATGCCAATGACAATATGCATAAAAACCATATGACCGGTTGCAATCCGACTCCCAACCATGAACGTACGCAGTAAAAAAATGGTCGCTTATATAAGCCACCATTGAGTGTAACTACCGTAATAGCTCTCTTATTATCATTCACATAATTAATTCATCTTTAAAGTTGGATATATATATATCCTCTCGCTGTTAGTCTAGGTAAGCTATTTCTCCTTGGGAGGACGCGGGTCTGGTCAGGGGCATGTCACCATCTACTCTACTCAATCTGAGTGAGGGAATCCCCCCAAATCCTGCCATTATTGTCCAAGGAAAGTAACGATCTGTTTTACCTTCTCCTCCGTTAATTCACCCGAGTTATCGAACACCATAATATCCGTTTCTGGGATTCCCCAAGCGACCTCCGGAAGATCCAAGCTTTTTTCATAATCGTCCCAGTGATCAATTTTCCACTGGTCTCGGTCCATCGCACCACGTTCGATAATGCGCTCTTTTTGCAACTGTGTATCTTTTAAGGTGACAAACACTATTTTTACTGTAACATCGTCTCTTGAGAGCATAAATTCCGCCAATTTCTCATCTAGCCATTCCTTCGTTTCCATTTCCTTCGTGAATGGACCAATCAAAATCGAGGCTAGTCCAAGAGTTGCATTTTCCATGGCTAAATCCATCGTCACATCATACTCTAAGTCACGGCAATGCGCCTTATAATATTTGGAGTCTCTATCACTTGGGTCGTGCCCTGTTGCTTTTAAAAATTGTTCACTAAATTTCCCGCCAACTGTATCTTTATCAAGATAAACAGCAGGAATATACTTATTAATGTGCCTGGAAACCGTCGATTTTCCAGTCCCGGCAACTCCGCTAACAAAAATAACTTTTGGCATTAGATCTTCGCTCCTTTTACATATAATTGAAATCGCTCTTCAATGAGTGAGGACTGGTGCACATCCTAATCGACTTGAAAATAGAACTATTTGAACGTCTATACTACACCTTAATGGCAAAAATTCTTCTCATAAAAATAGCCCAGTCCTCTTAAGAAGCCTGAGCCTGACATTAGAATCATTATAGATTATTCATAATTGACTGTCAAAATATCCAGCCAGTAAAACTAGGCTAAAGGATAATTCTGCTAAATCGCATCATCTTATTTCATCGATTCATAAACAATATTTGCCACTTGTTTTGACAAGCCAAAGGTACTTGGATAGGATCCGCTTGGCAGTGGACCGTTGTTTTGTTTATTTGTTAAGACAATGATTTGAAGGTTGTGCCCCGGATCTATCACAATTTGAGTGCCAGTGAATCCTGTATGACCAAATGCTCGATTGGAATAATAGTTCCCCATGTAGCCACTCTTATTTAACTCCCAGCCAAAGCCTTGCCCAAACCGTTGCGGTGATGTAAAGGATTGAATTACTTCTTCATCATATATATGAACCTTGCCATAACTTCCGCCATTTAACATTGTTTGCCCGAGGACGGCAAGGTCATAGGCTGTTGAGAAAAGGCCCGCATGTCCCGCAATTCCTCCATTCGCATAGAAGCTGTTTCCATCGTTCACCTCGCCGACAAGCGTATAATCCCGCCAGTGTTTAAAGAAGTCAGCGTCTTCTTCCACGTAGTAGCCGAAATTATTATCGTCTATCATTTTATATTCATATGGATTTCCCCATGATGTGGCTGCGATGTGCTGCTGCTTTTTATCTGGTGTAAACATCGTGTCCTTCATTTTAAGCGGTTGATAAATTTCTTCTTTTAAATAGTCGTTCAGCCGTTGTCCTGTAATTTTTTCGATGACAAAACCTAGCATCATAAAGCTAAAGTCGCTGTATCGCCGGTCTTTGCCTGTTTCATACTCAAGAGGAAGGTCGTTAATATATTCCAATACTTGAGCAGAGTTCTCTGCGTAAAGATAAGTAGGCTTCCAAGGTGTTAACCCGGACGTATGGGTAAGCAGGTCCGCAATCGTGATATCCCCTTTTCCTTTTGCACCGAACTCGGGAATAAACGTAACAACTTTGTCGTCGACGGAAAGCTTGCCTTCACTCACGAGTTTCATAATCCCCTGAGTTGTACCCATCACTTTCGATACTGAGGCGAGGTCAAAAATAGTATTCTTGTTCATTTTGCGCGGGTCATCCAAAAGCTTGCCCATATCATATTTTTGTGCGTATCCGTATGCCTTTTCTTTTACAACCTTACCATCCTTTGCCACAAGGACTACCGCTCCTGGGGTAATTCTGTTTTCAATTGCTGCATTTACAGCGTGATCAATTTCTGCTAGTTTAGCAGCATCCATACCAACTGCTTCCGGGTTTCCATTCGTAAGTTTTCCTAGAGGATGACTATTTGCATAGACTGAATCCGTTGGTAAAAAAGCCGGTCCCAATCCAAGAACCGTCAGAAATACAACTGCAAAAAATCTCTTCATCTCTCTCACTCCTCTTAGTGTTTGCATGCTACCACTTCCTCTCAAAGTGGACCAATTCCGGATTCCCGCTTTGGATTCCTTTTACAAGCGCAATATGAGCCCTCGTTACAAATACTTGGGTACGAAACGAAAATATAGCTGAATCTCCGATACTTATTGAAAAATTCACCGGCTTTTCGATCGCACCATAATAATCGATGGCTTCTGGTGCAGGTTCTACAGCATGGGTATATTGATGAAAAATCGATTTCTCATCACTTCCTACAAGGCAGCCGGTGAGATGAGATCGACCATAATACCCACCGCCAATCACATAAAAATGCTCCTCATCTTCATGCGATACTTCCGTCACATAAACGATCGCCGGTCTTTCCGGTAAATCCTCCCGAAATGCATGAAGCGGAGTCGTCCCTGTCAAGGCATGTCCCGGCTCACCATGCGTCACACCTTGCCTTGCTAAAAACGGAATCGTTTCACAGCTTGTCGCACTTGGACCATTTATTTGCTCCACTTTCATTCCTTTTTCCTGCAAAATCACCTTCGCCTTCAGCAAGGTTTTAAAATTAGAAATCGGTTCCATCTTTTGCTTATCCGCGGAAAGCTGAAAATTAGGGAAGGTAGTGGCACCAACGATTTTTACACCTGGAAGCTTAACAAGATCATCTAATTGTTCTTCAAGATCATCAAGCAAAAATCCGCCTTCCTGTCCCGGATAAATCAAGTCATCTTTTCTGTAGACTTTTACGATCACATCCTGTACCATTCCTCTTTTTATCGCCGCATCAGACAACTGCTTTGCACGCTCAACCGAAAAAACAGTCACAACCTCAGGATTCCAAGACAACACTTCATTCCATTGATGTTTCCCAGGTTGAACGAGGTGGCCGACGTTCCCGATCTTCACCCCTGCATCTGCCAGCGTTTTTGCTTCATCAAAATCAACGGCAACAGCTTTGCTAATGCCATCCTCTTTAATGAACTGGGCAATATATGGAAGCCTTCCGAGCTGCTTGCTCATAAAATAAAGCTGAAAATCATTTTCCTTGGCGCAATCAGCTAAAGCCTGCACATTTTCTCCCAGAACATCCAGGTCAATCACATACGTATTGGGCGGTATTTGCCCGCTTTGGTGCAAAGCCATCCCTGATTGAATCAGCTTTGGATTCCTGTTTCGAGTTACGTTCAAAAACATAGATGTCCCCCCTTCATTTACGGGTTGCGTAGATGTCTCATATCATAATTTGCTTTTTTCAGCCAAAGGAATGACCACACGCAGAATATCTATGACCGTCCTCGCTCCTGCTTTCATCGGGTTGATCCTCAAGCCGTAATCTCGTAATCCCGGCTCTGCTTCAAGAAAACTTCCCGAAACTCTGTATATCATGGGAATGATTTCATATTTCGATTCTGCCCCGACTGGATGAGTCGCCGCTCCGTGGCTGTCACTAAGCGCAATGACCCGTTGCGCAACGGGTTTCTCCAGCTCGAGAATGACATTTTTCGATTGTGCGTTCGTCATATAGGCAGCCTTAATACCCTCCACTTCCCCCTCATTTAATCGTCTGCACAGCTCTTCCACCTGTTCATTTTGAATCGCCAGCGATACAGGAGCGAATGTCATCATTCGAAGCAGCTCCATTGCCTCATACCCTTGAACCTGTCCGCCACCGGAATAGTTATACTCGTGGACACGGTCGATTGCTGCTTTCTTTCCGACAATGACACCAATTCCTTCGGGACCTAACAGCTTAAAACCTGAAAAAGTCGAATAATCAGCACCAAGTTCTACTCCGATTCCATTTGTTTTCAAAGCACAGTAATTATCGTCCACCACAATTGGCAGCTCCGGCCGTTCTTCCTTCACAGCTTGAATAACTTCCGCCAATCGATATTGATCTGTCGGTTGCTGGCGGGCATGCTGGATATAAAAGACCCGTGCGTCTTCATGCTCTCTCACCGCTTTACGCACTTCATGAAGATCGTTAAAATTCGCTGCCACTGTTTCAATGCCAAGTATGCGAATCGTCTCCTTCGTCGTCGTATAAACCGGTGCTGCATGAATGACCATTTTATCACCTGCTGATAAAAGCATACTTAAAATATTTCGGATCGCTCCTGTTCCCGCTCCCCTTACAAGTGCACATTCCTCCACGTCAAAGAAATCTGCCAGAACCCTTTCCACCTTATATGTCTGTTCCGGCCGTTTCCATTTAGGTGAAACACCAAGATCGCCCAACGAAAGGAATTGCTTGCCTTCAAAATGCCTACTCATCATATGTACAAGCTTGAATTGCAATTTCTGCGCCTCCGCCATAGACAAAGCAGGCAAGACCGAATCCGCATATTTCAAGGCGGATTTTTCATATTTGGTCATGATTTACGCTCCTTTACTGAGAAAGCTCGAGATGGATTGATCACAAGAAAGTGTTGTAAAACTTCCTCTGAAACACCCGCTGATTTCAGCATCGGAATAAAATCTCGTAAAACGAGCCCGTATCCAGGTCCTCCATGTTTTTTCCAATGAGATTTTCGGGTTAAATCAGCTGATAATAAAATTTGCTTCTCGAATCCCCTGCTGATGAAATCAAGCAAAAACTCCACACGTTCTTCATCTGGCCGATAATTATTTTTTCCGATTGTATCAAATGCGATATACACACCCGTTTCTAAAACAGCCAGTACTGCCGCTTGATCACGCATTAAATCCTGATGGCCAATAATGATTTGCTCAGCAGGCAAGCCGTGTTTCGTTAACAGCTTCACTTGTTCATAGCCGAGCGTTCCAAGTGTCGTATGCGTTGTAACTGGCAAGCCCGTTTCAACACCTGCCAGAGCGGCGCCAATCAACAATTCTCGCTCAATCGGCTTCATTTCATCTTTACTCGTCCCTACTTCTCCAATCACACCTGGGAGAATGCCCGTTTCCTCAATTCCTTCTGTTGCTTCTTTGATAAAATGCTTTGCGAACTCCGCTGCCTTCCAGCCCATCGCATATTCCGGGATATACGGGTCTTTGTAAAAACCGGTACATGCGACAATATGTACACCCGTCTGTTTACTTAATTTTTGAAGCAAAAGCACATTCCTGCCCATCCCATCGTTCGTGACTTCGACCATAGAATTTCCACCTAAATGGCTGAAATCCTCCAGTTCCTCCAACATTCCTTGTTCATCATCTAATATCGTATCCGGATCTTGTTTAATTCTTGATAGATCAATAGAAAGGTGCTCGTGCGCTGAGCAAACTCCAAGTTCTTCAGGTGCTATTTTTCCCAAAACTGTTTGTATCACTTGAATCTACTCTCCTTTTAGCAAATGAATGCCGAGGCAACTTACAAGTCAAGGACAGCGAAAGTCTCCACATTTTCGTAAAAGAATGGCAACGCCGTCCTGACCTGTTTTCTAGCATCCCCCGGCCTTCCTTTATTGCGGAATGTTCATCATACCCACTGCGACAAGAATATTGGCGATGATGCCGACCGCAATGGCGCCGATGGGACCGACCGCGATGCGTACAATTGGCCTTCCAGCGATTTCATTCAACAAATAGAAACCGGCGATAAAGAAAAATCCAAATCCTGGTGCAATCGCATTGGCTGCATTTGCCCCACCAATTAGGAGCGCTACCTCCAACAGCTTCGTCATCGCACTCCGGATATTTTCACCGGAATTCCGGATGCCAGGATATTTATCCAAAAATCTTGCAATTGAGCTTAAAAGCATAACTTCTAAGAAGATAATGACAACACCAGCAATTAAAGCTATCCATACATTTGGTGTGAAAAATCCGACCACGAAAATCAATGTGAATCCAACCGGACTGTACACACCTGTTGCAATCGCCGTACTAGCAATCAACGGAATAAATCCAAGGGCTCGAGCGGCGGCAGCAATTCCAGCGTCAGTTGCCTTTCCTTCAGCTAATAGATTTAGAGAAATCGGGTCTCCTGCCATGATCCATAGATTGGTCGCTGCTGCAATTAATCCCCCGATAATCATAAAGAAGACGACATTTTTTCTAATTTTAGCCACCTTATCACTGAAAATAGCTGCCAAGTCGACGGATGATCCTTCCGATTTTTCTTTCATCGCATACGCGAGAAGGAAGATCATCCCTGTAATAAGGGCCATCCCTTCTTGGTTAAGCGTGACCGTTGTACCGGAAATGGCCAGGATTCCACTTGCATTAAGCCAAACAGCAAGCTGTCGAACAAATGCCGAAACGATAAACGTAATGACCCCTTTTTTCACGCTGAACTGCATGGCAACAGCCAAAGCCGGGAATGCCATAAATGTCACGACAACCGGTGTTCCAACCTGTCCCATGGCGTCAAGGAAGTTGAGCGGCAAGTAATCAAACAGCTTCACAAAGCCTTCAAGGCCAATTAACAGCCCGGCGCCGTAAGCTCCCCCTATGACTGCAGCAAGCGGCGTTCCCCATTTGTTTTTTGGTGTCAGCAAACCGATAATATCTGTCCCTAGCAAAATACTGTGGACGAGTATAATGCTTGCCGAAAGCGTAAACGGGATCCCAAAGCCGATGACAAGACCAAAGCTCATCGCAAACGCAGTAAAGGCCAGATCTCTCCTCGACATCCTTCCTTCGACGTGTTCCGAGACGATTGGGCGCAGTCCATCGTTAAAAACCGCAATATTCATGTTGGCCAGCACGGCTGCCACAGCACCAATCAAAATGATAAGTGTCATTTCCATTGCTTTTCCCCCTTAATTTAAGCGGTTATTTGTTTTTTTAACGCTTCAATGATCATCGGCACTGCTGTATCTTTATGGTCAGCTGTGAAACCGAAAGCAACTT
Source organism: Lederbergia citrea (assembly GCF_018343525.1). Classification (GTDB taxonomy): domain Bacteria; phylum Bacillota; class Bacilli; order Bacillales; family Bacillaceae_C; genus Lederbergia; species Lederbergia citrea. The sequence continues at coordinate 648,038 of NZ_JAGYPH010000002.1, read as the reverse complement.
TCCCTTCTTTGACAGCGGTTTCAATTTTCTCTTGCGTTGGTTTTTTTCCGGGCATTGACACGGTTTCGCAGTTCGGTTTGCCAAGTAGAGCAATGGCCATAGCAAGTGCACCTCCGCCACCTGTGTGGCAAGCACCTACATAATAGTCCGCCTGTCCGGTTTTAACGGCCATCGCTGCCTCTATATCTGATTTGACCATGGTCGTGATGCTGCCATCCAGTTCCTTAATTAATCTCTCAATCTCTTTTTTCTCCACTTGCCCGCCAATAACAATTCTCATTTCTCGATTCCCCCTTCGTTCATTTGCAGTACATTTGTATAGTGTATTAATAAATAATCTAATTCTTCCTGTGGCAAAGGCTGATTCCACTTTTCTTGGATAAATTCAATTTCTCTCAGTGCCTGTGAAAAGTAAGGTGATGACTTTACTTCCTCAAGCAAATCAGCAAAGGGTGCTTCCACCATCTCTCCCTTCGTGATCCTCGTTAATGCGGTGGGAAGATGAGTAAATAGCATTTCGGCTTTTTCGATATCATCTATTTTCAGCTCAGCTGCCAAATGTTCGAATGCTATTAACGTGACCTCTGCTGCTCTAGTCGAAATAACAGACGAGTTAGCTAAAATATCCAACCTTTCTTGTAAAATTGTGATATTCATATAAGGCCTCCAGTATACAGTATTTAGTATATTAACCATATAAAGAAACAAGAACCCTGTTTCTCAATAATGAGGGTACTTTTTTTCATCTTCTACAAGCTTTTGAACGACAACAATTTTGTGGAAATCGATCATTTCGAGTTGTTCTTTAATGCCATCGCGGTTGCTTTCTATCACAATGACTGCATTCGTTGCTTTCATCGCCAACCCTTGAGCCTTCTTAGATTTAAAGCCAGCTGACTGAAAAGCTTTCGATGCCCTCGTTTCATCCGCATTCCACACAGCAGCATCAATCATGCCATTTTTCAACATTGAAAATAACTGCATATAATCCACTTCCACTAACTCAACAGCGAGCCCCTCGCATTCCGCTAATGTAATATTCGCTTGGTCTGCTGAGGAATAGTCAATCCCTATCTTCATCCCATTCGTAATTGTATCCCTACTTCTATCCGAAAAGAACACTCGATGTGCCGTTACATAAGTCTCCGGGCCAAACGCGTGACTAATTTCCAGACCATCATATTCACATAGTGCTTCTTCTGCAGCCATCATCGACATGATCGCAAAATCATACCTGCGTGATTTTAACGCTTCCAGTCTTCTTCTCGCACCTCTCATATAAGCCAGTCCCGACTTTTTATTGATTTCATGAAATGCTTCCACAATGCCTGTCGCAAGCCCCTCATATTTCCGGGAATATGGGAGTGGCATCACACCAATGACAGCACCAACCCCGACAATTTCATAGAGAAGATCCATGTCTCGTTTTCTTAAAAACGTCCCTAAATGTCCGCGAGACTCCAATGAAATCGCATGTAGCTCTTCCAAAACCTTCAGCGCACCTTGAACCGTCCCTCTTCCCAAAGACAACTTGTCAGTAAAATCGCTAATCCTGGGAATCCGCTCCCCAACCGATACGTGAAGCAACTCCTTGGCAATAAACTTCGCCGCAAGTCCATTCTTCGAATATAAACTCTCCCAAATTCGGCTCATACATCTACCTCTTTAATGTTAAAATACGGAATATTGTATATTGGTAGTATAGCGCTTACGTAGGTGGGTTGCAAGGGGGATGGGGTTTGAGTGACGGGCCCAAAAACCGTAAAAACCACTTTTGGGGTGCAGTACATTTTTTGTTTCCAACCATATCACACTAAACAATGGCATCAATCAACAATTTAATCGCACAAAACAAAACGGAAGCATCCGCCTCCGTTTTGTTTTACACTTTATTTCGTTAAACTATAGCTAAGCGGGTGACCCCTACTCTCTATCTCTGCCTCTCTCAAAGAATGACTTTTCTACTTTATTATTCTGAGTCTTTACTTCTTTATCCTTCACTTTTCCTTTTCCTTTGCCTTTCTTGATAACTTCGGTGCCTACGGATGCATAAATGCTATTGGCGAGAAGTCGATAGCTGTATTGAGTATGGGCTCTAAAAGCAAGATCATTAGCAAATAGGGTAATCGTTGCGTCTTCTAAGTTTTTAGTAAAAGCAAGCGTTTGACCCTTTGCTCTTTCGTGTCCAGGCCACCAGCCGGCAACATAGAAATCATCAGAATCACTGAAAGATGCCAATACTTCTGCATCATCGGGAACGGAGGTAATCCATGCTCCTGTGGTCGAATAGAGCAGTTCATCCTTCTCGTAGCCGGAAGTCAATACATGGTCATTAACAATCGCTTTAAATAAACCTTCATGACCATTTGCAGTCCTATTAAAATCAAACCCAGGGAGTATTCCGCTATTTTTCACCGCATTCATTGCTGTTACACCAATCCCCACATATGCCTTTCCAGACAGAGTATTGGCATTAATGGCTCCACCATAGCTGACAATGACATCGGCATCCTCCGGATTAACTAAGTTAAATCCAAGCTCCTCTAGCGTAAAATTCAATTGAGAGGAACCAGTTGCTACAACATTTGGCTGCCTCAATTGTTCTGTTTTCACTTGATTGGAAGTGCCTAAAGGTTTGGCTTCAAAATAATAGTTTTTACCGTATAGCTGAAGATCCTTTGTGCTGACAATAAAGTCTCCTTTCGTTACACCGGCCTTTGTTTCCGTTGCTTTTTCGACCACAGCGTTATTTTTCAGCAGGTGGTTCACTAGTTTAATCGTGTCATTATTGGAATTGGCCAACACCTGCTTAGGCGGGTTTCCTACAACATTACCTGTTGGAGTGGCTACGTTGGCAACCTTTGTCGTGTTATCAGCAAATGCCCCCGGGATACGAATTTCCTGTACATTAAAGCCTCTTAGTTCAGGGAAATTGACCACAATTGGATCGTACATGGCAGCCCAGTCCGACACATTTTCGCCTTTATAAAGCATCGCATTTGCCAACCCGCGCTTGGCCTGCTTCATTGGAACAACAAATGTTCCTTTCGGATACATCGTCCCGTTTACTTTCATATTTTTCGTTGTTTGCTCGACCTTCACACCATTGCGGAGTAAATAGTCTACCATTTTATAAGCTTCTAGCTTATTCTTTTGTTCCTTCTCATCGGTCTGAATCACATAGTAGTCAGGGAAGAAGTTATCATGTTCTCCTCTAATCCGGCCAATCGAATCGCCTGCAGCATTCGTATAATATTCGTCTACTGCGCGATTATCCTCTCCGTTCACGCCACGCGCAAAGATCTCAAGCTGGTTTTTATATAATTCATCTTTATTATCGATCACAAACTTGGTAGCACCCAGCCCAACTCCTACCATTGCATGAAATGAATCTAGACTTAAGGTAGGCACTTCAACGGTATGCCCTAACGAACCATGAAGCATCGCATACATTGGAGTATAAGCCGGAGTCATATCATCCCAGCCATCACTCCATTCTTCAGCCGGAATAAAATAAGAGGTTAAGCTTGAATTGCCAATCCCAGCTTGTCCCATCGCGTGAGCCTGATTGATCATCGTGTTATAAAGCAAATCATACTCATAGTTAGGGTTATGCGGCGGTGTTGTTGGCTCAATTAAAAATCCGTTCACATACCCATGCATATCAATGAAAGACAGCGGAGTCCATTTGGCAATTTCTTGCGTTACCTGCTGTGTTTCAACTTGTGTCTGATAATGGTTATCCCGGTTTAAATCAAAGCCATTGGCATTCGCCCTTGTATTTGCGGCCCTTCCATCAGGATTGTTTGTAAACATATAAAGGAAAATGACATCATCGAGAACCTCTTCAACTTTTAACTCTTCGGTTCTTTCTTTGTCTCCTTTCCCCGTTTTAAATGTTACCTCATCCTCGAGAGCAAACTTCCTTAATAATTCAATCGAAGTATCAATACCCTCTACTTCATCAGGATGGATATTGTTCAACCAAACCGGCACCTGATAGTCTCCCTTGGTTCCAGAATCTAATTTCTTGATTAAACTTTCAGGGTTCTCTAACGCAGTCGGCAGTGTTTCATTTAAATACTTATCGACGGCCTTTTTACTTTTTGCAAGGATAACGAAGTGAAGATCACGTCCCTCTACTGTCTTACCCAAACTTTGATACTCGAGATAGCGTTCATTTGCTGGATCGGCCTTTGCTTGGGCAAAGATTTGGTCAATCGCTGGCTTAAGTTGATCGTAAAATAAGAATTCATCATATACATTAAGCTTAACTGTCGTCGCAGCCTTCATCTTACTTGCAGGATTAATTAGTCCTAATTCATAATCACCGATAAATTGTTGATATTGTGTTCGAATCGTTCTGTTTGATAGATTACTAGTGTTAAAAAGAAGCCCGAATTCCAAAGTGGCTTTAATCGTAGTGGTCCCATCAACAAAATGTGGTTCTTCTTTTACTGTAATAAAAGGAGCACCGTTATAATTGGTACCGCTTGTCCATTTCTTCCATTCGGAAATACTCTTTCCGCCAAATGTCCATTGTAATTGAGTTACATCTACATCCTCTCCGAAATCAGCTTCTACCTCTACTGTGCGAACCTCAGTTAGTGAAAACAGAGATCTGCTTGCCTCTAGTTCTACCATTTTGTAGTCTTCCGCTGCTTCAATGGCAGAAACAGGGAAGGCCGTCTGGGCAATTAGGGATAGCATTATCATAAATGCCAGCCAGCCCGCAATACGTTTCTTCATAAAATCATCCTTCCTATTTTAATAGACACTCACAGATAAAAATAGCAGAATATTCATATAACCATTGTCGAATTTTGTCACACCGGATATCGCTCGGCAATTTGTGCACTTTGTTTAACGCAAAATAGCACCATTTCTCTTACGAATGATTTGAACTCTTTTTAGATGATAATACTCTTCTTTACATGGCAATTCCCTTTCCTCTAGAGGCCTATCACTTTTTTGTATTGATAAAATTCACCTCGAAAACTACCTATGTAAAAAGAATGATCTTTTCGACAAGATTTCCATAGATTTCAAACAGTTTGAATAAAAAAACATTTACTATGAACTACCTTTATGTTAATTGCTGGGGTAATTTTGATCGCATACTCTACTAAAGTATTATAGTAACTTTTAGGGTGTCGAAATATTCAAATTGCAGGATATATATTTCAGAATATAATGAAGTTAAATATGTGAAGGAGGCCAATCAATGACTATTAAAAAAAGTATTTTTGCAGGTGCCCTGAGTTTAGCTCTATGCGCATCTACTCTATTTGCGGGCGGTGCAGACGTAGGACATGCCCAATCAGTAGAAAAGAAGTACATAGTCGTTTTTAAACAAGAAGATAAACTGCCAGCAGGTTATGAAGATTTACTAAAAAAAGCTGGAGGCCAGGTTGAAAGTAAGTTAGAAAAACTAGGAGCGATCGAGGTTTCCTCAAGCAATCCTAATTTCCTGAAGGAAGTTAAAAAATCTTCGATTGTCTCTGAAGCTGGCGAAGAAAACAAGCTATACCCGGAAACGCCGGCCGTAGAAGCAACATTCTCCTATAATGATGCGGCAGCTGTACAAGCAGATTTATATGAGCAGCAATGGGATATTAAACAGGTAACAAATAATGGGGAGTCGTGGACCCTTCCTGGCGGTACGGGAAAACCTGTATCAGGTGACGATATTGTGATTGGAATTATTGATACAGGAATCGACTATAACCATCCGGATTTAAAGGAAAATTACGCATATGGAAAATCATTTGTTCCTAATTATCCGGATCCTAGGGATGATAATGGTCATGGCACACATGTAGCCGGTTCAATCGCGGCAAAAGGAAGAACAATGGGAGTTGGCCCGGACCTAAAAGTGGCTTCGTATCGTGTATTCGGTCCTTCTGGAAGTGCAAGTACTGCTCACATTGCTGAAGCGTTAATGACTGCTGCGGATGATAATGTAGATGTGGTGAATATGTCTTTAGGCGGCTATGACTGGCTTCAGGACCCTGACTATGCTACGAAGGACATAGTTGCTGATGTACGTATGTTTAATCGAGCGATTCAATATGCGATCCAAAAAGGAGTAACGGTTGTTGGATCTGCGGGGAATAACGCAGTTGATATAAGCAGCCCGGGGAAACTTTCCGGTAATGACAAGGGTGCTACGCACAGAAGCCCAAGCAATCAGAATATGATTAGGGTTTCTGCCGGTGGACAACTGAAAAACCTTGCTTACTATTCCAATTATGGGGTAGGGAAAATCGACGTAATGGCTCCAGGCGGCGATTTAGGACCGAATTATAATCCTGTAACAGGAGTTGGAAGAGATAATTCATACCTATGCTTGGCTACGGTGCCTGGAGGATATGGTTTTAAAGCCGGCACTTCAATGGCCGCTCCAAAAGTCGCAGCACTCGCGGGCGTGATCATCGCACAACATGGTAAAGATCAACTGAAACCTTCACAGGTAAAGCATATTATTTTAAAATCGTCTGACGATGTATTCAAGCCGGGATATGATGAAAAGTCCGGACACGGATTAATTAATGCAGTGAACGCATTAAAATAATGGTAGAACAAAGCTATCGGGATTCCGGTAGCTTTGTTTTTGTGGTGATTCGATAACAAACTACTAGACGCTCAATATTCCTATAATTCCTGCCTGATTCAAAGAAACCCTATTAAAGTTTTTTTCCAACCTGTTTTTGCCACTTAACTTTCTTAGAAGTAAGATTCGCGTCCTCCATTATTGCTTCTATAACTAAACCTTATTTACAATACCCGTACGCTGTTCTAGGTCCACCACAACTGATCATTAATAGGGTGCTGTCCTTTATTGTTAGATTCCAAAATAACGAACTAGCACCCTGTTTGCATATTTTTACTTCAATTAAAATTTCAGTTGTTCTCTCGCTTAAAATTTACACTCACGTATGCTTACAACATATTTTCCAAATTTGCTTTACATCCGTTGTCCTTTCAATAGAGACCTAATCTCACATCCAAAAAAACTAGATCATTTGTTTTGTGACCACAACCACCCTACTCCCCACTATCCACACTATAATGCTTCCTAGCTGGATCCCTAACAATCATAAAATTCTTCATTTGCGAGTAAGGATTTCGCTGCTTACCATTTGTTCTATTTTCCATTATATATTGAAGTTTACGAGCCCTATTCACCTTATTATCGAATCTGCTATAATTACTATCAATTGTAATATCGGTGCCATCACGAAATATCACCTTCAGACCCTTGTTACTAAGAGAATAATAGTCTTCGATATGATCGATTGAAAACCAAACGCAGTCATCATGCGTGATAGATTTACTCGGAAACCAGTAAATCCCTAGCTTCCCGCAAATCATGACTGGTGGCATACTGATGTTACCTAAAGCATTTCTTGCTCCTTTTATCGCTCCTTGAAGACCATTCCCATAGTATTCAATACTTCTTTCAATAACCGAAAGCGGGCTCATCTTTACCTTAACAATTTTATTTCCTTCAAGAACTAGCGCACATAAGGCACCAGCCTCGTCATATTCGTTTAAGATTGCACTTGTATTCACATTGATTACATACTCATCTACAACGTTCATTCTCGTTCCTCCTTTTTTCTTAGTTCTTACCATATCGGCTAAAAAGGAGTATACTTGTATACGTTGGTATACTCCAACAGAAAAACCCTTGGATTCCGTCGGGCAAGACTGAATAATCCAAGGGTTTTCATGTGTTTATAACGATCACACATCTCACCTCCCTTCCTGTTTCAACCATTCCGTCATTCTATCTATATTCTTTTTGTTACTATCTAAATAAAAGTATTTATAAGCTCCTCTCTTTGAACCTTCAAAATTCATCCAGATGGGATTGGTTCGACTCCAATCAACCGAATTCAAACCTCTCATCCTCGAGATGATTAATGACTTTCTTTCCTGAAACGATAATTCCTCTACGTCTGTAAGCGTATACATAACTGTCGCCAGTAAAAGCGGAAAGCTAGCCAACATCGATTCTTCATAATCACCAATGGTGTCGGCTGGATATAACTCAAACAACTCGTTCAACCAAATATGTATAAGCTCCAAGTATTCATCAAGCTGCAATGATAATTCCATATTTTTATCTTCATGACCGTTCATTATTTTTCCGGTTAGGAATATGCTTATGATCTGTCTTAACTGCGACAATGAAATGAATTTCTTATTAGCAGGTCGAATGACTGCCCTCTTCTCCGTCTCTACTCCCGCCACTCGCAACATCGTATTATTGTGTAAAACCATGTTTGTTATTTTGTTAATTTCATTCCTTGAATCAAAAGCGATTCTCTTCGATAGGGCTACTTTTTTTCCTTTCGTATTAAAATCAACGTACATTTGGTTCGCTTCTTTTTCAGATAATCCTTCAAAAATCTGGATAGCAATTTCCGTGTCTTTCATCATTTTCATAAGCCGAGTCGCATTTTTCACTTCTTGATGATTGTCGCTTTTTATCCCTTTAAAAATCAGCTCGTATAGCTGGATAAATGCTCTTATCCTCTGCGTTCCATCGATGATAAATAACTTACCGTCTTTTTTATAAGCAACAATCGGAGGAAAATAAATACGTTCCTCATGTGCATTATCTATTATATAACGCCTTATTTGTCTAACCTGGAGTTTATTTGTCTCTCTTAGTTCCACTCTTCCTTCCATATACATTTTTTCTAATTCTTCGATTGTATAGGATGTGATCGATTGCTGCTTTTTAAAAATTAAATCAGTAATCATGTTGATTGATCCCTTTCACTTTCTATTTTCAGGACAAATGCAAATGCTGTTTTTTGAATGGCGGTCGCTGATGAGTGATTCCTAATTTTACCGGTTTCGCGGTTATACATATGTGCAAATAAGGGGTCATCATGTTGCCAACTACAGCTTCTTCTTAAAGATAATAGCATCCGAATGGCTTCTTTATAGGAGACTGAGTATTGTCTAATCAGTATAAATACAGTATAGGCGAGGGCGATTTGGATACCTGTTAGTCCCGGAACATATTTGTTTCGATCCGACATTTTCTTCGGAAATAGCTTTTTCCACGATAGAAAGAATGATGCCGATATGTCTGGTACTTCATCATACTTACATCCTCTAAAGTACGGGTCACCCGTTTTGACCGTTAATATGCCCTCAAATAAGGCAATCAGACATCTTCTCATGATGGTCAATGAAGTAATGGCCGTGTTTTGATTTGTAAGCCTTGACCGTTGATGATCAATCTCCATTTCTTCGATTAGTTGATCCGCAACTTGACGTGTAAGCTCCGTATATTGATCGCGCTGGTCGTATTGCATGACAAGCCCAATATGAGCCTCTCTTCTTTCGGTATTTATATCAGTAAAAAGCTGCCTCTCCTCATGCTGTTCCAAGTCTAAATAAATTTGCATTGTAACAGGGTAAGAATTGAGAATATCTATATAATTTTGAGTCTTTTCCGCTTCCTCGTATTGCCCCATTTCTTCCTTTCCTTCTTTTATCGATTTTAGATAACTAAGCGCACTGGAAATAGCTGCACTTCTGTGCTGGCCATCGAGTATGTAAATCTTAGAGCTGGGCTCAAACTCAAAACCACCATCTACCACTTTTATGCCGTTTCTAGCTGAGAAGATAAATGGCGAAAAATAAAAGCTTTCTTCATTTTTAAGAGAATCGATAATAAATTGTCTAATTTCCATGCGTCGATTTGGGTCGATTTTTCTTTGTACCTCTTGATCCACTTCAAATAAAGCCTCTAGCAATGAAAAATTCATTTGCGTTGCTAAAACCTTTTTTCCAAACTGTTTGTATTCAGTACCATTGATTTTGGTCACCATACCAACACCACTCATGACTTATGACCACCTCCCTTTGACCCAATTATACCTAAATTATTTTATTTGTCTAACTATTTTGAAATTGTTTTTTCAATTATGATTATCTTTTATATTCGTTATTCCCTTTTGTTCTTAAACCTTGACCTATTCTACTAAACTGCTATAATAAAATATTTTGTTAAAATATAAAATCCTAGCTGGTCTCTCATAATAAAACTGTCTTAAAATCTTAAAAATACCAAAATCAAGTCACAGGAAGTTTGATGCAAGGATCTTTACGTTCCTTCTCATCGGCACATACCTTATTACTTTGTAAAATTCCTATCATTACAACAGGTTGTCGCTGTTAAATTCGATATTCTTACTCGAATTTCCCCGATAAGAATCTGTTACTTTGTTTCCACTCTTTCATCGTTCATTAAATGCAATGACCGCAAGGTAGATACACCATATTTCCCAGTAAAGTTTTTTTGAATTTGATTGATTCTTTTATCGTTATTCATTAGTATCCTCAGAAGATAAACTTCTCAGCTATGTTTTTGTGTACGCAAAAAAGGACGCGATTTTAAATAAAATCAACGTCCAGTTATCTATTTTTAAAAATTCTTATGTGGAGTTTCTCTTTGAGTGATAAGATTACCTGAGTTTAGCATTATATTGTTCTTCCTTCTTTTGCCTTTCTAAAAATTAGCATTAAGGTCATCCACATAGAAGCCTTTTGTAGATGGCTATTTTACGCGTTTACACATTGTGTTAACATGTTCCTTAAAAATCGCTCGAAGCCAATTAGCTTTGAGCGATTTTTCCGCGATTGCGCGATGGGGGTCAGACACCGAAGACAGGAGTACAAGTCACAAGGTATTTGGAATCAGAGACCACACTTCTAAGTTACCTTAAACAAGGTTTCTTTTAAATTTTACACCACTACAAATTGTGACAAATCCCCCATTCAAAATCTAGTATAATAGTCATGAATTAATAACGAGATAGACCATCAAAAGTCTTAGTTTAAAATCTACAAGTTTAAAGGTGAAGGGCGTTGATACTGAGTCACCAAGTAGCGAAGGGAATGTTTATGAGTAGGGTAAATAAACTAGTTGAAGAGATTGACAAAGAACTGGGTAAGCGATTCTATTAAAATGGTTATTATAATTGCATTAATATTTTCAGTGATTAGCTATTATCAGGCAACTTAGTTCAAAGCGATAATTATGAACAAAAGCTCCTATCCATGGATGAGAGCTTAAAAGCTCCCTAAGATCCAGAGGTGAAATTAGAATAGGGCAAAATTGTCATCACCAGAATCTAGTGACTTAGAAATAATACTTTTTTATTTTTAATAGTAAATAAGAGAAAGGAAATTTAGAATGCAAAAAAATATCAAAAAACTTTTTATTTTTGTCTTTATACTTTGCTTATTATTACTTGAAATGCAAATCAATGTACAAGCTAGTATTAATGATAATAGTAAGGAAGAGGCTAGTAAGCCTTTAAAACTACAAGATAATTTAGAACAAAAATTAGCTAAAAGTAAAAGTAGAACTGTTAGAGTAATAGTTCAAATAGATGAACAATTTACTCCAGAAGGCCTAATATCAAAAAGCCAAAAAAATTCACAAAAAAACAAGATAAAAAAAGCACAAGAAACTATTATAGAAGGTTTGCATAAAAAAGGCTCAAATGCCGCTAAAAACATTTCCAATTTCAAAACAATTCCATATATGGCATTAGAAGTGGACTCTGAAGGGCTTAAGGCATTAAAGGAAAACAAAAAAGTAAAAAATATTATCGAAGATAAGATCATATCAAAGAGTAATATAAATGAAGAGGCTAATAAAGATGTAAATGAATTGAGCCCGCAACTATATCAAACAAACAGTGTCATGGATACAGAAAAAGCATGGTCGTCAGGATTTACCGGCCAAGGAAAGACAGTTGCCATCCTTGATACAGGTGTAGATAAAAGCCACCCCTTTTTACAAAATAAGGTCGTCTATGAGGCATGTTTTAGTTCTAGATGGCTTTGTTCAGGATACTCAGAATCAACCGGGTCAGGTGCAGCAGTTGATACGGATGGGCATGGAACACATGTGGCAGGAATAGCGACTGGTAATGGATCACTGTTTTCAGGAGTTGCAAAGAACGCCAAAATTATTGCTATTAAAGTATTAGCGGATAGTGGTAGCGGTACTTTTTCAGATTTATTAAATGGGTTAGAACAAGTTTATTTATTAAGAGACCAATATGATATTTCCGCGATTAATTTAAGCTTAGGTGGAGGAAGTTTTTTTTCTGCTTGTGATTATTCATACTCTAGTATAAAAAGTATTGTAGATAACCTAAAAAGTGCAGGTATTGCTACAATTGCAGCATCGGGAAATGATTCCTATAAAAGTTCAATTAGTGCTCCGGCATGTATCTCTTCTGTGATCAGTGTTGGAGCTACTAATAATAGTGATAATGTGGCCTATTTTTCAAATAGTGCCAGTTTCCTAGATTTATTAGCGCCAGGTTATCCCGTGTATTCCTCTTTACCTGGCGGCAGATATGGTTCTATGTCTGGTACGTCCATGGCTACACCACAGGTAGCAGGCGGTTTTACACTTGTAAAGCAAAAATACCCAAGCTCCACAGTAGATCAAATTGTTTCATATATGAAGCAAAATGGAGTAAATGTAAGAGATTCGGCAAACAACATAACAACACCCAGGTTGAATTTTTCCTGGATGAGACCAAATTTACCGACACTGGGTCAAGTTCAAAAGCCGACTTGGAACGGTGATACTATTCAATGGACAGGTGTTCCAAACGCTTCACAGTATGAACTCAACTTATATAAAGGATCAACAACGGTTCATACCCAGCGGGTTAGCTCCAGTGTTCGCCAAGTTAACTTAGCGTCCAAAATGACAAGCCATGGTATATATTTCGTAACGGTTCAAGCGATTGGGAATAATACAAATTATCAGGACGGACAACTTTCCCCGCCATCTAATGAGAATAGAAAAGGGATCGTTTATTTTGAAAACTTCGAAAGAAATAATGGGAGCTTTACTGTATCTGGTGTCAATTCATCATGGCAGTGGGGAACGCCTACTTCAGGTCCCGGTTCGGCTTATTCGGGAACCAAAGTCTGGGCTACTAATTTAAGCGGAAACTATAACAATAATGAAAAAAGTTATATTACTTCACCTAGCATTAATTTAAGTGATGTCCTTTCTCCTATTATTCTAAGCTGGATGCAATTTGTGGAAACAGAAACATATTGGGATTTCATTACTGTTGAAGTAAGTAAAGATGGCGGTCGGACCTGGGATTCTGTCTATCGTAATCATGGGGCAATCAATCAGGATTGGGAAAACCAGAAGATAGATATAGACAGTTCTTATGCCGTACCAAACTTTAAGGTTCGATTTGGTTTAGATGCGGACTATTCGTATACTTATTCGGGGTTCTATATTGATGATGTAATGGTCACTGGAATTAAAACAATTCCTTTTCTTACACAAGTCCAAAAACCAATCTGGAATGGGAATGTTATTCAATGGAATGGAGTAGCCAATGCTTCACAGTATGAACTCAAATTATACAGAGGAACGACATTAATCAAAACACAAAGGGTTGCGAACAGTGTGCGTCAGTATGACTTCACTTCCCTTATGACGAATCCCGGAGCCTATACGGTTACCGTTCAAGCTATTGGGGATTCGACTAATTATCGTGATGGTGCCGTTTCCAGCCCTTCTGATGTTAATCAAAAAATAATTACACTGGCAAAAGTCCAAAAACCAAACTGGAATGGCAATATGATTCAATGGAATGATGTGGCCAATGTTTCACAATATGAACTCAAATTATACAGAGGAACGACATTAATCAAAACACAAAGGGTTGCGAACAGTGTGCGTCAGTATGACTTTGCTTCCCTTATGACGAATCCCGGAGCCTATACAGTTACCATTCAAGCTATTGGAGATACGACTAATTATCGTGATGGTGCCGTTTCCAGCCCTTCTGATGTTAATCAAAAAATAATTACACTGGCAAAAGTCCAAAAACCAAACTGGAATGGCAATATGATTCAATGGAATGAAGTGGCCAATGCTTCACAGTATGAACTCAAATTACACAGAGGAACGACATTAATCAAAACACAAAGAGTTACGAACAGTGTGCGTCAGTATGACTTTACTTCCCTTATGACGAATCCCGGAGCCTATACAGTTTCTGTTCAAGCGATTGGGGATTCGACAAATTATCGTGATGGTGCCGTTTCCAGCCCTTCTGATGTTAATCAAAAAATAATTACACTGGCAAAAGTCCAAAAACCAAACTGGAATGGCAATATGATTCAATGGAATGAAGTGGCCAATGCTTCACTGTTTGAACTCAAGTTATTCAGAGGAACAACATTAATCAAAACACAAAGGGTTGCGAATAGTGATCGTCAGTATGACTTCACTTCCCTTATGACGAATCCCGGAGCCTATACAGTTACCATTCAAGCTATTGGGGATTCGGCAAATTATCGTGATGGTGCCATTTCCAGCCCTTCTGATGTTAATCGGAAAATAATCTCACTGGCAAAAGTTCAAAAACCAACTTGGAATGGCAATATGATTCAATGGAATGAAGTGGCCAATGCTTCACAGTTTGAACTCAAATTATTCAGAGGAACGACATTAATCAAAACACAAAGGGTTGCGAATAGTGTTCGTCAGTATGACTTTACTTCCCTTATGACGAATCCTGGAGCCTATACAGTTACCATTCAAGCTATTGGAGATACGACTAATTATCGTGATGGTGCCATTTCCAGCCCTTCTGATGTTAATCGGAAAATAATCTCACTGGCAAAAGTTCAAAAACCGACTTGGAACGGCGATATTATTAAATGGAGTGCTGTTGCCAATACATCAAAATATGAACTTAAATTATATCGGGGTAACTCTTTAGTTCATACGCAGCGAGTGGCTGCAAATGTTCTCAAATATAACTTTGCTGCCAAGATGAAAACTCCTGGAGCTTACACCGTTACTGTTCAATCTATCGGAGATAATATCACCTATCGAAATGGAGCAGTATCTATACGTTCTAATCAGAAAGTTACTTTAAATCGTGTTTCAAAACCGACTTGGAACGGCGACGTTATTAAATGGAGTGCTGTTGCCAATACATCAAAGTATGAACTTAAATTATATCGGGGTAACTCTTTAGTTCATACGCAGCGAGTGGCTGCAAATGTTCGCCAATATAACTTTGCTTCCAAGATGAAAACTCCTGGAGCTTACACCGTTACTGTTCAAGCTATCGGAGATAATATCACCTATCGAAATGGAGCAATATCTATACGTTCTAATCAGAAAGTTACTCTAAATCGTGTTCCAAAACCAACTTGGGACGGCGATGTTATTAAATGGAGTGCTGTTGCCAATACATCAAAATATGAACTTAAATTATATCGGGGTAACTCTTTATTTCATACACAGCGAGTTGCTGCAAATGTTCGTAAATATAACTTTGCTTCCAGGATGAAAACTCCCGGAGCTTACACCGTTACAGTTCAAGCTATCGGAGATACAAAGACAAATAGGAACGGACCAATATCAGAGCGTTCGGGTCAAAAAAGAAAATAGAAATCATAACCACCCTTCGGGGTGGTTTTCTTTTGATCTATTACGTTTATCCGAAAAACATGTGCAGCCACTTTGCGCTATCCCCTTCAAAATTTCACGAATATTGCAAGAAATGTTTCCATGATTTTACCTCCTTTCCTTACGGAAAGAAGAGTGACAACCAACCGCCATCACAATATTCAGTTGCTTTTTCATTTATCATATCCCTATATATAGAACTAAAAAATCGCAGAAAAGATTTATGATATTTCCTGGCAAATTCGCTTCAAAAAACTTCTTTTGAACGTGTTCTAGTAAGTTTTAAACATTAGAAAATCAGCCCCCTTATCGATTTTTAAACGACGACAAAAATGCAAACCAATATTTTTCCTTACCAAGGTGCCCTTTTCCGCCCCTTCCCAATATATCAATAGTGAAAGCAGTGAACCAATGCATGGATACAAAACAGCCGGTTCGAATGTTTTCGAGAATCTTAAGCTAGGGGGCAGACGGATGAGTAAGTTATTGATCAAGGAATATCCAGTGATGATTATTCCATCGTTGGCAGTAAAGCTGGGGGTGAATGAGGCGGTTATGCTGCAGCAAATTCATTATTGGCTCGAGACGAGTTCGCATGTGAAAGGGGGTCGGAAGTGGATTTATAACACGTATAAGGATTGGCAGAAGCAGCTTCCGTTTTGGTCGGAGAGTACGGTTAAGAGAACGATCAAATCATTGGAGAAGCAAGGTTATCTTATCTCTGCCAATTTTAATCAATCCAAGTTGGATCAGACAAAGTGGTACACCATCGCTTATGTAAAGCTCGCTGAATTAGAAGGAGATACTCCGTATGAGCAGACCGGTACCCAGAATGGCCGCTTCAATGACCCAGATTGCCCCAAGCAAGTGTCACAGTTGGCACCACCAATACCAGAGATTACTACAGAGACTACGACAGAAAATGATAATATCCCTTTTTCCGAAGTGATTCAATACTTGAATGAAAAAACAAATGCCACATACAGACCAAGCACAAAGAAAACGAGAGATTTAATCCGTGCACGCTGGAAGGAAGGTTTTACATTAGCTGATTTTGAAAAAGTCATAGACTTGAAGACAGATGAGTGGCTTAGAGACGCGCACTGGAATAAATATTTGCGCCCTGAGACATTGTTTGGAACGAAGTTTGAGTCGTATTTAAACCAGAAACCAGATAAAAAACAGATGCGAGAGGAGGATTTTGATTTAGATGACTAAACGTGAAACCTTTACCCTACTTGCTTTAATAACTGTCTACTATGAACAGTTTGATTTCGATCAGAAAAAGGTAGATTCATGGCACCAGGTAATAAAGGAACACCACATTGATCAACTAAAGAATAACCTAATCACACATGTGGCCGCCTCTCCCTATCCGCCAAAGATTTCTGATTTGGTACGAAAACCAGAAACGTGTGCACGGGCTATTCCAAATGTAGAAGAAACAACGTATATCGTTACACATAGGCGGAAACCAGCCAGGGAAGAGGTTGTACAAGCTGAGCTCCGGAAGATGAGGGAAATACTAGGCATCGAACGGGGTAAGGCTCAATGATAGAAAATAAGCTATTTAATCAGGAAGCAGAGGAAGCGTTGATTGGTTCTATTTTTCTAAATGAAAGGCTTTTGAAGGAATGTACCTTACTTCCGGAACAGCTGTAAATGAAAAGGCTGCAGTTTATTTTAAAAGCAATGAAACGTCTTGATGAGCAGGAAAAACCAATTGACGTTATTTCGGTTGTTGAAGAAATCGGTCTACATAATCTTGAGAATATTGGCGGCATCAGTTATATAACTGACATTGCATGCAGTGTGCCAACGGCTGAGAATTTTAGCTATTATCAAAATATCGTTAAAGAATATTACAAAAAGCGAAAAGCCTTGATGGTTGCAAATAGGATTCAAAACGAAACCTATGACCAAGACTTTTCAACCGTATTAAAAGAAGGCATTCATGATTTGATGAACCTAGAAGATGATCAGGATGACGATGGTCTTGGTGAGATTTCCTCCAGTTTAGTAGATCTCTATGAAGATTCCGGAAAAGATCATGGTGAGATCACAGGAATTCCTTCTGGCTTCTGGAGCCTTGACCGATTAACAGGGGGTTTTCAAAAGTCCGACCTCATCGTCGTTGGAGCAAGACCGAGCGTCGGAAAAACCGCTTTTGCTTTAAATATTGCCCTCCAAACGGCAAAACATGATATCTCTATTATTTTTTCAATGGAAATGTCAAAAATGCAGCTGCTGAAAAGGGCTTCAAGTGTAATGGGGAATATAAGCTCTATGAAAATGAGAAATCCGCGAAGAAACTTTTTGGATGAGGACAGGAAGAAGTTTTCGCATGCGATGGGAATGTTGTCCAAAGCGCGCCTTCATATTTTCGACAAGTCAGGTATGGATATGTTCTATATTTGGTCAAAAATGAGGAAACTGCGGAGGGAATATGGAAATGAGAAAAGTATACTTGTCGTCATTGACTATTTACAACTAATCACCGGCGATCAAAAGCACAGGGGGAATCGACAAATGGAAATTAGTGAAATCAGTCGAATGTTAAAAACGATGGCAAGGGAATTAAATATAGTAGTGATTGCACTTTCTCAGCTAAGCCGCGGTGTGGAAACCCGAGAAGACAAACGGCCGATGCTATCTGATTTACGAGAAAGCGGACAAATTGAACAAGATGCAGATGTAATTGCATTCCTTTATCGGGACGACTACTACCACATGCAAACCAAGGAGCAAAATATCGTGGAAATCATTCTCGCGAAGCAACGGAACGGTCCAATTGGAACAATTAAGCTTTCCTTTGAGAAAGAATATGGGAAGTTCCTGGATTTGGTCTTATGACCTACGTGAAATTATGTATATTTGCCTCTCAACCTACTTCATGGGCACCTTTAAACAGTTTTATTTGCATAGAGTATTCGAAAAATTCTTTCATTAGTGTATAATTGGTATAAAGGAGGAGAGAAATTGATAAAAAACAAAGAACTTATCGGTAAAATCCGGTGCATACATTGCAATACATATTTACGAGGAAGGGATTTAGTTTATGTCGACTTCATCAATACGATTACACATCAAAGATGCCAACCTCCGATCATTTTAAAAGACCAGGGAACTTTAAGAGAAGTATTAGAACGCTACCCAACGGCGGAGGATGTCGATAATACAAAATCAATGGGATTTCTTACAATTAAAGATAGAAACAGAGATTCATAATCCGAACAAGCCATTGATCATTTATGATTAATCGCTTTTATTGTGAACTAGCGGCTTCTTTAAATAATCCAATAATACATGGTTGGGCTAATTATTTTCCATAATCTAAAGCTTAATTCGTAAGCGTTGACCAATTGCAAAAGGCGCCCAATCTTTCTTAGGATTCGGGCGCCACAGTTTAGCTCTTCATAAGTCCATAAATTCATCAATAAGTTAAGTTTTCAGCATTGGCTCTAGCAACTTTGTCAATTCGTCCAGCATTTCATGTAATGATATATTTTCTGTGTAACTCTTTTCATATGCCATTTGCATTACCTGCTTTAATAGATCCTGATGTACCTCTAAATCCCTTATCTGAATCCACTCCCTTAATGATGAACTATGGGCAGTTTTTAATATTAGACTGCCATTCTTTGATTCAACAACTTTATAATATTCTGAATAACACGGTTTTGCTGCTCTTCAGTCATGTTAGATCCTGAAGGCAGACAAATCCCACTTACAAATAATTCATCAGAAATACTTCTGTTCGATTCGTGCGAATAATATTTCACACTCTCAAATAACGGCTGAAGATGGAGCGGCTTCCATACAGGACGTGCCTCTATATTTTCTTTAGAAAGGGATTCGATTACTTGCATTGGCGTTACACCAAGTTTGTCCCTATCAATTATCAGTGTTGTCAACCAGCGATTGTGATATGTCCCTTTCAACTCTGGCATAAAAGTTATTCCATCAATATCTCCAAATGCTACTACATACCTATTATAAACTGCTCTTCTAGCAGCAACACGTTCATCCAGTACCTCGAGCTGCGCACGACCAATCCCAGCTAAGATATTGCTCATTCGATAATTGTAACCTATTTCACTGTGCTGGTAATGTGGAGCAAGATCACGTGCCTGTGTAGCTAAAAACCGGGCTTTTTTCAAAGCTTCTACATCATTTGATACAAGCATTCCACCGCCAGATGTTGTAATAATTTTATTTCCGTTAAATGAGTACACACCAAACTTTCCGAATGTACCACTTTTTTTGCCTTTATAAGTTGCCCCGAGTGATTCTGCAGCATCTTCTATAATTGGTACATTATACCGATCACAAATCGCCACCAACTCGTCCATCTTTGCGCTTTGACCATATAAATTGACAATAATAACTGCCTTAGGTAAACGATGGTTCCGTTCAGCATCAACCAGCGCACGTTCTAGGGCATTAGGAGAAATATTCCAAGTATCTGGTTCAGAATCGATAAACACAGGTTCAGCACCCTGATACAAAATTGGATTTGCACTTGCCACAAATGTCAGTGATGAACAAAACACCTTATCTCCTGCTTGGACATCTAAAAGTCGTAATGCCAAATGGATAGCGGCTGTTCCAGAACTAACTGCTGCTGCATCACGTACACCAACGTAATCAGCCAACTCTCTTTCAAATCCATCAACATTCGGTCCAAGTGGAGCAATCCAGTTAGTATCAAATGCATCATTAATATATTTCTGTTCATTTCCACTCATATGAGGTGAGGAAAGGAAAATTCTTTCTTGCTGGGACATACTAACACCTCTCTAAATTTATTCCTTCTCAACTATTTTGGCGGGAACACCCACCGCTGTCATTCCAGCTGGTATATTATTTATGACTGTGGCTCCTGCTGCGATCATAGACCATTCACCAATAGTTTTCCCTGGTATAATCGTTGAACCAGCACCAATTTGAGACCCTTCATCAACTTGGACATCACCAGTCAATATTGCACCAGGAGAAATATGCACATAATTCCCAATAACATTGTCGTGCTCTACGACAGCAGAAGTATTAATGATGGCATGACTTCCGACAACGGTGTCCGCATTTATCACGCTATTGGCCATTACTGCAGTCCCGAAGCCAATGGAAACAGAAGGACTTATAATAGCAGAAGGATGAATAACAGAAGCAAATCTAGCTTTTAGATCACGGAGACGCTCTGCAATTTCCTTCCTTATATGGTTATTACCTATGGCAATAATAAAAAATGCTTTAGATTTAATTAGTTTCTCTGCATAAGAAACAGGCCCATAAATAATTTTATCTTTTTCAAAAGTACCTTTGTATTTATCATCCAATATACCTGTAACACGGTAAATACCTTCAGCTGATATAATATCTTGTACTACTTTACTATGACCGCCTTCACCAACAACAACAATCGGTCTCATTACCGATCCCCACCTATCGATCCAGTAAATTTATTAACTGTAACATGGCCTGTTTGGCTTATCCCTTCAGACTTAAAAACTTTGATAACTGTCATAAACAAAATCTTAATGTCTAATAAAAAAGATTGATTATCTACATACCATACGTCCAATTTAAACTTATCTTCCCAAGATATTGCATTTCGACCATTCACTTGTGCCCATCCTGTAATACCCGGTCTTACCTCGTGGCGACGTGCTTGCTCTGTAGTATAAAGTTCTAAATAGTCCATCAGAAGAGGCCTAGGTCCAACTAAACTGATATCACCTTTTAACACATTAAACAATTGAGGTAATTCATCCAAACTTAATTTTCTAAGTATCTGTCCAAAACGAGTTAACCGTAAATGGTCTGGCAGCAAGTTCCCCATATCATCCCGCTCATCTGTCATTGTGCGGAATTTATAAACAAAAAATGGCTTGCCATACAAACCAGGACGCTGTTGTTTGAATATAACAGGTGCACCTAATTTTTGTCGAATAATAATTACCGTAACGAGAATAATTGGAGACAACAATAAAATCCCTAAAAAAGAACAAGTAATATCAAAGAATCTTTTCATTAAAAGCACCTATTTTCCCCATTTTCCTTCACATTAATTCTGTACCTAAACTATTAAACTATTATGCGTCATTTTGTATACTTATTTATAGAGAATCTAATAGCCCCAATAAGAGTAAATCAGATTAATTTTCTTTTCTTACGATCAAAGCTTCACTTATTAAAAATTCGAATATTCCCCTCTTTTAGGCCATGCGGATAAATATACAAAAATTACCCTTCGCTTATATGAATTCTCTCTTCAAAATACTACCTAGAGTCGTCTATATTTTAATATTTCAACTATATTCGTATGATTTACTTTGTTTTAAGTCAAAGAAAGAACTTTTTCCTTCTTTAATTCTACCAAGTTACCAAAATTAATATATTTTATTTCCGGGCTATCAACTTTCACACAATTTTTCATATCTAAAATAGACGGACTTTTCATCAAATTCAAAATTACTACTTCATCTAATTGTTTAAATTCATTGTGATCAGTAAGCACCAAGATACACTCAGCATCTTTTACGGCTTCTTTAAAAGTTGATAAGTAAAAATTAACTTGATTTTGTTGAACATGAGGATCATAAATTCCAAGCTTATAACCTTCTTTTTGAAGTATGCCCAATACTTCCATAGCTGGGCTCTCTCGAACGTCGTCAATATTTCCTTTATATGTTAAGCCTAATACAGCAATTTTTGAAGCATTATTTGGAAGTAATTCATTTACTAAATCAGTAACAAATTTAGGCATAGAATTATTGATTTTTCGTGCATTTGCTATTAATTCGGATTCTTTAGGCGCTTTTTCAATAATAAAATAAGGATCTACAGCTAAACAATGTCCACCTACCCCTGGGCCAGGCTGATGCAAATTTACCCGTGGGTGATAGTTTGCAAGCTGTATTACTTCTAGTGCGTCAACACTAAGTTTCTCAGAGATTTTAACAAGTTCATTCGCCAATGCTATATTTACATCCCGATATGTGTTTTCCATCAGTTTCGACATTTCTGCACTGAGGGCACTTGTAGTGAGAATCTCCCCAGTAACAAAGCTTCTATATACTTCTGCCGCTTTCTGAGCCGAGATTTCATTCACTCCACCAACAATTCGCGTATTTTCTACAAGTTCAATCAAAATACGGCCAGGTAGAACGCGTTCCGGACAATGTGCTAAGTAAATATCTTCTCCAGGATCCCAACCAGCCTCTAACAATAATGGTGCAACCACATCATTAATTGTTCTTGGAGGGATAGTGGACTCAACGATGACTTTGTTTCCTTCTCTTAAAAATGGAAGTATCGCTCTAGTAGCTTCTATGACATAGGTTAAATTTGCAGTGTTGTCTTCATTATGAGGCGTAGGAACAGCGATGATAAAACAATCAGCTTTAGATGGCGACGTTTGGGCCTTTAGATTCCCATTATTTACCACGTCCTTCACTAAATCGCCTAAGCCAACTTCTTCGATATGAATTTCGCCTTTATTCAATTTATCTACTGCAACAAGATTAACATCAACACCAGTTACTTTCCATCCTGCTTTTGCAAACATCGCTGCGGTTGGTAAACCAATATATCCTAGGCCAATGATACATATTTCCTTACTCATTTTTTTGCCACCTTTTTAATTTCATTCGCATATTTTTTTGCTAAATTTTCACGACTAAAGTTTTCTTGAACATAAGCAAGTCCGTTTTCTCCAAGTTGTTTTTGAAGTTGTTGATTTTGGTATAATTCCAAGATTTTTTTCTTAAATTCAATAGGATTTTCAGGATCGACGTAATAGCCGCTTCTGCTTTCCTCTACTAATTTACGGGCGACTCCATCTATTCCTAATAGAATGGGCTTTGCACAAGACATATAATCAAAAACCTTATTTGGGTATACCGTTTTAAATGTTTCCACCTTTTTGAGTACTGCGGTACACACATCTGAAGCATTACAAAAATCAGGAATCATCTTTTTGGGCTGTGAGTCAATAAATAATACATTATCTAATCCTTCTTCAGTAGCTCTTTGAACAAGAGCCTTTTTTTGCATCCCATCGCCAATAAGCATAAAAGTTATATCTTTATAGTCTTTGCATTCTTTCGCTACATCTAGGAGGGAATCCAATTCGTTTGCTACACCATGGGCTCCCATGTATGTAATAATAAATTTATCTTGCAAATTATATTTCTCTCGTACCCAATTATGTTTTATTCCTGGTTTAAAGATATCTAAATCTGCACCATTTGGTATAAAAATAATTTTTTCTTCTCGAATTCCCTTTTTCTCTATTAATGTTTGTTTAAATGCAGGAGTTAATACATTAATTTTATCAGCATATTTATATGATAGCTTTTCTACTAGATAAGCCATTTTAATAATCAACTTGTTATTTAATACACCTGTATCTATTGCAGACTCAGGCCACAGATCCCTTATTTCAAAAACCATAGGCATTCTTTTAAATAACTTAGTAAGAATACCAGTAATTCCTACAAATAACGGTGGTGATGTTACAATTATCACGTCATGTTTCTTAACCTTTAAAAGAATTGCTGACAACGACGAGATAGTAAAAGAGAAGTATCCCCACAACCTTCCAACAAATGATTTGTTGTACGCTTCAGAAACATATGTCCGAAGCACTGTTGTTTTCTCAGAATACTTTTCTTTTACAATCCATTTACCTTTATATTTATCTTCCTTTTGACCGGATATATAATGAACCGTCCCAGCAACAACTATAATCTCATGACCCATATCTTCCCAGTACTTCACAAACTGATTAAAACGGGAGCCACCTGGATCATCCTTCCCTAAGAAGTATTGATGAAGAACTAATATTTTCACTAATAAGTCATCCTTTATTTCAAATTAAAGATTTGGGTATTACCAATATCATTTATATTTATTTCGCTTGAATCGATAATTAACTTTCCATCCGCTATTGATGGATAAATATTTTCTCTATCGGGTCCAATAATTGTAATAAAACGGGTGGGTTCCTTAATTATACTTTCAATAACAAGTTGAGGATAAATCTCTTTATTCCCATAGTAAAGAGAACGCCAACCTCTTAAAGGCTTTAATGAGCCTTTGTATAAATTAGCAGTATAAGATTGTGTTGAGTAAGTTTTTACTTTCAGATGTTCCCCCTCTATTCCAATTATCAATTCATTTTGATTAAGCTGCTCAACATTTTGAATACCGAATAACCAGCTTAATGAAACAGAATCATTGTCAATCCTCCCAAATAAATCATCTATTACAACCCAATAGGAACCATATTGTATAATCCCTCGTCTATGCGTCACTCCGCCGTATCCATAATGTTCACCTTCAAAGACTTGAAACTCTTTATGATTAAATCGAAGCATTTTTGATTTGGTCCAGTTTAACCATATAAACCTGGATGCCTTTTTCATCTGGTCCTTATTATTTGCCATGATTGTATTATGCGAAGATGTACCATTAAAATAAAGAATATGATCCATGTCTGTATTATAAGAAAATGTACCTGCATCAGCCAAAATATTCTTTTGTTTATACCACAAATCAAAATGGAGCATATCGGCTTGTGCAGGTCTATGTTTGTAAGAGGTACACCGAATCATTCCAAAACTATTATCATTACGTAATAAATAGTACCCACCTTTACTGTAATCTTGAGATTTTTGTTTAATACTAGAGATTTTAGCATTCGTACATTCGCTACCTATCAACCAATAAGCAATTTCATTAACATCCATATTTTTATAAAGTAATTCATTGTTAAGAATATACCAAGCAGCTTGAAGAGCCGGACGATGATCTAAATATTCACAAGAAGTTAATGGATGAATATAAGCTCCATCATTCATGCCATAATTCGGCATTTTGCCGGTTGTTAGTTCTTGGTGTTGGTACATAAATCTAACAGTTTGGCTGAAACGATTTAGAAACGCTTCATCGAATAGATCGTTGTTAATTTGGCCAAGTCGAACTGCCCAAGTTAAATCTTGTATCACTAAGCGCTGATAATTCATAGAATGCTGAATATATGAGCCATCTTCATATATTTGCCACATCGCCTCTGATTGAATAAATTTTTTCCCTCTTTTCATCCATCTGTTCGCTTTATCAAAAAAGGGAAATAAAATGCCTACAGTATAAATACCTACGCTTTCAGAGATTGAATGGTTGTTTTTCACGGATTTGAGTGCAAATTCAATATGTTTATCTACATGATCAGCATGATGGTAAATTGCTTTCATCATTAACTCTAGCCGCTCTTTTGATGAAGCTGGATGTTCAAGGAAAGCGAATAAACCGAATGTCCATGCCATTAATCGAAACGACATTTCCTGACCACATTTATAGTTAGGACCAAGTTCAGGTGGATTTTTTTTAATAAAATCCTCAAAATAGGACCAAAATGTTTCTACATACTTATCATCCCCAACTGCTGCGTATGCACGAACAAGTGGGTAGACAAATGAAAACCTTGAAAGCTCCCATATCCATTTTATATCTCCAAAATCACTGCCCAAATCTGCAATGATTGACCAATGTTTATCAGTAGGTGCTGTCTTTTTTGTATCTGGGTTATAATGCCAATTCAGTTCATCATATTGAAACGTACGACAGCTAAAATAACGAAATGTTCCATTACAAATTTCATCCGCTTCTGCAATTGCTTTTTCTGTTTGAAAGACGTTCGTCATTTGCTTATAAGCATTAGAGATGTTGTTAAAGAAATAGCATTTTCTAGACTCTTTCAACAATTGAAGAATACTTTCATTACTATTTATTCGAGAATGTAAATCAAAATCCTCATATAAAAAAGCTGGGAACTGCTTTTGCAATTTCCCAAGCTTTTTTTCAATCTCATATTTCAGGCGAAAAGCTGTCCAGCCAAGGCCCATATTACGAATAATTTCTAGGTTGTCTCTCAATATGATCACCTTCTTATTTGTTCGACTGCATCAAAAGTTGCTTCTGTTACTTCATATATTTCATTTATTGGAATAGGAGCTTTCCCCTCTTTAATACCTTCAAAAAAAGCTTTGATTCCTAAAGCATGACCTTTATCTTGAGATTTAGTTTTAAATTTCTTGAAATTTGGCCATCCGTATCCCATCAATGTTTTAAAATTATCAAGCGCCAAAATTTTCCCACCAACAAAAACTTCTAATCTTTCTTTAGGGAAGGACTTATCTCCATTTGCGAAGTAATGTATGGTGCCTATCGAACCATCTAAAAAAGATAAATTAATCGTTACCTTGTCCTCTAGCTCAGCTTCTGATGGGTCTGCTAAACTAGCAGCACTCACATTACTAATCGGACTATCTATTAAATAACGAAGTAAATCAATAAAGTGACATGCTTCCCCTATAATTCTGCCGCCACCGACATCAAGATCTTGTGTCCAATGATCTGCTGGAATAGCTCCCGCGTTCACGGTCATAATCATTGCTTTTGGTTGTGTTGTGTATCCAAGCAATGTTTTTATTTGTTGTGTATGAGGAGAAAACCTTCTATTAAATCCAACCATCATTAATTGATTATGTTGAATCCCTTTTATTTCATTTAATTCATCACGAGTTAAGCAGAGAGGTTTTTCAACAAAAACATGTTTTTTTGCTTCGAGTGCTTTTTTAACTAAACTAGCATGGGTATTATGTCTTGTAGTAATGATAATAGAATTAATTTCTAAATCATTAAAAACATCATTTGTATCAGTAGAGGCTTTTAAAAAATTAAATCGTTTACCTACGTGAACACTAGTCATTCCACCACTACTAACAATAGTTTTCTTATAAACATCTAAAGCATTCATTGCCGGCAAAAGCGTTTGATTCGTGTAATTACCTGCCCCAATGATTCCAATAACAGATTGATCTGTTACTGCATGTATGTCGTTCGACATAAGTGGCACTGTTTGACCATCATCGATTGAAATATCTCTTTCAGGATATTTTAACAAAATCCCAATTGCTGTTCGATCTTCACTTAATGTACTATAAGCAGAAACAGCATCTTCAAAATCATACTCATGGGTTATAATTTCTTCAACATTTAATTTCCCTTCACTCATCATATCCAAAATGGCCTCAAAGTTTCGTTGCTCTGTCCAACGAACAAATCCAATTGGATAATCTTGACCTTTTTCTTCATAATTCGGATCATATCTTCCTGGGCCGTAAGAACAAGAGACCTGGAAAGTTAATTCTTTTTCATAAAACTCAGATCTGTTCAACTCAAGTCCTGTCACACCTACTAAAATGATTCTTCCTCGTTGCCTTGACATTCTAGCAGCTTGGGAAACTGGTTCGCTACTAGTGGTCGATGCAGTGATTAAAACAGCATCAGCACCACGACCTTTTGTTTTCATGTTAACATACTCAACTATGTCAATTCCCGCGCCAACATTAACGGCATCAGCACCAAATGATTTAGCTAATTCTACTTTTTGTTGGTCAAAGTCAGATGCAATCACTTTACACCCATGAGCTTTTAGCAATTGAACTGTCAGTAACCCAATAAGACCCAATCCAGTTACGACAACCGTTTCACCTAATGTAGGTTTGATTAATCGAATTCCTTGTAGGCCTATTGAAGTAATTACTGTGAACGCCGCTTCGTCAAAGTGAACGTTTTCTGGAATCTTTGTACATAAATTTTCAGATACACTTACGACTTCCGCATGTGCACCATTTGAAATTACCTTATCTCCAATTTTGAAGTTTTTTACATCTTTACCAACAGCAATAACAATGCCTGCATTACTGTAACCTAACGGTATTGGTTGATCTAGTTTTGTTCGAACAGCTTGAATAGTTGGTTGTAGTCCGTCTGTCTTAATTTTATCAAGTACTTGCTTTACTTTTTCAGGTTGTTGACGAGCTTTTTGTATGTAATTAGACTTACCGAAATCCACTAGCATGCGCTCAGTCCCAGCGGAAACAATACCCCTTTTGACTTGGATAAGTACATTCCTACTAGAAACTTCTGGTATCGGTGATTCAACTAATTGAGTTTCACCATTCTTTAAGCTTTGTAATAATTGTTTCATACATGATCTCCTCGTGTATTTTACATACTCAAATTTCCTCTTGATTCATTCCTCTGTAAAAATCATATGTGTAAAACCAAGGGTTGTTTCATTTCATTGATAGTTAGTTTTCCTTAGAATCTCAATCAATCATTATTCTTTCTAAATGTTTTTATGGTTTTCACTTAGCAATTTCCTTAAGATTCTTTAACGAGTTTATTATAATATTTTTTTTCATTAATAAATAAGCAACATATATCATCAGATAAATCCAAAAAACAAACCACGAATCCATAAACCAACTTAAGAATATGAATACCGTCGCCATCATAAGTTCTAAAAGAATATCTTTTGATATAGAAATTTTCAATATTTTTGACAGATACAATTCTGCTAAAACTGACCTAAAGGCTAAAATAATAACAATTGATACTACTGTTAACTCAAGATTATTAAAGAGAACAGTTGTTATCACGGTAATTATAATACTAATTAAAAGGGTTATTATATTTACTTTCAACATCTCTTTTTCTTTTCTCATTGTCTTTAAATATGTATTTATCAACAATGACATTTTTCCCTCAAATAAAATCATTGGAAATAACATAGCCATATACATAATGCCAATGGCATATTCGGGTATCCAGGCCAATAGAATTAGTTTAATCGGGTAATAAGCCACTAATAAACCAAGCAAAATCATCATTAATATATCTCTCATTAATATGTATATATTTGATAAACTTTCTTTCTTTGCTTTTCTTAAAATAGGAAACAAAACAATTCCTAAGGCATTTATAAACACAATAAATAAATTAGATATATTTAAAGTTAATGATACTTTTCCAAAAGTTGTAATGTCCCAAGAACGCTCAATTCCAAATCTTACTATTCCAATCACTAATAAACTTGCAATATATGCAAACATAAGCTTAATACCTACATTAACGTTCTCGATAGCTTCTCTAAAACTAAAATAAAAATCTGAAATTGGTCGAAACACTATATCCTTACAACAAATTACCGCATAAAATAAAGATATTGTTCTTCCAATTAGTTCTGCTAGTATTAATACTTTAAAACTATCGAATCCTATCAGTAAAAATAAAACTATAAAACTAAAATAAAAAAATTGGCCAATCATCATAACATTTGCATGTTCTTTGATTCTATTTGTTGCTTGTAAAACAAATAGTGGGACACTTCTAACATTAGTTATTATCGTGCTTAAAGAAATCATCCACATTATAAAAACTTTATTGTCATCTTCGATAAAATTCCATGCAATTAATATTAGTATTATTGCTATAATAACCTGAATTATCATTAACATATATAACTGAGATTGAAAAAGTCGTTTATCAAGATTATTATATTCTTCCCCACCGTATCTTAAATAAATTCCATCACTCCATCCAAAATGAAGGAATCCAATATAGGCTAAATAAAATAAATATAATTGCCAATATCCATATTCTTCAACACCAATTAACTTAGGAACTATTAATATTACTAACATTGATACTAACATAGACAAACCATTTGCCATAAAGGTGAAGGATATATTCTTCAAAAAGTTAATTGATTTTCTATTCATTTATTTTCCTCATTATATTCATAATCAGATTGAAACTCTTTGTGTAAATCCATAATAAACATCTTGTACGTTAGTGTAAGTATTCTGCATATCGTTTTCTAGTAGCCCTATTAATACTTCCCAAATTTAAGTAGCTTAAAGTTTCAAAGATCATACTTATTGAATATTACCAACTTACATCTTGTTATCAAAAGTATTACGAATCTTATCAACTAATCCCTTATTATTATTTTCCACTGAAATACTCTCCATGTATTTTGTAACATTTTTATTAAAAGACTGTAAGTTTTCGATAACTCCCTCTATACCACCAATAAAGTTATCGTCTGCAATGCCTACTTTGAATTCCTCACACAACTCTACAAGAGGAATATTTTCAGTCGTTACTATTGGTAATCCTTCTTTCATATACTCATATACCTTTCCTGAGGCACAAAACAAGTTATTTAAATCATTTTTATGATATTCAACAATGCCAATATCGCACTGCTTTATTAAATAGCGCAATTCAGATAATGTGACTCTATCTAAAATATAGACATTTTTAACAGTATTTTCTTTAATCAATTTAACTATTTTATCGTAATCTTTCGGTCTTCCTTTTCCGACTATATATAGAGTACACGTGGGTAATCGTTTCATTGCCATAACTAAGCGATCCGTTCCTCGTTCGATAGAACACCCGCCAGTAGAGATAATCTTGGTTCCCGGTTTAAGTAGGGACTTATACTTGGCATCTAATTCGGTTTGATTAAACTCACCTTCTAAGATGCGAATGTTTTCAAATACATATGGTCTTTCTTCAAAACCATATCTCTCTTGCATTATTTGAGCTCTTTGCTTATTCGCGCAAATTATTAAATCAGCTTTTTTATACAAGTTCTTTTCAGAGTACAAAAAAACATTACCAAATCCCGGCATTTTTTTGTCAATATATAATTCCCTAGAGTCCTGAACTAAAATTTTTGGTCGGAATAATTTATTTATAATTGACCCAGCCAATGAGGTCGTGAAGTCATCAACAATTAATATGTCAATTGAAGACATTTTTCTAGCAACTTTAATACTATGAACAATAAACATCAAATAGTTTTTAATGGTATGTCTTTTTTCTCGTGAATCTATGCAAAAACTATATGGATAATTTATTGATTTATCGATCGCACACGCCACGACTTTTGTATCTCCAAGATTATTACTAACATCAATTAATTCCTTTAATCTTCCATCGTGCTCTATTACGCCATATGATAATAAAAGTATATTCATTATAAAAACCTCTTTTATCTTATCGAAATTGGATTAGTTATATTTGAATTATTGAACCCATTGTACTTTTTTGCGAATATCCTTGCTACAATGATTATTAATCCAAGTGTTGCTAACTGTTGAGTAATTACGGTCATTATAGTTGGAGTATTGGTAAGTAAGTTTAATGCCATTCTTAATAAACAATAACCAAATAGATATGCAAATTCATATGAACTTGTTTTTCTGAATAACTTTTCAAGGATTATAGATATCGTAGTATTTAATAAAATAATAATTGGTGCCCCAATAAAACCAAAAAATATATATCCGTAACTAGTGCCGAATATCAATTGACCATTTTTTTGATTTCCATCATATAAAAATAAATTATACATTTCACTAGTTAAATACATATTTTCTCTTAACAAGAAATTAAGACCAAAAATTGTTCTTCCAAAATCAAACATTAAATTCTTAAAATCTAATCCAACGTTTTCCGCAAATGTTAGTGATGTAGCAATAGAATCAGGTCCTCCAAAGTAAACCTGGCTATAGTCGGCTAATGATGCAATGCTAAATTCAGTCTCATTTAAAACCGCAGAGTATGAACCTTGCGAATATGCCCCCCATCTAAAAAGGGTCATTAATGAAAATATGATTACAGTAGTTAATAATATTGAAAAAACAATTTTTTTCATACTCAAACGGTATAGTTTTATTAAAATCCATATCGATAAAATTGCAGTAAATATTTGGACACTTCTCCTGTCCCCGACAATAATTCCAATATTTACTATCGCAGCTATGATTGCTATATTTATATATATTTTACTTTTTGTTCTTTCATATTTTAGCTTTGAATAATTTACAACCAGTAAAAAAGCAATAATAATTGCAGTTACAATTATTTGTCTGACTAGAAGGAGCAAAGTGTTTTCTATTGGGACATGCCCATCATTTATTGATAGAACAAAAAAAGATATAACTTGTGCGCTTCTTCCCATAGCTATATATATCAATATTCCAAAAACCACGTAGATTAAATAAAATAACTTACTCCCCTTCAATTTCCATTCCTTTTTGATTTCTTCTTGGTTATCTCCTTTTAGTATAATTGAAAGTATAAAAACAAAAAATGAGACCGTTATAATCTCATAGGCAGAAACATATATAGAAAGACTTATCATATCATTTGATAAGGGAATATACCTCTTTCCAATATAATCCGGTCCAGCTAAAGAGATTAACACTGGATTAAGTACTGCTTTTAAAAAGAGTAATATTGCTAAGATTATTGATGTGATTCTGATATCCCTATTTCGGAATATTGCCTGAAAAAAAGAAATGTACACCAGCGTATAGATTAGGGGCAATATCCAAATCACTTTATATTCTATTGAAGTAAATCCCGATTGAGCTACTGTAATAATAGTGCCTGTTATTGACAAGGCAATTATCGCTCTATTAAAAAAACACATTTTACACCTCAATACTTTCTTGAAAAATATATAGATTATTACTTTTTGATTGAAGAACTAACCCTTAAGATAATCATTTAATATTGAAATTTCTTTTTCCCAAATTAAATCACATTTATGTGCGGTTATAGCCTCTAGATACTTCTCATAGTTTTCAACTATTAGATTATACCCATCCAACAAGCTTTGGGGATCATTTGGTTTATAACATTCACCAACTGATAAATTTGTTAATGAATTTTTTAATGATGGGTTATCACTAGCCAAAACAGGTAAATTTGCATGAATATAATCATATAGCTTGTTTGGTTCTGTATAGTCCGTTCCTGGTCCCCTAAAATGAGGAATTAAACCAACTTTATAATTTGATAGCACAAAATTTAGTTCAGACTTTTTAACAGGGTTCCTTATTTCTATTTTGTAATTATCTATGTCTATGAAATTTCGAATAAACTCTTCCACCTCCACTTTTTGGAAAGTGTAAACATGAAAAGACAACTCCGGGTTTAACTGAAGGGTTTTAATTATCGTAACTAAATCTCTAATGTTTTTAGAAAAAGTCCCTATGTAAACAAAGTCAAATAATCTTTCTTTATTAAATATTTCCCCAACTTCATTTTTAAGGGGCAGATTTCGAATAGGGATTATTTTCCCTTCCGAAATTCCATGTTTATCAGACAGTAATTTCTTACTTTCTCTAGTTACACAAAGGATTGTATTGGCTTTATCCAACACCTTTTTTTCAAAAAAATTCGAGATTTGATAAAAGATTTTTCCTAAACCATATGGATTGTTTTGAAGAATAACTTCCGGATAATTATCTGCTATATCGATTAATAGTTTTGAATTATATTTTTTTGCAATCTTTTGTGCGTAATTTGCAAGGAAGATGTCTCTGACAATTATAATGTCTGGACTTAAATTGATCTTTTCTATTTCGCTATTTAGTTTTTTCAACAATTTATTACTAAAAGGATATTTTGTGAAGAACTTATTATTCTCTTCAATGGATAATGGAGTAGTATACTCATCCCAAATTCCCTTCTTACTATTATTATAATTACATAGTAATAATTTAACATTATAATTTTCTTGGATTAAATATTTTATAAATTTATTTATTCTTACTTGAGGATATGATATTGCTAGGTATAACACATCTTTTTTCATTATTCCTACTCCCATAAACGTTTTCAGTAAGGACGTTTCATAACTAAATAAATAGTTATTCGATTACAGACCGGAAAGGTATGTAAGATATGAAAAGCCAACTATCTAATGTAAAACTTTTCGTAAAAAATTCACACTAATTTGCCTCAACAACCTTGCGATTAGCTTTCCCAACCAAAACTTCCTTCATTTCGACATTTTATATCTCCGGTAGCATCTTAATCACATACCCCATCTCAGCTTTCGTAATTAGTGTCACTCTACCAATACGTACCTTAGGAAAAACATGTTCACTCTGAATCTCAGTTCAACAACTCTTCAAACAACTTCTCTCCCGGACGAATTCCCGAGAATTCATTACCAATTTCATCAACATGATAGCCGATAATTTAATAAGGTTTGTCGCAAGGTCACATTTTTCACAGGTTCTCCTATATTACATTACCTCTAAAACCAAGTAAGTTACCAAATCGAACCGCTACGAATTTAGCGGTGTTTTTTTGTTAAATTTTAACAATTATTTCGGCAAACCGTTTCGTAGCACCCATCACATTCGATGGCTTCACTACTTTATCAGTAGAAACAAGAACGAAAGATGGAACTCCGATTAAGTCTGCTGCTTCCGCAACATTTTCGGTTCAAAAATATTGTTTTTAACAGCTTCCATCGGGTTAGCTTCCATTAAAGGAACATGTTTATGTGCTGCTACATGGTAGGGATTTTAGCACAAATAATATTAAAAATACCATTACGGTTCTTAATATCTCCGATAATCGGAACAATTGCTGTTTCTTTCGCAACCTTTTGTCGTAATTCCATGTCTATACTATAAATAGAACTTTCACCGTGTCCTAAAAGAATGAGTCTCTTTGGTCGGAATTCACTACTATTTCCTCCATAAGTCTCGCAAATTATGCACTTGTTTAACAAACACCTTTATGAATATTTATTTCACTACATAATAATTAACTACTTTTTGCCATTGACGCTTCCGAATATTTCTTATTGGCCGCATCGATGAGTAATCTTTTCATATCTTCCATTTCAATTGAAGATAGGCGTTCAATCATTTGGAATAATTCACTTCGCTCCATCGGCTCTGCCTTTCCAATATGAATCTGCGGAAACACCTGCTCCTTTTGCACTTCATTTTCATTCAGCAGTTCCTCGAACATCTTCTCCCCTGGCCTTATCCCACTATACTGAATTCCAATCTCCTCAACCAAATAACCCGAAAGGGTTATCAGATTTTTCGCCAAGTCCGAAATCTTTACCGGCTCGCCCATATCCAAAACAAACACTTCACCACCCCGAGCAAGAGTACCAGCTTGAATAACAAGTCTTGATGCTTCCGGAATTGTCATGAAGTATCGTGTCATGTCAGGATGTGTAACAGTGACTGGACCGCCTGCTTCAATTTGCTTTTTGAATAAAGGAATGACACTGCCCCTACTTCCAAGAACATTTCCGAAACGAACAGCAACAAACTTTGTATTACTTTCTTTCGCTAAGTTTTGAATGATCATTTCGGCAACTCGCTTTGTTGCTCCCATAACATTAGGAGGATTGACCGCCTTATCAGTAGAAACTAAAACAAATGTATTAACACCGAATGTATCTGCTGCCTCCGCAACATTCCTTGTACCAAATATATTGTTTTTCACTGCTTCTCTTGGGTTATTTTCCATTAGTGGGACATGTTTATGTGCAGCTGCATGGTAAACAACGTCCGGCTTGAATTCTTCCATTACTTCGAACAGTCTATTTCTATCCTGCACATCTGCAATCACCGGAATTATTTCTATTTGCTCTTGATACATTTGACGAAGTTCCATATCGATATTGTAAATACTAAATTCCCCGTGTCCTACAAGTACAATTCTCTTTGGATTAAATTTGCAAATTTGTCTACATATTTCAGAACCAATCGATCCCCCAGCTCCAGTTACAAGGACAGTTGAACATGTAATAGATTCGGAGATACTACTAATATCAAGTTCCACTGGTTCACGTCCAAGTAAATCCTCTACTTCCACATTCCGAAGCGCACTTACAGCAAGTTTACCCGTCATTACATCTTCAATCATCGGCATGATTTTGACTTCAGCTTCGGTTTTTGCACAAGTTTCATATATACGTCTAATTTCTTTCTTTGAGATGGAAGGAATCGCGATAATAATATCTTGGATTTTTTGTTTTTTTACTATTTGTGGTATGTCTTCAATGTTTCCACACACGCTAAGTCCGTACATTTCAAGCTTGTACTTTCTCGGGTCATCATCAACAAAAGCAACGGGTATGAGATCTACATCATAATTATGTAATAGCTGTCTTGCGACTGCAGTACCTGCAGATCCAGCACCTACAATTAAAGTTCTTCTTTTTTTCATTTTTGACTTCATGTAATAATCACGATACATTCTCCATGAAAATCGCGAGCCACCAATTAGTAAAAGATGAAGCATCCATGTTATTAATAAAACCCTTGTATAAACATTTCCTGCTCCGACTGCTTGCGCAATTGCTGCTGTAAAAATTGAGAATGTAACTGCTTTTGCTATCGTAAACATTTCTCCAACACTCGCATATTCCCATGCTTTATGATATAGCCGATAGACAAGTGCAAATACATGATGGCTCACTAGTAATACCATCGAACTCATTAATAACAATTTTGATGTGTAAAAATCGGAGTACGGATGCAATATGAAATATCCTACATAGATGGAAAACAATACAATGGTTGAATCAAGCAGCATCAATAGCGGTACGCGCTTTTGATAAGTCAAAATTGATCCCTTCTTTTCTTAATATTTGATGTAAAAGTGTTACTCTCTCGTTCAGTTAGCAGCTGCTAAAAGTATCCTTGGCAAATCCTCTATGGCTTTTTGACAAGTCAAAATGTAAACTTCCTTAACCAGTTTTTATTGCAGCAACAATAATAATGACTTATGGCACAGGTAGAAAGAACTATTTTCTTTTGAAAAGAAATGTCTAAGGAAAATGCACACAAATGTTGCACACTTTCATTAGACATTTAAAAATGTTAAATACTTTTATTGCATGTGAAATTTACCCATCTTTCTTCACATTAAATCAATTAAATCAGGGCATCTAACCCCTCCTCACACCACACTACTGACAACAAATGCGTCTAAGGCAGACTGTTTCCACCCACAGCATGGTCGAGTGTCACCAATGATAACGGCTAGGAGACATAACCGTTGAAAATTCCTTGATATTTCACATCATAGTTATAAATCGTCTAGGTGAATGTCCGTCTCAAAAGAGTCCGAACAATTTCTTTTTCTTGATTTGCTCTGGAATCTCTCGGAATATATCCTTTCCGTTAACTATCAGTTCAGCGTTATCCATAAAGTAATATAGAGAATCTGTTCCGTACTTTTTTTCGATGAGATCAAGTCCCTCTTCCATTTTAAATCCACGATTTGTTGTATTATGCGCGTCAGAAGCAATAAAATGGGTGAGGTTTGCTTCTACTAAGTCGAATGTGAACTTTTGAATTTTTTTACCGAAGTAGCCAGCTAAACTTGCAGCTGTAATCTGTGTAGCAGCACCGTTTTTCACGAGCTTATACAGCTTATCTGAGCGTTCGATTAATTCTGCGTTTCGCTCAGGATGCACGATTACAGGCGTTAATCCTTTCATCTGCAAATCAAAACATAGCTTTTCCGTATAACGAGGTACATGATTAGAAGGTAATTCGATGAATAAATAGTTTGATATATTAGCAAGTGTCATAATTTCGCCAGCTTCATAGTCTTCTATAAGCTCACCGTAAATCCGGTTTTCTTGGCCTGGAAGAATTTTAACATCTACATTTTCTGTTTTTAAATAATCATTCAATTCGGTTGTTAATGTTAAAATATCCGCTTTAAAATTATTGAACCTGCCATTTTGGTGATGGGGGGTTGCAATGATTGTATGAATACCTTCACTTTCAGCCTGTTTTGCCATTTGAAGACTGTCTGTAAATTCACTCGCACCATCATCTATACCTGGTAGAATATGACAATGAATGTCTATCATTTACAAAACCCCCTATATTTTACAAATTTCCCATGCTTATACCTTACTACTTTTTCAATTTTTGTCAATATTGGATAAAATTAGACACCGTAGTAATAATAGTAATCATTATTCGCCATTTTCTTATTATTTAAGACAACCCCAAGCGTCTTTGCATTTGCCGCTTCCAATAATTCTTTCGTTTTCTTGACGTTTTCGACATCTGCCTTACCACTTGAAACAACTAGAATCGTCCCATCACATTGGTTGGCAAGTACTTGCGCATCTGTTACAGCAAGAATTGGAGGCGTGTCAAAGATTACTAGATCATATTGGACACCAGCTTCCTCAAAAAACTGCTTCATAGCGTTTGAACTTAGTAATTCTGCTGGGTTGGGCGGAATTGGGCCGGACGTTAATACATCTAATCCTTCCAGATTAGATACCTTGGCTGCCTCATTGATTCGCATCTGTCTTGTTAATACATTTGTTAATCCATAAGCATTATTCATACTAAAGGTATAGTGAACCGTCGGCTTCCTCATATCAGCATCTACAAGCAGCACACTTTTACCTTGTTGGGCGAAAACAATCGCAATATTTGCAGCTGTCGTTGATTTCCCTTCTCCCGGACCTGATGATGTTACCATTAAAGAACGAATTTCTCGGTCTACTGCAGAAAATTGTATGTTCGTACGAATGGTTCTATACTGCTCCGAAACTGGAGATTTCGGATTTAACATAGCGATTAGTTTTCTTTTTGTACTAACCATTTTTTTTGCATTTTTATTAAGAGCCAACAGTCTCACTCCTTACTCTTGATTTACGATTATTTCTGCTTGGACGGTTGTCTTTTTGCTCGTCAAAAGTAGCAATTGAACCAAGGACTGGTAATTCAAGAATTCTTTCTACATCTTGCTCCGTTTTAATCGTGTTATCCAGATACTCAAGCAGGAAGGCAAGCCCAACTCCGGCCATTAAGCCTACAACTAAGGCAATCGCAATGTTCAATAATGGCTGTGGCTTCACGGGAGAAGCGTTCTCTCCTACTTCGGCTTTTGCTAGAATGCTAACATTATCAACATTCATGATATTAGAAATTTCAGTTTGAAAAACTTGTGAAATTTGATTTGCGATTTCCGCTGCTTTATGCGGATTTGGATCCTGCACTGTTACGTTAACCACTTGAGAATCCTTTTCGCTTTGAACAGTAATTTTTCCATTCAACTGCCCTACTGTTAAATCAAGATCAAGGTCATCGATGACTTTATCTAAAATTGCCGGGCTTTTCATAATAACGTTATATGTATTAATCAATTGTAGGTTTGTTTGAATTTCTGCTGGATTATAAATCGGTTGGTCACTTTTTGCTTGGTTCACAAGCAACTGCGTTGAAGATTGGTAAATCGGTGTTAATACAAAAAAACTGACAGCTCCACTAATAACCACCGCTGCCAATGTTATAAGGACAATTAAACTCATTCGCTTGCGTAATGTTTGCATAAGCTCTCTCAAGCTGATTGTTTCTTCCATGATATCCTCCCTAGCTGATTGTAGAATTTTCCAATAATGTGTATTATTATAGCATAGTATTTACATATTTTGTTTGCTGATTTTGCTATTTATTGTAAAGAAGTTATGAAGACGCTGTAATAAAGGGATAAAAGGCTTGGGTATAAATACTCAGTTTTAGTTATCGTACTATAATTTCAGGGGGTTATGGAATTGCGAGCATTTATCGTTACACTTGCTGGGGTTATTTGTGTTGCCTTTCTAGCATATGGCTATTTTTATTGGAAAGATAAGACAAAGGTTTCTTTAAACAGCACTGTTGTTAAATCAGCTAATATTGAACCTGAGACAAAAAAAACAAATATAAAGGGAGAAAACGAGAATGTTAATCTAAAAGTTTTAGAGTATGCGGAAAACTGGCCGGAAGAGGCACAAGAATCATTTCGCTTAGCCTTGGAGAATGATGAAAAATACAAAATTGCAATCGTCGGCTCACAAGCGTTAGGTGGTAAAGATGGCTGGGCAGACATGCTGAAGAAAGAGCTAGAAGCAACTTATGGAGAAAATGCTTTAAGCGTTGTGCTGTACCAATACGATGATGTTAAATCAGATCAATTCATTCAGAATGGGCAAATGGAAGAAATTGCTGATGGTGAACCGGACCTCGTACTCTTCGAGCCATTTACTTTGAATGATAATGGAAAAATAGCAGTAAAGAAGAATCATGAAAACATCGAAACTTTTATGGATGCCATGGAAGAGGCTAACAGCAGCGCGGTAGTGATACTCCAGCCCACGCACCCTGTACATAAAGGACCCATTTACGCAGGACAGGTTAAATCATTGAAGGAATTCGCTAACGATCAAGATATCCCATACCTCGATCATTGGAGCAAATGGCCTGACCGCATGAATGATGAAATTAAAGACTATCTTCTTGAAGACCAAAGCGCCTCGAATGAAAAAGGTAACGAACTATGGTACGAATACTTGCGGGAATATTTTGTCGCAGAATAAATAGGGGGATTCCATATTAAGGATACACTTACATGGGATTTTCATTTCGGCGAAAACGTAAACGTCAAATAATCCCCACCTTATAAAAAATAGATGGGGATTTGACTATAATTTAATATGAATGATCGTAGTTTTTTTTAGATGACAATGGTTGTTAGTTCAACCGCATCTAAATGTTTTGCATAATTTTTTGTTTAGGAAAAACCTATACTACTTAGAAAACCTTTTAAGAAGCTTTGTTCTTAACCAAAGGCTCCAAAAGCTCTTCTAACTCTATCATCATTTCCTGCAATGAGGTATTTTCTGAATAGCTTTTATTATAGGCATACTGCATAATCTCTTTTAATAGGTCCCGATGGAACTCTCCATTTTCTATTGCTCTTCACTCCTTTTTCTAACTATCAATTGCAGAGTATTATTAACGTAATATTGAAATTGTCAATCTACTAATTTTCTCTTTCAGCTTTTAATTGATCTTTTATTTTCAGATATGTAGCAATACCAGATAAGGTAGTAACAGTATTACGTTTCTGATTATAGGCCTCTATAAACACGGGCTCTAAAGTTTCTAGCACTTTTTTATCGTATATGCCTAAAAAAGTCCATTTTAATAGTGAAAAATAATATTGATTATCTTCCATTTTATAAAAACTATTTTTATCAGTAACTTTTCTATGAATAAATTTCTTAGCTTTTGGAGGCGAATCATTGTTAACAATTTTATATACAATATTCTTAAACCTAATTAAATCTTGATCCGTGAATATTGAAAAGCCAGCTTCTTCGTGGAGGATATATATTCCATAGACTGTTAATGCAGCATGGCTAATATCTTCCCAGCTGTTGGGATCCAAATCGTTCCAATAACTCCAGTAATATGAATCATAATTTTTATCATATTTAATTAATGTGTGTTTAAAATATCTGAGACTTTTATTAATCCTTTCAGTATAATCATTACCTCCGGTTAATTTATCATATAAACCCCCAGCAGCTAAGTAGATGAATACTCTATTTGGAATCCCAATCCTATTTGCTTCTGACACAAGGCCTTCTCCATATGGATGACCCATGTAGAAACCTTCATTTTCCGAAATATCCTTCCACATTTGATCTTTGTTATGAACAGCCAATGCTTCCCCGCTTGCTTGTAAGAATTCTGTGGCTGGTTCATTATATTTACTTAAATTATTTTCCTTCACTATATCTACAAAACGTAAGATAGGTAAAATAATCATTCCGGTATGCACAGGATAAATATAACTAAACTCCCCTGAAGTATAATGCCCTCTATCTGACCAAGCAGGCAGCGACAATCCAGTATTAGTAAAACTCTCTAACCATAATCTCTCATCTGTTTGGGTGAAAATATATCTCACTTGTGGAACGAGTAAATCTAAATACTTTTCTTGCCCAGTAGCTTCGTACATGTCAATTAAAGAATTAGCAACATAACTCCAACCCCAAGCATATGTATTTCCTTTATAATCACTCCCGTATTTAGGGAAATTATCAATTGACCATGTTGTTTGCTGATCATACCATTCATCATAAAGGCTTTGGGTAATTAGTTCTTCTTTACGTATGTCATTTTTTGTAACTGATTCATCATTTTTCACTTCATCATTAGGTATCTTCCACAATAATAATGATGTCAATAAAACAATAATAAATACCGATAAAATTAATTTCTTTTTATGCATTTTGTCACCTTTAAAGTAACTACCATAGACTCACATAGTTAATTCTTGCTGTAGTATTGGATTATGATAGTCACTGACCAATCAATCACTTTTCCCAATATAAATGGAGATTTTTGAAAAAAGTTATTAGTGGAACACTCCAACAATATTGTTGATATTACACTATTTCTATTATATTTGATTTGATTGATACTTTAAAATCTTTCTCATTTATCGCAAAAACTTTCACTTGATATTTTCCTTTTTTATCAAAGGATAAAGTAAAAGATCTATCAAAAGAATATTTACTTGAATTTATTTTTTCACCATTATAATAAACATACCATGCTAATTTACTCGTTGAATCAGTCTTTGCTTTAAATTCGTATTTTTTATTTAATGGATGTCTCCCTTCAAGTGATTTTTCTAGCCTTAGTAAAGGATATCCTAAAGTTTCTCTAACTTTTTCTTTTAAGATGGGTGGAAAAAACTTCGCTACATCAATATGCTTACTATAGTCTCCTAAATCAAGTTGATAATCTATCTGCTTCTCTTCAAGCTTTTTCATTAACGGTTTTACATGTTTATGATAATTTGCCTCACCTTTTCCCAAATGAATAAATACCCTTGGTTTATTTGGTGAGTTTGAAATCATATCAGACATTATTCTATTGAGAAACTCGTAATCTTCCTTTTCAATGGCCCCTGACATAAATTTTGCAATAGCTCCTTCTTTAGCTTGATTAATTAAGTATTCACCTAATAAATATTGAGGGGATCCAGCTATAATATTACTAAAGCCGTACTTAATACCATAATACAGAGCTGCATATCCACCTTTACTTGACCCACAGGTGATTACCTTATCAATTTTATTTTCTTTAATGATAAAGTTTATTAAAGAAATTACGGAACGTTCTATGGAAAAGTCTTTGTTCTCACAAAGATAATAAGATCCCCTGCATCCAAAATCATCTAATATAAAAAGTTTATTACAGTCAAATTCTTTCAAAGTGCTAACAAAGTTATAGCCAGGCATTTTCCCTTTAGCAGGCATAGCTGAGAAAATGATAATAAGATTATTTGTCTTCTGATAAGATTTTTCGTAAAAATATTTTACAGTTCTTTCACTCTCAAATGTTTTTTCGCCTTTGAACATGGAAGATTCTCCTTATAAATATGTTTAAGCACCTTCTTTTGTGCATAAACAATTCTCACTTTATTCTCTTAAAAATCAATAATATATTAATTTTCTTATTTTCTTGCTACTACTTGTAAAAGTTCCTATAACTAATTTACAAAAAAAAGTCATAATAATCATGAGAACAAAGTGCATAGTCAATCAGTATGAGGAACTTATAAATTCCCCCATTATTGGAGGGCGTTGGAAGCTGGTGTAATAATCATTTGTACACGGAGCTACTTTCCCCTAATAAAAAAACACCCAGAGCCACGGTCTGCTCTGGGTTACTTCAAGAATTTTGTAGACACACTACTTTATTTACATGCCATTACCTAACAAACTGATACTTATCCAGAAAATGGAGTAGGTTTTTCATCTGTCTTTTTAAAGTAATAACGAATAACTTCAGCTATACGTCTCGATGCCTCTCCATCTCCATACGGATTAGCAGCCTTGGCCATTTTTTCATATGCAACTTTATCAGTTAGCAATTCAGTTGCCATTTGATAAATATCTTCTTCTAATACCCCAGCTAATTTCAACGTACCAGCTTCAATTCCTTCAGGACGCTCAGTTGTATCCCTTAATACTAATACTGGTACTCCCAAGGATGGTGCCTCTTCTTGCACACCACCGGAATCACTTAAAATGAGATAAGCTCGGCTTGCAAAATTGTGGAAATCAATAACATCTAGTGGTTCAATTAAATGAATCCTTGGATCATTTCCTAAAATTTCATCAGCAAGCTCGCGAACAGCCGGATTCAAATGAACAGGATACACCACTTGTATATCCTTTTGTTCCTCTACCAATCGCTTGATAGCGCGGAATATATTTCTCATTGGCTCACCTAGATTTTCACGTCTATGAGCGGTTAATAGGACAAGTCGATCTTCTCCTAATTTTTCAAGAATTTCATGTGAATATTCGGCTTTTACAGTCGTTTTTAAAGCATCTATTGCTGTGTTACCAGTAATAAAAATAGTTTCTTCCTTTTTATTTTCTGCAATTAAATTATTTGCTGCTTTATCAGTCGGTGAAAAATGGATATCGGCAATTACACCAGTCAATTGACGATTCATTTCCTCCGGAAATGGAGAATATTTATCCCAAGTTCTTAATCCAGCTTCCACATGACCTACTGTTATTTGATTATAAAAAGCTGCCAAACTTCCTACAAAAGTAGTGGAAGTATCACCATGCACAAGAACGATATCTGGTTTAGCCTCTTTCATCACACGATCTAAACCTTCTAAGCCTCTTGTTGTGACATCAATCAATGTTTGGCGATCCTTCATCATATTCAGGTCAAAATCAGGATGGACATCAAAAATCTCAAGAACTTGATCAA
This sequence comes from Lederbergia citrea, assembly GCF_018343525.1. GTDB lineage: Bacteria > Bacillota > Bacilli > Bacillales > Bacillaceae_C > Lederbergia > Lederbergia citrea. The sequence goes on along the minus strand of NZ_JAGYPH010000002.1, from coordinate 603,218 downwards.
GCATTTGTCGATGCTGAGCTGTTACCGTTACAATCGATTCAAAATGCTCGGATTGTTTTTGCAGCTCAAGTACTAGGGGTGCCATTTTAATCGCTTCTGGTCTTGTACCAAAGATAGTCATGACTTTAATTCGCTTATTCAATGTTGTTCCTCCATAATTTAGATAATAATATTTAATCTAATCTATATAATCATTATTATAATAACATAGAAAAACAATTATTATCATAGCTGTTTATACCTAACTATTATATTAGTAACAATATTCTCTTTCATAGCAACAAGGTTAGGAGGCGTAATCTATTTTATTGTTAAATTGAATTGTAAGTTCATCCGCTTCTAAATTAAGGAAAAACTTATATTCTGACGATTTAAAAGACCATAGTTTCTCGTCTGTAGATACTATTGAATGCCCTTTTAGTTTACTTTCCACCTCTGTTGGTAATGAATCAGTAACCTTGACAGTAATTCCATTGACTAATCCCTCATGGACTAAGTAGGTTATATCTTCATAACCTAATACAATTTTTTTTTGACTTTCTTCATTTAATTCTTCAGTAATGCCTCTCATTTTCTCTTTTAACTGTGTTTCTTCTCCGCCTAAGAAGGCAAGATAAAATTGATAGGAATCATTAAATGATTCGCTTAACATAGGGAGCAATTCGTTGATAGTAATATCAATACTTTGCAATGAGTTAATTTCTGTATCAATATTATCTATAGATGTATATCCTATTTCGTTGTTTTGTTCAATTTGATACACGTGTTGATCGACTTTTGCCAATACTTTAACTTCATTAGCAAAATTAAGTTCTTTGTACTTTTCTGTAAGATCTTCGTTTCTGAATACGTCTGCGGAATTTACTTGAATAAATCCATTTTCATTCAATTTCTTAATAGCCGAATCCATCTTTTCTTCATCTACTTCATTCCCCCCGCTTTTATCCAGCGTAAGTTCAGAGAACTTATGCACCAATGCCTCAGCGGGATTGCCTAATACCATAAAAAACATGGAAAAGATCAATAGTAAAGATAAAATTGAAAGTTGAATTTTATAAAAAGGATTAATATTGTCTCTCTTAATTGCACCTCTATTTTTCTCTTTCCTTGATATCTGTCTATTATTATTAAAAGAATGATGTCCAGACTGCTTTTCAAACATTTCGCGTTTATACTGTTTCTTTTCTTTTTCAGATAAATTATTAAACCAGGTAATAAATTCCTTATATAAATTTATTACCTTTCTTGTTTCACCAAATTCTTTAACTTCCCCAAATTGCATCCATAGAACACGATCAGAAAGCTGTTTAATTTGAGAAAGTGAATGGCTAATAAAGAATATTGTTTTTCCTGAATCTTTAAACTCTTGAATTTTTGTCATGCATTTATCATAGAAAGTCTGATCTCCAACTGATAAAGCCTCGTCAACAACAAGGATATCCGGGTTCGTATGGACAGAAATCGCAAAACCTAAACGAGACCTCATTCCACTAGAATAGTTTTTAACCGGTTGGTCAATAAAGTTCCCAATATCAGCAAACTCTATGATAAGGGGTTTAATTCTTTTTATTTCATCCATACCCATACCATGCATAAGACATTTTAATTCTATATTTTCTAATCCACTTAATTGATTATTTAATCCTACAGATATTGCAATTAATGAAGTTTCTCCGTCTATTTCAATACTTCCGGATGTAGGAGGCACTACCTGTGCCAATAAATTTGATAATGTCGATTTTCCCGAACCATTAATTCCAATGATCCCAATTGTCTCTCCAGCATATACTTCAAAAGATACATCTCTAACTGCATAAAAATTGTGATTACCCTTTTTGGGCATGAAAAATTCCACGAGTTTGTCCGATTTCTTTTTGAATAAGGTATACTCTTTTACTACATTTTTAAAAACAACTTTAGGTTGCTTCAAAATAAAAGCCTCCAACTCAAATATAATCAATAAATTTATCTCTAAACTTCATATGCATCATCGAACCAATAAATAATATGAATAAGGTTAATGACCAAAAATAAAAAGTATATGTTAAATCTTCAAAAAACCAGCCTTGACCTAGAAATGTCTTTCTATATCCCACCACTAAATAATAGATTGGGTTCAACTTTAGTATATTATGAAAATGCTCTGGCAATCTACTTGGATCCCACAATATCGGCGTTAAAAAAAATAGCATCCGGATAAAGGATTGAATCATATTTTGAAAATCCCTTACTATTGTTGAGAGGGTAGAAAATAACAGTGACACCGAAAACATAAATACTCCGGTGGCAACTAAATAATACGCTATCTGCCATAGTTGGTCGGTTGGATAAAGACCATTTAAAAGCAGTAAAAGCTGAAGTATGATTAACATAACAATAAAATTAATTGAATTACCTACAATGGTGATTGTCGGGAGTATACTTACTGGAAATTTCATTTTTGAAACAAGGCTTATCTTTGCATAAACACTATTAGCCGCCTGTGTAATAGTAGGCCCTATAAACATCCATGGAACCAAGCCAGTGAGTAACCAAATAAAGTAAGGAACTTCTCCTACCGGAGCCCCTCCCCTAATACCTATACCAAAAACAAACCAATAAATACCTATTTGAATTATGGGTAACAAGAATTGCCAAAATGCACCGAGATAGTGCATTTGATATTTACTTTTAGTATTATATTTAGCCATTAGAAAGATTAAGCGAATGTTATTTATATGCTCTTTAATTATTTGCGAAACAAGATTCATAAATAGATTGCTTCCTTTGTAGTGTAGTTGTATAACATTGTTGTTTATATACCTAAAAAAATGTTGATTACAGGAATCAACACCTAATTATATCATAAAAAATATGGGTATTCCTCAATTTTAAATTATTAGACACAAAGCCAATAAGTAAATACATTTGCTTTACATATTTCAATTTGCAGTGAGTATCCCCTACCATATTTATGGTAAAATATTATATAAATATTGTCACTAGGGGGAACTATTAAAACGTGGTTAGTAATATTGAAATAAATAGTCTAATTAAAGTAATGAAGGTAAAATCAATTTTAACAGATTACTTAAGCTTACAGAAATAAATAATAATACAACAAAAAATGCCCATTTAATTATAAATAACACCTTTGTCCTTCAAGAGTCATTGGATAAACTCACTTTTGGAGAACGGATTGATTGGGACTACAAACATCACGTGAGTCCCAATACCTATCAATTATATTTACATTCTTTGATGCCCATTAGTTTCTTATCAAATGCTTTCGAATTGACAAATGACGTTTCTTATCTAGAAAAAGCTATAGAGATCGTTAAAAATTGGGCTCGGTTTGAACGAACCGATAACGAAAATAAGTTTATTTGGTATGACCATACTTCAGCTTATAGAACACATAATTTGATTTACTTGTACCTTTGCCTTGGGGACAATATCTCATTGTATCCCGAGCTGAATGAATTAATCATAAAACATGCTGAGTTTTTGTATAGTGATAAGTATTATCGAAAAAACAATCATGGGATCATGATGGACCGTGCCTTAATTCAATCTGGTGTTGTGTTTAATTACCAAAAATCTGACAACTGGATAAATAAAGGACTATTTCGACTGAAGGATAATTTCTATCATAGTTATAGTTCAAGAGGCATTCATTTAGAAAACTCACCTGAATATCATCTTGTTGTTCAAAATCTTTTTATTTCAATAGAAGATTTTCTATTGAAATATAACCTTTCTCTAGGTTCAGAAATTGTAGACAAATTTGAACAAATCGAAGATTACTACAGCTATATTCTAAAACCTGATGGATTTTTACCTTTGATTGGAGATTCAAGTAGAAAAAAATAAATAATAAAAACAAAAAATATACTTCTTTACTTGATTTGGATGCAGGAATTGCCATCTTACAATCTAAAAATAATGGTAATCCAAAACGTTCTACCTGGATGTCTTTTGTTTGCGGCTACAGTACGTTAACCCATAAACATTTAGACGATCTATCCATTACCCTTTTCTATAATGGTGATGATATCTTCGTTGATTCAGGAAAGCATAGTTACGGGAGTTCTCCCGCAAGAGGCTATGTGAGGTCTGCAAAAGCTCATAACACGATAGTGATCAATGATAAAAATTATCAATTGCCTGAGCCAAAAATTGCGAATGATAAAATAACCATTACAGATTATGCATCTAACCAAATATATGATTATGTCAAGGGGAGGAACTTTGCTTACGAGGGTGTCACAATTGAACGCTCATTAATATTTTTAAAACCTGATGTTTGTATCATTCTTGATCGCATTATGAATGGGCAAAGCCAAAAAGTAAGTCAAATTTTCAACCTAGGTCCAAGCACATCGGTAATACAAAAGGATATAAATCATACGATTATCAAAGCTCCCAATAGTCATATTCATATAGAACAACTAAATGGGGCAGATGAATTAGTAGTTCATAAAGGTAATAAAGATAAACCGTATGCAGTAATATCCGAGCAATTTAGTAAATTAACGTAAACACACCAACATGAGTATATTGTAAATGGGGATAAAGTATTCTTCCTAACTGTAATTAGAATGGGTAAGGATAATGACAGAGTATCGAATATCCAATTTGACTCCATGAGTAATATATTGGCATTAGAAGTCGACAGAAAATCAATAGCAATTGTCATGTAAATTGTTTTTTTAATCCTTAAATAGTGCACCTAGCCATAGCTGTTAATTCAGGACCATACAAATTTACAATATTATATCTATTGCTCCAAAATACAATATTATAAAGGTGAAATTAATTTATGCATATATTAATCCCTGTTTTCTTTAATGCTCCTTTAGGCGGCTTGCATGAAAATGTCTTATCTACCGCATTGTATAGTAAGAAAAATAATTGCGATGTTACCGTTTTGTGCAAACCCGGGTTATTCCAAGAAAAATTAAATCGATTAGGCATCCATACCATCACCACCGATTTTACGGAAGATGAGTTACCTCAAACACTCAGAAAAGTTGTTGATATAAATAATGCTAACAAGATCGATATTATTCATACACATCCCTTTGCAAGTCGATGGTTTGCTCAACATATAGCTCGTTATTTAAAAATACCGTTAGTCATTACCTTTCATGGTAAACATACTAATAAAATAGAAACTTACATTCATGAAGTAGATTTAGTTTTTACAGTATCTGAAGGAATAAAGGATTATCTGATTGATTATCTCTCCAAGAAAAATATAGCGAATTTTAAACATAAACTTTTTGTAATGCCAAATGGAGTTAATCGAGAGTTATTTAATAAAAGCGTTGTTCCAGAGATAGGAAAAGAGAAACTTAATATTTCTTTAGTTTCTAGACTTGACCAAGATAAGCAATTTATTATAGATATCTTTTATAAAGCCCTTGCATTTACTTCTAAACAACACTCGGAGAAAATATGTTGGACAATAGTAGGTGAAGGTACTCAAAAAGATGAAATGATAAGACGAGGAAATGAGATCTCTCAAGGGAGAAATAGTATCGAGTTTGTTGGCTGGAAAGAAAACGAAGAGCTATTAAATGAATATATAAATAGTGATATTTTGATCGCCCCTGGTCGTTGTGCTTTAGAAGGAATGAGTTGTGGTAAACCGGTAATCGCACTTGGCAGCAAGGGATATATTGGACTCATAAAAGAAAATAATTGGCTTGATGGCGTTTATAGTAATTTCGGCGGAATAGGAAATAAATTAGAAAGTTATGTAGAAGGATCGATAGAAAATGATTTGAAATATGTCATTGAAAGTCAAGAATCTAGAAAGAATTTAGGCGAATTATCGCTAAATTTAATTGATCAGTTTTATAATGAGGATAATATTAATGGACGATTATTGGGATTCTATAAAATGTTATTCCGTGCTAATCAAAATATGACAAATACTGCTTTAGAATCTCTAGACTCTTATTTACTTAGCATTGATTATCATAGTATTGAACTATCAAGCATTGAAGAAAATAAATATTTGATTAAAGCTAAATGTATGGATATTCCAGGTATGAAATTTGCTTGGTATATTTATAAAGATGATAAAATATATGAAAAAACATCTTACTCCGATAATAATGTCCTATCATTTAACTTTACAGAAAAGGGTAGCTATAGAATTAAATCTTATATAAAGAAAAACAACTCAATAATATCGTGCTTCAGCCCTTATATCAATATTGATTAACTTGAAGTAACCCATAAAAAACCCCTTTAAGTAGATTTATATCCTTTTAGGATCTATCTCTATATTAAAGGGGTTCCGTTTTATTTAGTTATTGTTAAGAAATAACTCTGAAGCTTTCTTAATGTAAGACAATGTATCTTCTTTACCTACCGGATTATGCTGACTTTGTTCATCCCAATATAAGTGGGAGATGAATTGTCCGCTTTTTTCTTGCTTGAGAAACTCACTGACCTTATTAAGAAATGGGTTAAAATGATTTTCCATATCATGCAGACATGCTGCGTTTTGCAAATAATAAATATTTGGCATGTATCCAATAGACTTATAAAAAGCTGTTATATCCAATCGTTCTTTATAATTATTATTGATTTGTTGATTGTTTATATTTGGATAACTGGCTTCATACATTGCTTGAACATATGATTTATAATAGTTTGGAACAATTGTTTGTGGATTATTTACTAAAACAGAACTTCCTTTCAATATCCCGCCTAAAATGAGGGACATAAAACCACCCGCTGAGCTTCCATAAAATAAAATGTTACTGTTATTTATATTCATTTTAATGGCGAACTGTTTAACCATATCTGCTATGCTCTCAAGATAGAAGTCTTGTTTAGTACCTTGTCCCCACCCAAGATTTATTTCTCCCAAATACAATGTCGGATCGTTATAAAAAATTACATTAGTCTGTAATTGTTCGGCCCAGGAATGACGTTGAAAAATCGGGGGATTATATTCTTTTGCATTATATGCACCTGAACCTAGTACCACAAGAAATGGTGAATTTTTATTGGTCTTGATTAAAAAATCGTAATTCACCTTATTTTTTTCCACAGACAAAATTGCTGGATCCTCAAAATTCATTTTTAATTTTTCAATATCCTCATATGCTACTTTCTTATTGTCATATAAATTAATTATAGACTTTTTTTCTTTGGGAGCTATATTAACTTTATATACTTTTATAATATTGGTGTTTCTAGAAACCTTTTCTCCCTTATCATTTTTCGCATACGCCTTCAAATAATATTTGCCTTCCTGATTCAATTTTATAGTAAGTTTTTTCATATTTGGAGAATACTTTTTTACATCTATTCTTTTTCCATTATGGTATACATACCAGGCATATGTTAAGTTATCTCCGTTTGCATCTATTGTGACGGTAATTGAGGTGCCTTGGGGTACTAAATCGTTTTTATTCGATAAGATAATATTATTAATCACCGGCTCATCAACCCTTAACTGATTATTAATCATACTTTCATGATTGGTATGAGTTTCCTTAAGAGAAACATTAAAAATTTCATCAGCATCTTTTAATAACTTGTAGACATGATTATCAGATTCCTCTTGTACCACAACACTATCCACAGTGCTATTACTGCTCAGATTTACTAAGGTTAAGAATTCTACAGAGTTACCTTCAATTGTAAAATGGGCTGACTTTATAGGATGCTTTTGATTAAAGTCGAATGATTGCCAGCCTTGGATTGGATCAGTACTACCCTCAAACAGAGTAAAATCTTTAATGGCGTTTGCTTGTTTCAACTCAACATACGTATGATCTAATTTACTCTGTAATAAAAGAGAGTTGTTATCTTGGCTATTTACAGCTATATCTTTTCCTATATTAAATATTTGTGTATATTTATGTTTTTCTTTTGATTCGATTTTATCATGTATTAATATAGGTCCGTCTTTTAAATGAAGAAGCAGTCTTGTGATTGTAATACCTTCATATAAATGATGCTGTCCTCGAACGTAGGTATATGAATCTGTTTGTCCATAATCTGTAATTAAAGATTTGCCAGATTGCGAACTTGTTAAATTATATGATTTGCCATCGACAGCTATAGAATTATGAGCAAAGACGCTTCTAAAGAATCTCCTAAATGGATCTTTTTCTTTATAGTTATATCTTCCACTATCAACGAAATAATTAGTCTTCCCATGGCGAAGTAATAAGGATAAATCATCAGCGTGTTTATGAACAGTTGAATGAAATGCTGAGGTGAATACCCACTCTACATCATTTTTGTTTCCTTTTCCTTTATAAATAGTTATCCCAGCATCAGGAAACGGATAAAATGAACGGTTTAACGGCGTTCCTTTTACACCTTTTGAGGACTTATTCAGCCAGTATTCGCTAAGAATTTCATCTTCTTTAAGAGTGCCGAGAGCCCTTGATAATCCCGTATCTCCTAACAAAGGAAGAGTCCCATCTTTATTTGTTATTATCGCTAGGTAATCTTGCATAAGATGAAACTTATTTTTAAACTCATTGGAATAAGTGACATTATAAAAGTCCATAAATTTCTTGATGGACATGAATAACTTCATGACGAGTACATGGTAAGATGGACTATGCTCTTTATGAACACCGCTTGGAGAAAAGTCCTTATTCATTCTCATAGTAAGACGATCTACGGACTTTCTTAACCAACCCTTGCTTTGTGAGAATTCTGGAAAAAGTACTGAAAGTTCCATTAAGGCCTGATCTTGGAATATCCCATGATTATAATCTTCGTAGTTTTCATCCTTCTCTAAGAAAAGACCATGTTCTAAAAGGAGCTCAGTGAATTGCGCCTCGAACTCTTCATCAAATTCGTCCGAATCCTTATAATAAGTCCAAAAATACAGCAGATTTAACAACCGATTAGCTGTACCATGTCCACTCCAAGCCCACTCACTGACATTCTTATTCGGTGTAGGATTCTTACTCATCCAGCTTTCAATATACCATCTAGCTTTCTTTAAATATTTCATATCTTTTGTAAGTTCATAAGCGTTAACTAAAAAACTCACAACTCTAATTTCATGCAAATAAAACTTCCATGTTCGATCTTTATAAGGATCTTCATCCCAATTTAACTCACCGTTGAATTTAAAAGGTTTCCAAGTTTTAAAGAGAAATATCTCATTATTCATTATCATTTCAACAATTTCCAAAGTGGAACTATTGGGCTCTGTCCTTTTAAATAAAATTGTTTCAGTAGGTGAAATTCCACTCAGTATTTTGTTTACTTTTTTGCTAAGAAACCCTGGAAAATGAATAGCTAATTCATCATGATCATTATAATCACCTAAATCGAGTTCGATATTTTGACCTCCAATTTCTTGAAGATACTCATAAAATGGCAATACATGATTTTTATAATGTGGCTCTTCCTTTCCTACGTGTATATTCAATTGAGGTGTTACTCTCTGGTAATTGCTTTTAATCAAGTTAGGTAAGATATTGTTTGCCCATTTTTTGTCATCAGCCATTGTGTTTCCGGTAATAAAAGTATAGATTGGAGCTAATACTGATTTTGGATTTCCAAGACTTTTTCCTAAATAATCCCCTAAATATATTTGAGGCCCACCTGCTACAACATAACCATAGCCATTTAGGTAGGCTTGATAAATGGATGCAAAGCCTCCTTTACTTGAACCTGCACAGATGACTTTTCTCTTTGGTAAATTGTTATAGTTTCGAATGTCCTCAATTAATTTCGATGTGTTAGTCGCTATATCAAACTTTTTATTTTCACCAAGATAATATGAAGCTTTCGTTGGATCTGGTCCATACTCATCTTTTATATATAGTTTTGAAACAGGCAGATCCTTTAGGGTTCTTACATAGTTATATCCTGGAATACTGGCTAGTGCTTGAAATATCACAATTAGTGCAGAGGAATTGGGGTGATGGTAGTATAAGTATTTTATTCCTTCTTCTGTTTCTCTCTCAGGTAGATGCTTATATCTAGTTAAATCTTCCCATTTACCATCTTTCTCGACTTGATACTTATATCTATAATATAAATGTTGCTTAAAATCAGTTTCGGTTAATTCTAGCTCTTTCCCCGGTGGTATAACTTCATCTGTATGAGTCTCTCCATCCTTCCAATCGTGTATAATTAAGCGAACTGCCTCATTTAGATTTAGTTCGTTGTAAGGATTAAATTTAATCTTTAATTTCTCCAATCTACTAGTCACACTCCTGTAAAGTTTCTATTGGGCCTAATACTTACTACCTATTTTAATACTATTTGATAGCCTTTCCAATAGTTATCTACACTTCTTAAAAAAGAATGCCCTAAAAAGGACATTCTTTTTATAACCATGAAGTCTATCCAATAAACTGTTTAACAATTTTCTTGTAGCTTCCCTGCTGATAAAGCTTATTATATTCGTTGATTTCTTTGGATTCTCCATTGTAGTTACTATACATATCTAATATTTCGCCAAGTAATTTCACAGAATCAATAGCATCTTCTTTATTAACCTGTTTCAACTTTTTTAAATACCAATTTGTAAAATAGTATTCAAATTTTTTCTCTATATACATGTCTAAAAGATTATTCTCTTTTAACATCTTAACTCTATACTGCTCTAATATATAATATTTCTCAAAGAATTTTTTAGATATACTATTTACGGCAGAGCCACTAACAGCTGCGTAATATATATGAATTTGTTCATTAATAACCTTCGTCTTCTTTGATTTCAATAACAACTCTTGGAAGAATATCGTATCTTGACCAACTGCACCTTCAACCATTTTTAATGAATGGTCTCCGATTACCTCCCGCTTGGCTATTAATGCCTGAATACTCATTGCTTTAAATTGAGTATTAACCAAATAGTCTTTTACATTTTTGGTAATTACATCACTTCCATAAAATTGGATAGCCGTTCTGTAATAATCAAAATTCAGTGGTTTCGTATCTATCCTCAACATATTGCCGATGCATAAATCGTATTTTCCTTTTGCCATCTCCCGATATAATTTAGCAAATCCGTCATTAATCGCTTCATTATCAGGATCAAGATAAGTAATAAACGGAGCTGTTGATAATTCAAAACCTTTGTTTCTTGGTCTTGACGCGCTTCCACTACCTCCATCATTATAGAAAAACACCTTAACATTACTGTATTCTTTTTCTAAATGTGTGACTACTTTAGGTGTGTAATCGTCTGTTGAACCATCATCTACAATCACAATCTCCATATCTTCAAACATGCTGCTTCGTTTGAGACTATTAAAACACTTGTTTAATAAATGATTACCATTATTGTAAGTTGGAACAATGACTGAGAGTTTATAATCTCTTCGATTAGATTTCTTCTCAATCTTTGAGTTGTTAAACTCAAAACGATCAATACTAAATCCATTTGGTAAAGCTAATGATCCATTAAAATTCAGTAAGTCTTTTAATGAATAAGACTCACTCCAAAACAAGGTTCTGTTTTTGTCCTTCATATTATTTACAAAGTCATGTTCAATTCCTTTATTAAATACCTTACCGTCAAGATAAGCATCTTTTGTAATATAATCTGAATCTGTATATTTAAATCCATTTACTAGGTCTTCTAAGTAAAATTCTCCATAATCATTTGCCTCATCGAAAAACGCAATCATATCGTACTGAGATTTTAATGCTTCAGTGAAGTCAGATTCCAAAAACAAATCGCGTTCAAGGTAAGTTTGATTCTCAAACATTTCCACGATACGCTCTGTTTTTTCCTTAACTAAAACTGCTACTTTCCTTTGTTCAAGCTGTCTATTCAACCCGATTTTTTCTAGTAGTTCATCAACTCTGTGGAAACTCGTTTCTTTAGACATGACCCGTCTAATTCCTTGAACTTGGTGTTTATAAACATCTTCTTCTGAAAAGCTATTAAAGATATCTTTTATTTCTTTTTGATCATGAATTAAAAATACGTTTGGAAACTTATTATTTACACCAACGCTATAATTGGAAAGTAAAATATTCCCAAGCGCTTGCAATTCATAAATACGATTTGCAAACATCGTATTACTTTCTTGAACACTATTTAGGTTGATGGCCCAATCGAAAATTTTGTGGAATTTTTGCAAATATGTATGTTCAATCGAAGGAGAAACATATTTTAAATACTCTTCTGGAAAGAAATATTGACTTAATTTCAATTCATAGTTCCGGTCAATAATCTTCAAATCTTTATTTCCTTCAATTACACCATCAAAAAGCATTCTAGTATCAACCTGGCGATGTGGATACTTATCATACCATGAACCCGTGAATAGTACTTCCTTCCGTTTTGGAAACTTTTTTATCCCGATTGGATTATGATAATTTGGATTGATGCCAAACTCCAAAAGAAATACATTTTCATTTTGGCAATCTTTCTTATAACTATCGATTTTTTCTTCTGCAGTTGTGAAAATATAGTCGCAATTTTTGGCTATATCTATGAAAATGTGATAATTGACAGGGTCTTCTTTTGAATAAAAAACAACTTTCGTTCCTTGAGAACGATAAAAATCAATAATTTTATAAAGCTCTTCTCTGTGTTTTTTAATATTTGGATTTCCCAGACCCTTCCATTCTAAGTTTAATCCCTTCCAAGTAGTAACAATTAATAAAACGTCCAACTTGCCGCTAAACTTTTTGTAATTGTTTCTCTCGATATATAGGAAATTTGCCACATCTTTAAAGGAGTTAAATAAGAACTCATCCGCTATTATTCCAATGTTAGCATTAATTTTATTGTAATATCTGCTGCCATTGCTTTCCGGAAGTTGATCTAAAAGTGGCTTTATATTTTTGAAAAAGTTAACATCACTTAATTTATCGCGAACTTTCAAATATGCTTTCTTTTTTTCAATTTCTTCTTCTGATGGCTGTTTCTTTGCTACATTCTTTTTTGGTGCCGGCTTGGGCTTGCTCACTTCAATTTTACTTGAATTTGAAGTATTCGGCTCCCTTATTTCTTTTACGATAGGCTTAATAGATTGTATTTCATATATATTTTCCTTATCTCTCTCAATATCCTCTAGTAACTTTTCTTTTAATTTATTTAATGTACTAAGTCTTTGTTGTATTGATTGAACATCCAACCTATTTACCCCCAACTCTTTTTCTACGTCTTTTACGCCAATATGCTAAAGTAATTTGACCTAATTTTGATTCACTTAACGCTTTGTATTTTTTAAGTAATCTTTCATATGATCCCAATAATCTTTCTTCTTTCTCGTATGCTTTATACAAGTCTTCTTGTACATTAATTTTTTCCTTTTTTGCTAATATCGCATACTTTTCAATCATATTAATTCGTTTATTTAATGCCTTTTCATTATCTTTTAATTGTTTTATTTTACGGTCTTTCATTTCAATTTCTTGCTTCACTTTACTTGATACGTTATCCTGCTTTAACAATTTCTGATACGAAATAAGAAGCTTCTCTTCTTTTTCGTGTGCTTCAATTAAACTTCTTTGTATATTCACTTTTTCCTTATTGGCAAGTATAGCTTCCTTTTTCAATTCAGCTACTTGATCATGTAGAGCAGTAATTTCCGAATTCTTGGCCTGTACTTTTTCCTGATATTGCTTTTCTAAGTTTACTGCATTGAGCTCTGTATTTTCGATTGCATTTTTTTTCTGCTCGGTTAAATCGCTTATTTCTTGATCCATTTTCTTGCATTTATCATTTAACTCTTCGATCAGGGCATCTTTCTTTAAAAGCTGCTCACTCAAAACTTCAATTTCAGCATTCTTTTTGGCTAATTGTTCTTTACTAAGAGATTCATCTTTCACTTTTTCTTGAAGAAGAACTTCGATTTCTTCTTCAAAATTTTTATGAGCTTCCGCTTTATTACGTGCTTTTAGCAAAAGGTCTCTTTCTATTGTATAAAAAATGCTTTCTAATTGATTAACTAACCCATCATTAATTGTCAATTCTTTTAAATTTTCATCTTTTTTCTTGAAAATAGCTCCGATCCATTTACCAAAGAACTTAATTTCCTGGATCGAAATATTACTGTCTTGGAACTTTAATAAATCAGACAGATAGTATGTTTTTTTATGATCAAAATAATCATTTATACCAAAGGGTAATGTAACAATGATGGAACCATTCTCGTTAAGTAAGCTTGTAGCTTTTCGGAGAAATCTCTGGGGGTCCGTAATATGTTCCAATACTTCCCCAAAAATAATTGAATCATATCCTTGTCCATCCGTGTTCATACTCATAAAATTAGCTGCTTTGAACTCAACATGCTGCTTTGTTATTTCTTCCTCATTTTCCAATCTTTGATTCGCAAAATCGATTGCCTCTTGTAATAAGTCAATTCCTAAAACCATTTTCCCTTCTCTGCCTAGAAGAATGGAAGTAATCCCTTGGGAACAACCTACATCTAAAATAGATTCACCTTTGGCATTTTCACATACCCAATGAATTCTATCCCTTACCTTTTCTGCAAACGCATCACCCATATCGCCAAAATAAGCTTCTGTAATTCTATCTAGTGGTTTTTTCACAATATACGACTCCTAATATTTTCTGTAATGACAAAGAAGTGTTGCCAGAAGGAGAAATCTTTCCAACAACACTCTTTTATTTTTATAATTAGTTTGTAAGGACCAAAGCTTTTTTAGTAAATTTATAGAGGTTGCCAAAATTAATATATTCAAATTCATCTGAGCGGTTTTGGACGATGTTTTTAGTATCAAAAATACGCTTAGTTGACATCCCAGAGAGTTTATTGAAGTCGAGTTCTTTAAATTCACTATGGTCTGTTAACACGACTATGAGGTCTGAATTGATAACAGCTTCTTCGATATCCTTTATTACGATATCGCCTTCCACATGAGGATCGAAAGTTCTAACTTTGTAATTGCCTTGTGCTTCTAACATTTCAAATATCTCCATTGCTGGACTTTCTCTAATGTCATCCACATTACCTTTATAAGTCAATCCAAATACCGTTACTACTTTTCCATTGACTTCTTCCATTAGAGAGTTCACGTTATCAACCACATATGATGGCATAGATGTATTCACATTTCTTGCAAGGTTAATAATTTGTGCAGACTCTGGTGCTTTTGCAACGATAAAATATGGGTCAACCGCTAGACAATGTCCACCTACACCAGGGCCAGGATAATGAAGATTAACCCTTGGATGTTTGTTAGCCATTTCTATAACTTCTAAAGTATTAATCTCTAATTCATTACATACTTTAGTCAACTCATTAGCTAATGCGATGTTAACGTCGCGGAAAGTGTTCTCCATTAATTTAGACATTTCAGCAGTCTTAGCGTTCGTTTTTATAATTTCACCTTTTACTAACGTTGCGTAAACTTTTGCTCCAGCTTCTGTACAAGCTTCAGTAATTCCACCAACAATACGATTATTATAAACGAGTTCATGCATAATTTGACCAGGAAGAACTCTTTCAGGACAATGAACTAGGTATATATCTTCTCCAACTACAAAGCCCGCTGCTTCGATAGCAGGTTTTACAAAATCATCCATACTTCTCGGTGCAATAGTTGACTCTATGATCAATACGTTTCCTTTTTCAAGATAAGGAATAACGTTATTTACTGCGCTTAATACGAATGTTAAATCGCATGATTTGTACATATCATCATTGTTTGGCGAAGGAACTGCTACAATAAACGCATCAGCTTTTTCTGGTGTTAATGATGCCTTAAATTTCTTGTTTCCAATCACTTCGGTTAAAGCTTCTTGTAATCCTGGCTCTTCAATATGAATTCTTCCTGAATTTAAAGAGTCGATTACTTCCGGACGTACGTCAACACCTACGACATCAACACCATATTTAGCAAACATAATTGAAGTTGGTAATCCGATATATCCTAGTCCTACTGTACAAAGTTTCAATTTAATTCCTCCTGAACGGTTTTATTGACTTTTACTTGTTGGTAAACATTTAGAAAAAGTTTTTTTTCTTCTTCCCAGTTATATTTGTCTTTTGCCTTCAAACAGTTATAACTTAATTCATTTCTTAAATCTGTATCTTCTAATAAAATATTGACTGCTCTAGCAATATCCTTATAATCATGGGAATCTATGCAAATTCCAATTTTTTCGTCTTCAACTACCTTTTTAATTTCCGGGAAACTACAAGCGACAACTGGAACACCACTCATCATGTATTCGAAAAGTTTGTTTGAAGAGGCAGACCAGTGATTAAAACAAACATTATTCAAAACTTGAAAACCTAAATATGCATTCTTAGTGTATTTCGGCAAATCCTCTAATGGAACCTTCGAAATGAATTTTACTTTATCCATCAGATTCAAATCTTCTACTAGTTTCACTAATTCAGATTTTTGTTTACCATCACCAATAAACACAAGAGTTCCTTCTTTAAATAACGGTGCTGCCTGAACTAGCTTTTCCAGGCCTCTACCAATTTGTATTCCTCCTTGATAAAGAAGGATTTTTTCGCCTTTCGGCAAACCTAACATTTCATGTATGTTAATGATCTCATTATTTTCGCCAATCGTTTTAAACGGATAGTTATGAACAACATGAGGATAAAACCCATATAAGTCTTCATTGTATTTCGCTCTTGTATTATTCTCGACGATCATAGAGTCGATCTTTCTTACAAGAAAACCTTCTAGCTTTCCATAAACACTGCTATTATACCCCGTTCTGCTCGTCTGAACTTCATGAGAATCATATACAAGTTTCTTCTTCTTAAATCTCCATTTTGCGGAGATATAACCTTGTAACAATGTATTTAAATCATTTGAATGGTATATATCATAATTCTTTGAGTATGCTTTTATGACCATTCGCAAATATATACTTGCTTTTATCCACCAAGGAACTAGTTTCAATTTTAATAATAAACCTAAAAATAGAGTTATCGTAATAGTTAATATTGGAAAAAAGTATACTACCACTCCCCATAACAAAAAAAGCGGGAGAATAACCCATTTATTTTCTTTCAAAAAACGAAAGACACTTTGAAACAGCTCAAGGAGAATTGGGTACCTTCGAACACGATGTACATGGAAATTTTCATTCCTGATTTCGTGTCTCTTTAAGTTTTTATCCTTCGGATCGTGAATGCAAATCAGATCAACCTCATATCCATTCTCCGATAAGGCTGTACATTCTCTTAAAACTCTGGCATCGTTCGTAAAGTGATTCCATACGAACATACATACTTTTACGCTCATAAATGCTCAGCCTTTACTATATTTTCACTTCGATGAACTGATATATCGATGTGTTATTTTCATCTCTTTTTTTACACAAAAATAATTATATGTTAGTTTTTAGTCGATTACTAGGGCATTATGGTACAAATTATATTAAGATGTCGTAAATATCCTTTAACCAAATGTAAACATAAAAAAAGTTCGTTCACTCGCTTCTGAGATCTTCGTAGTTTGACGATGCAGCATTGTTACAACGTACTTTCCCCTGTTTCCACAGTAGCGATTAGAGTGGAATTGTTCTATTAATCGTTTCCTAAAAGAAGAGATATTCTATCATAGATTGGTTCTAAATCTCTATTTCATTAGTATATTTAGTTACCTTTTCTTTGTCTTTATTCATAACAAAAACACGCACTTTATATGTGCCTGGATTTTTCACTTCATAGGATATATGGTCATCTTTCCCATATCGTATTTTTCCCATTAATTTATCGCCTTCATAAATATAATAAGCATACTTTAGATTTTCACCTTCAGCGTCAACAGTAACTTTAATATTGTTATCATCACTTTTTTCAATCGTCACATTGTTTATTTTCATATCTTTTAGTGATTCATTTGTGATATTTTGCTGAGTATCCGGTGACGTTTTCTTATCTTTACTAACAGCTGAACAACCAGAAAAAACAAATATACAGAAAAGCATGCATAAAATTATATTCCTTCTCAAATTCTATCATCCCTTCTTAGTAAGATTTTCCATAAAATCAACTATCACATATTTCATAATTTTTAACAAACAATATCTTCTTTAAAACCTAATTTCTTTAAATGCTTTTACCTATAATTCATGTATTGTTGACTCAAGTAATTTAATATTTTTTTCCCAAAGAAAATTTTCCCTAATGCATCGTTCACTGTTACGTGACATTGTATTTCTTTCTTTAGGATGATCATATAAGTATTTAATATAGTTATATATCTCGTCAACATCCCTTTTTCCTGAAACAAAACCCACTTTATTTTCCTCTATTACTCTTTTAGAATAACCGGAGACGGAAGCAACGATGGGGATTTTACAAGTCATATAGTCAACTACTTTGCCTGGCAATACTGTATCAAATACTTTCTTACTATTAAGACTAACAATACCGATATGGTGACCGCGAATTTCTTCTAAACATTTCTTCCTTGTTAATGGGGATAGAAGCGATACATTTTTCATTTTTTCGGTTTGAATATAATCTTTAAGTTCTCTACTCTTTATTCCATAACCAATAATGGTTAGTTTGATTTTGTTTTCATTTAATTTCTTTGCTATTTTTTTCAAAAATTCTATATCTTGCGCAAGACCAATATTTCCCGTATAAATCACTTTAAAGTCACTTTCAGGTTTGTCATCCATATCTATTTCGTATTCTCTCGCAGAGTTTGGTATATATTGTATGTTTCCCATTGGAATAGAGGCCTTTTCACTAATGTAGTTGATAAATCCAATGCTATTTACAATAATCCGATCTGCTTTTTTATATAGTATTTTTTCTACTAAACCAAATGTCTTTAAGATGAAAGAGTTATTAAAAACTCCGACTCCACGTAAAGATTCTGGCCATAAGTCCCGAATATCTAATATGAATTTACTCTTAAATTTGAGCTTAGCCACTAATCCCACCATTCCGATGAAAATGGGTGGTGATGTAACAAAGACAATGTCATATTTTTGCTTTTCTTGTAATACCTTAATAAATAGTTTAAATGCCACTTCAAGAAAGAAAAATAATCTATTTATTAAGCTCCTTGAATATTTTCTATTCGCCACTTGTATTCTGCTAATCTTAGGAGATTCATTTGTCATAAACGGATCGTCCCAAAACGCTTCATTTTCATATATTTTTTTATTGGGATACGAAGGTTCCGTGGTGATAATTGATACATCATATCCTTTGTTAATTAACAAGTGATAAATGTTTTTTATTCTATTTCCCCCACTACCAATTTCTGGATAGAAGTGTTGAGAAATGATTAGTATTCTCTTATTCACATATTACTCTCCTAAAACTACCATAGTATTCCATCTCGGTAAGTATAATTACCTAGAGTAAATATAGTCTTTACTCCCGATGTAAATTTAATTAAAAACCATTATAAATAATATTATATGTCGTTTTATGAAGAATTACCAGAGTGTATTTTTAAAGATAACGCTATCACAGAATAATTTACCTTTTCTTCATTGTTATTTAATAATAGAAGATATAGCTTGGTGTTTTTATTTACAATGTTTAACATTCTAGCATAAAAAAATGATGAAATTATCCTCAAAAAAAGGCTGTCCTATTAGTCGTAACTCTCTAGACTTTTAGGACAGCTATTTTATTACTTAACTGAAGATCCGTAGAAATATTCAAGCACCGATTTCCTCTATTATATTTGAAGCGCTAATGCCTTTTGCTGACGCTGCATTGCGTCATTTTTAAATAATTCCTTTTCATACTTCGACATTTTTTTGTATTCTTTCAAAAAGTTTTGATACTTGGGCATAACATCTTCTACTGCACCAAAATCTCTTACCATACCATACTCCAGCCATAAGATTTTCTCACAAAACTTTTTCATTTGCCTAGCGGAATGGCTAACAAAAATCATTGTTTTTCCCCGCTCTTTAAATTCTTTCATTTTTTCAAAGCTTTTTTCAGCAAACGCATTATCACCTACTGATAGGGCTTCATCAATAATTAAAATATCTGGATCAACATTCACAGATATTGCAAAACCAAGTCGTGATTTCATCCCGCTTGAGTAAGATTTGACAGGTTGATCGATAAATTTACCTAATTCTGAGAACTCAATGATTTCTGGTTCCAATGCTTTTATTTCTTTTTTATTGAATCCAAGCATTAAACACTTAAGTTCTATATTATCTCTTCCAGATAAACTTTCTTTTAAACCAGAAGAAACAGCGATTATTGCGGATTCCCCATTCACCTGAACAGATCCTGAAGTTTCCGGGACTATCCCTGCTATTATATTTGACAATGTCGACTTCCCTGATCCATTAATTCCAACAAAACCAATAACGTCGCCTTTTTCTGCTTCAAAGTTTACATCTGCTAACGCATAAAAATCTTCTCCGTAACTTTTAGGCGTAACCAAATCTAAAAGGCGTTCTTTTGTACCGTTATATAACTTATACTTTTTTATAAGATTTTTAGTAATTATAGCCTTTTCCATTCTCATCACGACCATTTATAAGTAATCAATAAAATGCCTTCTGAATTTAACATGCAGCATAGAGCCAAATGATAACAACACAATGACTAATCCCCAGAAATAAAGGGTGTACTGCCAATGCTCAATGAAATACCAATCTAAACCAAAAAATGCTGAACGATAACCTTCAATTAAATAATACAATGGATTCAATTTTAATATGGTTATTAATGGTTCTTCTAATATTGTTATTTGCCATAGTATCGGTGATAAATATAGAACCATACGAAGAACAGCATTTATAAACATATGAACATCTCTGATTATTGTTGAAAAGGTTGAGGTAATAAGAGCTATAGCAAATATTAAGCAAAAAGAGGCAAAGATAAAATAAAATATCTGTATAAAGTAAATACTCAAATAATAACCTGATACCTGGAAGATAATAATTGTAATTCCAAGCATAATTAAGTGGATATAGAATTGTGAGAATATCGCAAAATTCGGAATCACACTCATTGGAAAATTCATTTTAGATAGCATGCCAAGTCTACTATAAATTGATTTGGATCCTAAAATAGTGGCCTGATAGAAGAAGTTCCATAAAATAAAAGCTCCTAAAAGCCAATAAATAAAAGGTACAGTCATCCCGGGAGCTACTTCAATATCAGCCCTTTGGCGAATACTTCCAAATACAAACCAATAAATGAGAATTTGAATAAGCGGGTTGATCACTTCCCATGCTGTCCCTAAATAATTGCTTTTATGTTTACTCTTTAATTCATATAAAGAAAGACGTCTGATTAAATAAAAGTTTTCTATTTGCTCTTTGATAACGATAAACGCAGATTTCATAAACATGTCCTTTCAGATATCTTTTAAATATTTCCTCTAACCTTCCGTTATTATACAAGCAGCAAACATAAAAAACAAATGAAATCAGGCTTACATCTATTGGCAATAGGCCTGTGTAGTATATTATCTTTTAAAATACTTTCCTTAAAACACATTCACTAGCATGCCATCTTCCGGGTAGCGAAACTTTCCATATAAAAATAAAAAGACATAGAGATTCGTCTCTCTCTACGTCTTATTTTTGCTTACTTAACTATTTGAATTTAATACTAATTGATCCACCACGCGCTCACTAGCCTTACCGTCTTGATAATCAAAAAAGTAATCCCTAAATGGTTTTATTTTTTCTTCGCCAAAATCTTTATTCATAATTTTCTCAATTAATTCATCTGTCGTCTTTACAAGGTGTCCCGGAATGAATGACTGATATTCAAAATAAAAACCCCGTTTACTTATATATTCTTCTACATCATGAGCAAAAAATAACATTGGCTTGTTCAATAAGGAATATTCAAAGCAAATTGAAGAATAGTCAGTGATTAACAGATCGGTTATTAATAACAGATCATTGACTTCCCTATAATTAGTAAAGTCATAAAAGAAATCGGCATATGGATAGGGAATTGTTACTTTATTTAAATTAATGAAATGTAACTTAAAGATAAAAACAAATTCGTCTTTCAAATTTTTATACATTTTATCAAAATCTAAATTTTCAATTGGATAATGCGCTTCTTTCCTTCCGCGCCCCCTAAAAGTAGGTGCAAATAATATTACTTTTTTCCCTTTCAAAAAAGGATATTCTTCATATATTTCTTGTGTTTTTTCACTTTTATAGCTTTCATCAAAAAATACATCGGTCCGAGGAATTCCTAGAGGGTAAATATTTTCTTCATTGATATCAAAGCCTTCAGCATATAGAGCAGCAACATTTTTTGAACTTACAACTGCTTTCGTATAATTTCGATGATCTTTGGAATCAATTTTAGGTCCGCCTGGCTGCCCTATTCTACTATATCCGAACTTTTTAAAAGCTCCAGCACCATGCCATAATTGAATTAATTCGGCGTCTTTTCGAATCTTCAAAGGCGAAATCATCGGATAATTTTCTTCTAAAAAGGTAATTCTTGAAGTTGCTACATAATTTGCTAATCCTATTATTTCTGAAAAACTTTTTTTTACAAAACTGTTTTCTTTAAACATAAATTTATAATCGTATTGAAGATTTCTTCTTTGCATCGCCTCATAAACAAACAACAAATTTCCGCCTATTTCTTCACGACTATCGGAAGCAAATAAAATGCGGTCTTTTTTGACAGGCAAAAAAATGACAAATAGATAATAAAAAAAGATAAACATTCTCGTCCTCATAAAACGATAAATCAGACCTGGTCTTTTAGTCTTGTTTTTTATATCACCATAAAGTGAACTGGGATTAAAATCTTTTAATTTAGATGATTCTAATAGCATACTTTTAGTACTGATGTCATACGTAACCATAAGATTGTAAAGTAATTGTGATTTTGCGGAGAAATATTCCATTTTAGTGCTATAAAAATCATTCTTAAGAAATGGTCGTATATCACTTAAAGGCACCCTTTGTAAAATCCTTTTTTTATTTTTAAATAATTCAATTTCTAAAAATACATTATATTTTCCTACTGGTAAAGGCATTTTTTTATCATATGTTACCCTCGCCAAGTTAATAACACCAGTAAATCCCGCCCACTTATAAATATTATCAATTGCATTTACTAGTTTGATTTCAGATATCATTTTATCTTCTAAAGTAATGAATAGTTCTTGATTTTCCTTACTGTCTTTTAAAACTAATCTTTTAGTAACATTTAAGTTTTTAAGTAAAGGAATGGTCTTTATATAAATGAATCCTTCAATAGTTAGTGTCGCACCATTCCATTTCATATTTGTGATTTGATAATCAATCTCATAATCTCCCTCAATCGTTACACTTAAACTAGAAGATAGACCACTCATTAAGTCGTTGTTACCTATTGAATTATTTACAGTTTTGTCAACTTTTTTCTTGAGCATAATAATCTTAACCCCCTTGCTGACTAATGTATAATTTAATATTAAAATATGATTCCGACTTAAAAATGATTTGAAATTGGATAAAAATACGGAAATTCTTATTCTTCTATAGAGGAAATATCTTCATAACAATTCTATGAAAGCGCTTAATATATTGGATAGCAGCATAAAACAAATATATGCTCTACTATAGGAAAATATAAATTTTAAAAAGGGAACACGGTAAAAGCCTATAAAAAATCATCGTTCAATACTTTTTGCCTATAAAACTTATTATATCACCATTTTTTGGAAAGGGAATTATTTTTATATATTATCTTTAACATTTTAGCAGGTTGAGAGTCTAGAGGCACGGCATAACAGAAAATTCATTTTGTCGGCTTTGTAATAGTTAATTAGCTCTCTATTTCCAAACAAAAAAAGGACTGTCCAAAAATGGATAGCCCTAACGAATATCTATTTATGTTTGAATGGTTAATTCCTTCTGCCAATTTAAGTAAAGGAACTGAAATGAAAAAGAGATAGCAAAAGCTATCCCTTTAAAGGTAATTCCTCTATGCTGCAAAACAAAGTTGCTCGATTGCAAAATTTATTTTGAAGCAAACATGTTTGCAGTTTTCAAAGCTAAACGTACTGATTTTCTATTCAATGTGCCTTTATAATATTTTAGTGCTTTGTCTTGTTCGGTTATTCTTTTTCTTTGCTCTTTAATTATTTTATCTTTATCAGCTAATTTTTTTTCTTCAAATGGGAAGTATTTTTCCCAACGTTCTACCATTTCTTCTAAAGTACAGCCACTAATTGTAGTTAGTGGAGGCTGAAGCTCAATTTTCGATAGCTTCTCTTCTAAAGGTACGATAGCAGGTGTCATGGTATCTTTATAAATATGGTTTACGTTGTTTTTATTTAAGAAACTAATATATTTATCGAAATTTTCACCTTGCTTCTTAGTAGGTGATTGAAAATCAACTTTTTCAATTAAATCTGAGAGCTTCGTTTTATCAGTAATTTCATTCGCCATCACATGTGTCAAGCTATGATATTCTGCTAATTCTCTCATCCGCGCGTCTTTAGGAAGTAAAATGCTAGGCGTTCCAGCAATTGTTGCTGTAATATTACCATGGAGCCTAGCTCCAAAGCTCAAATCCGCCTGTCTTAGAAAATCTAACCATGTCGGTACATTTAAAAAGAATCGGACTCTATCATTCATATAGGTAGGGTCTGACATTTTAACTGGATAATTATTACTCGATTTTGCTACAGAAGGAGTTCCCGCATAAACCAACTTCATCTCCTTCATCCATTGTGGAATAAAGTAATGATTCGGATACTCTTCCATACCTCTAGTAATAAAATCTAAGACATTTTTAGGAGAAAGTAGTGATGAGTTAACACTAACAATTGAATCTTTTGTTATATTAGTTTCGCGTATATGCAATTCTCTACCAAATGTGTACATTGAAGGACAACCGATTACGGTATGGTCAATGCCTTCACGGAAGCCTAATCCTGAAAGGTATTTAGACGTAATTTCACCTCGAAGACCGATCATACTAGACTTCTCTAATACAGCACTAACAAAGTCTCTCACGTCTTTATCAAAAGGGAAGCCTTCATTTAACTTAGGTTCAAATGGAGCGCGTAAACCTACACCAATTACTATTACAGGAATTTTAAGCTTTTTAATTAATTTAGTAAATTTACGTAATGACGGTACGAATTGTTCACGAAACGCGTCAGCCAAAGGAATGATATAACAATCATATTTTTCATTAATTTCATCTGCTCTTTTTGGATCATAATTATAATAGTCCGGAGTGATTGTTGTTTCCTCAGTCATTAGCGTTCTAAAAATACTATATGCATATACTAAGTTCCCAACATTTCCTCCAATAGAATTATCTACAATCATTCGAGCTGCATCAAAAGTGTCAAGTGGTGACATGCCAGCTCTTATTAGAATATTTTTCATTTTTTTAAAAATTGCCCCTTTCAGGTATCAGCATTTCTGCTGTAAATTATACTATAAAGTGAGTCAGCCTTATGATAAGTTAAAGAATCATTAAAGTCAATTGACTCTTTCTGTTATAAAAGTGAGATGTTTCCGCCCATACCATTTATATCTTTAGTACAAAAACACTATTATTCTTATTCGCGTTCTTCCCCAAATCGATTAGTAGATTATTCAGTTGTTTGCGAACATTCCATTGCTTTAAGCATCCATTCATCTGCTTTCTTTTCCAGCCATTCGAAGTCTCTGTCTGCTTTTACAATTTTTCCTTTTAAAAATTCATTCTCATTCCAAAGCAGCGTGACTATCTCCACAAGTCTAAGGCCATATTCCTTTGTTTTCGGTTCATGATCGATAGTCTCAAAGTAATGTTTTAACTTGGTTATTTCATCTAATTGATTATTCAAGTTTTCTCCCCCTCGAATAGCATTGGAATACAATCTATGCTATTCGGGGAGATATGGATTCATACTTGTTTAATTACTTGTAGTGACCTTTTGCTCTTACAGCAAATGAATCTTTTTCAAACATATACTTAACTAACTTTTCGCTGGAATTACCTGTTGAATACTTATTCCATTTTCCGGCGTAATTTCTAACTTGCTCTAAATCGAATTGATTTTCCTTTATAAGATTAATAATATCCACCGTCTTTTTAACTACAGGGCCTGGAACCATATTTTCATAATCGTCCCATAAACCTCTTTCTTTCTTATATGTATTAAGATCATAGGCAAAGAAAATCATTGGTTTATTTAATAATGAAAATTCATACGGTATCGATGAGTAGTCGGTTATCAAATAATCGGATATTATGAGCAAGTCATTGATGTCATAAATAGAAGAAGAATAATCATAAACAAATCCGGGATAAAGCTCAGAATAATTACTTACATGCTTTATTGCCGGATGTAACCTTAGGAGGACAATATAATTAGGTCCTAATTCATCGAACATTTTATCAAGCTCTAGTTCCATCTGAAAATGGTCTAATTGCTGATCACGATAAGTAGGGGCATATAGGATTTTTTTCTTGTTCTTTAATGCCGAATTCCCTTCAATCAGCTTTTCAATCATATTATGTTGAATTTCATTATTATAAAAAAAGTCAGTACGTGGAATACCCGAGCGTAAAATATTTTCATCAGAAATGTTAAAAGCACTCTTAAAAATGTCAGCCATTATGTCTGATCCAACGATTACTTTATGAAAATTTTTATATACGCGAAAAAAGCGCTCTTGCGCCCTTTTACTTCGCTTTTCAACGGATATATCTTCTGCACCAAACTTTTTTATGGCTCCAGAAGCATGCCATAGCTGAATACATTCTACCCCGCTCTTAAAATTTGTCGCAGCTAAAAAGCCAAAATAGTTATCAATTAATATATATTTTGATGTTGCCAAGTGAAAGATTCTCCTGAAAAAATCAAATATATTAAATGTATCTAAAGGAATTAATGTCACATCATTATGAGATGTAAAATAGGCGCTGCTTTTTCCTTTATAAAGGACGACAATATCCACCGGCCTTTTTTGTTTTTTAATCTCATCATATACATATTTGCTATTATCACCAAAGGTAATGACAAAAGTCACTTTATCTTTAAGCGGGAACAGTTTAAATAAATTAAAAAAAATCTTATAACAAAGCAAATAGAATGTAATAAGTGTATCTCTAATCATTGGTCACACTATATAAATCAGTCTTTATTTTAGATGTGGATATCCCAAGGGTACGGGGTAAATAGATCACTTCGCAATGTTTTTCAAGAAAATCGAAATGCCCCTTCCAATCATCACCCATGACAAAGATGTCGATATTATGATCTAATACATCTTTTATTTTTTGGTCCCAGCTATATTCCGGAATCACTTCATCAACAAACCTGATTGACTCAAGAATAATTTGACGGTCTTCATAGCTATGATAAGATTCTTTTTTCTTTTCCTCGTTAAATTCATCCGTGGAAAGGCCCACCACTAAATAATCTCCTAAATCTTTAGCTCGTCTCAACAGATTTATATGTCCAATATGAATTAAATCAAATGTGCCATATGTTAAAATCTTCTTCATTTTATCAACCCCTTACCGGGTTTATTAAAGGTAATAAACTTACGGTTTAAATGAATTATATTCAATATAGCCAATGAATGCTATTTCTTTTATTAAAATCCGAGACTAATTATTATTTTCTAACTGGTCAAAGAGGGTTATCCATTGTTGGCAAACTGCTTCTTTAGAAAATTTACTTAAAACATAATCATGAGCCGCTTTCCCCATTGTCTTTACCTTTTTTGGATTCTTCAATATTTCTATAATCCGGGATGCTAATGCAGATTGATCACCTTTAGAGACAAGATAGCCAGTTTCACCATCTTTAATAATATCGCTCATTCCGTACTTAACATCATAGCTGATCACTGGTATATTACATGCCATTGACTCTAAGCTTACAACATTAAGCCCCTCAAATTGGGAAGTGAGGATGGTCACATTCGTTCTACCTAATACTTCTCCAATTCTTGTCGTATAGCCCTTTAAAAAAACATTTTTTTCAAGGTGTAATTCGTTGATTATTCGTCTTAGTCTATCTTCATCTTCACCATGACCGTATATTTCAAAGATTGCATCGGGCACTTCTTTGACCACTTTTTCGAAAGCCATAATGGCTTCATCTATTCCTTTTTCAGGATGGTACCTAGCAATCATCGTGACGAGATGTGGAATTCGATTTAGTTTGTAGTTCGTAATAGGTGTAATAAAATTTGGAATGACATATACGTTTTTATAGTCTCCAAATTGCTTCACGATATCCTTCTTCTGGGATTCAGTCAAAACTACCAATGCTTCCTCATTTTTTAAGTTTTTCAGAAGCGTAACATGATCCTTTTTTATTGGGCTTCCAAACTCATGTGGTGTATCAAAATGATTTGTATGGACGGTATAGATTCGATATGCAACCTTAGGATCCATACTTAAAACTTTAGAAGCTGATCCTACCCCATCACAAATAAGGAACGGCTTTTCGTTTTGCTCGCGACAAAGCTCATTAAGCCATTGTACGTGAAATTCTTTATTATTCTTAAATTCATTTACTTGCTTCGTAATTCTATTGAACAGAAATATCTTTTGGATTTTTCCATTTTTATGATCAAGCCATTTGCTTAAAAAACAAAAACCATCTTTTGTGAAATGCTGTTCTTCTTTCGGTTTATTACTTATTAAATCAAAGTAAATCTTCCTATAAATATATCCGCCTTTATGAAATTCTTCTCTGGAAACTCTGTTTCTATTTTCATCAAAATAATCAATATGTGTTAAATAGCCATCCTTCGACCATTTTTTATATTTGATATATTGTCCATTTTGAAAATACCTTGCGAAATGATTTTTTTCATATTCATTATCCTGAACGTAATACCATTTTTCCTCAAGAATGGATACAGCTTTGTAGTTCTCTCTTTGCTCGTCTTTCATATATCCAGAACAATTTTTATCTCGGTAATAATTATGTACATTTAAGATATTTACCTTTGGTGATAGTCTTCCATCTTTTGTTAATTTCGCTCTTATTTCATCATAGTTACTTTTATAATCTAAGCTGACTAAATCAACATCATATCCATACCGATTACTTAATTCGGCAGATCTGCTAAGTATTACACTCGTAATTCCGCCTTTATTCACATCAATATCATAAAGCAGCATAAAAACCCTTTTACTCAAATTATTCCCTCCCTGCCTAATAATTTGAAGAATAAAATTTATATGTTTCTATTAAACCGTCTTTAAACGTAAATTTCGGTTCCCATGCTAATTCAATCTTTGTTGTTTCATTACTTAGTACACTTTTTTTTATATCGCCAACACGCTCATTTGTATATTCAGGTTTATCTGATAAAGGTCCAATCTCCATCATCAAGTTCAACAACTGATTTAAACTGAGTTCCTTACCTGAAGATACATGGAGTTTTTTTTTACTGCCTAAATGTAATGCCTGGATATTAGCGTCTACAACATCCTCAACATAAATAAAATCTCGCGTTTGCTCACCATCGCCAAAAATAGTCAGTTTCTTACTCTTTGCCATTTTATCCATAAATATAGAAATTACTCCACCCTCACCCATGGCATCTTGCCGGGGGCCATACACATTAGAATATCTTAAGATTGTATAATCTAAACCATATAGATTAGCGTTCATTTCTAAATATTTCTCAACAGCATACTTTGATACGCCGTATGGTGATAATGGCGAGATAGGGTGAGCTGTATCGATTGGCAGATATAATGGATCCCCATAAACAGCAGCAGTTGATGGATATATCACTTTTTTAACATTTGCCTTTATCGCAGAGTTGATGACATTGATTGACCCACGGATATTTATTTCTTCGTCATATAAAGGATTAATAATTGAGTTACTCACACTTACATGAGCAGCCTGGTGAATAATATAATCAGGCTGCTCATGTATAACTATTTCCTCTAACTGTGGATCTAAAATACTGCATTCAAAAAAAGTGACGTTTTCGAGCGAAATATTGTTCTTTTTTCCGCTCGATAAATTATCTACTATTATCACTTCATAACCATTCGTGACTAATTTATCAGCAATATGAGATCCAATAAATCCACAGCCTCCAGTGATCAAAACCTTCTCCGCCATGTAACCACCTCTATCCCATTTATAATTAGGAGAATTAGTATGCAGAGTTCTCTTCTTGTTCTGGTTGTCCTAATATCAGTTGGTCAACAACACGCGAACTCGAATTCCCATCATAATGATCGAAGAAATATTCGACAAATGGCTTTATTTTTTCCATTTTATAATCCGATTCATTGATAGTTTCGATAATATCATCAGTAGAACGTACAAGCGGACCCGGGATAAACGAACTAAATTCATAATAAAAATCTCTCTTTTGAATGTATTCCTCTACATCAAAGGCAAAGAATAGCATTGGTTTATTTAATAGGGCAAATTCAAAACAAACTGAAGAATAGTCTGTTATAAGTATATCTGTTACGAATAACAAATCGTTAATTTCCCTATATGAAGAGAAATCATAAAAGAAATCTTTGTATTGATATGGTATGCTAAAGTCATTTTTGACGAACGGATGTATTTTAAATAAAAATACATATTCGTCTTTCAACTCATGATATAGCTTTTCTAAATTAAGAACTTCCATTGGGTAATGTGCAGATTGCTGACCATTTCCTCGAAATGTTGGTGCAAAAGTAATGACCTTTTTATTTCGTAGAAAAGGATACTCTTCGTACAATCTCTCTTTCACTTCAGCCTTATACTGATTATCAAAGAAAATATCCGTGCGAGGGATTCCAGTCGGTATCACTTTCTCCTCTTCAATACCAAATCCTTCAGCATAATATTTAGCAATATGTTTAGAACTTACGATTGCTTTTGTATAATTACGATGATTGATAGACTTCGGTGACGGTCCTCCTGGTCGCCCGAGACGGCTAAATCCAAAAGTTTTAAAAGCACCGACTGCATGCCAAAGTTGTATCAACTCTGCATTTTTGCGAATTCTCAGTGGGTAGACCATTGGATAAAAATCATCTAAAAGAATAAACTTTGAAGTCGCTAAATGATAAGCAAGTTCCCTTATTTCCTTAAAACTCTTTTTTTCTTCGACACCTTTTTTAAGCACAAAGTGATAATCTAAGTTTAAATTCCTCTGAAGCATCTCGTTATAAACAAATAAAAAGTTCCCATCCATTTCAGTTCTACTGTCAGAAGCAAATAACACTTTATTTACCTTTAATGGACGAAGACAATATATTTTATATAAGAGTCTAAATACAGTGGTATGTAAGAAACGGTAGAAAACGCCTCGCTTATACTTATCTGCATCAATACCCATTTCCTTCGGATCAAAATCCTTTAATTTTGAGGATACAATTTTTAACGTTTTGACTGATTGGTCGTATGTGGCCATTAAATTAAATTTCATTTCTCTTCTTGCAGTAAAGTATTCCATCTTAGCGGAATGAAAACCTTTTTCTAAAAATGGTTCTATATTACCCAATGTGAATTGTTTTTTATAATATTTATCTCCTAATACATGAACCTCTACCTCTAAATAAATTTTGTATTCAGATTCAGGTAGTGGACGATTATTCGCAGCAATTGTTGCAAAGTTAATTTTCCCTTCAAAACCGGACCACTCGTATAGTTCATCTACTTCATACTTAAGTCCAATTTCGCCAACAGTTAAATCTTGTAATGGGAGGATACTTTTAACACCTGATTTATTAATAAGAATCAATCTTTTTTTCACTAAATCTTCATCTAACATTGGTAAATCTTCTAAGTAAAAATAACCTTTAATGGTCATAATAGGACCATTCCATTGTAATGAAGTTATTTTACGTCGAGGAATAAGGTTTTCGTCATCACTGCCTATATCATTTATATATGGCTGAGTTACAATTGATTGATCCATCTGTATCTCATTTCGAGCTGTAGTAGTTTCATTTTTCAATAAAATTCTTTTGATTTTCCTTTTAATTCGAGCAAGCATTCCTTCGACTCCCATCTATTAAAGAAGTGCAAATTAAGAATGAGGATTAAAATCGTTAATCCTCATAATCCTTTTTATTATTACCATTATCAAGCAAATGATTTACTATGCGTTCACTTGCCTTACCGTCAAGATATTCAAAAAATTCATTTCTAAAAGTGGAAATCTCCCTTATATCAGCAGATCCTTTTTTTAGCCATTCACCTAGAGATAACGTTTCAGTAAATAAAGGACCCGGAATAAAAGATTTGTATTCGAAGTAAAAGTCCCTTTCCTTTATATACTCATCTACATCCGTTGCAAAAAATGCAATGGGCCGACATAATAAACTATAATCAAATATGATTGAGGAATAATCTGTAATTAAAACATCCGCAATCGTTAATAATTCCTCGATATTAAATTGTCCATGTATGTGGATTGCAAAATTCTTATCCTGTTCATCAATGTACATGCCTTTATTCATATATGGATGAAGGTGGATGAGCAAGACATAATCGTCACCAAGCATTTTTCTCAATAAGGAGATATCTATAGGACATATGAATTTCTCTTGATAATGGCTTTTCCCACGAAAAGTAGGAGCATAAAGGATTGTTTTTTTATTTTTTAATGTTGGAAATTGAAAATGATATTTTTCAATTATGTTTTGTTTTTTAATATCATCAAAAAACAAATCAGTTCGAGGAATCCCTAACGGGTAGATATGTTCCTTCTGCATGCCAAATGCCTCAGCATAATGAGGAATGACCTTTTGAGAGCTAACATACACTTTAGTATAATTGGAATGGACTTTTACTTGTTCCAGATATTGCCTGCTCGGACCAAAAGACTTACCAATCGTACTTAATCCGAACTTTTTAAAAGCCCCCGCTGCATGCCATAATTGGATAATATCCATTCCACGACGAGGTTTAACTATATAGATTGGAAAATAAAAATCATCAACAATAAAATAGCGGGAGGTTGCAAGTGCGTAACTTGCTTTAACCATATGAATAAAATAATACAACTTTCCAAATTTAGAGCTGTCATATTTTTTAAAGAGAAAATAATAACTGTATCCGAGTTCACGACCTACAAATTCCCTATGTATGTAAAATAAATTTCCTTCCAATTTTTCTGACCGGTATGAAGCGAAGGTCACTTTCTTTTCATTGATAGGAAACAGAAAACTGAACATGAAAAAGGACAGGCGAATGAACGTTTTTACTATTAGTGTTGGAATCATTTTTACATCCACGTTTAAAATCCTGCCTTTCTCATGTCCAGAAAATAACTTTTTATATTTTCCACTCCATAACTGTTTTGCCCCAAGAAGATGTTAAATCCTTTTCAAAAGCTGTAATAATGTCTTGAATTGTCTTTACCTCTTGGATTTCTCCAACAAGAGTACGTAAATATTCCACAAAATCAGGATGTTCTTTCATAAATTCAACTGTATTGACAAAATCAGTACGCCCACTACGACTACTTCCTATGATTGTAAGGCCCTTTTCCAAGATCATTCTTGTATTGATTTCTACCGGATATTCTGAAACACCCATAATGGCAATTGAACCTTCAGGGAATAATTGATCAATCATTTGATTAATCGCATATTGACTACCTTTTCCCCCAACTGCTTCAAAAGCGTGATCTATAAATAGATCATTAGGGATTTCATCAATTTGGTAAGTCTCATCAACAAAGGAGAAATGATCTAATTTATATTGATTTTTGCCAAAAACAATAACCTTGCTATCCTTATATCGTCTTTTCAACATTAAGGAGGTGATATATCCAAGGTTTCCATCACCCCATACTCCAAATACATTACGGCGAGTATGCGCTTTTGCCTCAAAGCGAACGAGTGAGTGCATGGCAATGGTAACAAGCTCTATGAACGCTGAAACATGTGGATTCAATTCGTTTGGAAGTTCCACAAGTCGATCACGATTTAAGAATACATAATCCTGCATAAAACCGTCGTATCCACTTGATCTAAATTTACTTGATCTTAAATAATTCTCCGCAACAATCTCATCTGTCTCAGTCGGTATATTAGGTATCATTACAACAGAAGTACCCGTATCTATTTCCCCTAAAGGATCATAAACAACTTTTCCTATACCCTCGTGAATAAGGGCCATTGGCAGCTTAGTAGCCATCGCTTCTTTACCACGAGTTCCCGTATAATATCTTTGATCTGCTGCGCAAATCGAAAGATGCGAAGGGCGGACAACAACATAATCAGATTGAAGCGATCGATCTTTATAGGTTACCTCAAATTGGCGTGGAGAAACTAAACGATATACTTGGTTTATCATCGTGAAATCCGCTCCTGTATAATAGCATTAGCTACCTTCAAATCATAAGGTGTCGTCACTTTTATATTAAATACTTCGCCCCTAACCAATCTAACTTTTTCGCCATGAATAGAGTAAATTTTACATGCGTCTGTCAAAATGGTTTTTTCCTCTTCAGTCAATGATTGATAATGTTTCACTAGTTTTTTAATATTAAAGCTTTGAGGTGTTTGACCTTGGAACATTGTATCACGGACAGGAATATTAGAGATGAATTCTCTATCCTCTGATTGAATGATCGTATCTATTGCTTCTATTACAGTATCAACCGCCCCATACTCAAGTGCTGCGTCGATATTTTCTTCGATGATCCGATGTGTTAAAAAAGGACGAACTGAATCATGAGTCACAATGACATCGTCATCGTTTATACCAAAGTTTTCTTCAATATATTTAATTCCGCTCATGATCGATTCATTTCGATCTTTACCACCTTCAACTACAACGATTCGATCTAAATCGCCAATATGCTTTTTAATGATATCATTTGTATGATTCATCCAATCCTTTGGAGAAACAATAATAATCTTATCAAAACGGTCGTTTAGTAAAAATTTTTCAATTGTATGAATAATAATTGGTCGGTTATTGAGTGTTAAGAACTGTTTCGGCATATTAATATTCCCCATACGAGTTCCTTTTCCACCGGCAAGAATTTCTGCGTATATCACAAACACCAACTCCTTTTTTTAAGTCTATTTTATTTATATTAACTTAATAAATTCTAGTATGGTTTTGTATCAAATTGTAGAAATTTGATGGTAAAACACACTATCCAATATAACTTTATTAAAGGATCAAGTCAAATACAGCTAGGCATTCATGATCATAAAAAAAAAATAAATCAGGATGCGTAATCGCACTCCTGATTTAAATCAAAATTACTCATAATAGTTCATTATTCCTCTATAAATAGCATCTGCCGCTTTTTGTCGATACGTAGTATCGGCTAATTTCTTTGCATCATTACCGTTGCTTATAAAGGCAATTTCTACTAAGACACTTGGCATTTTACTGTTTTTTATAACATAAAATCCACTTTTCTTAACCCCTCTATCTGTCGTACCTAAAGCTTTGAGTAATTCCTTTTGTATTTCCTCTGCTAATTCCCTGCTTTCCTTAGGAGCATGAGTTTCATCATAATATGTTTCTGTTCCATTTGCCGAGGGGGAGGAAAATGAGTTGACATGAATACTCACAAAAATATCCGCACCTGACTTCTCTGCTAGCTCTACCCTTTCTTGGAGTTCAAGAAACACATCCGTTTCTCTAGTCATAACCACGTTCGCTAACGACTGATTCAGTTTTGAATTTACCCGTTTTGCAATATCAAGGACTATTTCTTTCTCCGCTAAACTATTCCCAACGGCACCAGGATCCTTGCCACCATGTCCGGGGTCAAGGACAATTGTTTGTCCAACAATTGGGTGCCTTAAAGTATTATTCGTTTTTTCTGATACGGAAATTGGACCACCAAGTAATGTAAAATTACCGACTCCTTGGTTTGCTATATAGCTTTTAATTGCGATAGGTAGATCGTTTGGTTTAATCAGTAAAATAGGAGCGTTTCTTTTCGCTGCCAACACTGACCCGGTTAGAGCATCTGCGAATACGGTTCCTCTTGTCACAAATGCGGTGGAACTGGATGAGAAATATGCTTTAGCAATATTTGCCGAAACGGCATAACGACTATTACCGCCAAACCTTCTCGGGTTAGGCACCGATTTAAAGACTTGATCCGATACACTTAATGGGCCCCCGGAGATAATCGTTTCGGTTATTTTCCTTTGATTAATAATATTTTGCGTGGATTTATCCAAATTGTGTTTTTTATTTGTCAGTAAGATCGGGTAACCATTTCTAGCTGCATATGGAGCTATAGATAATGCGTCCGGAAAGTTAAAACCATCTGCAATTACGACTCTGCTACTATTACCCATTTCTAGAGCAATATTGTTTGCGACTTCCATACGACTATTTCCCGCTATTCTTTTAACGGAAATCCCCATATTTTTTAATTCTTTCACAATGTTTTCGGATACGCTGATAGATCCACCAACAATAATGACGGATTTCGTTTTTAATCTTTGAATTTCGCTCTTTGTTCTACTATTTAAAACGTTTGACTTCGTTAATAGTATTGGAGCATTGTGCTTATATGCAAGTGGACCAGCTGCTAAAGCATCTCCATATGCATCCCAATTTGCCAATACGACAGTTGATGAGGTTTTCCATCCATTTTTGGAAACATTAATCGAAACATCGAACCGATCCTGTCCTCCTAGTCTTGTCGTACTTGCCGCTGATACTTCCATAACAACGAGAAATGACATGATAAGGGCAACAATACATGATAGTAATTTTCTTTTCATCATTCATCCTCCTACAGTATTGATTTGAATATGGTAATTTCATACCAGTTATAATCCATAAAAAACGGCTTCTCTCATCTATCAGAGAAGCACCCATAATAAATCTTAGATTAATTATTCTCTAACTTAGCATTAGGGTAATAATGGGATAGTATTTGCGAATAGTTCATTCCCTTTTTAGCCATTTCCTGTGCGCCATATTGGCTCATTCCTACTCCATGTCCAAAACCTTTACCTGAAAGTTTAATAGATAAGTTTGGTAGATTCATAGAAATATCTTCACTTACTGAAAGTGGACCACCTAAGATCAAAAAGTCATTTACTAGCTTTTGATCTAAGACGTTTTTTACGCTGCCTGGTAATTGATGTGCAGGTGTCAGCACCATATTCGCATTTTGTTTAGCTGCTAAAACAGATCCTGTTAATGCATCACCAAACGAATTGCCAGTTGCAATAAAAACCTTACTCGGGTTCAAATTAAGATCCTTTATAATATTGGCAGAAACTTGATAACGATTATTCCCTCCAATTCTTATTGGGCTGGGGAGTTGATTATAGACAGATTTGCTGACGCTAATTTCCCCACCAACAACAATTGTCTCATTAATGGCTTTTTCTTTTATTGCTTTTACCGCAGCTGCATTTAGCTTTTCAGGGCCTGTTAATAAAATAGGGTATCCGTTTCTTGCCGCATATGATGCGATTGAGAGCGAATCAGCAAAAATCGCTCCTTTAGCAACGACAGCTTTACTTGCTGGGTTGAGTTCTTTCGATATGTTGTAAGCTACTTCA
The DNA here is from genome assembly GCF_018343525.1 of Lederbergia citrea. Taxonomy (GTDB): domain Bacteria; phylum Bacillota; class Bacilli; order Bacillales; family Bacillaceae_C; genus Lederbergia; species Lederbergia citrea. The sequence continues at coordinate 565,860 of NZ_JAGYPH010000002.1, read as the reverse complement.
TATCGACTTTTACCATCTATTCTGGAAATACTTTTAACCCCTAGTGATGTGAGCTCTTTTTCAATCTTTGCACTGACACTGATCGTTCCACCCACGATAATGACATTTGTTGGTTTTAATCTCTGGATCTCTGCCTTTGTGGCTGCTTGTAAGTTCGCTGGTTTCGTCAAAAGAATGGGTGCATTTTTTTGATAAGCAAGCGGTGTTGCAGCAAGGGCATCCCCGAACGCCTCCCAATTGGCTAAAACGACGGTATCAGCACTACTCCACCCTTCTTTTGAAACGTTAACCGCTACTTCAAATCTGTTTAACCCAGCTAATCTTGTGTGTTCTAGTGTTTCGTTATTTGACACAAGAAGGCTTTTCATATTCATAGTTCCTAAAAGGTTTCTCATAGAGTTTGCAGTAGTTGAATGTGTTACTTTGAATGACTTTAACGTACTGCCATCCATTCGATAAGTGTTTGTCGACTTATCTTTAACAAAGAACTCCATCGTGATTGAAGCATTTTGGCTTCTGCCACTACTATTTTTATTTGTAAATTCAATCTTCGGAATCCTTACTATTTTTATTTCGGTATTTTTATAATCATTTAAAGCATATAGGACATTTTTTAAATTATTTGTAACTGCTGAATCCACTTCTGTTGTAGAATTCCACCAATTATTCGGACTTTTTAAATCTAGTTTTCTTGTATCAATTTGATCTACCGCAAGATTAATAGTCCAAGGATGTTGCGGATCGTATGAATCTTTCTTTGCAGGAAGGTAAGCTAATTGAGTACCGCCCCATAAGTTAGAATTGGATTCCGTATATCCGCCATTACTAGATGAATAGACAGCATCAATCAGTCTTCCATTATATTTAAGGACCTTTCCACTCGTCTCATCAACAGCCTTTGTAGAGTTTGGGTGCCAATCATACCCCCCATATACTTGGAAGCCTTGTGTATCAGCAACTTTTTTCCCAATACTTCCGGCAGAATAGGTACGCGCTGCAACAGATTGAGCTTTCACAGCTTCCAAATTCCAAGATGCCGGCATTTCTAGTGGAACCACACCTTTTAAATAATCTTCAAATGGAATATCAAGATTAATTGGACGAACATACTTTCCATCTTCTACTTCAAACTGAATATCACCTAAATACTTTTTAGTAGAATTGCCGTAAATAGTTTGCACACTATCTTCTGCATATTTATCAGCCTCTACTATAAAAGACGTACCTAACTCTTTCAGTTTTTTCCCCTTTGGGTCATATAAATGTAAATTTCCTTTTTCAACTTTAACTATATATTTTTCGGACTCTTCTAATCTTATATCGGCATTTCCCTTTATTGAGTGTTTGCCGACAAAAGAAAAAGTCAATTCCGGTTTCTTCCCTATATAATTACTTAGCTTAATTGAGATGTTTTGAGTATTAACTGCCGCATTAGCCGTGGTCAAAGGTATAAATAAAGTAAAAACGACAAGCACTGCTAGTAACCTTTTTAAATCCAACTTTTTATTTCCTCCCCTTTTAATAGATTTGATATGCCTGATTGTATCATAAAAATATTCCTGTAGGGGAAAAATTTGTAAAAAGTTGGCGGAAAAAAGCACCGTTCTTTAATTAAATTGAACATTCATTTATTAGTTATAGAACTTTATTACAAAATTTTATAGCGCCAATATTGTTTCATTTAGGGGGCGAATGCTCGTCTGGGGGATGCTGTATACTAAGTACCAAGACCAATTGTCGAGAATACAAAAAAACAATGAGCGTTTTGAAAATCAATCGTTTATCACGGATTCATTTTTCTGCCCTTGCTTATAAGTTGAAGATCCAGTGGGAATTTTTAAAAGCCATATACGCTGCGGGTTAGCGGTCACCGGACTTTAGGACACCACAGAAATCTGGGTTGCTTCTTCCCTTTCTTGGTAATATTGGTACATTCATAATGTAATAAAAATGTATTGTACCAATGCAACAAAACATAGTATTATAAAGGATAGATTAATATTATGTAAATTTTACGTGAAATCAAATGAATTCAATTATAAAGGAGTAAAGCCCAAATGGGACGATATCAATTCTCTATAAACAAAAAAAAGACGATACGCCGCCGACGGATATTCTGGTTTGTTGCTTTTCCTATTTTACTCATTGCATCTTTAGGTATCAGCTACGGCGCTTATTTATATAAAAAAGCTGAAACAGTCATGGGCGACTCGTATCATGCAGATCGAGTGAAGTCAGATCTTAGGGATAAAAAGGTTGACCCGAACATTGATAATGTTTCAGTATTATTTATTGGAATAGACGGAAGCGAGAAACGCGGTACTGGTGACCATACTCGCTCAGATGCTCTTATGCTTGCCACTTTAAATGAAAAAGAAAAGTCCGTAAAGTTACTGTCTATACCACGTGACTCGTACGTTTATATTAAAGAAGTGGGCTATTCCACAAAAATTAATCATGCCCATAGCTACGGCGGTCCAAAAGCAACAATCGAAACGGTTGAAGATTTACTAGATATTCCTGTCGATTATTATGTCCGGTTGGATTTCAATGCATTCATGAAGGTTGTAGATGCTCTCGGCGGTATTGACGTTGAGGTACCATATACGTTCTCTGAACAAAACTCGAAAGATAAAGCAGGCGCTATCAAGTTAGAAGAAGGTATGCAGACTTTAGATGGTGAACAAGCTCTAGCCTTGGCTAGAACTAGAAAATTAGATAGTGATCTTGAAAGAGGTAAACGTCAACAGGAAATCATGAAAGCTATTGTGAAAAAGGCAGCTTCTGGAACGTCTGTACTTAAATACAGTCAGGTAATCGAAGCGATCGGCTCTAGTATGTTAACTAACATGACTTTTGATGAAATGAAGGCCTTTATTGATTATGGCATTTCGGGTAACCTCAATATTGAGACTTTACAAGTTGCCGGCGCTGATAGTTATATTCCAAACAGTAGCGGTAACAATGTTTATTATTATCAGTTGGATGAAGAAGCTCTTGCAGAACTTAAAGGAACACTCAAGCAGCATTTAGATGTTGCTTCACATGAGCCACCTAGCCATACGGCAGGTCCGAGTACAGAGAATTAGAAAAGCAAAAGTGCCTAGCCCATCTGTAGGGTTTAGGCACTTTTTTCTTTGTAAATCACATTAATGTGATTTACAAGCAGCTTTAGTTTTTATTATTTAAGCTCTCTATTAATGTATTGACTATTTACCCAACCGGTTGGTCAACCCTAAATAGACTCAAATAAATAAGCCCAGTGGTTGGACTCTTAGTAAAAATAATGCCTATCTTCGATTTCGGGTTCGTCTTCATATTCATAAGGATCATCATGTTCAATGTCCTCATCGATCACAATTTGCTCTTTATAAAAATGGGGTTCTTCGGAATCTGATTTTGTACCTTTAAATAAATTAAAGATCTTTGTAAACATCAAAAACACCTCACCCTCTATTCCATCTTATCAATACTTTACCCTTAAATTATTGAAATAATATATCAACAGTGTAAATATTTGATATGTACTACAAATTCAGCCCTTTTCAACAAAAAAACCGGAACATAGACTCTTTGAAAAATTATTTCACACATAAAGATCATTCGGGTCGTGCCTGTCACGCCCCGTTTTTTGTCGAAATGAATTTCTTTGCCAATACAAAAAAAGCAAGAGAACGGCAATTACTCCATCCTCTTGCTTTTTTATTTTATCTATCGTCTCATAAACCTCAGCAACGGTTTATAGTCTTTACCAACTAAGCCGACCACTTCAACAAACAATTCGATTGCAATGAGCAATACTGCGACTATGAGTAATGAGCCCCAGATGGTTGCCATTGAAAAGATGACCGCTGTTAAACCGAACATGACCGCCACAGCATAAATGATTACCACTGCTTGACGATGGGAAAATCCTGAACTTAATAAGCGGTGATGTAAGTGATGTTGATCTGCCGCTGATAGTGGCTGGTTATTAATAATTCGCCTTATAATTGCAAAAATTGTATCAGAGATTGGCACTCCGAGAATAATAACTGGAATAACGAGCGAGAAAAATGTTACGTTCTTAAATCCTAGTAACGACAGGATCGCGATCATATAGCCTAAGAAAAGCGCCCCTGTGTCACCCATAAAGATTTTCGCTGGATGAAAATTGTAAAGTAAAAATCCGAGCGTACTACCCAAAAGGATTAATGAAATAGTTACAACGAATGCGTCTCCCATGATGAATGCCATGATGCTTAATGTGATTAAAGCAATGGAGGAAACTCCCGCTGCAAGTCCATCTAATCCGTCGATTAAATTAATCGCATTGGTGATCCCGACAATCCATAGAATAGTTAGTGGGACACTCAAAAAGCCAAATTGTAATTCTCCGCCAAATGGAAGGTTAATAAATTCTAGTTCAAATCCGCCCAGAATGGCTACTGTAGCCGCAAACAGTTGGCCGAGCAATTTATATCTTGCCGAGAGTTCAAAAATATCGTCAAGGATTCCCGTAATGACGATGATTAAACTTCCGACCATGATTGCCCATAAGTGTGGGTCATGCTGATGTGAGACCAAAAGGCCGATCATAAAGCTTATATAAATGGCTAGTCCGCCAAGTCGCGGCATAATTTTATTATGAATTTTCCTATGGTTTGGCGCATCTGTTATTTTGAAGGTTATTGCTAGTTTTTTCACTAACGGTGTGATCAAAATAGAGGCCACAAAACATAGGGTTAAATATAGAAATTCCATTTTGTAACCTCCTTATTGTTTTTGTAATATTTTTCAAATTTGTGGTATATAATGATGAAAAATGCTAGTTGTATATAATCATAGCTAAGTCAAGCTTATTTTTCAACTAATCTTTGAATTTTTGAAGAATATAGTTATATATCTAGCTTTTTTGCTTAGATTGCCAGACTTTCTTAACGAAAATCGGGAGAACAATCATTCTTTTCCATCTCGATGGTTGTTGAAGCAACCGATGTAACCATTCCAAATTTAATTTCCGCCAAATGGCTGGTGCTCGCTTCACCGTTCCCGCTAACACGTCAAAACTGCCGCCTACCCCCATAAAAATCCCCTTATGAAATGAATCGATATGATTCTGTATCCAATATTCTTGTTTAGGAAAACCTAATGCTACAAAAATCAGGTCCGAATTTGCATTTTTGACCATATTTAATATTTGTTGATCATTTTCTTTAAAAAAACCATGGTGATAACCACCAATGATTAGATTTGGGTAGTCTTTTTTTACATTTTGGACCGTTTGCTTAATTACATCTTCCCTTGATCCAAGAAAGAAAACATTTAAGGATTCCTGATTGGCAATATGAAGAAGCTCTTCCATCAATTCAATTCCCGGAATTCTTTCCGGAAGAGGTTTTTTCAAGATTTTCGCACCTAAAATAACTCCGATTCCATCTGCAATGATATGATCAGCGTCTCGGAGTGTATCCTTGAAAGTGGTATTCATTGTCGCTTCCATCACAATCTCGGGATTGGCTGTAACGACAAATGTCTTTTTATTCATTTTTATGTTGTCATGTAATTGATTAACCATTTCTTGTTTTGTTGTATGATCAAATTCCACACCAAGTATATTCACTTTATCCGGCATTATTAATCTCCTATATTAGGACTAATATTATAGAGTACATGATTTATTATATCAAATATAGCGCCGGTTTTGTGCATTTTCCTGTTGGGAAGCGGTGGGAAAGTTTTTTGGGCTGTAATGCTACTTGGAGCGCCATCATTCAAGCGTCCAATAATGCGAACATGCATCTAATCAAATGGTTGATTAACGAACATATGTCTAATCAGACGTTTGATTATACGAACATACGTCTAATCAAATGTTTGATTAACATCAAGACCATGTGGCGCCGGAACTATTTTATGTCATTTTAAAAAAAACGACACCTCATTAGGTGCCGGTTTCATTCGTTATTTCTTTTTGATTTTCTTCTTAATCGTTATTTTTTCTTCCGTTACGTTTCCACCAAGATCGACTGCTTTGAAGATGAAGGTGTTATTCTCTTCTTCCAGTTTCAATTCAATGCCGTCTACTGTTTTCTTAAAGCCGTTCATGCCGTATGGTTCTGACAGATCGTTTTTGAAAACTTCGCTGCCGTTCACGTAAAGGCGAATGGCGTCAAAATTGTCGGTTATTTCTGCTGACACTGTGATGCTGTCTGCTTCGACATTGTTTTTAGCGCCTTTAATTTTCAGTTTTGCTTTCTCTGTATCAACAAAATAGCGGCGGCCAATTTCTGTTTCGTTGCCGGCGTTATCAACAGCTTTTATTTTTGATAAGTAATAGCCGTCTTTTTTCTGATTAATAGTGATGCTAAAATCGTACTGATCTTTTTCTGCGTTATAGACAAGTTCCGCTTGCTTCCCGTCTACAGTTACAGATTTCACGCCTGATTTATCTTTTACATAGCCTGAGAACACCACATTTTTCGTTGATGACACTCCAAGGAATTCCGGAGTCAATAAGTGGAGATCAGGTATAGTTACGTCTTTTGCTTCGCTTGCTTTTGCTTCCGTCTTATTACCTGCGTAGTCTACTGCGACAACAGTCAATGTTTGTTCAGGACTCAAACCTTTTGTTAGCTTGTGTTCTGTTTGATCTGCTGCGAGTGGTTTATCCAAGATTGATTTTCCATCAACGAGGACATCCCAGTATGCAAGGCCGCTGCCTTCGTCAGATGCGTCTACCGTGATTTTCTGTGTTTTGGCATCGAAGGTTGCACTCAATTTCGGAGCTGTTGTATCAAGTATTACAGGTATCTCAAGTGATTGCCATTTCGCACCTGCAAAGTCAATGACTGCTTCTGCTTGTAAGTAATACTTACCTTCAGGAGCTTGTTTATTATTGATTTTTCCGTCCCAAGCAAGTGATGAGGATAGGAAATACATTGGTGCTCTTCCACCATCATAGTAATTCTTTTTAACCTCAGATTCAGTCGACAATGTGCGAACAACATTTTTATTTGCATCAAGTACTTGGAACTTCGCTTCTTTAGCGTTTCTTAGGAAGGACAAGATCATTAGTGCATCGTCCTGGTTGCCGTCACCATTTGGTGAAAATGCAATTTTCGCTGGATCAATTTCACCTGTAGCAAAATCTTCACCCAGGAATACGTAATTACCTTTCCCTTTAGTCGTTAAAACTCCAGTCATTCCGTAGTACGTGTCCTCTTCCCACATCGGTTTATCAAAGATTGGTGCTTTATCCCACTCACCTTTGAAGCCGACATATGGAACAGAAAGCTGTGGATTATTATCCTTTGGATCTGTTAATGTGACAAATCCTTCTAACCAGTAACCGTTTGTGAAATTAGCTGCAAGTGTTGAGTCAATGGCACTGACATCAACTGTGACAGCGATTTTCGCTGTACCATTAGCCGGAACTTCAACTTTGTTTGTTTTCTTACCATTTACTGTTGCGACTGCCATGCCTTCTAAATCTAAAGCTCCAATTAGGTTTGGCGCCACAAGTACGTCTTGTCCACTTTTTACGAACGTATCTGTCTGGACATTCGCTTTTACATCGTATGTGACTGCTTTATTAGAGAAGTTTTGTGCAGTCAATTCAAATGTTACTTTATTGTCAGTCACTTGTTTTAACGCCACTTTTGCTTCTTTCGTTTTTGATTCAGTCACGATCACAGGCGTTGAAAGTGCTGCATGAAGCTGCATCATTCCTGCACCTTGACGGCGAGGTGATACGAGTGCATCGTCAAATTCAACATGTTTCGCTGTATTCATCAATAAGTTTTTCGCTCGTAAAATCCTGTCTGCATCCGATAGTTTAAACTCTTCATCGACACGCTGTAACACAAGTGCACCACCACCTGCAACGTGCGGAGCCGCCATCGATGTACCGCTCATTAATCCATATTTATTGTCATTCAATGTGGAGAGAATTTGTCCACCCGGTGCTGTGATTTCCGGTTTAAAATCAAGGTCTGGAGTTAAGCCCCAAGACGTGAAATCACTCATTAGACCTGCAGACGGGTTATCGATTTTTGCTTTCTCTCCGCCGAATTTCAATGTTACGGCTTGTCCATTTTTCAAAGCTGCAGCTAATTTATCTCCATCGCTTTTCAACATGAATAGCTGCGGAATTTCAATCGCATCTTCTGAAGCCATATTGACGATTCCATCTGTATTGTTATAAATAATGACACCTTCAGCACCTGCTGCCTGTGCATTAAGTGCTTTATCTACGAAACCAATTACTCCACGCTGAACGAGTGCAAATTTACCTTTTACATTTTCACCAGCAAAATCAGCCGGCTCACCGAGGCCTGCGCCCACGACTTCAAATGTGTTTTTCTCACCATCGTTCGGATGCGTTTTTCCTGCTGACAAGAATGGTGCCGTTCCATTTTCACCGTTGATCGTATATTGAAGTGCATCTACTTCCATAAAAGTATTTTCAAAAGAAGCGACTTGTAAGGAGTCATATGATACTCCAGGCGAACCACTCACACCATAGTCAGGGTTCGAGGCTAACGGGTAGTAATATCCATCTCCAAAAAGCGCAGAGTTTCCTGCAGAAATAGACATGAGCACACCGTTTTCGACTGCTCTTTTTACAGCTTGCTGTTCCGGAGATTCAGAATCGACAAATCCGGCAGTCGAGCCGAGACTCATATTCAGTACATCGACACCAAGCTTAATCGCGTCATCGATCGCTTTAATATAAATATCGCCGTATGTCGACTGCATTTCTGGGTCATTGCCAAATACTTTTAAAGCAAGAAGCTGCGTTTCAGGGGCAATCCCTTCGATGCCGCCATTATCTTCATCGCCATTCGCACCGACTGTACCGGCAACGTGCATGCCGTGCATGTTAGCTTCGGCGTGAATTTCGCGAATTTCATGATTTTCATCCATATAGTTGTAGCCGTACGGAACTTTTTCCGTATAAAACTGGCCAGGCAATTCGTTATCAGCAATCGCTAGTTTGACGCTGTTTTTTGTCAGCTTTGCTGTGGAGTTGTCTGATAAAACCATATCACGGTGGCTTGGATCGATGCCTGTGTCGATGATACCAACGACCATGCCTTCCCCTTTATAACCATAGTCGCGCCATGCTTTTTGCGCTTCCACAATTTCTTTACTGTATTTCATTTCCGGTTTGACAACTGGACGTTCGTATTCATGAACGATATGTACCGACTTAACTTCCGGCAAATTTTTGATTAGTTCAATATCACCTTGTTTTACTTCTGCACTAAATCCATTGATGACTGTAGTAAAATCTTTTAAGTATTTTGCTTTCACTTTCTTTTCTTTCATTTTTTCTTTTACTGCATTTTGCTTTGTTTTTGCATTTTTCTCTAGTTGTTTCTTTTCAGTTTTAGCGAGCTTTTCGAATTTGACACCTTTTTTTGTCGCAATTTGAATCGGTGCCTCATCCCTCAACTCGACGATGACTCGTTGTTCCACATTTGGATCTTCCGTTTGCTTTACCTCTTCTGATTTAGGATGTACTTTCTTCTGCGCGTTTTTTGGAAGAGTCTTGTTGCCCATGGCGGACGTAAAACTTCCAAATGCTAAGAGAAAGATGAGCAGAAGTGATGCGCTTCTTTTTAACATAGTATTCCCCCTCGTTCTGATGATAAAGACATCTGAATTATTTCTGATTTCGAAATATGCAGATATTTTAATAATAATCAGTATATTGTCGAAGGAACAGTTCCAAATGTCCTAGGTTAATAGTTTTAGATTGAAGCATGAGGGAAATCTGTAATATTCTAGCTTTATTGTAGAATTATAGGTTAGAATATAAGTGTTGAATAGTTGAGCGGGTGATCAATGATGATGTATCAAACGAGGATTTTTAAAGGTTTATTATATACAAATAGAAGTTTTTTTCAGTTGGAGAAAGCTGAAGTTATTTATGGGTTGCGTACGCGGCTTTCGTGGCTTTTTTTAGCGAGTGCGCTAGTATTTTTAATTTCAGGATTGTTTGGGGTCGGCTCTCATGTCGTCTCACCTGAGCTCCTAAAGTCTTCTCCTCTTCAGTATGAAGGTTTAAAAAGCTATTTTATTATTGGACGAATCATTCACGGACTGCTTTATGCGGGATGCGTGATTTTCCTGCCTGCGCTGTTTTTTTGGATGTTATCGGATACGTGGTATACCAAAATGGTTGTTTTACAAGCCTTTACGCTACCGATTCTTTTAGTAGAACAGACAACATTTATTTTAATGGCGACAAAGCTTAACTTGCCGTGGTTTTCTTCTCCGTTTTCTTTAGGCGTTATAGCCCAATACCTAACAGATTATGAGTATTTGATCTATCTTTTCGGCTCGATGTCTTTGTTCAAGCTTGTGGCCATGGTGGTTCAGTACGAAGGTTTGCGCACATTCGCGATGAAATCACGGGTCGCGGCGATAGTGATGGTTTTGTCAATGAATCTCATTTTTTGGGCTTTTGGAGCGTTACAGGCATTTATTAATTTTAAGATACTTTTATAGAAAAAAGAGTGGTGATCATGGGTGAACAAAGGGTGGATTCAGCTGCTCTCAGTCATAGCAGCAATCGCATTTATTTGTGTGAATCTTTTTTTAATTGAAAAAGAGGAGAGCAAAGCTGATCGGATAAATTATATTTCAAGTTGGAAACCGCTTCAGACAGGGAATTTGATCGAATCTTTTCCTGCTGAAGGAATCATTGTTCCATCTGAAAAACATCGTATTTTTATCGATAAAAATGCCGAATTCCAAGAGTTTTTAGTTGAAAAAGGCGATAAGGTTGAGAGCGGGACACCGCTTTTTGAGTATGCCAGTGATCACTTGGACGGGCAAACAGCGCTTCTTGATGCAGAGATCGATAGTTTGACAGAACAGAAGGATAGTATTGATACTTTCATTGAAAATATGGAGAAAATGAAATCCTCGCTTTCGCCGATCCATATTAGTTATGTGGAGGATGATTGGGGTTATGAATATGATAATGACTATGACTATGATTCTGATTATGTGCCTGATTACCATACCGAAACGGATAGAGAGGCCGATATAGCTCGAGAAAAGCGCCAAGAAGCAGCGGCGATCCGTGAACTTAAGCTTTCCCTTGATCGGGCTATTGCTGAAAAAGAATTAGAAAAAGAGAAAGTGGATCAGGAAATTCAGAAATATGAAGATCAGCGTGAGGCGATTGAAAGCGGGCGCAGTGGTTTGACTGTTATCGCTTCGGTTGACGGCATTGTCGAAGATATTTCATTTGAATTGGATAACCCAGTTATGACAATTGTCTCCGAAGATCCTATTGTCGAAGGCCGTTTGCTCGAAGAACAAATAGCCAAAGTGGAAGAAGGAATGCAAGTTAATATTACTTCAAATATGTTCAAAGGTCAGATTATTGGTGATATTAGCAAGGTGGACGAGCTGCCGATTTCCGATCCTTCGATCGATCAGGCGAGTCTCTACCAATTTACAGCTACTCTTGGTGATCATGATAAAGATTTGTATGTCGGCTATCATGTAAAAACTGATATTGTGACTGCTACAGCGATGAAAGTGCCGGTGCTTCATGAGAAGAGTATTTTACAAGAGACCGGGAAGGATTATATGTGGGTGCTCACTGATCAAGGGGTAGTTCGGAAAAGAAAAATCGGAACCGGGCTTAAGGTTGGGAAGCGCGTTGAGGTTACAAGCGGCGGCAAGCTCGGCGAATACTACGTTGTAGATCAACAGGAAGTTCAGGGGCAAGCACCATTTATCACACCTTTTAAAGTGAATAAATCGCTGGTCGAAACATGGAATGAGACAAATTCAAGGAAGAAACTGAAATATATCCTTATTGGTGTTTTGCAGCGATAGGTTTTTTTGGGGGCAGGTCCGCGGGGGCTTGTCTTTTTTTCGGTTGTTTTCGGGGTTTGGCGGGATTATATGTGAGTTTGGCGGGATTAATTATGAATTCGGCGGGATTATTGCGAACTTTGGCGGGATTAATGGCAAATTCGGCGGGATTACGATAATCAGACCTGAGGTTTCGGGCAAATCGGCCCCCTCCATCAAAAAACCTCTCTCTACACGATGTGCAAAGGGAGGTTTCTCGATTTTATTTTTACATATCAGGGCCATTTTGACTCGGATTGCCTTTATCCCACAGATTGCCTTCTGGCGCTTGTGGTGGCGGGTCAATTTTTGTACCCTCTCCCGGATACTGGTTCAAGTTGTTTGCATTTGGGTCAATCCCTTGATTGCCCGATGAATTTGGTTTTTTTGACATATCTACTTCTGTCTCTTCAATCGTTTTATCGAGTTTTGCCAAGTAATTTTTCGCAAACTCTTTTCCTCCGAGACCGAATGACAGGCCAAATGCCAAGGCAAGTCCCCCAAGGATTAGAATAAACGCTGAGTTGACAATGCTTGCTGCTACACCAAGCTGATCCAATGCCATGAATACGGCCAGTACGATGATCGCATATTTGGCAACGGATGTAATAATTTTAAAGCTTGGCCCCGTTAAAATATTGGATAGCACTTTTTCAACGATATTTGCGACAATCAAGCTAAGTGCCAAGATGATAACAGCTGCCAACACATGTGGCAAATAAGCTGTAATGGCTGTGAGCATCGTTACGAGAAAGCCTAGTTTTACAAGATTCAGTGCTTGGATCGTCAATAAAAAGACGACAAGTACTTGGGCGATATAGCCGACAAGTTCGGACATGAGCATACCGCCAGTGCCTGGTTTCCAGCCGCCTATCGCCATATTACGGGTCAAAGAATCGAATCCTACACGCTGTAAAAGTCCTGCGATAATTTGGCGCACCCATTTACCTAGCCAAATGCTCGCTGCAATGAGGAGGATGGCGATGATAATATTCGGAATCATCGTCATGACATAGTTCAGCATTTGGACCGCTGGATCTGTAATTGCGCGGATTTCAAGTTTGTCCAATGCAGAAATAACGATTGGAATCATAATTAAAACGAATACGATTGTTCCAATTATCGATGATAATGAGGTATCACCCAGTACTTTTTGTAAACCGAGTCGATAGGCAAATTTTTCCGTGCCCACTGTTTTCAGTAAGCCTGTCACAAGTTCACGAATAATTTTTGCGACAATCCAACCGATTAATAATATAAGCGCGGCTGCGAGTAGCTTTGGAATAAATGCGAGCATATTTTCCAGCATGCCGCCAAATGCACCGGAAACACCATGAATATTAAGTGCTGCGAGAACTCCAGGGATAAAGAGAAGCATCACCAGGTAAAAAACAATGTTGCCAGCCGTTTGAAGGAATTTTCGACTGTCATTATCAGAGTCGGACACATTCATTTTTTGCATTAAACCTGAAACGTTTGCTTTTTGTCCGCCTTTTACAACAAGCATTCTCAATAGGCTGGCGATAATAAAAGCAAATAGCAAGATGAGTGCAGCTTTTAAAATGGCAGGAATGAAACCAAGCATCGTTCCAAACATGCCTAAAAATGGAGATGCAACTGAACCGAGGTTCAAGAGGTGGAAAAATAAAATGAATACAAATACGAGTAGGATATAATAGACAATTTTTCCGATCAGTTCATTCGTATCTGGACGTTTGCCTGTTGGTTTATCCGTTCCCGGTGTCCCTGCATCCGCTGGTTGCCGGCCACCACCAAACAGTTTTTCATCCCAGCTTGTTTTCCTCAATATTTTTTCTACTGCTTTTCCAACGGCTTTGGCAATGATCCAGCCAATTAAAAGTACAATGAGGGCCCACAGCAAGTTTGGCAGTTTCGATATGTATATCGGGGCCCAAGAATCAAATGTCATAAAATAGTCCCTCCTTATCATGATTTCACTTCTCCTATACCTTTAAGTGAGAATCATTAAACATATGGAGGTGGGGTGGGAGTTTATTCGTGTTTGTGTGAGGTTTATTCGCGATCGAAGGGAGGTTATTCGCGTTCACATGGGGTTTACTCGCGTTCGCACGGAGGTTATTCGTGTTCGCATGGAGGTTATTCGTGTTCACATGGAGTTTATTCGCGTTCGAAGGGAGTTTATTCGCGTTCGCCATTAAATAAAAAGAGTGTAAAACCGCATGCGATTTTACACTCTTTTAGGCACCTTAAAATTTAATAAAGTAAATACATTCTAGCGTCAAATCGGTGAGAAAGATTGTGTGAGCGACTAAAAAAATAAGTCCATATTTCGTATATTTATTCACTTTCGATCATCTCCCACTTAGAATTTTAAAGTGCACTTATAGTTATTTTAACTGGCTTGCTGCTGCCTCATCGACGATGATTGTTACGTTTGGATGGTTTTGCAGCGCTGATGCCGGGCATTCCTCAGTAACAGGGCCTTCGATCATTTGTTTTACCGCTTCTGCTTTCGCTTCACCGAATGCAAGTAAGACAATTTGTTTCGCTTCCATGATTGAGGCGATTCCCATTGAGATTGCGTGTGTTGGTACATCTTCTTCTTTTTCGAAGTAGCGCTTATTCGCTTCAATGGTTGATTCTGTTAATTTAACAACATGAGTTTTCGAGTCAAACGGTGTTCCAGGTTCATTGAAACCAATATGTGCATTTGTTCCGAGTCCCAACACTTGCAGGTCCACAGGATTTTCTTCAAGGATTTTTTCATATCGCTCACATTCAGCTTCTAAATCTTGCGCTACACCATTTGGCAAGTTCGTTTCTTTAAATTTTACGCTATTGAAAAGTTCTTGGTTCATATAGTAATTATAACTTTGTTCATTATCAGCTGACAATCCAACATATTCATCAAGATTCACTGTTGTCACGTTTGAAACGTCTAAATTTGCATTGCGCATTTCAGCGTAAAGCTTTAATGGTGTACCACCAGTCGCAAGTCCAAGTGTGTTAATTTCCCCTTGTTCGAGTCCTGATTTCAAAATTTCAAATGCTTTTTCTGCTGCTTCTTGATCGTTTTTAACTACGATGACATTCATGATTTATTTCTCCTCCTTTAAAAAGTCGACTCCCAGCCGGTATGTTTTTTCTACTTCTAGTTGTTCGTTCATGATGATTAGATCTGCGTCTTTTCCTTGTTCCAAGAACCCTTTTTGTAAAAGAGCGAATTCGGCAGCTTGATTGCTGGAAGTCATTTGAACCGCTTCTGAAATAGAGCATCCTGTGAATTTAATTATATTCCGAAATGCTTCATCCATTCCAAGGACACTTCCTGCTAAAGAACCATTTTCAAGGCGGGCCTGTCCGTTTTCAACATAAACCTTTTGGCCACCGAGTTCATACTCGCCATCATCCATCCCTTTTGCCATCATCGCATCTGAAATAAGCGTAATTCCAGTCGCGCCTTTTAAGCGATATGCCATATCGACCATATCTGGAGTGACGTGGATTCCATCAGCAATGATTTCCACATACAATCCATCCGTCAATAACGCATGCCCTGCCACACCTGCTTCACGGTGATGCAGCCCGCGCATTCCATTGAATAAATGTGTCGCGTGTGAAGCTGCACTGTTAAGCAACTCCTCCCTGACAGCATCCGAATGTCCAACGGATGGGACGATTCCGCGTTCAATCATGACTTGTTCAAACTCTTTCGCCCCGGGTCTTTCGGGTGCATACGTGACAAGTTTTATGAGCTCGCCTGATGCTTCATACCATTGTAAAAACAAGTCGACATCAGGATCGATTATGTATTCAAGAGGTTGGGCGCCTGCGCGTTTCTCAGAAATGAAAGGCCCCTCCAAATGAACACCTTCGATTGAAGCGCCTAATTCTTTTGCCGTTTTTACTGCTCGTAATGCTTCAGTGATATTCCCATAATCCTGGGTAATGGTCGTTGCAAAAAAAGAAGTTACCCCCTTTTTGAGCAATTCCTCACTGAGAAACAGCAGCTTTTGCGGGTCAGCATCCATCACATCCGTGCCGTACCCTCCGTGAATATGGACGTCAATCATCCCTGGAATGACGATCCTTCCAGCAGCATCGGTCACTTTTTCTCCCGCTTGCTCTTCGTAAAGCTCCATCTTGCCTAATTCAACTATTTGCCTAGCAAACCGAATAAAACCATTTTGAATTGGCTCCTCGGAACCGCCAGGATAAATAGCGGCATTGATGATCACTTGCGTTTGCAAATACATCACCTCTCTTATAGGGCCCCATCAAACAACTTTACCCTTTTTCTTATTATAAAACTCATTTTATCTGATGACAAACAGGAATTTTCAAAGTGGTGGTAATGGGGTGTGATGAGTGGCTTGTATAGTACCGCGAGTGGTGTTGTATTTTCGTTGAGTGGCTTGAATATACACGTGAGTGGCGCGCATTTGCGATGAGTGGCTTGTATAGGAGCGTGAGTGGCTCGCATTTTTGCTGAGTGGCTTGAATATGCACGTGAGTGGCTCGTATTTATGCTGAGTGGCTTGAATACGACAGCGAGTGGCTCGCATTTGCGATGAGTGGCTTGAATACGACCGCGAGTGGCGCGCATTTGCGATGAGTGGCTTGAATACGTACGCGAGTGGCTCGCATTTTGGCTGAGTGGCTTGAATTTGTACCCGAGTGGCTCGAATATGTCCGTGAGTGGCGCGCATTTGTGCTGAGTGGCTTGAATACGATCGCGAGTGGCTCGCATTTGTGCTGAGTGGCTTGAATATGCACGTGAGTGGCTCGCATTTGCGATGAGTGGCTTGAATATGTACCCGAGTGGCGCGCATTTGCGATGAGTGGCTTGAATACGACCGCAAGTTGGATAAATAAGCCATGAATACAGACAACACAACTCTCTATCCGCCATATTAATCGCAAAAACACCCGGCATCCATATGAATGCCGGGCCATTACCTTCTATTATAGTACTCTTCTCGCGCCAACGTAGCGAGATTTCCAGTAGTATGGGTCGTTGATTGATGTGATGGCGACGCCTCTACCGGCTGAGTGGATAAATTGATTTTTTCCTATGTAGATACCTACATGTGAAACTTTATTTGCCGAACTAGTTTTGAAGAAAACGAGATCTCCTGCTTTAAGGTTCTTTTTGCTGACTTTTTTGCCTTTATTAAATTGGGCTGAAGCAGTACGCGGGATGCTGACTCCTTGCTTTTTGAAAGTGTAGGATGTGAATCCGGAGCAATCGAATCCTTTCGGGCTTGATCCTCCATATATGTAGCGGACACCTAAATATTTCTTTCCTTGTTTAACGATGTTGCTTGCTTTGGCTTTCGGTGCTGCGCTGGCAGCTTCTGGTTGAACAAATACTCCTGCGAGCATGAGGATTGCAATTATAGAAATGAAACCTTTTTTTAATATAGACACTACTGGTATTCCCCCCAGATATTTCGACTCTCTCTAGTAGTCTTTTAATTGAATTCATCATAACATAGGAAAATGCGGTATGATTTTACATTTATGTAACATTATTTTTGCATTAATGTAATAAAAAGAGGGTATATAAGAAGGTTATGGCAGAAAAACCGCTATTTCCCTATCTAATTGTAAAAATATGGTTTTTACATTAAAGTAATGTTACAATTTGTTAAGTTTTACTAAAAAAGCATAATTTTATGGTAAAGTTGTGGAAAGATAGGGAATTATAGGGGGAAAAAATAAGAATGCGAAAGAAAATTGTAACTACTGCTACGGCTGTTTTTTTGGCTGCCTCTTTCACCGGACAAGCTTCTGCGGCAACCCATGAAGTTAAAAGTGGAGATTCTCTTTGGAAAATTGCCTCGAATTATAATACTACTGTCGCACAATTAAAAGAGATGAACAATCTCAAAAATGATTTAATTTATCCTAGACAAGTATTGCACGTTACTCCAATAGAATCTGCGAAAGTACAAAATTCAGCACCTAAACAACCTGCACAACCTAAGCAAAGTCAACCAGTTGCAGCTAAAACGTATGTTGTTAAAGCTGGAGATAGTTTATATAAAATTGCTTCATTGCATAAAGTCACAATTGCCCAGTTGAAACAGTGGAACGGACTTAAAAGTGACCTCATCCACCCTGGTCAAGTATTCAAAGTTTCACAATCTTCATCTACTAGCACCGAAACTGTATCACCTAAACCAGCACCAAGTCCTGCTCAGCAGCCTGCAACTGGAACATATAAAGTTGTTTCCGGAGATACGCTTGGCAAAATTGCACTAAAATATGGGACAACAGTAAGCAACCTAAAATCTTGGAACAACCTTAAATCTGATTTGATTCTTGTTGGCCAAGTTTTAAAAGTTAACGGAAGTTCTGTTGTTGCTCCCAAGCCTGAAGCTCCTGTGTCTGTTGCAAAACCTGACACACCTAAAGTGACGGTGACCTCTTCTGCTGTTATTGATGTCGCTAAAAATGCTCTTGGTACGAAATATGCTTGGGGTGGATCATCGCTTTCAGGCTTTGATTGCAGTGGGTTCATCTACTATGTTTTCAATAATAGCGGCAAGCAGATTAGTAGATTAAGTGCAGATGGATATTTTAACCGCTCCTATTATGTCAATAAACCGGAGCCTGGTGATCTCGTATTCTTTGAAAATACATATAAACGAGGCATTTCTCATATGGGTATTTTTCTTGGAAACGGTCAATTCATCCATGCGGGTGATAATGGCGTTGAAATTTCTAGTTTGAGCAACTCTTACTGGAAAAGTAAATTCAACGGCTATAAAAAATTCTATTAAGAAAAGCGCAAGCGCGTTGATTTCGAGGGGCTAGGCGCTGGAGCTAGACATGTTAGAAATGATTAATATGATAAAACCGTCAACTTTTGTTGGCGGTTTTTTTTGATTGATTTTCTCCTCCTCTGTCAATCCGAACAAAATCGCGGTATAATAAGGATTTGGAGGTTATTGAATATGTATAACAAACAGTTGCTGAATTCACTACAATCATATAGCGAAGAACTGCAGGACATTCTTGATCCAAGAAGCGAAGTGCATCAAAAGCTTGTACAAAAAGGGATGATTCTTTTTCGCCAGCAGCTTGTGTACGGAGTGAAATTCTCCAATGGCAAGGTTGAAGCGAAAGTTCGCGACGTCTCCCCTGTTCATGTAGAATTGTTTTTTGAACATATGGGAAACAATACATGTACCTGTCCGGAAGAAGGAATGTGCCGACACCAGACAGCTTTATTTTTCACTGTCCTTTCCAGGTCGCAAAGTATTTTTTTATGGATGCAAGAATGGAAAGAGCATTGGAAAATAAATGATTTGCTTTCATCGCTTCAGCGAGGTTCCGATTTGTTAACTAAAATGCCTCCGAGTTCAGAAACGGGTCCGGAACAATGGTTGGAGCGCATTAAAAATGCGTATCATCATGTTTCAGCGACTAATTTTTTTCAGCTTGATGAATGGGCAAGGACTTGCTACCGGCGGCTAATCGGTTTTGCACCTGTTGAGCGGGAATGGAAGCCTCTTTATCAACTGTTTGCGGCATGTGAATCAGTCAAAGTGATTAATTCCATTGCGACAGAAAAGAAAAAGAGAGCTCATTTAAGTTCTTTTGTTCAACAGATGCTAGAAGAAGCAGATGAAGCACTTGCGAGTTTAGCTACTACAGCCTCCCCTTTCGCATTTGATGAGTATCTTCATTATTTGCGTGAAAATAGTAAAAGTTTTTTGGAAGATGAAACGGTATTTCCAACTGAATATACCGATATATATATGAAGCTTTGGGCTTCACTTTTTAAACATAGCAGCGACAGACGTAAAGAATGGAGTCGTCTTCAAGAAATTGTGGGCGACATACATGATGACCGTATCAATATTGCTTTTATTCACTTGTCGATTTTGCTTGAAGAAGACGAACTGGCATTGAAAAAAATCGATCAATTAGGAGCGGACACCGCCCCCTATGCATTAAGGTGGATGAAGTTATTACAGGCAGAACGGACAAAGTCACGCCTTACAGCTTTTCTACCTGTCTTTATCAATCATATTACGACTTTTATTTCGTCTCTCCCGCGAAACTACGAACAAGCACAATTTACAAGGGCTTTATTTCAAGTACTAGATAGTGGGACGGCAATCAAGCTGGAGCCTGCACTGCTAGAAAAAGCGTATATAAAATTACTGCCACATAGTCGATTTCAATATAATGAATATTTGCTAACGAAGCAGGATTATCGAAAATGGGCCGAGCTTCAAGCATATACAGAAAATAGTCTTGAATATATTGACCGCCATACAATAGATATGGTGGCAAAACAGGATCCAGGTGCTTTGCAGCCGCTTTACCATGATACGATAACAGTGCTGATTAATAATCGAACGCGTGATTCTTATAAAAGAGCTGTTCGCTATTTAAAAAGACTGCAAAAGCTTTATAAGAAAGAAAAGAAAATGCCCCAGTGGGAGCTTTATTTAACTGAATTGCTCGGCAGAACAAAGCGCCTGCGCGCCTTTCAGGAAGAATGCAGGAAAGGAAAATTAATACATGACGAATCTTGATGTGCTCAATCTCCATATTGTCCCACATAAGACAGATTCATTTTTCTTATATGCGGAAAATGAAGATTCCACTCCTGTTGATCCACATTTTTGGAAGCAACAACTCTTTCTTTGGCATGAAGAAAGCTTTTACGGAGCTTTTTTAGAGAAAACGCAAGTAAATGGGCAAGAAGGAATTTTGATAAATAGCTACAATCTCTTGTCACTTCTTGGACATGAGCGATTTAGCTCCCTTATCGACTGGAATTGGTGTGAGCCTGGGGATGCCCTCCTTGCTGTTGCGCCCATTATGCTTGAAGCGATAAAGGATGGGAAGTGGCTTCCGACATTTACGGATGAAGAGGATGCCGCTTTTCGTTGGGAAGTCCCGCAAATGGTTTGGGATGAATTCGCTTCTGTCTTCTGGGAGCAGCTGTTCCATGAGGAAGAAATGAAAGATTTCGTTACGCGTTTTTATCATCACGCGTTATCCACTTATTTGGAACAAGGTGCCGAGGGAGATACACTCGCTGAAAAATTGGAGTTACTTAAAAAGAGTCCGCTGACAGCGAAGGAACTAAGCGATTACTTCGACGAAGAGCGCTGGAGCGACTGGACGGGAATGTCTGAAAATGCCCTTCCTTTTTCGATTGGAATTCGTTTATCCGAGCCTGATGAAGACGATCAACCTTGGAAACTGGAAACGGTGCTTCGTGACATAAAAAAACCGGAACGTATTTTTTCATTATCGCAAAAAAGTCGCATTCCAAAACGATGGATCCCCCATTTGGATGATGTGTATGCTGAACAAGAACGGTGGCAAAAGCTGTTTCCATGGCTTAAAGGAGAAAATGGACTTACAAATGAGCTTGATGAAGCTTCTGCATGGGATTTTCTTACCGATGCTAGCGGAAAGCTGCTTGCACTCGGAATAGAAATCTTACTTCCTGCTTGGTGGGAAGCAATGCGTGAAGCTAATATGGCTGTCAAAGCAAGAGTGCGGCAAACGAGCACGAATTACCGGCCTTCTTTTGTTGGTCTCGATGCAATGTTGGATTTTGACTGGCGTCTCTCCATGAACGGAACAGATTTTTCTGAGGAAGAATTTCAAACGCTTGTCCATGAACAGCGCAGGCTTGTTAAAATTCGTGGACGCTGGGTAAAGCTCGATCCAAAAATGATTGCCCATATACAAGTATTGATGAAACAAGCGAAAAAAGAAGGACTGCGCGTCCAAGATATTTTTTCGTTGCGAGATGACGAAGATGATGACGAAAGGATTGATTTAGATGAATTTGATCCGCGCGCTTTTGCTCAGATTAAAATTGAACTAAACCAATCTTTGAAAAAGATGCTTCGTCAGCTGAACACCATTTCCGAAATTCCTGTCATTCCTGTCTCTTCCGAATTAATCGGAGAGCTTCGACCGTATCAGCACCAAGGATTAAACTGGCTAGGATTCCTAAGACAATACGGCTTTGGTGCTTGTCTTGCTGATGATATGGGGCTCGGAAAAACGATCCAACTCATTTCTTATTTGCTTCACGTAAAAAACAATGGTTTAAGTGAAACTCCCGCCTTGATCATTTGTCCGACATCTGTCCTTGGCAACTGGCAGCATGAACTTGAGCGCTTTGCTCCTAGCTTGAACGTTGTTTTGCACTATGGGGCGAATCGACCAAAAGGCGAGATGTTTGTTGATAACATAAAGGATGCCGATGTTGTGCTGACCAGCTACGGGCTTTCACATCTTGATTTCGAAGAGTTTTCCAGTCTTGAGTGGAGTACCATCGCTCTGGATGAAGCGCAAAATATTAAAAATGCGGATACAAAGCAATCAAGAGCGATTCGTAAATTGAACGGCAGACACCATATTGCTTTAACAGGAACACCGATGGAGAATCGACTTGCTGAATTATGGTCGATTTTTGATTTTATCAATCACGGCTATCTTGGAACGTTTGGGCAATTTCAAAAGAAATACATCGTCCCAATTGAAAAAGATAATTCAGAAGCAAAAATCCGTGAGCTACAGCAGTTAATTAAACCATTTTTACTAAGAAGGACGAAAAAGGATCCGGAAGTAGAATTGAATTTGCCTGACAAACTAGAGCAGAAAGAATATTGCGCCTTAACTGCTGAACAAGCTGCTCTGTATGAAGATCTGGTCCAAGACACTTTTAGTAAAATTGAGACCTTGTCCTCCTTTGAAAGAAAAGGGCTTATTTTACAAATGTTGAATCGGTTGAAGCAGCTTTGTAATCATCCTGCCTTATTTTTAAAAGAAGAGGTACCTGCAGATATAGAGACGAGGTCAAATAAGCTTGGTGCACTCGTTCAGCTTGCGGATGCGATTATGGAATCCGGAGAAGGCTGCATCATTTTCACCCAATATATCGGAATGGGCGAAATGATTCGTACGGTTTTGCAAGAGCGTTACTCCATCACCGTTCCGTTTTTAAATGGCAGTATGCCAAAAGCGCAACGGGATAACTATGTCGCGCGTTTTCAAAATGGCGAATTCCCCTTTTTCCTACTTTCATTGAAAGCGGGCGGAACTGGTTTGAATTTAACCGCAGCAAACCACGTCATTCATTATGATCGTTGGTGGAATCCTGCTGTCGAAAATCAAGCGACAGACCGTGCTTATCGCATTGGGCAAAATCGATTTGTTCATGTGCATAAGTTTATTACCACTGGCACGTTGGAGGAAAAAATTGATTTGATGCTTGAGAAAAAGCAGGCGTTAAATGATGAGATTATTAGAAGCGATCAATGGGTGACAGAACTGTCGAACGATGATTTACGCAGTTTGCTTGCACTGGCTTAAAAAACGGGGCTGTTCCACGTATGATGGAACAGTCCCTTTCTAATTGTGAGGCAGGTGAAACGGGGAGGCGCTGTTTGCAAAGGCACAGTATAGGGGTTTTACTGCGCCATCATACTTTTTTCGTGAGCCGGATGGTTGGAACTTGGGAAATTTGCATTTTGCTGATTTTGGAGAAGAAATTCAAGTTGGGCAACTCGTTGAGATAGTTGATGGATTTGTTGGTTGGCCTTCCCTAGCTTGAAGATGAGGTCTCCAATCAAGATTTCCACGGAATCTCCGCGCGTAGTTGTTCTCAAGCATTCACCTCCTTAAAGGTTCAGATTTGTTTAAAAAGGATGTAGCTCTTTCTCCTCCACAGGCCGTCCTCCCATAAATTTGACAGAGTCGGCAACAACTTCGGTAACGTAAATCTTCTTTCCATCTTGACCTTCGTAATTCCTCGTCTGAATTTTTCCAGTGACACCGACAATAGAGCCCTTACTGCAATATTTTGCCGTGTTTTCAGCCGTTTTGTTCCAAAGCGTACATAGGACAAAATCAGCATCATAGTCACCTTTCGAATTTCTGTAATGACGATTTAGTGCAAGTGTGATATTCAATACCGCCTTACCTTCCACTGTGTACCGAAGATCTGGATCTTTCGTCATCCGGCCGACCAATGTCACTTGATTAATCAACTTTTTCAGCTCCTTTTCAGGGGGGTATCCACATCTTAGAGGAGAACTTTTTGTTTGTAAAATGGCCGTGGTCCGTTTTCTTTCGGTAGATTTTTTGGGAAAATTCGGTTTTCATGACGGGAATTTTGTTTTTAATGATCTGTTTTTGTCGAAATATAAAATTCAATTCTTTTTATAAAGATTTTCCGAAAAACAATTCAGCTGAAAAAATGATATAATTTGAGAAAATGATGCTTGGAGGCGAACCAGGTTGAAAACATTTAAAATCGTTGCCCTGCAAATGTTAAAAGAGCATAAAGCGGAAAACATACCGCTTACAGACGGGTTAATTATTAATAAAGAAAATGAGGACGGCTTTTGGATTATCGAAGCTTTTATTGATGAAAAATATGAAGAGCTATTTCAAAAGAAATATGATAGCAAGGAAATTTTTGAAATAAGAGTCATCATTACTCATGCGGCCAATGACCCCGCTCCCTTTACCGTAAAAGTTCATACGATTAAACGAGTCGATCATCGTATTAGCGTTTTATTTGAAGGACGGCTGAGTAAAAGGCGAAATGATTACTCGGAGCTATTGCTTGACGATCTCATTAAAGAAGGATTTAGCGGTGAGAAGCTCATAGAGGAATTTAAGAGGAGAATGAAGACGAAACAAAAGGTATAGATGAGCGCTTCCGGAGGCGTAGTTTGCCTTTAAGAAGCGATTGCTCCTTTCCGCCCGAAGCTGGATGGAAATTGTTAAAAAAAGAAAAAGCAGGGTAAATTTCCCCTGCTTATCTGTTGTTGTCGGTGCGGTTCATGTCGTTGTTGTTATCATTTAATCCATTATTGCCATTTAAATCGTTATTGTCGTTCAAGCCATTGTCATTGTTAACGCCATTGTTGTTATTCATATCGTTATGGCGGTCTACGTTATCGTTTACCCCATGGTCAGTAGCTGGTGGCGGTGGATTATTATTATCATTGTTCGTTCCACACCCCATAAGTAATAAGGACGCTACTGCTATTCCTCCAATAAGCTTTGTTACTTTCGTATTCATTTGGTTAGCTCCTTTCAAATTTAGGTATTGGTATATCAGCATTACGCAAAAATGCGTACATACTAATACTCCTTTTTTTGACCTTGCGTCTGGTCTGACATTAGCTTTCCCAAAATCTGAAAAATACTTCATAAAATTTTATTTTTGAATAAAAAAAGATACTTGGGTGGAGTTGTAAGGACAAATGCCATATGAATGCGATTTTTATCGAATAAAAAAATGACGCCGGAATCATCTATTTTGAGATGATGGGCATCATTAAACAGCGTTGAAGCCTGCCAACACTGATTTTAGTTAAAGACTGTTCTCATAAACCTAATATGAAGACAAATTTCAGTACTTTTGATCAAAGTCTGTCTTCATCCACCCACTAAATTAGAAGTCTTCTCTTGTTATGAAACAGATTCTGCCTTTCCTGAAGCTGGTCGGCCTAGTTCCGGGTGCGCTTCCCGTATGATGGAAGGTCTTGCGAGAATAAGCACGATGATGATGAGCAGTGCAGCCGACGTGAGCAATATCCATTGTGCAGGCATGATATCGTAAAAGAATCCGTACAACACCATCCCAAGTGGCATAAGCGCCATTGACATCGTTTCAAGGATGGAGAAAATGCGGCCTTTGAAATCGTCGTCAATTTGCTTTTGCATCATCACTTGAATCGGTGTATTCACGACAATGACCATGGCACCAAAACCAAACATGACCACTGCATAATAAGCGAACATCATGCCGTAGGGCAACACAATCATTAAAGGCAAACCAATTCCCCCCATGAGTGTACCCATTGCAAGTATGCCTCGTTTCGATACGAGAAGCGGGAATTTCACTTCTTTTCGTACGGAGAAGTAAATTGCCATTAACAGCATGCCTACTGCAAATGCTCCTTCCGTAAAGCCAAAATGCTGAGGTGCCATTTTCATTTTTTCAATGAGGATATAGGAATAGCCAACCTCGAATGCGCCAAAAAGGAAATTGATCAACAGTGCAATCCAAATGATTATCATTAGTACTGGCTGCAATTTTAAATAAGCGATTCCTGCCTTCATACTTTGCCACATTGGTTCTTTTGTTTCCCCTTCTGCCTTCTCTTTCCGCTTCGCAAACAATTTGAAGTTCATTGTCGATTCGAGGATTACGGCAATAACAGAAGCAATCATGAACATAATAAGAAATACCGGCATTGATACAACCCCATATAGCAGACCGCCTACTGCTGGGCTGCCAATTGAAGCAAATGACATAGACATTTGGTTCAATGACATCGCCTTCTGGATCCTTGGTTCGTCAACAAGCCCGGAAATGGATGAAGTGAATGTTACCCCGGAAAACGTTGATGTGAGTGATAAAATACTTGTCGTAACAAATATGGCGACAAGAGATAGACCGAAAGTCAAAGTGACATATAAAAGTCCGCCAATCGCCATGGTTGTTGCTATTTGAGAGATGACGACAATCCTCTTTCGCGAATAATTATCGGCGAGATATCCCACAAAAGGTGCAGCAAGCGTTCTCGGTAAAATATTGCATATTAAATTTGTGGCAAAGCTTGTGGCAGATCCCGTCGTCTGTAAAATATAAAAGCTGATGGCGAATGCATATACTTGAGCTCCAAACGAGGAAATGAGCTTACTAATCGTAAAGGTCCATAAATGATACGTCGCTTTTTTGAGCTTCAAAGCGTTTTCCATACTAACACTCCATCCATAAAGTTTAATTTAATTAAACAAAGAATAACACGTTATTACTTCCATTGCAAGATAAAGTTTAATATAATTAAACTAAAGAAAAGCGGAAGCGCCTTGCGAAGGAAGAACGGCTAAGAGCGCCACGTCGTGTGGCAACGCCGTTCTGACTCGCATCCTGCGGGCCTCCGACAAGCAAATGTTCTGATCCAACAAAAGTCCGGTCTTGACTTTTAATGCCTCAGGTTATTTGACCTCGAGGGGCTAGGCGCTGGAGCTAGACAGAGCAACACAACCAGGAGGTGTTCCAAATCGAAACATTGGGAGAGCGGATACGCAAATTACGAAAACAGAAAAAAATGACGCTCGAAGCACTTGCTGGCGAAGAAATTACAAAGGGCATGTTGAGCTTAATCGAGAATAATAAGGCGAATCCGTCAATGGAAAGCTTAACTTACATCGCAGAGCGACTTGGCGTTGAAGTGGCTATGCTAATGGAGTCAGTGAGTTCCCAGGAATTAAGGGAAGTGCTTGAGGAAGCTGAAAAGCTATACAATATTGAGTTTGAACAAAAGACCGATGAATATAAACGAATCATTACGTTAGTTGAGCCTTATTTAGATAAACTTACACAAGGATATGAAGCGGCACGTTTATTAGAAATGTATAGCCGTTGTGTTTATCATGAAAAATCAGCTGGCTGGGAGGAACTTTCCGACCGGGCAGCAGAAATATATGAGCAAATGAATCTTACGGCAAAACGGGCTGATGTTGGACTTTTCCGTGCGATGGTAAAATTCAGTGAGCATGATTACGCACAATCTTTGGACATCCTTTTGCGGGAACGGGCTGAAGTTGAAGCGAATCACGCTTATATTGATCCGATGACACATGTTGATTTTGATTACCATGAAGCGCTTTTGCATTTTGCTATAGGAGATACGGAATCGGCAACACGGGGCATGGAAAGTGCAATCGATTATTCAAAAAAACACCGAATTTTTTACCGAATCGATGATTTGTATAGAATTGCGGCAGCAAACGCAATGATGGCCGGGAATGACGAGAAAAAGTTGTATTATACGAAAAAGCTGAAACAATACGGGGATTTTGCCGATGACTTACATTCCATTATATTTTATGATTTGATCAATGCCGAGACTCTCATAACTGAGGATGATTATGTTGGTGCACTGGACATTATTGACCGATATTTATCCGATCCGAAATTAAGGGAAAACTATGGGAATTGGTTCTATCTTGGTAAAGGAAAAGCATTATACGGTCTTGGCCGCTATGAAGAAGCACTCCATTGGCTGGAAAAAATAATCATTCCGTCATATGCACATCATCCGTTTGATTTGTCTTTATTTTTCGTTATGGATTCTTACAAAGCATTGTGTCATATGCATCTGGGAAATCCGGACGAGGCTCTCGAATCAGCAAAACTTGCTGTGGAAAATATTGCCCCGCTACCACATACGCCGTTTAAAGAGTTTATTCATAAAACGTATGAAGCCATTGAAAAACAAAACCCGCTGTAGACTTTTGAGTCCGAAGCGGGTTTTTATAGCTTATTTTAACGCGAATGTAATTTCTGCTTCACAAGCAAGTTCGCCGTTGATTGTTGCAGTTCCCTTGCCTTTGCCGATTGGGCCTTTAATCCGGATGATTTCAACTTCCAGGCGAAGCTGGTCACCAGGTGTTACTTGCTTTTTAAAACGGCAGTTGTCGATTCCCGCTAAAAATCCAATTTTTCCGCGGTTCTCTTCTTTTTTCAGCATGGCAATAGCTCCGACCTGTGCTAGCGCCTCTACAATTAGAACGCCTGGCATAACCGGATAGTCAGGGAAATGGCCATTGAAAAACTCTTCATTTGCCGTGACATTTTTGATACCCACTACCCTTTTGCCTTCTTCCATTTCCAAAACCTTGTCCACTAACAAGAAAGGGTAACGATGTGGGATGATTTCTTTAATTTGCTGTATATCAAGCATGGCGAAACCTCCATTTATGTATTAAGGAGCAGCTTTAAAACGCTACTCACTTTTTCTCGACAACAAGATCGATAATATGTGTCCAAGTTGTTTTCTTCAGGGCATCTTTCGGATTTCCGTCCCCAATTACGCCATAACCAACCATTAGGCCGGCAACAAGACTGGCTGCAACTAAAATAACGATAAGGAATAGGCGAAGCCAGATTGGAATAAGGCGAATCCTAATTCGCTTCGGTATCTTCGCTTGCTTCTCTACCTTTTGCTCGCGTTTTTGTTTCTTGATTTCTTCTCTTGATAGTACTACTTCTTGGCTGGATTGTTTAGCCATCATAAGATAAACTCCTTGCGATAAAAATGGGGGTTTTCAAATTCTTTATATTATAACATATTTTATCGAATTCCGTTTACTAGTCCCAACATTTGGTCTGATAATGTGATTGAGCGAGATTGAAATTGTAAAGCCCTTTGGACGCTCATCATTTCCGTCATTTCTTTACTCAAATCTACATTAGATCCTTCAAGTGCTCCTTGCTGGATGCTAATATTGTTTCGGGTTGCACCAGTTAAGTCAGCAAAGATTGCAGCTTCGTTCGTATTATCTGGAAGGCCAATTAGATTATCGCCTTTTTGTTCCATGAATTGGGGTTTATTTAAAGCAATGACGCCAAGATTGGCTGTCATCGTTTGTCCATTTTTATTCGATGCTTGGAATGTACCGTTTTTTGAAATCGTGTAGTCACCGAGCTGGTCGGAAAATGTGATCATATTTTCATTTTCATCAAGAATAGGATTGCCATCCTTAGTAACAAGCATTAATTCATTATTTCCGGTCGGCGTTACATAAAGGGCGCCATCACGAGTAAACCTGACGTTTGACCCATTTCCATCTTGGACTAATACTTTTAAAAATTGGTTGTTTTCTGTAAAAGCGATGTCGAGAGATCTGTCTGTATTCTGGATTGTACCTTGCTGGAGAACCATGACCGACTTCGCTATCATCGCGCCAACACCTTGCCGGATTCCGAGAGGAGAAGTACGTCCGACTTCTTTTTCCTGAGCAGGCTGGTTGTTTATTTCCTGAAAGACCATTTCGGCAAATGAAACATCTCTTCTTTTAAAACCGTTCGTTTGAGAATTGGCGATATTATGGCTAATGATATCAAATTGTTTTTGCAGCTGATTAATCGTATTAACGGCTGTTGTCATAGACCTGTTCATAATTCCGTCTCCTTAATGATTGAGCCGATGGTTAGCCATTGACTCTGCCAATTTCATTCACTGCTTTTTCCATACTTTTGTCATAGGCTTGAAGGATTTTTTGATTGGCTTCAAATGCCCTGAAAGCTGTCAGCATTTCGGTCATGGAACGTGAAGCGTCGACTGTAGAGCCTTCAATGAAACCTTGGGCAACAGTAAAAGCTTGACCTGCATTAGGAAGAGGGGTGTTATTTTCTGTCCGAAATAGACTGTCCCCTTCTTTTATGAGTGAGTCAGCATTTTCGGCAACCGCAATGCCAAGCTGGGCAATTTGCACCCCATTTTCTTCAATCATTCCATTGTTACTTACTGTAAATTGATCACTATTTAAACGAATTTGGTTTCCGTTTACATCAAGAACTGGAAGGCCTGCAGCTGTCGTTAACAATCCATCCCCATCAAGCGTGAATCTTCCATTTCGGGTATATTTTGATTGACCGTCATCATCTACTGTAAAAAAGACTGGGCGTCCGTCTGTGTCTGAAAGTGCCAAGTCTGTCTGTAGGCTTGATTCCTGTAAATCCCCTTGGATAAAGCGGGGAAGTGTTTCTTGCATGTATACACCCGTATTGAGAGTGCCAATTTGTTTTACCTTACCTGTTTGGGTGGACGATGCTTCAATCCGTTGAAGAAGCATTTCCGGGAATGCTCTAATCGCTGCCTGATCTTCTTTAAAACCAGGTGTATTAATATTGGCCATATTATTCGTTAACATATCCGTTTTACGCTGTTGCGCGTACATCCCGGATGCTGCCGTATAAAAACCCCGTAACATTCGAACACCTCGCAATATCTCTTTATAAAATATATCGGCTGAAGTTTGCTATATTGAATAAGGAATTTTTTTGGGGCCAGTCCCTAACGAGGGTCTGACCCCAAAGGGACATGTTTATATAAAGTTTCGGCGTGCAATTCGATCCATGTTTTCAAGCATGATGCCTGTTCCTGATGCTACAGAATCCATCGGATGTTCAGCAATGAGAACTGGTACTTTTAATTCATCGGCAAGAAGTTGGTCAATACCGTGAAGCAATGCTCCTCCACCTGTCAAAATGACGCCCCTGTCGATGATATCTGCTGAAAGTTCCGGCGGAGTTTTTTCGAGAACATTTTTTGCCGCTTGGACAATCACATCAATGGATTCACGGAGTGCTTCTTCAATTTCTTTTGAGTAAACAGTGATCGTACGCGGTAAGCCAGATACCATATCGCGTCCGCGAATATCCAGTTCTTCGTTGCGAGACCCCGGGAAAACAGTACCGATATTAATTTTAATGTTTTCAGCTGTTCTTTCTCCGATCAATAGCTTGTACTGCTTTTTCACATAGTTTAGAATTTCGTTGTCGAAGTTATCTCCGGCCATTTTGATCGAAGCAGAAGTAACGATATCACCCATTGATAAAACAGCTACATCTGTTGTCCCGCCGCCAATATCAACAACCATGTTTCCGCTCGGTTGGAAGATGTCCATGCCTGCACCGATCGCAGCCACTTTTGGCTCTTCCTCTAAATAAATTTTCTTGCCGCCGCTTTTTTCCGCAGCTTCTCTAATCGCCTTTTGTTCAACGCTCGTAATGTTTGTTGGACAACAGATCAAAATCCGCGGCTTTGATAAAAATCCTTTAACATTTAGCTTATTAATAAAATGCTTGAGCATTGCTTCTGTCACATCGAAATCAGCAATGACTCCGTCTTTTAGAGGACGGATTGCCACGATATTTCCTGGTGTTCTCCCGACCATCTTCCTAGCTTCTTCTCCTACAGCAAGGACTTTATTCGTATTACGGTCAATGGCTACAACTGAGGGTTCATTTAAGACTATTCCCTGCCCTTTAACATGAATTAATACATTCGCTGTCCCCAAATCTATTCCAATATCCTTAGCAAACATTCAGTAATCCCTTCTTTCATCTATTCATCACATTTTTATGGGTATAAAGTCGTTGATTGTTTGATTTCCCTAATTGTTTATTTTACCATATATCGCTTACAAATAGGAAAGAAGGTATTAAAATTTTGGATTTTAGACAAAAAAAAGGAAGCTTTATGCCCCCTGTCCTAAGCTTTACTAAGTTCATTCGTATTAACTTCTTCTTTTTTATATTTTTGCTTTGTCGCTTCTCCTCCTCGCAAATGCCGGATTGACTTATGATAATCCAATATCAATTTCACTTCATTTGCTAAATCGGGGTTAATTTCTGGGAGGCGCTCCGTCAAATCTTTATGGACAGTACTTTTAGATACGCCAAATTCCTTCGCAATGACGCGAACTGTTTTTCTTGTCTCCACGATATACCTACCAATCTTGATTGTTCGCTCTTTGATGTAATCGTGCACACTGCTCGCCCTCCTCGAATTGGATGTGAGGAGTGTGAAATGAGACTCGTCTGGTTTCGAAAGAAATACTTCATCTGCTCACGCGGGCCAAATTATGTTAGCACCTCTCCGCAGCTTGCGGTTAGTTTAGGAAATATTTTATATGAATGCTATCGCTATTTTCTAGATATAAACGGAACGATAACTGAATGTAGGTTCTTATCAACGATTCCTCACCTCAAACACTCACTTTTTTGTACAGTTTGTATATACTTATTGGTATTTGTGATGATATATGCACAAAATGCACAAGTACTATAAATGGAGTCGTTTTTTAGAAAAGTTATCATATAAAATGAACACTCATAATTTGTTTATTTCCCGAGAAATATGTCGCAGCTGAATTCGACAAAATTCGGGTGGTGCCTGTCACTTGTCGAATGAACTTATGCATGAAAAAAAAGACGGCCTTTTATTAGGCGCGCCTTCAAATAATTATTATTGTTCTAGATCCGTTTCAGTATCGGTTTCAGGGGAATGAGTGTCTTCTACTTCTTCAGTAGATTGTTTCTTATTTGCATCCTCTGATTCTTCAACGTTTGTAGCTTTATCTGTTTCGTCTCCAGCATCTAGTTGTTCTGATGCGGGAGCCATTTCTTTTTCAGCTTCTGATAAGGCAGTAAGCGGTTGTCCAAAGTAAGTTAATGGATTAAGCGCTACATTATCTTTTCTGATTTCAAAATGGACGTGATTAGCTGCTGCTAAGTTCAATTGGCTTGTACTTGATTTGGCAAGAATTTCTCCTTTTTCAACTAGGTCGCCAACTTTAACTTTCATGTCTTTTACCGATTGGTAAACAGTCACAATCCCTTTGTCATGCTCAATTTCAATAACATTTCCAAGCAATGGATCTTGGCGAGCCGTAACAACCTTTCCGCTGACTGCAGCCAATACATCGAATTCCTCGCCATTTTTTGCGGCAATATCGATTCCCGTATTTTGGCGATATTTACTACCATCTACGATGAGTGCTTCTTCCTGTTTGTCTAGTGGTGCATTTGCATCAAAAAATTGCGTAACAATGTTAACTTCATCTTCTTTGGTTACTGGCCATGCAATGTTTTCGAAAGATTGGTTAACTTCAACAACTGGTTCATCATTTGTTTTGCCAGTTATATTTTTGCCATTCTCCGAAACATTTGGAGATTTTGCAATGTCCTTACTGCTCGTTTGATACCATACAATCATGGAAATGAGCAATGCCGCACTGACTAGATAAACTGCTGGGAATACCCACCGCTTTTTGAAAAAATTTTTCCATTGAGAAGACTGATTCTTTTCTTCCTCTCTCATTTTCATCACCTCTGTCACCATTCTGAACAGAAAACCAGAATAATATACTTGGTAACAAAAATTTCGCTCTTTATTTTTCGACAAAGGTTAGGAAATTATACATTTATATTAAATTTGGTGGGTATTTCCTGTTTTTCGCTTTTGACAACGTCCATTTTGATTTGGACGTTCTCAATTTCCAATAAACCAAATAAAGGTGTGGATTAACGTACTCAAACTCCAAATTTTCGAGCAAGATGCCATAAAAAAATAAAAATGACTCGTATTATAGTAAATACGAGCCATCGGTATCCTTTTTCATTTCATCGCTAACTTCTTATCAAAAAATTGATTTACTTGTGTGATGGCAATGCCTTGATAATAATGGTTAACGATATCTTGATAGTTTTTTCCTTCTTTCGCCATGCCATTTGCACCGTATTGACTCATTCCAACCCCGTGGCCAAAGCCTTTTGTTGTGACGATGATTGAATCTCCTTTTCTGACCCAGCTGAAGTCCGTAGAACGAAGATCCAATTTTTCTCTAATTTCTCTGCCGGTAAATTCTTTGCCGCCAATTTTTACACTTGCCACTTTCTTTCCGGACGTTCTGCTGATGATGGTGCCTATATCACTTTGACTGCCAATGCTGACACCGAGTCTTTGTTCAAAATCTGATATGCTTAAGGCTTTTTGACTGATGAACTCAGGGGAGTCGCTGTCCCATGGGCTTTTTACGCTTTTTAAATATGGGATTTGGTTTTTCCAGTAATCTTCCGCGTTTTCTGTATAACCGTTGCTTGTTGAGAAGAATTGAGCGGTGATTGGCTTTTTATCATAAGTGAGGATCTCACCTTCTGTTTCTTTTACGGCTTCTGCTACTTTTTGATATTTCCATTTATAATCTTTGCCCCATAGTTTTTTAAGTTCATCTTTATTTTTATACACTTGATAGCTTACTGTATCAGATACGTCCGCGCCCTTCGGTATGTTATCGTCTCCAGAGGCGTTTAAGAGGTGGCTCACGACGAATGTTCTGGCAGCCAACGCTTGGGCCTTTAAAGCTTCCAATTCAAATTTAGCCGGCATTTCAGAAGCTACGACACCAATCACATATTCTTCTAATGGTAGTTTCTCGATCTTTTCCGTTTGGGTCCGAAATACAGCTACTTCCTTTGTCGTCTGATGCTTCACCTTTTTCTTTTTTGCAACAGGTTTTTCTTCATTTAGTTTCCCGCTAATATTCCCATTTTGAGCAGGCAGGACGAGCAAGGTCGGTATCGTGAATGATAATGCAATTAAGATTACGGCTAAAATTAGAACTGGTTTTAATGGTTTCATGCCTATGCCTCCAATACGAAATTAAGGCGACGAAAAGATCATCACCTTGGTCCATATATATGGTCTTGGACAAGCATTTATGCCAGACACTTTCAGAACAGAAAAAAGAACATGGCACTTACGGTATACCCGCAAATGCCATGTTCATGTTATTAAAGATCAGCTACTTTTGCTTGGATTGTTTTAACTTCTGGTTTTTCACTTTCATCTTTCACACGCTCAATATCTGCTCCTAGAGAACGTAGTTTCAGATGGAAATCTAAGTAACCGCGATCAAGGTGTTTCAATTCCGTTACGCGGGTATGGCCTTCTGCTTTCAAGCCTGCAATGATGAGAGCTGCACCTGCTCGCAAGTCGGTTGCAGCGACTTCAGCTCCTTGCAATTTGCACGGGCCGTTAATAATGACAGAACGTCCTTCGATTTTAATCTCGGAATTCATTCTGCGAAATTCTTCCGCATGCATGTAGCGATTTTCAAAAACCGTTTCAGTGATGACGCTTGTTCCTTGTGCACAAACAAGTAGAGCCATCATTTGTGACTGCATGTCTGTCGGGAAGCCCGGATGAGGCATCGTTTTAATATCCGCAGGCTTTAGTTTATCTGGTCCTATGACACGAAGGCCTGTTGGCTCTTCAATGATTGTTACATTCATTTCTTCCAGTTTTGAAATTACAGATGACAAGTGTTCAGGTACTGCGCCTTGAACAAGCACGTTGCCACCAGTAATGGCTGCTGCAATCATAAATGTTCCCGCTTCAATTCTGTCTGGGATGATTGTATGTTCAACGCCATACAATTTTTCGACTCCCTCGATGCGGATTGTACCTGTGCCAGCACCTTTAACAATACCACCCATGCCGTTCAAATAATTAGCAAGGTCAACAATTTCAGGTTCCTTCGCACAGTTTTCAATCACAGTCGTTCCTTCAGCTAAAGCTGCCGCCATCATGATGTTTTGTGTAGCTCCAACACTTGGGAAGTCCAAGTAAATTTTCGCACCTGTTAACTTCTCAGCTGTTGCCTCAATGAAGCCATTTTCAACTTTTACTTTTGCACCCATTGCTTCAAACCCTTTGAGGTGAAGATCAATCGGTCTAGAGCCAATTGCGCAGCCCCCAGGTAAAGCTACACGGGCTTTTCCTTGTCGTGCAAGTAAAGAGCCCATGACAAGCACAGATGCTCTCATTTTCCGAACGTATTCAAATGGTGCTTCTATGTTGAGCTCCTTTGATGCATCCACAATAATGGTTTTATTTTTAAATTCAACGCTGGCATTCAAATGGCGCAGCACTTCACCAATTGTATATACATCGGAGAGAGTCGGAACATCATGTATGATGCTCTTTCCTTCACTAGCCAATAATGATGCAGCGATCACAGGCAGTACGGCATTCTTTGCTCCCTCGACTTTAACAGTGCCGCTCAGCCTTTTTCCGCCGCGGACGATGATTTTTTCCAAGAGTATTCCCCTCCGCGTCTGTATTCTTTTATATTAATATTCAATCGTCAAGATGGGTGTGCCGACCACAATGGTGGTTCCGGGTCCCATTTCGTTTTTACGTAGTCCAATTTGCATATTCATTTGTTGGTTGGGTAAAGATAAGCTTTGGGCAAAAAGAGAGGAATATCCTGAAAGGGAGTAAAAATCTCCTTCTTTTACGGATTCAATTTCTTTCGCTTGAAGGGACTGCAAAAATCCATCCAAAGAAAAACGTCGAAATTCATTCAGTTCCTCACTGAATTCGCCTTTTATACAAGAGAAAATAATCGGCTTTTTGTCGAAAAGTGCATCGACTTTTGGATTCACTGCTTGAGCTACTTGGTTGGCAGTCTCTTTAGTGTCCCAGCTTGAACCCTTCGCTTCGTATATTATATACGAAGAGGATTGTCTATTTTTATCGGTTGATATGATTTTTATTGTTTCGCTGAACGCTCCATGATCGATATAGCCAATGATGGAAACAGTGTCTGTCGCAAAGGATGTAGACCATTGCATGTCTGGATACTGTTCTTCAAGCTGTTGTCCTTTAGTCAACCACTCATCCTTTGATGAAAGATAGACGGATTCTCTTGCATATAAAGACCATTCAATGATTGCGCCATTATGACTTTTGATAAGCTGTGCTAATTTGTCAACATCAGTGGAGATTTGCGCTGCATTGGTGTTATTCCCAATAAAAATAATGATGAAACCAAAGCTTAAGATTAATTGTACCAATATGAAAAATTGTCTATTCTTCATGACCTCTCCCCCTAATTACAGTGTTTCCACTCTGGGGAAAGTAATACTTAAAGAAAACCGCCAGCAATAGACTTTTATTGACTGGTTTCTTTCGACATTTTTCGAGGTACTTATCAAATAATATACAAAAAACCAATTGTTGAAAACATGCCGGAAGTCCTATTATTTAAAAAAGGTGCTTTAGTTGCTGTGACCAGTTTAAATAATCGAGGAAAAAATTACTGACAGATGATCCAATGACAATTGTTAATAAAATGTAGAGAAGCCTAGCTTGAAAGACACGGTTTCCTCTAAGTAATTTATCAAAATGTAATGCTTGAAGTGCATAAAAGGCTATTCCGATAAAAAATAAATGTGAGATGATACTTATTAATCCCTGCTGGGCTACATCTTCTAGCATCTAGAAACCTCCTCTTCATGCATTTCTTAGATGCCTGCTATAAGTTTGGACACCTTCCGACCCTATGTCAGAAGGTGTCCTGTTTGTTTTTACTTATTTATGGCTATATACATCTATACGGTTCATGGCTCTTTTCAGTGCCAGTTCCGCCCGTTTAAAATCAACGGCATCTTGTTTTCCCTGAAGACGGTCTTCTGCGCGGTGCTTTGCTTCTTCCGCGCGGGCAATATCAATGCTTTCTGACCGCTCAGCTGTTTGGGCAAGAATGGTTACCTTTTCCGGGCGAACTTCTAAAAAGCCGCCGCTGACTGCTACGTATTCAGTTTCGCTGCCCTTGTTAAGGCGAACAGCGCCAATTTGAAGCGGAGCAACCATCGGAATGTGGCCTCGGAGAATTCCGAGTTCTCCCGATTCTGCTTTTGTGCTGAGCATATCTACTTCAGAGTCATATACCGGACCGTCGGGAGTGACAATACTAACATGCAATGTCTTCACCTACACTACCTCCCGGATTATGCTTCGACGCCCATTTCTTGCGCTTTTTTGATCGCATCTTCAATTGGTCCGACAAGACGGAAAGCATCCTCAGGAAGATGGTCATATTTACCTTCAAGTAGCTCTTTGAAGCCTTTTACAGTGTCCTGTACTGGTACATAAGAACCAGCTTGACCTGTAAATTGTTCAGCTACGTGGAAGTTTTGTGACAAGAAGAATTGAATCCGGCGTGCACGGTGAACAGTCAGTTTATCTTCGTCTGAAAGCTCATCCATACCTAGGATTGCAATAATATCTTGCAACTCTCTGTAGCGTTGTAGTGTTTGCTGAACTTGACGAGCAACTTCGTAATGCTCTTCCCCAACGATTTCTGGCGAAAGTGCTCTTGAAGTAGAAGCTAATGGGTCAACCGCAGGGTAGATACCCATTTCTGAAAGCTTACGCTCAAGGTTTGTCGTTGCATCAAGGTGAGCAAACGTTGTTGCTGGAGCCGGGTCAGTATAGTCATCCGCAGGAACGTAAATCGCTTGGATAGATGTTACTGAACCAACGTTTGTTGATGTAATACGCTCTTGAAGTTGACCCATTTCCGTTGCAAGTGTCGGCTGATAACCAACCGCTGAAGGCATACGGCCGAGAAGGGCAGAAACCTCAGAACCTGCTTGTGTAAAGCGGAAAATGTTGTCGATAAAGAACAGAACGTCCTGTCCTTGCTCATCACGGAAGTACTCAGCCATTGTCAAACCAGTCAATGCAACACGCATACGTGCTCCTGGTGGCTCGTTCATTTGTCCGAATACCATCGCTGTTTTATTAATAACGCCTGAATCTTTCATCTCGTAGTAAAGGTCATTACCTTCACGTGTACGCTCTCCAACACCAGCGAATACTGAAATACCACCGTGCTCTTGAGCGATGTTGTTGATCAATTCTTGGATTAGAACGGTTTTACCTACACCCGCACCACCGAAGAGACCGATCTTACCACCCTTAATGTAAGGAGCAAGCAAGTCAACAACTTTAATACCTGTTTCCAAAATTTCAACCTCTGTGGAAAGCTGATCAAATTTCGGTGCTGCACGGTGAATCGAATCACGGCGTACACCTTCGTCAAGTTTCTCATCAAGGTCAATGTTTTCACCTAAAACGTTGAATACACGTCCAAGTGTAACGTCACCAACTGGCACGGAAATGGGTGCACCTGTATCGAGGACGTCCATACCGCGCTGTACGCCGTCAGTGGACGCCATTGCGATTGTACGAACTGTATCATCGCCAAGATGAAGGGCAACTTCCAATGTCAACTCGATGTTTGCATCACCTGCACTTGTAACTTTAAGTGCGTTATAAATTTCAGGGAGCTGGCCATTGGCGAATTTCACGTCAATAACCGGACCCATTACTTGTAGAACCTGTCCTTTGTTCATCATTTCCCCTCCTACCTGGGTTATGGTCTTTCCAATTTACATTTACTTGTCTAGCTCCAGCGCCTAGCCCCTCGAGGTCACAAGCCAATTCCCTGTGGTGGCTGAAGAACTGCCTCCTCGGGAATCGTCTTGTGCTTGTCGGGGCTGATCAAGGCGCTTCCGCTTTTCGTTATTCAAGTGCCGCTACTCCACCGACGATTTCAGTGATTTCCTGAGTAATCATCGCTTGGCGTGCACGGTTAAATGATAATTTTAAGCTGTCGATTAACTCACCAGCATTATCAGTTGCACTCTTCATTGCTGTCATTCTAGCTGCGTGCTCACTTGCTTTTCCATCAAGAAGTGCCCCATAAATAAGGCTCTCTGCATATTGCGGAAGCAAGACTTCAAGGATTGCTTCAGCTGATGGTTCGTACTCATAAGACATAAGCTTTGTGGTAGAACCAAGATCAGTGAGCGGCAATACTTTTTTCTCTGTCACTTCTTGTGTCATGGCGCTGACGAAGTGGTTATAGTACATATACAATTCGTCAAAAGTGCCATCTGAGAACATACCAACCGTTTTACTCGTAATTTCCATGATGTCGGCAAAAAGCGGCTGATCAGGAAGTCCGTTAATTTCAAGCACTACGTTCATATTTCTTTTGAGGAAAAAGTCACGTCCCATCCGACCGATGGCGATGATCGCATACTCGTCATCTGATTGATGGCGTTCACGAATTTTCGTGTAAACAGCACGCAAGATGCTGCTGTTGTATGGTCCTGCCAGACCACGATCGGCAGTGATGACTAGATATCCCGTTCTCTTGACTGGACGGGATACAAGCATCGGATGGTTCACATCTTTACTTCCAAGTGCGATGCTGGTGACCACTTCTTGGATTTTCTCCATATATGGAACAAATGATTTCGCATTTGTTTCAGCACGGTTCAACTTTGCAGCAGATACCATTTGCATCGCTTTGGTAATTTGGCTTGTTTTCTTCGTCGAGTTAATTCGGGATTGAATCTCACGTAAGGATGCCACTGATTCTCACCACCCTTTATTCAAAGTTGGGGATGAAACGGCCAATGACCGTTTCACCTTTATTAATTATTCGCTTTTAGCAAAAGTTCTTTTGAATGTATTTAACGCATCAACAAGCTCTTCGTTTGCAGGAAGCGCTCCTGTTGTACGGATTGTTTCAAGCAGTTCAGCGCGGTTATGGTCAAGCCAAGAATAAAGCTCAGCTTCAAAGCGAAGAACGTCAGTAACTGGAATGTCGTCCAAGAATCCATTTGTCAAAGCAAACAAGATCATAACTTGCTTTTCGACTTTGATTGGTTTATTCAAGTCTTGCTTCAACACTTCAACCGTACGCATACCGCGGTTAAGTTTCGCTTGTGTCGCTTGGTCAAGGTCAGAACCGAACTGTGCAAATGACTCAAGCTCACGGAAAGCGGCAAGGTCAAGACGCAGTGTACCTGCTACTTTTTTCATCGCTTTAATTTGTGCAGACCCACCAACACGAGATACAGAAAGACCTGCGTTAATCGCTGGGCGTACACCTGAGAAGAACAAATCAGATTGCAAGAAAATTTGTCCGTCAGTAATTGAGATAACGTTCGTTGGAATGTAGGCAGAAATATCTCCCGCTTGTGTTTCAACGAATGGAAGGGCAGTCAATGATCCGCCGCCTTTTGCGTCACTCAATTTCGCAGCACGTTCAAGTAAACGTGAGTGCAAGTAGAAAACGTCTCCCGGATAAGCTTCACGGCCTGGAGGACGGCGAAGTAGCAAGGAAAGTTCACGGTATGCAGCTGCTTGTTTAGAAAGGTCATCATAAACAACAAGTACGTGCTTGCCGTTGTACATAAATTCTTCACCCAGCGTAACTCCTGTATATGGAGCTAGGAAAAGAAGTGGAGCTGGTTGTGAAGCTGATGCTGAAACTACGATTGTGTAATCTAGCGCTCCGTGTCTACGAAGTGTTTCAACTGCACCGCGTACTGTTGATTCTTTTTGTCCAATCGCAACGTACACACAAATCATGTCTTGGTCGCGTTGGTTCAAAATTGCATCGATTGCTACTGTTGTTTTACCAGTTTGGCGGTCACCGATGATTAGCTCACGCTGACCACGACCGATTGGAACAAGTGCGTCAATCGCTTTAATCCCTGTTTGCAGAGGTTCATGAACCGATTTACGGTCCATTACGCCTGGCGCTGGGCCTTCGATTGGACGTGATTTTGTTGTATTAATTGGGCCAAGGCCGTCAATCGGCTGACCAAGTGGATTCACGACGCGACCGATCATTTCTTCACCGACAGGAACTTCCATGATGCGTCCTGTACGACGAACTTCATCGCCTTCACGAAT
This sequence comes from Lederbergia citrea, assembly GCF_018343525.1. Classification (GTDB taxonomy): domain Bacteria; phylum Bacillota; class Bacilli; order Bacillales; family Bacillaceae_C; genus Lederbergia; species Lederbergia citrea. The sequence goes on along the minus strand of NZ_JAGYPH010000002.1, from coordinate 524,083 downwards.
ATCTGTATATGGTCCAAGGATAACGATACCTACGTTACTTTCTTCAAGGTTTTGCGCCATTCCAAGAACGCCGTTAGAGAATTCAACAAGTTCTCCTGCCATGACATTGTCCAGTCCATAAGCACGGGCAATTCCGTCCCCAACTTGGATGACTGTACCAACATCACTTACTTCCATATCAGCCTGATAATTTTCAATTTGCTTTTTTATCAGCGCACTGATTTCTTCAGCTTTGATGCTCATGAATTTCACCCCTCATTTTTCAAGTCTTTCATTAAGTGGTCAATGTACGTTCCAGACGGTCAAGCTTGCCGCGCAGGCTACCGTCAAATATACGATTTCCAATGCGGACTTTCATGCCGCCAAGAAGATTTGTATCAACTATATTTTCAATGTTTAATGAGCGTCTGCCGACTTTTGGTGCAAATGATGCTGAAACAGAATCCGCTTCTAAAGCAGTGAGTGGACGAACCGTATACACTGTTGCTTCTGCAATTCCATTTTCTTTATTTGCTAATTCGATAAACGAACCCGCGACATCAGCGATATCGCTCTCTCGGTGACGGTCAATTAATAACATTAATGTGTGTGATACGAATGGCGATACGCCTGAAAAAACACTTTTCAATAAGTTTTTCTTCTCATGAAGAGACATATTTGGAGAAGTAAGGAGCGTAATGAAGGCTGGGTTTTCCTGAACAGCCTTTCTAACAACGCGCAGTTCTTCTTCCATTTTTTGAACGATATTGTGTTCTTTAGCTAATTGGAAAAGAGCTAAAGCATAGCGTTCTGCGACAATATTTTGGCTCATCGCTATTCTCCTGCCCTTTGAATGTAGTCATTGATCAATTTTTGCTGATCTTCTTCATTCAATTCTTTTTCAATAACTTTAGAAGCAATCATGACAGACAATGATGCGACTTGTTCACGTAAAGCTGCAACTGCCTGCTCTTTTTGCTGTTCAATTTCAAGACGCGCTGATTCTTTCAAACGCTCTGCCTCTTGGCGTGCCGTTTGAATAATATCTTCACGCTGTGCTTCGCCATGTTTTTTCGAGTTCTCAATCATTTCTTGAGCTTCTAGGCGCGCTTCTTTCAATAATGCTCTTTGATCTTCCAGCAATTGATTGGATTCATTGCGGCTTTTTTCAGCAGCCTCAATTTCACCAGCAATATGCTCTTCACGCTGAATCATGATTCCCATTAATGGGCCCCATGCTACTTTTTTCAAGATAAACATTAAAAGCGCAAAGGCTGCAATTGTAAAAAGGATATCTCCACCGTTAAAAGTACCGGTAGCAGCTCCAAGTGCGAAATTAGTAAGCACGTTTGCTTCACTCCCTTCAAAAATGAAGACGCAATTGTATCATCGCGCCGAATAGGTGTTTGAAGATGCTGATATATGTATCGACAGCATTTTTACTTATTCTTTACATAAAGCAATGGCGAAGATTCCCAGCTAGTGAGCTTCGCCATTTTCAAGCTTTTATCAAGAGCTAATTCATCCTATGGTAGGACGAAGCTTATACTCTTCCTTGTAGCATGAACGCGATAACCGCACCCATGATAGGAATCGCCTCAACGATACCTACACCGATAAACATTGTTGTTTGAAGCATACCACGTGCTTCTGGTTGACGTGCCATACCTTCTACTGTTTTAGAAACGATCATACCGTTACCAAGACCTGCGCCTAATGCTGATAAACCTATTGCGATTGCTGCTGCTAATGCGTACATTATGAATTTCCTCCTCGTTTTATAAAAAAATATTTATTGGTCTGTCCTATTATGAACAGGTATATATTAATGGTCTGAACTCACTTTGTGTGAGATATAAACCATCGTTAACATAGTAAAAATAAATGCTTGTAGTGCGCCGACAAAGATACTAAATCCTTGCCATACCATAAGAGGAATGATTCCTCCAACAGCACCTAAGAAACTGGCTGAACCAACTGCAGCCAATAAACCAATCAACACTTCACCTGCATAAATGTTTCCGTATAGACGGAGACCGAGGCTGATCGTGTTTGCAAATTCCTCAATAATTTTAAAGGGGAACATAAATCCTACTGGCCTGAAATAGTCGCGCCCATATTCCTTGGCACCTTTCATCTTCACCCCGTAATAATGGGATAAACCGATAACCATTACTGCCAATGTTAAAGTAATGACAGGGTCGGCAGTCGGTGATTTCCACCAGAGATTATCATGTACGATAAGTGCGAATGGCAGTCCGAGCATGTTGGATACGAAAATAAACATTAATAATGTTATACCAAGCAAATGAAAGTTCCCGCCGGTTTTCCAGTCCATGTTGCTTTTGACAATACCTTTTACAAAATCCATGATCCATTCCATGAAGTTCTGCATGCCAGTTGGCTTCATATGTAGATTCCGGGTGGACAGGACTGCGATTAAGATGACGACCAATGCTGAGACCGAAATCATTAAAACGTTTGATAAGTTAAACCATAGCCCCCCAATGTTGACTAGTGGTGCTCCATGATCCAATCGAGTTCACCTCTCTTCCCGCTATTCGTGGGATTTAAAAATTTGTTGTAATGCAAAATCTATCATAATGACGGCATAGGCTGTCATTACTCCAATAATCACACTTACTAAATGAAAAGTATCCGGATACTTTCCGGCAATATAAACGGCCAAAATAACAGTTGCCATTCTTACTAGCGTACCTAGTGAACGAACTTTTTTTCCCGAAGTAAAAGCTTCGCCAAAAATCGTCGTTTTCCTTACTAAATACCAGTGATTAAAAAGGCTTACAGATGTGCCGAGTATTAAACCCATAAAGATGGATTTATAGCTCGTGAATCCCCATCCCAATACATAAATCGACAAAAGATATAATATGTATTTGCAGTGCCTGTAGAATAATTGTTGGAGTTCCGGCATATCTTTTTTAATCTCCTGAAAAGAAATGTCGAACTTTGTGGGCCAATGTGAAACGTTTCAACTTGGCATTGAAGAGTTCGATGAAAAGCTAGTGTTCAACGATTACCAAAAGCATGTGCGCGCTCATGCCCGGAATAGTTGCGAATAAACGAAATAACGTATTAGTCATACCCTTTGTTAGCATACAATAGCACTATATCAAAGTCAACGTGTTTCCAGTATTTTTCAACTATGGTTTCCGGGTGTTTGGGGATTGTTCACAAAATCATCAAAAATTATTCAGAAGGTCGGTTTTCGACTAAATTTGACAGCTGGGTTTTTGTGGATTTTGCTCCAAATAAAAAAAAAGACGGAGTTTCCGTCTTTTTCCTAGTGATTAAGCTTTAAATGTATCTGGCTTGTTTTTACGATTACCAAAATGATACAAAATGGCGTCGCAAATCCGCGACGAAGCATGACCATCTCCGTATGGGTTCGCTGCATTGGCCATTTTTTCACATTCAGCATTGTCAGTCAGCAGCTGTGTTGCCAGTTGATAAATCGTTTCTTCATCTGTCCCGGCTAGCTTCAACGTGCCTGCCTCAATACCTTCCGGCCGCTCGGTCGTATCTCGAAGAACGAGGACTGGGACGGCAAGTGAAGGTGCTTCTTCCTGAACACCACCTGAATCAGTAAGGATTAGGTAAGCACGGTTGGCAAAGTTATGAAAATCAATTACGTCGAGTGGTTCGATTAAATGAATCCTCGCATCATTTCCGAGGATCTCATCAGCAAGCTCCCGCACGACTGGGTTCAAATGGACTGGGTAAATGACTTGAACATCAGGTTGTTCGTTCACGATTCGCTTGATCGCACGGAACATATTCCTCATCGGTTCACCCAAGTTTTCTCGGCGATGCGCCGTCAATAAAATCAAGCGGTCATCGCCGAGCTTGTCCAATACCTCATGGCTATACTCATCTTTTACCGTCGTTTTCAATGCATCGATCGCTGTGTTGCCTGTAATAAAAATCGTTTCTACATTTTTATTTTCATTTAATAGATTTTGCGCCGCCTTCTCAGTCGGTGAAAAATGCAAATCTGCGATAATGCCTGTCAATTGACGATTCATTTCTTCAGGAAAAGGAGAATATTTATTCCAAGTCCGTAAGCCTGCTTCCACATGACCAACGACAATTTGATTATAAAAGGCTGCTAAACTCGCAATAAACGTCGTGGAAGTATCGCCATGTACGAGCACGATATCTGGCTTCACTTCTTTCATCACACGGTCGAGTCCTTCCAAACCACGGGTCGTTACATCGATAAGCGTTTGGCGATCCTTCATAATGTTCAAATCATAATCTGGCTTAATATCAAATATGTCGAGTACTTGATCAAGCATTTGCCGATGTTGGGCAGTCACTGCAACGATCGCTTCAAATTCGTCCGAGCGCTTTTGCAGCTCCAACACGAGCGGAGCCATTTTAATTGCTTCCGGCCGAGTTCCAAAAATGGACATCACTTTTACACGTTTTGTCATGTCAGCTTATTTCGTACCAAATAAACGGTCACCTGCATCACCAAGTCCAGGAACGATATAGCCTTTTTCATTCAATTTATCGTCAAGGCCAGCGATATAAATATCCACATCTGGATGGGCTTTTTGCATTACCTCGACTCCTTCAGGTGCCGCAATTAAACACATAAATTTAATATGCTTCGCTCCGCGGCTTTTCAGCGAATCAATCGCAGCAACGGCAGAACCACCTGTAGCAAGCATCGGATCTACTAAAATAAAATCGCGTTCTTCTACGTCGCTTGGAAGTTTTACATAATATTCAACAGGTTGTAATGTTTCAGGATCACGGTAAAGGCCGATATGACCCACTTTTGCGGTAGGAATCAAGTTAAGGATGCCATCAACCATCCCGATACCAGCCCGAAGAATGGGAACAATGCCTAATTTTTTTCCGGCGATCACTTTTGATTTTGCTGTACTAACAGGGGTTTCCACTTCAATTTCTTGGAGCTGCATATCCCTCGTAATTTCGTACATCATCAAAGTTGCCACTTCATCCACAAGTTCGCGGAATTCCTTCGTTCCCGTGTTTTTATCCCTAATAAATGTTATTTTGTGTTGAATGAGAGGATGGTCGAACACATATACTTTGGCCATGGTATCTCTCCTTTAATTTGGGTCATGCCGAAAGCAGCGGATATTTTTAACATGCAGCCAAAACTGGTTGCTATTACCTGCATTATTCGACTTGTCGTTGATTATTCTACCGAAAAGTAGGGTGTAGAGCAAGATAAATAGGAAATATGTTATACTCATTTTTTTAAAAAAAATAAAACGAGCCGCTCCTAATTTTAGAAACAGCTCGTTTTTCTATTTATTATTCGTCTAGCTCCGGCGCCTAGCCCCTCGAGGTCAAATGCCCTTTCACCATTGAAGTCAAAAGTCGGACTTCATTGGCGAAAGAACATTTGCTTGTCGGGGCTAAGCAAGGCGCCTGCGCTTTTATTCGTATAATGCAAATTTAGAAGTTAATGCTTCAACGCGGTTACGGGCTTCATCCAATTTAGCTTCATTATCGTGATTTTTCAATATAAATCCGATCAGGGCTGCAATTTCATCCATTTCTTCAAGCCCAAACCCTCTTGAAGTGACAGCTGGCGTACCGATACGAATTCCGCTTGTCGTAAATGGACCTTCCGGGTCGTAAGGAATCGTGTTTTTGTTTACTGTAATACCGACATCGTCCAATACTTTTTCAGCTACTTTTCCTGTCAAGCCAAATGAACGCAAGTCGAGTAAAAGCAAGTGATTGTCCGTTCCATCTGAAACAAGGTCAATCCCTTCTTTTTTCAACGATTCGCCAAGGCGTTTTGCATTATCAATGACGTTTTGGATATAAGTTTTGAAATCATCGCTCAGTACTTCACCGAAAGAGACTGCTTTTGCTGCAATCACATGCATCAGTGGACCACCCTGCAAGCCAGGGAAGATCGCTTTATCAATTTTCTTTGCAAATTCTTCTGTACAAAGAACCATACCGCCTCTTGGTCCGCGCAATGTTTTATGAGTTGTAGTTGTAACGAAATGTGCATATGGAACTGGATTAGAATGAAGTCCAACAGCAACAAGTCCTGCAATATGAGCCATATCGACCATTAAATAAGCGCCGACTTCATCAGCAATTTCCCGGAATTTTTTAAAATCAATTTCGCGAGGATAAGCACTGGCTCCAGCAACGATCAGCTTAGGTTTATGCTCTAATGCCTTCTGACGAACATCTTCATAATTGATTAGATGGCTTTTTTCATCTACACCATATTCAACGAAATTATATTGAACACCACTGAAGTTAACTGGGCTTCCGTGTGTCAAGTGACCGCCGTGAGATAAATTCATACCAAGAACCGTATCGCCTGGTTCTAGAACAGTAAAGTAAACGGCCATATTTGCTTGAGAGCCGGAATGAGGCTGCACGTTGGCGTGCTCTGCTCCAAAAATCTCTTTTGCTCGGTCGCGCGCAAGGTCTTCAGCAACATCGACATATTCGCAGCCACCGTAGTAGCGGCGTCCTGGATATCCTTCTGCATATTTATTAGTTAAAACAGAACCTTGGGCCTCCATGACCGCTTCGCTTACAAAGTTTTCAGATGCAATTAATTCAATTTTTGTCCGCTGACGCTTCAACTCATTTTGAATAGCTTTATATACTTGCGGATCTTGTTGTGCAATTATGCTCATTTCGCTCCCCCTCATCAATTTACCGATTATTAATAGTTGTTATAAATTCTTTTCCATTTTACCATGAAGGATAGTGCTTGCCAAACGATTTTTCGTTTTTTACCGGCTAAAACTGAACATTATTGTCAAAATTAGCATTGATCGTTCAGTTTTCCTCGTTCATATACAGCTCTCGCACCACCGATTAGTTTGTTTCGCGTCGTCGCAATGGTTACGTGCGCATTTCCGAGTTGCTTTTGATTGATGCGAATTGGAACGGCTACATGCTTTAAATGCATACCGATAAACGTATCACCGATATCAATTCCAGCATCCGCTTTAATAAATTCGACGACCACTGGATCATCAAAATGATCATAGGCATAAGCAGCCATCGATCCTCCTGCAGTTGGGACGGGAATAACGGATACTTCATCCCATCCTTTTTTGGCGGCTGTTTCTCGTTCCACAACCAATGCGCGGTTCAAATGTTCACAGCATTGAAAAGCAAGATGAAAATTCTGCTCATTGGCATACTTTTTCAGTTCAGTAAAAATCATCGATGCCGCTTCCATGGTTCCAGAAGTTCCAATTCTTTCACCAGCAACTTCTGAAGTGGAACAGCCAATTACGAGAACCTTCCCAGCCCCAAGCCTTAATTCCCCGCTACACTCCTGAACAATCCTCTCCATCTCCGCACGCCATTCATCAATCGGCAAAGCCACAGAACTCCCCCCCAACAACTAGCTGATTTTTCGACATTTTTCGGGTGGTGCCTGTCACCACCCGGTATTGTTTCGACATAATTCGGGGAGTGACAGGCACCTCACCCTTCGTAGTTTGTGATTTTGGTGATGCGTGTTTGGTGGCGTCCGCCTTCGAATTCGGTTTCGAGCCAGGTTTTTGCGATTTCTCTCGCGAGTCCCGCACCAATGACGCGTTCTCCCATGGCCAGTACGTTGCTATTATTGTGTTGACGTGTCGCTTTCGCACTGAAAACGTCATGAACGAGAGCACAGCGAATTCCCTTTACTTTATTAGCGGAAATGCTCATGCCAATTCCTGTTCCGCAAATTAAAATACCGCGGTCATATTCTCCCTTTGCCACTTTTTCCGCAACCGGTAGTGCATAATCCGGGTAGTCCACGGAATCTTCGCAGTCACAACCAAAATCGTCATACTCTATCTTCATTTCTTCCAGCAAATGTTTAATTTCTTCACGGATATGAATGCCACCGTGATCAGACGCTAAAGCTACTTTCATGATAATGCCTCCTTTTTAATAAGAAGACAGGTCCAATTGAACCTGTCCTGTTTGTTTATTTCCCTATTATAATGTGAAACGAGAGATTGTGTCTTTTAATTTGCCAGCTTGGTCCTTCAATTGCCCCGCAAGCTCGTCAATTTCTTCCATGTCCTCCGCTTGTTTCTTTGATTGTTTCGCCACTTCCTCTGCACCCGCGGACGTTTCTTCAGCAATCGCTGCGACCTCTTGTGCTTGCATCGATGTTTGGTGGACGCTTTCCATTTGATTGTCGACGAGCTGAGATATATTTTTCACCGCAGAGGCAGATTCATGAATCGTTTCTGTCATTTCGGCGATGGCTTTATTTGTTTGCGTCCCTTTTTTCACTTCATTATTTGCTGAACCTACTTGCTCAGTAATTTGTTTTACGACATTTTCAACTTCCACTTGAATGTTTTGAATGAGATCTGAGATACCTTGGACAGCCTTTGCGCTTTCATCTGCCAACTTTCTAACCTCTTCAGCAACTACAGCGAAACCTTTCCCATGCTCTCCTGCTCTTGCCGCTTCGATGGATGCATTTAAGGCAAGCAAGTTCGTCTGATTTGCGATATCACCGACAAGTTGAATGATTTGCTCCACTTGTTTTGCATTCTCCTCAAGCCTGCGTACAGCTCCAAGTGATTCACGATTATCTTCTGCAAGCTTCCCAATCCCATTCACAAGTGATTGAACAACTTGCTGACTGTCTTTCAATTCCTTCACCATCAGCTCTGAAATTTTCTCTGATTCCCTTGCCTTTTCCTGGACTTCCTTGGCGATGTTACTAATATCTTCCACAGATTCGGCTGTCGCTTGAATGGCTGCGGCTGAGCTTTCTGCCCCCGCTGAAATTTCGGTAATTGTATGGGCTGCACTTTCAGCCTCGTCAGCTGCATCCATCGATTTTTTGGAAATAGCAAGGACACTTTCATTGGTTTGGCTAAAATTCGCTTCGATACGGTGAACCATTTCTCTAAAATTATGGAGCATTTGATTAAAAGCTTTTCCAAGCGCATTTATTTCATCGTCTACATTATTTACTTCTACATCTGTACGAATGTCGCCTTCACCTGCTTTAACAACGGCATATTCCAGTCTTTGTAATGGAGCCGTAAGCAGGCGAGCTCCAAAATAGGCAAGTATCCCTGACCAAATAATCCCTAAAGACAATGTGATAATGACGAATAGTTGCTGACTCATATAATCAGAAACGTATGGATAAACAAAACCAAGAAATAAAGCACTTGTCGTAAAAGTTATCAAAGCTAGCAGCGTTGTAAAAAGCACAAGTCTTTTTTGCAATCCAAACTTATATTTTCTCTTTTTCATGATCCATTCCCCTAATCTTTAAAAATGCGATTGATCAATTCTTTTAATTCAGCAAAGGTAGACCGGTATACATGAATATCTCCCCCATAAGGGTCGATCACATCAAGAGCAGCATCTGGGCCATTCACATATTCCTTTAAAGTGAAAATTTTATCAGCTGCACCAGGGAAGTTATTCATAAGCATCGCTTTATGGGAAGCGGTCATTGTGAGCACAAGCGACGCCCATTCAATATCCTCTTCCTTCAGCTGTCTTGATTGATGTTTGAGTTCAATTCCATTTTCTTTTAATACATTGAGTGTATGTAGAGCAGCATCTTCTCCTTCTACTGCAAATAAACCAACCGATTTCGCTTCACCCTTGTCTAGCCACTGATGATTAAAAATTGCTGTAGCCATAGGGCTTCGGCACGTATTTCCAGTACAGATGAAAAGAATATTCAAAGTCGAGCCCCTCCTTTAGGTCAAAAGTCAAGATACTAAGTATTATGACATATATTAACAAAAAGAGACAGCATCCATAAGACACTGTCTCTTATTTTTCAATTATAAAGGTAGAAGTAATTTAATTCCAAAGATAATTAACACGATGCCACCAAATATTTCCCCATATGGACCCAGCAAGTTTTGAACTTTTCTGCCAAGCAGAAGTCCCCCCCATGTGAGGCCAAGCGCGACAAACCCGAAACATAGAACGGCGATTGCCGCTTTAACACCGTACATTCCGAGACTGAGTCCTGCTGAAAAACTGTCAAGACTCAAGATGAACGAGAATATAATCAATCCAAGACCAGCTGGTGAAAAAAATGAATTTCGCTCCTCGTGGAAGCAAAAAATGATCATTTGCAATCCAAGTATAATAAGCAAGATTCCACCTATATAGCCGGTAATTTTACCAAAAGTATCTGATAATAGATGTCCGGCAAGAATACCCACTAACGGCATTAACACGTGGAAAAATCCTACTGTTAATCCTATGTAAAAGATCTGTCTCATTCTTAATTGGTAGATTCCCAACCCAAGAGAGACAGAAAAAGCATCCATCGCCACCGCGAATGCCATAATGAGCAAAGTAACTAATTCTGGGAGCACTATTCACCTTCCCCTTTCCCTAGGACATGCCTATAAGGGAACATATGCAAAAAAAGGGGGAAGTAGACTAGTTTAGATGTTTTGGCGGAGCCATTTATGTCCTGCTGCTTTGTCAAGACGATTCATAATTGCCGCTCCAACTCCCTCTTCAGGGAACACTTCTGAAAAAATGATATCAACCTGCTCCTCATCAAAAGAACGGAGTGTATGGAAAAGGTTATGTGCGACGGTTGTCAAATCGAATCTGCTTCCACAGTCTAGAACGATATCCGCATCATATTGTGGATAAGATTCAGTAGATGTCAAGACGCCAACTTTAAAACCTTCATTTCGTTTTTCGTTAACCAAGTCTTGAATCCATTTTTGATCTCCATCCGCTAAAAATAGCGGAGCGGAAGGTGCATAATGCTTATATTTCATTCCCGGGGATTTCGGTTTTTCTTCGAGTCTCATTAGAGCCGGATCGATCTCCACTTTTCCGATGACAGCTTCAATTTCTTCTTTAGAAACACCACCTGGTCGCAAAATGACCGGAGTCTTTCCCGTACAGTCAACAACTGTAGACTCAAGCCCGACACCCGTCGGTCCTCCGTCAACAATCCCCGCAATGCTTCCGTCAAGATCTGTTCGTACATGGTTAGCAGTTGTCGGACTTGGTTTTCCAGAGCGGTTTGCACTTGGTGCCGCAATTGGTAGATCGGCAGCCGAAATTAAGGCAAGTGCAACCGGATGGTCAGGCATACGGACAGCGATCGTATCTAGGCCTGCAGTTACAAGCTCTGAAACAGCTCCAGCTTTTTTTTGGAAAATAAGGGTCAATGGACCAGGCCAGAAGGCGTTCATAAGTTGTTCAGACTTTTCCGGAATGACAGTGGATAACTCCCGAAGCTGATTAACATCAGAGATGTGGACAATTAATGGATTATCGGCCGGCCTTCCTTTCGCAGCGAAAATTTTAGACACTGCTTCATCGGATTGAGCATTGGCACCAAGGCCGTATACAGTTTCAGTAGGAAAAGCCACCACCTCGTTATTTTGCAAAAAACGGGCAGCTTCTTCAAGCTGTGGATAATTTATTTTGTTATCCTCAATTTTATCCACAGACCAACATACTGTTTTCATTTTTATTGCCTCATTCCTGTAACATAGTAATAAAGTAGTAACTTATGATAAAATCTATATTTCTACAAGTTTCGCAGTTTTATTTTTTCTTTTTGCATGTGGGTTATTCACGAAGTTATACACATATTGTGAATAACTTTGAGGATACAGTGGATAACTTTGGCTTTTTTTGTGAATAACCTTAATAAGTTATCGCTTCTTGTTAATATTGTTTTCAAAATAATTTATTAAATAGTTCTACTAAGAAAAATTTCACTTCAACTTCGTCTTCTTTTTCAGCTGCAAAGGGAACGGTTTTCTCTGCTGATTGAGACGATCGTTTGTTCTCCACAGGTTTATCCACAACTGCTGTTACTTTACTTTCTTCCTTCGCTTTTACATCAGCTTTATCCACATCCTCCTCATCGAAGCCGGGACTCACAGCAAGACTGTTAGAGAAATCTAGGAAACAAAGGGGTGGAAAAAGAACACACCACCAATTTGCACCACTGCCTTCGCCAAGAGAAATGAGGATTGCTTCGTATGTTCCAGCAGGATAAAGATATTGGCCATACAGTTTAGTAGGAAATTGAACATTTCCAAATTCTACTTTTACTGAATAATCGAGACCTTTTTCCGCCAGCTCTTGCTGTGCGATTTTATCCACATCGGGTAAATGAGAGGTAATAACCGACCTTGCTTCGTCAATGGATGTTAATTCTTCCACCCATTTCGTAATTTCGGCGTTCACCGCATCGCGGATCGCCCTTTTCGCCTCTTGATCGGTGTCACTGTCGCTATTCGGAATAATTCTTAGCCTGATCGCTTCTTCAGGGATAATCAATGGATCTTCGGCTGCAGCCATCTCCTGCTTCGGAATCATCAAACTAGCAATTGTACCAATCACAAGTAAAAGCAAATACATCCACGCTATATGTTTTCGATAGAATTTATGATTCATATAATTCATCATCCACACCTGCCCCTTCTACAAGGCAGTATGGACAATGAATTTAGTTTTTATACAATTCAAATTTCAATAAGGACGATTCGATCTTTCCCATTAATGTCAAAAATAATTTCAGTATGGCCTTTCGGGAAAGCTTCCCTCATCATCCCTGCTACAGATTCACCTTGCCCCGCGCCAATTTCGAAACAAATGAGCGCCTTTTCATTTAAGATCTTCGGAAGATCTTGCGCAAATCTCCTGTAAAAATCGAGACCGTCCACTCCGCCAAATAATGCATTGTGAGGTTCATGCTCACGAACCACTTCGCTTAAAATTTGCTCCTCCGCATTTGGTATATATGGAGGGTTTGAAAGGATAATATCCCATTTCTCACCTTCATTTATAAATGGATTTAGCAAATCCCCTTGGCGAAATTCAATTTCAGCTCCAAGTTTTGTGGCATTTTCACGGGCTATTTTTATCGCCTCTGTGGAAATATCCGAAGCTGCCACTTCCAATTCCGGACGTTCTAATTTCATCGTGACCGCAATGGCTCCGCTCCCAGTTCCGATATCTGCCAGTTTAAGGGGCTCACTCGAGGGCCCGAAATGCTTATTGATCCGATCAAGCACCGCGACGATAAGTTCCTCGGTTTCCGGTCTTGGGATGAGCACATGCTCATTGACAATAAACCGGCGGCCATAAAATTCTTCGTAGCCGATAATATGCTGAACAGGTCGACCTGACGCATGGTCTTTTACAGCTTGTGCGAATCGCTCCCAATCAACAGCCGACAATTCCATTCTTTGTTCCGCAAAAAGAGTAGACCTACTGATGTTTAATATCCACATCATGAGCAGTTCTCCGGCATTTTCATCTCGATTATGTTCTTTTAAAAAAGAAGAAGCCCAATGGAGGGCTTCAAACAGTTTCATCTGCTTCATCTTTATTCTTCCACACTCTCAAGTTTTTTCGATTGATCTTCAATCACTAGAGCATCGATGAATTCATCCAGCTTGCCTTCCAAAATCTGATCAAGCTTTTGAATCGTTAAGCCAATTCGGTGATCTGTCACCCGGTTTTGCGGAAAATTGTACGTACGGATACGTTCGGAACGGTCACCAGTTCCGACAGCTGACTTCCTATTTGCATCGTATTCAGCTTGTGCTTCCTGCTGAAACTTATCATACACGCGCGCGCGCAGTACTTTCATCGCTTTTTCTTTATTTTTAATTTGTGATTTTTCATCCTGACACGAAACAACGACACCTGTTGGAATATGAGTTAAACGAACAGCTGACATCGTCGTATTAACACTTTGTCCGCCTGGACCGCTTGAAGCGAAAGTATCGACACGAATATCTTTTTCATGAATATCGATTTCCACTTCCTCCGCTTCCGGAAGCACCGCAACTGTCGCAGTCGACGTATGGATACGGCCGCCTGATTCTGTTTCAGGAACACGCTGAACACGATGTGCGCCGTTTTCATATTTCAACTTAGAAAATGCGCCATTTCCGTTAATCATGAAAATAATTTCTTTATAGCCGCCAAGCCCTGTGGAATGCGCTTCAATCACATCTGTTTTCCAGCCGTGGTTTTCAGCAAAACGGCTATACATACGGTAGAGATTTCCGGCAAATAAGGCTGCTTCATCTCCGCCCGCGGCACCACGAATTTCCATGATAACGTTTTTATCATCATTCGGATCTTTCGGAACGAGTAAGATTTTCAAACGGCCATCCAATTCCTCAATCCGATCTTCCAATTCACCAATTTCTTCTTTTACCATCTCACGCATCTCTGCGTCCATTTTATCATCCAGCATTTCTTTTGCTTCTTTATATTGAGTTTGAACTTCTTTATATTCACGATATACTTCAACCGTTTCCGCTATGGCAGACTGTTCCTTCGAATATTCACGAAGTTTTGCCGCATCACTGACAATTTCGGGATCGCTCAAAAGCTCATTCAGCTTATCATAGCGCTCTTCCACGTATTGTAATTTGTCATACATATTCTTTCACCTCTATTTGCATAAGTGCACTTCTATAGTATAACGTTCGCTTTATTCAAAGCAAATATTTCTTTAAGGAAAATTAAAAAAGGGCATTCGTCGGCTTCAAAAACTGGATTGACGTCCTCAATAGTTGAAATAGCGAAAATGATGGCGTTAAAAACTGGATTGAGGACTCGATTTCGAGAAGTTTAAAAACCGAGTCCTCATTAGAAATTCTCAAGATCTATTTAAGAAAAAACAAGAATTCATTAAATAAAAAATCAGCCCATGACGAAATCACGGACTGTTTAAAGTTATTGGCCATTTTTAATTAATTCCGCATTAACCCCAGCAGGAACTTCATGGTGGTGGCGACATCTCGCTTCATATGCTTCAGAAGCCCCGACTAAAATGATGGGATCGTCATAGCATGCAGGATTTCCGTTAATGAGTCGTTGGGTTCTGCTTGCTGGGGAACCGCACACTGCGCACACTGCATGAAGCTTTGTCACAAGTTCTGCGATCGCCATTAATTTCGGCATCGGGCCAAATGGTTCGCCACGGAAATCTTGGTCCAGTCCAGCAATCATTACTCTGTGACCACTGTCAGCAAGCTGCTGTGCCACGGCAACAATTCCCTCATCAAAAAATTGCGCTTCGTCGATTGCAACTACATCTATCTCAGCATTCACTCTATGTAAAATTTCCGCGGATGCTGCAACAGGAAGCGCCGTAATGGCTGTACCATTATGCGAAACTACTTCGTGAACACTATAGCGGTCATCTAATTTCGGTTTAAAAACCATAATGCTCTGTTTAGCAAATTGAGTCCTTCTCACACGGCGGATCAGTTCCTCCGATTTTCCTGAGAACATGCTGCCACAAATCACTTCGATCCAACCTGATTGTTTCATCATCTCCATAAGATGGCCGCTCCTTTCAATCCTGTTATATACTTTCCCCTATATTGATGTAAAACATCTTTTTAGGAGTAATTCCATCCATTTTCCTGATTCTAGGCAATAAAAAAACAGGCAAGCATTTCTTGCCCGTTTTTTGGGTCTGTATGTGTCTAGCTCTTGCGCCAAGGCGCTTCCGCTTTTTACTTAAGACCGTATTTTTTATTGAAGCGGTCAACACGACCATCTGCAGTTGCGAATTTTTGACGTCCTGTGTAGAATGGGTGGCATTCTGAACAAATTTCAACGCGCACGCCGTCTTTTACAGATCCGCTTTCAAATTCATTACCACAAGCACATTTCACCATAACTTTTTTATATTCCGGATGAATTCCTGCTTTCATTACCTTTCATCTCCTTATGCCCTGAATCATTTGCTGAAACAGAGTTATATATAACGATGTGAAGTCTTCAACAGCTCACATTCATTTTAAAAATCACAGTTTTTATTATAACAAGGACGTGCACAGATTGCAATAAGAAATCATCGGTTCGAAAGAATTCCTTTTGCGTTTGCATTTCCTTTCATTTCAGTTGCCAGCATATTGAAAAACTCTTCGTTTGTTTTAGAGGTTCTTAGTTTGCGTAAGAATTTCTCTGCGAAGTCAGGTGAGTCTGACATAACTTTACGCAGTTTCCATAATTTTTCAAGCTGATCTTTCGGAACGAGCAGCTCCTCTTTTCTTGTTCCTGATCGACGAATATCGATCGCTGGGAAAATTCTTCTTTCCGCAAGTGAACGGTCTAAATGGAGCTCCAAGTTTCCTGTCCCTTTAAACTCCTCATAAATAACGTCGTCCATCCGTGAGCCTGTATCGACAAGTGCAGTAGCCAAAATCGTTAAGCTTCCGCCTTCTTCAATATTCCGGGCTGCACCGAAGAAGCGCTTCGGACGGTGGAAAGCTGCAGGGTCGATACCACCTGACAATGTTCGTCCACTTGGAGGGATGACAAGATTATAGGCGCGGGCAAGTCGGGTAATGCTGTCCATAAGAATGACGACATCCCGTTTATGCTCTACTAGACGCATCGCTCGTTCAAGGACAAGCTCGGCAACTTTAATATGGTTTTCCGGAACTTCATCAAACGTAGAGCTGACCACTTCTGCATTAACAGAACGTTCGATGTCGGTTACTTCCTCTGGACGCTCGTCAATCAACAGAACAATGAGCTCTGCTTCCGGATTATTCGTTGTAATTGCATTAGCGATTGATTTCAGAAGCATTGTTTTACCTGCTTTTGGCGGTGCAACGATCAATCCACGTTGACCAAATCCGACCGGTGAAACCAAATCCATGATTCTAGTAGATAAATTATTTGGGGTTGTTTCGAGTTTAATTTGGCGATCAGGATAAAGTGGCGTTAATCCAGGGAAATGAACACGTTCCTTTGCGTTTTCCGGATCGTCTCCATTGACAGCTTCTACGTGTAAAAGCCCAAAGTAACGTTCGTTTTCTTTTGGGGGACGAACTTTTCCTGAAACTTTATCTCCATTTCGTAAATCAAAGCGACGGATTTGTGAAGCGGAAATATATATATCTTCTGAACTTGCCGTATAATTAATCGGTCTTAAAAATCCAAAGCCTTCTGATTGAATGATTTCAAGAACGCCTTCCATGAAGAAGAAGCCTTCCCGCTCTGCTCTCGCTTTTAGGATTGCAAAAATCAGTTCTTTTTTCGTCAACTTGCTGTAATATGAAACTTTATATTCACGAGCTAATTCATAGAGTTCTTTTAGTTTCATATCTTCTAATAATGAAATTGTTAATTCAGCCATTTCGACACCACACTTTTTCTTATTCAAAATATTTTATATTTTTAATAGCTTTTATCACATTAAAAAACAGAAAAATAAATTTTACTATTCGCCTGACTCTTGTTGAAAATTTTCTTTTCATTAGGAGGGAATGGGTTGATAGCAATTTACTTGGAAGAGTATTGAGAGGTTGAAGTTGAAAAGGGCCTCATCCCTATCTATATTTTACATTGAAATTGTATTAGTTGCAAAGGAGAGCCTGTTCGCTTCATGACTCTCCATTCATAGCCGTTTGCAGAAGAATTTATGAGCTTTTTAACTGTTCCATTTCTTCTTCCGTCATTTTTTCCCGCCAAATTGTTGCTCCAAGACCGTTCAGCTTGTCCACTAAATCACTGTAACCCCGATCAATATGCTCAAGGCCAGCCACTTCGGTGATCCCTTCTGCAAGCAATCCAGCAATGACTAGCGCTGCACCTGCACGTAAATCGGATGCTTTTACCCGTGCTCCTTGCAATCTTGATGGTCCATTCACAATCGCAGAGCTGCCTTCAACTTTGATATTTGCATTCATTCTGCGTAATTCGTCAATATGCTTGAAACGAGCCGAATATATGGTATCCGTGACGATTGATGAACCGGTAGATCTAGTTAAAAGCACTGTAAAAGGTTGTTGAAGATCGGTTGGGAAACCAGGATAAACGAGAGTCTTAATATCGACTGGCTTGAAGTTGTCATTTTTCCCGATGTAAATTTGATCATCACCTGTTTTAATCGGTACACCCATTTCTCTCAGCTTGGCAATCAAGGATTCAAGATGGTGTGGAATGACATTGTCGATTAATATCCCTTCACCAACAGCCGCCCCAAGTATCATAAACGTTCCAGCTTCAATTCGATCCGGAATAATCGTATGTCGGCACCCTTGCAAACTGTCAACCCCATCAATCCGAATGACATCTGTGCCTGCTCCTTTAATCTTCGCCCCCATATTTGTTAAAAGGGTGGCAACATCAATGATTTCAGGTTCTTTAGCAGCATTTTCGATGATCGTCTGGCCTTTCGCTCTGACAGCAGCAAGCATAATATTAATAGTCGCTCCTACACTCACAACATCCAAATAGATTCGGGCCCCGCGAAGTTCATCTGCACGCAGATAAATCGCACCCTGTTCATTCGTCACTTTGGCTCCAAGTGCTTCAAAGCCTTTAATATGCTGATCAATCGGACGAGGACCAAGATGACAGCCTCCTGGCAAACCAATGACTGCCTTTTTGAATCGTCCAAGCATAGCTCCCATCAAGTAGTAGGAAGCCCTTAATTTCTTAACTTTTCCATTGGGTAGTGGCATTGAAATCATTCTGCTGGGATCGACGGCCATTTCTCCGTTATAAAAAGAGACGTCACCGCCAATTTCTTCGAGCAACGCTTGTAATGTGTGCACATCTGAAATATCGGGAAGGCCTTCAATCGTTACAGGCGATTCAGCTAATATAGTAGCGGGAATCAAGGCAACAGCACTGTTTTTTGCACCGCTTACTTTAATGGTTCCCTTTAACGGATATCCGCCTGCAATTTTAAGCTTTTCCATTCTTGACTTCCTTTCCAGCCCGATTGGATGAATATTCCAAATTGAAATCGGTATTTTACATGTTATTATATACGAATTTTAACGAAACATGTAGAGGATCTGCATTTTTTTAACAACTTTGTATAAAATAAACGGAAACCGCCCGTGTTAATGGGCGGTTTCTCTCTTTATATAATCTTTTCAGCAACGCCCTTTAGAAAAGAATGTTTATGCTTTTCCTGATGAGCCGAATTCACGCATTTTGCCGATAACTGTTTCTTTAATTGCTTCACGTGCTGGACCTAAATATTTACGTGGGTCATACATTTCAGCGTCTGCCGCCAATACTTCACGTACAGCTTTTGCAGATGAAATTTGATTTTCGGTATTTACATTAATTTTCGCTGTTCCAAGGGAAATAGCTCGTTGGATGTCTTTTGTCGGAATGCCTGTCCCACCATGAAGTACAAGAGGTACTCCTGTTAAGTTCATAACTTCTTCCATCCGATCAAATCCAAGATTTGGCTCTCCTTTATATGGTCCGTGTACGGAACCAAGGGCTGGAGCAAAGCAGTCTACTCCCGTTTCTCTAACGAGACGGTCACACTCTTCTGGAATTGCATATGAAGCATCCGCATCATCAACAGACAAATCATCTTCCTGACCACCGATGCGGCCAAGTTCAGCTTCAACAGAAACACCGAAGATATGAGCAAGTTCTACTACTTTCTTCGTAAGTTCAATGTTTTCGTCGAGTGGGAAATGCGATCCGTCAATCATTACCGATGTAAAACCAGCGTCAATTGCTTTCGCACAAGCTTCAAAACTTGATCCGTGATCAAGATGAATAGCTACAGGAACCGTAGTACCATATTCCTCCATTAATGCTTCGACCATTTTGACAACAAACTTGAAGCCACCCATATAACGTGCTGCACCTTCAGATACACCAAGGATTACAGGGGACTTTTCTTCTTCCGCTGCTTGTAAGATCGCTTGAGTAAACTCAAGGTTGTTCAAGTTGAATTGACCAACTGCATATTTTTCCTCTTTTGCTTTATTAAGCATTTCAGTCATGGAAACTAAAGGCATTCTTATTTCCTCCTCCGAGTTAAACTGCACAATGATGTGCATGCTAAATCCTTGACCATTTCTGGACCTGGACCATTATCTTATTCATCATATCAAATTCAGCTTCTCTTTACCAACAAAGAAAGGTTATTTTTTGTTGAAAGAGCCCGGAGGAAAAAGTTGGTTTATGTAAAATAAAAAATCGTTTAAAATATACTTTGCTATGAATCCATTTTGATCGGTAGAAACTCCCTGACAGCCCGACGAATTTCTTCAATATCAAAAGGCTTTGAAAAATGAGCAAGCGCTCCCAAGCTTTTCGCCGCTTCAATCATTGCTAATTCACCATAAGCAGTCATAATGATTACGCGAATATCAGCATTTATTTTCTTCATTTTTTCTAATATCTCTAGACCATCCATACCCGGAATTTTCATATCGAGTAATACAAGATCAGGGGCATGGTCTTTAGTGATTGCGAGCGCTTGAAGTCCATTCGCTGCTTGGAAAATTTGATAGCCTTCTTTTTGCAGTATTTCATTAAGTAATACTCTAATGCCGAACTGGTCATCAACAATCAAGATTTTCTCTTTCATTATATCCCCCTCTTTATGTTAATAATAAAGAACATCCGACTATATTCATAGGGTATTAAGATGTATTTCCAATACATTTTTGCCTTATTTATACTATTCTACATTCGACGGTTTTCTCCTTTAATAAATTGCAAATTATTCTGACATATAAGTTGATATCGCAAACTTTAATTCGCAGCTTGATGCAAGTATAATAGTAGAAATGCGTGAAAAGGAGCGAATATAGATGCAAAAAATGTTTACAACACAATTGACGGGCTTATTTAAACGCATCTTTGAAAATGAAGAATTCCAAATCGAGGATGGGGCTCGGGTTTTGGCACAAGCACCTGTAGGAGAAGGAACTATCTATTTAAAGGGTTTCCAAGAAATGGATGGTGTTGTAATAGAAGCATTAGAAGGAGAGGAACCACTTCGGAGAGCGGAGCGATTAGATGCCGTTTCCGCTTTAACCGGCGCTGATCGGGTCATCATATTCACGAGATTTTCAGACGATGAAGAAGCCGTCTTATTAGGGGAAGAGCTCGCTCGAAAAGAAGTTCCATTTGTTGTGGTTTCAGGTAATAAAAAAGCTGAAGGAAAAAGCTTGGCTGAACTTGCAGATGTTCATATTCATACACATTTGCTTAAGCCGCTTCTTCCAACAGAAGACGGCAATCGAATTGGCTTTCCCTCGTTAATGGCAGCACTGTATATTTATTTTGCTTTGCGGTTTACAGTCGAAGAAATATTGGATGAATATTAGGAAAAGCGGAAGCGCCCGTTTAGCGACGTACAAACTTATAAGGATTCTGACGAGATAAAGGAAACACGGTGAGCCTAAAAGGCGAACCGATGTTGACTTATCGTAGGAAGAAGCCTGAAGTTTGCTAGTCGCTGGGCGAAGGAGCTAGACAATGAATGAAAAAAGGACCGACTCGCGAAGGAGTTGGTCCTTTTCATTATTTATTATTTAATGAAGCCTCAATAAATCCGTAAAATAATGGCTGTGGGCGTGTTGGCCGCGATGTGAATTCAGGATGGAATTGACATGCAACAAACCATGGATGGTCCTCTAATTCAATAATTTCAACGAGATGTCCGTCTGGGCTTGTCCCGGAGAAGATGAATCCAGCGTTTTCCATTTGCTCACGGTACTCGTTATTGAATTCATAACGATGGCGATGACGTTCTTGGACAATGTCTGTTTTGTAAACTTCGTGAGCCTTTGTTCCCGGACGCAATTTACATGGATATAGACCTAAACGCAGTGTTCCTCCGAGATTTTCCACTTCTTCTTGGTCTGGTAAAAGATCGATGACCGGATAATCAGTTACAGGGTTGATTTCCGAAGAGTGAGCTGTTTCGAGACCGAGAACATTACGTGCATATTCTACAGAAGCAAGCTGCATTCCTAGGCAAATGCCGAGAAACGGGATTTTATTTTCACGTGCATATTGGATAGCGGCCATTTTTCCGTCTACGCCTCGATCACCAAAACCACCTGGCACAAGAATTCCGTCAACATCACCGAGTAGTTCCTCCGTGTTTTCTGAAGAAACAAGCTCTGCATTCAGCCATTTGATTTCGATATCAGAATCGAATGAGTAGCCTGCATGCTTTAACGCTTCTACTACTGAGATATAGGCATCTTGCAGCTCAACATATTTTCCTACTAGGGCGATGGTCGTCTTTTTCGTAAGACCTTCCACTTGATCAACAAGCTGTTTCCACTCAGTCATGTCTGCTTCACCGCAAACAAGCTTTAAGTGATTACAAACAATCTGATCTAAATTTTGGTCTTGTAGTGAAAGTGGAATCGAGTAAAGAGTACTCGCATCACCTGCTTCAATCACCGCTTCTTTGTCGATATCACAAAACAACGCAATTTTATCTTTCATATCTTGAGAAATTGGCATTTCCGTACGTACAACGATTACGTTTGGCTGTATTCCAAGGCTACGAAGTTCCTTTACGCTATGTTGTGTTGGCTTTGTTTTCATTTCGCCTGCCGCTTTTATATAAGGAACAAGTGTACAGTGAATATACATCACATTGTCCCGGCCAACATCGTTTTTCATCTGGCGGATCGCTTCAAGAAATGGCAGAGATTCAATATCACCGACAGTGCCGCCGATTTCAGTAATAACGATATCTGCGTTAGTTTTTTCAGCAGCTCGGTAAATCCGATCTTTAATTTCATTTGTAATATGCGGAATGACTTGAACGGTGCCGCCATGATAATCGCCACGACGTTCTTTTTTCAAAACTTCCGAGTATACTTTTCCAGTTGTTACACTGCTGTATTTATTTAAATTAATATCAACAAAACGCTCATAATGGCCAAGGTCAAGGTCTGTTTCCGCTCCATCCTCTGTCACGAATACTTCTCCATGCTGATACGGGCTCATTGTCCCTGGGTCAACATTTATATAAGGATCAAATTTTTGGATGGTGACACTTAATCCACGATTTTTCAAAAGGCGGCCGAGTGATGCGGCAGTGATTCCTTTCCCAAGTGATGATACAACCCCACCGGTTACGAAAATATATTTTGACACAATTTCTTCCTCCTTCTTGGCACTGCTAAGCTTTAATATATATTGTGTTATTCTCTCCTAAAAAAATAAAAAACGCTCCCGCAACAAATGTAAGGGAGCGTGCATATTTTGTCTTCGTCCTTTTTCAAGGAGCCCAATATAAAATATTACATATTCACTTTGGAGAAGTCAAGTGGATTATTCCTCTTCTTCTTCCTCTTCTACTTCCTCGTCAATCTCAACTTCTTCTTCATCTTCTATCTCGTAGGCATCATCTTCGAGTAATTCTTCTTCCTCGAATTCCTCCTCTTCTTCTTCACGGAGTGCCTCGAGGCTTTCTTCTTCTTCCTCGTCTTCTATGAGTTCTTCCGGATCATCAAAATCATCTTCATCGTAGTCAAGATCCTCATCATCAAGATCTTCAATGTCCTCTGCTACCGCTTTTTTCGCCTTTTTCTTCTTTGGCTTAGCAGGAACGAACACTTCTTCATCAATTTGTTCAAATGGATACCATTCACGTAAACCCCAGCGGTTTTCTCCGAGTGATAAAAACCGGCCTTCCACATTCAAATCTGTGTAGAATTGAACCATTCTTGAACGAAGTTCCTCACCCGATATCTCGAGGATACTTGCAATCTCATCAACAAGATCTTTAAATGCAATCGGTTCTCTTTTTTCATCGAAAATATGCTGAGCAACTTCAACGAAAGACATTTGCTTACGTTCTTCTTTGGACAATAGCTGCAAATTCAAAAAAACGCACACCCTTTCAGTCTTGTATAATTAAAAGGCGAACGGAAAAGCGAAAGCGCTAGTCCATTTAAAAGCCTTAGTATTCATATGCAACGGCTAAGTTCTCCACTACTTTATGGTCTCGCCGTTGTGACCTGCATCAAGCAGGTCTAAATCCATACTCAACATTATAAACAAATTGTTTTCATTTATGCCACTGTTTTCCGCTAATATTTATTTGATTTTACGATGTGCGTAATTTTTTGAAAACATACTTATTTTCTAAGGAGGTATCCGGCACCTATCAATTACATAAAGAATGCCCAATCCCTCTAAATGAGATTAGGCTTATCCGTAATTCTCCGTTGCTCAAACGCCGACTAAGACGCGTTGTTCTTGCTGTGCTGATTCATCATTGGGAAGGACTTGCCCGCCTAATAAATCACAAGGTCTGCCAACATTTTTAATCTTACCTTTTTGAATTTTCACGATTCGATCGGCGATTGCGAGCGCATCATTTTCATCATGGGTTACGAAAATTGAAGTGATTTCTGCGTTTTTTAAAATGGCGCGTAAATCTTTTCTGATTTTTAATTGTAATTCCGCATCCAAGTTACTAAATGGCTCATCAAGCAAGATGAGATTTGGATTTGGAGCGATTGCCCTAGCGATGGCTACCCGTTGTTGCTGCCCGCCGCTTAATTGATGAGGATATCGCTTTTCAAAATCGGTTAATTCAACTAATTCCAAAACTTCTCTTAACCGTTTTTTCTTCTCGGCTTTTTTCATATTAAAAAGCCCGAACAAGATGTTTTCAGCTACGGTCATATGAGGAAATAGTGCATAGTCTTGAAATACCATGCCAATCCCGCGTTTTTCTGGTTGAATAAACGTTTTTTTATCAAAGATCACTTTTTCTTGAATGGAAAATAACCCTTCAGTTGGAACTTCCAAGCCAGCTAACAAGCGTAACACTGTGCTTTTTCCACTTCCACTTGGGCCTAATATTGAAATCACTTCACCTTTTTCAATGGTCATTGAAAAACAATCAAGTGCTTTTTCTTTTACGTGCGGATATGAGAAACAAACATTTTCTAAGTTTATAAACATCTTATTGTGGCTCCTTTTCAAGTAGCTTATGAAATACAAAAATGGCTAAAGCGCTGATTCCAACAATAAGTAAAGAAGCATGTGAGGCTTCCATTATTTTCTCATCACTTGCATATTGAAATGCTTTCGTTGATAATGTTTCAAAGTTAAACGGACGAAGAATTAAGGTTAATGGTATTTCTTTTAAAATATCGATAAATACAAGAATAAATCCACTGATGATGGCACCCTTCATCATAGGAATATCAACTTTGAAAAAAGTTTTTGTCAATCCCATCCCGAGCAGTCTTGATGCATCGCGGAAATCGGTGCCAATTTTATCGTACCCCGATTCGATTGAATTATAGCCAATCGCAAAAAAGCGAATGATATAGGCTGAAATCAGCATGACAAGACTGACGCTTAAAAGGAGTGTAGTGCTGATTCCCATTAAATTATAGAGTGGTGCAAGCGACTTATCAATGGCAATAAATGCTGTGACAACAGCGACGGCAATCACCGCACCTGGAATCGAATAGCCAAGGATTGTCAGCTTCGGCAATGTTTTCGCTATTCTCCCGTGCACAAGCCTGCCGAAATTCCCGACAATCAGGGCAAAGAGGATAATGAGTATAGAACTGATGCCTGCTACCATTACAGAGTTTTTAACATGTGTGAGAAAGTCGTAAGCGGGAATTTTACCCCATGTTAATATCAACCAATCAATTAATTGAATGACGGGTATCAAAAACCCTAGACTGAAGATGAACATTCCATACACAGTTGCCCATGCAGCTTTTGCTCCTTTTAGGCGAACTAACGGCAAGGGTCTGATTTTTGTCGTAGAAAAACTATATTGTTTTTTCCCTCTTAGCAATTTTTCGATGACGAGAATAAAAATGACAAGCCCCATCAGTGACGCGGCAAGCTTAATCGACGATTCGATATCTCCGAGTCCAAACCACGTTTGGAAAATCGCTGTACTAAATGTTTGAATTCCGTAATATTTGACAACACCATAATCATTCAAAACT
Source organism: Lederbergia citrea (assembly GCF_018343525.1). Lineage (GTDB taxonomy): Bacteria > Bacillota > Bacilli > Bacillales > Bacillaceae_C > Lederbergia > Lederbergia citrea. Next base: position 498,368 of record NZ_JAGYPH010000002.1, on the reverse strand, counting down.
TCCAGTACAACTAAACTTGCACCGCCAATAATGGATACCCTTGAAATGGGCAGAACGACTTTATAGAAAATCTGCCAAGGCCCTCTTCCCATCATGCGGGCACTTTCGATTAGAGAGGCAGATTGCTGTGATAAAAAGATTCTCGTAATGGTGTATACATACGGATATAAAAAGAGTGTGTAAATGAAAATTGCGCCTGGTATATTCATAATGTCAAAATAAGCAGGATTAACCGCGATTTCAAACTGATTTCTGAGCGTCTTTTGAATGACACCCGTATAATTCACAATCCCGTGGTATGTGTAAGCGCCAATAAAAGGCGGAATGGAAAGTGGCAAAATCAGCGCCCATTTCAAAAAATTACGGAGTGGAAACTGATACTGCGCAATTAACCAAGCAAGACTTAGTCCAATCAAAATGGTAAGTATTGCCGTTACACTTACTAGAATAATTGATGTCTGAAGATATTTATATAACACAAATTCCTTAATATGCTCCCAGTTTTCATTTGATGGCGAGAACATACCAGAAACGATGGCCAAATTAGGCAGGAACAACAAAAGTATGATTATCGTCGCCGATATTGTCCAACTGTTCACATTCACCAGAAACCTACGCATCTTTTTCCCCACACTCCGTTAACTCGCAAGAAACCCCTTGTTGCACGGGGCAACAAGGGTTAACTTATTTTATTGTCGGGGTCTATTGTCGGGTCTGACCCCCAGCGCATTAAAGCGTTAACGTGCCGGGGGACAGACCCCTGTTTTGACCCCTGTTTTCTTTTCTTATTTCCATCCAACCTCATTAAAGATCATTATAGCTTTCGCATTGTTATTGCCAAGTACGGAAAGCGGGATGTCTTGTTCTTTAAATTCTCCCCATGATTTCAATAATTCTGCTGGTTCTACTTCCTCATTGACTGGATATTCATAGTTCGCTTCAGCGAAGCTTCCTTGTGCTTCTTTTGCTGATAAGAACTCAAGTAATTTAATTGCATTGTCTTTATTTTTGGCTGTTTTCACAACGCCGGCACCACTCACGTTCACATGTGCACCAGTCGTATCTTGGTTCGGGAAAAATACGCCGAGTTCTTCTGCTACTTTTACTTCTTCAGGATCTTCAGAATTAAGCATTTGGCCGAAGTAATACGTATTCATGATGGCAACATCACCGATTCCGGCGGCAATCGCTTTTGCTTGATCACGATCTCCGCCTTCAGGACTTTGTGCCATGTTTTTGACAATGCCATCTGCCCATTCTTTCGCTTTATCTTCTCCATCCAATTCGATGAATGAAGCTAACAATGATTGATTATACACGCTTTCTGAAGAACGCACTAATATACGGCCTTTCCATTTTGGATCAACAAGGTCTTCATATGTTGATAACTCTTCAGGTTTAACTTTATCTTTATTATAAAGAAGAACACGGGCTCTTTTCGTTAAACCATACCACATTTGGTCTTCATCTTGAAATTTCTTTGGAATTTGCTTATCTAAAACATCGCTTGATACTGGTTGTAAAACACCCGCTTCTTTTGCACGGAATAATCTTCCTGCATCAGCTGTTAAAAAGAGGTCTGCCTGTGATGAGTCACCTTCACGTTTAATTCGCTCTAATAATTCATCTGCCTCACCTTTAATAAGATTGACTTTAATACCAGTTTCCTCTTCAAACTTTTTATAAAGTTCATTATCGACATCATAGTGCCGAGCTGTATAAAGATTAACCACTTTACTTTCAGAAGCAGTCTCCTTATTTTTTGTATTCGTAGATTCTTTCTCATTTGTAGATTGGTTTCCACAAGCTGCAAGAGCCATGACGAAAACGCATATGATAAGTGCTAGTAATTTTCTCAATACTGTTCTCTCCCTTATGTAAAGTTTGCCTTTAAATGAAAACGATTCTCAATATCAATTATATGTATACTGACTTGAATGTCAATAACTTTTCATTAAGAAGTTTACCCAGTGGACAATAACTAATGCGGAAGCGCCTTAATCAGCCCCGACAAGCAAATGTTCTGATCCAAGAAAAGTCCGGTTTTGACTTTTATTGGATCAGGTTATTTGACCTCGAGGGGCTAGGCGCTGGAGCTGGACGACTACTCACTTTCTTGGAACTTATCGACGAAGTATTATTTCATCACTTCAGTTATCAAATAAAAAATCTCGCCGAGAATAGATTGGCGAGATTTCACTATTTTTTCTGTGTATCAATCGGAATGGAAGGAGATTTTTCAAGCTCCTCTTCCTCGGGCAAATGTCCATTTTTATTTATCGGTGAACGAGGAAGGAGACGATACCCAAAATAGAAAAGGACAAACGAGCAAAGCAAAAACGGAATTGCACCGAGCTGTTTCTGATATAGAAAATAGCCGATAGCAAAAACAATGACCGTGCCTAATATACTGAGCCCAATTTTCATATGTCCACTTCCTATCTGTAAAGGGTTTTCTTTATTGTAAACCCAAAGACAAGATTGCGCAAAGGGGCCCAAAAAATGCCATCTTTACATATTCCTCCGGTATTGGCCACCAACTTCATAAAGAGCGTGAGTAATTTGCCCAAGGCTTGCCACTTTTGTCGTTTCCATTAATTCCGAAAAGATGTTTCCTCCGCTCACTGCGGTATCTTTTAAACGCTGCAAAGCCGCTTCCACTTTATTGTGATGTTGTTCTTGGAATGCCCGCAAATTCCGGATTTGTGTTTCCTTCTCCTCTTTTGTCGCCCGGGCGAGTTCAATATTATTCATATCTTCCTCGGAAGGTGGATTCGGATTTAAGTACGTGTTCACTCCGATAATTGGCAGCTTACCTGAATGCTTCAGCATTTCGTAGTACATTGATTCTTCTTGAATTTTCCCACGCTGGTACTGGGTCTCCATCGCCCCCAATACTCCACCGCGGTCATTGAGCCTATCGAATTCTTGTAAAACAGCTTCCTCGACAAGATCCGTCAGCTCCTCGATAATAAACGACCCTTGGAGTGGATTTTCATTTTTTGATAAGCCATGTTCCTTCGTGATAATCATCTGAATCGCCATTGCCCGCCTCACAGATTCTTCTGTCGGTGTCGTAATAGCTTCATCATAAGCATTCGTATGGAGTGAGTTGCAGTTATCTTGTAAGGCCATTAAGGCTTGAAGTGTTGTACGAATGTCATTGAAATCAATTTCCTGTGCATGAAGCGAGCGTCCTGATGTTTGCACATGGTATTTCAGCTTTTGGCTCCGTTCATTTGCACCGTATTTGTCCCGCATCGTTGTTGCCCAAATTCTCCTCGCCACTCTCCCGATCACAGTATATTCCGGATCAAGTCCATTTGAGAAAAAGAACGACAAGTTTGGCGCAAAATCATTAATATCCATACCACGGCTTAAATAATATTCGACATACGTAAAACCATTTGCGAGTGTAAAGGCAAGTTGAGAAATCGGATTGGCGCCGGCTTCTGCAATATGGTAGCCCGAGATCGAAACAGAATAATAGTTTCGGACTTGGTGGTCAATGAAATACTGCTGGATGTCACCCATCATCCGGAGCGCAAATTCGGTTGAAAAAATACAGGTGTTTTGTCCTTGGTCTTCTTTTAAAATATCGGCCTGAACGGTGCCGCGGACAGTTTTCAATGTTTGAGCTTTTACTTCCTCGAATTCTTCAGCAGTGAGTTCCCTGCCTAGTTCGGTTTCTTTCTCCCTTGCCTGCTGGGCAATCGCCGTATTTAAAAACATCGCCAAAATAATCGGTGCCGGACCGTTGATCGTCATCGATACGGATGTAGATGGCGCGCATAGGTCAAAGCCGGCATATAGCTTTTTCATATCCTCAAGCGTACAAATGCTGACGCCACTCTCCCCGACTTTCCCGTAAATATCTGGGCGATGGTCCGGATCTTCACCATATAAAGTGACGGAATCAAAAGCTGTACTCAGGCGCTTCGCATCATCGTCTTTCGATAAATAGTGGAAACGGCGATTCGTTCTTTCAGGTGTCCCTTCGCCGGCAAACTGACGCTTCGGATCTTCCCCTTGTCGTTTAAATGGAAATACGCCCGCGGTAAACGGAAATGAACCAGGTACATTTTCTTTATATACCCACTTTAAAATTTCACCGTAATCCTCGAATTTCGGTAGAGCAACTTTCGGAATTGAGAGTCCCGATAAACTTTTCACGGTCAGTTCCGTCACAATTTCCCGGTCGCGAATTTTCGTTACGAAACGGTCGCCTGCATATTTTTCTTTTGTAGATTGCCATGCAGCTAGCACTTTTTTTGACTCCGAGGTCAGCTCATCTTCCACTTCCCGTTTCAAAGATTCCAATGCTTCTAAAACACTCGCATCTGCTTCCCCTTCTTCAACAGCAGTAATGGCTCCTTCCAGTTGAAAAAGCCGGCGGGCGACTTGCACCTGCTCCTCTGCGTGGTGATGATAACGACGAACCGTATCAGAAATTTCCCGTAAATAATGCTGGCGACTGTTCGGAATGATCACATCTTGCTTTTCAACCATTTCATTTTTCGAAAAAGCAACGGGCCAATCCGCACCCGTTTTTTCATTCAATTTTTCAATGAGGGCTGCAAATAGGGCATTCGTCCCCGGATCATTAAACTGGCTCGCGATGGTTCCGTAAACGGGCATCCCTTCAAGCTCCCTATCAAACAGCATGTGGCTGCGCTGATATTGCTTGCGCACTTGGCTTCTTGCGTCCTCCGAGCCTTTTCGCTCAAATTTATTAATGACAATTAAATCGGCGTAATCAATCATATCGATTTTTTCGAGTTGGGAAGGAGCACCGAATTCACTCGTCATGACATACATGGAAACATCGCTGATCTCGCTTATTTCTGCGTCCCCTTGGCCAATTCCACTCGTTTCAATCACAATCAGATCGAAGCCTGCAGCTTTTACTACGTTGATTGCGTCTTGGATCGCTAAGGAGAGTTCGCTTCTTGAGCCGCGTGTTGCCAAGCTGCGCATATAAACGCGCGAAGAAAAGATTGCATTCATCCGAATTCGGTCGCCTAAAAGCGCACCACCCGTTTTTTGTTTTGTCGGGTCGATGGATAAAATGGCAACTTTTTTCTCAGGAATCTCATTTAAAAATCTCCTGATTAGCTCGTCTGTCAGCGAGCTTTTTCCGGCTCCGCCAGTTCCAGTAATACCAAGCACCGGTGCTGACCCTGCCATTTGTTTTATTTCAGCAGGAAACGGATGATTATCTTCACCTACACGTTTTTCCGCAATCGAGATAAACTTGGCTACTGTGCGAAGATTACCATCCTTCAAATTTTCCAATTCTTCATGGAGCGATTCGGCCGCTGTCGGATAATCACATTCTTCGAGCATGAGATTAATCATTCCTTGAAGGCCTTGCGCACGACCATCATCAGGAGAAAAAATCCGGGCGATGCCGTATTCATGCAATTCCTTAATCTCACGAGGAATAATGACGCCGCCCCCGCCTCCGTAGATCCGAATATGCCCGGCACCTTTTTCAGTAAGCAAGTCATGCATATATTTAAAATACTCGACATGTCCACCTTGATAAGAAGAAATCGCGATTCCTTGAACATCTTCTTGAATCGCCGCGTTGACCACTTCCTCAACAGATCGATTATGGCCAAGATGGATGACTTCCGCACCGCTCGCCTGTAAAATGCGGCGCATAATATTGATGGATGCATCATGGCCGTCAAACAAGCTGGACGCCGTGACGAAACGGACGTGATGTTTTGGTTTATACACTTCAACAGTACTCATGATTCTCCCCCCATTTCACACTTGCGGCTGATAACCTTTTATGCCTGAAAAAAGTAAATCAGTTTGCAGTTTTATATAATCATCGATCGAGAAGGCTTTTTTCAAAGCCCAGCGGCGGAACCCCCACATTTGTCCTTGCACAAAAATATTATGGGCCAGCAATTGCTGGTGCTCCTTGCCAATGTCTAATTCTCCCTTTTCCACACAGCAGTTGATCAGCTGTTCGAACATCCCGACCATTTCGAGTTCTTTTTTCAGCACATAGGGAAGCGCCTCAGGGGATAACGCCTTTGCCTCTTGATACATGACGAGTACTTCATCTTGCATATCATCCATGACTTTAAAATAATGGCTAATGCCGATTTTCAGGCTGGCCAGTGTCCCTTTATCGAGGTCCATTCTGCTAAGACGCTCACTCACTTCCTCGTAAATGCTGTCACATACTAAATAAAGTACATCTTCTTTCGTCCTAATATATTCATATAAAGTTCCGATACTGAAACCGGAAGCTTGAGCAATTTCCCTTGTTGTCGTCCTGTGAAAACCTTTCTGTTTAAAAAGTGATACGGCACCGCGAATCATCTGGCTCCGCCGTTTTTTGATGAGCTGCTCATCCTTGACTGATGCATGAATTTCTCTTTTCATACTCACAACATCACCTGCTTTCTTGTCGCATCCGTCTTTATTTCGTGAGCATCCGGGAAATGACGAGACGCTGGATTTCCTGTGTGCCTTCATATATTTGGGTAATTTTTGCATCACGCATAAAGCGCTCTACAGGGTAATCCTTTGTATAGCCGTAGCCGCCGAACACTTGGACAGCTTCCGTAGTCACTTTCATCGCTGTATCCCCTGCCATCAGCTTAGACATGGCAGATTCCTTGCCGTAAGGAAGACCTTTCGACTCTAGCCATGCTGCTTGATATGTGAGTAGGCGGGAAGCTTCGATGCTTGTCGCCATATCTGCCAGTTTGAAAGAGATTCCTTGATTTTCGGCAATCGGTTTTCCAAATTGCTTCCGTTCTTTTGCATAGGCAACTGATGCGTCAAGCGCTCCTTGAGCAATTCCGACCGCCTGTGCAGCAATGCCATTTCGTCCGCCGTCAAGCGTCATCATTGCGATTTTAAAGCCTTGACCTACTTCACCGAGGACATTTTCGACAGGTACTTTACAATCTTCGAAAATGATTTCCGTTGTTGGTGATGAGCGAATACCGAGTTTTTTCTCTTTTTTCCCGACTGAAAAGCCTTCGTAATCTTTTTCAATAATAAAAGCGGTCGTGCTTCGTTTATCGTTCGGATCTGTCAAAGCAAAGACGATATAAATATCAGCAATGCCGCCGTTAGTGATGAAAATTTTCGAGCCATTTAAAATGTAATTTTCCCCATCAAGCCTCGCCGTCGTTCTCATTCCACCGGCGTCTGATCCTGACCCTGGCTCCGTCAATCCGTAAGCGCCGATTTTTGATCCTTCTGCCATCGGACGTAAATATTTTTGCTTCTGCTCCTCCGAGCCAAATTTATAAACGGGCCAGCCTGCAAGTGACGTATGCGCAGATAGTGTCACGCCGGTTGAAGCGCAAACGCGGGACAACTCCTCGACGGCGATACAGTACGCCAAATAATCGCTGCCAATTCCACCGTATTCTTCAGGCCACGGGATTCCGGTTAAACCAAGCTCCGCCATTTTTTCAAATAACGCCATATCAAAGCGCTCTTCCTCGTCACGCTCCGCAGCGGTCGGTGCCACTTCCTTCTGGGCGAAATCCCGAACCATTTTCCTAATCATTTCATGTTCTTCACTTAAGCGAAAATTCATCTCTAGTCCTCCTCGGGTGTCAGATTGCTATTTTAACAGGTGCTTTCCTATTACGATTCTTTGTATTTCGCTCGTACCTTCATAGATTTCCGTGATTTTCGCGTCACGGAAATAGCGTTCTACAGGGTAATCCTCGGTATAGCCGTAGCCGCCAAACACTTGAATCGCCTCTGTTGCTACTTCTACAGCTGCCTTTGAAGCAAATAGTTTGGCCATTGATGCTTCTTTCCCACAGGAAATTCCTCGGCCCCACATGTCTGCTGCTTGGTACACTAGGAGTCTAGCACCTTCGACCGCGGTTCCCATGTCCGCCAATTTAAACGCAATTCCTTGCTGTTCAGCGATCGGTTTTCCGAATTGCTTCCGCTCTCCAGCATATTTTACTGCAGCTTCAAATGCCGCTTCGGCAATCCCTAACGCTTGCGCAGCAATGCCAATTCTGCCGATATTTAAGTTAGCGAGGGCAATTTTGAATCCTTCTCCTTCTTTTCCAAGGAGATTTTCGACTGGAACCTTCATGTCTTCAAATGTCAGCTGAACCGTTCTGGAACCGCGCAGTCCCATTTTTTTCTCATCTTTACCAATGATTAATCCTGGTGTATTTTTTTCAACGATAAAAGCGGAAACGCCTCGGCTGCCTGCTGCTGGTTCTGTCAGTGCAAATACGATATGCACATCTGCTTCGCCGCCATTTGTAATGAAAGCTTTAGTGCCGTTAAGAATATAGTGATCGCCTTGGCGAACCGCCCGCGCCTTCAAGCTCGCCGCGTCTGAACCCGCACTTGGCTCGGTGAGGCAAAATGCCCCTAAATATTCTCCGCTCGCAAGCTTTGTCACATATTTTTGCTTCTGCTCCTCATTTCCAAAGTACATAATCGGATTTGTGCCGACAGACGTATGCACAGACAAAATCACTCCGACTGTCGCACTCACCTTCGACAACTCGTGGATGGCAATGATATATGATAGAAAATCCATCTCAGCGCCGCCATACGTTTCAGGAACGGTGATCCCCATTAGCCCAAGGCCACCCATTTTCTTTAAAATTTCTCGTGGAAATTCTCCCGCTTCCATCCGGTCAATAAATGGGGCAATTTCTTCGTTAGCAAAATCCCGCACCATTTTCCGCATCATTGTCTGTTCTTCTGTCAATTGTAGATTCATGGTTGTTCCCCCCGCTCAGGTGCTTTCAGTCATAAACATAGAAGCCGCGCCCGCTTTTTTTACCTAACCAGCCGGCCTTCACATACTTTCTTAAGAGAGGACATGGCCGATATTTATCATCGCCGAACCCTTCATGCAGTGTTTCCATAATATAAAGACAAGTATCAAGTCCGATAAAATCGGCCAAAGTGAGCGGTCCCATCGGATGATTCATCCCAAGCTTCATCACATTATCAATCGCTTCTTTCGAAGCCACCCCTTCATACAATGTATAAACGGCTTCGTTAATCATTGGCATCAAAACGCGATTTGAGACAAACCCGGGGAAATCATTTACTTCCACTGGTACTTTGTTTAATTTAATCGCCATCGCTTCGATTTCCCGATATACATCATCCTCAGTAGCAAGCCCCCGAATAATTTCCACTAGTTTCATGACAGGGACAGGATTCATAAAATGCATACCGATGACTTTTTCCGGACGCTTCATAAAAGCAGCAATTTCTGTAATTGGAAGTGATGATGTATTCGTAGCCAAAATGGCGTGCTCTGGAGCGTATTTATCCAGTTCTCGGAAAATACTTGCTTTAATCTCCATGTTTTCAGTCGCCGCTTCAATCACCACATCAACATACTGTGCCTGTTGCAAGTTTGTTGATTTAAACAATTGATCGAAGACGAGTAATTTTTCATCCTCTGTCATTCTTCCTTTATCCACTTGACGACTAAGGTTTATTGAAATTTGTTCAAAACCTTTTTCCACTAATTTTTCTTGTAAATCATTCAAATACACTTTATATCCGGCTTGCGCACAAACTTGCGCAATGCCCGCCCCCATCTGACCTGCACCAATGACCATAACTGTTTTAATATCCATATTAAGCCTCCTCGATTTTTACTGTTTTGGTACTTCAATCAATACAGCATCACCTTGGCCGCCGCCGGAACAAATCGATGCAATTCCAAGACCGCCACCGCGCCGTTTCAATTCGTAGATAAGTGTTAAAATAATTCTCGCTCCACTAGCGCCAATTGGATGTCCGAGTGCAACGGCCCCTCCATTAACATTCACTTTTTCTGGATCAAGATTGGCAATTTTATTGCTGGTAAGCGCTACTGCGGCAAAAGCTTCATTTATTTCAAAAAGGGCGATTTCTTCAAGAGACTTTCCAGTTTTCTCTAATAGTTTGTTAATAACGAGACCAGGTGTCTGCGGAAAATCTTTCGCCTCGACTGCAACGTCTGCGTGACCCAGTAAATAGGCGAGTGGCTCTTTTCCTTCTCGGTTGGCTCGTTCTTCACTCATCAAAACGAGTGCTGCTGCACCGTCATTCACACCTGGAGCATTACCTGCCGTGATAGTTCCATCTTTATCAAAAACAGACCTAAGCTTTGCCAACTTTTCAATTGTCGTATCTTTCCGCGGTGCCTCATCGTCTTTGAGCGTGATGGGATTGCCTTTACGCTGAGGCACTTCCACAGCGACAATTTCTTCCGCTAATTTTCCATCTTCAATCGCTTTTACTGCCCGTTCATGGCTCCTTAATGCCCACTCATCTTGGGCTTCTCTCGTAATCTCGTATTCTCTTGCGGTCGAATTGCCATACGTACCCATGTGGACGCCGGAAAATGAACATGTCAAGCCGTCATGCGTCAGCAAATCAACAACGGCTGAATCGCCCATTTTATAGCCCCATCTTGCGTTCGGCAGCATATAGGGCGCATTCGACATCGACTCCATCCCGCCTGCTACAATGACTTCTTCATCACCCGCCCGGATGATCTGGTCTCCGAGAGTGACGGCCCTCATCCCGGAAGCACACACTTTATTGATTGTTTCCGTCTTCACTTCCCATGGGATTCCCGCCTTACGCGCCGCTTGCCTGGATGGCAGCTGACCTTGACCACCTTGTAAAACTGTTCCAAGAATGACTTCCTGTACTTCTTCAGGTGCTACATCTGCTCGTTTCAAAGCTTCTTTTACGGCGATTCCACCAAGCTCTGACGCTGTAAGTGAACTCAAACCACCGCCAAATTTCCCAAATGGAGTACGTGCACCTGCAAGAATCACTGTTTTTGCCATGTTTGACCCTCTCCTTTTTTATTAAATTCCTTACTATTTAGATAATCCCGCGGTTTCTTGCCATAATCCCGTTGAATTGAAGGATAATCCCGCCGATCCTTAACATAATCCCGCCAATTTTATGATTAATTCCGCCGATTCAAGCAATAATCCCGCCAAACGCCTATTATCGAAGAGGTAAGCAATCGCTTTCCTTTCTCCGATTGAACGCTCGCTCAACCACTCTTCAAAATCAAAGCACTTCAAAATATTGAAGTGCCCTATTAATTTATGAAGCTATGACTTCTTGTGGCTCACCGCAAACCGCTTTTTCCAATAGCTCCGCGACATCATATGTTTTGACTGTGTCTTCAACTTCTTTTGCTTTTGTTCCATCTGACAGCATTGTCAGACAGTACGGGCATCCGGAACTGATGACCGACGGATCGACAGCCAAAGCTTGTTCTGTTCTTGCAACATTGACGCGCTGGCCGGTGTCTTCTTCCATCCACATCATTCCGCCGCCAGCCCCGCAGCACATCCCATTTTCACGGTTGCGCTCGATTTCCACGAGAGTAACTCCCGGAATAGATTTCAAGATTTCACGAGGTGGATCATATACTTCGTTATAGCGACCGAGGTAGCAGGAATCATGGAAAGTGATTTTTTCTTCTACAGCATATTTCGGTTTCAGACGCCCTTCTTTTACAAGCTGATGAAGGAGCTCGGTATGATGGTAGACTTCCGCTTCCAGCCCGAAATCTGGATATTCATTTTTAAAAATATTATATGCGTGCGGGTCAATCGTCACGATTTTTTTCACGGCATTTTTTTCGAATTCAGCGATATTTGCTGTCGCAAGTTCTTGAAATAAAAATTCATTTCCAAGGCGGCGCGGCGTATCACCTGAGTTTTTTTCCTTGTTTCCAAGAATCGCGAATTTCACGCCGGCCTCATTAAGCAGTTTTGCAAATGACAAGGCGATTTTCTGACTCCGGTTATCAAAAGCGCCCATGGAGCCGACCCAGAATAAGTATTCGAAGTCCTCGCCGGATTTTTTCATTTCTTTTACCGTTGGAACATGGACATCTTCCCTTGCCTCGCGCCAGTTTTCTTTTTCCTTACGATTCAAGCCCCATGGATTGCCTTGGCGCTCAATATTTTGCATCGCACGCTGTGCATCCGGGTTCATTTTTCCTTCAGTTAGTACAAGATAGCGGCGCATATCGATAATATGGCTGACGTGTTTATTCATTACTGGACACTGATCTTCACAGTTACGGCATGTCGTACATGCCCAAAGTTCCTCTTCTGTAATGATCTCGCCAATCATGCTGGGATGGTAATCGATGGCTGCAGCAGCTTCCACAGCCCCTTCACCCGCACTCGCTTTCGCAAGCTGGTTGCCCACCGTGCCAGCAAACGCGTATGTCGGGACCCATGGCTGAGTATGCGTAACTGCGGCACCATAATTCGTTAAGTGGTTGCGCAGTTTAATCATAATGTCCATTGGGGATAACATTTTTCCCGTGCCAGTCGCTGGACACATATTTGTACAGCGGCCACATTCCACACATGCATATAGATCTAAAAGCTGAAGGTCTGTGAACTCATCAATCTTGCCCACACCGTAAGTCTCTTGTGTCTCATCCTCAAAATCGATCGCCTTCAGCTTTTTCCCTTCATCAGGTCGCTCGAGGTAGACATTTGCCGGTCCAGCGATTAAATGGGCGTGCTTTGATTGCGGAACATAAACAAGGAATGAGAGTAAAAATAACAAATGTACCCACCAGGCAATATAAAATATTGCAGCGGCTGCCCCCGGGCTCATCCAGCTAAATGCAGCAGCAATACCGGAAGCTACAGGTTCTGACCATGATCCGGATTCGCCGTGCCAAATGATTGCCATGCCGTTTCCAAGCAGGACTGACAGCATGAGCCCGCCGATAAAGAGAAGAACGAGTCCAGCATAAAAACCACGTTTCAACCGTACAAGTTTTTCCATATAGCGTCTGTAAAACGCCCAGGCGACAGCGACCAATATGACGAGTGTGACAATTTCCTGGAAGAATTTAAAGCCTGGATAAAGTGGCCCGAGCGGCAAATGAGAGCCGGGCGCAAGCCCTTTCCAAATGAAATCGATTGCGCCAAATTGGACGAGAATAAAGCCGTAAAAAAACATGACATGAATGATGCCGCTTTTTTTATCCTTCAACAACTTTTTTTGGCCAAAAACATTGGTCCAGATTTTTTTGAGCCGTGCTTTCACGTCATTGTCAAACGCTTCTTTTTTTCCAAGTTTAATGAAGCGAATACGCGATTTTACGACGTATACGAAGAGCGAAATTGCGTAAGCGGTTACAAAAAGGAACGCAATCCAATTTATCCAAAACAGTGCCTTCATGAACTAACACTCCTTTCCTATGTTCAAATATATAAATATATTCCGAATGTTATTACTTCCATTATATTATGAATGAGCATTCAGTCAAGAATAAAAAAAAATAAACTGATATCTATGTATCAGTTCCTAAAATTGTAATTTTATGAAAAAGCGCTCCGGCGTGCTCTTTTACCTTTTCATGGCCTTCTGCAGAATACAAAATAAGAAAACAAGTGGACGGTCCAGCTGATTTCTCCAATTCAATCTGTTCCTCTATTTGGATGCTTTCGATCGAAGTACCCGGACGCAGTTGATTCACCTCGTGGGCTATTCCCTTAGATCCAATCGGAAGGATAGTCAATACTTCAGGTTGTTCCGACATCCATTTAAATAGGGAAAGTGGAGCCATTTCTTCGTTCCGTTCCAACACTTCTTCTCCAACAAGTGGTTTGCCGATGACTGCAAATTCAGTTCCTTTATCGAAACCTGTCTTGATATGATCATTCTTTTCTTTGCGACCGACAACAATCATTCCGATAGCAGACTGAAGGAGTTGAAAATTAGTCTCAGTACTTCCTGTGACGGGTAAATCTATCAACCCAAGTTCTGCTGCTCCTTTGGCCACGCCCTTCAAAAACAAATCCCAAGCTCCGTCTGAACAAAAATTGTGGAGCACAGCTGAAATTGGTACCCCTCCTGCTGCCATACACTCCATTACTGCAACTCTGAAAGAATAATAAGCAACCACTTCATATGGTACGCGAACGGCATCATGATCCTTCATCCCTATCGCTCCGCTATTATCGGCTGCAATGATCAATGATTCTCTTGCAGAAAAAGGAATCTCCAATATATCTCTCATCATCTATTCCCCCATTCTCTTACAAAAATTGGAGTAAGACGAGGAGCTACTGCAAGTGCAAGCACAACATTCAGTGCAGAGCCGATCGCAAGTGATGGGACAATAGCAACATAAAATTCTCGACCCATTAATAATAAAAAGGGCAAGGGTGCAGCAAACGTGTTTCCCAACCAAAAAATCAATCCGGCTTTTTTTCTATGTCCTATCCGATAAAACCAGCCAAATAAAGCCACGATAATGGCCATCTCAATAGCGATGATCAGGTGGAATGGCCCTAATGGCATCCCGCCGATAAGTGCCGATAAAAGGTGGCCGAAACTAGCAATGACCGCTCCAGCACCACCACCCAATATTGCTGCAGCTATCAAAGAAGGGAATATATCAAGAGCCACACTGCCAATGACTGCAGGAATTTTGATTGCTGCTCCAACTGCAGATAAGGCAATACAAAGGGCTGCTAAGCTTAGTTTACGAGTCATATTTTTCCCCTCCGCTATTTTAACCTATTGGCTAGTCCATAAAATATAAGATCAACCCGGTCAGAAACCACTACTGTGTCCTGGTATGCCCAACCAGTTACATCCCTCCATAGCCTATCAAATGGATCCATCGGCACTATGCCCTTCGTAATGTCAGTCCCAATCAAAATCACGGTCCGACCCGATTTACTCGCTTCCCACTCTCGGAATCTAGAAATGGTGTGCCTCCACCTCGTTCTTATGGCATCCGAATCCGATTCTTCTCTCGCGATAGACTTTATCCACTGCTCTACTCCCTCAACAACCAATAAATGCTGTTGACTTATAAAAAGGAAATTTTCATCAATATCGCTTTGATAAGCCGACAGCCAAAGAAATGAATCATGGTCGTCTAATGAGTAAAACTTTCTTACCCACTTGGCTTTTCCATTGAAGGCGCCTCCCGTAACGAAATGCATCTGCCATCTCCTCCCAACTTTCTATCATGCCAGGACAGTTCGTAGCCCGTTCCATGCTGCACGTGCCATTCCCAAAATTCCCTTTTCACGGGTGCGAATTTCGTCAATAAATAACGGATGACTCCTCCATGGGTCACGATGGCAGCACTGTTTGCCTCAACTTCCTTTATTTTTTGAATCGCCTCATCCCAAGCAGCATCAATCCGATTTGTAAATTCAACATATGCTTCCCCACTCGGCGGCTTTATCGTGAATGGACTACTAAGCCACCGCTGATAGGCAGAGTCCTCCACTAAATCTGCATATGTTTTCCCCTCCCATTCACCAAAATTAATTTCGCGAAAACGTGAATCTTCTTTTATCTGACTTCCAGGGAAAAGGAATTGAGCCGTCTCGACACACCGCCTTAAATCACTTGTGATGATAAGCGCTTGGTTATCGACTTCTGTCTTGAGTAGCTCAAGTGCTATAGTCGCCTCTCTTGCCAAAGGGGGATCCGACCAGCCAACATACGCACGCAGTTTATTATCTTCCGTTAGCCCATGCCGAAATAATGAAATAACCAAATGGTCATCCATAAAAAAATCTCCGTCCCTTCCACAGATGCACCAAGCACATCACCTGTAATTCCACCGAACCATTTAAGGACTTTTCTTTTCAAAAAGAAAAAAACGAGAATCGAAGATAATAAAAGCAATAAAACTCCATATACAGTACCATTAGCAAAAAGAATGAATGCTAAAAAAACTATTAAAATCTGAACTCCATACGCCCACACAACACTTTTATTTGAATTCTGATGAAAGAAATAGGCCATTCCTTCTTTTTTCACCGGTTGAATAAAAACTAAATTTAGTCCCATCACCATCTTACCGAAGAAGGGTATAAAGACTAAAAGCCAATACGTACCGGGAGAAAGTCGGATCATTATTTCGTAAATGAAGAAAAAACGTGCAGCAAGCAAAACTAGCACCGAGATTACACCGAATGCTCCTGTCCGTGGATCTTTCATAATTTCAAGGCGTTTTTCTCGGTCCTGGTAGGAGAAATAAGCATCACTCATATCTATCCAGCCATCGAGATGCAATCCTCCAGTAATGACAATCGTACCCAGCCATAAAAAGAATGCTGCGGTTAGCAAAGAGAAAGGTGTCCATTCATTAATCGAATATACAAGACAGGTATACAGCAGCCCTTGAAAAAGTCCCAATAGCGGAAACAGCCCAATAGCTCTTTTCATGTGAACCTTATCCATCGGCAATTGTAGCTTGACCGGTATGCTTGTGAAAAATTGCAAATTAATTAAAAAAGCTCGAATTGTTATCATAGTGTTTTTCCGTTTCAAATATATTTGTGTCCATTCCAGAATTTTCAGTTCGACGCCTATACTGATGGTAGAGAACCCTTCATTGAGAATGGAATACCAGCTTCCACTAAGATTGCACTTGTGCAATTTTTGACAATCGATTGATGGAGTTGCCCAAGCAGACTAGTATATGTAAACACGAGTGGATTATCGATTGGCACTTCGTTTAATACTTCATTAGAAACAAGAATCAAGCTACCACATGTTTCGCGAAGGCATTCCAAATCACTTATGATTGTCTCTTTTACATCGTCTTGAAAGTGTGGATTCTTCCAACTAGATTTCTCCCGAAACAGTTCGTTATTTAATAAGGTAGTCAGGCAATCAAGCAGCACGACATCCGTGTTTGAAAACTCCGTAGCCAGATTGCCGATAGCGTTCGGCTGTTCCCATGTAGTCCAACTAAATCCACACTCTTCCCTATTTGCTTGATGAAGTTTAATTCGACCTCTCATCTCATCATCAACAGGACGGCCGCAGGCGATATAGTGGAGGTTTCCATTTCTCTTTAATGCCTTAGCTAAGGCTACTTTTTCAGCAAAAGAACTTTTCCCGCACCTGACACCACCAGTAACAAAAATAAATGGCGCTAGCTTCATTCTTCCTACACCTCCATCTGCAGACGAGATGATCCATCTAATCATTTAGCACACGCATTTTATTTTTTAAAATGGCACTTTTCGTGCACTTAGACACACCAGAATATATTAATTTACCAAGTGAGTCCGCATTCCGTAATTCTACACCTGTTTGGGTTGCTGCGACCAATGTACCGTCTGTTACCGAATCATTCATATTTTGGTTAGTTACATTCATATCTCTTAGTGCTTCCACCTTCGCTTCAGTGGCAATCATCATGGACTGAATGAAAGCTTCATCTGAAATATGACCATTGATAAAAACCCACGTATTGATCGTTCCAGCAACTAAGTTCAATGAATGTTTAACTTCTCTCGACTCGTCGGCTGCCTTTTCAATACATGTCGTCACAACAACAAAAATCGAGAAGCCTTCACCAATAAAGGATTGGGAATAGGCATCTTCCAGTTGAATAGTTGTTAACATACCGACCGTATTCGAGGGATTTAATCCCTTTTCCTTTAAAAAACTAGACAGTTCCTGTTGATGATCTTGTGAGGCATGACAATTCACAAACGTATGATACCAGCCAATGCCAGCACCAATTACTGCGGATGACATGGTTTTTAACGGAATGGGTGAGCGAATTTCAATCATTTCGTCCGATGTTTTCAAATAACGTTCATCAATCGACAGTTCCTCGACAGTTTCCGATTTGTCCGGAAGCAATATCATTTGTGGCTTCGGTACGATTGGATGAGGTTGTTTCGCAATATCTGTCTTATACACTTGTTGAATTCGCCTCTCCTGCAGCACCTCGTCCGGTTGATCCACTATATTAATCCGCCCTTCATTTAAAAGTAAGAGCCGATCACAATAGAGGGCAGCCAAATTCACGTCATGAAAAATCGAAATGACTGTAAGCCCACGTTCCTTTGTCCATTTTTTTAGCTGATCAAGTAGTTCCTTCTGGTAAGAAATATCCAAATGATTGGTTGGTTCATCCAACAAGAGAATTTCAGGCTCCTGTGCTAATGCCTGGGCAAGAAAAACACGCTGCCTTTCTCCTCCTGATAGTTCATTCAGAAGCTTGCTTTGAAATTTCGTCACACCCGTTAATTCCATCGCCTCTTTTACGATTTCCTCATCATCTGCATGCCTTGAATGCAGCCAGCCGCTCTGATGAGCATAACGTCCGAGGGCAACTGCTTCTTTTACAGTGTAGGCAAAGACCTCTGAAGATACTTGCGGTAAAACAGCGATGATTTTTGCCAATTCCTTTGAATGATACGATTGAAGAGGTCGACTTTTAACCAGTACCTCTCCTTGCTCTGGTAAAAGCAAGGCGCTGATCATTTTCAGCAATGTGGTTTTCCCACTCCCGTTCGGCCCAAGAATGCCGAACAACTCACCACGCTCAACAGAAAATGATACATTGTTTAAAACGCTGTACCCAGTGTATCCTCCTGACAGATTTTTCACATGAAGCATCATTTATCCTCTACTTTCCATTCGTCTTCTCACTAAAATTGCTCCAAAAACAGGAGCACCAATCAAAGCAGTGATGACACCAATGGGGAGTTCCGCTGGCTCGATAATCGTGCGCGCCGTCAAGTCAGCCAAAATCAGAAATCCAGCACCTACCAACGTCGATAGAGGCAATAAGTGTCTATGATTCGGCCCCCAAAGCATTCTCACAAAATGTGGAATGACAAGTCCGACAAAGCCAATCGTTCCCGATACTGCGACGGCAGCACCCGTAAGCAGTGATCCAGCCGCCAAAATTGCAAGTTTCCTCCGTTCAACACTTACTCCGAGATGCTTGGCCCGTTCTTCTCCAAAAGACATAGCATTCAGTTCCCGCGCGTTCATCATCAAAATCGTACCGCCAATCATAAAGAACGGCAAAATGATCCAGATGTAGCTCCATCCACGCATGGATACACTTCCGAGTAGCCAGCCAATGATCTGGCGGAGCTCTTCTCCGGAAAGTGCAATCATGAGTGAAAGCAAAGCGCCGAGAAAGGAGCTGAAAATAATTCCAGTTAAAATAATCGTTTCTACCTTCATGGAAGGTTCAACGCTTCTGGCAAATAATAAAACGAGGAATATGGTTATGAAGGCAGCAGTAATGCTCAATAGAGGTAAGGTAAAGATTCCGGTAAACGGTAAGGTAATTTGAAAAAATAACACTAACACAGCACCAACAGAAGCGCCAGATGAGACACCGAGTGTATATGGATCAGCGAGTGGATTGCGGAGCAGGCCCTGAAAAGCCGCCCCTGCTAGTGCAAGAGAGGCTCCCACGATGCCTGCGAGCAATACTCGTGGCAACCGGATATTCATTACGATGTTCGCATGCATTGAATTAAGATCAGCTTGTGACAAATGGAGAACCCTGCTGCCAATGATGGCAGCAATCTCCATAAATGGCACACGCACTGAACCAATTGCAATTCCGAACATCATGGCTACTATCAGGAATCCGCCTGCCGCGATATATGAAATTACATGTTTATTTCCCGAAAACGTCCGGGTAAATGGCTTTTGCAAGTTCTTCTACTCCTTCAACAATCCGTGGACCAGGACGGCTCACAAGATCTTCGTTCACCTCGTGCACTTGTTTTTCCTTAATGGCTGTAATATCTTGCCAACCCGCACGCTTCAATACTTTATCGGATGCATTTTTTTCAAAATTATACGTTATCACAAATACGTCAGGGTTGAGTTTGATGACTGCTTCCTCATTTAATTGGACCCAGCCCTCTTCGCTTACTGCATTTTTTGCATTGATTACATCAAGCATTTCATTCATAAATGTATTTTGTCCAGTTGCATATATTTCAGGAGCAGGAGACACCTCTACAAACACCGATATTTGCTCTTCCGCTGAGATAGATTCTCCCTGCTTTTTCATTTCATCTAGTTTCGATTTCATATCTTGAATCAATTGATCTGCTTCCGCTGTCTTCCCTGTTGCCTTGCCAACCATTTCGATTGATGTGTACACTTCATCAAAACTTTGAGAATCATTCACGACTAGCACAGTGACATTGCTGTCCTCCAGCTGTTTTAATCCAGCTTCCCACATCGTAGCTGTCGATGCGTGGGCAAGAACAAGATCAGGCTCCAAGGAAATGATTTTTTCAATATTCAGCTCCATACCGGCTACTTTTTCTTTATCAGCCACTTCTTCCGGATAATTGTCACGTTCCGAAACGCCAACTATCGTATTTCCCTCACCAAGTGCATATACAATTTCCGTGTTACTTGGAATAAGTGAAACAATTTTCTCCGGCTTTTTCTTAATAACTACATCTTTATCAGCAGCATCTTTAATCGTAACCGGAAAACTTTCTTCGTTTGCTTCATTTGCCTGTTCTGACACTGGTTCTTTATTAGTATCTTCTTTTTTCGGTTCTGCATTAGTTCCGCAAGCTGCCAAAAGTCCGAAAACAAGCAAAAGAGCCGCAAATAATTCATTTAATTTTTTCATTCTCTAATTTCCTCCTGTTTTTTGCAATAAACTCGAATGAGGACTCGATTTCCCCTTCAACCGAATTACAGTCCTCAAATTAAAAAAACATCCCACATGGAGATGTACAGTGAACGATTAGTAAACAACAAACCGCCGCTTTCTCCACCTCCCCATCCTCGTAGGTTTACTGGTGCAATGGCATCGGCAGGTCTCCTGGCTCATGATCATCGCTTACTGCTCCTTCCCGTGCATTTTTTGCACAGTGGCACATACAGCTCGCTCCCATTTACAGTGGCGGGACCGCGTTGGAATTCAACCAACTTCCCTTTTCAGCTTCTTTTTTAAAAGAAGCACCGAATCCAAGCTATGTAATTTTTTTCAACATCCCTTATTATACATGTTTTTTTTGCTTCTCACATCTATTTTGAAGGCTACTAGGAAATACTAACCGAATATGAAACTGGCGAGGGGAGATAAAAATGGGATGGTTTGCAGGAATAATGTTATTGATTTTATTAATTGCAATATGGTCCTTTGCGGATTTTTCCCTCGGCCGCTATATGTATAAAAAACGATGGCAACTACGGGAATACCCGCTTAGAAAAGGTCATCTTCAATTAATTACGAACGGTGCGGATTTATATAAAAGTTATTTTCAAGACTTAAGTGAGGCGAAGACATCTATTCATATTCTTTTTTATATTGTTAAGGATGACCGGTTTAGCGAAGCGTTTTTTAAAGCTTTGATGGAGCAGGCGAAAAAAGGCGTGAAGGTGAGACTCCTGCTTGACTGGCTTGGCAGTAGAAAAGTTCCGAAAAGCTGGCTTATGGATGCTCGGGAAGATGGGATTGAAATTGCTTTTAGTCATCGGCCTCGTTTGCCATATCTCATATTTTCTCTTCAGCAGCGCAACCATCGAAAGATTACAATCATCGATAATAAAATTGGTTATTTGGGCGGCTATAATATTGGCAAGGAATATATTGATTTGGACCCAGAGCTTTCACCATGGCGTGACTACCATATCCGGCTCGAAGGAGAAGGTGTTGGGGATGTGCAGCAAGAATTTTTGATTGATTGGAAACGTGCGACAGGGAAAGTGATTCAGCCTGAGTCCGTAGTCTATGAAATTGGAAAAACAGAAATGGAGCACCGGCTTTTTCCATCAGAAGGCGTTGGGGTGGAAGCACATCTCATCCCTTTGTTTAAACAGGCTGAGAAAACCATTGTTATCGGTACACCCTATTTTATTCCTCCAAAAAAATTATTCGCAGCGATTGAGGATGCGTTGGATAGAGGTGTAAAAGTATCGGTCCTTGTTCCCAAAAAATCCGATCATTCGATCGTAAAAGAAGCATCTTTTCGTTTCTTGCGAAGGATTTTGGCCAAGGGAGGAGCTGTCTACCAATTTCAAAACGGATTTTTCCATGCAAAAGTGATTGTCATAGACGGCAAGATTTGTGATATTGGTACTGCCAATTTTGACCGAAGAAGCATTCAGCTAAATCATGAAATTAACTGTTTTATTTATGATTTACCTTTCATAAAGGAAATTGAAGCAGCTTTGTATGAAGATATTAGCCAGTCGAGTCAGCTTACTTTTGAAGATTTACAAAAGGTCGGACTGTCGGTACGTACGAAGGAGTGGATTGGGGTTTTGATACAGGGATTATTATAAAGTGAGCCACCTTTTATTAAGGTGGCTCACTAATTTTAACATGTCTAGCTTCCGCTTTTCTCATTGTCCAGCTCCAGCGCCTAGCCCCTCGAGGTCAAATAACCTGATGCATTAAAAGTCAATAGCGGACTTTTATTGCATCAGAACATTTGCTTGTCGGAGGCCCGCAGGATGCGGGTCAGAACGGCGTTGCCACAGGACGTGGCGCCTTTAGCCGTTCTTCCACCAAGGCGCTTTCGCTTTTCTTTTTACATTTTCTCCGGTGCAGATACTCCTACTAACGCCAGTGCATTTTTCATTGTGATTTGCACTGTCTTTACGAGGGCAAGTCTTGCTTTTGTTTCTTCAGGATTGTCTTCATTTAAGACTTTTTCTGCATTGTAAAAACTATGGAAAACCGAAGCCAAATCAAATATATAGTTAGTGATTCGATGTGGGATGCGCTTTTCTGCTGCATCAGAAATGACGAGCGGGAATTCTCCAAGTTTTTTCAATAGCTCAACTGACTTTTCGCTTGTCAGTGGAGAAAGGTCCGTATTGCTGTCAAAAGTAAAGCCTTTTTCGTCCGCTGAACGGAGGATGCTCCAAATTCGGGCATGGGCATATTGTGCATAATACACTGGATTTTCATTGGATTCTGATACGGCTAAATCAAGATCAAAGTCCATGTGAGTGTCTGCGCTTCTCATTGCAAAGAAGTAGCGGACAGCATCAAGGCCTACTTCTTCAATCAGCTCGCGCATCGTCACTGCTTTTCCAGTCCGTTTGCTCATTTTCATTTTCTCGCCGTCTTTATATAAGTGAACGAGCTGGATTACTTCTACTTCGAGTCGGTCACGATCGTACCCAAGCGCCTCAACCGCAGCTTTCATCCGTGGAATATAACCGTGGTGGTCTGCACCCCAAATGTTAATCAGCTTATCAAAGCCACGGGAAATTTTATCGAGATGATAGGCGATATCCGGTGTCAAATACGTGTATGTGCCATCATTTTTAATGAGTACACGGTCCTTGTCATCGCCAAAATCTGTTGAGCGGAACCATGTCGCCCCATCCTGCTCATAAATATGCCCTTTTTCGCGCAACCGGTCCAAGGTCGGATCGATCTTTCCGTTTTCGTATAGGGATGTTTCTGAATACCAAACATCAAAATGAACTCGGAAATTTTCAAGATCTTTTTTCAATTTCGCCATTTCGTAATCAAGTCCGTAGCGGCGGAAAAATTTAAAGCGCTCTTCTTCGTTTCCGTGAACGTATTTATCGCCGAATTCTTCTGCTATTTTTTGGCCGATGCCAATAATATCTTTACCATGGTAGCCATCTTCAGGCATTTCTTTTTCGAGTCCGAGTGCTTGGAAATAGCGTGCTTCCACGGAAAGTGCAAGGTTATGAATCTGGTTCCCGGCATCATTTATATAATATTCGCGAGAGACCTCGTAGCCTGCTTTATCCAATACATTACAAAGTGAGTCACCAACAGCAGCACCGCGTGCATGACCAAGATGCAAGTCGCC
The DNA here is from genome assembly GCF_018343525.1 of Lederbergia citrea. GTDB lineage: Bacteria > Bacillota > Bacilli > Bacillales > Bacillaceae_C > Lederbergia > Lederbergia citrea. Next base: position 474,765 of record NZ_JAGYPH010000002.1, on the reverse strand, counting down.
AGTTGGATTTGCGGATACAAATTCAACTTGAACCTTTTCTCCTTTTCCAGCATTTGAGCGGCCATAGTCGTCACCGCTTTCCAAAATGGTTGGAACAAGATCTGTTAAGTAACTATTGTTCATGTAAAAATTAATAAAACCTGGTCCAGCAATTTCTATTTTTTCAATGGAAGCCTTTGAGCGGTTAAAATTAGCTTGAATCTGCTCTGCAATCATACGTGGTGCTTTTTTAGCGATACGGGCAAGCTGCATCGCCATATTTGTCGAATAGTCACCGTTGGCCTTATCTTTTGGTGTTTCAAGAATTACATCTGGCATTTCTTCTTCAGAAGCGAGCCCCGCTTTGATGGCAGCTTCACGAATGGCCAATTTTATTTCATTTTGAATCTTTTCAACTGCGTTCATGACATCTCCTCCGTATATGTAAACTCTAATTTATATTCTCCGATCAGTTGATCACCTGCGAGCAAGTCGTATGCGGCAAGGAAACGGCCGCTTCCGTCGGATTCATTTCGATCGTATAGTAGGTTATGGGTTTTTGTCGTAATTGAGAGTGAGCCAAACCCTCCGTCATAACTGCCCGGCAGTGTTTCACTTAGCGATAGCGGCAAACGCATTTTGATTGCGCCGCCTCGTAAAATAAGCGCTTCATCCTCACCCATTCTCACTGTCGTTCGAATGTTTCCTTCCTCCTGAATTTCTTCATACATTAAATAGGATTGCCCTTGCTTTAGAACGTAAGAGCCTTCTGCCCATAGTTGATACGTTTCTTTTTCTTGATCGGGATGGCGGATGGTTGTTGCAAGCTTAATTTTCGCCCGTCTTTTATCTTCCTTTGTTTTCATACTTCCCGCCTCCTTTTAACCACCTGAAATAATCCTCTTATTATATCCTCTTCGCTTATTAATTTTCAACATAACAATACAGGAACACCTTCTTTTCTATAGGTAAAAAGTGGTATAATTTATTGGTTACTACATATAAAGGATGACCGTACATGTTATTAGGACTCATCATTAATTTTTGTATTCTTTTTACCTTCTCTGTCTTATCTTATTGGCCTTACCAAAATCGTGTGAGGTTTCGATTGCCCTTTCCTTCTCTCCACCCTTGGTTTATTGGTGTGATGGCAGGAATAGGCGGAATCATTCTAATGAAGACAGGGGTCTTTGTGTCGGATGAGGTGTTTGTTGATTCACGGACAGTTGTCATTGCCATTTCAGGAATATTTGGCGGTCCGATTACTCCGTTTCTTAGTGCGCTTATAATTGGGGTCGAACGGATTTTTATAGGCGGGGTTACGAATACCTCAATGATTGCAGGATTCAACTCAATCTTCATCGGGATTGTCGTCTCAATCATTAGCTTGAAAAAGCCTGTAACTTTTCAAAATGTCCATTATTATTTTTATTTTATTACGGGGCAAACTGCAGCGGTGTTAGCCTTTCTTCTCCATTTATCTGGAGATCAACCAATCGATATTATTTATTATATCATTTTCTCACTCGGGTCCTTCTTTATTGTCCTGTTTATCTTGCTTGAATTGGATGATCATTTTAAAAAGTTAAGCCAGATTGAGACGATGGCTGAAACTGACTTTTTAACAGGTCTAAATAATAGTAGGAAATTCCAAGAGATCGCGAAGCCCATGACACAATTTTCCCGTGATCCATTTTCGTTAGTGATTCTTGATATCGATTTTTTCAAAAAAATTAATGATACGTATGGACATCCAGTTGGGGATGAGGTGCTAAGGGAGCTCGGCCTTCGCTTAAAGGAAGCTGTTAAGATGGCAAATGGTATCGTGTCACGGATTGGAGGAGAGGAATTTACCATCATTCTGCCTGGTAAAAAGGAGGCGGGTGCTCTGGAAATAGCTGAGACCATCCGTTCCGAGATGGAGAGGCCGCCTTTCCGACCTTCTGCAAGTTTGCAATTGCCGCTTACCGTATCGATCGGCATTAGTACCTTTCCTGAGAATGGAACTAACATTCAGTCTTTATATAAAAAAGCGGATTCGGCTTTATACAATGCGAAAGAGTCGGGTAGAAACAAGATTGTTCATGTCAATAAAATAAAAACGTGATGTCCCTATTGATAGAGACATCACGTTTTTATTTGTCTAGCTTCAGCGCCCAGCGACTAGCAAACTTCAGGATTCTTCCTACGATAAGTCAACATCAATTCGCCTACGGCTCATTGTGTTTCCTTTATCTCGTCAGAATCCTTAAAAGTTTGTACGTCGCTTAACGGGCGCTTTCCGCATTTCTTACACCCAGCCGAGGAGCATTTCTCTAAGGAGCTTGCTCGCCGTATTAGCTGTTTGCTCAGAGTGGTCGTAAATCGGTGCTACTTCGACAAGATCTGCGCCTACCATTTTGAGTTCAGAACGGGCAATTTCGTGGATCGAAGCAAGCAGCTCTTTTGATGTAATGCCGCCAGCATCCACTGTTCCAGTCCCTGGTGCATGTGCCGGGTCAAGGACGTCAATATCGATCGTTACGTATACGGGACGACCTGCAAGCTTAGGCAGCACTTTTTTCAAAGGCTCCAGTACTTCGAATTTTGCAATATGCATGCCGTTTTCTTTTGCCCACTTGAATTCTTCTTTCATGCCTGATCGAATTCCGAATGAGTATATATTATGCGGACCAATCAGTTCAGCCGCCTTCCGAATCGGAGTGGAATGCGAAAGCGGCTCTCCCTCATATTCCGTGCGAAGATCCGTATGGGCATCCATGTGAATAATCGCTAGATCAGGATATTTTTTATACATTGCCTTTATGACCGGCCAGGAAACGAGATGCTCCCCGCCGAGGCCGAGAGGAAATTTTCCATCCTTCAGCAAGGAATCAATATAATCTTCAATCATATCAAGGCTTCTTTGTGCATTACCGAACGGGAGCGGAATGTCTCCCGCGTCAAAATATTTAACATCGGACATTTCGCGGTCAAGATACGGACTATATTCCTCAAGTCCAATCGAGACTTTGCGGATTTGCCCTGGGCCAAACCTTGATCCCGGGCGATAACTAACGGTCCAATCCATCGGCATTCCGTAAATGACTACTTGGCTCTCTTCATAATTCGGATGGCTGCCAATGAAAACATTGCCGGAATAAGCTTCATCAAAACGCATTATGTTCCTCCTCTCGCGGTTTATTTTGTTAAGTCGGCAACGAATTTAGGCAAAACGAATGCCGCCTTATGCAATTCTTTTGTGTAATATTTTGTATCAATTTCATGGAAACGGCTATCAGCTACATCGAGTGGATCGTGCTGCTTGGATCCTAATGTAAATGTCCACATGCCGCTTGGATATGTTGGTACATTGGCAATATAAAGCCTTGTTATGGGGAAAATTTCTTTGACATCACTTTGTACTTCGCGAATTAAATCCGCTTTAAACCACGGGTTGTCCGTTTGCGCAACAAAAATTCCATCTTCTTTTAACGCCTTAGAAATGCCGTCATAAAAACCTTTCGTAAATAAGTTAACAGCTGGACCAACGGGTTCTGTAGAATCGACCATGATCACGTCATACTCATTTTCACTTTCAGCAATCTCCATAAATCCATCGCCAACTTTCACTTCTACTCGCTCATTATCGAGTTCACCGGCAATTTCGGGTAAGTATTGCTTAGAGTATTCGATAACCTTTCCATCAATATCGACGAGGACCGCTTTTTTTACGCTTGGATGCTTCATGATCTCACGGATAACACCACCATCTCCGCCGCCTACGACTAACACTTTCTCCGGATTTGGATGCGTAAAGAGCGGCACATGCGCGACCATTTCATGATAGACAAATTCATCCTTCACCGTTGTCATGACCATGCCATCAAGCAGCAGCATATTCCCCCACTCTTCTGTTTCTACCATTTCTAGCATTTGAAAATCGGTCTGTTCTGTATGTAAAGTACGTTTCACTTTCATCGTAATCCCGTAGTGATCTGTTTGCTTTTCTGTAAACCATAATCCACCCATTTGCTGCCATCCTCTCGCGTACCATATACGCATTTAATTTTCATATTAATGCTAGTTTTCCACATTCACCCACTTACAAACATGAAAAAATTATATATAAAAACGAGTAAAGAAGTAAAGATTTTTCCAAAGAATCCGGGTGGAAAATAAATTTACTTGAAAAGTGTGAATAAAAAAGCTTTTTTCCTTTCATACTGATGAAGAAAGATTACTAGAATTCGGGAGGTGGAGAAGGTGGAAGCTGAAACAAGGATGCGAAGAAGAAAATGGAGAAACTTTAGGCTATTTGCCTTTACTAGCATATTAGCGGTCGGAGCCGTAGGCATGATTTTATTTTCATTGTATTTATATGCTAAAATTCTCGGCCCGCCGCCGCTGGCCATCCCGCAATCTACTTTATATTACGCAAATGATGGCTCCGTTATTGGCGAAAGCAACAGCGGAGAAAAAAGGTACTGGGTAAAGTTAGAAGATATGTCCCCTGATACGATTAAAGCGGTGATCGCGATTGAGGACCGGACTTTTTACAATCATTATGGATTTGATGTTAAAAGAATCGGCGGCGCTGTTTTAGCCAATGCGAAAGAGATGCGAAAAGTACAGGGTGCCAGTACGATTACCCAGCAATATGCACGAAATTTATTTTTAACAATGGATAAAACGTGGAAGAGAAAAATATCTGAAGCTTTTTATGCCATTCGCTTGGAAATTAATTACGATAAAAATCAGATTTTAGAAGGCTATTTAAATACCATTTCCTATGGTCATGGCGCATACGGAATTGAAGCGGCAAGTGAATTTTATTTTGGTAAAAGTGCGAAAGAGCTATCGCTTGCCGAAAGCGCGATGCTTTCCGGAATTCCTAAAGGTCCAGGAATTTATTCTCCATTAATTTCCTTAGAAAAAGCTAAAAACCGCCAATTACTTGTCTTAAAATCGATGCAGGAAACCGGGACTATTTCTAAGGAAGAAGCAAGGGCGGCTGCAGAGGAAAAGCTCGTTTTTACTGGAGAGCATCTTCATCATCGGGCAGAGTCAGCCCCGTATTTTTATGATGCAGTAAGAAAAGAACTTCTTACATCGGTCGGATTGGATGAGCGAAGTATTGCATTAGGAGGATTGAAGGTGTATACGACGCTTGATTCACGCCAGCAGGAAATTGCTGAAAAAGTTGTAGCAGAAACCATCCCAGAGTCATCCGACATGCAATTAGGCTTTGCTGCAATGGATCCAAAAACCGGATTTGTCACAGCACTTGTTGGTGGAAAAGATTATAAGGAGAGTCCTTTTAATCGGGCTACTCAGGCAGTACGTCAACCGGGATCAACGATTAAGCCGTTGCTTTACTATGCGGCACTTGAACGTGGCTTTACTCCTTCGACGATGATGAGAAGCGAGCTGACTACATTTAAATATGATGATGAAAAAGCCGAATATGCCCCCCATAATTTTAATAATAAATATGCAGACGGAGAAATCACGATGGCGCAAGCATTAGCTGTATCCGACAATATATATGCGGTCAAAACCCATTTGTTTCTCGGTCAAGACGTCCTTGTTGATACAGCAAAAAGATTCGGAATTACGACAGATATGAAAAAAGTGCCTTCCCTAGCGCTCGGAACATCTGGCGTCAAGGTAGTTGAACTACTAAATGCGTATAGCATGATTGCAAATGGAGGAAAAAAGGTGGAGCCGGTCTTCATTCAAAAGGTTGAGGATTCACGCGGAAAAGTCATATACGAAGCAAAGCAAAATAACGAGCAAATTTTGAAGCGCGATCTGGCCTATGTGATGAGCCAAATGATGACGGGTATGTTTGATGTGAAATTGAATGGTTATGCAACGGTGACCGGAGCTTCCATGGCGGATCAAACAAGTAGAATATATGCCGGTAAATCCGGATCAACGAAATCCGACAGCTGGATGGCAGGCTTTACGCCCGGGATTGCGGCCGCTGTTTGGACGGGTTACGACAAAGGAGATGAAATCACTTTGTCAGCGGACAAGCAATACGCTAAAAACATTTGGCTCAAATTTATGGAGCGTTCCATTAAAGGTCAGCCTGAAGAATTTCATATTTTTAAACCGCCTACTGGCGTTGTTGCCGTCCCAATTGATCCCGAAAACGGAAAACTAGCATCCGACCTATGCCCAGTCTTCCGACTCACCTACTTTGCAACCGGTACCGAACCCGACGAAATCTGCACCGACCACCTATTCGGGCGGTGACAGGCACCACCCGAATTTTGTCGAATTTTGACACTTGAATAAAAAAAGGAAAATAAAATAAAAAAAGCTCGAGGTGTGCGGCCTCGGGCTTTTTTTCTGCATGTGCAGTGTCCTAGTTTGCTTACGTGCAAACTATATGTAATTTTACTTTCTTTTACAGGAATCGGCAAGCAAGCGCTCTTAAGTTTCCCAAACTGTCATAGAATGTTCATACATTGTTCGGATTTAAGATAGTTCTTCCTTGAGGTGTTCGCTCGAACGCTCCCATATTCCTTCGTCATGCTGTTTAAGAAAAGCACCAAGAACCTTCCGTGAATCCTTATCCATATTATTCACGATAATATGACCTTTCATTGCCTTATCCAAATGGTTCACATGCTCTGGCATCGATTTAAAGCCACGTCTTGCCGGACGATTAATGAGCAGTTCGCATGCGGTCACACCAGCATAGTATGGCCCTTCAGGCTTGCGGTCGACAGCTACCCAAATGACCCAATATTGTTTTGTGCCCTCTTCCGTTAATTCGCTGCGGTCTTTCAAGTATTTGACTCCGCGCTCTGTTTTACTGCGCGCGTGCATTGCCTGAAGTTCGATCCACACATCCCCTTCCTCCACATCCAGCATAAGAGGTGTGACATTTTCCAGATTAAGAGATCCGATTCCGAATCCTCCATGACCATCTGTTGGATCATTTTTGATAATGTTGAATTCAAGCTTTCTTTTTCCTGGTTCCATAAAAAGCGCCCCCCTTATTTATATTTCAATAAAACATCATGAATACATTTTGCAGGCTTTTTATAAAAAATGGCACGACCGTATAAATAATTGGATAAATCGTATATCGCCCAAGTGGTGTAATGACAAGGATTAAGAAAATGAGCGAACCATACTGTTCATACTGTGTCATTTTTGCCCTGATCGATGTCGGAACTAGGTCCTCCAATATCCGATATCCATCAAGGGGCGGTAATGGCAGCAAATTAAAAACGAATAATAAGACATTCAAATAAACGAACAAATCAAAAAACTGCATCACCATCGCCGGCAAAGAAGCTGAAATCCCAGTCACTATTAAAATAAACATAATGCCTGTTCCAATCGCCGCAAGCACAAAGTTGCTGACTGGTCCCATTAACGAAACGAGAATACCACCAAGACGAGGATTCTTAAAATGATGCCTATTCACAGGGACAGGACGTGCCCAACCAAAACCAGCGATAAAAATAAGCAATGTACCCAACGGGTCAAGGTGATGAATAGGATTCAGTGTCAATCTTCCCTGGTCCTTTGCGGTTGAGTCTCCTAATTTATATGCTGTATACGCATGAGCAAATTCATGCACGGTAAAAGCAATCATTAATACTGCCGCAATCAGCGGAATTTGTTCCAATGGGAACCTAATAAAACGCTCGACAAACTCCACATACCCAGCTCCTTTATTATTCAAAAACTCATCTAATCCTAGTATACAAAATAATAAGTAGAATCTCATAAATTGTTGCTCTAAGCTTAATAAAAGCATACACTTTTTGTGATACATATTCTAGGAGGGAAAACTACATGCCATTTGTAACAGTGAAAATGCTTGAAGGGCGTACAGAAGAACAGAAAAAAGCGCTCGTGGAAAAAGTCACGACTGCAGTCAGTGAAACGACTGGTGCAGCGGAGGAAAAAATCGTTGTGTTCATCGAAGAAATGACGAAGAATCATTACGCCGTTGGCGGAAAAAGAATGAGTGACGAGTAGGATGTAAAAAAGACAGCTCATGCCCATTATTGTGGGACAGCTGTCTTCTTTAATTCATCTATATATGCATACGCATGATCGATATCTTCGCTCGTATAGCCTTGTTTGCTTTTCAACGTTTGAATTTTTTCCGTGACTTCTGCTTTGGATTCTTGATCAAAGTATAAGATCGTTGAAACAAGCTCTAAAAACCGCGCGTTTTGCCCATTCATATTTATGAGACATTCTTTTAACCGAGGCATTTCCTGCTGATATGAATCTATGAACTCGCGTCCGGCATCTGATATGTTATATGTATATTGGCAATATCCACCTTTATCTTCCTTCTTCTCTTCAATAAAACCAAAATTACATAATTCCTCTACACGCAACGTCAACTCTTCTGAATAAGGTCCATAAAAATGAAATTCAAATTTCTCTTGAAAAGGAAATGCCATTTTCTTTGCGATAAAAATCATCTTTTGCAGTTTTTTCCGTCCAGTAATTTCCCCTGACTCTGCAAACACACTCATCAACCTTAGGTGATCATTCAGCATGACAAACTTTTCAACTCCTGATCAAATTTTACAGCTACATCATTTAGTGCTTTTTTAAAATAGAAAGAATTTGTTGTTTAACATTTTCGTTTTTTGTATTATCTAACAGGAGATCCTCCGGGTAATACAACTTATGATCTGTTCTTCGTTTACCGGAGATTGCCTCCACGATCGCTGATTCTCTTGACAATTCATGCAAATCGCCATTAGGCATTAATAAGTGAATTGGAAGCCGTTCTTCTTCTTCGCCCGGCCGATAAAAATCATACGGCAAATCCGATGAAGAATCAACAGCCAAATAATAATCGGGATCAATTTCCGCTTCCCGAAAAAGTTCATCAAGCCGGCCCAATAATTTATATTGCCTAGCAGGATCAAACTCGATATATTTGAATAAATTTCGATTCATAAACCGGCTGCACAAATCTCGGAGAATCCAATCATCTTCATCTTCCCACATTTGAAAATAATATAAAATGACCGCTTCATCTAGTTTTAAATAATCTTCCAACGTTACTTTTTCATTAAAAAGCGATACAAAATGGGCTGGTTCATATTTAAAAGCGTAAGAGTCCTCATATAATGCTTTTGCCCGTTGAAGGATTTTCGTCAAGATGACTTCAGCACTTCGTGTAACTGGATGAAAATACACTTGCCAATACATTTGATACCGGCTCATTATGTAATCCTCTACTGCATGCATCCCGCTTGATTTAAACACAACTTGATCTTCTCGAGGTCTCATGACACGCAAAATCCGTTCCATATCAAAGTGACCGTAGCTTACGCCTGTAAAATAAGCATCACGCTGTAAATAGTCCATTCGATCCGCATCAATTTGACTGGAAATCAAACTGACAACGAGCTTATCATGATACGTTTTCCCGATCACATCCGCCACTTTCTGTGGGAAATCTGGGCTCACTCGCTGAAGGACTGCATTGACTTCAGTTCGCCCGAGAATAATTTGTTTCGTAAACTGTTCATGGTCTAAATTATAAACTTTCTCAAAGGAATGAGAGAACGGGCCATGTCCGAGATCATGTAAAAGTGCCGCACAAAGAGAAAGAAGCCGCTCATCTTCGTTCCATTCTGGCCTGCCTTTAAATACATCATCCACGATCCGTCTGACGATTTCATATACACCAAGTGAATGGTTAAAACGGCTATGTTCTGCACCGTGAAACGTTAAGTATGTAGTCCCGAGCTGTTTAATCCTGCGGAGCCGCTGGAATTCCTTCGTGCCAATTAAATCCCAAATAATTTTATCTCTAACATGTGCATATCGATGAACAGGGTCTTTAAAAACTTTTTCCTCGCTTAATTTCAAATTGGAATCATGCATCAGCAACCCTCTTCCTATCTATGATGTTTTCATTATATCGGCTTTAAACTTTTTAATAAAGTACATAAGTTTCTATTAATTTTTTGACATATTGGTATAAAAACTGGTTTTGTTGTGCATCCTTTTACTACAAGAAGTTGTCAAGAAAAATAATAGGGAGTGATGAAAGTGAAGACACGACAGGATGCATGGACAGAAGAAAATGATTTGTTGTTGGCAGAAACTGTGTTACGCCATGTACGCGAAGGAAGTACTCAATTGAATGCTTTTGAAGAAGTTGGTGATAAGTTGAACAGAACTTCTGCAGCATGTGGTTTCAGATGGAATGCAGTTGTTCGCCATCAATATGAAAAAGCACTAGATTTAGCAAAAAAGCAGCGTAAACAGAGACATCGGATGCTTGGTAAGGAACAAGGTGGCAAGAAGAAGCTCCTTTATCAGCCGCCAGTGCCTTTGGCGAATAGTACACAAATGCCCATTTTAAGTCATACGCTTGAAGAGATCCAGGAATTAAATTCAAATGACATATTTAGAGAAGAAGTCGGTGAAGAAGCAGGTCTTCAAGAGCTTGCTCCATTTACAGGAAGGCTGTTACCGGCACCAGCACAAGAATCTACCGGAGAATTATCGATGGAAAAAGTAATTTCATATCTCCAGACACTTCAACATTCCGAGTTTCATTTAGATATTTTAAGAAGCGAGAATGCGAGATTAAAAAGAGAATTGGCTGACTTGGAAAAAGAAAAGCAAAATTTAAAATCCCAGGTTGAAAAACTGGAAGATAATTCAGTGACTATGCAAGAAGACTACGAAACATTGATGAAAATATTGAATCGTGCTCGAAAACTCGTATTGTTCGAGGAAGAAGAGCGTCCTGCCACTACTTTTAAAATGGATCGAAATGGAAATCTAGAGAAGCTTGCTGAATAAAGAAAAGCGTAAGCGCCTTGTGATGGAAGAACGGCTAAGAGCGCCACGTCCTGTGGCAACGCCGTTCTGACCCGCATCCTGCGGGCCTCCGACAAGCAAATGTTCTGAGGCATAAAAGTCCGATCTTGACTTTTATGCCGCAAGGCTTATTTGACCTCGAGGGGCTAGGCGCTGGAGCTAGACAAACAATAGGGCTGTCCCGGCTTTGGGGCAGCCCTAATTTGTTAATCCGGAAATATCCTTTGATTTCTCTCTATCATGCGATCATAGTATCCATTAAACCATTCAAGTTCATCACCTTGAAGTTGACATGCAAATAATTTCCCACTCAAACCTTTTAAAGCATGAAGGAAACGGAGCATGACATCTTGAATAGAAAGGTCAACGTTCAAAAGCTCAGACAAAGATGCCATTACTTCAGGACGTACGTCAGGAAAAGCAAATTTTGATGGTTGATCATATTTTGCATGGCGATAAAAATCCCTGACCAACTCCGCTCGTTCTTGGCCGCTTCCTGAAACACATAAATAGATTTGGACGGCAACCCCTTTTCTAATTCGCCGCTGAGAAATGCCCGCAAATTTTTTACCGCCAATACTTAAATCATAGCTTCCAGGACAGTAAGAGCCAATAATTTCACGAGCCTCAATGATTTGATTGAAATCTTGGAACATAATTTTTATGAGATCCCACATAGAATCATAGCCGCGGTTAATATCAATTCCTCTATCCGTATCAGGAAAAATAAGCGATATATTTAACACGCCTTCGTCAAGAGCGACTGCAAGTCCTCCTGAATTCCGAACGATCCACTGATAATTATGTTCATCTAAAAAATTAAGCCCCTCATGCAAAGCGGGCAGTTTCGTATCTTGAATGCCAAGGACGACGGTTTTTGAATGAACCCAAGCCCTTGCAGTCGGCGGAGAATAGCCGCTTCCGACCGACATGCAAAGCGTATCATCAATCGCAAATGATTGCAGGGCGTGAAATTGAGGGTTAAATCCCGATTGATCAATGAGGCGCCATTCCTCTTGCTGTAATAATAAAATCCCATCTGACATAAAGCTTACTCCTTCATAATAACTTGGGACAGGCTTATTTTCCTTGGTCTAAAGATTGAACCGCGGTGATTAATGCAAGGTTATACACATCTTCTTCACTGCAGCCACGGGAAAGATCGTTGACAGGCGCGTTTAAGCCTTGCAAAATCGGTCCGACCGCTTCATATCCACCCAGACGCTGGGCAATTTTGTAGCCAATATTCCCTGCTTCAAGGCTAGGGAAAATAAAGACGTTTGCATCCCCTTGGATAGGTGAATCAGGAGCTTTTTTCTGTGCTACAGAAGGTACGATTGCTGCATCAAATTGAAATTCTCCATCAATGATGAGCTCAGGCGCCATTTCTCTCGCCAATTGCAACGCTTCTTCAACCCTTTTTGTTTCTTCAGATACAGCAGAGCCCTTTGTTGAAAAGCTTAACATGGCCACTCTCGGCTCGATATCGAACATCTTAGCCGTTTTCGCACTTTCCACTGCAATCTCAGCCAAATCCTTGCTATCTGGCGCAATGTTAATCGCACAATCAGCAAACACGTATTTCTCTTCGCCCTTTACCATAATGAATACACCCGAAGTTTTGCTAAGTCCCGGTTTCATTTTAACAATTTGCAAAGCAGGTCTAACTGTATCCGCAGTTGAGTGTGCCGCACCGCTCACAAGTCCATGCGCTTTGTTTAGAAAAACAAGCATCGTACCAAAATAATTTTCATCAAGCAAAAATTTTCGTGCATCTGCTTCTGTTGCCTTTCCTTTTCTCCGCTCAACAAAAGCTTGGACCATTTCATCTATTCCTACATATTTTTCAGGATCATATATTTCCATACGCTCAAGAGAAACATCTAGAGCACGTGCTTTTTCCTGGATTGCTTCCATATTTCCAATTAATACTGGAGTGAGGGCACCATCTGCTGCAAGTCTGCCTGCCGCGACAAGCACCCTTGGATCTAGCGCCTCAGGGAAAACGATCTTTCTATCCCATCCTCCTGCTTTTGCTTTTAAGCCTTCAAATAAGTCAGCCATTTATTAAGTCCTCCTCATTTTTGTTTAGTTTGCCCGAATTGATCTATGTTTAAAAAGATCCTCTTATATTCCTACCCTCTAAGCATATACCCTTTTTCATTATAATTGATAATGATAAGGTCGGATTTGATCATAATCAGAGGCCAATCTTGTCATAATTTTAACATTTAAGGTTCCAAAATGTGACGATGGGTAAACTATGATATAGTTTAATTAGAATTATTATGAATAGGAGTTGATCCACATGAGTGAACCAGCATTAACATTAGATGGTTGGTATACACTTCACGATTTCCGGACAATGGATTGGGCCGCTTGGAAATTGCTTTCTAGTGATGAACGCCAGGCAGCCATTCATGAATTTATGCAATATCTTGATAAGCTTAATGAGGTTCAGGACAGAAAAGAAGGCAGTCATGCCCTTTATACCATTGTTGGCCAAAAAGCGGATTTCATGCTGATGATTTTGCGCCCGACGATGGAAGAGTTAAATGATCTTGAAAATGAATTTAATAAACTAACGATTGCCGAATATACAATTCCTACATACTCCTATGTATCTGTCGTCGAATTGAGCAACTATTTAGCGGGAGAATCTAACGAAGACCCTTATCAAAACCCTTATGTACGCGGTCGTTTGTATCCGATTCTTCCAAAGACGAAGCATGTATGCTTCTATCCGATGGATAAACGCCGCCAAGGTGATGACAACTGGTATATGCTTTCCATGGAAAAGCGCAAAGAATTAATGTACAGCCATGGCATGATTGGCCGTCAATATGCTGGAAAAATAAAACAGCTTATCTGCGGCTCTGTCGGTTTCGATGATTGGGAATGGGGCGTCACTCTATTTTCTGACGAAGTCCTCCAATTTAAAAAAATCGTCTACGAAATGCGCTTTGACGAAGTAAGTGCCCGCTACGGCGAATTCGGCTCATTCTACGTCGGCAACCTGCTCGAAGACCAAAACATTGAAAAATTTCTACACGTATAAAATTCGGGCCGTGCCTGTCACTCCCCGAATTTTGTCGAATAAGAAGCCCGAACGCAAATGCGTTCGGGCTTTTGATTTTTGGCATCGTTCAATCATAGGTGCATAGCTGCCCACAAGCTTGCATACAAATGAATGAGTAATTAAAAACTTGGTGCATTTATTATACTTTCTTTCACGCGCGGCTTGTAGCTGCAGATGGTTGCCAAATTAGAAAGAGCAGCCGAAATTTTAGGAGGGGAAAAATTGGAAAACCAAAATCAATATCCAAACACGCCTAATCCAGCAGGCTATTACCGGCAAAATCCACCACAGATGCCTTTTATGCAGCCCAATCCGTATCAAGGATATTATCAACAGCCAATGCAAGTTCCCACAGGGATCCCTGCAAAAGGCGGCGTGAATGTTCCGGGCATGCTGCCGATAGAGGAATCCTACATCGAGAATATTCTACGGCTTAATAAAGGCAAACTTGTTTCTATCCACAGTACCTTTGAACATAATAAAGAATGGAATGCAAAAATTTTTAACGGCATCATAGAAGCGGCAGGCCGCGATCATGTCATTCTTAGTGATCCTCAGACAGGAAAAAGAACCTTACTTCCAATGATATATGTTGATTTCATTACATTCAGCGAGCCGATCGAATATGAATATCCATTCGGAGCTGGACCATTGGCGTCAGCACCACCTAGATAATGAACAAAAGCGGGTCAGGTTGACTCAACCAGACCCGCTTTTATTAAAGATTAAAGATGCTTGACCGCAAATATGATGAGAAGCAGCCAAGATATGAGGAATGCGACTCCTCCAAGAGGCGTAATGGCGCCCAGTACTTTAATGCCGGAAATGCTTAATATGTACAAGCTGCCCGAAAAAAGAATAATCCCAGTCAACATGAGCCACCCTGACCATGACAATAAGGATGACGCAGGAACATTACCCACCAGAATCCCAATTGCGATTAGACCTAGCGCATGAAACATTTGGTAGGTCACACCAGTTTTCCATACTTCCAAATATTTAGGCTCCAGCTTACCTTCAAGCGCATGAGCGCCAAATGCCCCAAGACCAACCGCTAATAATGCATTAATTGCTCCAAAAATAATAAATGCTTTCATCTTTTAGCCACCTCAAAATTCTTTTAAAAATCGAAAAGTGAATCCCCATTTGCTCCATCTTCGGTTTTCAATGGTTCTGTGGATACTGTTGATACTGGGGATACTTGTTGTATTCTTTCATTTGATGTAACTTGATGTTTGTCCACAAATGGTTCAATAATTTTATACTCACTTTGCCCTTCTTCCAAAACCACTTCGGCGAGTGCTTTCAAAGCATACATATGGCCGCGCAGTTGCTGCGCTCCTTTTGCTTGTCTCGCTTTATTAAGCTCAATCTCCATCTTATTGATAAGTGTTTCATATGAAATACTCAAAATCGACAACTCCTGTCGCTATATTTTACCAGTATCTTGTTCGTATCAACAATTTACAGCATATGCATTTTTTTAGTTAAAATCAAACGAAAGCAAGGTGCAATTTAAACATCAGGGATTTGCCAGTCGATCGGCTTTTCACCGATTTCCCGCAAAAATTCATTCGTTTTTGAAAATGGGTGACTTCCGAAAAAGCCTTTTCTCGCAGCAAATGGCGATGGATGCGGCGACTGAATAATTTTATGTTTTTTAGTATCAATTAGGGCCATTTTCTCTTGCGCTGGGCGTCCCCAAAGAATAAAAACCACAGGATTTTCCCGCTTGTTAACCAGGGAAATAATTTTATCGGTAAAAATCTCCCATCCTTTACCACGATGAGAGTTTGCTTGTCCTTGTCTAACTGTTAAAACAGTATTTAGCATTAATACCCCTTGCTCAGCCCATTTTACTAAATATCCATTATTCGGAGACTCACAGCCGAGGTCATTTTTCAATTCTTTGAAAATGTTCCTTAGTGAAGGTGGAATCTTAACGTCAGATTTAACTGAAAAACTAAGCCCATGCGCTTGCCCTGGTCCATGATACGGGTCCTGACCGATTATGACCGCTTTAACTTTTTGATATGGCGTATAATTTAGCGCATTAAAAATATCATTTTTATCTGGGTAAATAACTAGCTTTTCGTATTCCTCTTGCAAAAACTCACGTAAACTCTCAAAATATGGCTTCTGAAACTCCTCTTCCAAAAGAGGACCCCAATCATTATTTAAAGTCTTCATTACAACGCTTCCCCCTTTTATGAAATGTATATACAATCCTTTTACCCATCACATCCGATATTTCAACCTGAGCTTTTCATGTTTGATTTACGGGAGAACGGTTATATATGTAGTAGTGCATCGCCAAAGATGTAGCGATACTAGATTAGAAGGAGGATTTTCACTTATGAATACAGTAAAAGTTTGTGAGAACGGTGTACAAGCTGTAAATATTATCGAAGAATTGACTAATAATGGATATGATCGAGATAATATTTATCTATTTGCACATGGGGAAGAACGCTCCAAAGATTTAACGGACGCTACCGATACAGGCACTGTTGGCGTAGGAGAACAAGGAATCCTCGACTCGGTCAGTAACGTATTCCGTAAACGAGGCGATGAATTGCGTTCCAAATTCGAATCGGTCGGATTAACTGAAGCCGAAGCCGAAAAGTACGAAAAAGTATTAGACGGCGGCCAAGTCGTCGTTGTAGCTACAAACTAATAAGGTTTTGAGAAAAGTCCCCTCTTTCGATGAAGAGGGGATTTTTATTGTCAATGAAATTATAAAAAATAGTGTGATTAAGTTCAAATAAATTAAGTCGACATCCAGCTCCAGCGCCTAGCCCCTCGAGGTCAAATAACCTGAGCCAATAAAAGTCAAGACCGGACTTTTCTTGTCTCAGAACATTTGCTTGTCGGAGGCCCGCAGGATGCGGGTCAGAACGGCATTGCCACAGGACGTGGCGCCCTTAGCCGTTCTTCCTATATCAAGGCGCTTGCGCTTTTGTTTTACCCTAATAAAGAATGGTAGATTTTCCGCGCTTCAACAGGATCGCTCGTTCCATGAATCAGTGCGCGGCCATCTTGAAAAAACACGGACCGCATCCCTTCTTTGACGACAGATATTAAAAAGGGATTGCCGCCGACTTCATATCCAGCCGACCGCCATTGGTCCGCAAGCCGCTCTAAAGATAAGGCCTCGCTTTTGGCAGGACGAATTTGCACCGTGTCCCTTCCACATAAAACAGCCACTTTTGTACCAGATTCAATAGTTAAAAATGGGTATGTCCGCTCCGCTCCACATGAAAGGCAGTACTTATCTTTCAGCGCTCCAGCCTTCAATGACAAGTATTCATTTTCCCATAAATCGAAAGTTACATAGGCTTGCCTAACAGCCTCCATTTTTCCTGATAAAATTTTCAACGCTTCCGCTCCTTGATGTGCGGTTACCATTTGAACCGTGGGGGCAATGATGCCGACCGTATCGCATGTTTGCCCTTGAAGCGGCAAGCTTTTCAATAAACATTGCAAGCACGGAGTCACACCCGGAATAATCGAAAAAGCCATACCGAAACTTCCGACACATGATCCGAATAAATATGGAATCCGGTACTTTTGCGCAAGATCATTTAGTAAAAATCGTGTTTCAAAATTATCGGTTCCATCGATCAGTAAATCTACATCGTCCATTAAACTTTCCATTAACACCGCATCAGCCTGACCAACAATTGCTTCAATTTCAACTTCACTGTTGATTCTCTGCAATTGCTCTTTCGCAGCCGCCGCTTTTGGCCATTTCTCAGCCGCATCCTCTTCCGTAAACAAATGCTGCCTTTGCAGATTGCTCATTTCAACATAGTCACGATCGATTAGTGTTAGTTTTCGGACCCCAGACCTTGCAAGCAATTCAGACGTATGTGTACCAAGCGCTCCGACCCCAACAATCAACACATGCTTTTTCCCGATTTCTTCTTGGCCTTTTTCTCCAATCGATTTAAACAATATTTGCCGTGAATAGCGTTCGTTCATTCCCTTTAGCCTCCACTCACCGGAGGAATGAGTGCAATGTCATCGCCTTTTTGAATGATCGCTTCATCTGTAGCAAATTCTTCATTTACCGCAATCATAATCCCTTCCAAATTCCCCAAGGACGTTTCAGCCTCCAAATAATCTCGCAATTCCTTCACTGATTTTCCAGAAGCCTGAACCGTTAGCTCTCCGCTCCCCGCCTGCTCTTTCAAATGTGCAAACAACATCACTTTATTCATTTAAGTCAGCCTCCTCCGGTTTCCCATCAGCGTATTCCTTCGTGCCTTGCTGATTTCCAATCCATTCTTCCCCATCTTCCCAATGTTCTTTTTTCCAAATAGGGACGATTTCTTTAATCCGCTCGATTGCATAACGATTTGCTTCATATGCCTCTGGACGGTGAGGAGATGAAACAGCAATCGCGACTGCAATATCGCTAATTTCCAGGCGGCCGATTCGGTGAGATATTGCAGCTTGCACCCCCGGCCAACGCTCCTTCATTTCCGCGATAATTTGCTCCAGCTTTTTCACCGCCATCGCTTCATATGCTTCATATTCAAGGTAAAGCGTCTTTTTTCCATGCGTCAGCTCCCGGACGGTACCTATAAAAGTCGTTACCGCACCTGCTTCCCGGCGCACGACTTTTTGATAAACTTCTTCAATTTTTATCGGATCTCTCGTGATTTCACAATTCATTACGGCCGCCCCTTTCAGCTATTTTCACAGCCTCTATGTAATCTTCCTGCGTATTCATATTCCATACTGTTTCGGAAATTGTATCCATTTTAAAAAACTCGACATTTAACTGATCGAGCAAGGATCTTACAGATCGCTTTCCTTCATTAAGAACCATTTTTACTTTTTCCGCAATACTCGCGTCATAAGCAGCAAAAAGTGGATGAATTTGACCTTCCGTAACTGGCACAACAGCATCCCGTTTATTTTCAATTAGCGTTTCTATTAACTTTAACCCAAAGTCACTGGAGGCAAACGGCATATCACAAGCAACAATGATACAAGGCCCTTCGGATGCTGCTACTAGTCCTGTATATATCCCCGCAAGCGGTCCTTGTCCTGCATATGGTGTCGCATCTTCTAGCAGCTCAGCTTGTAAACCGTCATACATCGTTTTATCGTTCGCAATCAAGATGAGTTTTTCCGAAACTGGCGCAAATTCTGAAATGATCCGGTCGATTACTCGAACTCCGCCAATTTTCATTAACGCCTTATTTTCGCCCATCCTACTGGATTTCCCGCCTGCTAGAATAATAGTTTTCAAGCAGTCGCCCCCCCTTGTTTACTAATATTTACAAATCATCTATGCTTTTTATATAGAGACTACTTGAATAGAAAAAGTTTTCATCTACTGAGAAACCCGTGAGCAGCTTGCCCTCATTTTTTGGAAAATAATGATTTTTTCCATTATAGCAGATAGCGGAGCCTGCCTGTGAGAGGAAGCTTTTTAATAGAGAACAGATAGGAGCACATAAAAAAATGACGATTTTAACGATACACCAATTAGAGAAAAGAGCGCAAAACACCATCTTTTTTCCTGCTTTTGATTTAAAAGTTAAGAAAGGTGAAACAGTCGCCATTCACTGCAACAGTGAATTAGGCAATAAATTAATCCGAATATTGATCGGTGAACTCCTTCCGTCTAGTGGTGAAGTGAATATTCAAGAATTAGCGAATGATCGCCAAGCTTTTTTTCAAAGAATTGGCCTTTCATTACAAACAGATGCCCTATATGAACGCCTTAGTCCTAAAGGATATTTAACTTTTTTCAAAAAACTATACGCTGTGCATGTAGATGTCGACAACCTTCTAGAAAAAACTGGATTAATCGATAAGAAAAATATCAGATCTGATAAGCTTTCTTATTCTGAAAAAAGGCGGCTGCATTTTGCACGTGCTATTTTACATGACCCAAATTTAATTATTTTTGAAGATCCCGCTCAAAATCTTGATATCGAAAGTACATTGATTTTACATAGATTAATTTCTAACCTAGAAGATCAAGGGAAAGCCATTTTCATTACAACCAGCAATTTGGAAAATGCCATATCCATGACAAACCATGTTTATCGCTTGGACGATTCGGGGTTGAAAAAGGTGGACTTAACGGATGAAAATGAGGAGCCTGTTACCGAAGAGGCTAAAGCTTTCCAAGAGGAGACAGAGAACGAGATTAACATGGAAATTCGCTTCGATAAAATCCCTGCAAAAGTGGAAGATAAGTTGATTTTATTTGATCCTACTGAGATTGACTATATAGAAAGTAATAACGGAATTTCCAATTTGAATGTAAAAGGTGAAACCTTTCCTTGTACATTCAAATTAAACGACCTTGACGCCCGTCTTCAGCCATTTGGGTTTTTCCGCTGCCATCGCTCCTATATTGTCAATTTACAAAAAGTTCGGGAAGTTATTACATGGACGCGGAACAGTTATAGTTTGATTCTTGATGATCAGAAAAAAAGCTCGATTCCGTTATCGAAAGGAAAGCTGGATGAGCTGAAAAACATCATCGGAATATGAAATTTCATCCTTATTTTAACTCCATTCATCTATAAAATTGCACCATTCAACCTCCTGAATGCTCCTTTGAACGTTGATATAGTGCGTTTTCTCATGTTTCGTCCTATGATTAAGCCAGAAAACAAAATCATAAAAACTAAACGTGAGAAGGAGTAGAAATCGATGGAAAATATCATTGAAGTGAAGCAATTAATGAAATCTTTCAGCAATAAAACGGCGTTAAGAAATGTCTCTTTTAATGTGAAAAAAGGAGAAACTTTTGGTTTTTTGGGACCGAGTGGCTCGGGCAAAACAACCACTATTAAAATCTTAACCTCCCAATTATTACATACTGCTGGTAATGTAAATGTGTTTAGCAAGCCACTTTCGAAAAAGAAAAATGCTTCTATGATGAAGCGGATTGGCATCCTGACCGATAATAGCGGATTGTATGACAGGCTCTCTATTTACGATAACCTGCTGCTTTTTTGTAAGCTCTACGGAGTAAACAAAAAAAGAATTGGGCAAGTATTGGAACAGGTCAATCTAGAAAATGATCAAAATACTGTCGTTAAAGAGCTGTCAAAAGGAATGAAGCAGCGCGTCACTCTAGCTCGAGCCATTATACATAAGCCGGATCTCCTGTTTTTAGATGAACCGACTTCTGCACTTGACCCAGTGAATACAAGGCATATTCATGAAGGCTTGCGCCAGTTAAATAAAGAAGGAACAACGATTTTTTTAACAACCCATGATATGACCGAAGCCGAGGAACTATGTGACCGAGTTGCTTTCTTACATAACGGGGAAATCCAGGCTCTCGATACTCCGCAAAATCTGCGCCTGCACTATGCAGATTCAGGAATCACTGTACTTTTGAAGGACAAACGGACCATTTCCGTAGAAAAGGATGAAACAGGTGCAGAACAAATCTATCAGTTTATGAAAAACGGGGAATTGCTTTCCATTCATTCCAATGAACCAACATTAGGAGATATTTTCGTAAAATTAACTGGGAGGGTTTTATCATGACATTTTCATTTAGACGGATGAATGCCATTTTTCAAAAAGATTGGAAGGAATTATATAAGAATTCGTATATTTTGTTTACCTTGGCCATGCCTTTGGCTTTCGCAGCATTCCTTGGGAGAATTGGAGAAGATGCATCGACGTTTCACTCGATGCCAATTACTCTTGCACTTGTCATTGCCGGTGTGTTTATACAGGCAGCTATGATTGCTGAAGAAAAAGAAAAGAACACATTGCGAGGACTGCTCCTTTCTCCCGCCTCAACGAGTGAAATTTTAATCGGAAAAAGCGCCCTAACATTTGTCATGACCGTATTTGTCATCATCGGTTCTATTTTTCTAAGCGATTTTCAAGTTACTCATGTGCCGTTGTTTGCCCTTATCATCATCATTAATCTTATTTTCTATATTTCCATGGGAACAATTCTCGGTTTGCTTTCTCGCACAGTGATGGAAACAACGATTATCGGGATGCCTGTTATGGTTATTTTCGGACTTGCCCCAATGTTCGTATCGATGATCGAAAATAAAGCGATATTAAAAATCGTTCAACTTCTTCCAAGCGAGCACTTTACAGCTGCATGGACTTCCCTTAGCAATGGAAAAGGTTTTGCAGCCATAAGCGGTAATATTTTCACCCTTTTTATATGGGCAGCGGCGTCACTAGTAGTCACATTTATCGTTTATGAAAAACGGCAGTTTGATAGGTAGATGAAAAGAAACAAGGTCTATGATATTTCTTAGACCTTATTCCCTTTTAAATGTCATCATTTCTTACGCTTCTTCTGCCCAACCGTAATCTTTTTCCACTTTTCTATTTCAGCTATGGCTAGTTGTTTATCTTCTTTCCGGTCCAAATAGGCCAGTTCTTTTTGTAGCTTTAAATAACTCTTAAAACGCTCCAAATCGAGTTCTCCATCAGTAATCGCCTGACCAACGGCACACCCCGGTTCGCCATTATGTTGGCAATCTCTGAATTTGCATTGTTCTCCAAGCACTTCAATATCAGAAAAACCTTGGCCCAAACCGGTGTCCGCTTCCCAAAGCTGCAGCTCCCTCATTCCTGGTGTATCAATTAAGATGCCGCCTTGGTCAAGCACGATTAGCTCTCTGTGAGTAGTTGTATGCCTTCCTCGATCATCACCCTCTCGAATGCCACCCGTTTTCAACGATTCTTTTCCAGTAAAAGCATTCACGAGTGTAGACTTTCCAACTCCAGATGAACCAAGCAGTGCAATCGTCCGTCCTTTTTCTATATAAGCAGACAGAGCTTCTAGACCGATATTTTGCTCCGCACTGACGACATGGATCGGAACCCCGATGGCTACCGTCTCTGTTTCACTTACTTTTTCGTCTACATCATCACATAGATCAGCTTTGCTCAATACAATAACCGGATTCGCCCCGCTTTCCCAAGCAGTTAACATATACCTTTCAATTCTGCGAACGTTGAAGTCAGCATTGAGGGCGGCCACGATAAAAACATGATCAACATTTGCCGCGACAATTTGTTCTTCAGTCGTCACACCGGCCACTTTTCGGGAAAATTTACTTTTCCTCGGCAGGATCGCATGAATTGTTGCCTTTCCTTCTTCCTGCCGGACTGTCATTACGACCCAATCCCCAACTGCCGGATAATCACCGCGGTCTAAGGAGTTGAAGCGAAACTTTCCTGACACTTCCGCCAAAACTTCACTATCTTCCGTAAAAACTCTGTACAAACGTTTATGTTCCAAGGCTACTCTTCCTACGGTATAGCCTTCTTCTTTATATGCTAAAAAATCCGTTTCAAAAAATTGATTCCAACCTAAAGTTTGTAAGTTCAATGTGCTTCCTCCAATGATCATTTCCATATTTTTTCATAAAAAATAACCGCAAGCTGCGGTTTTCTGTTTTTGTAAAGGGCATACGTATCCCGTACAAATATAAAACCATGAGCTAAAATTTTTGCCCATGGAAAATGGATAAATCAAAGGAGCATAAAGAAATTAATGCGAATTGACACCTTTTTCCACGGGCAGCATGATGAAATTGTCTAAAGTTTTCATAATTACATTCTCCATACTACATTCCTCCTTTGGAAAATAAGGTGTATTTTTACATATTTATTTTACTATGTAAGAAGTTGGCTGTAAAGCGATTTCATAAATAATATCTCTTTCTTTTAATAAACGATTGTTATATTCTAAAAATAAACATCAAGCGCAAGCTGGGAGGAAAGTTCGATGACAATGAAAAAAACATTGACACTCGCCGGATCTGATTCAAGCGGCGGTGCAGGTATACAAGCAGATTTAAAAACTTTTCAAGAAAATGGCGTCTACGGTATGACGGCTTTAACATCGATTGTCACAATGGATCCGGCAAATGGCTGGAGCCACGGAGTATTTCCGATTGACGTTGATACAGTGGAAAAACAATTAAATACGATTCTTTCTGTCGGCATTGATGCAATGAAGACTGGAATGTTAGGTTCTGTTGATATTATCGAACTTGGTGCCAAAAAAATCGATGAGCACAAACTGAATAACATCGTCATCGACCCTGTCATGGTTTGCAAAGGTGAAGACGAAGTATTACAACCGGAAAATACTGATGCAATGCGCGAATTGCTAATACCAAGAGCTACAGTAGTAACTCCAAACCTGTTCGAAGCATGGCAGCTCGCTAAAACAGGTCCGATTAAAACGATTGATGATATGAAAGAAGCAGCTGCCAAAATTCATGACCTCGGTGCAAAAAATGTCGTCATTAAAGGTGGAAAAGGCTTAAATCACGATAAAGCTGTTGACCTATTCTATGATGGCAAGGATTTTACACTTCTTGAAAAAGACAAGCTAGATACAACATACAACCATGGTGCAGGCTGTACATTCGCTGCAGCCATTACGGCTAATTTGGCAAAAGGAAAATCTGTTCATGAAGCAGTTTCCGCTGCGAAAGAATTTGTAACGGCCGCAATTGAACATGGCTGGAAGTTGAACCAATACGTTGGACCTGTTATGCACGGTGCCTATAATCAATTTGTAGGCAGTGTGAAAAATTAATTAAAAGCCCGGAGAGACTTTTCGTCTCTACCGGGTTAATTTTTACCTTCCGTGGCAATTGTAGGGAATAAAAGTTGTTGATATCCAGTAGGAGCAATTCTTAAGGGGAATTATTAACTGAGTTTAATCTTCATAATTTCTCGATCATGTTCAGAAATTTTTTGATCATAGTAATGTAAATCAGATTGTGTAACCATTGTCTTTTTGATTAATTCAAGATCTTTACTATTGGCTTCAACTTTAGCTTCTAATTGTTCTAATTTCTCACTATGGCTATGCAATGTTTCACCGTGACTATCGAGTATTTCAGTATGACGTGCTAAAATTTCACTATGATGTTCCAATATTTTAGTATGACTATTCAATATTTCACTGTGACTTTCCAATTGGATTTCAATCTTGTCCAATTTTTGTAAAATAAGATCTAATTTTTTCTCCACTCTATTCCCTCCTCTCCTGTTTATCAATCCATTTTACCATATTAAAAATATTAAAGGCACCCTATCAAAGTGCAATCACATGGTATTCTCCCACTATTTTTAGTAAAATAATCATATCGGTCCATGAGGAAGGAGGCCACACACATGGAAGAAATAAATATTTTAAAAGTACAGGAATTAATTAATGCATTTGCCGGCGAGAACGTTTACATACATTTAGAAACAACGAACGGCGCCTACGCTTCACACGCGGACGAATCTTTCTTCTCAGCGGGGGCATATATACGCAATGCCCAAGTTTGTTACGAGCATGGAAAAATTGTTGGAGACGGTCCGTATCGCGCTGGTTTGAAGCTGCCAATTGGTTGGATTTATGCAGAAGGCCTTACCCATTTTGAAATGGATGATCTTGGAAGGCTGCTGCTTGCGGGCCATGGTTATGATGGAAAACTCGCTGTCGCATTAGAAATTAGTAAAACACCGTTCGAGTAAAAGAAAGGGATGTACGCTAATGGAAAAAGAACGCCAAGTTTTAGTAGTGTTTCCTCATCCTGATGACGAGGCTTTCGGGGTATCAGGTACAATATCTAGTTATATCCAAAACGGCACACCTGTTACATACGCCTGCCTGACGCTGGGGGAAATGGGTAGAAATCTAGGGAATCCTCCGTTTGCAACGAGAGAATCATTGCCAAAAATCCGCAAAGCTGAACTTGAAGCTGCAGCAAAAGCAATGGGTCTCACCGATTTGCGCATGATGGGATATCGAGATAAGACCCTTGAATTTGAAAACGATGAAGAGCTTGCCAATATGGTATTTGAGCTGATTGAAGAACTGAATCCTTCACTTGTCATCTCATTTTATCCCGGCTACTCCGTTCATCCCGATCACGAGGCAACTGGAAGAGCGGTTGTACGGGCAGTACGCCGATTACCGATTGAAAACCGTCCAAAGCTACACTGTGTAGCCTTTTCAAATAATCACGAAGCAGAAATCGGAAAGCCCGACATTGTTCATGATGTCAGTGCGGCTTGGAAGAATAAGCTTGAAGCATTAAAAGCACATATTTCACAAACCGCATGGATGCTTGCTGATATGGAAAAACAACTGGCTGAAGAAAGCCCTGAGTTACTGGCCCGTTGGCAAATAGAGCGATTTTGGACGTATGATTGGGAAAAAGATAAAGTATTATGAAAAAACCTGAGGGGAAATTTTCCCTCAGGTTTTTTTATTGCAAAAGGTGAATACTAATACTCATGAACGGTCCATGAGTACCGCTTTTGCTTATTTATTCAAATAACTGTACTTATGAAAGCATTAGGACTCCCATCAGCACCCTATTTTCACATATCTCCGTTCTGCATGAAGGCTTGATGATGATGCTACTAGCACAATAATAGGAAAAAATCTATCTATTTTTTTCCACAACCCCATGGTAAAATAGTTCCCATTATGGAAATAGTCATATTGACATACGTGATTTCATATACATTATAAAAAAAAGAGGAATCTAATGAAAAAGAGAGTCAAAAAGAAACAAATAAAAAAATTAATTCAAGCAACAATAAATTCAGTCGAAATGAATATAGAGGTTAGACATCAGCGCACAGGAGTAAATATGTGCTATGAGTTTATAAAAAATTATCTAATCTTCGATTCCAAAAGGTTACCTAAAGCCAGATTGGAAATGTACAATGCTGTAGGGCTGGAAGTGTATATAAAGGCTATAACCTTGCATGAGTTAGGGCATTTTCTCGATCGTGAGGCATTGCTCTCTTCCATCCCAAGAATGATAGAGCTCATAAAAATAAAGAGAAAAGCACCTTTCCGTGAACGAAAATTAAATATCGAATTATTTAAGGCGGACATTGAAATTCATGAAATGGATTATGTATTCGAGGAAAGCGCTTGGACCAATGCAGAAAAGCTAAATCGCCTCTATCATGTTATCGATTGGGAATGCTTTGAAAAAGTTAAATTCGATAGTTTATTAAGTTATACAGCATGCTACAACCGAGACTTGCTCATTTATCAACAATTAGCAGCTAAAACGAATAATCAAATTGCGGGTTAAGTGTGCTTAGCCGGGAAAATGACATAGTATATTAGTAAAACCTGAGGGAAATGGTTTTTTTTCCTCAGGTTTTATGTTATTTCAAAGGTTATTTTTTCTTCACGTTTACCAAAATTGCGTTAATACTTATCCACAGTTACACCAAGAGTTGCAGCCCTAATCATTGGAACATCATTATACTTCATTAATTCTTTTGGGCTACCTGTAACAACTACCCCGATAATTTCAAGGTTCTCAGGAGTTAATTTTTTTTCATCATTATTCGTTATTCTATTGATTAAATCTTCTGCAGATGATTTGTTAGATCCCTTCTTTTTCATTTGTTCCAAGCTTGAGATAAAGTATTCCGCTCCGCCATTAGGCTCTCTACTATTATAATGAAACCCAAAGGCTGAATCACCGATGATTGTGTGGCCGCGCTTATCATGTTCCTCAATAACCTCGTTATCCTTTCTCATCTCTTCTTCATCGTATGCATTTACCCACAGCCAGACCATATCGTCTTTGAACACTTTCTCTACTTCTTCTATTGTATAGTTATCGTCAAATGAATAAGCTAGTTCGATTACCTTATCCTCCGGAATATTCGTGAGAATTTTTCTATCATCCACAATATTTTCATTGTTTACTTTTGGATGGTAAAATTCAATTACTCTTTCCCCATTATAAAAATACGGTACTCTGTCCGCCCCTATAAGAGTAATTCCTGTTGAGGCACCACTTGAAGTAACTAGACTTGACTTACCAAAAATAGAAAAGACTCTTTCTGAAGGTGTCCAAGGAACGAGTATTCCATCTATATCTTTATAAAAATCAGTTTTTCCAACAGCTGAAAGCAAATTATAATTATACGAAGTTCCGTTACTTTCAATATTAGCACCATGTATATAATTCCAAAGGGAATCGTCCATGGAGTATTTTTGTATAGACTTTTGCATAAGGAAACTATTCAGCCAAAAAATACTAAAGAACACAATAATACTTATTAATAATGAAATTAGGACTGTTCTAATCACGGAATGTCTTCTCGCCTTTTTTACCAAACCACGAAAGTGATCATCTTTTGAAAACAATTCATTTTCTTCGCTCATCTTCATACCTCCTATATTCTTTTATAAAATCTTTTCGAGCCCTATAAAGCATTGTTTTTACAGAATTGGCTTTCATGTCGTATAATTCGGCTATGTCTGTTACTTTTAAATCAGCACTGTATTTCAAAAGTAAAACCTCTGCATATTTCGGCTTTAACCGATTTATGAGACTTGAGATATCAGTCTTTAATTCCTTTTGCAATATTGCAGCCTCTGGCGTATATTCCTCAAACAGCTCTTCATAATTAAATCTCAATAGAATATTTCTTTGCCTCGTTCTTTTTCTGCATAAATCCACATATTGATTGACAGCTGCACGAAATAGCCAAGCTTCTATATGACGTATATTCATTGAGTCAATATAAATTAAAAATTTATACGCGGTATCCTGGACAACATCTTCGGCATCTTGCAAACTTGCGCCCATTTTGATTAAATATCGCTTAACGATTTCTAGCTGCTCATATAATTTTTCGCCCAATATCGATTCATTCATTTCAAACCTCCTTAACTATAAGACGTATATGTATGGAAAAGGTAGACGGAAATAAGTAAAAAGGCTTCTTTTTTTAAGAAGCCTTTTTACATGATGAACTTAGATACTCTCCTGCTTTAAAGCATCAATAATGTTTTCTTTTTTTACTTTTGCGCTGGAATAAAGCATCGCTGAGCTAACGATGATAAATACAGCAGCAATAACATATAAAATACTCATCCAAGGAAGCGTGAATCCATAGCTAAAGCTGTTCATCAATGCCCTATGGATTAAATACATAATAATGATGCTAATTGGAAGCCCGTAGAGCAAAGACTTAATTCCGTAAAAAATACTTTCATAGTTAATCATTTTATTGAAGCCTTTTGGCGTCATCCCAACCGATTTTAGCATTGCAAATTCCCGTTTTCGAAGAGATATGCTCGTCGAAATTGTATTGAAAATATTTGCAATCGAAATTGCAGTAATTAACAGGATAAATCCATACGTAAACACGGACATTAGCATGATCATCTGTTCTTCTTGTTGTCTGGCTTGGTATAAGTTGTGAACATACATATTGCCCTCCTTCATATCCTCGATTTCCCCTTGTGTTTTCATTGGGGCAGAACTTTTCAGGTAAAGACGGGAATAAATATCATCAGTCATCTTTTTATCAACCAATTGATTCATGACTTGGTCAGAAACAATGACATCTAATCCACCTAACCCAGCTGGATAAATACCCATTGGAAATTGATCTGTCAATGCAGCAATCTTTATTTTATTTATAAGTTTCTCTTCTCCGCTTTCTCTATCCCCATAGTATAAATCAAGAGTTTGGCCAATTTCCTTATGAATCGCCTTCGTTTCAACATATTTCCCTGTACCCATATCTTGATAAGGGATTGTATCAATCACAATTCCCGATACATTCCCTGTATCTATCGATAACTGTTCATAATCCACACCAATCATTTTTGCGTAAGTTTGAAGGCTCTTCGCATCTAATGCATACAGGTGAATAAAGTAAGAGAATTTCCCATCCTCAGACATACTATTATCAACCAATTCATCAGCGACGGATGCTTTGTCAATCCAAGAGGACAAACCGAATGATTTAATCAAACTATATTCGGTCACATCATTAAGGGCAGCCATTGATTTCATCAATCGATCTTCCGTTTCGGTTATTTCACCGTCCTTCGATACTTGAATATCATAATTCACACCATCCTGTGAGAGCTCAAGCGACTTTTTCAAATTTGCCGTGAAAAAGGATACCGCTAAAAATAAAACAATGCTAATAACGAGAGAAAACACAGTTGCTTTGTATCTTCGTTTGTTTCTTTTTAAGTTTTTTAAGCCGATTTCAGCTTCGATCCCGAAGATCTTTCGTATAAATTTCGATGTTTTCACTGCTTTACCTGTAAGCTTCACATCGGTTGTTTGTCGAATCGCATCAATAGCAGAGATCTTCGAGGCTTTGATGGCTGGGAGATATGTTGAAATAAATATCGTGATCATCGAAACGACACAGGAAACCAAGATTGATAATGGCGTGACGGATACGATTAACTTTTCAGTCACCCCTAGTGCTCCTTGTATGATTGAGTTTATGAAGAAAAAAGTAATACCAATTCCGACAAGGCCAGAAATGATTCCAATCGGGATACTGATTAATCCAATAACTACGCCCTCAAAAAATACCGAGTTTCTCTTCTGTCTTTTCGTAGCCCCTACACTCGCAAGCATGCCTAAGTGTCGAGAACGCTCCGAGACGGAAATCGCAAAAGCATTATAGATTAACGACACGGATCCAATAATGATGACAGCCATAATAATCGCCGACAAGGAAAAAAGCGTTCTGCTCAAGCCATCATTATTCGTTACACCATAATAACGAAGTAAATTATTATTAAAGCTGATAGATTCTATTTTGTTTTTCTTTGCCAAGTCCTGTGCATGATTATACAAGGAATTATTCACTTTTTTTAATACGACTGTTGCATTGACCGCATCATATACTCCAATCCTACTTTCATCTAGATAAGTGATGATTGTGTAACCGGGTGCCCATGCCGGTTCCCACGTAGGGCGTTTAATCACACCGACAATTGTAAAAGTTTCAGTTCCTTTCATTTTCAACACTTCATTTAACTGATCGTCCATAAAGGTTAATGAACTTGTCTGATCAAGAACAATATCGCTAGCTTCTTCGTCTTTCATAAATCTATCCCCGATATCCAGGGTAATTTGTTGACCAATTTTGTAATCGACTTTTGCATTGTTTTTAATTCCTTCTGAAATCACCACTTCATTGGCTGCTTGCGGAAGTCGCCCTTGACTCAATTCAATCGGATACTGTTTAAAACCTTCTGTGCTATATTCTTTTACAAACAAATACGGCTTGTTCTCATTTTGACTACCTTCTAAGTGCGCATAGCCAAGGTCCCTTGAGGGCACAACCTTTTTTGTTGATTCATCATTTTTAATCGCATCAAGTTGATTTTTATTGACATCCTGATAAAGGACATGCCATTCACCTTCATTTGCAATCGTCTGCCTTTTCATTAAATCCATGAAAGAAACAGCAAGCGTAGCGACCGCGGTCAGCATCGCAACTGAAATAATAACTCCAATAATCGTTACAAGCGTCCGTCTCTTGTTTTCCTTCAAATGTCTAATCGTTAGTTTATTTACGATGTTCATGGACGAACCACCTCATCCTTGGCAATCCTTCCATCTTCTATCGAAATAATTCTGTCAGCTTGTAGCGCAATTCGTTCATCATGGGTAATGACAATAAGTGTCTGATTATATGTTTTATTAAACATTTTTAATAAATCAATGATTTCGCTGCTATTCTTACTATCTAGATTACCTGTTGGCTCGTCTGCGAGCATAATTGCAGGATTACTAATTAGCGCTCTACCAATCGAAACCCTTTGCTGCTGCCCACCGGAAAGCTGATTTGGTAAATGGTTTAAGCGGTTTTCTAGATTTAAAGTCCTCACGATATCATCAAACTGCTTTTTATCCACCTTATGTTCATCAAGCAGGAGTGGCAGGGTAATATTCTCTTCAACCGTAAGAACGGGAATTAGATTATAAAACTGATAGATTAAACCGATTTGTCTACGTCTAAAAATGGCTAATTGGGTTTCATTCAAGTGATAAATATCCGTGTTATCAACGAATACTTTTCCGCCCGTCGGTTTGTCGACACCGCCAAGCATATGCAATAGCGTAGATTTTCCAGAACCTGAGGGACCAATAATGGCGACGAATTCACCTTTTTTCACGGAAAAAGAAACATCATTAAGGGCCTTTACTGCCGTTTCGCCTTTTCCATACACTTTAGACAGATTCTCTATTTTTAAGATTTCCATTGTTAAAACCTCCATAGTTTTGCTGATGGTCTCAGTATATCTGTCTAATATGACTTTCAAGTGACAGCAAAAATGACAGTTTAGTCACTTTAAATTACTTGCTTATAAAACTTAATCCGAAACTCAGTACCTTTTTCGCTATCACTCTTCACTTCTATATCTCCACTCTGGCTTGAGATAATGCTATGAGCCATCGCTAAACCAATACCTATGCTGCCTTCGCTGGCATTCTTTCCTTTATAAAAACGTTTAAAGATATACGGCAGATCCTCCTTCGCGATTCCTTTACCGTTATCTGCGATGATAATTTCCGCAAACAGTGCATTTTCCGAAAAATTAATAGTGATTATTCCGCCAACACGAGTATGCTCCACACAGTTTTTTAAAATATTGATCATTGCTTCAGCTGTCCAATTGAGATCACCAACAAACGAGACTGAGTCTTTGCCCTTAATCGAAACGGTTTGTTCTTTAATATCGATAGGAATTAGAACAGGCTGTAACGCTTTTTGTACAAGCTTTTCCACAGATATTTGATCCTTTTTGAACTGTACGGTACCTGCATCAATTTTCGAGAGCTTTAATAATGAAGAAACTAGCCAATCAATCCGTTCAAGCTGAATACGAATATTATTGGTGAATTCTGTTCTTTTCGCTAAAGGCAGCTCGGGATCACTTAATAAATCCGCCATCACCATCA
Source organism: Lederbergia citrea (assembly GCF_018343525.1). GTDB lineage: Bacteria > Bacillota > Bacilli > Bacillales > Bacillaceae_C > Lederbergia > Lederbergia citrea. The sequence continues at coordinate 442,140 of NZ_JAGYPH010000002.1, read as the reverse complement.
TTGAGGTAAGTGGGGTTTTGAGCTGATGGGAAATATCTGAAATGGCATCTGTAAGCTGAATTTTATCTTTTCGTAACTGTGAGCCCTGCTCTGATAACATAAGCGTCACTTTATATATATCGTTCCTTAAAATACTAAGCTCACCTTCATGATTATCACGCACATCCAGAGAATAATTGCCACTAGTAATTTGCCGTAAATAGCCAGAAAGCTTTGCGATTTCGCGATATCTCCACCGCGTAAAAAATAAGGAGCATCCAACCAGTAAGGCCGAAGTGATGAAAACAAGCACAGCCGCAATAGACGAAATAAAAGTCGCTCCTACAATTGCCACTAGACTGATTGTGAACATGATTAGTATTAGAATTTGGATCTCTCGATTACGCAGCATGCTAATCACCAACCTTATAGCCTAAACCGCGTACTGTTTTAATAATCTTAGGATTTTGCGGATGATCCTCTAATTTTTCTCTTAGCCTTTTTATGTAAACAGTTAATGTATTATCATTCACAAAGTCTCCCGCCACATCCCATATCTGCTCTAAAAGCTGACTTCTTGAAAGAACCTGTCCAATATGGTTAGCAAAAATAAGAAATAAGCGATACTCTAAAGCAGTTAGGGTAATTTCATTGCCATTTTTATAAACCTTGCCTTCAAGCGTATGAATCTGGATGTTTTCTATTTCAATCATCGTTTTTGGCAGAGTCTGCTTTTGGTATCTCCGCAAGACCGATTTGATTCTTGATAAAAGCTCACGAATACGGAATGGCTTCGTAATATAATCATCAGCTCCCATATCAAGTCCCATCACAACATTGACCTCATCATCAACCGCTGTTAAAAAAATGACTGGAATGTCACTTCGCTCTTTCACAATTTTACATAATTCATAGCCGCTTCCATCCGGCAATGATAAATCAAGCAGACATAAAGCGAATTGATCTAATTCCTCAGCTAACACCTTTTTTGCAGAGGCAACATCAGGGCATATAACCGTGGTAAAGTGATCTTGCTGCAACGAATATTCAAGTCCAGATGCGATTGTTTTATCATCTTCCACAAGCAAAATTTTCATCTGATGATCATCCTAACTTTGATTAACTTAAGAGAAAACTAATGACACTATTAATACAATCATATTTCATTCACAATATTTCTCCAACAGTTTAGGAGGAATTAAAAATCTAATTATTCGAATCTCTTAATAATTGAGCGTTAAAACCCATTTTTCACCTTCTTCTTCATCAACCATATAAATGAAAAACAGACCTATCCATATATGTGAATAGGTCTTCCGATTTCAATTATTGTATCCCGCTCAAGAGAAATCTTTGTTGATATCAAGCTTCCTTATCCACCAATTCCGGTGGTAAGATCAGCATGCTTTTCTTGAATTCATATCCGGTCATAAGCTGACCTGATGATGTTCTATACATTAAATGTTCTTCGGACAGTTCTGTTGGTGAGGCGACACCCGCAGCAGCGGCAAGATTGAATAGCCCCTCGCGCAAAGAAAGAACGTAATTTGTCACGCGGTACATTTTTTCTTCGATGACCAGTGCTTTTTCCCGTTTCGGGTCCGTTGTTGCGACGCCTACTGGACAAGTGTTGTTGTGGCATACTTGCGCCATAATGCAGCCGACTGAGATCATCATCCCCCGAGCGGTGTTGACAAGGTCCGCACCAAGGCATAACGCAAAAGCAATCTTATCAGGAGTTACGAGTTTCCCAGAGGCGATGATTTTTAATCGGTCTCTAATCCCATATTTCTTCAGCATTTCATCCAGCAAAGGCAATGCCGAGAATAAGGGCAGGCCTGCAGCATCCGAGAGTTCCTGAAATGTTGCCCCCGAGCCTCCTTCAGCACCATCAATCGTAATAAAATCAGGTGTTTTATCAAGTTCCGCCATCTCTCGAACGAACTTTTCAACCTCATCTTTAGAACCGGCGACCATCTTCACCCCAACGGGTTTTCCCCCTACCGCCCTTAACTCAGCAACGAAATTCATTAATTCTTCCGTTGTTTTAAATTCACGAAATCTGTTTGGGCTATCGATTGTTTGCCATGGTCTTACATTGCGAATTTCCGCGATTTCTGGAGTGACTTTTTCTCCGAGAATATGACCTCCGCGGGTTTTCGCACCTTGGGCAAGCTTAAGTTCAAATGCCTTAACTTGTACCGTCTCACTTTTTTTCTTAAACAGCTCCCATGAAAAGTCACCGTCTTCTGTCCTTACACCAAATAGGCCTGGGCCGATTTGCATGATGATATCCACTTCGCCGCGTAAATGGTGTTTGGAGAGTCCTCCTTCTCCAGTATTCATCCAAGTTCCGCCGGCAAGACCGAGTCCTTTCGAAAGAGCTGTTATTGCATTTTTTCCAAGTGAACCGTAGCTCATTGCTGATTGTCCTATCAGCCCTTTTGCTTTAAAAGGTTCTCTACAAGTATTATCTCCGATAATAACCGCATCCTCTTCAGCCAATAAATGTGGGTCAACGATCGAATGTTTGCGCTGCTCTTTTCTATTAAAAAGACCCTCATGATTAATTTGGTAAAGCCTAGTCTCAATTTTCGGCTCCTGAATAATTCTTAATTCTTCGTGCAAAAGCGGAAACATCGAATTCCTTATATAAAATCCAGGTTCTTTAAAATCACGCTCGGAACCAAACGCATGGATCCTGCTTAGATATTTCCCGGATTTCACGACACTTTCATACTGATGTCTGTTAAATGGTTTTCCTTCCCGATTATTCGCAAATAAATATTGCCTTAATTCCGGTCCGATATTTTCTAATAAATATCGTATATTTCCGAGTAATGGGTAATTCCGGAGAACGGAGTGTTCACTTTGACGTGCATCGAATATGTAAATCCAGACGAAGACAATTAAAGGAATAATAATGATAAGAGCAAAAACGACAAACATGATTACCACAAACACTTCATTCAAATACATATCCCTCACCTGCCCAAACTTGTTTATTTATATCTATACATCTACAGGCAGATTTAAACTATTTTCATGAAAAATAACCGCTGTCTCGTGACAGCGGTTATTTGTTAGTTCGATATTTCCATTTCCTCAATTGCCTTCATAATCGCCTTAGCAACACCATCATCATCATTCAGTGCTGTTTCATAACGACAAGCATTTTTAATTTCTTGTTCAGCATTACCCATTGCAACCGAATGGCCAACAATTTTCAACATGGATAAATCATTGTAGTTGTCGCCAAGAGCCATTGTATCTTCCAGTGAAATACCTTTAGCTTCTGTATATTTCTGCAATGCAGTCCCTTTTCGCGCAGCAAAATGCATCACTTCAAGGTTATTACGTCCTGAAGAAGTTACCTCGATGCCATCGATTTCCTTCAAACGCTTGCTCGCTTCCAAAAGTAGTTCTTCATCCTTTGAAAAGGCAAGGAATTTATAGACGTGGCAATCCTCTGCTTCAAAAATCGAATCATAATCATCGATCACATGAATGAGCCTTTGTCGAAAGCGCTCATCAGCTGAATCCCGAATTTCCGATGCATCCTGTGATGGGTTAGCTGTATGGTATATATCAACGAGTACTTGAATCCCTTTTTCATAATCAGTCGTGTATGTGCCACCTTCAGAATAAAGTTCAAAGTACATATCGATCTCGTTAAAAACAGATGTAATTTTTGCCGATGTTGAGCCGTCAAGCCCAACCGAATATTCAACATTTCCTTCTTTATCGCGAATTTCTCCACCATTTACACAAATCGCTGGACATTCGATGCCTGCTTTATCAAGTACAAAGCGGACTTCATTATATGCCCTGCCTGTCGCAACAAGGAAATCAATTCCTTTTTCCTGTGCTGCTTTGATTGCTTGTATTGTTGCTTCACTTACTTCTTGATTTGCATTTAACAAAGTTCCGTCCATATCTGTAGCAATACATTTAATCAATTTTTTTAGCTCCTTCTGTTTTGGCAAACGCCCATTCCTGTTGGGCATTATTCTAACTGAAAACAGGAATCATTGCAAAGAAAGGGGAATATGTTTCGTTTTTTATTTGGTGGGTATTAAATACTAGTTCAAGATTTGGGCTATTACATACATTTCGGTTAATAACTTTGTATGTTTAAATAGTACCCATATCAAAAAAACAGACAAGATGATTTGGAAGGGGACAGCATGAAAACAGGAAGTAAGTTAGCTTATAATAATTCGGTTTTTTGGATTTCATCGGTAGTCATTACGATCGTTGTTTTATTCGGAGCAATCTGGCCTCAAAGATTTGCAAAGGGAGCTTCTGCGGCGTTTAATTTTACTACATACGCATTTGGTTGGTTTTATTTATTGGCAGTATTATTTTTTGTATTATTTCTTTTAGTTTTGGCGGTAAGTAAATATGGAAAAATGAAATTAGGACCTGATGAATCTAAACCTGATTATCCGTTTTTCACATGGGTTGGCATGCTAATCTCTTGCGGACTCGGGATCGGTCTCGTTTTTTGGGGCATTGCTGAGCCTATGAGCCACTTTTTTACAAGTCCGTTCGGGCATGAGCCAATGACGAGACAAGCCGCTCGTACTGCTATGACCTATTCCTTCTTCCACTGGGGATTAAGCCAGTGGGCAATTTTCACAATGGTAGGCCTTGCGGTTGGATTTTTTCAATTTCGAAAAAAAGAAAATGGATTAATTTCGACAACTTTAAAACCGTTAATTAAGGAGCGCAGAGGTGCCAGCACGATTCGAAAAAGCATCGATATCTTAGCTGTCATTGCAACTGTTGTTGGTGTTGCTACATCTTTAGGACTCGGTATTATGCAAATTAATGGCGGCATGAAGACTGTTTTTGGTTTAAACAATAGTATTACCATGCATTTATGCATCGTTGGTTTCATGCTTATTTGTTATCTTGCTTCCTCCGTAACCGGTTTAGATAAAGGGATTAAATGGTTAAGTAATTTTAATCTCGTTCTTATATTAGTTTTAATGCTTTACGTATTTCTAACTGGACCCACTATATTTATTCTTAATACATTTACACAAAGTTTGGGTGATTACGTTACACGGTTCATCGAATATAGCTTGAGGCTTTCCCCGTATACGGGTGCAACTTGGGTACGCGAATGGACAATTTTTTATTGGGCTTGGACGATTGCTTGGTCTCCTTTCGTCGGTGCATTTATTGGCCGAGTATCGCGTGGTAGAACAATTAGAGAATTTGTGATGGGGGTTTTGATTATTCCTCCACTGATCTCCCTATTATGGGTTTCCGTTTTCGGCGGAACAGCTTTATATAAAGATTTATTTGAAGGAACGAAAATTGCGGAAGATGTAAATAGCGATGTAACTTCCGCCTTATTTTCTACATTTAATGAACTTCCTTTTAGCTTTCCACTTTCTATAGTCGCAATTCTATTGATATTTACGTTTTTAATTACATCGGCGGACTCCGCTTCGTATATTTTGGGTAGTATGACGACAAATGGGATGGCTACTCCACCTATTACGGTGCGTGTGATTTGGGGTGTTCTGATTTCTGCGATTGCTACTGTGCTTACACTCGCAAGCGGACTTGAAGGACTGCAAACCGCTTCCCTTGTTGCTGCTCTCCCCTTTACGATCATCTTGGTCGTCATGGGCTTTACGATGTTCCAACAAATTCGCTTGGAATATAGACTTACTAGACAAAGACGAATTTAGGATCTGCTCCAAATATTGGACTAATTATTTGATGGATTTTTTTATCATCATGCATTAAAATAAGGAAGGTTTGAATTTTTATGTATGAAAGGTGAGTAAACATTGAATAGCAACCAAGGCTTCACACTGAAAGATTTACTCCTGTTTTTAATACCATCCTTATTCGGTATATTTTTATTTATGATTCCCATCCCTTCTAAAGAAGGGGTTACCATTCCGATTGCCGTATTATCGGAAGCATTGCAAAGCCTGCTCGGTGCAAGTATCCCGTCCATCATGGTCATCATTATTTTACTAGCTTTTGTCGGAACTGTTCTTGCCAAGACGATGAAGCCGGCAATGATTACGAAGTCGCCTTTTTTAACTGCCTTATTTGATATACCACTAATCTGGGTTATTGCACGAATTCTAGCAGTCATTTTTTCTATCATGATTTATTTTAAAGTAGGTCCAGAAGCTATTTGGTCGGAAAATACAGGTGCCATTTTATTATTTGATTTATTACCTGTTCTATTTAGTGTATTTTTATTCGCAGGACTCTTACTTCCACTTCTATTAAATTTTGGGTTGCTTGAGTTATTTGGAGCTCTTTTAACTAAATTCATGCGGCCCGTTTTTAAGTTACCAGGCCGATCTTCCATTGATGCACTCGCTTCATGGCTTGGAGATGGAACGATCGGTGTTTTACTGACAAGCAGACAATACGAGGACGGATATTATACAAAAAGGGAAGCCGCGATTGTTGGGACAACCTTCTCTGTTGTATCAATTACATTCAGTATCGTTGTGATTAAACAGGTCGGATTAATGAATTACTTCGTTCCTTATTATTTTGCGGTTACTTTTTCAGGCTTAATTGCAGCATTTATCCTTCCGCGCATTTGGCCGCTTTCCACCAAGCCTGATACATTTATTAATGAAAAAGAAGACGATCAAACGTCAGAAATTATTCCTGAAGGTTATTCCAGATTCGGATATGGATTGGAGCAAGCACAGCTCCAAGCTAGAAAAAGCAAGAGTATTAGTAAATTTTTATTGGACGGAAGCAAAAATATTCTTGATATGTGGTTAGGTGTAGCACCGATTGTTATGGCGCTCGGCACTGTTGCATTGGTGATTGCGGAGTACACACCATTATTTCAATGGCTGGGTGTTCCTTTTATCCCGCTGCTTGAGCTTTTGAGAGTGCCTGAAGCACAGGCCGCTTCGCAAACATTGGTCGTCGGATTTGCCGACATGTTCCTGCCTTCCATTTTAGCAGAAGGCATTGAGTCAGATATGACCCGATTCATTGTTGCCAGCGTATCCGTCACCCAACTCATATATATGTCAGAAGTTGGCGGCGTCCTGCTCGGTTCCAAGATTCCAGTAGGCATGAAGGATTTAATTATCCTGTTCATACTGCGTACACTGATTACATTGCCGATCATTACATTAATTGCACATTTAATATTTTAACAAAGGGGCTGTCAAGAAAGTCAGTAAAAACTGATTTTTTGTGACAGTCCTCTTTTTATGTATGGAGTCTGTTGCTCTCCGTTCCGGCGCTCTCTTTCCGCGGGCATGGCTTGAGCCTCCTCAGTCGCTGCGCGCCTTGCGGGGTCTCAAGGCACTTTTCATTCCCGCAGGAGTCTCACGCCTGCACTGAAAGAGCACCAACAAGCAATTGGACCGATTCCATGAAATCATTTGTTTATTGAAAATAGAAAAAAACCGCCACCTTTAGTAGAATGAGTTACCAGACCACAATCTACAAAAGATTCGATTTTTTTACTCGCAATCCGTTATTATATGCGTTTTTGTAAAAACGCCTTAATCATGAAAAAGCTCACTTCGTCCGGGAGAAGTGCTTTAATTGGTGTAAGTCTATCGCTACCAGCCTCGTTTGCTGCTTCTGCAATTAACGGCTCATATTGTTCTGGTATAAAATCGTTCCAATTAATTTCCATACCTTCATCATGGCATTTAATTAAATGGCTCTCTATCGTCCTTTCAGACAACCCTCGCTCTGCGGCAATGTCAGTGACACTATTTCCTTCCTCCAGCAGCTGATAGGTTAAGTGATGGCTTGGTTCCTTATCGCTGTTTTTTGAAACAGCATTCTTTTCTCTTTTTACTGAATGGATTGGTGTTCTCTCAATCTCATTTTCTTTACAATAGTTGTTAATTGCAGCCAGGAATTCCTTTCCGTACGCTTCAAGCTTTCGTTCACCGATCCCTTTTATTTGTAAAAGTTCGTTTTCATCCGTTGGGAGCTTGGCACTCATTTCTCTTAAAGTCACATCCGAGAAAATGATGTATGGAGGCACTTTTTCTGCTTCGGCAATTTCTCTTCGTAATGAACGCAGTTCTTCAAACAAATCATTATCTTCTACGATTTGGGAAATACGGACTCTCTCTTTGCGTAGAACTGGTTCCTTACCACGAAGAACATTTCCCGCTTTCTCCGTCAACATTAAGATCGGATAGGCGCCATCCGTCGGCCGCAAATATCCTTCAGCTGTGAGAAAATCGATAAATTCACTCACATCTTTTTGCGTCTTATCTTTCATGATTCCGTGTGTCGACAGCTGATCAAAACCAAAACTTTTTATTTTTTTGTCTGACGAGCCTGTGAGCACTTTCGTAATCATTGTCTTGCCAAACCGTTCGTTCATTCGCCTTATACAGGAAAGCACCATTTGCGTTTCTACAGTAGCATCCACTTGTTCGCGGTCATCTGTACAGTTTCCGCATTTTCCACATTCAGGAGGATTTTCTTCACCAAAATAATGAAGAATAAATTGTTGTAAGCATGACTCTGTATGTCCATAAGCAACCATTTTTCTCAGCTTGGAATACTCATTTTCCTTTCGAACCTCTTCCATATCGGATTGCTCGATTAAAAATGACTGAATCTGTGTATCCTGAGGTGCAAACATGAGAATACAAGCACTCTCTTCCCCGTCACGGCCAGCTCTTCCCGCTTCCTGATAATAGGCTTCCATATTTCGTGGAATATGATAATGAATTACGAACCGCACATTGGATTTATTGATCCCCATGCCGAATGCATTCGTTGCAACCATCAACGTGATGTCATCATATAAAAATCGTTCCTGATGGTCATTCCGTTCTTTTTCCGACATGCCCGCATGATATTTACCAGCTGATAATCCCTTTGCTTCCAAAAAATGATGAAGCCGATCGACTTCTTTTCTCGTTGCTGCATAAATAATGCCTGCTTGTCCTTTGTTTTTTCCGATGTAATCAAGCAAAAAACGATCCCGGTCCTGTCCTTTCACCACTTGAAAATGTAAGTTTTCCCGTTCAAATCCTGTCATCACCGTGTTTTGCTCATCGATATGCAATAAATCACAAATGTCATTTCTCACTTGCGGTGTTGCGGTTGCTGTCAGTGCAAGCACAGTTGGTTTTGGCTGAATACTGCTGATCAGTTTTTTTATATGCAAATAGCTTGGCCGGAAGTCATGACCCCAATGTGAAATACAGTGAGCTTCGTCAATGGCGACAAGTGAAATATGAATACCTTCAAGTAAGCGAAGGAATGAGGGAGTTTCTAATCTTTCCGGAGCAATGTAAACGAGTTTATATTCACCGTTGTAAATACCCGCTAATCGATCCTGCATTTCATCGCTTGAAAGCGCACTATTTATATATGTGGACGGTATGCCTGCTTTATCAAGGGCATCCACTTGGTCCTTCATTAATGAAATAAGGGGTGAAATCACGACCGTCACGCCACGCAAAAGAAGTGCCGGAATTTGATAACAAACCGATTTCCCGCCACCTGTCGGCATAATCCCGAGCGTATCCTTCCCCTCCATGACCTTTTGGATCATGTCTTCCTGTCCTTTTCGGAATTCATCGTACCCAAAATGAGTTTGGAGATGGCCTTTTGCCTTCGTCAACAATGATAAAACCTCCAGTTAATAGATACCTATATTATAGCAAAAATAATGGACTATTAATTAATGAAGAAGGATAATAAGGGACAAATTACAAATCGGCCTAGCATCCAAATGCTAGGCCGACCTCTATTCTGCGATTGCTTTCTTCCCGATTTTACCGAGCATATGTGTGGTCATTTTCGCTAAGTCGTATTCCGCTTTAAATCCCCATTCTTCACGAGCAGCTGAGGCATCTATTGAGTTTGGCCAACTTTCTGCAATCGCTTGACGGACTGGATCGACTGCGTAGCCGAGTACGAAGCTCGGCAGATGACGGCGAATTTCGGCGGCTATTTCCTCGGGATCAAAGCTCATCGCCGTAATATTAAAGGCATTGCGATGCTTCAATTTCGCTGGATCCGCTTCCATTAAATCAATAATTGCGTTTAATGCATCAGGCATATACATCATATCCATATACGTCCCTTTATCAATAAAAGAATTGTACCGTCCCTTTGCAATTGCATCATAGTAGATTTCTACGGCATAATCTGTGGTTCCCCCTCCGGGAGGAGCAACATAAGAAATCAATCCAGGGAACCTGACACTTCGTGTATCAACACCAAATTTAGCAAAATAGTAATCACATAGCAGCTCACCGGCAACTTTGTTGACGCCATACATTGTTGTCGGGCGCTGGATAGTATCTTGAGGGGTCTTTTCCTTCGGAGTCGAAGGGCCGAATGCGCCGATTGAGCTCGGAGTGAAGAATTTCAAACCAAGCTCCTTAGAAGTTTCAAGGGCATTCACAAGGCCACCCATGTTCAAATTCCAAGCAATTAAAGGTTTTGCCTCAGCAACAGCGGATAATAACGCTGCCAAATGAATCATCGTATCCACTTCATATTTTTTAGCTAATTCAACCATACGATTTCCATCTGTCACATCCAAAATTTCAAACGGACCTGATAAAACAGCCTCACAGCCGAATGAGCGAATATCTGTCGCAATCACATTTTCCTTCCCGTACACATTGCGCAGTTTTACAACCAGCTCAGAACCGATCTGTCCAAGAGCACCGGTTACCATTATTTTTTTCATCTGAATTCCCCCTGATGCGGATTTAGTTACCACATATACGCTGCAGAAATCAAATTCGCCTTGGCGTATTTGCGCCCAGATTTTTATCGAGCTTGCTCGATAAATTCCTTTAAAAAATCTGAGGCATCCGCCGGAGGCTTAACTTTATTCAGCAGGGGTTTGACCCCCCCACTGAATTGGATTTGCATCGATCTCACCACTTATATCGCTTAGAGACTTCTGCTGAATAAAGTTAAATAACTCCCATTTCCTTGCCGACCTTTTCATAAATGGCGATTGCCTCGTCAAGCATATCTTTCGTATGGGCCGCTGTCGGCATATTGCGAACACGCCCTGTTCCTTTTGGTACTGTTGGGAACACAATGGATTTCGCGTAGACACCTTCTTCATATAGACGTTTGCTGAAATCTTGAGTTGTTTTTTCATCACCAATGATGCACGGGGAAATCGGCGTCTCACTGTCCCCAATATTAAAGCCCAATGCTTTCAAACCCTTTTTCAAATAGTTGCCATTTTCCCAAAGACGATCATGCAGCTCTGTGCTTTCCATTAATAGTTCGATTGCTTTCGTTGCAGCTGCGGCGTCAGCTGGTGTTACCGCAGTCGAGAATAGGAATGGTCGTGATCTAACTTTCAACCAGTCAATCAAGTCTTTTTTCCCTGCTACATAACCGCCGACAACGCCAATCGCTTTCGACAAAGTGCCTATTTGGAAATCAACTTTATCCTGAAGACCAAAATGCTTCACTGTCCCTGCACCTTTTCCGAGCACACCCGAACCGTGGGCATCATCAACATAACTGATTAAGTCAAATTCCTCAGCAATCTCAATGATTTCCGGGAGCTTGGCAATGTCACCATCCATGGAAAAAACACCGTCTGTAATGACCATAATTTTGTTATATTGTCCTGATTCTCGTGCTTCTTTAGCCTTTTGGCGTAAATCATCCATATCCGAATGATTCACGCGAATGATTTTCGCCTTTGACAAGCGGCAGCCATCGATAATCGAGGCATGATTTAATTCATCAGATAATATTGCATCATTTTTATCCATCACAGCTGAAATCGCTGCCATATTACAGTTAAATCCTGACTGATAAGAAATAGCCGCTTCTGTTCCTTTAAACTCCGCCAATTTCTCCTCAAGCTTAATGTGAAGATCTAACGTACCGTTAATCGTCCGTACCGCACCAGCTCCAACACCCCACTCACTGACGGCATCTAGCGCAGCTTTTTTCAAGCGCTCATCTGTCGCAAGGCCAAGATAGTTATTGGAAGATAAATTGATTTGCTCTTTACCATTTATTTTTATAATTGGACCATTTGGACTTTCCACTGTATCGATATCGTTATAAAGTCCTTGTTCACGTAACGCAGCTAGATTATCTGTTAAAAATTGATTAAGTGTTTGACTGGACATGTCCATCCCTCCATTATGATAAAATTTTATCTTGTAAGCGTTTTATATACATTTGTATTTATACAGAGGACACTCACCTATAATAAATCAAGTCCTCATACATAATATATCACATACACATTAAAATGTTTACTGGGAAAATACAAATATTTTATTGAAAAGCAAACAAAAAAGACAGATGATTTATCTGCCTTATCGTATTTTGTGGTCAATGATTGAGTGCAAGCAATTGAATTTCAACATTGATCTCTTCAATTAATTCTTTTAAAAATGTTTTTTCACAAGCATCTTTGTAAATGAATTCCAACTGATCCTGGATTTGCTTCGCTTCTGCTAAATACCTTTTTCCATCGCTCATTTTCTCACGGTATCTTGATTCTATTTCAGCAATTTCATTCGCAAACATTTCGTCTGTACCCGGTGAGACGGTCAACTCATACATATCAATTATTTGATCTCCATTTTCATTTGGAAAATACTCATGGGGCAGAGTGCTATCGAATACCGCCCAACCTAGTTCGCGAACAATGACCATATCAAGACTTCCAGGGTCAAATCCGCAATGATAAATTTCAAGATCGAAGCCACGATTTTCCCCTTCAGCAACAATTTTCTTTAATAGAGTCGATTTCCCAGTTCCAGCCCGGCCTTTTAAAAAGAATCTTTTTGTTAAACCTGTTGTAATATTATCTACGAAATCAACGGGGCCAACTGGTGTTGCTGCGCCTAAAAATCGGTGTACAACGGTACAATCCTTACTTTCTTTCTTATGTGTAAAGAGCTTTTCCAGTAGCTTCCGAGTAACATCATTCGCTTTATTGAAATCCATTCGTTCAATATAAATATGTTCCCATTCATCATGAACGCGGAGGCCAGCTGCGTAAGAATGATAGGCTTGAGATTTAGCCTCACTTAATTTTTCTTGTAAAAATTTAATTTTCGGGAGCTGGTCTTCCAGCTTTGCTGTCGGCCAAGCCGTTTCCAAATCGATCGTTTCCCAATGGGAACCCATATATTCTTTACTGATTTCTCGAGGAGCATCACCGTCAACGATACCAAAGCCAAGCTCCCGGATGATGAGTCCATCCAGATCAGCGGGGTTATCGGCGCTATGTAGCACCTCAAGTGAGAATCCTTTTCCTGTCCATTCATCAGCAAGTTCGCTAATCATTTGCGATTTCTCTGCTTTTGATTTGCCTGATAAAATAAATACGCGTTCTAGACCTTGTATATTTGAATCAAACAAACTGTAAAACCCCTTCGCTGTATTGCCACCGGCAAAGTAACGCAAAATTTGTCCGTCCACATCGTCACTCCCCATTTGTTAATTACTATGTAGCCTATGCATTTTGGCTTGGCTATGTCTACATCGAACTTAACTCCAACATTTCATAAATTCTCCCTCTAGTCTTTCCCAATATATGTTAATATAATAAAGATGAAACCAGGGGGTTAATAATGAGAAAAAAATATAGAGGCATTGGCCTATTCTTCATAGTTGCTATTATCATTGGCTTAGTTTTCTTTCGACCTAAAATGCTAGAAGGTAAAAAAACGGCAGCCGAACTTAATGATGCGGTTCCAACCGTTTTTGTACATGGCTATAAAGGAAGCGAACGGTCTTTTTCCACTATGCTTGAAAGATTGAAATCAGACCAACTAGGTACAACAACAATGGTCGTTCATGTTAGAAAAAACGGACGGATTTCTATGAAAGGATCCGTGCCAAAGGATGTGCATAATCCTTTTATCCAAGTGATTTTTGAAAATAATCGTGCACAGATCAGCGATCAAACTATGTGGTTAAAAAAGTTAATGAAGATCTTGAAGGAACAACACGGCATTCAACAAGTCAATCTTGTTGGACATTCCATGGGCGGATTAGCTTGGACAAGTTACCTTGAATCCGTCTCTGGAAATACGGATTATCCGATAGCCATCAAGCTTGTCACGATTGGCAGTCCATTTAAAGGTATTGACCGTGAAGACTATTTCAAACAAAATTACGGCGCAGCACTGATTGATTTGAAACCAACTTCTGCAGCGCTTAAAAAACTCGTTGAGAATAAAGGCAGTTTTCCTGATCGTCTACCCGTACTTTCCATAGCGGGCGTAATCAATGATCCTGTAACAGGCGACGGTCTTGTTTCCCAATATAGTGCTTTAGGTAATCGCGATATTATACCTCCAAGCCAATTCACGGAAATTGTTATGAATGACACTGAAGCTACTCACTCCGGTTTACACGAACATAAAGGAGTCGACAAACTGATCGCTGAGTTTCTTTGGGGGAATGAGTGAAGGGGCTAATTGTTTGCCTCTTCCTTCCCAAATAGAACTATACTCGGTTGTATTGGACCAAATATACATAAATGATTCCTTCTAACCTTGTAATTAAAAGACTATTTTATATTAGCTCAGTGTAAAATCTACAGCGGTCTCCCCTCACTATAGAATGGCAATATTCTACTGGATTCTCATATGTATCATACGCTATTCTCTCCAACAGTAGAGCTGGATAGCCTTCTTTAACTTCTAAATATTTTCTTTCATACTCCTGAATTAAAATGGGCTCAAATACTTCTTTAGCTTTTGCAACTATAATCCCAAACTCCTTAAACATTACATCGTATAAGGAATTTTCAAGTATGCTCTCAGGCGAAATTTTGGGAACAATTTTTTCAGGAATATAAGATGTTTCAAAAATAATAGGTTCATTGTTAGCACATCTTAATCTTTTTAGCTCTATCACTTCTTCATCAGGTTTTAATTTTAACTTTCTTGTAACTTTTGGTGTTGCCTCTACAATTTTCATGTCAAGAATAATATCTCTAGGATTTAATCCTTTTTCCTGCATAACTTTGCTAAAGCTATAAAAACCTGATAATGATTGTTCTAGTTTTGGCTTAGCAATAAATGTACCTTTTCCTTGTATGCGATTAAGGACTCCTTCCTGCACTAAATCTTCAATAGCTTTTTTTGCAGTACTCCTACTGATATTAAATTGTGCACATATATCCTTTTCCGAGGGGATTTTATCCCCCGGCTTGCTTACTCCTTTTTCAATTGTTTCCCTTAATAGTTCTTTTAGTTGGTGATATAAAGGGACAATACTTTCATGATCAAGTTTCCTATCCATAATGGCCCCTTTCCGACGCATTCTAATAATGTAAAGGCTAGACCATACTAGTTAATTGAATTGGGGTAAATATTGCTTATTTGTGATTAGTAATTCTTCCGCAAGACTATTAGCCATTTCCTTACTATCCACTGCACCATCGGCTACCATTGCCTCTACAAGTAAAGATTTTTTTCCTGTTAAAGCTGCTTCAACTGTAAGATCAACAACATGAATGCGTTTTCTAAGGATTAATGCCAGCTCATCGGGGAAGTCATTGATATGAAGTGGTATAAGACCCATTCCCGTTGCAACAGCTGGTAATTCTAATACTGCATGTGCGGGAAGATTCGGTACCGCACCTTCGTTTGGTAAATTAACTGAAAATATTTTTCTCTCGTCATTATAAATAGATCTTAGTATCTCAACTAGTTGTTCGTGCTCACCTTCAGTACGCTTAAAGGACTTCTCATCTAACGGAAGCCTACCTTGTGCTTGTTCATGCATTTCTTCGTAAATTTTATCCCCTTCAGCAATAACACTTTCTAATGAAAATACCTCTTTTCCCAAAACCTTTCCATAGTATTTACCATTAGGAAAATGCTCTGGGAAAAACTCAGTGACATGGCGATCTAAAACAGCGGGGAATACACCATAGCGTTCATAGAAAGACCACGAAAATTGATTATTTTTATATGAATTTTCATACAGTATTTTTTCTTCTTTGCCAAGTGAAGAACCAGGCTCCATTTTCTTTTGTCTGTAAAGCTCTTGATCAATAATTGGCCATGCATTCTTTCCATTTATGCGTAAATCATAAAGAAAGGTTAAATGATTTATTCCTACACCTAATGATTTCACTTCAGAATTTTTGGCATTAATAAACTTTGCCAAGTATTGTTCTACATGAATTACACCGTGACATAATCCTGTTACATTTACACCCGTTACTTTTTGAATAGCCTGGCAAATGGCGGTCATAGGATTTGAATAGTTTATAAAATGTGCATCTGGACAGAGTTCTTTTATATCCTTACTAATATCGATCATGACAGGTATCATTCGTAAAGCTCTTGATATGCCACCTGGCATTGTAGTATCACCGACCGGTTGATAAATACCATATTTTCTAGGTATTATTACGTCATTTTCCCAAGCTCTCCTTCCACCTACAGCTATAGTTGTTATCACAACATCTGCATCCGGCAATACATCCCTGCGATTACTAGAAGACGTAATAACTATATCGGCATTTTTTTCTTTTACCATCTTATTAGTTAAAGTTGTGATTGAATGAAGGGCTTGTTCATTTATATCTACTAAAGCAATTTCCCAAAGGCCAAAACCTTTTGCCATTATGAAGTCAGCAACCAATCCTTGAGTAAATACGGCACTTCCTGCACCAATTAATACGATTTTTTTTCTATTCACAATGCTATCCTCCGCACGAAATAATTAAAAACTGTATTACTTAAACCCTGTTAATGTCATTCCTTTTATGAATTGCTTTTGGAAAATTAAGAAAACAATGACCACAGGTATCATAATTAATACCGCCGCAGACATAACTACATTGTAATTCACAGCATGTTGTCCATTAAAAAATACCAATGCCAATGGAACCGTCATTTTTTCCAGATCATTAAGAACGATCAAAGGCCATAAATAGTCGTTCCAAGTGGCCATGAAAGTAAAAATGGCCAAGGCCGATAATATCGGTTTTATTTGCGGTAATATCAAACTCCAAAATGTTCTAAACTCTCCTGCTCCATCAATTCTCGCGGCTTCTATTAGGTCATTTGGAATTCCCTCAATAAATTGTTTGCTTAAAAAAATACCAAAAGCATTTACCAAGTTAGGAATTATCAAAGCCAAAATATTATTGATTAATCCAAAGTCTGAGATAATTAAATACGTTGGAATCATGGTTACCTGGAAAGGAACCATCATTGTGGCTAATATAATGATAAAATAAAATTTTTGACCCCTGAATTTAAATTTCGCAAAAATGTAACCTGCAAGTGCGCTTGTAAAAAGAGTAACAACTGTCACCGATATCGTTGCTATAAAACTATTCATTAACCAACGTAAAAATGGTGCTTCATTTAGAACCGTTTTATATCCATCTAATGATGGGTTTTTCGGGAAGATGTTCGTGCCGCCTTCGATGATTTCTAAATTACTTTTGAACGACGATAACACCATCCATAGATAAGGGACAAACATTAAAAATGCGCCTATGGCTACTAACGTAAACATAATCATATAGGGAATAGTATTTTTCTTTTTCATCGTTTCCCCCCTAATACTCCCATTTAGATCTTCCTAAACGGAGTTGAATAATGGTAATGGCTAGGATAATCAAAAATAGAACTGTTGCTATTGCAGATGCGTAGCCCATATTCATATACAAAAAGGCATGGTCATATATATCTAAAGCCAATACGCGCGTTTGATTTTGAGGTTCGCCCTTCGTTAATATTTGGAATTGAGGGAACATCTGAAAATATGATAAACAAGTCATGATCAATACGAATAAGGTTGTCCTATTTAGTAGGGGGAAAGTAACATATTTAAAGCGATCCCAACCATTAGCTCCATCCAATACAGCCGCCTCATAAAAGGTTTCTGGGATTGAATCGATACCCGCTAGAAAAATAACGATGTTAAAACCCATATCCGCCCATAGAGTCATAAGTACAATTGAATACATTGCTATTGTCGGGTCGGTTAACCACATCACACCTTCAAACCCCATTTTTTCTAAAACCACATTAAACAACCCTGACTGACTATTAAAAATCGTCGACCATACGACGGCTGAACCAGCCAATGGAGCTATACATGGCAAAAAGTAAACTAACCGAAACGTATTTCTAAAAAAGTCACTCTTTATTTTATTTATACCTAAGGCAATTAATAATGTTAAACCGATGTTTACTGTTACTGCTACCAATACAAATTGAAAGGTATTCATTAACGTTTTTACAAAAATATCATCGGCCAACAATTCCTTAAAATTCTCCAGCCCGATAAATGGGGAAGTCAATTGTAATGGATTATATTGAAATAGAGATAAGAAAAGTCCCCAAATAATTGGAATAGCAAAGAAAAGGATGAAAAGGCTTAAAATTGGTGTTAGCGATAAAAATATAAAACGTTGGCTTCTAAAAGATTGTACAGATTTCTTTCTTTTGTCCTTTGTTTTAACTATTTTATTAGAGTTAGGCCTTATATCCATATGTCCTCCCTTATTGCAAATCCATTAGGGCCTGACACCTTTAAAGTGCTTGGCCCATAGGAAAGCCCTTTTATTTAAACATTCTGTGCCTATTTTTGTTTATCTATCATTTTATTAACAGCCTCTTCAGTCTTCTTTAACCCTTCTTCTACTGATAGTTTCTCCGTAGCGATCAATTGGAAATTGTCATTAAGCTGTTTTTTCAAATAGTCTGTATCAATTCCTTCACCAATAAATTGACCATATTGTAGAACATCCAAGGAAGCTTTCATAAGAGGTGCTTCTTCTAAAAAACTAGGATCTTCTGCCACACTTTTGTTTGCAGGAACAGAAAGTGTTGTAAGATTAAAGAATTTTGCTTGATCACTTTCTGCCATATATTTAACAAAATCCCATGCCTCTTGTTGATGTTTACTCTGCCCTGCAACAATTTCTCCCCAGCCCGATTCTGCTGCAAAATAAGGCGGATTGTCGGTAAAGGAAGGCATCGGAATATAGTCAAAATCATCCGTCTTGTAATTATCTCTTCCCACTCCTATCGTCCATGGTCCACGAATGACCATCGCCGCCTGTTTCTTAAAAAACATATCCTGACTTTCTGTCTCACCAAACCCAAGCAAATCTGTAATCTTATAATCTGTAACAAACTTTTTTAATTCAGTCATTGCTGTTATCGCTTCAGGAGAAGATAAATTAAGATGACCATCCTCAGTTAGGTAGGTGCCATTTTGTTGTAATATCAAGGAGAATAAGGTAAACATTACATTGTCAGAACTAACAAATTCAAACCCTTTTACTTTAATTTTATCCCCGTCTCTAATGGTTAGTTTTTGTGCAACGTCCAATAGTTGTTCCCAATTTTCTGGGTACTCAACATTTGCCTTTTCAAACATTTCCGGGTGAGCAAGTATTCCGCCGTTTTCCAAGTTATATTCATGCGGAATACCAAAAACCTTATCCCCAATCGAATAGGAACCTAAAGAAGGCTCGTAGAAGTTGTCTTTTACCCACTCACTATCTACCGGAGATACTTCCGATAACAATCCATTTTTTGCATATTCCGGCACCCAGCTTCCGAAAACTTGAGCAAGATCCGGCGGATTTTTTCCCGCATAAGCAGCCTTCAATTTTTGCATCATAGCATCATAAGGGAAAATTTGTAGTTTTATTTTTATATTGGGGTTTTCCTTTTCATAATCAGCTATAAATTTTTTATTGGCCGCAACGAAGGAAGGGTTATCATGACTCCACCATTCAAGTGTTACTTTTCCACTATCATCCGATGATCCGGAACTACCAGTTGAACAACCAAATAGAATGACAGAAATACAAAGCAAGAGACTTAATAGAATATACGGTTTTTTTCCTTTCATGTTTTGATCCCCCATTTTTTAAAATTTTATGTAAGCGCATACAATAATTTGTTTACCAACTCCTTTTTCCAAAGGTTAACATTGCCTAGTAAAGTTATTATAAACATTGTCAGGTTGATGGGTCAACATTATTTTCAAATTGTTTTATTAATTTGGATAATTCACTAAACTATAACAAACGCTGCTATCTCACGACAAACCTCGCTTATATTTCTTTTTGCACAAAAAAGAGTGCCCCGAAAATAACCTTTAGAGCACCCATCTCAGTGGAACCGATTTATTATTAAGAAGTATCAAATTAACTTTTTATTTCTCCTTCAATAAAGAAGAATTATCCCTTAAAGCGATCAGAACTGCCTCGTGTACAAATCCATTCGATTTTTCAATGGCTAGCTTTGCGGTTTCATAGGATACATCTGCCTGTAGCATGACAATCGCCGGCTTCACTTTTAAATTGGTTTGATTTAATGCCTGGGTAGCTTCCTCATACGACTTTCCCGTGATCGTCATCAACATATTCCGGGCACGCTCAACAAGCTTTTCATTGCTGGGATGAAGATCCACCATTAAATTCCCATAAGTTTTCCCCAACTTCACCATTGAAACTGTCGAGAACATATTCAAAATTATTTTTTGGGCAGTAGCCGCTTTTAATCTTGTCGAGCCTGTTAACACTTCTGGTCCTACAATTGCTTCAATGGCATAATCCGCTAATGGGCTAATTTTCGCATTTTTATTACATGACAGAGCGATAGTGGCTGCTCCGATTTTTTTTGCATAAAGTAAGGCACCCATTACATAAGGGGTTCTCCCACTTGCCGCAACTCCCACGACAACATCATTATTTGTAATTCCTTTATCCATTAAATCTTTTTTACCTGCTTCATGATCATCTTCCGCACCCTCGACAGCCGAAAAAACAGCTTGATTGCCACCAGCCATAATCCCCTGCACCATTTCCGGAGCCGTGTAAAAAGTGGGTGGACATTCGGCTGCATCAAGAATTCCCAGCCTCCCGCTTGTCCCAGCCCCAATGTAAAAAAGGCGACCACCTTTTTTAAATGCCAGATGAATAGCGTCAATAGCTTTGGCCACATTCGGAAGAACTGCATGAACAGCCTCAATTACTTTATTATCTTCCTCGTTCATTAATTGGATAACTTCAAGCGTTGAAAGCTTATCCAAGTTCTGTGTACCTTCATTTATTTGTTCTGTTGTTAACTCTGAAAGATTGACCTTCATTATACACACTGCCTTTCTACCATAAGGTGAAAATATAAAATCAATCCTAGGTTCTATAAAAATATTATACACTTAAATAGTCTGAATTGAAGGAAGTTTCAATTATGTGGTACATTAATTTTTTTATAGTTATATTAATTTTACGCTTCCTTTTACCAGTTAGAGCATTTTAAACTTTTTAAAGGTAATGGAACCATGTGCGATTTACCGTATAAGCGATTTTTTCCTCTTTTAGCGTCAATGGATGAATAAATTTGCGCCTTATTAGGAAAGCAATATGACAAAAGCATTGTCACCTTGATACGTCCCTTATTAAATCCACAAAAAATTAAAGGCCCAAATCAAATGCGACTTGGACCATGAATTGATTAACTCCCTTTATAAATAATCATCCTGTTTTTCTAAGATAGATTATCCACCTGTTGAAAGTTGACTTTCCTCTTGATGTGTTCCACTCTTGCGGACTTGCTGCCACATAACCGCAAATCCAACTACTCCGAAGAGTGCAATGAGCGTACTGACCTGATACATTGTCTTCGGACCTAACTCTTGGAATATCCAGCCACCCATGATCCCTGCAATGATTCCAGATATCCCACCCCATGTGAGTGCGTATACCGCTTGGCCACTTGCCCTCAATTCGACGGGGATTAATTGCGCCGTCAAGGTCGTGCCAATATAGTAATATCCGCCAAACGAAATACTGTGCAACATTTGAATGAAAATAGTTTGTATTGGGCTTGTCGCCATGGACATGAGAATCCAGCGTAAAACAAATAATAAGCTAACAAAAACTAAACAGCCGATCATCGTAGAAGTGCGTTTTTTCAAAAACCGGTCGAACAATAAAAAAACTGGAATTTCAAAAATAGCTGTTAGGAAAGCTGACCAGCCTATTAAAACAACGGACCCACCCAATTGGTCAATATATAAAGAAATAAACGTCTGATTCATTGAATTTGGAACTGAAATTAACACACCTAAAATAACAAATACTAAAAAATATTTGTTCCCAAATAAGGCCTTGGCATATCCGCCTTTGGCAATTTTCTTTGCTCCTTCTACCTTTCCCTGCGGCAATTTGCTACTCACAAAGAGCGTAAGCAAAAGCATGAGACTATATACAATCCACAAATTCTTAATTCCAATCACACCAATGAGTGGCCCCGCACCGACTGCCATGAGTGCCCATCCTAAGGATCCCCAAAGACGAAATGCGCCAAATTTATAAGGAGTCCCCTCGATCGCATTTAAAATCAAACTATTACTCTGTGAAAACAATGGCGTTTGAAAGAGGAAGAAGGCAAGCATCGCAATAAAAACCCATGTTAATGAGTTTAGTTGAAACACAAACTGAACAACGAATAGATTTCCTAATAACATGATGATGAGGATACGTCTAATATTTTGCAGACGGTCACTCCAGTATCCCCAGAAGGGATTGGCGAATATGGAGACGAAAGGGCCTCCTGCCATCAACATGCCAATTGCCACTGTGCTAAAGCCCACTTTTTGAAAATATAAAGGAAAAAAGGACATTAAAATTGAAATGGAACCATATAAAAAAAAGTTAAATAATTTAAGAGTTAATAAAGGCTTATTTTCTGTCAATTGAATTTCCCTTCTTATCCACCAAACAAAGATGGTACGATTCATCCTTTAGTTCAAGGTTAATTCGTACCCGGATCATATTTTAAACGGTTACTGAAGTCGATTGAGACTGTACTTCTAATTCCTCAACAGAAACTTCCTCCCCACGTTGATCTGAAAGATAAATTCCTTCGCTGATTAACATTGTTTGTAAGGCAATTTCCGCTGTAGGCAGCAATTCAACTTTCTCTTGAAGAGCTGCAATCCAGTGATGCTGTGAGGAATCGTATGCATCGGCATTTTTACCAAGCGTACTCCAGCGGTAATTTGCTGCATCCAAATCAACCGTACTATCAAAATCCATATCACAAACAGTTGAATGGAAACTAAAGGCGTTAGGTTGAGGACCACCTTGGAAAGGAGACAATCGAATCCCTCCGATAGAACCCATAATACTTGATCCTTCCATTCCACCTAAATGAACAGACCAAGCTTCCATAATATCAAGCGTTAAACCATTTTCGAATTTAACAAATCCTAGAGCTAATTCCTCGACATTGAAACCACTCTCATCTCGCCTCGCAGGATCCATTTCCATCTCCTGATACACTTTTCCAGAAATCCGTTTTGGAATGGGCGTATCCAAAAGATAGAGCATTTGCGCAATATGATATACACCCATATCAATGAGTGCACCACCTGTTGCTGTCTCTTTTCTTGTAAAAGCTTTTGTTCCATAACCATCAACAAAAGGGCGACCCCTACGTCGAAAACCGGTACTGCGTGCATGATAAATCTTTCCTAACTTTCCACCATCAATTAAAATTTTCGCCGCCTTCGTTTCTTTTAAATAAAGCGTCGCTAATTGAATATGAAGCAGCTTACCGCATTCTTTCGCCACATCCAGCATTTTCTTTCCATCATAGTATGTGCCAGCAATCGGCTTCTCACAATAAACATGTTTGCCTGCCTCCAAAGCAGCGATCGTGATTGGGGCATGAAAATTATTATGCAAGCAAACATCAACAGCATCAATGTCATCACGCTTTAATAATTCCCGAAAATCAGTGTACACATTTGGAACATTAAAATGCTCCGCTACATTTCTTGCTTCCTGTTCATTTATATCACAAACAGCTACAACGTCTGCACCTTCGATTTTTGAATAATTATTCAAGTGTGTTTTCCCAATTAAACCAACACCGATAACCCCAATCCTAATCTTTCTCATCTATTCTCCCCCTTATTATCGTTTTAGGTTAACTAGAAGCCGCTTTACTGTTCCGATGATCCACTCTATTTCGGTATATTGGTTTTTATCAGCGTTGTATTCAATGCCCCAATACCCATCAAAGCCATTTTCGAGCAACATGCTTATTTTTTCTTCTGCATCTTCAGCTACCGCAGTACTCGCATCAAAATGTGTATGATAAACCCAAGGTGCAACCATTTCATCACCTTTATCAGCTTCCTCTTTCCACCGGCCGATATGCAAGAGAATTCCATAATTAGGATGGTCCACTGCTTCCGCAATCTTTTTCATTTGAACAGGGCTTAACGATGGACCGATATGGTTTTCAGGACCAACCATATAACCATTATTTGCTCCGCGTTTACTAAACTCTCGATACCTTTTTACGATATATTCAAATTGCTCGTCACTCATATTCATATCAAATTCAGGGTTATTGCCAAATACACCCCCTGTATCAATTCGAACCGTTTTTGCTCCAAGTATTTCAGCTACTTTTAGGTGTCCTAAAGCCCTTTCGTAAAGACGCTCACGTTCCTCCGGATCAGCATCCCAAATATGCGCGCCATCCACAGCATAATTAACGAGCGTCATTCCTTTTTCATCCATCGCCTCGCGGACCTTTTGCACGTATTCCTCATCAGGAACGATTGAAAAATCCAAGCTAAATTGTCCATTCCAAAAATCTACTTTGTCTAAACCATAGCGATACCTTACAGTCTCTAAATATCCGAAAATATCCATTTTCCCTTCCCGAATCGTATTAAAAAATGAGTATCCGCCAATCGATAGTTTCACTTCATTTCCCCCTCTGATTGATTTAAAAATGAGAACGAATCAAGTTATGCAATCTCGGTCTAAGACGTAAAATGGCTTCTGTATTTTTCGCATGAACTCGGTTCGTTAGTAAAATGACGTGCAGTTGAATATCGGGATCAAACCAGATGCTTGTCCCAGTATAGCCCGTATGGCCATAGGAATTTTCCGAAAATAAATCGCCACATGATAAGCCAGGGCTTTTTATTTGCCAACCCAACCCTCTTCCCTCTGAATCAAAGGTTGTGAAATTCTTTTTTGATAGTTGTAAAGCTGCGCTTGAAACAATCCTTTTTCCGTTAAAACTTCCGCCATTTTCAATCATTAAAGTAAACTTTGCCAAATCTTGCAGCGTGGAAAATAAGCCTGCATGTCCACTCACTCCACCCATCGATTCGGCATTATCGTCATGGACAATTCCGTATTTATAATCGCCGATTTTTTCACTAAATGCCGTTGCAGCAAAACGATTTTGATCAAGCGTGAGATTAAAACCCGTTTCATTCATAGTTAATGGATCAAGGATTTCTTGAAAAACATACTGATCAAACGGCTGATTTGTAATCATTTCAATCAATTTTGCTAATAAAATAAAACCTAAATCACTGTAAATCACTTTTTCTCCGAGTGGCGCTTCAAGCTTTTCAGCACAAATTCTTTCAATTATTTGGTCCGTTTGCAATGCATCTTCATAAAAAGGACGATGTGCAGATAAACCAGATGTATGTGTCAACAAGTGCTTAAATGTGACACCAGACTTCCCATCCACAGCAAACTTAGGGAAAAAATGGGAAACCTTGTCATCAAGTCTAATGGCTCCTTTGTCCAGTAATTGTAAAGCAGCCATCGTTGTTGTAACTATTTTCGTTAATGAGGCCAAATCAAAGATGGTATCATTTTTCATCTGTGCTTTTTCCGGGTGTAAAGTACGATAGCCGATTGATTTTTCCATCACCGCTTTACCTTGATAGGACACATAAATGGCAGCACCGGGAATATTCCCCATGTCTATTTCCTTCTTCAGAAAATCGAGCACTTTATTTTCCATATCACACCCTCTTTCAACGGACCCTAACTAGCAAAACTTCCATCGCTCATTCTATGTGGCGGCAAAGTAGATATGTATGCATTGTACAAATTCGAGTAGGTTTTGTTTTCATACCGAAATCCTTTAGCTCCCAATTTGATCAAGATACAAAGAGGCAACAGACAAAGCTCCAACTGCCGGGGAAAGGTGGTTCTTAATGAATTCTATTTCACCTACCAACGTTTGAAGCTTGTTTTTAAATGCTGATTGAACGTATGAATTTTTTTCTAGCAATGAACCTTTACAGGCGACTTTCAGCGGAGAATCCATATGTAATTTTGTGAATAAAGAAGCTGTTTGTTCCGCTAATTCGCACCCAGCCTCATAAAAATATTTTCTTGCAGATTCATCTCCTTTTTCAGCTTCAACAAAAACCGGATAAGATAATGAAGCAATCTCACCTTTTGTTGCATTGTATATAAAGCCCTTTAGACCATTCGGATCTGTGATTCCGATTTCCCGCATAATGACTTGTGACAGTGACGAGTATGGTTTCCCTTGATCGTATTCTCTGGTAATCTCTCGACAAACCCGGATGGCAATATCATATGAGCTGCCCGGATCACCAAGAAAATGCCCCCATCCGCCAGCATATCCTTCACTCTCACCTTTCCTCCCATAAGAAATTGAACCCGTTCCAGCGATCGTTAAAATCCCATCTTCACCTTCAAGCAATGCGTGGTAGGCAAGGACTGCATCATTAACAATAATAATTGGCAAATCTGTTTTTTTTGCAAAAAAGTCTTCAAATCTCTGTAAATTCCCTTCAGCCTCTATCCCCGCAACACCCGCAACAATCGCTCTACAGTCTTTTCCATATTCACTTGCTAAGCAGGCAGCTACTGTCTCCCAAACATTTGCCATAGCCTTGTCAAAATGAATATTAGGATTTCCGTAACCCGATTCCGTTTGAAAAACAACTCGCTTTTGGTTATCGAGGATCAACCCTGTTGTTTTTGTGCCACCTGCATCAATACCAATAGTTAAATTCATCATCCATCCCTCGCTATTCTCTTCCACGAACACAGGGGAGCGCTTTCAAATTGTAATAGATTAACATTTTGTCCTTCTCTTAATCTTATAACCTTTTATTTTGCAAATCAATTGATTTTTCTGAATTAGGAAACCAAAGTAATTTGTTTTCGTTTTTTTAAAATTTCCGATCTTAATAAAGCGTAAAAATAAGGGAACATATATCTAATCAAATGTTTGATTATGCGAACACATGTCTAACCAAACGGTTGATTAACGAACATATGTCTAATCAAACGTTTGATTATGCGAACATACATCTAACCAAACGTTTGATTAACGAACATATATCTAATCAAACGTTTGATTAGCAAGCGAATTAGTCTTCCATCTCATCCAATTGCTTATTTAGTTCACGTAGCTCCTGTTCGATTCCCTCTAGCTGCCGCTCCAATGGATGGAGGATGCCTTTTACGTATTCAAGCTTTTCCAAGTCCTGCTGTAGCCTGACATAATCTGTTTTTAAGTCTTGTATTTTATATTCGATTTCTTTTTTATTCATGATCTTCACCTCTATCTTCCGACATGATGGTGATATAATATCATATAACGAATTAGAATACGACGAGAGCATCAACTCTACAGAGGAGGATATGTATGCGGGCCCCACATGAGATCACATTTGATGAGCTTTTATTTTTACTCAATGAGCAATACGGCATTCAAGCAAACCAAATTTCCTTTATCCCGCTCGGTGACAAGTCTTTTAGCTATAAAGTGAGTTGTATGGATGGGGAAAAATTTTATTTGAAACTGCTGGATAAACAACATCAGCAAGAAGAAATCCTGCATACAGATTACTATTTACCGTTATTGTCTGAACTTCATCATAAGAATCTTTTTCCCCCTGCCATCCACCCCATCATGAATCAAGCTCATCAAAACAGAACAGAACTGGAAACCGCTGTATTGATTTTATTCCCATGGATTGAAGGTGATACATTAGCTGATGCCTATCCTCTCTCAAAAGAACATGTGTGTTCGATAGCTAAAATAGTAGGACAACTTCACCTAACAACACCTAATATTTCAAATCAGATACGATTGCCCGTAGAGAATTTTGATCTGTCTTTTCTAGATCAGCTTATCTCACATTTGAACGTACCCAATCATGAAAAAGCTGGATCAGCACTCTATCAAATTGTTAATCCAAAGGAAAAAGAAATCATGTTTCTCATTGAACTTGTTAGAAATTTGGCTTCTTCTTTTAATAGCGACCAATCGGAGTTTGTCATATGCCATGGCGATCTCTGGGGCGGAAACCTTATTCCATCCCAAGCTGGAATCCGAATCATTGATTGGGAATCTGTTATCCTTGCTCCGATGGAACGCGAATTGGCGGGATATGTTTCCCAGCGTCCGGCGGATTTTATCGCTGCCTATTCAGAAGTGGTAGACAGGAAAATACAGCCGAATATTGATCTATTAAGATTTTACGCATTTCAAGCCCAACTGCGAAATCTAACTAATTGGATGAATAATATGCTTGTCCATCAATTAAATGAGGACCAAGTATTAAATGACCTGGATATGATTGAGAATCATTGTTTGAATCGCTGGGATTCCATTGAAGAGAGCTTGCAAATACTAGAATCCCAACTTCGATGAAACAGGTGATTTTCCAGCGATATAAACATTGCGCCCAGCACCAAGTCCTGCCGCCGTTAGTGCAACCGTAACGATTATTAACGTGATGAGTGGAGTTGTCCATGATAAAGTGATATCAAAAAGTAGACCGATCAAGATTGGGCCAATTGCTGCAAGCAAATATCCGAGGGATTGAGCCATTCCTGACAATTGGGATGCTTGGGCCGCGTCAGCCGCTCTCAAACTGAGCATCGTGAGAGCAAGGCTGATGCTCGCCCCTTGCCCTATACCAAGCAGAACAACGCAAAAAGTTAGAAACCCGCTTCCCCCTCCGATTAATATCCCGATTAAACTAGCAAAAAATAAGGAACCAATGATGAGGACAATTCCTCTTTGATTATTCATTTTACCTGCAATCATCGGCGTTAAAAAACTTGCAGGCAGACCGGAAAATTGCATAAATGATAGCATCCAACCAGACGCTTCAACGCTAAGTCCTTTAGCAATAAGAATTTGAGGCAGCCATGCGATGGGACAGTAAAATAAAACTGATTGCAGCCCCATAAATAAGGTAACTTGCCATGCCAATTTTGATCGCAGCATGTTAACAGAAGAGAGTCCCGTATTATGAATTGGCCGAGTGCTCTTAGATTTTAAAAGTTGCGGAAACCAAATAACGAGAGCAATTCCGGCAAAGATTGCCCAAACAAGCAATGATTTTTGCCAACCAAGACCGAAGCTTTTGGCAAGTGGGATACTAATACCTGAGGCAGTTGCAGCGCATATGCCCATGGAAGTTGAGTAAACACTGGTCATAATGCCAACTTTTAATGGAAAGCTTTGTTTAACAATCGCCGGGAGCAGTACATTGCAAATAGCAATACCCATTCCGATTAACGCCGTGCCAAGGAAAAGCAAACCTAGCGCGCCTGATGAGCGAATGATGATTCCAAACATTAAGACGAGTAAGCTTATAAATATTGTCAGTTCATTCCCTAGCTTTCTTCCAATCTTAGGTGCCGCCAGCGATAAAAGTGCAAATGCAATCAAAGGCAAAGTTGTAATCATCCCTGCCACACCATTTGAAATGTGAAGATCTGTACGGATTACACCGATTAATGGTCCGACCGAAGTAATAGATGGTCGTAAATTATATGCGATAAAAATAATCCCGATAATTAAGATGAAGCTGTTAGTATTAGAGTGAGTGTTTTTCATTTAATAGACAACCTCTTTTTTATCAAAAAATTAGTAAATTCAGACTGATTCTTATACGATATCATATATTACCTAATTTTATTTAAAAATTTGAAAGGTGGAGAAAAATGAAAGCGATACTTGTGGAGGAAGGCTCACAGGACTTATATATTGGAGAAGCGGAAAAGCCAGCTATTGGAAAGGATGAATTGCTCGTAAAAGTGAAAGCATCAGCCTTGAATAGGGCTGATTTACTTCAGAAGCGCGGACTTTATCCACCCCCTGAAGGAGCATCTACCATATTAGGATTAGAAATGAGCGGCGTCATCGAAGAGGTTGGAGAAAATGTTGAAGACTGGAAAAAGGGAGACCGTATTTGTGCCCTCCTTCCAGGCGGAGGCTACGCTGAATATGTCACCATTCCTGCTGAGATGGCAATACCGATCCCTGACAATCTTTCTTTTGAGGAAGCTGCTGCGATTCCCGAAGTCTTCTTAACCGCTTATTTAAATATGTTCTGGTTAGGCGATTTGAAAAAGGACGAAACTGTGCTCATCCATGCAGGAGCGAGTGGTGTTGGTACGGCTGCAATTCAGCTTGCTCGTGAAGTCGGTGCAAAAGTAATTGTTACGGCTGGTTCCGCAAAAAAACTGGAGCTATGTCTTTCACTAGGTGCTGACCATGCCATTTACTATAAAGAAGGACCGTTTGCTCCCAAAGTCAAAGATGCTACAACAGGAAAAGGCGTAAACCTGATCCTTGATTTTATTGGCGCCCCTTATTGGGAGCAAAATATTAGCTCTCTTGCGACAAATGGAAAATTGATTTTGATCGGTACAATGGGCGGTTCGAAGGTAGATAACGTCGATCTCGGTAAGCTACTTTTCAAAAAACTGCAAGTGATTGGTACCGCCCTTCGTTCACAGCCTGTTGATAAAAAAATTGCTTTGACAAAAGCGTTTGCCGATTTTTCCCTTCAGAAATTTGCGGAAGGCCGCTTAAAGCCGGTTATTGATTCAATATGGGATTGGGGAGAGGCAAATGAAGCGCATGCATATATGGAGCAAAACAAAAATGCGGGGAAAATCGTGTTGTGTATGAATGATAAGGAATAATTGGACTTTGGCGGGATTATCACCGGAATTGGCGGGATTAATGGTAAATTCGGCGAGATTATTCATGTCATTGGCGGGATTATCAATCGATTCCGCGGGATTCGTCATTTGAATTGTTAGCTAAACTTGAAATTCAGTGTGAACAAGAGTAAACCCAAGCCGAACGTGGGTAAAGATGCCATGGACGGGGGTAATCCCACTGTGAACGTGAGTAAACACCTCGAACGAGATTAAATTCACTTTGAACGAGAATAAATTCACTTCGTACGCGAATAACCACCTACGAACAAGAATAACTCACTCTCGAACAAGAATAAAATCACTTTGAAAAGCTTAACTAATCCCCATTAGAAAAAGCTGTCATAGACGACAGCTTTTTCAGCTTTTAATGATCAACCCTCACTAAAATCGAGTCCATTACCGGCTCATAACCAATTTCCATGTAGATTTTATTAGACGTTGGATTGTCCAAATCCGTATAAAGGGCTGTCGTTTTATAGCCTTCATTGAGCAAGAGTTGTGTGTATGCCGACACACCGCTGGATGCGTAGCCTTTTTTCCTTTCATCATTAGGTGTGAAAACATAATTAATGGTAATATTACTTTTTGAAGGGCGGGAAGCATTCACCATTGAAACGAGTTTCCCCTCCACTTCCCAGCAGTAAAGCCTCCCTCTTCCGATGAGTTCAGCTGTTTTTTCCTCAGCTTCATCCCTGCTAATATCCTCGCCAATATCCTTGCAAAATTGAAAAACCCATTCGTTGATTAACGAAGAATCCTTCAATCTAATCATTCGAAGTCTTCCTTCCTGCCCTGCTTCTTTTTTCACTTGTTCCAATTTATAGATTCTCTGATTCATTTGGACATGAAACTGACTGCCACTCAAGTCAGAAATATGCTGTGTTAGTTTCATAGTAAAATCTTTTTCGCCAATGAATCCCGGGATTTCTCGAATCTCGCTGCATAGCTGAATCGCTATAATCTTTATTTCTTCTTCTGTAACACTTTCGGGCTTTGATAAGATGATTTGCAGTGGATGAGTTTGCAGTAAAACAAGCAATAATTCTTCATCTCTTTTGACTGTGGCCATTAATGTTGGCGCTTTTTCTAATGAATGCAAAACACCTAACGCAAGGTTATTTTCCACTTCATGTTTTTCAAGAAAAGGGATAACTTCTTTTTTAAATAAAGCAACATCATCATAAATTGTTAGCAATCCAATTCACTCCCCGAAGCCTTTAACCATTATTATACATTTATTAGATTAAAATATTAATAATAATTCATCAATTGAGAATAAAACAACATTCGGAATCGCATCGGTGGGAAGTGATAAAAATTCTTTACGCGTTTCTTTTCTCAATTTTTGCAGGAATGCTTCTCGTATTACAGGCTCTGCGTTTCTCTTCATTGGATTTTGAGTTCGATATTGATCTGGTAAAGCACGATAAATGAAAATTGATTGAATTCCGAGCATGTTTGCACACTGCACATCATGTTCAATCCGGTCGCCCACATGTGCAGTAATTTCGCCGGTGCTTTTTAAGGAATCGAAAATTCTCATGTCAGGCTTTGCACATCCAACTTTTTCAGGAGTAATGATTTCATCGAAATGCTGTGTTAAATCTAAAGCATCCATTACAGGCAATTGATATTTTAAAAAGCCATTAGTCACGGCAGCTAATGAATAGCCCTTTTCCCTTAGTTTTTTTAAAACAGAAGGAATGCACTCTTCCAATAAATAGATCGCCGGTGCTTGGCAATGCTTTTTCACAAGGATTTCTACATCAATCATACAATCAATGCCCGTGGCCTCCATATAACTTCTCAACATATCATCCCAGTCATATGCGTCCACGGTCCTGCCTGCTTCCATTCTTGCAAAATGCTCTTTAATAAGGCTTTCTTTCACATCGGGTTGCTGATAAATCTTCCTTTCAATTTCTGGGAATACGTGACCAATGAAGGGATTCTGCATAAGTGTTCCATCCAAATCGAATGTAATCCATTTTTTCATCATTTCATTGCCTCCAAAAACGGTATACCGCATGCATATGTCTGAAATTCTAAATAATGAGGAGTTCTCACTAGGAAAAGGGGAATAATGGTTGTGGAGGGGTGGCTTCATTGAAGATTATTTCATCTGTTTTCAAACGCTTTTTCGTCGATCGATTCCATGATCAATCAGCGCAAATGGGTTATTATTTTATGCTTTGCGTCTTTCCTTTTCTTATGTTTGCCTTTTCAATTGTTAGCTTTCTACCGATTCATTCAAATGATGCACTTGCCGCGATTGAACCATTTGCACCAAAAGGAAGCTATCATTTAATTAAAAGCAATTTAAACAGCATCATTGGACAACAGCGGACAGGGCTTGCTTCATTAAGCTTACTTGCTGCTTTCTGGATAGCGTCCATGGCCGTGCAATCGCTTGTCAGAGCTATGAATGACGCATATCGGATTGTCCGAAAGGAAGGATTTCTTCTTGCCTTCGGAAAAGATTTAATTTTGACTGTAATCTTAATGGTCACGTTAACGATTTCCTTGCTTGTACCGATTGGTGAGGAAATTGGTCGGATATTTATCGCATCAAAAATTGAACTGCCACCATCCTTCTATAACTGGTGGTTGATTATTAAGTGGATCATCGGCTCCATTTATTTATTTCTGTTTTTTCTATTCCTATATAAATTCGTACCAAGCACTAAAGTGCGGTTATTTTCAACCATACCTGGAGCTATTTTTGCAACGGTTGGCTGGCAATGTGTGTCTGTCGGTTTTTCTTACTACGTTACATTTGCGAATTATTCGCAGCTATACGGTCAGCTCGGTAGCATCATCGTGTTAATGATCTGGTTTTATTTATCAGCCGCTGTCTTACTGACAGGAGGATTAATTAATGCTTCTTGGATGGAAAATAAAAAAGGGCTGGATTAATTTATTCCAGTCCCTTTTTACGCTTATACTTCCATATTTTGTTTTGGCTGATTGTATACTTCTTCGCTTAGTTCTCCTGTTATTTTCCCTGTCAACACACCTGCAGTCATACTTCCGCTCACATTCAATGCTGTCCGACCCATATCAATCAATGGCTCAACTGAAATCAGTAGCCCAACGATGGCAATCGGTAAATTCAACGCGGATAAAACGAGCAAGGCTGCAAAAGTTGCTCCGCCCCCAACGCCAGCTACTCCAAATGAGCTAATGGCGACGATGACAATTAATGTAGCAATAAAAGTTGGATTTAGTGGATTGATCCCTGCAGTAGGTGCCACCATAACAGCGAGCATGGCCGGATAAACGCCTGCACATCCATTTTGGCCAATGGAAAGCCCGAATGAACCGGCAAAGTTGGCAATTCCCTCTGAAACACCAAGCTCTTTATGCTGCGTTTTAATGTTCAGCGGTAAAGTTCCCGCACTCGAACGCGACGTAAAAGCGAAAGTTAGTGCCGGCAAAGTTTTCCTAATATAAGTAATCGGATTTTGCTTTGCGAGCGCCAATAAGATTAAATGAACAAGGAACATCGCAATCAACGCTACATAAGATGCAACGACAAATTTACCTAGCTTAGCAATCGCTGAATAATCACTTGTTGCTGTCACCTTCGTCATCAATGCGAGAACGCCGTATGGTGTTAAGCGTAAAATCAAAGTTACTACTCGCATAACAACGGTGTAAATCGTTTCAATGATTTTCGCGAAAAAATCAGCATGCTCAGGCTCTTTTCTTCTTATGCCCAAATAGGCGATCCCGATAAACGCAGCAAAAATAACTACTGCTATCGTCGAAGTTGGACGTGCACCCGTCAGGTCCATAAACGGATTCTGCGGGAAAAGACTAATAATTTGCTCTGGAATCGTCTTTTCTACATCCCCAACTGTTTGTTCAAGCTGAGTATTTCGGGCGATTTCTGCTTCACCTTGCTCAAGCTGGATGCCTTCCAACTGAAAACCAAGCGCAGTAACGATTCCAATCGAAGCAGAGATGGCAGTTGTGAGCATTAAAATCCCTATCACAAGCCCACCAATTTTTCCAAGATTATTTGTCATTTTCAGCTTTGTAAATGCCGAGACGATTGAAATGAACACAAGCGGCATGACAATCATTTTCAGTAATGATACATAACCACTTCCGACAATATTGAACCATTCAATGGATCTTTTCGTCACTTCAGAATCAGTTCCGTAAATCAAATGAATCAGAAAGCCTAATAAAATCCCAAGGCCTAACGCTGAAAAAACACGCTTTGAAAATGAAATATGTTTTTTCTGCATAAAGTATAAACATGCGATAAGCACGAGTAGAACGACTATATTTAGAATAATGTAAATGGTATTCAATCTGACTCCCCTCACTTTCTAAGTTATTCTAATGCTGTCAAAAAATTTAATTACATAAAAAATCCTGTCTGATACTTATTGTATTCCCATGTATCTTTTCTAATAACCCACTCACCTTACTTCTTATTATATACGACCCAAATATCATTTGTTTTTACCGATCTAAAAGGGGTACATTAAAGTATATTAACGCTAATAAAATATAAATTCCAATGAAAGGACTGGGTATTATGGGACGAGTATCAAAACTTCTTCGCTTTGCTATTAAGGCGGCACCAGTTGTATATCCGATTGCGAAAAGTCTAATCAACAAGCGCAAGAATGAACATCGTAAAATAGAGCAAAAAAGAGGAACCCTCCAAAAGCATTGAAGGATTCCTTTTGCTTAAACTTTAAACTGCCTGATTAACCTGTCCAAATCGACTGCAACAGTGGATAATGACTCTGCATTTGCTACAATTTCTTCCATTGAACTCGTCGTCTGTTCAGCAGAAGCCGCCGTTTCTTCGATCCCGGCGGATGACTCCTCTGAAATAGAAGCGATGTTCGAAATGGAAGAGTTCATCACCTTCGTACTGCTAGCAATGTCGTCTAAATCGGTTGAAATGTTCTGGATCTGTTCCACCACTTGCTGGATGAAATAAGTAATGCTTTCAAAAGCACTTCCGGTAGATTTTATTTGCTCAGTTCCACGTTCAACCTGTTCAAAGCTTTCTCGCATCGATTGAACTACCGTACTAGTTTCTTTTTGAATGGTTGCCACGATTCCCGTTATATTGGATACGGAGCGTGCGACCTGTTCAGCGAGCTTCTTCACTTCTCCAGCGACAACTGCAAAACCTTTCCCGTGTTCCCCGGCACGGGCAGCCTCAATCGCTGCATTTAATGCCAATAAATTCGTTTGTTCTGCGATATCCGAAATGACCTTAATTAGCTGTGAGATGTCTTTTGAATGTCCATCAAGCCTCTGGACCTTCACGACTGCTTCCCTCACATTTTCATCAATCATTTTCATATTCAGGATGGATGCATTCATCGCTTCATTTCCATTGTCTGTTAGCTTCAGAACTTCACGTGTTACTTGATTGGCTTTTTGTCCATATTCGTTTGCATTATCAATATTTTCAGTTAATGAACCCATCGATTCTACCAATTCCGATGAGGACTGTACCTGCGTTTCCGAAGCGATAGCAAGCTCTTCCATCGTGGAAGCTACTTGTTGGCTGCCTGAGTTTACTTCCATAGCCGAATGGGTTAATTCTTCGCTGCGGCGCATGACTGTTTCTGATACATTCCCAATCTCCATCGCCATTGACCGAATTTGCCGATTCATATCATTCACGGCTCCAATTAATACTCCGACTTCGTCTTTCGATCTAGTTTTTAGATCCTCATGTGTCAGGTCACCATCCGCAATCAATTTCATTCGATTGGCTACTCTAATAATCGGTCTTGAAAGTGAATTCGCCATGTAAAAAGCGATGGCTAGCCCCAAAACAATGATAACAAGACTAATACCGGCGCTAATAATTGTATTTCTATAGCCACCTTCGATTACACTTTTCCCATTGGATGTAATGTTGACCACTTGTTTATCTGATATTGTATTAAAAGTAGCTTGTACATGCTGACCAATTGGCTCAATTACACTCCTAAAGTTGTTTCTTGCTAAGTCTCTATTAGCATTGTTATAAACAGAAAAAACTCGGTTTTCCATTTGCTCTTCCCAGTTACGTAACTTTTCTATCGCTTCTTTATTTTCTTTAGTAGGAGCAAGGGCTAATAATTCTTTCTCTAATTGCCGGCTTTCTTCTGTTGCGGCTTCAAATGTGCTAAAATACGCTTTTTGTCCATATAGAAGATAACCTCGGGCTAGCGAAGTCCGCTCAGTTATATTTTGATTTAGTTTTTCAGCAAGCAGAAGCACAGGTAATTCTTCATCCATAACCTTGGCTGTTTGATTATTAGTGATTGTAGTAAAAAGGAAATTGGCTCCGCCCATAATCAGCACTAGGCCAATGACAATTAAAAATCCACTTAAAATTTTCCCCTTTAAACTCCTCATGTTTTCTCCTCCATCTATTTTCACGTTGTTTGTATGTATTTTTTCCATAGTTCAATTATATTATCGGCAGATAAATCTAAATCTTCAGGACTTAACTCCTATTTTATGCTTTTTAAAATTTTAAAAAGGCATTTCTCCCAATATTGGGGAAATACCTTGATTTTTTCTCTTAGCATTTTTTTCATTACACTTTGAATTGGCGGATTAACTTGTCCAAATTTACCGCTACGCTTGAAAGTGATTCCGCATTCGCTGCGATTTCCTGCATGGAGCTCGTTGTTTGTTCTGCAGACGCAGCAGTTTCTTCGATACCTGCAGATGCCTCTTCAGAAATCGAAGCGATATTGGAAATGGAAGAGTTCATCACGATCGTACTGCTAGCGATGTTATCAAGGTCTATAGAAATGGTTTGAATCTGTTCTACCACTTGTTGGATAGACTGAGTAATCATTTCAAACGTCGTACCTGTTGACATAATTTGCTGTGTACCCATTTCCACTTGTTCAAAGCTCTCGTTCAAAGAGTTGACGACGTCACCTGTTTCCTGTTGAATTGTTGAAACAATACTTGTAATACTAGAAACAGAGCTTGCTACTTGTTCAGCAAGTTTCTTTACTTCTCCAGCTACGACCGCAAAACCTTTGCCGTGTTCGCCAGCCCGAGCCGCCTCAATCGCAGCATTCAATGCTAGCAGGTTCGTTTGACTAGCAATATCAGATATCACCTTTACTAGCTGTGAAATTTCTTTCGAGTGGCCATCTAGTCTTTGGACTTTTTTCACAGCTCCTCTGACGTTTTCATCGATCAATCTCATTTTTGAAATTGATTCAGTCATGGCTGCATTCCCTTTTTCCGTCAGCTCAATAACCTCATGTGTTACTTGATTAGCCTTTTGCCCATACTCATTCGCGTTATGAATATTTTCGGATAATGCTCCCATGGAATCAACTAATTCGGATGATGATTGAGCTTGTGTATCCGAGGCAATCGCTAACTCTTCCATCGTAGATGCTACTTGCTGGCTGCCCGAATTTACCTCTATAGCTGAATGACTTAATTCTTCACTACGTCGCATAACTATATTTGACACGTTCCCAATCTCCATCGTCATTGACCGAATTTGCCGATTCATATCATTCACGGCTCCAATTAAAACTCCGACTTCATCTTTTGATCTAGTTTTCAGATCCTTATGTGTTAAGTCTCCATCGGCAATCAATTTCATTCGATTCGCTACTCTAATAATCGGTCTCGAAAGTGAATTTGCCATGTAAAAGGCGATGGCTAACCCTAAAACAATGATTACAAGTCCGATACTCGCACCGAATAAGGTGTTTCTTGCTCCACCCTTAATCACTTGTTTTCCATTGGTTGTTATATTTTTCACTTGATCCTCTGATAACTCATTGAATGCTTCCTTGACTAGATGACCCATTGGCTCAACTGTATTTCTAAAGTGATCTCTTGCTAAATCCCGATCTTCGTTAAAAACAGCAAAAACTTGGGTATCCATCATTTCTTCCCATGTATGAAGCTTTAACAGTAATTCATTTGTTGCCTCGGATGGAGAAAGCGCTAATAACTCTTCTTCTAACTTCTCACTTTCTTCGGAAGCGGTTTCAAATGACTTGAAATAAGGTGTTTGGCCGAATAAAAGATAAATACTTGCCAAAGATGTACGCTCGGCAATATTTAAGTTGATTTCTTCAGCAAGTAAAAGTAGCGGCAACTCTTCGTCAATCACCTTAGCTGTTTGTTTATTAGTAATGGTTGTGAAAAAATAATTGGCCCCGCCCATAATTAGTACTAAGCCCATCACAACTAAAAACCCGCTCAATATTTTCCCCTTTAAACTCCTCATCTTTTCTCCCCCATCATTTTCTGTAGCAACTATCTGTATTATCGGAAGATTATTAAAGTTGTTTAGGGCTAATTTCCTATATTTTGAGATCAATGACCGACCGCTTTTCCTCTGTGTATATTGAGGCAAGCACACCAAATGGCAACGTTAATGCAGGTTTACAATGTCCCGCTCTTACATTAAATATAGTCGGTTTTCCAAATGGAGCGATGATTTTATCAAATAGATCTTCTACTTGAAAGCCATCCTCATATTTTTCCGATTCACAATCGGTCCACGTTCCCAACACAATACCTTCTGCATCCGCTAGTTTTCCAGCTAAGGCAAGCTGTGTAAGCATTCGGTCTATTTTGTATGGTTCTTCTCCTATTTCCTCTAAAAAGAGAAGCTTGCCTTTCGTATCAATTTGGAATGGTGTTCCAAGTAAGCTTGTCACAAGACTTAAATTTCCTCCAGTTAAAACCCCGGTTGCAAAACCAGGTATAAGGGAATGAATTTCTTCGTTATTTGGATTGTTGATTAATCCCAATGGCTGATCACCCATTAATACTTTTAATAAGGAGGTTTTTGTAAAATCATCCGCTAAAATTAAGTCGGATGCCGGCATCGGACCGTGAATGGTTGCAAGGTTGCTTTTTTGCTGAAAAGCAATGTGGAGTGCGGTAATATCACTATATCCGACAAACATCTTTGGATTTCTCGCAATTAACTCATAATCAAGCAGATGAAGCAGCTGTGGACTGCCGTATCCCCCTCTCAGGCAAAAAATCGCCTTGATTTCCGGATTGGCAAACATCCAATTAAGTTCACGTGCTCTATGAGCGGGAGGCCCTGCTAAATACCCGCCATACTCCTCGTGGCAGGTCATGCCTACTTCAACTTTAAATCCTAGCTCCTCAACAGCGAAGATGGCTTGTTGCAGCTGTTCACTTTTTACTGGCCCTGCAGGTGCTGTCAGGCCAATTTTATCGCCTTTTATTAATGCTCGCCCTTGTTGATATCTCAAAATTGATCACTCCCTCTACAGACTTCTTCCTTCTAATGTATCGGGATTTTTAGATAAGAGAACAAAAAGTATCAGGATCGGTGGATTGTAGAAAAGGCTAGAAAATAGCCGTCTATTTCCGGGGAAATATGACGAATGACGCAAATACGAAAATATTCACAAATGATGTTATTCGTAATATAAGCTAGACTAATATGAGTATGAATAATCGGAGTGATGATAATGATGCTTTCAAAATCAAACCAATACATCAGAAGCGTTAATCTGCTTCGCAAGCATATCCCCTCTTCCTCTAAATATCCGTTCCACTTGCCTGTTATTAAGGCGCTCGATGAACTTCATTTTCATCCTCAGGTAACTTATTTGATTGGAGAAAATGGAATGGGGAAATCAACTCTGCTTGAGGCAATTGCAATAGCTGCCGGTTTTAATCCAGAAGGTGGTACTTTTAATTTTAATTTTTCTACACATGATTCACATTCGGAGCTTGAGGAACACTTACGTTTAATCAAAGGATCGAAAAGCCGAAAGACGGATTCTTTCTGCGTGCAGAGACTTACTATAATGTAGCTACGCATATTGAAGAATTGGACAAAGAGCCAGGCAACCCTCGGGTCATCGATCATTTCGGTGGGGTTTCCTTACATGAGCAGTCGCATGGTGAATCCTTTTTCGCTGCCTTTTTAAACCGATTTCGAGGTAATGGACTATATATTATGGACGAACCAGAAGCAGCCTTGTCTCCATTACGGCAATTATCTATGTTGTCGAGAATTCATGAACTGGTAGATGAACAATCCCAATTTATTATCGCTACCCATTCACCCGTCCTCATGGCTTATCCCAATTCTATTATTTATGAGTTTTCAAATGAAGGAATTCGCGAATCTGCTCTTGAGGATACGAACCACTACTTACTAATGAAACAGTTTTTTGATGATAAGGATCGGCTGCTTCATCATTTGTTTAACCAAGAGTAATTTCAGGATGCTGGCTGTTTCCCTGAAGTTAGCATTGTTTTTATTTTAAAAATATGAATTTCATAAATCTCCCATCCTAAGCTAACACTATTACACATATTTGGTGTTTTTTTGGAGGGATATGATGAAAGCTACAGATGTACTCATTCAATGTTTGGAAAATGAAGGCGTGGAATACATTTTCGGTATTGTCGGCAAAGAAACGCTTGACCTTGTTGAATCCATTTCTCGTTCAGAACAAATTCAATTTGTCCCTGTCAGGCATGAACAAGGTGCCGCTTTTATGGCAAATGTATATGGAAAGTTAGCAAATAAAACTGGGGTTTGTACAGCTACACTAGGACCTGGTGCGACCAATTTATTAACTGGGATTGCCAGTGCCCTTCTCGACCACTCCCCATTGCTCGCTATCACAGGCCAGGCTGGATTTGAAAGACAGCATAAGCAATCACATCAGCTAATTGATGTAGTTAAAATGATGGAGCCCGCAACAAAATGGGCATCGCAGATTAAAGACCCTAAAACAATCCCTGAAATGATCCGAAAATCTTTTAGGATAGCAAACACAGAAAGGCCTGGGCCCGTCCTCATTGAATTGCCGGAAAACTTGGCAGTAGAGGATGTACCACCCCGAGTATTGCCAGTGATTCCAATTCCAACAAGAATACCGGATGATCGTTCTATTCAAACTGCTGCTGATGTGATTAAACAAAGTACGAAACCATTCGTGATTGTCGGCGATGGCGTAATAAGGGATACAGCATCTAAGGAACTTCTAGATTTCGTTGAGAAATTGGGTGCTCCCGTCACCCATTCATTCATGGCAAAAGGAATTTTGCCGAAACATCATCCACAAAACTTTTATACGTTCGGGTTCGGGGAGAACG
This sequence comes from Lederbergia citrea, assembly GCF_018343525.1. GTDB lineage: Bacteria > Bacillota > Bacilli > Bacillales > Bacillaceae_C > Lederbergia > Lederbergia citrea. Next base: position 400,247 of record NZ_JAGYPH010000002.1, on the reverse strand, counting down.
ATTTCGTCTTATCTGGAATTGAAGAAGCAGATCTTTTGATCGTCATTGGTTTTGATTTTATAGAAAAATTGCCAAAGGATTGGAACAGAGCAAAAGTACCAGTTTTGCATATAAATGCAATTCCAGCTGAAATGGATGAATATTATCCAGTTCAAGCGGAGTTGGTCGGTATTCTTAAAATAACATTACAAACACTCAACACACTTGATCTACCTTCAAAACATTGGCTTCCTTCAGGTAATTTGAAAAATAGAATTGAGCAATCGCATCATATTTTTCAAGACGAGAAAGACACGGCCCATTTACCTTTAACGACTGAGCATATTTTGCAAGTAATCGAAAAGTTATCTTCCGATAAAACGATTATCATTTCCGATGTAGGCGCCCATAAAATTTCAATAGCGCGTACGTACCAGCCTAAACAGCCTGGTGGATTGGTTATTTCAAATGGCTTCGCATCGATGGGTATTGCGATTCCTGGAGCAATAGGTGCAAAATTAGCTCGTCCAAATAATCCGGTCATTTGTATAAGTGGAGATGGTGGTGCCTTAATGACCTTTTCTGAGATTGAAACAGCCACACGTTTAGGTCTTTCTTTGATCATCATCGTACTCAATAACCATGTTTTGGAGTTAGAGAGACAAATGATGAACAAGAAATTCTATAAAAGCTTTGGGGTGAAATTTGGTAACCCAGATTTTGCTTTATTGGCGGAAAGTTTCGGAGTCAAGGGTGTAAGACCTCAAACACTTGAGGAATTTGAAGTTTTGTTAAAACAAGAATTAGAATCTCAAACTGGGATTGTATTATTCGATATTCCATTACAACAAACAACATAGAAAGAATATCTCAGTAATATGACGGAGTGAAGTGTCGCCAATTTTGCAGATTAAGAGGCAGTAACTGCCCGAATTCTTTTAAAGCACGCAACGCTTATTTCTACCCATATCCAACTATAAATAGCAGAGAATAGACAAATACTTATTATAGTAAGACCGTTAATAGACGTTGATGCTGCTGGGCCCAGTAAAGGAAATTTAAATCCATATAAAACGGCTAGTATTCCGAGTGTTAAAGCCGCAAATCCACTCGCCATGACCGCTAGCCGTTTCTTATACATTAGAAATGCTATCCCGATTCCCAATCCAAGCAATCCCGTTGTAAACGGAAAAACAATCAGCTCACTTGGCTGTAAAATAAGCAACATAAAAATCGTTATTAAATATGATAGAAAACCAAGCCTTTTAGACAAAATTGAACAAAAGATAATCGGTGCGGATGCTAGCGGGCTGATAAAATAACCAATTCCGGGCATAAATCCTCCTGCCGCCTGAAAAATGGCAGCAAAGCCGCTAAATATTGAAACGAGTACGAGTCTATTTGTATGAGAAAGCCGTTTAAAAGCAATATGAATCGATTGCGGATCATCGGAAATCTTTTTTGTAAAATACATGATCCCCTCTCCTTTTTCAGTAATTGTCTAGCTTCAGCACCGCCCCTCTCTTCCAAGGCTCCTACATTATATGCAAGAGATTTCATTTAATAAATAAGTTCCTTTATACTAAAAGAAAAAAGATCGGGCTGATAAGTAAATGAATGGACAAAACCGCGAGAATATTAAGCAAGGACTAGAAGTTGATATCGTATTGAAGCAAGATCAACGAACAGGAAAAACGACTAAGGGCAGAGTAAAAGATATTTTAACTAAGTCAGCTTTTCATCCTCACGGGATAAAAGTGAGACTTGAGAATGGACAAGTTGGCAGAGTAAAAAAGATATTGGACTAAACCCTTTGTTAGTTGGATTGGTATACTTAAACATTCGAAATAGCCTGTATTTTCATGTTATACTAAAAAAAACTAGAAAAGGAACGAGCATATGATATTAGGACTAACGATTATTTTAATACTTGTGTTATTTTTGCCCTTTACAGTAAAAATTGTTGAAAAAAACTTAGAAGCGTTTTTATTTATTATGGGAATTGCGGCAGCGGCGATTAGTCATGTACTTGACGGAAATCTATTCATTAAGGCTCTGGAAGATCCAATACATATTTCCCTTGCTGTCCTTATCGCAGGCTTATTGTTCAGGTGGCTCCAAACTCCAATGGAAAAAGGAATTTTGGGGATGAGCAAGGCGATTCCATTTCGTTTATTTTTGGCACTCGTTGTCATCATCCTTGGTTTTATTTCAAGTATCATAACAGCGATTATCGCTGCGATTGTTCTTGTTGTTGTTGTCAGCGTACTCAGGCTTGACCGAAAATCAGAACTCCGCCTCGTTGTATTAGCGTGTTTTTCAATTGGACTCGGCGCGGCATTGACACCAATCGGTGAGCCGCTTTCAACGATTGCCATCAGCAAGCTGAATGAAGACTTTTTCTACCTGATTAGATTAATTGGCGTAGATGTCATTCCGGCAGTACTTCTTTTCGGAATATTGACAGCCTTCCTCGTCAATCCAAAGGAAGAAGACCAAGGACTTACGGCAGCACTGGAAACAGAAAGTTATATGGAAATCATTATACGTGCATTCAAAATCTATTTATTCGTCATGGGCTTGACACTACTTGGTGCAGGTTTTGAACCTTTCATCGAAAAATATTTACTTGGACTGAGCCCACTCTTGCTTTACTGGATTAATATGATCTCTGCAGTGTTGGATAATGCGACTCTTGCTGCAGCAGAAATTAGTCCTGCGATGGACGAGCCAACGATAAAAGCTATTCTGCTCGGACTTCTAATTAGTGGTGGTATGCTAATCCCAGGGAACATTCCGAATATCATTGCTGCTGGTAAGTTAAATATTACGAGCAAAGAATGGGCGCGTTTCGGTGTCCCTGTTGGATTAATCGCAATGGTTGTGTACTTCATCGTTATTATCATTTTTGGATAAAGCTCAAAGAACTTCCCTACATGAAGGGAGGTTCTTTTTTCTTCGGTAAAATTTCCTTACTAAAATCGTCTTGATTATACGAACATACATCTAATCAAACGTTTGATTATGCGAACATACATCTAATCAAATGTTTGATTATACGAACGTACATCCAATCAAACGTTTGAATAGCGAACATATATCTAATCAAACGTTTGATTATGCGAACATACGTCTAATCAAACGTTTGATTGAGTCTTAGGGAAACGAAGCTTCCTAAAACGCGGGCGATACCCCCTCCATCAAAAGTTGCAAATATCCATACTCTCAAAAGACCAATGCCTTTTCCACCCGTTAACCGATGTGGGAAGATCCTTCCTTTTTTATAATAAGGATATATTAGACGAAAGTGGGATGATTTTTGTGAAGAATAGGCCGGTTGTGATGATAACTGGGGCTTCAAAAGGACTTGGCAAGGCTTTGGCATTAACATTTGCCGAAAACGGAGCTGATCTTGCATTATGTGCAAGAGGTGAAGATGCATTGATGGATGTAAAGAATGAGGTCGAAAAACTAGGCGCAAGCGTCATTGCGGTCACAGCAGATATGCTAAATCCGAGGGATGTTGATCGCTTCGTATCAATCGTAGAAGCAGGCTATGGTCATATTGATGTACTTATTAATAATGCATCTATGTTTGGTCCTGGTCCAGCCTTGCTTTCTGATTATCCGGAGGAGGAATTTAAGAATGTGCTTCTTGCCAATGTGTTTAATCCTTTTTTAGTGACTAAAAGGGTTTTACCAGGCATGCTAGTCAGAAATACGGGCTCAATTATAAACGTATCTTCTGAAGCTGGCAAAACTGGTTTTGCTGAATGGGGTGCATATGGAATTTCTAAATTTGCAGTCGAGGGATTAACACAAACGTGGGCTGATGAATTACAAAACACGGGTGTCCGTATCAATTTAGTGGATCCGGGAGAAATGAACACAGAGATGCATGAAATAGCCGTTCCTGATTGTGATTATCCACTTGCTGATCCGAAAGATTGTGTAGAAGTCTTCTTATACCTTGCATCTGAAAAATCAGCTAGCATTCATGGACAGCGCTTTGAAGCCCAACTGTTTTCATTAAAAGGGGCTCAAAAACCATGACAGCAGTCCATAATTTTCAAATACCTAAACATTTAAATGCCCTCTCCCCTGCTGAATATCGCGGAAAAAGCCGGGAAGATGTACGGCTGCTCGTCTTAGACCGATTAAATGGGACTAGATTTCATGCTCATTTCAACCAACTGCAAGATTATTTAATGCCAGGTGATTTATTAGTGATCAATAATAGCCGGACAATTCCTGCCGTATTAACAGGAAAATATAAAAATAACACGATTGAAGTCAGGTTATCGAGACAAGTGTCTGAGCAAGAATGGGATGCAGTCATATTAGGTAACACGTTAGCCATTGGTTCAACACTCACCTTTCCTGGAGATATGTCAGCTGTCGTTATAAGCGATGGCAGTGAACTCCCGCTTGTCACCCTTTCTTTTTCTAAAAGTGGCCTTGATTTATTAAATCACATTTATCGTATTGGACTGCCTATTCACTATGAATACATTGACTACCCTTGGCCTCTTGACACTTATCAAACGGCGTTTGCTTCAGTTCCTGGTTCTGTGGAAATGCCTTCTGCAGGCAGGGCATTATCTTGGAAAATGTTAAACAATCTGAAAGAACAAGGAATTGATTTTGGCTTTTTGCAGCTTCATACAGGGCTTAGTTATTATGGCGAGAACATGTGGCCACATCCGGAAAAACATCCCGAGTCTTACTGTATTCCCTTAAAAACGGCACAGCAAATCGCTAAAACGAAGGAAAACGGCGGAAGAGTGATTGCCGTTGGAACAACGGTCGTGCGAGCACTAGAAACGGCTGCGAATGAAGACGGAACGGTCAAACCGCAAAGCGGGTTAACAAGTTTATATATTAAAAAGGATTATCAGCTAACGGTGGTCGATGGATTGTTGACGGGCTTTCATGAGCCTGAGGCAAGCCATCTCGATTTATTAACGGCTTTCATTGAGGAAAATCATCTTATAAAAGCATATTCCAACGCTTTAGATCAAGGTTATCTTTGGCATGAATTCGGTGATATGAATCTAGTTTTGAATATGAATGGTTTTTATTGATAAAAATGCCCATGCTAGTAAAAAAGCATGGGCATTTCCGGTTTTTATTTCGATACGTAAGTCGTATAGTCTGCAAGCAATCGTGCCCCATAGCCTGTCGCTGATTTTGGATAGTAACCTGTAGCTTGGCTGCTTGCCATGACCCCAGCCATATCGACATGTAGCCATTTAGCCGTTTTTGGAACGAATCGGCGTAGGAATAAACCAGCTGTGATGGAGCCAGCCTCCCCCTTCGAGCCAATATTACTTATATCAGCATAATCGCTGTTCAAGTATGAATCATATGCATCAACGAGTGGCATTGGCCAAACGTGATCGCCATTTTCTGCTCCAATATTTTTCATTTCCACCGCCAGTTCTTCATCGCCAAATACCCCGGCGATTTTTGAGCCAAGCGCGTTGGCGATTGCTCCTGTCAAGGTGGCGATATTCACGATATACTCAGCATTCAATTCACCTGCACGAATGAGCCCATCTGCCAAAATAAGTCTGCCTTCTGCATCTGTGTTACCCACTTGCACCGTGAGGCCGTTTTTGTAACGAATAATTTCAGAAGGAAGTAAAGATAGATTGTCAGGCATATTTTCCACGATAGGAATGAGTGCAGCGACATTCACTTTAGCCTTTGATTCGACCAAAATCTTCATTGCCCCAGCAACGGCAGCTGCGCCTCCCATATCCATTCTCATATCGCTTAAATCGCGGCCACTCTTTAAGCTAATGCCACCAGTATCAAATGTTACCCCTTTTCCGACAAGAGCTACAAGCGGCTTCGTTTCATCGCCACGATAGATGATTTCTACGAAAGCAGGCTCATATTTACTTCCGCGGCATACGGAAAGTACGCCGTGCATTTCCATTTCCTCCAGTTTACTTTTACGAAAAACATTGATTTCGACCCCTGCGTCTTTAAATGTTTCTTCCAAAACCTCTGGAAATGTTTCTGGATTTAACACATTTGGAACTTCATTCATCAAATCACGGGAAAAGGCAACGGCTTGGGCACGAATATTACCTTCAATAAGAGAGGGTTTAACATCATCAAAGCCAGCCAATTCTAATTCCGTACGAAATGGCTTTTTATCCGATTTATATGTAAGAAATTGATAAGAGCCCAATTCCCAACCTTCAACAAATGCACTAACTGCTTTGCCTTTATCTAGTTCAGGCAATCCGCTTTCTAATGTAACCCCTTCAATCAATGCTGAATCTACTTTTCTTGCGCTCAGTTCTCGTGCAATGGATCCTGCAATTTTTCGTACTTCCTCATATGTATTTTTTCCTTTTTTAAACGGTTTGATGATTGCATAGATGTTGCCATCCAATAAAACTGTGCTAAAGCCACCATTGCTATTTTCAATAAATGACTTTAGTTGTACGTCCTTTTCGATTCGTGAATGATTTGCAAACTTGATAATTGCCTTCGTTGTCATGAAAAATCTCCTCCTTCAATCTCTATTATATATTCGCCATAGCTTGAAGAATTCCTGTTTATCATCTTGATTTGCTATAATAGTGAATGAACTCAATTTGATGAGGTGAACAAATGTCAGGCAAAACCATTGTGAAAATAAGAAATAAATATCGTACTGATTATAAAAGTGGATATCCCTTAATTACAAAGGAAGCCATTTTAAATGTAGAAGTTTTAAAAACCGAAGGCGAGATTATTCACATTGTGGATGAACAAGGACAATTTCTTGGAAAAGGTTATCATGGATTACAAAATAAAGGTTATGGTTGGGTATTGAGCTTTAATAAAAACGAAGAAATTGACCAAAGTTTTTTCGAGGAGAAAATTGCTGCTGCAGTCTCATTAAGAAAACAATTTTACGAAAATACCGAAACGACAGCTTTTAGAGTGTTTAATGGTGAAGGAGACGGGATTGGCGGACTCACCATTGATTACTTTGCAGGCTACTACTTAGTGACATGGTATAGTAAAGGGATTTATTCATTTAAGGATGAAGTGATTCATGCGCTAGAAAAGGCTGTATCTTACAAAGGGATTTATGAAAAAAAACGCTTTGCTGATACTGGTCAATATGTGGAAGATGATGACTTTGTAAAAGGTGAACGCGGGGAATTCCCGATGATTGTAAAAGAAAACGGTGTTAACTTCGCCATTTATTTAAATGATGGCGCTATGACAGGCGTATTCTTGGACCAGCGTGAAGTACGAAAAGCAATTAGAGATCGCTATTCTGATGGAAAAACAGTGTTAAACACATTTTCTTATACTGGTGCTTTCTCGGTTTTTGCCGCTCTAGGTGGAGCAGCGAAAACTACAAGCGTTGACTTGGCAAATCGAAGTAAAGCTAAGACCATTGAGCAATTTAGTATTAATGACATCGATTTTGAAGCGCAGGATATTATTGTTGACGACGTGTTTCAATACTTTAAATATGCAGTGCGGAAACAGTTAGCATTCGATTTAGTCATCCTCGATCCGCCAAGTTTCGCTCGTTCAAAGAAAGTGACCTTCAGCGCAGCAAAAGATTATAAAAATTTATTGAAGGAAGCCATTGCTATTACAGAAAATGGTGGAGTTATCGTCGCTTCAACGAACAGTAACGCGTTTGGTATGAAGAAATTTAAAGGATTTATCAATTCTGCCTTTAAGGAAAGTGGCACTAACTATCAAATACTCGAGGAATTTTCCCTTCCGGAAGATTTCCGAACGAGCAAAGATTTTAAAGAGGGAAATTACTTAAAAGTTGTATTTATAAGAAAAGCGTAAGCGCCTTGTTCAAGCTAAGCCCTTCATTTAGAAGGCCTTAGCTTTTTTTATGTAAAGGCGTGATATTTCCTTCCAGAGGAAGTGTTCTAGACCTCTTTATTTGGATAAATCATAATTTTTATGCTCGTATCTTTTTCAGTGCGAGCAATTTCCACAGCCTCTTTAATATTTGATAATGCAAATCTATGGGTAATGATTTTTTCAATATTAATTTGTGAACGGCTCAGCGCCTGAATTGCTGCGGGATATGTATTTGCATAACGGAAAACACCGTATACGTCTATTTCCCCATCTATCAATTGGTTAACATCGAACGGAATTTCCCCTGCAGTCGGCAGTCCAACAAGCACGATGCGACCACCATTATTAACAATTTTAACAGTATCCGAGATTGCCCTTTCATTACCGGACGTTTCCACTACTAAACTAACACCTTTTCCACCAGTTAATTCAGTGATCCGCTCCTTAACATGTTCATTAAGGGGATCAATAGTCGTTTCTACCCCCATCTCTTTCGCTAACTCTCTGCGAAATGGGACCACATCACTGGCGTATATTTCTGTAATGCCAGCCATTTTTGCTGCTTGGATGGCGAGAAGACCGATCGGACCTAAACCGCTGACAAACAGCCGATCTGCAAGAGTTGCTTTCCCGCGCATCATTGCATGGATTCCGACGGAAAGTGGTTCAAGCAATGCCCCCTCCTCATAACTCATTTCATCAGGAAGTTGGAAAAGGAAATCGCTGCGTATCGTAACATATTCAGCCCAAGCACCGTCAACTGGAGGTGTAGCCATAAAAACAACATCCGGACATAAGTTATAGCGTCCAGATTTACAATGGCCACATCTTCCACAAGCAACTCCTGGTTCCACGGCAACACGGTCGCCAACGGAAACATTCGTAACCCTTTCACCAATCTCTACTACTTCCCCCGCCAACTCATGTCCTAATATAAGTGGCTCTTTCACTTCATAACGCCCGATTTTACCATGCTCATAATAGTGAATATCTGATCCGCAAACACCGATACAATACACTTTGATCAAAGCTTCATCTGCATTCGGAACCGGAATACTTACTTTTTTAACCTCGATATCCAAAGGCTTATTTAAAACTGCTGCATCCATCATCATTCTTCACTCCTCGTCTTTAACTATTAGAATCACAGATTAATAATTTATGAAATAAGCATACCCCAAAATAACAACCAAGAACAAAAAAAGCCGCCAAAAATAGCGACTTTAATTTTCGACAAGTGACAGGCACGCCCCGGATTTTGTCGAGTGTTCTTTATGGTTTTTGGTTTTCGGTTAGTCCTTTGTGGATGATGTTTGCGTTCCATTCGATCATTTTGATGTATGTGTCGCCGTCCGTTCCTGGTTTGCCGATGGAGTCGGTAAAGATTTTACCGATGATCGGGACTCCTGTTTCTTTTGAGACGGTTTCCATACTTCTTGGATCAACGCTTGTTTCAACAAACAATGCTTTTATATCGTGTTCTCTGATAAAGTCAACGATTGCTTTTAATTGCTCCGGTGTTCCCTCTTTATGAGAATTGATTTCCCATATATAATGAGCTTCGAATCCATATGCAGCAGAAAAGTATTTAAAGGCACCTTCACTCGATACTAACAATCTTTTTTCTTTCGGGATTTCATTCATTTTCTTTGTAATATCTTCATGAAGTTTTTCTAATTGCGCAATATAGTCTGCAGCATTTTTTTCATAGATTACTTTACGGTCAGGGTCGACTTTAATTAAAGCTTCTTTTACATTTTCCGCATACTTGATGCCGTTGGAAACTGCTAGCCAGGCGTGTGGATCTTCCTCTCCCTCATGGCCACCCGACTTCAAATACATCGGCTCGACTCCCTCACTTATTTTAAAAACGGGAGCATCCTTTCCGCCTTTACCCGCTGTTTCAATCATGTTTGCAAACCAAGCGCCGCCTGTTTCTAAATTTAACCCATTATAAAATACGACATCTGCGTCTGTCGTTTTTTGCACATCTGCAGGCAATGGATCATATTGATGCGGGTCGGATCCAATGGGAGCTAAACTTTCTACCTCCACAGCATCTCCGCCAACATTTTTTACGATATCGTAAATAACAGAATACGTAGTGACAATCTTTAATTTTCCATCCTTTGCTTTTGGTGGCGGACTATTTGCACTGCCACAAGCTGACAATAACAAAACCGATAGGGCCACGATGAACGCTGCAAAGCCTAATTTTCTCATAGCAATAGCAATCTCCTAACATTGTTTTTTACTTTCTATGCATCAATGGGCGTCCGCTTAGATCGCGACCTAAAATAACGCCAAATTACACCTTGTTTAGGCGAAAGTAATAATGCAATAATAAACAGCAATGTTGCTGTCAAGACAATCGTAGCGCCTGAGGCTAAATTATATTTAAAGCTAACATAAAGTCCAAAAACAGAAGACACGGCACCGAATCCAGCTGAAAGGTAAATCATCTTCCAGAGGCGATCTGTTAATAAGTAGGCTGTAGCAGCTGGCGTAATCAACATAGCAACAACAAGAATGATCCCAACTGTCTGTAAGGACGCAACTGTGACCATCGTGAGCAACGTCATTAAGAAATAATGAATGAGCTTATTTGGAAGGCCATACGCCTGTGACATCGTTGGATCAAATGAACTGATGAGGAGTTCTTTGTAAAAGAAATACACCCCAGCCAACACGATGATTCCAATCGCCAATGTCATCCACATATCTGACGGCCTAACCGCGAGTACGTTGCCAAATAAGATGTGATACAAATCGGTGCTGCTTTTCAACAGAGTAATTAAGATAATTCCCAGTGCAAAAGCGGCTGTAAACACAATCCCTATAGAAGTATCGTTTTTAATTCGGCTGTTTTGGCTAATATAGCCAATTCCAATGGCCGTCAGGACTCCTGTGATTACGGCACCGATGAAAAAATTAATTCCAAGTGCATAAGAAATAGCCACTCCTGGCAAAACGGCGTGAGAAATAGCATCACCCATTAATGCCATTCCTCTTAATATAATAAAACACCCAATGACACCACAAATGATTCCAACCATTACTGAGGTGATAAGCGCTTTTTGTAAAAATCCATATTGCATCACTGCTTCGATGAATGTCACGGTGAAACCACCACCATTTCTCTCAAGAATGACAAATGCCCACCGTATGCCTTTGCAATGACGCCAGGCTTTAACACTTCGCTGACAGGGCCGCAGCGGATTAATTCTTTATTTAAGAGGATTAATTCATCAAAGTATTCATTGGATTTGCTCAAATCGTGGTGCACAAGCAAGACGGTTTTCCCCTCATTACGAAGCTCTTTTAATATTTGGATGATTGTTTCTTCGCTCGAAACATCAATACCAACGAAAGGTTCATCAAGGAAAAGAATATCCGTTTGTTGCGCCATAGCTCTAGCTAAGAAAACCCTTTGTTGCTGCCCGCCTGACAGCTCGCCGATCTGACGGTCCTTGAATGACTCCATTCCTACTTTTTTTAAGCATTCATAACTAAGTTCTTTTTCCATTCTCTTCGGTTTTCGGAATACACCCATATTCGGATACGTACCAAGTAAAACAGTTTCAAGAACAGATATCGGAAAATCCCAATCAATATTATTCCTCTGTGGTACATAAGCAATTTTTTTACGAATATCTTGAATTTCTTTTCCAAGTATATTGACTTGGCCTTTGTCTATAGGAATCAACCCTAACAAAGCTTTCAACAAGGTGGATTTCCCCGCACCATTAGGACCAATAATTCCCACGAGTTTACCTGTCTCAATCTCGAAGCTGACGTTTTGAACTGCTTCCTGTCCATAATAGGAAACTTGTAAATTTTTCACCTTCACTGCATTAGCCACTGTGTTCACTCCTTTACTCTATATTCTTCTCTTTTATTTTTAATTTAATTTTTATTTTCTTTTATTTTACCTCCACCAAGTAAGTTTGACAAGGGCAACATTTAAACTTTATTTTATTATTTATTCCAAAATCGTTTAAAATGTTCATATATTTTTAGACGATATTTAACTTTAATTCAAAGCAAAGAGCCAAGACCTCTTCTCTTCCATATATATCTATGGGACGAGTAGAAAGCATGGCTCTTATTGGGTCTTGAGTTATCATTACTTAAATAAATTCGCTATCGCATCAATAAGTTTTTTGAAAAAATTGCTGACACTATCCCAAAAGCCTTCGTCACCAATCACTTTTTCCATTTTCTTTCCAATATCTTTTGAAAGATCTTCTAGCTGCTTTTTAACGTTCCCAAAGTTGATATCAAGTGATCGCATTTTTTCAAATAAATCGATTAGAAGCTGCCTGTCTTCAGGGCTAAGCTCGATTTTCATTTTATTAAGCTGTTCCTCCACAATCTTCTCTACATCTTCCCTTGTGGCAGGGTTTTGTTCCGCGATTGACTTTTTAATTTCTGTTAAAAGTTCTCCAACTTTTTGTTCATCCAATCCTTTTTTGTCGGCAAGATCTGTTGCCAAATCGAGTTCCTCATTGGCCACTTCCATCCGACCCTTGTCCAATGTCTTTCCACGGCTTTCATACGCTTTGTAAATGCCGAGAAGCGCTGAATGTCCGCTCACCTTCACTGGAGATGCTACTTCTACATTTGCGTTTTCTATTCCTGCGGTGAGCATGGCATTCGCATACATTTCTTCTGTTACTTCCGTAATATTGTCAGGGGTTACTCTCGTCACTACGAGACCGTGCCCTTTTTCCTTTAAGGTGATTTTTGCCGAGGAAAACATCCGTGAATTCGGATTCCCTCCAATTAAACGCGCGAGATCTTGAGCTGAAACAGTAATCTCCTCAACCATCGTTGGATCTTTAATATTAAGATACTTCCTAACTTCATCCTTTTGTGCATCTGTTAATGTTTCCCCATACACCACAACAGGTAAACCTAATTTTTCATTAATGCTATCATCTTTATCTTCAGCGAATGCTTTTCCAATTCCGGTTATTACAAGTCCAAAACTTACTAGACAGAGTAATAAAAGCTTGCTAATGTTTTTCATCGAGTTTCTCCCCTCATGCTGCAATTTTACTTTTTTGGAGGCAGCTTTTCTAAATAATCTATCGCTTCTTGCAATGTTTTCACTGGCACAATGGTTACGTTATAACCTTCTTTTTGCGCCTCATCCATGACATCTTTTTCATTTGTATCAGCAGGCGTTACATCGGCCGGGCAAAAGAATATATCGACGCCAGCTTTATTTACGGCTGCAATTTTTTCACGAATGCCGCCAATTTGCCCTACATTTCCATCCATATTAATCGTCCCAGTCCCTGCAATTTCATATCCTTTTGTTATATCTCCCGGGGTCGATTGGTTGTAAATCTCTAGTGAAAACATCAATCCTGCGGACGGTCCGCCAATATCGGCGGCGTTAATCTTTACATTCCGAGTTGTCTCAAGTTTAAATTGATCTTCAGGCACAATGCCAATTCCCGCCTTATTGGCCCCATTTTGAAGAGGAATCAATTGTATATCCTTCGTTTTTATATCCCCATCACGATTAAAGTTGATTTTGACCGTATCACCAGCTTTTTTATGAGCAAGGTAATTAAGAAAGTCTGCTGCTTTTTCAACAGGCTGATCATCGACCTGGAGAATAATATCACCAATTTCAAGCTTTCCTTTTGCATGGGAAGTGCCGAGTATGCTACTAACAAATATACCGTTTGGCTGAACCTTCACTTCCTCCCCAGCAGCGCGAAGACCAGCTGCAAGGGCATAGTGTTGCGAAGAGCTCATCATATGTTCAAGGAGGCGACCGTACTCTTCATCACTCAAGTCACCCCTAACTTCCTCTACTTTCCGCAAATCGGTATGTTTGGCAAACATGCCATATGTCAAATAGTAGATGTTGCTTGCTCTGATTGAAAGGACGGTGGTTAAATATAAATGTCCTGCGGCATTTTTTTCGCCGCCTTCTACTGTTACTTTTGATTCCAACTCTTCTACTGAGCCGGGACGAAAAAGGTAGTATGGGGTCGGAATGAAAAGTGTGATGATGAAGAATATACAAAATCCAATGAGTAATTTTCTTTTCTTTTCCATAAAAGAAGAAGAGTTCATGTCAGGTCCCTTTCTTTATCGGTATCCGATTAAAGTATGTGCTTCAATATAGACGTTTTATATGACTAATAAGTTTCTTATCCCTTATTTTAACAAAAAAAGTTCACTCTACGGCATATTTGCTTTTATTTATTGAAAAAGATAAGATCATGGATGTGAAAAATTCAAAAGAAAGAAGTTTGATCACGATGCAAAAACGGTTATTATTTATTTTCATCATGAGCACATTCGTCGTTGGAACCGTTGAATTGATTATTACCGGAATACTTGAGCTCATCGCTGCTGATTTAGATGTGAGTGAATCATTATCTGGCCAGCTCATTACCATTTATGCTTTTGCATTTGCAATCGGGGCACCGATTTTATCCATTAAAACGGCCAAGTTAGAACGGAAAAAGGTTTTACTAGCCTCATTATCCATTTTCATTATCGGCAATATGATTTCGGCTATAAGTCAAACTTATACAATGCTTGCGGTGGTTCGAGTAGTCACAGCTTTTTCTGCCGCTCTATTTATCGTCGTTGTTTTATCAACGGCTGCAAAGCTAGCACACCCGACCAAACAAGGAAGAATATTGGGATTGGTTTATATGGGATTTAGTGCAGCAAATGTGTTTGGCGTGCCATTTGGGACATTTATCGGCATGGCACTAGGCTGGCGATTTACTTTCTGGTTGATCACCTTATTGTCGGTAGTTTGCTTCATATTAATTATATTGTTCCTGCCAAAAACAAATGGCTCGGAAACGGATGAAAAAGCTCCATTCAAAACAGTCTTTAAAAATCGAGAAATCCATTCTCTTTTAACGATCACAACAGTTATATTAGCAGCTAATTATATTGTTTACTCCTATATTAGTCCATTTATGACAGGAGCCGGATATTCACTTTCCACGGTAAGCTTTATGTTGCTGCTTGCAGGTATCGCCGGAACACTTGGTACAAGCGCAGGTGGAGGCTTGACAGATTTAATCGGTGCAAAAAAGGCGTTAATGATTTCTTGCCTATTATTTCTCGTGTCCATGTTGCTCCTTCGTGCTGCTCTTCCATTCATTTTCTTATTTACACTAGTCGTATTCATTTGGAATTTCGCTCAATGGTCAACAAACCCACCTATTCAATATGCGCTTATTAATATTAATCCTAAAGCATCCGAACTAGTTTTGAGCTTAAACATGTCAGCACTTAATATTGGCATCGGACTAGGGGCAATGATTGGTGGCATCATCATCCATAATGGCGGGCTCTTATACACTCCCTTTATCTCAGCAGCATTATCGATTATACCGCTCATGCTTGTTTTATCATTAAAACAAAATAAAAAATTAGCTAGTTAAGATATTAAAAGCCGTCTCATTTTAATGGGATGGCTTTTTTTTGAAAAAACCCACCAATAATTCCCATATTATCATTACAAAAGAATCTTTTTCTCATTTGGTAGTTTGGTCGACTAGTGTAATGATGAAATTACAAGATAATATAGGGGATAGATTCTCGGACTTTCTAGGCGATAATCTGCCGAGTCTCCGAAAACCTATTTGGCTAACATATTTATTTTTTAAAAAGGCTTTTATGAAAACAACATTGTTGCTTTACCAAGGTAGTGCGTGGTTGATTTCCGCTACAGTTGCTCGCTTTCCGCGGGGCGGGCGGTGAGCCTCCTCGGCGTAAACGCCTGTGGGGTCTCACCAGTCCCGCTGATCCCGCAGGAGTCTCGCACTTTCGCTCCAATCAACTTTCAACAGATTATGTTTTAAAGACAACTATTCCCTTAGAAAAGTGCCTTTTAAAAAATTAATCCATTGAAGGGAGAATATGACCGTTAAGGATCGATAGTTTATCTTTTTGATAAGCATACCAAGCGTCAATGTGTTGGCACATCATGATGCATATGTCCTTACGTACCATATTTTTGTGGAACGATGCCTACCAGACTCCAAGTGGAAATCCATTTTTTCCCCTTTTGTTTGATCGTTCTACGGATGTACGGCGGTTGTATATGAGCGGCCACTTTTCAGACGTTCTAGGAGTTCTGGTAAACAATCGCAGATTCTCCTTCCTAAACGTATGAAATGTTCTTCCGAGTAAGGTATGAACAGTCGCTCTACCATGAGCAAAAGAATATCCCAGTTGATTGTAGTGGAAGGCGGCGACTCCTGGGGGATCAGCGTGACAGGTGAGACCCCGCAAGTCGCGAAGCGACTGAGGAGGCTCACCGCACGCCCCCCGGAACGCGTCCGCCTGGAACGGAAATCAACGTTGGCAGAATACGTTGAATGCCGAGGGTCTATTAAAATATAAGGAGGATGGCATGAAGCAAAAATTATGGATTACAGCTTTTTTATTGATCCTTGTTTTAGTACTGAGCTCGTTTTCATCACAAGGAGTATATGCTAGAGAGACCTACAATGTTGGGACTAGTTCATTAAATGTAAGAACGGAACCGTCATTAGATGCACAAGTTATCGGCTCTTTACCAAATGGAGCAACCGTAAATGTTTTGGAGATTAAGTATGATTGGGCAAAGGTACAATACAACGGTCAAACTGGATGGATTGCTTCATATTTTCTTACTCAACAATCCGCTGCTGGCGGGACGGAAATTTCCGACTCCGCGGTTACAGTAGCCGCGAACGGTGTTCGTTTACGCAGCGGCCCAGGAACAGAACATTCTATTATCGGCTATACTACATACGGTAATCGCTTTCAATTGATTGATAGAGTGAATGATTGGCTGCAAGTCCGGACACATAATGGAGAAACTGCTTGGATTGCAGATTGGCTCGTTTCATCAGCGACGGCATCGACTACATCGACTGTGCCGATTCAAAAAAAGAGTCCACCTACCGCTGCCCATAAAAATGGAACACTTGCCGGACGTACTGTTGTTCTTGATGCAGGCCATGGCGGATATGATCCTGGAGCGATAGGCATTGGAGGTATATTTGAAAAGGATCTTACGATGCGTACAGCACAAATAGTTGCTACTAAGTTAAAACAAGCTGGTGCAGAAGTCATCATGACGAGAGCTGGAGACCGCCATTTAAATTTACAAGAGCGTGTTCATATAAGTCGCTCTTTTCCCTCAAGTGTTTTTCTGAGCATCCATTATAATGCACATGCAAATCCAGGAGCTAAAGGGATGGCAACCTTTTATTACCACAACTCCGATAAAGAATTATCGCTGGCGATTCAAAATCAACTAGCCCAACAAACTTCTTTGCAAAATACCGGAGCACAGCACGGAGACTTTTATGTTCTTCGAAACAATGATCCGTTATCTGTATTGATTGAACTTGGCTTCATTACGAATCCATATGATATGGCTGAAATACAGTCACTAAACTATCAGCATCAAGTTGCTGAATCTATCACTCAAGGACTTATAGATTACTTTAATTAAAAGAATAGGAACAGTAGAGACCTAATTTCAGGCCTCCACTGTTCCTCATTTATTTTTCATTCCACTTAATCATCGGATTTTGCATTCCCTCTCCAAGAGGCATATGAATCATTTCAACTGAACGTTCTTTCCGTGGCAAGGCTAATTCTTTATATATTACGGAAGATTTCCCTAATCCTGCTTCTTTAGCATCTTCTACGGAACCGCAATAATACACTTTTTCAATACCAGAAAAATAGATTGCTGCCATGCACATCGGGCAAGGTTCACCGCTTGCATACATTGTATACCCGCTCAAATCAAGCGTCTGAAATTCTTCCTGTACTTTCCGAATGGCAATCAGTTCAGCGTGACCACTCACATCATACTTTCGATGGAGCTCATTCACTCCTTCAGCAATGATCTCATTATTTTTAACAAGAACGGCGCCAAACGGCTGTCCGCCCTCATCCACATTATTTAATGCCAATTCCACTGCTCTTTTCATGAATTGATCCAATTTGACCCCTCCCTGATTTGTCTAGCTGAGCATTTTTTCAAGTTTCAACGGCTCGATATAAACGCCATTTTTATAAGCTCTCATATTACCGCCCGAAATTTCGTCAATAAGCATAATCCCATTGCCTTCATCCATTCGGCCGAATTCAAGCTTAATATCGTATAGATCAATGCCCTTTTTCGCTAGCTCTTCTTTTACAATTCCACTGATTTTTTGCGTTAAACTTTTCAATTCCACGTATTCATCCAGTGATAATATCCCAAGCATATGTAATGCATCCGCACTAATCGGCGGATCTTGGCGATCATCATCCTTCAGCGTAACTTCTACAAATGCATCCAGTTCTTGTCCCTCTTTTGCATACATCCCATATCTGCGCAAGAAACTTCCTACTGCTTTGTATCGGCAAATAACCTCAAGGCCCTTACCAAACATCTTAGCAGGTTTGACAATCATTTCGGCTTCATCAATATTTGCATCTATGTAATGAGTCGGAATACCCCTATCCTTTAAAATTTCGAAAAAATATGTAGTTAACCGAAGTCCTGCTTTCCCAGCTCCTTCAATTTGCAACCCTACCGTATTTGCTCCAGGATCAAATACGCCATCTTCACCCGTGACATCATCTTTAAATTTTAATAAATAATTTCCATCTTCAAGCGCGTAGACATCTTTTGTTTTTCCTTCATAAACGAATTCCATTTGGCAATACCTTCCCTCTTGAAGTAATTAAACCATATACTTAAGTATAACAAAAAAGAGTCGATGGCTGACTATTTGGTTAAAATGACACAGGATTGAAAAATATGTGAATGGGAATTTTTGCGAAAGGAAGATAAGTCATGCATCAAGAAATACTTAGAAATAAAGTATTGGAAACTTTTAATTATCTTCATACCCATCCGGAACTTAGCTGGGAAGAAAAGAAAACGACTGAATATATAAAAGGACATCTTAAAAAAGCAGGTTGTAAAGTGTCTACCTTCGACGATTGTACGGGAGTAGTCGGGGACTTTGGAAATTTCAACGGACATAACCCGGTCATCGGCATCCGAGCTGATATGGATGCTTTATGGCAGGAGGTGGATGGCGTAAATAAGGCAAATCATTCATGTGGACATGATGCCCACATGACAATGGTGCTTGGTGTTCTTTGGAAGCTTGCTGAAGAACCGGACATTCAAAAGAAAATTGCGGTGCGATTTATTTTTCAGCCTGCAGAAGAAGTCGGAACCGGAGCTCTTAAACTCGCTGAAAAAGGTGTGGTTGATCCTCTTGACTACTTGTTCGGGATTCACCTCCGTCCTGAGGCGGAAACAGCCAACGGCTATGCGGCACCTGCAATCGTTCACGGAGCAACCGGGGCAATTGAATGTGAAATCATTGGGGAGGACGCACATGGAGCAAGACCTCATTTGACAAGCAACGCGATCGATGTCGGTACCCATATTGTCAATGCGCTTAATACCATCCATCTCGATCCGACCATTCCTCATTCAGTAAAAGTAACAAAGTTTCATGCAGGAGGAAAAAACACAAACATCATTCCCGGTCAAGCAGCTTTAGCTTTTGATTTACGTGCACAAACGAATGGAAAGATGAAATTACTAAAGGAAAAAGTGTATCACATCTTAGTTGCTGCCCAATATTTATTCAAATCGAAAATAATGATTACGACTGACTATGGAGTCGCAGCTGCAGAAGTAAATGATGAAGCGAAAGAAATCGCTAAAATAGCCATACAAAGGGTTCTTGGAAAAGAAAAAACAGTTCCGCCACTCCTTACACCAGGCGGAGATGATTTCCACTTTTATACAATCCATAAACCATCCTTAAAATCGACGATGGTTGGACTTGGCTGCGGATTACAGCCAGGTCTTCACCACCCGGACATGTCTTTCGATAAAGAGGCACTATTTAATGGAATTAACATTTTAACAGAAATCGTTAGGATTACTGGTAAAAAAAATCATTCGTAAATTACCGCTGATGAGGCGGTTTATATTTAATTACGATTGGGTATAGAGATATATTATTGGTATTCATTTAACGTATTAAAGAAGTTTCTTAGAAATTGATAAAAAAGCAGTTCTGTCGGCATAAGCTCGCGGTCTTTTGGAATAATGACTCCAACGGTCCGTGTGACTCGCGGCTCCGCAATACGAACCTTTGCCGTTGCACGAGGCAAACTATCAACGAGTGTGATTTCAGGAAGCAATGTTACGCCAAGTCCCGCTGACACTAAGCCTTTAATCGCATCAATATCTTTTCCCTCAAAAGAGACGGCGGGCTCGAAGCCATACTGTTTGCATGCATTAATGACAACATCACGAAGAATATATCCTTTTGGTGACAATATAAAGGAATCACCGCGCAAGGCGTCTAAAGGGATTGAGGATTTCCCTGCTAATGGATGATTAGAGGAAAGTAATGCCACAAGATTTTCCATGAACAAGATTTCACTTTTTACACGGCGTTCTTCCATAGGAAGTGGACCGAGAAGCGCCATATCGATGTCACCTTTTAAAACAGAATCGATCAAATTACGGTAGGAATCTTGGTGTAGCTGAAATTTTACATCAGGGTGTTTTTTTCTAAATGCAGAAATTACGGTTGGAAGCAGATGAGCAGCGAGACTGCTGGGAAATCCAATTCGGACGGTTCCTTTTTCAGGATCTAGGCATTCTTCGATTTCTCTCCTTGCCTGCTCAATCACATCCATAGCCTGTTGCATTTTTTCCAAAAACATTCGACCAATTGGTGTAAGCCGAATATTTCTGCCTTCCCTAATAAATAGATTGATACCGAGCTCGGCTTCTAAATTAACGATTTGTCTACTTACTGCAGATTGCGCTACATGCAAGGCGTCAGCGGCATCTGTCATATGTTCTCTTTTGGCAACTTCAATGAAATATTGTATTTGTCTTAATTCCAAAATACCCACCCTTTTCCGCATTCATCTCACAAAAGCATCAATATTATCTCAACTTCATATTGTTTAGATTAATTGTAGAAGATAAAATATTTTCTAACAAGGTTTTTCGTTCGGTTGGTATTTTTTGTATGCCCGGTCCGGAGAGAACGTAGAAAAGGAGTGGAAATGATGGCGATGGTGATTAATATGAAAAATGATAATCTGCAAGCAGCCCAGGCTTATGTGAATGATGTATATGAAACGGTAGTTGAACGCAATGCGAATGAATATGAATTTCTACAAGCTGTAAAGGAAATTTTTCACTCCCTCGTTCCGGTGCTAGCCAGGAATCCCCATTACATGGAAAACGGCATTCTTGAAAGAATCGTCGAGCCTGAAAGATTAATTTCCTTCCGTGTCCCATGGGTAGATGATCAAGGGAAAGTTAAAGTAAACCGCGGATTTCGAGTTCAATATAATAGTGCGATTGGTCCCTATAAAGGTGGACTTAGGTTTCACCCTTCCGTCAACGCAAGCATCATCAAATTTTTAGGATTCGAGCAAATTTTCAAAAACGCCTTGACAGGGCAAGCAATTGGCGGCGGAAAAGGTGGATCGGATTTCGACCCTAAAGGAAAGTCAGATGGAGAAATCATGAGATTTACCCAAAGCTTCATGACAGAGCTAAGTAAGTATATTGGTTCAGATATTGACGTTCCTGCAGGTGATATCGGTGTCGGCGCCCGTGAAATTGGATATATGTTCGGCCAATATCGTAGAATGCGTGGCAGTTTCGATTCTGGTGTGTTTACTGGCAAAGGTGTTGGCTACGGAGGCAGTCTCGGGAGAACAGAAGCTACTGGCTATGGCACGGTGTATTTTGTTGAAGAGATGCTAAGGGATAAAGGCCTAAGTTTTGCCGGCAGTACCGTCGTTGTATCGGGATCAGGGAATGTTTCCATTTATGCGATTGAGAAAGCACAGGAATTTGGTGCAAAGGTTGTCGCATGCAGCGATTCCGGAGGCTATATTTATGATGAAAACGGTATTTGTCTTAATACACTAAAAAGATTAAAAGAAGTTGAAAGATCAAGAATTTGCGAATATGTAAAAGAACACCCGCAAGCAAAATATGTAGAAGGAAGTCATGGTATTTGGACAATTCCGTGCGATATCGCTCTTCCTTGCGCAACTCAAAATGAAATTGATGAAAATTCAGCCAGAATTCTTGTCGCTAATAACGTTAAAGCAATCGGTGAAGGTGCAAACATGCCATCGACACTTGATGCGATTGATTTATTTCTTGAAAATGAAGTGCTTTTCGGACCAGCAAAGGCAGCTAATGCCGGCGGTGTAGCGGTGTCAGCGCTAGAAATGGCTCAAAACAGCTCACGCGTTCCATGGTCTTTTGAAAAAGTAGATAAAAAACTGAAGAAAATTATGTCAGACATTTATCGCAACAGTGTAAAAGCGGCAGATGAATATGGCCAGTCAGGTAATCTTGTGGCAGGCGCAAACATCGCTGGTTTCACAAAAGTGGCAGATGCGATGATTATGCAAGGGATAATATAAGAACAGACCTAAATAAAAACAAGGATTCCTAGAGAATCCTTGTTTTTATTTACCGAAAAGTAGATAAATTCCAGTAAAAATCAGGATAACGTATGTAAAAGTCCGGAAATTTTTTTGATTTATATGATGGAAAAGCAATTGACCGAAATAAAGGCCCACAATGACAAGGGGGAGCGCAAGCGCACTGGAAGTCCAAGCTTTGGCTGTCGTTCCGGCAAAGATAATCTGTATGGACAAACTAACAAAATATATGAATAAGTAGAAGGCTAATGTTGTACTCCTAAGCTTTTCTTTCTCTGCATCTGTCCCAGAAAAATAGAGGAGCAAGGGCGGACCCGGCATACCAATACTTGCCGTTAATATTCCTGAGAATCCTCCGACGAGGAGGTCTCTCCCATTTTCCTGTCTAACCCTAACATTTAAAATCAATAATAGCGTCAAAAAGAGAATAAGCAAACTGACTCCTAACTTTAGCATATTCAGATTCACTGACAAGAATATCCAGAGTCCGACTGATAAGCCAAATATACTCCCAAGGATAAACCTTCTTAACATCCCCCACTCTACATCTTTCCTGATTTTTCTTATTAAAGCCATGGAAATAATGAGCGACAGAATTAAATTAATTTGGATGGCATCTTGTGGTATAAATAATAGAAGCAGAAACGGTGTAGCCATAATCGAAAAGCCGAACCCTGTACTAGTTTGCAGGATGGAAGCCATTAAGATGATTATGGCAAAAACAACATACTCAAACATATGTAAAAATCCTTTCTAAAAAACATAAACTAAAGCCTGAATCGTAAATCATATGATTCAGGCTCTTTTTTTCCCATTATACTTGTCTCGCCCAATGGCGGTGCTGAGCAATCGCATGAATGAATTCCTTGCTTAGGCTCCCAACTTCTTCTTCAGTACGGGCAATAACGACACCTGCACCTGTTTGCTCTGCAGTCGATATTCCTGCTGCAGTAAGTAATTCGACACCTTCGTTTGCAGCACCAATCGTTTTATAATGATGATAGCTATCAGCAATAAAATCCTTAGCCTCTTTTAGCATCGATAAACTTGCAGAACTCTCTGTTCCTCCAGCAACATATACAGCATCATATACAACGGAGTCAGTTGTCAAAAATGTTGCATCCACCTGCAGATTTTTACCATCTGCACTTTGGATCATCCCTAAATGCCTGCTAATAACCTCCCCATGGACACCAGCTTCTTTCAACGCAGTGAGAATGAGGTTTAGTTCGTCGGCATTAAATCCATTGTCAACTAACAGAGCCACCTTTCGTGTTTGCGCTGTTTTAACCGTATTCATCTGACTTAATGCTGGAGATGTTTCTGTTACATTAGATTCAGTCGTGGACCCCTCTGGAGGATTAGCTCCTACCCCGATTGCAATCTGTCTAGCAAGCTCGGAATCTACATTCGCAAACATATCGACAACTTGCTGGCGAATATCAGGGCTTTTCACTTTGCCTACTTCAAAGCGGAATGCCTGTAAAATATGATGTTTCTCCACCTCAGACATACTATTCCAGAAAAGCTTCGCCTGACTATAATGATCCTTAAAACTATCGCTGCGCCGTTGCACCTTCCGTCCTTCTACCTTTTCTTCATAGTGCACATATCCACCTTCCTCAGCTGTTGCAGGTGACGGATCATTATGTGCCATAGAATTTTTATGATAGCTGACAGGACCTTTATTAATCGCCATCCGGCTATAACCATCACGTTGATTATTATGGATTGGGCAGACCGCTTTATTGATTGGAAGCTCGTGGAAGTTTGGTCCCCCAAGCCTGATCAGCTGTGTATCGGTATAGGAGAATAATCTTCCCTGCAGCAGTGGGTCATTTGTAAAATCTATTCCCGGGACGACATGACCTGGATGGAATGCAACTTGTTCCGTTTCGGCAAATACGTTATCGACGTTGCGATTCAAGGTCATTTTTCCAATAATTTTAACAGGGACAATCTCCTCCGGCCAAATTTTGGTTGGATCCAAAATATCAAAGTCGAACATAAATTCATCTTCTTCACGAATAATCTGTACGCCAAATTCGAATTCTGGATAATCGCCCATTTCAATGGCTTCCCAAAGATCTCTTCGATGGAAATCGGGATCCTTCCCGGCTATCTTCTGTGCCTCATCCCAGACTAATGAATGAATGCCGAGTACAGGTTTCCAGTGAAATTTTACAAAATGAGCCCTTCCCTCTTCATTCACAAATCTGAAAGTATGCACGCCAAAGCCTTCCATCATTCGAAAGCTGCGGGGAATCGCTCTGTCAGACATATGCCACATAACCATATGGGCTGACTCGGTATTGTTGGCGACAAAGTCCCAAAACGTGTCATGTGCCGTTGCTGCTTGAGGTATCTCGTTGTGAGGCTCTGGTTTGATTGAATGAACAAGATCGGGAAACTTAATCGCATCCTGGATAAAAAATATCGGGATGTTATTTCCAACTAGGTCATAGTTTCCTTCTTCTGTATAGAACTTTGTAGAAAAGCCCCTGACATCACGCACTGTATCACCTGAACCGCGAGAACCGGCCACTGTGGAAAAGCGGACAAAAACAGGAGTTTTAACTGCTGGATCCTGTAGAAATTTCGCTTTCGTATACGGTGTCATAGATTCATATAGCTCGAAAACTCCATGTGCCGCAAACCCTCGGGCATGGACAACGCGCTCTGGAATTCTTTCATGGTCAAAATGGGTTAATTTCTCTCTGAAATGAAAATCTTCCATAAGCGTGGGACCTCGATCACCAGCTTTCAGGGAATGCTCATCTTCAGAGACTTTGAGTCCTTGATTCGTTGTTAACTTTTTTCCGGTATCATCCACGCGAAAATGGTCTAATTGCTGATTTTTTTTATTTTCATGCAGTCCATCATTATCGTATTTCATCATTTCCCCTCCCAAAATAGTAAATGTCCATCATTGATGGTTTACCCTTAAGAGAGTGGAGAAAACTAGCTTATTTTAATAGACTTTCATTTCAATCGGCAGCACTTTTCCGGGATTAAGGATATTATTTGGATCAAGGGTATTTTTAAGGGCAATCATCACATCCAATGCGGCTCCGTGTTCTTGTTCCTGAAATTTCATTTTTCCAATACCTACCCCATGCTCCCCTGTACAGGTCCCGCCAACCCGTAATGCATAGGCGACAAGTTCTTCGTTTAATTGCTGCATCTTTTTCACTTGCTCTGGGTCGTTTCGATCGTATAAAACGGTCGCATGAAAATTCCCATCACCAACATGACCAAGCACTCCTCCGTCTAGTCCTAAGCCATCGAGCTGATTACGTGTAAATTCGACAATTTCCGGGAGTTTTGAAATAGGTACGCATACATCTGTACTAAGGATTGAAAGCTTTGGAAAGCCATGGCTAAAAGCATAATGGAGCTCGTGTCGAGCCTTCCACAGGTTGGCGCGTTTAATGGAATCTGTTTCAAATACAAAGCCGGTGCAACCTGCCTCTTCCACAATCGCTTGAACGAAGTCGATATCTTCCTCATTCCCCGATTTATTTCCATGGAATTCAAGGAAAAGTGAATGCTCTTCCGGATAATTAGTTCCACTAAAGTCATTTACTTGTTTAATGCTTCTTGCATCAACAAGCTCAACCCTGGCAATGGAGATTCCTGCGGTTAATATTGCTGCCGCTGCATCTACACAGCTTCGTACTGACGGGAAGGTACAGCGCGCTGCAGTAATATATTCAGGAATCCCATGTAATTTAAGCGTTATTTCCGTGAACACACCAAGCGTTCCTTCCGATCCAACAAACAAGCCGTTTAAGTGATAGCCCGAGGAAGATTTCCTTGCCAGACTGCCTGTTTTGATGACTCGCCCATCTGCCAACACAACCTCCATGTTGAGGATTTGATCACGCATCACACCGTATCGGACTGCAAGCGTGCCGCTGGCATTTGTGGCTGCCATGCCACCTATGGAGGCGTCGGCACCCGGGTCAACAGGAAAAAACAGTCCATATTTTTTTAATTCATCATTTAAACGGTGGCGCGTCACTCCCGGTTGAACTTTCACAGTTAAATCCTCCGGCCTCACTTCAAGAATTTGATCCATTCTTTCAAAGTTAATTGAAATTCCTTTTTTAATAGGGATTGCTTGACCTTCAAGCCCTGACCCGGCACCATATGGAACTATAGCAATCTGATGCTCATTTGCATAACTGACAATTTTCTGCACGTCTTCTGTAGACTCGGGAAAAACAACGGCATCAGGCTCTATTTTTGGATGATGCGACTCATCCCCCGAATGATGTCTAAGCAGCGTTTCATTAATAGTCACTTTATCTGTTCCAATCAAAAAATATAAATCCTCAAGTAGATTCAAATTTTATTGCCTCCTTATATTTTTATGTATCCAACTATTGTTGGCAGCAATGCCATATCAGACAAGCCCGGCACGGTCCAAAT
This sequence comes from Lederbergia citrea, assembly GCF_018343525.1. Lineage (GTDB taxonomy): Bacteria > Bacillota > Bacilli > Bacillales > Bacillaceae_C > Lederbergia > Lederbergia citrea. Next base: position 373,484 of record NZ_JAGYPH010000002.1, on the reverse strand, counting down.
ATTCCGAGATACACTCATTCTCACTGCATCATTGATAAAGTCACAAGTCCATGTATCAACGAATGGGGTACCTAATAAACGAATGGTCATTTCGAATGTATTCCGATTTTTCCATGTCCCACTTGCAGCTGTCTTCACATGATGACCTAGCAAGCTAAGCTCACTCTCGATCCATTCGCTGTTTCCAACCCGAATATGATGCTCGCCATCACCATCCCGGAAGGTAAAATCGCTATTTTCATCGGAAAAATCAAAAGAAAACGCCGTTACTCCTGCATCATTTGGCTGTACATCAAAACATCTACCAGACCACTTAGAAATGTTTGGCGATGTGTTTAGGATTTGTGGCGGCGCATATGCCAAGGAATCCAGTTTACTCCCAAGATCAACCTCCAGATCGAATGTATTTGACATACCAGGCAGTAAATAGGTCCATACAAGATCGAGAATGCTAGACATTTCCATGACACCCGCGGTTACTGCTACAACGGCATCCTGTTCAGGAAGAACGACACAATATTGGCCAAATGCACCATCTCCGCGATAGGCTCCATGGCGACACCGCCAAAATTGATAGCCATAGCCTTGTGCCCAATCATTATTAGCATCATCCCCGTTGGAAATTTGCTTTTTCGTAGCTTCATCCACCCAGTTTTCCGGCAAAATTTGTTTACCTTCCCATACTCCTTTTTGCAGATAAAGCAAACCAAATTTAGCGATATCCTCAATCTTTACATTCATTCCAGCCCCGCCAAAGTGAATACCCATTGGACAGGAAGTCGTCGTAATATCACTCATGCCGAGTGGTTCAAATAACCGCGGCTCCAAGTAATCTAATAGTTTCAAGCCGGTTACTTTTGTTAAAATAGCTGACAACATATAGGTAGCGCCGGTATTATATAGAAAATGAGTACCAGGCTCATGTTCAATTGGAATACTTAGAAATTCTTTTACCCAATGATCACTTCTTCGTAAAAATGGAGTCGTATCAACGCTATGCCCCGTAGACATCGAAAGTAAATGACGAACCTTTAAGTGCGCCATATTGTTTGCAATGGCTTCGGTTACATCTTCAGGAAAAAAGGAAATAACAGCATCATCAACGGAAAGCTTCCCTTCCTCTATCGCTAATCCGATTGCTGTAGACGTAAAACTTTTACTTAATGAATTAAGGATATGCGGGTGATCTGGATTGTACGGCGACCATGTACCTTCCGCAACAACGTGCCCATGTCTTAACAACATAAAGCTATGAACATCAATTTCTTCTCGTTTCAAAGCGTTAACAAAGTTGAGAACCGATGTAGATGAAATATTCTGAACTTCAGGCTCACATCGAGGTAATTTCGTTTGTATGATCATTTTTCTACCCCCCTCTGAATATCGCGCAACTCTCGCCAGCCAATGACCTTTATATTTTCTTCTCTAATAATCTCCTTAACTTCCGGATCTCGAAAAATATCAAATTCATATTTTCTTACTTGCCATGTATCAGTAATTCCTTTTAATTCGTCTGTATCAAGTGAAGGGTGAAACAATAATTCTGTTACGCCTGGTTTCAAACCTTTTAATAAATTGATTGCATTCTGTTTGGAATCTTCATAGCTTTCTCCTTCTTTTAATATAAAGGGAAGAGCAACAACGTTATCTGGATAAAGGATGCCTTTGCTATCAGCTAGTTGTGCGACCTGTTCTAAACTTTCTAGTGAATAACCAGGTGGTGGATTTTTCGTAAAGCGAAGCGGAAGATTATATGTAGCAGCGACATTAATATGGATGTCCATGAAAAATAAATACGCTCCCATATGACTATCAATATGTGTTGGGTCTACTCCCATCTTGAGGGCAGTCTCAATTTGAGCAATTATTTCCTCTCTAACCTGTTCCCGATCTGCTTGAGCTACTTTTTCAAGATCAGCTGGAAAATAACCGAATTCATTCACCAAAGTATCTACATTTCCATTTTGATTCACCGGTCCCCATTTATAGTGATCCCATTCACTTGTCAGGGTCAAATGGATGCCAACGTCATATTTCGGATTACTTGCAGCTGCCTTTGCTGCTTCAAGCGACCATGGACAATTGACCATTAAAGTAGTAGAAGAAATGGATTCTTCATCTAATAGCTGAATAATCGCCTGATTCGTAGCATGACACATCCCAAAATCATCTGCATGAATTATCAATAGCCGTTCATTATTTTCCATATGCATCGTCCTCCCTGAATGAATCCGCTTACAGTTTGTTCATAATTTAACATAATTACTATGAAATAACAATAAAGGAATGCAAAAAAGGCATCGAAGAGAGGATCTCTTCAATGCCTTTTAACGTTAATTATAATTTAACAACGTTTGCTGCTTGGTCGCCACGGTTACCTTGAGTGATGTCAAAGCTTACTTTTTGACCTTCTTCAAGTGATTTGAAGCCTTCGCCAGTGATTGCTGAGAAATGTACGAATACGTCTTCTCCGCCTTCAACTTCGATGAATCCGAAACCTTTTTCTGCGTTAAACCATTTAACTGTACCTGTGTTCATTATGAAAAACCTCCAAAAGTTTGTTACTTAATAGCGATGTAAAAAAACGAAAATTCACATGCTTTTCCGGACATACCATCAAAATATAATCCGGAAAAACATGTGAATTATAAGATTTAGTACTTATTAAGTGTATAGTCATCATAACACGACCAAAAGTAGAATGCAACTCTCCTTTAAAAAGAAATCAACTACTCATCTTGTTCTTTTAACAATCCTCTGCATTCTATGTGCAAAGATTCCCGCTAAAACCGCCAGTAATAGATCTTTTGGGAGCGGAACGGCCATCCATGCCCAAGCAATTTTATAGGAAAAAACCTCCGGGGCAGCTGACCAAAGTTTATAAGCAAAGTACATCCAGTTCGTGCCGAACAAATAATTGACCGCTGTTCCCGCCAAAGCAGCAATAATATAAAAATGAAGCTTGCCATTTTTTTCAATGATTTTCCCTGTAATATAAGCAACTAAAATAAATGAAAGAATAAATCCGAAAGTTGGGTGAATGATCGTGCTGATTCCACCACTGAAGCGTGCAAAGACGGGCGCTCCTGCCAATCCGATAAACGCATATACCATCATTGAGAGAGCTCCGATTCGACTGCCAAGAAGTGCACCGGCCAATATGGCAAAGAATGTTTGCAATGTGATTGGCACACCACCAATGACCATAAAGGGCACAAATGACGTAATATTTGCCCCAATCATCATTAACGCTGAAAACATGCTGGCATAAACCAGATCCAACGTCTTAAGTTTACTTCTTGTTCTAACTACCGCTGTATTCATCTTTTCACCTCAAGTATTTATTATAATAAGAGCATAATAGATGACTGGATTATATGTCAACCTAATTTATTTTATAGTTAACATATATTTTATTGTAACGAAAAGTATTCTCAAGGTACTAATATGATGAAGGCACGAAAGTTGTCAGGGAGGGGGCATCATGAACGAGCTCGAAGAACTATATAAAGAGATTCAGCCGAAAATTTATGCTTTTTTTTACGTAAAAACATTTGATCGAGCGTCAGCTGAAGATTTGACTCATGATGTCTTTTATGAGGCGGTAAAAGGATTCTCCTCCTTTTCTGGCAAATCCACATTACAAACGTGGATATTTTCCATCGCAAAAAACTTATTAAAAAAACATTACCGATCAAAAAAATACGTCGAAAACTTGAAGGACCAATTGGCTGCGGATGAAGCTACTCCTCCGTTATCCCCTGAAGATTTATACATGCTTAAAGAAGGAAATGAAAAACTCTTACAGCAAATTAGCAAATTAGATGACCTTTCAAGAGAAATCGTAACCTTAAGAATTTATGGGGAGCTCTCGTTTCAAGAAATCGGCGAATTAGTTGATAAAACCGAAAATTATGTACGTGTAAATTTTCACCGTTCGAAATTAAGGCTGCAAAAAGAAATGAGGGTGAATGATGAATAAGGACTGTTTTATTGCAGAAGATTTGCTGCCATTATACAACGAAGGTCTGCTGCAAGCAGAAACAGCAGAGTGGCTCGAGTCACATTTGAGAACGTGCCCAAATTGTCGGGAGCTTGCACTGCTTTCAAAGGAACCGGTTCAAACTGACCCAATTACTTCAACGGTTGATCATGAAAAAATGATGTCAAAAATTAATTTAAAGCTTTCTATATACCAAATTATCTTTGTAGGTCTATCATTCTTCTTTGCAATTAAAACTTCCCTTTTAAACGACAGCTTCGGCTTTATATTATCGTATGCTATTTTGGGAGTTGTCACCTATTTATTTTACAGAAGTTTCTTGATTGTGATTGCCATTGCCTTTTTACCCATCTTCATTTGGTCAATCATTCATTCAATCAGCGAGTTTACATCCGGAGAGATTACACATGCTCAATTATGGTTAGGTATCCCAGGGGCGGCTTTGCTTGCGGGCATTCATCTTGTATTCGCCATGATAGGGTGCCTCATCGGTTTACTAATTTTAAAGCTTAAGGAAAGAGGCTGATAACATGAAAAGGAAAAAATGGTTATATATCGTCTTACTTATCGTTTTAGTTGTTCCAATCTTGCTTTTTTATCAAGCTTTTAATGGGAATCCCGTTACTAAATATGCTTCGAAAAAGGCATTGAAAAGCTTTTTAGCGGAGAAGTACTCTGATCATGAATATCGTATTAACAATGAATTTTATAATTTTAAAATTGGCGGTTATACGTATCAAGTCGTACAAATAGGTGATGAACAACAAGCGAAGTATGAATTTGAGGTGACAGGTTTTTTGAAGCCAACGGTTACTTATGACGGGATTTATTATGCGAACCTAGATACCCCCCTCATGGAAAAACTATCAGAAGAAGCTGCCGCAGAGCTGACATCCGTGTTGGCTGAGAAAATTCCCGAAATCAAAGATATGTATGTACAAATTGAAATCTTGAAGGGGAAATACGCCGCAGATACAGAATGGAAAAAAGATTTAAAATTAGAAAAACCAATGTATATTAATCTCACCGTCGACGTGACTAACATGAGCAAGGGAGGGATCCTAGCGACTGTTCAAACCATTCAGCAAACACTGCAATCAGAAAACTACGAATATGATAGAGTTAGCTTTAACGGAAATATAATGGATCAAACGATAGATGGCTACGTAAAATACGCAATTGGATTTGACACAAACACAAAAATAAAACTAAAAGATATAGAAGAATTCGGGCGGTGACAGGCACCACCCGAATTTTGTCGAATTATCTTTATAGGAATTTTACGCAGACGCCTTCTGGTACTTCGACTTCGGATTCAAGTTGGGTAAGTTTCCCTGTTTCTTGATTTCTTGCAAACAATACTAGGTTGTTTGTGTGTTGGTTAGCACAGACAATAAAGTTTCCACTTGGATCTAAAACAAAGTCACGCGGCCACTCACCGCCTGTTGGTGTGTGCTCTACAAATGTCAGTTCACCGGTAGCTTCGTCGACGCTAAAAACGGCGATACTGTTGTGACCACGGTTTCCTGTATATACGAAACGGCCATCTGGAGAAATGTGGATGGCACTCGCATCATTCGTTTCATTGAAGTCTGCGGGAATTGCACGAATATATTGCTTTGCAGTAAAGCTTCCTTGAGCTTCGTCATAATCGAGAACGACCACTTCAGAACGCAATTCAGTCAGCAAATAAGCTTGTTTCCCATTTGGGTGGAAAGCAATATGACGCGGACCACTGCCTGCTTCTACATTGAGCGTACTGACTCTTTCCAAAGCATCATTTTCCACTTTATACGTAACAACTTCATCGATTCCGAGGTCTGCTACGACGATATATTTCCCGTCAGGCGTAGGTGCCGTATAATGAACATGCGGCTTTTCTTGTCGCTCGTGAGGACCAGTGCCATGATGTTGAGAAACAAAAGAAGCTGGTGCTACACCACCATTTTCATTCACCTTGTACAAATCAACTGTGCCCTGATGATAATTCCCTGTTACAAGTACAGTTCCTTTAACATCTAGATGACAAGGCGGAGCCCCTTCTTGTACTTGCCTATCAATAAACGTCAATTCTCCTGTTTCTGCGTCAAGAGCGTATGCAGCTACCCCACCGGATTTTTCCTGTTGGGCAACCGAATATAGATAACGTTTATCTTCACTGATCGTTATATATGTAGGACTGCCTACTTTTGCTGCAACCTCTACTTCACCGAGCGTTCCCGCTTCTGCATCGAGGACAAAACGGTAAATCCCCTCACTTGCTTGTCGCGTGTAAGTCCCAACATATCCTATGTATTTCTTCGCCAAAAACAATCTCCCCTTTCGTAATGATCTATCATCATTATAGCATTCGAATATTAAAAGGGCGCCCATATTTGGGACGCCCTTTAATGAATTATTTATATACTTTCATTCGCTCATCAATGCTATTAAATTGCTTCTCACCAGGAGTGGCTGTTGGTTTTCCAAATGGCATTTGTGCGATTAGGTTCCAGTTTGCCGGGACATCCCAGATTTTCTCCACTGCTTCATCAATGATTGGATTGTAGTGTTGCAAAGAAGCTCCGAATCCTTCTACTTCCAAGGAAGTCCATACTACATACTGGAGCATGCCAGATGATTGAAGGGAATACTCCGGGAATTTCTCTTTATATAATGGAAATTGTGCTTGCAATGACTCAACTACAGATTGATCCTCGAAAAACAAAACTGTTCCATATCCATTACGGAAACTTGCCATTTTTTCTTCAGTCGGCTGGAATTTATCTGCAGGGACAATTTCTCTCAATGCAGCTTCTGTGATGTTCCAAAGCTTGTCATGGTTGTCCCCAAGAAGGACAATAACTCTGGCACTTTGTGAGTTAAATGCTGATGGCGCATGCTTAACCGCATGGGCAACAATTTCTTCAATTCTTTCATCAGATACAACACTTTCCTTACTTATGCCATAAAAGGAACGTCTTTCTTCAACTGCTGTATAAAAATCTTGATTAGTTTTTATCATGATATATTCTCCTTAGTCGTTAATTTAATATAAATGCCAGACGGATCTTTCGTAATAATTTCCCCGTTTTCTTCAGACATCCATGCGTTTATTTTTTCGAGTTGGTTCACTACTTTTCTTTTCTCGTCCTCGTCTCTTACCACAATTGAAAACCACTTTAATCCTGCACTATTTTCTGCTGGTGCTTGTCCGCCAGCACTGTTCCATGTGTTTAGTCCAATATGATGGTGATATCTATCTTTTGAAATGAAAAGTGCTTGACTACCGTAATTAAGCACAGGGTCAAAGCCGAGTCCCTCACAGTAAAATTGGCGAGTTTTCTGTAACTCAGACACTTGCAAGTGGATATGCCCGATGATGGTATCTTCAGGCATTCCCTTCCATCCTGCATCAGAGGCATCGCCCAACAAGCTCTCAATATCAAGAGCCTGAGTAGTCATATAGACTTGATCACCTTCCCATTTCCACTCTTCAGGTGCCCTATCAATATAAATTTCAATACCGTTGCCTTCTGGATCGGCAAGATATAACGCTTCACTTACATGATGGTCCGAAGCCCCTTGCAACTGAGTACGGGTTTGAATAAAATGATTTACGATATCTGCAAGATCTGAGCGATTTGGCAATAAAAATGCTATATGGTATAGACCTGTCGTTTGCGGCTGACGCGGCGTTGCATCATCTCTTTTTTCAAGAATCAGCAAAGCTGTTTTTCCGTCCGCAGATAAAGCAGCTTTATTATCTGTTTGCTCAATTATTTGAAAACCAAGTAAATCTTTATAAAAGGCAACTGTGGATTCTAAATTTTGTACTTTTAATACCACTTGCCCAATAATAGAATGTGAATGGGACTGCACGATGAGTGACCTCCTTAAAAAAATTACTTACTTTACGTAAGTGACTATATAATAATTTGCATCTACCGTCAAATAAGCTGCATCCGAAATAAAAGTTAGTTAAAAAATAAAACAAGTGGTATAATTAGATTAGCGAGGTGAGTGAAATGCAAGAATCAGTGTGCCCAAAGTTTGAAAAGGCAATGAGTATATTAGGTCAACGTTGGACGGGTTTGATTATTCACCAGCTCCTCAATGGCCCGCAGCGTTTTTGTACCGTTGAAGCTGCTATGCCAATCAGCGCCCGGGTTTTATCAGAAAGACTTAAGGACTTGGAGCAAGAAGGAATTGTCAGACGCCAAGTATTCCCTGAAACGCCAGTCAGGATCGAGTATTCCTTGACAGATAAAGGATTAGCCTTACAGCCTTTAATGAAAGAAATTGAAAAATGGGGCGAGTCTTGGCTTGAAATAAATAAAGAAGAATCTAATATTTAATACCGACTGCTCATGAAGAGACAGTCGGTTTCTTTATTTTCTCCGTTGGTTTGCGTTAATATGTAGATATTAAGAATAAGGGAGATAAGTTCAATGAAAAATGAAATCATCCAACGATTTGTTTCGTATGTAAAGGTAAACACGCAATCAGATGAAAATAGTCAAACATGCCCATCAACCTCAGGCCAGTTAACACTTGCAAATATGCTTGTGGAAGAGCTTAGAAAAATTGGTATGGAGGAAGTTTCCATCGATGAAAACGGCTATGTGATGGCGACACTTCAGGCAAATACGGACAAGCATGTGCCAGTGATTGGATTTCTAGCTCACGTAGATACAGCAACAGATTTTACGGGAGACAATGTTAAACCAAATGTGATTGAAAATTATGACGGCAAGGAAGTTGCATTTAATGCAGGGATTGCCCTTTCACCGCAAGATTTCCCATCGTTAGCTAATTATGTAGGCCACACGATTATCACCACTGATGGCACAACATTGCTTGGTGCTGATAATAAGGCGGGTATTGCTGAAATTATGACAGCAATGGATTATTTGATTAAGCATCCGGAGGTCAAACACGGAAAAATAAGGGTAGCTTTTACTCCTGATGAAGAAATCGGCCGCGGTCCTCACAAGTTTGATGTTGAAGCATTCGGAGCTGACTATGCTTATACGATGGATGGCGGTCCGATTGGTGAATTACAGTATGAAAGCTTTAATGCAGCTGGCGTGAAGCTCACTTTCAAAGGAACGAATATTCATCCAGGAACCGCGAAAGGGACGATGGTAAATGCGGCAAAAATAGCCATGGAATTCCATAGTCACCTTCCTGCTGAAGAAGCACCTGAATTTACTGAAGAATATGAAGGCTTCTACCATTTAATTTCTTTTCACGGTGATGTAGAAGAAACGAAGCTGAATTATATTATTCGCGACTTTGACCGTGAAAAATTTGAAGCTAGAAAAGCTCACGTAGAAAAGATTGTCGAAAAGCTTCGCGAAAAGTATGGACAAGAGCGAGTGATTCTTGAAATGAATGATCAATATTACAATATGAGAGAGAAAATTGAGCCTGTAAAAGAAATTGTCGACATCGCTGCAGATTCGATGAAGAGTCTCGACATCGAACCGATTATTTCACCAATCCGCGGCGGTACGGATGGCTCACAATTATCCTATATGGGACTGCCAACACCGAATATTTTTACAGGCGGAGAAAATTTCCATGGTCCATATGAATTCATTTCGGTAGATAATATGGAAAAGGCTGTCAATGTCATTGTGGGAATTGCTTCATTGTTCGAAGAGCGGGCTTAAGGATAATTTTCACTAATGACATTTGAACTGGTTGACCCACTATCCGGGTCAACCGTTTTTTAATTTATTGCAAAATTCGTTATTAACAGTATAATGAATACAATATACGAAGGAGTGAAGGCATCAATGAAGACGTTAGAAAGAATCAGTCAGTTTGCCGGCAACACGTTTGCTGTCTGGGTTTTACTATTTGCCGCCCTGGCATTTTTTAGCCCAGGAGGCTTTACATGGATCGCGCCCTACATATCAATTTTGCTTGGAATTATTATGTTTGGAATGGGTATGACCCTATCCATGGACGATTTTAAAGAAGTGTTTAAACAGCCGAAAAAGGTTGCCATCGGTGTTATTGCCCAATTTACGATTATGCCGCTTATCGCATTGGGCCTTGCCATAGCATTTAAGCTGCCACCTGAGGTTGCAGCAGGTGTAATCCTTGTTGGCTGCTGCCCTGGCGGTACCTCATCAAATGTCATGACTTTTTTAGCAAGAGGAAATGTTGCCTTATCCGTTGCTATTACATCTGTTACAACTTTATTGGCACCTATTGTGACACCTGCTTTAATTCTACTGCTCGCGAGCAGATGGCTTCCCGTTTCTGCAGGAGACATGTTTTTGTCCGTTGTAAAAATTGTTCTCATTCCAATTATCCTTGGATTAGTTGCAAAAATACTTTTCCGTACACAAGTTGAAAAGAGTGTAAAAGCTTTGCCTCTCGTATCTGTAGTTGCGATTGTTGCAATCGTAGCAGCGGTTGTCAGTGCCAATCAGCAGAAAATTGCTGAGACAGGGCTTCTTATTTTACTAGTTGTCATTTTGCATAATTCACTTGGCTATCTGTTAGGCTTTTGGGCTGCACGCCTGTTTAAGATGAACTATCCTGACCAAAAAGCGATTTCAATTGAAGTTGGCATGCAAAATTCTGGGCTCGGCGCTGCATTAGCCGCAGCACACTTTTCACCGCTCGCCGCAGTACCTAGCGCCATCTTTAGTGTTTGGCATAACATCTCGGGCTCATTGCTCTCAACATGGTGGGGAAAGAAAGCGTCTGCTCTGCCAGTTGATGCCAAAACTAATAAATCAGCATAATTATGAATCGGGTGAGGAACTCCTCACCTACGGCGGCCTCCGCCTTCTCTGTCAGAGTGTACAAATTAAAAAGTATTGACTTTCACTTTGCCACCTGCAATAATACATAAGACAAATGAATCAGATTGCCTTTAATCCAGTCCCGTGAGGCTGACAAGGTTGCATGCACAAGCTACTTGTGCGTGATTTTAGCATAGCGATGAATTTACCCATCCGATTATTATGCACCTTGCCTGTCTTTGGGCAAGGTGCTTTTTGCTGCCCAAGGACCCGATCTGATTATCTAGGCAAAACTATAAGTTAAGGGGAGATATCGGATGAATCAGAGAGAAATTCAAGTAGATGAACGCTTACCATTATTACAAAGCTTACCACTTAGTTTCCAACACTTATTTGCCATGTTTGGCTCAACAGTATTAGTTCCAATTTTATTTGGAGTCAATCCCGCAACAATTTTATTAATGAATGGAATTGGCACACTGCTTTATATTTTTATTACAAAAGGGCAAATCCCTGCCTATCTTGGGTCAAGCTTCGCTTTTCTCTCTCCTGTTTTTGCAGTTTTGAGCAAATATACAGGCGGAGATGGTTACAGCTATGTACTCGGCGGATTTCTAGCTGTCGGAATTGTACTAGTCCTTGTCGCATTGATTGTAAAGGCAGTGGGTACAGCATGGATTGACGTGATTTTCCCACCAGCAGCTATGGGAGCAATCGTTGCTGTTATTGGACTTGAGCTTGTGCCAGTCGCAGCAGGTATGGCTGATTTAGTAAAACCGGCAAGCGCACCTGCAGATTGGGTAGCAGATCCAAAAAACATCCTTATTGCATTATTAACACTTGGCATTACAATCGTTTGTTGGGTCACATTAAGAGGATTTTTGAAAATTATCCCCATTTTACTAGGGATTGTATCAGGATATGTCATTGCGTACTTCTTCGGAGTGGTCGATCTCACAAGCGTAAAAGAAGCATCTTGGATTTCTATGCCAACTTTCTATCAAATGAAATTTAATGTGTCAGATATTCTCATTATCTTGCCTGCAGCACTCGTCTTAATTCCGGAACACATCGGGCATTTGATTGTAACAGGCAATATCGTCAAAAAAGACCTTGTGAAAGATCCGGGTCTAGATCGCTCAATGATGGGGAATGGGATTTCAACCATTCTTTCAAGCTTCCTTGGAGCTACCCCTAACACAACATACGGTGAAAACATCGGTGTTCTTGCGATCACTCGTGTCTATTCTACATGGATCATTGGTGGAGCGGCCATCATTGCCATCGTACTATCTTTCTGCGGAAAATTAGCTGCACTTATTTCTTCGATTCCTACACCAGTAATGGGCGGTATTTCGTTACTATTATTCGGAATCATTACAGCAAGCGGTATCCGTATGCTTGTCGAAGCAAAAGTTGACTATAGCGTATCGCAAAACTTAATCTTAACTTGTGTGGTACTAGCGATTGGAATTAGCGGCGCTACAATCCACCTTGGCAACGTCGAATTAAAAGGAATGGGACTTGCAACAATCGTAGCCATTCTCCTTAGCCTCTTCTTCAAACTGCTCGACACCCTAAAACTATCAAACAACTAAAAACCGGGCGGTGCCTGTCACCACCCGAAATTTGGTGAATTTTGTCGAAGAAAAGACCCCGTAAATTACGGGGTCTTTTCCTATGTATAGGTTCCTTTATCCGATTTTAAATTTGCAGGCTCTTCCAATAAAAATCGATAATTTCCTTCGCCGCCTCTTCTGAATCTTTGAATAAATCATTGCCACTGGAAAGACTTTGATTGCCCATTCTTAAAAGGGACAGAAAAGCATGTGCAGCAAATTTTGGATTCACTTTGCGAATATCCCCATTGTTAATCGCCTTCTCCAGCTCCCGTTCTAGCAAGTGAAAAATCCTTTCTTCCGCTTCCTTCATTTTTTGCATTTGCTGAACGGATAATACCTCCTGGCTCTCTCTTAAATAGGAGTTTAAATCAATGGCTGCCGTTGCCTCCAAATGAGATTCAGCTACTGCAAGAAAACGGTCGTGAAGAGGTATATCAGTTTTCAACATCTGGGTCGTCAGTTCGTATATCCTCTCCATAACTGCAAGCATTGCAGCAGTATAAAGCTCTGCCTTTGTAGAAAAATAATAATATACTGTAGCTTTCGTCACATTACATGCTTGTGCCACCTCTTCAATCGAAACCTTTTGAAATCCTTTATGCAAAAACAGCTGTGCAGCAGCAGCTAATATCAATTCGTCTGTTGGCTGTTTCAACTCGCTGATTCTTGGCCTACCAAGCGAGCGCCCAATATTTTCGTGTTTCATTCTATTCTCGCTCCTAATAAACTTTATATAATTATAACATACGTAAAATTAGCATTGCGTAATTAACTGACCAGTATATATAATTAAAGAAATCACTTACTGGGAGAGTGAGTACTCTTGAAAATGAAGATTTCGAAGTTAGTGGAATGTGCAGCGGGCAGAAAAGGCAGATGGATCACACTTTGCGTTTGGATTCTATTCGCATCCTTATTAACTTTTTTTTGGCCTAGTGTTCAAAGCTCAAAAAATGATGCAATTGAAATGCTGCCTAAAGAGACTATGTCCGTTCAAGCGGCAAAACTTGTAAAAGAGGAATTTTCCGATGCATCAGGATTACCCCTCTTGCTTGTTTGGCATAGAGAAGATGGCTTGACAGAAGAAGATGCTAATCTAATTACAAAATTGTATAAACATCTAGATGAAGAGCCATTAAAACAACAATCATTATTACCGCCATTACACAAGGCACCGTCGCAAGCATTGCTTGCAAGCGCCTCAGACAATCGATCGACAATAGTAACCCCAATATTGCTAAATGAAACGGAAAATGAACTCATTCAAGTTGATATTGATACCTTAAAAGCAACTCTTGCCAAAATAGCTGGCGAAGATCTATTTTCCAAAAAAATTGGGGATAAAGGTTTACTTACCAGAATTACTGGTCCCGCCGGCATTTCTACTGATGCCGTAGCACTTTTCAGTGACGCAGATCTCAAATTGCTGATTGCCACTGTCTTGCTTGTGCTTGTTCTGCTAATCGTTCTATACCGTTCACCCATTCTTGCAATTGTTCCACTCGTTGCTGTTGGCTTTGCATATAGTATTATTTCTCCAATACTCGGTTTTATGGCTGAAAAAGGGTGGATTATTGTTGATTCACAAGCGATTTCGATTATGACAGTGTTGTTGTTTGGAGCTGGTACAGATTATTGCTTGTTTTTGGTTTCCAGATATAGAGACTGTCTGCTCGTTGAAGAAGATTCATTTGCAGCTTTGAGAAAAGCAACTAGAGATACATCAGGGGCCATTATGATCAGCGCTTTGACTACAGCATTTGGACTATTAACTTTACTTCTCGCGTTATACGGTTCTTATCACACTTTTGCTGTTCCATTCAGTTTAGCCATTTTTATCATGGGTCTTACTGCACTAACATTATTACCTGCCCTGCTTGCTATTTTCGGCAGAATTTCCTTTTTCCCATTCATCCCACGTACTAAATCAATGCTACGTGAACTTGAAAAAAAGAAAGGAAAGCCTATGCGCCGACAAAAAGCCCATGGAAAATTCAGTATTTCTCTTGGTAAGTTTGTTACAGCAAAGCCGTGGCTCGTCATTTGCACAACGTTAATTTTACTTGGTGGATTGGCAGCATTTTCACCAAAAATACAATACACATACGATTTGTTAAGCTCATTTCCAAAAAACATGCCTTCTAGGGAAGGTTTCGAATTAATTAGCGAGAATTTTTCAGCGGGGAACTTGGCTCCTATGCAAGTCATTGTAGATACGGATGGAAAAACAGTGCAGTTGGAAGAGAAGTTTTCAAACTTACCTTTTATAAAATCTATAAGTGAACCCCAATCAGCTGCCAAAAATAATGAATTATTATTATACGAAGTCATTCTTTCGGATAATCCTTATTCTGCTGAAGCACTTGATTATGTTTCGACCATAAAAGACAAAGTATTAGAGAGCCTTAAAGAAGCTGGAGTTCCCAAGGCAGAAGAGCATTTCTGGATTGGCGGAGAAACAGCTGGTTTGTATGATACAAAAGTGACTACTGACAGAGATAGTAAAATAGTTATGTCGGCAGTCATTACAGTTATTGCTTTATTGCTGCTCATTTATTTACGTTCAATTGTTGCAATGGTTTATTTACTGCTGACAGTATTGCTTTCCTATTTTTCAGCACTTGGTGCTGGATGGCTCCTTATACATTACGGAATGGGCACGGAGGCAATTCAAGGGCTCATACCGCTTTACACATTTGTTTTCATTGTTGCTCTGGGAGAAGATTACAATATTTTTATGGTATCAAGCATTTGGAAAAAACGGCGATATGAACCTTTGCAATCTGCCATTTCTGGTGGAGTAACTGAAACAAGCAGCGTCATTACCTCTGCAGGATTAATTTTAGCTGGAACATTTGCTGTTCTTGCCACACTGCCTATGCAAGTCCTCGTTCAATTTGGTATTGTAACTGCTCTTGGTATACTACTTGATACATTTATCGTGAGACCTTTACTGGTGCCTTCAATTACATCCGTTCTTGGAAAATATGCTTTTTGGCCTGGTAAACAAAAAGACGAAATTACCCGGGAAATGTCGAACAATCAGTCAAGCTTATAAAGCTTGTCTGATTGTTTTTTTAAAAACTTCTATTTCATCATTTCATGTGAAGTATTCTATTTTTCCTTTGGGAAAATAAGTGTGAATATACTCAAATAGCGTCTCTTTCATTTCCGTTTCTTCTTCTTTCGGATAAATATATTTGCCGATTCCATATTTACCCCATTTATATCGGCGCTTTTCCTCATCTAATTCAAGTTTTGTCATCGGGTAATTTTTCTGAATTACTCTTTTAGCAGGTTTAGTAAAACGATGTTGGATCAACTCGAATGTCACACCATCTTTTGCTTCATCCTCCAACTCCGAGCTTAAGCGTTCAAACAGTAGTTTATAGCCTTCCTGCCATCCTTCAAATAAGTATATGGGAGCAATGATAAATCCTAATGGGTAGCCCGCCCTTGCTACTTTTCCAGCTGCTTCAATCCGTTCATGCAAGCGAGATGTACCCGGTTCAAAGTATTTAATCACATAATCGGCATTCATGCTAAACCGAAAACGGGTCCGCCCATTATGCTTTGCATCAAGCAAGTGATCAACATTGTTAAATTTCGTCACAAACCTCAGTCTTCCTAAAGATGTGTTGCCAAAATACTCGATGGCTCGCTTCAGCGTATGTGTGAGATGATCAATGCCAACGATGTCAGATGTACACGATGCCTCAAACCGTGTAATTTCCGGAGCCCGTTCTTCCATATATTGGTGGGCTGATTCTAAGATTTCCTCTACATTTACGTATGTTCGAATATATGGTTTACTTCCCATCGTTGTTTGAAGATAACAATAGTGGCAATGCCCCATACATCCGGTTGCAAAAGGAATGGCATACTCGGCAGAGGGTTTTGATGTATCGAATTTCAATGTTTTACGAAGTCCAACAACAAGCGTAGATTTAGCAATCCGGTAACGTTGAAAATCATTTTCCCCAGGTAAATTACGAACTTGATTGTGGGAAGTAGTATAACGAATTTCAATATCTTTGGCTTGAAATTTTTTATACAATTCTTGCCCTAATGGGTAATCCAGCGCTTTAGGTTCGAAGTATACAAGCTGAGGCATAAATGGTTTAACCACAAAAAATCTCCCCTTTATTCATCAATGGCTCCGAAATAATAGTTGTAAGCTGTCTCCGCCTCTTCCGCAGATCGATAAATTGCCAATTCATCCGTTAATGGATAATATGTTTCATATAAAAAAACGGCTAGTTGGCCAGGATTATCCGGATCATTCACTACTGCAGCTTCTTGAATATTGGCAACATTTTGCGTGTGAGGATTTCGATAAATCACATAAACGATTTCACCAGGTGTATAAATAGCCTCAGATAAATTCAAATTAACCAAACTCCTTTCTCACATATAGTCTGCCTTTAAAACATACATATATGTATCGGGCGGTGCCTGTCACCACCCGAATTTTGGTGGATAATGTCGAATAAAAAGCGATTCCTGAAATTTCATCAGGAATCGCTTTTTCACATTATTGGTTAAAATTCTAGTCCGCTGCAGCGCCTAGCCCCTCGAGGTCAAATAACCTGATCCAATAAAAGTCAAGACCGGACTTTTTTGGATCAGAACATTTGCTTGTCGGGGCTGACAAAGGCGCTTCCGCTTTAAATAGTCATACTCCCAAATCCGCCATCAACGCGAATGAGCGTACCTGTCACGAAGCTTGAGGCTTTGTCGGACGCAAGCCAAACCGCCGCTCCTTGTAGCTCATCCGGTTCGCCAAAGCGGTTCATCGGTGTATGGTTCATAATTGAGTTGATTCGATCTTCACTTAAAATTTTGCGATTTTGTTCAGCTGGGAAAAAGCCTGGGATAATTGCATTCACGCGAATTCCATGCGGGGCAAATTCCCGTGCTAAAAATTGGGTCATGCTATTGACGCCCGCTTTAGAAACCGAATAAGTGAAGACTCTTGATAATGGTGTTGTTGAAGAAACAGAAGAAATGTTAATAATACTGCCCTTTCTCCCCTGCTCAATCATTCTTTTCGCAAAAACCTGACAAGTTTGCACAAGGCCTTTTAAGTTTACGTCCATAATATCATCCCATTCCTCCATATCGATATCGAAAAAAGGAGTTGGACTGTTTTTTCCCGGGGCATTCAATAATATGTCCCAGCCTCCGGACCATTGCTCAATTTCTTTCGCTAATTGTTCCAACGATTCACGTGAACTGACATCGGCCTGGAATGCTTTAGCGGAACCGCCGGCCGTTTCAATTTCTTGCACGACCTTCTCCGCTTTTTCTACATCGCGGCCTACAATCGCAACTTGGGCCCCGTGTTCAGCAAGCCCGAGAGCCATCGATGACCCTAGAACGCTGTTTCCACCCATCGCAACGGCCGTTTTACCTGACAAATCAAATAATGCGCTCATATGTATCTCCTTTAACTTAAATTTCCTTCATCATCAAATTCCAGATCATATAACTCGGAAATCAACTCCATTTCAGGATGTTGTTTTACATGTTCAAGCAATGCTTCTGACACTTCGATTTCACTAATTTCCAATGTATTTTTGATCCTGACCATTTTCACTTTTGAAAAATCAAGAATATTACTTGTTTTAATCGCCGCTTGAAGCGCCATGCGGTCATTACCCAAAGTGGTCGGAATTTTAGTTGGAGACACGACTGTTGACGTCAACCCGTTCGCATAGGTTACTTCTAAATTCATCTTATCGACCACCCTCTGCGTAGTAAAATCGGCCGTTCCTACTCCATTCGCATTTCCTTCCGTTTCATGCGTCAGATCGAGTACGACCATTTTATTTACGTTCGGCCCGCCATGGGCATATGGCGTCGGGTAGCGCCCGGTAATATTCGGATCCATCCCGTCTCCACTAATGTTTTTCCCGATTTCGTCGATGACAAGGACTTCCAACTCGTCAAAAAGGAGCTTGGGCAACAGCTGTTTCGCAAGTTTTTGCAATTCTACTTCTTTCTGTTCGATTTCTGCGGCTGCCAAAACGTCAACCTCCGCTACTTTATCGAATGCATTTTCAACGGTAGCTACCCCGAATAATACCTGCTTTTTTTCCATGATCATTTTGGCCATTGCCGGAACATTTTCCGCCATATATTTAAAGCCAAGCTGATGGCATGCTTCAGCACCTTTTTGCTTCCCAAGACCGATACTAATCATTTTCATGACACCGCTTTCAATCGGCCCCCGAAATGCGGTATGTGGTTTGACACGGTTAATCACGACGATTCCATCAGCATTAGAAGCGTGTTTGTCTAAATATACAGGTAAACCATTCCGTAATTCTCCTAATTTCACCACTTCCATTGAAGAGCGGATTTCACATCCTGCACTTTCTTCCGTTACACCAAGATGCTTTAAAACAGCCGTTTGTCCTTCAGCCGTTGCACCTCCATGGCTTCCCATGCTTGGAACGATAAATGGTTTCGCACCCCTTTCCTTTAAAAATCTCACCGTAACAGCTGTGAGTTCCGGGAGACGGTCTATTCCCCGGCTTCCCACCGCAAGTGCAATTTCCATGCCCGGCTTAATTTGCTGAACGATATTTTCTTTATTCAACTTTTCCCTAAGCTTTTCTTCTAAGCTATCAATCTTTTGATCTCCAAAACGCTGTCTTACCTTGACCATTTTGGGCAGCGGAATATCTTTTAATAAAACTTGAAGAATATTCATGAGCTATGTCACTCCTTTGCTTAATTCTTCGTCATCTCTCCGTAAAAAACCTTTTTGCATTGTAAAATCCAATATTTTCAACCATCTTTTCTAATGCTGGCATATCATTTGGCGCCAGCCCTTTCTCCACCCAGTCACCAAGCAGATTGCATAAAATTCGACGAAAATAATCGTGGCGCGTATATGAAAGCAAACTCCTCGAATCAGTGAGCATGCCGATAAAATGGCTAACTAGCCCCACATTAGATAAATCTTTCATTTGCTTTTCCATTCCATCAATATGGTCATTAAACCACCAAGCAGAACCGAATTGAACTTTTCCGGGAACACCTTCTTCATAAAAATTCCCCATCATCGCTGAAAGCACGGCATTGTCATTCGGATTCACATTGTAAAGAACTGTTCTTGGCAATTCCCCCGTAACGTCTAATATATCTAAGAAGCGCGACAATCCTTCGGCAACCTGAGAATCACCAATTGAATCAAACCCTGTATCAGGCCCAATTTTCTGTTTCATATTTGTATTATTATTTCTCATCGCGCCCATATGCAACTGCATTACCCATTGTTTCTCCGCATACATTCTACCTAATTCAACAAGCAAAAATGAACGGTAATCAATGATTTCTTCAGCAGTCAATGACTGACCGCTCATACGCTTTTGGAATAACACTTCCGCATGTTCTTGAGTAGTTTTTGTAAAAATCATTTGGGCAATATCATGGTCAGATGCACGGCATCCTTGCTCGTTAAAATAATCCACCCTTTGCCTTAAAGCTCCAACTAAATCGCGGACAGAACCAACGTCTTGACCTGAAACTTTTTCAAGCTTCTTTAGCCACTCATTAAATGTTGGCCTTTCAATAAATAGGGCGCCATCTGGACGAAAGGTCGGTGCCACTTCCGTTTTGAACGAGGGATCATCCTTCAATAGTTGATGATACTTTAGCTCGGAAACGGGATCATCTGTTGTACCAATAAACGCTACATTAGATCTTTCGATAAATTGGCGAGGTAAGAGATCCGGTGTCTGCAGTCTCTCATTACACTCCTCCCAGATTTCACGAGCGGTTTCTGGAGATAAGCTTTTATCAATACCAAAAAAAGTTTCAAGCTCCATATGTGACCAGTGATGAAGCGGATTCCCGATTAAATAAGGCATCGTTTCCGCCCACGCCGAAAACTTTTCCCAGTCGCTAGCTTCTCCAGTAATATACTTTTCTCCGATTCCGTGCATTCTCATTACCCCCCATTTATAATGGTCGCCAGAGAGCCAAACTTGATACATATTTTCATACGGTTTGTTTGCCCATATTTCTTGTGGGTCTAGATGGCAATGAAAATCAAAAATGGGCAATGTGCTGGAAATATGCTGATAAAGACTTTGCGCTGTGCTATTATTTAATAAAAAATCTTTTCCTAAAAATGACTTCATGGAACATCCTCCTTTTATAAAATGAAATCCCTTACAAAAACATTTGTTGACCAAACAAACTATTATGAGTAGAATAGCATCACATCCCTCTTCCGTCAATGATTATGGGAATTTTCACAATATAAAGAACCCATCGCAATTTATATATATTTAAAATAGGAGGGCCTATATGATTACTGGCGACGCAGCCTATATCAAGAAATTAAATAGAGGATTAATATTAAGCAAAATCATTGAAAATGATGGAATTTCACGCGCAGACTTATCGAAAATCACAGGTTTAAATAAAGCCACAATCTCCGTCCAGGTTGCTGATTTATTAGAGGAAGAATTGCTTGTTGAAGGACAGCAAGAACACAAAAATTTGGGAAGAAGACCCATCATTCTTTCTCTTAACCGCAAAGCTGGTTATGCACTAGGGATTGACCTCGATAAGGGTCAAGTTATTTTTAATTTAACTGATTTACTAGGCTACTCCGTCCATACCGAAACTGTACAATTAGAAACTACTAATTACGAGGAAATCCTCGATTTGCTTAGTACTTATATAAGTGACTTTAAAAGTAGATGCCAAGAAAGCGCGTATGGAATTATCGGTGTTGTGGTCGGCGTTCATGGCATTGTATCGAGCGAAGAAATCATCCATTTTGTCCCACAGCTGCAATGGCGGAATCAAAATTTAAAGGCGGATTTGGAGAAAAAGATTGCTGTTAAAGTATTTGTAGAAAACAATGCAAACTTAACAGCTTTTGCCGAAAGAGTCTATAAACATAATCAAAGCGATCATTTACTCAGCATTACGATGCAGTCGGGAATCGGGCTTGGTATGATGACGAATGGTAACATTCTGAAGGGTTTTCACGGATATGCGGGAGAAATTGGCCATATGATTGTCGTTCCGCACGGGGAACCATGTCCATGCGGTAACCAAGGCTGTTGGGAAAGGTATGCAGCGGAATCAAGCTTTTTTAGAGAGCTGGCTGAAAAGTATGGTCGTCACAATGCGGATTTCCACGACATCCAAGCTTGGCTTGACGCCAAAGATCCTGTGATGCATGAACTTATAGATTGTTTTATTAACTACATATCAATTGGCTTAAATAATGTGATTAATTTATACAATCCCGAAGTGATTGTCCTAAATAGTGAATTGCTCCGTTTATATCCTGATGCTGTGAAAAAAATAAAAGCGCGTCTTACATCGACGATTAGTCATTATGACGAATTGCTCGTTTCCGATTTCGGTAAACAGGCGTGTGTCATGGGTGCATGCGTCTATGGCATTAAAAACTTCTTGGAAATTTCCGATCTAAATTTGCAGGTCACAGATGAAAAAATGGCCGCAGCAGGCGAATATTTTTAAAAACCCGATCGAATATTCGATCGGGTTTTTAAAATACCTTTTATTATTTGTTTTCCATCCACTCTGTATGGAACATACCTTCTTTATCAATGCGCGCATACGTATGTGCACCAAAATAATCACGTTGTGCTTGCAATAAATTAGCTGGCAACGTTTCTGTACGATAGCTGTCGTAGTAGGCTATGGCGCTTGAGAAACATGGAACCGCAATTCCTTGTTCAACAGCAACTGCAATGACTTTTCTGAGATCCTTCTGATAGCTTTCAACAATCTCCTTAAAGTACGGATCAAGCATTAAATTCGCCAATCCTGGATCGCGGTCATAAGCTTCCTTGATTTTTTGGAGGAATTGAGCGCGGATGATACAGCCACCTCTAAAAATCATGGCGATATCGCCGTAACTTAGATCCCAGCCATACTCTTCAGATGCCGCCCGCATTTGTGCAAAGCCTTGAGCGTAAGAACAAATTTTGCTCATGTATAACGCTTTACGGACTGCTTCGATTAACTCTTCCTTATTTCCTTCAAAAGGAACTGCTTCAGGTCCATTTAATACTTTGCTTGCTGCCACACGTTCTTCCTTCATAGCAGAAATGCAGCGAGCAAAGACTGATTCTGTGATTAATGGAAGAGGAACACCTAGATCTAGCGCATTTTGGCTTGTCCATTTACCTGTCCCTTTTTGTCCAGCTGTATCCAAAATTACATCGACAAGCGGTTTGCCTGTTTCTTCATCTTTTTTCGCAAAAATGTCTGCAGTAATTTCAATTAAATAGCTATCAAGCTCGCCTTTATTCCATTCTGCAAATACGTGATGAAGTTCTTCAGCATTTAGCCCTAAAATATTTTTCATGATGAAGTATGCCTCACCAATTAGCTGCATATCACCATATTCAATTCCATTATGGACCATTTTCACATAATGGCCGGCTCCATCTGGACCGATATATGTACTGCACGCTTCCCCGTTAACCTTTGCAGAGATCGCTTGGAAAATTGGTTCGACAAGCTCGTATGCTTCTTTTTGTCCACCTGGCATAATCGAAGGACCAGTAAGCGCTCCTTCTTCTCCCCCAGATACTCCAGTTCCAATGAAATGAATACCCGCTTCACTCAATTCTTTGTTACGGCGAATCGTGTCATGGAAGAATGTATTTCCGCCATCGATCAAAATATCACCTTTTTCTAGAAAAGGTTTCAATGATTCAATCGTTGCGTCCGTTGCGTTACCAGCTTTCACCATAAGTAAAATTTTGCGCGGTTTTTCCAATGAGTTTACAAACTCTTCGATAGAATATGCCCCGACAAAATTCTTACCATTTGCTTCATTTTGCATAAATTCTTCTGTTTTGTTAGAAGAACGATTATAGACGGAAACAGAATATCCGCGACTTTCAATATTCAATGCCAAGTTTTTCCCCATTACCGCCAAACCGATTACACCAATTTGCTGTTTTGACAATTTCTCTTCCTCCTTAAAGCAAAAATTATATAAGACGCAATGTCTTCTTTCCTTAAATCACATGTTCATTTTATCATACATTTCCTTTGTTGCATTAACAAGCAAAGCTCTTTGTCATAGAAAAGTTGTATGAGCGGACACGTTAACAATAAAAAAAGCGAGAGCTAATGAATAGCTCCCGCATCATAAATGATTATTAAGATAATACTTCCTCCACCGGTACCTTCAAACCTAGCCCTTCTGCTATTCGCGTTCCAAATTCAGGATCCGCTTTATAGAAATGACTTATTTGGCGAAGCTTAATTTCATCTTTTTCAACCGGCTTCATCGCACCTACTATATTTTCTACAAGACGAGCACGCTCTTCCTCGCTTAAAAGACGGTATAGATCTCCAGGCTGCGTATAGTGATCGTGGTGGTCATAACCAACGCTGTCGGCCACACCAGCAACTGCAAATTCAGCTTGCTTATTATGTGGCGTCTCTTTCGGTCCTTCGAAACTATTTGGTTCGTAATAAACAGAACCACCGCCATTATTGTCAAATCTCATCGAACCATCACGTTGATAATTGTTCACTTCATTCTTCGGACGATTAATTGGAAGCATTTGATGATTCGTACCAACACGGTAACGATGTGCATCATGATAACCAAACAGTCGGCCTTGCAGCATTTTATCCGGAGATGGTTCGATACCAGGGACAAGTGTTCCCGGTGAGAATGTGGCTTGCTCCACTTCTGCAAAATAGTTTTCAGGATTACGATTTAGAACCATGCGGCCAACTTCAATTAATGGATAGTCTTTTTGTGACCAGACTTTCGTAACGTCAAATGGGTCGAAACGGTACGTATTAGCATCCTCAAGTGGCATGATTTGAACATGGAGCTTCCACGCCGGAAAATCGCCGTTTTCGATGGCATTGAATAAGTCCTCAGTATGATAATCAGGATTTTCTCCCGCAAGTTTCGCTGCAAGATCGACATCTAGATTCTTAATGCCTTGCTCCGTTTTAAAGTGGTATTTCACCCAAACCCCTTCGCCTTCTGCATTAACCCATTTAAACGTATGGCTTCCAAAACCGTGCATGTGTCGGAATGTAGCCGGGATACCGCGGTCGGACATTAAGATTGTCACCTGATGCAGCGACTCTGGTGATAAGGACCAGAAATCCCAGATTGCATTTGGATTTTTCAAATGTGTTTGTGGATGTCTTTTTTGCGTATGGATAAAATCAGGGAACTTAATTGCATCGCGAATAAAGAATACAGGCGTATTATTCCCAACAAGGTCATAGTTGCCATCTTCCGTATAAAACTTCACAGCAAACCCTCGTGGGTCCCGAACTGTATCTGCTGAACCTAATTCACCAGCCACAGTTGAGAATCGAATAAACATAGGCGTGCGCTTGCCTACTTCGGATAAGAAATTCGCTTTCGTATACTTCGATAAATCATTCGTCACTTCAAAATATCCATGCGCCCCTGCTCCTTTAGCGTGGACAACCCGCTCTGGAATACGCTCTCGGTTAAAGTGTGCCAGTTTTTCAAGTAAATGTACATCTTGGATCAACGATGGTCCACGAGATCCTGCTGTCATTGAATTTTGGTTATCACCTACTGGTGCACCCCAACTTGTAGTCAAATGATTTTTACTCAAACTAATCCCCCACCTTTATATGTATTGTTAGTGTTAATTATAGTGTTAATTACACTCTATCAAATTTGATAATCTGTTTCAAGTGAAAATTAGTATTTATTTATAATTAATATAAATAACAATGCAGTATACTAGGAAAACAGCCAGTATCAATAACTCGTGAAGCGCTTTCATTTCTCATATCATTTAAAATAGTTAATAGAGTTAAAGTTAACTATTTATATTATATCAAAGATTCTAATTTTTATGAATCATTAATTCCCATTATTTTATAGAGGTGAAAAAATGCATGTATTAACAGAGTTACGAAAAACTGGATTAATAGATGAAAGCCGATTACGAAGCATTAATTGAACAGGCAAAGCGATATAGAGGAAAATATGAGGATGCTGTAAAATAAAGAAATCCTCCGGAGTCTTCCGGAGGATTTTTTTATCTCATAAACTGTGATGCCTGATTCATCGGAAGTGCGGCAGGACGCTCACATCCACTGGAAATTTCGATATGCTTCCCAGTTTCCGCTGCATCCAAGAAGGCGTGCATCACATCTAGCACATGGTAAGCAAGTTCGCCGCTAGCTCGATTTGCTTCGCCGGTTCTAATGGCAGTTGCCATATCCGCGGCACCAATTCCGCGGCTATTTTCTGTAAAGCTATGTGTGAAAGGAACTGAGGACCACTCGGATTCCCCTTGCCTTTTCACAAAAATCGGTCCTCCAAATGTATTTGGATCAGGAACGATTAATGTGCCGGTTGTTCCGTAAATTTCAATTCTTGGAAGTTGAGAACCCCACACGTCAAAACTCGTAATAATCGACCCGACCGCACCATTCGCAAACTCAAATACACCTGCAATATGGGTAGGAATTTCAACAGGAACTGTTTCACCGGCTCTCGGACCAGCCATAATTGTTCTTTCTGGATACGTTGCTCTCGCAGAACCAGTCACACGTTTAATAGGTCCGATTAAATTAATTAGCGCTGTTAAATAATAGGGACCCATATCAAACATTGGACCGCCGCCTTCTACGTAAAAGAAGTCAGGGTTTGGATGGAAACTCTCAGGCCCACTTCCCATCATAAAGGCAGTTGCTCCGATCGGCTCGCCAATCCAGCCGTCATCTATCAACTTGCGGCATGTTTGCAGACCGCCACCAAGAAATGTATCCGGGGCTGATCCCACGTATAAGCCTTTGCTTTTTGCTGTTTCCAACACTTTTAGCCCATCTTCGCGCGTAACAGCCAATGGTTTCTCAACAAACACATGTTTACCTGCTTCAAGTGCTTGCAAACAAATTGGCGCATGTGCCGTAGGGATTGTCAAATTAATGACCATTTCAATATCGTTGTCGGCAAGTAATTCTTCAGGTGTATATGCCTTTGGAATATTGAATTCTGCTGCTCTCATCTTTGCGCGGTCGAGATCGATATCCGCAACTGCGATAACCTCAAGATTTTGGAAGGTTGAGCTCATGTTTTTTATATAAATTTCACTGATCATTCCACAACCAATAATACCTGTTTTTACTTTTCCCATTGTGTAATCCCCCACTTGCTTGAGTGTAATGAGTGTTCCGGATGACTTTAAAAGTTTGGAACTCTCCCAATTCTAGACATTCTCTACTAGCTTCATTTGTTCCACTTTTACCCAGCCGCGTGTTTCAACGGACTTTTCTATCGCAGCCAAAATCTCCTGATTTTTGATACCATCATCAAAGTTAGGCGAAGGACTATAGCCCTCACTTAAGCCTTTCATTAATTCAGTCATCAAGTTAATAAAGGTATGTTCATAACCAATAATATGACCTGCTGGCCAATATGCATCTGCAAATGGATGCTGTTCCTCTGTACAAGTAATATTTCGGTAGCCTTGAAGTCCTGCTTCATCGTCGGCAAAATAAACTTCCAAATTGTTCATGCTTTCCATGTCCCAGCGGATCGATCCCTTAGAACCATTAATTTCAAAACGGTTGCCATTTCGGTTTCCACCGGCAAATCTAGAAGCCTCAAAGACTCCCATTGCTCCATTTTCAAACCGTACGAGGAAGGCGGATGCATCATCTACATCTACTTCTTTCATTACCGAACTATCTGATTTAGCGCTCAATCCCCCACTTACCTCAGCAACAGGGCGTTCTTTGATGAACGTTTCCATCATTCCGGTTACTTCATCGAATTCGCCGACAAGGTAGCGTGCCAAGTCAATGCTGTGAGCAGCAATATCACCAAGTGCACCAGAACCTGTTACTTCCTTTGTCAACCGCCATACAAGCGGGAATTTCGGATCCATAATCCAATCTTGCAAATATGTAGCTCGCATATGATATATTTTACCAAGCCGACCTTCTTCTATCAATTTTTTCGCGAACTGCATTGCAGGCGAAAAGCGATAATTATAACAAATCATATGGATAACATTATTCTTTTTAACCGCATTATACATTCGTTGCGCTTGTTCCATCGTCAAGGCAAGCGGCTTTTCACAAAGGATGTGTTTGCCAGCTTCAGCAGCTGCAATGGCAATTTCAGCATGGGTATTATTAGGAGTTACGATATCGATTAAATCAATATCATCACGCTCTATTAATCTACGCCAGTCAGTCTCATAGGAAAGCCATCCCATTTTTTCTGCAGCCGCTTTAACGCCTTCTTCATCTCTACCAGCCAAAGCTTGTAAAACCGGCTCTGTTTCACAGTCAAAATAAAATGGAAGATCACGATACGCATGGCTGTGAGCCTTCCCCATAAATTTATAGCCTACCATTCCAATTCTTACTTTCTTTTTTGCACCCACCAAACTTCACCGTTCCTTTCCTTCATAAGAAAATTTTTTAGAAAAGAGGCAACTGATTGGAGCCCTTCTTCTACTCAGAACTTTGGTTAGTGAATCAACAAAGTCTACAGACGAAGCTTTCGCCTTTTTTCTACTTTGTGAATTTTCACAGATATAACTTAAAGATATCACATTAAATAAAATCTGAAAACCCTTTCAATTGAGAAAAATTTTTTACTTGTTTTTGGAGGATATTGGGTAACTGCTTAAAGTAGAAAAAGCATGGGCCAATTTTCTCGCAAAATTCAATGGAGGCTCGACGGATTGGATATGAATATATAGAATATGCGGTTCCATAAATATCCAATGATTATGCAAGGCGCTAACAATCAATCCTTGTTGAATGATAGATTGCATAAACAGAGGAACCTCAGCTTCTAAAATAGCTATTTCAGCCAAGTTTAATGCATAACCGTTTTGATCTAATGATTCGAACAAGACGTCTGCTGGAATGACAGTAGTGCTTGGACGCCCTTGAACTGAAACTGTAAGATTGCGATGTAATGATACAGAGCAAACCCCATGATCTATATTACTTTTCCCATTTAAAATTTTCGCAAATTGTGTACAAAGCTCATTAAAATCCATCATAATTAGATCCTCCTCAAATCGTAACGCATGACCTAATTTATGATGAAATTTTCTATTTTATGATGTAATAAAAAAACCGGAAGAGTGAACTCCGGTTTTCTCCTTCTGGACAATTAGGCCGCAATTCCGATTAAAACCCCAGCCAAAGCACCAATCAATACAACCATCCACGGCGCTACCTTCCAATATGTCAGCAACCCAAACAGTGCCAAAGCAATGGCAAAATCACCGGTTGTTTTAATCGTGCTCGTCCAAATCGGATTATACAAAGCGGCCAGCAGGATGCCCACTACCGCAGCATTAATTGCAGTCAATGCTGCTTGAAAACGCGGTCGTTTACGGATTTCATTTAAAAACGGCAACGAACCGACAACGAGAAGAAACGCCGGCAAGAAAATCGCAAGGGTTGCAAGGAGCGCCCCACTGACTCCATTAATCATAGCTCCAAGATAGCCCGCAAAAGTGAATAACGGTCCGGGAACGGCTTGAGCAACTCCATATCCAGCCAAAAATTCACTACCGCCAATCCAGCCAGTTGGCACAAGTTCCCTTTCCAATAAAGGTAAAACGACATGCCCGCCCCCAAACACGAGTGAACCCGCACGGTAAAAAGCATCAAAGACCGCAACAGCTTGCAATTGAGTCACCTGTTTCAAAAATGGCAAGCCGAATAACAGAATGAAGAAGATTGCCAAGGCCGCAATTCCTATCTTTTTGCTAATGGACACGCTCATTTCCCGGACGTCAGGGAATGTCTGATTTTTATAAAGGAAGACTCCCATAATCCCGGCCAAAACGATAATAGCAACTTGACCAATGGCTGACGGCCATAGCAATGTAAAAATAGTAGCCAAAATAGCAATGGTCACCCTTGGCTTATCAGGCGCTAGCTTTTTCCCCATACCGAGGACTGCCTGCGCTACGACTGCCACTGCTACAATTTTAAGTCCATGAATCCAACCCGCATCGGCAATCTCAAAGTTTTTAAATAAAAAGGCAAATAAGACTAAAACTAGGACAGATGGCAATGTAAATCCTAAAAAGGAGAGAATCCCTCCTATTAACCCTCCGCGTAAAATACCGATTGCGATACCCACCTGACTACTCGCAGGGCCAGGAAGGAATTGACATAGCGCGATAATATCAGCATATGTTTTATCGTCCAGCCATTTTCTTTTATCTATATATTCATTTTTAAAATAGCCCAAATGGGCGATGGGACCGCCAAAGGATGTCAGTCCCAATTTCGTAGAAACCCGTAAAATTTCCCATAGGGAGTGTTTCAATTTCATACCCCTTCCTTAACCTACATCTCCTCTGGAGCCTCTATTCCAAGGAGTCTCAGCCCCTCACTCAAAACAATCGTAACCACTTTGACTAAAGCAAGTCTACTTTCTTGCTCCTGATCCTCCGACAATATCTTTACGTGACCATAATATTTATTAAAATCTTGCGACAATGCAATTAAATATCTCGCGATTTGTGAAGGTTCATTTTGATTAAAACTTCTTTGAATCACACTCGGAAATTCCATTAACATTTTTAAAATCGTCCAGCTATAGTCATCATTCAGTCCTTCTGGATTCAATCCCGTCAAATCAATATGAGATTTTCTTAAAATCGAACATGCTCTCGCATGAGTGTATTGAATATATGGACCCGTTGAGCCTTCAAAATGTAACATCTCTTCAAGAGAAAATTCAATATTATTTTGCCGCTCATTTTTTAAGTCATGGAAAATGATCGCGCCAACTCCAACCATCTTCGCAACTTCCTCTTTATTTGGAAGCCCTGGATTTTTGGCTTCGATACTCTTTAAAGCTAATTCAATTGCTTCTTCAATTACCTCTTCTAAAAGAACAATTTTCCCCTTTCTTGTCGACATCTTTTTCCCGTCTTTCAGGATAAAGCCAAATGGAATATGTTCCATTTGATTTGCCCAGTCATACCCCATCTTCTCTAAAACGAGGAATACTTGTTTGAAGTGCAGGCTTTGTTCATGCCCAACTACATATAAAGCTTTTTCAAACTTGTATGTTTCTTGTCTATACAGTGCTGCCGTAAGATCCCTCGTTGCGTACAAAGTAGCCCCATCAGATTTTTCAATTAAACAAGGCGGCAAATCATATTCGGTTAGCTCAACGACTTGTGCACCATCGGAGGAATGGAGCAGTCCCTTCTTTTTCAAGAGCTCAATCGTTTCATCCATTTTGTCGTTATAAAATGCCTCACCTTGATAAGAAGCGAAGTGAACGCCTAATAATTGATATATTTTGGAGAACTCTTGAAGAGATTCGTCTCTAAACCATTTCCAAAGTTGCAAGGCTTCTTCATTGCCATCCTCTAATTTCTTAAACCAAGCACGGGC
The DNA here is from genome assembly GCF_018343525.1 of Lederbergia citrea. Taxonomy (GTDB): domain Bacteria; phylum Bacillota; class Bacilli; order Bacillales; family Bacillaceae_C; genus Lederbergia; species Lederbergia citrea. Next base: position 342,687 of record NZ_JAGYPH010000002.1, on the reverse strand, counting down.
TTCGTCTTCCAATTTTGAATCAACTTCAGCTTCCTGATGAAATTTTACATAAAGATCTAATAATTCCTTGATTGGATTGACCGTTATACTCTCGTCGCTACCCCAAAGTTTATAAGCAACGATTAGTTTTCCGAATTGGGTTCCCCAATCACCAAGATGATTAATTCTCACCGCTCGATAACCGCATTTCTCCGCGATATTTGCAATCGCATTGCCAATCACTGTTGACCGCAGATGTCCCATGGAAAAAGGCTTTGCAATATTCGGTGAAGAAAAGTCAATGACGACATTTTTCCCTTTGCCAATATCAAGGGAACCATAGTTAGATCCATCTTTTAAAAGTGTCTGTAGAATTTCCTTACTGACAATTTGTTTATTGAGAAAGCAATTTAAATAAGGTCCATCAGCTTGAACTTTTTCAAAAATAGGGTTTTTGATCTTATCCGCTATCTCGTTGGCAATCATTTGCGGAGACTTTCTAAGCATTTTAGCGAGTGTAAAACATGGAAATGCCAAATCTCCCTGATCGGCATATTTTGGTTTTTCAATCAGCTTTTCAACCTCATCTAGTTGTAAAATCCCATTTAATTGTAAAGAAACTTCCTCCGCATACATTTTCACTAAATTCATTTCGTTCGCCTCCTTAAAAATAAAAAAATCCCGTCTCCTAGTTAGAGACGAGATTACCCGCGGTACCACTCTTATTGTTCACAAAGAACCTTCTTACATATTGATAACGGGATCCTCCCCCGACTAACACCCTACTTTTATCACATTTCAGGCTGTTCCTCAGAAGTGCGCTTCGTTATGACGGGACTATTAGGCTTCCACCATCCCTAACTCGCTTTTAGACGCCACCATAACTACTCTCTTCATCATAGAATTTCATATATTTTCAGTTATTATATATAAAAAATTCAAACAAATCAAACTGAAATTCCTTTCACCAGGAAAATTTTACAAGTTATTCATGCCGATGGACTGTGCCCTTTGTTCTCATGATAATATTCAATATATTCAGTAAAGTGAAATGGATAACTTTTACAAGGAGGAAAATATGATGAAGAAAACTAGTTTATCCATTTTATCCATTCTATTGACGCTCATGCTTATACCAATTTTCCCACATTTCAATGTAAGCGCTAGCAATTTTGATTCTTCAAGCGAGACCGCTGCAGGAAAAGATGGCATGGTTGTAAGCGCACATCCTGCTGCCTCTGAAATCGGAGCAAAGGTTCTTCAGCAAGGAGGCAATGCCGTTGATGCTGCGATCGCCGTCCAATTTGCGCTGAATGTAGCGGAACCGATGATGTCCGGAATCGGCGGTGGCGGCTTTATGATGGTTTATGATACGAAAACAAAAGATATCTCCATCATTAATAGCAGGGAAAGAGCTCCCGCTGGAGCAACGCCTGATATGTTCCTTGACGAAAATGGAAAGGCCATCCCCTTTGCAGCCCGTCACACCCACGGAAATGCTGTCGGTGTTCCCGGAACATTAGCCGGTCTCTATGCCGCACATGAAAAATGGGGATCTAGACAATTCCACGAACTTATCCAACCGGCTTTAAAGCTTGCCGAAAAAGGGGTAAAAGTAAACTGGGTTTTAGCAGATGCGATCGAAGAGAATAAGGACAAGCTTGCAAAATCCGCTGCAAAAAACGTCTTTTTACCAAATGGCGTGCCTTTAAAAGAGGGCGATCTATTAGTTCAAAAAGACTTGGCACGTACATTTAAGTTAATCCAAAAGCAAGGTCCGGATGTATTTTATAAAGGAGAAATTGGACACTCGATTGCTGGAACGGTCCAAGACTTTGGCGGAAGCATGGCCATCGATGATCTAAAAAACTATGAATATACGATTGATGAGCCGCTCTATTCTGATTATAAAGGATACGATGTGGCTGCTATGCCGCCTCCAAGCTCCGGCGGATTAACGGTGCTTCAAATCCTCAAGCTTTTGGAACCATTCAATATTAGTCAGTATGATAGCCGCTCTGCTGAAAAATACCATCTGCTTGCTGAGGCGATGCACCTTGCTTATGCTGACAGAGGTGCTTATATGGGAGACCCGGAATTCATCGATATTCCCGAAAAAGGCTTGCTACACCCGGACTATCTCACCGAACGCAGCAGCTTGATTAGCCTGGACAAAGCAAATAAGGATGTAAAGCCTGGAGACCCATGGAAATATGAAGATGGCAGCGTTCACTCTTACGTAGAACAAAACGACGAAAAAGCCATTGGCCAAACAACTCACTTTACCGTAGCGGACAAGTGGGGAAATATCGTTACGTATACAACGACGATTGAACAATTATTCGGCACAGGAATTATGGTGCCGGAGTATGGCATTATGCTGAATAACGAGTTGACCGATTTTGATGCAATCCCTGGAGGATCCAATGAAGTTCAGCCAGGCAAGCGGCCGCTAAGCAGCATGTCGCCCACGATGCTTTTGAAAGACGGAAAGCCGTTTATGACAGTTGGCTCCCCTGGTGGACCAACGATTATTACTTCTGTATTACAAACAATCTTAAATGTTATTGATTATGATATGAACTTAAAAGATGCCATTGAAGAACCACGCATCTACAGCAATCAATTCCCAACCATTCGCTGGGAACAAGGAGTTCCTGATGATGTAAGAGCTAAGCTTGCAGAAATGGGGCATAAATGGGAAGCAAATCATGGGGAAATCGGAAATGTCCAAGCAATCATGGTCGATCCTAAAACCGGCGCCTATTACGGGGCTGCTGATTCAAGCCGTGAAGGATCAGCCATTGGGCTTGGAAAAGATAAAGGGAATAAGAAGAAGTGATTCATAGATTTTAAAGCCTCGGTTTGGGTTTGAGGATTAAGTTTATTTATTCCTCCATAGACTCATAAAATTCATGAATACCACCGACATTCCAAAGGGTTTCCTGGTATGTCGGTTGTTTTATGTCAATGAAGCTATTGACACCCTCATTTTAAAAAAGATTGAGAATCGACCGAACAACATAACTTACTCCGACAAACAACAAACGGAAAGGCAACCACAATAATTCAAAAAACCAAAAGAGCATATCAACAAAAAAATCACCGATGGTATAACGCTCGCTATTGTTCTTCCTTTTCTCTTTCCGACTTCGTTTAATCATACGTATTTTGTACTCCTTCGTATTCTTGGATTATTTATAAGTATTCTCAAAATAGCTTATTCCATGAAAAGCAGCTAGAAGGCAGGAGTTTTTATAAAAATTATGAATTATAATGATCGGAGTGACAAGGAAGTTTGCCGTCTGTGACAGAAGAAAAAGCAGTTTTGGATCGGTAGAATCTAAAAAGCACCCCGATCATATATTAGACGAGGTGCTTCCTATATTAATTATATGCTTGATTCATTACCTAAATTTTTCAACACATTAAAACCAAAGAAGAAAATGCCAATCACAGTCACTACACCACCAATAGTGGCTATGAGAAAAAATATTGGACTGACATCCAAAATGGCTAAAGCAATACTAATCATCATGACGGGCAAGCCGATATTGTGTAGCCAAAAATGAACTTTAGCCGCTGATGTTTGCGCAAGTTGTGGGAATAAAGTATATAAAATACCAGCAACGGCAAGTGACATCCATCCAAGCAAATTAATATGAACATGTACAGTCGCCAATTTGAAGACATGAGTTAAAGACATATAAAGCCCAAAAGAAATACCGATCAAAAAATAAACGACAGCAATCTTAATCAGCTTGACTCCCATTAAAAACCCCCCTCATATAATTTTCACTTCAATAAATTATATGAAAGGGACATTTGTTGCATGCTTTTTATCATAGAGAAATGTATGTATTTAATTCCATGTTTCTTTTTTCAAATATCGAACAAGGTCAAACTCAGCATATGATTCGATCAATTGAGCTTTTTCATGAAATTCAAAGGATCTGGTTACATCGTTGGGGATGATGAGGCAATTGATACCGGCTCGAATGGCAGCAAGCGAACCGTTAGCTGAATCCTCTACTGCAACAGCCTCGTCCGGATCAACGCCAAGTGCCTCCAATGTTTTAATATAAAGCTCAGGGTTCGGTTTCACTTCTTGAACGTCTTCAGCTGTGAATATTATTGGAAAATATTTGGTGAGTCCATACCGATCTAGGAACCCGACAACCCAGTCACGTTTCGAGCTGCTAGCAACGGCAAGTTGGACGCCGCTGTCTTTGATGCTTTCCAAAATCTCCAAAAATCCTTCCCTTAAAACTAGCTGCTCTTTTATTTCTTTAAAATGTTCTTTGACTTTCTCCCCGAACAATTTCCGGTCAAGTGGGCTATCGAGCGACTGATCGATAAAATCGAATAAGGCCTCATCTGTTGTTCCTACAATTTTCACAAAATCCTTAAGTGATAGATCGTATTGATGCTCTTCCTTCAACACGGCCCGATAAATATCAAACCATGCCGACCCTGTATCAACAATCGTGCCATCAAAATCAAATATAACTGCTTTAATCAAAAAATATCATCCTTTTCTGTTTTTCCATTTTAGATTTTACCTATAGAAAAACCCTCGAATAACCGACCACCATATGGTTCTAAAAGATATTAAGATCTGAGGTTTCTGTTCCTTCACCCCTAACTAAGCTACCAGCTAATACTGCTCCCTGGCAAGTTGGAATGTTTTTTCGACGAACTGTTTTGCTGCTTTAATTGGTTCTAGTCTGATCATGAGAAACACCCCTATCTATTCGATTCCAAATTCTTTTTACTTCAACTAGATTCTTATTATCAAAAGTCAATTTATAAATATCTGGCATTTCAAGTTCCTGCCAGAATGTGAAATCGAACTTCTTATCAAAGTGATTCATAATCAAAACCATGATATTACCGTGTGTTCCGATAACAACGTTTTTCCCTTCATACTTTTCTAGCGTTTGAAAAGTAATTTCGATTCCTCTTATTTGGGCTATGAGATTTGATTCCCCACCTTCCCAAGAAAAGGTTGGATCCTCCCACACTTTTGTAATGGCATCTGTAAAACTATCAACGGATTCCTCTGACAGAGTACGCTCCTTAAAGCCATCTACAATCTCAATCTCTGTATTTATGTAACTGGCAATCCCTTCCACTGTTTGAATCGCACGTTTATAAGGACTGGAAATGACATGTTCGATATTTTCGGTTTTTAGTACTTCAGTTACCGCTTCGGCATCTATAAAGCCTCGTTCTGACAAAGGCCTTCCGAGTTCATCAGTTGTATAAGTAGAATGAGCATGTCTGACGAAAAATAAATTCGTTTTCAAATGATTCGTCCCCTATTTTTTGAGATGATAATTTTCCCTGAGTAATTACGCAGGTGCTTATCAAATACTTCTCCTTTCTACATGACTATTCCTTTAACAGGGCGGCGCTTAACAAATTTCCGCAAGTCTCCCGAATTCATTCGGGCCACTCAGCGGATTTACGAGCCACTCGCGACTGGATTCAAGCCACTCGGCGGTTTTGCGAGCCACTCACGACAGGATTCAAGCCACTCAGCGGATTTGCGAGCCACTCACGCATGGATTCAAGCCACTCACGCATGGATTCAAGCCACTCAGCGGATTTGCGAGCCACTCACGACAGGATTCAAGCCACTCAGCGGTTTTGCGAGCCACTCACGCGTGGATTCAAGCCACTCAGCGGATTTGCGAGCCACTCACGCATGGATTCAAGCCACTCGGCGGATTTGCGAGCCACTCACGACAGGATTCAAGCCACTCAGCGGATTTGCGAGCCACTCACGCGTGGATTCAAGCCACTCAGCGGATTTGCGAGCCACTCGCGACTGGATTCAAGCCACTCAGCGGATTTGCGAGCCACTCGCGACTGGATTCAAGCCACTCAGCGGATTTACGAGCCACTCGTGACAGGATTCAAGCCACTCAGCGGATTTACGAGCCGCTAAAGAACAAATCGGAGTACCAATCTAGAATCGCTTGTGAAGCTACGCTAGTTGTTGTTCCAAACAATATGAGAATTTTATTAAATAAAAAAACCCCCGAAATATCCGGAAAAACCGGAATTTCAAGGGTTTTGTTTTGGTTTGTAAATATCTTTCTATAGCAAGTATATCACACTTAAAGAATTATTTTCAGACTATTCTTTACGATTTTTTTCAGATAAAATGTAAACGCTATACAATTTACCCGTGGAGGTTTCTCTTAAATGATTATTCGTGTAGAAAACCTAACAAAAAAGAACTCGGTAAGTCCCTCAAACTACAAATTTAAGCGAAATGGAGGATGCTGTCTATGAGAGTCGGGCCAGCAAAAGCTGCAGCAGTTGAGTGGGTCATGAAGTACGCCAGCAAAGAAGATTGGTTCAGGGGGGCATATTTTAGCGGTTCAATTATAGGGAAGCCCGATGACGCGGAGCTGTCAGAGTCATCGGATGTCGACGTCGTAGTCGTCACCGCACACGACGAGCCGCCGCAAAAGCTTGGAAAGTTCATCTACGATAACACGCTGATAGAGGCCACTTACCTATCCTCGAGTCAACTCGCTTCGTTCGAGGAAGTTCTGACATCCTATCATTTGGCGGGAAGCTTCCGGGTGGATACAATCATCGACGATCCTACGGGACATCTGCGCAAACTGCAAAAACAGGTCTCTCGTCATTTTGCTGAGCGGACGTGGGTACGCCGAAGATGTGAGAACGTCCGAGAGAAAATTGAGAACGGGCTAAGGACCATCAACACTTCCGGTCCATTCTATGATCAAGTGAATTCATGGATGTTTCCGACCGGCGTGACCACGCATGTTCTATTAGTGGCGGCACTCCGGAATCCTACTGTAAGACTGCGCTACCTCGCTGCCCGTGAAGTCCTTATTGAGTACGGACACGAAGATCTTTACTCAGAGCTACTAAAATTGCTCGGCTGTGCTCATTTGACCCCCGAACGCGTCGAACATCATCTTGACGAACTCGCGCGAACCTTCGACGCCGCAGCGGCAGTAGCAAAGACGCCGTTTTTCTTCAGCACTGACATCACCACCGAATCGCGACCGATCGCTATTGACGGAAGTCGTGCGCTCATCCAGGCCGGCGACCACCGAGAAGCGGTCTTTTGGATTGTAGCAACATTTGCACGTTGCCATAAGATTCTTGAAACAGACGGCCCACCGGACCTGCAACGTACACTCTTACCAGCCTTTGAAGAAATTGTTGCCGATCTCGGAATCAAATCCACCGACGATCTCATTCGTCGAGGAGAAGATGTTATCCAGTTCCTACCTAGGCTATGGGAAACCACCGAGGAAATTCTGTTAACCAACCCAGGTATCGTTCCAAAGTAGGTGGAATACAATTAATCCGTGCAAGGTTTTTTTCCAAAATCACTTTTTTAAGGAGGATTTGATTTGCCCATATTGGAAGTGAAGAAACTTCGAAAAACGTTTCAATCAGTAGTGGCTGTGGATAATATCAGCTTTTCCGTAGAAAACGGGGAAATATTTACGATTATTGGCCCAAACGGTGCTGGTAAAACAACGACACTGGAGATGATTGAGGGGCTGCAAACTCCGGATAGCGGGGAAATCCAACTGAAAGGTATGAACTGGAAAAGCGATTCGAGGCGGATTAAGCAAATTATCGGTGTCCAGCCGCAGACAAGTGCATTGTTTGACTTACTTACAGTATATGAAAGCCTAGATGTGTTTGCTGGTCTCTATAAACGTTCACGATCAATTGGCGAAATTTTGGATTTCATTAATTTAACTGAACATCGTAATAAACGAGTGAAAATATTATCTGGCGGGCAAAAACAACGACTGGCAATCGGGATTGCACTAGTCAATGATCCCGATATACTGTTCTTTGATGAACCAACAACAGGGCTTGACCCTCAAGCACGGAGAAATATTTGGGATATTGTACTGAAACTTAAAAGCTTAGGAAAAACGACAATTTTAACGACTCATTACATGGAAGAAGCAGAAAAGTTAAGCGATCGTGTCTGTATTGTTGACCAAGGTAAAATAATCGCATTAGATACGCCTCAAAACTTAATACAAGTTTTATCGAAAGAAAGGGAAATTCATCTATCTTTTCCCGCAAGTATCAAGGATGCTAGAGAAATAATTCAAGTAGTGAAGGAATACCCGGGAGTAACAAAAGTAAAAGCAGAGCAGAACATGCTCATTTTCTCAACAACAAGTCCGGAAGAATCGCTATACCATCTTTTTAAGTATACGACAGAAAATCAAATAAAAGTTGAGCAAATCGGGATTAAAGATTTAAGCCTTGAGGACGTTTTTTTATCATATACCGGGAAAGAGTGGAGGGACTAAATCAATGAAACAGTTTCGTAAGCTCTTTAAAGCTAATTTTAAATCTACTTTCCGCGAAAAATCGGTATGGGGCTGGTCCATCGCTTTTCCCGTTTTACTTATGGTTATTTTCCTTACCATTTTTGGTGGAATGAATGAAGGCGATTCGTCCTTTGAGGCTAAAATTGTTACTGTTATGGAAGAGCCTAATGAACTTGCTGAAAACATCCAATCGACCTTAAAACATATACCAGTACTTAAGTGGAAAAAGGATTCTCCTGTTAGTCGAGCACAAGCTGCAGATTGGCTAAAGGATAAAAAGGTGGATGCCGTTATTGTGCTGCCTAGTAGTCCTGACGCAAAATCCATAGAACTGTTATTGAACAAAGAAAAGGAAAATTCCACACTAAGTCAAGCAATGGGCGGGATCATTAACAGTATCCTGCAAGGAACAAACTATCAAATCGCAGGCGTGACCCCACAGCTTTCTTTACAGACACAATATATTTCAGCCGGTAATGATAAGCTGAAATATGCCGATTTCCTTGTAACGGGTATGATTGCATTATCCATCGCGCAAGCAGGGCTCTTCGGGATGGTTAGCATGATTGAAATGCGCCGCAATGGACTTTTAAAACGTTTGATGCTGACACCGATCACGATGAAAACGTTTGGGTTTAGTATTTCATTAGTGCGTCTAATTCTCTCGGTCTTTCAAATCGTACTACTTACTTTAATCGGAGTTCTTTTTTTCAAAGCTTCTTTACATGTAAATATACTTTCTTTTATCCTAATCTTTATCGCCGGTACGATCACCTTTTCCGCTTTTGGTTTCATGATATCAGCATTTACTAGGTCAATGGATGGCTATATGGGTCTAGCGAATATTTTCAGCTTCATCATGATGTTTCTAAGTGGAATATTTTTCGAATTATCAATGCTTCCTAGCTATGTAAAACCAATTGCCGTCATCTCTCCACTTACTTACTTCGCAAATGGTATTCGTGACAGCATGGTGTACGGACTCGGTATCATGAACACGAGCTTTTGGCTAAATATTGGCATACTTGCCTTATGGGGAATTGGGACATTTGCAATTGGGGCAAAGTTTTTTAGGTGGCAAGCATGAAAAGCACAGGTTTCCGCTGTGCTTTTCTTTATGTTAATAAAAGCCTTATCTACTTTTCATCAAAAATCACTCTACTGGATATCAAATCTTTACGACGATATACACTTAACACAAGTCCAATTAAAATGGCATTTAGCAGAATAGGCATCAACCCATAGCTAATGAATGGCAAGGACATAGTAGTCAATGGTAAAAATCCGAGTGTCATCCCGATATTGTAAACCAGCTGGATTGTATAGAGAGCAACAGCCCCGATAAGAAGAAGTTTTCCATATGAATCATTTATTCTTGGAATGACTACAATGATTCGTGCTGCAAATAGTGAGAGAATACAAACAAGAGCGATAGCAAAAAGCCAGCCATAGTAGTGAGTAAAGCTTACAAAAACAAAATTTGTATGAGCTTCTGATATTAATTCATTGTTCATTGGACTTCCAAACCAGCCTGCTTTTGACAGGAGCTCTTTATGCTGCAACATAGTGAAACCACCAGAATTTGGATATTTTTCAGGGTTTACAAACGCCAGCACTCTTTCTTTCTGATAAATTGCTAGAAATCGCCAAAGTGTTATACCAGTGATGCAAAATGAACCAACTGTTAGCGCTGTTATCGTTACAATCACTTTTCGACTAAACTCACTCCACCAAAGCATTACAAATACCATGATAAAATAAATGAAAGTTATTGAAAGAGTAGGTATACTAAGGAATGAATAAAAAGAAAGTAAAAACAAAGTGACAAAATGCCAAACTTTCAACTTTTTGTTATTAAAAAAAGAAGCCCAGGCAAGAAAAAAGAATGGTAAAGCCATCGAGCTTTCAATTCTCATAGGTCCAAATCTTACATAAGGAAGCCCATTGATCATTATGTTTGAAAAAAGGCTAATCATGATGAGGATGAGCATTCCTATTGTGAAAAACATCCATCCGTACTTTTTCAATTTCCGATAATCAATGAAAATCATACCAAGAGCTGCAGCACCACCGAAAAGGACAAAGATGACCTTATATATTGCAAAATGTATTCCGTTCATGTAGCCGAGAGCAAATAACGGTAAGAACCCAAGACATAAAGCCGTTATCAACAAGATGACCATCAACCAATCTACCTTTGGCCGATGAAGTTTGTTAAGTTGTTTACCGAGTAGTATTGGGCTCCCCATCTGCTCAATCGATTTTTCTTCAGCTTCTTCTTCAGTTAGTCCCTTCCCTATCCATTCGCTCTTTGCCTTCTTTAAATGGTAACCCAATTCATCAGCTACATACTTCCTTGCTTCTTTCGAATGGATTTGATTGATGACTTCATTTAAAAAGAAATGTCCTCCTTTCTTCACTATCCCCTCACCCCTCTAATAATTCTGTTAAAACAAATCGTTTCTTTGTTTGTTTTTTTTCTGCTTTTCGTAATATTTTTCTTCCTTTATCATTTAACTTATAATGCTTAGCTGCTGACTCATCCCAGTTTGATTGTAAACAACCGGACTGTTCCAGACGATGTAATAGCGTGTATAATAATCCTTCGTTATTCTCGAATTTTTGAATACCCCGGCTCCGTAAATATTTAGCTAATTCAAAGCCTGTCTTTTCAAGAACAAGAAGCTGCATGATCGCTAGTAAAATGTCTTCTTCACTTTCGTTTTGTTTGTTGATTTTTTCCCGAATATCCTTTCGCTGCCGCTCTGTAAACTTCAATTGGTTAAAAGTCGTTTTCTCCATTGATTTACGAAGGTTTTTTAAACGATCTTCCATTTTGCTTATTCCTCCAATCTTTCTTTTAGAAGTTCCTTTGCTCTTCTAAGCCGTGTCTTAACCGTGTTTTCTTTCAGTCCTATGACTACAGAAATTTCTTTGATTGGCAATTCTTCAAAATAAAAAAGATAAATCACTTCTCGATAGTTGATGGGTAGATCCATGACTGCAGATGTCAGTCGATGATCTTCATCTTTTTGGATGACAGCCTGCTCGACAGTTTCCTTTTGGGAACAGTTTTTTCTATATTCATCTTCACTAATAATGACATTTTTGTTGTACCAGCTTTTTAAATAGTCTTTGCAGTGATTAATAGCAATTCGCCATAACCATGTTCTAAACTTAGATTTTCTTTTATATGTATGAAGAGCCTTATAACATTTAATAAAAATATCTTGAGTTAAATCCTCAGCCACTGCTTTATTTTTTACATAGGAATATACAAGATGAAAAATTTCATTGCCGTATATTTTCATAATTTCATCGATTTTTTCTTCTATATCTTCAGTTTCAAACACTTCAATCGTTAATTCTTCCACATCGGTCCCCCCTTCCTATATCTAAGACGAGGCATCACTCTAAAAAGTTTTTAATTCAATTGAAAAAACGGCAGACAAATGCCTTACCGTTTTGTTAATCCTATCTACAGTTATACACCTCTGGCGAGTTTGAACTTCTTCTCAAATTTCGGTCAAGTCTAAAATAAGTCGATTATTTAAGCTCATCTTGTGAAGGCGGTTCAAACATCAATATCCACTCTTTAAGCTTTTCCTCTGGAATTCTAAACGTATTTTTAGGAAGCTGAGCATTTCTTGCTGCAAGGCGCTCCAAAAGCTCCTTTTCAGATACGTCAAGAAAATGAATTTTAAAATCGGCTCCTAATTCCGCTGCTCGTGAACGGAAATCATCACGCTCGCTACGCGCCCAACAGCCAAAATCCAAAATAACATCTACACCAAGAACTAAAACCCTCGCAGCCAAATCCCACAGCATACACTCCACTAAATCATGTCTAGCTTCATGTTCTTTTTCATCAAGATCGTGTCCGTACAAAGGAATATGCCACTCATCAGGAGTCAGACGAAGTGCAGAATATTTCTTTTCTAGTTCCCGTGCAAGTGTAGTTTTACCACTACATGGGAGACCGATCATTAAATGAAGAGTCGCGATCGTCCTCATCTCCAGTCTTTTGAAAAGTGGATTCCAAATATCCTACTCTTCTAAATATAATATTCCCTTAGCCACCTGACTTTTCCTTCTTTGAAGTTGCTAGACTACTTCTAGATATCAAAATTAACTCAATCATTACAATTCTTTTACGTTAGTTTAAAGATCTTTGGGTAAAATAAAATTGTAACGATGAAGGCACAATATTCTATAAGATAGGATGTGTTGGAAAATGGTTACTAAATTCAGCATTATTTTTTCACTTCTCATGGTACATTTCTATTTGGTTTAGATCTTATAAATCAATGCCCCTATTAGAAATTTATTTGTTCCAATTGTTTTATCCCGATTGGATTTTCCTACTAAGACATTTTCTCCACTTCTGAAAAGTTATCATGAATCACAATATTATCAGGGCTTATTGAGTTCCCCAATCTTAAATATTCTTTAGGCTTATTTTGAATTCCTTCTTTAAGAATTACTTCTGTTAATAAAAAAATCCGCCTAAGTAGCCCTGGCGAATTATTTATGTCGGCAGTTTTTACATACCTGAATGTTTTCATTTGCTTCAGTTCTATGAGTGTACAATAATTTAATTCTTTTCTTACCACATAACGGGCACTCCCCACGTCCTCTCGATTGTAACCGCCACAATGTTTTCCCCCGGTATCTCTTCGCCATCATCATCCATCCCTAAATTAAATTCAACTTTCCCTTTATTTAATGATGGATTGGGGAAAAGAATGATGGGGATTTTCATCATTTTTATTAAAAATTTATTTTTGCATTCCAATAATTTCTTCAATAACCGCCCGTTTCCTAAAAAGTAACCATAGAAATACGAACATTAGAATAGCTACCGCTTCGAGCGATAATATATACCATGGATATGGGCCTAGAAAATCAAGCAGACTCCCACCTATCGGTTTCATTCTTAAGAACATATAGTTCCCATGAACGAAAATATCCACAGCAAAAACGAGCGGTAGCAACAAGTTTAAGGCAACCATCGTTTTGATGATTCCTTTAAAGGTTGGTCCAAATCCTTTCATCCATGTAAAATAAAGCGCTGTTAAAATAATGCCAAAATGAGTATAAAAAAAGTGGAAGTATCTGAAGTGAGGATAGCTGAGGTCTAAATCAGGAGTTGCCACAGCTTGAAGCGCTCCTCCGATACCAGCAAAAAAAACAAAATCATATAAATGCCTGTTCCCAGTCCATAGGAGGAGGATGGCCGCGACTAAACTAATACTGCATAACTCAAGCGGCAACGAATTACTCAGATCCCACCTTCCTGCCTTAATCATCCAAACATGATAAAGGACCTCCATTATCAATAATGATAAGGCAAAAAAGCGTTCTAGTAGGAGGCTTTTCTTCAACTGATGTGGCCGTTTCTGTTTTAAAATAAATAGTAAAAAAATAGAAAGGCATAATACCACTCCTGCCATAATATGAGCTGTTGAAAACATTACGAATGAGGGATCTTCATTTTTGGCCATGTATTTTCCCCTTTTCAAGTATTAATTTATGTTATGAATTTTTCACAAGTTTTGTAGAAAAACCGATTCTGAAAAAGCTGCAATTCGAGCTCCTTTTTCATAAAAAAACCTATATTGATAAAGGCTTTTCATTCATTAAGGAAGAATATATATAATTATATGATAATAAAGAGATTATTAATTCGCATGGATATGAAGTCAACAATGAATCTGCAAGGTTAATAGGATATAAACATACTATATGAGCGTCTTTTCGAAAGGGGAAAATGATAATGAATCCGACTGAGCCATTAAAGGCTAGCTTATTTTCAAAAGGATTTACGGAAAATCCTTATCCTGCTTATGCAAAGCTTAGAAAAGAAGATCCTGTTTCCTATGTACTACTTCCAGATGGTCAATATGCATGGATAATAACGAAATATGAGGATGCGCTTGCAGCTTTAAAAGATCGAAGGTTTATTAAAGACTATACAAAGCTTTATGATGAAGAGATGGAACATGACGATATATTTAGCCAAAACATGCTTTTTGCCGACCCGCCCGATCATAAGCGTTTACGTGGGCTTGTTTCAAAAGCTTTTACACCACAATTAATTGCTGGGATGAGAGGCCGTATCCAAGAAATTACAAATGTGTTGCTTGACGAAATGGCCGGAAAGCAACATGTGGATCTAATTAATGAGTTTGCTTTCCCCTTACCAATCATCGTTATTTGTGAAATACTTGGAATTCCAACAGAGGATCGTGACAAGTTTCGTCTTTGGTCTAATTCAATTATCGAAGACCCAAACGGGGAATTTGACCGAGATATGCACCAACATATGAATGACTTTGTACAATATCTCAAAAAACTATTCGCGATTGTCCGAGAAAATCCAGTAGAAAGCTTAATCAGTCAACTAATTATTGCCGAAGAACAAGGGGATCAACTAACGGAGCAAGAGCTATACGGCGTTGTGACTCTTTTAATTATTGCAGGCCACGAAACCACAGTAAACTTAATTGGTAATGCTATGATGGCTTTATTAGAACATCCAGAACAGCTGGAGTTGCTAAAAAGTCAACCAGCATTCATTCATACTGCTATTGAAGAAGTACTTCGCTACAATGGTCCAGTAGAATTTAGTACCTCCCGCTGGGCAGCTGAAAATTTAGAGTTTAAAGGAAAGTCAATCAGTAAAGGTGATCTAGTGATTGTGGCCCTTAATTCAGCAAACCATGATCCGGACCAATTTAACGACCCAGAAGTCTTTGACCTTACCCGAGAAAAAAGTAAACACTTGGCATTTGGAAAAGGTATTCACGCATGCCTCGGCGCCCCACTTGCTCGTTTAGAAGGTGAGATTGCCATTAATAGTTTTATCCAACGTTATCCAAATGTTAAATTGAATGCTGATAAAAAAGATCTCGAATGGAGATCAGGTATGATTGTTAGAGGGGTAAAAAAACTTCCATTATCCTTGGAGTGAGCCTGAATAAAAGCATCAATCTTCTATTGGGATTAATCGAAAAAATGGTGAAGGTTCTGTACCTCCACCATTTTTTGTTGTGCTCCTCGAGCTCCTATCATAATCAAAGTGCTTTGAATGATATGATATCACCTCTTATCGAGTATCTTCCCTCAGAATAAAATATTTAAGTCAGTAATGAACCCTGTATAAAAAGGACCAGGATATTGTTTGTATTACTAAAATAAAAACGTTTCGATTTTATCATTGACTACCCTTTTGAAAGCGATTATAATTCAATTATGATCTAATCGAAACGTTTCGATTGGGATGTTCTTATAACGATAAAAGGAGAAAACAATGACTACCATTACAGACTCGATTATAAAAATTAATGCTGGAAATATTCAGTTTTCCTTTTTAAACAGTGGGGACGTTCATGCAGCCACCCACAACCACCTTATGCTCAACCAATGGTTTGCGAATCCATTAGATGGGTCTTTAAATAATATCTATTTGCGTTTTCATGAGAACGATCATATTGAAGCCATTCCTTTACTTGGCGTCCAATCTTCTAGCCTGTTCTATCATTCCGATGAACAAGTGTGTTGGAAAGGTTCATACAAACAAGTTGACTATGAAGTTACTTTTACATTGACAGATCAAAAAATTTGGTTTTGGGATGTAAAATTAGAAGGATCCGATGCATATGTGGACATCGTTTATGGTCAAGATGTTGGTCTTGCCGACCAAGGCGCTGTTCGTTCCAATGAAGCGTATATGTCTCAATATGTTGACTATAAAGTTTTTAATGACGATAAGAGAGGCTATATTGTTTGCTCTCGTCAAAACCAGCCACAATCAACAGGCTTCCCTTATTTACAGCAAGGAGCTTTATCGAAAGTTGTTGGCTATTCAACAGATGGATTCCAGTTCTTCGGAAAATCATATAAAGAAACAAATAAGCCGGAAGCTTTGTCGAAAGCTAATTTAGCAAATGAAGTATACCAATATGAGTTTGCCTACACTGCTCTACAGTCGGAGCGAGTGAAACTTTCAGGTTCAGCACAATTCGTGTTTTACGGTTTATTTAAAGAAAACCATACAGAAGCGGTTTCTACTTTGGAATTTGAACAAGAAATTTTCGAAGCATGGGAGCAGGTTAATAAACTGGAGCAACCTAATTTTACTTCAGTGAATAAAGTATCCCTCTCACCTGTCATTGGTGAACCGCTTCAAACTCAATCAGTGACAGTGGAAGAAATCAACCGCCTCTTCCCTAAGCGCCATCAAGAAGAATATGACGGCGAGACATTGCTCGCTTTCTTTACAGATACACATGAACATATCGTCTTAAAGGAAAAAGAGCTATTGGTCGAGCGCCCGCATGGCCATATTTTAATGAGCGGAAACAATGTAGAAAATATTGAAGAAGTGATCACGACAACTTCTTATATGTACGGAATTTTTAACTGTCAGCTCGTTGTTGGCAATACGTCCTTTAATAAATTTAACACGAATGCGAGAAACGCTCTTAATGTGATGAAAACATCTGGGCAACGCATTTATGTAAATATTGACGGCACTTATCAGCTGCTAACGATGCCTTCCCTATTTGAAATGGGCTTTAACTATGCTCGTTGGCACTATAAAACGGCAACAGAAACGTTTGTCATTACAAACTTTACAACAGTCGATTCGACGGAAGTGCATATGCATGTTCGTTCGGAAAGCGGCAAGGCTTACCGTTACTTAGTCACAAATCAAGTTACATTAGACAGTAATGAGTACCAGGCGCCATTTGTCATGGAACAGAAGAACGAAACTCTTACGTTTAAAGCGGGTCAACATTCCTTTAATAAAAACAACTATCCTGACCTAACTTACCGTCTTCGTATGACAGGAGCAGAATTCACTGTGACAGACGAGCAATTATTTGCTGAAAATGCAGAGCCAAACTCAGCTTCTCTTGTAGTTCTTGATGTAAAAGAAACTGCCGATTGGTCTATGACTGTTCAAGGTTTACTACACGGAAAAGAATTCCCTTTCAGCGAATGCGATGATGCAGTTGAAATCGAACGCTACCGTGAATTTTTCAAGAAAACGATGAATGGCTTCAAGCTATCACAGCATGATTCAACACCTGAAGCTGTAGAGAAGTTCAATACGCTTGCATGGTGGTATACGCACAACATGCTCGTTCACTACTCTGTCCCGCACGGCCTGGAGCAATATGGCGGAGCTGCATGGGGAACTCGCGATGTCTGCCAAGGACCTGTTGAGTATTTTATGGCAACACAAAAATATCATGTCGTAAAAGACATCCTAAAAACCGTATTTACTCATCAATATGAAGATGATGGCAACTGGCCACAGTGGTTCATGTTTGACCGTTATAACACGATTCAAGCTGGTGAAAGCCATGGAGATATCATTGTTTGGCCATTGAAGGTTCTAAGTGACTACTTAAATGTGACGCAGGATTTCGGTATTTTACAAGAAAAAGTGCCTTATACAATACGTGGCAGCTTTGAGTTAACTGAAGAGACTGCGACTATTTACGACCATGCGAAAAAGGAAATTAACTATATTAAAGAGCACTTCCTGCATGATACGTACTTGTCTTCCTACGGCGATGGCGACTGGGATGATACACTACAACCAGCAAATGCCCAGCTCAAACAATATATGTCTAGCAGCTGGACGGTAGCTTTGACTTATCAATCAATTAAACAACTGGCAACAGCGCTTGAAATTGAAGATCCAAAGGAAGCAGCAGAACTTCACGAAATGGCTGCAGGCATCAACGCTGATTTCCATAAGTATATGGCGCCTTCTAACGTAATTCCGGGCTTTGTGTACATGGAAACGCCTGGTCAACCTGAAAAAATGCTCCACCCTGAAGATACGAAGACAGGTATCCAATACCGCCTGCTTCCGATGACACGCAGTATGATTAGTGAGCTTTTGACACCGGCTCAAGCAGAGGCACATTATCAGCTTATTCAAGAACAGTTTTACTGCCCAGATGGTGTCCGGTTAATGAACCGACCTGCTAATTATGAAGGCGGGGTAAGTACGCATTTCCAACGTGCTGAGCAGGCAGCCAACTTCGGTCGAGAAGTAGGACTGCAATACGTTCATGCCCATATTCGCTACGTAGAAGCAATGGCGAAGCTTGGTAAAGCAGAGGATGTGTGGAACGGGCTTGAAATCATTAATCCGGTCAGCATTCAAAATGCAGTTCCGAATGCAGAAATTCGTCAAAGCAACTCGTACTTCAGCAGCTCGGATGGAAAGTTTGATACACGCTACGAAGCACAAGAGCGCTTTAATGAGCTAAGAACTGGCTCCGTGCCGGTAAAAGGCGGCTGGCGCATTTATTCAAGCGGACCTGGAATCTATATGAACCAGTTGATCTCCAATGCACTAGGCATCCGTTTCCATGCTGGTGATTTAGTGATTGACCCGGTCTTACCGCAAACGCTTGATGGTCTGCGCTTTGAGTTTGAAATTGATGACAACCCAGTTATGTTTGTCTATCATCTGACTGGTGGGGTCGAACGCTCGATTAAAATCAATGGGGAACTCCTTGATGTAGCTAAAGTCGATAACTCGTACCGCGAAGGCGGCGTCCGCATTGCAAAAGAGGATTGGATCAAACGATTAAGCGCCGAGCAAAATACAATTGAAATTTTTATGTAAAGATGAAGCGTTGGCTGTTTGCAAGGAACCGCGTATAAATGCGGGCAACGGACAATAACGTCAATAATGGACGCTAAAAATCCTAAAGGTAAGGATTTTCATTCATACTTTGGCGGCGGTTGGCAATCGACCGCCGCTTTTTCTTTTAAATCATTGTAAAAATCATGAACTCGCGATAAATTAGAGAAAAGTAGGTTTGTAAGAATGGAGAGAACGGGATGGTAAGCA
The DNA here is from genome assembly GCF_018343525.1 of Lederbergia citrea. Classification (GTDB taxonomy): domain Bacteria; phylum Bacillota; class Bacilli; order Bacillales; family Bacillaceae_C; genus Lederbergia; species Lederbergia citrea. The sequence goes on along the minus strand of NZ_JAGYPH010000002.1, from coordinate 323,466 downwards.
TTAAAGATATTGCAAAAAAAGCGGGTGTTTCCATATCAACTGTCTCTTACGCACTGAACGGCAGTCCAAAAGTGACCGAAGAAACGAGCGCAAAAATACTCGCCATTGCCAAGGAGCTGAACTACATACCAAACGCAGCAGCGAGAACATTGAGGGAGCGCAAAACAAAAATAATCGGCGCTTTTTTAACCGATTACAGTGGCCCCTTTTTCGGCCAGTTATTGCAAGGGATGCGCGAAACTTTAAACAATAAGGGCTATGACTTGATAGTATGTACGGGAAAAGAATCCCACCGATTTCTGCCGGAAGGAATTATTGATGGTGCCATCGTATTGGATGCTACCTTTCCGGATGAAGAGCTAATCAGCTATGCAAATCGAGGCCATAAACTGATTGTGCTTGATCGCGAAATTGACCACCCGAATATTGACAGGGTACTGCTCGATAATCAAATGGGCGCTGAACTAGCTGTGGAATTTTTGATCGGGAAAGGTCATGAAAACATTGTTGTCGTAACTGGACCAGCAGGCTCGTATGATTCCGATCAGCGATTAGAAGCGGTAAAAAAACTGTTGGAAACACATCCTTCTATTTCCTTAAGTGTCATTCACGGCGATTTTGATAAAGCTTCTGGTGAACGTACGGCCGAACAGATCATCCAGACCTACACAAAACCTGTCGCTGTATTCTGCTTTAACGACGAAATGGCAATTGGCATGTATAACTACATAGAGACTACTGATTATGTCGTTGGGAAAGATATTCATATTATTGGCTTTGACAATATTGAAGTAGCCCACTATGTCCGTCCACGGCTATCGACAATCCATTACTCAAAGCAAGACTGGGGAGCTAAAGCGGCAGAGAAGCTGATTCGGTTGATTGGAAATGAGAAATATGAGATTCAGAAGGTCAATGTGGAATTACTCGAAGGAGATTCTGTTGGAAAAGTGGATTAGGTTTCTGAAATGTAAAACAACTCAAAATCCCTGATATGAAGAAACATCTTCATATCAGGGATTTTAGTTTATTACTTCTAGTTAAATTTCACCACAAGCTGCGAATCTACCTTCGAATGTTTCTTAGAATGAACCAACGTCAATCCGTCAGCATATTCCACTTCATAATCACTACTTTCAGCGATTTCTTTATCTGTCCTGAATGCAATAACGTCCTGTACTTGAGTCAAATGAAACTCAATTTCGTCCACTCCAACACGCATAATTTCAGCCGTTGAATAAACAATTTCTCCGACATCCAATTTTACACCTACTGGCAGCATAGCGCCTTCTTTGCTTTGCAGTAGAAGCTCTCTCCCTCCAAATAAGGCAACACTCTCGCTGTACACCTTCAATGATTTATCAAAACCATCGAGGTTTAGCAGATGGATGAAGCGTTCGCCTTCTGCATTAGCGGTCGAGGTACTGAAAATTCCATGTTCTTCACAATCATGCGTAAGCTTTGCCCTCGCGCCCAACTGTTCAAACACAGACGTGTAAAAAGCCAAATCACATGGGTAAGCAGCCGCTATGACAACCGCCCTACCTTTTCCAACAACGGCATCAACGGCACACACTTCGTCTGTTCCGTACACTTTCAACAGTGGCGTAGCGTTATCAGATTCTAATATTTGCGCAAAGTGAGTTCTCGTTTCAGGGCGCGGCGCCGCCCAGTTCACTGCATTCAGTGATAAATAGTAGTCTGAGCTATCCCGCTTTTCGCCAGCAACCGAAACACCAAGCGCATCTGCCAAAAATGTACAAGGATTACCCTCCATATCAAATTGAGGAACTTCACCAAATAGTAGTACCCTCCCACCAGCTTCTAAGTAATCAACAAGCTTGCTTTGAATGCTCGCAGCCATATACTTGGCTGAAGGCAGAGCGAGCACTTCAGTTTCCTCAACAGATAACGGCTTGTTCTGAATATCCACCGCTCCGAAGCGGTAACCCATAAGCAACATTGCGCGCCCCATGCTTTCCCATGAACCTGATCCGCGGTTTGCTTCTATATTCGATAATACAGTTCTCATTTTTTCACTTTGCGGGTAGCGGTACTCCGTCATATAGTAATCAGGGATAAACGCAAAGGAGATATTATCCCGCTCCTCATCCATCGCCGCCAGCTTATCTGAGACAGCCATCATCGTTTTAATCGAGCTTGCCATTCTTGGGAACGTATAGTTCAATTTCCCTTCAGGGCCAACAGGAGCAGCAAAGCCATGATGCTCTCCCGTGAAAGCAATCCGGTCATTCCCGTCGTCTAAGGAAGTTTCGAAACGATAGTTTCTGCCACCGGCAAATAAGTAATAATTGAGCAGCCGGTTTCCTTGAGCGATGCACATTCTCGTTTTAAAATCAGCCGCTGAAGGATCGTAGCGGCCGCTTAAGTTGTTGCCGAAGTTCCCGTCTCCGCAGTTAAATTCCACAGACGTTAGTGGCTGATCTGGAAGATGGACAGCATCCATGAATCCGTTGATCAAATATAGATCCTGGAACGTTTCTACCGTTAAATCACCAAAGTAAATATCGGAACCGGCCAGATAGCCTGGCCCTTGAGTGTAGGATTCATACAGCTGGCTGATGCCAATCGGGAAGGTAAATCCACGGCCGCCGCCAGTACCATGGATATTGACGACAAACGGAATATCCTTTGCGCCAAACTCTTCCGCGTATTCTCGCAATACCGCTATATATCTAGCAAATCGATTCCTCATAAAATAGCCGAGGTCTTTCATCAATGACAACGAATATGTTTCATGAGGTGAACGAACCGCCTGATTACGAACATGCTTATCACTCAATTCAAATGGATAGCGCTGCCTTAATGCCTCCGCATCATATGTCCTGGATAACCACACTGAAAAATCATCCAGAACAAAATCGGTTAAATCAGGGCAGTTGCTGACCCACGAAAGCATCCCAATTTCATTATCCAACTGGAAAGCGATGATATTGCCGTCAGGATAAAGTCTAGGTGCAACGATCTCCATGACTGCTTCATACCAACTTTTTACATCTGCTAAAAATCCAGGATGTAGATAATCAACTGTTTTTGTTGTAGCTGGCTGCTTGTCCCAACCTGTCGGAATGATTTCCGGATGCTTTTCATATACCCAGTAAGGGAGTCCTTCATTTTTCATTTCAGCCATAATAAATGGCCCTGGACGAACAAAGAAATAAAGGTCATTTTCCCGGCACAAATCGATGAACGCCCGAAGATCCAACTCCGGACGCGTTTCACCTGTTAAATCAATTTGCCCTTCAACTGGTTCATGAATCACCCAAGGCACGTACGTAGCCACTGCATTACAGCCTGAAAGCTTTAATTTATCTATGCGATCCTGCCAATCTTCACGGTCAAGGCGAAAGTAATGAATCTCCCCACACATAATCAACTGTGGCTTGCCATCAATTAAAATTTGTTTATTCTTAATTTCAATCATTGTCGCACCTCAGGCTTATTTTTTCTTCCAGTCCAGCAATTCCATTCCACGCTGAACATATTTATTTTTCATATATAAATCCCATACAAGCCCTGATCTATGGTTCTCAAGCATAAGCAGCGTGATTCCTTTATCAATTCCAATCACGTGTTCTGCATACCATGCCGGTTCAACGTCCAAGTTATACGCATCCCAGAAGCCGTACTGACCCCAAAGCTGCGGGTGATTTTCGTAGTAATATTCCAATGCAGCAATTGATTCCTCCGGTGTGAAGACAATCGATCCAGCTGCTCCACATGGCGGCACTGTACCTTCGTTAACTGGATTAACGGTTGGATAAAACGGTGGTGTGCCCGGTACAATATAGCCATTTGGTGACGCACAAGCTGTCAATCCCCAGGCATTTTCGTGGTATGTTTTCATCCCGTTTGGATTTTCGATGCTATAGTGACGGCTGGCTTGCGATGCCTTCACTGAGTTCTCAAACCAGTCGATGCCGTCTGCGTCCAAGTAGTTTTTAAAATCAATAAAGGCATGGGAGAATTGGTGAACAAACAAAGCTCCGCCCGGCGCATTGATATATTCGTATGGACCGTATTTTGCTGATTTACGCTCAAAACCTTCGTAAATTTTGACTGGAACAGGATGGTTCGGAGCAGCAACACCTAATACGTATTGTGTCATTTGCTCAGCATATGTTTCCCAGTGATGGAATCCGCCAGTTTCAGGCGTATAGCCCATATAATACTGGTTTACGCTTTCGTCATAATAAATGGTCCAATCAATACGCTCATAAATCTTTTCAAATAATTCCTTGATTTCACCTTCGAAATATTCAGCGGATGTAATCGCTCCATTAAGAAAGAGCGTTGTATCAATGATTGAGGCGCAATCATTGAACTTTTCATATTTCTTTGCTGTTTCCATATTTAAAAAGTGATAGAAGAAGCCAGCTTCATGTTCGACATGATTTAAGAATGTTTCAAGCGTGCCCTTTGTACGCTCGTATCCTTCTTCACGAGTAATCCAGCCTCTTTCAATCCCGATCACAATCGCCGTTAATCCAAAGCCAACGGCAGCGATGCTCGCTACTTCCTTATTCGCTGACTGGTCTAAAATTAATCCGTATCCATTAGAATTTTTATCTGTATTTACTTCATTCCAAAAGAAGTCGAAACACCCTTTTGCTTCTAAATCCAAAATATTAGGTTTTTCCATGCTGTTCTTCCTCCTAATCTTTATTCACCGGTAATTCCCGATCTGTCTACACCTTCAACGAACCAGCGCTGTGTGATGAAATATACGACGAGCAGCGGCAGGATCGATAGTAAGGTCCCGGCCATCTTGATGCCTTCATTTATTTGGTTTCCGCTCAATTCCATACCTGCAGGAAACATTTTTTGATAAGTAGCAACGAATTTTTGCAGCTGTAATGGTAATGTTGTTAGTTCATTTCCAAAATAAATGGACGCTAAGTATGTTTCGTTCCAATACCAAACGAATGAAAATAGGAATGAAATGATGATCGCTGGTACCGCCATTGGGATTGCAATTGTAAAAAATATACGTAAGTGGCCAGCACCATCAATTTGTGCGGCCTCTTCCAATGATTTAGGCATCATTCTAAAAAACTGATAAAAAATCAGAATAAAGATTGCGCTGTTGATCCCCTGCCCTGTTAAAGCGGGAAGCATAAAAGCATTGAGACTGCCTAATAGATTTAATTCATTGAAAAAAATATATCTTGGAATCAACGTTACTTGTGGCGGAATAATAAACGTCGCCATGACAAGCACGAAAATGATGTTTTTCCCACGGAAATCAAAGCGTGCCAGTCCATATCCAACAACAGCTGCTAAAGCTGTTTGAGCTAAAGACGGAAGGACAGTAACATAAAGAGTTTCCATCAAAACAGGGAAAAAGTTTAGTACTTCGTTCGCCTTCGTATAGTTCCCAAGATAGAACTTCGTTGGAATCCAGTTCACAAGTGGATTTAAGATGTCATCCAAATTCTTTATACTGTATACACCCATATAGATAAGCGGGTATAAGTATACAAACCCGATTCCAATCAATAAGCCGTATATCAGAATTTTTACAAGCAACCCGTCATTCCCATGCATTCCTAAGAGCCATTTTTTTGCTTTCGTATAATGATTCTCTAGTTTTTTTATGTTTTGCACGTTGAACCCTTCCTTTTTAAGAGGTTGTTCAAAAAATCCGGGAAAAATGGCTGTCGAATTTCTTCGTCACTCTGCCTCTCCGGTCCTCACGTATTAAAAGCATACGCTCCGGTCCTCGAGACTATCGTTCCTCGAACTTCTCGGCCCTTTTTGTCCTCTTTTTTGAACTCTTCATTTTAAGAGTAATTTTTCTTTCTCTTTAATGTCATGGCGCCAACCGTGAGTGCAAGTGCAAGAGTAATAATCAAAAAGTAAATCCAGGATAACGCAGAAGCATAGCCAAATCCGGTGTCTACTTTAAACATATTTCTTTGAATATGGTCGATCACAGGATTCAATGAAAATATTGAATAGGTCACAATTGTATAAATCACATTCACAATAATCATTGGAAGTAGACTTGGGAGGGTTAGCTTCCAGAAACACTCCCAAGGTGATGCCCCGTCGATGGATGCTGCTTCGTATGTTTGGCTATCCATTTTTTGCAGAGCAGCTAAGAAAATTAAAATTTGGACACCTGAGAACCAAAGGATAACAATCAAGTTTTTGATCAAATAAAGCAAAATACCGTTAACAAATGCATCTGGATTAGCATTCAATGCTTGGTAGATGGCATATTGTTCGATTGATGGAATAGTTGTAATTCCTTGATCCATTAATTCCTTTATGACTGGACCGCTCGAAATGATAACTGGAAGAAAAAAAATCGTCCGAAACATCCCGCGAAACTTCACTTTCTGGTTAAGAAGCAGGGCAATAATTAACGAGAATACGATAATGATTGGAACTGAAATAACAAGTTCCTTTAAATAATTCGTTAAGTTATCGACAAAAACCGCATCCACACCAAATGCATATTTATAGTTTTCGAATTTAACAAAGGTCGTTTGCACGCCACTCGTCGTAATTTTCACCTTTTGAAAGCTTAAGTACAAAGAATAAAACAATGGAGAGGCTGTGAAAATGAGAAAGCCGATAATCCATGGTGAAACAAATAACCAGCCAGCCATACTGTGTCTAGCTTTCAGTCCCCCTAGCTTCACTGCACTCCCCCCTTATCCACGACTGCAAAATCTCTTGCAGCAACCTCCATACCCTCATGGCTATATACTGAATTTGTGTAATTGACTATAATTGTTTTTCCGTTGGAATACGTAACCTCAACAATCCCCTTTTTCGGGATAAATCTACCTTCAATGGTTGCTGATTCTACTTGTCCCAGCGTTTCTTGAATTTGTTTGTACTGGTTAACGATGTCATCCTGCCAAACCTTAAACTCAGACGTATACACATTCTTCGATGGTGTCTTTGCCAGTAAGTGTGAAGGCTCATCAGTCAACAGAAAAGATGGATAGGCACCGTATTCGATCATGCGCAATACTTGTTCTTGCGGATTTTGATTAAAATTTGAGAAAGGTGCGTAATAAGGCAAGTAACCCTTCAATACAATTTGCATGAATGGAACCGTATCTGTTTCGAACACATAATTGGACGAATTCATCGGAATATCCAAATATTTATCGGATGCTGCCCATGCATACACATTCGGTTTATATAGAGCCGTTGGACCAACATTTTCGTTGAAGTACGTAAAGATCTCCCCATACGTATCCATCGTTTCCGGCCGTGTTAGTTTACTAGACTTACTAAAATCGGAGAATAATATAGACCCACTAGAATCAATGGCTAGGTTTTCTATTCCATACGCCCGATAGTTTTTTCTATCACTTTTTGCGATGCTCAGCGATTTTTTAGGCGATAAATAAAACGATGTCAGATCATTTTCTTTATAAGAGATAGTTTCTGCACTTATTTTTTTAGCGACATCTTTACTTCCGGAAAATCCTGATGCACCATCATAAGCCTTCGTGTAATCGGTATAGAAATATAAAGGGATATTTTCCTTTTTCAAAGAATCGACTGTAGTTTTCACATCTCTTTTACTACCTAGTTTTTTCTCTATTGGAAACTTTCCTGGCAATGATCCAGTTAATCCACCTTCAGACCAGCCTTTATAAATGACAAACATATTCTCCACGCCATTTTTCTTTAGCTCATTTGTAAAATAAGGAATCCGGTTTATTTCTGTCATTGGAATGACGGAATTCCAGAATAAGCCCTTTTTCATTTCTCCGCCTAAAAATTCCAAGCGAATACTTGCTTTGTCTTCCTCTTTCGGGAGTAGCTGATGATCAGCTAAATATCCCCGATATGTTTTAGCCATTCCAACATAATCAGCGTCTTCATCACTTAAAAAGATGAAGCGAAGTTTCACATTCATTTTGTTCATTTCTTTTTGAAAAACATTAATGCCTTTTAAATTCTTACTTGTAGGCTGAAAATATTCATATCGATAATTAAATTTGGATGATACCCTGTTAAAATCTGTGGACGCTCCCGCAGGATAAGCAACGATATCTCCATACGCATATCCCTCTTCAACGATTGCAACAAAACCATTCTGTTTTACGCCATGGACTGCACCAAATACAGGCATTTTTATTTGTTGCACAGGCACTACATCTTTACCAGTCTTAATTTTATTTTTGATCCCTTCATCCAGTCCAAATATGGCCCCGATAAAAGGAGAGGCTCCAGCTGCTTTCGTACTCTTTTCATAACGGATTAATGCGCCGCTTCCGTCAGGGATAAACATATAGCCTGGAATATCATTTTCATTCATTGCACCTAAAAATGGATAAATCTGCATGGAAACAAGCTTATTACGTTTATCTTCTTTGATTTTTTCCTGAGGGATAGAGACGACCAACTCATTTCCTTCCAATTGAACATCCAATTGAAAGTTCAATTTGGCTTGGGCCATAAATACGTTCGCACTAAAGCCATTGTCTATTATTTTCACAGTTGGATTGGAATCATTCGTTAAAATGCTTTCCGTCCGCTGTTTGCCTTGGCGATCCGTGTAGTCAATCGTGACCGCAGACTGGACAATTTGCTCCCATGTTTTATTCAAACGGTAATTTTCTGGATGATCTAATCCAGATCCCCAAACATAGCCCGTTTTCCTATTTTGAACCTTAATAGCCAATGATTTCTCATGAACATATAAGATCATCTCATCATTTTCAGCTGCTTTTGTATATCCATCCAATAAGGATTTCTGAATGATTTCTTGCTTTTCGTTCGGTTCTGGCTGGGTAAATTGAGCAGAGGAATACCTCATCGTGCTATCGACTTGGACCGTCGATATAGGAGGTTCATCTGACTTGGCCCCTAATGAGTGATTAGCAATCACCATGATAGGTAGAATAAAAAGCACACTTGCGAACAGCCATTTTTTATACACGCAGCAAAACCTCCTTTATGACGGAATAGACAAAGTCATATACTTGATCCATCAGAACAAAAATAATGAATACAACAAGCAGTAAAATCGCCATTCCGAACAGCGTGACCAATATATTCCTGATTGTCTCAGAGAAGGAATAATTATGTATCTCTTTGATCATGATGAACAGAATGATCAGGCACCAGCCAATAATGATCCGCATTGAAAACAAATGAACAAAGTATTCATTTCCGCTCAATATGTTTGAAAGCAATGTAACCGGCAAAATAAACACGATATACGGAGCAAGTGAATAAACCGTGCCGATATAAATATCCTTGAACCGTCCTTCTCCATCGTTGATCGTACTGACCAAATAATTGACGATAATAAACGCTAACAACGGTACAAAGATAATAGCAAACTCGTACAATAAATTTGTGTCGCCGCTTCGATAAGAAGAAAAGATAAATCCTGTTTGAAATCGATTAATTAAATAGGCCGCAAATAAAAAGAGATATAGAATCGTGGCTGATAGAACCGATGCTCTGCCCATCCGCTGTAAATCATAAAAACTATCAATCGGATGTTTAAAAAACCGGAAAAGAAAGAGTAATTCCGAAATCAGCTTACGCTTTTTCAACTTGTCCCTTTGACGGCGATAGCCATCTAAAATACTTTTCTTTTTATCCCAATATTTAACGCCATAGTATAAAGCCGTTAACACTAGTATGAGAACTAATATTTTTTCCAAATGCCTCTGCATCCACGCGTGGCGTACTTCCCAGAATGAATCCGAGTAGCCGTAAACATCTTCAGCAAGTTTAAATTCCTCAAGTGCCAGTTCGTATTGTTGCTGCTTGTAATACGCCTTTCCCATTGCTGTATGAGCAAGGCCAAAAGAGGAGTTCAAATTTAACACCGATTCCCAATACTGCTGACTTTGGACATAAAGACCGTCCTTGTACAAAGCAATTCCTTCATGCACTTGTTTTGAGAATGCAGTAGATTCAAAAACTTGGATCATGCCTAACTCTTTATCTGTTATATAAATTCTTCCTGATTGATCAACGGCGATACCGCTCGGTTGTTTTAATAATCCAAGCCGATTCGTTCCGTCATCTTTACCGCCAAAAACAAATAATAAATTTCCGTAACTGTCATACTCAAAAATTTTCCCTGCTCCGTTAATCACAAAAATATTGCCATCGGCATCTACCGTAATATCAACTAAATTAGCATCGTCTGAAATGTATGGAGACAACATATTTTGTCCGGCCACATTCAGCTTTTTGATGACTTCTTTTTTTGTTCCTTCTGTTACAGAATATATTAATCCTTGCTCATCAATGGCGACGTTGTCGGGCGCAGGTGGAGTTTTCATGAATAATTTAGCCCTTTGCCCCTCTGACGCCATTATGTTTCGGATAACTGATTTAAAAGAAACTTCCGTTCTGTTCACGCCATAATAACCTAAAAATTCACCACTCTGACTAAGCTGAATCATGCCGTTCGTTGAACCTTCACCTACGACATAAATATTTCCGCGTCGGTCAACACCTACTTTTTGCGGTTTAAAAGGTGATTTACTGCCAAACAAAGGAGAATCCGGTTTTGCATACTCTTGCTTTAATTCACCTTTATTTGAAAAGCGAAACACTTTTTCTTTCTCGTAATCTGCAACATAAATATCGCCTTCTTCATCAACAAATACACCTGTTGGTACTCCGAGAATCCCTTTACCAATTTCATTTACAACAGAGCCTCGAGCATCTGAGACAATCACCTTTTTCGTCCCAGAATCAACTACATAAATGGAACCCTTTTTATCTATGAAAATATCTTCCGGGTTGACGATTTCCACATTGGAAAAAATGCGACCAAGTGGTTCATACGCTGTTTGTGTTTCAATGAGCTCGCCATCTGCCGATAATGTCATTGTTTTATATGGAGCTGATGCCGAGGCAGCAGACAGAAAGGGAAAAAGGATAAAAATAGATGCGCATATGATAACTTTTAGAAATTGCTGCATTTGCTTTCCCCTCCCATTACTTAATTCCTGAATGTGCCATCGTATTCATCACTTGACTTTGTAAAATAATAAAAATAATTAAATTTGGTACGAACATGATTAAAGTAGCAGCTGCGGCAATTCCCTGACCTGCCACTGTATTTCCTGATACTTGTGAAGCTAGTGTCGACATATAGAATGAAAATGTCTTTAATCCTTCGTCATTCACATATAACGTAGAGGTTTCGACATTATTCCATACCATTTGAAAAGATAAAATGGCTACCGTGGCAATTGCCGGCTTAATCAATGGAATGACAATGGTCGTATAAATCCGGAAATCCGAGGCGCCATCCATTCTCGCTGCTTCGATTAACTCATTAGGGATTTGATCAATAAATTGCTTGACCAAAAACAAACCAATCGGCATCGCCAAAAGCGGTAAAATATGAACCCAAAATGAATTAATCAACCCGAGATTTTCAATCAATAAATACCTCGGAATAGCTACTGCAGCCGGTACAAACATAAGTGCTAACGTATTAATTTCAAAAATTGTTTTCTTTAATAAGAAGTTTTTCTTTGATAAGGCGTAACCCGCCATCGTACTGAACAAAATGGTCAAAAATACGACGATGAGCGTAATGATAATACTATTAAATAAATATCGAGAAAGCGGAATTCCCGAATCATTTGTTTTCATAAACAAATCCGAAAAGTTTTGCATCGTTGGCTTTTGTACAAAAAAACGAGGCGGATATGCGAATAATTCGTCTATTGGTTTAAATGCATGAAAAATAATATATACGATCGGCATCGCCATAAATATGGCCAGCGGTATTAAAAAGAAGTAAAACTTCAACTGGCTCTTATGAAACTTTGTCGGGTTTATCTTTGTACCTTGAAAGGCAGACATGCTGAATCACTCCCTGTCATTAATCCTTTTCGCCAAACAGTTTCCAAGCCACTTTTGAGAATGCATAGACGACAAGCAGCAATACCACTGAAATCGCCGCTGCGTATCCCATCTCATAGCGGATAAATCCGTAGTCCTCTAAATGGTTTACCATAAGCTGACCGGCATATTGGGGTGTTGGGTTAGCGCCGGAAAGCGCCACACCAATCGCTCCCGCCTGAAATGTTCCCACTACAGCCATGACTGCTCCGAACAACATTTGCGGCTTCATAGACGGAATCGTAATATAGATCACTTCTTGAAAGCGATTCTTAATTCCGTCAATATATCCCGCTTCATATATTTCACTATCAATATTAAGGACTCCCGACAGCATCGCTAGGAATCCAACGCCCATACTTCCCCAAAGCGTAACGAAAATCATTATCTTCATTAAGAAATCAGGCGACTGCAACCACTGTATTGGCTCAAACAAAACACCCATTGTGATTAATAGACTATTTAAGTAGCCAGCTTCATCACCACTGAAGATGATTGTCCAAACAACAGCCATTGCAACTCCCGCTGTCATTGACGGCGAGTAAATGATTAATGCCAGGATGGTTCTCATCGTCTTTGGAACCTGAGCCAGTGCCCAGGCTAAAATAAATGACAGAACATATCCGCCAGGACCGACAATTAAGGCGAACGTCAAAGTGTTCGGCACGACTTTTTGCATGAACACCTCATCTTGAGTGATCAAGCTTACATAATTGCTTAGTCCAATAAAGGACGGAGCTTGAATAGCATTAAAATACGTAAAAGATAGATAGATTGCTGCCACAACCGGGATAATAATAAACGCTGAAAATAAAACTAAATATGGGCCAAGGAATGCCCAAGGCGCCCAATCAATCTTTTTAATCTTCATTTTCTTCGCCTGCCCAACTCTTCACTTGTTCAACGGTAGGAATATGATAAGGTCTGACCATTTTCCCATTTTTCATATAGCCAAACTCCTCCATCTTCCTGCTGATTTCGCGATTAATTGTAATGACTGAATCATCAACAGCAGATCTTGTATTTTCACCATCAAATACAATCCGATTCCAAATATTGCTCAATTCCCTTTCAACCATATACGCTCCTGGAGTCTTGGGCACCTCTTTTAAATATTCCCATTGCTCTAAGATCTTGTCTTTATGTTCCTCTGGCCATGGCAGCTTTTTAAAGGCCTCAATATTTGCTGTATTCCACATATACTCCGGACCATATAACGTCTGTAAAGATGAAGCGAATTCGGTTTGAGTTTCTGTTGACATCCACCATTTTAGAAATTCCCACGATTTCTCGCGGTCTTTTGTTCCTTTAAAAATCATCGCCGATTGTCCTGATCCAGTTGCCCAACGCTCTACGGTTCCATCTGGCTGTGTAATGCCCGGATGTGGTGCAATATCCCACCATCCCGCTATTTCCGGAGCCGCTGCTGTTAGCTGGATATAGGTTGTGAAATTTGAAATCCCAATCGGTAAAGTTGAATATCGGAAGTGATTATAAAAATTCGGAACTTGCATCGGCATACTATAAATCGTATTTAAATTAGCCATGAATTGAATAGCACGCAAAGATTCTTCTTCGCCGATGGCTGTCTTCATCCCATCTTCTTCATACAAATCACCTTGAAACTGATAAATAAACGGTGCTGTTGTTTGAAAAGGTTTAAATCCGACAGCTCCAGCAATAGGAGAATAATAGTTCATGCCATATCTCTGAAGTTCGGGCAAAATTTTTACAACATCATCCCATGTATCAGGGACAGGTACATTGAGTGCATTAAGTATATCCTTCCGATAAAACTGCACATAAAAATCCTGTGTCTCCGGTAATGCATAAACGGAATCATCGATCATTAGCGGTAAAAAGGCTCCGGGAGAAAATTGCTTGCTATATGCCTCGAAGTCTTCAAATTCATGTAAATCAACGGCTGCACCCCGCATCGATAATTCATAAGGGAGCCAGTTACTAATCCCGATGGCTATATCTGGCTGATTATTTGCTGCACTCGCTAAAATTAATTTGCCTTCATCAGGCATAATAGAAAATTTCACATGAATACCCGATTTAGGTGTAAATGTTTGATCGGCTAAATTTTGAATAAGCTCCACATATTGACGGGGACGATTCACCCAAATTTCAATCGTTTTTCCATCGGCATTCGCAGCTGAATAATTGCCGGCGGAAAAGGAATGGATAAACCGTGTAATACTGTCCGTTGTTTTTTTCCAAAACCCTGCATTGGCAGCAGGTATCTGGTCGCTGCCATGAACGTAAAAGCGATCGACCAATAACGGCTGCTTTGGCAGCTCAAGCAATAAACTACCAAGTAACTGGGCAACAGAAGATGATCCTTCTGTAAGCTCTGTCAATCGATTAGGAATCTCATCTGGCTTTTCATTTAACGTCCTTAACTTTTGAACAGCCATATTCAAAGAAACAATATCCTTAGACTGCTTACCTGTACTCAGTCTAGTAACATACCTACTCTCTTCTTCAAGCTGATCTGCCCAATTTGCTAATCGATCTTCAATATCAGGAATGTACTCGCTAATCTTCCATCCTCTTGACCGGTCATTTTGATTTCCAGTCAATTTTTTAATGGAGAGGGCGAATTCCTGCATGTCACGAATGACTTCATTGATTTTATTAATCGTCCGTTCAACTGGCGACGCATCTGCTTCTAATGAAATCTCATGTTCACCTTTTGTAAAGTAGAATAAATATGGTTCACCTGCATCATCACCAATGGTGGCGTTAACCCACTTCTTGTTAAATTCAAATGGGATTTGGGCCGCTTCAGCGAAAGGAATATCCCCATCAATCCGCAGCTTTCTGAAGACAGTCCCGCCCGTCTCTTTATTTTGGAGAACTTTAAATGTCAGCTTATAAAAGCCTTCCTCCTCAATTGAAACGTTCCAATTCACACGCTGGCCGCCTTGCTCCCATGATTCACCGCCAAGGGTGTTTAATAATAAATGCTTTGGATCATTTGGGACAATGGACGAACCAGCTGAAGCAACAGGTCGAATATATGAACTGTTTTTCGTATATCCTTTTTCGGCTTCTTGCGTGATGATTGCTGTTGTTTTTTCTCCATTTGCATAGTTTGCTGAATAATCTTTGTACGATAGCAGCTTCGTAGGTGAATGAACATAGACATTTCCAACAAGCATTTCTCCCCTTAAATGGGAAAGTTTGATTTCATTACTACCTTTTTTCAAATAAAACTTCAGAGGCTCTGGCTGCAAGTGGCTTGCATCTTCAGCAGTCAATTTACTCCATTCAGCAATCGCCTCTTGATTTGGAATAATTTCATTTCCAAATCGGTCTGTATCGAACTTATCATAGGCATTTTTCCAATTAACCGGAAATACGATTCTTCTACTCTCGTAGTATGGAAATTCTCCATTCACGAGGATTGAACCCTCTATTGGAACAACCTCTTTGCTTAATGGATAATAGTCAAAAGACAACTCATATAAACCGTCTTCTGGAACTAAAACTTTATATGTTAGTGATTTTTGATTATGCCAATAGAAAACACGATCCCCGTATCCTTTGCTGTCCTTAACAGAAAGCAAATCGTCCTCAGTTACATCGATAAAATTAGACGGAGAGATAGGCGCCTCAAAATTCGAGGCGCTCTCTACTCCAGCTTCTTTCCATTGTTCCAGGACGGTATGATAGCGTTCTTCTACGACATTTTCGACAGTCTGGTCTATCGAGCTTTCCTTTTCCGCTAAGGCAACTCCATGCGGAACCACCAATAAAAGCATTAAAACCAAACTTATCAACATCTTCGACCTCATACTATCAAACCTCCCAGTAATATGGCTTTATTCTAAAGCCTCTAATGCTTCCTTGCTTTTTTCATTAGCTAATTGATTCAATTGAGTTGCATAATCTTCGACCTTCAGCTCTCCTCTGACAAAGCTGTCAATCATTTGTGCAATCGTCGCATTTTCTTCTTCCCCTACTTTAATGCCCGTCGGAGCTTCCCATCTTGATTGGACAAATCCAGGCACGGTTTTAACCGGCTCTAAGATTGCTTCATTTAGATGATCATAGGCTTTGCGTACACCAGGCACGTCCAATTGCGAGAAGTACTCGTCCAGGATTTCCTGATCGCTGTTTACAGGTAATGTGTTAACCGTTTTACCTTCTTTATCAGCAATTTCCATCCGTTTCATAAATCCTTCTTTACCGAATGACATCCATTTCGCGAATAAATATGCTTCTTCTGCATGTTTTGTAGATTTAGAAATTCCTAGCAAGTCATTTGTAATAACAGTTCTTCCACCTGGAATACCAATAAAATCAAATTCGAAGCCAGCATTTTCAGCTAAACTTGCAGAAGTCCATGTTCCATCCCATTTAAGGCCAATTTCGCCGGCCATCCATACTTCTTCTGGGTTTTCGCCGTTAAAGTTTGCTTTTTGATCATCTGTTAGAGACTCATATGCATAGCCATTCGTTGCAACTTCTTTGGCAAAGTTAACTCCAGCAATGAACTCTTTACTATCAAGTGCATATTCGCCATCTTTGTATGTGTACCAGCCCATATCTGCACTTGCAGCAGCAGGGTACCAATCAGGAATAGAGAATGGATGATTAAGTCCAGCTACCCCTTCATTCACATTCGTTACGTCTTTTACTGCTGCAGTAAACTCTGCAAGAGATGAACCCATTTCAGGGTAGTCAAGATTCGCTGCATTAAATAAATCCTTGTTCACAAAATATCCTAAGAAATGCTGAGCATATGGCAATGCAACAACTTTGTCATTAAACATTGTCGATTGGCGAACAACTTCAGGAACGTTTTCAAAGTCTGAATCTGCGGCTGTTAATTCATTTAGGTCTAAAAGCCAGTCGTTGGAAAGAGCAAGCGGTAACTGAGAAAGCATAAAGACGTCAGGCATTTTCCCAGCACTTGCTGCAGCGGATAACGTACCGTTCCAATCAGATGTGTTGACAGCTTCATCAATTTTCACTTTGATGTGTGGGTACTTTTCTTCAAAAGCTTTAAGCATGAGACGCTCAAGATTATTCTCTTCTTCCGTACCTACTGTCCAGTTTGCATAAGTAATTGTAACTTCTTCTTGTTTTTCTTCTTTGTTGCCTTTGTCTTTATCTTTATCTTTACTAGTCTCTTTCGCGCTTGAACAAGCTACTAAAGAGAATACAAGAGCTAGTACTGCTAAAAGTGAGAATAGCTTTTTCATAGATGATTCACTCCTAATGTAATAAATTATATTGGTAAAAATAGAGCTCGTCCTTAATAAGAGAAAACTCCTTCTAGATTCCACATTGTTTCAGGTCAACCACATTAGCCCGAAGTTCGGTTCATTAATTCAACCTTCAAAGGATCTGGTTCAAAGTCAAACTTCTGTTCTAGCATTTTAAATAATGTTTGAGCAGCAGCTATGCCCCATTCCTTTCTTGGAACTCGAATCGTAGTAAGTGATGGGTTAAAAAAATGTGACATATAAATGTCATCGAAACCGACGACAGCAATTTCTTCTGGAACTTTTAAGTTCTTTTCCTGAATCGCCTTAATTGCTCCAAGTGCCATCTCATCATTAGCACAAACGATTGCTGTTGGCAGATTGCCATCCGACTCCGACAAATACCTTCTCATTTCCTCGTATCCACTAATTTCCGTGAAATCAGCACGGATTAAATCCTGATCCGAAAAAACCACTCCTTGATGATAAAGCTCATTCCTGAACCCTTGCAAACGTGTTTCTCCATCATATGACTCCTCGGATCCAGCGATATAACCAAATCGCTTATGGCCTTTTTCTAATAAATATCGGACAGCGATGATTGAACCTTCCTCATTCGGAAGAAGAACATTTTTTATGTATGGATTTTGCAATTCGCGATCCAACACTACGCATGGTAGTCTTTCATTAGCCAGTGAGGCGAGAAGCTCGTCTTCCATGTGGTAGTTCAGGATGATTGCGCCATCAACATACCTTTCCACGAGCAATCTGTGCGTATCAGATGTTGCACAGACGACAAGCTCATAGTTATTTTTCATCACAATATCCTGGATGCCTTCCACCATGTCATTAAAGAATGGACCGGTAAATCCACTTAAAAACAATCCAATAATATTTGTTTTTTGCTCTTTAAGGTTCTTCGCAAGGCCATTGGGTCGATAGCCGATTTCTTTTGCTGCAGTCAGTACTTTTTCCTTTGTATCCTTTGTAATCAAGGAACTGCCATTAATGGAATATGATGCGGTCGAAACGCTCACACCTGCGCGTTTTGCCACATCTTTTAAAGTAACCAATTACCATCCTCCTTTGATTTGAAACGTTTCAAAAATATGGCAACCAACTACTTTTGAAACGTTTCAATTAATTACCAATAAATAATATTATTTTCTCTACTTTCATCGAAACGTTTCAACAACTTTATTATAAATTGAATTGTTATCGTTTACAACAGGAAAATGTCGATTTTTATCAAAATATGTTTATAACAGCAAAAACCTCTCCCATTCAGGACGAGGTTTTTGCTGTTATAAAAGAATTTATTTGTCCAGCTACAGCGCCCAGCGACTAGCAAACTTCAGGATTCTTCCTACGATAAGTCAACATCGGTTCGCCTTTCAGGCTCACCGTGTTTCCTTTATCTCGTCAGAATCCCTATAAGTTTGTACGTCGCTTAACGGGCGCTTCCACTTTTCTTTACACCCACCACATTGCAGCAGGTTGTTCATTTATTAATACAGATTTCAGGTTGCTTACTGCACGTTGGAAACCTTCCTCAACAGACATAAGCGGATCTTCGTGCTCAATGCTGACCACATAGTCATATCCGTATGTGCGAAGTGCACTCATCATATCTGACCATTCTTTTACATCATGGCCGCATCCAACAGAGCGGAACATCCAAGCTCTTGTTTGAAGCTCAGTGTATGGCTGCATATCTGTTAGGCCATACATATTGACGTTATCTTGGTCGATATATGTATCCTTTGCATGGAAATGGTGGATTGCATTTTCTTTACCTAAGATTTTAATAGCAGCTACTGGATCAATTCCTTGCCACCATAAGTGACTTGGGTCAAGGTTTGCTCCGATTGCATCACAAGTTAATTCTCTCAGTTTCAAAATAGTATAAGGAGTGTGAACAAGGAATCCACCGTGTAGCTCTAGGCCAATTTTCACATTGTGATCTTGAGCGAATTTACCCCATTCTTTCCAGTAAGGGACAAGTTTCTCCTCCCATTGCCATTTTAGAACGTCGCCGAATTCATTTGGCCACGGTGCTACTGGCCAGTTAGGATATTTCGCATCTTCTTGGTCACCTGGTGTTCCAGAGAAAGTGTTAACAACAGGTACATTTAACAATGATGCAAGCTTAACTGTTTTTACAAACGTTTCGTGGTGATTCTTTGCAAGTTCTTTGTCTGGTGATAGTGGGTTACCATGACAGCTGAATGCGCTAATTGTTAACCCTCTAGACTCTACTTGATGTAAATAGTCTTTGCGTTTTTCTTCACTTTCAAGCAATGCATCAAGGTCACAGTGATTATTTCCAGGATAGCCTCCCGTACCAATCTCTACTGCATGTAAGCCAGATGCTTTAACATGGTCAAGCATTTCTTCGAAAGATTTTTCCGCGAATAAAACAGTAAAAACTCCTAGTTTCATAGCTAGATCACCTATCCTTCTATTTTTTTAACACACTTCTTAAAATTGATTTCTAAGGTGTGGGTTAACCTGACATGGATACCGCTTATTTTTTCACTTGTACAATTTGTTTTGTTTCGCTTGATTCAAGCGCAGCAAGTACAACATTCAACGATTTCATTCCTTCTTCCCCATTAATAGGAGGTACGGTATCGTTTACAATGCTGTCAACAAAAGTTTCAATGACTCTCGTGCTGTTTTGTCCACCGTCTTCATTAGACTGGATTTTTCCAAGTTCATAGTTTACAGTTTCACCATTACGGTATTGAACGACCAAGGAATATTCAGGATGGTCTTCAAGCCTTAAAACGGCATTTTCCCCGTAAATAATTGTGGAGTTATCTTCTCTTCCATACGCCCAGCTTGCTGCAAGCGTACCCACGATTCCACTCTCTGATTTCAATACACAAACGGCATTGTCGTCGACTGTGCTATTTTCTTTTGCACTTGACTCAACAAACGCGCCAACTTCAACGAATTCTTCCCCAAGTAAATAGCGAAGCAGATCTGTTTTATGTACGCCAAGGTCGCCCATTGCGCCAATAAACGCTTCCTCTTTTCTAAAGAACCAGCTTTCTTTTCCATCGATACTCCAACCTTCTGGTCCCGGATGTCCGAAAGCAGTTCTAAAGCTATGAATCTTGCCAACTTCGCCTTTTTCTATCAATTCTCTAGCTTTTGCATGGGAAGGAACAAAGCGTTGGTTATGAGCGATCATCAATTTTTTGCCGCTTGCTTTTGCCGCTTCAATCATTGCCAAAGCATCTTCTTGTGAAGTCGCCATTGGTTTTTCACATAGAACATGTTTACCTGCATTTAATGCCGCAATAGACATAGGTGCATGTAAGTAGTTTGGTGTACAAACGGAAACGATTTCAATGTCTGCCTCGGCAAGCATTTTCTCATAATCTGTGTAAGCTTGAGCTCCGTATTTCTCAGCCATCTCATCAGCGCGTAATTCAACGATATCGCACACTGCTGTAATTTCTACTAGATTGTTAGCTGCATATTCAGGAAGATGACGGTATCTCGAAATACTTCCACAGCCAATGACTCCAACTTTAAGTTTACTCATATGTATTTTCCCCCTTGTAAAGGTGACTTGCTCTTGAATCAATCCTATCAGATAATTTACAATCCTTCAATCTATTTAATCGTTTAAACCAAGTGTGGTAAACTGGATAAAAATATTGATTTTTAGGAGTGAGTATATGGACTTTTCTCAAGTTAGTATCATAGCTATTATATTAGCCGTAGTGGCTAATACTGTTATTGGCGCTTTATGGTATTCCCCCATCCTATTTGCAAGTGTATGGATGAAAAGCCTCGGTAAAACAGAAGAGGAATTAAACAAAAGCAACGCCAATATTGGGTATATGCTGACGATGATTGCTGCAATAGTCTCTGCTATTGTTCTCTCATTATTTATCAGTATGTTAGATCATGTGACGGTTGGAAGTGGTGCATTAATTGGCTTTTTAGCAGGTCTTGGGATTGCCAGTGCCCGTGAACTTTCACCGACTTTCTTTGAGGGAAGAAAGCTTACGTTGTTTTTTATAAGTGCTAGCTATCATGTCGTTTCGCTCACGGTTATGGGAATGATCATCGCTTGTTTTATTAAGTGAATTTTATCCAACCACTTCCTGTTAGAAGTGGTTTTTTATTTTTTATACGTAGATTCTGCTACGTGTTTGACACGTTCTAGAAAAGAAACAACTATTTTATCGCTTGAAAACATCAGAAGTGGTTTAAGAAACCACTTTAGAACTTTATTCGTTGCTATATAACGAAATTGTGTGCTCATTTCATCTATTTTAGTTAACTCATAAAACGCGGTGATGTCGAAACAATTCGCAAGGATAAATCCGATCTTTAACTTCTTTTGATTAGGTTCATCAACATATATTAGCGTCTCAACGTCATACTCTTCAATGCGTTTTCCCTCTTTGTATTGTTGGCGGTATACACTCCCAACGAATTCTTCCGTCACTTTCACTGGTATATGTTCGACCACTTGAGGCATGATCGATTGCATTTTTTCAAGCGAGCCATCAAACAAATCCCAGATATGCTCAATTGGAGCATTTATGACAATTTCCTTTGTCCATTGTTTCACTTACCTATCCCCGTCCTTTACTTTTTATGGCTTAAGAGCCAAGAGTATAAATCCGGATTATTGTAAGTTTCTGTCCAAGAGTCGTGGTCTGCTTCCGGGTATACGGTAAACTTCACATTTCCACCTACACCTCGAAGCGCCTCTACCATTATCTCACTTTCTTCAAGAGGAACTACATCGTCCTTGGCACCGTGAAACGCCCATACCGGAACTTCTTTTATCCGCTCAATATGCTCTGTCGAACCACCACCGCAAATAGGAACAGCTGCGGCAAATTTACTTGGATACTGGATGGCTAATTCCCATGTTCCGTAGCCACCCATACTTAGCCCCGTAACATAGACCCTCTGTTCATCGACACGATAGCGCTCAATGATATCATCAACGAGAGCTGCAAGAGAATCAATATAAAGATGCCATGTGGAATATCTAGATAATGGACATTGCGGAGAAACAAGGATAAACGGAAAGTCTTGTTCTTCAGCCAATTTTGGCGGTCCATATAATTTAACAAGATTAAGATCATCCCCGCGCTCACCCATTCCATGTAAAAATAAGACTAATGGATAGGATTTTTTCTTATTTTCTTCATAATCTGCTGGAAGTGATAATAAGTAGGATAAGCGAACCTCCTTTGTAATCGAAACTTCCTTTTGAAAGTTACAATATTGCTGACTCATTTAATTTAAACCCCTTTATTAGTTTAATCGCCTTCTATGTAATTCGATAAACTGATGATATATCCTTCCCTTCTTCAAAAAAAAGAAGCTTAATTGCCTCTTTAATGGCGATTAAGCTCCGTACGGCCGGAATCCTTCTTCCCGTAAATATTGTTCAGCTTCTGATTGTGACGCAAAGCTT
Organism: Lederbergia citrea; assembly: GCF_018343525.1. GTDB lineage: Bacteria > Bacillota > Bacilli > Bacillales > Bacillaceae_C > Lederbergia > Lederbergia citrea. Next base: position 300,903 of record NZ_JAGYPH010000002.1, on the reverse strand, counting down.
TCTTCCAAATTTAAACCAGTGTATATATTCCAAAGCATATCTTCATGCATGAGAATGAGCGACTGGCCCTCTTGATTGCGCCATTCTTGTTCAATCGGCGATTCTTCCCTTACTTCTTCGGATTCTTCATCAGATAAATATTTTATTGAATCTGCGATAATTTTTCGCAGATCTTCTTCTGATGCTTCTCGTATATTAACGAGTCCTTTATTATCAGCGTTATATTGTGGCAAATCTCCCACATATACAAAGCCATTTCCATTTGGATGAAGATGATGAACGACAACTGTTTTATCAAATAGACTGTCTTCAAAATGATAATTTAACCGTTTCAATGATACTTCTTTACGAGTCAACTGAGGAAAAGATTCAATGATAGCTTGTTTCTGTTCAAATGTAAGCATGGTGTGAAGCCCTCTTTTCAATTAAGGTGAATTATGTTTAGTATATCACTTTAACTTGATTACATTAAAACAAGCAACTCTTATTCCTCAATCGTGCCTCCTAGTTCAATCACCTCACCAACACCAAACTCTCCTCCTGGATTAATTGGGAAAAAAGGAAGACTGGATAGGTCTATAGCTTCGTATGAGACGGATGTGCCTCCATCTGCAACCATGCTTTTTCCAATGATCGTGCCCTTAATCGTACCGCCGCCATTTAAAGTAAATTCCGCATTCGGAGCAAATATAAAAGCGGGATTACCGCTTCCTCCGCCGTCTATCTTAACCGTTTTGCCGCCAGTAAAAATATGTCCTTGAAAGCCGCCTCCGCGCCCAATTTCAATATTCGCATCTTCGGCATAAAGTGACGCATACACCTTTTGATCTCCAGCTAGCTTGACGGATTTTGGCTTACTCGTATCCCCGGTTCCCTTTAAAAAAACATTCAATTTATTAAAAGACTGGCCGCCATTGATCGTACTTCCCGATCCCATCGTGATATTTCCATTCACATAGATGGTTAGTTTCCCTGTGCCGATAATCTTAATATGACCATTAATAACATTTAATTCATCAACTACAATCGCTTTATCCGCGTTCCCTATATCAATTGTCAATGTATAGTTGTTCGTGAGTTTAATTTCTTTAAACGCCATGTTTTCATTTAAAATAAGCCTGTAATTATCCGATATATAACTATCAATTAAAAGATTTCCATTATTAATAACCCAATAACTATTACCAGAAGAATTCTTAATTTCCTTGTTCGCAGGGATGGGATACTGAGGAAACTTTGGAAAAGCTGGCAAATTAAATGAGTACGCTGTTTCCCCATAAGTAATTCCCCCATCAATTTTTGCGCCACCTGAGATTGTAATCGGATTTACATTGGCGGCTAAAGTAGTTGCTACTTTACCATTGATAGTCGCGCCTCTTGATAAGTTGATATTTCCTTTCATGAGAACTGCTAAATCTTTGGGGAGATTTTTACTAGGATTGTAACCGCCATCTCCAGGGTTCTCTGTAGCTTTGCCACTCCATGTAACTTTGAATCTTCTTTCCAACATTCGAATTTTATTGTCAATCTTCCCTTTGGACTTTACAGTATAAGCTCCTTTCTCCGCTTCCTTCTTAACCCAGACATCCGCTGTTGGTTGGCTTCCGAAGTTTTCCTCAAAAGTGGGAGGAGGAAGGGAAGCAAAGAAACTATCTGCTTTTGCATAAAATTCATTTTCTGTTTTAGCTTTTATTTCTCGTACCCCTTTTTTAATATCACTCATTGATTGTACAATGCCAGCTTCCGCAATATAGTAGGTAGACTGATCTTTGCGCTCTCCAGCACTCATTTTCACATTATTTATTCCGAGAGCAAGCAGGCTCATGCCTAAAATAGTGAACATCACTAGAACAAGGAGCACGAAGACGAGCGAACCGCCGCTTTCATTTGCTAATTGTTTGCGTATTGTAACTTCCCTGTTCATCGCCGGCACCTACCTTCTTAAATAAATAGTGGTTGAGATTGACTCTTTTTTACCATGACGATCTTGGATACTAGTAATTATCAGGCTAACCTGATCTAATAATTGTTGGTTCACTTTGAATTCACTTATATGATCGATGACTGGTATGCCATTTTTCTCAATGGCTGTACCTGAATGTTTATAATTGTCTGGGCCAATAGTTAAGACATTATCTTTAACAGTGACGTTCTTGGCTTCGGCTTTTCTAATTTCTTTTGTAATCATTTTTGCTGCGAGGCGGACATTTGCCTGATGATCGATTTTCTGCGATTGGCTAACAAACTGCTTCTGCCCCAAAATTTGCACATTGCTGATTAATACAAGGACCATCGATAAAATGGCAAGTACAAGCAGGACCTCTAATAGTGTAACTCCCCGATTATTTTTCAAGTAATCTATCATTTTTCTTCCTTCCATAAGATCCTCGACTCCATTTGAGCTGCTGGCTTCGTATCAGCAGGATGATTAAATACTTTTACTAGCACCTTTCCCACATAATCTTGATCTTTTGGTGAGACCAGTTCTATAGAAATGTAAAAACCCTTATCTCTTTTCGTAAAAGTCGTTGTCGTCTTCTTTGTAAATTTACCTTCATCTACCAACTTTTCTAACCCTTTATCGTAAGAGTTATTGGTACTTATTTGATAAATATTCTCCATATGCGTTTGTGCCATATATGTTGCGTCAATAATATCTCCAGAGTGTTTATTCGTCTTGGCAGATTGGATAAACATCGTCAGGAAAGTGACAATTACAATCGAAAGAATAACCATGGAAAGCAGCACTTCTATTAAAGTCATCCCTCTGTTATCCGTTTTGGCTCGGCACTTAGCTAACATAACTATCCACCTTCTTCGTTTCTTGCTTGCTCTATAAAAATGGGGGTTTTTGCCTATTTTCACTATCATTCTAGCATAACTACGCACTATATATTGGTTTTTTTCAGGTTGTGCGCAAGATATTTTTTGACCGGTTATTTGCCGCATGGGTCCCCGATTTTTCCGAGGACAAGTTTTCATGTTATTTTGCATACTATTTACAAATGATGTTTGACAAAAAAGGAGTAGAGGATGACTGAAAACGTATTGCTTGCGTTTGGATTGACGCTGATGGCAGGACTTGCTACAGGAATTGGAAGTTTTTTCGCTTTATTTACATCAACTACAAATACTAAATTTCTATCATTTTCCCTTGGTTTTTCTGCAGGTGTGATGATATATGTATCCATGATTGAGATTTTTCAGAAAGCAAAATACACATTGACTACAGCACTCGGAATTGAACGGGGAGCCTGGGCAACAGTCGGCGGTTTCATTGGCGGAATGATTTTAATTGCGCTGATTGATCAGTTCGTCCCCAGACAAGGAAACCCACATGAAATTAAAAAAGTGGAAGAGATGAATACACCGGGGAATAGCAATAAGGATCCCGAATTAATGAAAATAGGCATTTTTACAGCAATGGCCATAGGAATTCATAATTTCCCTGAAGGGATTGCCGCTTTTGCAGCAACTTTGCAAGATCCCTCAATCGGAGTAGCGATTGCCATAGCAATTGCCATTCATAATATACCAGAAGGAATTGCTGTTGCTGTACCTGTTTATTTTGCAACAGGGAGTAGGAGCAAAGCTTTTAAGCTATCATTTTTATCCGGACTTTCAGAACCAATCGGCGCCCTAGTTGCCTTCCTGATCTTAATGCCTTTTTTAAACGATGTTTTATTTGGAATTATTTTCGCTGCAGTGGCAGGGATTATGGTGTTTATATCTCTTGATGGATTATTGCCTGCTGCCAAAAAATATGACGAAGCACACACCTCCATTTTTGGACTAATTAGCGGGATGGCTCTGATGGCCGTCAGCCTTTTACTTTTCTTATAAAAAGATGATAAACATAAAAAAGCCGATATCCCCTATGAATAGGGAATATCAGCTCTATAAATTTACACTTTTTGAATTGGATTTAGAAAAGATACGAATTACCAAATTAAATAGCGGTTCGAGAAGATGTCTTTGCCAAATAACCATGAATGTAACTAGTAAAGCAATGGTCGCTCCAGCTGTCACATCTAGAGGATAGTGGACACCGATAAAAATTCTTGAAAGTGCCATAAGAACAGCAAAAACTAAAAAAATACCACCGATCTTTCTTCGTTTCCAAAAAAGGGCGAACGCCAAAGCAAACGATCCTGCCGAATGATTGCTTGGGAATGATGGATCTAAGCTTGTTTTTTCAGAAAGCAAATTAACTGCATGATCTACAAATGGGCGCGGACGAAAATACATCATTTCAATCAGCTTGTTTAATCCAAGCGCAATAACGGTTATTGTTAAGGCAAAAAGGACAATTTGGCGATTATTATCCTTATTTCCCGATTTCGTAAACCATAGCCATACAAATACCATTCCTATTAAAATTGGACCGTATTTGGAAAATAATATGACCATTTGATCAATTAAATGATTTTTACCAGCAAACTGGTTGATCATTTCAAAAAGTTGATAATCTAGATTCAATTCTTTTTCTCCTAATATATGACATTGTTAATATGGAAATTTATGCAATATGCAGACCACGTAATTATAACAAAGTATGAGAGATCGTTATATTTTTTTCTTAAATTTATAAAAGTAGACCGTAATGAAGATGAAAGCAGCTATGCTTAAACCTATTAGCAAGTTCTTTTTTATTAAATGATGAAACAATTCCCACTGTGGTCCTAATAATTTTCCAATCGAAATAAATGTTGACGTCCAAATGAGAGCCCCACCATAAGCAAAAATCATATAGGCCCTAAACGGAAGCCTTGAAACACCTGAAAAGTAACCAGTGAAATGTCTAACCCCAGGGATAAAATAACCGAAAATCAATACTTTATTTCCATGTTTACTAAACCAGGCTGCGGTTTTGTTCAGTCGCTTAGGTCCTAAATAAAAGCGATGTCCATATTTTTCAAAAAAAGGGTGTCCTAATTTGTAACCAACAAGGTATGTGATCGTCATGCCGGTGCAACTTCCCATCCACGCTGCCAAAATACTTGTCACCCAATTTAGGTGGCCTTGATAGACGAGAAGACCCGCATAACTCATCAAAACTTGGCCTGGAAGAGGAAGTGCAATCAATTCGAGTAAAAGGGCGATAAAAATTACAACATATCCATATTGATCAATATATGATGCAATAGAACCCACTTGTCTCCCCTTCCTCTCCTTGATTTTCCATCAGGCATCATCCGTCTTCCGCAGCATGCTTTACACTATTAAAGAGATAAAAAATCTCAAGTAATATGATATTCAGTCCTAGCCAAACACCGCCAAAAACAAAACCGGCTACTATATCACTTGGGAGTTTCGCGTTAAAGTTTATTTGAGCAATAGCCATTAGTACTAATATCACGATAACCCCCACGATCGCAAAAATGCGGTACCATCCATTATGTGAATAACGGACGAATAAATATAAAAAAAACCCATAAATTACAATGGCCATTAAAGATTGTTCACTCGGAAATGAATTGGTCAGTGGTTCGATAAATGATAGATGATCTGGAGCAAGTCGATGAAAAAAGCGCCTTAAACTCTCTTCATATAATTCTCCGCCAAAAACAACAATTGCTAGGGATAATACTCCGTAAAGCTTCAACTTATCCCGCCATAGGATCCACAGCAATGTCAAAATAATAACGACGATGAGAGCCGGCACTGATTTTGCAACTAAAAAGACCTTCAGCACTAAAGTCCATTGTTCTTCAAAAAAAGATGAAACGAGAAGTGTAGTAATTTCATTAAAATCATTCATTTCATTTCCAAGAAAATCTTGTATCAAATCAATCATTAAAATGATTAAGGACAGGGTTGCCATCAAAGTGAAAACAATAAAAAGCAGCGCAACCCCGCTACTTTTAAACAGAGTCGTTACTTTCTTTAACATGAAAATGGTTTTTTCTTTTAGTAGTTGCTTATATTTACGATAAAAATAAACTGCAATCAAGACGACAACTGCCATTGATAAGCCTATTAGCAAATATTTTTTTACCGAGTTGTGAAATTGGTCCCATTGCGGCCCTAATAATTTCCCAATCGTAATAAATATAAAAGTCCAAATAAATGCTCCACTATAAGCAAATAACATATAAGTCCGGAATGAAAGCCGAGTTATGCCAGAAAAGTAACCGGTAATATGCCTCACGCCAGGAATAAAATAACTAAAAATCAACATTTTATTTCCGTATTTGCTAAACCATTGTGAAGTCTTTTCCAATCGATCTGGCCCCAAATGAACACGATGTCCATGCTTTTCGATAAAAGGAGTTCCTAATTTATAGCCAATAATGTATGCAATCGTCATTCCTGTACAGCTTCCGATTCCCGCAGCCAAGATGCTTATCATCCAGTTTAAATGGCCTTGATAGACGAGAAAGCCGGCATAGCTCATCAAAATTTCACCGGGTAAAGGAAGCGCAATCAGCTCGAGCATCAAGGCGATAAAAAGCACAATATATCCATATTGATCAATATAAGCTGTAATGATTCCCACTTGTTTTCGCGCCCTCTCTATAGATGCATTCCGTACCGGGTCATGTTACGAGCGGAAGCTGGATGCTAATTTGTGTCCATTTACCTTCAGAGCTAGTAAGCAATAGATTACCTCCGTAATTTTCCACCAACCGCTTTGCAATGGACAGCCCTAAGCCACTTCCACCACTTTTGCGGCTTCGTGCTTTATCTACACGATAAAAACGGTTTAATACAAACGGAAGATCTTCCTTTGGAATCCCTATTCCGTAATCTTTTATTTCAATGGTAAATAAATTGCCGGTATTCACTGTTCTTACATCAATCACTTTTTTATCTTTCGCGAATTTTACAGCATTATCAAAAGCAATTAAAAGAATTTGTTCCAAGTAACGGCTTGGAATTTTTATGAGAGAATGTTCATTTGCCTCACGGTTTATATTTATTTCAAAATCATTGTTAATGAGCTTAACATTCTCTAATACCCTGTCTATGACGACGTTTGGTTTAATCACATCAAAATGGATTAAATCTTCTTGATGATTTGCATCGGCCCTTGATAGTTCAAGGAGCTCAGCGACCAGCTGAATAAGCCTGTCGACTTCTTTTAGGCTCAATCCAATCGATCTCTCTAAAACTTTTGGATCTTCCTTCCCCCACCGATTAATTAATGAGAGATGGCCATGAATAATCGTTAAGGGCGTTTTTAGTTCGTGGGAAGCATCTTCAACAAATTGCTTTTGCTGCAAAAACGACCGTTCAAGATCATCCATCAAGTCATTAAACATCATGCCTAATTCGGTTATTTCATCTTTATGTGCTCCAATTTGCACTCTTTCTTTCAATCCCTTTTTCTTTATTCTTTTCATCGTATCTACTATTTTGTTGACAGATTTCAGCAGTTGGTGGCTAATCAGCCTCCCGCCTAATAAACTCAATCCGGTGGCACCAATCCCACCTGCTATCATCACAAAAAAGAAGTATTTCATCAGCTCATCAGATTTTTCTAAACTTCGTCCAATTTCAACTGTTCCCTCGTTAAATGGGGCCCTTAATACGAGTATTCGATCCTCATTGATTTTCACTTCATCTAATTCCGAACGGTTAACTAGTTTCGGTTTAATCTCGTCTTCTGGAAAATCATCGGATGTTGAAAATACTTCTTCTCCCTTTTGATTCAGAAGCCTGATCATTTGGGATTCTTGATTGATTTTGTCCAAAAAATCATTTGCTCGTTGAATGTCCAACCCATTTTGAGCATGATTTGTATCTTTTAAATAGGCCAATACTTCATCCATCCTTGTTTGAATAGTCTGCTTTTCTTGAGCTATTAGCCAATTCTGGATAAAAAAATACTGAAATAAATTATAAGAGAAAAATAACAAAATCATTAAACACGATGACCATAAGGTCAATTTCCACTTAATGTTTAAGTCAATTAGCTTTCGTGTTAATTTCATTTACGCATCACATATCCTGTGCCTCGTATTGTTTGAATATAACTTTCCTTATTACCCTGGCTGTCTATTTTATTTCGAAGATGCCTTACATACACGTCCACCACATTCGTTTCTACGATCGAGTCATATCCCCAAATATGTTCCAATAACATTTCTCTTGTTAACACTCGATTGATATTTTTCATCAGCATTAATAAAAGATCATATTCTTTTTTCGTTAACTCAATTAGCTCGTTTCCCTTTTTCAGCATCCTGGATTCAACGTCTAATTCTAAATCCTTAAAAGTTAATGCCAACGGTGTGCCTTCTAAGATTTTCTCTTCCCGTCTTATAACAACTCGAATCCGAGCAAGCAATTCTTCAATCGCAAATGGCTTAGGTAAATAATCATCAGCACCGCTATCTAATCCTAATACCCGGTCCATCACACTGTCCCTAGCTGTAAGCATAATAATCGGCGTATCTTTAATGCTTTTTAATCTGCGACATACTTCCATTCCGTTTAGGCCCGGCAGCATTAAATCCAACAATATGACATCGATATTTTCATTTATAGCTAAATCAAGTCCTGTTCGTCCATCATAGGCAACCATTACATCATAGCCCTCATGCTTTAGTTCCAGTTCAATAAATTCAGCTAAGCCTTCTTCATCTTCGATGATTAATATCTTTTTCATTGTTATGACCTCCTTTTTTAGAGGATATTCAACAATAGTATAACCTAACCTTGTTACACAATAAGAGAATCCCATCTTGAAAAACAGATGGGATTCTCTTTGTGCTGCATTACATCAATTCAAAATTAATCGTCGTTTTGTTCCCCGTCATTTTGACCATCGTCATCATTCGTTTCGTCATCGCCATTTTCAACCTTTAGCACTTTTCCAGTCTTTGCATCAATTTTCACATCATGCCTTTGTCCTTGTTGATCGGTAATTTCGATTCCGTATACTACGACACCATTTTCATCTTCAAGCTCAACATCTGTCGCTTTACCCTTTATCTTACCCTGTGCAATGGAAATACTTTCTTCTTTTGTTATTTTAGCTTCTTTTTGTAATTGGGCTTGTTCAACTTCATCGCTCACTTCTGCATCATTATCGCCCTCTTGGTCATCAGCCTCTGATTTTAGCACCTTTCCTGAGTTAGCATCGATGATGACTTCATGTTCCTTTCCGTTTTCATCCTTGACTTTAATGTCGTAAGTTAATGTGCCGTGTTCCTTCTCAAGTTCGACATCAGTCACTTTACCTTGGAATTCTTTTAGAGCAATTTCGATGCTTTGTTCCTTGGTTATTTTAGCCGTCTCTGTTGAAGGAGATGCAGAAGCAGGTTTGATTAATGTTGAGCCGGCAATCCCGCTCCCGATAATTGTTAATGCTAATGCTGGTATCAAAATTTTCTTTTTCATGATTTTCACTCCTACTAGTTTATTTGTTCGTCTTACAAAACTAATAGTAATTGATGATCATGAAATCTCTCTGAATTAAAAATGAAAGTTTTTTCATTTTTGAACGGGTTGATAGTTCCACCACAGAAAAGCAGGAATCCTGAGTATTTTAACGAAAACTAATCATTATAATTCAAATCATATTTGTTCCTATCATTTTTAATTGGGGAGAGATCATAATGAGAGATAATCAAATAAAAAAAGTGGGTCAAATTGGAGTACCTGTAAAAAACTTGGACCGTGCCATTACATTTTATTATGAAGTGCTAGGTTTGCCGCTTCTATTTAACACGGACACAATGGCATTTTTTGATTGTGATGGGGTTCGGCTTCTGCTCAGCCTGCCCGAGAAGGAAGAATTTGCTCATTCAAGCTCCGTTATTTACTTTCAAGTTGAAAACATTCAAGAAACGTATACTAATCTCAAAGAAAAAGAAGTCTCTTTTATCGATGACCCTCATCTCATTGCAAAAATGGGACAAACTGAAACTTGGATGACATTCTTTGAAGATACAGAAGGCAATACTCACGCTTTTATGAGCGAGATACTAATTTAAAACGAGGGGCAGCTTCTAAGAAAAGAAGCTGCCCCTGGTCAATGGTTAGATTATTGTGAAACTAAACTTTTATCAAGCTCTATATTCGACTTCCATCCTAATTGCTGACACATTTTCTCTAGTCTACGCATATCACGTGTTGCTGAAATTCGTTTGCACCCTAAATCTGTTGCCGTTTTCGCTGCCCATCTTAGTAAATAAACAAGCGCATCAGCTTGCGCTTCTCTCGTTGCAAAATCTAGCAAGATTAATTCTTCTCCATCAATCGCTAGGCGAGCATAACCCCAATAATGGTCCGCCATGTACCATCCTGAGAACAATTGTCTATCCTCAACGACACCATTAATAACTAGCGACTCTGACAAATGTTTAAGCCATTTCTGTTCAGAATCCATTCCAGAAGGTGTTTGGGCGATTCCCCAATCCATCGTTTCTAAAGCTAGCTGGTGAAGATCCTCACTACTATGGATTGGTTTCCATTCCTGAATTGTATATTCGTTATCAACTACAGGGACATCAATTGAAATTTTCCATTTTCGATGCGACGGCGGGGCACTCAACCCTGTTAGGATTTCGGATATTTTTACCGGCTTCAAACCTTTTTCAATCCCATGTCTGATCAACGGTTTTATAGCTCCCGGAGTATCCTTCGCGATATCATTGGCATGAAAAACTAAGATGGTGCCGTTTTTTAGAAATGGCTTCGAATTATCAATGATTTGTTGAGATGTGATACCTGCCCAATCCCGTGAATCATCTCCCTCAATATCGACATATCCTAATTCAGTAAGCCAATTCAAGTTTTCTTCCCTAAAATGAAGATACGGAAATCTAAAAAAAGTAGGACATGGAGACCCAGTTGCTTCTTGATAAGCTAATTCGGTAAGTTTCATTTCTTCAAAAAATACATTTTTCGGGATTTCCCCCATTCTTCGATGATGATATGAATGAGGAGCGAGCTCGTGACCGCGCGCAATAATTTCTCTAGCTTTTTCCGGATTTTTATCGATCCATTCCCCTGTAAAGAAAAATGTTCCCGGCGCACCACATTGTTCTAGTGCTTCCAGCCAATTTTCCAGGGGAAGCTTATTTGGACCATCATCAAAAGTAAGCGCAAAATGTTGTTTATCCGGATTACCTCTATATATTTGGGGTGAATTCAAAGTGATAACCTCTTTTCATAATAAGCTATTAATCTCGTACTTCGACAATTAATTCAATCTCAACTGGCGTATGAAACGGGAGCTCGCTCGTGCCGATTGCCGAACGGGCATGTTTGCCAGACTCACCAAAAACCTCCCCCAATAAATTGGAAGCCCCATTCATTACGTATGGCTGGTCAGCAAAACCTGGTGCACTATTAACAAAGCCTAGTAATTTTACAATTTTTACGACTCGATCCAAATCTCCTAAATGCGCTTTCAAAACAGCCAAACAGTTGATAATCGTCTGATAAGCTGCCTCCTGCCCTTGTTCAATCGTTAGATCCTTGCCCAATTTCCCCGTATACATTAATTCTCCATTAATCCGGCAGTCTTGTCCCGATAAATACACCAAATTCCCCGTTTGACTGCAAGGTATGTATGAAAACTTTGGTTCTCCAAGTACGGGCAGGGTAATACCTAACTCTTGTAATCTCTGTTCAATCTTGGACATTGTTTTTCCTCCTTTAATGACAGCAATGAATAAAAACTCCTTCTCTTGCCTTTGTGTGCACGCCATTTTCCATCGTCATTTTTCCATTTACCCACACATGGCTAATGCCATTTGGATATTTTTTAGGATTTTGATACGTTGCCTCATCCTGAATCGTATCGGGATTAAAAACAACTAGGTCAGCTGCGTAGCCAGGGACGATTAACCCCCTATTTCCAAGCTTAAAACGCCGAACAGGAAAGGAAGTGATTTTACGAACGGCTTGTTCCAGCGATAGCAGACCGTCGTCCCTGACGTATTTGGCAAAGACCCTTGGAAAAGAACCGTACAGCCTTGGATGCGGTTTTCCTGTATCACAATGGAGACTGTCGGATGCGATAAGTGAATGATCCCAGCGAATCACTTGGCTGACATCATCATCCGACATGAGGAAATAAACAATCGAGACATTTCCCCCTTCTTCCGACAATAAGTCCAATACACAATCGACAGGATGTGTTCCCCTTATCTCGCTAATTTCCGCTATGTTTTTCCCTTCTAAACTACGATTCTTATCAGTCTGAACCGATGAAATCACAACATTTTCCCATCCCGTGGAACAGACTAGATTATCCCATTCCGTTTGTTCATGACTTAACTCTTCCCTTATCTTCTTTCGAATTTCCCGATCTTTAAAGCGCTCTAATGTATGCTGGACTCCTCCCTCTAGCACCCATGGAGGCAAAACCGTCAATAGCATCGTAGAGCTTGCAGAATAAGGGTACACATCACAAGTAACGTCCAACCCTTTTTCCCGCGCATCAGTAATCACTTCCATTGCCTCTTGTACAAGTCCCCAATTTCTTTTTCCCGCCGCTTTTAAGTGGCTGATATGTAAGGGCACTCCAGCGGTTTGAGCAATCCAAATCACTTCTTTTATCGAGGAAATCAAGCTATTTCCTTCTCCTCTTATATGCGTAGAAAAAAGTCCATTATACTTTGGAAGGATAGAACAGAGTTCAGCAATTTCCTCTTTGGAAGAATAGCTTCCCGGCGCATATAGCAGCCCAATTGACAAGCCAATTGCACCTGCTTTCAATCCTTCTTCCAGTAAAACTTTCATTCGTTCAATTTCATCTTTCGTAGCTTGTCTTTTTTCAAAGCCCATCACTAAAATGCGTAATGTTCCGTGGGCGACGTATGTAGATATATTCTCTGAAGGCCTGGCACTGCCAATGGCAGCGACATATTCGTCTACTGTTTTCCAGGACCAAGGATTTCGGGATGAGCCAATAACGGGCTGAACATACTCTTGGAGCAAATGTTTATATTCGCCAAAAAAGGGAGCCGGCGACAAACCACAATTCCCGACAACCTCAGTCGTTACGCCTTGCTGCAGCTTAATTTCGCTATCCGGATAATTTAAGATCATTAAATCAGAGTGGCAATGACCATCGATGAATCCGGGAGAGATCACTTGTCTTTTTGCATCGACCACTTGATGTGATTCTTGGTCAACATACCCCACTTTTACGATTTTCCCGTCTTTGATTGCAACATCACCGTAAAACCAAGGATTACCGGAACCATCTACAATTTTCCCGTTCTTAATAATGATATCGAGCATGCGATTTGCCTCCTTTAAGAGAGCTTTCCACGTGCATAAACAATCTTTTCTTCCAGCCCTTCTGAATTCTCTAGGTAAACCTTATTGTGAAGATTGACTGTACTGCAAATATGATTTGGAATCACATGGACAATATCACCGACTTTAAATGGATCATCCTCGTTAATCTGGACCATCCCATGTTCTTCTGACAGTCTTTCAATGAACGCATGAGGCGCTTCAACAAGTTGTCCAAAACCTTTCAAATAAAGAGGTTCACTATTCGGACCCACATCTGTCGCGAAGGTTTTACTGCCACCATCAATAATCATTAAATCCTCCGCTGGACGGCTTACAACTGTAGCACGAACCAATGCTGCACAATCTTCTAAAGAACAGACGCCCAATGCAGCTTGCATACGATCGTAAAACACGTATGTTCCTGGCCTAACTTCTGTAATCCCTTTTACAGTTGCTGCATATTGAGCGGTCGGTGTGGACCCAACACTAATATCTCTTACTTCAATCCCTTCACTGCGCATACGTTCCGCAAGCTCGACCATTAATTTTCCTTCCTCAATACCTGCCTTCTCCAATTCCATTGTCGGCACTCCGTCCATAAAAAAGCCACGATATGTATAAATCCCTTGTAACTTTAAATATTCCATCGCTTGAATTTGTTTGGCAAGCGCTACTGCATTTTCGTAAAGTACCCCAGTTCTTCTGAAACCGATATCTACCTCAAGCCTAACTTGAATCGGTGTTTCGTGTCGCTTAGCTACTTCCGATAGTTTTGTTGCCCCTTCTAGACTATCTACTCCTACGATTAGATTAATCTTCTTGCTCAAATTTACTACTCTTTCAATCTTTGACTCTGTCACTATTGGATAGGCAACAAAAATATCATCGATTCCATGTTCGGCCATTACCTCTGCTTCTGATACTTTTGCCGTTGTAATGCCTTGAGCACCTGCAAGGATTTGTTTTTTTGCGATATCAGGGGTCTTATGTGTTTTTGTATGAGGACGCAGCTTAACCCCATGTTTCCTACATATTTCCGCCATCTTTTCGATGTTTCTTTGCATTTTTTCTTCATTAATAATTACACTTGGTGTATCAATCATTGTATAACCCCTCTCAAGTTTTCGGAAAGCGTATACATTTATCTTTTATTTTAGCATAAGAAAAGGAGTTTACTAGATTCCAAATATAATAAAAAATAACTGGATCCATTCCAGTCATTTCAGAGGGTCGACAAAGGGCATTGGGAATTATCTCCAATGCCTTTTACGATTTTTTCATGATTCAAGGGATATCCGCAAAGATCATGATCTTCGAGAGGGCACTGAAAAAGTCCACCTAACATAAAGGCTACACCAAACATTGTTGATTTGCGCTTCAGTCGGACGCTTTCCGCGGGGCGGGCGGTGAGCCTCCTCAGTCGCTTCGCGCCCTGCGGGGTCTCACCTGTCCCGCTAGTCCTGCAGGAGTCGCCGCCTTCCGCTCCAATCAACGGAACCTGCTTAATACAAAAGGGCAATATTAAAACACTGCCTTACTACGATTATATCGGATGAAGCGGTGTTTTATTATATAATAAACTTAATAAAACCTGGTGGTATTCCTGTGATTTCCAATAAGAAGCTTTTACTCCCAGCCCATACATGGCAATCTGTCCCAGCATGAAAGGAGTACGAGAATTGTTTGGTTCTCTCATCCTTCCTTTTACCATTATAAAATGAAAGAGTAACTAGAAAAGTAAAATGTAGTACTTTATTGGTTTGAAGAAGCGTCCGCTCGACTCCTGCGGGATCTGCGAGACAGCCGAGACCCTGCAGGAGCGCAGCGACGAAGCGGCTCGGCACTCGCCCCGCGGAAAGCGAGCGGTAAGCTTCGGAAAACCTGCTCTATCCTATATAAAATAAGAAGACTGTAGACAACTCGTTTTTTCGAGTTTGTCTACAGTCTGAAATGACTCAATTGATTCCAGTCATTTTATTAATTATTTTTTTGAGCGAATCTTCCTTACTTCCTCTTCCGTCAAATTTCTCCATTTTCCGTATGCCAAGCCTTTTAAGGTAATATGAGCAATTCGAACGCGCTGCAATTTGACCACCTTATAGCCGAAATGTGAACACATTCTACGAATTTGCCGATTCAACCCTTGCGATAATGTAATTTTAAAACTGCGCTCATTCATTTTCACAACTGTACATTTCTTGGTCGTTGTATATTCTTTTCTTACTGGATTAAATATTTTTACACCATTGGACATGCCATTAATAAATGAGGGTGTAATTGATTTGTTCACAGTCACGATATAATCTTTTTCGTGATTATTTTCTTCACGTAAAATCTCATTGACGATGCTGCCATCACTCGTAAGCAATATTAATCCTTCAGAATCTTTATCAAGTCGGCCAATTGGAAAAATTCGTTCAGGATGATTGACGTAATCGACAATATTTCCTTTTATATGCTGCTCTGTCGTACAGGTAATGCCTACTGGCTTGTTTAAAGCAATATACACATCGTTTTCTTTCTTTTCCAACACCTTGCCATCAACTTCTACAATATCTTCCGGACCTACTACGCGCCCTAACTCTGCTATTTCACCATTCACTTTTACTTTTTTCTGGATAATTAGTTCATCAGCTTTTCTTCTGGAACAAAGTCCAGTGGAACTAATATAATTATTAAGCCTCATAAAGACCTCCAAGTGGCAATATAAATTATTCTTTTATTGTAACTCAAAATTCTCAATAAAAAAAACGGCCGAATCAACTTCGGCCGTTTCATCAAAGATCATTCTTCTCCTAATACTCCATCAGCAATATTTACAGCATGGTCGCCAATCCGTTCCAAGTTGCTGACAATGTCAACATATAGAATGCCTGCTGTTCCAGAACATTGGTTTTCGTTCAGGCGAACGATATGCTTCTTCCGAAGATCACGTTCCATTTTATCAATTAATTTTTCTTTTTCTAGAACCGCTTTAGCTTGTCCGATATCGTTTGTTTCCAAAGCAGTAATTGCTTGTCTCAAAGTCGATACAGTTAAGTCGAACATTTCATCCAAATCACCAAGTGCAGTTTCAGAAAACTTCACTTTTTGGTTTATTTGATGATCAACAAGCTCCATAATATTTTCTATATGGTCGCCAATACGTTCTAGATTAATGACAGTATTCATCAGCGCATGATGAGAATGTAAATCTTGGTCGGATAAAGAGTGATATGAAATTTGAATTAAATATTCCGTGATTTTTTTATCTAAATTATTCAAGGCATCTTCTACTTGAGGAAGCAAATCTCTATGTTTCTTTCCTTGTGTTTTAAAGTAGTGGCCAACTTCTTCCATGCCCTTATCAGTTAATTCAGCCATCCGTAATACTTCTTTTTTTCCTTGACCAAGAGCTACGGAAGGTGATTGACGTATAAATTGCTCACCTAAATGGATAGGTCTATTTTCAATGGCTGTCTCTTCACCTGGAACAAGCTTTGTAACAATCCAGGCAAGCCCGGCAATAAAAGGAAATTGTATAATTGTATTTGAGACATTAAATGTTCCGTGTGCAAAAGCAATGGTCATTTTCGGATTTAAATCCAAACTTGCTTGAAAATACTCTATTAAATGTGTGAACGGCACAATTAAAATCATAACGAGTATCGTTCCAATTACGTTAAAAAGGACGTGTGTCAATGCTGCACGTCTAGCAGCAATAGAAGCACCAATTGATGCTAAAACAGCTGTAATCGTTGTTCCGATATTATCACCAAATAAAATTGGTAATGCTGCGTTTAAATTAATGGCACCTTGGTCAAACAGTGTTTGTAATAATGCAATGGAAGCAGATGAACTTTGCACAATCACCGTAAAGACGGTACCGACAGCGACACCTAATATAGGGTTATCACCCAAGTTTAACATTAAATCTGTAAAAGCTTGAGCTCCCCGTAGTGGCTTCATTGCATCGCCCATTAAGTTAAGACCAAAAAACAATGCACCAAAGCCAAAGAAAACTTGCCCAAAATTGTTTACTTTATGATTTTTAAAGAAGAAGATCAAAAATGCACCAAGTGCAAGAATCGGCAATGCGTAATCAGAGATATTAATACCTATAATAAATGCCGTAACCGTAGTACCTATATTGGCACCCATGATGACACCAATTGCTTGTCTTAACGTCATAAAACCAGCTGTTACTAGTCCAATCGTCAAGACGGTCGTTCCCGAGCTTGACTGCAGTAATCCAGTAACAACAATCCCAGTTAAAACTCCCATGATTGGTCTTGTCGTAAAGCGATCCAACAAGTCCCTTAACCGATCTCCAGCTACTTTCTGAAGGCCGTCCCCCATAGATTTTATTCCATAAAGGAAAATTCCCAGTCCTCCAAAAAAAGTAAAAAGCAATGTTTGCAATTCCACGTCTTCAGTCCTTTATATTGTAATTCGACATCATTCTGCCCCACACAATCTTAATTAAGATTGTGTTAAAAGTAAATGAAGTTATTGTAAAGATTGTGTAAAGATATCGATTATTAATAGGATGAACTTATACCTGGAATTATATCGGCTGTATATCCCATTATCGCTAGAGATGTTAAAGAACAGATTATTAGACACTACACTATAAACGCCGTATCATTTTTGGTGTAGAAACACCCTAAAGAGGAGTGATAAAATATGGCTTCCAATCAAACAAAGCTTTTTTATGATATACCTTTATCTGTTCTAGACCTTGCTCCCATTGCTGAAGGCAGCAATGCGGAACAATCATTTAAACATAGCGTCGAGTTGGCGCAGCACACTGAAAAGCTAGGTTTCAACCGTTACTGGCTTGCTGAGCATCATAATATGCCTGGCATTGCAAGCTCGGCTACATCCGTTATCATTGGCCATATTGCCGGTGCCACGAAGAAAATTCGTGTTGGTGCAGGCGGCATTATGTTGCCAAACCACGCGACCTTAGTGATTGCCGAGCAATTCGGTACACTGGAATCTTTATATCCCGGAAGAATCGACCTTGGACTTGGGCGTGCTCCCGGCAGTGATCAGGCAACTGCTTATGCACTGCGCCGGACATTGAATCGAGGT
Organism: Lederbergia citrea; assembly: GCF_018343525.1. Taxonomy (GTDB): domain Bacteria; phylum Bacillota; class Bacilli; order Bacillales; family Bacillaceae_C; genus Lederbergia; species Lederbergia citrea. The sequence continues at coordinate 282,621 of NZ_JAGYPH010000002.1, read as the reverse complement.
GCAGAAGAATTTCAGGATCAGCTTGAAGAGCTTCAGGATTATTTTGAATATAATACTAGTGCTCGCGTCCGAGCTATTCCCGGAGAAGGCCTTAAAATACCAATTTGGCTTCTGGGCTCAAGCGGCTTTAGCGCCCAGCTCGCCGCACAAAAAGGTTTGCCCTTTTCGTTTGCGAGCCATTTTGCACCGGATTACACATTGCCTGCACTAAAGCTCTATCGTGAAAACTTTAAGCCTTCAGACGTTCTTCAGGAGCCATATGCGATGGTTGGCGTTAATGTGATTGCTGCTGATACGGACGAAAAAGCACAATGGCTGGCCACTTCACAGCAACAGCAATTTTTAAGCTTAATTCGCGGCACACCGACACAATTAAAGCCACCGATTGAAAATATTAGCGAAGTCTGGTCGCCCATGGAACAAGCCCATATCGAAAAGACGCTCGACTCCCGCTCTACTATTGTCGGCAACCCGGAAACCGTCAAACGGAAACTTGAAAGCTTCATAAAAGAAACAAACGCAGACGAAGTCATCATCAACTCACAAATCTTCTACCAAGAAGACCGCTTGCGATCCTACGAAATCGTCGCCGAATTATTCGGGAAGTGACAGGCACGCCCCGAATTTTGTCGAAGCGAAGAAGAGCATCACACGGGTCTAGGCGCTGGAGCTAGACAGAAAAGAACCCACGGCGGCCATTTTTTTATGGTTCGTGGGTTCTTTTTTATACGGTTTGTTTTTTGTCACTGTATAGTTTACCGCCAATCATTGTCCATTCAACTTGGTAATCGGTATCAATCAGAACTAGGTCTGCATCAGTTTGCTCTTGGATCTTTCCTTTTTTATGAAGCCCCAAAATATTCGCAGGAGTTGTGGAAGCCATATAAACAGCATCAGTTAAGGGAATTCCACTTTCCACTGTTTTTCTTAGTGCTTCATTCATTGTAACTGTACTGGATGCCAATGTGCCGTCGGCCAGTCTTGCTTCGCCATTCGACACCGTGACTTGATGTCCGCCAAATTCATATTCCCCGTCACCCATATACATTGCTTGCAGGGCGTCGGTAATCAGAACCATTCCCTCCGCTCCTTTGATTCGATGCATGAGTCGAACGACCGCCGGGTGTAAATGTATATTGTCGACTATTGCTTGAAGGCTTACTTGTGGGTCTTCGAATGCAGCTACAACAATCCCTGGGTCGCGGTGATGAATTGGTCGCATGCCATTAAAACAATGGGTTACATGACTCGCACCTGTTGCAAATGCTTGTTTTGCTTCTTCATATGTAGCATCGGAGTGGGCAAGAGAAACAATGATGCCTCGCTCTTTTAAAAACTGAACCATCTCTAACCCGCCCGGTAGCTCCGGTGCGATTGTAACCATCTTAATTAATGAACCTGCCTCTGTTAAAATCGCTTTCATTTCTTCTATATTTGGGTGACGCAAATATTTCTCGTTTTGCATACCTTTTCGCTTCACATTTAAATAAGGACCTTCTAAATGAATACCTGCAATTTTAGCTCCCGGCTCCTTGCCAATGACTTGTTTGACATTATGGATCAATCGCATTAAATCATCGATGGAAGAAGTCACTGAGGTCACTAGAAATGAAGTACAGCCTGTTAGAGCACATGTCCGTGAAACTTCCATGATGCTCTCTTCAGTGCCGTCCATCATATCGTGTCCATTGGCGCCATGAATATGTACATCGATCATTCCGGGAATCAATAGATGACCATTAGCATCAATCACTTCATAATCATCTGAAATACTAGGAGGCACATGAGCATCAATCTTTTGAATCTGCCCATCCTCTATCCAAATTGTTGAAGGCTGTGTCATTTCTTTAAATGCTGCGATTTTTGCGTTAAGAATGACCTTTTTATTCATTCTATCTCTCCTACATTTCCTGATAGTAAAAATAATTCTTTAATTTCTCCTACTGCCATTCCGGAGTCATTTTTTACTACAGAGGGTTTTAGGGCCCTAAGAGAAGCTGTTGTCTCTTTGTTGCTATAGTCGATTTGCTCTAGAATCGAGGCCAAAATATTCGGCCAAACATCCTCGGAGCCACTCAACACTTTTAAAGCAAATCCCATTCTTTCTTTTTTCAAACCAAAGCAGTAGACCCCTTGTGCTCCGCCTTTTGCTACGATGTTCGAATCTTTTAGCAAGACTGAACATACAAAGTCCTCCGATGCAACAATGTTAGAATGTTCATTCATGACTCTAGTCATATTCTTTACCGCATGCTTCATGTGATCATCCATAATTAATTCTGGACATGCTAATTTCAAATATGTAATCGCCATATTTTTTAATGGAATGGCAAAAACAGGTACACCGCAGCCGTCAATACCTTTAATAATTTGTGATTCGGGCACTTCAGAAAGCTCAGAAAGAATACTCACTATTTTTTGCTGGAGCGGATGGCTCTCTTCCCAGTACCCATCGACAGGATAGCCTAACTCCCGGCACATCGCTACAAATCCTAAATGTTTACCGGCACAATTATGATAAAGTCTCCTCTTACTTTCTTGATTTCGAATCATTTCTTCCTTTGGTCCAGCGTTTAATGGGTATGATGCAGGGCAAAACAACTCTTCCTCTTTTACAGGAAGTTTATGTAATAACGATTTTAGTGCAGAAATATGGTATGTTTCACCGCGTTGTGACGCCGTAAATAATGCTGCTTCTTCATCCGTTAAATTATATTTAGAAATGATATTAGATAAAAATACGGGGATCGCTTGGATTGGTTTTGATGCGGAGCGATAGTATACATACTGCTCCTCATTTCCCACGTTATATATAGATTGACGTTGATCATTCACTCCGCAAATCAGCCCGTGATGGATATTTTCCACTAAACCATTTCTTGCTTCCTCAATTAATGTGATATTTTCCAACTTTGACACTTCCTTCTTTAATCCTCCTTCTATATTTCAACATACTTGGTAAAAACCCCTCCCAAGCATGCCTAATATAATTTAAAACTATAGACATAATATAAAATGTACTAAAAATAGGACAAATTCGGAGGTCGTTATACATTGAGTAAGAATTCTTCAAAACCAAATCCAAATAAAACAAGTCAACCACAACCATTGAGCGGCTCACACAAAGTGAAAAACCAAAACCATTCAAGACAAACGAAAAACAGCAGTCACGATATGTAAGTGATGAAAAAACCATGATCGCATATAGATCATGGTTTCTTTTGGTTCTGATGAGGTCATCTTTCTTATTAATTAATCGAAAATGGATTAAGGTGCAAAAATATCATCTATGCTTTGAATTTCTTCATCCGTTAATTGAACATCTAATGTTCTTAGATTGTCTAGCACTTGTTCCGTTCTCTTAGCACCTGGGATAACCACATCGATAGCATCCCGCGTCAAGTACCAAGCAAGAACAAGATGAGCTAATTCCACTTGCTTAGCGTCTGCTATTTTACGGAGTATTTCTACTTTCTCCAAGTTTTGTAAGTACGCTTCCCCTTGGAATAAGGGATTTTTCGAACGGCGATCAGTAGGAACTGTTTCTTTTGTAAATTTACCCGTTAACAAGCCAGATGCTAGTGGAAAATATGGAACAAACGAGATGTTATTCTCAGTTGTATATGGGAATAACTCATTTTCAGCAGCACGTTTAAATAAGTTATATTCACCTTGATATACATCGACATAACCGTCCTGGTTTGCATCCCTTAACTGATCCATTGAAAAGTTAGACACACCAATGGCTTTAATTTTCCCCTCTTCTTTCAATCGTTGTAAAGCACCTACGGCCTCATATTTTGGAGTATCTTTATCTGGTGAATGAATATAAAATAGATCGATATAATCAGTTTGAAGCCTTTTTAAACTGCCTTCGACTGACTGCTTTAAAAAAGCCGGTGAGTTATCGATGACTATATCTTGTCCGACAAATTTATGTGCACCTTTTGTTGCAATGACGATCTCGGCTCGATTCCCGGTTTCCTTCAACACCTCACCGATGAGTTCCTCGGAGCGCTTAGGACCGTATATAAATGCGGTATCTAAAAAATTGATTCCATTATGTATCGCGGTTCGTACTAAATCTTTCCCCACTTCATCCTCTAAGTTTGGATAAATATTATGTCCTCCTACAGCATTCGTTCCAAATCCAATCGGATTTACATATAAATCTGTCCTGCCAATTCGCGTTTGGTTCGCCATCTTAAGATCTACTCCTTTTTAAAAATACTCTATATTTACTATTTCGACAGCATTTTCGAAAATCCCTACTCTAAAAGTGGTGCAAAATTCAAAGCCCTAGCCTTTACTTTTTTTGCGTAATCGATGAAATCAGGAATGCTCGGTGGATGGCAGTCAATGGCCCACCTTAATTTATCAAATGCTCTTAATAATAAAAGTTCATTTAAATCTTGTTGCATATTATTAAAATCACTTTGGGTAATTCCATAACCTTCAAGGAATGCTTGCAACTCTATTGTATTTGGATGATCACTTTCTATTTGGCATTGCAGTAATTGGAGTAAGTCTCCATGCGGGATGATATTGACTTCTGCACTACCCCAATCAATGAGATTTACTGTACCATCATTACTAATGATGGTATTTTTTAATGAGATATCGCCATGATTCAATCCAAACTTAAATTTTCGCCCTTGAATATTTTCAAACAGCAGTTTTATTTGATTGGATTCACTTTTAGTCATGACGCCTAATAGTATGAGCTTGTCGTCCTCCGTGAGGCTCTCAATATTGTATTTAACAAACCCGGACCAAGTCCCATCAAAATTGTCATGCAGAGGAGCTTGAAAAGTACCATTATCCGGGTCAGTCAAAACTTCACCAAAACCGTTTGTATTGATCGAATGAATCGACTTTGCGTATTCTCCTAACTTTCTCCAAAGCCCATTTCTATCTAAGCCGCTATCCTCGCCATGCTCGCCCGCAATAAATGATTGGATCATGTAAGTAACTTCGCCTCGCTGTCCCATCGTTAAAACTGTCGGACTTGGAATCCCTTTTGCGGAGGCTTGCTCAATACACCAGTGTTCTTTTTGATAATCCTTAAAAGACCTGCTATCCGAATTCATTCTCACAACTATTTCAGTACTTTTTGTCCGGGCGATATAAAGCGTATTAACAGAACCCTTGCCAAGAATGGGTTCCAAGGATTTGACTTCTTCGTTTAAGAAACTTTCTGCAATTTCTACTGCCATTTTACCTTCTGTCATAATTGCCTCCCAGTATGATTAGAAATAGCTACATCGACCTTTGGTTCTGGTACACGAGCGAGAATTGCAATACCAACAATAAACAGGATAATTAGACTGAACACGCCGTTTGCGGAACTTCCCGTAAGCTGCGCTGTCAAACCTAATAATAGCGGCCCCATAATAGATGCGAATTTTCCAAAAATATTATAGAAACCGAAAAACTCGTTTGACCTCTCTTTCGGGACAAGCTTCGCAAAATACGAGCGGCTTAATGCTTGGATTCCTCCTTGGGATGTCGCCACAAGCATTGCTAATATCCAGAAATCTATGGTGGTTTTTAAAAAGAATGCATAAATACAAACAATAATATAAACAAAAATACCAACATACAGCATCTTTTTCCCTGTGAATTTCTCAGCGAGTCTTCCGTATAAAATAGCAAATGGGAAAGCAACTACTTGAGTCATGAACAAGATGATCAAAAGACTTGTAGAACTGATTCCTAGATCAGTTCCATACGCTGTGGACATTGTAATAATGGTCCCAACACCATCAATATAAAAGAAATAAGCTAACAAGAATAAAAACAATGCACGATATTGCCGAATATCTTTAAACGTTTGGCCAAGGCGCTTAAAGCTGTTGGCCACTGGGTTTGGCTCACGTTCAATATAGTAGCGCTGGCGAACATCTTTAATCATCGGGATTGTGAATAATCCCCACCAAACTGCTGTGATCAAAAAGGCTGCTTGGCTTGCCTTTGTAGTAGAGAGAGGAATGATTTCACTTTGGGCCATAACGATAATCGCAATGCTAATAACAAACGGAATGGCGCTACCAATATAGCCGATACCGAAGCCACGAGCGGAAACCCGATTCATCCGTTCTTCCGTCGTAACGTCAACGATAAAAGCATCGTAAAACACATTTGATCCGTAAAATCCTATTGCGGTAACCGTATAGCATATTAGTAAGAGCTGCCATTGATCACTTGGTATAAATGCCAGCAATGCGGTAGCGGAAATACCTACTACTAAAAAGAAAATGAAAAACTTTTTCTTCAAACCTTGATAATCAGCAATCGTACCTAAAATCGGCCCAAGCATCGCTAAAATAAATGTGGCAATGGCAATTGTGTATCCGAGATACGCTGTGGAATTTGCGGCGCTCACGCCGGCATTCGTAGCAGCCGCTTTATAAAAGAGCGGAAACACGGCGGTTGTGATAATGATAGAATACGCTGAGTTCGCCCAGTCATAAAGCATCCAGCTATTTTCTTGCTTTGTATATTTTTTCATCACTTTCCCCCTGTTCTATATGGCGTATCTCTGGCGAGTGGCTTGAATATCCCCCGAGTGGCTCGAATAATCCCTCGAGTGGCTCGAATAGTCCCCCGAGTGGCTCGAATAACCTCCTGAGTGGCTCGAATAATCCTCCGAGTGGCTCGAATAGCCGCTCGAGCGGCCACTATACTACTAAAATAGCCCTAAATCCTACGTCGCTATCATTTCTTCTATCACCCTGCCATCGGTTTCACCAAGATCTACGCCGATTAAGCGGGCTAATGTGGGTCCCTCGTCAACAAGATGCATGCTAGGAATGACAACGTTCTTGTTAATCCCTTTTCCAGAAGCAATAAATACAGTTGTGTAATTTTCTTTTTCAGGAGAATAGCCGTGCGAAGCGACCGTATAGCGTTTATCCGCTACATCCTCCGCTGTAATCTCATCAATGAACGCCCCATCCAAGTGCTCTGTAAAATAGTAACCGCGCCGCGCTTCTATCATAAAGGCCGAGCGCTCATCGGCACCTTTTTCTCCAGCTTCTTCACCCGTTAATACGCTTTCAATTCCATTACTTCCGTTTTGTAAAAGCTGATGCAAAAGCTCGTTCATATACTTTTTTGTCGCTATATCTTTTTCATCTTTTAAATAAATGTATGCCGATCCGTCACAGCTTTTGCAATATGCCTTCCAATCTGTGATTTTGCCGCTATTATTGCTTTGAATAAGCCCACGTTCACGAAGCAAAACATTTAACTTAATCGCTTTCGATTCATCGAGCGCACTATGGTCTCCTAAAGCAACGATCGTTGACTGTTCATAGAGGCCGCTCTCCTTCAACGCGCCCATTATCCTGCCGAGCCGAATATCGTGGCGGCGAATCGCCTCATGTGCTTCATTAGAAGAAAAACCGTGAAAATGACGCTGTGTGTCAAGATCTGTGAAATGAATGAGCATCACGTTAGGCTTTTTCTTTTTAATTGTATGAACGGCCGACTCTAATACAAAATCATCGAGCTCCGGCTGATTTAGTCCTTTTCGTATATGACCAAAACGTTTGTTCATTTCTAATTGGTAGAGAACACTTCCGCTTTGAATCGAGACAGCAATTTGATTTTGCCATGGACGATTGGCAAAAATCTCTGGCATATTATAATCAATATTGGCTTTCGCAGTCACAGGCCATAATAAAGCAGCTGTACTCATTCCAGCTTTCTTAGCTTCATCATATAGAGTGGTGCCTTTCACGTAATGACGGTACCAAAACCAATCAGGAGAAGGGTTTCCAGGCTGGAGTAATGTATTATTAATCACTCCATGGAGGTTCGGGAACTTCCCTGTTACAATCGTGGCGTGACATGGATAGGTTACGGACGGATAAATCGTCTCAACTTGTTTGCAGTACGATGCTCCCTGTAAAAGTTCTCTAAAATGAGGGAGTTCTTCCAACAAAGGGAAATCCAAGGTAGAAAGACAATCAAATGAGATAACAATTAAGGAGTCTGTTAGACACGTCATCGCAACCTCCAATTTAGGAAAATAGTATATATTAATGAGTTCGACAGAGTCTTTTAATTACCTTTTATAATAATTATGTATTTTCCCGGAAATAAATGTTTTGGCTAAAAAAAATAATCCCACCAGATCGGCAGGATTATTTATTCATTTGAGCAAGAAAATCGCCAAGTGGATCTTCTTCCACTTCATCTTCTTCAATAGGAGCATTTACATCTATTTTGATATTATCCCAATCCAAGTTGTCTAGATCGTCATCCCTGAAAGGGACTTCTCTTTGTTCCTCGGCATTGTTTGTATGCAGTTGGGCACTCACTGAATTCCATTCATTCTCGACATCCTCATCAGCGGCTGTTTCTTCTTGAAGATATAATGCGTCATCTATCTCTAATGCACTGCTGTTTAATGATGCTAAAATGGATGCTGTTCGGATTGGATTTGATAATAATTGATAGACAATATTACCTAAAAGCGCCTCAGAATGCTCATGTTTCAACCAATCCCTTTGTTCCTTCGTTAATCCTTTTGGAAGCGGAATAGTGATTGCCTCCCTATGCTTTGACAGGGAATCGTTCACCCCGTAAATAACAAACTCGGCAATTTTACTGGAAAAATTTCTTCTTTCAGTTTCCTTTATTCTTTGCAACTGTTTTAATATATGGTCAGACGTATCCGAGGGGATACGGAATGTTATGGGCTGCCCCCTCTTTAATCCCTTTTCACTCATGAAGTATCACCCTATTTAGTTTTGACCAGTTTTTCTTCTTCTTTCTTCTTTTCAGGTTGATTTTTTCTTGAAAAATCTGAGATTAATTTGTAATAGGCATTTGCCATCATCCAAACACTTTCTTTTTCATCTTCAAAGAAATCAATATTATATCCATCTAAACTATTATTTAACGCTTTTAGATACTCTTTTAAAACGATAGAGCCTCCGCCGATGAAATAACAAATTTCTGTCTGAGAGTTCTTTTGCCAAATATTTCTCAAATGGCGGTATTGCTTTTTCGCCAGTTCAAGGAGTATGCGATCTACAATATCATGGACGCTTGTCCGGCTTCCCTTCACCATAATATGATTTCGATCATGTTTTTTCGTGATAATTTCCACTACATCGCGGCGGCTATCGAGCTCTACCCCATGTCTAGAACGTATTTCATCGCGAATAGCTTCTAGGGATTCTGATACACCTAAGTTGAAGCCCTGCGCTTTATCATCATCAACTTTACGATTTTTGATCACCGCTACATCTGTTGATAATCCGCCGATATCCTGAATAAGAATTCGTCTATCAATAAGATCCTTGTTAATGATATTTAAATCATTATCCATCACAAGATTAATAAAAGCAGCAAAGCCTTCCGGATAGACTTTCACTTCTTCAAATTTAATATTTACTTTCAAACCTTGATATTTAGGTGTAACCAAAAACTCCACTTGGTGTACAGAGCCAAGTAATTGAGAACGATATCCGACATCCTTCCCTTCCTTAACCTCTCTAAGCGGCAGGCCCGTTCCTAATGTATAAGTAGCCTCTATTACATTATTAGAACGTTTAAAAACCTGTTTATTTTCTTCTCGAGCAGCATCTAAAGCTAAGGCAGCAAACAACATAACCAGTGTTTGATCTTCTTCAGATTTATTGCTCCCAGGATCTAGTTCCGTTGAATTGGTGCTTTTTGTTGCTAGATTCCCAACACGATAAATAGAGTTATTGTCTTTTAAAGTAGGGGAGTGCAGACGAATATGTATGCCATCGAGTGGTTCTTGATTATTTAATTCTTCAATTCCAATGATTGGGCGATCTTCAATATCCTTAGCAATCACATTAGGAATATTGATTTCTGCTTCCATTTTTCCAAAGATTCCTTTTAGTGAATCATTACCTACATCAACTGCAGCAATACGAGAGTTTGCCAAAAAAATCATCCCTTTCCATCTTTATGACTCTATTAAAGATTATATAAATTTTGCCTGTTGGTCAATCCTTTACTGCCAATTATTACATAAATGTAAACATGTAGACATATTTGAAATCATGTATACAAGACCGTACACATCCTTAAAGCACAACATGTGTACACAAATGTACACATGTTTACTAATTTGCATACAAACCTTCTTTTCTTGTAAACATGTATACATAAAAGTAAACATCGAAAAAACAAACGAATTTATCTACTTTTAATAGTTCCGGCAAAATAAAAATAAAAGTTTTCACCCTCTCTACTTACCTAAGAGTTCGATATTTCGTGAGTAAATTACCATTATTCATGGTTTATTTTTTCAAAATTCAAAATTGGGAGATTAGCCTCATTTGCTATCATTTTCCATTAGATATAATTATTCATAGGTTAACCAAGTATTTCAGGAGGTGTGGTATAAGTTGAAACTATGTAAAAAAGGTCTCTTTACCATCTTAGCTGTATTACTAATAGTAGCTTTTTCTCTTCCAGGAAATACACATCTTGTAAAAGCAAAAAAGAACGAAGGATCGTCAAAGGTCCAGCCAGGTATTGAAGTATTACTGGAAAGTCATCTTGACTGGATTAAAGGAAAGAGGGTTGGACTCGTTACGAATCCAACAGGAGTGGATAGCAATCTAGTGAGCACAGTTGATTTGTTATTTGAACACCCGGATATCAATCTGACTGCATTGTTTGGCCCCGAACATGGAATTCGCGGTGATCAGCCTGCGGGCGCATATGTAGAGTCGTATACAGATGAACGTACGGGGCTTCCTGTATACAGTCTATATGGATCAACTTGGAAGCCATCAAAAGAAATGTTGGATAATGTCGATGTTCTTCTTTTCGATATTCAAGATGTTGGTTCCAATGTTTATACGTATATCTATACGTTAGGATTTGTATTGGAAGCAGCTGCTGAATATGATAAAGAGGTCATTGTACTTGATCGCCCAAATCCTACTGGCGGCGTCCGTGTGGAAGGTCCTGTCCGTAATGCAGATGCCGTAAGCTTTATGGGAAGATTCCTCCTTCCTGTACGACATGGCATGACTGTCGGTGAATTGGCAACAATGTGGAACCACGAGTATAGTCTAGGGGTCAATTTGAAGGTAGCAAAAATGAAGGGTTGGAAGAGAACGATGCAGTTCGAGGACACTGGGCTCCCCTTTGTCTTAACATCACCGAATATTCCAACGACTGAAACGGCCTTTTTGTACACCGGTACGGAATTAGTGGATGATACGTCACTCTCAACAGGTCTAGGAACTACGAAACCATTCGAATTGCTTGGTGCCCCTTGGATTAATGGACAAGAATTGGCAGATGATCTCAATGGGCGAGGTATAGACGGAGTCTCATTTCGTTCCGCCTATTTTACTCCGATGTTTGGTAAATACCAGGGGCAACGGGTTGGCGGAGTACAAGTACACATAGACGATGAGGAACAAGTAAATTTAGTTGAGCTTGGACTGCAATTAGTCGATGCAATGAAGGATCAGAATCCTAAAAAATTTGAAATCTCTTCTTCCTATGATTCATTAATCGGTGATAAGCGAGTCCGTCCGATGATTTTGGAAGACCGACCTGTTAAAGAGATCATGGGGCTATGGAAGAATGAGCTAGATGACTGGGTTAAAAACACTAGAAATCACTTCCTATTATACGGTCCTTACCCTGAGAAAGCTCAGCCTTATAAGCCAGAGACCGTACTTGGGATATTGCCGCATAATTTGGAATTAGCCCCAGGGCAAACAAAGGATTTAACAGTCATCGGCTTCGACAAGAATGGGAACAAACTTGATGTTAATCCCTCTCTTATAAAGTGGGAAGTGAAAGGTGAGGTCGGCTCTATTAAGGGAAATACATTTACGGCGCAGAAGGCTGGAACAGGATTAGTCACAGCCAAATATAAAGATACCCAAGCTAATCGAAATGTAGTTGTTGCTCAAAATATTATTAACAATATTAGGCATAGCGTTAACCCTGACTACGCACGTGTCGTTTTCGATTTAAATAAAGATACGGAATATCAAATCTCAGAAGAGGAAAACCAACTGATTTTAACAGTACCATACGCTGAAATTGGTCCTCCCCTCTCTTCCAATGAGGCTAAAACAGTAACCATTGCTAACAGCCCTGTAATATCAAAGGTAACTTTTGAGATCATAGATGGTCATATGTTTGAAGCACGTTTCCACTTAAAGGTAAACAAAGTTTCCTATATGGATCCTTATTTCTCAAATCGTATTGTAATTGATCTTTTGAACAAATAACAAACTGCTATGAAAAAGCAGTGGATTACAAGTCCAACTGCTTTTTTCTTTCTTACTATACAGCTTTCTGTGCGTTTGCAACGTTCATTTGCAACTCGTAATAAAACCCCTTTTGTTCCATTAAGTGATCGTGGTTTCCTCGTTCATAGATTTCTCCGTCTTTAATGACGAGAATGACGTCTGCTTCACGAATTGTGCTGAGTCTATGGGCAATGACGAAGCTAGTACGTCCAGCCATAAGGGTTTTCATTGCTTCTTGTATTTGCCTTTCTGTCCGTGTATCAATGCTACTCGTTGCTTCATCAAGAATTAATATATCGGGATTCGCTAATATTGCTCTGGCAATCGTAATTAGCTGTCGCTGGCCTTGACTTAAATTGCCGCCATCAGCGGATAGCTTAGAAGCATAGCCATCCGGCAACTTACGAATAAAGCTGTCGGCATTAGCCATTTCTGCTGCTTTTCGCACCTCTGCATCTGTTGCGTCTAAACGTCCATAGCGAATGTTCTCCATCACAGAGCCACTAAATAGAAATGCATCTTGCAATACGATCCCTATACGACGTCGTAAGCTGTTACGATCCCACTCTTTGATATCTGTTCCATCAACCTTAATACTGCCCTCTTCGATATCATAGAAACGGGTCAGCAAATTAATAATCGTCGTTTTACCAGCTCCTGTTGGTCCAACAAGAGCGATATTTTGTCCTTTTTCCACAGTAAAGCTGACGTTTTTTAAGATCTGACCATCTTCATTTGTGTAGGAGAATGAGACATCTTCAAATTCGATAGAATGTTGTATTTGCGGAAGGGCTGGTCGTTTCTCCCTCTTATCATCTTCTTCCACTTCATCCATCACTTCAAAAATTCGTTCAGCGCCCGCAATGGCGGACTGCAGCATATTAAATTGGCTCGCCAGCTCGTTGATTGGTCTACTAAACTGTCTGGAATAATTAAGGAATGCAACGACGATTCCAATCGTCACAATTTCCTTTAAGGCCATCCAACCACCGATTCCGGCAATGAGTGCAAAGCTTAGATTATTAATAAAGTTCATCGAAGGACCCATGACACCGGCGAAGATTTGCGCCTTTTTCGAAACATCGCGAAGAGCCCAGTTTTTTTCTTTAAACTGCTCGAGCGTCTTTGCTTCCCTCCGATACACCTTGATGACCTTTTGCCCAGATACGGTTTCCTCAATAAAGCCATTTAAAGAACCAAGCTCTTTTTGCTGGGTGCTGAAAAACTTACGTGTATACGTGGCAACTCTTTTCGTTGTCAAAATAACAAGCGGGATGATGATCATACTAACAATCGTCAGCCTCACGTCCATAACAAGCATAAAAATAATGACCCCCACTAGCGTGAGTACACTATTGATAAATTGCGCCATACTTTGATTAAGTGTATTCGAGACCGTTTCCATGTCATTTGTCGTACGACTCATGAGCTCGCCATGGGTCGTTTTATCAAAATAAGGAATAGGTAACTTCTGCAATTTATCAAATAAATCGTGGCGCATATCGCGAACTGTGTGCTGGGATACTGCTGCCATGACATGCATTTGCAGCCAGGAAAATGCCGAACTCGCTACATAAACACCGAGCAATACAAAGCAAAGGACAAAAAGGCCGTTGTAATCACGGGGAATAATATAGCGGTCAATCGATATCCCGATTAAATATGGCCCAGTTAACATAAGGACAGCACTAATGGCCGTGAAGACCGTTACTCCGATTAATCCCGCTTTTTGTTTGCGCAAATAATTCCAAAGCCTTAGCAAGGTTAATTTCGTATTTTTCGCCTTAACGACAGGACCTGTAGGCATGTGACGGCCTGGACCGCGAAATCCAGGAGGAGCGCCAGTGGCCGCACTTTGTTTCTCCTTATCAGACATTGATCACATCCTCCTTCCGCTGTTGCGACGCATAAATCTCCTGATATATGTCGCTTTCAACAAGTAACTCCTCGTGCTTTCCTTCTGCGGCAATTTTTCCATTTTCCAACACGATAATGTGATCGGCATCAACCACAGATGAGATACGCTGTGCAATAAAAATACACGTGCAGTGACTCCATTCCGTTTTCAGCGCCTTTTGGATAGCAGTTTCAGTTTTCACATCGACAGCACTCGTACTATCATCAAGGATTAAAATCTGTGGCTTTAAAAGTAAAGCTCTAGCAATTGCAATTCTCTGCTTTTGGCCTCCTGACAAATTGACTCCACGTTGTCCAAGTATCGTTTCGTATCCTTTCGGCATTTTACTAATAAATTCGTGAGCCTGTGCAGCTCTAGCAGCAGCCTCTACTTCTTCAATCGTGGCATTCGGTTTTCCAAAGCTAATATTTTCATAGATTGTTCCACTAAATAAAATAGTTTGCTGCAGGACGAGACCAATATTCCTTCGAAGTTCTTCAAGTGGCAAGTCTAGTACGTTTTTGCCATCGAGAGATACGGTCCCTCTTGTTGGCTCATAAAGCCCCGGAATTAAGTGAATAAGCGTTGATTTTCCCGATCCAGCTGCCCCTAAAATAGCAAGCATTTGTCCAGGTTTTGCTTCAAAATTGATTTCGTCTAAAATAAAGTCTTGTTCTTTTTCGTAGGCAAAGGAAACATTATTAAATTGGATATGCCCATACAAATTTTCAAGTGGCTGAGCTGCTGGCGATTGTTTTTCCGGCTCGACAGCAAGTACTTCGTTAACGCGATCAGCAGAAGCCTTTGCTCGTGAAACAGCCATCATGAGCATCCCTGCCATTAAAAGAGAAAATAACACTTGAGTAACATAGTTGATGAATGCAACGAGCTCGCCTACAGGTAGATTTCCTGCCCATGTCTGACCGGCGCCAAACCATAGGACAGCAACGATTGTCATGTTCATAATGAGCATCATCACAGGCATATTGAGCGCCATGATTCGAAACGCCTTCACCGCAAATTCTGTATAATCCATATTGCTCTTTTGAAATTTCTTCCGTTCATAATCACTGCGTACAAATGCTTTTACTAACCGCATGCCACGTAAGTTTTCCTGTAAAACGTTATTCACATTGTCAAGTCTATCTTGTACTTTAGAAAACAAAGGGAACGCAAAGCGAATAAGCAAAAAAAGAGCGGCGAAAAGAAGTGGTATGGAAGCGACTAAGATGGCGGCTAACTTTGGACTTATCATAATCGCCATAATAATACTTCCAACCGTAAGTAAAGGAGCACGGACGAAAATTTTTAATACCATCTCCACGAACATTTGCAGCTGCGTGACATCATTCGTTAGCCGTGTGACAAGCTGACCTCCAGAAAAGCGGTCTAGTTGCTTAAAAGCAAAGCTTTGAACACGTTGATACAAATCCTCCCGTAAATCAGCCGCAAAGTAAACGGAAGCATAGCTTGCAAACACGGTACATCCAACACCGCCCAAGAGCCCAATGAATGCGACAAGCAACATTAATAAACCCGTTGACTTCACGAGCGTTATATCTCCCGTCACAATCCCTTCATCAATAATGCTAGCCATCATCCGCGGCTGTAATAAATCCATACAAACTTCAAGCACCATTAATAGTGGTGCAAGCAGAGCAAAAAGCCAATGCGGCTTCAAATAGCGAATGAGCTTCCTCAAAATCATACCCCCTAAAATTAATCCAACTATGAAAGGTAACGCATTTCTCACAGGGAGTAAATTAAAAATTCAGTAAATGACTGCCGTAAATTACTACCCTTCACAACATAATGATATGTACCTTATATTATTTATCTTTACACTGATCAAAATTAGCAGAAAGATTTAATTTGAATTTCTCCATAAGCTCCACTATTACCATTTTTTCTTCACTAGTAAATTGCGAAAACGGGACAGACAATAATTCAATTCCACTGCGTGAAACGGCCTTAATATGCTCCTCCCCTTTCTCATTTAACACGACCATTTTGGATCGCCCGTCTAAGGGGTCAGTTTGACGCTGTACGAGGCCTGACACTTCCATACGATCAATCATTTGCGACATCGAACTTGAGCGTACCTCCAGCTTTTCTGCTAACTCACCGATCGTGCAAGGTCTTTTCCATAATATCCGTAAAATAAACCATTGCGTCTTTGTAATCCCATGTGGCAGCGCTTGATCACGAACATTCCTCTTCATCATCCTGCTGACATACTGAACGCTGTCCATAAACCGCTCTAAATAATCTGCATCTTTCATCATAGAACACCTCTTTAAAAAATATTATATAGCTATCCTAATTAAAAATGCAATCGCTTTCTTCTTCCGTTTTGCTTTTTTTATAATTTTGAATATCCATTTCCCTTTCACTGATTAGAAACATTATGGTCAGTAAAATAGACTGCTGAGAAAATTCTCAGCAGTCCATTTACAATAATACAGATTATTTTGTTTTGTTGAATTGAATCTTCATCGCCTTTGCAATTAATTTCGGTATATCAGTATTTTCATGCAAACCACTAAATAATTCAGAACCTGGTCCATATGCATAAAGAGGGATATCAACTCCTGTATGGGCAGAGCTTGTCCATCCTACCAGCGCCCTTTCGGATACAACATCGTTGATTGCCCCATTTGGATTAGTAGCTGTTTTAATTTTTTCCACTTCTTCAGCGGAAAGATCAAGATCTGTGAATTTCTTAACTATTTCTTTAACATTACTGCGGTTATCATTCAATTGACTTGCCATATAATCACCAGTAGCAGTAACATTTCTAAGAATTTCTAGATTTGCAGCGTATTCGCCATAACCTCCAACGGACATTCCACCTGTATCATGGTCTCCAGCTATGACGACAAGTGTTTTCTTGTCTTTTTTGGCGAAATCTACCGCTCTCTCAACCGCCTCTTCAAATGCCTCAGTATCCTTCATTGCCCAAGCGGCATCATGAGCATGACCCGCCCAATCAATTTGGCTTCCTTCTATCATTAAGAAGAAACCGTCTTTATCCTTATTGAGAATATTCAAAGCGGTATCTGTCATTTCAGCTAGGCTCGGCTGATCGGTTTTGTCTCTGTCCAGTTCAGGCGCCAGGGCATCTTCAGCAAACAATCCAATCAGTTTCTTTGATTTCTTAGCTTTCTGTAAATCATTTTTATCACTGATAATATTATAACCGCTCTTTTTTGCTTCATTTAACAGAGAGTCAGGAAAGTACTTTTTCCCTCCGCCAAGGATGACATCCACATCATTTTCCAGGAGCTGGGGTGCGATATCAGCTTCGTCTGCACGGGATGCAACATGGGATGCAAAAACAGCTGGAGTAGCATGTGTAATTGTGGATGTAGCTACAAGTCCCGATGATTTACCAGTCTTTTCAGCAGCTTCTAATATCGTTTGTAATTTTTCTCCTTCTGGGGAAGTACTGATCATACCATTATTTGTTTTTTCTCCTGTAGCCATGGCTGTTCCAGCAGCTGCAGAATCTGTAACTTCCGAATTAGCAGAATATGTACGGTGCATTCCTACTAACATAGAATCCATTGCGGATTCCTCGCCTTTATACCATCGATAATTTGTTGCATATGAAGCGGAGAAACCATCTGGAATCAGAAAGATCACATTTTTTGCCTTACCACTATTGATTGCAGGGTGTGCATCCACACTCGATGGTTGGAAATCAGCACCAAGCAATATTCCAATAATAAGTGTTGATACAGCAACAATGGAAATCACTTTCTTTTTTAACAAGAATTTCATTTTATCCCTCCTTATAATATGTACAACACCAATCATATAACAGGATTATTAAGACCTCGTTAAAATAGTGTGACAATTTTACAGATTCAGAAAGATGAAGCTAAAGGATTATTAAAATATATTTTTCAACTATTATTGAGTGTCCTTTTATCTATATCGATTACTTTTTTTATATTAAAAGTTTGTATCCTTTAGCTTTATTAGCTAAAAGGAACGTAATAACCAATACTTTGTACATGACTATCATTGGATAAATATTACAATTATTACAATTGTTACAACACATTCTATTAATTCTTTTACCTTTTGGATAACATGCATCCAATCACAAAACACCGTTTTATAATTCAAACGGTGTTAATTTCCCTTTTTCCCAAGAGACATCCATACTCAATCTACATATTCTCTTCCGCTTCACCATTATTACCTTCTTTAAGATGCATTTTATGCCATGTCTCTGCACTCGAATGGATGATTTCATTAAGTCTGAATTTATAATGTTCCAATTCCTCAATTACATAAGAACGGGGGTCCCTTCCTTGTATATAGAATGTTAAGTCTCGTTGAAGCTCTAATAGCTCGATATACGCCTTGCCGTCCTTTATCCATAGTTCCTTATAATTATAAAATCCGTCTGCAAAATTAATCACAGTGACAACTGCTCCTAGAATAATAGAAATATTTATGAATAAACTCCCCACATTGAAGCCTTTTAGCCCAAGAAAAGTAGTAATGCTCGCAGAACAAATAACGGTGACCAATTTAAGGTAGAATGCCTTTTTTTTATGTCTATTTTTCCTGTACTCAAAAACTTTAATGTTTTCCTCAATTTCCTTTTGCAAATAAGTTGCCTTTTCAATGCCCATCTGAGTTCGCAACTTCCTTTCAAGATAAAATAAGGTTTGCATAGATGAAATGACCGCTATGGTTTATCTCCGAACCTCTTTGTATTTTATTCTTTGAAAGTGGATTTTGTTTTTACTTTTAATCGGTACGAACTCAAGCTTTATGACTAAATGTGTTTTCACATGACCTTTTACCCAATTTTAACCACATTGATATTGCTTTAATATTCACAAAAATATATCATTATAAAAAAAGGGAGATATTAAATGGCATTATTTCTTAAAAGAAAAGAGTTCACCATTCCGGAAACAGGTATTGATTCTATCGAGACACTTTCCTTAGGTGGAGTAGATCAGACAATCCTCATTCAATCTGTTAATCCAACTAATCCTGTTCTGTTGTTCGTTCATGGCGGACCTTGTATGCCGGTCCCCGGTGTTGTATCTCGCGGTCAAGATTATGCCGTATCCACTACAACCAAGGAACTGGTGAAACATTTCAATTTAGTACTTTGGGATCAAAGGGGTGCGGGAAAATCATTTAATAAAACGATTCCACCTGAATCGATGAGGGTGGAGCAGTTTGTTAGTGATTGCAATGAATTGATTGATATTCTCAGAGAAAGGTTTAATCAAGAAAAGATCTATCTTGTCGCTCACTCTTGGGGTAGCATTATCGGATTATCCATTGCATCAAGATATCCCGAAAAACTCCATGCCTATGTAGGTATTTCCCAAATATTGAATTGGACGGAAAACGATCAATTATGCTATGAATGGGTGAAGAAAAAAGCTGAGGCAAAAGGGGATAAGAAAACGCTGAAAAAATTGGATGAAATCGGCAAGCCGCCCTATGTCAGTAACGTCAAAAACTGGTTAGACTTTCGTTCTCCATTGATTAAATACAACTCAATGATTTATACAAGTGAGACAGTGAAACACCCAGGGATGATCGGTGGTTTCAAGTTATTTTTATTTGCATCTGATTACTCATTAAAAGATATTTTTCATACTTTTTATAGCTCTTATAACAAAACATATACACAAAGTTTAATCGAAGATTTTGCAAAAATAGACTTCAATTATTCTTTGAAAAGGATAGATACGCCCATTTATTTTTTACATGGAAAAAAAGATGTACATGTGAACGGAAAGCCTGTACAAGAGTTTTTTGAAAGATTAGATGCCCCTTTTGGAAAAGAAATGGTCTGGTATGAAAATTCTTCGCATATGTTTCATCCGGAGGAAGCAAAAGAAATTGAAAAATATATTATAGAGAACGTTAAAAATAGCGAGCAGTAATGCAACACTGCTCACTATTTTTCAATTAGTGGATCATTCTCTTTGCTTTTTTTATAAATATAAACGAGAATGCGCAAATGATAGCGAGATATAATTCAATGACCCATAAGCTTTTAATATGACCCGTTTGGTAAAACGCCAATGGATAGTCGATCATAGCATGAATGAGAATAGCATAGATCACATATGAAAATTTCTTTTTTACAACTGCCAGTAAAACTAATAAACTTAAAGCAATTTGCAAGAAAACAGCGAAGAGTCGTTCTACAGATGCAAGCAAGTAAAAGGATACTCCTTGGCTCAACACTGTTTCTTTTAGCGTAGCTAATTGATCTGCGGGAATTTGCCCAGCTAATTCCGACTCAAAAGTCCCTGCATTGATGAAAAAAGCGAATAAAATATTTGGTACAAATATCATAAGCATTAACAAAACTCCCTCAATGCCTCCCCACCCTATACCAAAGGAAATTCCGCCTTTATAATCAAGGTATTTTTTCAGTAGCCATGTGAATAATATGAATCTCCCAATCTCTTCAAATACTCCCGCTGCCATTCCACCATATAATCCGAATAACCATGGATGGTCCGCATAGTTGGGGAAGCTAGTTATCACTATTACGTGTAATACCTTTTCTAAGATTTGTGTAAATACAATAAATCCGATACTACCAATAATCAATGGTTTTACATAAATACCTGTTTTCTTTTTATAAAACAAAATCAGCCCGGCAAATAATAAGAATGAAAATACTATCGGAACAAACATTGAGATGATCGTAGCATTACTGACCACATTGACCCCTTCTCTCTTTTTTAAAGTGTTAATGCTTTATTCTCAACAGTTGAAGCTGTTTCACCAATCTTTGTTTCCTTCCATTCATTCAGCCATGAAGCAAGATGCATCGTAAGTTCTGGATGAATCGGTTGTCCGATTGTTTTTATATAATCCTTTTTGTAGGTTGAAGCGGAAAGTGGTGTAAGCTGTTCTTTTAATCCGTGATCCATATTTTCTACTAAAATACACGTTGAGCTTCCTTGTACATTTTCCGGTATTCTTTTTAAATATTCCGCACTTGCTTGAAAATCCTTTAAGCCGTTTATCGCCAATACAGGACATCTAACCTGCTTAAGCGCTTCAACAATATTAAAGGCAAAATGTTCACGAAAGTATTTTGCAGGCATTTTAATAAAACCTATTACCCTAATTACATCTTTATTCGATGACGTCATTTTTTTATACGTCCCTTGTGCTTGCTTTTCACCTTTTTCAAGCGTGTTAAACGTTCTAATAATAAATCCTTGTAAGCCTTTTGCCTCTCTTAACTCTTTATATAATTGTTGTCTTTGCAAGTCTAGACATTCACGCATCCCTGCGCCTCCACCTGCCAGGAGAATTAATCCATTGACTGGTCTTCTTTCAGATAATGCCGTCCCGACCATGCAACCTTCACTATGGCCCAAAATAAGAACTCGATTCGGATCAACTTTAGGATTGGACGCCAAAAACTCAAGGGCATTTTCCGCATCCGTTACTGCATCCCAAAGCCCTGCACTCTGAAAATCTCCTTCACTTTCACCAATCCCACGTTTATCATATCGAAGAGTGACAAATCCTAATGAGGCAAGAAAGTCAGACAGATCCTTATATAAATTAAATTTAAATTTCCCTTTAACAGCACTTCCATCTCGATTTAACTTGCCTGAACCCGAGAGAAATAAGACCGCTGGGAGCTGGCCATCTTCCGTTTCAGGAAAAGTCATTGTACCCTTTAACATAACATCACTTTTAATGCTGACTTGTTCATATTTCATTTGAATTTCCTCCTGATTAATTAAGATAATGTACCTACTTCCCAGCTGCCTATTGTTTTCTGTCGTCATTATGGTTGTTAATATGCGCTTTCGTCTCTTTTCCTCTGCCTCATCCCAAAAATAAAATAGTAAAATATTCCCTTGATTCAAAGATTAATATATGTTATTTACTTAAAATTACCATATTTTTTTTAATTACACACTCTTTTTCCACCGACATTTTTCACATGATTAAGGTCCTGTTTTCAATGCATTGATAGCTTTATAACAAATAAGAAAACGAGTATAGAAGTCCGTTTTCTAAATGGATAAGATATAAGCGAATTACTGTGTAAAAATCTTGTAAAGATACGCTATTTTTTCCCAAAATTAGACAATAGGTGATATGATGGGTTGAATATTGGAAGTGAGTTTTATGAAGTTAGGAGAAGATCGTTTTGATATTAAGACGGAACATCAAACCATTTGCGAAGAAGTTAATCATCTATCTTTTGATTACTTTGCTGCCAACCATAGTTATTTGTACTATTTTGACAAAACAGCAAATGAAAGAAATTACATACGAATATAAAAACGAAGCTCAATGGAATGCGAATCTTCATGCAAAAAGTATAGAGAACTTTATCGGTGAAACAGTTGGTAGATTAGAAATGCTGACTACACTGATCAATATCCAGCATAATAACTTGGATCATGTAGAAGAAATATTAAGGGAAACGCACGCAATGGATAAACGCTTTTCTGGGTTCTATTGGGCCAATCCCGAAGGAGACTTACTTTTCGGTTCTAATTCTCTTTCCTCGGTGAATGTTAGTGATCGTGATTATTTTCAAAAGGCATTAAAAACAGGCAAAACGAGTTTTTCTAATGCACATATCGGGCGTGTTACAGGGCGCTTTATCATTACAATTGCCAATCCTGTGAGCGACAATGGTGATGTGAAAGGTGTTCTCCTGGCTAGCTTAAGACTGGATGAATTAGGAGCTTCAATGAAGGATTTATTAAACGATGAAATGATCATAGTAACAGATCATACTGGCGAAACAATCATTGAGACGGTTTTTTTGGCTGCTGGAGATCATTCAATAGATTTTAGTGTTGATTTAATCCCACTGCCTTGGACTATTACGGCCAAAGTGATTCCCGATGAGGACGACTTATACGGAAAGACCATTTTTTATAACTTTTTCATTGTCTTTTTCATCATGAATATATTACTTTTATTTATCCATTTTATTCGCCTAAAATATAAGGTAAAGAAGGAAAAAGAACAGAATGAATATCAAAAGCTAGAGTTAATTGGTAATCTTGCTGCTAGTACCGCCCATGAAATTCGCAATCCTTTAACTGGAATAAAAGGATTGATTTCACTGCTTAGCGAAGAATACAAGGATAAGAAAGCTCAATACTATTTCGAAGTAATCCAAATGGAAATTACTCGAATTACTACCATTGTGAATGAACTACTACTGCTTGGAAGACCTACCGCTTACACATTACATACGAACAATGTGAAAGATATATTAAAAGAAATAGAACCCATTATTCAATCAGAAGCGCATTATATGAATGTTGATGTCTCTATGGAGTATCCTCTTTATGATTTGCCTATTTCATGTGTAAAAGATCAAATAAAACAAGTATTTCTCAATTTATCAAAAAACGCCTTACACGCTATGCCTAACGGTGGAAAACTAACCATTTCACTCCAAAAGCATGCTGATTCCTGTATCATTCAAGTGGTCGATAATGGAAAAGGAATTCCAAAAGAGATTTTGGATCAAGTATTTAATCCGTTTTTTACTATGGATAAGGATGGATCCGGGTTAGGATTAACTGTCTGTAAACGTATTATAGACTCATATAGCGGAACTATTTCTATCCAAAGCACCCTTCATAAAGGAACTCAGGTGGAAATTCGTGTCCCGCTTTCAAAAGAAGTTTAACCTATACAACCATTTCTGATGGTTGTATTTTTTGTATAAATAGGAAATGATACCCGTATTCGAGGATAGAGTTTCCCTCTATATACAGTATTCTGGAATAGTTAAAAAATTTAACATTTTCACACAAATAGCCGAATGAGAAAATTGTTTTGCAATATAAATCGATTAAAAGTATTATAGTAAAAGAATAAAGGAGGTTACTCACGTGTCAACGTTTAATAAACAGAAAATTGTAGAAAGTGTCCCGCAAAAAGGTTTTTTTGGACATCCTAAGGGATTGCTCACCCTTTTCTTTACTGAGTTTTGGGAACGTTTCTCGTATTACGGAATGAGGGCAATCCTTGTTTATTATATGTACTATGAGGTGTCAAAAGGCGGATTGGGGATTGATAAGTCAACCGCGCTTGCCATTGTATCTATTTATGGATCACTCGTGTATATGTCCGGAATTATTGGTGGCTGGTTGGCCGATAGGGTTTTCGGAACGTCAAGAGCTGTATTTTATGGTGGAATATTTATTATGTTTGGCCACCTTGTCTTAGCTTTACCTGGAAGTTTAACGATGTTCTTTATTTCGATGGTTCTGATTGTCATTGGGACAGGCTTGCTGAAGCCTAACGTTTCCAGCATGGTAGGAGATATTTATAGTGAAGAGGACAATCGCCGTGATGCTGGATTCAGCATTTTCTATATGGGGATTAACCTTGGAGGTTTTATTTCTCCATTAATTGTCGGATCTGTTATGAAATATAGTTTCCACTTAGGTTTCGGTATCGCTGCCGTCGGTATGTTTTTAGGATTGATAGTGTTTATTGTTACGAAGAAAAAGAATCTCGGTCTTGCCGGCACTTATATAGCAAATCCACTGTCACCAACTGAAAAGAAAAAGGTTTTCACCAAGTTTGGTTTGGGTGCTGTTATTGTCGCTATCTTAATCGCAGTGGCAATTCCAATGGGCCTACTAACAATTGAAACCTTCATTGCGCTTGTAGGAATTCTTGGGTTTCTAATTCCAGCAATTTATTTCTTTGTTATGTATCGCAGTCCGAAAACAACAGCAACAGAGCGTTCACGGTTAATTGCTTTTATTCCGCTTTTCCTGGCTTCTGTTATGTTCTGGTCGATTCAAGAGCAAGGGGCAACCATCCTTGCTAATTATGCAGACGAGCGTACACAATTAGACTTTGCAGGATTACATATTTCACCTGCTTGGTTCCAATCTTTAAACCCATTATTTATTATCGTTTTAGCACCTGTATTTGCATGGCTTTGGATAAGGCTAGGAAATCGTCAGCCTTCAATACCACAAAAGTTTTCTTTAGGTTTATTGTTCGCTGGCATCTCATTTATTGTTATTCTTTTACCAGGTTACTTTGGGGGCACGCATTCACTAGTAAGCCCAATATGGCTTGTTCTTAGTTATTTAATTGCCGTAATTGGAGAATTATGCTTATCACCTGTTGGACTATCTGCAGCCACAAAATTAGGGCCTGCTGCCTTCTCGGCGCAAACGATGAGTTTATGGTTCTTATCAAACGCCGCTGCCCAGGCACTTAATGCACAAATTGTTAAATTCTATTCACCTGCAACCGAAACACTATATTTCGGTACGATCGGCGGAATTGCGATTGTTCTTAGTATTCTCCTTTTCGTACTATCGCCTAAAATTCAGGGCTTTATGAAGGGTGTACGTTAATTAGATTGTATGAAAAGACGAAAGGCATATTTAATTGGCCTTTCGTCTTTTTTTATGGCTACTTTTGAATCTAGCGATTCTAGCACCGATGCAAGCCACTCAGGCACGAATGCGAGCCACTCAGCCGCGATTGCGAGCCACTCAGGCACAAATGCGAGCCACTCAGACCGATTCAAGCCACTCGGGTACGGATACGAGCCACTCGGGCACGGATGCGAGCCACTCAGCCGCGATTGCGAGCCACTCAGGCACAAATGCGAGCCACTCAGACCGATTCAAGCCACTCGGGTACGGATACGAGCCACTCGGGCACGGATGCGAGCCACTCAGCCGCGATTGCGAGCCACTCAGGCATTTTACTTATTCTTTATCAGCTTTTGTAAGTCTTCCAGCTCCAACTTGTATGCTCGATTTTTGCCTTCTCCAAAAAAATTTAAATTCAATGAGCGTAATAACTTGGAGGATATAGAACTTGAGATTTGAAAAAATGAACTACATTGTTTGCACGATATTGTTGGACCAATTAATAATCGATAATCGATCAGTGCCTGAATATGCGCATTTTTACTCGTATAACTACATATAGTACAGTCCCATACTCGCTGACGCTTAGTCATGGACAGATTATTACATTGGTCACAGTATATCCCTGTTAGAATCTCACCCTTCCCTATTTGAAACTGTTTTAAAATATCAGGATCAGAAGGGGTGTGCATGCCGATCAGCAGGCGGGAAAGTTTTTGCATTTCTTTTTTCTCAATCAGCTCCTTTTGGTATGAATTATTAACGTCTCCAAATCTTTGCCGAATTGCAGCGGGACGAATTACGTTTTTAGCTACGGCGGAGTATTGGGGATTGGGTTTGATAATGCTGGACGGGTTCGTCATGGCAACAAATGAAGTGCTCGGGAGTTTTATTTTACAGTGGTTTTCGATTAGTTCATCAAGATTGTATTGCTGGTTTTCCACTTGTTGAATAGGGTTCGGATAGGAATCTTCTTTTTCATCGAGCGTACGCAATAATTGATTTTGATCAATAAATATTGTACCGGCTATATTTTTTGCTTCTAAAATGATGAAATATTGCTGTGATAAGAGGAGGATGTCGATTTGAAAGAAGGAATCTTTTGAAAGTGGCAATCGAAGGTCTTGAAAAATAAAATGATTTTTCTGGGGAATTTGAGCAATATGATAATCTAGTGCCTGTTCTCCGCGGAATCCAGCATAACGCATCGCCAACTCCTCTTCAATGCTCTTTCTTCGCTGATGTTTTAATGATAGTCGTCTCAATAGTGCTTCTAGCTTCAAGATTATTACGGGCATTTCCCTCATTTTTTTAATCAATTAATCACCTCGTTTAGCTGATATTAAATCATTTCTACAAACTTCCCTTTATTCCTCCTATATATTATTTTTTGAGCAACAATTGACCATCTAATTATATCTATTCAATCAATTTCTCAAAAATAAATATAACTGCCATTGAATTATATTTCTTACGTAATTTTTTTGTCTGATTTTCCCAAGATCATAATCATTTATTTTAACTCTCTCATACTCTCCATGATTTGCTCCTTTAGCTACTAATTCATAGGGCCTAAATCCTTTTTTAAAATAAAAATGTCCTCTTTCAAATCATCAGAAACATAGAAGCCTACCATCAGCCAAGATTAAGAGCAGTAAGTTACGGGGAGATTTAGTAAAAACCTAGAAGGCTTTACTTTGATGTTTTTGGGTATTAAAAAAAGAAGGCTTTTTACCAATTATTCTAGAATGATTACTATGATGGACACCAAGAAAGCAGCAACACAAATCTTCAACAACTAAATCGTTTAATGGAGGGCATGTTCATGAGTAAAAAAGTGTTAATTATTACAGGTGATGCAGTAGAGGCGCTAGAAGTGTTCTATCCTTATTATCGTTGTTTAGAAGAGGGATTCGAAGCAACCATCGCTTCACCTTCCGTTAAAAAGCTGTATACAGTGAGTCATGATTTTGTGGAAGGAACAGAAACATATGTCGAAAAGCCAGCCTATGGATTAGACTCTCATATAGCCTTTGCCGATGTGATGCCATCTGAATATGACGGATTGATTATACCAGGAGGACGGGCGCCAGAATATATTCGATTAGATGAATCAGTTCCAGCCATAGTTCGCCATTTCTTTGAGGAAAATAAACCTGTTGGAGCTATCTGCCATGCAGCACAGGTGCTTTCCGTTGTACCTGATCTCATGAGGGGAAAAGAATATACTGCATATATTGCCTGTAA
The DNA here is from genome assembly GCF_018343525.1 of Lederbergia citrea. GTDB lineage: Bacteria > Bacillota > Bacilli > Bacillales > Bacillaceae_C > Lederbergia > Lederbergia citrea. Next base: position 254,794 of record NZ_JAGYPH010000002.1, on the reverse strand, counting down.
ACCTGATGTGCAAGCTTGTGGCGCTAAGTATATTGAAGAACACTTGCACGTCTACGAAAACCTTGTATCCGGTCATGCTTGGCCTGATCTGCCAGGGTTTATGCGTGAATTTATAAGTTTATTAAATAAATGATAGAGTTGAAGGCCTTTTCTAATTGAATATGGAAAAGGCTTTTAAATTATGCACATTAAACCTCACTTACTCCTGGTTTAGCCCAAATAACATGAAGCATTTTAAAGTAGTGGCTTTCCACGCGATCAATGGATAACCCCGATTCTCGAATTAGTTCTGGAATATTGCGTGTTTGATGACATCCGATCATACGGTATAATAGTGGATCGAGGGCTTTTTGAACTGTTGAAACCACGAAGTTTGGGCTAATACCGTGCTCCATTAGCAGGATTTTCCCATTTGGTCTGCACCAATCTTGAATTTTTTTCAGCATCATTAAAGGGTTCTCATAGCTACAAAAGGATAGTGTGGAAACAATCGTATCAAAAGAATCATGAGGAAAATTCATCTTTTCAATTTCGGAACAGATGAAATCTGTTTCAACACGATATGTTTGTGCGGTATGCTTAGCTATGTCTAGCATTGCTTCGCTAAAGTCGATTGCTGTTACCTTAACTCCAGCTGAATAGAATGAAAAGTTAGCACCCGCTCCGACGGCAAGCTCAAGCACTTCACCCTCTGCATGACTGATTAGATTTTCCCGCCACCTTCTTTGCTTAGCGGTTTCTTTATTTTTTTCATATTTTCCTGCTTGTCTGTCAAATATACGAACTAGTTTCTCTTTTTCCATCTAATCCCCCCCTCCTAAATATAATTCAACACCTTTCATTACATACCTCTCTTTTTACTCTAAAAATGCGTTTTTTGAAATTTTGCCATTTTCAGTGCTTATAGATTGACCTAGGGACTACCTGATGAGGTATTGTAATAGTGTGTATTAAAATTAAGGGGGATTTTACTCGTGAAATACTATCCAATTAAAAACACTAATTTAAACGTTTCCAATATTATTATGGGTAATATGCGAATCACGCAGCTTTCATTATCCGAGATTGAAAATTTAATTCGCACGGCTTTGGATGAAGGAATTAATTTCTTTGATCATGCCGATATTTATGGCGGCGGCGAGTGTGAAGAACTGTTTTCAAACGCTATTCAAATGAATGCGGACATCCGCGAAAAAATGATATTGCAAAGTAAGTGCGGAATTAACACGAAGGACAACTATTTTGACTTCTCAAAGGAGCATATCCTAAAGTCTGTTGACGGTATTTTAAAACGTTTAAAAACTGACTATCTAGATATTTTACTTCTCCATCGTCCAGATCCATTAATGGAACCGGAAGAGGTTGCAGAAGCTTTTGATGAATTGCATAATAGCGGAAAAGTAAAGTATTTTGGGGTTTCAAACCATAATCCAGCTCAAATTGAACTACTGCAAAAATATATATCTCAAAAACTGGTAGTAAATCAATTGCAATTAAGCATTGCACATACGCCTATCATTGACTCAGGCATTGCTTTAAATATGAATATTGACCAATCTGTTAACCGTGACAGCAGCATCTTGGAATATTGCCGTCTCAATGATATTACAATCCAAGCATGGTCACCTTACCAGAATGGCTTCTTTAAAGGTCCATTCCTGGGTGATGTTGAGAACTTCCCTGAGTTAAACGAAGTCATTGACAATATTGCTGAAAAATATGAAGTGACAAATACTGCGATCGCTACTGCATGGATTACTCGCCACCCTGCCAATATCCAGGTAGTACTTGGAACGACCAATGCACAGCGATTGAAAGACGCATGCAAGGGCTCCGACATTCCGTTGACAAGAGATGAATGGTACAAGATTTATAAAGCAGCGGGGAATATCGTTCCTTAAATTAATCAGGCTGCCAAATAAGTCCCTAAAATAAAGCAGGTGGAGAAAAACAAGTTGTTTTTCTCCACTTGCTTTTGTATTATTAGGGCCGTCCCCTGATATTACGGTGTGCGTCCTCATAAGTAATCTTATGAAGACAGACTTCGCCTAATTTCATGGTGCTCTGTCTTCGTATCAAACCTTTATGCCTGAATCTTATAAACGACTTTACTGACCCTTTCTTCTAACTCCTTATGTGCGCCTACTAAATGGGCATCTTCTGGAAAACAAATAAGTGCGAATCCTTTTTCTAAGTATCCGGAGAACTTACTGTCTGTAGACACATCCCCAAAGAAAATATCATTTTCGCTATCATATTCACTTTTATTCGTTAAAAGCTGCAGGTTCGCTACTTCAACATATTCCTTTCCTTCCAAAACTATGTGGATATCTATGTATTTCTTATGAGCTTCATATCTTTTTTCTCTCAGTAAAGTGGTATGAAACGCAATTTTATTTTTTTGAAAATCGATCGATTTATTTTCTTCTTCAATCAATCCTGCAACAATATCTTGAATGGCACTATTTAATTTTTCGTTGTTAAAAGTGTACTGACCTAAATTTTCAATTTTGTCGTAAATCATGCGGCATTTCTCCTCTTATTCATAAAATCCATACAGTGTTATTTTAGCACCCCAAGTTTAATTAAATAATACTTTGTAATCGCTAAATATTCCCTTGAATAGGACCTCGGGATTGCTATCAACGGGGTCTCTGCAGGAAGCCCTGCTAGATCAAGCCCTATATCTCGAGCAATATTGATTGATCGGTATATGTGAAAGCTATTGGTGACGACCACTCCTGTACTGGCCTTTCCAGGTATGAGTGCCTTTGCGTATGCGATGTTCTCGTATGTATTTGTCGATTGATCCTCCATGACAATCCGATCCTCATGGATTCCCTGCTTCACCAGCTCCCTTTTGATTGACTCGGCTTCAGAAATATCTTCGTTATGGCCTTTACCCCCGGAAGCGATTGCAATGGTGTTTTCGTTCTCCTTTAAATACTGGGAGGCTGCATCAATCCGGGCCTGGAGTGCAAGCGAAGGGACCGAACCTTTCACCCTTGCACCAAGGACAATAATATAATCCGCATTTTCTGGTGCTTCCAGCTTGCTGTATTGACTCATCTTTAATTGCAGGGCTCCAAAATAGACAATGACCAATGCCATAAAAATGCTGAACAGCAGAATAATTTTTTTCTTCATTTTTTCAAATCCGTTCTGATTTTAAATGTGGAGGAAAACAATGTTTTCACTTTGATACGTTATTCTAATTTCCTAATTTCATCGAGTGCTCACGGTTTCCTGCTAAATCTCGTATATTTATGCCTATTCAAGTAAAACATACAGTGGATATCCTGAACAAGGAGGAAATAATGAATATCCAGCGCGCGCAAGAAATAATTGATTCGCATGTCATGATAAACGTAAATTACCATGGGATACCCGTTTATATTAAAGAGGTCCATAATAAAACGGCAACCATTTTTCCTCTTGATGAGATGGAAAATGAACAAGAGGTAGATTTGAACGGTTTAATTGAAGAAGGCCTATAAATAAATTTTACGGAGGATTTTTTCATGAACAGACTAAGAGCTGAGGAAATCGCACAATCACCCGATTTACAACATGTTACTTATAACGGGATTCCTATCTATATCCAACGTGTTAACGAAGAAAATGAAACAGCCCGAGTTTTTGCACTAAATGACCCACAAAATGAATTTGACGTACAATTAACAAGTCTTCATGAGAAGTAAATTTCCTTAAAGAAGGGGTACCGTTTCTGAAAGCGGTGCCCCTATTTATAACCATTGTTCATTCCTCATGATTCTCAATCCGTTTAATAAATTCTTCTGCAGCACTGTATCCTTGCTGCTTGAGGTACCAGTTATTTGCCGCTGCTTCAATTAACCCTACAACATCTCTTCCAGGTTGAAGCTGAATCTCTATATGAGGAATCCGAACGCCCATATATTCCTTATATTTAGTTTTAATCTCTAATTCATTATTCAATGAGTTTTTCTGCCACTTTGTTAGTTCAATATCTAGCGCGATCCGCGTTTCATCCTGAAATGCTTTTCGACCATAAACGCGAACCACATTCAACAGTCCTACACTTCTTAGTGCGAGAAATTCCTTATTCTTCATATTGTGTGTACCAAGAAGGGTTTGATGACTGAGTTTTTTTAACACAACGATATCATCTGCCACAAGTCGATGCCCTCTGCCAATTAATGTGTGCGCCGTTTCGCTTTTTCCTACCCCCGAATTGCCGCGCAGTAAAATGCCCATTCCGAATACATTGACACAAACCCCGTGAATCGCGACTTCTGGTGCCAAAGCTTTTGTCATATAGGCATCAAGTTTTGCGATAAATTCATAGGCGGATTCATTTGTATGTAACAACGGAATCCCTTCTTCTTCGCAATATCGCTTCAAATACATCAGGCCTTCCTGCTCGTCTGTGACGATGAAACAAGGAGGATGGTATTTTACAATATTGCCTATCCGTAATTTGCGTTCATCGTGGGTTAATGTATGTAAATAGGTAATCTCATTTTTGCCCAGTATCTGAACATGTTCCATTGGAAAAAAGTCAAAATATCCAATGAACTCCAATCCTGGACGATGCGATTTCGATTTTGTAACGATTCGATCTAATTGATTTTCCCCGGCTAATACTGCCAATGAAAATGTATGAACTAGATTTTTAACAGTTAATGACTTCACTACCATCCTCTCCGTCCCAATTGGCCTCTAATTCAGAATTGTACATCAATATAGGAAATTAGTCACCCTACAAATCACTATTATGCTTGATTTAGAACATAAATATGGAAAACCGAAGTTCTTAAAATCAAAATTGGCTGGATGATTTTGTTCCTATTTCTATTAAAATGCTAGATTAGCAATATTAAACCCAATTTACCAATATTATCTATTTGTAATTCCAATGAAATATTCATGTAACATTTCACTGTTATACTGATGCTACGATTAAAAACAAAGGAGACTACTAATTTGAAAAAAATCGTAATTTCAATGATGACAGCATGTTTTCTAATCTTTGGTATTTCTGGAGTTTCACAGGCATCGGCTGCGACTACTACATATAAGGTACAAAAAGGCGACTCATTATGGAGCATTGCTACTAAATATAAAGTGACTGTAAACCAACTTAAAAGCTGGAACGGTCTTAAAAAAGATATAATCAAGCCAAAGCAAGTTTTAAAGATTACTAAACCTAAAGCTACGGCCACGAAAAAAACAACGACTAGCAAAAAAGTAGTGAAAACTACTAAAAAGGCTAAATACAAAACTTTGACGGTTAAAGCAACGGCTTATACTGCGGGCTGTAAAGGCTGCAGTGGAATTACCGCTACCGGCATTAACTTAAAGAAAAATCCTAACGCAAAAGTCATTTCCGTAGATCCAAAAGTGATTCCACTTGGAACAAAGGTCTATGTTGAAGGATACGGAGAAGCAATCGCTGGTGATACTGGCGGCGCTATTAAAGGAAAGAAAATTGATCTACACATGCCTACCAAAAAGAAAGCTTTTAATTGGGGCGTAAGAACAGTGAAAGTAAAAGTTTATCGATAAATACTTAATCCCGAATGCTGATTAGCATTCGGGATTTTTGTTTACATACGGTAAATATTTATTCCAATTCGAGTTGCTTCGTCTCTTTTCCTAAGAACAATACTGCGAGGACACCAATCACTATTGCAATACAGAATATCCCGAAAACGTAGCCGATGTCGTATTTTGCTGCGACAAGGGAGCCAACTAATAGCGGTCCCAATACTCCACCAACACGACCGGCAGCTGCAGCCATACCCGCCCCAGTTGCGCGGATGATTGTCGGGTATTGCTCCGGTGTATAGGCATATAATGCGCCCCACGCTCCTAAGTTGAAAAATGAAAGAAATATTCCGGAGATGAGCAGCACCATGGTTGTGTCAGCATTCCCAAAGATTAATGCACTGGCGGCTGTACCAAGCATGTACGTAGCTAACACAAATTTCCGTCCCGCTCTTTCAATAATCCATGCCGCTGTAAAGTAACCTGGTAGCTGTGCAAGCGTCATGATTAGTACATATTCAAAACTCTTAATGAGACTAAAACCTTTCATAACCATCACACTTGGCAGCCAAAGAAACATGCCGTAATACGAAAATACAACCATAAACCAGACAATCCATAACATGATAGTAGCTTTTGCGTATTTTTTTGACCAAACATCACGGATATTTTGTCCAATCGATTGGGTCAAGTTTTTCTTTGCTGAATATTGCGGTGAGTCTGGGAGATTCCTGCGCAAGTAAATGGCATAAAATGCGGGTAATGCAGTTATAATAAGTGCGACCCTCCAACCGAAGGAAGGAATGATAAAATATGCGATGACAGCAGCGATAAGCCAACCCAGTGCCCAGAAACTTTCCAAAAGCACAACAACACGCCCACGCTCCTTTGCATCTACACTTTCAGAAACTAATGTCGATGCAACAGGGAGTTCCCCGCCAAGTCCCGCACCGACGAAGAAACGCAAAACCATAAATGCAGCCAAAGTCGTCGTAAGTGCCGACAACCCACTTGCAATCGAAAATAAGACTAACGTTAACATGAATACATTTTTGCGACCAAGCTTATCGGCAAGAATACCAAAAACGAATGCACCGACTACCATTCCGATTGAATTGATGCTCCCAATCCATCCCATTTGGCCAGGTGACAAATTCCAGTCAACCGCAAGTGCTGCGATGACAAAAGAAAGGATTCCGACATCCATGGCATCGAATGCCCACCCAGTCCCAGCTATACCTAGCAATTTATTGCGTGAAATGGAAGGTTGTTCTTTTGTTGTAGTTTTCATTATTAATCCCCTTGTCTTGACATATGTTGACCTATTCATTTACACATAACTATACACCCATGGTGATTATGTGACAAGAGCTAATTTGATGTTTTTATAATTCCATATTTCCCTTCTTCTATACATACTATGAATAGGAAAAGGGCTATCCTCGTTCGGACAGCCCTGATCATTTTATTTATCTCTTGCACTTATTTAGACAGCATTGTTAGAACAGTGTCCAATAATACGTTTACCCCTTTTTCGCAATCTTCCCAAGTGGTTCGTTCTTCTTCACAATGACTTTTCCCGTTGAGGCTAGGAACAAATACCATCGCAGAAGGAATAAAACTAGCCACAAATTGAGCGTCATGTCCCGCACCGCTCACCATTCTTTTATTTGAATATCCCAATGACTCTGCTGATTGTTCTAGCAAATTACAAATCTCGGGTTCAAACCAAACCGTATCACGGTCCCATAATTTTGTTGTCTTAACTTCACAGCCCTCGTTTAATGAAGATAGGCTTGGAAGTCCTTGTATAATCTCTTCTACTTGGGCGATGATTTCTGGATTTTTGTGCCGTGATTCTAGGGAAAAAACAACCTTATTCGGAATCACTGTGTGGATATTTGGAAAAGCGTTCATTCTGCCAACAGTGTATACTAATTCACTATCTAAAGCACCAAGCCTTTTGCGAATCTCTGTTATCAAATTATTAGCTGCAAAAAGAGCATCTTTTCTCATATCCATTGGGGTTGTGCCCGCGTGATCGGATTCCCCTATGATTTCAATTTCATAGCACACCATCCCTACTACACATTCAACAACACCAATAGAGAGTGACTCCTTTTCAAGAATGGGTCCTTGTTCTATATGCAATTCTAAAAAAGCTGAAGCTTCTTTTAGACGATTCTCACTTGCACCTGCATATCCACTGGAATTTAATGCTTGCTCAAATGTGATACCATCTGAATCTACTTTATTTAACATGGCGGTTTTCTCAAACTTACCTGAAATCACCCCTGATGCCATCATAGAAGGTTCAAATCTAGCACCCTCTTCATTTGTAAAATTAACAAGCGTGATTGGAATTTGCGGTTTAATCTTATTCTCTACCAAAGTTCTAACCACTTCTAAACCTGCCACTACTCCTAGCACTCCATCAAACCGGCCACCTTTTTTTACCGTATCCAGATGAGATCCTATGACAATCGGAGGTTTATTTTCTGTCCCTTCAAGCGTCGCATACATACAACCCATATCATCAATTTTGACTACCAGACCTAATTCTTCACAACAAGTACGAAAATAAGCTCTGACTAAACGATCTTCTTCTGATAATGACAACCGAGTTACACCATTATTTTCTGTACGGCCAAAGTTTGCAAATTTCTCAAGTTCATCCTTTAACCTTACTCCGTTTATCAATAATTTTTGTTTCTGCAAAATCAAACACTCCTTTTTAAATAACTTAAAATAGATATGTTTTCTTAATCATTATTGATAAGTAAAGAAATTTCCTAATATTATAATTATAAACTATTAATCATGTTTGTCATTGGACAAAACATCAAATCATTAAATCGTTTTTTGGATACTTTGTAAATACAAATAGGACGCCATTGGCGCCCTATATGATTAAATCTCTGTTTCCATCAATTTAAATTCGGTAACATCGACAATTCCCCGATTAGAAATACGGATTTCTGGAATAACCGGTAATGCGATTAAAGAAAATGTCATAAACGGTGCATTGATTGGACAGCCAATTTCTTTCCATGCTTTCTCAAGCTGCTGTACCTCTTCTACCACTGTTTCTAAAGGCTGATCTGACATAAGACCGGCTATTGGCATTTTTACTAAAGCCAGAACTTTCTGATCTTCAACGACAATCATCCCTCCACCGACTTTTGCAAGTTCATTCGCTGCAAATGCCATATCTTCCGGATTCGTACCCATCACAATTAAATTATGACTATCATGGGCAACCGTCGAAGCAACCGCTCCTTTTTTCAACTGGAAGCCATGCGCAAATCCTAGTGATATATGTCCTGATGCATGATGACGATCGATGCAAGCTAGTTGAATGATATCTTTTTCATTATCTGGTTGGATTACTCCATCCTCAACCGCTAAAGTAGCCATCATTTTTTCTGTACGGGCACTGTTTTCGATAATTTTTATTACATGAACTTCTGTCTCAGTTCGATCGTTTTTAGATTTTAATAAGAAGTCCTCAGGTGTTAACTCAGATTTCAAGTTAATCGAATTTATGACATGGTCGGGATAAGTAAAGGTTGGGAATGGTTTTTCAATCTTTCCATTTTCAAAAACAACTTCACCGTCTGTAATGACTGTTGAAGGCTCTACTTTTTGCAGATCTTCCATTATTAAAATATCCGCATATTTTCCCGGTGCAATCGCACCTAAGTCTTGTTCCAATTTATAATAACGCGCAACATTAATAGTAGCCATCTGGATTGCTGTAACAGGATTGACCCCTTCTTCAATGGCTCTTCGAACTACATGGTTTACATGGCCTTTTTCCACGAGGGTTTGCGGGTAAACATCATCAGTCACTAAACTGATATTATCTGTGTTTACTTTGTCCTCTGTAACGACCTTGATGACTTCTTTCACATCATGCCATGCAGACCCTTCACGAATCATTAGGTGCATACCTAAACGCACCTTCTCGAGTCCTTGTTCTCTCGTTACCGTTTCATGATCGGAAGTTACGCCTGATGCAATATAAGCTTGGAGCATATGCGGATCTTCAGCTGGGAAGTGACCAGTTACCGCTTTATTAGCCTTCATCGTTTCTTCAATTTCCCCGCACATAAGCGGATCACCGAAAACTACTCCCGGAAAATTCATAACTTCGCCTAATCCAGCTACATTTTCCCACTGTAATCCTGCTTTTATATCCTCAACACTTAAGGATGCCCCTGCATCTTCCAAGTCAGTTGTGGCAGGAACGCAAGATGGGAATGTTGTATATACCTTTAATGGGAGCTGTTGTCCCTCTTCATGCATGAGACGGACGCCTTCAGTACCAAAGACATTTGCAATCTCATGCGGATCCATAAAAATTCCCGTTGTTCCTTTTGCTAATGCTGCCTTCGCAAATTGAGTCACAGACAGCATTGTACTTTCAACATGCATATGTGCGTCTAGAAAACCCGGTACTATGTATTGATTGTTCGCATGAATGATTTCGGTTTGGTCACCAATGGCATGGTCCGCAGAAGCCCCTACATAGGCAATTCTTCCTTCACTAATTGCAACGTCCATATGTGCTAATAGCTCTCCAGAGAAGACATTAACTAAAGTTCCATTTTTAATAACCGAATCAGCTTTCTCAACACCTCGAGCAACCTTTGACAGGTGCTGGCTTACTTCATATAGCTTTTTCCTGTTGTTTATCGTCACCATGGATAATAACCTCCGCTTTACATATTAAAAATGGGGAATGCCCATTATGCTGAGCATTCCCCATCTGGAGCTCAGCTCCTTTAAACAGCCCACCCAAGATAGGCTACAAAAACTACAAACAATGCATACATGATTGGATGTACTTCTTTATATTTCCCTTTAAAAATCATCATTAACGGATAAACGATAAATCCGAGTGCAATTCCTGTTGAAATACTGTATGTTAACGGCATTGTTACTACGGTTAGAAACGCCGGGATGGCATTTTCAAATTCACTCCACTTAATTCCTGCTAATGATGAGCACATAAGAACACCGACAATGATTAATGCTGGTGCTGTTACTTGAGGTGTTACAACGCTTAATAGTGGTGAAAAGAATAATGCAACGATAAATAATCCAGCTGTGACAACAGATGTAAAACCAGACCTACCACCTGCCGCTACCCCTGCGGAAGACTCGATATAAGACGTTGTTGTAGACGTTCCTAAAACCGCACCGACCATAGTAGCTACTGAGTCAGCTGATAACGCTTTTCCAGCTCTAGGTAGTTTCCCATCTTTTAAAAGACCTGCTTGTCTTGCAACCGCTACTAACGTTCCTGCTGTATCGAAGAAATCAACGAATAATAAAGTAAAGATAACTACTAATAGTTCTGGAGTAAAAAGATTACCAATATGACTAAACAATACACCGAAAGTAGGCTTAAGGCTTGGAACAGAAGATATGATTGAAGTCGGCAGCGGAATTAAGTTGAAAATAATTCCTGCGATGGAAGTAAGAATCATTCCATAAAAAATAGCGCCTCTGAAGCCTCTGATCATAAAAAACGCAGTAACAATCAAGCCAAAAACAGCAAGCAAAGTTGTTGGTGCAGTAAGATTACCTAATGCAACGATTGTTGTACCAGGAGCTGCTTCCGTTACAATCCCTGCATTTTGAAAACCGATAAATGCGATAAATAATCCGATACCCGCAGCTACAGCAAGCTTAAGCTGTTCGGGAATCGCGTTGATAATTGTTTCACGTATTTTTGTTAAAGTTAGGATAAAGAAGATGACTCCTGAAATAAATGTCCCTGCTAATGCAGTTTGCCAAGGAACTCCCATTCCTAGTACTACTGTAAAAGCAAAAAACGCGTTCACACCCATACCTGGTGCTAATGCTACTGGGTATTTAGCCCAAATCCCCATCACTAAACAGCCGATCGCTGATGCAAGTCCAGTTGCGACAAATACTGCACCTTCATCCATTCCAGTCGCACTTAAGATAGAAGTATTCACAAACAAGATGTAGGCCATTGCTAGAAAAGTAGTTAAACCTGCAATGGATTCTTGACGATAGTTTGTATTTAACTCCTTAAAATTAAAATAACGATCCATCCTTTTTCCTCCTAAAGTTCGAATGAAATGCAAAAAACCCGGGTACTATGCTCCCAGGTTACGTTCCACATTCAAACATATCAGAAAATGACAGTTAACAAAAAATAAAAATAATATCAACAAAAAATGTCAATTTCCAATCGTTCTTCATGTAGTCCGGTAATTTAAGGTTACCTGGTAGAGACGCTTGAGCCATATTCTCAAGTATATACATTCGATGAACTTCTATTAAATTATTTTTTCCACTCTTATATTAATAGCATAAAAGTCCTAAAATCGTCAACGAAAAACACGAATAATTTTATCTGGTAATAATTGAATGTTCGCATATAGCCAAAGTGCCTGTCACCACCCGATATTTGGTGGATTTTGTCGATTTGTAGTTCGTTTGAAAATACTTTTTGATTGGGTTTATCGGTCTCAATGAGGTGAGGTTGTGTTAATATTATTTTATTGAATAGTTGAAATAAATAGGAAATAGGGGTGGGTATTTGGATATCGAGTTAGAAAATCAAGTTGAGGCAATGTCGAAGGTAGAAGTCATGGACAAATATCTTGATTCGCTTGAAAAGAAGATTGATGCTTCTGAAATTTATAGAGTAGTAAATCAAGTTTTCGGAATTGATTTAGATGCCGTATCTATTTTATCTTCAGAGAAGATAAAGTCATCTAGAGTGGTTATAGGCTCATGCCTCAATCATTACGGTAACAAAATAACTGGTGAAGAAATTCGCAAAATTATCAATCAAACGTTTGGGATTAATTTAGATGGGATTTCTTCATTAGAAAAGGCAAAAATTTCTTTATTTTCAAAGGGTCAATGGATTATTCGCAATGAGAAAGATTTATTTGTCGTTCACACTGGATCCGGAGATATCGATGTAAAGGTCTTTCCAACAAAATATTTTACTGAGCAAACTGGATTAGAAGAGTTGCCGAAAGATTTGCAACAGTCATTAACTAGGATTGGGTATCATTACGAAGAGAAAATAGGCAGCTTCTATTTCAAAAATCCGTCTGGTCAAGCCGTGCCTGATGCCTTTAAGGGGCAAACGATCGGGGCTATTGTTGAAGTTATTCATAATTTATATTCGCATCTATGATACAAAGTTACCCTGTTCCTTTTTTGAACAGGGTAACGAAAGCAATCATTGATAGATTTCAGATAAACGCTTTTCTACATCTTCCTTCGAAGGCATTCCCGCCTGGGCTCCTAGTTTTTCAACAGATAAGGATGACGCAGCATTTGCAAACATAATCGCATCTTTAAGTTCATATTTTTCGCTTAAAGCATATCCTAAGGCACCGTTAAATGTATCTCCGGCCCCTGTTGTATCAACGACATTTGTGTTAATTCCGGCAATCTTTATATGTTCTTTTCCGTCAAAGTAGCGGACGCCATCTTTGCCCAGTGTCACTATTAATTGATTCGGATATTTTTCCAAAGCTGCTTCCATATTCAATCCGAATAATTGTTCACACTCATGTTCGTTTGGCGTCATATATTTTATATAAGGAATGAACGTAGGATCGAAGTATTGAGCGGGCGCAGGATCAAAAACGACCGGTACATTGAATTCCTTACATATTTCTAATACGGATCTAACAGTTTCAGGTAAGATTTCTAATTGTACGATGACCACTTTACTTAATTGAATTGTTTCTTTTAATTGCTGAATATGCTCCGTGGATAAATCATTATTCGCTCCTGGAATCACGATGATCCGATTATCATTTTCCGATATAATGATATTGGCAATCCCAGTAGGCTTTTCAGGAGAAATCGATACATGAGTAATATCTATATTTTCGTGAGATAAGTTCTCTGTTAATTCCTTCCCGAAAACATCATTCCCAACACAAGCAATCATTTGTACTTCTCCACCTAGACGAGCCGCTGCGACTGCTTGATTGGCACCTTTTCCACCTGGGAAAGTGTTAAATTCTTTCCCCAAAATGGTTTCACCCTTTTCGGGGAGTTTGTTTGTTTCAACGACGATGTCCATATTCATACTTCCTACTACGGTGATCAGCAGAATCACTTCCTTTCGCTAGCTTGTCTTCACTTTTACCTTCGATATTTCACTAACCATTTCATCCACATTTAACACCTTTGATTCAAGGTTTATACGATGGGCTACTTGACTAATACTTGGTTGTTTTAACATGCTTTCCTCTAATAAATCCAATTGCCAAAAAACATCTCTAACATCCGAATCTGCCAACACATTTTTATGCGCCATCACGATCACTCGATCAAAATTATTCACGACAAATTCCATATCATGTGTAATGGTAATCACCGTTTTCCCCATTTCAATCAGCTTATCAATCAAATTCGATAATTTCTTCACTCCATCAAAATCTTGTCCTGCTGTTGGTTCATCAAAGATTAACACATCGGAATCCATGGCAATAACGGCTGCAATCGTAATAAATTTACGCAATGATAGTGGCACATTATATGGATTCTCATCTAAATAATCATGTAATTCTGTTAAACCGATCGCTAACTCAAGCATTTCTTTTTCTTTTTCAGGAGAAAAACCTAATACTTTCGGTCCGAATTTGATTTCACTCAGAATATTGCTATGAAAGATTTGATCATCGGGATTTTGAAACACATAACCAACTTTTTTTGAAATTTGTGCGGTCGTAAATCCTTTTGTGCTTTCTCCGTTGATCAAGACATCTCCCAGTGTCGGCTTTAATAATCCGTTCATCATTTTTACAGTCGTTGTTTTTCCGGCACCGTTTTGTCCAACGATCGCCACTTTTTCACCTAATTCAAACGACATGGATACATTCTCTACAGCAGAAAATCCATTCGGATACTTAAATGTTACATCTTTTAATTGTAAGTAAGCCATTCGTATCACCTCACCTTATTAACTTTTGCATCATTTGTGTCGCTTCATCTACTGTCGTCGGAATTTTATCTACATTGAATTTGTTTTCTTTAAGCTTCAATCCTAATTTTGTATATTCTGTATAAGAAACTCCCCATTCACGCAGGCGCGGGTCAATCAATACTTTTTCCGTTACATCATGAATTTTAATTTCACCATGATCGATAATGATCACTTCATCCGCATATTCTGCGATTAAATCCATTTTATGCTCGACTAATATGATCGTTTTCCCTTTGTTTTTCATCAATTCGATGATTTTAAACACATGCTCTGTCGCTTGTGGATCTAGTTGAGATGTCGGCTCATCGATGACAATGATTTCAGGATCCATAATCAAAATCGAAGCTAATGCTACTCTTTGCTGCTGGCCCCCGGATAATTCCATCGGATTTTTATGTTGTAATTCAGCTAGATTAACAACATCAATGATTTCTTCTACTCTTCTAATGATTTCATCTCTAGGAACGCCGAAATTTTCAAGGCCATAGGCCAATTCTTCAAAAACTGTTTCTTTAATCCCACTAATCTGGTTAAAAGGGTTTTGGAAAACATAGCCGATATCCAAAGCCAATGAACCTAAATCTTCGTTCTTAATATCTTTATTATTGACGATGACATTTCCAGTTAATTGACCATTATAAAAATGAGGGATGAACCCTCTAATGAGATTGCATAAAGTCGTTTTTCCACTGCCGTTCCTACCGACTAACGCATAGAACTTTCCCTTTTCTAATGATAAATTGGCGTTCTTGATGACTGCGTCTTTTGAAGTAGGATAAGAATAACTAACATTACTTAAAGTTATATAACCCATGATGCCACCCTCCAAACGATCGTACATACGGTTAATACTAAGAAAAAACCAACTAACACAGAATCTCTTTTTTCTTTATGAAGAATCATCAGCTGTGTCTTTTTAACTGGAGCCGAAAACCCTCTAGCTTCAAGCGTTAATGCCTTTTCTTCGGTATTAGCAATGGAACTTAAGATTAATGGTGCTAAAATTGGTAAAAAGGCTTTTGCTCTTACAATTAAGTTTCCTTCCGTTTCTACACCTCGAGATTTTTGTGCACTCATGATTACTTGGGAATTTTTATGCATTTGCGGGATCATTTGCAGCGTTGCCAAGATGACATACGATGCCTTTGAATTTAAACCACTTACCTCTAAAGAGTATATAAAATCTTTGATCGTCGTTGTTTGAAAAAAGAGCAAGATTGCTCCTCCGAACACTAATATAGATGATGCTAAGTTTAATCCATGGATGAACCCTTCATATTTGACGGAAAAGATTCCTAGCTCCATTAATATCCTTGTGCTTTCTCCTTGATAAAATAAAGATTGGATAAACAGAACAAATAACGTTAATATTCCAACCGATAAGAAAGAGATTTTTATAAAATTTTTATAAGTTCCACTAACGATCGCTAAAATATGAATAATAGCTAAAAGAAAAAGTCGTTCAACAAATGTTGGCAACAAAAATGCTAGGATAACGAATGATAAGCAAGCGATTAATTTAGTCGTTGGATATAAAGAGCAAATAAAATTCTTTTTTGTCTTTTCCACAGCTCTCTTCCTTTCACAAAACATTTACACAAGAGGTTCTCTCCTGAGAACCTCTTGAGTTACTTAAAGACTTATATTCTTTTTTTGCGAGTGATTATTATTAATATATTGTTCTCCTAAAGAAAACTTCGATAAATATCTTGCTGACATCCCTTTAATAATAAAGTAAGCAATGATACATGAGAGAATTTTGTCAGCCAATTCGGATAATAAACTCGTTGTTAATACCGCTTGGATTAAATTATTTCCCATGGCTAAAAGTGCGCTCGTTACAAGGGAAGTTCCACCGCCAGAAGCTCCGCCAAATACATAAACAGTAATCGGCAAACTCGTAATAATGGCTACGACGACAACGACTAATGCCGAAATAATTGTCCTTCCAAAAGTCGTAAACATTCCCCGTTTAGCTAAAAATCCAACAGCAATCGCGATACACATACTTACAAATGCATAAGGAAATAATTGCGGTGCAAAAATGGCATTAATGGCATTACTTAAAATTCCTGTTAAAGCGCCAACCCACGGTCCAGCGATACAAGCAATTAAAATGGTTCCAATCGCATCTAAATAGACTGGTAGTTTCAATAAGTTAATCAATTGGCCGCCGACAATATTAATCGCAACGGCTACTGGCATAAGTAAGATCGCCATAAGTGAAAAATCTTTTTTAATCGACATATTGTAACACCTCTAGTTCATCAAAGATTTTTTTGAACGTTGTGATAAACTCTAATCGGAATGCTTCGACATCGGCATCTAAACATACCTGTACATTGCCATCTTCCCTATATTCGGCTACTGTACAGCCAAAGGCAGGGCCTTCAGTCACTACATCTACCTTCGCTCTTCTCACTACTGTAAACAGCTCAGGTCTCGTTAAATAAAAGATGGTGCATAAATCATGGATAGATGATAGTTTCGTAGTTGAAGAGGAATCCCCATACGTACTCAACATTTCACTAACCATTTTTCCAACTTTTCCGTATTCCTCAACAATCTTAATATTTTCATCTGTGATGGTCGTGATTCTCGTAATATCTAACCCGCACATGACAATATTTATATTTGAGTCGAAAACAATTTTAGCCGCATGCGGATCAACAAAAATATTGAACTCCGCAACTGATGTCGCATTACCGCCTTCTACCGCTCCACCCATTAAGACAATTTCCTTAATATTTTCCTTTGTTTCCGGATACATTTTCAATAATAGTCCTATATTTGTCAGTGGGCCGATTGGAACGAGCGTGACAGGTTCACTTGATTGTAAAATCTTGTTTCTTAATGCTAAAACAGCATGTTCTTTTACAAGTAAGGATTCATCTGCTTGCTCTGGAAATTGATACGTGCCTACTCCACTTTCTCCGTGAACTTCTGCAGCCGTTACTAATTGAGTCATGAGTGGCTCATTTGCCCCCCGTGCGACAGGGGTGTCCTTTCCTAAAAAGTGAACAAGATTAAGAGCATTCCTCGTTGTGTTTTCAATTCCTACATTTCCGCCAACGGTTGTTATTAATTGAACATCTAGTTGCTCGGAAAATAAGGCTGCTGTAATGGCAACAACATCATCAATCCCTGGATCTGTATCAATAATAATTGGTAGTTTCATCATAATAACTCTCCTTATCTATATTGCTTTTGTGCTTCCACGAACAATGATAGAGGGTTCGAAAATGACAATGTCATTTTCCCCTTTTTCAATATGATCGATCAGCATTTTAGCAGCTCTTCTTCCCATGTTATAAATATCTTGACGAATCGTTGTCAGCTTCGGAATGAGCGCCGAAACGAGCGGTATATCATCAAAGCCGATGATTGAAAGGTCGTCCGGAATTTTCATCCCAAGTTCTGATGCGGCTTGGTAAACTCCGCAAGCCATCAAGTCATTACAAGTAAAGATAGCGGTTACATTTTTGTTTTCAAGAAATTCCTTCGACTGTTTATAAGCAGGTTCGATATGAAATTCTCCGTTAATGATGTGATCATCGGGAAGCTCCATGCCAACTTCCATCATCGCTCGCCGAAATCCAGCTAAGCGCTCATTAGAATTTCGTAAATTCTCAGAACCAATGATACAGGCGACCTTCCGATGGCCTAACTCGATCAGATGTCGGCCGGCTAAATAACCACCCTTTTCATTGTCTACAAAAATACTATTATATTTTCCGGAATCCCCACCTCGGTCCATTAATACAAAGGGGGTCTTTCCATATTCCAGTTGTTTTTCAGTTAAAACGGAAAGATTATCTCCACTGGATAGTAGAATTCCATCCACTTGTTTTTCATTAAGCAAACGTAAATAACTCTCTTCTTTGGCGGCATTATCATCAGAATTACAAATAATCAAGCTATATTGATGGCGATTCGCTTCATCTTCGGCCCCTCTGCACAATTCCGGAAAGAAGGGGTTTTGAATATTCGGAACAACGAGACCGAGTAATTTCGATTGTTTTGTGATCAGCCCTCTAGCAAACAGATTCGGCTGGTAGTTTAATTCTTCAATCACTTGCAAAACTTTTTCTCTCGTTTCTTGAGACATCCCCTCCTCTTTACGATTCAGCACACGGGATACCGTTGAAATAGATACACCTGATTTTGCTGCGATATCTTTAATCGTCAATCTTTTCACATCAAATCTCCACCTAATTCATTGCCAAGAAAACGTTTTACGAAAACGCTTTCTTTGTAAGTTCAGAATATAGAAAACTAAGTAAACTGTCAATGTTTTTTTTAATTTAATAGATTAGTCATAAAAAAAATTACTCTGTCCATTTATCATGAACAGAGTAATAATAGGATTTTACTTCCCAAAAGACGATAGAAATTTTACACGATCTCCCATAGGTGGAATATTGTTATCTATTAAGGCTACCTCTAAAACAGCTGGTCCATTTAATTGAGTTAAGTCGTTAATCACGTCTGGATTAAGGTCTTCCATTTCGTTAATTCTGTAACTCGGGATATTCATCGCCGCGGCCATCGCCGCAATATTGATTGGTTCCTGCTCAAAAGATGGATGGGAGCGTTTATATTGTAATGAATGACCATGATAGACCATTCCTAGACGGGCATTATTCATTACAACAAATAAGATCGGCAAATGATATTCTTTTGCTGTCAAAATTTCCATCCCATGCATGAAAAAGCAACCATCACCTGTAATACATACAACAGGCCGTTCAGGCTCGGCCAGTTTCGAGCCGATTGCCGAACCAATACCGCTTCCCATTGCACCAAAATGAACATTAATATCAAATGTATGGGAATCTAAAACTTTCATATGGTGAATGACGTACGACATAAATTCACCAATATCAATGGCATACCTTGTGGACGAAGGTAACTGCTTTTGTAAATGTAAAAGGATATTTTTGGTGTTAAATTCCTCTGAATGCTCGCTGACTTTCTTCTTTTCAATAGGCTTTATACTTTTTTTCGATAGCCCGAGAGCCTTTAACTCTTCTATAAGAAATAATAAGCTTAAATTAATATCTCCTAAAACAGGTATGTCGATATCATATTTCCGATTAAACACTGACTTGTCAAAATCCATTTGAATAGTAAAACGATCTTTTGTAAGGTTTACATTGTAATTATTCGTCGCTGTTTCCCCTAAGCTCGAACCTAGGATCAATAGTACTTGTCCGTCCCCTTCGTTGATTAGCGCTGAGACATCTTCATGCCCGGCAAATCCGAATACTCCCGCTAGAAGAGGATGATGATCGGGAATAAACCCTTTTGCTTGAGGGGTTGTGATGATTGGCCAATCTAGTAATTCCGCCAACTCTATTACTTGGTCCACAGAATTCCTTACCCCTTGTCCAACAAAAACATAACCATTTTCTCTTTTTAACAGCTCTTCAGCAACATTTTTTATTTTATCCGAATCAGGAACCAGCGGGCTTCTCTTAGGTGGAGCGGGAATAACGGAATTTTCCACCTTTTCTTGTTGAATATCAATGGGCATGGCAATGTGTACTGGACCTGGTACACCGGATACTGCTATTTCAGTTGCCTTCACTACCTCGTTCAATAAATCGGCCGGATCTTTAACCGTAACACTATATTTTGTCACTGATCGAAAGATGGGTTCGGCATCTAATTCTTGGGAAGCATTTAATCCTTCTGTATTAACAGGTACAGCACCAGTTAAAAATAAAACAGGTAAATGCTCTCGCATCGCGTTTGCAGCCCCTGTTACCAAGTTGGTTCCGCCAGGACCACTGCAGCCTATACAAACACTCATCTGTTGCGAGTGCTTCGCATAAGAAGCCGCCATATAGGAGGCCGCCCCTTCATGTTTTGTGATGATCGGTGTGATTTCAGGCATATCATATAGCTCATCGAAAAGCGCGTTTACCGAACCTGCAGGAATACCAAAAATATGTTTGACTCCATTACCTTTTAAATATTCTAATACTGAACGAATGGCTTTCAAGAAAATCCCTCCTGATTTAACGATAGACTTTCGGCATACACCGAATCAGATGGTACAAAGCTTGTCTCCTCCTACTTTTAATAGGGGGATAGTTCATTTTTCATTAGTAGAATTGCCCATTCTGTTTTGAATGAGCTAAATAATCTACATGCAATGTAAGAGCCTACCACCGTTGATTTCCGTTCCAGGCAGACGCGTTCCGGGGGGGGGCGTGCGGTGAGACCCCACAGGCGTTTACGCCGAGGAGGCTCACCGCCCGCCCCGCGGAAAGCGAGCAACTGGAGCGGAAATCAACCACGCACTACCCTTAGTAAAATAGCAATTTTTGTAAAAACAACCTTTTAAAAAATATATATGTCACGCTTCTTTGGCATGTCTTTTTTTGAAAAGGCGAATACCAAACCTTCAATAAAGCTTATTTCACGCCTCGAAATTCCGAGAGTCTTAATGTAATATATCGCTAGTTCTAGAAAGATATCTCTCAGCAACATCTTCCGCCAATAATGGTCGACTAAAGTAAAACCCTTGCATCAAATGACAGTTTCTGGAGGCTAAGAATTTTGCCTGTTCCTTTGTCTCGACTCCTTCAGCAATTACATTAAGATTCAAGTTTTGGGCTAAAGTGATAATTGTATTGGTAATGGCTGCATTATCATGATCTTTTATAATATCTTGGATAAATGATTTATCGATTTTTAATGTGTTGATCGGAAGGTCCTTTAAATATCCTAAAGATGAATATCCTGTGCCAAAATCATCAATAGCTATTTTAACTCCGAGACTTTTTAATTTTTCCATTGTTTTTATTGTAATTTCCGTATCTTTAATAATTTGATTTTCAGTCAGTTCAAGATGTAATAGCTCAGGTGATAGGTCCGCGTTCTTTAAGATTCTTTTTACTAAAGGAAATAAATTGTTTTCCTCAAACTGACGAACGGATAAATTCACCGACACGCTAATGACCGGATATCCTTGTTCCTGCCATTCCTTTAATTGCTTGCATGCATTTTTCAAAACCCATTCTCCGATAGGAACGATTAATCCCGTTTCTTCGGCAATCGGAATAAATTCATTAGGAGAGATTATCCCTTCTGTCGGATGATTCCACCTTAATAACGCTTCGACTCCAATAATTGTATTCGTTTTATAGTTTATTTGCGGCTGATAATAGATCACTAATTCATCTTGATCTAATGCCTTATATAAAGCATTTTCAAATTTAACACTTTCAAAGCTTCTAGTATCCATACCGCATCTGAAAAAGTGATAGTTGTTACCAGATATCTCTTTAGATTTATACATAGCAGTATCCGCATTTTTAATTAAAGTTTCAGCCGTATCGCCGTCCTCAGGAAATTGGCTAATGCCAATACTCGTTTTTATATATACTTCATTTCCTTTTAAATAAAACGGTTTTGAAAAAGAAGCGATGACGCGTTTAACAACCGTTAATACTTCCTTTTTACTATTAATATTTGGTAAAAAGATTGTGAACTCATCCCCGCCTTGTCGCGAAACTGTCGCGTTTTCCGGGACGCAAGTACTTAACCGTTTTGCGACATCTCTCAACAGTAGGTCACCATAGCTATGTCCGAGACTATCATTGATCAACTTAAATCGATCTAAATCTAAATACAGAATCGCTATTTTATTCCCATGTATTTTGGCGTAAGTTAACCCTTCATTTAATCTTTCTTTTAATAAAACTCTGTTTGGCAAATTAGTTAAACTATCAAAATAAGCATAGTATTTTATTTCCGTAAGAACTCTTTCCAGTTCCTTATTTTTTTCCCTTACCTCTAACGTTCTTTCTTCGATAATGACCTCTTGCTTTTCCATATATAATAAATTTGATAACGTTGAGGCCGTTGCATCCACAATGGATTGTGCCAGCTGTATGTCCGCTTCCGAATAATTGAAACCCCTGTCTTCAAGATTCACTACAGCAATTACTCCTAAAACCTCTCCCATGGAAACTAATGGAAACATAAACAGACCCTTAATCCCAAAATTCCGACAAAGATCATGGTTAGGTCGTTCATCCGCAAAAACATTTGGGATGAGGATCGCTTTTCTTGTTTTAACAACCTCTTGAAACACAGCATCATTACTTTGGTCAATCTTTATCTTACTATGTGTTTTGAACCAATCTTCCTCTGTCCAGTCACTATCCTTACTTAACTTTACAGGTTTAATTCTTTTTTCTGCTAAAGGATCTAATAAGTGGGCTCCAATATTATAGTTATTTAAAACTTTTCCTACGTAAAAAAAACATTTATCTATCCCCTCCCTCATTGAGGAGCACATAGATAATTCACGTGTAACATCTAGTAATAATTGCTTTTCAGCGATGAGGTTCTCCTTACGAGTTAAGTTAGTCGCATTTTGAATGGCTACAGCTGCCATATTCACATACGCCTCAACGGTTTGAATCTCTGATTCTGTTAAGTTCATCGGAATTCCATAATCAAATAAAAAAACTAATCCGAATAACTCATGCTCATAAGAAATTGGAAGGCCTAATAAAGATTTAATTTGGAATGCCTTCACAGCTCTGGGGTCTGGACGATTGTCCACGGATGTGTCGGGAATATAGATAGTTTTTTGTGTTTCAATCACTTCTTTTGCGAGTAAGTCCATTTCGGTATCTACGACGTGCATATCCAGCGTCATCCCATTAATGAATTCCGGCTTTCCCACGAATCCTCTGAATGTTCCATCATCTTGCGGTAAATAAATACCAACAGAATCGCATTGAACGATTTCTTCGGATATTGCTGTCGTCACATGATTCAATACTTCACGCAACTCAAGCTTCGTATTAATCAATTTAGTTAAGTTCGCAAGTCTCGAGTACCTAGTTTGTTCTTTCAATCGCAGACGCCCTCCATTCCCTTGGCATTTTCTGTTTGTCTAGTTGTAAGATTCCAGAAAAAACGGGGTATTAATATAGGAAAAAAATTTATTCTTAACCATCTTTTATATTAAAAGGGTATTATTTCCTTTTTCTTCTCAGTTTACAATAGATTTTCAAGATAGGATATAGTACTTGTATACTATATTGTTCCTATGAAATAAGTCGGATTCGGGAGATAAAGCTGGTTTTTAAGCGGATAAAAACTAGTAATGTAAAACTGTGACATTTGAAAAATTCGTCTTTAAATTGTTATACTAAAAAAGCGAGATCATGGATTTTAACAACTTAAGCGGGAATACCATTGTGAAAACGTACACAAATCGCAGAACATCATTGTGAAATAATACACAAAAAAAAGGAGTGGATCGTATGGGATCTGTTCGAGTTACAGATCACGATGCTAAAGTAAATATGACGGATGATTTTTCATTAGATAGAGTACCAAGACAAAAAAGGAATATGGGCTGGTTGAGTATTACAAATATCACTTTTGGTATTGCAACAGCCATATTTTATTTTCAAATGGGGAGTGTGATGGCACTTCAATTCGGAGCCATTAATGCCATTATTTCATCCATTTACGCAATTATTGTTGCTGGTATACTCGGAACATTTATTGCATATTTTTCAGCAAAATCCGGTATGAACGTAAATCTTATGTCAAGAGGCGGCGGATTTGGCTATATAGGCGCATCATTAACATCGTTTATTTATGCGACAAACTTCATTATGTATTGTGCTTTTGAAGGCTTAATACTAGTCTATGCTGTTCATACTTTTTTCCCCGCTATACCAGCCTGGGCATTAATCATTTTCTTCGGAACACTTGTCATTCCGTTAAATTGGTTTGGGATTAAACAATTGGATAAATTACAAAAGTGGTCTTTACCGATTTTCGGTGTTTTTTTAATTACGGCAATCGTTGTCTCTTTCTTCACACCCTCGCTTTATGAAGGTGCTTTCTGGACGTATATGCCTGAAGGCGTTCAAGTTGGAGGAAAAGCATTACTGCTATGTATGGGAATGCACCATGGAATCATGGGTTTGACAGCTCTTCTTGCTTCGGATTATTCACGGTTCCTTAAACCACAAGATATAAAAAAAGGATCAGTGGCAATCGGATTTATTCCACAGTTTTTCTGCTATGGAGTCATGGGTGGTCTTGGAATATGGTTCGGCGTTCGTCTCGGAGAAGCCAATCCCGGAGTTTACATCGTATTGCTTCTAGGTCTCGGTGGAGCATTATTTACAATGTTGACCCAACTAAGAATTAACGTGACCAATATTTATAGCGGTTCCTTATCATTATCCAACTTCTTCGAAAATATCTTTAAGTTCACACCTGGAAGACGGTTTTGGGTTGTTGTAACAGGAGTTTCAGCGATGGTGTTAATGCTTGCCGGCATCGTGGATCATTTGGATACCGCAATGACATTCCAAGGAGTTTTCTTACTTGCTTGGGCTGCAATCTTAGTTAGTGACGCCTTAATCGTGAAAAAACTATTGAAGATCGGTCCGAAATATTATGAAGCAAGACAACAGTTTTTGTATAAATGGAATCCTGTTGGAGTCGTGTCCTTGCTGATATCGAGTGGTTTAGGTACAGTCGCGGCATTAGGATATATGGGATCGTTCTTAGAAAGTACTGCCGCATTTTTTGCAGCGCTTCTGGCAGCTATACTAACAGTTATGATTGCGCTTCTTACGAAAGGGAAGTATTACTTAAAAAGTGAGCCCGATGACATTCCAGAGGAAGACTATATTGCATAAGAATTTCTGCTCAGTAGGTTTAATATTACCTGAATTTGATTCTTTTTCTCCTCGCTAATCACTAACCAACCAAGATGCCATCATTTAGTCCCCGTTCAAGATAGCTTTTTCTGGCCTCTCTATTCATTTTCTCGCAATTCCCGCTTTACTAAGTGGTTGGTCGTAATAATTACAAAGTTGCCTACAACGCACTCGAAAATATCCTTTATGTTGGATTTCCAATATAAAGGATATTTTTGGGTTTAAGACATGTTAAAATAATGAAAAAGAATTCAAGGAGTATTTTATCATGTTGAAAGAGCGTTTGTATTATATGGATCCGTATTGTAAAACATTTACAACTCGTGTTGTGAAAGAGTCACAAGATCATATGGGAAATTGGAATGTGGTGTTGGAAACCACGGCTTTTTACCCAACAGGTGGTGGTCAGCCACATGATATGGGATTGTTGAATGGCATTCAAGTGACGAATGTTGAGGAAATCGATGGGGAAATCTATCATACGGTGGCGGAAAGACTTGATCCCACAGGTGAAGTTGAAGGTGTCATTGATTGGGGTCGCCGGTTTGATCATATGCAGCAACATGCAGGGCAGCATATTTTAACGGCTGCATTTGTCGAATTGTTCGGAGTACCAACAGTGAGCTTTCATTTAGGGAAAGAGCTCTGTTCGATTGATATAGATGTAGAGTATGTCTCTGCGGAGCAATTAGAAGCAGCGGAAAGCTTAGCAAACGAGATCATTTTACGGAACCTCCCAATCGAAACGAAATGGGTGACAGAGACTGAGCTTGATCAATATTCGTTACGCAAAAATGTGTCAGTTACAGATGAGATTCGGCTTGTGATAATCCCAGAATATGATTATAACGGCTGTGGCGGAACGCATCCGAGTTCAACAGGACAAGTGAGTGCAATTAAAATTTTATCAACTGAAAAGCAAAAACGGAAAGTGCGTGTATATTTCGCATGCGGCGGACGCGTTTTACAGCAACTACAGCGAAAAAATTATTTTTTAGCGGAAGCTTCGCAACAATTAAGTGCACCTGAAGACAGCGTAAATACGGCAATCACGAAGCTACTGGAGACGAACCGCACACTTGAAAAGGCATTGGATGAAGCGCGTGAAGCGTTATTGTCGTTTGAAGCGAAGGATTTATTATTGAATAAAGAGCGTGGCATCGTAAAGGCTGTGTTTAAAGGGCGAACGGTTAAAGAGCTGCAAAAATTAGCGCGATTGCTTGTAGCGGAAGCGGATGATGTGATTGTGCTGCTTGTAGCGGAAACGGAAGATCGATTACAATTTGTTGCAGCACGCGGAGCGGCAGTGGAAATGAGCATGAAGCAAGTATCAGCTTCGGCACTCTTGGCGATTAACGGTAAAGGCGGCGGCAATGATGCGTTTGTCCAAGGTGGCGGCGAGCGGACAATGGCTGGTGAAGAGTTAATGAATAAAATGTTGGTTAGTTTCAACTTAGATATCTAGTCCGCAGGTCATGTTATTACAGACAAAGAGGAGTTGTATGTAACTCCTCTTTTACAATTTTGCCTTCTTTTGATTACCAAAAATAAAGTTTTGGATATACTCAAGTTGCTCTTCATTTGGATTTGTCTTTCGTACGTCGCTAAATTTTGTAACAGCCTTCTCAAGAGTAACCTCTTTATCCACGATTTCCCCAATACTAATGAGATCGCCAAAGAAACTCCACATTTCTTCGGATGTTTTTGGATCTTGATGCCCGGTAACATAGCAATTCACATCATACTTTTTTATTTTTTCTAAAAGGATAATGAGTTCCTCAAGGTCATAGCTCCATTCGCCGCTATAAAAGTCCTGATAGATGCAATCTCCTAAAAACATAATTTTTTCATCGGGAATATAAATAATCGATGAATCCTGAGCATGTACCCCGCCGACATGTTCAACTACACAGGTTATACCCCCCAAATCAATTTCGATCTTATGATCAAATGTTATTTCAGGCACCTTCAATTCTAAGTGATCACGCGTAGGCATTTCACGTTTGATCATGTCTCTGCAAAACTCTATCTCTTCACCGGTCTCAACCCGTGCATCTAATGAAGAGTCATCCCATTTAAGAGTTTTCAAATACTCCAATTTTCTCTTCGTTTCCTTATGGCTAATCGTTAATATATCCATCGTTTTCATTCCAAATATATGATCCCAATGCCAATGTGTAATGACAACAAACTTCACCGGCGGTATATCCATTTTTTCCACGAGTTTAAGAAAATCCGCCGCGTGTGCAGGTGAGTTTCCTGAATCAACGATCAGGCTATAGGCATCGCCACAAATTAAGCCTAATGTGGGACGGTCTGTTTCTGAATAATGAGGCATATAATACACTCTATTTGCTAGTTTTTTCAGCATTTATGTACCTTCTTTCCGATCATATTAGGTCTCCGTTTTTATCATTCAAATTATATCATGTTAGTGCATAGAGAAAGGGTTGCCCAATTCCGGACAACCCTCATCTTCTCCATTTTTTTATTAGGATAAACTTTTGATTTAATATAAATGACAAGCCACATAGTGGCCTTTGGCAACTTCCTTCATAACCGGCCGCTCTTCGGTGCAGATTTTCATACAGGCGGCACAACGGGTGTGAAATGCACATCCAGCAGGCGGATTTTCGGGGCTCGGAACATCACCTTGCAAGATGATCCGCTCACGCTTCACGCCAACTTTTGGAACAGGAACTGCTGATAATAATGCTTGCGTATAAGGGTGTAACGGTTCGGAATAGAGGCTTGACTTGTCTGCCAGTTCGACCATTCGCCCGAGATACATCACTCCCACCCTTGTACTGAAATGTTTAACGACACTTAAATCATGGGCAATAAACAAATAGGTGAGCTTTAGCTTCTCCTGTACATCCTGCATCAAATTCAACACTTGTGCCTGAACGGAAACATCTAGCGCCGAGACAGGTTCATCCGCAATAATTAAATTTGGCTCTAACATTAAAGCCCTGGCAATTCCAATCCGCTGTCTCTGACCACCGCTGAATTCATGCGGATACCGTTCGGCAAATCCCCGGTTTAAACCGACAAGCTCGAGCATTTCTGCCACTTTTTCTTCTCTTTCTTTATCTGTATACAAGTGATGAATCTTAAATGGTTCTTTTAAGATGCTGCTTATCGTCTTTCTTGAGTTAAGAGAGGAGTATGGATCCTGAAAAATCATTTGAATATCTTTTCGATACGGGCGCAACTGACTGAAGTTCATGTCGGTCAGTTCTTTTCCCTTATAAACGACTTCTCCTGAAGTCGGCTTCCATAATTGCAGGACCGTTCTTCCGAGCGTTGATTTCCCACATCCGCTCTCCCCTACTAAACCGAGTGTCTCTCCTTCATTCAAAGTAAAACTGACATCATCGACAGCTTTTATTTGACTTGTTGCTCGGCGGATCAAGCCTTTTTTCACGGGAAAATACTTCTTGAGATTACGTACGGCTAAAAGCTCTTCCATCGGCCGCTTCCCTCCCTTCCCCGCTATATAACCAACAGCTTGTATAATGTTTCGGTCCTACGTTTACAGTTACCGGCTCTTCTGAAAAACAAAGGTCTGTTGCATGAGCGCAGCGTGGCGCAAACGGGCATCCTGCCGGCATTTCCTCCGGCAGTGGAACAGAACCGGTAATCGCATCCAGCCTTTCTTTTTCATCTGTCAGGCTAGGAATGGAGTTCATCAAACCAACGGTATATGGATGCTTCGGCGCATTAAAAATTTCAGCAACTTCAGCTTCCTCGACCACTTTTCCGGCATACATGACAATCACCCGGTCACAAACTTCAGCAACAACCCCTAAATCATGGGTAATTAACATGACGGCTGTTTGGTATTCCTTTTGCAGTTTCTTCATCAAATCCAATATTTGCGCTTGAATCGTTACGTCCAATGCCGTAGTTGGTTCATCTGCGATCAGAAGCTTCGGATTGCAAGATAAGGCCATGGCGATCATCACCCGTTGCCGCATTCCACCTGAAAGCTGATGCGGATATTCATTAACGACACTTTCAGCCCGAGGGATCCCAACTTTTTTCAACATATCGACAGCTCTCGTTTTCGCCGCTTTTTTTGAAAGTTTCAGATGCGCAGTAATCATTTCAATCATTTGAAAGCCAATCGTAAATACAGGGTTCAACGATGACATTGGATCTTGAAAAATCATCGCCATTTCATTGCCGCGATAGTGGCGGTATTCAACATCTGATAGGTGTTTCAATGATTTTCCTTCAAATAGAATTTCACTATGATTACCTAGTTTACTAAACTCTTTCGGAAGTAAACCCATCACACCAAGCGATGTCACACTTTTCCCGCAACCTGATTCACCAACAATCCCAAGCATTTCACCGGGGAAAACTTGAAAATTAACACCTCTTACAGTTGGAATAAAGGCTCGGTCTTTTTTAAAGGCAATTTCTAAATCCTTTACTTCTAAAAGTGGATTCATTGTCCTTTTTCCCCGTCACTAACTAGGAATTCGATATATTCAACCACTTTACGGTCCACTTTTCCTTTTTCTTGGACTCGCTCATCAAAATTTTCAATTAGATGGAAATCCTTCAGTGCTTCTAATACTTCATCATCACTTGGCTGAACACTTTTTAAGAAATCCAATTTTTGCAACGCTGCAGAAAGCTTATTTTTCAATTCGCCTTTAACGAGTAAAATATCGCCTGGCTCTGATTTTTTAAAATACAACTGATGTAAAGCAAAAATTCGTTCCAATTCCTTCACAGGCTCTTTATGGTCATCAACACGAAGGTCTAAATAACGATCCGTCACACCGCCGTATCCACCGTTTTCCTTTACAACAAGCAAAGCAGCAGACTGTTTGCCCCGTCTATCCCCACCTGCTTTTTCACCGCTTTCCAACGCCTTTAGGAGCCGTGTGGCCAAATCACCCTCTGTTGCTTGAAAGGTGGCGGCCATTGCTTCAACAACTTCTCGTCCGGCTAAAATATTTCCTTGACAAGCAAAGTTTTCCCCAGCTAGTCCTCCGGCCCAATCGTAGCACTCGCTACCGGAAAAAGTAGCGCTATTTCCATTGGCGTCCACAATCCCAACTTGGCGAAAAAGCTTCTGCTCATCGTTTTCCGTTAAAATCTTCAGCACTTCTTCAGCGCTTTTCCCTTCCGCCATTAGCTCTAAGCCTTCTTTCCCATAAAGGGGATTAGCCCATGATTGTGTAGCGACCGCTCCTACCCCGGCTTTCGCCCACGGCACAATCGAACCTACCGAGAGAAATTTAGAGGCGACTGCCACACCAAGCTCTTTTGTCTCTGGATCAAAACCAACAATTGAATACGTATTAACAAAATCTCTGTCTTTATTCATTTATATTCATCCTCCATTTATTTTGATTTTGGATCAAGGGCATCACGTAGTCCGTCACCGACCAGATTAACGGCGAGCACGACGAGGAAAATCGCGAAGCCTGGTAATAAACTGACATGAGGAGCAACTCTAAGGAACTTCTGTCCCTCGCTCAGCATGACTCCCCACTCTGCCATTGGCGGCTGTGCGCCAAGCCCTAGAAAGCTCATGCCTGAAGCAGCTAATATCATCCAACCTACATCCAGGCTTGCGGCTACGATTATCGGCGGCAAGCAATTGGGAAGAATATGATGGAAGATAATATGGAAATGTCCTGCCCCAAGTGCACGTTCTGCTAGAACAAACTCCATATTCCGAAACATTAACGCACTGCTGCGAACAATTCTTGCATAATAAGGAATCCCGACAATACTTATCGCAATCATCGTATTCATTAGTCCCGGCCCTAACGCTGCAATAATTGCGATCGCTAATAGAACGTAAGGAAAAGCCATTAATATATCTATAAATCTCATAATGACTGTGTCAAAGAATTTTTGAAAGTATCCAGCTATCAACCCTAAAATTGCTCCGAAAAATAATGCGATAAAGACAGCAATAAAGCCGACTGTAATTGATACTCGCCCACCCCATACTAACCGGCTGAAAATATCCCTTCCTAAGTCATCTGTACCGAGAAGATGACCTTCTGTCCCGATTGGTTTTAATCGGTTCATTAAGTCCACTTCCTCGGGATTTTCGAGTGGTAAAATCGGGGCAAGATACGTAATCAGTAATATTATCGAAAGCATGATTAGACCAGTTACTGCAGCTTTATCACGTAATAATTTCTTCCAAGCCGTTTTCCATGGACTTTGGCGCTTGTATGGTTTATCTGTTTCTGTTGCAGCAAGTATATTGCTCGCCGGCTTGCTCAAATTCGGTTCCACTCTCTTCACCTCCTATTTATAAGAGATTCGCGGATCGAGCAAGGCATAAAGTATATCTACAAGTAAATTCACGATTACGTAAGTGGTTGCGACGAAAAGGATAATTCCTTGTACTAACGGAAAATCCCGCGCTAAAATGCCATTAATCATCAGCGTACCAATACCAGGCCATGCAAAAACCATTTCAACGAGCACGGCTCCTGCTAGTAAAAAACCGACCTGCATTCCGAGAACAGTAAGGACAGGAATAAATGCGTTTTTTAGTGCATGTATGTAAATGACCCGCTGCTCTTTTATCCCTTTTGATCTTGCCGTTCGAATATAATCTTGTTCAAATACTTCTAACATGCTCGACCTCGTCATTCTCGCAATAACTGCCCCAGCTCCAGCCGAAAGTGCTAGTGAAGGTAAAACAATATGCTTCATTAAATCAGCAAAACCAGATTCTCCAGGTGAATACATCCCGGAAATTGGGAACAGATCGAGCTTTAAGCCAAAGATTATTTGCATAATGATTCCAAGCCAAAATACCGGCAAACAGAACCCGACTAAAACGAATAACATCAACCCGCGGTCAATCCATGAATACTTTTTATAGGCGGAAATAATCCCTACGCCAATTCCAACCACGGCAGCAATTAGCGCACTGCACACCGTTAAGATTAAGGTTGCGCTAAAGCGATCGACTACAAGCGGCAATACATCCATTTTCATTTGAATCGATCTTCCCCAATCACCTGTAAATACATTGCCAATCCAGGTGAAATATTGGACATATAACGGTTGATCTAATCCAAGCTGTGCATTTAGTTTTGCGATCGTCTCCGCTGTGGCTTTCGGACCTAAAATGATTTTCGCAGGGTCTCCTGGAGATAAATGCATAATAGAGAAAACTAGAATCGTCACTCCTAGTAAAACCGGGATTAACCCTCCTAATCTTCTTAAAATATAGGAAAACACCTCGCTCACCTCAACTTAAGAAATAGGTAAAGAGGAGATACTCTCCTCTTTACCTTTATGGATCTTTTATTCTACTGTTACTTTTGAAAATCTAAACACGCCGGTTGGATGAAGCTTGAAGTCTTTTAGACGGCTGTTTGCCACGACAATTTGTTTTTCATGGTCCACAACAATCCAAGGAGCATCCTCCATCACTAATTCTTGTACTTCTTCATACATTTTTGTCCGTTCATTCTTGTCATTAATGACTCTTGCTTTCTCCAATAATTCATCTACTTTTTTATTTTGGTAGTAGGAATCATTAAAGCCAGCTGTCGGCCATTGCTGACCGCTTAACAAAATATATAAGAAGTTATCCGGATCACCATTGTCACCCATCCAAGACATTTGGTGCATATCCATCTCGTTTTCTTCGGCAGGTACGAATACTTTATCTAAATACGTTCCCCACTCAAGCGTTTGAATCTTCAC
The DNA here is from genome assembly GCF_018343525.1 of Lederbergia citrea. Classification (GTDB taxonomy): domain Bacteria; phylum Bacillota; class Bacilli; order Bacillales; family Bacillaceae_C; genus Lederbergia; species Lederbergia citrea. The sequence continues at coordinate 221,842 of NZ_JAGYPH010000002.1, read as the reverse complement.
TTTCACACCAATTTTAGCCAAGTCGGCCTGGATTGCTGCCGCCATTGCTTCAGGCTGCTGCATACCGCTTCCCGATTCTGGAACCCAATAGGTTACCTCAAATCCGTCTGGATAACCAGCCTCAGCTAAAAGCTCCTTCGCTTTCTCAGTGTCAAATGCATAGTTTTTCACATTAGGACTGTGCCCCCATACGGTAGGCGGTACTGGACTGTTTGCCACCTCACCCGTCCCTTGTAAAATCCCTTCTACAATCGCTTCCTTATTCACCGCATAGTTCACAGCTTGACGCACTTTCACATTGTTAAACGGTTCCCGCTGTGTATTCAGTGCTGTCCACCATACATGCATGCCAGCCTGTTCAATTACTTGTAAGTTTGAATCATCTTTTAGTCTGGCAATATCATCTGGTGGAACATTCACGATAAAATCAATATTTCCTGATTCAAGTTCTGCCAAGCGCGTTTGCGGTTCTGTAATTGGTTTAAAAATCAATTTCTCAACAGAAGGTGCACCTTTAAAATAATCTTCATTTTTCTCCAGAATAACTTCAACGCCTGGATCCCATTTCACAAATTTATATGGACCCGTTCCCACAGGGTTTTTTGTGAAATCAGCACCATATTTTTCTACTGCTGTTGGACTGACAATACTTGCGGCATGCATCGCCATATTCCCTAAAAACGGCGCAAATGTCTCTTTCAAAGTAATTTTCACCGTATATTCATCGACTACTTCCACCTTATCAACTGATCCGAATGTAAAATCAGCATAGGCATATTGCCCGGTATCATGGAAAGGATGCTTCGGATCGATTTGGCGATCAATGCTGAACTTGACTGCATCTGCATTAAATGGAGTATCATCGTGGAATTTTACATCCTTCTTTAAATAAAACGTGTATTCGAGACCATCATCTGAAACATCCCATTTTTCTGCAAGCCCGGGTTCTAGTTCAGTACTTTCATCTTTAAAGTGCACGAGCTGATCGTACAATTCCATTGCAGTCCGGCTTGAGTTAAAGTCTGACAGCTGATGCGCATCTAAAGATGTTGGCTCAGCTTCCAAACCAATCACAAGTGTGTTGTTTCTAGCCGTTTTCGAATTGCCTGCTTTTCCTTCTTTTCCTTCTTCAGTCGAAGACTTGGAACTACATCCAGTCATCACTAAAGCAATAACAAGAAAAAAAGAAAGCAAATTTATTTTGGCTCTCTTCATACATTCTCGACCCCCTCTTTTTTCTTATTATAGGGAATCTTCTAACAACAATGTTGCGATATTATTTCAAATTTTTAATGTTTATTGACATCTTGTGAAATAAGAAAATAAGAACCATCCCACTGATAAAGATTCCTGCAAAACTATAAATCGTTAAAAGAGTCAGTTGAAAATGATCAATGATCATAGCCAAAATGGCTGCTATTATCATTAAAACTTGAGGAATTCTCAGATTTAAACGATCTTCAAATTGAAAAAAAGAAATGACCAATGTAAGTAAAGTAGATAAGTAAAGCACAATTCCAATTAAATGAGATATGCTCGGGGTTGATAATTTTTTGATCAGGAATACGAGCAACTCATTTACATGGCTAACCTCCAAATTTTGCGTGATTGCAACAACTGTCATCGTTGAAAAAGCCATTATAAATGTCGAAAAAATAAAAACCGCTACAAATAACTTGCGAATCCCCTTATGTAAGACAGGCCCCGTATATTTAGCGAGCAGTTCCCCTTGAAGCAAAAATTTTGAAAAGAAAATCAAAAACGCGATTGTAATAAACATCCATATGCCCTTTTGTTCGTTATGAAGAATAGTAGGATGATAATGCAGCAGGTCATGATAGACGGATTCGAGCCCTTTTTGTAAATAAATATAAGTAGGCAGAAAAATAGCTAAACTACTGATTAAGATAAACTTAATATTTTTTACCGCAAAAATGACCATTCTCCACTTTGAAAGAAATGTAATGATCAGCAGTATGACCGCAACGGTAAAGAAAACAGAAACGGTATTATGCATATTGAAAAATGTATGTAAAAGCACTCCACTAATTAATAGATGTAATATGAAGATTTCCAGTAGCCAAACCGCTAACAAAAGCCAGTTTAACCAGCTTCTATTTTTTACTGGTGCAGAATTGGAGAGAATAGGTCTTAAAAAAGGCAAGGCTGCACAAAACGCTAGTAAAAATGTGCATACAATGACAAAACCTGCAAAGACTCCGTATTGAATCACCGCTTCACTAATTAAAAAAATCATACTTATAGATAGCCAGTTTGAAATTAAATACGTTACGCTCAATGGTTTTATTGACTTCATCATCAATTCTTATGCAATTCCTTTATTTCGATATTCTTTTGGAGTACAGCTTGTAATTTTTTTGAAGGCACTGCTGAAATAATGCTGGCTATTAAAACCACATTCTTCAGCGATACGTTGAATGGGCCATCTTTTCTGACTTAATAGTAGATTCTTAGCCTTCTCCACTCGGTAATTGAGTAAATAATCAGAAAAGGATGTGCCTACTTCTTCACTAAAGAGTCTGCTTAAGTAGCTCGCATTAATATGAAGCTTGTTGGCAATTTCTGATAATTTAAGTGGCAGATTGTAATCATTTTTTACTAACTGCATCACTTCTTGAACAACTTCCGTATGGATATTGTATTCTGGGTGCTCATTTAAGAATGAGTGAATACTTGCGATCAATTCTCGTTCCATCACTGGCTTTACTAAATAATCAATTACTTTTAAATGGATCGATTGCTTTGCATAATCAAAGTTTTGAAATGCCGAAACAATGATGATTTCTATGGAAGGCATGAGTTCTTTAAGCTTCCCGGCGACCTCCAGACCATTTCGTCCAGGTAATTTAATATCCATAAGTGCGAGTTGAAACTGCTTCCCATCGGTTGCCATTTTTTCAGCTAGTTCAATGGCATTTGACCCGAATAAAGCTTTATAAATAGTCCAAGTAGGGAAATGTGAATGAATCAACAACTCTAATTGTTCCAATTCAATCGGCTCATCGTCCAATAGAAGAATATTCATCTTCATGTTCACCCCCCAGTTCATCGAAATGATAAATTTTCGGCAAAGACACCACTACCTTTCCACCGTGTTCCCTTTGACTAGTTAAAAAATCTATCTTTGCCTCGTCTCCAAATAATAACTTCAATCGTTTCGTGATGTTCATTAAGCCAACCCCGCCTTTGCCAGACAATGGGTTCACTTGAAAACCCGGACCATTATCTTCCACTATCAGTAAAAGCTGTTGCTCGTCAGTCGATTGTATCGTTATTTGCAAAATACCTTCACCTTCAATATTTTCTATTCCGTGCTTAAATGCATTTTCAACAAGTGTTTGCAATACGTATGGTACTATCAACGCCTCCTCGATTTCTTCCTCAATCAACCAATCTACTTGAAGGCGCTCGCCAAACCGCAATTGCTGAATTGCAATAAAGTGCTTTGTATAATCAAGTTCTTCGCGCAACGTATACAATGATTTTTCCTCATTATATTTAGAACGTAAATACAGCACCATATGCTCAAAAACGTTTTCCAATCGATCATATTTCTTCAACCTGATTAATCCAAGCATCGAATTCAGAGCATTAAATAAAAAATGGGGCTGAATTTGTTGATTCAGCTGAATATATTTACTTGTTTCTAACTCTTTTTCTAGTAGCACTTGTGTGTTTTCTACTTCTAGTAAATAAACTTGTCGCTCAAACGCGTTGAAAAAGATGAGCGTAAGTAATCCAACCACTGGTCCTAGTACACTAATTAAGATTAATAAGAAGAAGCTTTCATAGGAAACCATGATGAGCACCACCGATTTTCCAATATTATAAATAATTTTACTATGAAAGGGACTTTATGACTAGGGTAGGTACTTAATTGATTTTTCAAGCTTCCATAATGTAGCTCTATGGGAACTGTTTTCTCTTTTTCTCACATTCCCTGTCCTCATGAATGCTTCATGGTTCCCGGATCCTCCCTTTTTCTCACATTCTCATAGATCATTCCAATCAAATAGGACAACGACCATAGATCGTTGTCCTAATCGCTTTCTACAAATTATTTTACTAACGAAAGTTCCCCTAATTCAATTTCTCCTTTAAAATATTTACTTATTTCAATGCCTTATACGAATTCAAATGGCCGTTTCCGAAATACGATTTGTCTTTCCCTTTTACAGGGTCGACCGCTTTTTTATACAGAAGGTCTTGCAGCTTTGCTGGTGACATTTTTCCGTATTTGTCTACTAGCAGCGCAGCAACCGCTGATACTTTTGGTGTTGCCATCGATGTACCGATTGACCAATACCAGCCCCCATCCTCACTTGCGCTTAAGTTAAATTCTTGTTCAAATAGACGCTTTGAAAGATATTCAGCAAATCTCCCTTCCGCAAAGTATTGGTCATACATTCTCGCATCTCCACCTACCGCTGCAATGTCAATAAAGCCTGGTCCATAGTTTGAATAGTTTGCTAGAATATCGTTTTGCCCAGTTGCTGAAACGGTTACGACACCAGGAGTCGTTCCAGGAACTTCAAAACCAGCACCAACAAAATATAATCCATCTCCCGCATATTCTTCGTTCATGTAATCCATGACTTCTTTTTTGTTTGTAGCATTGAGACTTTCATTTCCTGCTGCTACAACAACGAGCGATCCCTTTTTAGTGACATAGTCCACAGCACGCTTATACGCTTTAAAGTCTGCTACATCATTTCCGAGATTTTCTTTCTTGCCTGTCACTGGATCAATATAGAAAATTTGTCCCATAACATCAAAGCCGCCTAAACTCATGGAAATGACATCAACCCCATCATTTGCGGCTGCAACCATTGCGGCAATAATCCAGGAGGTCTCAGCAGAGCTTGTACCGAACACACGATAGGCACGAATTCCGGTATTAGGTGCAACACCTAACATGGCGCCGTTCCCTGCAATCGACCCGGCAACATGGCTGCCATGACCATGTTGATCATCGAACGCATTCGGATCACCATTTTCACTGGGTTCCTCACCATCAAATCCGCCGGCAGGAACAAAGTTTTTCGAACCAGGTAAAAGATTTTTCACTAAATCCGGATGGTCGCGATCAATCCCTGTATCAATAATTCCGACTACTACATTATGTGAACCAGTTCCAAGTTTATAGCTTTCCCCATTATTAGTAATCCGCTTAATATCCCATTGCATGTCCCAAAGTGCTGCCTTCGCTGGATTTACAGCACTTTCCTTTATTCTCTCAGATTTCGGTAGGCTCCATGTCACAGATGGATTCGATGCACTCACACCTGAAATGCCTTTAATTTTAGTAAATGATGACTTTGAAGCTTTGACTTGTGCAAAACCAATTTCAGGAACTGAATATAAGACTTCCCCACCTAAGCTTTTTACCTGTTGTTCGAAATTTGCTGGAATACTATTTTTGTTAAATAGAACAGAATAGCTCCGCGCATCCGGCCCACTTGCTTTCGCTCCATTCACGAACGGTAAGAAGCTAAATACTAAAACAAAACTGAATACAACCGCAAAAAACTTTTTCATCTTGTTCCTCCCCAAGTGAATAATTATACGAACAATGCCTATAAAAAAGACAAGGCCGATATACATATAATTAGCCGGGAAACTGAGTATTTCCTTTAATATTCGTATAACAAATACTTACATCGCTCAACATGGATAAGGGAGTATTTTGTAGCAATCACACAATTTATTGCAAAAAAATAGAACAACGACTAATGATTCGTTGCTCCAAAAATTACTTTATCAAGTATTTATCTTCTTTTGATGTATCTAGATGCATTTTTTCAAGTTCAAGTCGCATTTTTTCCGTTTCAAGCAAAAAGTTCTGTTGTTTGATTTTTTCTAATTCGATTTCTTCTTTAATAATATTACTTTTGATTTTGGCCTTTTTTCGAGAATGTTCAGTAATGATTGCAACGATAGGGATTGTAAAAATCATTACGACGGCAATTGTACCTAAACCAATCAAAAATACCACCTCACCCAAAATTTAAACTTCCGATTCTTCTAAGTATACAACAATTTTAAATAGATTAGGCAGCATTATTTCCAATACTTACTATTTTTATTTAATATTTTTAGAGTCATTCTGATCGTTCCCCATAAGACTTAGCAAGGATTCCGGAATCGAAAACTTTTGGTTATTTATGATGAGCTGTGTCAAGTTTTCCTCTATATTATCCACTTGTTCCTCTTTAACAACTGCTATTTCACGATGAAGACTCTCCATCTTTTGATCCAGAGCGGTTGCAGAGTCCGCGGCTTCCTTTAATTCCCGAAGGAGGTTTGTTGGAACAGACTGATTGTATTTATAATAGATTTTATGTTCCAAACTTGCCCAGAAATCCATGGCGATGGTTCGAATTTGGATTTCTACACATACATGTTCTTCCCGATCTGACATAAACACCGGTACTTCAACTAACAGATGAAGACTGCGATAACCATTTGGCTTTGGGTTTTTAATATAATCTTTGACCTCCAAAACTTTCAGATCCCTTTGGTTTTTCAGCATGTCACTGATTCTATAAATATCGGAAATAAAGGAACATGTAATACGCAACCCAGCAATATCCTTAATATTACTTTTTATGCTGTGAAATGTAATATCCCCTCCTTTTCTATAAAGCTTATTAATAATGCTTTCAGGTGATTTCAATCGAGATTTTGTATGTTCAATCGGATTATAGTCATGAAGAAAGTGAAATTCTTCTTTTAATATCTCGATTTTTGTCTCAAGTTCATTCAGTGCGAATTTATACATGAGCATAAAACGAGTAAATTCATTTTTCATCCTTTTTATCTGTTCGACTTGGTTTGAAGTCATCCATAATCGCTCCAATTTCCCCTAATATATTATCCATATTATATGGAAAGATACGGACCATTACCGGGCCGTATCTTTCGTTGTTTCACTTATTCGTTAGTAATTGCTTGGTGAGACTTACCATCTTCCGGTTCTTCTTGAGGCATCTTATTAGATGTTCGAAGCGGAATTTCCCTTAAGAAAAAGGTAAGTACTAAAGCGACTACCAGTAAAAATGCACCTGCTAGAAAGACAGTTGTTAAAGATGCGCTTAATGCTTCGCGAAGTGTATCAATCATTTGTGTTACAACCGGCTGCAATTCCGCCGGTAGCGTCTGCTTTAACTGCTCTAGCTTAGGTTGATCAAGAAGCATTTGCGGACTTTGGAATGCAGCTAACTGTTCCGCAGCCTTTGGATCAATTTTGGTGACATCAAACCCACTATTAGATACCGCAGCTTTCATATTTTTGACCAATTGGGACTGCATAATTGATCCCATGACAGCAATTCCGATTGTACCGCCCAGATTACGGAACAATTGGGAAGACGCCGTTACTACTCCGAGCTGCGCAGGACTCACTGCGTTTTGGACCGTAATTGAGAAGACCGGCATTCCCGTACCAAGTCCAAGCCCGAATACAATCATCGCCACAACAGCCATCCACACACTATTCATAAACGCCATGATGATCATTCCAGCAATCATAATCGGCATGCCAATGAGTGCAAATCGTTTATATTTACCCGTTTTGGTAATCAAATTTCCAGTTATTGCGCTGACGACAACCATTGCGATTGACATCGGCATCGTGACATAGCCTGAATACGTGGGAGAAATCCCTTCCACACCTTGCACGAAAAACGGAAGATAGATGAGTGCACCCATCATTCCAGCGTTCATAATAAATCCAATACTATTTGAGATCGTAACAATATCATTACGGAACAATGATAATGGCAGTACTGGACTTGTCGCTTTTCTTTCCACGAAGATAAATACAACGATAAAAACAATGCTCGCTACAAATAAGCCAATGATTTCTGCGGAACCCCAATCATATTTCGTTCCTCCCCATGAAAAGCCTAGGAGCAATGCAATAATGGCCAAACTAAGAAAAAGAGAACCGAGATAATCGATTTTCTCTGATGTTTTGCGTACTGTTTTCGGAAAAAGCATTAGAATCAATCCGAAGGCAACAAAGCCTAACGGAAGGAAAATCCAAAACAGCCATTTCCAATCCATATTGTCTACAAGCCAGCCTCCGAGCGGCGGGCCAAGTACACTGGAAACACCGAAAACGGCCATCATCACACCCATCCATTTCCCACGTTCACGTGGCGAGAATAAATCCCCAACAGCGGTGAATGCGGATGACATGATAACACCTGCTCCGAGACCTTGAATACCGCGATATGTGATCATTTGATAAATATCTTTGGAAAAACCGCTTAAAAATGCACCAATCATAAATAATACAATACCAGCAAGAATGAACGGTTTCCGCCCATAAATATCGGATAATTTTCCGACCAGGACTGTTGCAATGGTGGACGTTAACATGTAGATGGTAATGACCCATGAGTAATGTTCCATCCCGCCGAGAATCGCAATAATTCTCGGCATCGCAGTGCCCACAATCGTTTGATTAATGGCAGAGAAGAACATCGCTACCATAATTGCAATCATAATCGTTACTTTTTTCTTTTGTGTCAAATCTCCCAAGGTCTACACTTCCTTTTCGTTAATCTTTACTTATCAGAGTCAACCATTTTTTCCAACAACTCGGTAATTACCCGAACTTCCTCTTGTTCCAATCGGGATAAGTAAGTTTTTAAGATTTCATTTCTTTGCCGAATAGCCTTCTTCAATACGTCTTTCCCTGATGGGGTCATTTCAACCAGCACAGATCTACGATCAATGGTGCCATGGGTACGTTTGACGTAGCCACCGCCCTCCAATCGATCAATCATCACTGTAATGGCGCTAGGTTTGACTTCCATCATTTCAGCAAGTTGTGAAACCTTACATTGACCAAATTTATTAAGAGCATATAGCATAAATGTCTGAGGTTTAGTGACTGGAGATTCAAATGTATTTTGAACACCAGATTCTATATTCCGCTTGAGCATTTGCATGGCAATTTGGAATCGGTTTACAAGATCATCCAATTGTTCCTCCTCCTTGAGGTATAGTTAAATGAATTAATTATTGAACAAACTAAACTTTAAACAGTTTAACTAATTTTGTCAAGATTTTTTTAATAGGTGCCTGTCCCCCACTGTGCTAAAGCGCAAAATCACATCTATAATTTTCCCTACCAGTTAAATGATTACTTACTTTTATGTATATACGAAATAAAGGTGACCTGTTATAGTCACCTTAGCTCTTTCATATTCTTTTGTATTACACGTGATTAGCAACTGTCATTTCTTCGCTTCAGATACTTTTAACAACTTACCTTTTATTTTCGTATTCTTCATCTCTTTCAGCACCATCGGACCTTTGCCATTGAATATTTCAACATAAGAAACGGTATCCAGTATTGTAATGATGCCAATATCCTCAACTGTTACGCCTTCAATTTTAGCAATCGTCCCTACAAAATCTACTGCTCTAAGCTTCTTTTTCTTACCACCATTAAAGTATAGCTTCATGATTTTTTTGTTTAGATGTTCATTTTTTGCTTTTTTAATCGTTGGTTCAACCTTCATTTTTGCTTCAAAGGCAGATTTCTTATTTGAAACTTCCTCTTTTGATGGGGCAGTCATGTTCGGAATCTTAAAGCCAATATATTCTTCTATTTCACTTAAAAACCGATCTTCAAATGGTGTAACAAACGTAATGGCTTTCCCCTGTTGGCCAGCCCGCCCAGTTCTTCCTGTACGATGGACATAGCTTTCATTCTCTAATGGGAGATCATAGTTGATAACATGTGTAATATTATCAATATCAATTCCTCTAGCTGCCACATCTGTAGCAATTAAATAACGAAATTCTCCCCTTTTGAAATCATTCATCACATCAAGCCGATCGTCTTGGAACATGCCTCCATGAATTTTGTCACAGCTGTAACCTGAATCAATTAACTGTTCACAAACAGTGTCTACTCGATCCTTTGTTCGACAAAAAATGATGCAACTATCCGGATTTTCTACAGTCGTTACATCTTTAAGCATAGAAAATTTATTTGCCTCAGGCACATTAATAAGAGAATGCTCGATTGTATCTGTCGTGAGTCCCGCGGCTTTTATCTCAATATCGATAGGTGTTTTCATGTACTTAACTGATAAGTTTTTGACTTCGTCCGGCAAAGTAGCCGAAAATAACATTGTCACTCGATTTCGCGGTAACTCTTTTATGATGGCTTCTACTTGTTCGATAAATCCCATTTTTAACATTTCGTCAGCTTCATCAATAACAAGATAGCCAATCCGTTCTAAGGACAGCGTACCTCTTTCAATATGATCAAACACGCGACCAGGAGTACCAACGACCACATGTGTTTTTTGCTTTAATTCTGTTTTTTGGATGGCAAAAGGTTGTTTTCCATAAACCGCCGCTGCTTTTATTCGTTTAAATCGGCCTATGTTTGAAATATCTTCTTTCACTTGAACAGCTAGTTCCCTCGTTGGTGTCAAAATCAACGCTTGAGGTTTATTTTCCTTCCAATCGATCAAATCACAAATAGGAATTCCGAACGCTGCCGTCTTACCACTTCCCGTTTGCGATTTCACAACAAGATCCTTCCTCTCTAACACAAGAGGTATGACTTTACTCTGTACTTCCGTTGGATTTTTATATTGTAAGCTGTTGAGCGCATTGGTTATTTCATCACTTAATTGATATTGTTTAAAACTTCCTTTAGACATAACAAGCCTCTTTTATTGGTGTATTTTTCAATATGATTAATTATTCCGGATACCATTATCGCAATGACTCCTTAGAAAAAGCGACCTACCCTTTGGGCTGGTCAAGTGCTTGGTAGTCTAACCGATACTCTCCATCTCCGGCAACTTCTGAATGGTACAAAGCTTTAAGCGCAAAGTTTTTCTCAAGGTCATGTTCATTCATTAATTCTTGTAACCGTTCTTGCAATTCTTGATTTTCTTTAACCAGCTTTTTCATTTGTGATTTCACATACTTCATAAGTTTTCTAACTCCTTTCCGGTACTGCATCTTTCCGTTAACGTTCGCTTTTATTCAGTAATTGCTATTTTTATATTCCTTAAACGATTCGATAAATTGTTGAGGAGATGTTTTTACTATGTAGGAGTGTAAGCCCGCACTCGTGTGCAAATAAAGGAGACCCCCTTCATTGCCAATCTTCCTGTAAGATATGTCGAGCACTTCCTGAAGATGAAACTCATGTTGCTGAGTAACAATCTTATCATTAAACAAATTTATAGTCTGTTCTTGCTCAAAAGCAATTTGTTCGATGCTATTTATTTCCCTATGAACCGTAATATACGGCTGTGCAGCTATCAAATCCATAAAACCCCTCCTAGAAAAACTAGCGATCATGTTTAACACTGGCCACTTATCAAGACAGCAAAAGATTGGATTACCGATATCTTCAACCAATTAAAGAGAAATTATCAAAATTCCCTACTACCTTAATATTTCCCGGATATCCTCTTCAGTAAGACTGGCTAGCATTTTTTCTTTCGGATCGATAATTTCTTCAATGAGATGTTTCTTTTTTTCTTGGAGCTCGTTGATTTTTTCTTCAATGGTACCGCGGGCAACAAGCTTGATTACCTGGACTACATTTGTCTGGCCGATGCGGTGGGCCCGGTCAGCCGCTTGCTCTTCTACAGCAGGATTCCACCAAAGGTCATACAGAATCACCGTATCGGCGCCAGTCAGATTAAGGCCGGTTCCACCTGCTTTTAACGAGATCAGGAAAAACTGTCCTTCGCCCTCATTAAAGCGCTGGCACATATTCACCCGATCCTCTGCAGGAGTTTGCCCGTCAAGGTAGAAAAAAGCATGCCCGCGTCCGGCTAATTCACTCCCAATCAAACCTAACATTTTCGTAAACTGAGAGAAGATCAATACCCTTCTTCCAGAAATTCTTGATTCCTCGACAATCTGCAGTAGCTGTTCCATTTTCGCCGAGCTCCCTTGATAGCCGTCTACGAATAGGGAAGGATGGCAGCAAATCTGCCGAAGCCGGGTTAAACCAGCGAGGATCTTGATTCGATTTTTTCGAATCGTCTCTTTGTTGAGATGTTTTAACGTATCATGGCGGAGTTTCGCCAAATAAGCCGCATATAGCTTTTTCTGCTCAGGCAGCAATTCCATAGATACGAGCTGCTCCATCTTTTCGGGAAGCTCTGACAGCACGTCTTCCTTTATTCTGCGTAGTAAAAAGGGGCGAATTCTCCTGGCGATTGTTTTTCGCGGGAGATTGCTGAATTCTTTAAAGCCTTTAAAAAGATCGGGGAAAACTACATAGAAAATCGACCATAGCTCCTCCAATGCATTTTCAACTGGAGTTCCTGAGAGTGCAAAGCGCACCCTTGCCTGTAACCTTTTCACCGCTTTCGCCGTTTGGGTGGCAGGATTTTTAAAAGCTTGGGCTTCATCAAAAAAGATGGTGTGAAACGCTTGCTTCTCGAACCATTGCCTGTCTTTGACTAGTAATGGATAGGATGTAATGATGACATCCTGCTGCATGGCCTCTTTTCTTTTCTCGACCCTCGCTTTGATCACTCCATCAACAATCATGGCTTGTATGTTCGGCGTAAACTTAGCCAATTCATTCAACCAGTTATACGTTAAAGAAGATGGACATACAATCAGGACAGGCTGCTTACTTTTTCGGATTTCAGGTAGCTCTGATAAAATATAGGTAATGCTTTGCAGCGTTTTTCCTAATCCCATATCATCAGCCAAAATCCCTCCGAAACCATAGGCAGAAAGTGTCTTCATCCATTTATACCCGTATCTTTGATAATCCCGTAGTGTCGGGTCTAATAATTCGGGCACTGTAAAATCCATCTCATTCGGATTGCAAAGATTTTGCAAAAACTTTCGAAAGGATTCCTCCATCGTAAAAAGCTGCTGCTCATCCTCGATGGATTCTAGAAGCCGTAGTCCTTCGATGATGGGAAGATCGATACCTTGCTCAAAATCTGGTTGTTCCACAGGCAAAGAATGCAAAAAACGCTGGATTTCCTCCATTTCCCTTGTTTCCAGTGAGAGCAAGGACCCATTACGCAAACGGTAATATTTCCGCTTCTCTTCCAAGGCTGCGAGCACTTCCCGAATTTCATGATCCCGAATCCCATCCATTTCAAATTTGAATTCCAGCCAATTGGTCCGCTCCCTTTTAACCTTGATCCTCATCTTTGGAAAGGCGTTTCCTTTAAAAATCCGATTCTTAATAGCTGTTGTTGCATAGATCTGTACAAGCGGCTGCAATTTTGGAATAACATGGTATAAAAACTCATATTCCAATTCCTCATTATGTAAAAAGTAACCACCTTCCGTCTTGGCGAAGAGGCTTGATTCCATCAGCTCCAAGATCTCCTCCTCCTTGTCCACATCCCGAACAAGTCCAGAGTTAGCCGGGAGTTCCCGGTCCATAAGTGGATTTACAACCACATGTTCATAATGAAACTCCAATCCGGCAAGGAGGCGATTTTTGAGCCGATCCAAATAAAGCTTTGCTATGAGCGGGGTCTTTAAAAATTGGCTAGAAATCAATGGAGAAATGTTAACATCCCCAAGCTTCTTTAACCCCGGAACGACTTTTTCCAGAAAAAAGCTCAATTGCTGTGGCGAAATTGGAATTCGATTCGTCCTTGAACGATCAAGCATCCGCTTCAGCTCGGAAAGGCGATTGCAGTCCTCCTCATTAAGACGAACCACATTTCCGCCGGATAATACCGTTTGGTAAGGCTCTAGAACAATGACATGTTTCAGGCCAGCAACCTTCAACTCGTAGTCTTCGCCCTCTGTCTCTGAAAAATTAAACAGCAAAGGGAGTTTTTGTTCGGATAAATGTAAGCCTTCGTACAGGTTTTCTCGGTATGCAAGTTTTACCATAGGGGTATTTACAAGCAAGGAAATCAATCTTTCCCAGGAAGAAGGTGGGATGAGCAGCATGGATGGACTGATCGTACCGTCCGCTTGATTGGCCAAGGTAGCTACAAACGCCTTTTCATCCTTCTCCACTTGGATGAGCTGACGAATGATAGCATCCGTTTCTGCTTGAAAACAATGCGAATTCGAATCATAAGTCATCGTGGCAGAAAGACTGTAGGGTCTGCCTTCTCCCACACTTGCAAGAAATTCCCTGACATTTAAGATTGGAATAGTATCTACTTCCATTTCCAAGCCCAACAAATTTTGCCCTTTCCCAATTGCTACCGGTTTACAGGTAAAACTTGGTTGAAGCACTTGTCTATTTTCAAAATAAGACTGGCTGCCGCTTGCCCTGGCTGGCTGTTCATTAAACAGGGTCAGCAGTCCTTCCGTCAGTGCATCTGGTTTGTCTGACACAATAGGGGTAGTTCCTTTTTGCTGATGGTCATACAAGGCCAGCAAAACCGCGGCTATATGCTGGCAATCATTTGTAAAGGACGGCAGTTTTGGACAGCTACATGCCGTTTGAAACTTACCGGCACCCTTGCACGCAATCGAAACACGGAAATCTTCCCCACCCTTTACGATTACCGTACACTCATCCTCTCTATATTTTTCAAACGTCACCTTATTGGCACGATAAAAAGAGTCCCCTTTTTTAAAGGAGACGGATCCGCATAATTCTCGAATGATGTCATGATTCAGTTTAAGCTTCATCTCGACGCCTCCTTTCTAAATAATTTGCCACAACCTAGTTAAAATAATTGTAACACAGGTCGAGGATGATCTCGTTCGTCGCTTCGACACGAACCCACATTATTTCCCAGGAAAAGATTTATTTCTCCAATATTTTTAGCGGACCTGTTCACCTGCTCTACAATTTATAAAATAAGCACCGGGATTATATTTCCCGGTGCTCGTTAAAATCAATATTTCCATTACCTATTAGCTTGGACAAGTTATACCTTGATTAAAGTCCGTTTTAAAAATTCTCTCGTCCGTTCTTCGGTTGGATGATTGAAAATTTGCTCCGGGCTTCCTTCTTCTGCGATTACACCTTTATCCATAAATACAACCCGGTCAGAAACTTCCTTTGCAAATTCCATTTCATGGGTGACAATTAACATCGTAAGGCCTGTTTCGGCCAATTCCTTCATTACTTTCAGCACTTCACCGACCATTTCAGGGTCAAGGGCAGATGTAGGCTCATCAAACAACATGACATCGGGCTCCATCGAAAGTGCTCTCGCTATCGCTACACGTTGTTTTTGGCCGCCTGAAAGTTGGCGCGGTTTGGCGTTGATGTATTGATCCATCCCCACGACTTTCAAATATTTCATCGCAATTTTTTCGGCTTCCGCTTTGGAACGCTTTAATACTTTCACTTGGCCAACAACACAATTGTTTAGCACATTATGATTATTAAATAAGTTAAATTGCTGGAAAACCATCCCTAATTTTCTGCGATAAGCATGGATATCATGCTTGTCGTCTAAAATATTTTCATTATGATAAATAATTTGGCCGCCGCTTGGTTTTTCTAATAGATTAATACAACGCAGAAGGGTAGATTTCCCAGATCCAGATGAACCAATGACGCAAACCACTTCGCCTTTTTTTACTGAAAAATCAATGTCCTTTAATACTTCATGCGATCCAAAGGATTTGCTTAAATGCTGGATATCGATGACTGTTTCCATATGTTCTCCTCCTTTGTTTATGATTTAGTAACCATATTGTAGTTTTCTTTTCCGTCCAATCTTCTCTCCAAATAACGCAAAATTAATGATACTGTAAACGTCATGACGAGATATAGGACACACGTTACAAAAAATGATTCAAAATAGCGATAGTTGTTGCCTGCAATCGATTTTGTTTGGAAATATAATTCCGTTACACCTATAACGTTTAAGACTGACGTATCTTTAATATTAATAATATATTGATTGGTCGTTGCTGGTAAGATATTGCGTAGGACTTGTGGTAAAACAATGTTCATCATCGTTTGCACGTGATTCATGCCAATTGCTTGAGAGGCTTCAAACTGCCCTTTGTCGACAGAAATGATCCCTCCACGAACGATTTCCGCCATATATGCTCCTGTATTAATCGATACGATCAACAAGGCCGCAAAGGTTCGGTCCATGTCGAAACCAAAAGCTAAAGCCGTCCCGTAAAAAATGACCATCGCTTGTACAATCATCGGAGTACCACGGAAAAATTCCACATAAAAAGAGAGAATCACATGAATAACTTTAAGAATACCTCTTTTTGCTTTTCGCTCCGGTGTCGGAATCGTATGAATCATCCCGATAATTAACCCGATGATTGCGCCAACAATTGTTCCAATGGTTGAGATGAAAAGGGTCATCCCCGCTCCACGAAGGAACATTGGCCAGTAGTTAGTAATAATATTTATGAACCATTCAAAACTCATCATATTCCTCCTATTTTAAAGAAAAGCGCAAGCGCTCACATTCCAAAAACCGACTGCAAAAGGAAGCAGCCGGTATCAATTACTCATTATTCTGCAGCTGGTTGATTTTTAATGGCAGTATCCATCATGTTTTGACGTTCTTCTTCAGAGATGGCTTTCAAAGCTTCATTGATTTTATCCGTTAATTCACTACCTTTTTTAAGTCCGACAGCAATTGCAGTATCTTCAGGAGATGTAACAAAGCCATCTGTAAATTCTACCATGGCGAAGTTTTCGTTGGCCGCGGAAGCACTAACCGCTTCTGGACGCTCTGTCACGTATCCGTCAATCATGCCCGATTCCAGCGCAACCCTCATTGCCGGGAAGTTATCCATCGCTGTCTCTTTAACGACTCCTTCAATTTGATCGATGACTGAATAGTGGAATGTATTTAATTGAGCAGTAATTTTTGCTCCTTTAAAGTCTTGAATAGAAGTAGCATCTTCATATGCCCCGCCATTTTTTACAACCATCACTAAATTGGATGTGTAGTAAATATCCGAGAAGTCGATTGTCTTTTTACGGTCTTCTGTTGGTGACATTCCGGCAATAATCGCATCGATTTTGCCTGAAGTTAACGATGGTACAAGGCCGTCCCATTCCGTTTTCACAATGACTAATTCTTTTCCTAAATGTTCCGCAATCTTTTTGGCGATTTCTAAATCATATCCACCAGCATATTCCGCGTTGCCAGAAATTTTAACCGCGCCGTTTGCATCGTCCATTTGCGTCCAGTTGAATGGTGCATAGCCAGCTTCCATACCTACTTTAAATGTTTCCTTTTTTGAAGATGAACCTGTTTTTTCTGAACCGCCAGTTCCGCATGCTGCTAACAGCAAAATGACTGAAAGGAACATCGTTATAACTATGGATGATTTTTTCCTCATGGTTACTTCTCTCCTTTTTAATAGGTTTATGTTTTTAAAAACTAAAAAAGGACAATTATACGTCCTGAAATGAACTCAGGTCGTATAATTGTCCTAAATCCTCTTCTTTTTTCCATATGAGATAGTACACCTCAATAAACCAGGACGTTTATTGAGACAGTCCTGCAGCTCTTAACTGCAGACCCAGCAAGTAATACAGAGAAATATTACAAACTTCGGCGGTATTTCCTTCTCCTTAAAATCACAGATTCTCAAACTCCTTTAAGGACTGTTAAATACCGCGCCTCTACCTCACCCGTAAAAGTGAGGTCTTATTCAATTGTGATACATAGTCAATAGTTTACAATAACATAATTTATCCGTCAACCAGACTATGAGTATTATTGCCTACTAAGCTGAATATCTAGTGACTCATACTCGTATCCTCGGTTCCATTCGTATCATTTATAACAAGCTGATACTTTCGTTTTCCAGGAAAAAAGATGAACAATAGTGTTCCAAGGAGCACGATTCCCCCCATCAACAAGAAGAGATACTGTGGTCCTTGTTGATCGACGATCAAGCCTCCTACGACGTTCCCAACAATGCCTGCAATCCCACCAGCTGCCGCAAATAAGGTTTGAGCTGTAGCCTTCGCATGTTTTGGCGCCATCAGATTCACAATCTCCACAGCCGAACTGAAGTAAAATGCGAAAGCCAATCCGTCCAATGCCTGTAAGGATAATACCACACCGACCGGAGGCGCAAAGCCCATCACGATGTACTTAATGGCATACGCAAAGATACCGAGGATTAACATCGGAAACAAGCCAATACGGCGAATTAACTTTGCGGAAAGCCAGAAAAGTGGAATCTCTACAACCGCTGCTATGGTAAAGTTCCAACCAACTAGATCAACGGGATAATTCAATTTTTGAAAATAAATCGGCAAATAACTGAAGTTCATAGTAACCGACCCCGAAATCAGCAAGGTGATTCCTAAAAACAAACCGAAATGCCAATTCGTGAATAATGCGCCAAGTACCTCTTTCCCAAGTACTGCTGGTCTTTTCGCTCTTTCCAATTTTGGAAAGGTAAACATTAATAAAAACATGATGATAGAAAAGAATGAAAATGCTAAAAAACTATAATGGTAGCCAATCGCGCTATAAACATAACCAGCAATAACCGTAACGAAGGCAAAACCCAATGCCCCCCATAGACGGACCTGTCCAAAAGTAAAACCGAACTTAGGCCCATTCTCAACTGTAATGGCATCTACAATCGTACCTGCAGGCGTATTGAGGAACGAGAAGATGATGGCGGTGATGATCATCGGAATAAAAGCATGACTAAAGATAAATCCAAATGCCACAATAGCAGATAGAAATGACGATACCTTCAGCAACGTCCGATAATCCCGCGCAGCGTCGTTAATCAAACCAAATATAGGTTGGGCGGCAATGCCGGTTAACGAGCCCGCCGCAAGGATGATTCCAATCGTAGCCCCGTCGTAACCCCTTTCATTTAAAAACAAGCTCATAAACGGCATAAAACTTCCCATACCGATGTACAAAACTAAATAAAACATGGAAATTCTTAGCTTCATTTAAACACCATCCATTCAAGATTCACTCGGCATTAGGAGACTTCGAACTTAGCTTCGTACTAGTCAATTGACTGTAGTATAATTGACTTAGGACCAATTTGTCACTACAAATTCATAAATATTTGTCATTACAAGAACAAAGACCAAACAAAAGACAGGTGCATCTCACCTGTCTTTTGTTTGTAATTAGTTTATTATTTTCACTATTAATTTAGAAGAGCCTTTCGAAAAGCTGTTGCTGCTCTATTAGGATCCTTTGCTTTCATAATCCCCGAAACGATTGCTACTCCGGCGATGTTTTTATTCCGAATCTCTGCTAGATTTTCAATCTTTATCCCACCAATGGCTACGGCAGGGATGGTCACGGCATTCGTAATTAATTCTAATATTCCTTTAGGCAGAATTTTAGCATCATTTTTTGATTGCGTCGGGAAAGCTGCACCCACCCCAATATAATCAGCACCATATTTTTCTGCTTCCTTTGCTTCATCTACTGTTGAAACAGATATTCCAATAATCATCGAAGCGGGAACAATTTTCCTTACTGCCGATAATGGAAGATCTGTTTGACCGATATGAATACCATCAGCGTTAACAGCCAATGCAACATCAACACGGTCGTTAATGATTAGTGGAACATCGTAGCTAGCTAATAATTCCTTTAATTTTCTTGCTTTTTCGTAAAAATCTTTACCAGAACTATTTTTTTCGCGCAGCTGAACAATAGTAACCCCGCCTTTTACTGCTTCTTCTACGATACGGAGAAGCTCTGGCATTGGAACGGATTCTTCCGTGACTAAATATAAATTGTAGTTCGGTGTCATAGGAAACGAACTCCTTCCGCCCATTTTTGCTCATTCATCAGAGAAATTTCATCCATCAGCTTTATACGGTAAGTTCCAATTCCATCGTTGTCATTCAATGCTTTTTTAGCCCGCTCTCCCGCTAGGCTCATCACTGACATGCCAGCAATGGCGGCTGAAAACCAGTCCTCCGTGATGCCGGCGAAACAAGCAATTAATGATGCTGTCATACATCCTGTTCCCGTTATTCGAGTTAACCAAATATCACCATTTGAAATTTGGACAGTTTCTGTACCATCTGAAATGACGTCATGTTCCCCGCTGATTACAGTGATGGCTTGAAGCTGCTGCGATGCTTTAAGAGCAAGTTCTACTTTAGAAATAGTAAGTTCACCCGTATCGACGCCCCTTGTTGTCGCCTTTCCGCCAATGAGAGCATAAATCTCTGTTGCATTTCCTCTAACAATTGATACATTTACTTTATTCAGTAAATCAATCGCCCTGCTTGTCCGAAAAGGAGTCGCACCGACACCGACCGGATCGAAAATAACAGGAATCCCTTTTTTATTTGCAGCTTGACCAGCCCGAATCATGGATGCATACATCGATTCGTCAGTCGTTCCAAAATTAATAACCAGCGCATCTGCAAGTTGAACCATATCACAAACTTCTTCTATATTTGTCGCCATGACAGGGGAACCGCCGATGGCTAATGTTACATTCGCACAATCATTGATCGTTACACCGTTTGTAATATGATGAACGAGTGGATTCCGGTCTTTCATTAATAAAAATAAATCATTTATGACAGACTTTTTCACATCCTACATCCTCTCAAAATTATTCTCACAGAGTACAAGATTAGCTCTTTCATATAATTCATAAAAATGATTTGTCGGTCCATGTCCATGACCTAGGTTTAGACTATGTTGGATTGCCATTGTAATATATTTTTTTGCCAGTTGGACTGCTTCCAATAAGGTAGCCCCTTTTGCTAAATTGGCCGCAATGGCTGAAGATAATGTACATCCTGTTCCATGCGTGTTTTTTGTATGGATTCTTTCTCCTTTTACCCAGTGGAAATTTACCCCATCGTAAAATAAATCATTCGGATCTCCGCTAAGATGGCCGCCTTTTAGAAGAACAGTTTTTGGTCCAAGGGCCTTTATGGCCAAACATGCGTCCATCATATCTGCTTCTGTTTGTATGGAGCGATTTATTAAAACTTCAGCTTCCGGAATATTTGGCGTAACAATTGTAGATAGGGGGAGCATTTTCTCTTTTAATGCTGAAATCGCTTCTTCCTGTAATAAACGATTTCCACCTTTTGAGACCATGACAGGATCTAGAACGATAGACTTCGGTTGATACATTTCTAATGAATCTGCAACAATTTTTACAGTTTTAACGGATGAGAGCATGCCAATTTTCACTGCATCCACACGAATATCATCAAAAACAGCTTCTATTTGATCCTTAATAATGGAAAGGTCAATATTCTGTACGGAACGGACCTCCACCGTGTTTTGTGCCGTCACAGCCGTTATTACGGACATTCCGTAAACGCCTTGAGCAGCAAAAGCTTTTAAATCTGCCTGGATTCCAGCACCGCCACCTGAATCAGATCCCGCGATTGTTAGTGCTGTTTTCATGTAATATCCCTCCTAGCGCTCTATTACGAACTAATATCTTTAGTAATCCGTAGCCCATGATCGCTCCCGTGAAGGAGCTGATCATAAAGGCAGGAATAAATCCAAATAATGTTGCTTCCTGGCCTAATAGCAAGGTGGCAATTGGATAGGTGGCCAACGCACCAATTATTCCTGTCCCAACTACTTCACCAATTGCAGCAAAGCCAATTCTCTTCGTTTTGGAGTAAAGAATAGCTGCTAAAAATGCGCCAATCATACTTCCTGGATAGGCAAATAAACTCCCTGTCCCAAGCATGTTTCTTAGCGTTGATGAGATAAATGCTTGAATGACTGCATACCATGGTCCAAGTAAAACTGCCGATAATACATTAGCAAAATGCTGAATCGGAAAGATCTTTGCGAACCCGACTGGAATATAAATGAAACTGCTTGATACGGTTGTAATTGCTGCAATGATGGCGGTTAATGTTAGCTTTTTTGTTTTTTGCATCTTATTCACTCCCTAAAATATCCTTGTCAACCTGAGCTTAAATCGGCCAATCTTGCTTGTGATAATTCATATCCCAAAATAAATATTCGTATTTAGACGTCATTTGGAAATGCTCTTCTAGGATGGCAAGCTCACGCTCTGGTTTACCGTCTGCAAGTTCATCCATGAGTTGAATTAACCATTTAGCCCCTTCACCAAATGTTTCCGAATCATAAGTTTCAATCCATTTTGCATAAGGATTTGTTGCTAATTGGTCCCCATATTGCTTTCTTAATAGTTTTCCAATTTCCCAATAATCCCACGCACATGGGAGCAAGCAAGCAACTACTTCTGCTAAACTGCCATTTTGGGCGACATTTAACATATAACGTGTATAGGCTAAGTTGACAGGTGTAGGTTTGGTTGCTTCTAATTCCTCACGGGAAATGCCAAACTCGGCTGCAAATTGACGATGCAATTCCATTTCAAAATGCAATGTCTCATGAAGGATTTGGGCAAATTTCCCCATTGTATGTAAATCCCGCGCCTTCAATACGCCAACTGCAAACAGCTTCGAATAGTCAATCAAATAAGCATAATCCTGTTTCATGTAGTAAATAAATTTTTCCTCATCCAATGTACCCTTCCCAATCTCTTGAACAAAAGGATGATTGTGATTTTTCTCCCAAATCGGCTGCACATTTGTAAATAGTCTTTCAGTGAATTTCTTTGTTTTTACCGTTTCCATTAATAATTCCTCCTATAAAATCGTTTTATATTTTGTATTACCTCGATACACAAATTTTTACGAGCACAAAAAAACCGCTTCCCAATTGAGGAAAGCGGTTCATCATACACACGTACTCTTGTAATGATAACTACTTCCCTACGCTAGTGCTAACTAGATCAGGTTCGAAGGGTACTTCTCAGCCATAAAGGCGCCCCCAGCAGAAAAAATATTCTATTATCAAAAAACCTCCACTTTTTTTACTGAAAAAGTGGAGGTTGATAGTTATACATATTTTCAACCAATTACCACTTCCCTACGCCAGCGTAAACTAGATCAGGTTCAGAGGGTTTAGAACGGCCGTTCCATCTCAGTCTATAAGTAGACACCCCTAGTGTAATTTATGATTCAACTCATAGCATAGCATGAATATTTGAAATTGCAAATTAAGTTCTCCTTAACGGAAACAGCCTTTTCCCTATTCTCAGGAAAAAGGCTTGTTCCTCAATTCTTTATTATTGTATATTCTATCGTTTTCGTCGCTTTTCCGATTGCACCGCCGTCATTTTTGAAAATCACAGATTTATTTTCAGCTGTAGGCTCAATGTGAATCGTGATTTTATTTTCTCCTGTCTGAAGCGAAAGCTTATGGGAAAAGCTCATATCGTCCTTGATAGCCACTCGCTCGCCATTGATGGTGAGGATACCTGCTTTAATCGCGTTGCCCGTGAGCGTGATGCTATCTGACGATACCGTTTGTCCATCCGTATGCGAAGTAACGACAACTGGCTGATCAATCCAGCGGAGGATTTTATCTTGTACAACCATTTCGTTTCCGCCTTGATTTGATACAATGATGGAGAGATCGGTGCCTTGCGCACCGTAGCCATAATAGCTGACATCATCATCAATCGAGTTCGCCGGCGTATGGTCGGCCAGTCCCTCTTGATCCCATGTGCCATTTTTGACGTATTTATATGTCAACTGTTCTCCTTCTTGAGCCTCAATTGTATATTCATAATCATTTGTTACCGCGCCGCCGCGTGTCATCGTCCATGCACCCGTATTCCAGCCGTTTTTGCTGCCTGGCATGGTGATGGCGACTCCTTGAGGTGTATAGGCCGGCGCATTGACCCTAAATGTCACCTTCACAGTGACGAGGTTGGGCGTAACCGTCACCGCATTCGATTTCACCTTATTGCCGGACTGACTGTACACATGCACTTCATATGTGTATGTTTTTCCGTTTATGACGTTTCCATCCCGATACGATTGCTTGCTCATATCAAACAATTGCGCAATCATTTCACCGTCGCGAACAATCGCCACCATATAAGGTTTATTTTCTCCTTCCAGCTTCCAAGAAAGATTAACTTGACCAGATTCCTGCACTGGTTGTTCAAGTGTTGCCTTTTCAACAGGCGCCGTCGTGTCTTCCCCTTTTGTAAAATTCACCGACTGTGCTTCGCTCGCCACCCAAATCCTACCCAGATCACTTGAAAAAGCAAAGCGATATTCATACTTCCCTGCCTCAAGCGGAAGGAAATGGGCGCTAAATACATTTGCGGTCCCATCCTGAGCCGCATAGGCTGCCGGATAAGAGATCCATTTATTGCTTCCTGGTTGTTTAACTTCAAGCTTCGCCTGCAAGCCTTCCATCTGATTGGATTCCGTTTCTCCTTTTACAAAGATGCTTGCAGTGACCGTTTGCTGCCTCGAAAGGTCAATCATATCAGGTTTCAAAGCTGTCACTTTATCAATCTTGTAATTGCCCGCTTT
This sequence comes from Lederbergia citrea, assembly GCF_018343525.1. GTDB lineage: Bacteria > Bacillota > Bacilli > Bacillales > Bacillaceae_C > Lederbergia > Lederbergia citrea. The sequence goes on along the minus strand of NZ_JAGYPH010000002.1, from coordinate 197,523 downwards.
TAGCTCAACGTGAGGAATCACGGCCGTCTCCGTGGCTATTTTTTCAGAACGATTGCCGTTTTTATCTAGTGCAATGACGGCAAAATAATATTTGCGGCCATTGTCCAACCCGTCGATGGTTATTTTATTTTCCGTTGTCTCCTTCACCTTTTTATAAAAAGCCCCTTCGACTGTTGTTTGATAAACGACATAGTTCTTGGCACCGCCTTTCCATGTCAAAGTCGCCTTATGACTACCCTCCACGGCGGATAGTCCTTTCACCGCTCCTGGACGTTTCAGATTTTGGCCTTTGTCAGAAACTAGCATGCGCCCACCCATCGCCGGGACTGTGATCACCAGCTTTCCGTCCTTCGTGACTGCCGTATACTTTTTATTCAGTTGGTCTGTTAATTGGATTCCATTGATGACGAGGTCCTCTACATTCAACTCCACTTTCTGATCTTCATTGCCGCGGTTTGTAACGACGACAGCGAAATTCTTTTCATCGGAACGGGAAAAAGCAAGCACATCTCCCTTAGCATAAAGATGGTCCAGCTCACCATAACTGAACAAATCATGATAATTCGTCCGGACTTTCCCAATCGCTTGGTAATGTTTAACGAGCGCCTGATCTTCGTTGCCCCATGGGTATGTGCGGCGGTCATCCGGGTCCTTGGAGCCGGTAACGCCCGCTTCATCCCCGTAGTAAATTGTCGGAGCACCCGCATAGCCCATTTGCAAAATGGCGGCAAGTTTCAGGCGTTCAACACCAAGCTTGTGCTGATAGTTTTTATCCAGCTCGGCACGCTCAAACGAATCAGTCCCATTTCCAAGAATAAAGGCGGCGCGCGGCGTGTCGTGAGAGCCCATTAAGTTCATCAGCGCGTAAAAAGCCTCCTGCGGATAGTCCTCGTATACGGCATTCAGCTGATTTTCCGCTCCTTCAGCGTTACCGTTTTTCAAATAATTAATCAAGGCATCGCGGAATCGATAATTCATCACCGAATCATAGAGGTCACCAAGGAAATATTCAGATGCATCGTCCCAGATTTCACCGAGAATCAACGGTTCGTCCTTTTTCCCCGTTTTCAACTCTTTGCGGAATTCACGCCAAAACTCTGGGTCCACCTCATTTGCAACGTCAAGGCGCCATCCGGTTGCCCCGCGGTCCAACCACGTTTTTGCAACCGAATCCTTGTCATACATTATATAGTTGGCAAATTGTTCATTGTTTAACTCTGATAAATAGTCGACAGCTTTACCTGGAACCGATTTAATCTCAGGGAGAGAATCAAATCCCCACCAGGCCTGATATTGATAAACCCCGTCCACCTTGCGATTTTCAATATTGAACCAGTTATGGAATCCATATGGGCTGAAAACCTGGCCTTCCGCCTTGAATTTTGATTCTACCTGTTTCTTCGCTTCCTCTTCCTTAACCCCTTTGTTGACGAGGTCATAGACGGCTGACCAATATTCATATGCCCCAACCTTTTCATATTTTCCATAGCGGTCGAAGTAAATCGAATCATCGCCGACATGGTTAAAGACACCGTCCAGTATTAAGTACATTTTTCGTTTCTTCAATTCCTTCGTAAACGCCTTAAATTCCTCCGGCCTTCCAAACATTGGATCGATCGTCTTATAGTCTGTCGCATCATACTTATGGTTGGATGCGGCATGGGCGATTGGATTTAAATAAAGAGTATTTACGCCTAGCGATTGAATATAATCCAGCTTCTTTTGGATGCCTGCAATGTCGCCCCCGAAGAAATCATTCGACCAAATTCCATCGCCTTTATAGCCGCCGGCATCAGCTTCACGCGGATTATCCGGAAGCTCATTCCATTCTTTATGCTCGATCGGCTCGTCGCCCCGGGCAGTCGTTTTTGCAGTATCATTCTTTTTATTTCCGTTATAAAAGCGATCCGGAAAAATTTGAAAGACGACCGCTTCCTTCATCCAGTCCGGAGTCTTGTATGCAGGATCATAAACCGTCAATTGGAAAAATGCTGCGCCTGTATCCACACCGATGCCTTTCCCGCCTTCATGAATGTCTTCCCCGTATTCCTTTTGGGATTCCCCATCACGGGCAATAAATTTATATCCGTAAACGCCTATTTCCTCCGGTTTTATGGTCGCTTCCCAAAATTCTACAAGCGAGCCTTCCAGCTCAAGCCAGCCAGCATATTCCATATCAACCGTTCTAGTATTACCAGATTGATAGTTTTTTAGCTGGACCTTGGCAGCTGTCAAATCTCCCTTCTTTGCGTGAAGACGGAGCTTGACCGACTCACCCTTTTTTACTGCTCCAAATGGAGACCTGTAAGCCGGATCCCATGTGTCGTGGAACAACTTGTCCCCATGTACATTCCCATCCGGCAATCCCGGATCATAATCGGTGTACACTGCCTTAGTATCATGGTTATAAAAGAATGTAATCTCTGTATCTTTTATAACTGTAAGCACAAAATTATTCTCAGGATACGCCGGTGCTGACCAATCCGTTCCGAGCACAATCTTAAACTCGTGTTTCCCTTTTGGAACAACGGCCGTATAGGTGTAAATATTATCGCGGTCTTCATCATGTAAAATCGCCGTCGATTCATCAGGCGCCCATTCTCCGCCTGCATTCAATTTAGGCTGGATATCACCGACAACCCTTGGTTTTTCTTTATCGGAGAGCTCCTTCAGGATCGTGACTCGATGGGTAGCATCATCGTAGATGAATGTGATCTCGGCTTGCTTGTCGAGCGATAATTGGTAGTTGGCACCGTTTCGCTCTCCATTCATTCCATAGTTTTCATCCCAGGAACCGTTTATGGCAATTTTATATTCATAGTTTCCCGCAGGCAGCACCCCTGTGAGCACGTACTTGCCATTTTCCTGCAGCAGCATTTGCGTCGCGGGATCTGCAGGGTTCCACTCGCCCGATGTGCCCAGCTCATCCTGCAAATCTCCGACAAGTGTCACAACCCTCCCTTCAGCATTTGTTGATGGCGGATTGTAGAGCGTTCCAATTGTAACCGTTTGCATAAATAACAAGATGAGGACAATCATGCTGATGGACTTTCTCATCTCACGTTTCATTTATTTCCTCCTTTTTATTTGGTTTTGCGCAACTGTTTGCTCATGCAAACAAACGCATACTTGCAATCTATTATCCCATAGTCTGTATTTTTAGAAAAGTAGGACTTCCATTTTTTTGGTTAAAATTTCTGGAATTAATCCTCCACAAAGCATCGCCTGACTATATTAATTTATTTTCGATAATCTCAACGAATTTTGTTGCGGCATGTGATAAAGGTACATTTTTTAAAAAACAGACACCGATACTTCTCTTTGGTATTTCTTCGATTAGTTGTACTTCATATAATAGGCCTTTATTTATATACTCTTGGGAAAATTCCTTTGTGACGCATGCGATCCCTAAATTGATTTTCGCAAACTCCAATAATAAATCATGGGAGCCTAATTCAAATTCCGGCGAAATCTTTATCCCTTTAGATATTAAATAATCCTCTACAAACTTTCTGGAATTTGAGTTCGGTTCAAGGAGAATTAATGGCAATTTTGCTATTTCATCAATGTTGATTGGTTTGGGTAAAAGCTGCTTGTACTTCTCCCCACAAACAAAAATATCATGGATATCGATACAGGGGATCAGTTCTAATGTGGGATCATCAAGCGGAAAATTACAAATGGCGATATCCACTTCGCCTGCTTTTAATATCGAACAAATCTCTAACGTTGTCCCATTCACAATCTTAAACTTAATATTAGGATATTTATTATGGAAAGCTTCTAAATAAGGAAGTAAAAAGTGCCTAGAGATCGTATCCCCAACACCAATTTTTAATTCCCCAGTCGTTAAATTTTTGAATTCTAAAATCTTCTCTTCTCCAGCATCAATGATATTTATTGCCGAATTAACATAGTCAAAAAGAAGACTACCTTCATATGTTAAAGATACTCCTTTAGGTGTTCGATTAAAAAGACGGACATCTAATTCCCTTTCTAATTGCATAATCGCTTGACTAACGGCTGGTTGTGTCATATAAAGAGCTTTTGCTGCTTTAGAAAAACTCTCACTTTTTCCTACCATACAAAATACTTTATATAAATCTAATTTACTTATCATATAAGCACCCCTTATATCTGCCATTCGATACAGCCATTTTACTTATATCATTAAACTCGTGTATATTACAAGTAAGGACAATATAAAATAAATGTATTAGTCATAAGGAGAGATCATATTGGAACGAGTAGTTGGAACAGTTGCCAGAGGTCTTCGTTGCCCAATCATCAATCAAGGGGACAATATTGAGGAAATCGTTGTAGACAGTGTGTTAAAAGCTGCAGAAGTTGAAGGCTTTCAAATTAATGATAAAGATATCGTTTCAATAACAGAATCCATCGTTGCTCGTGCTCAAGGTAATTATGCGACGATTGATCATATAGCTAAAGATGTGCGTGCAAAATTTGGAGAAGATACGGTTGGCGTCATATTCCCGATTTTAAGTCGCAATCGTTTTGCAAACTGCCTTCGTGGCATTGCAAAAGGGGCTAAAAAGATCGTTTTAATGCTTAGTTATCCGTCTGATGAAGTTGGGAATCACTTAGTCGATATAGACACGCTTGATGACAAGGGAGTAAATCCTTGGACAGATGTTTTAACAGAAAAACAATTCCGTGATCATTTTGGCTATAACAAACATCCTTTTACTGGTGTTGATTATATTAATTATTATAAAACGTTAATGGAAGAATACGGTATTGAATGTGAAGTTATCTTCTCAAATAATCCAAAGACAATTTTAGATTACACAAAAAGCGTTCTTGTTTGTGATGTCCATACAAGATTCAGAACGAAGAAGATATTGAAAGCAAATGGCGGGGAAAAAATTTACGGTCTCGACAACATCTTATCAGAGTCCATAGATGGCAGTGGATATAATGAAGATTATGGTCTCCTGGGTTCCAATAAATCTACTGAAGAGGGTCTGAAACTTTTCCCACGTAATTGCCAATCTACTGTTGATACAATCCAACAGATGCTTAAAGAAAAGACGGGCAAAAATGTAGAAGTCATGGTTTATGGAGACGGGGCATTCAAAGATCCAGTCGGTAAAATTTGGGAGCTCGCTGATCCAGTCGTATCACCGGCATACACATCAGGACTTCAGGGTACACCTAATGAAGTAAAGTTAAAATATCTTGCTGATAATAACTTTGCTGACTTAAGAGGTGAAGAACTGAAACAAGCGATCTCGCAATTCATTAACAATAAAGATGCTGATCTTGTGGGGTCGATGGAATCTCAAGGAACTACACCGAGAAAACTGACGGATCTTATTGGCTCTTTATCTGATTTAACATCAGGAAGCGGAGATAAAGGTACACCAATTGTCTTTATTCAAGGGTATTTTGATAATTTTACAAAATAAAATGACCAAAATAGGAGCATGGAAATTTTCCACGCTCCTATTTTTTATGCCATTACTTTGCAAATATCATTTGTAAACTCGACTGGATCCTTGATTGGCAAGCCTTCAATTAATAGGGCTTGATTGTATAAAAGATTTGTATACAATGTTAATTTCTCTTGATCATTTTCAAAAGCTGCTTTTAATGATTGGAAAACTTCATGATTTGGATTAATTTCCAACACCTTTTCAGCTTGGATGTTCTGGTTATCAGGCATAGCGCTGAGGATTTTTTCCATCTCAATCGTTACCTCTCCATCTGTAGAAAAGCATACAGGATGGGATCTTAATCTTTTTGATGCCCTGACATCCTTGACTTTGTCTGATAAAATATTTTTCATGAAATCAAACAGGTCTTTGTTTTCTTTTTCTTCTGTCTCCGTTTTTTCCTTTTCATCGATTCCTAAGTCACTGCTTGATACCGATTTGAATTCCTTCTCTTTATAGCTCATCAACATTTTAATGGCGAATTCATCAACCTCATCGGTAAAGTACAATATTTCATACCCTTTTTCGGATACAAGCTCTGTCTGAGGCAACTTTTCGATTCTTTCATTCGATTCACCTGAAGCATAATAAATATATTTTTGGTCCTCAGGCATTCTCGAAATATATTCATCCAGCGTCACTAGTTTCTTCTCTTTAGAAGAGTAGAACATCAATAAGTCCTGCAGTACATCTTTATTGGCACCAAAGTCGCTATAAACACCATATTTCAACTGTCTGCCAAAAGAATCATAAAAAGTGACATACTTGTCCCGATCATTTTTCAGGAGATTTTGCAATTCGCTTTTAATTTTTTTATTAATATTATTTGCGATTCGTTTTAATTGACGATCATGCTGTAGAATTTCCCTTGAGATGTTCAGCGATAAATCCGGTGAATCGACCATTCCTTTTACAAAACTAAAATAATCAGGGAGCAGGTCTGCACATTTGTTCATTATTAATACGCCATTGGAATATAACTCTAAGCCTTTTTCGTATTCCTTTGAGTAGTAGTCAAATGGTGTTTTTTCAGGAATATATAAAATGGCGTGATAACTTACCGCCCCATCTACGCTCGTATGAATATGTGCTAAAGGCTTGTCGAATCCATAATGCTTCTCTGCATAGAAATTCTCATAATCTTCATCAGATAGCTCGCTTTTATTTTTTCTCCAAATCGGAACCATACTGTTGATCGTCTGTTCTTCCTGATACTCTTCATATTCATTTTCGCTGCCTTCTTTAAGCTTGCTCTCGGTCACATCCATTTTAATCGGGTAGCGTATGAAGTCCGAGTATTTTTTAATGATTGATTTTAAACGATATTCTTCTACATACTCATCATAATTCTCTTCTTCAGTATTTTCTTTGATTTTTAAAGTGATTTCAGTTCCGACCGAATCTTTTTGTGTTGACTCGATCGTATACCCATCCGCCCCAGCGGATTGCCACTTAAATGCTTCATCGCTTCCTAAAGCCTTGGTGATCACTGTGACCTCATCAGCAACCATAAACGCTGAATAAAATCCAACACCAAATTGACCGATGATTTCATGCTCATCTTTTAATTCATTTTCCGTTTTAAACTCTAATGAACCACTCTGGGCAATAATCCCAAGATTAGATTCCAATTCTTCCTTCGTCATGCCAATACCAGTATCAGTAATGGTTAACGTTCTGTTTTCCTTGTCAGCGGCAACTTTTATGTAGTAACTGTCTTTGTTAAAGGATAATGAGTCATCCGTTAACGCCTTGTAATAAATCTTGTCAATTGCATCACTCGCATTGGAAATTAACTCTCTTAGGAAAATTTCTTTTTGAGAATAGATAGAGTTGATCATCATTTCCAATAGCCGCTTAGATTCTGCTTTAAATAGCTTTTTTTCCATGATTGTTCCCCTTTCTTAGTAAAAGATATCTTTGATGACCCTATTTTAGCACTCTATCGGATAGAGTGCTAATGAAAAGTTAATGGATTTTGGTACGGCGATTCTGTCCAGGATCAGATGCGAAGATGAAGACAGATTCCTACATTTTAAGATAAATCTGTCTTCATACACCAGGGATGAAGACAGATTGTTTACATTTTTAGACAAGTCTGTCTTCATATAGCAAGGATGAAGACAGATTGCTTACTTTTTATGATAAGTCTGTCTTCATATAGCCAGAATGAAGACAGATTGCTTACTTTTCAGATAAGCCTGTCTTCATATAGCTAGATTGAAGACAGACTGCTTACTTTTTATGATAAATCTGTCTTCATACAGCGAGGATACATACTGGAATTGAATATCATTTAGCTCGGTATCCATGAAAGCAACTATGAATTAACATAATAGGAGGACCAGCCATACCCTAACCTTTTATAGTTTTTCGTTAAGATCCTTTCTATGGTTTTTTTAGAAACAATAGCCTCACACCATTCGTGAACGGCGTTTGTTGTGATTTTTCTGTCTGGGAAAAGAAGCGTTAATTCCTCTATGCTCCGTAAAATAGCAGATTTGATTTCCTCTTTATAACCGCAGCTATTACATGCCAATTTGTATTTTTCGACTGAAATCAAAAAAGACTGACAACCTTCACAAATCACACCTTTTCGCAGCTGCTCATAATCATAATTCGGTAATTGCGTAAAAGAAGATTCATTCATATGTTTCGCCACAAGCAGGTCAGCAAACTTGGAGTGTTTTTCATTTAGTTTTGATGATCTTTTATTTAAATTTTTCATAAAACGGTTAAGCTGTGTTGGAAAAATAATGGGTAGGTCTCGAGGGGCTTGGTATAGAGTAAATTCGGGGTTGATAAAAATAAGGTATGCTTCGATGGAAAGGTTGAGCTTATGGTCTTGGAGTAAGCGCCGGAGTAAGGATTCGCTTCTTCTCAATTGAAGCAGTGGATCCTTAATTTCATTTCGGGACGCCGTGTACCACCGGTCTGCTTCGATATAAAAGTCACCTTCAAAATTTTTTACATCGATAAGGAATATGCCTTTTTGAGAAATGAGCAGTGAATCAATTTGAAAGATTGTGTTGCCAACTTCAAACAATAAGTCACTTAGGATCAACCATTCACCTGAAAGGTTGTCCAGCAACATATCAAATTTCAATTCACCTTCATAACCTTTTTCTAAGTTTGAAAAATGCCGCTTTTCTTTTTCAGACAAATTCGTTCGTATGTGTAAATATCTTAGTTGCTTTAGTTCCGCTGATTCACATCTTGATTTGATAAACATTTTCCACTTCCTTTCTTTATTTTAAAGCTATCATAGACTTATTGAAATTTTCAATATAATCTTGAGTGATGTCGCAAAAAATCCCTTTATTTTTTTATTTACAAATGATTATCATTCTCATACAATTAAAGAAGAATGAGACTCATTATCAATTAGATTGAGGTGTATAGAATGGTTTTATCGGATATACACGCTGGAGAAAAAGTACGAATTATTAATACGGATTGGATAAACGAGCTTGTTCAACGCCGGTTATTGGATCTTGGAATTATGGAAGGGTCCGTCCTTAAGATAAAGCGCATTTTACCATTAGGCGGGCCAATTACGATTGAAGCCAAAGGTCAATTAATAGGGATTCGCCGCTGCGAAGCTAAGAAGATTCGGGTGGAAAGTGTATAAATAATATAGCATTAGTTGGCAACCCCAATACGGGTAAAACATCTTTATTCAATAAACTAACAGGTTCCTATGAATATGTGGGAAACTGGACCGGGGTTACGGTTGAAAAGAAGGTCGGGATTTTAAAAAATAAGGCCGGACATTTAGTCGATTTACCGGGCGTATACTCCCTTAATCCCTTATCCAAGGATGAAGGAGTGGCCACTCATTTTCTTTTATATGATGATGTTGCCACCATTTTAAATATTGTTGACGCTTCCCAATTGGAGCGTAATTTATACTTAACATTGCAATTATTAGAGTATGGAAAACCACTTGCCATCGGATTAAATATGGTAGATGTCGCAAAGACAAGAGGGATTGAGATCGACATCCCCCTTTTATCTGAACGTCTTGATTGTTCTATTGTTCCCATAGTCGCACGTTCTGGGGCTGGTTGTGATGAATTAGCTGCAAATCTTTCATCAACTATGCATCAACAAACTACACTTGTTATCGATTATGGAAGGATTATCGAGGAAGCGATTCAGGATTTTACGGCATTGCTTCCTGAAGATGAGGATATACCGCCAAGAAGATGGTTAGCCCTGCAATTTTTTGAAGGAAACCAGGTGGTTAAGGATCTAGTTTTAAAGTATCTAACTGAATCTACCGCAAAAGAACTATTTGAAAAAACGGAAAAAAGGCTACAATCTGAAACAATATCAAAATCATTGGCACACCATATTCGGACGATACGCGGCAACTATATACAAGCTTTATTATTATGCTGTGTCAACACTACGAAAAAAGCTGAATATACGATGACTGATCGGATTGATCAAATCGTAACAAATAAAGTGCTTGGACTTCCTATTTTTATATTATTTACTTATCTCATTTTTAAACTGACCTTTGACTGGTTCGGGACCCCGCTTTCAGATGGATTGGATGCTTTTATTACGGGGCCGTTAACAAATACACTGAACAGCTTGCTAATGACTGCAGGTGCAACCGAGTTTATCCGAGCCCTGATTTTACAAGGAATCATTGCTGGGGTCGGCGGAGTCCTCGTTTTTGTACCGCAAATTTTTATGCTTTTCTTTATGATTTCGTTTATTGAGGATTCAGGCTATATGGCGCGCGTTGCGATGGTGATGGATAAAATTATGGAGGGCGTTGGCTTGAACGGGAAAGCCTTCATTCCGATGATTATCGGATTTGGCTGCAATGTGCCTGGGATTATGGCCGCAAGAACGATCGAACAACCAAAGGAACGGCTGCTCACGATTATTTTAAATCCACTGATGTCTTGTTCGGCCAGGCTGACGGTGTACAGCTTATTTGTCGGTGCATTTTTCAAACAAAACCAAGCTTTGATTGTGCTTTCCCTATATTTATTAGGGATTGTGCTTGCCTTATCACTTGCGAAAATCTTTTCAGCGACCATTTTAAAACAAGCCAGTTCATTTTTTGTGATTGAATTGCCGCCTTATCGATTCCCGCAATTCAAAACTTTATTGCAAAGCACGTGGGAGAAAGGAAAAGGATTTGTCCGTAAAGCCGGTACCTTTATATTTGGCGGTTCCGTTATCATTTGGTTATTAACTTATGCAGGGCCGAGCGGGTTAAACGTCCCGATGGATGAAAGTTTCCTTGCATTGATTGGCGGCGCGATTGCACCCGTTCTGCATCCGATCGGATTCGGAAACTGGCAAGCCGGGGCCGCGTTGTTAACCGGTTTTCTGGCAAAAGAAGTCGTTGTCTCAACCATGAATATTATTTACGTAGCGCCCGACATGCACACATTACAAGGAGTGATGACTGACTATTTTACACCGCTATCAGCCTATAGCTTTTTGGCCTTCATCTTGCTTTATGTACCATGTTTGGCAACGGTCGCGGCGATTAAAAAAGAAACCAGTTCAGCAAAATGGACATGGTTTTCAGTGCTTTACGCGCTCATCATTGCCTATGTAGTTTCCATTATCATTTATCAAGGTGGTCTTCTCTTAGGACTCCATTAATATGAAGGAAGGGATACGAAATGTTCATTAGCATCATTCTAGGTGCAATCATTTTCGGCTATGCTATTTTTACCCTTTACCGATTTGTGAAAAGAAGCAAAATGGGTAAATGTGCAGGATGTTCCCTCAGCAAAAATTGTTCAGCTGCCTGTTCAATACAGAAGCAAAGTCGTTCGTTTTCTACAGAAAAATAGTCTAAGCGACAAACCATATTTCTTATCAAAGTAAGGCAAAGAGGCTGTCACATTTGGCGGCCTCTTTGCCTTACTTTTCACCTTCTTTTTTTCAAAAAAATGACAAAGGATAACCCTTAACTTGCCCCGTTAATCAAATAATCAAATATTTCAAACAACAGCGACCTAAATAATGTATAATAATTTTAACAGGATTTTTGTCACACATATTTTTAAAGGAAGAAGGTAAGTAATATGAAAGGTAATTTTTTTGCTAACTATAAAGAGTTTATTATTTACCCTTTGGAAGATGAAAAAGAAAAAGAATTTGATCCCAAGGAATATGCCTCCCATTTTATCTTAACGTTTTCATTATATGAGTCTCTTTTATCAAATTGGGGAGATGCAGAAAAATATGCGATAGAAGTAGAAAAGAGTATTCAAAAGGTATTAGATGAGTTCAATCATTCCCAGAAAGGCATTTATCACCTTCAATTACTTGAACTTGAAGGCGATAAATCGTATTTTGTTTTGTCACTATCTTGTAAAAATAAAATTGAAAATGAGGAAGCAAATGACCGTATTTCTTACATAATAGATAGGCTTATTTCAAATTCTTTTTACGTTGGTCAATCCTGGTTCCGGCTTATTGGTAATAAGGGCAGGAATATGCGTAAACTCTTCTGCTTTTCATTCAAGGAATATACGATATGAGCAGATAGATCGTCTTTAATTAAGTGTATCTATACATAAATTGGTATATCACAATAAAGTTTGACCAAAATCCTGAATCAATTAATCAGGATTTTTCTTTTAGCCTCACTTCTTTTCCATAACTGCAAAGTAATTCTCTTCATTATCAGCAAAGTTAAATACTCTGCCAGAAGGCATGTTCACTATTTCTCCGACTTTGACGTTTTTTTCCGACAAGTCTTTATATAATTGATCAATATTTTCGGAGAAGAACATTAACGAAGGTGTTCCAAGATTTAACTCTGGCTGCATTTTAGCAATTAATTCTTTATTGTGGAGAATGATACTCGTTTCAGCATCCTTTGTTGGTGCAATTTCAAACCACTTAAATCCTTGGCCATTATCTTCTTCTGAAACTAAAGTAAACCCTACTTTTTCTGTCCAAAATTGCAATACCTCATCTTGGTTATTTACATATAACATAATTTGACCGACTTTATTAATCATCTTCTTCTCTTCCTTTCCGCAAATTGCCTTACCTTCTAATTCTCTACACTTTACTAATTACCTTCTTTTTACCTTCAGGGGCATTATAACCCTCTTACATAATAAAAATACCACAGTCTAAACGACTGTGGCATAGTCTTTTTCCTAATAACTACTAGCAGGATTTCTTCCTTTACGGTGCTTCACTTTTCTTTTACGAGATTTAGTAAATGTTTCGTAAACGATCGGGACGATAACAAGAGTCAACAGTGTGGAACTTATTAGACCACCTATTACTGTCACACCTAATGCTTTTGAAATTAGCCCTCCGCCTTCTATCCCCATTGCGAGTGGGATTAGAGCTCCAATTGTAGCAAGAGCAGTCATTAAGATCGGTCGGAGACGAGTAGATCCGGCTTCCAGCAGCGCTTCTCTTGTAGTCAGTCCATCCTTCTCATTATGAATCACACGGTCAATCAACACAATTGCATTTGTTACGACAATACCAATTAACATCAGTGCACCAATCATCGCTGATACACTTAACGGTTCATTAGCTATCCAAAGTGCAACTAAGCTACCGATAATTGTAAATGGCAGAGAGAACAAAATGGCTAGTGGTGCCAGTGCTCCGCCAAATGTCACGACAAGAACGAAATAGACAATCGCTACTGCCGCCAGCATGGCAAGACCTAATTGAGTAAAAGATTCATTGATTTGTTCAGTTACACCGCCAAATTCAACCTTCACTCCGCTCGGTAAATCTTGTTCGCTTATTTTATTTTCTATTGCAGCTGATACCGCCGCTACGTCCTTGCTCTTCACGTCCGCAGAAAGGGATGCGTACATTTTTCCTTGTCTTCGTTCAATTGTGTTTGGAGTTTTTCCTTCTTTAACATCCATCACATCGCCCACTTTAACAGTGGTGCCTAATGGTGTTGATATTTTCATATTTGTTATATCTTTAATACTTTTATATTCCTTTTCTTCCACTTCGATATAAACATTCACATCTTTTCCTTCATGTTTAACCGTTGTAAGAATCGGGGCTTGACCCGTTTGGCTCAAATTCATACCAATTTGAGCGGCAGTCAATCCGTAGTTGCTTAATTTTTCCTGATTGGCTAAAAGCGTATATTGATCATAAGCTTCCTTAAGGCTTGAATCGACTTTTTCTAATTCTTTATTTTTTTCCAGGATCGGTAAAATTTGGTCAACCGCTTGTTGGATGTCTTCCTTATTATCGCCATAGACATATAATTGAAGGCCGCTTCCACCCATACCGCCGAAGTCCATGCTTTTCCATTCGCCTAATTTAGTATTTTCGTTTAATGCGTCGATCACTTTTGTCGTTTCTTCACTAAAGTTTTTAAAATCCTTATCATATTCTATAAAGAATAGCGCAGAGTTGCCTCCGCCCATCCCCATCATGGCCATTGGGCTGTCGCCGCCTAAAGAATACTGATAGGTAGTTACACCTTCACGGTTACTAATCATTTTCTCTGCATCAAGGGCAACTGCTTCCGCATCTGCTCTTGTTTGTCCTGGTGCAGGGCTATAAGTAGCCATAATCATTTTTTGCTCTTCATCATCCATGAAGCTGACACCGATCAGCGGTAATAAGAAGAAACTTAAGACAAGGATGACTACTGATCCTCCAAAGGTAATCAGTTTATGATTTAATGCCCATTCCAGAATGCCTTTATAAAAATTCGATAGTTTACTAGGTTTTTCCGTACGTTTACGGTGTCCTTTTCCAGTGTTGCTGTCCAGCTTCTTCTTAAACAATGAATGAGCAAGCATCGGAACAATCGTCACTGCCACAACTAAGGAAGCGGCAAGTGCAAAGGCTACAGCTAAGGCAAACGGTAAGAACATTTCTCCAACCATTCCACCAACTAAGCCAATTGGTAAGAACACGGCAATCGTTACGACCGTAGATGAGAAGATCGGAATGAACATTTGACGTGTTGCCTCACGGATTAAATCTTTTCCGCGTAATTTTTCATCTGGCAAAGCCATGCGCCTATATATATTTTCCATTACTACAATCGAGTCATCGATTACCCGCCCAATGGCAACAGTAAGCGCCCCTAATGTTAATAGATTCAACGTAATATCCATATGGTGCAACAGGAACATGGCCATTAGTAAGGACATCGGGATTGAAACAATGGAAATTAGCGTCGTTTTTATACTTCTTAAGAACAGTAAGATGATGATTACTGCAAAAAGAATCCCAAACAGTGCTTTATCAAGCATTGTACTAATAGCCGTCTCAATTGGTTCTCCTTGGTCAAAAGTTGGGATAACCGTCAACCCGAATTCATCTTCAAACTTTTTGATCGTATCCTTCACACCGTTAACAACTTCAACTGTATTTGCATCAGCTGCCTTAGTGATTTGAATACCAATGGAGTCTTCTCCATTTGTTCTTGAAATAGATTCGGCCTCACTGACAACTTTAATTTTGGCTAACTCGCCTAATTGTACTGTCGGCATTTCTGATGGAACTTGCGCCTGTAAGTTGGCTTGACCTCCTGGACCCATTTGACCTGGGCCTTGTCCTTGCATTGCCCCTTGTTGTGCCATTTGGCCTGCTTGACTAGGATCTTGGCCTTGCATAGCCCCCTGTTGTGCCATTTGACCAGTTTGACCAAGATCTTGCCCTTGCATAGCGCCTTGTGCTGGGATTGCAGGAATTTCCAACTTTTTCAAATCATCAAGCGTTGCAATATTGCCATCAATGACGAGGTTTTTTACTTTGTCATCAAAATTTGTTAAACCTAATGGGAAAGTAAGGTCTGAAGCTTGAATGAGTTGTTGAATCGTTTCCTGTTTCAAGCCATATTTGTTCAATTTCTTTTCATCAAAATCGATTGTTACTTTTTTCAGTTGTTGGCCCGAAATTTGTACATCGGAAACGCCTTCTACCCCTTCTAAAACAGGCAGCATATCAGCTTCTACAGTTTTCGTCAGCTCGTCCAAGCTTTGTTTTTTACCGCTAACGCTTAAAGCCATGACCGGCATTGCACTTAAACTTAAACGCGATACTTGCGGTTCATGGGCACCCTCTGGTAAGGAAAGGTTAGATAGTGCATCTTTTACCTCATTAGTAGCTTCATCCATATCTGTTTTATAAGTAAATTGGATTTGTACGGAGGAAGCATTTGCTAATGATGATGAGCTCACAATTTCTACGCCATTTAAATTTTGGACCCGCTGCTCGATTGGTACGGTTACATTTTCCGCTACTTCATCCGGTGCAGCTCCTGGATATGTTGTAATAATAGATACGTTTGGCAATGTAATATTAGGAATCATTTCCTGTTTCATGTTAAAGCCTGAATATAGGCCCGCAACAACAACCATAAGCGTGAGGATCCATATGGCAAATTTGTTGTTTAGGGAAAAATCAATAACTTTTTTCAAGTCGTACACTCCTTGTTCATGATCATTTGACCAGTGGGTTCTGATGTTTTATACTATAGATGACCAGTCAGTCAATTGCAAGGATTATTTGCTATTATTAAGCCATAGTCACAGCTTTGCCATAAGTTGCACGAATGGTTAAAGTCCAGGTTAGCTAAGGTCCTTATATATATGAACCGAATCAGACAGATAGTGACCGCGTGGTCATAATAAAACAATAATATGAAATCAGGTGAGGCTTATGAAGGAAAAAAAACGAAAAGAGATCATTGAGTCTGCCATTAAGTTGTTTGCGGAAAATGGTTTTTATAATACATCCGTTCAAGATATTGTGACCGATTGCGCGATGTCTAAAGGGGCATTTTATAATTATTTTTCCTCCAAAGAGGAATTACATATCGCAATTTTTCAATATTATTTTGAACAAATGAGCACAAGGACAATAGAAATAGATAAAGAGAATTTGAATCCCCGTGAAAAAATGAAAAAACAGCTGGGTGTGCCATTCGAGGAACTTACTAAACATAAAGAGTTTTTCATTATGTATTTACGGGAACAAAGTTTTTCAATTAATAAAGAGCTTCGTGAATTTATGGAAAAAGCCCAATTTGAAACATTGACTTGGTATGAAAGAAACTTGAAGGATATATACGGAGAGAATATAACCACTTTCATTGGCGATATCATTTTGTTAATAGAAGGGATGAAGCAAAGCTATTTGGCCGCCATGCTTTTTCATGATTTGCAAATGGATGTGGATCTCCTCCCGAATTTTCTCATGAACAGAATTGATGATATTGTAAACGCGTTTCAAAATGGCGAAGAACCAATCATTAAGAAAAGTAATTTGCTAAGTTCCTTCCCACAATGCTCATTTGGGAATATTGATAGGATTGAAAAAGCCTCATTATTATTAGCTGATATGCAAGAACAGCTTGAGAATATGAAAATAGATGAAGACCAAAGAGATGGACTAGCTGGGGTCATTGATTTTCTAAAGGGTGAACTCAAGAAACCAAATTTAGAGAAATATGCCTTTCAAGGAATGCTTGCCAATTTAAAAGAAATTAAGGAATTTGACATCTACCGCGAAAAAATTGCTGCTCTTTTAGATGTGCAGCTTTTATAAAATGACTTTTACCAACTCCCTCCGCTTTCTTTAGGTAAAGTAGAACGTTTAATAAAACTAAAGAAAGACATATTAAGATTAGGTTTTATTAGGAAGGGAGTGAAGTTGATGGAATTTTTATCACGAGAGCAAATTATCAATGAATTGCAACAGTCATTTCAACCTTATATAGAAAAATTCGATTTAGATGGGATCGGTATTTTTGAGGAAGAAGGCAAAGATAATCGGTACTATTTAGGTTATACGGCAGAAAAAGACGGCAAAACGTATCATGTTCATATTCCGTATATAAAAAACAACTCCGGAGCTTTAGCCCCTGTTGAAACAGAGTGGACAGTAGAATCCGATGATCCACGGGATGAAGATCGTAGAGGATATAATGATGTAGAAAGTATCTTTCGTACACTTTAGATGCTTGAAAAAAGTAAAGGGCTGTCTGCGACAGCCCTTTATGATATTTATTCGGATCTTCTGTACTCATTAAGAACTAAAAATAAGAGAACAACACTTTTTCATCTTTACTGGTAATTGAACCTATGCTCCATTTACCTTGAACTACAATTTTACACTGCTACGGGAAATCGAGACACACTCCATTTACCCTGAACAACAATTATCCGCTGCTACGGGAAATCGAAACATGCTCCATTTACATCAGCTACCGGCAATTGAAAGCGATCCATTTATCGAAAAGCTATCCTCATAAGCGTTAAATGACAAATAAAAAGGCACTGTTCTCATGGAAAAGCTGCAAAAATACCGCCCTATACATCAGCAGTAAACTAACATATATTAAAACTAGGTGATGATATGAAAACAAAGATGTTTTTAAACAATGAGAAATTCATAGCAGGGATGACCATGAAAGATGATGCAGAACTTGAAAGCAACAACATGGCCCTTCATTCCTGTGAAAATGCTAATCATGTCCTCGAAAATCGAAAAAAATTAGCTGCTTCCTTACATTGTGGGCTAGAAAATTTCGTTTGTTGTGCTAATCAAACGCATAGCTCAAATTTTCATCGGGTCACGCTTGCTGACAAAGGACGAGGCGCTGATCAAATAGATACAGCCATTGCGGATACAGACGGCCTGTATACGTATGAGCCAAATCTGTTATTATGCAGCTTCACTGCCGATTGTGTCCCGGTGATTTTTTACAATAAAGTGAATGGTCTCGTTGGCGTGATCCATTCCGGATGGCAAGGTACAGTGAAAGAAATTACCTTGAAAATGTTTAAGCATTTAAAGCAAGCGGAACATTGTAACCCAAGTGATTTCCACGTCCAAATTGGTGCGGCGCTAAGCCAGGAGAAATTTGAAGTCGATGAAGATGTGTATGTAAAATTCAAAGACCTTGGCTATGCGGATGATTTTATGTATTACAATGACCAAACCCGCAAATATCACATTGACAATCAACTAACCGTGAAAAAGCAATGTGAGTTGGCAGGCATCCCGTCGGAGCAAATTACCATTGATCGAACTTGTACTTATATAAATCAGGATGGTTTCTCTTATCGTGAGGATAAACAAAGCGGAAGGCATCTAAGTTTCATTATGAGAAAAGGTGATTGATTAAATGGAGATCAAGTAACAATTAATATTAATAGCGGCCCAAAAAGCACATCATTATACATAGATGTGCTTTAATATGGAGGAGTTATCTAAACACAGTAAGCCCGTATTCAAACAACGCATATAAAACAGCAGCCCCAGCTGGTATGATAAACGTATCAATTTAAGGAGGTGCTATGCCACAACAAAAACTAACTATTGTCCCCGTTACATTACATACCGAAAACTAAAATACTTCCTATTACAGCCATTTTTCCCATTCCGAAAATAATTCCCGATCGCTTTTCTTCACCTGATACAGGAAGGCATCTAATAAATTTAATTTAGCGAGGTGACCACAGAATTTATTAGGCCAAGCTTTTTGTGTTGTCAATGAATTCACATGGTCTATAACTTTAATCTCCCCATTATCAGTTACGATAAAATGGCGAATAGCTTCGTCAACACGGGTAAAACCGACTTTTTTCATTTCCTTGAATACAAATATTAATTGTTTAACGATTGATTCCGGGATGCTTCCTAAGGCTCCAAGATAATCCTTCAAAGGCTGTCCTTTGATGTATTCCATTACAATGTAGTTCGCCCCAACTTCAAAAACCTTGGGAACAATTGAGGAAACCTGTGCTATTTTTAGTGCTTCGCTCTCCCTCAGACAGTGTCTTTCTTTCGCATACATCTTTATACATCGGTCTTCGGAAAGCCTAAAAACAGCTCCCTGGAATCCTTTACCGATCAATTCATAGTGGGTCGGATTTTTTATTTTCGTCCCTTTTCCTGTTTTTTTTATCGTAATTTTGTGAAAATCATCCATTTTTTTACTCCTTTTCCACTATTTTATTGTACAAGACATTCTAACGTCACGGCGTTTAACAGTAAGCCCGAAATAAAAATAAGCGCGCTGAACATATTGAACAATTTAAGACTGCTACACTGGCATCGTACAACCAATTAAGTAAGTAACATAAAGTATAGCTAGACAAAAACATTTCACCACTTTCATAATTGTCTGTAATCTTATACAATGAAAATGAAAACATAGTGAGGAGGAATGAGGTTTGAATATTCAACAATTCACTGACTATACGGTTTTAAACAATGGTGTACGTATGCCATGGCTCGGGTTAGGTGTCTTTCAAGTGGCGGAAGGTGAAGAAGTCATTAATTCTGTCCTTCATGCTATAGAAGCGGGTTATCGTTCGATTGATACTGCAGCTGGGTATCGAAATGAGACCGGGGTGGGCACTGCGATTAAGCAAAGCGGTATTCCAAGAGAGGAACTTTTCATTACAACAAAACTTGCTAACCCTGATCAAGGCTATGAATCTACACTTCGCGCTTTTGAGGATAGTCGCAGGAAGCTTGATCTTGAATATATCGACCTGTACTTAATTCACTGGCCTGGGAAAGATAAGTTCCAGGAAACTTGGAAAGCCTTTGAAAAATTACATAAGGAAGGGTTTATTCGCTCCATTGGCGTAAGTAACTTCAAGATCCATCATCTTGAAACACTTAAACAAAACAGTGATATAATTCCTGCTGTAAATCAAGTAGAATTTCATCCTTTACTTAACCAGCAAAAGCTTCTTCAGTATTGTAAGAACGAAGGAATTCAATTGGAAGCTTGGTCGCCAATTATGAAAGGAAATCTTAATCTGCCGACCCTTACGGAATTAGCTGCTAAATATGGAAAGACTCCTGCTCAGATTGTCCTGCGTTGGGATGTGCAACACGGGGTTGTTACGATACCAAAATCCGTTCACAAAGAACGTATTCAAGAAAATGCTGACATTTTTGACTTCACATTGTCTGAAGAAGATATGAAAGCGATCGATCAATTAAATCAAGACCACCGATTTGGACCGGATCCGGATGAGTTTCTATTTTAAAAGATAAAAAGAAAAAAGCGTAGCGATAAATAACTACGCTTTTTCTTATGTTTTCAAGCCCACTGAGATCCCCAAATCTTCATTTCTTTTAAAATCTTATGGAGCGCTTGTCCCTTATCAGTTAAGGAATATTCGACTGTTACAGGAACGGTTGGAGTAACTTTGCGATTCACCACTTCATTTTCTTCTAAGTGGCGTAATGTATCAGTTAACGCTTTGGGGCTAATTTTTGGTATAGACTTTTGGATTTCTCCGAAACGCTTTGTCCCTTCAAAAAGTTGCTTTAAAATCAGAAATGACCACTTACCACCAATGATATTCAATGCCTTTTCGATCGAACATTCTACAACTAGCTCTTCCTTTACTTCCTGCATATCCCCCATCCCCCTTTAAAAAATAGTAACTATAAATTTTATACTAAATATTCTTTCTTTTATTATATCAAAATTATTTCAGTACTTGTATTAAACAATATGAAAACGTATACTTCGTTTGAGTAAGCGTTTTATTAAACCATAGAGGTGATCAAAATGCCCAAAGTTGTCATTACAGGTGGAAGTGGTCTTTTAGGACCTTCAGTGATAAAAGAATTTTTAGATCATGGCTATGAAGTTGTGAATGCCGATGTGAAGAAGCCACAAGAGGAGCTGTGTCGAACCGTCATTACCGATTTAACTAACCTCGGCGAAGTGCATGGAGTTTTAGTTGGAGCAGATGCGGTTATTCACCTCGCTGCTATTCCGGTAGCTTATTCACATCCTAATGAAGTGACATTCCGAAATAATGTGATGTCTACGTATAATATTTTAGAGGCAGCAGGAAATTTAGGTATTAAAAAAGCCGTTATTACCTCAAGTGAGTCGTCTTACGGTATTTGTTTTTCAAAGAATTCATTAGAGCCAAAATATGTGCCGATCGATGAGGAACATCCGCAATTACCCGAAGATAGCTACGGATTATCAAAGATTGTGAATGAACAAACAGCAGATATGATTCATCGGAGAACGGGGATGCAAGTGGTTTCCATGCGTCTCGGGAATGTCATCACACCTGAGAATTATGCCAATTTCCCAAGTTTTATCCATGACCCGGAACAAAGAAAAACCATTTTATGGAGCTATATTGATTCCAGAGATGCCGCAACAGCGTATCGACTCGCCGTTGAAACAGATGGTCTTGGTTCTGTTGTCTTAAATATTGCCAATGATGAAACGAGTATGGATATAGAAAGTAAACAATTGATGGAGCAAGTTTTTCCTAATGTAAAAGATTTTAAGACAGAATTAACCGGCTTTGAAACACTATTAAGCAATGAAAAAGCTAAAAAACTATTAAATTGGCAGCCTGTTCATGTTTGGAGAAATTATGTCAACCTAAAGGAGAATAAATCATGACTTACTTAGCAAGTGATAATCGATATGAAGCGATGAAATACAATCGAACAGGGGATTCCGGACTGTTATTACCAGCAATATCACTAGGCCTATGGCATAACTTTGGCGGTGTCGATACATATGAAAATGGGCGCGCAATGCTTAGAAGAGCCTTTGATTTAGGGATTACGCACTTTGACCTCGCAAATAATTATGGACCACCAGCAGGATCCGCGGAAACAATGTTTGGTCAAATGCTAGCGACAGACTTTAAACCGTATCGAGATGAAATGGTCATCTCTACAAAAGCGGGTTATCATATGTGGAATGGACCTTACGGTGAATGGGGATCAAAAAAATACTTGATCGCTAGTCTTGACCAAAGCTTGAAGCGCATGGGTTTAGACTATGTTGATATTTTCTATTCTCACCGTCCTGATCCAAACACACCATTAGAGGAAACAATGGGTGCGCTTGATCAAATTGTTCGCCAAGGTAAAGCATTATATGTCGGGATTTCAAGCTACTCTCCAGAGGAAACAGCTGAAGCAGTACGAATTTTAAATGATCTAGGAACACCTTTGTTAATCCACCAACCGAGCTACTCGATGTTAAACCGCTGGATTGAAGATGGTTTACAAGATGTCCTTGAAGAAAATGGTGTAGGGTCCATTGCCTTTTGTCCATTACAACAAGGTTTGTTAACGAATAAATATTTAGGCGGAGTTCCTGAGGATTCACGTGCTGCGAACCCAACAAGTTTTCTTAAAAAAGACCAAATCACTGAAGATGTAATTCAAAAGGTTCGTCAATTAAATGACATTGCTGCAGAAAGAGGGCAATCACTTGCACAAATGTCCCTGGCATGGGTACTCCGTGGAGGACGACTGACATCGGCATTAATTGGAGCCAGTCGTGTTAGCCAAATTGAAGATAATGTGGCAGCATTAAATAACCTTGAATTTAGCGAGGAAGAATTAGCTATGATAGATGATATTTTAAAAGGTTAATTTTATTATAAGGAAAGGCAATATCAGTGCACTATACCTCATATTTAAACGAGCTTGTATTCACAAGCTCGTTTATATTTTCAGAAAAAAAGTCCCATTTGATACGAAATTTAATTCTATTACTCTTTCATGATAAATTACTGTTTTATTGGACTTACACACTTTTTCAACAAATCAATTGTTTTCTGGATCCCTTCCCGTTGGTCTCCAGGTCCTTCAAATTCTACTGAGTAGTAGCCGTCATAATTATGCTTCTTCGCAATCTCCATGCACTTGCCAAAATCAAATTGGACGTGGCTTCCATCCTCATTAAATTCATATGTTTTCGCATGAACTAAGATAGGATTATTGAATATCATATCAATCGCTTCATAACGAATTTCCGGATCAAAATTTCCAAAGTCAGGGCAAACTCGGAAATTTGGATGATTGACCATTTCAAAAAGCTTTAGTATATTTTTTGGATCTGCCGACATACCACCGTGGTTTTCCAATACTAAAGCAACACCTTTCGTCTCGGCATATTCAGCTAGTTCTCTATATGAATCTGCTGTTATGCTAAGGTCAAAAACGCCTTCTGGCTGCTGACCAGTGTTGACTCTAGCTCCTGTACTTCCTAGGTAAGCAGCTATATCGATCCAAGATTTTATAACCGCTAGGTCCGATTTGCGTTTTTCTTCATCCAACCCAGAAATATTGCCGTAGTCAATTGGCATATTGAGTACTTTCACCCCGTATTTTTCAAGAGCCATCTTAACATCTTCAAGATTTTCCGGCTTGTTGAGGCTCATCTCATCCATGACTTCCATAAAGCCGCCAATCGCCTTCTGAATTTTTTCGGGATCTTTATCGGGATTACTGAACTGCTCGAAGGCGAAACTCATTTTTTCCGCACCTTCTGAACTGACATTACCGACCATCCAATGAACCATTTCAACCGCGTCCGCCCCGAATTCCTCCTTGACTACACGAACGAAGTCTACCATTGTCATTCCCTTAATAAATTCCTGATTCATACTCCAGCTTGATACACCTATCTTCATACCGAGTCCTCCCTGTTTTTATGTATTCTTACCAATACATGGATAACCCGCATCAACCTCCTGACAGGCAAGCATGTATAATAACATTTTAACAGAAAGTTTGGATTTTTTCGCAATTTCAATGGCCGTTTTACACTAAAATTTCTGAAAATCATATAATTAAATTCTAGGCTTTCATTTCACCTATGACTTCATCAACACAATGCTCGAAATATATCTTGAAAATAGTGAAAAGCCATTCCTTTAACGTATAAGAATGGCTTTAAAGTATTTCTGTCTAGTTCTTCCTATATATACATCAAGTACCGCAAAAAGTTCGGTAAGGAGTTGTTGATGTTGGTACTGTACAGTATTCCACCTGCTCAGCAGCGTACGTGAAAGGTTGAGATAGCACATCCAAAAGCCGGGCCATGACGCTATAGTCCCCTTTTTCCACCGCCGCTTCCAGCGCCTCTTCAACCCTGTGGTTCCGCGGAATAACCGCAGGGTTTGTGTTTTTCATTAACTCGTTCGAGGAGGCTTTCGATTCCTGCTGTCCATCCAATCTTGCCAGCCAGCGCTCATGCCACTCTGCAAATTCTGGGCTTCCAAATAAGTTTGTATCATCGTGCTTTTCTATTGTTAATGCTCGGAATGTATTCGTATAGTCCGCCTGATACTTCTCCATCATGTTTAGGAGACCATCGATTAGGGCCTCATCATCTGTTTCCTCATTAAATAACCCCAGTTTTGCTCGCATCCCCGCATACCAATGGACATGATATAACTCATTAAAAAGTGTAATCTTCTCCTGAGCCATTTCGACCGCCTGCTCTATATTATAGTGTAGCAGCGGTAATAAAGTTTCAGCAAACCGGGCCAAATTCCATCCGGCAATTGGCGGCTGATTACCGTAGGCATAGCGGCCGTTACGATCAATAGAACTAAATACGGTTGCCGGGTCATAAGTATCCATGAAGGCGCAAGGACCGTAATCGATCGTTTCTCCGCAAATGGCCATATTATCGGTGTTCATCACCCCATGAATAAAACCAACAAGCTGCCACTTGGCAATCAACTCAGCCTGACGCTTGATTACTTCTTGAAGTAATGAAAGATACCTGTTCTCATCTGCTTCTATTTCCGGAAAATGGCGCTTGATTGTATAATCAGCCAATGTCCGCAGTTCTTCCACTGTGCCCCATTTCGCTACGTATTGAAAGGTGGCAACACGTATATGACTGGCAGCGACACGGGTTAGAATAGCACCGGGTAGCGGAGTTTCACGAATAACCGCTTCACCCGTTGTCACCACCGCTAGACTACGAGTGGTAGGAATCCGGAGCGCATGCATCGCTTCACTAATGATATATTCACGGAGCATCGGCCCAAGCGCCGCTCGCCCATCTCCGCCACGGGAATATGGCGTTCTGCCTGAACCTTTTAACTGAATATCAAAGCGCTCATCTTCAGGCGTGATCTGTTCACCTAGCAGTATCGCCCGTCCGTCCCCTAACATATTAAAATGCCCGAACTGATGCCCCGCATATGCTTGAGCAAGAGGCGAAGCCCCATCAGGAAGCTTATTTCCGGCAAACACCGCTACGCCATCGTCGCTTTCGAGCGCTTGGGCGTTTAAACCGAGGGATGTTGCTAATTCTTTATTGAGAATAACCAATTTTGGTGATTGTACGGGAGTAGGATTGATACTGGAAAAAAGTGAATTTGGCAGGCGATCATAACTATTGTCTAAATTCCATCCTGTTTCATTATTTTTTGTCATGGTTTCTCCTTTTCTTTTCGGTGATTGATTTTCAATATATTGGGACTTCATAACAACCTATGAAGACAACTTTCATTTTTTTAGCACCATCTGTCTTCATGTACCATTTTCAAGCATTTCCAGCACTATAAACCAATAAGTTTGTATATAGCTTTTACTGAAAATAAAACAAAAATTATGGTGTTTTTCTCCAATCCAAAGATGCAGAATAGTGTACAATAATACTACCATTTTTAAAAAGAACAGAGTGTGAAAAGATGCAAATTGGAAATCTTATTACTAGAAAAATATTAACTACATTTATTACTACTACTATTTTTTCGTTTATGTTAAGTTTTTTATATTTAAAAAGTGGTTCTGATGTTGATTATAACAAAGGAAATCAGTTCATTAGTTGGTTTTTTGTTTATTTTATGTTTATTGGCGTTATAGTCCTAGTATATGGAAACTTAGTATCGATTGGAATCGAGTATTTGCAAGGGAAATTGTTTAAAAAACACGACTGGCTCTATGTATTAATACTTGGCATATTTGGATTGGCGAACGGCATCATTTTTCAAGAAACAACACTTGCCTACTACGGAATGCTGGCAGCTATGGTATATGGAATCATCGATAAGTGGTTATATAAGAGACAAAACAAGAGTGTAAAAATGTTTTACCTCATACCAATCGCATCGGTTTTCTTACTCTGGATGTTTCTCCAAATGACGTCACCGCCGATGCCTCCCTTTACAAAAGAAGATGCTGTTCAAAGTGCAACAGCTGGGGAGGGTACAACAATAGATTACTTTCCTAAAACAATTGGCAAATGGGAAGGGGTGGTTGATGGTTATCATGTGGTAAGGGAGACTAACGCAAAACAAATTGGTAAGGAAATTTATCTTGTTACGTTTACGGAAAATTGGAGTAAAGGGACTAAGATAGGTTCTTGGACTCAATCCTATAAAGTGGAACGAAATGGTTTAACTGCTGATGCTATAGATTTCGATATGCCTCCTTATTATGGGGATAAATGAAGCCGTAATGGTAGGACCTATCGATCTCGTTCGATCAGAGTCTCCTTAACGGCTTCAATGGGACAGCCGTAGGTGATAACCCCTGTTACAGTCCCCTTGGCATCTCCTATGGGACAGGGAAGACTGATTTTGTTCGATCAGAGTCTCCTTTCTATTGTACGGGGAAGCAAAATGATACACATGCATTTCTAGGCAGCCATGTGTATCATTTTGCTGGATAACGGTCAGTTTCTGTGCCATTCAATCCCTCCTGTTTCATTCTGTTTCTATTCTGGTTTTTGGCCAATAAACTGGATCACATGTGACAGTCCATTATGCCCTTCTCCTTCGTGACGGACAACCTCTCCCATGAAAAAGTGGACAATGCGCCAATCAGCAAAGGTTTTCAAAAATTCTTCTGGTTTGTATAAAAAGGCCAGATCTCGCGGTCCGCCACTTTTATAAGGTATCTGGTAAGGTGAATAAACCTCTGTCACATAATAACCACCTGGCTTTATAGCTTCCTTTACACCTTGAAGGGTTTTCTGGCGAAGTTCAGTCGGAAAGTGGCCGAAGATACATACTACTTCATCCCATATAGCTTGACTCCAGTTTGCTTCGTTTAAATCCACAAGTTCAGCGGATACCAATACACCTCGTTCTTCTGCAAGCTTTTTTGTTTTCGCAAGCCCTGATTCTGCATAATCCCATACCGTGACTTTCATTCCTTGCTCGGCTAAATAAACCGCATTACGCCCTTCCCCTTCAGCTATGGCCAAAGCATCACCGGACACTTTTAGTTTCTTCTGAATTTCTGCCAAAAAAACATTCGGTTCCTTGCCAAAAACATAATTCTCTGTTTGAAAGCGTGTATTCCAATGGTTCATCTATTAATCATCCTTTCAATATCGTTTAAACTTCTCTAATAACCAAATGAAATAGAAAATACAATTATTATTTATCTTAATCAAACTTTAACAAATTAAATCTATATTAAAACTGAAAAGGAGTGAATGGTTATTTTTTGCACTAGCAGGGGGAGTGCTATCTTTTTTTCTCCTTGTGTATTTCCCCTTTTGCCAGCCTATATAACCCATTTAACAGGTGGGAAGATTGAAGACGCTAAAATGTTGAAATAAACGTCCTATGGACGAAGATATGATGGTGAACTTAACGAATGATATCCAATAAAAAGATCTAAAAAAAAGACGTGCTGATCACGTCTTTTTCTTAGATACTATTCATTAATATAAAATATCTATCCAAATCTTCCCTGCCGTTGCAAATATTAATATAGCTAAAACCACCTGCAACACTTTTGTATTTAATTTTTTTCCGGCAATAGCTCCAAGTGGTGATGCTATTAGACTTGCAACCACCATGATAAGTGATGGTAGGAATTCCACATGTCCATTTGACATTTTTCCTGCTATGGCACCTATTGATGAAATAAGTGTGATCGCTAAGGAAGAAGCTATCGTCATTCTTGTAGGTAGTTTTAAAACGGTGAGCATGATGGGCACTAACAAGAATGCGCCTCCTGCACCGACAATACCAGCCCCAATCCCAACGATTAAGGCAAGTAATGCGGTGAGCCATTTGTTAAACTTTATTTGATCAAAAGATATATCATCAATTCCCTTTTTAGGTATAAACATCATCACAACAGCAATGAACGCTAAAATTCCATATACTACATTGATTCCACTTTCAGACATGTGTGTAGAGCCGAATCCCCCAATGAAACTCCCGATTAAAATACTAACACCCATATAACCAATTAATTTTTTATTTAAAAATCCACCTTTACGATAGGCGATGACACCTCCAATTGTTGCAAAGAACACTTGGATTGCTGTTATTGCTGACACTTCGTGGGCTGTAAAATGAGCAACACCAAGTACGGCGGGGATATACAATAACATTGGAAAATTAATAATCGCCCCACCTATTCCTAACATTCCTGAAATAAACGAGCCTATCAATCCAATTAAGAAAATGGTAATAATAAAACCTATATCCATTTTTACCTCCTTCCAAAAAGGGAATCGCTACCGATTCCCTTTTTTATCTCACTGCACAACGATTTGGTCCAATTTCCATTTCACGTTGCTTCTCTTCATCAGGGTTCATTTTCCCCATATTTGTTTCACGAATCTCTTGATATGCATTTGGCTGTGGAGGTAGATTTTCAGTCACAAGTTTTCTAAATTCATTTTCGTCTTCAATATTTAGCCCATGATTTTTTTCGTATAGTGTACTTAATTTTTCAGATACACTGCCATCCGCATTTAATTCATCGATAATCATAAAGTGTGCTGGTAAAACGATTAGTTCTCCAGATAATTCTCTGTATCTCGTGTATAGACTTTCTCTTAAATCTCCAACCCAGTCTTCCGCTAAACCGGCAAGGTCTGGTCTTCCAATGGAATCAATAAATAAGATATCCCCTGACAGGAGGAACTTTTCGTCAATAACAAAGGATGTTGACCCAATCGTGTGGCCTGGAGAATATAATGCATGAATATTGATAGCTGTGTTACCAATTTCCACTTCATTTCCATCTTCTAGTGGTTGGTAATCAAACGTTACTTCCGTTGCATCCTTTGGTGGCAGCCAGTATGTTGCGTTTGTTTTTTCAGAGAGTCTTCTTCCACCAGAAATATGATCGGCATGTAAGTGTGTATCAAATACATGGGTAATTTTTGCTCCCATACGATTGGCAAATTCAAGATAGATGTCAGTCATTCTTGTGGAGTCAATGATGGCGGCCTCACCGTTTGAAATAACCATGTAGGATAAGCAACCCTTGCCGATTCGTACAAACTGATAGATTTCGCCACCATCTTTTAAATCCCCAACTTTAACAGGTTCTAAGTGTTCACTCCATGCTTTCATTCCACCTTCTAGGTAAGAAACCTCAAGGCCCGCCTCAGAGAGCATCTCAGCTACAAAAATCGATGAACCCTCTTTTGCACAAACGACGAGCACATCTTTATCAGAAGGAATCTTATCCATGATTCCTTCCACGCCATCTAGTAAATCAAAATATGGAACATTTAAATATTCAAAGTTTTCTCCTTCGATTTTCCAATCTTGAAAATCACTTTCATTGCGTACATCTAAAATAAATAATTCTTCTTTGTTAAATACTTTTTTCGTTACTTCTTTTGAAGTCATTGATTTAATAGCCACTTTTTTACCCCCTATGGTATATTTTATTTTAAAAAATTTTAGACATCGCGCCTATTTATTGAGCCCAGTCGTTTCACCGGACCACTGACTCATGCCTGGTACGACATTGATGACATTCGAAAATCCGTTTTCTGCTAACTTTTGGGCGGCAAGATCACTGCGGTTTCCAGTTCGGCATACAACAAAAATTTCATCGTCTTTGTTTAATTCATGTAAGCGAGTTTCTATATCTCCCAATGGAATAGAGATCGCATTCGGAATATGGTTAAATGCAAACTCGGAAGCTTCCCTTACATCAAGAACAACAATGTTTTCATTTTCTTTTAATTTGATTTCCAGTTCTTCATTATTAGCTATATTTGTATGCTTTTTTTCAATTGTTTCATCACTGGAAGACTTTCTTACATAATGCTTTAGCACATTTTCTTCTTCTAGAGTGCCTAAATATTGATGTCCCGAGCTTTTAGCCCAAGCCTGAATGTCAGCTTTTGACCCTTTATCAGTTGCATGGATCTCTAAAACGAAACCAGCCTCCAATTCATTCATAGCCTTTTTCGTTTTTACAATTGGCATTGGACACGCCAATCCTTTTGCATCTAACATAATATTTGCTTTAATGTTCTCCATCTTAAAACCTCCTATTTTTTATACGTGGTGGGGTATATGAAATTAGATAAATAAATTGACGTTGCCATCTTCAGCGTCAGCTAAATAGGCTGCCACCCCAGCGTATTCAATATTGTCTAACAGTTCTTCTTGTTGTAGACCCAATAAATCCATTGTCATTGTACATGCGACTAGTTTAATGTCTTGTTCCTGTGCCATTTCAATTAATTGAGGTAAAGGCATCGCATTATGCTTTTTCATCACATCTTTGATCATCTTAGGACCGAAACCAGCAAAGTTCATCTTTGAAAGCCCCATTTTGTTTGCGCCTCTTGGCATCATTTTTCCGAACATTTTTTCCATAAAGCCTTTTTTAACCGAAATATTTTCATCTTTACGTAAGGCATTTAATCCCCAAAAAGTGTGAAAAATGGTTACTTCATGATCATAGGCGGCTGCACCATTTGCGATAATATAGGCCGCCATCGCTTTATCATAATCACCGCTAAATAATACGATCGTTGTCTTTTTCTTTTCTGTCATGATTTTACCTCCTAATCTTTTACTTACCCGTACCCCTAAGGGTATTAAACATCTTAAAAAAAATTATCCTTTCTTAATCCAAAACTTTTGTACATCATTTTCTTCTTCAAGTTTCAAGAGTTCGTGCCCGCCAGATTTAGCCCATGCTGTAAGATCGTTTTTAGCACCCTTATCAGTTGTATGAATCTCCAATACTTGACCTGATTCAAGTTCATTTATTGCTTTTCTTGTTTTTACAATTGGCATCGGACATGCTAAACCTTTTGCATCTAATACTTTATCTACATTCATTTTTTAATTCCTCCAAGCTTTTTATTTTTACCCTTACCCCTAGGGGTATTATAATAAATGAAAAAAAGAGTGTCAACCCATTAATTTTTATCTACTTTTAACAAGCAGGTTGACAGCCTCTTTAATTAATTCATCCGTGTTTTCTCCATTTTTTTCAGCTTCAAGAACACATTCAACCAAGTTTGAACTTACAATTACGCCAACCGTTCGATCTACTGCTGAGCGAACTGCTGATAGCTGGGTAATGACCTCTTTACAATCTTTATTTTCTTCCATCATTTTCAGAATCCCTCTCAGTTGACCTTCCATGCGCTTCACTCTATTTTTAATTTGATCATTATATTCCATAGGAATTCTCCTTTCTACTATCGTTCTGTCTCTCTAGATCATATACCCTTGTAGGTATATTGTCAACGCCAGTAACTGTAATAAATTTTTTTATTAACTTTAGATATTCTCACTCTCTGCATGACTTGTTATATACGAAATAATGGTGCAGAATTTGCGGTTCCCCTTTGATATACTTAAATTGGGTGATGAACATGTACAAAGTTCTAATAGTTGAAGATGATTCCAAAATGAGGAGTTTAATAGGGCAGTATTTAGCAAAGTGGAATTTCCAACCTGTTTTGGTTGAAGACTTCGAGCATTTAGATGAGCTAATGATAAAGGAAAATCCCCATATGATCCTTTTGGATATTAACTTGCCTGGAAATGATGGTTTTTATTGGTGCAGCAAGCTTCGGCAGCTTTCTGATGTACCGATTATTTTTATTTCTTCACGCTCACAAAGTATGGATATTGTCATTGCTATGAACATGGGTGGGGATGACTATATTCAGAAGCCATTTTCGCTCGAAGTATTGGTGGCAAAAATGAATGCTGTACTAAGAAGGTCGAACTCCATTCAAGATTTGAAAAAGGATTTGCTTACGGTCGATAAGCTTACTCTTAATCTACAAAATTCCTTTATCGAATACAGAGGTAAAAAGGCTTCCCTTACGAAAAATGAATTTCAGATTCTTTATCTTCTCATGAAAAAGGCAGGGCAAATTATCTCTCGGGATGAAATGATGAGGGCATTATGGGAAGATGAGCAGTTTATCGATGACAATACCCTCACTGTAAATGTGAATCGACTGCGGAAAAAGCTTGAGGAAATTGGGATTAAAGATGCCATTATGACTAAGAAAAGACAAGGATACCTTTTACAATGAATTGGAAAAATTACCTTTTTGATCACCGGTCTCTTTTACTCATATTTTTATTCGTAATAGCTATTACATCCTTAGTCACATGGTTGGATCCGAACCTGCATCTTCATCTAAGTAATCTTCTATATTTATTGCTTATATTAGCCATACTTTTTTTGATTTATTTACTATTTGATTACCGTAATAAAAAGGGATTCTACAATAATTTAAAAGAGAAAACAGAAGCTGGGTATATGTTGGAACAACCACACACTCATAAATATGAAGAAAAGTTGATCATTCAACTATTACACACTCAAAAAGAGCAATATGAACAAGAGATTGAGAGAATGAAAAATGAACAAAAGGAATGGCATGAGTATATGACAGCATGGGTTCATGAAATAAAAACACCGATATCCGTCTGCAAAATGGTGATTGAAACAGAACAAATTTCAGAAAGTTTTGAAGAAGAAATAGAAAAAATCGAGCATTTAGTCGACCAAGCTCTTTATTACACGAGGGCGAGTGATTTCAGCAAGGACTATTTTATTCAGGAAATGAATGTTGAACAGGTTATCAAGGAAGCAGTGAAAGGGAATCGAAAGTTATTTTTATCTAAAAACATTAAGCTCCATTTGAACCTCTCACCATTGGAAGTCTTAACCGATAAAAAGGGACTTCTTTTTATCTTACAACAGTTTCTATCAAATTCATTAAAATACACACCCGCCGGCAGTGAGATTTCCATTCAAATCCAAGAAAATGACAGAAGAATCATTATTCGGGATCATGGAATTGGCATACCCGCAGAAGATTTGCCAAGTGTTTTTCATAAAGGCTTTACGGGAAAAAATGGCAGGCAAGTTTCTTCGTCAACGGGAATGGGATTATATCTCGCCAAAAAAACAGCAGCAAAATTAGGGCATGAGCTTTCAATTCAATCAAAAGAAGGATGCTATACCGAAGCCTCCATTTCTTTTTCAAAAACAGTTGACCTACTAAGAGAGGAATACTTAATTAGGACGTGACCCAGGCAATCACGTCCTTTCATTTTATTGATTTACAATTGTGTAATATTTTCTCAGCGTAATCAAATAGTAAATAAAGTAGATTGTCATATAAATAGCGATGGTACTTAGAAACGGCAGCAGCATATTCATTTTTGAAAACCTTGCCAGTGCTGTGATTAAAAATGAACTGTTAGGTATGGCAAGCACCAATGGTAGTAAAAAGACGGGCAATAATTGCTTGGCGATTGTTACTTGAATTTGCTTTCGGCTCATTCCAATATTTTTTAATACTTGATAACGCCCTTGATCAGCAATTGCTTCGGTTAGCTGTTTATAATGCAGCATGCTGCCTGTTGCGAGCAAAAATACTATTCCTAAAAATGCACCAATGAAAATAAGCAGCCCATAAGTTTGAACTCCTTTCTGATACTGAAGAAAGAAGGAGGAAAATATAATTGGATGGCCATTAATATCTTTTAGTGCCGCATTTTCAATCGCTTTCATTAATGTATCCATTGATTTATCATTTTTTAATTTATATAGTTGCATTTCTTTAACAATTGCATGCTTTTTAAGCTGCCGATACAAAGTATCATTGATTACTACAGGGAAAGCATAATAGGTTTGATTTAACAGCATCTTCTCTTCATATTTCTGGATCCTAACATGGTGATCCATAATCGAAATGCTTTTACCAGTATAAGGATCCGTATTTTGATTCATATTTCCATCATTAAATACAATTGCTTGATCTTTTCCAATGCCCTCAATCTCGTTATTTCCCATTTTTTTAGCCAATCTATGATATTCATTTTCCGATAGAAGAATAATCGGAAATTGATCTGGCCACCTTTTTGTTTCAGATAGATCTCCCTCAACCTGCAAATACTCCACTCGATCCGAGAAAATAATTTGATGTTCTCCGCTATCATTAATTAAGGTGGCGATTTGTTTATCCGTTTCGGTATTTTGTGATGTATACATGAGACTTAACGGATTTTGCTCTTCAACTATTGTCGTTAAATTATGATGTAAGCTGAAAATAGCTCCCAAAGCAAAAAGTGTAACTGTACTCAATAAAGCAATCATGGCTAAGATGAGCATATTGCCCTTCATACGAAAGCGTAAATGAGAAACGCTGATTAAATTTGTCCCCTTATAATAAGCACCTCCCATTTTCATCACTATTTCTAAAAGGACTGAGAATACGGAACGAATAAATAGGAAAGATCCAATTAAAATCATGAATAGTGAAAATAGGACAACTGTGAATCCATATTCTTTGTAGATTGTAGTGTTACTAGGTTGAAGCAGAAGATAATATCCTATTCCAAGCGCAAATAGTGAGCCTAAAGCGGCAAGCTTTGAAGCCTTAAGCTGCTTTTCCCCCTGTTTATCTGCTTTTAGAAGATCCAATAACGTATATCGATAAATGATCCGATAATTATGAAATGAGGTAACTACAATGATCGCCATAAAAACGATTAAGGTTTGAATAATCGCTTCAGGAGCTACCTCAAAATTTGCGATGATTGAGAATCCCATTAGTTTGATTAACAACATTGCAAATAATTTCGATAAAAGGGCGCCAATTGCCATCCCAATCCCGAGTGCAACGCATCCCATAATCAAGTTTTCATAGAATAGAAGTCTTGCAATCTGTTTCTTCCGCATCCCAAACAAGGAATATAAAGCGACCTCTTTTTTCCGCTTTCTTATAAAAAAATCATTTGAATACCATATAAAAATCGCTGAAAATAGTAACAACAAAACAGATGCCGACATAAAGGCGGGCTGGACTTTCCCAAGGACTGTCGCCGATTCGCTAATTTGGTTGTTGTACTGGAGCGAAACAAATGTAAAGTAAATAACGATGCTGAATACCATCGGATAAAAATAGAGCATATATTGTTTCGTATTCGTCTTAATATTCTTTTTTGCAAGGCTAAATAACGTCATGATGCCCACCTCCCCCAAGGGTTGCGAGGATATCAATAATTTGCTCGAAAAAGTGCTTGCGGCTTTGTTCTCCCTTCCTTATTTCAGTAAAAATCGATCCATCTTTAATAAATAGGACACGGCTGCTAAAGCTTGCTGCATAAGCATCATGAGTGACCATTAAAATCGTAGCTTTTTCTCGTTGATTTAATTCGGCAAGTGTACCGAGCAGCATAAAAGCGGACTTCGAATCTAATGCACCTGTTGGTTCATCAGCAAATATAAGGCTGGGATTCGTTATAATAGCTCTTGCTGTTGCCGTTCTTTGCTGCTCCCCTCCAGAAATATGATAAGGATAAGAATGTAAAATACCTTCAATTCCAAGCGCCATAGACACTTTTTTTATCCTATTTTCAATTTCTTGATGCGAAACATTCGCCAAGGAAAGTGGGAGGATAATATTTTCCTTTACAGTTAATGTTTCAATTAAATTATAATCCTGAAAAATAAAACCTAACTTATCCCTTCTAAAGTCAGCCAAATCTTCTTCTTTTAATTTGAGGATGCTTTGCCGGTCAATCTTAATTTCACCTGAAGTGGGAACATCAATCGTTGACAATACATTCAAAAGCGTCGATTTCCCTGCTCCAGATGGACCCATAATCCCAACAAATTCTCCTTCGTATACGTCTAGATCGACCTCATCCAATACTGTATGAATATTCCCTTTCGATCCGAATACTTTTTTTATATTTGCAGCTTCTAAAACTATTTGCTTTTCCATCTCATCATCCCTCGTTTTTTCTTATATATATAACAATAAAAGAAACGGATGGATGCAACCATAATTTATCCTTACAATTTATCCGCTATCCTTACAATTTTGTAACCTACGAATAACCTGGAAAATCAATTAGGATTACCAAGGTTTTTCCTTTTTTTTTTGGACATTTAACCTTATCAATCCATTGATAAAAAATCGCCCTGATGGACGATTTTTTTAAATATCACTTTCTACCATTTTTAACTTAATTGTATTCCAATCAGTCCGATAAAAACAGATCATCACGCTAATTCCAAATGCTGTTAGATATTTATATAATGATATCCACGCGCCAACACTGCCAAGATTTAGTGTAAAGGTTAATACATAGCTGAGTGGGATGAATAATACCCACCCAAGTATCAATGAAATCTTCAGTAAAAACAAGCGTCGCCGATTCCTCTAAGACCGCCGGCATAGAAATTTAATAGTCCATCAAACAACTGTAAAAACGCAGAGATCATAATTAATTTAGCTGCTAATTGATACACCAAAGGATCTTAGGTATAAATCTTAGCAATTGGTTCTGACAGATAAAATTGAATAACACCGAGAATGAGTAGAGAAAACCATCGCAAAAAAACGAATTTTTAAATAACTTTTTCCCTCCTCGATCATTCCGGGAGAACTTCCCAACACCTTAAAAATTGCTTCCGGGAAGAGTAATCCAACTAATAAAATAAATGCACTGGCAGCTAAACAAAGATAAAAGGCAATGTATGTTCGTTCGATGCCTTTCTTCATATTGTTTGAACCAAAATTTTGGGCAACTAAGTAATTGGTCGTATGCCCGATCCCCGAAAACAATGCCCAGGCATTATACATAATAATTTTAAAAAAGGCATCAATCCATTTTGGATCAACGCCCTCAATAATTGAATATTGTTCGAGATGTGAGGCTAATGTTTAACATCTTACATATTTGCGTTTGAATCCAATCCTACCTTTATCTACTTCCTTTTGAATGCTTTCGTAAGCGTGTAGGAAACTGCTTTTTTTCTTGTCTCGTTTGACTTCTACTGTACCCACTTCCTTTGCAGTTTCGACCGCCTTTTCATGGAGCGGCAAATATGATACTCCCACGGTGTATAGAAAATTATTCATTGAAGCTTTTGTTCGTTCTGGAGAATCGTGAATGGTGTTTTTAACTGTTTCAAGCATGTTGGCAATCTTGCTCTCGGAAAACTCGAAGTCCTTGCGATTACCTAAAAGCCAACAGTAGCAACTCCAGCCCGCTGACATTCTTAGCTCTTCACCGCTTGCGATCCATCGATCGGCAACTTCTTGTGCCATATCTGCTTCCGCTAAAGTTACTGCTACCACATAATCGGACAGCATATAAAAATAGGCCGAATCCATCCAACGGTCAAAATCCGATTCAGTCATTTCCTTTGGATCTGCAATAATGCCTGCAAAGTACATGGCGTCGTAGTTCCCTGTGGCATAAAGCTCTTCAGCTAAAGTTTGATTAATTTTTATTTTCTTAGCTATTGGCTTCATTGCACCTGTTGCTACGCCAAAAAGCGGCTCATGCGCACCATTGGATATGTATATTTTTTTAGTTCGTTCCTTGCCAAGGGCTTCAAGCTCCTGCATAACCATTTCTAAATTCATGTTTAGCACTTCCTTCTTTTTGGAGTTTTTCTCCTAATATTTTGCCCATCAAATACATCACTATTATCCTATAACAAACTACCATTTGTCAGAAAAACAATGGGAACTGCGGGACACAAAAAAAAAAGACACGTAGAGAAAGATCCCTACATGCTTCTGTACTGTCATAGTATTTAGGTGTTGCCGGACCCTTACTTGATTTTAAGGAAAACAAATAGATCTGCATTGTATTGAGAACCATAGTTGTCAACGGAATTGGCTAGAATGGTCATTTTGACTTGGTCATTTTCCTGGGTAACCATCAATTTCTCTGCAGTTAACATGTCTTCTTTTCCTGAATCACCCTCAAGCTGGTTCTCAAAAATTTGATCAATCGCTTTCTTCATATCAAATCGGAGCAATTCTTTATTTTCTTCATCTACTAAAATAAGATTCTCACTGTCATTCTTTAATGTGTATGTTTGGCTGTCTATTTCAATGGGTATTTTCAAATCGGTTTGGGACCCTTGAAAATACAAATGAATCATACGGTCGTAATTCTCAATATTTACTGCAGGGCTGCGTTCCCAATCGAGGTGAGCAAATTTCCCTTCCGTTCGATCGCTTGGTTGATCATATGTTTCTTCGAATCCGAACGTCTTACTAAAATTATCATAGTAAAATATTTTTTCCGGCAGCCAATCGATTTCATCCGTATAGTTCAGGTTATTTAAATAACTGACTGTCCTCGTAATCATCCGCTTATCTTCAATAGAAATATTCGGATTTGGTACAACTTTACCATTTTCAAGCATATTGTTTTCCACGAGTGTTTTCTCCAGTAAATTGATTTGATTCACCTTACTCACTGTATAAGCATCGATCGGTGGAATGATCGAAACGGCAGAAAAGACAATCAAGACAGCAGCAACCAGTCCATTTTTTCTGATCGGAAAAAAGCTGAAGATAATTCCTGATATTGTGGCAAAAATACCGAACATGATCGCGTAATAGCGTCCATGGGTGATGCCGATTTCGCCGATCTTTAAAATGGATGCAAGCGTTTGAAATAACACGATCGGTATTAATATTTTTGGGAAAATCAATCTAAATAGACTGGCAAACTTATTCTCCAAATGACTGGCAAGAATGTTAACAAAAATGACGATAATGGCGTAAGAAACCAACATCGGCTCCAATAAATTATTCGTCCAAAAGCTGCCATGAATGTTTAATAGAACATATGCCAAAAGAATAATTGTGTACACAGCCGTCAGCGGAATAATAATATAAGAAATCAAGACTCCTAATGTTTTAGGACAGATAATCGCTTTCTCGACTCTTTCCTTTCGGATGCTCAACTCCTCAGCTGAAAGATGACTGTTCTTTTTGCCTTGATAAGGAGGAGTAAAGGACAAGAAGAAAATAGGGGCAAACAAGGAATAGACGATATTCAGGACATGGGCAATTGCTTTATGATTCACTGGAAAAAGCAGCTCGTCAATCGCGAAGATAATTAAACTTAAGCCACCTGCGATCACAGATGTAAAGAGCAAGGTGATAAAGAAAGCTTTAAACGCAGACATAAAACTCTCGTTAAACGAGATCTTGCTTTTGATCGATGGAATCCAAATAAAGGCCATGACGAGGGCAAACATAGTCACACTCGTTTTCGTAGCAATTTCTTCATTAAAGGTGGATGCCGAATGGATAGCTAAATAATAGCCCGCAGTGAGCAGAATCGCTCCACCCATAAGCATGACTCGTTCACTGACTTTCGTGAAGAAGCGTTCATAAACATGTTGACCGATAACGCTGAGCAATGCGCCAACAATAAAAGTAAATAAATATTTTAAATAGGCTTCTATTTCATTGTTAATCACATTTACATTTACGGTAGCAATGGCTAAAAGAAAGAGAATCGTTAAAGGATAACGGTTAACAGCCCCGATAAGACCGACCAACTTATTTTGAAAAGCTTTCATCACTTTCATCAGCTTCACCTTCCTTCTTTGTTCTAGATGGCTCTAACAGAAGACTTTCTGTTTTTAAACTCGGATGCCAATCATCTATAGGCTTTTCCTCCTTTAACTTTATAATATACCCTATAAAAAGGATACCAGATTCATACATGGTTTTAACATTTAATTTTTCCTCCGTCTATTGCCTTATAAAAAAAAGACGATACCAAATATAATATTCGGAATCGCCTTTTAATAAATCTCCTATCCTAGTGAGAATTCATCGTCACATATTCAAATAGGATTATTTTTATATTGAATCCTTTAGCCGATGGAAATCATCCGCTCAATAGAAAGCTTTGCCTTTTCAGCCGTGTCTGCAGGAACTGTGATCACATGTTTGTTTTCTTTTAAAGCGTCTAAAACTTTTTCAAGGGTGATCATTTTCATAAAAGGACAAACGGCTTGTCGATTGGCAGGGACAAAACGTTTTTCGGGATTTTGCTTTTGCATCTGATGAATAATCCCTACTTCTGTTGCGACGATGAATTCATCGGCTTGAGAATCTTTCGAGTGTTTTAGCATATTACCCGTCGATAGAATATGGGTTTTATCTTTTGGCAGAATACCTTCAGACATTAAATACATGCTAGAGGTAGAACAGCCGCATTCTGGGTGCACAAGCAATTCAGCTTCCGGGTGCTCAGTAAGAACATCCTCTACATGCTCTGGGGCAATTCCTGCATGAACGTGGCATTCCCCCATCCAAATATGCATGTTTTCACGGCCTGTTTCCCGCTGGACGAAAGAACCAAGAAACATATCCGGCAAGAAAAGGATCTCTTTATCTTCAGGGATAGACCGGACAATATCCACAGCGTTGGAAGAGGTACAACAATAATCACTTTCTGCCTTCACTTCAGCGGTAGTATTCACATATGCAACAACAACTGCGCCAGGATGCTCGGCTTTCCATGCACGAAGCTGGTCCGCTGTAATGGAATCAGCTAAAGAGCAGCCTGCTTCCAGGTCTGGGAGAAGCACCGTTTTCTCAGGATTCAACATCGCAGCCGTTTCCGCCATAAAGTGGACACCGCAGAACACAATGACGTCAGCTGAAGTTTCTGCCGCGGCTCGTGCAAGTTGAAGCGAATCACCCAACACGTCCGCAATATCTTGAATCTCAGGCAGTTGATAATTGTGAGCGAGTAAAATCGCATTACGCTTCTCTTTCCACTCTTGAATTTCCTCAATTAAGCCGCTTTTCATTTCAATTACTGTCATTTAAATCCCTTCCTATCTTTTTTTATGTTCTATTACGAAAACTTTTTTCATCAATCAAGTACGACTTTGACACTAATATCAAGTGCTTTATATGAATGAGTCAAAAAACCAAGAGAAATATAATGAACACCGGAATCACGATAGGAAGCTAAATTGTTTAATTGGATCCCGCCGGACGCTTCCGTAATAATATGGGCAGGCACTAATTGTATGAACTCCTTTATTTCATCAGGAGTACGGTTATCAAACATAATCACGTCCACGCCCGCTTCCACCGCTTCGATGACTTGTTCTTTTGACTCTGTTTCCACTTCTATTTTGATCATATGTCCTGCATGCTCACGCACCGATTCTACTGCACGTTTAATAGAGCCCGCGAATGCGATATGATTGTCCTTGATCATCACTCCATCATAAAGACCATATCGATGATTGTAACCCCCACCACAACGGACAGCGTATTTTTCAAGCATTCGAAGTCCAGGCGTCGTTTTTCTCGTATCGCAAATCCTTGTATAAGAGCTATCCAGCGTCTCTACCGCTTTTCTTGTTAAGGTAGATATTCCACTCATGCGCTGAACAAGATTAAGGACAACCCTTTCTCCTTTTAAAAGGGCGGCAATTTCCCCTTTAACAACAGCCAATTGCTGCCCAACTTCAATTGGATCGCCATCTTTAACAAACAAATGGATGTCAGTGGCAGCATCCAAAAGGTGAAACCCCGTCCTAATTATTTCCTCACCGCAAAAAACGCCCTTTTCCTTTGCTAAAAAGACGATTTTCCCTTTTGTATCATCGGGAAAAATCAAATCTGTTGTTACATCCTGTTCCCCAATATCTTCAATAAAAAATTGCTCAATTAACGAGCGCAGTTTCAACGTGTTCATGAGTATTTGCCACTTCTCCTTTGCGCGTTTGAATGATTGTTTTCTTAAACCAGTTCTCATCATCTTCATACGGAAAGTCAGTTCTAAAATGACCGCCGCGACTTTCAGTCCGACTAAGTGCTGCTTCCGTAATGAGGTAGGCATTGATATACATAAAAATAGACGTTATATCTCGAATTGAATAAGAATCAAGCTCTGTTAAATTTAAAT
The DNA here is from genome assembly GCF_018343525.1 of Lederbergia citrea. GTDB lineage: Bacteria > Bacillota > Bacilli > Bacillales > Bacillaceae_C > Lederbergia > Lederbergia citrea. Next base: position 155,330 of record NZ_JAGYPH010000002.1, on the reverse strand, counting down.
GTAATTGCTGCAGCCAATTTTTCTGTTTTTCTAAGAGCTCTTTGGATCGGACAATACCGACCCTTTTCATCATCGTATCCTTTAAGACTTGGATATTTGGAAGCACCACTTTTTTTGCCAGAATGGACTGTAAAGGTTTAGACAGCTCTCGAATTGGTTGGCTTTCTGCATGTGAATTAATCCATTGGGAGAGCTTCTTTCCTTGATAAAGGCCTTCTAAAATGGAGTTGCTTGCCAATCGATTTGCGCCGTGAAGACCGGTACATGCCGCCTCTCCAATTGCAAATAATCCATGTAATGAAGTACGTCCAATTAAATCAGTTTTAATCCCACCCATTAAAAAATGACTGCCAGGAACAATGGGAATTTTTCCATCTGATAGATGAATGCCATTTTCCCGACAATTAGCTGTGATTGTAGGGAATCTCTTTTCAAAGTTTTTTATACTTTTAATATCTAAATATATGTCATGGCCCTTTTCGATATAGTCGAAGATTGTTTGCGAAACAATATGTCTTGGTGCAAGATCTTTTAATGGATGGACGCCCTCCATAATCGGAGATCCCTCCCCTGTTACTAGAATCGCGCCTTCACCTCTTACTGCTTCCGAAATTAACCCTTTCGTCTCCCCATCTTTATATAAGAGGGTTGGATGAAACTGGATAAATTCCATATCGACAATGTCTGCCCCTGCCAAATAGGCCATCGCGATCCCATCACCCGTTACAGTTTCCGCATTTGAAGTAAAGGGATATAATTGGCCGCAGCCACCTGTAGCAAGAATCACATAATCCCCGTAAAAAAAATGAATTGCCCCATCATCGTCTTTAGCTTTTACGCCAATACAGCGTTTCTCCTGATGATCAATGATTAATTCATAAGCAAAAACATTCTCTTCAACTTTAATATTTTCAGTTAAGTTACTAATCAAGTAATCTATTACATTTTTTCCCGTTGCATCGCCGCCACTATGGACGATTCTTTTTTCACTATGAGCCCCTTCCAGTCCGAGCAGTATATTTCCATGTTGATCTTTGTCAAAAATTTCACCTTGTTGAGCAAGGTCATGAATAAGGGTAGGAGCTTCGTTCAATATTTCACGAACCGATTCCTCATGATTATGAAATCGCCCTGCCCGAAGAGTATCTGCGAAATGCTTCGAAGCATTGTCTTGAACCCCGATGGCAGCAGCAATCCCACCTTGTGCCAAATAAGAATTTGCATGTGTTATATGTGATTTTGTTAAAATCCTCACATTTTTGTCGCGGCTAATTAATGTCGCTAACTGTAAAGCCGCAACGCCACTCCCAATAATAAGGACGTCATTTGCTCTCATGATGTAAACCCCCAAGGTTATCACCTGTCATGACACCTATATTTACATAGTTTTAAACTAAAAACAAGATGTTTTAAAAAAATTGTGATTGGAGTCTCAAGGAAGGAAGCTAAACTCCCAGGGAAAGTATGTCATGAGCATTGATTCGTGAAATATATGTCATATTTTAACGGAGAAAAATTTAATGTTTTTACAAAATATGACACATTCCTCACTTAAATTCTTGTAATATAGTAGTAATAGTTTTAATAGTAATGTAAAATATTCAAAAGTTCATAAGATTAAGCCTGTTAGACATTAATATCAATGGTTAACAAATAGCGGAGGGAATGTGTATGGGTGAGTTACAACAACCTATTTTAGAAATTGAAACAAAACGGGGGAATCGATACAAGCCGCAGGGAAAACGTTATCTGATTGTTATTGGAACGATCATTATAATCATTGCACTAATCGTTGCGGGAATGAGCTATTATCAGGCAACTCGCTTCAATTCAAAGATAATGGTTAATAACATACAAGTCGGTGGACTGACTGCTGATAAGGCAATAAATAAATTAAGTTCAACTAAATTAACAAACAGAGTGTATATAGGTGAAGAGCTCATTTTAGATGAAAATGAAACTGAAATGGCATTTTCCGATCAAGATAAGTCTGAGATTAAGAAATTATTAAAAAGTCAGTGGACGTTTTTTCCTTCCTTTGAGGAAAAAAATTATTGGCTGATACCGAAAAATAAGGATGAGTTTCGAAGCGAAACGTTGCCAAAGCAACTGGAAGAAAAGCTCCAATCCTTAAATGAGAGCTTAAAAGCACCCGAAGATGCAGAGGTGAAATTGGTAGGGGGTAAAATTGTCGTCTCCAATAGTGATCATGGGGAACAGTACAATATTGCCGCTATATTAAAAGATTTTAAGAAACAGAAATATACAAGTGAAATTCATCTGCAACCTGTATTCACCCAGCCAATCGCGGAGGATAGTCCGATTATAAAAGAAGAAGAGAGTAAGTATCGGGATTTCTTGGCACGAACAGTTGATTATAAGGTACAGGACAAAGTGTATACGTTAAAAGCCAGTGAATTAATTAAAGATGCTTCTATTTCAAAAGATATGAAAGTGACAATCACCGCAAGTGATATTAAGAAAAAAATAGATGAAATCAATCAATCTCAATCTACATTAAATAAAAATTTTACATTTAAGACCCATTCAGGTAAGGTCATTTCGGTAAAAGGGCAAGGCTATGGCTGGGCATTAGATGTTGAAAAAGAGGCGGCGCTTGTTCAGAAAGCTTTTGAAAAAGAAACGAAATCAATTTCCGCCTCTAATATTTACGGCCATGGCTGGACGAATGAAGGCATTGGCTATGAAACTACAAAGAATAATGGCATTGGCAACACGTATGCGGAAGTTTCCATTGCGGACCAGCATATTTGGATATATAAAAATGGAAAATTAGTCGTTAACACACATGTAGTGACCGGCAAACATAGCACCGGTGAGGATACATCTCCTGGAGTTTGGTATATCCTTTTTAAACGTACTGGGTATACACTTACGGGCAGTGCTGTAGGGAAGCCTGATTATGCCATCAAGGTCAATTACTGGGCTCCGTTTACAAATAGCGGGCAAGGATTCCACGATGCCAGCTGGCGAACAAACTGGGCAGGTAATGCCTATCTTTCAGATGGTTCGGGCGGCTGCGTCAACACGCCCCCTAGTGTGATGAAAATGGTGTATGATAATCTCGATACTTACGATCCGGTTGTTATTTATTAAGAAGGACGGGTCTCTTGCTTCCTAACAAGGAAGTTCAAGAACCGTCCCTTTTCTTTTTCTTGATTATCATCCCTACATAAAACGGAAGGATTGTTGAAGTATGTTGCATTTAGAAACGATTACGAAAGACAATTGGCTGAAGGCCATTTCGCTGCGCGTCAGGGAAGATCAACTAAAGTTTGTGGCATCAAATGCGGTATCACTGGCCCAGTTGAATTTTCTTGAAAATTTTCAGGCAAAAGGAATCTTTCTCGGCGAGGAAATGATTGGTTTCGCACTCTATGGAATCGATGAAGACGACCATGATTACTGGATTTATCGAATGATGATTGATCAAAAACATCAAGGGAAAGGGTATGGAAAAAAAGCGATTCAACTCGTGATAGACGATATCAGGGACATAAAAGAGGATCGCCATCAAACCATCAAACTGTCTTATGAACCAACTAATGAACACGCAAAACGCGTTTACGAAAAAATAGGTTTCCAAGAAATAGACGGGCTGCTTATCGGAAACGAACAAGTGTCCCGCTTTACGCTTTAACATGAAAAAGCTGACGATGACAATATAGTCAAGTCAGCTTTTTTTGATGACATAAATATTCCCACATTTGCTCGTCCATCTAGAAATCATCAAAGAGCACGCATCATATACCCAAGTAAGGTTTCAAGCATATAAAATAGTGCCTGTCACTCCCCGAATAATGTCGATGAATTTGACAAAATACGGGAATTGGCAGGCACTTATTAGTGGTACGTTCTGCTTTCTGTTGATGATTTTCAGCTCAGAAAATCGGTTATGCCGTTGTTCGTTTATTAAAACTCAGCTATCAAGTTGAATCACCGGAAGGTCGGAATACTGCCTAATAGGGGTATCCGGCCAATTTTTATGTAAATTATAAATTAAAGTAAAATATACAAAACAAAATGTAAACTTTCCTTTACATGGTGAATACAATACATTACAAGATGTAAAAATAACCATACGGGAGATGTAAACATGACATATCAAGAAAAGAAAAGTATCGTATCTTTGATCGGCGCCATACTTATATTCGTATCTTATTGCTTGTACATGTACCCTCAGTACCCTGAAGGGGGTCTGGAGTCGATTGAAACCTTTCGCTATTGGGGATCATTCGTCCTCATCTTGACTCTAGTTTCCATAATTGCACACATCATTATCAGCATTATTTTTAACATTGTCTTTAGAATGACGACAAGAGAAAAGGAACCCAGATTTGCGGATGAACTGGATAAATTGATTGAATTGAAAGCATTCCGAAATTCTTTTTTTGTGTTTATCCTCGGCTTTCTTGTTGCAATGGGATCGCTGATCATTTATCAGCCGTTACAGGTAATGTTCATTATCCTGATCTTTTCAGGATTCATTTCCGATGTAACTGGCTCCATTACGAAATTTTATCACTATCGGAGAGGAGTGTAAGAGTGGGCAAAAGTCTTGTCGGCAATCATATTCGAAAATTACGATTCAACCATGATGAAATGACCCAGCAGCAGTTGGCTGACAAGGTGGGAGTAACAAGACAAACGATTGTGGCACTTGAAAAGGGAAACTACTCCCCATCTCTAGAATTGGCTTTTCGAATTGCCCATGCCTTTAACCTACCTTTGGAAGAGGTATTCTTTTATGGGGACAACACCAAATTGTAGAAAATAGCTTTACCGTTTATGAAATTATTAAAAAGGCGGAGATAAAATGAATTCAAACAAAAAAGCGGCAAAAATTGTGGGAGTACTATTTATACTTGCAGCCGTAACGGCAATAATAGGTCTAATCTTGTACGACCCCATCCTAAACGGTCCCGATTACCTGATTAAAGGCAGCGAACATGCCAACCAAGTGATACTGGGAGCGATTATGGAATTAATTCTTGTCGTTTCAGCGGTTGGTACAGCGACGACAATGTTTCCATTTTTAAGAAAGTATAGTGAAACGATAGCTCTTTGGCATGTTTGCTTCAGGTTTCTAGAAGCGGTTGTCATTACCCTTGGTATAATAAGCATACTGTCCCTATTGACCTTAAGCCGGGAGTATGTAGCAGGAGGATCTCCAGATATCGCCTTTTATCAAGCCTCAGGTACTTTATTAAAAGCAATACATGGATGGACATTTTTGCTTGGCCCCAATTTCATGCTCGGTATCAATACAATGATGTACAGTTATATATTTTATAGATCCAAGCTCGTACCAAGTTTTATCCCCCTCTTAGGGATGACAGGGGCAACCCTAGTTTTAATTTGTGCCTTTTTAGTCATGTTCGGTGTTATTGAACAACTTTCTATTTTTGGTGGTCTATTGGCCCTGCCTATAGCCGCTAATGAAATGATTTTAGCAGTATGGCTCATCGTTAAAGGATTCAATGGATCTGCAATAGATTCCCTGTCTGCAAAAAAGAAAGTGTCGAGAAATTTTCATCTCTAGAATTTTGAATATTAATTAAGCAGGTGGTTTTTTCGTCATCATGCAAGAAAAGATGAAGCCGCTGAATTAAAACGGCTTCAATTTCTTTAAGCGTACGGCAATTCGATCGGTTTGTTTAGTCTAAAACTTCGTTTTAAATTTCTTAAACTCTTCTTCTGTTACTGCTTTAAACGTCAGTTTCTGGTCGGTTGTCCAAAAGGATAGATTCAAACCAACTGTAGCCCCTATAAAATTTCCTTCGAGCTTTGTTTTCTGCCCATCTACAGTGGTGAAGAATTCTACCATATGTCCGTCTGTTATTCCGTTCAAAACATATCTGGTTTCTTCGTATGGGTTGTTTTTATTCCCCGTGTCAGCCATCATAAGAAGAGAACCTGACAATTCACCTTGGAGCAAGGCTTCATCGATTTCCAGGAACAGCTGGTACTTTCCGTTCTCCTTGGTGTAAAGATATCCGTAAACACTGTTCAGCTCTGAAAAAAAAGTTCTTATACGATTCTTTTCTTTTTCTTCCGATCGATCAAGGGCTCTTTCTTGTTGCAATGATATCAACCAAATCGCTGCACCAATTAGCAATCCAATGAGTACCGCCACTCCCCAAAACTTTAATTTCCCCATTTTGCTTCCCCTCCTTTGCTCACCTTAGCCTGAAAACAAGAGCCTTTTTTTCATTTTATGAAATTTTTTACGGGTTGAGAATTAGGTATTAATACGGATTGAAACAGATTTCTATTTTATAGTAATATCAACTATGGGAGCGCTACCAATTGGTTTAAGAGAGTCATTTCACATTTGTTTTATAATTAAACTATAGAACCTCACATTACGCTAAGTCACCTACCAATACTTCACAACTTCTACTTCTAAGAAATTTTCTAACATTCTATTAGCAACTATTAAAAAACTTTTTCCTGAAGAAGGTGATTAAAAGAATCATCGCTATCGTATTTTTTTGACTAAAATGGTTTGGCGAAAGGAGAAAAAAATGACAAGCAATAAGAAAGGAAAATTAACAGTGGCATTATTTTTAAGTTTTTCATTGTTGGGGTCAACGGTTGGTCATGCAAAAGATAATAATTTAGCGGTTCCAAATGATAACAACGCCCAAGAGATTAATATAAATATAGAAAGAAAGTATCAGGAAATTGATGGATTTGGCGCTTCTGGCGCTTGGGCTTTAGATCCAATTGGTGCTGAATGGTCAGAAAAAAATAAGAATAAAGTGGCTGATTTGCTATTTTCACAAGACAAAGGAATCGGCTTATCGATGTGGCGTTTTAATGTTGGCGCTGGGAGCGAAGTGACAGATAAAGACATTATTAAGGATCGTTATAGGAGAGCAGAAAGTTTTAAAACTGCAGAAAACGAACCTTATGATTGGTCTAAACAAGCTGGACAGCAATGGTTTCTCCAAGCGGCAAAAGCACGGGGCGTTGAAGATTTTATTGCGTTTGTGAATAGTCCGCCTGTATGGATGACAAAGAATGGCCATGGGCAGCCTGATCCTTCTGTTGGCAGCACAAATCTAAAAGAAGAATATATAGATGACTTTGCCGTCTTTTTAGCTGATACTTTAGAACACTTTAAACAAGAACAATTGCCATTCGACTATATTAGTCCGATAAATGAGCCTACATGGGATTGGAACTACGCGGGGCAAGAAGGAAATCGCTACAATATTGACGATATGAAAAAAGTAGTAAGAGCTTTATATCATGAGCTGCAAAACCGTGGCCTTGAAACAGAAATTGATGCACCAGAAGCTGTCGAATATACCTCTTTGCTTGATGATGATATCTATTCCGCATTTACAGGGAGAACTAGCCGCTATAATAGTGGAAATGCGAGCGGTGCTTATCCCGGTAAATACCGAGAATATATTAAGGAGTTTTTAGGAGACAATGAAATAAAAGAGATGGTCGGCAACAAAATCAGTGCACATGCCTATTGGTCTGATTATTTTTCAGGGGTGGATCGTCTCATTCCTTTAAGAAAAAAAGTACGGGAAAATATAGAACGTTATGACCCGAATGCAAAAATATGGATGTCCGAATACTGCATTTTGGGAGGACATGGGCACGGCCGCGATCTATCGATGCAGACGGCACTTGATGTTGCTCGACTCATTCATTTTGACATGGTTGAAACACAAGCTTCGGCATGGCAATGGTGGCTGGCGATGTCTCCGTATGATTATAAGGATGGTTTGATCTACACGGATTACTTAAATCAAGGTGATGAAGAAACGATCATCGAATCTAAATTACTATGGACCTTAGGCAATTACAGTCGTTTTGTTAGGCCAGGAGCACATAGAGTTGACTTGCAAGGGGCAAACGATAAGGATGGCCTTATGAGTTCAGCTTATTATAAAGAAGAGAATAAACAACTTTCAATTGTTCTTGTAAATTACAGTGACGAAACAAAACCAGTACATTTAAATGTAGATGGTCTACCAGGAAATAAAAAAGCGATCCAATTTAAACCATATATAACTTCTGAAAACTATGATTTGGAACAAAAAAACTTATTCCCTGCACATAAAGTGTTTAATGTACCGCCTAGATCTGTGGTTACGTTAGTTTCTAAATAAATGGAAAGGAGCGGGGTTCCTTTTACCCTAAGGATGAAAAATCGTGGGTCAGGGTCAATCGAGCGGATTCCATTGCCCCTAATGATAAAAAATCATGTCTTAGAGTTAATCGAGCGCAGGTTCGATTGACCATAAAGATTAAGCAGGAGTCAGGAAGAAGAGGCTGTTCAGAAAGTCAGTAAAATCGACCTTCTGGACAGCCCCTTTTTTGTAGTAATTAAACAATTACTTTCTATAAAAGGAAGGAATTTCAACCATAGCCCCTGGTTCTACGGTTCACCGCGCCTACATTAGCATCCGATTTTTATCCAATGAAAAAAGGGCTTTCACAAGGTGGAAAGCCCCTTCAATAGAATAGTAGAATACTTAACTCCAAAAAATATCTAATTATGTTAACTCCCGCCTACTGCCTGTAACTGCGCTTTTTCACTAAGGCCAAGCGCCTTCGCTGTTGAAGCATGGATTTCTTGGAAAAGCTCTGGGTTTTCCGCTAGCGATAAGCCATAAGAAGGTATCATCTCTTTTATTTTTGGTTCCCACTCTCTCATATGTTGCGGGAAGCATTTTCCTAGTACCTCAAGCATGACGTGAACGGCAGTAGAAGCACCTGGAGAGGCGCCGAGCAATGCAGCGATTGAGCCATCAGAAGCAGTCACAACTTCCGTACCAAATTGGAGCGTTCCTTTGCCGCCCGCTTCCGTGTCTTTGATGACTTGCACACGTTGGCCTGCTACCACTACTTCCCAATCCTCGCTTTTAGCAGTCGGAATAAACTCGCGTAATTCGTCCATTCGCTTTTCATTCGATAACAACACTTGCTGGATTAAGTATTTTGTCAGAGATAACTCTTTTACACCTGCCGCCAACATTGTGAGGACATTATACGGTTTAACGGAACATATCAAATCAAAATTTGAACCCGTTTTTAAGAACTTTGGTGAGAAGCCGGCAAACGGTCCAAACAGCAATGATTTTTTGTTGTCAATATATCTTGTATCAAGATGCGGGACAGACATTGGAGGAGCACCAACCTTGGCTTTACCGTAAACTTTTCCATGGTGCTTTTCTACAACATCCTGATTGTTACACGCCAAAAACAGTCCGCTTACCGGGAAGCCGCCAATATGTTTAGACTCCGGAATACCAGTTTTTTGCAGTAACGGTAGACTCCCGCCGCCGGCTCCGATAAAGATAAATTTTGCAGTATGGAATTCGATTTTACCACTTTCGACATTCTGCACTTTCACTTCCCATAAGCCTTCGCTGGTACGTTTAATATCCTTTATATTATGCTTGTAGTTAACCCGGACATTTTGACTCTTTAGGTGTTCAATCAACATACGATTTAAAGCACCGAAATTAACATCGGTTCCCGAGTCAATTTTGGTGGCCGCAATCGGTTCATTCGTTGTACGTCCTTCCATAATCAACGGGATCCATTCCTTCAGTTGTTCAGGGTCATCGGAAAATTCCATTCCTTGGAACAGTGGGTTGGTTGACAGCGCCTCAAAACGTTTTTTCAAAAAGTTTGCATTCTCTTCCCCTTCTACTAAACTCATATGAGGGATTGGCATGATAAAGTCCTGCGGGTTGCTAATCAGATCGCTGTTTACAAGGTATGACCAAAACTGTCTTGAAAGCTGGAACTGTTCATTCACGTTTACAGCTTTGCTAATATCTATCGATCCGTCCGATTTTTGAGGTGTATAGTTAAGCTCGCACAGTGCAGCATGGCCCGTACCCGCATTATTCCATTCGTTGGAACTTTCTTCTCCCGGGTTTTCGAGCTTCTCAAACACGGTGATCTTCCAGTCAGGTACCAATTCCTTCAAGAGTGTCCCGAGCGTCGCACTCATGATACCGGCACCAATTAAGATAACGTCTGTTGTAGTTTGTCTGATACTCATTTCGATCTTCCTTACTAACCTAATATTTTAAAAAAGGGATGTGGGCATTTTTGCTTACCAAAAGGCGCCACTAATCACAGATCTTTTCTGAATGTTTATAACCTTATTAGTATAGTGTACCACTAAAAATTATAGATTAAAATATTTTCCATTAATTAATGGTTATTAATCTATCTCGAGGCATATGAATGGTGGGTCTTCTTTATCTTCTGTTGCAAAGCCTTCCTACTTTACTTTCCTTACAGAACAAATCGATTGACAAGGCGATTTAAGTTCTCTGCTAACTTAGCCAGATCATGGGAGTTATTCGCCACTTCTTCGATAGAACTGCTGATTTGCTCGGATGAAGCAGATGTTTCCTCCACTCCAGCAGCAGATTCTTCGGAGATTGACGCAATATCTGTTATGGACACGTCCATTTTTTTAGTACTTTGTGCGATATTTGAGATATTTTCGGAGACAATCTGAATGTTGTTCGTCATTTCTGTTAAAGCGAGACCGATTCCGTTAAAGGTTTCTTGTGTTGCTTCAATTTGGTTTGTTCCACGTGTAACTTCCTGATATCCGTCTTCAAGGGATTCCGCAACTAAAGTAGATTCGTTTTGGATACCATTAACGATGGTTGTTATATCTGATACAGAAGCAGATACTTGTACGGCTAGTTTTCGGACTTCATCTGCCACTACTGCAAAGCCTCTACCATGTGCCCCCGCTCTAGCCGCTTCAATCGCTGCGTTCAATGCTAGTAAATTCGTTTGGTCGGCAATCTCCCGGATCACCGAAACCAATTTGGATATCTTATTTGATTTTTCGTCTAACCCTCTTACCTTTTCAACTGCATCATTAACGATTTGATCAATTTTAGCCATTTGCTGACTCGAAGCCTGCATTAATTGACTACCTTCATTTGTCATATGCAGCACATTAGTAGAGGCCTGCTGTACACGTTCTCCATTGTCGTTAGCCTCTTCGACTGTGGCAGAGAAAGATACCATGATGGAAGCCAATTCGCTGGTACTTACAGCTTGAGTTTCCGTGCCGGTAGCCAATTCTTGCATGGTAGCAGATATTTGTAAGGAACCTGCATTAACCTCATTCGCCGATTGAGTCAACTCTTCACTTTGTCTAGAAATGGAGTGTGATACATAGTTGATTTCACCAATCAATTCACGTATATTTTTATTCATCTCATTTGTAGAGTTAACAAGCTGGGCGATTTCGTCTCTTGATTTCGTTATTAATGGCTCATGGCTGAGATTCCCACTTGAGATCAATTTCAATCGCTCCATTACCTTTTTAAGCGGGGTAGTAATGATAGTCGAAGTAATGAATGCTGCGGCTATACTAACAACGATGACTAATATAATTGCGATTAATGCTATGTACAATGTCATATTTCCATTGTTAATAATGCTGTTGCCTTGCTTTTGAATGAAGGCTTCCCTATCTGCGGCTATCATCTCAAAACCTTCCATAATATTACGAGCTTCTTTTGATGATATTGCAAGATTTAAAGTAGCCTGTTCTTTATTACCAGTTTCAAATTCATTAAATACGTCACTTTTAACATACTCTCTCCAATCGTCAGCTCGCTGTATGAGTTCCGTAAATTCAGCTGAAGCACCTAATTCTTTCACAACCTTTTCATAGTGCTGTGCTTTTTGTGTTTCGTCTTCAAATATATCTTTATTGTCATTATAGCCAAATACAACATAGCCACTAGCCAACCCTATACTGTTGGCCATTCTAACAGCCATTTGTTCTCCCGCAATCAATAATTGAAGATCTTTACTAACCATCCTATCTGTATCAGTATTAACGTTATTAACAGAAATAAAGATATATGCTCCAAAGGCTATGAACAAAAAGATCACAAGAGAAAAGCCAACTAATATTTTCATTTTTAAACTTTTAAAATTAAATAAATTTTTCAAGTGTTATTCCTCATTTCAACAAAATATATTCTTATTGAAACTGTCCCCTTTGAACCCGTCCCCGAATAAATGTTTCGAAAAATGAAAAAAATAAAAACAGAATGAGGCCTTGATTATGTTTTGATCATCCATCATCATCTGCACCCTCAATTAACTTAGAAAGAAATATGCCAACTATTTTCATAGCTGGCATTTATCAATACATGTTTTTTAAGCTCTCTGCTTACGAGTGAATACGTCAAAAATAACTGCTAGAGCCAACACACCACCACGGATGATATATTGAGGTGCAATTCCTACACCCATCAAGTTCATGCCGTTTGTTAAGGTTGCCATAACGAGTGCACCAATCACAGCTCCTGTTACTTTACCAACTCCACCCGCAGCGGAAACACCACCAACAAAAGCTGCTGCAATGGCATCAAGTTCGAATAAAGTACCTGCAGTCGTTGTTGCAGATTGTAACCGAGAGGTAAATAAAATACCTGATAATGCGGATAGCATCCCCATAGAACCAAATACGAGGAATGTAATTTTACTCACATTAATCCCGCTAAGATGTGCTGCCTCCGGGTTACTACCTACTGCATAAATATGTCGTCCTACCACCGTTTTTGTTGTAATAAAATGATAGACGATCACAACAAAAAGCATAATGACAACTGTCCATGATAATCCATTGTAACTACCTAAAATCCATGTAATATATCCAATAATTGCTGATACAAAAATTAACTGCAGAATAAAAATTTGTTTAGAGACAACTTCAAAATTGTATTTTATTTTATTTCTTCGATTATTTATCGTGCTGTAAATGTAGAATACAATCGCTAGTGCTCCAACAAGCAATGTTAATAGATGCACACCATTAATGACCGCAAGCGATGGAATATATCCGTTGCCGATCGCATTAAATGTATCATTATTAATGATGATTGTTCCTGTCTTTTCTGTTGCTAAAAGAATGGCCCCTCTATAAATCAACCATCCTGCAAGTGTCGCAACGAAGGCGGGAATTCCTATTTTTGCTACTAGAAAACCGGTAATCGATCCAGCAAATAGTCCAAGGATTAATATAATTGGGATGACGATATAGACCGGTAATCCTACATGCATCAGTAGTATTGCTGCAATCGCTCCAAGAAATCCAGCTAAGAAACCGATAGATAAGTCAATATGCCTAATAACAATAACGAGCATGACGCCCACTGCTAAAACGGCAATATACCCAGCGGAATCTAGTAAATTACTGATATTTCTTGAAGACATAAATAGACCGTCTGTTAGTACTGAAAAGGTCACCATAATAACGATTAAAGCAATGTACATACCATAATCACGAATATTATCTTTAATTAAATGCTTCGCTTCATTCAATAGTTTCATAAAATTAACCTCCTATTGCGTAGCAAGCTGCATGATTTTTTCTTGATCAGCTTCCTCAGATGACAACTCACCTTTGATTTCTCCTTCAGCCATCACATAGATGCGGTCGCTCATTCCAAGGACCTCGCCGAGTTCTGAAGAAATCATAATAATACTCATACCTTGTTCGATTAATTCATTCATAACGGAATAAATTTCAAACTTAGCACCAACGTCGATTCCTCGCGTTGGTTCATCTAAAATAAGTAATTTGGGACCGACAAATAGCCATTTACCTAATGATACTTTTTGTTGGTTGCCCCCACTCAAATTTCCAACGAGCTGTTGTAATGATGATGCTTTCACACCTAATGAACTTTTATAGTGATCAGCAATTTTGATTTCTTCATTTTGATTAATGATTCCATTCGAAGAGATTCCCTTCAGGTTGGAAGCGGTGATATTGTTCTTGATATCCTGTAATAAAAACAACCCGTCCCCTTTACGGTCTTCAGTAACATACGCTATCCCTGCTTTAATGGCCTGACTCGTATGTTTAAAGTTGGCAGGACGACCGTCCACGAATAAATCACCTTGGATCTTATACGACTTTGAGTTACCAAAAATACTGAGAGCAAGTTCTGTTCGACCAGAGCCCATTAATCCTGCGATCCCGACGATTTCACCTTTTCTCACATGTAAATCGATACCTTTAGAGACGTTGCGTCCTAATTGCGGATCAAAGGCAGTCCAGTTATTTAACTCGAGAATTTTATCGCCAAAAGCTTTTTTCTCTCTTTTTGGGTAAATATCCTCAATTTCTCGGCCCACCATATTTTTTATAATCTCTTTTTCATTAATTTCTCCCTTTGAGGCGTCAAGCGTGCAGATCGTTTCTCCATCTCGGATAACGGTTGCCTTATCGGCGATGGAAATAACTTCTTTCAACTTATGGGAGATCATAATGCAAGTAATGCCTTGCTTCTTTAATTCAAGCAATAATTGTAATAAATTCTCACTGTCATCTTCATTAAGCGCTGCAGTCGGTTCATCTAAAATAAGTAATTTTACATCTTTACTTAACGCTTTCGCAATTTCAACGAGCTGCTGTTTACCTACGCCTAAATCTTTTATTAACGTTTCTGGATTGACTTTCAGATTCACCTTTTCAAGCAGTTGTTTAGATTCAACAATCGTTTGATTAAAATCAAGTACCCCGCTATGGTTCACTTCATTGCCAATAAATATATTTTCATAAACAGGGAGATCTGGAAATAAGGCAAGCTCTTGATAAATAATGACGATCCCCGTTTCAACACTGTCATTGATTTTATTGAATTGTTGAACTTTACCATTAAAAACGATGTCCCCCTCATATGAACCATATGGGTAAACACCGCTAAGTACTTTCATAAGTGTAGACTTACCGGCTCCATTTTCACCAACTAGAAAGTGAATCTCACCTTTTTTTACTTTGAAATTAACATTACTGAGCGCTTTGACTCCTGTAAACTCCTTAGTAATCTGTTTCATTTCCAGAATATATTCGCTCATGTTTTTCCTCCTTAACAAAACAACTATTACAAGGAAATAGTGATAGATATTGATCTATCACTATTTTTATAACCCCATCTAGTTATTTATGATTTTAAAGTCCCTTGAATTCACTCTCTTCATAGTAACCGGAGTCAATGAGTTCACTCTTCACATTCTCTTGCTCAATAACGATAACATCTGTTTGCTTTGCTGGTACCTCGATACTTCCATTATCATAAGAACCCGTTGTTTCAGGTTTTTTGCCATCAAGAATGTCAACAGCCATTCCCATCGCATCAGCAACAAGTGTACGAACATCTTTAAATACTGTCATAGATTGCTTGCCATCAATAATGTATTGGATGGAAGCTTTTTCAGCGTCTTGACCTGTGATGACATATTTTGAAACATCAGGGTCAGTTCCAAATACATCCGCAATCGCACGGGATGTACCATCATTTGGAGCAAGAACCGCAACTTCGCCTTTTAACTCTTTGCTTGCAGCTGTTAGATGCGTTTGAGCTTTATTTTTCGCTTCATTTGCATCCCAGTTTGTTGTTACTTGTCCAAGCACTTTACCTAATTCATCACGTGAAAGTTCTGCTTTATCTTTTAAAGCTTCTGCTGCACTTGAGTTTGCGATCACAAAAGTTCCGTCTGCAATTTTCGGTTGTAAAACTTTCCATGCACCTTCAAAGAATAAGAAGGCATTATTGTCAGAAGCTGCTCCAGCATATAGATATAACGGAATGTCTTTCCCATCAGCAGCATGATCAATTAAGTATTGTCCTTGTGCTTCACCTACAGCCACACTGTCAAATGTTACATAATAATCGATTCCTTTTGTATCCGTAATGAGACGATCATAGGCAATAACAGTAACACCATCTTTTTTGGCTGCTTCTACTGCAGCGCCGGCTGCTGGCCCATCATGTGGTGCAATAATTAAAACATCAATACCTTTATTAAGAAGTGTTTCTACGTTTTCTTTTTCTTTAGCAGATGAACCTTGGCTGAACAAGATTTCTGTTGTGTACTCAGAATCTTTTAACGCATCATGAAAGCGTGTTTCGTCTTGTACCCATCTTGGTTCGTCTTTAGTAGGTAAAACAATTCCTACGTTTACCTTGCCTTTAGATTTTTTCCCGCTCTTATTTCCATCTCCGCCTGCAGCGTCATTACTACAGCCAACTACAAGAACTGCCATTAGCATAGCAACGACTAAAGCAGATATAAACTTAAACTTTTTCATATTGAAACCCCTTTCGTTTCTATGTTTTTTTATTTCTATTTAACTATATCAACTGGACAAGTCCATAAAAACGCTTTCTTATAGTAATATTTTAGTATCATCTGGTTTTTTTTAATATTTATCTAGAAAAGTGTAAGCGCCTTGCTCAGGCGCTTCAATCAACGGTGTTAAAAAATTAGCATCGACCCTTTATAACCAAAGATAACCGCTGTGTACACTTGGTTATCCACTTTAGCTAATGGGTATCAAAGTAACTGAAAAAGTGGTCTTGTACTTTTGTAAAATGGGGTGAAATTACGAATAAATAATTTGCCCAAACTTTTTCGGATTAAAACAAACAAAAAGGATAAAGCTATTACCTGATAAAACTTACTTAAACTTAGGGTGATATATTTGAAAGACTGCGAAAAAATACAAATGGGATACTATGAAAGCGTGGATAGCGGAGCCACACTATTGCCCGTTTCTTTTACGGAGTGGGAAAAAAGGGCAAAAGAGAAATTAGCGGCCGGTCCTTTCGGTTATGTATACGGGGCTGCTGGTGCTGGTGACACGATGAAGGCAAATGAAGAGGCCTTTAGACAATATCGAATTCGCCCCAGGGTTTGTCAGGATATTTCAAAACGAGACTTAGAAATTTCATTATTTGGAAAAAAATATCCTGTTCCTTTTTTGTTCGCACCAATTGGAGTAAATTCAATTGTTCATTCCGATGCGGAAGTTGCCCCTGCTAAAGCGGCAGCCTCATTAGGAATTCCGTACACTTTAAGTAACGTGTCTACTACTCCCATGGAAAAAATTGCAGAGGTAATGGGTGATTCCCCTAGGTGGTTTCAACTTTATCCACCAATCAATAAAGAGTTAACGAAAAGCTTTTTAAAAAGAGCGGAAGAGGCGGGGTTTTCCGCCATTGTTGTGACCATTGATTCAACTCTTTTAGGGTGGCGAGAAACAGACCTAAGAAACGCATTCCTTCCTTTTTTAACCGGGCAAGGTATGGGGAATTACTTCACCGATCCTGTTTTTCTCTCTATGCTTGACGAACCCCCAGAAAACAATTTAAAGGCCGCTTGCAAAAAAGCCTTAGATGAAGGAAATAATGTAAGTTTCTCTTGGAAAGACCTTGAATTTATTAAAAAGGAAACTAATTTACCGGTTCTATTAAAGGGTCTTACCCATCCAGCTGATGCTCTTTTAGCAATAGAGCACGGAGTGGACGGGATTATCGTATCAAACCATGGGGGGCGACAGTTGGATGGGGCGATCGGAACATTAGAAGCCCTCCCATCTGTTTGTGAAGCAGTTGAACATAAGGTTCCGGTACTAATGGACAGCGGGATCCGCCGTGGGGCCGATATTATCAAAGCATTAGCATTAGGGGCATCAGCTGTATTAATCGGTAGACCTTATATTTATGGGCTTACCGTGGCAGGAGAAACGGGAGTCAAATCCGTTGCAGAAAATTTCATTGCAGAAACCGAACTGCAAATGGCGATATGTGGAAAGAAATCGATTTCTGAAATTGACCAATCACTTGTAATAAAGATTTAATCTTTCACAAGAAAAAAACAATTTGTTCGATATAGAGATGTAAATAAACTTAGCCTTGATTTAAAGTTTCTTTGGCTAAGTCTTTTTACATTTATCATGAAACTGTGAAAAAGTAACGTTCTTAATCGGTCTAGTTTTTTCCAGTCCTTAATTTGTCCCTTATTAGCTTCACTAAACTGTTAGATATTTAAGAGCCACTCATTTGACCAGCTATTCTTCTTGAACGAACTTCACCTCATCATATCCACAATTATTACAGTACATTAAATGAGGACAAATTTGATCTTTCGCTGTATTGGGATAGCCATCACCCATTTTTACAGTTTCTTCATCATTATAATGGCCGTAAGGGTCTAAAAAATCGGATACCTTACCCGAGTCTTCTAATCGAGAACTACATTCTGAACAATACATTTCTAATTCTTTAAATGAGTTACATATAGGGCACATAGCCATCAGTATCACTCCTTTTTGCTTTCTAACTAGTATTCATTTCTTTAGTTGGTTTATGTAACAGATAAAAGGATTATTGATGCTGAATTTATGTCAAATCCGTCTGTTGGGTCAAATAAGCTCCACTAAACAAAAAGGAATTCTTATTAAGCTCACGAGGAAACTGAAAAAGACACAATTCCTTGTACAAGAATTGCGTCCGATAATTGAAGGAGGATAGTAAAATTTAGATGCTTGTGCAAAATTTAGACCTTTAGCAAGCCACGAAAACCCCTGGCAGCATAGTAGGATTCTGCTCCATTATGGTACACAAAGACAGTGTCGTAGCGACGATCACAAAAGATGGCGCCGCCTAGTTCTCTTATCTCAGAGGGCGTTAGCACCCAACTCGACGTTTTCATATCGAAATTTTCAAGTTTCTGCAAGGCTCGGTACTGTTCTTCTGTTAATAGTTCAATGCCCATATCAGTTGCCATATCAATAGCGTTATTTTCTGGTTTATGTTTTTTCCTTGACTCCAGCGCTTCACGGTCGTAACAAAGACTTCTGCGGCCTTTAGGACTTTCCGCTGAACAATCATAAAAAATGTATTCGTCCTTCTCTTTATCATGCCCAACAACATCCGGTTCACCGCCGGTTTTTTCCATTTCATTGAGCGACCATAGTTTTTCAGTATTGGCTTCCAGCTTTGCTTGAATTTTATCCCATTCAAAACCTTCATGGCGGTGCATGTTTTTTTCAAACCGAGCTTTCAATGCTCTAAATAATTCTTCACGTTGTTCTAGTGACAATTGCTTTGTATTGCTGATTTCATTTGTCTTTGTCATGTTTTGTCCTCCTTATTGTTTTTTAGGACCGGGTTAAGATAAAGTTACTTCTGCGCTATCTGAATAAGATTGCCGCATGTATCGTCGAAGACAGCGATTGTGACTGCTCCCATTTCTGTCGGCTCCATAGTAAATGTCACGCCTTGTTTCAATAACCTTTCGTACTCTTTGTGAATATCCTCAACACCAAACATTGTTACTGGTATGCCTTCTTCAAATAGCTTCTTTTGATACTCTTTGGCAGCTGGATGGTTATTCGGTTCGAGCAAAAGTTCGGTACCGTCTTGATCATCGGGAGAAACAAGTGTAATCCACCTAAATTCTCCGGCGGGAACGTCGTGCTTTTTTACAAAGCCCAGCGTTTCTGAATAAAACTGTAGTGCCTTGTCTTGATCTTGTACGAATATACTGGTAACAATGATTTTCATATTGTTTTTACCTCCCTTTAATATTTGCGATGTAGGTGCCAGGCCGTAAGCACGTTCGTAGAAGTCCTGTTCCTATAATGCCATATTTACTGAACAATATAAAACATACTCCGTGAATTTGTCACTTTTTGTTCCCTTATCTACGGATTTTACAAGCCCCGCATCTCAAAATGGATTTTTTCCTTAAACGATTATTTTTCTTTTCTCCTATATACTTCGTCCCATGTATGAAATCCATCTGCAATAATCGTTTCATCAATGTTTTTTGGGTCGACAGCAATGGGAGAAAGAAGTATGGATGGCACCTCTGATTTTCCATTGTTAATCATTCTTTCTACCTTTACTTCTTCCCCTTTAGCAAGCTTTACTGCAAGTTCAGCCGCTTGGTCGGCTAGTTCCTTTAATGGTTTATATACCGTCATCGTTTGCGTGTCTTCAACGATTCGTTGTGCTGCAGCTAGGTCAGCATCCTGCCCGGCAACAGGTATTTTCCCTGCGAGCCCCCGTTCGTCTAACGCTTGAATCACTTTGCCCGCAGTTGCATCATTTGCGGAAATTACAGCATCCACTTCATTATTGTTTGCCCTTAAAGCCTCTTGCATATTAGCAAAAGCATATTCAGGGTACCAGTCCTTTGTCCATTGGTCATAAACAATGGTAATGTCACCCTTATCAATGAGCGGTTGAAGTATGTTAAAGACACCTTTTTTTAATAAATGGGCATTATAATCTGTTTCAGGACCACCGATATACACATACTTTCCTTTCGGGACTAATTTCGTGATCGCCTTTGCCTGAAGTTCACCCACCATTTCATTGTCGTAAGAAACATACAAATCAATTTCGGAATTTCGAACTAATCGATCATAAGAAAGTACTTTTATCCCCGCTGCGTGGGCCTTTTTGACAATCATGGCTGTTGACTCTGCGTTATGAGGGACGATGACCAATATATCAATACCTTTATTAATTAGATTTTCCGCTTGTATGATTTGTAATGCATCATCACCCTTTGATGCCAAAATTTCGACCTCAGCACCTAATGCTTCTACTGCTTCCTTAAATAGTTCTCGATCCCTTAACCATCTTTCCTCAGCTAACGTATCCATGGAAAAGCCAATGATGATTTTATCATCTGTTTCTTTATGGCTTTCACTCGTTTCTTTATTTGAAAAGGAATCTTGATCTATTGGAGCGTTGTTTTGCTGGCAGGCCGTGACAACAAGCAAAAACAATAGGATATGAATCTTCAATAAGGTCTGTTTCATTCATTTCACACCTTTTCTTTCTTGTTATACCTTTATTCCAAGCAATGATCTTCTATATTCTGTTGGCGAAGCACCATACATTTTTTTAAAAACCTTACTGAAATAATTGGGATCTTGATACCCAACATCATACGTAATTTCTTTTAAGCTTTTTTCAGGATTTAACATTAATTTCTTTGCTTTTTCTAAGCGGCATTCAGTCAAAAAGGCGATATAATTCACACCTAACTGTTCTTTAAAAAGCTTGCTTATATAAATTGGGCTTAGTTCAAACTTTTGTGCAATCCCGTCTAAGGAAATTTCTTTATGGGAGTGCTCAATGATGTAGTTCCTAATCTGTTTAATCGTGTCATCTTCTACTTGGTTTTGATAGTTGGTATAAGACTGCCACATCTGGTTAAGTAAATGATTCGTTTCAGTCCGTAATTGCCTGAAATCGTTTATTTGAAAAGAATACAAAGGAGTATCTGGTTCAACTCCGATTTCATTTAATACCCGAGAGGCAATCCAAAGCAGCTCTAAGACACGTTGCTGTGTTTCTATGAGAGGAACACCCTTATTCTCAAAAAAACCGATTAATTCAGATACCTCTTTCATGATTTCCCGCCATTGTCCGTTTCGAATTTGATCAAATAATTTATTTTCAAATTTTTTCGCATGATAACCATCTATCCTGGAGCCGGCGAGTGGTATATCTGAATAAAAGCGATATTTAACAGGAAGTGAGCTATCCCTCGTTCCAATCAGCGATTCCTGATAGGATTGTCGGATTTTGTCCAAGGAGTCGTAAACGTTACCAATTCCAACGAACCAGCCCGCCTTATCCTCTGTACTGGCTACAGATAAGATATCTCTTGCAAGAGCAATCGCTTGGGAGCGAAAAGACTCGCTATGTTGCCTAAATACGATAATTGGTATGAGGCGTCCATATAATGTACCTACCCACGCGCTTCCTATTTTTCTAACCCTTTGTTTAATTTCCGCATACAAGCGCTCTGAATCCTCCGGCAGTAAAATACTCATGACAAACTTTTCACTTGTCATCGGAGTTTGTAGCATGCCCACTAACTCATCTAAATGGATTTCGTGTACATGATCGAATAATAACTGTGTAACAACATCCGTTTCTACGATCGTTAAAGCTTTTTGCAATGCGTTTTTCTGAAGAATACGTTCTTGCTGTGACTCTTCTTCTTCTTTAATTTGACTGATTACTTTACGAACCGTTTGTACGACCTCACTAGCTTTACTAGGTTTCAGTAAATAGTCCTTCACACCTAGCTTCATCGCGGCTTTTGCATACTCGAATTCGGCATATGCAGAAATCATAATAAACTTGATAAGGGAATTCTTTTCATTTATTTTCTGGACGGCTTCAAGACCACTCATTCCAGGCATCTTAATATCCATTAATATCAAATCAGGCATAAATGACTCAGCCTTTTCTATAGCCATATTTCCGTTTTTTGCTTCATCTATCTTAATATCTGGAAAGTTTTTTAATAATATCGCTCGTAGGCCTTCCCTGACAATCTGCTCATCATCGACGATTAGGAGTCGCTTCATTTCCTTCCATTCTCCTCGTTTTTGGTATTTTTAAAATAACCTTTGTGCCGATTCCAAGTTTGCTTTCAATATCAAACACATCATTACAGCTGTAAAACAAACTTAAACGTTTGACCACATTATTTATACCGATTCCTGTGAAGTGACCTCTCGCCTCTTTCGTATTCACCTGAAGTATTTCTTTTACTTTCTCTTCTGTCATTCCCGGCCCATCATCTTCTATCTCTATTCTCACGTAATCGGCATCATCTTTCACACGAAAATATATACTTCCACCATTTTCCTTTGGTTCAATGGCATAGATCACGGCATTTTCCACAATCGGCTGCAATGTTAAACGAGGAATTTTCATCGCTAAACACGAATCATCAACCTCCATGTGAAAATGAAGTCGATCAGTAAACCTTGCATGTTGAATATCAATGTATTGCTTAAGAACTTGTACTTCTTCAAATAGCGCAGCAGAATTTTCTAATCTTTGAAGGTTATAACGCAAAAGTCCCGCAACACTCACTAAAAGATCACTTGTTTCTTCAGATCCTTCTAAATAAGCTTTTTTAGACAGTATGTCTAGTGTGTTATAAAGGAAATGAGGATTGATCTGACTTTGCAAACTACGAAGCTGACTCTCCTGTAAAAGCAGCTTACTTTCTTGAAGCTCATGTTCTAATTGGGCTTTCTGTTTTATTTCGGATAAATAGTTATTGATATTAATTCGCATTTTATCAAACATTTTTGCGAGAAAAGAGATTTCATCATCATTGGAGTCCACCTCTATTTTTAAATCAAATCGCCCCAATGATAACTCGTGTGCCGCTTCCGTCAGCTGATTGACCGGTCTTGTGATTCTTTTTGAAAACCAATGAGCCAATAACAGTACGAGCAATGTAATCAGCAGCAATAGCCAGATTCCAAGCATTCTCAATTCTCCCGAACTATCAATGATACTACGATAGAAACGATCATACGTTTTGAGTTCCGTGTCTATTAAAGTAAGCGTCATTTCAGAAATATATTTCGAGATACGACTCACTTCGGAAAAAGCACTCAAATAATCCTCCGTTTGTTGTCCCGTACGAGCCAAAACGGATTGGTTCGTTGTTTCAACAAGACTGTCGATTAAGTTTTCGTAATTTGTCAAAGCAGAGTCATTATCAATATTCCTAAATTTTGAAACTTCATCTTTTGTTCTTTGAATCTGAGCCATATTGAGTTTGAGCTCTTTTAAATTGGATTCTGTTGGGTCAATTAAGTAGTTATTAAGAGCAGCCACAATTTGCTGGCTTTCACTTGTCACTTCGTTCATGATTAAATAGCGTTCTAATATATCATTGTACTGGTTTTGCATTTTTTGATTATAGTAGGTCAGTGAAATCCAAATGGCTGCCATTATAAATAGGACAGCGATCACGAGCACTAGAATTTTTTTCTGAATACTGTTCATTTTACATCCGACGCCTTTACAACTCGAATATCAGTTCGATATCCATTTAAATCAAGTGTCACTTTCTCATTATTAAGCCATTTTAAAAGCAATTTCACACTCATCGTTCCCATCTCTTCTGGAGACTGCTCAATGATGCCATCAATCTTCCCCTGATTAAGTAATGATATTGATTCATAATCATCATCAAATGAATAAATATAATAACGCTCAATTTTCGATCTACTTTCAATCTCTTGGACCATAGCCGCTAGTATATCTGCATTAACGGTAATAAAAGCATCGATATTCGGATGCCGATTTAATACGTCTTTCGTTGTGGCAATGACTTGTTCCCTCGCATCTTGCATCTCTATATCAATCATTTGGATATTTGGATATTTTGTTAATACATCTTTAATTCCTTCCAATCGCTGTTTTTGAAAATATTGATATTGTTTGTCAATCATGATTGCTACTTCTCCTTCAGGAGAAGCCCCCATATCAGCGATTAGCTGTTCAGCTATCATCTTTCCAGCTAAGTATTGATCTGAACCAACATACGACTTCCTAAGACTATTCCCCATAGGAACATCGTTTGCTACCGTAATAATCGGTATCCCGTAAGAAGTAGCTTTTATATTTGTAAGGGTTTTAAATTCATCGGTGTCTAATCCCTGGACGATAATTCCATCCACTTGTGAATAGATAGCGATTTCAATTTTCTTTAAAAAGTCCTCTTTGTTGTTACCATAGCTTCCCCAAACTTCAAGACTAGCAGATTCCTTCTTTGCCTGTTCCATGGCAGCTTTTGCTACCTTGTCCCAAAAAGGTGTCTCTAGCTCCTGTGTAATCAACACAAGACGATGTTTCGTATTCACTTGTTCTGCTGCGCGCGGGAGCTCCCAATCAGATTTAAACACCTTACTCCAAGATACGATCGTATAATAAAAAAGGACGACACAAACGAAACTAAGTAGAATGATAGCTAATTTACGCAAGAGATGTATCACCCTTTCCTCCTACAACTTTATATTCATTTTAGCATAAATCAAGGAATGTATTTTTCTAAGTTTATATCTAGTATAAACAGAGACTGGGCAACCGAAAAAGCACCAAAGACAACGATTTTTACTTTGGTGATTGAATCCACAGGACTTTTGAGACGTAAAATAAAACCTCACAAAAAATCAAATTGAGTAAGTAACCGACCAGAGAAAGAATCCCTACTACTATTATACAAGGAAGCATTTGGCTAGGATTAAAAAGCAAATATGAATTGGTTGAGATAAGAAATATTTGTCGAGAGATATTATATCCATAATAGGAATATTGGTGGTATATTTATCCAGAAAAGTATTAATAATGAAAAAAGGGGGCTAATCAATGAAAATGAAATCGTTAAAATCAATTTTACTAGTTTCAATCTTGACCCTAGGTATTTCATCGCCTGCTCTTGCAACCGCCAAACCCATTAACCCGGACCGTGATTGGGAAGCTTTAATTAGAGATAGCGCTTTAAATGAATGGGAAGCATTAGTCACAGAGAGTGTTGAAAATTATGTAAATTTAAAAATCGAAAATGGCTTTTCTAAGTTAGAAAACTACAAGATAGGAAAAATCATTGAACTAAATAACGATATCGAGAATAGCAATAAATACTATGTTTCAGTAATCAGCGATCAAAATGAAACACTGGGCTACTCTGTAGTCGATGGTAACAATAGCTACGAAGTTATTGAATTTGGTTTAGGTGATGTAGAGCCAATTACAGATGAAAACAAAGATTATTATTATACGGGACCACTTTCATATGCGTTAGATTTGGAAAACGGCTATGTATCTGATTTACAGACAGAACAAGAGTTTAGCAAAGATGAATTAATTAGTGAGATGTCCTCTGTAACCCCTGAACAGAATGATGATACAATAGATGAAATTACACCTATGGCTATTACAAACTATGAATATAAATACATCTCTGGGGTACCTGATTATCAACAAAATGATAATACTTCAATGGAAGAGGATTGTGTCCCTACAGCATCTGCTAATATAGCAATGTATTGGGATGCTAAGGGTTATCCTAATATGGTTCCTTCAAACAATTGGAAAACAGCAGCTAATAGATTTGGTGTTTTGATGAAACATAATAATAAAACTGGTGTTACTAGTTCTGATGTTACGCCTGGTTTTAGAGCTTATTTAAAAGAACGCGGCCAAACAAATTTTACAGTAAGTCGTGATATATTTCCTTCTTTTACAGATGTTAGAAATATTACAAAAAGGAATCACCCTTCTCTATTAAGATTAGATAATTATAAAACAATTGACCCTAAAGCTAAGGGGGGTCATATGGTAACATTAGTAGGTTTTGAAAGGTATTATGACACCTCAGCCCTCCGATGGTATCAACAATTTATCGTACACGACAACTGGGATAGAACCGGTAAAATGGTATGGCTAAAGTGGGAAAAGGAACCTGTCACAGATATCTGGGAAATTGCCAATTAATGTTTGATTATAAGCATAGGAGAATTAACTGAATGAATATCCCAAAATTTCTGTATCCATTTATCGTGTTGTTATTATTTTCATCGGGTTGCTCAGAAAAAACGTTAACATTTAATGAATTGTACGATGGTGATCTAAGCAAAGTTGAAATGATTACTATTTTAGACGGTTCAACAGGTTATAATAGAAAATTAACCAATAAAGATGATATTGCAGACTTCTTAGAAGAGCTTAGTCATGTTACTTTTACAATTACTAATATAGACACAAGGGAACTTAACGGAATGTTATTCGGAGTAGGATTCCATGAAACAAACTCTATAAACCCTGATTTTGTCATGACTACAAATATTGTTGATGATAAAGTATTTGAAGCGGATACCGATCTTGCGATTATTTTTGAAAAGTACTATGAAAAGGGCGAGAGCGATAATTAATTTTAAAACTGATTTAAAAAATCCCAAAAGTTGATGGTATTGCCCGTCCGCAATTCACACTATTTTTCTCCCTATTATATTTAAAAAGACTAGCAATGATGTGCATCCCAAAAGACCAATTCTAACTTTTGGGGAGACATCACTATTGCTAGTCCTTTTCTCATTATTTTATTATCATACAAGCTTATGCTCTTCAATAAAATCTTTTAAAATATCGCTTAAATTCGGGCACTAATTTCATCTAAATCATAGTGTACACGTGTGCACGGTTTATTGATTGAAATGACGCCTGTTAAGTCGATTGGTGTACCAATGATTACAGCATCACAGTCAGCATTATTAATCCTTTCTTCAAGATCTTTCAGTTGCTGTTCGCCGTATCCCATCGCTGGTAGGACGTTTCCAATATGTTAGACAATGATTCATCGAACAACAGCAAATTGTGCTATCAGAAAGCCCTTTCCTACAGAGAAAGGGGAAAATGATTATTCCAATATCGTTGCATTAGAAGGATTTTCCCAAACAGAAGCAGAAATCATTTACAATCTGCTTCAAAGAGTAAGCACAAATATAGAATAGGACTGGGAATTTGCAAAAAAAAGGAAACAGGAGAAATTATTGATTATATAAAGGAGCGACATATTTAAATGAATATAAATATAAAAAAGTGTACCCTTGAAGATTTACGCAAACTTCAAGAAATTAGTTATGAAACATTTAATGAGACATTTAAGCATCAGAATTCACCCGAAAATATGAATGCCTATTTGGAAAGGGCATTTAACTTAAAACAATTAGAAAGAGAATTATCCAATATTTCTTCGCTTTTCTTTTTTGTTTATTTTAATAATGAAGTCGCTGGATATTTAAAGGTAAATACCAATGATGCTCAGTCTGAAAAAATGGGCGATGAATCACTTGAAATCGAAAGGATTTATATATGGAGCAAATTTCAAAAACATGGGCTCGGCAAATATCTGCTAAATAAAGCTATGGAAATAGCTATGAAGGATAATAAAAGGAAGATCTGGCTAGGTGTATGGGAAAAGAATGAGAATGCTATTGCCTTTTATAAGAAAATGGGGTTCGTTCAAACTGGAGCCCACTCTTTTTATATGGGTGATGAAGAACAAATAGACTTTATAATGATCAAAACACTCAAATTTTGAAAGGGGGATTATTATGTATATACCTAAACAATTTAAAATTGATGATGAAGAAGTAATTTATGATTTTATCGAAAAATATGGCTTTGCAACCTTATTTTCTAAGCATAAAGGAGAACCCTATGCTACTCATCTGCCACTGATGTTAAATAAATCCGAAAACTCTTTATATGGTCATCTTGCACGTTCGAACGAACAATGGAAGGATGCTGAAAACCAACAAGTCCTTGCAGTTTTCCAAGGTCCCCACTGTTATATTTCACCTTCTTGGTACGAAACAACTAAAGCAGTACCTACTTGGAATTACGTGTCTATCCATTTATATGGAAAAATGGAGATTGTCGAAGATAGAGAAGTAATATTCGATAATTTAAATGACTTGGTAAATAAATATGAACGCCCTGATAGTCCATACAATATAAATGATGTTGATCCCAGTTTTATCGAGGGAATGAGTAAAGGAATTGTAGCGTTCAGAATAAAAATCACTAAAATTGAAGCTAAAGCTAAATTAAGCCAAAATCACCCTGTGGAACGACAGGAATTAATTATTAATCATCTAGAAGACACTTCTCAACAAGATAATATACAAGTAGCATCTCTTATGAAGAAAAATCTACAAAAATAAATTATATTCGACTTTTCTCTGGTTCAACCAATGTGGTAGATTTGCTTAAAATGTAGAAGCTATTATTCAACTTTAAAATAAATAAAAAAGGCGTCATTATGTCGAATAACCGACGGCAAGGACGCGCTTTTGTATCTCTTTTTGGAGATAAATAACACTAATTTTAAAAGTTTCTTTGCAAATCGATTTCTAAAAAGTCCCTAAACACCCTATGAAGACTTGGTTACCAATTCATCATCTAGCCCTGAACTCATGAACACTTCATGATTCCCATCTTTTCATATTTTCACCGATTACTGTACTCATGAACGCTTTAAAAGAAAACAATGTGCATTTACTAGGCTTAACATTAGTAATTTTTTCCATGTAAGGTAACTTTATATTAATAACAGGCAGAAAAAACGGCGCAGGTTGGTGAACAACCATCATTTTTCCTTTAAATCTTCACTTGTTTTACAAAATAAAATAGATCAATGCTAACTTTCTTCGACACCGACATAGAAAAAGACTAGCAACTAATACGTCGCTAGTCTCTTTCTAATTATTTGAGCATCACACTAGCTTATGCTCTTTAATAAAATCTTTTAATATATTGCTTAAATTCGAATCACCAATTTCATCTAAATCATAGTGTACACGTGTACACGGTTTATTAATCGAAATGACGCGCGTTAAATCGATTGGTGTACCAATGATCACTGCATCACAGTCGGCATTATTAATTGTTTCTTCAAGATCTTTCAATTGCTGTTCGCCGTAACCCATCGCCGGAAGGACGTTTCCAATATGTTGGTATTTGTTAAAGGTTTCTTTTAATGTACCTACCGCAAATGGACGTGCGTCGATGATTTCCTTCGCACCCAAACGTTCAGCCGCAACGATACCCGCGCCAAGTTTCATCTCTCCATGTGTCAACGTCGGACCATCTTCAACAACTAACACGCGTTTTCCAACTATACTTTCCGGCTGATCGACGGTAATCTTTGATTCAGCTTTAATAATTTTGCTGTTTGGATTTGCGAATTTTATATTATTTTCTACGGTTTGAACAGCTTCCTCTGCTGCGCTATCCACTTTGTTAATGATGGCGACATCAGTTGTTCTTAGGCATACTTCGCCAGGGTAGTATTTCAGCTCATGACCTGGGCGATGCGGATCCAAGACAGTAACAGCTAAGTCAGGCTCGAAGAAAGAGAAATCATTATTTCCCCCGTCCCATAAAATTACGTCACAGCCATCCGGATCATTTTCAGCGGCTGCCAAAATATCCGCATAATCAACGCCAGCATATATAATATTTCCACGTGCCACATGTGGCTCATATTCTTCCATTTCCTCAATTGTACAATGATGTTTCTTTAAATCGTCCACTGTCGCAAAGCGCTGAACACGCTGTGCGTTTAAGTCGCCATAAGGCATTGGATGTCTCACTGCAACAACCTTTAAATCATGCTCAAGCAGCGTTTCAATAATTTTTCTTGATGTTTGGCTTTTTCCAGTTCCAGTTCTTACTGCGCAAACAGAAATGACCGGCTTATTACTTTTTAACATCGTGCTCTTTGGACCTAGCAATGTGAAGTTAGCACCCGCTGCATTCACGATCGCACCCACACCCATCACAGCTTCGTAACTAACATCACTATACGCAAAAACACATTCATCCACTTGTAACTCTTTAATCAACTCTGGTAATTGATCTTGTGAATAAATAGGAATCCCTTCTGGATATAGTTCGCCCGCTAATTCACTTGGATATTTACGTCCATCAATATCTGGAATCTGTGCTGCTGTAAAAGCAACAACATTATATGCTTCATTACCGCGATAATATGTATTAAAGTTGTGAAAATCTCTTCCTGCCGCACCGATTATAATAATATTTTTTCTTTCCATGGTAATCTCCCCTATAATTACGAATGAATTATTTCTGTTATTATAATTATAACTCTTTATGTATATTAATACAATATATTTTTTAAGAATGATAAAAATATGGAAAAAATAGTTGTTCAGGATAAATTGAGCGCGGGTCCATTGCCCCTAGAATCGAAAAAATAGTAGTCACGGGAAATCGAGCATTTGCTTCTTCGTGATCGTGTAGATGCCAATTTGTCTCGTATTGCTATTCGTCAACAAATAAAGAAAAACATACTTATCCTCCGGGGTCATTTCTTCCACCACCTTCGGATCATCCCAAAACTGAGTGTAAATCACGCGATACTTTGCCATTGTTCATCTCCTTTTCTTTTCTGAAAATAAACCGCTTCATCTTTCATATATCGATTAAGACGAGAATTGGACACCTTGTTTTAGAAAAATCTTTTTGAAACGCAAAAAAGAGCGTCCTATTGCCGATATATCGACGAAAGGACGCCCTTCTAAAATATGGTGGAAGGAATAGATTATAAGATAATAGCTAAACAGCTAAATTAATTCGGTCTTATAATAAATCCCCATGCCCACTTCCCTTAATAAACCAGCTTATTAGAATACTAATGATCGGAAACCCCAATGGAGATTAGGAAAAATTTTCTGTTATTTGTAAGAAAATTCTATATAATGGATTAAGATAGGGGCAATAAAGTGTATGTAGTGTGTCGTTTTTATTAGATAAAAAAATGGAGGCGAAACATTCAATGTCAAATGATAATGAGATTTTATTAGATAAAGGAAAACAAAATGATTTAAAATTGAAAGCAGTAAGGAAAGAGGGAGAACCAACTCCAGCTTTCAAAGGGGCTTCTTGGGCAGCGCTATTAGTAGGTGTTACGGCTTATCTCATAGGTTTGTATAACGCAACGATGCAATTAAACGAAAAAGGTTATTATTTTGCAGTTTTAGTATTCGGGCTTTATTCAGCGGTATCTTTACAAAAAGCAGTAAGAGATAAAGAGGAGGGAATACCAGTTACTAATATTTATTATGGCATTAGTTGGTTTGCACTTATTGTATCAATTTCATTAATGGTTATCGGTTTATACAATGCAGGAAGTATTGATTTAAGTGAAAAGGGATTTTATGGCATGGCATTTGTTCTTAGTTTGTTTGCAGCCATTACGGTTCAAAAGAATATTAGAGATGCACAGAGGGCAAGAGATAGAGATTAAGTTATTTTCAGTTGATTTGGTAGGGTCTTCATCTCCTCGCTTTGTTATTGAATAATGATGATCCTATCTATTGGTAATTGATTTGCGCTAGCTCTCTTATTTTAAGCCTACCGAAGTAAAAATTAAAAAGCCTCATTTAGATATGATGCGGATTACGCAAATAATCTAATGAGGCTTTGAAATATTAAGATGGTTGAAGTAAAATTACTCTCATAATTTACACTTAACCCAGATTCCACTTGGTCAATCTAAATTCTGCTTCTCCGTGAAAGATAATGGTTTCATCCTTTGGATTTGGAAAATAACGAGCAGTAAAAACCTCTTCGCCGTCATTAATGAAAATCTCTAAGGAGGAATGGTCCATAAAGATATGAAGCTTGGACACAGAAGATATTTTGCAGGTTCTTGTTTCTAAAGCACCCGTCTTTAAATGTCTCCTTTGCAAACTGATTTCTTTTTTATCCAAATCAAAGCTTAGGTGCGCTTCGCCTCGGAAAGAGATTTGAAATTTTCCGGCTTTCACTTTTAATAAATCCAGCAGTAATTCGGATGATAGCCCATTTACTCCATCAAATTGGACATGATTTCCTTCCATTTTATCAACTTTCGCTACTACCTTATCTTTTCGGAGCTTTTGTAATTCCTCAACCGGCCTTTGATAAATTTTACCTTCTCTAAGCTCCAATTCTCTTGGAATCGTTAAGGCATGCACCCAATTATTCGATATTGTCGGTTGGTATGATTCCTTTTCGTCTGTCATTCCCATCCAGCCATAAAGAATCGTTCTCCCCAATTCATCGGTGAAGGTTTGCGGAGCATAGAAGTCAAAGCCGCGGTCCAACTCCGTAAAAGAGCCATGCTGAAAGTTAAGAGTTTCATAGTCTAATTTTCCAATGAAATACCCTGATTGGAATAAATTATTATATAAATACCCGTATGGTTCCAATCCCTGTGGCGAAAACAATAATATATCTTTACCATCTAAATGAATAAGGTCTGGGCATTCCCACATATAGCCAAAATCGTCCATGCCATTCATTCCTGACCCAGCAATACTCCCTAATTCATTCCAATGATATAAATCCACTGAAGTAAATAAAACAGCGGTTCCCTTTTCATCCAAGGTCTGAGCACCGACAATCATATACCAGCTGTCACCTTTTTTCCAAACCTTTGGATCGCGAAAATGGGCTGTATACCTTTCCGGTAGCCTTAATATCGGACCGTGTTTTTCAAAATGAATTCCATCTGAAGAAACCGCAAGACATTGATACGTTTCTCTTGTCCCGTCTTCTTTCTTTACATTCCCTGTGTAAAAGAGATAGAGCTTTCCATCCGATTCAACCGCACTTCCCGAATAACAGCCGTTTTTTTCATACCATTCACTCGGGGCCAATGCAATCGGTTCCTCTTGCCAATGAACCATATCCTTGGAAGAATAATGCCCCCAAAATTTGGCTCCATGGGCCGTTTCAAACGGATTCCACTGATAAAATACATGGTAGACCCCTTGATATTGAATTAAACCATTTGGATCATTTAACAATCCAACTGGCGGCATTATATGATAATTTAGCCGGTAAGGATCATTTAAAACCTTGTCCTGATATTTTTTTACTTCATTATGCGCTTTTTGAATAAGGAGACCTTCTTTTTCTCTCATAGCAGCCCCTCCTCGATATGTTTTATAAAAAGAAAAGGCAAATTCAATTTGCCTTTTACCCCTTTTATTGTTCAATTTCTTTCTTTACCTTATCTGAAAAGCCGAACATCCAAGTCAGAATGAATGCAACCGCAATCGCAATGACGTTTACTAAAATATATTGTAAAATCTGTCCATTTAAATAAAGCAGAGTACCAGGAATTACTGTAACTGCCATACCTGTTGCCTTAAGTCCAAGGATGGAAGCCGTAAATCCACCTGCAGCACCACCAATAAGTGCCATAATGAATGGCTTACCATAACGGAGGTTAACCCCGAAAATAGCTGGTTCCGTGATTCCTAAAAATGCTGAGAAAGATGATGGCAGGGCCAGTGCTTTTAATTTTGCGGATTTTGTCTTTAAACCGACAGCTAGAGCTGCCCCGCCCTGTGCAGCAACCGAGCACGTGATAATTGCGTTGTACGGGTTATTTTTGAACTCAGCCAACAGTTGAATCTCTAACATGTTGAAAACATGGTGAACACCTGTGATCACAATAAGCTGATTCAGGCCGCCAATTAATAAACCGCTAATTCCGAATGGCCATGAAAGAACCTTTGTAGCAACAGATAGTATTCCTGTTTCAACAGTATGAAAGATTGGTCCAATGATTAATAAAGAGACAGTAATCATGACTAGGAGAGTAAGAAAAGGTGTGGTAATTAAATCCAAAGATTCAGGCACACGTTTTCTTATTGCTCTTTCAAGTTTCGCACCTAAAATTCCGGCAATAAACGCTGGTATGACAGAGCCTTGATAACCAACTACTGGAATAAAGCCGAGGAAGCGAAGCGCCTCTGCATCACCGCCAGCAACAGCGTATGCATTTGGCAAGGCGGGCGAAACAAGCATTAGTCCAAGAATTAATCCAATAATCGGTGTTCCTCCAAAAACTCTAAAAGTTGACCAGGCAACAAGAGCCGGCAGGAATACAAATGCTGTATCTGTTAATACCTGTGTAAATAATAAAAAGTTTTGTGATATATCATCCGGCGTCATGCCAAATAAGGATAATATTTGTTCCTGCATGACCAAGCCGCGAAGCCCCATAAATAGTCCAGTGGCTACCAGGACCGGGATAATGGGAACGAATACATCCCCAAAGGTTCGAATCGCTCGTTGAAATGTAGACCCGCTTTTTATTGCTTCTTTTTTCTGATCAGAAGCGGAATTCGTATCAAGACCAAGATTGGATACTTCTTCATAAATTTTATTTACAGTACCGGTACCAAAGATAATCTGGTATTGCCCGGAATTAAAGAAAGCTCCTTTTACTTTGCCAATTTCCTCTACTTGCTCCTGATTGATTTTTTCTTTATCATTGACCATGATTCGCAGTCTGGTTGCGCAATGGGCCACCGATTGAATATTCTCTCTTCCCCCGACAGCTTCAATCACATCTTCAGCAATTTTGCGATTTTCTGACATTTCTTATTCACCCCTGTTTTAAATGTGGAATCGATTCCCTATAATCTAAAAAAATAAATTTGAAAGTTATTCTACAATGGCGTAGGAACAGTTCAACAAGATTTTTTTTAAATAATAACCTTTGAATATGAGCAATATCCTGGTATGGAATCGATTCCCTATATAACAAAAAATATAAATATTTTTGTGGAATCGATTACACACCCATTATATACTGGACCGTTCGAGAAGTCTATACTTAATTTTTCTAATTATTTCATGGTCATTTTCCCCATTTATTTGCTCTAATAATAAACCAGCCGCCTCACGTCCCGCATCTTTCATTGAAAATTCAATAGTGGTTAAGGGTGGGGAAATAAATCTGGAAAGCTCTGAAGCACCCATTCCGGCTACCGCGATATCATCTGGTATAGACAGCCCCGTTTCTTTGATATATTGTAAAGCTCCAATAGCAAGCCGGTCTGTCACGGCAAGTACAGCTGTAGGCTTTCGTTTGGAAGTATCCATGATTAATTTCATGCATTCATAACCCGAATCCACATCAAATATTCCTTTTTGAACCCAGCTTTCCTCTACAGGTAAATGCTTTTCTTTCATTGCATCTAAAAACCCTAATTTCCGCAAATATCCAACGGAACGGTCTTCTTCGTCTACTCCGATAAATGCAATGTTTTTATACCCTTTTTTTATCAATAAATGAACCATATCTTTGGAAGCCTGATAATCATCAAAGATTACATTGGCCAATCCTGGTATATGTTGTCCAACCGTTACAAAGGGGATTTTTAACTGATAAATTTCTTCCACTAATGGGCTGTTAATATTGGTTGCTGATAGAATAATCCCATCGACATGTCTACTTTTCAAGAGCCTTAAATATTCTATCTCCTTTTCAGGATCCAGGTTTGTATTGGCAAGAAGGATTTGATAACCTTCTTTAGCGAATATTTCGTCCAGTCCCTTTACAAGCCGGCTGGATGTTTCAGTGCTAATTTTAGGAAGAATGACACCGATTACTTTTGTTTTTTTAGTCCGTAACGATTTAGCGTTTTCACTTGGTACATACCCTGTCTCTTCGATTACTTTTAATACTCTTCTTTTTACTTCCTCACTAACGTAACCTGAATGATTTATAACTCTTGAAACAGTTGTCCGTGAAACATTCGCCCTTTGAGCTATTTCGTTAATTGTTATCATGAATGATCCTCCCGGGCAGAAAAATTTGTCATACACCATTTTACATTAATTATCTTAAAAGAAAATAGATGATACAAATATAAGGGCATCATTGCGGACTTTTAACTCGATTGCTTCCTCTTGGTCCAAGGACGATTAAAATTGTTTTTATTCCAAGATTCGACATTTTCTAATCCCCCTTCATGGTAATATATTCATATTACTTATTACTTATATAGAAGTTCTCAGTTTATTAATTCAATATGAGCGTGACCGCCGTAAAAATGCGTAAGCAGAAAATATGGATGGCCCAAATATGGGCAAAAAAAGGAGGTTCGTGATGAAAGAAAAATTTGTTATTATTACGGGAGCCAATTCCGGGATTGGTCAAGCGGCAGCCCTTAAATTTGCCTCAGAAGGTTATCATGTAATCATGGCTTGCCGCAATATGGGGATTAGTACAGACGTACAAAAAGACATCATTGATATCACAAAAAATAAAAATGTAGATCTGATGGAGCTTGATGTTTCTTCTTTTGATTCTATTCGTTCATTTTGTACAGCTTTTACATCCAAATACCCGCGGTTAGACATCCTTATACATAACGCCGCCTACTTAAACCACGGTGAAAAAGAATATAAACTTAGTCCCGAGCATATCGAATTGTCTTTCGCAACAAATACATTCGGTCCTTTTTTAATGACCCGTTTATTGGCAGATCATCTTGCAAAATCACCAGATCCCAGAATCCTCCATGCTTGTACGACGAACATCAAAAATTTCTTCGACCCGAAAAGAAAGGTCGAGTTCGACAATTTGCGCGGAGAACTAAAGGACACACGGCCTTATAGCACTTATAAGATGTATGGAGACTCGAAAATGGCGTTATTGATCCTAACCTTCAAAATGGCAGAAGAATATAAAAGTAGGGGAATTAAAGTCAACGCCCTGCAAATTAACCGCGTAAAGCTCTCAAAAGAGACAATTAACAAAATGCATTCTGTTTGGAGAGTGTTTGCAAGGTTACAAAACCTTACCAATCCTTTACCATCGGGCATGGCGGATAACTACTTCCAGATTTGTACTTCAGACCAATTTAAGAATGTTACAGGCCAACTAATCAATCATAAGTTAGAGATTGTTAAACCATCAACATCCGAAAAAGGCTTTACACAATTGAAGAACATATTCGGTTCAAGCAGCTATCCTAGTTACGCAACAAATCCTCAAAATGTTGAACAGATCTGGAGGTTAAGCACCACGCTCACCGAAGAAACCCCTCAAAATTTTTAACCTTACTACATTTGACTTAGCTATTCAAGACCCTTGGGCTAGATTCTAAACTGGGTTCCTACCGTTTAAGGTATGGTACTTATGTTGAAGAATTCTAGCCTTTCCTTAATTATTCAGTCTATATTATCTAAGCAACCATTTTGATAGATTCCACTAAAATTCCCTTAATACTCTAATCCCAAACAAAATTCGAAATCTATTTATATTTTAATAAAAGCGGTTGCATTATTTGTAATTTTAATTATATACTTGTATACAAGTATACAGAAAAATTAAAGTAGGTGATTGTATGACCGAATCTAAGGAGTTTCTATATCCCGAAAAATGGCTATCAAAAGTTTCAGCAGGAGACCGTGTAGCTTACGAGCTTAGAATGCGAATTATTTCTGGAATCATTCAAGACGGAACCATCCTTTCAGAAAATAAATTATCTGCAGAATTTGCAGTGAGCCGGTCACCCATTCGAGAAGCGTTAAAAACACTGGCATCTGAAAAAATCATTCGATTAGAAAGAATGGGTGCCGTTGTTATTGGTTTAACAGAAAAAGAATATGCTGAAATTTATGATGTACGGATCCTTATCGAAACGTTTGTATTTGAACGCCTTGTAAGGACGGACACAAGTGACTTAGTAAAAGAACTTAGTAAAATTCTTGAAATGATGAAAGTGGCTATTAAATATAGCGATGCTGATGAGTTTTCCTATCAAGATGTCCTATTTCACGAAACGATTATTCGGTCTATCAGTCATTCCTACATCCTGATGATTTGGGATAATTTAAAACCTGTCATGGAAAGTATGATTCTTCTGTCTATGCGCAGTCGTTTTATTGAAAAGTATGATGACTTTGCACGAATCATCAATAATCATCAACTTTATATTGATGCCATTCAAACAAAAGATCGAGAGCTTATGATTAAGTCGTTACACCAAAACTTTGATGATGTTCAAGAGAAAGTGGAAGACTTTTGGATGTCGCAAAAAATGCTTTCAAACGGGGGCGAATGAACAAATGACTAGCTACATGTTAGGTATAGACATTGGTACAACCAGCACAAAGGCTGTTTTATTTACGGAGAAAGGCGATGTCATTCAATTGGAGAATGTCGGTTACCCGCTTTACACTCCAGATATGATGGCAGCTGAACAGGATCCTGAAGAAATCTTTCAGGCAGTCTTACAAGCTGTTTCAAATATAACGAAAAAGCATACAGATAAGGAACTATCATTTATTTCGTTTAGCAGTGCAATGCACAGTGTCATTGCCATGGATGAAAATGACGATCCGCTGACCGCTTGTATCACCTGGGCGGATAATCGGAGTGAAGCATGGGCGCAGAAAATTAAGAAAGAATTAAACGGGCATGAAGTTTACAAACGAACAGGAACACCTATTCACCCCATGTCACCACTATCAAAAATTACCTGGATTGTGAATGATCGCCCCGAGATCGCAACCAAAGCTAAAAAATATATCGGGATTAAGGAATATATTTTTAAAAAGTTCTTTAACCAATATGTTGTCGACCATTCTCTGGCCTCATGCATGGGGATGATGAATCTGAAAAAACTAGATTGGGATGAAGAAGCCCTAAGAATTGCTGGTATTACACGTGATCAATTATCAAAACTCGTACCAACTACTAAGATTTTTACTAACTGTGATCCGGTTTTAGCCAACCAGATTGGGATCGATCCGCAAACTCCCTTTGTTATTGGAGCAAGTGATGGAGTCCTTTCGAATCTAGGTGTAAACGCTATCCGCAAAGGAGAAATCGCTGTCACGATTGGGACAAGCGGTGCAATCCGAACGATCATCGACGAGCCGCAAACAGATAAAAAAGGAAGAATCTTTTGTTACGCCTTGACGGAAAAACATTGGGTGATTGGCGGTCCGGTTAATAATGGCGGAATGGTCCTCCGTTGGATCCGCGATGAAATCGCTTCTTCAGAGGTAGAAACAGCCAAAAGACTCGGAATCGATCCTTATGAAGTCTTAACCAAGATTGCTGAACGTGTACGACCAGGTGCTGATGGATTGTTATTCCATCCATATCTCGCGGGGGAACGTGCGCCATTATGGAATCCAGACGTGCGTGGTTCATTCTTTGGTTTAACCTTGTCACATAAAAAAGAACATATGATTCGAGCCGCTCTAGAAGGTGTCATATTCAATTTATACACCGTATTTTTAGCCTTAACCGAATGCATGGACGGCCCTGTTACCCGAATTCAAGCTACGGGAGGATTCGCAAGGTCGGATGTTTGGAGACAAATGATGTCCGATATATTCGAATCTGAAGTAGTGGTTCCAGAAAGCTATGAAAGTTCGTGCCTTGGTGCTTGTATTCTAGGATTATATGCAACTGGAAAAATTGATTCCTTTGATATCGTTTCTGACATGATTGGTAATACCTATAGGCACGCACCTAAAGAAGAAGCCGTAAAAGAATATCGACAATTGTTGCCGATTTTTATTAACCTCTCAAGAGTACTAGAAAACGAATATACACAGATTGCTACTTATCAAAGAAGCTTAAACACAACTAGATAATCAGGAGGATTTACCATGCCATTAGTGATTGTAGCATTAGGAATTGTAGCATTATTAATTTTAATTATGGGCTTTAAATTAAACACCTTTATTTCTTTAATCATTGTATCGTTTGGAGTAGCTTTAGCACTTGGGATGCCACTAGAGGAAGTTGTTAAAACCATTGAAGCTGGATTGGGCGGAACACTTGGCCATATAGCCTTAATCTTTGGGCTTGGCGCAATGCTCGGTAAGTTAATCGCTGATTCTGGGGGTGCACAGCGTATTGCCATGACCCTTGTGAACAAATTCGGCGCAAAAAATACTCAATGGGCTGTCGTAGTTGCTTCATTCATTATCGGGATCGCATTATTTTTTGAAGTAGGATTAGTATTATTG
Organism: Lederbergia citrea; assembly: GCF_018343525.1. Lineage (GTDB taxonomy): Bacteria > Bacillota > Bacilli > Bacillales > Bacillaceae_C > Lederbergia > Lederbergia citrea. The sequence goes on along the minus strand of NZ_JAGYPH010000002.1, from coordinate 115,278 downwards.
ATTCCAATTGTCTTTGCGATTTCAAAAGAATTAAAAGTTTCCATCTTATCTCTCGGTATTTCGATGACAGCAGCCTTATCGGTTACACACGGTTTCTTACCACCACATCCGGGGCCAACTACCATTGCTGGTGAATTTGGCGCAGACATTGGTGAAGTTTTACTTTATGGTTTTATTATTGCTATACCAACTGTCATCTTAGCCGGACCTGTATTTACGAAATTTGCTAGAAAGATTGTACCAGAATCATTTACAAAAATGGGTAGCATTGCCTCATTAGGTGAACAAAAAAGATTTAAACTTGAAGACACACCAGGATTTGGCATCAGTGTTTTTACCGCTTTACTTCCGGTTATTTTAATGTCCATTGCGACAATTATTACTTTGATGCAAAAAACAGTCGGGTTTGAATATAATGGACTTCTAGCAGCAATCCGATTTATTGGCGAAGCTGGAACTGCCATGTTGCTCTCTCTACTATTTGCAGTTTATTCAATGGGCTTGGCAAGAAAGATTCCTATGAAAGATGTCATGGAGTCGTGTACAACTGCGATTCTGCACATTGGGATGATGCTATTAATTATCGGCGGCGGCGGTGCCTTCAAACAAGTATTGATCAACGGCGGTGTAGGCGACTATGTAGCTGAATTATTCAATGGAACGAACATGTCACCCATCCTACTTGCCTGGATAATCGCCGCCATCCTGCGTATTGCTTTAGGTTCTGCAACCGTTGCTGCCTTAACTACTGCTGGTTTGGTCATTCCGATGTTAGGCCAATCTGACGTAAACCTTGCTTTAGTCGTACTTGCAACCGGAGCAGGTAGTTTGATTGCTTCACACGTTAACGATGCCGGTTTCTGGATGTTTAAAGAATACTTTGGTTTAAGCATGAAAGAAACTTTTGCAACGTGGACCTTGCTGGAGACGATCATTTCCGTAGCTGGATTAGCCTTTGTACTATTATTAAGTTTATTTGTTTAAGCCTTCAGGGCAGTAAAACTCCCACTGTTTATGTAGGAGTTTTACTGCCTATTTACCTATTTTAAAGGAGCAGAAATATATGTTGAATACAATTGGTGTCATTGGTTTAGGGGTGAAGACCGCACTTACTTGGTAAGGCTCACCGCACCAATTATACTAGCGGCTCATGCTCTCACACTTTTTTATCGTTTTCAAAACGAGCAATCTCCAAAGCATTTAAATCAATTTTCTTCATCTTTAAGAGTGCCTCAAAAACTCTGCGGTTTTCATCTTTTGATCCTTTATACAAGACCTCATTCATATTATCCGGAACAATTTGCCATGAAAGCCCGAATTTATCCTTTATCCATCCGCATTGTTCTGCCTCCGGTACGGCAGAAAGCCTATCCCAGAAGTAATCAATCTCAATCTGATCTTTACAGTTGATCATTAGAGAAAATGCTTCATTAAAATTAAAATCTACATCAAATCCATGATCCATCGCTGAAAAATGCATACCGCCAAGTTTGAAATCGGCATATTTCACTTTTGCCTTCAATGACATTGCTTCGCCTGCTCCGTATTTGCTGATTAACCCCAACTTTGAATCATCAAATACTTCTGTGTAATACTTTATTGCTTCTTCAGCTTTTCCACATGAATCACTAGAGAAAAGCAAGTGTGGTGTAATCTTTTGAACAGCTTGACCATTGTCTGTAAGTGTTAACTGCCAAGACAAACCAAAGCGATCCTGTATCCAGCCAAACCATGTACTGAAGGGATATTCACCTAATGGCATGAGTTCGGTACCACCCTCTATTAAAGCTTTCCATTTCGTATTAACCTCTTCTACGGATTCGCAAGCTACCATCAAGGAAACAGATGGGTTAAATTTGAAGTAAGGACCTGCACTTATTGCCATGAATTCTTGCCCAGCTAATTCAAAGCTTACCAATTCTGAATCTCCAGAAGGAGTGTTTTCAATAACTGTTTCATTTAATAGTTTAGATTTCTCAAATAAACTGATATAAAACAGAGCAGCTTCTTTAGCTTCTTTGTCATACCACAAATGTGGAACTATTTTTTGCATAAGGACCTCCCTATTAAGACTTTAGTTTAGTGCGCTCTTAGCTGCCTATATATAACTTGTTATTGATTTTCATGATAAAGTTATTTTTTTCGCAAATTCATTTTTTATAACATTAAAACACACCATTCTCGTTAGGGGAATTCTCCGGTATGGTTGACCTACATCCCATAATTCAACAATTTGGTTATCCTGGAAACGAAAGATATGGACAACAGCCCCTCCAATGTCCTCTGGATTCTGTTTCACATTGGAGTGCACCGCAACAATATCTCCCTCTTCAATAGCACGTTTGACCTCAAGTATCTTTTGAGGATTCTTGGCTGCATTCTCTTCCATCGCGATCATGAGCGAATCTGCATCGCCACGGAAAAAGGGATTGTGATGGCAGAAGCCAGGCGCTATGTGACGCTTGTATGCCTCGCGTACTTTCCCTGATGCTACAAGTTGTAGGAACGACACTGCTTGGTCTTTAAGGGAGAAGTTTGCCTTAATCTGTTGTTCCCTATTCATCGCAAACATCCTTTCATTTAAACAGTTTTACTGTTTAAGAATTAAAATAATGTTATGGTAAATATGAATAGATGTCAATATTTGGGAAATGAGTGGATTTGTATCTGGCATTTAAGTAATGTATGTTTTGGCAGTATATTTATTAATTTTTATGAATCATTTTTCAAAAACAAACTGTATAAATGCTAATATTTATACATAATTTTAAAGTTGTGCTTATTCAACAAACGGGCAGTTTAGTGTGAAGAAGGTATTTGTATTTTTAAGCCGAATATATATCCTTTAAAACTAAGTTAAGGTGGATTCGAAATGGATAAAAGAGTTCTTTTTGACTTTGAAATCGATTTTACAAATGGCGGTGGAATACAAGGGCAGGAATTTCGTCTTGATATTGATGGAGAAGACATTTCTGACGAAGAGTTAGCTAAGTATATTGTAGAGGATATGCGGTTGCTAAAGGTTGGTGAAGTAAGGATACTTAACAAAAAAATCATTATTGAAAAACATAAACGGAGACTTGATGGCGAGAACTTTGAAGAATAGGTCAAGAGAATTATAAGCACAAAAAGAAAAGCCTCTTAATGGATAGGGTGGCATAAATCCAATTTAAGGGGGTTCCCCTTTTTTCGTGCTGCCTTAAAAACTTTTTCCTTCAATCGAAAAAAAACTATGAATCACATTCCATCTGAAATGTAATCCATAGTTCCTTAAGTTAATGACATTGATTAACAAAGCGGTTTTGCTTCGGAATTTACTCTTTTACTGTCAATGATATTGATGGTTCCCACGGTATTTAAGCAGCCTTCCATATGATAGCAAATGCATTCATCGGAGCGGCCGACTATTGATATGGCTAATCCTATAATGGTGTACTTATCCTAACTGGCGTTGAAATTTTTTACTGGCGAAGAAGTAAGCGATGACCATGATGCCGACGCACCAAGCAAGCGCAATCCAGATATCGTTGCCAACTAACCCGTCATACAAGAGGGCACGAATCGCATTCACGATTGAAGTCACGGGCTGGTTCTCAGCGAACACACGGACAATCTTAGGCATGGTTTCGGTGGGGACAAAGGCCGAACTGATAAACGGCAGGAAAATCAGCGGGTACGAGTAGGCTGTCGCCCCTTCCATAGACTTCGCTGTCAATCCGGGAATGACCGCCAGCCATGTCAGCGCCAGCGTAAATAGGCCGAGTATCCCAGCTACCGCGAGCCAATGCTGGATATCAGCGTTGGAACGGAAGCCCATTAAGAGCGAGACGAAGATAACCACCACGACAGTAAGCGCATTGGAAACAAGCGAGGTTAACACGTGAGCCCACAATACCGACGAGCGCTTGATGGGCATGGTAATGAAACGCGCCATCAGCCCGCTCTTTACATCCGTAAACAGCCGCAGGGAAGTGTAAGCGACGCCGGATGCGATAGCCATCAGCAAGATTCCTGGCAATAAATAATTGATGTAGTTGTCCGTGCCTGTCTCTATGGCGCCGCCAAATACGTAGACAAACAGCAGCATCATCATAATCGGCGTAATCGCCACCGTGATAATCGTATCCGGGCTGCGGATGATGTTGCGCATTAAACGCCATAGTAATACCCCTGTTTTGCTTTTCATTTACATCTCCTCCTTTTTGCCGATGATCGCTAGGAAAATTTCCTCCAATGTCGGCTGCTTCTCGATGTACTCCACTTTCGCAGGCGGGAACATCTCTTTGAGTTCGGTAAGGGTACCGGTCGTGATAATTTTTCCGCCTTGCAAGATGGCAATACGGTCCGCCAGTTGTTCGGCTTCCTCCAGGTACTGGGTCGTCAGCAAGATGGTCGTGCCGCTGCCTGCAAGCTCCTTGACGGTATCCCAGACTTCAATCCGCGCTTCGGGGTCAAGCCCTGTCGTCGGTTCGTCGAGAAAAATAACTGCTGGCGTCCCAATCAGGCTCATGGCGATGTCAAGCCGACGTTCCATCCCGCCGGAATATTTGTCCGCCCGGCGGTTGGCCGCATCGGTCAGGCTGAATCTTGCAAGCAGATTGTCAGCGACTTGTGCGGGATTGGAAACTCCCCGCAACTTAGCGATAAACTTCAGGTTTTCCCTTCCTGTGAGCACGCCGTCTAAAGCTGCGAACTGCCCTGTCAGGCTGATGCTCTGGCGAACATGATCCGGTTGACGCTAGACGTCAAAGCCGCAAATACCTACTTCGCCGCCATTGGGCTTCATCAGCGTCGAGAGTATGTTGACCGTCGTCGTCTTGCCCGCTCCATTTGAGCCCAGCAGTGCGAAAATTTCGCCATGCCGTACTTCAAAATCTACCCCCTTTAAGACTTCCTTATCTTTAAAGGATTTTTTTAACCCTTTTACAGAAATCGCTGCATTGTTCATACTTTTTTCCTCCTTATAAAAAGCACCTTGCGTAGCTAGATTTCCTAAACTCCACTATTTAGTATTACTGATAACCTGTATGACTCATTACTTAGTTAAAAATATAACTGAATAACGAAGGTGGCAATTCATATTTGTAACCAGTTATTCAGTCGGAATTATTTAATAAGTTTATTTTTTTCCCAATCGCTTCACGATACTCTGATTCAAATCTTCACGATACTTGGCAACATAGGTTTTAGCGTTTGCCACTAGTTCGTCGGCAAAGGACGCCACGTCATCCCCAGTGATTTCCAGCACTTGTCTACCTTCCGCCGCACCAGCTTCGAACAAATCAATTAATTCATACTGTATGTGCAGCATATCCATCCCGTTTCCCGCTGTGAATTTCCACATGTAGTTTTGAATTTTCTTAAATACATACTGGTAGTCCTCTGGCAAGGCTTCAACCCGTGCCATCATCATCTTGTATTCTTTTTTATCACCAATCATTTTTTTGAACATTTCCATCATGTTATTTTTCCTCCTTTTTTATAAAGCTTAACAAGACACTCCAAAAATATCGGATTGAATATTTTATGAAGTTAGATTGACTTCAAGACGTTGATTTTTGATGATACAAAATCCCATTTTTTCCAAAACAATTCAAGTTCCTGGCGGCCAGCCTCATTAAGTGAGTAAAACTTGCGGGGCGGACCCATATCTGACGGTTTCTTTTCTATGCTCACGAGTTTTTTCTTTTCTAATCGTACGAGGATGGTGTAGACCGTCCCTTCCACGACTTCTGTAAACCCAAGCTCGTTCAGGCGGCGGGTAATCTCGTAGCCATAGGTTTCATGGCGGCTGATGATTTCCAGAACGCAGCCTTCCAGCGAACCCCTCAGCATTTCAGTTAAATTTTCCATGTTCAGAGTCACCCCCTATTTTGTCTGACTTATATTCAGTATAACTTAGTACTGAGGTAAATTTTTACTGAATAGCTTTTGGGAAATCATGCTATTCAGTATTGCTTATTACAAGTATATTGTGACACTGAGTAGATGAGGTGTCAACAATTTTTTAAAAATATTTTTACAACCTCGCTATTAAGTGGTGTTGGTACCCAGTATAACATACTACAAGTACATTGTAACACTTAGTAGAAGGGCTGTCAATTTGATTTTCTGAATATTTCTAAAACCAGCCGCCTCATTGGATACAGCCGATTTTCTTAGCTTTTATTTTCTCCTATGCTTCCTTCACAATGATTACACCGCGGATCATTCCATCCAGTAGCTGTACATGTAGGTTCCCGGTTCCTCTGATATCAAAACGATAGGGTTTTCTTCTACTTCCAGTGACCAACTCCTTCCGAAAAAATGTTAAAGAGTATTCCCGACAGTATTCTTAATAACCTACATTCGTTGCTCTACGGTCACTAAATCCCAATCCTCACTTGCATTCTGACAGTGACTTGCGCTTAGAAGTGGTCTTTTCTATTCCAAACGGAAATTTTGCCGAGAAAAAATTTATTGACTTATGAATTGCGATTGACTAATATTATTTTATACTTCATCACATAAAAGCATAAAAGCATTGAACCGTTAAAGTAACTTGTGCGATTCTTGGAAAATAGAGACCTGGTGGTTGGTGAAAACTAGGCGAGGCGTACGGTGAATTACAGTCGGAGAGCTGATATATTCCGGTTTAGGCCGTTATCTATGAAAGCGAACAGAGAAATCTGTTAACTAGGGTGGTACCGCGGAGCTTCCGTCCCTTTTTGGGATGGGGCTCCTTTTGTTTGTTTTCGATCGTTTTACATCTTGGAAAAACAAGGAGAAATGAGAAATGAAAAAACAACTTTCTTTCGGAATGTCGATCATTCCGATCCTCACCTTAATCGGTGCGGCAGCTTGTTCGATCTTTTTTTGGAAGGCTGGTATGCATATCCCATTATTAATTGGTGTGATAGCAGCTTCACTTGTAACAATTATTGGTGGCTGGAGCTTTGATGACGTGCAAAAAATGATGGTGAATGGAGTTTCACGTGCCTTGCCTGCAGTCTTTATCTTACTGATTATCGGAATCATTGTCGGAACTTGGATTGCTAGTGGAGTCATTCCAACAATTATTTATTACGGACTATCAATTATTAAACCAGAAATCTTTGTGCCAATCGTCGCACTTGTTACTGGGATTGTTTCTATTACATTAGGAAGTTCTTTTACTTCGATCGCTACTATTGGTCTTGCTTTTATGGTTATTGGTGAAGGACTTGGCTTTGCGCCTGGACTTGTTGCAGGTGCAGTTATTTCCGGAGCATACTTTGGTGATAAATTATCGCCATTATCAGATACCACGAATATTGCACCTGTAATGGCAGAAACAGATTTATTTAGTCATATTAAGCATATGCTTTGGGATACGCTCCCTGCATTTTTCATCGCAATAATCTTGTATTGGATTGTAAGCTCATCATCAGTGGCTAATCAAAGTGCTGATACTCAGTCCATTGAGGCGATTCTGTCTGGATTAGATAAAGTATTTATGATTCATCCTTTACTTTTATTAGTTCCAGCTTTTACGATCTTTTTAATGATTAGACGCACATCGGCAATACCCGCTTTAATGATAGTTAGTTTACTAGGGGCAATACTTGCCATTATCGTTCAAGGTGTTTCGATCTCTTCTATTATTCAAGTAATGACGAATGGGTATTCGCTAGACTCTGGAGTAAAATCATTAGATTCCTTGATGAATGGCGGGGGTCTTATGTCAATGCTTGGAACGATTGCCCTCTTAATGATTGCTACCGCTCTTGGAGGGATTCTCGAAGAAACGGGGGCATTTGATACATTAACAAAGAAAATGATGGCAAAGGTACATTCAACTGGAAATCTGATCAGTTCAACGATTCTATCAACATTTGTTGTTGCTTTTGCAAGTGGAGCGCAATTTTTAGCGATTATTTTACCAGCGAGAACATTTGTTGGAAAGTATAAAGAAATGGGTGTTGATACGAAAAACCTATCTCGTTGTGTAGAAGCTGCCGGTACTGTCGGAATCAACCTTGTCCCATGGGGTGTACCAGCCGTTTTTGCATACAGTATCCTCGGTGCAAGTCCGAGTGAATTTATCCCATATGCCTTCTTCGTTATTCTCGTCCCTCTTATTAATATCATATTCGGATATACAGGCTGGACGATTTCAAAGAAACAGTATGGAAATGAAAAGGGGATCGAACAATGAGTGAAGTGATCGTAAGTGTAGTAGGTACAGCACAGGATGCTGGACTTCCGCATCCTAATTGCTTTTGTAAAAATTGTACAGAGGCGATGAGAAATCCAAGTTTTCGGAGACTTGCCTCCTCATTAGCAATTGTCCTACCTAATGAGAAGCGATGGCATTTAATCGATGCTACTCCTGATTTAAAAGAGCAGATGGCCCGATTACAAAAGAGATATGATATGCAAGGGAAGCTCATGGATAGTATCTTTCTAACTCATGCCCATTTAGGACACTATCCAGGATTATTATTTTTAGGTAGAGAAGCAATTGGTGCCAAAGGTATACCAGTGATGGCAGGAACAAAAATGAAGCAGCTATTAGAAGAACAAGCTCCCTGGAGTCAATTAACAAAGCTCGAGAATATTGATGTACAGGAAATCGTGGATGGACAAACGGTCTCCGTTTCACCGCTCGTGACCGTAAAACCGATCGATGTTCCCCATAGAAACGAATTCTCAGAAACATTTGCTTTTTGGATTGAAGGACCGAATAAGAAAGTCCTTTATGTTCCCGATATTGATCGCTGGGAACAATGGGAGCATGATATTTACACACTTTGTCAAGAAGCAGATATTTGCCTACTTGACGGTACGTTCCATTCACCTGCTGATCTTGAAACAATCGGCAGAGATTATCGAGAAATTCCGCATCCAGTCATGACGGAAACAATGGAAAGATTGCAAGATTTAATAAACGACACAGAGATTTATTTTGTCCATTTAAATCACTCCAATCCAGCGATTGACCTAGATAGTCCTATTAAACAACAAATTGAGGAAAAAGGGTTTCATATTGCGGAGGAGGAAATGGAGTTAAGATTATAGTAAGTTTCTTTCTTCGTTTGGTCAAAACTAGGTGGAAAACAAATACATTATGCTCCGAAAAAAAATCATTAAAAAACTAGGCTTATTTTGATATAAAAATAAACCTAGTTTTATTTTTAATTTTGAATTTCTAAAGAAAACCCGTCAGCATTTTATATTGTGCATCCCTACGTTAAGTCGTCCCTGCTGAGGAAACAGCTGCTTAATCAGCCTTCACACAATCAATGGCGACAACAGGCGCAATGATGATGGCTTCCATTTCTTCATTCAATATTTGAACCTTGTAGCTATCGCCCCAAGTGAACCACTCCTTGCTCACTTTACCCACGCATTTTCTAAAATGTTCCTCCTCTTCTTTATATCCTTTTTGATTTTAAGTCACCATCTTTTATGTTTACAAAACTTGCTTCATATTTCCCTATGCCCAAATAACTTTCCAATTGTGATTCACTGTAGCTTGGATTTCTTTTCTCTTGCTTATATAATTGGCAATTAGCTCAGTCATATCCATTGGAATGTCCTTCACAACTGGTTTATCTTTAAACATCATATAATCGCCCCCACCACTAGCACGATAATTATTCATCACAACATCGAACGTTGCATCAAGGTCTAAGGGTGCGCCTTTAAAATATAATCTTGTTACACGTTGTCCGATTGGTTTGGAAATATCCAAAATGTAATCAATGCCTTCCCACATATCATAATTATAGTGTTGCGGCTTCGGCTGAATGAACGAGGGGTTTACTGCAAGTTCTCCCGCTTGATCAATGGTAAAATAACTAGCATTTTGCTCAAGTGCCGCTTTGATATCATGTCCTGATAAACGCAAAACTGTTAGTGTATTAGGATAAATATAGTTAGCGACAATATCACGCATGGTTACCTGTTTACGAAAGCCGGGTGAGGTATTATCAAATAAAGCTGTATTAGAAATTTCCACTCCAGCCACATCCATTTGTACATTGTTAATGAATTCAATAAGCGGATTATCTTGCATCCGGACTCGTAGTGGGTCAGTTATTAGCATATCTCGGTCTACTATTCCAATAGGCGTGTCTAGCCATTTTTGCGTTTCATTTTCATTCTTTGAAGCAAGTTCAAGTATTTGTGTATCTGCTTCAACTTCTTCCATAAATAGTAATTTTGCATTTTTTTTAAGAATCTCTTTTTGCTTATTCAAGATTAAGGTTGCTTTCCCCAATGCCTGTCCTTTGAAAGGTACCTGAATGACTTCTACCCCATTAATATTTCCTGTCAGCGAACGATGCTGATGCCCTGTCAGTAATACATCAATTCCTTCGACTTCATTACAAATAGCAAATCCTTGATTCTCTCCTGTAAGAACTTCAGTTGGCTCACCTGTCTCTAAATCCCTCTCAAAACCACCATGATACGAAACAATCAATACATCCGGTTTCTCATTTTCTTTGATATATGAAACCCACTTCTTTGTTTCTTGCAGCGTGTCTTTAAATTCAATTCCTTGTATATTTTCGGGTTTTTCCCAATATGGGATGTAATGAGTCGTGATACCTAAGATTGCAATTTTCACAGATTTTACTTCTTTAATGATGTATGGTTTGCCGAAATATGGACTATCTGTTTTTGAATCAACTATATTTGCAGATAGCCATGGAAAATTAGATTCATTTACAGCTTGCTTTAGCAGATCAAGACCATAATTGAACTCGTGATTGCCAATGACTGCTGCATCATAAGATAAGTGATTTAAGAGGCGAATCATTGGATGTTCTTTATCTTTTAAAAATTGTACATAATGATAGGTTAATGGCGAACCTTGAATAAGATCGCCATTATCAATCAATAGTAAATGGTCATCTAAAGCCCTTTCCATCTTTATCTTCGTCGCTATCTTACTTAATCCCCATTCAACCTGCTCGTTATTTGCATAATTAATTGGATATATGCTTCCGTGAATATCACTTGTATAAAGAATGTTTATCTTTATCGACTGATCATTATCCATCACGTAACAACTCCATTTTCTTTTTAAATCTTTTACCTGAAACAAAAATATAGAATCCTTTTTATGAAACACTCACGTTTTGAATATTAACGTTAAATATACAACAACATCACGTGAGCATGACCTTTCTTTTGACCAAAGTTCCTTTACCTTATTGTATTGTTAATTCGTGGTTCTTTAACACATACGTCACACCATACTCAGGCAATACTTGTCTACCCCGTCTAGGGATTAACCGTTCCGGATGAAAACTATGAAGTGGAATTAAGAAATCCGGGTCGAGTTCGTCTAGAATATATTGTAAATGATTCGGAATTGCATGGCCTGAAGTTCCAACAAGTACGTGATCGATACCAATTCTTTTTAAGAAGTTTTTTAAGTTTTGATATGATGGATCGAAATCTCCTAACGGCACGCCGTTTGAATGAATATAAACGCCATTTTCTACGTTTAAATCAAAAATCTCCATTGTTTGTTCATAACTATTTTGCATGAAATAACGGGATGGACTTTCATTGATTTGCACAGCATCCAACGTTTCATATCGCTCAAATAACGCCTTTTTCCATTCTAGTAACTTACCATTTTTCATTTCTTCTTTTGTTTCGGAAGAGAGAAAAATAGCAAATTCACTTTCAGGTAGGAATGAAGATACTAGATAAGCCGTTTCAGGTTCAAAAACAACTGTACGCTTGCTATTTTTCCCTGCCTCTAAAATGCCTTCTAATCGATCTATATTTCGATTATAAATATTGAAACAGCCAATTCCATTTGCTTCTTCTAAAACACTTACCATTTTACTAGGAATAAGCTTTTCAGTGAAAAAATCCTCAGGTAGCTCTTTCGAAGGAACTAGGGGTTCACGATGGACTTCAACGCTATTTAAAGTCGTTCCTTCCATAATCAAAACATCGAAACTACGTTCTTTTGCTTTCTCGATCATTTGCTCTATCCGTTCTGGATATTTGCCGTGTAAACGAAGATCTCCCGAATATAAAATAGACCCATCTGGCGTTTGGATATGGAAAGCACATGCCCCTAATGTATCATGGTCTACTGGGATTGGAGTAATGGTTATCTCTCCAACGTTGAAAGACTGTTCATAATCACAGCTCTGATAATTTCGGTTACCTGGTACGCCTTCACCGACCGTGTCAAGAGCTCGATAAAGCTTTAACGAATCGCTTGTAAGATACACTGGTATTTCAGGTGCAATTGTTCCCATGGCGCCAATGTGGTCTAAATGAATATGCGAAATGATAACAGCTGTTTCCCGTTTATCCAATTCAGCGGGAACCACTCCTTCTTCGCCTGCTAGGTCTTGCTCGGAATATAGACCATCAATTTTTGGAATCATTCCTAACCGTAAATAATCTTTAACAATCGATGTAGTACGCAGCTTAAGCTGTCCGTCAAAGAAATTCGTTGAAGGATCATATTTTAATCCGAAGTCAAAAACCACCCTGGAATCTTTATATTCTACTGTAACAATTGTCCCACCAATCGTCCGTAATCCACCCCAAAAACGGATCTTTGTCTGTTCGAGTGTTGTCACTCAAATCACCTCATCTGATGAATTTAAAAAAAGAGGAACCTATAACCGATTCCTCTTTTGTTTTCCTTACTATTTTTTCGCTTTATCTAATGCGTTTTGTGCGCCTTTTGCAGCATCTTCCAAGCCTTGCTCAACTGTTTTTTGTCCAAGAAGAACAGATTGAATTTCTTTTGTTACAATATTCTTCATATCGAATGCACCTACTGGACGTGGATCATAATAACCAGCTTCGAATTGGAGTTGTCCTACACCGTACACTGGGTTTTCCTCGATAAATTGCTTCCAAGTTGGATCATCAAGTGCAGACGTACGAACAGGAACGTATCCAGTTTCTTTCGCCCAAAATACAGTTTGCTCTTTGCTTGTCATGAATTTCATATATTCCCATGCAGCTAATTTTTCCTCATCCGATGCAGAAGAAAATACCGTTAAGTTTGTCCCTTGGAAAGGAGTTGCTGCCGCTTTATCCTTCGGAAGTGGAGCTGCAGACCAATTGATGTTACCCTCTGCCGCTTGCGTTACGAATGGAATACCCGCTGACGATCCAATATAAATTCCAGTGTCCCCACGACCAAATGGGTTAGACATGTATTCATCTTCTCCAGCTAATCGAGCAATCCCGTCCACCATCATGCCATTTAAGAATTCAAGGGCATTTTTTCCTTCTGGGGATTGGAACATGATTTTATTGCTTTCTTCATCAAGGAATGTTCCACCAGCTTGTCTCACCCACGTAGGGAATGAAGTACCAATTGAATTTTCAAATCCTAATCCGACAACTTTTTTATCTTTATTCGTTAATTTTTGAGCAGCATCACGTAGCTCTTCCCATGTTGTTGGCGCTTCTAAATTGTTTTCTTTAAACATATCTGTGTTGTAGTACATAATTTCTGTACTTTTATTAAATGGTACACCGAATATTTTCCCGTCCCATGTATTCGCATCACGGAAAACTTTTACAATATCGTTGAACTCATCATCGGTCCATCCATATTTTTCATCATGCACATAAGGTGTTAAATCTGTAATTAAGTCGTTTTGGATATATTGCGTCATCCAATCTTCATAAGCCTGCGACATGACAGGTAGCGTCCGTGCTTTGGCAGAAGCCATTACTTTCTTAGAAAGATCTCCATAATTACCTTGGTTTACGAGTTTCACTGTAATATTTTCTTGTGATTGGTTAAACTCATCTGTCATTTTTTCTAATGTTTCACCTAAATGTCCAGTCATCGCATGCCAAAATTCAATCGTAACTGGTTTATCGATCGTTGTTGTAACCCCACTTGCTTGCTCATTATTTGAATTTGTCTTATCTGATGAATTTGCTGCTTTCGAGCCACTTGAACAAGCGGCTAGAGCAAATGACAACATTGCTGTTAAGGCAAGTAAAAGGAATTTTTTCACTTTATAAACCCTCCATTATTGTATAATTGACAAGCTTTCATGTTGCAGGAATGAAATACGGTGGAGCAACACCTCCCCAAAGGAATAAAGTTGAACTCTCTTTACCCTTTAATACCAGCTCTTGCGACACCTTCAATGATGTACTTTTGTAAAATTAAATATAAAATAATCATCGGTAAAATAATCATTGTAGAAGCGGCCATTAATAACTCGTACATCGTGCCAGCATCTGTGCTAAACGTTGTTAATCCAACTGGAAGTGTCCGCATATTTTCAGAGCTTGTGACGACTAATGGCCATAAAAATGCATTCCAGCTACCGATTGCTTTTAATAGAGCAATCGTGATTAAAGCGGGCTTGGCAAGTGGAACCATGATCGACCATAAAAAGCGAAAATCATTGCACCCATCAATTTTGGCAGCAAATGACAACTCCTTTGGAACGGAAAGGAAAAACTGTCTTAATAGAAAAATACTAAAAATACTCGCTAACCAAGGAATAATGAGAGCCTCGTATCGGTCTATCCATCCAAAATTCGCAAGCGTGACGAAGTTAGGAATTAATAATACCTCCCCTGGAACCATCATCGTTCCAAGTAAGACTGAGAAAGCAATATCTCTTCCGTAGAAGTTTATACGGGAAAAGGCATAAGCCGCTAGTACAGTCGTAATTAATTCTCCTATCGTACTGGCAACGAGAACGATTAAGCTATTGAATGTATAACGACCAAATGGAGCCATGGCCCATGCAGTTGCATAATTGTCCCAGTGAAAAATAGCCGGGATCCATTTAGGCGGCATAATCATGACCTCATTTGGTGCTTTTAAAGAGGTACTAATCATCCAAATGAAGGGCAAAATCATGCATAGACCACCTATTATTAACAATGTATATATAAATCCTTTTGAGAGAGCTTCTCTTTGCACAATTCTCCCTCCTTCATCAATAATTCACCTTACGTTTGCCAATATAAAGCTGGACAAGAGTCAGAATAAAAATCAAGATAAACAATGCATAGGCCGCTGCCGATGCAACACCAAAATCCCATTCCCCGTAAAACTTATTAAAAATATAATACACAACCGTTTGTGCACTGTTTGCGGGACCTGGTTGTCCACCAAACAACGCAAACACCTCATCGAACACTTTAAAAGAGCTAATAATCGAGATAATTGAAATAAAGAAAGTAGTCGATGATAACAATGGGACCGTTATTTCTTTAAATCTTTGCCATGACGATGCCCCGTCCACTTTGGCTGCTAAATAGTATTGTTGATTAATATTTTGTAACCCAGCTAAAAAGATAATGATGTTATAACCGAGTCCTTTCCAAATCGCTAAAATAATCAGCGCAGGCATGGCCATCTTAGGATCTGACAACCACTTGATCGGCGATACTCCAAAAAATCCAAGGGAGTAGTTTAATAAGCCATACTGTGTATGAAAAATCCAGCGCCAAACGATTGAAACAGCTACCACTGAAGTGACAAACGGAATGAAATAGACCGTTCTGAAAAAACCTCTGAATTTAATTTTTTGATTCAATAAAAATGCAATTCCTAAAGATATGACGATGGAAAGAGGCACAACTCCAATTACAAAAATCATCGTATTTTTCATTGAAAGCCAAAATTCTGGATCATGGAAAATATACGTATAGTTACTGATTCCTCTCTCATTGACGATATCTTTAAAATAGTCATAATCGGTATAAAAGCTGATTAAAAACGACTTAATGATTGGGTAAATATTAAACACACCAATAATAAGCAGGGCAGGAGCTAAATAAAGCAAGGCTTGTAGTGTTTTACCGATTGTTGGTTTCTCGTTCACCAATGCCCCTCCTATCGTGTCTTATAATCTAGTAAATTTTCTCCAGTTTGGGCATCGAATAAATGGGCACGTCCCGGAAGAATTCCTAGCTTTACAATATCCCCACGCCCAACTGGACAATCTGGGGAAACAATGGCTCGAATTGTTTTATTCTGAACTTCTACATTCAACATATTATCGCGGCCAATTCTTTCTACCATGATTGTTTTTCCACAAATCCCTGGCTTATTTTCATCTCTCTCAATATAAAAATCCTCGGGCCTTACCCCAAGTGTTAATTGATCATTAGTACTAACGCTTTCTTTCAAAGCAGACGATAGTGTAATCACATCGTCTGTCCCGCTAATGGACACATCTTTTAAGTTGTACTTCATTGAGCATGAAAATAGATTGATAGGAGGACTTCCTAAGAATCCGGCCACAAACTCATTTTCTGGATGATCATACATCTCTTGTGGTGGACTATACTGCTGGAACTTGCCATCCTTCATTAATAAAATCTTATCCGAAATACTCATTGCCTCTTCTTGGTCATGAGTAACAAAAATCGTTGTAATTTTAACTTCCTGCTGAATTCGTCGTATTTCTTCTCTCATTTCGAGACGGAGTCTTGCATCTAAATTTGATAAAGGTTCATCCAAGAGAAGAATTTTTGGCTTCTTTACTAATGCTCTTGCGATCGCAACACGTTGTTGCTGACCTCCTGATAACTGCCCAGGCTTTCGATCTAATAAATGGTCAATTTGTACAAGTTTAGCCATCTGTATAGCAAGTTCTTCTGCTTCCTTTTTAGGTGTCTTTCGCATTTTCAAAGGAAACATAATGTTTTTTAAAACAGTTAAATGCGGATACAATGCATAGTTTTGAAATACCATTCCAATTTCACGATGTTCTGGTTCAATTTTATTAACGAGGCGATCTCCAAATAATATCTCCCCACCGGTCGGTCTATATAATCCCGCGAGCATAAATAAAGTTGTACTTTTTCCGCAACCGCTAGGACCTAGCATAGAAACTAGTTCACCATCTTTTATCGTAACGTTTAATCGATCAACTGCGGTTATATCATTAAATTGCATAGTGACATCTCTTAGTTGAACTTCCAAGATCGCCCCTCCTACGAGTTTTTCAAAGCTATATCAGCATAACATTCAATTATTTAAAGATTATTAACTCATTGTAATGCCTTTGTTAAGATATGGTTTCGGAAGGAAAGAGCCCAAAGATTGCTGAATCTGGATTTATTACTGGAAAAACAAGGAGGAAATAAGGACATTAGGGGGAAACATTTTACCATTATTAGCACTACTCATCAGCGTCATTGCCGAAGTCATTTGGGATTTCTATGAGAATATGTATGTATCATGGTGGCAAATGGATTACTACCGGAAGATTTGACGAGGAAAAGATGATTCAAATTTTAGTAACCTGCACCTTTGTTTGCCATTTCACATGTGGTTGAAGTTACCTTGATTTACCTATATGAGGGTTTTGTTTACAAAAGGAATTTATTTATTTTTTTGAAAATTCACTTGTGTTTTTTGTTTGTATCCATTAAGATATATCTAATTGATATATATCTTTTAGATAGGTGGGGCGATATTGAAAAGTTACAACGATACAACATATGCAATATTAGGTATATTAACTACCGAATGTAATTCCGGTTACGCCATTAAACAGTTCATTGATCGGAGCTTAAATCATTTTTGGAAAATTAGTTATGGACAAATATATCCAACATTAAAATTAATTGTCCAAGAGGGATTAGCGGAAGTTCGTACTTCATCTAACCCAGGAAAGCCTGATAGAAATGAGTACTACCTTACCTCCAAAGGAATAGAAGCACTAAAAAGTTGGTTGGAGCAGCCAATTGAACAATTGCCTGTTGAGCGGAATGAAATTTTACTTAAATTGTTTTTTGGTCGCTATCAAGCTCGTGAAAAGACAGTATCGCTTCTACAGGATTACAAACAAGAATTAGAAGGGCGTTTTCAAACGTATGTATCGATTGAACAAGCGATTATCAATCACCAAGATAACGAAGAGGATTCAATGTATTGGTTGTTTACATTAGATTATGGAAAAAGAACTACTAAAGCTGCAATAGACTGGTGCGAGGTTACTCTTGATACGATTTCCATGAAGGGGGATTAATGATGACCAATCGTATTCAAACTGGGCGTTATACGACTGAGAATACAGAGGATATTGTCGTATTCATCATTGGAATGAGGATAAACAAGCGACTTGCGATCCATAAGTGGCTACCAGTATTTAACGCTATGCCTGGAATGATTAAGGAACTTTATACGCACAAAGAAGAGTTGGGATTTTTATCAATGGAAAGTTATTTTGGACTTAAAACAACTGCCATGATTCAATATTGGCGTTCATTGGAAAGTCTACTCGCTTATGCAAAAAATGAGAAGCATTTAACTGCATGGAAAAATTTCAATCAAAAAGTAGGTAACAATGATGCTGTTGGAATTTATCATGAAACCTATCAAATAAGTAAGAATAATTATGAATCTGTATCCGTAAATATGCCTCAATATGGCTTAGGAAAAGCATTGAAACATATTCCAATTACTGCGGGACAAAATTCCGCTCGGAAACGACTTAACGTGCAATAGTTTTATTGAATTTGGTTTTAAAGAGCACCCTAAGTGGTTAATTTATTCAGGTGCTCTTTGCCGATTTTTAGAGTCTAATTTACTTGTGGTACGGTTATTCGTGACTATTCTAAGTGCAGTTTAATGAAGTATTCACACAGAAACTCCATAATAAAAAGCAGAGAATCCATTCGTGATTTCCCTACTTTTCTGATGGTATTTTTAATTTTGAATTTCTAAAGAAAAACCCGTCAGCATTTTATATTGTGCATCCCTACGTTAAGTGGTCGTCCCTGCTGAGGAAACAGCTGCTTCATCAGCCTTCACACAATCAATTGCGACAACAAGCGCAATGATGATGGCTTCCATTTCTTCATTCAATATTTGAACCTTGTAGCTATCGCCCCAAGTGAACCACTCCTTGCTCACTTTACCCACGACTTCACCATGTTGTAATACCTGAAAATCCATATCCCACCAATTACCTTGAACTTCAATACCTGCTGCATCAATCGTATAGCGTGCTTTAAAGAAAGAAAACTCCTTCTTAATCGTTAACTCCTCTTGGCCATTCACCTCAACAAAAAACTTCGGTAAAAAACTGAACACCTTTTTCGTAATGAGTGCAACTTCATCTCCTGTTGTATTCATAATGGAGAAAGTCTTTGGAATTTGCATAAAACTGCCCTCCACATAATAAACATCCTTCTCCTGCTGATCCTTTACCGTAAATTTGTCTCTTAGACTGAATACCTTCTGCTTTATATAAAGCTGCTTCATGCTATGCCTCCTTTGAATTTCACCATGGATGGATATTAGTAGCGTAGTGGATTTTTTTGTATTAGAGAATATTCAACGCATTTTATCGAAATACCTTCTTAACGAAAAAAAGTATCCAAACCGAGACATTTGCATACTTTACTAACTTTAAAAGACCACTTACTTGTGATACGGTTCTTAACCTCTTTAACCTCGCCCATACTTTAAAAAAATTAACCCATATGATAAACAAGAAAGCTATATTCCTTTTAAAGGAGGCATCATATGTTTTTAAAGAAATTTGTAGATCCCTTACCCATTCCTCCTGTCTTAAAGGCAAAAAGAAAGCGTAATGGGATCCCATACTATGAGGTCACGATGAAGCAAGTTCAGCAAAAGTTACATCGAGATTTGCCGCCGACTACTGTTTGGGGTTACAACGGTATGTATCCTGGTCCGACATTCCAAACACAAAGAAATCAACCTATTGAAGTCAAGTGGAAAAATAAATTGCCTTTTGAACACCTGCTGCCTGTTGATCGAACCGTTCACGGTGCAGAATCAGATAAACCATCTGTAAGGACGGTTGTCCATTTGCATGAAGGGCGGACTAGTCCGGGAAGTGACGGATATCCAGATGCTTGGTTTACACGAAATTTTGAAAATGTTGGACCAAAATTTGTCCATGAAGTCTACTATTATCCAAATTGCCAACGTCCTGCAACACTTTGGTATCATGACCACGCCGTTGGAATCACTCGTTTAAATGTTTATGCAGGGCTGGCGGGCTTTTACCTCCTCAGAGATAATGATGAGGAAGAATTGAACCTGCCAAAGGGAAAATTTGAAATTCCGCTGGTCATCCAAGATCGTTCGTTTTATCCTAATGGTGAACTATTCTATCCAACTCAGCCAGGCCATGAGCCACCTCTAAAACTACAGCCCCATCAACCATTAGACCCTAAATTACCAAACCCATCAGTTTTGCCAGAGTTTTTTGGCAACACCATCTTAGTCAATGGAAAAGTTTGGCCCTATCTGGAGGTTGAGCCACGAAAATATCGGTTCCGTATCCTTAATGGATCCAATTCTCGTTTTTACCGTATACGTCTAAATTCCAGTTTAGATTTTGTTCAAATTGGCACAGATGGAGGACTACTGGAAAAACCGATTACAGTATCCCAAATCATCCTTGCCCCGGCTGAACGTGTCGATGTCATTATCGATTTTTCTAACCATAAAGGTCAAAATATCATCTTAACGAATGACGCAGAAACCCCATTTCCTAACGGTCAAAAGCCTTCCGGTGACCTCAGAAAGATCATGCAATTCCGTGTCAAACAAAAACTATCCAAACCTGACAAAAGTAAAATTCCAGCAAAACTAAGTTGTTTGGAACGAATTGATCCGAAAGATGCTGTAATCGTACGAAAAAACACCTTAGTTGAAGTGACCGATAATTTTGGGCGTCCAAAACTATTATTAAATAACATGATGTGGGATGAACCGCACCTTACAGAAACCCCATTAAATGGAACCATTGAAATTTGGGAACTTTACAATACTACTCCAGACACTCACCCTATTCACTTGCATCTTGTTAATTTTCAAATTTTGAATCGTGCGGCGTTTACTGGTAATCCAAATGGTCCTAATCTTTCTATCGGTCCACCAAAACCACCAGATTTGAGTGAGAGGGGGTGGAAAGATACGGTTCGTGCCAATCCCGGGGAGGTTACCCGTATCATTGCACGTTTTGGACCATTTACAGGGATTTATCCATGGCACTGCCACATCTTAGAGCACGAAGATCATGAAATGATGAGAATGTATGAAGTTCTTGAAAATCAGAACTTTAACCCGGGTGAAACATTTGCTGGTGAATGTCCTAATGATTCATTCTCTCAGTGTTTTAACTCCGATAAACACTACAAACATAAGTATTTTAAATTCTGGACCAAAAGCTGACACCTTTATTTCCATTAGGTGTCAGCTTATTAATTTCATTATAGTTTACGATCATCAATTCCAACGACACCGATCAGCTTACCGTCTTTCCGAACAGCTTTCATAGCACTGATGCCATACTGGCCCGATACCCGATCAATAATTTTATAGTTCCAAAGGAGTCTATAAAAGCAATTCTTCAAAGACAATAATATCTCTCTTACAAAAAAGGAATTTAATCTTCTAAGTTCGAATATTAAATTTAGGAATATCGAAAGGGGTTTTTATAATGGTAGATAATGTGGTGAAGTCTGGACAAAGAAGGGACGTGAGAGTAGGAATCTTGTCCAAAAAAATGGAAAGTTGGTTTGATGATGAACTATAATCCGATACTTATCATAATCGTCTTAGTTGCCGCCCTGATTTTTTATCGTCAAATTATCTCAATGTTCCAACCGATTAGTGGCAAAGGAACTCGAATAATTATAACGCTATTTTTATTAACACCAGGATGGGCACTAATCATGAATCCGAATGCAGAGGTAACACCGACCGAAGTTGCTATCGCGTTGTTGTTAGGATGTATTCTCTCCATCCCTTTAATTCTTACGACCGGCTATGAACGACGGAAGGACGGAAAGATCTATGTGAAGAAAAGTCTAGCTTTCGTCATTTTATTTGTATTAATTTTCGCCACTCGGTGGACCATTCGTGGAATTATTGACATGGATTCGGATTCAAGAATGCTGCTCTTCTTCATTGCTGCATGCGGCTATCTAATTCCTTGGAAAATTTCCAGTTACTATAAGTTTCGTAAGGTCTATATATCCAATCGGGTATAATTGTAAAGTCAGGAACAAATGTACAATGGTTCCATAATTGAACTTGAAATACCATAACGCTTTGTATTGGCTTCTGTTGAAGTCTTTACCATTTTCCTTTTTTTGGGTTTACCTAAAGGTATACCTTTATAAACACTATAAAAACATAAGCACAGGAACCAAACATTCAGAAAAGATTATTTCTCAATGTAATTCTCGTATTGAACAAGTAGTGCATGAATTTACTGACATTGGAGAATCAGCACATCAACTTGATATTCAGACAAAAGCCTTAGTAGATTGGCTACAGGGACAACACTAACTTTCCATGAATAGATCAAGTTTGCACTTCTCTAACTACTAGGTAGGTCAAATTTGTTCATAATCAGCGCATATCTGGAATAAGAAATGCGCTCCTTCTTATTTAAAGAGCCATTTTGTGAAATAGAAATCTCAAAGTTACCTCGATGACAACCTGTTAGCCTCCAACCTTACTTACGTCCCAAATGTTGCAGGAAGTGAACATGCTCTCTGTCTTTATCCAATATTTCTTCGATCAATTGCCTGCTTTCAGGGTCTAAATCTCCTTTTACAATTTCTTCAGACACTTCAATTCCATAATACCCTTCGCCCTTTAATGCACTTTCTATTATACCGACTGTGGTATCCGGGATCATAAATTGACCAAAATATCCTTGGACCACTCCAATCATGCCTTCATCATCGACTGGAACTCCTCCAAGGTTTTGAATTCTTTCAGCGACTTTTAGGGCATGATTTTTATGATCTTGTTGAATCCTTTGAAATACCCTTTTTATCTCAGGGTCGGTTAATTTTTGTATATGATGTTCATAGGCGTGGATCCCCATATATTGCCCTTTTAAAAATTGATTTAATGTTTTGACTACATCCTTTTTAGCCACTATGAACCACTCCTTAAAGTAAGTATGCTCTTCTTTCATCAATTTAGTAAGTTTTTTACAGATTATTTGCCAGGTTATAGTGAAAAATAAAATATCAATATCCATAGGAGGAATGTAAATGAGCAATTCCGATTTAAAAGATAAGATTGTTAACATCATCTCTAATCATAAAACCGGTATCCTGGCATCGGTTGAAAATAATAAGCCTCATTTAAGATATATGACATTTTATCATGAAGCCCTTACACTATATACACCGACGGAAAGGGAGTCGGAAAAAATTGAAGAAATTGAAAATAATCCATACGTATCCGTTTTGCTCGGTTACGAGGATAAAGGTCATAGCGATGCATATGTTGAAATTTTAGGTACTTCATCTATTAATGATACACAAGCTTTGAAGGATCAATTCTGGGAGGAGTCGTTTAGTAAATGGTTTGATGGTCCGAATGATCCTAACTACGTGTTTCTTGAAATAAAACCTCAAACGGTCCGTGTTTTAAACCTAAACGGAGAACCACCACAAGAACTTTCATTGGAAAATAACTAACATAATACCTCATTGGCTCTTCTTATCATTTAATATGTCAGGAAGAGCCATCAATGATTTTCACATCATCCTTAACCTAACCTCTTCCATGAAGTGAAACAGAGCTTCGTCTTTTCTTTTTTCTTCAATCATGCAGTTTATTTGCGATACACTTTCATTCATTTTCCCTAAAAACCGAAAAACTTATCCATGTCATCAAAATCGGCATCTTCCCACTCACCATATCAACAATGTGCTTGATAGGCTTCGAGCATTTTAAAATGGTATTCCATATCCTTTACAGCATTCAAAATTGATGGATTAGCTGCCCCAGTTCCTCCCACTCAGAATGGATCAGCCGGAATTTCTATAAAAACAAAGAGCGAATGCTATTAAATGATATTGCTACACTGGTTTGGGCAGCAAACTACAGTGAGATTGAATTTCACGTTCCATTTGATCGCCATGATAAGCCCGATTTCCCTATGGAAATGGTATTTGATTTAGATCCTCCCGATGATACAAGCTTTAATTTAGTCATAGTAGGTGTCGTTGAAACTGAAGGATCTTCTTCAATCCCTCGGTCTATTATCTGTACCAAGAACATCAGGTTCATCAGGGCTTCAAGTATTTGTACCAATCGAACCGATTTATACTTTTGAACAAACAAGAAGAATAACTACCTTTATCGCGAATTATTTTCAAGAACAAATGCCGAAGCAGGTTACCAGTGAAAGAGTCGTTACTTATGATATGGTTCATCGTGATGTATCTATCACAAAGGAAAAAGCAACTTTTGCTGCAATCTAGGTTTTTTTGAGATATTCACAAATAAAAGCCGAGTTCACTATGAACTCTCTACGTAATTCAGTTAGTTCTTCACTATATTTCTGTATGGCTTCTTTTATTCGTGGATGGATCCCAAACTACTCTACCTCCGTCAACCTCTTGATTACTTCATATAGGATATTGACAGCGTATTCCATATGACGTGAATCTGACCACTCTTCCGGACAATGGCTAAGTCCATTTTTACTTGGAATGAAAAGCATTGCAGCATCAGTAAAGTCGGAAAAAACCATTGCATCATGACCTGCGCCGCTGTTAATAGAACAATACGGAATTTCTAACACTTCACACTTATTCTTTAAAAGAGTAATAATATCTTGATTCATGTCTTTTGGCTTGATATATAAAAGCTGTTCAACCGCTGTATGAATTCCATTTTCACTATATGACATGACTAATTCTTTTACTTTCTCTATGACATTCAAAACATTTTCATCCTTGCCTGATCGAATATCGACTGTAAATACCGTTTTTTCTGGGATGACATTGGCTCCGTTTGGAAATACATTGAGTCGTCCGGTCGTGATAACCGTTCCGTCTTCCTCGCCTATTGCAAGCTCCGGCAATTGAGCAATTATCTTTGCAGCTGTAACTAAAGCATCCGATCTGTGATCCATTGGAGTTGTACCTGCATGTCCAGCTTGACCTGTTACTGTCACTTCTAATAGAGTTATACCTACGATAGATTCCACCACGCCTATCGGAATATTTTTCTCCTCAAGAATTGGCCCTTGCTCAATATGCATTTCAAGAAATGCCTTTATCGTTTTTGGATCTCTTTTTTTAGGAAGAGAGGAATTTAGTCCGATTTTTTCCATCGCTTCTTCTGTAGAGATTCCTTCTTTATCTTTTAGATTTTTAAATTCTTCCTCACTAAGTAAACCTACTATTCCTCTTGATCCCATTAATCCGCCGCCAAATCTTGTCCCTTCTTCTTCTACAAGAGCAATAACTTCCAGTGGATATTTCGGTGTTAATTGATTTTTGTAAAAGAGACCGGCCACCTCAAGCGCTGCCACTACTCCTGCAGGGCCATCATAGGCTCCTCCATTTGGGACAGAGTCAAAATGAGAACCAATTAGAACACTAGGCGCATCTTTTAAAGTGCCTTCAAGCTTGCCAAAAATATTTCCAAAACCATCTTCCTGAACCTGTAATCCGTATTCCTTCATTTTTTCTTTTATATAACTTCTTGCCTGTAAATCTTCCTTACTATAAGTAAGACGAGTCGTGCCTTTTCCAGGTGTAGCGGTAAATTTGCTTATTGCATCTATATGTCTTTCGATTCGTTCTTGAACCTCTTTCATACCATATCTCCTCTTCTCTTAAAAAAATCCTACGAAAATACCTGCTAATATAACTGAAAGGATCGTCCCTACGAAAGTTTCTACTACAAAGTATGTGAGCAGATGTGATGACTTTCCAATAACAATCTAGTATTTCATTTATTTTATTTTATCAATCAGCTCTAAATATTGTGAATCTCCATATCCTATTGTTGGGAAAACCTCAAATAAGCGCTTAAGCAATTCGGATGTAGGTAAATGCTTATTTTTTGAAATGTATTTTATGACGGCGTTATTTTCTGTCTGCATTTCTAGAAATAACTCTATAGCCTGGTACATCACTGGAAGTAGTTTATTTGTTGGTTTCATATGATTGACCAATACTTCTTCATAGACAGAATAATATTTACCTAAAGTAAGCTCCGTTTGGTTTACTTTAAATTCATCCTCTCTAAAGCTATTATAAAAAACTCTACCTTTATACTGAGACTGTTCAAGATAAGCAAGAATAGTCAGAAGATTCATCTGACAAAACATGTCTTCCCCAAACCATAACACAATATAGTTATAGTTTTTCTTAAACAGATTATTTAAGGGCTTTATTACCTTGTTCCTGTAATTTTCCTCGGATTCATTATGTCCTGCCGCTCTCGTTTGAATAAACGCATGATCGAAAATAGATGTGGTAGTCGCATTTACACACATGGCTTCATTGAATGGTACATAATCAGAATCTCCCATAAGCTTTTTATCTTTAAATTCCTCATACATCACTTGACCGTTTAATATGTTCAGTACATCATGGTCAAACAATTCTCTCTTCCTATTTTTTAATTGTTCAACCTCAGTTTCTCTAGAGATATTCATTCTACAACCATCCTCCCCGTGATGAATAGTGAGCTTAGCAAATGATTGAACAGGCATTTGATTGAGTTGAAATTCTTTTGGACTAATACCAAAAACTGTTTTAAAAGTTCTACTATAGGCTTCTTGCGATGAATAATTATAATCAAAGGCAATATCGATGATCTTCCGATTATTTGCTAAATCTTCCGTAGATAAATACAACCTTCTAAGAAGGATATAGCGTCTAATGCTTATACCTGTTGCCTGATGAAATTTAAAAGAACAATAATAAGGGGAATATCCCATATAACCAGCTAAGCCCTCCAGCGAAAATTCATTTGTTAAATTTTCTTCAATCCAATCAATCATCAACTGTATATAATCATTCATTTGCCTCACTCCTGAATATAATTATAGATTACTTTGCTTTTATTTTTTTGATAGTTGTTGTGCTCCAGCCATACCGTTCCACAAATATATTCCCATTTAAGCATAAACAAATTATTCTTATTAAGAAAAGCCTATCCAAAACTTTTTTGTCTTGGATAGGCTTTGTTGGTTAGGGAACCTCAATTACTTATGATACGGTTCTCCGTGACGCATCTAAATGAGGTTCTCTTGGATTTTTTTGAGATAAAAAAGACAAGACCCGTCTTCATCTCACTTCCTTTTCAATAAGAATTCTTGTCCATAATTAAGTAACCGGCGATAGTAAAATAAGCGGAAACTTTTCGGTTATATGCAGAATGTAGCTCATTTCGGGGTAAATAAGGGGAGGTTTTCCAATTATTCAAAGCTAAATCCCCCATTTTTGCATTTTTCGATTCAATAGGAGGAATCTCTCCGTCTATTTAAGCTATTTTAAATATTAATTACTAATTAAGCGAATTTTTTCCGACTATTTATCTGATCGGAACCTTAACCTGATCCCCCAACCGATAAGAGCGGACTCTTTTGATCCCAGATGCGGGAATCAACATCTTTTTATCGACTAGTTGAGAAAGTACTTTTTTTACTGTCTTGTCACTTAACTTCAAATACTTCTCGACTTCTTTAGGGGGTATGGCTTCTCCTTTTCGAATCGCTAGCCGAAGGACTTCCTTTTCGATAAAGGACAGAGAGGTCTGGTCCAGTTCATCACCCAGCCATTGGCCAATCACTTGCTGAACAATCTGTTGGCATCGACGAGGCTTCTCTTTCACCTGGTCATAAGAAAAGCGAATCACAGTCCAACCGTCAATCACCAACTGATTTTGACGTTCCAGGTTGTCGGAAAACTGCCATCTGCTTATGTTCTTTAAGTGAGGGCCATACCCGTCGACCTCAAGGCAAATTCGGATGGCAGGACGAATATAAGCAAAATCCAAATACCTTTTGCCATCCTTGAAATCATCGACTTCATATTCTGGATGAAGATACTTGAAATGGTAAAATAAAGGCCACCACACTTGCTTCAAAAATAACATTTCAGCCTGATTATGACCCTCTTGTAAGCGCCGTAACCGCTCACCGGTTCTTGCCTGCGAGTGAGCATTCAAAAAAGCCTGGTATTCTTCTTCAAATCCCATAGCATCCCTCTCCTATCCAATGGTCATGTCTTTTGCAGCACCCTTTATATACTCATTTAAACAAAATTTAGTAGACAACCCTTAACTAATTTGGAAAACGTTCTTTCCTCAATTTCTTTTACTATCAAATTTTGCATACATATTCGATGCCACGAATGAATCATCTCTATTATTTATTCATTTGAACTTCGGACAGATTTTTAAAATTAATGAGTGTTAATGTGAGTAAAAAAAGAGATTTAATGTGGCTTCTATTGGAGAAAGTAAAAGACAAAGAAAAAATTTCGGAGTAGCTAATATACAAAGGAAATTTAGAGAAGAATTTGAGGATAGAACTATTTTAAGCTTAATAGAATACTTTTATTTGTCAATCTAATTTCTTAATATTCCGTAATATCATTCTTATCATTTCTATTTCCGTTAAGAAAACGTATTATGTTATAGCCTCCCCAACCTAAGGAGAGGCATTTGGCTAAAAAACTCCTTTACTTATGTTACGGTTCCCCTTAATGCATCTAAACGAGGTTTTTCATTTTAGAAAAGTGGACAAAGTGTTTTCAATATAGTTCAGACATTTATGTTCTGATTTTAGCCAAGGGTATCGGAAATAAAATAAAAAAAGGATTAGGCAGGGACTATATCGATAAAACCAATTACATCAAAATCATTTACCTATACACCTTTTTAAAAAAATGCAAAATAGAAGTAAAAACTTCCTAAAAACCAACAAGAGAATTTTATCGTAAATAAATGACAGTAAGTGGTCGTTTCACATTTAATTTGGGACGAAGCCATCAAGCAATTTACGATATAGCATTCAAAAAAAAACACCCACAAACGTTGATATTCCAACATTCGTGAGTGTTTAATTAAACTCTTAACCTGATGGCTTTAATTTCTTCCGCCACGGGCATTAGATTTACCTTTTTTCTTTTGTTGTTCAGGTGGTCGTTTACCTTCACCATTTGTATTTACTTTGTGTGCTTCTGAGTCTTTAACCATGTTATTTCCCTCCGTTATCACTATAGCTATTATAGGTGTATGGTATTGCTGCTATTTAGATATTGGTTTAAATAACAACAATAGCTGTATTATAATAACCTGAATATGTTAAATTACTCCGTGATCATTTAGGAGAGGCTAAAATAACTTATTTATTGCCTTTTGGATCTGCAGGTTTTTCTTCATAACTTTATCTTATCCAATGATAACAAGGTTGTTATCATTCCCTTTCCATCACCATTACATCTCTTGTTGATTCATTAACAAGGGTTTTCAAATCATTACCAGATGGATTTTGGAATATTCTAAGTCCAAACTCTGGTGCTATGGCAAAAAGATGGTCAAAGATATCACCTTGAACCGATTCATACACTACCCATCTTACATCATTTGTAAAAGCATATATTTCTATTGGCACCCCGTTTTCGCTGGGCGCTAACAGTCTAACCATTAAGGTCATTTCCTGATTGATTCCAGGATGATTTTGCAGGTATTTGCTAATATATGCTCTAAATACCCCTAGATTCGTAA
Organism: Lederbergia citrea; assembly: GCF_018343525.1. Lineage (GTDB taxonomy): Bacteria > Bacillota > Bacilli > Bacillales > Bacillaceae_C > Lederbergia > Lederbergia citrea. Next base: position 85,778 of record NZ_JAGYPH010000002.1, on the reverse strand, counting down.
GAGCCCTACCATTTACTGGGTTACTGCGGTTAAATTCGTTATTCCTATTATATTCCGCAATTTCACGTTCTCTATTGATGATATAGTCCGAAAGATAATGGATATTTTTAAATTTCTCAATCATCTCCTCGGTACAAAATGAAATACTATTTGTATCGATAAATAAGGACCGTTTAATTCGTCGTCCTCCAGAGCTTTGCATCCCTCTCCAATTAATAAAAGAATCGGATATCATAGCATAGCTTGGAACCATCGTAATCGTTTTATCCCAATTTTGCACCATAACTGTATTTAAAGAGATATCTATAACGTCACCATCTGCCCCATATTTAGGCATCTCAATCCAATCACCAACTCGCACCATATCATTGGAAGTCAACTGAATCCCAGCAACGAGTCCTAATAAGGAATCTTTAAATACCAACATCAATACCGCTGAGAGAGCACCAATCCCACTTAGAAGAATAAGCGGACTCTCCCCCATTAAGTTCGCGATAACCAAGATGCCCCCTAGCGTTATGACAATAATTTTAACAACCTGTACATATCCTTTAATAGGCCTAACTTTAGATATGTCAAATGTTTGATAAATATCAGTGATGGCATTTAATAAGCTATTAACAACCGTTAATATTACAATAATTAAATAGGCCATCGCACCCTTTTCTATCAATTCTTGATAGGTTAGAAAGGTTGAAGAAAAGTAATAAATAATAATTGCAGGAACAATATGAGATAACTTACGAAAGACCTTTCTTTCCAAAAGAATGTTACCCCAGTGTAATTTGTTTTTTGTCACGATATGAGTAATGACTCTAATTACTATCTTTTTTGTGATAAAATTCGCTACGAAACAGATCAGCGCAATAAATAGAATCATAATAATAGTAGAAAGATGCCTAGCTAAGGTAGGATTCAATCCAAACTCTAAAAGCAAATTTTTAATAAAATCCATTATTTCCTCCTTTGTATTTACTATTTCATGGCATCGTAATTTGAAAACTCATATGTAATGAGATATTAACTATTATATCAGAACAAATAAATAATCGCGTTAAGTCCTTATCTCTTCTAAATATGTATACTTTTTACGGAAGAGGACAGGATCAACGAACTGATTATTTATCCTCCTGTGATAATAATGACCAGTTTTTTGCGCTTCCATAGAAAATTGGGCATCGTTCTCAATAGGAAAAAACCGCTTATGATAAGGTTCACCACGCCGTTAATACTTGCCGTTTTATAGTTGCTTCACAGAAATGAATCTATTCTAGTATTTTGTTATACAGTAACCTCACTATGTTTCTTTCTGTAGAATGTTCATCAGTGCACCACTGATTGATAGATCGAAAATCAGTATTATCAGTAACTTGATCGATTGCTCCAATTAATCGTTTTTGGGACAACTTCCGAATCGCCGAATCCGTGATTTTTCTTGCGATTACATCTGCAAACATTCCCCCTTGAATGACTTTAAACGGGCGATCATAGAAAAAGGTAACCTGATTAGTCATATTTTCAGTAATACCCAACTGATTATGTTTACTTGCAATGAACTCATACACCTTACATAATGCGTCTTCACGCTCTCTCCATGTTCTTGCCGATTGAGCATTCGTCAACATTGGTAACAATTCATCTGCGCATTTCAATCCCTTAAATGCCGTTCCAAACCATTTAGGATATGGTGCATATTGTCGTTCCATCAGGAAACACAGATTCATGATATCCCTGACAATTCTTGATCCGATTATGGAAGAACCAAGTTCATCCCCCATATATCCAGATCGAAGTACCAAATGTTCTTCTTGTCCAATCCTGTTCCAGGTGGACGCCATTTGAAATAACCATATGTCATAAGGATAGTAATTCAACTGTTTGCGGAGTTTAGTCAGTTGTCCTGTATCATCACGGAAAACCTCACCACCCACAATTTCTGCTAAAACTTGTGATGGAAATGTAAGCCAATCAATTAATTGGATATCCTTGTGTATATCTATAGCGAGGCTTCGTTTAATAAACTGTTCTAACGAAGTAATCACAGTTTGTTTCAAATCTACAGTATATCCGTAAAATTGAACCGGTATATTTTTTTGTAACACCTGATAAATATCATTTACAAGATTCATATCATTTTTCTGAAGAAATAAAAACAAACGCGGACCCCAATCGTGATCCGTTGACATTTCGGTATCAAAACCAAGTACCTCGCTTCCAGGACCAATCAGTGCTGATGTGTACTGCAATTTAGGAAAGTTGCTCGATATTACTTGTTCAATAATTTCATAATAAAATCTCCTACTTAATTCTATTCCTTTGATAAACGCCAAATAATCAAACCCCTTCAATAAAAATATTCAATAAGCCTTACAGGGAAAATCATTCACCAATAAACCGCATCTATTTGTGACACGGTTCACCGTAACGCATCTAAATGAGGTTTATAGGCGAAAAAGGACACCATTTTAGTCGCCTTTTTTCCAAGCACAATATTCGAATTTATCTTTTTCATTGTAGAATGAGGAATAAGCTGACCATCAATAAAGGCATGACCATAACTATCGACTAAACTTGTTAAAGCTGTTCCAATTGATGCTTTTACATGGTTTTTACAGCTTCCATTAATAAAAAGCAAATCACCCCTTCTTTTCTAATCTTCGAATTTTCATAATTCGTTTCAAGAGGACTTTATTTTCAATCTCGGCAAATGCTGCGACTCCTGGATTTCTATTCACTTCATATAAGATGGGGTTTCCTTGTGGATTTATGCCAAAGTCAATGCCATATTCCTTATCAGGAAAATGTAAGTCCATAATTTTAGCTGCTGAGATAGTAAGGTTCTCTAAATCATCAATTACTTGTTCCTTCTTTCTATCATCCAGTTTTAAATGTATCGACAAAAGCTCATCAATCGATATGACTTTAGCACTTCTTGAGAAATTAAGAATACCACTATCGATTGTTGCTGGCGTTCCAATCTTTGCATTCATTCCACTAATTAGCCATTCTCCTTTATGTTTTTGTACATGAACCCGAATGCCAAACGGCAGTCCATGACGAGTAACACTTTGGATGCCTTCCTGAATAATATATTTCCCTAACCTCCCTAATTTCTCATACGGGCGCAAGATTCGGTGAAAATCCTTAATCGTATTAACACATTGCTTGATTGGCTTTCCTGAGATTGAAAAGCCATTAAAACAATAGCTTCCATCTTTTCCTACGTAAGCTTTGAAAACCCCTCTCCCTTGTCCTGATGTTTCGTGTTTAACATAGACGTTGTCAAAGCGGCTGAGGAAATCTGATAGGTTTTCAATACTATATTTTTTCGTTTTTGGAATTCTTTTTGCTATTAAGCGATTTTGTTTCAAAAGTAAATTTTGAGTCCATTTTCCAAAATCCTCGTTCATTAAATTCACCTCATTTCAGTTTATTCATTAAAAACAGTAAGATCGGGGATATAATTGTCTTCAATATTCCAGATATCTCCCGGTGTAATCCCGATGTCAAAGTTGATTATATTTATTTCTGAATTGTTTTCTTCAAACATTAGCCAAGTAAGTTAAGTAGTCACCTTTGACATTGTTATTCTCCTAGACAGCACTGATAAGGACTCAGCAGGAACAAAGAACACCCATTCATTATTCCCCCCTTCAATTGGACTACTTAAATATATTGCTCTAATTAGCAAAGTGGCACTGTGATTGTCCTATTTAAATGCATATTTCTACTATTTACCCAACTTTTATAGAAAGTGTCGGAGTCGACTTTCGACAATTGGGATTAAGCTAAGGGGAAATCGTTTATACATATCTTTTTGTTTAAACATATTATGAACAATAGCAATGTAGGGGGTGAACGTTTGAGAAATGTTATTAAAGTAGTAGCCATAAATAGTCAAAGTCATTGTCTTTTTGTCCTTCCTAATCAAAGTAAATTAATAGACAAAACAACGACTATTCACTTCGGTTTTCAAAAAATGAAGGTTGCTTGCAAACAGTTAAATACGTTAAAAGAAAATGAAATCGGGTTATCCAAGACGGTTATAGACAAATTACGGCTTCCTTTAGAAGCTGAATACGAACTAGCCATTGAAAAAAATCGAATCATCATAGGGCCATTTATTGGACTGTTAATAGCGAACTACCAATCTGAACTTAGAGAAAAAGTAAAATATCTTAAGTTTATCATTCGACAATATCCGTTAGTGAGGGGAGTTATAGCAGCATTTTCGCTGGAAGGTATGGATGAAAAAAATGCAAAGATAAATGGTCCTATTTACAATCCAACTTCAAGAAGATGGGAAAAAAGAACTTTCCCTTTTCCTACAGTCATCATAAAGCGAATGCTCTTGTCCACAAAAAGACAAAATGATTTAAAAAACCTTTATGGTTCACGTTTTTTCAATTCAGCTTATATTAATAAATGGAAAATGTATCAATTGCTTAGTTTAAATAAAGATTTGATCCCCCATCTACCCAAAACATACTTATATAAAAAGCCAGAAGATATCCTACATTATTTGAAAAACTTTCGAACCATTTATGTAAAGCCATTATCAGGATTAAAGGGAATGGGTGTAGAAAAGTTTATAGCAAAGCCAAATATATTTTGTGTTAAATTTCGAAGCGATAAAGAAAATAAGACAATCGATTTTTTCTCTGAAAACGAGCTGCTTAATTATGTTAGAGCTAAATTTAAAAGTGAGAAGTATGTTATACAGCAAGAAATTGATTTAGAAATTGAAAAAAACCATCTCATTGATTATCGAATTGTTCTTATAAAAAACGAGAATGGACAATGGGAAGATGTTGGTATGGTAGGAAGAAGAGGTGTGGAAGGTAGTGTTGTTAGCAACCGTTCAAGTGGAGGAAAAGTAGAACGAGGAGAAACATTACTTTTATCATCTTTTAATCTAACTAATGCCGAGATGCTAAGTTATCGCCAAAAAATGTCTGAAATTGCGATTAAAGCTGCTAAAGAGCTGGATAAATATGAGAGCATCTATAAATACGGGATTGATATCGGTATTGACCGCCATCATCACATTTGGCTAATTGAAATAAACAACCATGCCCCGAATGATCATATTTTTTCACATGTTGGCGACTATGATACGATTTCTAAAATCAAAAACTCAAGTATGCTTTATGCAAAATATATGGCCGGGTTTCCGGGCAATAGGGATTCTCAATAATATGGTGAAGACGATTGGAATTCTTGGTGGAATGGGCCCGTTTGCAACGATAGATTTATTTCAAAAAATAGTTTCCAATACACCTGCCAAAATTGAACAGGATCACCACCAAATCATCATTTATAATAATCCAAAAATTCCTTCTAGAATGGAAGCTTTCAACAAAGGAGCCAAAAGTCCGTTACAAGAATTAATTCGATCAGCTTTTGTTTTAAAGCGTGCTGGCGCTGATTTTATAATTATTGCCTGTAATTCAGCCCATATCTGGATAGATGAACTTAGAAGAAATGTTACCATACCTTTTTATAGTATGATTGAAAATACAGTTCAACATTTATTGGAGTGTAATTCAAATGTAAGTGAAAAAATACTCCTTTTTGCTACTGAATCAACCATTCAGCATCAATTATATCAAAATGCATTTAAAGGCAGCACTTATAAAATTGTTTTACCGAATGAAGAGGAACAAAAGTTAGTAACCCTTGCAATTAATGATGTGAAAACAGGAGAAATTCATACAAACTCATATATAGAGGAATTAAATCAAATGATAGAAACATATCAATTAGAAGGTATTTCAAGGATTATCGGCGGTTGTACTGAGATCCCTCTTCTTTTTCCGTACTTTGATACAGATATAAAGCTGGTCGATCCAACTTTTTTGTTAGCCAAGTTGGCAATCAAAAAAGCAATTGAATTAAAATCGTAAACCACAGATCATTCTTTACAAATTGGTTTGTGGTTTTTACTATCGAGAAAACAATAGAATAGTGCTATTAGGAAAGTAAAATAATGAAAAGTCTTTTTTGAAAAAACACATCCTTCAAATGGATAAAGCAGCCCCCTAGAGAAAACTCCAAGGGACTGCTTTATCTCGCTAAAATCTTATTATAATAAATTTTGTAGTATAACTACTTGAGGATTATTTCTTACTATTAATAAAGAATGTGTCCGGAGGCATGGTTATAATCTTATCTTCCATCCCTGGATGAGATTTAAGAAAATCAAATACTGCTCTCCTGTAGGCTCGATTGGATAAATCCAATTCTCCTTTCTTGATGGAAGGCGGCTCGTTATTAAAATATGTCTTAGGACCCATCAACTTGGCAACATCACTGATAAAATTTCCGCCATTTCTTCCATCTCGATAAGCGGGCTTAATATCATTGTAGTCAAGAATGATTCCAGCAACTTTGGAGGCTGGAACTGGTTTAACATAATTATGGTCAACGCCCAGGTAGCCCTCAGGATCGGACACAGCGTAGAAAGCGTCCTTCGGGGAGAAATCACTGTTCCACATTAGCGGATTGTGACCTCCTCTCCAACTTTGAATGTCGTTAAGACCCCAGAATGTAACGCGGTCGATACTAGCTGCGTAATTCTTATAGACTTGGAAGTATTCGGCGTAAACCTCCGCCTGTATTACTTCAATCTCGGAGCCGTTGGTTATACCACGATTAATCCAGTAATTTCTCTGTTCCTCTGTGCCTGTCGAACCGATTATATGTTCAATCCCACGGTCTCTCAAATCCATGTAACCACTAGTTGAGCCACCAGTTGGCTCGGCGTTCCACGGAAACCAGCAGAACAGATCAAGCTCACTAATGATAAGATCGACTCCAGCGGACAGGAGATTAAGGATTCCGTTTTCCACGCTGGAAGGCGGGGTATCCATAATGTAGTTGTGGGACTGCATACCCACACCCTCGATTAACTGACGAGGATCTTCTGGATACTCATTTTTGTACCGCTTGTTGAGTTCTTTAGCCATCATCGCGACCAGCTTCGATTTGCCATCCTGATACATATTAAAGTCATTGTAGAATAACTTGGCGTCAGTATTTTTGCGGGCAAACACGAATGCATCATAGATGAAGTCGCTCGGATCTTCGCCTTCTAACATGCTGTTGCTGTAGGCCTTATACCAGCCGCTCTGGTTTCCTTGGCGAAGATAATCTTTCCAATTGGCGCCTTCAGGAATGCGTGACACTCCATCGATGAACGCCTCGTTGACGACGTCCCAACTTGTAACTACACCGGGATAATAGGTGTCGAAGTGCTTGACTACGGTTTTGATATAGTGCTCCATGTTTTCTCTGGCCTGTAATCTTGTGTAGTTGCCACTAGTACCTCCGTTGAGCCAGCCGGGAGACTGGCCGTGCCACACCAGCACGTGTCCGTGCACCGTTATGCCGTTTTCTTGTGCTTGTTTAACCAGTTGGTCGGAGACGTGGTTCGACCCCTCGAAAATTCTAAAAGTACCCGGCTGTCCGGCGCCTCCAGTGGAAAGGTTGTCGGGCTTCATGTGATTTTCTGCCGTGAGTGAGTTGAAGTGGGTAGATGTCAACAAGCCGCGAGTATTACTCGGATCTAAGTTGCCAGCTCCACTATAAATATTGCCTATTTCAAAGTAGTCCTCATAAGTTTTCCACAGTGGCTCAGAACCGTTTCGGACTCTCAGTGCTACGATACGTTTGTTTAAAGCATTTATTGCATCGTTGAGTTCGTTCGGCGTGGCTTTTGGATCGTCAATTAGATCCTTTACTTTATCGTATTCCATTTTGGCCAGTCGATATGTGGCTGGGGTATAAACATTCTCATCAAGCGACTCGAACTTCTCTATGACCGTCTGCAGAGCGGTATCATCGGTGTTAGCCAAGGCCTGCATCGTAAAAGCCGCTGCCAGAAGACCAACCACCAAACAAATAAATAATAACCTTTTCATCTTTTTCATGATTTTTTTTGTCCTTTCTTTTAACATATCTTTATACTTCTTGAATCTAACACTAAATCCTACTTTTTTACCTATTAGTCTCTCTTTTAAATATTTGGCTTAAATAGTTTGGACTTACGTTCCCTATTCTAATTTTCACTTGGACTGTTTGAAGAGTATGGCCTCCTATATAACCATCAAAGTTCAACTCTATCCTAGAATCTGTATCATTCTAGTTGATTGCCCCCTTCCTCTGAACCAAATGCAATGAAGCGGATCTCTTTAATCGGTATGTAAGCACGATATATACGTGCAAGCTCAAGCATTAAGCCAACTCCTGAAGCTTGTTATTTGCACTAGGAGCATCCACAACACTGTCACGGTGAGCCCTCTTCATCATTGATTTCCCACTTTCCCTTCAAAGAAAGATTTTTTTCCCGAACTGAAGTTACTAGTTAACTACTAAACTAGCTACAAAATTAGGAACCTCCTTTTCCAATAAATTAATTTCGTAAGTATAATTGTATAGAAATAACTACCAAACTAAAATAGTGAATATTGGTAACTTTTAGACAAAAACACCCCTGATAGGACACGTGCTTGTAGTATTTTCTCAAAAATATAATCCATTCGTATTAGTTAATCCAAATAATATCCCGAATACCGTCTATTAATATGTTAATAAGTCGAAATAATAGGTTATTAGTCATACAAGCTATATACATCATCTTTTTTATAACTTTAAATTTAATTTTATGATGCATCTTATCCGGAAAAAAAGGATGTGGAAAAAAGAGGACCTTTTGTTTAGCTTCTCAATTTCATTTCGCAGCTAACAGAAACACGACAGTTGAAGAATAAAATGGAGTTTAAACTGCTAAAAAAGCTACGGGGCGAAGTTCTTCTAATAAAAAATTCGTTTGAATTTTGAAAATAAACTGGAATATTAGTATTTAGAAACTTAAGATAAAAAAAAAGGGGGGGAATTATGAAATTTTTCATGGGGATCGGTTTATATGTTGTAATAGCATTGGTCAGCATTATTTTATTATTACTGCTTCTCAGGGAATTTAAGCAATATCAGATTAATAGGGAATCTAAAAGGACTATTCAAAATGGAGGGATCAGTGAAGTTAGGGAATTAACCATTGGTGGAATATCTCAATATATTTTAGTAGACGGACAAAGTAAAGAGAATCCATTCATAATTTTTTTACATGGAGGTCCAGGGCAGCCATTTCCATTTGGGGTAAGTTCACGAAATCAATTTCCTGTCATTACTGAAAAATTTAATGCTGTCTATTTTGACCAAAGAGGTTCAGGGAAAAGTTTTTATAAAAATATGGATATGAAGACAATGAATGTTGAACAATTCCTCTCCGATGCGAATGAGGTAATTGATTTTGTCCGTGAGGAATTCAATCAGGACAAGGTCTACTTGGTTGGAATGTCCTGGGGTAGTATTATCGGATTACAGTTAGCCAACCGATATCCGGACAAATTTTATGGTTACATTGGAGTGGATCAAATAGTAAATATTAAAGAAGGTCAGGTTCTAGGGAAGCAATGGCTGAAGGAAATGGCGAAAGACGATAAGGATGTTCTAGACCAAATAGAATCGTTTGGGGAGCCACCCTATTATGGGGAACTAGAATCGCAATATAGCGACATGGTTAATAAATATTATGGATTTAACTATAAGGATGAAAATACGAAAGGTGCAAATCTTATTAAGCTAGCAGGAAGATCGCTTGTTTCTCCCGACTACAGTTTGAAAGATATTTATGCAGGCTTTTTTTCAGGGGCAACTTTTAGCTTAATAGAAAGCAAGGAATTGCAAAAGGAAATTATTAATACGGACTTTAATGAATTGACAATTTTTAAGACACCAGTTTATATCATTCAGGGAAAACACGATAAGGTGGCAAACTTTGATTTGGCAAAAGGTTACTTGGATCGGATTGAAGCACCGAAGAAGAAATTTATCGTTCTGGAAAACTCAGCACATATGCCAAATGAAGAAGATTTTGAAGTTTTAATCCGATCTATACTCCAGTTAGACGAACATTAATAAAAACAGGGGGAAGGTTCTCCGGCAATCGTTTTTCTCTCGCTATTAAAAAGGCATATTACAGGGTTACAATAACTAACCCTAACTCCATTGATGTTAGGGTTAGTTAACCTGTAAAAGCTATTCTATGAACATAATAATCATTCAATACTTAATTAACGTGATCATTTGGAGAGGAAAAAACTCTTTTCTATTGAAACTTTATACCACTTTCATTCGTATTCACTATCAAATAGGTAAGTTTATTGGCAATGTCCATACCAATGAAATTGGCAAGTGAGAGGTTAATGTTTATGAGGAAATCATTCAAGTTAAATAAAGAACAGAACGAAAAACGACTACGAAGCATTTTTCGCTTTTTAATAATTATCATTGTTTTGGTTATAATAGGAAGCACTTTTATTGCATCGAATAGGTTTGTGACCGATCTTTATACAGCGTTCATCCTTGACTTCATTGGAACGTCCTTTTTGTTTGCCACTGCTTTGACATTCTGTTTGTTTTTCCTGTATTTCATCTTTGTGATAACCATTTTTAATCCTCAGAGAATCAAAAAATCATCGGTCATCAAATTCGCATTTGGTGGGATCATTACCTTAATAATTACCATATTTTTATTGATCTTCGGTGTTACTGAAGCAGAAAAGTCAATTCAGACTATGAAAGATTATACAAATGGCGAATGGGAAGTCAAAGACTTATTAGTTACGGATATAAAAAGAGGATCTTATCCGTCTAGGATTGTACTGATTGAAACCGGTGAAGGCCAAATGACTCTCTTTTTTGAGGATTTTTTAATCTATACAGGGCAGAAGTATCGTTTCACTTATTTAAATGCAACAAACACGATTATCAAGGTTGAAAAAATTGCAGATTAAGTATTCCAATAGTATTCTAATTTTTCCATAGGGTAATGAGTAGAAATTATGTCATTCCCAGTTATTGCGGAAGAATATAGTTCTGGAGATAGCTGCAATATGAAGGTTAGTATAGCCGTACAAAGAGACATCATTGAAAACACAAAAATACTAAGGTAGATCTGATGAATCTTGATGTTTCTTCTCGTTTTTCACAGCTTTAAATCCAAATATCAACAGATTATCCCTAATTACTTTTACGCCTACTGAAAAACATCGATCGCCTTATCAAACGGTTGGTTTTCTCAGTTCTTCACAATTGTTAAAATTCAATTTTTCAACGGTTTGACTTAAGTCAAACCGTTTTTTAGACCTAAAAAAGTACCATTGGTAATTTAGCATTTATTCAATAGATTGAATTTCAGATCATTAGAAAAAATAATTATGAAATGGATTGTCCACCATCAATTTTCATTTCAACACCGTTAATATGTTTAGCTTTGTCACTTGCTAAATATACTGAAAAATATGCAACTTCTTCAGAGCGACCGATATGTTTAGATGGAATAGATTCTATTTGTCGTACAACCTCAGGACGGTCTTGTTCAATTGCATATTGGACCATTGGAGTATCGATTAATCCTGGACAAAGTGCAACAGCGCGAATTCCGTCTTTAGCATAATTGAAAGTTAGCTGTTTCGTGTATCCAACAACAGCGTGCTTAGAAGTAATATATGCTGCGTCTCCAACACCAGCAATTGTTCCCCCAATTGAAGCAACATTAATAAATGTTCCTTTCCCCTTTTCAAGCATATGTGGCAAAATCTCATTTGTGAGTAAATAGACACCTTTAACGTTTACAGCCATGATTTTATCCCATTCTTCTTCAGTAATATCAAGAGATGCTTTAAAATCTGCCAAAATAGCTGCATTATTAACACAAATATCAACGGTTCCAAACTCTTCAAGAGCTTTATTAATCATACTATGAACATCTTCTTTTTTAGAAACGTCAGCAACAATACTAAGTACAGTTCCATTATTATCTTTAATTAGTTTCTCTGTTTCAGCTAAACCTTCCGCATTCACATCACTAAGGATGACCTTTGCACCTTCTTTTGCATATTCAATTGCTTGGGCTCTACCTAGTCCTGACGCAGCGCCTGTAATTAATGCAACTTTCTCTTGTAACAACATAGTACTCCTCCTAACTTTATACTCACAATTACAATTCAACTAGAATGTATTCTGAGTCTTTTACATAGAAAATCCCTTCTCTTTCGAGTATTTAATTATAATTAAAACATTTACCCTTATCAACGTAAACGATTTCAAGGCATAATTTGATTACCATTTCCTTGAAGTGAAGGCCCATTACGGGATGGGGCTTATTTCCGCACGCCTTCAAGAAGCAAGTGAAACAGTCACAGCGATAGCTCTATAACTATTGTGAATCTCCATATCCTACTGTTGGAAAAACCTCGAATAATTGCTTGAGCAATTCGGATGTAGGTAAATATAGTGCAAATCCCCATCATATAGTTCCAATTGATCAAACAGCTCCTATAGTGATACGAAATCGGGCTTCCTATCCTAAACGTTCCGATAAATAATTAACGGAATAACCTTAAACATTTTCAAATACAATAAACCAACTACCACTATTCCAATTTATAAGGGGTGATAAAATGGGATCGATAAGTGGAAAAGATTATATTGACCGGCTAAATCGGCTGGATATTAACCTTTGGTGTGATGGAGTAAAAATCAAAGGGAAGATCTCTGAACATCCCGCCTTTAAAGGAATAATCCAAACAACCGCTTCTTTGTATGATTTACAAAATGATCCTTCCTTAAAAGATAAAATGACATTCAATTTAACTAATAAGAACGAATCTATTGGGCTTTCGTACATGCAGCCTAAAACGAAAACTGATTTAAAAAGAAGAAGGACAATGATTGAATATTGGGCGAGACACACTTGTGGAATGCTTGGAAGAAGTCCTGATTATATGAATACTACTATTATGAGTTTTGCAGCGTCTGCTGCCATTTTAACAGGGAAAGATCATTGCTTTCCAGAAAACATTCAGTCCCTTTATGAAAGAGCGATGGAAAAAGATCTATCTTTTACACACACATTCATTACCCCACAGGTTAATCGTTCGCACATCAATTTAGGATTTTCAAATGAACCAATTTCCGCAAGAGTTATTAAGAAAAATAAAAAAGGAATTATTATAAAAGGTGCACGTCTTCTTGCTACGCAAGGAGGTTTGACAGATGAGGTTTTGGTTTATACCGCTCCTAGACCCTTTTTTAATCCCGATGAAGCATTTGCCTTTTCCATTCCCTCCGATACTGATGGTTTAAAGTTTATTTGCAGGGAATCTTTTGTTGGAGGTGAATCTACTTTCAATTATCCTTTAAGCTCAAGATTTGAAGAAATGGATTCAATTATTGTCTTTGATCATGTATTAGTACCGTGGGAAAAAGTATTTTTTTATGACAATGTTGAAATGGCTACTGATTTCAAAGAACAAAGCTCTTATTATCCTTTTGCCTACCATCAAGTAATCATAAGGCAAATTGTAAAAATAGAATTTATCTTTGGTTTAGCTCAGCTGCTTGTCGAAACCATTAATATTGATGAATATCAACATATTCAAGAAAAACTATCGGAAATTATTATTGGTATTGAAACAATGAAAGCACTATTAGAGAAATCCGAAAATAACGCAGAATTAGATGAATGGGGAATTATGCGTCCAAGTTTGGTTCCTCTACAAGTGGCTAGTAACGTTTTTCCGAGGATTTACCCTCGTTTTAGTGAAATTATTCAATTAATAGCGGCTAGCGGGATTGTTTCATTGCCTACAGAAAATGACTTCGACTCACTTAAATCAGATCTTGATATGTATCTTCAAGGAGAGAACAGAAATGCTTTGGACCGGGTAAAGCTATTCCGGTTGGCTTGGGATCTCACTATGAGTTCATTTGGTACAAGACAAACTCAATATGAAAGATTCTTTTTTGGGGACCCCATTCGTTTATCCAGTTATTTATACAAAAGTTATCCAAAGGAGAAAAATGTAAAAACAGTAAGTACCTATTTAAAACTTAATAAATGAAAATGCGGGTATCTGTAGCATGATAAGTGTTATTGATACCTTGGTTTAGTTATATTAATTTCTAATCCTTTTAATAATTGTTTTAAGAATTGGCAAGTACGGCATTAGCTCCTTCTACATATTTTTTTAACGAGCCGTACCATTTTATTAATAATTGGTTATATAATCCATTGTCTATTTGGAGAATCCCTAATCCGAAGATGACCAAATTTAAAATGACTTCTTAAAAAGCCGTTTAGGAATATACATTAAGTTGTAGGACTTTTGATCTGTCATGCCTAACATATGGTTTGGGATTTTAAAAAATGATGAGGGGATATGACATGAAGAAAAGGGCGTTTTTCTTGTATGTATTGGTGTTATATATGCTGGGCTCTTGGCTGCAGCTCCACCATGTGCAGGCTGCGGGTGATATTTTGTACTGGTCTGAAGAAAAGACAGGTACTTATCAGCCGCTGCATCCATACACATTGGAGTGGAGCGGGGATGTTTTAAAGGACGGCGGCTTTGACATTGTATCAATGACCATCACAAAGGACAAAACCAAAGCTGATTTTGTCATGAATCAAAGCGATATTGGGGCAGCGAAGATTGTGGAACTTCCGAAACAAGATTTGAAACAGCAGGTTGATTTACGTCAAATCACATTTCCTGAGAATCTATTTGGTCCGCAAAAGGTTTGTGATTTGAAAGCGGGCGGCATATATTTATTCCCAATGAGTGACGGCAAGTTTGCAAAACTAAGGATTGACCAAATCTCAACCAATAGTGTGAAATTCACCTTTGTTACCGAAACTGCCCAACCATCAGACGGAAATAACCCGGAAAAAGATCCATCTATTGCTAGAGTATTTACATCACAGCCGAATGTAACGATCTATGCCGGGGAGTCAAAATCAGTACCCTTAACGGCAGAATATAAAAATAACACAAAAAAGTCGGTAGCCGGTGATGCCTTTTGGTACTCGAAACACCTTTCCACCGCTGTGGTTTCAAAGGGGAAGATTACTGGAATTGCGCCGGGGAACACAACTATTACTGCGGAATATAAAGGCTTTAAGGTCAATATTCAAGTAAAGGTATTAGTAAAAAAAGTAACGCCGATTAAAGGGATTCCCAACACGGCCGTAGCCGGAGGCGGAAATCATACGCTTGTCTTGAAGAAGAACGGAACAGTATGGAGCTTTGGCAGGAATGAATCCGGCCAGTTGGGGACTGGCGATAACAAAGTGCGTTTTAAACCTGTACAGGTGAAAGGACTCAACAATGTAAAGGAGATCGCCGCCGGATATAGTATTTCCTTCGCCTTAAAAAAAGATGGCACGGTTTGGATATGGGGTGATCCGATGGCCATTGTTAACGGGCCTAGGACATATCCGCAACAAATTCCTTACTTAAATAATGTGGTGGCCATCGCTGCAGGGGATGAACATTTAATGGCATTGAAAAAGGACGGCACGGTTTGGGTATGGGGAAATAATGCATTTGGCCAGGGTGGCATTGGCACGACATCGCCGGCAGAGCTTGAAACTCCTGCTAAAGTAAAAAATCTGACAAAGGTGGTTTCAATCGGCGCTGGCCGCTTCCATTCCTTAGCGGTTAAGAGTGATGGGACCGTTTGGGCATGGGGATATAATAATTGGGGCCAAATTGGCAACGGACGAAACGGCTTTGGGAATATTTTACTGCCAACAAAAGTATTGCTTACTACGAAAGCGAAAAAGGTTTCAGGCGGCACTTATCATAGTCTCGCTGTTGCAGCTGACGATTCAGCCTATTCATGGGGTTATAATGATAAGGGCCAGCTAGGCATTCCGAAAAATAATCTGCTCCAAAATAAACCGGAACAAATCAGGGGAATAAACGGAGACGGCTTTTTGTGGCAAATCAGGCAGCTTGACGGGGGAGACGGTTTCACGGTTGCCGTCGCTAACGGTGGGGCAGTCTATAGCTGGGGCGAAAATGATTACGGAAAATTAGGGAATAACAGCTCAACCGATTCATTATTTCCTGTAAAGGTACCAATCACAAATGTTGTTCAGGCCGAGGCGGGCGAAGATCATACAGTGGTATTAAAATCGGACGGCACGGTATGGGCTTGGGGCTCGAACATCGACGGGCAATTGGGAGTTGGCAGCATTTACTATAAAAAGAGTCTCCCTGTAAAGGTCATGAATGCCAACACGCCTCCACTTCCGCCAAAGGTAAATACTGTTACCAACCTTTCAAAGGTAGTGAAAGGTACAGCAGAGGCGGGTGCAAAGATTACTGTAAAGGCCGGAAAGAAAACCTTTACAAGTACAACGAAATCAAACGGCGGCTTTGAGGTCAAAATAAGCACCCAAAAAGCCGACACGGTACTATATGTTACTGCGGGAAACAGCCTCGGCTCCAGCGCGGCCGTGAAGGTAAAAGTAAAAGATGTCATTCCTCCGGCCCCGCCAAAGGTTAAAACGGTCACAAGCCGCGACAGCAATGTAAAAGGAACTTCAGAACCGGGTGCAACAATAAAAGTAAAGGCAGGCTCCAAGACATTTAAAGGCACAGTCAATAAAAACAAAACGTTTACGGTGAAAATCAGCAAACAAAAGGCAGGTACTATATTAGCTATAACCGCAACAGATAAAGCAGGGAATGTCAGTAAAGCAAGGAAAATAGTTGTTAAAAAGTAGGAGAGGCACCAAGAGGAAGATTCGGACCATATCCTCCAATATTCGTACCTATTGTGTAGTCATTCTATTTGTTAAGGTTTTCCATTCCCAAATTACCCACAAAAGGTCAGTTTAAACATATGGGCATGATGGATAATTGTTCATATTTAACTTTTGTACACTACCTCCAAAGCTCCCTAGAAAAATGGATGCCAAAAAAGCTTTTGGACATCCATTTTTCTATATTATAAAACTGTCTCTATTTATGATACAGTTCACAGCACCCGTTTAAGGGACAGTTCTTCACCATATCATCCCATGTTAATTTCATACAAGTCGCCGATTAATACTTTGAGCCATTTTCCCCCGAATTAAGCTTTGCTTCAATTGATGGAAATGCTACTGCAAGTACAATTTTTCCCCATTAAAAAACTGGGCTGCATCGATAAGTAAAATATAAAGTGATCCGAAGCCGAGGGTCTCCCATAACATCAGTGTCCAGTAAGTCACCTTTGTGCAACAAAGCAGAATTATGCCCCTCATTCCTCCTTGGATATTATTCGGGAGTTTCATAAATCCTGGCGGGTTTGAATACAATTTAATAGAGCTACG
This sequence comes from Lederbergia citrea, assembly GCF_018343525.1. Lineage (GTDB taxonomy): Bacteria > Bacillota > Bacilli > Bacillales > Bacillaceae_C > Lederbergia > Lederbergia citrea. The sequence goes on along the minus strand of NZ_JAGYPH010000002.1, from coordinate 68,545 downwards.
GACCCAGTATCAAAGGCTTAAAGAATATTTAAACTAATGATAATAATGGGGGGAAAACCAATGTCAAATGCAAGTCTGTATCGTTTTTCCGGCATTATATTATTGTTAAGTGTTGGACTAAACCTTGTTGCATCAATTTGGCCATTTCTCGTTGACACCAGCCTCAATGCCCCAATGAGTGAACTTCAAAGCCCACAGTGGGTAACCTTTTACAGTTTGTGCTTCATTATATTCATGCTGCTTCTAATCGGGCTCCCTGCGATGTATTTGCGTCTATCGGGAGAACGTGGGGGTAAAATGGGGCTAATTGGTTTGTTTCTTTATCTAGTTGGTATCTTTTTAAAAATGGCAACGATTGCTTTCTTCGTTTCAGTTATTCCTCTACTGGCGAAACAGGCGCCGGAGGTTATCGACCCAATCTACAATTCGAACTTTGCAATTTTTCCGCTCGGCGGAATGCTGCTTTGCCTCATCGGGTTCATTCTTCTAGGAAGCGCGGTTATTCGGGCAAAAGTATATCCAACATTTGTAGGCGTGCTGATTATCGTTTCGGCTCTTCTCGATGTCGCGCAGGTCGCTTTCCATGACGGAACGTCCTTTGCCATTGTCAACTTGTTGTTCGCCATTTCAATTGCACTAGCACTCGGTTCAGTCGGCAAAAGTTTGGCGTCCAGGCAGAAATCAGCCGGTTAAAGAACCATAACTCCCTGACAAGTGTTCACGCACCTAAAATTTCGTTCCATTGATAAAACAGTGCCTGTCACTCCCCGAATAATGTCGAGGGTATCGACAAATAGCGGGTGGTGACAAGCATTTATTTTATGAAAAAAACTGCTTCTATTTATGGTAAGGTTCACCGTGATTGCTTCTAAATGAGATATTTAATAAAACCCTTCTATCATCGGAAGATTAATAATAAACTATAAAAGCCAAAAGCCTTTAAACTATTGACTAAAGTCTAAAGGCTTCTATTCTTAATTATTTTTTGCAACTTACACTCCATTATTACAGGCTTGCGATTAAAAAGTTTTCTCTTTCGGACACAAAGCTATATTACCCCTTAACAGCACCACCTGTAAGTCCTTTAACAACCTTTTCTTGTGAAAATATATAGATAACCAATAAGGGAAGGCTAGCTAATGTTAGAGCTGCCATTAGTCCGGGAACATTGACCGAAAATTCTCCTTTAAATGCTTGTAAACCAAGAGGTAGAGTCATGCTTTCTGGACTAGTGATTAGAACAAGGGCAAATACAAATTCATTCCATAACGATATTGCGTTATAAATAATGACCGCCGTTAAAGCTGGTGTTAACATTGGCATAATTACGTGCCTAAATATCCCTAAATGGTTACACCCATCTATTTTAGCTGCTTCTTCCAATGATTTTGGTATATCTCTCATAAATTGAGTCAATATAAATATGGAAATTGGTAGACTAAAAGCGATATAAGGTCCTATTAAAGCAAGTAAAGTATCATAGATTCCCATACTTTCTGATAATTTAAATATAGGAATTAATGTTGCATGGATCGGTAACATCATTCCAGAGATAAATAATAGAAACAATACTCGATTAAATTTAAAATTCATTCTACTGAGAGGATAGCTTGCTAATGAAGCTATTAATACTACTGTCCCAACAGATACTACAGTCACGATAATACTATTTACAAAATAATTTGTTAAACCCATTTTAAAAACATCAATAAAATTACCAAGCTTAAAAGAGGTAAACATTGAGAAAGGTTTTTCAAAGAAGTCACGTTGTGATTTCAATGCTGTTGAGATCATATACAAAAAAGGATATCCTAACACTGATAATAGAAAAAGGGCAAAAAGATAAAGCGATCCTTTTCGAAATATTCTCATGGAGTTAGACCTCCTTTTTTCTGTCTATAAAAATCTAGCATTTGAATGATGATTGTTACGATTAATGCGATCAAAAACATAACAAATGCAATCGAACTTGCATATCCCATATTAAAATTAATGAATGCTTGCTTATACATATAGGTTCCCATCAATTCAGTTGCATGGTTGGGGCCACCACCGGTCATGACATAAAATAGATCGAATGCTTTCAATGAGCCTACAATTGCTAATATAGAGGATGTGACAATTGTTGGCATCAATAGAGGTAATGTAATATGGAAAAATCTAAGGAGTGGGTTAGCACCATCAATTTCTGCAGCTTCGTATAATTCCTCTGGAATGCCGACAATAGCGGCTCGAAATAATATCATATAAAACGGGGCAAAATTCCATACAATTACAAATAATATAGCAATCATCGCAGTATTTTTATCGCTTAGCCATGCAATATTTTCAATCCCCAATAAATTTAATAATTGATTAATAGACCCATTAATAGGATCGTACATATAAACCCACAATAGCCCAATTGCCACTGTAGACATTAAATAAGGGAAAAAATAAACACTACTCATAAACCTTATTCCCCTAATAGGGGCAAATAACATTAAGGCCATAATGAGACCAATAGGAATTTGCAAAAAGACCGAAGTTAATGTCACCCAAATATTATTTATTAAAGATGACCAAAAGATGGGGTCTTGAAAAAGTTTTACGTAATTTTGTAAACCTACATATGTACTCTCATTTCCTCCTCGCCAATCAAAGAGGCTATAATTGAATGTCGCTAAAATAGGATAAATAACATACAATCCATAAATAATTAATGCCGGGGAAACAAACAAGGTAATTGTTAATATATCCATCATTTTTTTTGCTTTTTTCTTTGTTGATTTACTCGTTACAATAGTTGCGTTATTAACACTTAAATGTTCCATTAAAGTTTCCCCCTTTGAAATAAATTAAGGGGGAAAGGCCCCCCCCGCATAAAAAATTATTCATCCAAGTTAACTTTTGCTTCATTTTCCATCTTTTCAGCTGCTTCCTCAGGAGTCATAGATAGTCCAAATAGAGCTTGGGTTGTATCTTTATGCAATTCTGCTAACTCAGCGGGTAAAGTTTGGTCATAAGGCATTTGTAAGTGCGAAGCTTCTTGGGCAATCGTATAAATTCTTTTGATAAAGTCATCTTCCGGTTCAATATTTTGAATAGCAGATAATGAGCCTGTCCTATTTGTATATGCAGCTGCAGTTTCAGCACTTGTTAATTCTTTTATCAGCTCTGTTGCTAGTTCTTGCTGTTTGCTGTTAGATGATATCGACCATACTGGAGCAGTAGATGCACCTAAATGACTTAGATCTCCCTTTCCTCCTTCAACCTTAGGAAATACAAAGAAATCTAGCTTTTTTTCAAAGTCTGGTGCTTCTTCTCTTGCGTTGTTTATCAATGATATCGACATATCCATCATAGCAGCTTGCTCTGAATATAAGAGTTGTCTTCCTTGCCCCTCATCATATGGAACCCCATTAAATCCTGGGTTAAATGCATCCATTTCTACCAATTCCTGAATATACCTTCCCGCCTCTACATATGCTTCATCATTAAATCCTCTACCTGTGCGGGTGAAAGCTTCTTTAAATAAATCCGGTCCACCAATACGAGAGGCAAAATTCATTAAATAATAGGCACCCGGCCATTTTGTCTGATTGGTTAAAGCGATTGGAATGACATTATTTTGTTTTAACACTTTGATGATTTTGACCCATTCATCATATGTTTCAGGAGGAGTTAAATTATATTTTTTAAAAATATCTTTATTATAAAAAACAAGATCCAGTGAAATTCCTAATGGTAAACCATACACTTTGCCATCAAATGTTCCATTATCTAAAGCAAGTTCGTTGAAATGGTTATTTTCTACACTTTCTGTTATATCTAGGACTTTACCTTGATCGACAAATTCTTTTAACCATCCGCCACCCCAACTATGGAAGACATCTGGAGGATTACCACCTGACATCGCTACAACTAGTTTTTGCTTGTATGCATCATTAGGGGTTCGTAAAGCTTTTACCTCCACATCTGGATGTTTTTCTTCAAATCTTTTCACAGCATCTAAATAGACAGCTTCTTTTTCACCTGGATCAATATACCAAAACTCTAAAGTTTGTTTACCAGAACTGTTATTAGAAGAACTTGAATTTTTTGAGCTAGGGGAAGAACCGCCACCTCCCGGAGCACAACCACTTATGGTTAATGAAAATAAAAATATCAGTGTGAAACCAATTAACAATCTTTTCATGTTGACGCCTCCTTTTATAAAGTAATATTTGATTATATAAAGTAAGTGGTTCCAATTTTAATTTTGGAATATGTAAACTAGTGATTTATAAATACCAATCATCCAAGTTTTTAACAAAATGTAATCCTTTACATTTTTGACCGAAGAAAACTCCCACATGATTTTCTAATTATGAGCTCTGTTTTCAACACGACCCTTTTTTTCTCAACTTGCTTATTTTCCATACTTTCAAGTAGTAATTCCATGGATTTATGCCCTAATTCATTCATAGGTTGTGCAAGTGTAGTGAGTTCTGGTTCAAAAATAGATGCCATTTTTATATTATCAAATCCAACTATGGCTAGGTCTCTAGGAATTTTATAACCTAATTTCTTGGCAGCTTTCATTGCGCCGATTGCCATTGCATCATTTGCTGCAAATAGAGCTGTAAAGTCTTTTTTGGGAATTAATATTTTCATCATATTTTCATAGCCTGATTCCAATGTATATTTTCCTTCTACGATTAATTCATTATTCAGTTCTAATCCTTCTTGAGTAAGTGCTTTTTTATAGCCAGAAAAACGCTCCCTCGCTTGATAATGAGTAATAGGACCAGAAATATGGGCAATTTTTTTGTGTCCTAATTTGATTAAATGTTCAGTGGCCATTCTACCACTCTCTCTATTATCAATGGAAACTATCGGCATATTAAGATTTTCATAAAATTCATTTACCATTACTACAGAATATTCGCTTGCAATCTGATTTAAAGTAACGATATCTATTTCGCATGTTAGTAAGATCATTCCGTCAACCTGTCTTTGTTTGAGAACATTTAAATAATCATACTCTTTCGCGACAACTTTACCTGTATTCCCAAAAATCACTCGATAGTTGTTTTGACTTGCAGTGTATTCAATCCCACTGACAATATGAGAAAAGACAGTATTGAGGATATTAGGGACTACCACTAAAATGGTATTTGTTTTATTTCTTCTTAACTGCCTGGCTAAAATGTTCGGTTGATAGTTTAATTCTTCAATGCTTTTTAGCACTCTATTTCGGGTCACTTCTTTAACAGCATGAGGATTCCTTAATACTCTGGACACGGTTGCGGTAGAAACATTCGCATGTTTTGCTACATCAATTATCTTAGCCACTGGAATCACCGCCATCTTGTAATCGATTACATTTTCTATTGTACATTATTATTTTTAACTTGCAACACTATTTTAAATTTTTAAATAAAAAAAGATGAACCCTCTACAATACAGAGATCATCTTCTTGAAGATGCCTAGGCTTTTTTTATGTCTTTTACAAAGGGTACACTTATTAATATCGCTAGACTTTCTATAATTGTTTGAGTATCACCCAAGCTTATACTCTTGGATAAAATCTTTTAGAATATCGTTTAAATTCGGCTGGATCTTTCTAGCTTTCTGCTCATTTCACCAGTATCAAAAAGAAGTTGAGCATTATTCAATTCTTTATTCATTTTAATGCCCCTAATCCCCTAGAACCTAATCTTAAAACAAAATTTGCGAACACTCTAGTTTCTTGACAAATAGTTAAGAGAATTACTTCATGTTATCTAGCATCATAATCCTCTTTCAATTCAGCCACTGCAGGTTTGAAAAGTTCATTTTCAGCATAAATATAGGATGCACGACTAATCCTTTCTTGAAAATACTCTTCTAATCCCTTGTCAGTACAATAAATAAAGCAACCCTTTTGTCCACGGGTCATTAAGGTTCGATACGTGTTCCGAATGATTTCATCCGCTAGCTTTTCTGCCTTTTCTGGCTCTACTTTTAACATGGACTTTAGACCCCTTAAAGATTGGTCTGTCTTGGCTCTTTTTGAATGATCCGTTTTAACTTGTCCATCTCGATAAATAAGGTCGTCTCCTATAATGACACCTGCGTAATCAAATTCTAGTCCTTGGCATGTATGAATACATCCCGCCTGCTGTACGGATTTTTCATCGATTGCCCATGTTGCTGTGTTTCCTAGGTTCCAGCTCATGCCAAAATTGTATTCCGGAAGGACAATATCATTATAAGAGGGGTCGTTCTTCCCATCCTTTTTCCAATCCCAGCAATAACCAGCTACAACTCTTGATTTATTTTTACCTTTGTTTAACTTCTCAATTTCATTGCGTAGATCTAGAGGATCTGAAAAAACACGAAAATCATAATTAATACCTAGATAATCAGAGTTTGCCGTCTCCCGGATTTCTAGCACATCATCCAGCCATGCGATATATCCATCAGAACCATCACAGCGAAATTGAGAGCTGAGTTCAGTCTTTGTAACAATCGCATCTTGTTCCCTTGCAAACTTTTCTATCATCTCAATACTGCCAATATCTTTTAACGTCACACGTTGATTTTCATCGATAAAAAATATAGAGAGTCGGGAAGAATGAATAACTTCCTTAATTTGATTTTCACCCATATTTTGAAACATTCCTGACTTTTCATTCAATCTATGGGCTTCATCAACAATTAAGGCATCAAATTCATTAATTGGTGTGCTCGTATAGCTGCCAGAGCCTTTAAACAAATTATCAATTCTAGTTTTTCGGAAATCTCCTTTGAGTTTAGTAGCATAAATATTTCGTGGAGCTGAGTTTTTTGTAACGTATTGTGTAACGAGCCCGCGGCGAGTGAACTCTACAAGTAAATTAATCGCAAGGACAGACTTCCCTGTTCCCGGACCGCCTTCTACGATTAAAATGTGTTTTTGCCCTGTTTTAGTCGCTTGTTTTGCAAGTGCAACCCCATTCTCATACACAACTTTTTGATCATCAATCATAATAAATTCTTTATTACCTTTTAACATACTGCTTAAAGAATCCTGTAAAGATTTGGAGGGACGAATACGGCCATTTTCAATTTTATAAAGATTTTCTTTATCATCACCGTATTTAATATATTTCTTTATAAAATCTCTTAAATTTGGCGCATCTCCTTTAGCAAAAATAGGAGCTTGCTCTCTATAGTAGTTATATATTGGATCTGTAAGTGAATCATTTTGACTCGTTTTCAAGTAATTATGTAAATAGGCACACGGATATAATTCAATATGGTCATTTTGTACATTTTCGTTATAGTCTTTTATCAATGCAGCATAGGACCATGCTTGATAGGAGGGATGAGCAGTTTCGATCATACCTTTATTCATAAATGTTTTGACGATCGCTTCTTTTCCTTCTACCTTTTCAACAGATTCCCATTGTTTCAGCTCAACGATTACTACAGAATCTGCATGATTATCACGACCGGAAATTAAAAAGTCCACTCGTTTAGATGTATATGGAATCTTAAACTCAATAGCAACACCCGCGTTATTGGGAATTTCCTCATCAGCTAGTACACGGTACATATATTGCATTGAATTATCCCATGCTCTCACTTCACGTTCATTAATTTTCCCAATTTTCTCTGTGTAATTTGCACAAATATTATTTACCAAATCATCCTGAAAAACGTCAGCTAGAAATTCATTCTTCGTTGCTTCGTATACGATCAAATTCTATCTCCTCCTCATGATGAACAGGATATTTTAACGCATTCTTTTCAAGTTTAAGCAATACCTCTTCTTCTAAGTCTACATCTAGCTTATCTGCCAATTGAATTAAATAAATAAGGACATCAGCCATCTCTTCTTTAATATTTTGCCGTGAGTCAGTAACAGACTCTTCACTACTTTTCCATTGAAAATTCTCAAGAAGTTCAGATGCCTCTAATACAATCGACAAAGCTAAATCCTTTTCATTATGTACAGGACCCCATTTTCGCTCGTCCCTAAAACGTATAACCTCTTCGTATATTTTCTTCATTGTAATTCCTCCGTAAAAAATACCTATCTTTATAGTAACATTTATTATTGACTTGGAGGATATTGTAAAAAATATAAGGGATATTCTTTATTCAGTTCTCATATGATAAGGTTCTCCGTATCCTCTCTAAAACTGCGAATTTAAAAAGAACCTTCAATCAATAGATTGATCAAGGTTCTATGTTTTATTTTCATTGGTATATGTTTGATTGTAGCGATTAATTTGCACGAAACAAAGCCCCACCATCTCGATAGCCTTGTTAATAAGTATCATTAATCATCAAGAAGTACTTTTTTCGCTTCCTTTATATCAATTTTGGCTTTATGTCCATGTTTATGTAATAAATGTAAAAGATTGTTTCCATTTAATAATGTAAGTGGTTTGTCTTTTGCAAAGCTATATGCATCAGGCCCATAGTCAGCAGTAGATACTATAATTCCTTTAGTAGCCCCTTCATTAAGTACCGTCCCATATAAGTCGCGAACAGCCGATACTCCGACTACATTAGTATATCTTTTAGCCTGTATAACAATTTTCCCTCCTCGTAATGGGTCAGGGTCAAACGCTACCGCATCAACTCCCCCATCTCTACTAGCTCTAGTTATTTTTACTTCACCACCTGATTGATTAAATTCCTTTTCGAAAAGTTCTCTAATTAAATGTTCAAAGTCCTGCCAATCCATAGCCGCTAAATTTACCGATTCATCCAGTGAATCAGCTACATCATAAGAGGATACGAAACGAGCATCTTCTCGATTAATATTTATTATAGGAGCTATCGGAGAAAGGCTATGTAATTTGCTACTCCCAACTCCTTTTAAATTTTTAAAACATAGTTTAGGATCCACTTGCGAAAGATTTATGCTCATAAACTCTTCTTTTATCGTTTGAATAGATAATATACACGCGTTTGCATCCTGACCAGTAGCCTTATCAATCGAGTTTACCCACCCATTAAAAACAATTGAATTAATAGCGTCTACATCATCCGACTCATACAATTCATGTATTGTTCGTAACGTTATCTGAAAAAGCAAAGTATCATACATCTTATTTTTAGCTGCATTCGAAAGAGAGACTTCCTTAAATTCATCTCTAGCTTGTATATATTTCACCTCTTTAAGAGAAGGTACACGATCTGGAGAAGGCAACGAATATTCTACAATTAGCATCTTCGTATCAGCATTATATTCAATGTCAAATTCTTGAGGGAAGTCATCAGGATATTCCGAATTTGATAACACCATATCACAATAATCAATAATAGCTGAGGGAATCCTCTCCTTATACATAGCTTTTTGTTTATCAATTACATTATTTTTTTCTCTTTGTTCCGATAAAAATAGTTGTTCTTCGTTTTCCCATTCTTGTAGTAGTTTTTCATATTCAGCATTATTTTCTTCATTCTGTCTTATTACTTGTTCGCAATCTTTTATCCACTTTTCATGACTTAATTCAAATAGAGTTTTTGCTTCTTCAATTTTCTTTTGCTTCCTGGATGAAATTATCTTATCAAGAAAGCTTAACTTTGGTTTGTAGATCTCCTCGTCTTTTTTAGGTTCATTTGGTTCATTAATAATTGCAGGAATTTTAGGCTTTTTCTTTTTGAATTTTGAATTATCTTTGAGGCTTTCCCAATTAATTTTATCGTCAATATCAAGAGTATGTTGCAATGTATTTTCTATTATTTTTAATTGTTCCAAAGCCTCATTTGTTAGTTGCATAGCTAAAGACTTTTTCTCTTCCTTCTCTCTTGCCGCCTGTTCGCGTGCCTCATTTTTAGCATCTAAAACTAGTTTCTTTTCCCATTTTTCATCCCACTCTTTTATTTGCATTTCTGCTTTCTTCTGAACAACGTATGAATCTGATCCTTTAATTACTCTATACTTATTTAATCCTTCATGCTTCACTTCAATTTGATACATTGGGTATTAAGCCCCTCCTTTTTTACCTTTTTAAGAAACTATTTAAAGTCATATTATGTCAATTATACTACAAAAATTTTTAAATTTTAAAATACTTGCTAAATTGTGTAATAAAAACAAATCGTACTAGCTTTTATATGATATTTTATATCGCTTATGTTAGATTAATTTAGACGGAAATAATCACAAACAATGGGATAGGCTTAGATTAAGGGGTATATTATTTCACCCTGAGGATTAAATACACGATAATGAGACTTGTTCCAGTTACTTATGATAAGATTCTCCGTTATGTAACTAAATGAAGTTTTTTAAACTCTCAGTCAATTGCATGCTTAGTCCTTCAACTCTTCTGTAAGCTAAATTCCCCATTTCAAGATTATAGTCCAAATTTTGTTTTAGCTCTGATTCTATATGAACCGTGTTACGATATTTATACAGTTTTATTAGGTCCTCTTTTAGTTGAATATCAATTAAATTTAATCGAAAACAAGCCTCAACTTTTTGGTCATATCGTATCTTTGTCTTATCCACTGGCTTCTTTTCTTTATAAAACGTTAAAATTTCTTTTCCATCGTGAATTAACTCTTCTACTAATTTCTCTTTTTTGTGACTCGGAATCATAATTTGAGTATTTCTATTTTGAAACAGAAGGTCCTGCACAGGTCTTTTAGCTTCAAATATATCGAAAAGGCCATAATTTATTACAGCTTCTTGAATAGAAACATACATAATTACTTGAGTTTTAATTTGTGCTAATAACAATTCATCTTTTGCTTGTAGCCCCTCAAAAATTTTATAAATAACACGACTATTTTTATATTCAATAATTAATCTTTCTCGTAAATTGTCATTCTTTATAAATGTGTAAAACCTTTTATCATACCACTCCTCACTTGGTAGATGCCCATACACATAATCAAATATTTTTTCTTGTAAATCCTCTGAAAACGGCATTTAAGTCTCATTTTTATAGTTTGTTTAATTGAACCCTTAATTAAGACTTTACATACACCGTTATTGGGAATTTTAACCATTTTTGTTGCTATACTTAACTTGTTATGAATTCAAAAAACCACTTATTTAAATCTATATTCATTATAATTAGGATTATATACTAACGATTTAATTATGATTTTAAAGGAGATGTACGTATGAAACGGGTAAAATTTTTTAGCACAACTGACTTAGCTGTTGGTGGTTATTTAAATAGGGTGGAAAAAATAATATTAAACTTTAACGAAAACATAGAGCCTTCAATTAATGATATTTTAGAATTGTATAATTGTACACTTTACATTGATAATAAAGTATTTTTTAGTCAGTGGTCAGATGAACATAAAGAAAAATTAAAAGCACGTTGCAAAATAATAAAAGGCTTCATTGCACGTTATTTTTCGAGTATTAATGAAATGAATATTGAGTTATTAGTCGAAACGTTACATTGGCAATATAAAGATGACCTTTTAAAACTCTTTGTGCAATATCATTTGAGAGAGAGAATAGATGAGAAGATTTTTGCTAATATACTGACGAAAAATATTTTTTCAATCACTCAAGTATGTCAACAGCCACAACTTGTGGAGTATTACGAAATAGTGGTAAAACATTCTTTGTTAGAAAGGCCATCTAATGCAGAATTATTATTCGATAAATATATCGTAGATTCTAGAACGAATAAAAAGCAGTTACATTTCCCTAAATCGCTATCAAAAGATGAGATGAATGCATTGATTACTAATTATATTGATTCTACAGAAGCGAACACTAGCTATTTACAATTAATTATTAATAATCATAATACAAAGGAATTTTCTGTAACAGATGAACATAGATGGAAGGCTAAAAAAAGAAAAGAAAGCATTGAGAGGGAATTATTTTCCAATAGCTTAGGTGTATCTTTTGAGTATAAATTTGTGTTTCAAAAAGATGCACCTGAGTTAGTGCAGCATAAATTAGACGGCAAAGTGCTTGAGATAGTATATGATCAAACTTATTTAGAACAGGAATTAGAGTTTGAAACTATTTTAAATAATTTTATTTGGATATTTGAGTTTATCGATAGTAATGGAAGAATTAATTTTGTAAATAATATATCTACTAGAACATCAATTCTAGATGTTATTCAACTAAAAGCCAAGAGAGACTATCCTGTTAATGAAGCTTTCAAAATTAGTGAAACTTTATCAGATGCTTCAATGGCATTATATTATTCATTCTTAAAAAAAAAAAATGTTAGATTAGAAGATGTTCTTGAATGGTTTTTTAAAGTTTATCTTAAAGAAGATTTTACTGTGTCAGACTATGTTTTTACAGCTCCTTCTAAGGGCTCATCCTATAGGGAAAAATGTAGAGATATTTTACCGGAAATCGAATATGTTTTACAACAGTTTAAATGCTATGTTGATTATGGTGAGATTAATCACGAAATGTTAGCATTATCATCTAGCGGACTACCACTCAACCAAGTTCCTAGCTTAATAAAAAATAAATATATTTATAAGAAAGATATATTAAATCCAATTTTTTATCATCTTTTTTCAGACCAAACACTTCTTGGATATTTAGAAAATCCAGGGAAAGATAGTGCAACATTTTATGATTTGTTAGTAAAGCATAAAGTGCATATAGATGAATTTAAAGATTATCAAAGAACAGAGCTTCAATATCTTATAGATAGTGATTATATATCTATTAATGATGGATTTTTAATGTGGAAAAATCCCGCCAGAATAAAAATATTATATGAACTTTATCATTATAATGTAATTAGTATGTATAGATTATCTGATATGTTACAAGCGGAAGTAAAGTTAATGCATCAAGAAAATTTAGTAGTATTCGAATCATCTCTTTTTTCAAAGTCTGAACAAGATATGTTTGATTACTACTTGAACAACAGTAAATTTCAAAATGGTCCTCAATTAAGAAATAAATATGCACACGGTAGATTAGGCAATGCTGCAAATAGCAATGAAGATATAAACTATAAAAATTACTTATTAATTTTAAAATTGTTGATTACAATTATAATAAAGATAAATGAAGATTTTTGTCTTTATGAAAGTAAGTCACTCCAAAATTGACCCTAAAAATATTTAAGCCTATGCAAGGTAAATTACCTTTTCATAGGCTCCATTCGCATTTTACCATAGAAACCTCATTCATTTATGGTACGGTTCCCCCCTATTAATCCTAAATGCCCTATAAACCTGCTCCACCAATATCAACCTCATCAACTGATGCGGAAATGTCATTTTCGAAAAAGACAAACTCTCATCAGCCCGCTTCATTACATCCTCACTCAATCCCAATGATCCACCAATCACAAAAACCACCTTACTTTTCCCGTATGTAGCAAGATGATCCAGCCTCTCAGCCAGCTCCTCAGAAGTTTTCATTTTCCCCTCGATAGCAAGGGCAATGACGTGCGCATCGGCCTGGATTTTGGCGAGGATGCGATCGCCTTCTTTTGCTTTGACTTGCTGCATTTCGTTTTCGCTCAATACTTCGGGGGCTTTTTCGTCGGGGAGTTCGATGATGTCAACTTTGGCGTAGGCTGAAAGACGCTTGAGGTATTCATCGATGCCTTGTTTTAAGTATTTTTCTTTCAGCTTACCGACCGTGATGATTGAAATATTCACAATGTTCCACCTCTTCTATTACAAACATGTTACACACAGTTTACAAACAACTTATGCACAATAGTTATCCACATATCCACAAAAATCATCCACATTTTGTGCGCGAATGTTAGTTCGCCACAATATATGCAGCAGGCTTATCACAGTATTCACAGGCTGTGGATAAGTCGCCACCTTCTTTTACCTCTTCTAAAACAGGTGAAGTTTCGTATTCATCGACGATGATATCAAGTGCTAATTCTACATGTTCTTTACAACAATAAATCATGTTAAACCCTCTCTCCTATTGGCTTTTGGCGTTATTTCATTCAACCCATAAATTAATCAAAGATTTGCGAATTCTTAGGTTCCTTTTCCTCAAAAATACGCTCGCTATTTTATTCACTTATCCACAGCCCATTTTACCACTAATTAAAAAAGTGGGAAAGCTGTTGATAGCTTCCCCACTTTCATTTATCCACATTCACATCCGTGTTTCGTCTGTCAGTTTGACCGTTGTTTCATGTTTTTTACCGCCTCTGTAATATCTTACAGTCATTGAGTCGCCGACTTTTTTATGATTGTACAAATATTTTCTCAGCTCGAGTACATCGCTTACTTTTTCTCCATCCAATTCGAACATGACATCGAGTTCTTGTAAGCCCGCTTTTTCGGCAGGTGAATTAGGTACAACTTGCTCAATCATAATGCCGTCTGTTACGCCATGTGGCAGCTTCAATGTTTGCTGCTGGTGATAAGCGGCTATTTCCGAAACATTTCTTAATGTAACACCCATTGCTGGACGTTTCACTTCTCCATATTTCTCAAGATCTTCAATAATTGGCACTACAAAATTGATTGGAATGGAAAATCCAATTCCTTCTACTGCACTCTGGGCAATTTTCATTGAGTTAATTCCGACTATCTGGCCTGCAATATTAACGAGTGCGCCGCCACTATTTCCTGGGTTGATCGCTGCGTCTGTTTGGATAACCTCTGCATTCCAATCAGGAATCCCATCTTTATTAATATCGACCGGTACCGTTCTATTCACCCCAGAGATGATACCTTGGGTGACCGACCCCGAAAATTGGAGTCCGAGCGGATTTCCAATCGCAAGGACAGGCTCGCCAATTTTCAATGCATCAGAATCTCCGAATTCAGAAATTTGGTCATTACCAATTCCTTGTGAACTGATTTCAACTACTGCTAAATCCGTCCAAACATCACTTCCGCGGAGTTTCGCAGCCACTTTCGTCCCATCCGGCAAAGTCACTTCCAACTGGTTGGCGTCTTCCACTACATGATGGTTTGTAACGATGTAGACCGTATCTCCCGCTTTCTTATAAATAACACCGGATCCTACACCCGCTTCTTGTGACTGTCCGGTTGACCAGAAGCTGGACGTTTGGATATTGGTGATCCCGACAACGCTATTGCCTGCTTTATCAACAGCTTTTGTCACATCTGTCGTTACGTCAAGGGAAACGCTTTGTGTCGTATTATTTCCTTTATTTGTTTCAATAGAAGTATTATTGCGTCCTGCTTCATTGCCCCAGCCGCCAAAAATCCCTGGGTAAATGAGGGCGACTAGTAAAGCCCCAATGATTCCTCCAATTAGCCCAGTAAGAAATCCGGATCTTCCACCTCTATTGCCTCGATGGCGGTTTGGGCTGTGATCATCGTAAAAACCCACTATGCACCATTCCTTTCTTTAGCTCCATCTTTTAGTTTGCCTTTACATGCCAATATTATAATCCGAAGAGTTGAAAATCCCAAACAACTTCTCTTTCAATAATAAAAAGAGAATGAAAACACTCGGGTCCGCCCCCGATTGTCTTCATTCTCTTTTCCCTTCGCAATCCTGCCGCTAAACATTTAAACAGCTGTTAGATTGGTCGGTATAGACGGATCCGTATCGAAAAGATCGAACTGGGATCCAACTGGCATGCCTTTTGCCTCTAGTGTTTGTTGTACACTCATTCGAGCGAGGTCTTTCATATTATTATCGCGGCTCAAGTGAGCGAGGTAAATACGTTTCGTATTGTCACCGATGACTTCGCTCATCGCCAATGCCGCATCTTCGTTGGACACATGTCCGACATCGCTCAAAATTCTGCGTTTGACACTCCAAGGATATCTGCCCATTTGCAACATTTGAATATCGTGATTGCTTTCAAATACGTACATGTCAGCATTCGAAATCAAGCCTTTCATTCGGTCGCTGACGTATCCTGTATCGGTGATGAGCACAAGCTTTTTGCCGCCTGCACGGAAAATATAAAACATTGGCTCTGCGGCATCGTGGGAAACGCCAAATGATTCAATATCAAGTCCACCAAATGTTTTCACTGTTTCCATTCCGAATACAAATTTTTGCTCTACAGCAATTTCACCGACAAGTCCGTCCATCGCCTGCCATGTACGTTCATTTGCATAGATGGGAAGTTTATATTTCCGAGCCATCACGCCTATTCCTTTAATATGGTCACTATGCTCGTGTGTGACGAAAATTCCGTCTAATTTAGCGGGATCACGTCCAATTTGCTGAAACTGCTTGTCCATTTGCTTACAGCTCAGGCCCGCATCAACAAGGAATGAATGGCTTTCGGTTTCAACAAAAACGGCATTCCCGGAACTTCCACTCGCCAGTACACTGAATTGCATTGACATGTATTTCACTCCATTATATTTTTCTCATTGCCCTGATTCGCCTGGATAATCTGTCCCTCAAAGGCATTTACCAGCAAATTCTCTTGCTGACCTTCATACTCGACAAGGAAACGCCATGTCGGTGTAAGCACTTGTGTTGCTTCCATATTGACGAGCGTATAATAGCCGAGCTCTGATTTGATAACTTTGCTATTCGGCTTCAAGACGCCTTTTCGATACAATGCTTCAAGTGCACGAATAGCTGGATAGACTTCTTCTTTATCACTGATTGGCTCGACTGTATCAAGCATCGTCTGTTCGTATGATTGTATTTCATTTGCGTCGTTCAAAAAAAAGACGAGGTGTGCACTCCTGTTCATAAACAAAGGCTGATCATGGTAGTTTTGATAATAAGTAATCGTACCTTCTTCTTTATCAAAATTCCAGAATCCATATTTTTCTCCGTATAAAACATTTGTTTTCACAAACTCATCGATGTCGGAAAAATCTTCTTTATCCTTCATGCTGATTGGCTTTGTCAATTCTGCATGAAGGATTGTTCCGTCTTCAGAAAAAAGACGCTGGTTTTTCAGGCCATTTACCTCTTTTATTTCTTCTTCAGAAAAAGTTTTTGTATTTGCACTTAAATAATGGTCGCTTGCAAAATCTTTTGGCAGCTCTTTATATTCAATTCCGTCTGTTTTCAAATTTTCTTCAAATGAGGTGTCACTTTTCACTTCAAATTGATAGGACCGATGCTTTGTTAATAACTGCGATAAGAGGAATAGATCGAGGATGAGGAATGCGATAATAAAAATGGTCTTTATCCTACTCCAATCCACTGAATTTCCTCCTCTCATCATCCACATCTAACGGTAGCCAAGATCCAGCATAGAGATAATACCATGATGGCTCGAGTACGAGTACCTTTGGATTAGTCGAATCCTTTCCAAGCTTATAACCAATCATCAGCTCTTGGAGCAGTTCAGGATTTAATTCTGCGTCTTCAAGCAAAGTGTTTAGCGCTATTTCACCTGAAGGGACCCGTACCTTTGTTTGTCCTGGAAGCGGAATATCGAGAGAGAAATATGGCCGCTTATATTGATAAATTTCTTCATTACCCCAAGAAAGACGAATTTCTGTAATTCCATTTTCATTAAAAACAGGATAGCCATTCATGAATAATTGAAATGTCGTCTTTTGATCAAAATCTCCGATATTAAAATAGCGATAATGATCAGTCCAGCCACCATGTTCATTGATAAAATTAATGCTTCTTTTTAGAACATGGTTGTCCGTATTTTTGAGAACGGTACCTGATTTTTGGCCGGGGTTAATGTAAAAAATCATATTCGTCATATAATCAACATCCATGAGACTCAAATCGTCCGTGAACTTTTCTCCGTTGGCCTTAATAACTCTTCTTACTTTGCTCGGATCGCTGAATAGCGCATTTTTAAACTTCTCCGGGTCAATATAAAATGGATAATATTTATATCTCACCAGTTCCTTGCTTTCAGAAGGCAAAAACATGATGCGCTCACTTTTTGGCAATTTATATGGTAAGTATGGGTCATACTTATCTTTATTTCGCTTTATTTCCGCTACTAAGGCAGTGATACGGTCGGGATTCACATGACTCTCATAAACGATCTCGTCTTTAGTAGAAATAAAATAAATCGACCCTTCCGTTGTGTCATTGTCCAAATTAATAACAATCCGATTGAATGCTGCATTTGGAAAATTATCTGTTTCTAAATGGATGACGCCCTTGTATAAATCAAAAGGCACTAAATCCGGATACGTAATTTCAATGCGATTTTTGGAATGGGAGAGCTGATGAATTTGTTGGTTAGTATACTTTCTCGCATGGCCAATATCATAGAAATTCCATGAACTAATACTATTTATTAGCTTGTCGATATTTTTTTCATTTACTGTTCCAAAGTGAGAATCATCCATATGAACAAGAACTCTTGTAGGCTTGATTACACTTACCGCATCCACTTGGTCAGCGATGGATATTTCGTGAACATATTTTTTATCGTCATATTCATACTTCGGCTGGTACGTCCACAAGCTCCACGTAAGAATACCACTTGCAGCTACAAGCAGGAGTAGCATTATTGACTTCAACGCTTCATAATTCACAGCCAATCATCCTCTTGTAAAGGGTCGTAAGGCAGGGTAAAGAGAATCGTCGTTCCTTTCCCTTCTAGGCTTCTTGCCCAAATCTTCCCGCCATGTGCGCCAATCATTTCCTTAGCAATTGCAAGCCCAAGGCCCGTTCCACCTAACTGCCTTGTCCGTGCACGGTCTACTCTGTAAAAGCGCTCAAAGACTTTTTCAATATTATCCTTCGGAATGCCAATCCCTTGGTCGCTGATACTTACTTCAATTTCGCCATGAAACTCTTGAATACGGAATGTTACCTGTCCACCTTCTGGTGAGTATTTCATTGCGTTGGAAATAATATTGTCAATGACTTGGGTTAGCTTATCTTCGTCAATTTCCACATAAATCGTATGATTTGGAAGCAGTCGTCTAAAAGTAACTTGACGTTCTTTTGTCATCTCAAATCGATCAATAATATGATTAAAAAACTTCACAAAATCCACCCAAACAGGATTGATTTCATAGTTTCTGCTATCCATTTTAGAAAGATCCAGCAAGTCATTCACCAGCCGGATCATCCGCTCCGTCTCATTGCGTGTGACACCTAAAAACCGCGGTCCCAGTTCCTTGTCATCGATTGCTCCTTCTGATAATGCTTCAAGATAACTGCGCATCGTTGTAAGTGGGGTTCTTAATTCATGTGAGACATTGGAAACAAATTCTCTTCGTTCTTCATCGAGTTTTTCCTGTTCAGTAATATCGTGGAGCACCGCAATCAAACCATTTACAAATCCAGTTTCTCTTTGAATAATGGACATATTTGCACGTAAATAATATTTTTTTTCATGTGTGCTGTAATCAAGAATGATAGAATCCTGCTGTTCAAGTAAATCTTCAAACGTAAATTCTTCACCAATATCAAGCAATTCAATAATGGGTTGAGCCAGTACTGTTTCACGTGAAACGTCCAACATCTCCGCAGCCCGTTCATTAATTAAAATAACCCTTCCTTTACGGTCGGTCGCAACCACACCATCTGTCATGAAAGCAAGAACAGAAGAAAGCTTGCGCCTCTCCCCTTCGGTCATTGCTTGTGCTTCCTGCAGTTTCTTCGTCAAATTATTAAACGTATAAGCAAGCTGTCCAATCTCATCCTCGCCATACACACGCACTTTACGAGAAAAATTCCCTTTTGCCATCGCTGTCGCCTGACGTTTCATATCTGCTATCGGCCTAGTGATCATTCTCGCAAGTACGATTCCAAGCACGGCAGTAATGAACATGGCAATCGCAGTGCCTGTAATGAAAATGCTATTGATTTCTTCCATTTGTTTATAAACAGTTTCAATTTTAGCTACGAGATAAATGGCCCCTACGATTTCACCGCTTGATTTAATCGGCGAGGTAAGCACCCAAATTCTCCCACCTGATTTTCTGTCAATCTGGATTTTTTCTTCTCTCTCACCAACTGCCAGTGTCCTTTTAACCATCACATCGGTTGTTTTCTGACCGATGATTCCTTGATTGTTCGATTCTGATGTTCCAATGATTAAGCTTCGGCTATTCACAATCCGAACTTCCTCAATATCAGTTGCTAAAAAGTCATTGAGCAACTTATTAATATCATCTTCAAGGGCTGGCATATCATCTGCGGATCGATCCTTTTTCACTTCTTCAGCAATATTATATTCGAGAAGAGGAAGTCGCCCTTCAATCGCTTTTTGAAAGTTTCTTACGAGCTGATCCTCTAGTTTACCGACAAAATATACACCGATAATTTGCATGGCAATCATAATTAATAAGACATAGATCAGCACAAATTTCATGTGGATGGAGCGGAAAAAGCTTACTTTTTGCATATGAATTACTCCTGTTCAGGTGTGCGTAAATAATAGCCTACTCCTCTTCTTGTTACGATCCATGTCGGATGGCTTGGATTATCTTCGATTTTTTCACGTAAACGTCTTACTGTCACATCTACTGTGCGAACATCTCCAAAATAGTCATAGCCCCAAACAGTTTGTAGCAAGTGTTCTCTCGTCATCACTTGACCAATATGTTTAGCCAGGTAATGGAGAAGTTCAAACTCGCGATGTGTCAGCTCAATCGTCTCGCCATTCTTTGAAACTACATATGCGTTCGGATGAATGGTAAGTGAACCAACGGTAATATCACTATTCTCATCTTCTTCCATTTGTTGAGCAATTTGGGCGTGGCGTCGCATATTTGCTTTCACGCGGGCAATCAGTTCTCTTGTACTGAATGGTTTTGTCACGTAATCATCTGCACCGAGCTCTAAGCCCAATACCTTGTCTATTTCCGAATCTTTTGCTGTAAGCATAATAATCGGCATATCGTATTTTTTACGTATTTCCCGGCACACTTCCATGCCGTCGCGGATTGGCAGCATAATATCGAGTAATATCATATCTGGCTTCATTTCCTCGACTAAACGCAATGCCTCATCGCCGTCATAGGCGCATTGTACGGTGAATCCTTCTTTTTTGAGGTTAAATTGGAGAATATCCGCAATTGGCCTCTCGTCATCTACTACAAGAATCTTTTTATCCATGGCTAGTATCTCCTTTAAAATTAATCAATATATGTGAACGAGTGAATGATGTTTTATCTCTTAATCTATATATTTTATCACAAGAAAAGAGACAGGTCCAAGAGAGCCTAAACTCTCTGGGAGCTGTCTTTGTAAAGAAAAGCGGAAGCGCCCGTTTAGCGACGTACAAACTTCGCCCACAGGATGTGGGTGTGTCGACGTTGCCACAGGACGTGGCGATTTTAGTCGACGATCCTTTTTATCGAGATAAAGGAAACACGGTGAGCCTGAAAGGCGAACCGATGTTGACTTATCGTAGGAAGAATCCTGAAGTTTGCTAGGCGCTGGGCGCTGAAGCTAGACATATTAAAAGTAATTTAATGGATTTTGCATACTTCCATTTTTATAAACTTCGAAATGAAGGTGAATACCAGTTGAATCACCTGTAGATCCCATAATGCCAATCGCCGATCCTTTTTCTACTTTTTGACCCGCAGAAACGCTAATTGATTTTAAATGGGCATAAATTGTCTGGTAACCGTTTTGATGGTCGATCACTATCTTATTTCCGTAGCCGCCGTTATTCCATCCTGCTGAAACAACGATGCCATGATCGGCCGCTTTAATCGTATAATTGCTTGGTCCGGCAATATCGATTCCTTTATGGAGCTTACCCCAGCGCATACCCATTTTACTAGAAACATAACCGCCATTGGCCGGCCATGTGAATTTGCCAGTACCTCGTGAAGGAATGACTTTCGTTCCTTTCACGACAATTTGTTTCACTGGTTTTTCAATCGTTTCTTCTTTGATCGTTTTCTTGCTTGTTTGCTCTCCATTTTGCTCGATCACTTTGTACGTAAATCCACTCGTTCCATTTTTGCCTGTCTGCTTTTCTTTAGTGTCTCCTTTAGGCATTGAGCTGTCTTCAATGACCTCTCTTTCAAATGGGACGGCTTCTTCTTCATACATTTCCCGTTCTACAACAACATGGACGAGCGGCTCCGTTACAACCGTGTTGATTTCCTGACCAATTTGGAGGATTCCATCAGCTGTTAAGCCTTCATTCAGCTTTAATATTTCTTTCGTTGTTAAATCATATGAAGCTGCAATTCTTTCAATTGCTTCGCCTTCTTTAACTTTGTGCTTTTTATCTTCAAGCGTACCCTTTTGCAGTAATTTCACCGCTTTATCGACTGTAAGAACTTGTTTCGGTTGTACAGATTCCTCTTTAAAATGAATGTCTTCCTTCATTCGGACATCTACAACGCGGTTTTCGTCTTTTTCTTCAGTTTTTTTCTTTGATTCAATCGCTTTTAGCTCTTTTTCCGTAACATAGTTTAGTTTTATCATTTTCAAAACAGACTCAGCTTCAGATTGATCTTTTACATAAGTAATTGGCTTTTCGTCAACCGTTATCGCTGTAGCAACTGCTTTTACCGTTGCCATTTCTTCAATCTGTTTGCTGACAGCGTCATTATCCGCATTTGAACGAAAAACTTGTTCCGAAATATATGTAATCTCATTTTCTATTTGAAGATCATAGTCCTTATACTTCTCATTGACTTTTGCAATCGCTCTATCCGCAGCTTGTTCGACAACTTCCTCTTCCGTCACTGCACCGATATAAACATCATCCATATACACGTGATAAATTGTCTCAAGTTTTAGTGTGGCAAATG
This sequence comes from Lederbergia citrea, assembly GCF_018343525.1. Taxonomy (GTDB): domain Bacteria; phylum Bacillota; class Bacilli; order Bacillales; family Bacillaceae_C; genus Lederbergia; species Lederbergia citrea. The sequence goes on along the minus strand of NZ_JAGYPH010000002.1, from coordinate 45,996 downwards.
CATTTGGTGCAACAAGGATAAAGGATGTTAACAGCAGGCCAATGATGAAAAATATCTTTAATAGACCGCTTGACCTAACACTTCCTTGTTGATAAGACTTCCCTATCATGTTCTAAATCCCCCTAGATTTCTACCTTACCTACACATATAAATAGGCCAAAAGGCACTTCCTAAAATTTACACTCCATTAATCTATCATAACTAAACCTTAATTATGGACGTTTAAACAGAATGTAATATAAATGTATATTGATTGACTTTTCGCACATTTATATGTAAAACGCTTGAAATGAAGGGTTTCATATAGGAATCCTTTAAAATGCATACTGGCTTTTGTCGAGTTTTGTTACAGAGGTATTACAAAGTCATGAAGAGAGGGCAAATAAGATTGGAACGATACAAAGAGAAAAAGCACTGCGAGAGTCAAAGTCGTCGCAATGCTTTTTAGGAAGTGGTTTGCTGTAATGAAACCTATATTAACATACACCATCGAAACTTGGCAACACATATTTCGACAAAAACCGGGGCGTGCCTGTCACTCCTCGATAAATGTTGTTTTTTCGCCGATGGAGAAGAGGTGGAGTTCGTGCATGGCTCTTGTGCAGGCTGTATAGAATAGTTTGCGTTCGTATTCCCGCCCGTATTGCTGCTTTGATGCATTATAAATAATCACGGCGTCAAATTCGATTCCTTTTGCTAAGTAAGCAGGGAGTATGACGATCCCTTTTTCATATGAGTTTGTGTTTTTATCCATGAGACGGATATTCAGCTTTTTATTCAAACTGTCATACGCTTCCTGGCTTTCCGCCATTGTTTTGCAAATGACCGCAATTGTCTCGTGACCTTTAGCTTTCATCCGACCAATGCAGGCCTCGATGTTCGCATGTAGGGAATGAATATCAGCCACTTCTTTCAGAACTGGTTTTTCCCCTTCACGATTGAACGGTTCAATCATCTCTCCGCCACTAATTATTCCCTTCGTAAAATCAACAATCTGCTTCGTTGAACGGTAGCTTCTCGTTAATACAATCTTTTCCGTTCCTTCCAGGTCAGTTCCCAGAATCGTTGGCGCATTGATTGTATGGGCGTATATTGCCTGATTCACATCGCCCAGAATCGTCATTTTACAATGCGGAAAAAGCTGTTTCAAAAATTCAAATTGAAATGGTGAATAATCCTGGGCTTCGTCAATAAATAAATGACGAATGAGCGTATTGGATTTCCGCCCTTCCAATTGATCCTGTAAATATAAATACGGGGTAGCATCTTCATAAAAGAGCGCATTTGCCTGTAATTGACCAATCGTAGCAGTGCAAATCTCGCCCCAGCCTTCAGGCCATAAGAAAGATTCCTTCAGCTGAAATAACTGGCGATACACTGCTTTCATATTTAAAAATTTAAACCGCTTTACCGCTTGCCTAATTGGCTTAAAGTGTTTGTTCACGATCATTTTCGCCAAAATCCGCTGTTCCCGTTCTGCATCATCAAACGTTTCTTCCGACTGCTCTTGCTCTTTTTGAACACGTCTGTACACTTCTAAATAATCATCTTTATCCAAGAGCTCAGCTTCTTCTAAAACCCAATCCTTCGTTCGTTCTTGCCTTTCTTGTTTGGCCATCATCTTCAATAATTGTTCAGAAGTTATCTTCATACGATTCGGAATAGAAATGGATCGATCCAGCGAATAAAAAATCTTCGCAATATCTTCAGCTGAAAAAATTTTATGGCCACGAAATAATATATTTTTAAAAATAAGTCCCTGCTCCGAAAGATAAGTGACGTATTGGTCAATTTGTTCTTTGAATTCCAAGCTAGCTTTATAACGGATGGCCTTCATCCTCGTCTCATATCCTTGCTCATCCATCGCCGTCAATGTATATTCCATTTGGGAAAAAGGGTCCTCTACATTAAATTCTTTACCGAGTCTGGTTATTAAATATTGCTGATACGTCGTCTGTTCCATATTGTCTTCTCCAAGTTCAGGGAGCACGGTTGCGACATAACTGTTAAACAAAGGATTCGGAGAAAAGAGCATAATATTATTTGACGATAACGTATTGCGATAACGATATAGCAAATAGGCAACGCGCTGAAGAGCGGCTGATGTTTTTCCGCTTCCAGCAACCCCTTGGACGATCAAGTACTTGCTTCGATCATTTCTGATAATCTGATTTTGTTCACTTTGAATCGTCGCGACAATACTTTTCATTTGGGTGCTTGCATTACCGCCAAGCACCTCCTGCAACAAGCTGTCACCAATTGTAACACCAGTATCAAACATACCTTTTAGCTGGCCATTTTTAATGATGAACTGCCGCTTTAATTCCATCATTCCTTCAATCATCCCTGAAGGAGTTTGATAGGAAGCTCGCCCCGGTGAATAATCGTAGTATAGGCTTGAAATCGGTGCGCGCCAGTCGTAAATCACAAACTGCTCGTCGTCCTCATCCATCAAGGATGCTATTCCAATATAGATTTGATCTGCCGCTATCTCGCCATCCTCATGAAAATCAATCCGGCCAAAATAAGGAGAGTTTTTTAGGCGATCTAACTGGCGAAGCTGTTTATAAGACTGTCCGTGTGTTCTTTCCCGTTCAGCAAGCAACTCAGCTTGCTGCTTAATGCTTGTAAATGTTTCTATCACATCATCAGGCTCATCAAGATTAACCGTGACATCCTCCCAGAAGGTCTTCCTAAGTTCAATAACCCCTTCCTTGACCCCACCCATATTTTCTTGAAGCTGAATGAATTTTTGATCGATTACAGTTTGAATATCTTTCACTCGCGCCTGTTCTTCTTGCCACTCCTTATTCAATCGCCGCCCACACTCCTTGTAAAAGAATATAATGTTTGACATCCGAAAATCTTTCTGATATAATTATAGTTGGGTAAATATATAAGTGTGACTATAAAACGAAAACAAATTTAATCATAACATGATTTTCTTTAAATATCAATGGCTGAACAGATTATTCTGTTCAGCCATTCTTGTTCATTATGCATTTAGAGCCAATTGAATCATAAGCTCAATCGCAGCTGGCATTGCATCTTCATCAATATCAAATTTTGGATGATGGTGAGGATATTGGCTTTTTTTGCTTTGCATCCCTACGTTGATAAATGCCCCTGTTATTTCTTTTAAGTAATAGGAATAATCTTCAGCACCTAATGAAGGATCCATTGGCTCAAATACATCAGCTCCAAATGTATTTTCGATCACGTCTTTTGCATATTCACACGCCTCTGGATGATTAAATAATGGTGGAGTCCCTTCAATATATTCATAATGCCCTTTCGCTCCGAAGCTCGCACAAATTGATTCGGTCAGCTGCGCCGTTCTTTCTTTCATTAATTCTGCCGCTTCGAAGGTCATCGCCCTGATCGTCCCTTGCAGTTTCGCTTCAGAAGGGATGACATTATAGGAATTACCTGCTTGAACACCGCCAAATGAAATCACACCAGCTTGCAACGGATGTAAACTTCTACTCACAATCGATTGGAATGCCTGAATCAGATGAGTAGAAATATAGATTGGATCCACCGTTGCCTGCGGCTGGCCTCCATGCCCTCCGATTCCTTCAATCGTGATATTAAAGTCATCGCTCGATGCATAGCGGGCCCTGTCGCGAAGCCAATTTTTCCAAGCGGAAGATTTTGCATGAGATGAATGCCATAAATTGCATCCACATCCTCTAATACGCCTTCTTTCACAAGCTGCTGTGCGCCACTAGGAGATGCTTCCTCTGAGCTTTGAAAAATAAACTTAATATTATTCTTCACTTCATGCCTGTTACTGCTCATCCATTTCGCAACCGCGAGTAGAATTGCCGTATGACCGTCATGACCACACCCATGAAATACCCCAGGTACAGTTGACTTGAAAGGTTTCTCCCCTTCTTCAACCATCGGGAGTGCGTCCATATCCGCACGTAATGCAATTGTTTTCTTACCTTCTGTCCCTTGTAAATAACCAATGACATTTGGCTCGGAGAATCCTTCTACTATTGAAATACCGAATTCCTCCAGCGCCTTTCGTACATAGGACCCCGTATTAAATTCCTGTCCTGATAGTTCAGGATATTGATGAAAGTGCCGGCGTTGTTCAATCGCCCAGTCTTTTAATGCTGAATCAACATTTATTGTTTGCAACATGATGAATCCTCCATAGTTTTTTATTTAGCTTGCTTTTAAAATGGTCCATATTGGATCGCTTGGGCAATGATTAGGAAAACTACGCCGATCGCCACTTCGATCAAAATAAACGGCAACACCCATTTCACCCATCGTGTATATGGAATACCCGCAATTGCAAGTCCGGCAATTAGGACCCCCGCTGTTGGAAAAATTGAATTTGTAATTCCATCTCCAAGTTGGAATGCCAATACCGCAGTTTGTCTCGTAACACCAACTAGATCGGAAAGTGGTGCCATAATCGGCATTGTCAATGCAGCTTGGCCGCTTCCAGACGGTACAAGGAAGTTTAAGAATAGTTGCACAAAAAACATTCCTACAGCATTAAAAGCTGGCGACAATTGAGTTAAGAGAGATGAAGCATAATATAAAAGCGAGTCCATTAACTTTCCGTCTTGAAAGACTACTAATATAGCTTGAGCAAATCCAATGATTAATGCCCCGCCGATCACCTCTTTTGCACCATCCATAAAACCATCGGCAATATTACTTGCGGATAATTTTCCAATGAGACCAATCATAATGCCAGACAAAAGGAATAAACCTGCAATCTCAGTAATATACCAGTCATATTTCAGTACACCGATAATAAGCACAATAAAATTAAGTAAAAAGACACTCAATACCCATTTATGGCGTGTTTCCATCTTTATTTCCGCTTGTTGAAGATGTTCTTTTTTCTTCTGAAAATTACCCAAATAGCGAAGTTGCGGATTTGCTTTTATTTTTCTAGCATAACGATATACGTAGATGACTCCAGCTATATAAAAAGTGGTGAGTAAGGCGAGTCTCATGCCAATGCCTGAGAATGTCGGCAGCTCGGCAATACTTTGAGCAACGCCTACATTAAAAGGATTTAGCACTGCACTCATAAATCCAATATTAGCGCCGAGTGAAACGATCGCAAACCCGACAATGGCATCAAAGCCAAGTGCGATTGCAAGTGGTGTGATAATGGCCACATAGATGATTGTTTCCTCAGACATCCCCATCAATGTTCCACCCGCCGCAAAAAACAGCATTAAGACAGGGATAAGCAGCATTTCTTTGTTAGCAAGTTTTCTAGAGATCGTCATTATCAGTGCATCCATTGCACCCGTTGCTTTTAATATACCAAATGCCCCGCCAACAATCAGGACAAAAAAGATAATTCCAGCACCATTAATCATACCGGTGTGAACACTTGTAAAAATTTTAAAGAAGCCGACCGGAGATGGATCTGTAAACTGGAAGGAATCTGGATTTACAATGCTACGGCCATCCACTTCCACCCTTTCATATTCACCGGCAGGCACGATATACGTTAAGATGGCAGCCGTCACGATGACAAAAAAGATAAGGACGAAGGCGTTAATATTTTTTATTTTAGGCTCTTTCGTTTGTTTGAAATCTACTGGCTGATTACTATACTCTTTACTGCTTTGTGTACTCATCTTTAATACCCCTTCTGTTATTCTCGTTGTATTTTTAAAAGTATATTAGAATAATTATGCATCTAAGTGTATCTAATATTCATCGAGAATGCAAGGGGGATCATTGGTAGATTCACCACAAAAAAAACACCCCACAATGGAGGTGCCCCTAATCCTTACGCTCCCGAAGGAACGGCGGAATCATCATATCTATGTTCAAGATTGACGAATTTATTATATTCTTTTACAAAAGCAAGTGAGACTGTACCAACTGGACCGTTACGCTGCTTCGCAATGATGATTTCGATGATATTCTTGTTTTCCGACTCCTGATCGTAATAATCGTCCCGATATAGGAAGGCTACGATATCGGCATCTTGCTCAATACTTCCTGATTCACGAATATCAGACATCATTGGACGCTTATCCTGCCGCTGCTCCACACCACGGGAAAGCTGTGACAGGGCAATGACTGGAACTTCAAGTTCACGCGCCAAGGCCTTCAAGGAACGAGAAATCTCCGAAACTTCCTGCTGGCGGTTTTCTCCTGAACGTCCATTCCCTTGAATAAGCTGCAAATAGTCGATCAAAATCATGCCAAGGCCATGCTCCTGCTTCAGACGGCGACATTTAGAACGGATTTCTCCAATCCGAACGCCAGGAGTGTCATCAATATAGATGCCTGAATTAGATAAGCTTCCCATTGCCATCGTCAGCTTACGCCAATCTTCATCTGTTAATGCACCTGTTCTCAAGTTTTGGGCATTAATATTACCTTCTGCACAAAGCATCCGCATGACGAGCTGCTCTGCACCCATCTCAAGACTGAATATCGCGATATTTTCTCCAGTCTTTGTACCAACATTTTGTGCAATATTCAGCGCAAATGCCGTTTTACCAACGGAAGGACGGGCAGCAACGATGATTAAATCATTCCGCTGGAAACCGGCCGTCATTTTATCAAGCTCTGTAAATCCCGTTGGAATGCCTGTGACATCGCCTTTTTGATGATGAAGTAGTTCAATATTATCGTATGTTCGAACGAGCACGTCTTTAATATTATGAAAAGCGCCTGCATTTTTACGCTGGGCCACTTCCATTATTTGTTTTTCCGCTTCACTTAGAAGAGCATCCACTTCATCTTCGCGAGAATAGCCATCTGTCGCAATATTTGTAGCGGTTCTAATTAAACGGCGAAGAAGCGATTTTTCTTCCACAATCCGGGCATAATAACCAATATTCGCTGCTGTTGGAACGGAAACTGCAATCTCACTTAAGTAGGAAACGCCCCCAACATCCTCAAGCAGCTTGGCAGCAGCGAGCTCTTCTGTGACGGTAATCAAGTCAACCGCTTTACCAGTCTCGCTTAATTTCAACATACAATCAAAGATCTTTTGATGAGAACTCCGATAAAAATCCTCAGGAATGAGGATTTCCGATGCAAGTATCAATGCGGATGGTTCCAAAAATATAGCACCAATGACAGCCTGTTCAGCTTCTATATTTTGCGGCGGCGTTCGATCCAATAAATCACTCATTCTAGCTATTCCACCCCTTTAGAAATGCGCAAGCGCCTTGTTTATCATCAATGACTTCCTAATTTATATATAAAAACTTTAATTTCTTTCATATAAAAAATGTGACCGGCCGAAACCGCATCACATTTTTTTGCTAGCTCTATTCTATCATGAAATCAGTGTTTAAAGTTGTGGTAAATTTAGTTTTCTTCCTTCACATGTACGTCAACTGTAGCCGTGACTTCCTGGTGAAGTTTAACCGGAACCTTTGTTACACCTAGTGAGCGGATTGCATCATCCAACCCAATTTTACGTCGATCAATTTTAATATTATGCGTTTTTTTCAATTCGTCCGCGATTTGTTTATTTGTAATCGAACCAAATAGTCTTCCACCTTCACCGGACTTCGCTTTCAATTCTACTGTTAATGCTTCAATCGTTTCTTTTAATTTTACCGCTTCTTCCAACTCTTCGTTCGCAACTTGCTGTTCTTTCTTTTTCTGATTATCAAGAGATTTAATATTTCCTGGTGTTGCTTCAATTGCCAGCCCTTGTTTAATTAAAAAGTTATGCGCATAGCCGTCCGCAACATTTTTTACTTCCCCTTTTTTACCTCTACCTTTAACGTCCTTCAGAAAAATAACTTTCACGATTCTTGACTCCCTTCCAAATAATCATCTATTGCTTGCTTTAATACTAACTCAACTTCAACGATTTTTTCTCCTGGCAGCTGAACAGCGGCATTCGACAAATGTCCGCCCCCACCAAGTGCCTCCATGAGAATTTGCACATTGATTTCGCCCAAGGAACGGGCACTGATTCCGACAATATCTTCCGCCCGTTTCGAAATGACGAATGATGCGGAAACATTATCCATCGTTAGCAATGTATCTGCTGCTTGGGCAATCAAGACAGGGTCATAAATCTCATCCTCTTTGCCACTCGCAATCGCAATTCCATCACGATAAAATTCCACTGTTTCGATCAGTTTTGATCGTTTTATATAAGTATCAACATCTTCTTTTAAAAACTTTTGCACTAAAACCGTATCGGCGCCTTGTGAGCGTAGATAGGAAGCTGCATCAAAAGTACGTGAACCTGTTCGAAGCGTAAAGCTTTTCGTATCAACGATAATCCCGGACAATAAAGCGGTGGCTTCCAGTGAATTTATTTTTCCGTTTTTCGGCTGATACTCTAATAGTTCCGTTACAAGCTCTGCTGTTGATGATGCGTATGGCTCCATATACACGAGCAAAGGTTTTTTAATAAAATCTTCACTACGACGATGATGATCAATGACTACGACGCGATCTGTTTTATTCAGCAACTTTTCTTCAATAACGAGTGATGGTTTATGCGTATCCACAACAACGAGAAGGGTATTTTCTGTTGCGAGTTCCAACGCTTCCTCGGGAGTAATGAGCCTTGAATAAAGATCCGGATATGCCTTCATCTCTTCTATGAGACGTTGAACTCCCGTATCAATTTCAGAAAAATTAACAACAATATAACCTTCACGGTGATTCATTTCTGCTGCTTTACGAATACCGATTGAAGCTCCGATCGCGTCCATATCTGGATATTTATGACCCATGACGATGACTTGATCGCTTTCCACAATTAATTCCTTCAACGCGTGGGAAATAACGCGAGCCCTTACCCTAGTCCGTTTTTCCATGGGATTTGTTTTGCCCCCATAAAATTTCAACTTACCATTAGGGAGCTTGAGCGCCACCTGGTCTCCTCCCCGTCCTAAGGCTAAATCTAAACTGGATTGTGCTAAAACACCAAGCTCCGGCAGTGTTAATTCACCTATTCCAACCCCGATACTTAAAGTCAGTGGCACATTTTGTTTTGCCGTTGTTTCTCTCACAGTATCCAAGATCGAGAATTTTTCCATTTCCAATTCACGTAATATCTTTTCATTCAGTAATGTGACAAAGCGGTCCGAAGATGTTCTCTTTAGAAAAATCCCATGTTCAAGCGCCCATTCATTCAATAGAGAGGTAACGGTACTATTTAGCCCGCTCCTTGCTTGATCATCCATTCCTTGTGTTGCATCATCATAATTATCAAGAAAAATGAAGGCAATGACATTTCTTTCAGCTTCATAGCGCCTTACTGTTTCTATTTGATCTGTTACATCAAAAAAATAAAGTAATTTCTCTTCCAATTTGAGAATTACATTATATTTTCTTTCGTTTATCGTGACAATTTCTGTATCGATATCTTGTTTAATGAGGGGGATAATTTGTTCACCCACATCATATAAGGATCGCCCTGCAAGAGTATTTTCATTAAAACATGATGCCATAAATGGATTTGTCCATTCAATTTGGTAATCATCATTAATGAGCATGATCCCAATCGGCATATCCATTAAAGCTTCCTCACCGACTTTTTTTACGCGGTAAGAAAGAGTAGTAATATACTCTTCCGTTGCTTTTGCTGCTTCCTTCTCTACATGGAGAGCCGCATAAAACAATGCCAATAGCAATAAAGTGCCGATCAGGGCTATCCACGTACTTTGAATGCCGATGAAGACAAGAAGTACAGCTGATACAACCATTATACCGTATAATGGATATCTCATTTTGTGCTTCTTAAAATATGAAGGCATCCCTTCAGCTCCTTTATTACTTTTTTCATTTATTATTTAGCCGCTGCCTTAAATTAAAGCCTATATCAATTATACCTAACACCCTCACAATTGAAAGAGTGAAAGGTAGGACTAACGTTAAGATAACCGCCAAAATGGGAATAAATTTCGGCCATTTTTTTATATGGTTATAATAAAAAATAAATGATAAACCTTGGATCACCAGCAGTGTTTGCAGAATAAAAGCTGCATTGACTAAAGCCATATACCAATAAGAACCTACCTCTAACTTCATAAGCATGGACAATACGAGTGCAATTAAGTAATACCATAAGATGCTTTTAGGAAACTTCATTAACCGAAATGGCTCGAACTTTGGAACCGCTATTCCCAATCTCTTTATGATCGGAAAATTCACAGCCATCAGGATCAGGACTGTGATAAAAGCTGTAATGAGAAGTAGGGTTGGCGCCATCGAATTCATCATTCTGATCATTTCACCTAGCTGGTCTTGAAGCTCTGGTGGCGGTGACTGACCGATTATGCTTAAGGCATCGGTGTATTGAGTTACCGAAGATTTAAATAGGTCAGAGATTTCCTCTAAAAAGTTCATGCCAAAAAACTTGGCTGCAATCGCAAAAAACAATAATATATTTGCTAAAAACACCATGCTCGATGCTAAATAAACAACGAGTTTGTTTTTTCTGGATCTAATACAATAGCCCATCATCAGGCCAGTTGTCCCGAAAAGCAACGCAAGCGGTACAGCATAATAAGAGCCTAAAACAAAAGAAACAAACACAGCTGCCACTACAAGCATTGCAGCATATTTTACAGGATATTTTGCACTATATAGTAGGAATGGCAATATGAGAAAGAATTGCACTACTATACTTACCAATGGAATAAATAGTGAAAGAAGCAGCATCAAAATAAAAATAGCCAGCATTGAAGCTCCTTCGATCAGCTTTTGGTTTTTCTTCACTCTTTCACCTCATCTAGCAAACGTATACCTTATCTATTTTAACGATGATTACGCGAACCTTCAACTTTACAGTACGAAAAAGAGGTTCCATAAAATTACGGCACCTCCGAAAATCGTTTTATTTGTTTTCACAAATTACATGACAGTATTCTGGCTTGGACGTCTTCAATTTTGATTTTCTTACATTTGAAGACGTCATTCCCGGCTTGGACGTCTCCAGTTTTGATTTTCTTACATTTGAAGACGTCATTCCCGGCTTGGACGTCTCCAGTTTTGTTTTTCTTACGTTTGAGGACGTCATTCCTCGCTTGGACGTCTCCAGTTTTGTTTTTCTTACATTTGAGGACGTCATTCCCCATTTGGATGTCTCCATTTTTGATTTTCTTACATTTGAAGACGTCATTCCTCGCTTGGACGTCTCCAGTTTTGTTTTTCTTACATTTGAAGACGTCATTCCTCATTTGGACGTCTCCAGTTTTATTTTTCTTACATTTGAAGACGTCATTCCCCATTTGGATGTCTCCATTTTTGATTTTCTTACATTTGAAGACGTTATTCCTTGATTTGGCTAGGTGCTGGAGCTAGGCACCTCTTCCCATTGTCTTTCTTATACTTTGAAATGATTCACTGCATCAAAAAGTTCATGACTGAGCTCTGTAAGCTGTTCTGCAGATTCTGCCACTGATTGTATGGCACGCAGCTGTTCATCCGTGGATGCACTCACTTGTTCACATGCAGCAGCCGTTTCTTCTGAAGTCGCAGCCATCGTTTGGATCGTCCTTACCACTTCTTCTTTATGATCCGCCACTTGTTGAATTTCATGATAGACTGAATCGATGGATGTCTGCATATCATTCATTAGTTTTGACACCTCTGCAAATGTTGTTTCTGTATCTTGGACAACGGTTTCCTGCTCTACAAAGGTGTCTCTCGTTTCTAACATCTGCATGGCTACCTGCTGCGCTCCCGATAGGAGTTCTTGGACGGTAATTTTAACTTCTTCTGTCGATTGAGCTGATTGCTCAGCAAGCTTGCGAACTTCATCCGCTACGACCGCGAACCCTTTCCCATGCTCTCCTGCTCTTGCTGCTTCAATGCTTGCATTCAATGCAAGTAAATTAGTCTGTGTCGAGATTTGCGTAATCGTCTCCATCACTGTACCAATTGCTTTTACTTTATGGTCCAATTGGCCAACCACGTCTGCCATTGTTTGTAAATTACTTTTCCAATCATTAAAAGAACTTTTTAGATGGTGCATTTGTTCCTGTCCGGTTGTATTCATTACATTTGCACGGTCAGCGATGGCAGTCATTTTATGGGCTTTTTCACTAATCTCATTAATTTGATTACCAAGCAAATTGGAACGATCGTTTACTTCCTCTGCATCTTCCGCAGATTGAGAAGCTCCTTGTGCGATTTCATTGACTGCAATAGCCATTTCTTCACTTGCAGCATTTGTTTCCTCTGATGCAGCACTTAAACTTTCAGCGGATAGACGAACATTTTCGACAGATCCATTCACAACGGAAATGACGCTATTCATACTGTCGATCATCGCATTAAAATCATTAGCCAGTTGGCCGATCTCATCTTTTGAATGAACGTCAGCGCGAACCGTTAAATCTCCTTCTGCTACTTTTTCCATCGTTTGTTTTAATGTAAAGAGTGGCTTAATCATTCGACTTACTAATATAACCAAAACGATCACAGTTATGAAAACTGTTGCCAACGCCACTAACATGACTGATTTATTAGCTTCTGCTGCAACTTTACCAATTTCTTTTTCGTTATAAACGACACCTAGCTTCCAATCCACTTCGGGAATGGTTGTGTATATATTCAACCGTTTTTCTCCACCTAGTGTGTAGTTAATAACGCCATCTTTTCGATCATCTTTATACATATCAGCAATAAATGTATGCTTAGTTAAATTTTCTCCACGGTCTGTCGGATGGACAATCGCTGTTCCTTCCGCGTCAAGAATAAAAGGATATCCATTAAAACCTAGCTTGCTCGCGGAGATTTTTTCTGTCAATGCACCGAGGTTTATATCTACCCCTACAACTCCGACAACTGATCCGCCATCAATAACTGCTTTGGAGGCTGTAATGACATATTCCCCTGTCGCTTCATCGACATATGGATTGGTCCAGATGACCATCGAAGTTTTCTCCATCGATAGTTGATACCATGACCTAGAAGTTGGATCAAAATTACCCAGGTCTACATAGGGAATAATATTTGTATGTTTATTCGGCATAGAAACAAAAACTGAGGACGATTCACCATATATGTCAATATATCCTTTAAATGCCTGTTCTAAAGCCTTTTTATGATTTCCATTCTTATCATGACCGTCTTTAGCATATTGGATGACGGTCTCTGTATTTGAAAGCTGATACAAACTTCTTTCATATTGTCCCAAAAAATATTGAATGGAGTTTCCTAGCTCCGTTACCATCCCTTTACTTTGTTCAACGAGATTTTCCTCTGTTTTAGACTTAACTTGTGTGCTGCTGATCGCGATAATTACAGCAACGGACAGCATAATTAAAAGTATGACGGTACCGATGATTTTTGTTTTGATTGATTTGAACACTTTCCACACCTGCTCTTCTCCTATTTAAAACACATTCATTATTTCGACATATTTCGCTTAAAGTTTAGGGATAAGAAAGATTAAAAGTTTTTAGATACAAAAAAAAGAGCAGAAAGGAAAATCCTCACTGCTCTTTTTTTCATTTAATTATTATTCGCCTGAAACGAATGGAAGAAGTGCCATTTGACGAGCACGTTTAATTGCTGCTGTCAGTTTACGTTGGTACTTCGCGCTTGTTCCAGTTACACGACGTGGAAGAATTTTTCCACGCTCAGAGATGAATTTTTTTAGTAATTCAATGTCTTTGTAGTCGATGTGTGTAATTCCGTTCGATGTAAAGAAACACACTTTACGACGTTTGCGTCCGCCTCTGCGTCCACCTGCCATGAGAATAACCTCCTTTTTTGTTAAGATTATATCGTCCAGTTTCAGCCCCTAAACAAGGCGCTTCCACTTTTGGTTTTAGAATGGAAGATCGTCGTCTGAAATATCGATGGGTTGTCCATCATTTGAGAAGGGATCTTCATCTGTACGGGTAAAGTTTTGGTTACCGCGCTGCTGATTCTGATTTTGTCCAAAGGAGTTAGATTGGTTTCTTTGGTTGTCACCAAATTGGTTTCCTCCAAAGTCACCACCGCGATTTTGTGATCCAGCACTTCTAGGTTCAAGGAATTGAACACTATCAGCAACCACTTCTGTTATATAAACACGTTTGCCATCTTGGCCTTCAAAGTTGCGTGTCTGGATGCGGCCATCAACACCTGCTAAACTTCCCTTTTTCAAGTAGTTAGCAACGTTCTCTGCTGGCTTGCGCCAAATTACACAGTTAATGAAGTCAGCTTCCCGCTCCCCCTGTTGGTTCGTAAAAGTGCGGTTAACAGCCAACGTAAAAGTTGCCACTGCTACTCCATTTGGAGTATAGCGCAAATCTGGGTCTTTTGTTAATCGGCCTACTAATACAACTCGGTTCATCATCAGAATCAACCTCTTCCCGATTTACTTCTTTATAAAATGTTCCACATGAAACATTAAAGTTTATTTTTCGTTTTTAACAACAATATGACGAATGATATCATCACTGATCTTCGCAAGACGGTCGAATTCCTGAACAGCTTCAGGTTTTGCATTCGTTTGGATTAAACGGTAGAAACCGTCACGGAAATCCGAAATCTCGTATGCAAGACGACGCTTACCCCAATCTTTTGATTCGATGATCTCAGCACCTTCAGAAGTAAGGATGTTATCGAAACGCTCAGTAACTGCTTGTTTCGCTTCCTCTTCAATGTTCGGGCGGATAATGTACATAATTTCGTACTTTCTCATCGTATGGTCACCTCCTTATGGACTATGCGGCCCTTTTTTGGTGAAAAAGGGCAAGGAGCAATTTTCATTACTCACAATGAGTAAGTATAACACAAGAGTCTCCTTTATGCAATGCAATGACCATAACTCTTGAATGAACAAAAAAATCCGACGAAGAATTTTCATTCTCGTCGGATTTTGTTTATTTCGATGAATTTGGATCTTCTTCATCCTGTTCTTCAAATGCTTCCCTAGAAGGATTATATAACCTGTCAAGGTCGGGCTCTTCCGCAAATTCTGTAGCGTAACTTGTGTTCGCTACTCCTCTGCTTTTCTTCCTCTCAGGCACATCTGCCGTTTCAGGATTAAACAATAACCCGAGGCAAATGATTCCGCTAATGCCTACTAATGTAAAAATAAACCTAGCAAATCCGGAATCTGTCCCCCCGAAGATTGATCCGACTAAATCGTATCGAAATAATCCGACTAACCCCCAGTTAATTGCACCAATAATAATTAAGGCTAACGCAATTCGTCGCAATGTTTTCAAGTAGTACACCTCTTTCTTCATAGTTCATGAAACAAGTTTATTTTTTGAAGAAAGACGATGTTTATGACATGTAAAAAATACCAATTTTAATAAGAGTTAATATTCTCCTCGATTTACCTGCAATTCACTCGCTTTTTATTTCCTCTCGCAGTAAAAACTTCTGCAATTTCCCGCTCGCATTTCTTGGTAATTCGCTGACAAATTCATAGCGACGGGGCCGCTTGTAACGGGCAAGCCGATCATTGTCTTTACAGAAAGAATCAAGTTCCTCTGCCGTCACTGTCTGATCTTTTTTTACAATAAAAGCAATCACGGTTTCACCCCATACCGGGTCGGGTTGACCGACAACTGCGACATCTAACACACCCGGATGGTCAAATAAAACATCCTCTACTTCACGAGAGTATATATTTTCCCCTCCGGAAATAATCATATCTTTCACCCGATCACTTACCCATAGATAGCCTTCTTCGTCCATATAGCCAATATCCCCGGAGTGATACCAACCTTTATATAAAGCCTCATCCGAAGCTTCAGGTCTGTTGAAATAGCCTTTCATCATGCTGGGGCCTCGGACAATAATTTCTCCAAGTTCTCCAGGTCCACAAATCTCATCTGGCTCTGAAGGCAGATCCTCTTTCGTTCTAACAACGCGGATATCATGATTAATCAAGGCCTTCCCCGCCGACCCCGCTTTGGAAAGCTGTTCATCTTCAAATAACACAGCAATTGCCGGTCCCATTTCAGTCATCCCGTATGCTTGGAATAATTCAATCTTCAGCGTTTCGTGCAGCTCCTTTACAAGAGCCGGTGCCATCGGAGCACCACCGTATAACCCGTGGCGAAGCGTAGATAAATCAACATTCTCTAAATCTTCTCGCAGCATCATATTCCACATTGTCGGTGCAGCAAAGAATGTGGTGATTTTTTCTTCTTGAATGGTCGCAATCAGTTCCTTAGCGTCAAAGTGATGCATGATAACATTTGTGCCTCCCATATGAAGACGTGGCAAAAAGGCACAATGAAGCTCAGCACAGTGGAACATTGGACCCACACTCAAACCTCGTTCTTGCTTTGTGACACGCATGGCCGCTGCCATAATCAAACTTTGATCCACCATATCTCGGTGAGTATGAAGAACACCTTTAGGTACACCCGTCGTTCCTGATGTGTACATCACAGCATAGAGATCATTTTCATGGAGTTCGCATTCAGGCCGTTCTTCGGAAATTCCTGAAAGCTGCTCATAATAATCTTGCGCAAATGGTTCGCTGCATTCATCAATACACCAAAATTCCACTTCTGAAAGACTGGCGGCTGCCTTTGCGACCGCTCCACATGTTGCATTTTCGATCAATACGATTTTCGGTGCCGCGTCTTGTAAAATAAACTCAATTTCCTTACCCATCAATCGAAAATTAATCGGATTAAAAACAGCACCTATTTTCATGCATGCAAAAAGTGCCGTAGCAAACTCGGCTGTATTGAAAAGAACGGTGGAAATCCGATCTCCCTTTTGAACTCCCGCAAGCAAAAATGCATTGGCCAGCTTATTAACTTCAGCATCCCATTGGCCATACGACCAGCTTTTCCCAAGCCGTCGGTCAACCAATCCTTCTTTATGCGGAAATTTAGCTACAGTCTGTTCAAAAACATCTCTTAATGATGGACCCATGACAATCCCCCTCTAATTTATATGGCCTGCATTCACCCAGCCATTAGTCCAGTCGTTCTATAATTGT
The DNA here is from genome assembly GCF_018343525.1 of Lederbergia citrea. Classification (GTDB taxonomy): domain Bacteria; phylum Bacillota; class Bacilli; order Bacillales; family Bacillaceae_C; genus Lederbergia; species Lederbergia citrea. The sequence goes on along the minus strand of NZ_JAGYPH010000002.1, from coordinate 29,099 downwards.
GGCATTGGCCATCCCGAATCCTTCACAAATAGCTTGTAGCCCAAATCGCTTGCCGGAGCGTTCCAATTCATAGAGAAGTGTCGTCATGACTCGAGCCCCGCTCGCCCCAAGTGGATGTCCAAGTGCAATCGCTCCACCATTCACATTCAATTTTTCGGGGTCGACCCTTGTTTCTTTTAACCAGTAAAGCGGTACGGAAGCAAATGCTTCATTCACCTCGAATAAATCAATATCAGATAGCTCCATACCAGCTTTTTTCAGGACCTTTTCTGTAGCAGGAACTGGCCCTGTCAGCATGAAAGTAGGATCGGATCCGACAACAGATCTAGCTACAACCCGAAATCGCGGCTTTAAACCAAGTTCTTCCGCTTTCTCTCTCGACATAAGTAAAATGGCTGAAGCTCCATCACTGATTTGACTCGCATTCCCCGCAGTGACTTTGCCATTTTTTAAAAAAGGCGGTTCTAACCCAGCGAGTTTTTCCATAGATGTATTTTCTCTTGGACCCTCATCTCTTTCTATGGTGGAATTTCCAACGACAAATGGCATAATTTCTTTTTCAAATCGACCTGCTTTCATGGCAGCAATGGCCTTTTCATGGCTCCTTAGAGAAAATTGGTCAAGCTCTTCCCTTGTAAATCCCCACTTGTCTGCAATTCTTTCCGCTGATAATCCTTGATTAATGATTTCATATTGGTCAGTTAATAAAGGACTATGCTTAACTCCTTGTACGTTAGAAAACATCGGTACACGTGACATGCTTTCCACCCCGCAAGCAATGACCGCATCCATGTCACCACTTAGGATGGCTTGAGAGGCGAAATGCACTGCCTGTTGACTTGATCCACACTGTCTGTCGAGGGTGACACCAGGCACTTCCATTGGAAATCCAGCAATTAGTGAAGCAATTCTAGCGATATCCCCTGCCTGTTCACTTACTTGCGTGACACAGCCAGCAATGACATCTTCAATCATGGCAGGATCCACACCCGCTCTTTTGACAACTTCCTTCAAAACTAAAGCAAGCAGCTCATCTGGCCGAAAATTGCTTAAAGCCCCATTTCTTCTGCCAATTGGCGTTCTCACCGCTTCAATGATGACAACATCTCGCATGTTTATCTCCTTTCTCATTCTTATTACATATATGTTTCTAGCTTGCAGTTCTTTTTTCCTTCTTATGGGATTCTAAGAAATTGGTTCGTAAACAGTGTTTGCTATTGTTCTATTTGCGGATCGGAGGTGGTTCATGGGGACTGGGATAGAGCTTTTTCACTAAACTCTGTCCCCTTAAACGCTCCAAGGAGACTCGTTCGGACAATTTCACTAAAATCTGTCCGCTTAAACACTCCAAGGAGACTCGGGTGGGCCATTTTCATTAAACTCTGTCCCCTTAAACGCTCCAAGGGGACTCGGTTCGGACAATCTCACTGAGCGCTGTCCCCTTAAACGCTCCAAGGAGACTGGGGTGGGCTATTTTCACTAAACTTTGTCCTCTTAAACGCTCCAAGGGGACTGGGGTGGGCCATTTTCATTAAAATCTGTCCTCTTAAACACTCCAAGGGGACTCGGTTCGTACAATCGCACTAAACTCTGTCCTCTTAAACGCACCATGGTTTAGGATTTTTTCCCAAAATAAAAAAACGGTCACCATAAAAGTAATTGGTGACCGAATTTTTTTTATAATATTTATACGTTAAAGCGAAAATGAATGACGTCTCCGTCTTTTACCAAGTATTCTTTTCCTTCGAGTCTGACTCTTCCTGCTTCGCGTGCAGCACTCATTGAGCCGCCTGCGAGCAAGTCATCATAGGAAACCGTCTCTGCCCGGATAAATCCTTTTTCGAAGTCTGTATGGATAATTCCAGCGCATTGCGGTGCCTTCATTCCTTGTTTGAATGTCCATGCACGAACTTCTTGAACGCCGGCTGTAAAATACGTTGCAAGGCCGAGAAGATTATATGCTGCACGGATCAACTGATCCAGTCCTGATTCCTCTATCCCAAGTTCATCAAGGAACATTGCCTTTTCATCGTCATCAAGTTCAGCAATTTCTTCCTCAATTTTAGCGCATACAACAATGACCTCAGCCTCTTCATTCGCTGCAAATTCGCGCACTTGTTGAACGTATTCATTTTCAGATGGATCAGCAATATCATCTTCACCGACGTTTGCTACATATAAAACAGGCTTACTTGTTAACAGGTGAAGACCTTTTACTAGTTTTTCCTGTTCTTCAGTGAATTCCACTGTCCGCGCTGGCTTGTCTGCTTCAAATGCTTCTTTCAGCTTTGACAGTACTTCGAATTCGTACATAGATTCTTTATCTTTTTGTCTCGCCATTTTCCCTATTCGTTCAATCCGTCTCTCAATTGATTCAAGGTCTGCAAGTATGAGCTCAAGATTGATTGTTTCGATATCATCGATCGGATTTACTTTCCCTGATACATGCGTGATATCATCATCGGCAAAGCAGCGCACAACATGACAAATCGCATCAACTTGGCGAATGTGAGAAAGGAATTTATTCCCTAGTCCTTCTCCTTTACTCGCTCCCTTAACAATTCCCGCTATATCCGTAAATTCAAATGCAGTCGGTACTGTTTTTTTCGGCTTAACGAGTTCTGTTAATTTATGCAGCCGGTGATCTGGAACCTCTACGATTCCTACGTTTGGATCTATTGTACAAAACGGATAGTTGGCAGCTTCTGCCCCCGCTTTGGTAATTGCATTAAATAATGTTGATTTACCTACGTTTGGCAATCCAACGATTCCTGCTGTAAGAGCCATCTTGGTCACTCCTCTTCTGTGGTTATCATCGAGCATTCATGATCTAATTGCCACCTGATAATCCTTTCACAATTATAGTTAGTATGTATGAAAATTACAACAGTAAACAGAACACCGGCGTTGACACGATACGTGCAACGCCAGTGTAAGTGGTGAGTCTATTCCTCGTGTTTATGTAGAATTTTTTTAATTTTCCTTGAAAATTCTCGACGCGGCAACATAACACTGTGGTTGCAGCCTTCGCATTTAATCCGGATATCCATACCCATACGAATGATTTTCCAGCGATTTGTCCCACACGGATGGGGTTTTTTCATCTCAACCACATCATGAAGATGGAATTCTTTTTGCTCCATTCTCATCCCTCCTGATAATCTTGTCCGTTTTTCATTTCCAGTTGAAATGCATCAATGGCTAATTTCAATTCTTTTCGAAGCTTGCGGGCAATATACCAATTTTTAGATGGAATGGTTTCTGCCGTCACCCGTAATACAATCTCGGTCCCTTCGAACTGTTCTATTCCAAGCAACTTCGGAATTCCAACAATTTCACTATACTTGTCGGGCATTCTTGCTAAAAGCCGTTCTATCATACTCACAACTTCGTTCAAATCACCTTCGTAGCTAATATTAAAATCTACGACAGCGGTGCTATTATATATAGAAAAATTAGTCACTTCCGTAATACTGCCATTTGGAACAATATATAATTCCCCCGTCCAATTTAGGACCTTGGTTGTCCTCAGGCCAATTTCCTGCACATTCCCTTCAAAGCTATTAATCCTTACTTCATCACCAACTGAAAACTGATCCTCAAAGATGATGAAAAAACCCGCTATTACATCTTTGACAAGATTTTGTGCTCCAAACCCAATCGCAACCCCTAAAATTCCCGCACCGGCAATAAGACCGGTTATGTCAATAGTCAATGCCGAAAGGATCGTAATGAAACTAATGAAATAAACCACATAGGTTAATATATTTTGTAAAAGTTTTACGAGTGTGGCTTCTCGTCTTTCAGAAATTCTCAATGGTGTCCTTGTTTTAATCTTTAGCATATTTCCGATTGCTGCTCGTCCAATACGAATAACTAAAGCAGCCACTATAAGAATTAAAATAATTTTAATTGCTATAAAACCAAAACCCATCCACATTTCTTGATTAAACAGTTTGTCTTTAATAACGATTGTTTTTCCTTCAAGTTCTTCTAGTTGTTGATTCAAAGATTTCCACCTACTTCCCTTGCTCAAGATGGCATTATATTTTTCTATTTTATCAATTTTAAGCTTATTTTGATAGGAAAAGCTCTATTTTCCCTATACTCAAGTGTTTTTCCTACGTATAGAAAGAAAAATTTCTCCGTATAATGGTAAGGAATATGGAGAGGAGCGACAATAATGATGCCACCGAAGGAACACGAGGAAGTAAAAGTGAATTATGATGATTTAGCTGCAACTAAAAAAATTTCCAACGGTATGATCGATTTTCTCCCCCTCGGGAGTCATCGGCCCATTATTGTCGTTTGCATTGGAACCGATCGATCAACGGGAGATTCTCTCGGTCCACTTATAGGAACTTTTCTTCAAGAAACAGGATTAGAGTGTTTTCATTTATATGGGACATTGGAAGATCCCGTTCATGCCGTTAATTTAAATGAAAAGTTAGATGTCATATACAAGAATCACACCGATCCTTATGTGATTGGAATTGATGCATGTCTTGGTAAATTTAAAAATATCGGCGTAGTTAAAATTGACTCTGGTCCCCTTAAACCTGGAGCTGGGGTAAAAAAAGAGTTGCCGGAAGTTGGTCATATGCATATTACCGGTGTAGTCAATGTGAGCGGTTATATGGAATTTTTCGTGCTGCAAAACACCCGTCTTAACCTTGTCATGAAAATGGCAAAGCAAATTGCTGCGGGGATTAGTGAAGCAGACAAAATGTATGCAAGAAAGCATATGTTCAGACAGCTAGAATGGGATATGAACCAGGAAAGAAACGTTGAATAAACAGAAAAAAAGAAACAGTCCCTCATTGAACTGTTTCTTTTTAAGTTCCTATACGATCGATTGTTGATAAAAATAAATAATACAAACAATGATGGCCACAACTAAAATACCTGGCAATAAATTTGCCACTCTTATTTTCGTGATTCCCGTTAAATTCAAACCAATCGCAAAAATCATGATGCCACCCGTCGCTGTCATTTCCTTTATAAACATATCCATCAATTCAGCAGGAAGAAATTTGTCGATTTGTGTTGCAAACAGGGCAATCACCCCTTGATAAAGAATGACTGGAATAGCAGAAAAAACAACTCCGATCCCGAGGGTAGTTGTTAAGATTAAGGCGGTGAATCCGTCAATAATTGCCTTTGTATAAAGCACTTGATGGTCTCCTCTAATTCCACTATCCAGTGCTCCAATGATCGCCATCGCCCCAATAACAAAAATTAAAGTCGCTGTAACAAATCCTTGGGCAATACTCCCATTTCCAGAGGTGCCAATTCTTTTTTCAAGCCATAATCCTAAAGAATTGAGCTTATCTTCAAGTCCCCACCATTCTCCAAGCACTGCTCCGATCACAATGCTCAGAATGACGATTAAGAAATTTCCACTTTTAAAGCCCATTTGCAATCCGAGAACCATTACTACAAGACCGATTCCATGCATTGCCGTAGTTTTCATTCTTTCCGGGATTCGATTAAGAAACTTACCAATCATCGTTCCGATGACGATACAAATTCCGTTGACTATTGTTCCTAGAAGCACCATATACTCACCTGTTTATTTTAAAGTATCCTATAAAAATCAGGCCCCTTCTCTAACTTCGATAGAAGGAGCCTGGTCAGCTTCATTTAGATTGATCTAGAATTTCCAAAATCCTTTCAAGATCATCATTAGATAAAAACTCAATTTCAATTTTGCCTTTTTTCTTAGTCTGCTTAATTGTTACGGTCGTTCCAAACCTTTCCCGTAAACTATTTTCCCTTTCCCTAATAAAAACGTCTTTTTTAGGGGCAGGTTTTTGTGTTTCACGTGGAACATTTTCGTTTATTTGCTGAACGAGTTTTTCAAGCTGCCGGACATTTAACCCTTCTTTTAGAGTCTGTTCGGCAATTGTCTCAATTTTCTCTTTACGCTTTAATCCTAACAGCGTTCGCCCATGTCCCATTGTTAACTTTCCATCAGTAATATATTGCTGAATGTGTTTGGGAAGAGATAAAAGCCGGACATGGTTGGCAATATGAGGGCGGCTCTTCCCTAATCTTTTCGCCAATTCTTCTTGGGTAATATGGAGCCTGTCCATGAGCGTTTGATAAGCAGCCGCTTCTTCTATTGGCGTTAAATCTTCTCGTTGAAGATTTTCAAGAACTGCAAGTTCCATCATTTGCTGATCATTCAATTCACGAATCACTGCAGGAATCTTGGTAAGCTTAGCCGCTTTTGAAGCCCTAAAGCGCCGCTCGCCTACGACAATCTCATAGCCTTTAATATTTTTCCTGACGATAATCGGCTGTAAAACACCATGCTGTAATATCGATTCTTTTAATTCATTAATCGCCTCTTCAGTGAACACTTTTCGAGGTTGATACGGATTTGGTTGGATTTCTCTCAAATCAATATCTCGCACCGTTTCATCTGTACTTACATCCATATTTGCAAATAAAGCATTAATCCCTTTTCCGAGACCTTTAGCCATCTTCAGCCACTTCCTTTGCAAGATCTAAATATACTTCTGCACCTCGAGACTTTGAATCATAAACAATAATCGGTTCACCATGACTTGGAGCCTCACTGAGTCGAATATTACGCGGTATAATTGTTCGGTATACTTTATTTTGAAAGTATTTCTTTACTTCTTGAATGACTTGTATACCAAGGTTTGTTCGTGCATCTAACATCGTAAGCAGCACACCCTCAATCATTAAATCATGATTCAGATGCTTTTGTACGAGACGAACAGTATTTAATAGTTGGCTAAGACCTTCCAAGGCATAATATTCACATTGAACAGGTATGATCACAGAGTTGGAAGCGGTTAAGGCATTAAGTGTCAGCAGTCCGAGCGACGGAGGACAGTCAATTAATATATAATCAAATTCATCTTTCACTTGATCTACTGCACGTTTTAAACGCACTTCTCTTGAAATGGTCGGTACGAGTTCTATTTCTGCACCTGCTAGTTGTATCGTTGCAGGGACAACATATAAATTTTCCACCGATGTTCCCTTAATGACGTCCTTCATATCTACATCATCTACAAGGATATCATAAATACACTGGTGGACATCTCCTTTATCAATCCCTGCCCCGCTCGTAGCATTTCCCTGGGGATCTGTATCAATGAGTAATACTTTTTTTCCGATATGTGCTAAGCAGGCCCCCAGATTAACAGAGGTGGTCGTTTTCCCGACGCCTCCTTTTTGGTTGGCTATGGAAATAATCTTCCCCAACGATCTCACCTACCCCTTTACTTCCTTCAAAATAACAATCACGTATTCTATTTTAACAAATATTTGACTTTATCACTCTTTTTAATAGAAAAAACTTTTCTCTGAATCAATTATATACAAAAAGTGAGAAACTTGTTTGACAAGCTTCTCACTTTTATCTAGTATTTTGCTGTTTTTATTTTTTCTTAGGGATTTTTATCGTAATTTGATAAAATTCGTCGAACTCTTCTTCCTTTGAGTCCAATTTAATTCCGCTGTCAGCGACCATTGAAAGCGACTGGCGGATGGTATTGAAGGCAATCCTCATATCTTTGCTGATTGCACGACGTTTTGTTTTTGGTTTTTGCTCTTCTTTTGTGAGCAGTTTAACCACTTGTTCTTCTGTTTGTTTGACATTCAAATTCTTTTCAATAATAAGCTGCATGATTTGAATTTGTTTTTCAGGATCTTTTAATGGAATTAATGCACGGGCATGCCGTTCGGTTATACTTTTTTGTAATAATCCGGTTTGAACTTCTTCCGGCAGCTTTAAAAGGCGAAGCTTGTTGGCAACAGTAGACTGCCCTTTCCCGAGCCGTTGGGCCAATGCTTCTTGCGTTAAATTATGAATTTCTAAGAGTTTTCCATATGCCATCGCTTCTTCAATCGGCGTCAATTCTTCGCGTTGAAGATTCTCAATCAAGGCTACCGAAGCGGTTTCTGTATCGCTTAAATTCTTGATGATGGCGGGAACTTCTAACCAACCAAGCATTTGAACTGCCCTAAATCGGCGTTCACCGGCAATAATTTCGAATTGACCGTCCTCCGATTCGCGTACCACGATCGGTTGGATAATGCCATGTGTATGAATCGTCCTAGCCAATTCTTCAATTTTCTCTTCATTAAAAATAGTTCTTGGCTGGAATCGATTTGGAACAATTTTAGTTACCGGGATTTTTTTTACTTCATCCCGGTCCTCTGCCATCTCTTTTTCTATTGGCAATTCTTTTTCGCCCAAACCAAATAATCGAGAGAAAGGATGTTTCATCCTTCTACACCACCTTAATAGAAACTCCCATAGAAGCTGTCCAAAAAGTACCCCTCAACTCTTTTTGTACACTCCCTTTATTACATCATTCTATTTCTTTTTGCAATATCCTGCCGAACAGATGCCCTATTTCCTATATAAAATTCGCCAAGTTTTACTCAAGCGGCATTTTATTAGGTGTCCCGGGCTTTCGAGGGTATTTATTTGGCGTTTTTTTCGTTTTTTTAACGACGATGATATTTCTTTCGCTATCTTCTATCGGTAATGTAAAAGAATGAACAGCTGAAAACTTGCCTCCAAGCTGCTTGATAGCATATTCCGCCGTTTTTAACTCATCCTCTGCACTGGCTGCCTTCATAGCAACAAATGTACCATTAACTTTAACAAGCGGTAAACAAAGCTCACTTAACACTGACATCCTTGCCACAGCACGTGCTGTAACGACATCAAATTGTTCACGGAACTCTGCTTTTTTCGCAAATGTTTCCGCGCGGTCGTGGTGAAAATGAGTATCTTTTAGTCCGAGTTCCTTTGCCAAATGATCTAAAAAGGTAATCCGCTTTTGCAAAGAATCAACGATGGTGATATTTAACTCAGGAAAACAAATTTTTAAAGGTATGCTTGGAAAGCCCGCTCCTGCACCCACATCGCATAGTTTGATTGGTTGATTGAAATTAATGAAAAAAGCGGCACTCACTGAGTCGAAAAAGTGCTTTAAATACACTTCTTCCTTCTCAGTGATTGCGGTCAAATTCATTTTTTCATTCCATTCGACAAGCAGTTCAAAATACCGTTCAAACTGGCTGAGTTGCCTGGAATCTAACGTGATTCCCTTCTCTTCCAGCATGTTTGTAAATTGCTCAACATTCATCTTTGATTCATTCCTTATTCTCCGGATACCCGTGCTATTTTTCCATGCTCAATATACACTAACAAAATGGAAATATCAGCAGGATTTACCCCTGCAATTCGGGAAGCCTGGGCGATTGACAATGGGCGCACATGATTCAGCTTTTGACGTGCTTCAGTTGCAATCCCATTGATTGCATCGTAATCAATGTTTTCAGGGATCTTTTTGTCTTCCAGTTTTTTAAGTTTTTCCACTTGTTGAAGGGATTTTTCAATATAGCCTTCATATTTTAATTGGATTTCGACTTGCTCAACGACATCGGCAGTCAAATCAATTTCCGCAGGGACCAATTCGTGAATATGCTTATAGGACATCTCTGTCCGTTTCAAAAGGTTAGCTGCACGTATACCATCTTTTAGTTCAGTACCGCCTGCTTCGCGAATTAATTTCTGTGTTTTTTCATTTGGCTTAATCACAATGGAACGTAGCCGTTTCAGTTCAGCCTCGATGGCTGCTTTTTTATTTAAATATTTTTCATATCTTTCTTCTGAGATTAGGCCAATTTCATGGCCAAGTTCTGTAAGGCGCAAATCTGCATTATCATGACGCAGTAATAGTCGGTATTCCGCACGCGACGTCAACAAACGATAAGGCTCATTCGTTCCTTTTGTGACAAGATCATCAATTAATACACCGATATAGCCATCAGAGCGGCTTAAAATGACTTCCTCTTTACCAAGTACATTTCTTGCAGCGTTGATTCCGGCCATGATCCCTTGAGCGGCCGCTTCTTCATAACCAGAAGTTCCATTAATTTGCCCAGCCGTATAAAGATTTTTCACCTTTTTTGTTTCGAGCGTCGGCCATAGCTGTGTTGGAACAATGGCATCATACTCAATCGCATAGCCTGGGCGCATCATCCGGGCATTTTCCAACCCCGGTACAGTTTTAATCAGTTCTTGCTGAACTTCTTCAGGCATACTTGTGGATAATCCTTGTACGTACACCTCATTAGTATTTCTTCCTTCAGGCTCAAGGAAAACTTGATGACGCGGTTTATCATTAAAACGAACGACCTTATCTTCGATAGAAGGACAGTAGCGTGCGCCCGTTCCTTTGATGGCACCGGAAAACATCGGTGAACGATGCAAGTTTGCATCAATGAGCTGATGTGTCTGCATATTCGTATATGTTAACCAGCATGGCAGCTGATCCGTAATGAAATCTGTTGTTTCATAGCTGAATGCACGCGGCTCTTCGTCACCAGGTTGGATTTCTGTTTTACTATAGTCAATGGTTTTACTGTTGATACGCGGTGGTGTTCCTGTTTTGAATCTTTCTAATTCAAATCCAAGTTTTTCAAGATGCTCTGAGAGTTTAATGGAAGGTTGTTGGTTGTTCGGACCGCTTGAATATTTTAGTTCTCCTAGGATGATTTCGCCACGAAGGAAAGTTCCTGTTGTAATGATGACAGACTTTGCGCGATAAACGGCACCTGTCATCGTAACCACGCCTTTACATTCACCATCTTCTACAATCAGTTCGTCAACCATTCCTTGATGAAGGGTTAAATTCGGCTCATTTTCCAAAGTGTTTTTCATTTCATGCTGATACTGGAATTTATCCGCCTGTGCCCGTAATGCTTGGACTGCAGGACCTTTACCAGTGTTTAGCATTCTCATTTGAATCGCTGTTTTATCCAGATTCTTGGCCATTTCTCCGCCAAGTGCATCTATTTCTCGAACAACAACCCCTTTTGCAGGTCCGCCTACTGATGGGTTACATGGCATAAACGCAACCATGTCGAGATTTAGCGTAATCATTAGGGTTTTCACACCCATTCTTGCAGCAGCCAAACCAGCTTCACATCCGGCATGGCCCGCTCCAATTACAATAATGTCATATTGGCCTGCCTCAAATTGCTGCATGATTATTCCTCCTTCTAAGAAAAGCGCAAGCTGCCTTGTGCTTGTCGCCACTGAACGGCCGCCTTCCGCTTTTCTTTATTTTCCTAAACAAAACTGTGAGAAAAGCTGATCTATTAAGCTTTCTTGTACAGTATCTCCAATTATTTCACCTAGCAGTTCCCATGTTCGAGTTAAATCAATTTGAATGATATCGATTGGCGTTCCAAAATCGATTCCTGAGAGCACGTCTTCAATTGCCTGTAACGCTTGATTCAAAAGCGCGATGTGACGGCTGTTCGATACATAGGTCATGTCGCCTGCCTCAATCTGGCCTTTAAAGAACATATCAGCAATGGCTTGCTCAAGATCATCAATCCCTTTTTCTTCGAGCAGTGAAGTCGTAATGATTTGATGCTCTTTCGCCGCGATCCGAACTTGTTCCATATCAATTTTTTGTGGTAAATCCGTCTTGTTCGCAATGACAATAACGTCCATTCCTTCGACAGCAGTAAATAATTGTTCATCTTCTTTTGTAAAATCATCCGCTGAATTGAGTACGAGTAAAATTAAATCGGCTTTTTTCAAAACTTCACGTGAACGTTCGACTCCGATTCTTTCAACAATATCTTCCGTTTCCCGAATTCCGGCTGTATCGACAAGGCGAAGTGGAACACCGCGAACATTTACATATTCTTCAATAACATCTCTCGTAGTACCAGGAATATCTGTGACAATTGCTTTATTTTCCTGAACAAGACTGTTTAGCAATGATGATTTTCCTACGTTCGGACGCCCAATAATAACCGTTGATAATCCTTCACGTAAAATCTTTCCTTGGTGAGACGTTTGCAGCAGTTTCTCGAGCTCAGCTCTTATATAGGTTGCTTTCTCCACAAGCATGCGATGCGTCATTTCTTCAACATCATCATATTCCGGATAATCTATGTTTACTTCCACATGCGCCACCGTTTCAAGAATTTCTTGACGCAATCCGGCAATTAATTTAGACAAGCGCCCTTCCATTTGGCCCAGCGCCACGTTCATCGCTCGGTCTGTTTTTGCCCTAATCAAGTCCATAACCGCTTCCGCCTGTGATAAATCAATGCGCCCGTTCAAGAACGCCCGCTTTGTAAATTCACCCGGCTCGGCAAGGCGTGCACCAGCATTCAATGCAAGCTGGAGAACACGATTCACAGAGACTAGGCCTCCATGACAATTTATTTCTACTACATCTTCCCTCGTAAAAGTTCGCGGCGCTTTCATGACGCTTACCATTACTTCCTCTGCAGTTTCTTCCGATCTTGGGTCGATAATGCGCCCGTAGTGAATCGTATGTGATTGCACCTCTTCAAGCTGCATGCCGCCAGCACTACGAAAAATATGATCTGCAATACCGATTGCTTCATCTCCACTCAAGCGCACGATCGCAATCGCTCCTTCTCCCATTGGAGTCGAAATGGCTGCAATTGTATCAAATTCCACCTTTATCACCTCTCCCCTTTTCCAGTTTTATATATCAGCGCTATTTTTGCGCGAAAAATTTAGATTTTAGGATTTATCCCCAAAATAATAGAATAACAAAATTTCAGCCTCTACAAAAGAACATTTTTCCACTGCTTAAAATTATCCACAAACAGTTTTTGCCTACTCTTCATTTTAGCTTATCCACATGTGAATAACAATATTGCAAAACCGGTCATCAAAAATACCCCTACTTTTTGTAGTTGTTGATAAGTTTTATGAACACAAAAAAGACCTGGCATGAGCCAAGCCTCAGACTGTAGACAAACTCTAATAAACGAGTTGTCTACAGTTTTTTTATTATATATATAGGATAGAGCAGGTTTTCCGAAGCTTACCGCTCGCTTTCCGCAGGGCGAGCGGACGCTTCTCCAAACCAATAAATCATCAGCAACTGTTTCTTTTAGAAGGTTCTACTGTTCCTTTACTTTATGAAACTGGATAAGGGTGTCTTCCTTTTTTAACGTCAATAAGTTTCTGGTATTTCTGGTAATAATCGATATCATTTTCAAAAACATCCGTTATGTTATTGATAGAGAACTTATTTTCATGGATTCATCTATTTTATATGTGTACTTCAGGCTCTATTAAGCTTGAATTTTGATTTTTAGCAAATTCCGTTGATTGGAGCGGAAGGCACGAAGACTCCTGCGGGAGATGCGAGATAGGCAAGACCCCACAGGGCGAAGCCCGAGGAGGCTTGCCACTCGCCCCGCGGAAAGCGAAGTGCCTGGAGCGGAAATCAACGAAAGCCTTAATTTTTAAAAAACCGGATTAAATCCCCATATATTATTTGATCAGAATAATTTAGTTCCGTTTGAACTTGGTTAAAATAAGGCGAACATTTATTACGCTTAACTTTTTTACTCGTTTTTTTACTATAACAAGTTCCTTCAGTAAAGATGTATTGATCCGTTGTAAACGTGCCATCTCTGAACACTACTAAGCGATTATGATTGTCTGAGAGTAAACTTGTTCCGAATGAAAGTGAGTTTTCTTTCTCCTCCATGCCTAATAAATCAAAGATGGTGGCCCTTAAATCTATTTGTCCGCCAACTGAATCAATTACTCGACCTTCTAATCCGGGAATATGAATAATTAACGGTACTTTTTGCAATTCTACTTGATCTTTAACTGTAATTTCCTTTCCAAGCACTTCACCTAGTTCATCATTATAACTTTTTGAAATCCCATAATGATCTCCAAAGAGAACAAAAATTGAATTCTTGTATAGTTCGGTATCCTTTATTTGATCAAAAAAGGATTTAATCGCTTCATCTTCATATCTCACAGTAGTGAAATACCTATTCACCAATCCCTGTTCCGCATCCATTTCAGATATTAATTGATCTTCAGGATCAAGCAAAAATGGAAAATGATTCGTCAATGTCAAAAACTTTGCGTAAAAAGGCTGAGGCAACGAACTTAAATATGGAAGCGACTGTTCAAAAAACGGAAGATCCTTTAATCCGTAATTAATCGAGTTTTCTTCAGTAACATTGTAATCACTTTCCGAAAAAAACCGGTCATACCCGAGTGCCTCATACATGACAGAGCGATTCCAAAACTGAGCATTATTTCCGTGAAAAGAGGCGGAATAGTAACCGGAACGCTTTAATATTTTCGGAAGTGAATCGTATTCATTCTTCGGTTTTCTAACAAATACCGAACCTCCCGCTAGCGGATATAAGCTATTATCGAGGATGAATTCAGCATCAGATGTCTTTCCTTGTGCTGTTTGATGGTAAAAATTTGGAAAATATAAGCTGTCTGCTTTTAATTTATTTAAAAATGGCGTTACTTCCTCTTGATTAATATGTTTATCGAGGACAAAAGCTTGGGTAGACTCAAGAAAGACGACAATGACATTTTTTCCTTGTGCAACTCCGTGGAGATCAGATCGAACAATCTTATTCTGTTTTTTTTCAACATAGTTACTGATTTCTGTTATTTCTTCTCCATCTGCCAAAACGCCTTTAACTGAGGCTTTCGAGTATAAATAAATATCAAATAAATGATAATGATACAGTCCCAGTGATTTAACAATCATTTCTTTGTCATATGATTTATTCCAAAATCCCGGATTGACAATAACACTTGCAAGCAAAGGAACCGTTATTAACATTAAAATAATCTTCGTTCCAATGTTTTTCCTTGCTGGCAAAGAAATCGCCGGAATGAGCTTTTTCTTTAATAATATGATTAATACAACTGAATCTATGAACAAAAGCAAGTCATAATACTTTATGAGTTCTACCGTACTTTGACTTAGACCGCCGACGTTTTGAAATTGAAGCAATACTGGTAGGGTAATAAAATCAATATAAAAACGATAATATAGCACATTTCCAAACAATAATGCGGTTAATAGAAAATGAATGGTTAAAAAGGCCTTTATTCTAGCAGACTTTCGAAAAAGAAAACCAAAACCAACGAGTAAAGCGGCTGATCCAAGAGATGTAGCGGCTAAAATGATGCTTTCCTCGATGGATTGAATATTAATATGGAACACCCAAATATAGAGAGCGCACATTTTCAACCATAGAAAAAAAACGGTAGCCATATAAATGGTTACATCATGATTTTGATTCTCTCCATTAACAGTAACAAGCATTTTTTTCATTTCCGCCACTTCCGTTATTTTATTTACTATCATTTTACCACTATAATTTTAAGAAAAAGCCTATATTTTATCGTCATTATTTGCAAAATAGTCTACAATCCCTCAAATAAGCAAGAGTGCTATAAAGTTATCCATAAGTTTACATTTTTTTCATTCTTTTCACAATAAAAAAAGAACCTCTCGTTTTGAGAAGTTCTTTATGTTAGGCCGCTTTGCGGGCGCTCTAGTTAGCTGATATTCCTCGCCTGTGGCTGTATGACCACGTAGCGGTTTGGTTCTACACCTTCAGAAATCGTTTGAACTTTACGATTTTCTGATAAAGCGGTATGAATGATTTTCCGTTCATAATTCGGCATTGGCTCTAGCGAAATAGGCTTTTTTGTATGATAAGCTTTAGATGCAAGGCGCTCTGCCAACTGAATTAATGTTTCTTTTCGGCGTTCACGATAATCTTCTGGATTCAATATGACCGTAATATAATGTTTGGAATGGCGATTTGCAGTAAGCTGCGTTAAATATTGCAGTGAATTGATGGTTTGTCCTCTTTTTCCAATCAAGAGCCCCATCTTTTCACCAGTAATATTAAAGATGACATTTCTTTCATCTTCCTTTACCGGTTCAATTTTTGCTTTAATTTCCATATTTGACAGAACGGTCTGTAAAAATTCCATTGCAGTTTCGATTGCATCAGGCTGAACCGTAACCTTCACCACGGCCGGCCGGGAACCGAATATTCCTAAAAGTCCCCTTTTCCCCTCATCCACAATACTGATGTCTGCGCGATCTCTCGTTGTATTAAGTTGAGCCAGTGCGGATTCTACTGCTTCTTCGACGGTTTGTCCTGTAGCAGTGATTTCTCTCACTTCTTAGCTCCCCCCGCTCCTCCATCTTTTACTTTCACATTTTCTATTGTAGGTCCTTTTATATAATACGTTTGAACAATCATAAAAATATTTCCTACTACCCAATATAGTGCAAGTGCCGCTGGGAAATTGATAGCAAAAATTAAAATCATTGCTGGCATAATGTAAAGCATCATTTGCATTTGCGGATTAGTATTTCCCATTCCTGACATCATAATTTTTTGCTGTAGGAAAGTTGTAAGACCCGCTATGATTGGCAACAGATATATTGGATCCGGCGCGCCAAGGTCAAACCAAAGAAATTCTCCGGCTTTCGATATACCCTCTGTTCTAATAATTGCCTGGTAAAACCCGATTAAGATCGGCATTTGTACGATTAACGGAAAACAACCTGCAAGTGGGTTAACATTGTGTTTTTGAAAAAGCTGCATTGTTTCCTGTTGAAGCTGCTGCTGGGTTTTTGCATCTTTTGAACTGTACTTTTCTTTTAATTTCTGAATTTCAGGCTGGATGGCCTGCATCGCTTTTGAATTTCTTGTTTGCTTGATCATCAGCGGCAAAATCGCTAAGCGAATTAATAAGGTTACGATGATAATCGATAATCCATAATTATGGCCTAACATCTCGGCCACGGTAGTAATAAGCCAAGACAATGGATAAACGATGTATTTACTCCAAAACCCGGTACTTTCAGCAGTAATATAATTAGGATTGTCTATCGTTGCACAGCCTGCAGTTATCAGCACAAGCACGAGCATCGCTGATAACAATATTATTCTTTTCTTCAAGCCAGTTATCCTCCCTGCTTTCTCAAAATCACGTGTAATTTATTCGGTCTTTCGGATATTTTAACATTTTTTAAAGTTAACTTGCATTAAACCACAAAACATTTTTAGCCATTTACTCTTTTTAAAATTTTTCCCAACTTGAGAACATGTTCCAAGCTTTTCTTCACAGTATGGTAATCCATTTCGGCCGCCGGTTTTCTGGCGATAATCACGTAATCATTGCCATTTTTCACTTGGTCTTCCAACTCATGAAAAGCCTGGCGTATATAACGTTTGATTTGGTTTCGCTTCACTGCGTTCCCAATTTTTTTACTTACAGATAAACCAATCCTAAAGTTTTCTTGTTTATCTTTTTTCAATATATATATAACAAACTGCCTGTTTGCTACCGATCTTCCCTTTTTAAACACTGCTTGAAAATCGTCATTTTTTTTGATCCTAAACGCTTTTTTCATACTGTCACCTGCATTATGGATTCTTTTTCATTCTTTTTTGCGGCATTTTGTCTAATTTAGCATATCCAGCACAGCATTAACGCTTTTCTTAGTCGATTTACTAGAAAAAAAGACCACTGAGACGTTTCAGTGGTCTACGCTGATAACACTTTTCTTCCTTTGCGGCGGCGTGCTGCTAAAATTTTACGGCCATTTTTTGTGCTCATCCGCTCACGGAAACCGTGTACTTTGCTTCGTTTACGTTTATTTGGTTGAAACGTTCTTTTCATGTATGACACCTCCTCGAGGGTAAAACAAAATTTCAATCACAGACATACTCAATAATTATAAAGAGACAGCCAAACCTTGTCAACCCTTTTCGGGAGGTGCCTGTCACTCCCCGCTTTTTGTCGAATACTTTATTACCTCATTTACCTCTCGGGGCTGATCGGCGTCCTCTGCTTTTTTATTTGTCCAGCCCCTCGAGGTCAAACAACCTGAGCCAATAAAAATTAAGATCGGACTTTTCTCGGCTCAGAACATTTACTTGTCGGAGCTGAACGGCGTCCTCCGCTTTTCTATGTTGTGGATAGTTTTCGACAGGGTTTTTATTATCCACAGCACCTATCGACAGGTTTTGCACAAATTAAGTGCCTGTGGACAATCTTTTTCCCCAGGATAAATGTCTTGTGGATAATTTTCAATACGCATTGCTAAGCTTAGTTTTATTTGGTATGATTATGTTGTTTTCACTCTGGATACTTTTTGTGGATAATTCCCTTATCCACAGTTTGTGGATATCTTGTGGATAAGATATCCAATACTTCTGGATAAACTTGTCCACATACAGTGGATTGTGTCGAATTCCGTTTTCTTACCTTATTATATAGTTTTCCACATTCATAGATGTGCATATTTATTAGTTTTCATCCTTTAAGAGAGGAAACAGTTATATAACAGCAAGGGAGGTATGAGTTTGGAAAATATAGCTGATCTTTGGGACCAGGTCCTGATAAACATTGAAAAAAAGGTCAGTAAGCCAAGTTTTGATACGTGGCTGAAATTCACGAAAGCACATGTCCTTAAGGGAGACACGATGATTGTCACTGCTCCTAATGAGTTTGCAAGGGATTGGCTCGAAGGCCGTTATTCCCAATTAATTTCGGGACTTTTATATGAAATAATCGGCGAAGAACTAGATGTGAAATTTATTATTCCGCCGGAACAAGGCGAAGAAAGCAAGGCAATCCCGGCTGTTAAGAAAAAAGCAAAAGAAGAACATGTCGATTTATACCAAAATATGCTTAATCCAAAGTATACCTTTGATACATTTGTCATTGGATCTGGAAACCGCTTTGCTCACGCAGCATCGCTTGCAGTAGCAGAAGCACCGGCAAATGCATACAATCCTCTATTTATTTATGGAGGAGTTGGGATGGGTAAAACCCACTTAATGCATGCCATTGGACATTATGTATTGGAGCATAATCCCTCTGCAAAAGTTGTCTATTTATCATCGGAAAAATTCACAAATGAATTTATTAACTCCATTCGTGATAATAAAGCCGTTGATTTTAGAAATAAATACCGCAATGTGGACGTTCTTCTTATCGATGATATTCAATTTCTAGCAGGTAAAGAACAAACACAGGAAGAATTTTTCCATACATTTAATACGTTGCACGAAGAAAGTAAGCAAATTATTATCTCGAGCGACCGTCCTCCAAAAGAAATTCCCACTCTTGAAGACAGATTAAGATCAAGGTTTGAATGGGGATTAATTACTGACATCACGCCTCCAGACTTAGAAACGCGGATTGCCATTTTGCGTAAAAAGGCGAAAGCAGATGGACTTGATATTCCTAATGAAGTCATGCTGTACATAGCCAATCAAATTGATTCCAATATTAGAGAACTAGAAGGCGCCCTCATCCGAGTTGTCGCTTATTCATCTCTTATTAATAAAGATATCAATGCAGATTTGGCTGCCGAGGCATTAAAAGACATCATTCCAAGCTCCAAACCAAAAGTGGTAACGATCTTGGATATTCAAAAGACTGTTGGTGCGGAGTATAACGTGAAATTGGAAGATTTTAAAGCTAAAAAAAGAACAAAGTCAGTTGCTTTTCCGAGGCAAATCGCGATGTTTTTATCACGCGAACTGACTGATTTTTCATTGCCAAAAATCGGGGAAGAATTTGGGGGCCGCGACCATACGACGGTGATCCATGCCCACGAAAAAATTTCAAAGCTTTTACAAACTGATCCAGAGTTTCAAAGTAAAGTAGAAGAAATTCGTGATTCTCTAAAAATTCAATAATGGGGATTCTGTGAATAACTGTGACAGTCCCGTGCACAGGATGTCCACATGTGGATAGTTTGTGTTTCCAATCCATACACAGAGTTATCCACATATTCACAGGCCCTACTACTATTACTACTGTTTTTTATTTTAAAAATAATAATATATACTGGTTTGTAGCCAAATTTAAAAGTTACGGGGGAAAATAAGCATGAAGTTCATCATTCAGCGCAATCGCTTGATTGATAGTGTTCAAGATGTGATGAAGGCTGTATCTTCAAGAACAACCATTCCGATATTAACGGGTATCAAAATTATCGCATCTGAAGAAGGGCTAACATTTACAGGCAGTGATTCGGATATTTCAATTGAGTCATTTATCCCAACTGAGGAAGATGGAGATGAATTAGTTGAAATAAAACAAACCGGCGGAGTCGTATTGAATGCTCGATTCTTTGGAGAAATTGTTCGTAAACTTCCGATGGATTCTGTTGAAATTGAAGTCTTGGGCCAACATCAAACAATCATTAAATCTGGAAAAGCTGAATTTAATCTAAATGGTTTAGATCCTGATGAATATCCGCATCTTCCACAAATCTCTGAGGAAAATGTCTTTTCTATCCCGACGGATTTGCTAAAGACTCTAATCAGACAAACTGTATTTGCAGTGTCCACCTCAGAAACACGCCCCATCTTGACAGGTGTAAACTGGCAGATTGAAGAGGGAGTACTTACATGTATAGCGACAGATAGTCATAGACTTGCAATGCGATCTGCTCCAATTAATTTTGAGCAAGCGGAAGTGTGTAATGCCGTTATCCCAGGAAAAAGTTTAATTGAGTTAAGTAAGATCTTGGACGATTCAAGTAATCCTGTGGAAATTGTAATTACCGATAACCAGATTTTGTTTAAATCAAAGAATCTTTTATTTTTCTCCAGAAGGTTGGAAGGAAATTATCCGGATACTTCCAGACTTATTCCGACAGACAGCAAAACAGAACTAGTACTTCATGCGAAAGATTTTCTTGACGCCATTGACCGCGCTTCGCTATTAGCTCGCGGAGAAAGAAATAATGTTGTTAAACTGGCAACGCTAGAAGGAAAATTAATTGAAATATCCTCAACGACCCCTGAAATTGGAAATGTTGTCGAACATATTCAAAGTCAATCGATTGAGGGAGAAGAGTTAAAAATATCTTTTAGTGCAAAATACATGATGGATGCATTAAAGGCACTAGAAGGAACCGAAATTATTATTAGTTTTACCGGTGCAATGAGACCATTTATCATTCGTTCGGTTAATGATGATTCCATCTTGCAGCTAATACTTCCAGTAAGAACTTTTTAATACAGAAAAGCGTAAGCGCCCGTTTAGCGACGTACGAACTTTTAGGGATTCTGACGAGATAAAGGAAACACAATGAGCCGCAGGCGAATTGATGTTGACTTATCGTAGGAAGAATCCTGAAGTTTGCTAGTCGCTGGGCGCTGAAGCTAGAAAAAGAAAAGCGTAAGCACCCTGTGAGAAATCCTGCCCAATGCGGTGGGATTTTTCTTTTGACCTCGAAGGACTGACAAAGGCGTTTACGCTTTTCTTATAGTTTCCGTATTTTTTTGTAATGAGGAGCAATCTTTAGTAAAATAAAGTAAATGACTAAACATGAAAAGAGTGAGAACGTGGATACTGAAATCAGGATCGAAACTGATACGATAACGCTTGGCCAATTTCTAAAGCTTGCGGATGTCATCCAATCTGGAGGAATGGCTAAATGGTTTTTAAGTGAACACGATGTTTTTATAAACGGAGAACAAGACCAAAGAAGAGGCCGAAAGCTTGCCATTAATGATAAAATTAAAATACCAGGAATCGGCTCGTTCGTTATTGCCCGTTAAAAGGATGTTGACTTCATGTACATTGAAGAATTGGAGCTTGTGAATTATCGGAATTATGAGGAGCTTGCGATCTCCTTTGAAAATAATGTAAATGTCATCTTGGGAGAGAATGCCCAAGGGAAAACAAATGTGATGGAATCTATTTATGTATTAGGGATGGCAAAGTCACATCGGACCTCCAATGATAAAGATTTAATACGCTGGGATTCAGAATATGCTAAAATAAAGGGAAGGCTTCAAAAAGCACGGGGATCTGTCCCATTGGAGCTATTGATCTCAAAAAAAGGTAAAAAGGCTAAATTTAACCATATCGAACAACAAAAACTAAGCCGGTATGTAGGAAATATGAATGTCGTCATGTTTGCGCCTGAAGATCTCCATCTAGTAAAAGGGAGCCCTCAAATAAGGCGTCGTTTTATTGATATGGAAATTGGGCAAGTTTCTCCAGTCTATTTGCATGATATGAGTCAGTTTCAAAAAGTGTTACAGCAACGAAATCATTATTTGAAACAGCTGCAAATAAAAAAACAGACCGATCATACCTTTCTTCAAGTGTTGACCGAGCAATATATTGATGTGGCAATCAAAGTAATCAAAAAGCGTTTTGAATTTATCCGAATGCTAGAAGATTGGGCAAAACCAATTCATTCGGGTATTTCCCGTGGGCTTGAAACGTTGGAAATCCACTATAAGCCATCGATTGAGGTATCGGAAAGTACAGATTGGTTAAAGATGGTAGGAGTGTTTGAAGATAAGCTTCATCAGCTTCGCCAAAGGGAAATTGACCGCGGTGTCACGTTACTCGGACCTCACCGAGATGAGATTGTATTTTTTGTGAATGGACGGGACGTACAAACATTTGGCTCGCAAGGACAACAGCGGACAACTGCATTATCGGTTAAGCTTGCTGAAATAGAGTTAATCCATTCGGAAATCGGCGAATATCCCATTTTGCTTCTCGATGACGTTCTATCTGAACTTGATGATTACCGGCAATCCCATTTATTAAATACGATTAAAGGGAAAGTTCAGACGTTTGTGACGACAACAACCGTTGATGGAATAGATCACCAGACATTGAGAGAAGCGACAACATTTACTGTTCGTAATGGAGTGATGGGAAGAGTGAAATGAGGTGAAAGCATGTACGTGCATGCAGGTGAAGATGTGATGATTCGTTCAAGCGAAATTATTGCCATCCTTGAAAAAGAGACTGCAAAGGATTCGCAAGAGATTCAAACTTTTTTAGATAAAAAAAACGATCTCGTTATAAATCTGGCCAATGGTGCCTTTAAATCGCTGATCATCACAGAGCCTCATATTTATCTTTCTCCGATAGCCCCAGGAACATTAAAAAAACGTTTAATGAATTCAATAGGCCATGAGCTGATTATATAAGTATAAAGTCTGATTCAACTAGAACTGCCGTTGCCAGAGCGGGCGTTCTTAGACGGCAGAGCGCCAAATAGATTGGAAAGTGCAGGTGAGGTTTTTGACTATGGATCAAAAAGAATTGCAAGAACAGTCATATGATGAAAATCAGATACAGGTTCTTGAAGGCTTGGAAGCTGTTCGGAAACGACCTGGCATGTATATCGGGTCTACAAGCTCTAAAGGACTTCACCACCTCGTGTGGGAAATTGTTGATAATAGTATAGATGAAGCCCTCGCAGGGCATTGTGACGAAATTATTTTAACAATTGAAGAGGATAATAGCATCACGGTTAAAGACAATGGACGCGGAATCCCAGTAGGTATTCAGGAAAAAATGGGCAGACCGGCAGTAGAAGTTATTTTAACGGTGTTGCATGCAGGAGGAAAATTTGGCGGCGGAGGATATAAGGTATCAGGCGGCCTCCATGGCGTTGGTGCGTCCGTTGTTAACGCGCTCTCCTCCGAATTAGAAGTATTTGTCCATTTAAATGGTCAGATTCACTACCAAAAATATGAACGCGGTGTTCCTTGTTTTGATTTAAAAGTCATCGGTGAAACGGATGAAACAGGAACAACCATCAAATTTAAACCGGATTCTGAAATTTTCACGGAAACAACAGAATATGAATTTGACACGCTTGCAACCCGTACGAGAGAGCTTGCTTTTCTAAATAGAGGACTCAAGCTTGTCATCGAAGATAAACGCGGTGAACAAAAAAGAAGTGAATTTTTATATGAAGGCGGTATTAAGTCTTACGTTGAACATTTGAATCGATCAAAGGAAGTGCTTCACGAAGAACCGATCTATATTGAAGGTGAACGGGACGGTATTTCCGTTGAAGTGGCTATTCAATATAACGATGGTTTTGCAAGTAATCTCTACTCATTTGCCAATAATATCAACACATATGAAGGTGGTACACATGAGTCGGGTTTCAAGACCGCATTAACAAGGGTCATCAATGATTATGCACGCAGAAATCATATTTTCAAAGATAGTGATAGCAATTTATCCGGTGAAGATGTCCGTGAAGGCATGACTGCTATTGTGTCCATCAAACATCCTGATCCACAATTTGAGGGACAGACGAAGACTAAACTTGGGAACTCTGAAGCACGTACAATTACGGACTCATTATTCTCCGAGCATTTTGATAAAATTCTTATGGAAGATCCAGTACTTGCCCGAAAAGTTGTCGACAAAGGGCTTATGGCAGCAAGAGCACGTCTTGCAGCAAAGAAAGCACGTGAATTAACACGCCGGAAAAGTGCTCTGGAAATCTCAAATCTGCCTGGGAAATTGGCAGACTGTTCATCCCGTGATCCGCATATCAGCGAATTGTTTGTCGTTGAAGGTGACTCCGCGGGCGGTTCTGCGAAACAAGGAAGAGATAGACATTTCCAAGCTATTTTACCGCTAAGAGGAAAAATTATTAACGTTGAAAAAGCCCGTCTTGATAAAATCCTTTCCAATAATGAGATTCGGACGATTATCACAGCGCTTGGAACAGGCATTGGCGAGGAATTCGATATAGCTAAAGCACGCTATCATAAAATGGTCATCATGACGGATGCTGACGTAGACGGTGCGCATATCCGGACATTACTTTTAACATTCTTTTACCGTTATATGAGACCTCTATTAGAAGCAGGTTTTGTCTATATTGCCCAGCCGCCACTTTATAAAATTAGCCAAGGCAAAAAAGATAATTATGTCTATTCAGATAAAGAATTGGAAGACTTTTTGGCTGAAATACCACAAGCGCCAAAGCCAGGCATTCAGCGCTATAAAGGTTTGGGGGAAATGAACCCGGAACAGCTGTGGGAAACAACAATGAATCCAGAAAGCCGAACACTTTTACAAGTGAGTCTTGAGGATGCGATAGAGGCAGACCAAACATTTGATATGCTCATGGGTGAAAAAGTGGAACCACGCAGAATCTTTATCGAAGAAAATGCACTATATGTAAAGAATTTGGATATTTAATTGTTTGACTGAAAGAAGAAAAGCATGCGAGCAGGCGCTTTTCAATCATGTCTAGCTTCAGCGCCTAGCCCCTGAGGTCAAATAACCTGATTCAATAAAAGTCAAAACCGGACTTTTTTTAATCAGAACATTTGCTTGTCGAGGCTAAACAAGGCGCTTATGCTTTTCTAATAAGGGAGGTCCCTAGTTGGTATGGCAGATTTACCTAATTCAAATGTAAAAGAAATCAATTTAAGCCATGAGATGCGTTCCTCGTTCCTAGATTACGCGATGAGTGTTATTGTGGCACGTGCTTTGCCTGATGTCAGGGACGGATTGAAGCCGGTCCATCGCCGTATTTTATATGCGATGAACGATCTTGGTATGACAGCCGATAAGGCTTATAAAAAATCAGCCCGGATTGTCGGAGAAGTTATCGGGAAATATCACCCACATGGTGACTCTGCAGTATATGAGACCATGGTGCGGATGGCGCAAGATTTTAGTTACCGAAATATGCTAGTCGATGGACATGGAAACTTTGGATCCGTGGACGGGGATTCAGCAGCTGCGATGCGTTACACGGAAGCGAGAATGTCAAAGATCTCGATGGAATTAGTTCGGGATTTAAATAAAGATACAATCGATTATAAAGATAACTATGACGGCTCCGAAAGAGAACCGGAAGTCTTGCCAGCCCGGTTCCCAAACCTTCTTGTCAACGGTTCTTCCGGTATTGCTGTTGGGATGGCTACAAATATCCCTCCCCATCAGCTTGGAGAAGTGATTGATGCGTTATTGACACTGAGCAAGGACCCGGATATTACGATTCAGGAATTGATGGAGCATATACAAGGCCCTGATTTTCCAACGGCAGGTTTAATTGTCGGAAGAAGCGGAATTAGAAGAGCTTATGAAACTGGTCGCGGCTCGATTATTTTAAGGGCGCGTGTGGAAGTTGAAACAAAGGCAAATGGAAGAGAAACCATTCTTGTACATGAACTTCCATTCCAGGTAAATAAGGCAAAATTAATCGAACGAATCGCGGAGCTTGTTCGCGACAAGAAGCTTGAAGGAATCACCGATCTACGAGACGAATCCGATCGAACAGGCATGAGAATTGTTATGGAAGTTCGAAGAGATGCGAATGCCAATGTGATTTTAAATAATTTGTACAAGATGACAGCTCTGCAAACAAGCTTTGGTATCAACATGCTTGCACTTGTAGATGGACAACCAAAAGTATTGAATTTAAAGCAATGTCTTTATTATTATCTGGAACATCAAAAAGTAATCATTAGACGACGGACAGAATTTGAGCTAAGGAAAGCGGAAGCAAGAGCTCATATTTTGGAAGGCCTGAGAATAGCGCTTGATCATATCGACGCGATCATCAGCTTGATTAGAGGTTCGAATACAACCGAAATCGCAAGAAATGGATTGATCGAGCAGTTCAATTTAAGCGAGAAGCAAGCACAAGCCATTCTCGATATGCGACTTCAGCGCTTGACCGGTTTAGAACGGGAAAAAATTGAAGAAGAATATCAGGATCTCGTAAAATTGATTGCTGAATTAAAGGCCATTTTAGCTGATGAAGAGAAAATACTTGAAATCATCAGGGAAGAATTGCTTGAAATAAAAGAAAGATTTGACGATGGACGCAGGACTGAAATTGTCGCTGGCGGCATCGAACAAATTGAAGATGAGGACTTAATACCAAGAGAAAATATCATCGTAACCTTGACACATAATGGTTATATTAAACGTTTGCCGATTTCCACTTACCGCAGTCAAAGACGCGGAGGGCGCGGCGTGCAAGGTATGGGGACAAATGACGATGATTTTGTTAAGCATTTAATAACCACCTCTACGCACGACACGATTTTATTCTTTACTAACAAAGGAAAAGTGTACAGAGCCAAAGGTTATGAAATTCCTGAGTATAGCAGAACCGCTAAAGGATTGCCGATCATAAATTTACTTGGCATTGAGAAAGATGAATGGATCAATACCATCATTTGTGTTGATGAATTTCTGGATAACTGGTATCTGTTTTTTGCTACAAAGCAAGGGGTTGTCAAACGAACACCTCTTTCAGGATTTGCCAACATTAGAAATAATGGCTTGATTGCAATAGGACTGCGTGAAAATGATGAATTAATATCGGTAAAACTGACCGATGGCAAGAAAAATATTATCATTGGAACGAAAAATGGCTTGCTTATTCGCTTTATTGAAACGGATGTCAGGTCGATGGGAAGGACTGCAACCGGGGTGAAAGGCATTACCTTATCCAATGACGATGAAGCAGTAGGGATGGAAATTCTTGAAGAGGATCACGATGTTCTTGTAGTGACAAAGAATGGATTAGGTAAGAGAACTCCGGCTGCTGAATATCGCACTCAAACACGCGGAGGTAAAGGAATCATTACATGTAAAATCACCGAGAAAAATGGCGAAAGAGATAATGTTGTTGCCGTTGAAACTGTACAAGGTGATGAAGATGTCATGCTTATCACGGCTGGTGGAATATTAATCCGGATGGATGTACAAGATATTTCAGTGATCGGTAGAAATACACAAGGGGTAAAATTAATGACACTTGGCGATGAGGCATCTGTTGCCACTGTGGCTAAAGTTGAAAAAGAAGAAGAGATAGAAGAAGAAATAGAAGAAGAAATAGAAGAAATACAAGAAATGGAACAGAGCAGTCCCGCTCCAACCGAAGAAATTGAATAAAGATTGATGAATTCCGAAAAAGGCGCCATTTTTGGCGTCTTTTTTGGTATAATAAATAATATATAGAAAAATTAGATTTCTTCTTGGGGGCGGCAAGATTGAAGGTAAAAGTCAAAGACTTGCAGACTGGTTGTGTTTTACAAAAAGATGTGATGGGAAAGACTAGCCATCCTCTCATTCCAGCAAAAACTATTTTGACAAAGGAACATATAGAAGTTTTACTAGCTTTTTTGGTCAAGGAAGTTGAAATAAGAAATAAGCTGGAGAATGGTGAACACTTTAAAGTAGCAGGAAATGAAGATTCAGGAATAATTATGCCTGAATCAGCCCCATCCTCCTTTTTAGACTACTATCAACAAGCAGTGAAGCTTTATAAGAAGGAATATCAATCATGGCAAGCGGGTCTCAATGTTGATATTTCGATTATTAGGTCAATAATCATTCCTCTACTTGAGAAATCTGAAGAAGATAGAGAATGGATTCGAATCATTCATCTATACTCGAACAAGGATGACTATCCTTTTCATCATGCTATTTCCGTAAGCTTAATCGCTGGCTATATTGCCAAAGGATTAGGCTATGACAAAGGTCAATACACACAAGTAGCTTTAGCCGGTTGTCTTGCTGATTGTGGAATGGCAAAAATGTCAGCTAAGACACTATTCAAAGAAGATCCACTTACTGGTTATGAATGGAAGGAAATAAAGAAACATCCTATAAACAGCTATCAAATGATCAAAAATAATTCACTATTAAAACCTGAAACCAAATTAGCTATTTTACAGCATCATGAACGATTAGATGGGACAGGCTATCCTATCGGCGTTAGCGGCAACCGAGTTCATATGCACTCACAAATAGTGGCAATTGCAGATATCTATCACGCAATGACAACGGAACGGCATTATAAACAACATCCCCTTTCTCCGTTTAGAACACTACAGATTATGGAAGAAGATCTATTTGGTCAGTTTCATATGTCAAACATTAAGGTACTGGCCTCAGCTATTACTTCGCTATCGGTTGGAACTGTGGTAAAGCTTTCTGATGATCGGATAGGAGAAATCGTCTTTGTGAAGTCAGAAGCGCTTACGAGACCCTTGATTAAAATTAAGAATACTGAAGAAATCATTGATCTAGAAAAAAATAGACATACGTATATTAGTGACGTAATTTTTAGTTCATAAAATAAAATAATATTTTTCTAAAATAACTCTTGCAATCTATAAAGAGAGTTGGTATATTAATAGATGTGCTTCCGAGCATAAAGAAAAAAACGAAATAACTATTGACATCTAATGTTGAGTATGGTATTATTTAAAAGTCGCCGTTAAAAAGCGAACAAGTTTGATCTTTGAAAACTGAACGAAACGAAACGTCAACAAGTAATTTAGTAAGACCAGCAAATGAGCTAACAAACTACTTTTATGAGAGTTTGATCCTGGCTCAGGACGAACGCTGGCGGCGTGCCTAATACATGCAAGTCGAGCGGATCTTTGGGAGCTTGCTC